>NC_008555.1 GCF_000060285.1 Listeria welshimeri serovar 6b str. SLCC5334 | reverse complement strand
TCCACAAGTCATTGTGTGTAAATAACCACTAATTGTGTATAAGTTTGAACTTAAATAAAAGGTTATCCACAATCAAAGGAGGTTATTCACTACTTATCCACACTTTTTGAGGAAGGATTTCATTGCGACAATGTGTTAAACTATTTAGCAGTATATGAAAAAAAGACAAAAGATAAGGTTGTGAAAAATGATATTTCAACGGCTTTTGAAAACAAGAGATACAGAATTCTATCGAGTAATACAAAACGGGAATATTGATGATGTTTTTGGTTATTTACTTATTCATGATAAAAGGGAACCAGCAGAAATTGATGATTTTAAAGTATTTGCAAAAAGTAATATAAATAAAGAAGCTTTTTCCGTAAATATTAAAAAAAATCATACTTACACGATGTTTTTTCACTTTACAGATTTAGAAGAAGAACAAGAAATTCCCAAATTTACCAAAGTAATTCGTTTTATAGAAGGGCTTTTATCTTTTCAACCTGAAATGAGTCATTATGTCGACAACTATTTAATAAAGGAAAAACTAGTTTTTGAATATCCAGCAGAATTTGAGAAAATTGGAGAGTTTGCGAGATATTTAGTAGAGGTATCAGGCAGAAAAATAGCGATTCCAGATACTACTCGAGAGAAATATATTTATTTGACACAATAAATTTTGAAAAATGGTTTTTCTTGCTATAAAAATATGATATGATAGTGAACGGAGTCTAAATAGAAATTCGTCTAAATAGTATTGACAAAAATGACCAGTTCACGTACAATATCTAAGACTGTCTAATAGATAAATTCGATTGGACCCTTTTATGGGAGGTGTAATTAATGAAAAGAACATATCAACCAAGTAAACGTAAAAGAAAAAAAGTGCATGGTTTCCGTACGCGTATGAGTACTAAAAACGGACGTAGAGTTTTAGCAAGTCGTCGTCGTAAAGGAAGAAAAGTTTTATCTGCGTAGACCACTGAAAACGACTCAGTGGTTTTTTTTTTGAAAAATCGCTGAGTCAAACGGCCTTATACTAAGATAAGTAAGAAGATGGAGAATGTATGAAAAAAAAATATAGAATTAAAAAAAATGACGATTTTCAAAAAGTATTCCGAAGAGGAAAATCTTTTGCTAACCGTCAATTTGTTGTTTATACTTTAAAGCAAGAAGGATCGAATCATTTTCGAATTGGTTTATCAGTTAGTAAAAAAATTGGAAACGCTGTCTGTCGAAATCGAATTAAACGCTACATACGACAATCATTCCATGAATTAGAAGACCAAATCAATCCTGAAAATGAATATATTATTATCGCCAGAAAACCGGCGGCCAATATGGATTTTCATGAAGTAAAGAAAAGTTTGATTCATGTTTTAAAAGTGGGGCGTGTTTTAAAGCAAAAACCAAACAATTCAAAATGAGTGGGAATTTGAAAAAGGCGAAATTGGAGGTTACATCAATTTGAAGAAGAAAAAGCGATTCAAACAGAAGTTGCTCATCGCAAGTCTTGTAATCGGATTAGTAGCAGTACTTTCGGGTTGTGGCTATTCAACTGATCCAATTACATCAGAATCAACTGGATTTTGGAGTCATTATATCGTATTTCCATTATCTTGGCTTATTACTTGGTTTTCCGATTTATTCGGTGGAAACTATGCAGTCGGAATTATTGTTGTTACTATTTTAATTCGACTACTTATCATGCCTTTAATGATCAAACAACTGAAGAGTCAAAAAGCCATGACAAGTTTACAACCGAAAATCAAAGAACTACAAGTAAAATATGCATCTAAAGATAATGAAACGAAACAAAAATTACAACAAGAAACAATGCGTTTATATCAAGAAAATAGCGTAAATCCAATGATGGGCTGTTTACCATTACTTATCCAAATGCCTATACTACTCGGATTTTACCAAGCAATTAGTAGAACAGCAGAAATTAAAACCGACACATTCTTATGGATGCAACTAGGAAATCCGGATCCATATTATATCTTGCCAATTGTTGCGGCATTAACGACATTCTTATCATCAAAAATTTCTATGATGGGGCAAACACAGCAAAATAAATCAATGGCAATGATTGTTTACATTATGCCAGTAATGATTCTATTTATGGGTATTACATTACCTTCTGCACTTGCTCTATACTGGATTATCGGTAACGTGTTCACCGTATTCCAAACACTTTTAATTAATAATCCTTTTAAAAATAAACGTGAACAGGAGGCGCTGGCGGCTGCTCAACTAGAAGAAGAACGTTTGAAGAAAAAAGCAGCTAACATGAAAGCTTCCAAAAAAGGAGGTAAGAAAAGAAAGTGAGAGATATAACTGCGCAAGGCTCAAATGTGGAAGAAGCAATCCAAAATGCATTAACTAATTTAGAAACGACACGCGACAAAGTGGAAGTGGAAGTTTTAGACGAAGGTAAAAAAGGTATTTTCGGAATTGGTTCCAGACTAGCTATGGTAAAAGTGATTGAAAAAGAAGATGGTATCCAAGTAGCAATTGATTATCTTTTAGACATTGCTACCAAAATGGGTGCAGAAATTACAATTGATGTAGAAGAAATTGGTAAAGATGTGAAACTGCAAATTAAAGGTGATAGCCTAGGCTTGCTAATTGGCAAACATGGTCAAACGCTTAATGCACTTCAGTACTTAACACAATTAATTGCTAATAAAACAACGAGCCAATACAAAAACATTATTGTGAATGTAGGGGATTATCGTGAAAGACGTCATGAAACGTTAGTACTTTTAGCAAATAAAATGGCCGATAAAGCTCTTAAAACAAAACGAGCTGTTCATTTAGAACCGATGCCTTCTTTTGAAAGAAAAATCATTCATGCTATTTTAAGTGAGAATGAGCAAATTGAAACGCATTCGGAAGGACGCGACCCGTATCGCTATATTGTGATTAAGCCAGTGAAAAAATAGAATGCAGACTGAGGTTTTTAGGAACCTCGGTCTTTTTTTAGGAGGAGACTTAAGTGACAATATATAAGGATTCGGTTAATGAAATGTGGCAGAAATATCGAGCAGAAAACCCAATGATTTCAAATAGGTTTGAAGCCTGGGCATTTGGAGATTCTTCTAAGATGGCGAATGAGCTTGGTGCACTTGTTATGGATGGAATTAAAACAGGCACAAGTAGTTTGTTTTACTGGTATGATCAAGGAGGAGAAACGATGCCTTCTGTTGGTTCCCATGTGGTTCTTTTAGACGGCGAGGAAGAAGCGATGGGTATAATTAAGTTAATAAGTGTAACGATTATGCCGTTTAATGAAGTTCCCAAAACATTTGCTTATTTGGAAGGAGAAGGTGACCGAACGCTTGAATATTGGCGTAAAGTGCATACTTCTTTTTTCACTAATGAGTGTGTAGAACTCGGAATCCCTTTTGAAGAAGATGCTCTAGTAGTTTGTGAAGAGTTTGAGGTTGTTTATAAATAAAATGTTTCACGTGAAACATATATAAAGAGTACGGAGATATACATTCCCAATCAAGGATATATCTCCGTACTCTTTTTCTAGATATTTTTTGGTAAACGGAATATGAGAAGGAAACAAACAACGAGTAAAATAATATTAACATACATGCTCATTTGCAAACTGTCTGAAAAGGCACTCGCTTTTGAAGTGGCAGTTGTATTTCCTAATGTACGGAAAAAAACGGAGCCAACCACAGCAATTCCAAAGGATGAACCGATTCGTTGGGCTGTATTAAACATCCCGCTTGCACCACCGCGATTTATACCCGTTACTGTGGAAAGTGTAAAACTATTCAGTGGCGCAATAGTCAAACCACTACCAATTCCAGCAATGAAAAGTGGTAAAAATAAGAACCAAGCAGAAAAAGCGCCATTATTCAGATGGAAAACAATAGAAACGGTGCCGAGACCAACAATAACGAGCGAGACTCCAAGCATTAAAAGTTTTCTTCCGAGTAACGGGATAAGTCGGTAACTGTTAGATGCAGCGAGCACACTACCTAATGCAAAAGGGCTAATAGCAAGCCCAGATAAAATAGCCGAACGGTTGAAACCAGTTTGCCAAGTTAGCGATAGTACGAAGAAAATACTTGTAAAAGCAGCAAAGTAAACAAGGGATAAAAGCATACCTGAAACAAATTGATTGTTTTTAAGTAGGTTGGGTGCAATTAATGGCTGATTTCCTTTCTTTTCTTGATAGACGCTCCATTTATAAAGGATAATAAAGAGAGGAATAGACAATGCCATTAAAAGATAATCCATTGGTCTAAAATCATTTGCACCATTTGAAATAAGTGGGAAAAGTAGTAGTAAGAGTGCGATTGTCAGTAGCCCAACTCCAGGTAAATCGAAACTGATTTTTTTCGTGGAAACAGTTCTTTTAGGAAGATAAAGCATAGCCAGTACAAGTGTTACTAAAACAAAAGGAACATTTACGAAGAAGACTGCGCGCCATCCATTTGTAACGCCAAAAAGTTCAATTAAAAGACCACCTGTAAGAGGTCCGATTGCTGTTCCAACTCCAATAACCGAGCCAAGAATGCCAAAGATTTTCCCGAGATTTTCCCCCGAATACATATCCATAATTGTGGCATTGATTTGCGGAAAAAATAACCCAGCAGCGAGGCCTTGTATTACCCGGGAAATAATTAAGCTGTTTTCCGAATTAGCAAAGCCAGCTGTAACACTCATAATTAGAAAGAGCGTAATCCCGATAATATAGACATTTTTTCGGCCAAATTTATCTCCAAGTCGACCGGCTAAAATAAGTACAAGTCCAAAAGCGAGCGCATAGCCTGAAATAACCCATTCGATTGTTTCACTTGTAGCGTGTAAAGCAGTCGTTATATCTGGTAAAGCAACGTTGACAATAGTTGTATCTAGTAAAGAAATAAAAGCACCAAGCATAATTGAAATAAGTGCTAAAGTTTTACGTTTATTCGTCTGTTCCATGAATCATTCTCCTTTTTGAAGCTTTTGAGATATTTTCCATTATAAACCTAAATACTATTATGATAAAGAAAGAGCGAATGTTTCACGTGAAACATTTTACTTTGAGAGCATGATTTGATAAGCTTTTCTTATTAATAAGGTGGTGGTTAACGTATGGAAAATCGTAAACAAATGATAAAAACAGAACGACTTTTTTTAAGTGAAATGACGTTAGCTGATACGGAAGTTTTATTTGGCTATTGGTCAGATGATTCGGTTACTAGATATATGAATATTGAACCTTTTCAAAGCATGCAACCAGTAGAGGAAATGATACGAATGCTCAGACAGCTAGAAATGGAAGAAAAAGCGCTGAGATGTGTAATTATTTTGCAATCAACAGGAGAAATTATAGGTACATGTGGTTTTAACTATATTGATCATGAAAACCATCGTGCAGAAATCGCTTATGATTTAGGGACGCGTTTCTGGAGGCAAGGTTATGCTACAGAAGCTGTGAGAGCGCTTATGGAATGGGGAAAAGAGTCTTTTAAATTACACAGAATAGAAGCAAAAGTGGATCCTAGAAATGTTTCGTCAATTACTTTATTAGAAAAGCTTGGTTTTTTAGAAGAAGGATTACTTCGAGATTATGAAAAGATTGGTACAGCATATCAAGATGTCAAATTGTTTTCTTGGTTGAATACTAATAAGTAGAAAAAGAGTTTTGTATTTAAACTCTTTTTTTCATACAAATAATCACAAATGTGTCGATTTTTTTTCTAAATTGTGTATAGAAAGCAAGAATATTAAGTGAGCGTTAGGAAAGGTCTTTGTATTTTAGATAGTTATTGCTAAAATAAAGTTAGCTTTGAAAATATTTAACATTAGGAGATATACTATGACAAACCAATATTATTTTATCAAACCAGAGTTAAGTTCTCCAGAAACAAAACAAGAAAATATTGATTCATGGTTAAAGACACAAGACAAAACTTTTTACGATGCTCAAATTGCTAAAGAGCGGGATTACTGCTTTTGGTGTAATATTGTAGAAACTGCTAAACCGAATTCTCGCACTAGTTATACTTCAATGGCCTATACGCTAAATGATGCGGGTATGCTCAATACAACTGGGAAAACTAGCTTTATTCTGTCAGAAGAAGAAGTATTGAATATTCACACTATATCGGTTGTTCGTGACGGCAAAGTGATTGATAAATTGGGTGATATTAATGTAAAAGTACTGGACTATGTTCGTGACGAAAATCAAGCGAGCTTTAATGATGAAAAAAAAGTAACAATACTTATTCAAGACTTACATTTAAATGATATTTTCATTATGGAAACTTCGATTGAATGCAAATACGAAGAAAGTAGTATTCGCAATCAATTTTTCCGCTGGATTTATTCGAGGCCAAATTCTTACTGGGCTTATGGCAAATATCTTTTTGAATTAAAAAATGAAACAGAGAAAAATTTAGAAGCGAATTTTCATTATTATCGAGATGAAGCGGGCTCTATTTTAGAAAAAGATAAGCTTATAATTGAACACAATCAATCTTATACAATCGAAAAAGAAAATTATATTGGAGAAGATGCAAAAGAACTGGAAGTTACACCGTTTATTGATTTTGCGACAGAGCAGACATATCCAGAAATCACTAAAACAATTAGTAACCTTTATCAAAAATTCTATCAAGTAAACCTTACTGATTTTGCGGCTGATTTAGTGGCAGAACTAGATGCGTTGCCTTCTTTAGACCATAAAATTAAGCATGCTATCGATTTTGTTCAAAAAGAAGTGTACTATTTATATAATGAAGCGGAAATGGACGGACATGAACCGCAAGCTGCAGAGGTCACTTATAAAACAAAACAAGGGGATTGTAAAGCGAAAACAGTTCTTTTAAAGGTGATTTTAGCTGATTTAGGAGTGGATTCGGAGATTATCTTAGTTAATTATGGCAGTGATATATTCTTACCTGTGTACACACCATCTCCGTTTAATTTTAACCATGCGATTTTAAAAATAACGCATAATAATCAAGTTTATTTTATCGATGCTACGATGAGTAATGATCAAGGTTTTTTGGCTAACCGTCAAAAAAATAGTTTTATGTATTATTTAGAAGTTAAAGCAGGTTCGGAATTGCAAAAACAAGAACCATTCCAAGATGAAATTCCAGCTATAGAAGAAAAATTCTACTGTGATGTGAAAGGAAATGTGGCAGAAGTTATTTTTGATAGAACGTTACGTGGAAGAATTGCGAATCAAGTACGTGAAATGTTTAAAAATGATTCCATCAAAGATATAATTAATCGATATAATTTTACAATTTATAGTAATATGGCATTGGATACAAAGTATGGAGAAAATGAGATAAATAACTATTTTAGTAATACCTCTATTGAAATAGTAAAAGATAATAAAGATTTAAATGAAATTTCATTAATTTATAAAGCAACCATTTCTGAGCCATATAAAATTGTGGATAATAAGCGTTTCTTGCATTTCTGGAGTAGAGGTAATTTTGTAGATAATGAAGCTAGTAAGCATTTCAACAAAGATATTCCTTATTGGATTGATCGAAATCATATTAAAACCGAAATTCATTTAATGACGGATCATTCCATTAACCAAACGGAACCGTATACACGGCAAGAATGCGATATTAAATCAAAATATGTAAAACATCGTGTGACGAAGAAAATTTCTAAGCAAGGCGCTTCTTGTTATATTGACTGCCAATCTTATCATAACCTCACTCTTTCAGGAAAAGAATTGGATGATTACGCTAAGGCAAATAAAGAGATTCTTAATAGTAACTGGGGTATCGGTATTGATATCATTGAGGATGGTTTGTTTAAAAGATTAAGTCAGTTATTTAAATAATAAAACCAAAAAAAGCATTCCTTTTCGTTAAAAGGATGCTTTTTTTGATAAATGGTCCCGACTGGTCTCGAACCAGCGACCCCCACCATGTCAAGGTGATACTCTCCCAACTGAGCTACAGGACCAAGTAAATTCAGAAAATAAGCTTAGGTGTTTATTTTCTGAATGGATTCACGTTCAATCATTTCGGTTTGGATAATGGTTGTTTTTGGTACGTTTTTGTCTTGGTGAATTAAGCGGAATAATAAGTTAGTCGCTTTCCTTCCAAGTTTGTTGATTGGAATATCTATGGAAGTGAGTGGTGGTGATAGAAATGCTGAAGCGACCTTATCATTATAGCCTATGATAGAAAAATCTGCAGGAATTTGCAAGTTTTTATCAGCTGCCATTTTATAGACGCTAAGAACTTTTAAATCATCTGTTGCAAAAACTGCTGTCGGTTTGTCATGTCCTTCCATCAGCCTCAATGCGGCTTTATAGCTATCTTCAATACTATAACCGCTATCAATAATCCAGTCACTTCGAAGGTCTAACTGGTGGTCAAACAAACAGCTACGAAAACCAGCGAGCCGATCGATTGAAACGTGGTAATCAAGTGGTGCATGAATACAAGCGATTTTTTTATGACCTTGAGTAATCAAATGTTTAGTTAAGGCATAACTGTCGCCAAAATTGTCTGTGTCAACAGAATAAATGTTTTTATAATGGCCTTCTACTTTTCCTGTAACAACAATAGGAATATTATATGGGTCTAATTGATGAAAAAAATCTTCGTCAGCTGGTGAACTGAGCATAATTATTCCTTTAATCATTTTTTCTTGAATTTTTGAAAGACATTTTTTCAGTTCGTCTTCGCTATTTTTAGCAGTTTGAAGAATCAAGTCAAAATTTTCCAACTCAGCTTGAGTGGAAATGGATTGAATTATTTCCGAAAAAAACGGATTTCCAGTTGTTGTTGTAGTAGAGCGATTGGAGATTACCATGATAGCATCAAACCCTGAAGAAGTGAGAGCACGTGCTAATTTGCTTGGTTGGTAGTTCAGTTCATCAATTGCTGCTAATACTTTTTTTCTGGATTCTTTAGAGATGTTAGCTTGATTATTTAGTACTCTAGATACCGTTGATTTTGAAACTCCCGCATGTTTTGCTATGTCATAAATAGTTGCTGCCAAGGTAATCTTCCTTTCTCTCTATCTTCTTGCCGGTATCGGTTCCGGTCATTAGCATCCATATTTATCTTACTCAATTTCCAAGTAAATGTCCAACTAGATGACGCTTACACTTGGAAACTAACTTCTATCAACGCATTAGGAAATTCACTTAAAATTGTGTTTGACAGAAAGCGCTTTCCATACTATAATTCTTTTTGTGGGAGCGCTCCCGGTTAGGAGGTAAATAAGGATGAATTTAAGAAAACGACTTTCGCGGTTATATGCCGAAGAGGTGGTAGAAAGTTTAGCCGCAAGAATCGAAGCACGGGTACAGCAAACGAAACAACGAAAGTTAGCGCGAAAAGATATGTGGGATGAGAAAGATATAGTTTTAATTACATATGGAGATCAATTTAAAGAAGAATCCCAAAAAACATTAACAACTTTTAAGAAAATGTATGATAGTTATTTAAAATCGACTTTTGAGGTAGTTCATTTCTTGCCTTTTTATCCTTATTCGTCGGATGATGGATTTTCCGTCATTGATTATAAGGCAGTGAATCCGGAGCTTGGGGATTGGGAAGATATTCAGGAAATGGAAAAGTCGGCGCGGTTGATGTTTGATTTTGTTTGTAATCATATGTCAGCAAAAAGTGAGTGGTTTAAGCGGTATTTAGCTGGTGATGAGGAATTTCGAAATTTCTTTGTGGAAATGAATCCTGACACGGACCTGAGCGCGGTGACAAGGCCGCGTGCAACACCTGTACTCACGCCTTTTCAATTTGATTCAGGAAAAGTAGGTCATATTTGGACAACATTCAGTGAGGATCAAATTGATTTAAACTTTGCCAGTTCAGAAGTTCTTTATAAGATGATTGATGTATTGATGTTTTATTTAGAAGAAGGCGCCGAATATGTGCGGCTCGACGCGGTTGGTTTTATGTGGAAAGTTCCCGGGACAAGTTCGATTCATTTAGAAGAGACACATGAAATCGTGAAATTATTTAGAGATTTAGTGGATATCGCAGCACCTGGGACAATTATTATTACTGAAACGAATGTGCCGCACGTGGATAATATTAGCTACTTTGGAAACGGTGAAAAAGAAGCGCATATGGTTTATCAGTTTCCACTTCCGCCACTCGTACTTCACGCGATACATCATGGGAATGCCGGGTTTTTAAGCAACTGGGCGCGAAATTTAGAATTACCAGAAGGAAAACGCACATTCTTTAATTTCCTTGCTTCACATGATGGAATTGGTTTAAACCCAGTGCGCGGAATTATCCCAGAAGCAGAAATTTTGGCTTTAGTGGATGATTTGGAAAAAGAAGGAGCACTCGTTTCGTATAAACAAAATCCAGATGGAACTAAAAGTCCTTACGAAATTAATGTGACTTATATGGATGCTTTAAGTGAGCGGGGAGATACGGACGATTTGAGACTGGCGAGATTCCTTGTAGCTCATGCCGTACTGATGTCTATTCCAGGAGTTCCAGCTGTTTATATTCAAAGTATTTTAGGAAGCAGAAATGATTATTTAGGAGTAGAAAAAACAGGGCACAATCGCTCTATTAATCGAAAAAAATACCACTTAGCAGAAATCACAGCTGAATTAGAACAGGCTGATTCCTTACGAAAAGGAACTTATGATGCGTTAACAAAATTAATTAGTACACGAAAAGCGGAATCACTTTTCCATCCAGAAATCCCGATGGAAGTTTTAGAATCTACGGCGGAATTGTTTGTTATTAAACGATCATCTGGCGCGGAATCGATTATATTGATTCACAATTTATCAGAACAAGAAGTGAGTTATTCACTAGACAGCGGTGTTTATACAAATCTTTATACGGGTTCCACTATAACTGGGAGCGATTCCATAAAGCTTAGTGGCTATGAATTCTGCTGGCTAAAAACCAAAAATTACAGGGAGGAACAAAAATGAAGAAAAAAAGTCTTATATTACTTGTTGTTGTGTTGGTTCTAAGTGCGGTATTAGCTGCATGTGGGGGAAAAGAGTCTGGTAGTAAGGAAGTAACGATTGAATTTATGCACTCATCCGTTGAAAAAGAACGTTTAGATGTTATTAAAAAACTAATTGCTGATTTTGAGAAGAAAAATCCGACAATCAAGGTCAAACAAATTCCAGTAGAAGAAGATGCTTTTAATACAAAAGTAGTAACACTTGCTCGTTCTGGTAAACTTCCAGCAACAATGGAAGTAAGCCAAGATTTTGCTAAAGTAATGGATAAAGATGAATTAATTGATCAAGAAGCAGTGAAAGACGTTATTGATTCAGTTGGAGCAGATAACTACTATGATGGAGCGAGAAACCTAGTTCGTTCTGAAGATGGTAAAAGCTATATTGCAGCACCATTAAGTGGTTGGATTCAAGGTATTTGGTACAACAAAAAAGCGTTAGCAGATGCTGGCTTTGAAGAACCAAAAAGCTGGGCTGAAGTAGAAAAAGTGGCAAAAAAATTCACTAATAAAGCAGATAAAAAATATGGTATTGCAATTCCAACAGCAGAAAGTACTATGAGCGAGCAAGCTTTCTCCCAATTCGCGCTTTCTAATAAAGCTAACGTTTTGGATGCAAAAGGAAATGTAACTATTGATACACCAGAAATGAAAGAAGCACTTCAATACTATAAAGATCTTTCCGCATATACAATGCCTGGTTCAAATGATGTAACAGAAATTAAAGATGCTTTTATGAATGGAACAGTACCGATGGCAATGTACTCAACGTATATTCTTCCATCTGTATATGAAGAAGGCGATCCCTCTAACATTGGTTTCGCAATTCCAGAAGAAAAAGAAAAAGCAGTTTATGGGACCGTTTCTGGTTTAACTATTTCAGCAGGCCTTGATGATGAACAAAAGAAAGCAACGAAAAAATTTGTTGAATACTTGTCACAACCAGAAAACATGGCGACTTGGGTATTAATGTCCCCGGGTGGCGCACAACCAGTCAATAAAGAAGTAGTAGAACAAAAAGCATACAAAGAAAATGAAGTAATTAAATCGTTTGGTGATCTTCCAAATGAAATTGCAGCATCTTTCAATGATATCCAAGTTTTCGGACTAGTTGATGGAAAAAACTATACAAAAATGGGAGATATCACAAGCTCAGGTATTATCGCACAAATGGTTAATAATGTAACTGTTGGCGATGGAGATGTTTCAGCAGACTTAAAAGCAGCACAGAAAAAAGCTGAAGAAGGTAAGTAATCAAATAGCGGGGAGCATGACTCCCCGCCATTTTTCACAGTTTGGTACGTCGCTTTTTGATTTAAGGAGGCATTATGAAAACAAAAGTATATAAAAGGTCTGACTTTAAGTTAGCAATGATTTTACTTGCACCGAGTTTTGTTTTACTTGCAACACTTGTTTTATATCCAATGATTTCTAATATCCAGATTAGTTTTTTAGATATGCCACTTAATCCGAATATTAAATCGGTCTTTGTTGGTTTACAAAATTATATAGATATTTTGAAGGATCCAGAATTTTATAAGTCATTAGGGCTTACGGTGGCTTATACAGCACTTGTTGTAGTTGGTAGCACGGGGATGGGGCTACTTGTGGCGATATTCTTTAATCGTGAATTTCGCTTTAGGAGAACGGCTCGGTCGCTTATTATTTTATCGTATGTAACACCATCTATTTCCCTTATTTTTGCATGGAAGTATATGTTTAATAATGGTTATGGCGTAATTAATTTTATGACTGTAGATGTACTTCATATGTTCAAAGAAGCGCCGTTATGGTTTGATAACCCAGTTTCTAGTTTCTTTTTAGTCACATTTTTTGCGATATGGCGGTATTTCCCGTATGCCTTTATTTCATTTTTGGCGATTTTGCAAACGGTCGATAAGTCGCTTTATGAGGCAGCTGATATGGACGGCGCGAACATTTGGGATAAATTCAAGATTGTTACTTTGCCAGCGATTATGCCGGTACTTGCAACAGTTATTACGCTTCGTGCGATTTGGATGTTCTATATGTTCACTGATGTATACTTACTCACGAATAAAGTAAATATCCTTGGAGTTTATTTATATAAAACAGCATTTGCATTCAATGATTTAGGAAAAGCAGCAGCGATTTCTGTCATATTATTTGTCATTATTTTTGTTGTTATTATTTTTGCAAGAAAGCGGGTGGATTTGAATGGCGGTAAGTAGTAAAAAGTCAAAAAGAACAAAGAAAATCGCGTTTTATGTAACGATGGTTGCGTTTTTATGTATCACATTGTTCCCTTTTGCGATTATGTTAATGACTTCGTTTAAGAGCACCAAAGAAGCCATTTCTACACATCCAACATTTTTCCCGAAAGATTTTACATTCCAGCATTATATCGATATTTTTAATCCAGATATTTTTCCATTCTTGACGTACTTTAAAAATAGCTTGATGGTTTCGATTTTTGCGGCAGGAATTGCAGTTGTTTTGGGGATTTTAGGCGCATATGCATTATCTAAATTACGTTTTAAAGGGCGAATGACGATTAATGCGAGTTTTTACACGGTTTATATGTTCTCCGGAATTTTATTAATTGTTCCATTGTTTAAAATAATTTCGAGTTTGGGGTTATACGATACAGAAACAGCTTTGATTATCACAATGGTCGTTCAAACACTACCAACAGCAGTATTTATGCTAAAAAGTTATTTTGACACGATTCCTTCTGATATTGAAGAAGCTGCAATGATGGATGGGTTGAATCGCTTCCAAATTATTTTAAGAATCATTGTTCCGCTAGCGATTTCAGGAATTGTTTCTGTGTTTGTATATTGCTTTATGGTAGCTTGGAATGATTATCTATTTGCTTCGATTTTCCTATCAAGCTCAGAGAAATTCACATTACCAATTGGCTTAAATACGCTATTTAGTACACCTGATTATATTTGGGGCAGAATGATGGCAGCATCACTTGTTACGGCACTTCCAGTTGTTATTATGTATGCAATTTCAGAACGATTCATCAAAGGAAACTTAACAGACGGTGGAGTTAAAGGATAAGAAAGGAAGTTATTTAACATGAAAAAATTAGTTGCAACAGCACCTCGTGTAGCAGAATTAGTAGAGTATAATGATCGTGAAGTTTTAGAAGATGAAGTAAAAATTAAAGTACAATTCGCTTCTCCAAAACATGGAACGGAAGTAGTCGATTTTAGAGGTATTAGTCCTTTTATTGATGAAGAATTTTCACCAGAATGGAATCTATTTGTTTCACGTGAAACAAATAGTGCGCGAGGTATTGTGTTTGGCGAGTTTCAGCTAGGGAACATGGTTGTTGGTGAAGTGATTGAGTGTGGGAATAAAGTGACTGAATATGAGCTTGGGGATGTTGTTTGTTCTTATGGACCCATTATGGAGACTGTCATTGTGAAAGCTGTCGATAATTATAAATTACGTAAATTGCCAAAAGGTGCTAATTGGAAAAATGCTGTTTGCTACGATCCGGCTCAATTTGCAATGAGTGGTGTGCGGGATGCTCATGTTCGAGCAGGTGACTACGTTGTTGTTGTTGGCCTTGGCGCGATTGGTCAAATTGCGATTCAATTAGCGAAAAAAGCCGGCGCAAGTGTTGTTATTGGGGTTGATCCACTTAGCCATCGCCGTGAGATTGCTGAAAAACATGGAGCAGATGCTACTTTTGATCCGATAAGTACAGATGTTGGTTTAGAAGTGAAACGTCTTACTGGTAAACTTGGTGCAGATTCTATCATTGAAACAAGTGGTAATGCGGCGGCGCTTCAAGCTGCACTACGCGGGATTGCTTATGGTGGAACAATTTCTTATGTAGCTTTCGCCAAGCCTTTCCCTGAAGGATTTAACCTTGGGCGAGAAGCTCATTTCAATAATGCGAAAATAGTCTTTTCACGTGCGGCTAGTGAGCCAAACCCTGATTATCCGCGCTGGGATCGCAAACGTATCGAGGAAACTTGTTGGGAACTACTGATGAATGGCTACTTAGATTGCTCGGATATCATTGATCCAGTTGTTCCATTCGCTGATTCGGCGGAGAGTTACATGAAATATGTCGACCAACAACCAGATTTAAGTATTAAAATGGGAATTACCCTTTAAGGAGCGATAATAATGAAATTAGGCACACAAAACCAAGCATTTTTCCCGGAAAATATAGAAGAAAAATTTGCTTATGTTAAAAAAATGGGCTTTGAAGGCTTTGAAATTGATGGTAAATTACTTGTTGAAAATTTGGATGAAGTAAAGAAAGCTATCAAAAAAACAGGATTACCGGTTAGTACTGCGTGCGGTGGTTATGATGGTTGGATTGGTGACTTCATTGAAGAGCGCAGACTGAACGGTTTAGAAGAAATCAAAGCGATTCTAGAAGCTTTAGCAGAAGTTGGCGGGCAAGGGATTGTTGTTCCAGCGGCTTGGGGGATGTTCACTTATCGTCTTCCACCAATGGTTTCACCGCGAAGTCAAGCTGGTGATTTCAAAGCAGTAAGTGAATCATTAATTTATTTGGATAAAATCGCTGGAGAAACGGGCACGAAAGTATATCTTGAGCCGCTTAACAGATATCAAGATCATATGATTAATTTACTGAGTGATGCGCAGAAATACATTGATGAAAACCACCTTAAAAATGTAGAAATTATTGCTGACTTTTATCATATGAATATTGAAGAAGATAGCATTCCAGCAGCACTTGAAACGTATAAAAATTCCATTGGTCATATTCATGTTGCAGATAATCATCGCTATCAGCCGGGAAGTGGAAGCCTTGATTTTAAAACGAGTTTTGATCAACTTAAAAAGAACGGTTATGACGGATTTTTAACTTTTGAATGTCGTGTTCGCAGTGAAAATCCAGAACAAGCTTATAAAGATGCTTTAGAATATTTAAAAAGCTGTTTAATTTAAAATAGAAAATCCGTCCCAATTAAAGCGGACGGATTTTTCTAAAAGGAGTTTCGGATATGAAGAAAAAAGTGGCAATTATAGGGGCTGGACAAGTCGCAGAAAAAGTCCATGCGGCATATTATAAAACACGAGATGAGCTGGAACTTGTGGCTGTTTGTGATCCAAGTATGGAACGCGGTGAAGAATTTCGTGTGAAAAATGGTTTCCATAAACATTATGCTACAGCGGAAGAAATGTTTGCTGTAGAAAAAATTGATATCGTTAGTATTTGTACGCCTAATCGCTTTCATTTTGATAATGTCATGTTGTCACTCGGGCATGGTGCTGCGGTTATGTGTGAAAAACCACCCGCAATGAGTGCCTCGGAAGCAAAAGCAATGTGGGAACTGGCTGATGAGAAAAAGGTGATTTTGGCATATGATTTTCACCATCGTTTTTCCAGTGAAGCTCAGTTCTTAAAACAAAATGTGGCACTTTTAGGTGAGATTTATTGTGTGAAAGCAACTGCGCTTCGACGTTCTGGTGTACCAGGTTGGGGAACATTTACGAATAAAGAAATGCAGGGCGGCGGTCCGCTAATTGATATGGGAATTCATATGCTCGACGCGGCGATGTTTGTCCTTGGTTTCCCAAAAGTAAAGAAAGTAACAGCAAAAAGTTTTCAAAAAATCGGTACAAAGAAAAGCATGGGCACATTTGGTTCATGGGATCCGACTAAATACACTGTAGAAGATTCTCTATTTGGTTTTATTGAACTGGAAAACGGTGGATTGATCGAACTAGATACTTCTTTTGCGTTACATATTAAGCCAGAAAACATGCTAAATGTTGATTTTTTTGGTGATTTAGCAGGAGGAAGTTTATATCCAGCTGAAATTTATACAGATAACGCAGGAGAATTCGAGTTGTTAGCTAACAAGGAAGAACCTGATGAAAATAAACACGAAAACAGCATGAAAGCCTTTGTTGATAGCGTTCTTGGTGAAGGAGAAGTAGAGCTAGCGGGTGCAGAACAAGGTTATAGAATACAAAAAATTGTTGAAAGTTTATACGAATCGGCAGAAAAAGGTGAGAGTGTTTCTTTATGAGGAAAATAATCGAGAAGGAATTTGCATTAAACTATTTGAATAAATACGGTAGCCAAATGACTGTGGGAAATGGCTATTTGGGTGTGCGAGGTGCTCTAGAAGAAGAATATCCTGAGCAAGTTCGTGGTATGTATGTGGCGGGAATTTACAATCGACCGAGTGGTTCGACAAGTTCAGAACTCGTTAATTTGCCTGATGTGACGCGGTTCCAAGTGATGCTTGATGATGAAGTTTTTTCAATGCAAGCGGGGAAAGTTCACGCTTATGAACGTTACTTAGATATGAATACAGGTGAGCTAATTCGAAAAATCACTTGGGAGAGCAGCAATGGAAAACATTATCAACTAAACTTTTACCGATTTGCTTCAAAAGTTGCGAAACACATGATTGCGGCCAAAGTAGAAATAACACCTTTGAGTGAGAACACGAGAGTGAAAGTGAAAACTGGTATTGACGCGCAACAAACCAATTTTGGAACGCAGCAATTGGCGGAATCTAGTCTACGAATTTTCGACGAGAAGCTAATGGTTGGAGAATACGAGACGATTGAAAGTAAACAACGCATTACGGTAGCAACCAAAGTGAGTGAAAAAGGGATTTTTACTGCGAAGAACAGACAATTAATGACGGACGTCGAACAAAAAGTAACTGCTAATCAAACGTTTACTCTAGAGAAAATAAGTCTAGTTAAAACATCTCTTGATGAAGTCGATACCGAATTTCCAAATACAACTTATGCAGAACTAAAATTAACTTCGGAAGCTGCTTGGCAAGATTTCTGGGCGCATGCGAGTGTTCGCGTCGAGAGCACGAACGATTTCGACCAGTTCGCGCTAGATTTTGCATGCTATCATTTGGAAATTATGACCCCAAAAAATGATTTTCGCTGTAGTGTTGGTGCAAAAGGACTTACAGGGGAAGGTTACAAAGGACACGTTTTCTGGGATACAGAAATTTTTATTATGCCATTTTTTCTTTATAATCAGCCGGAAATTGCTAAACAACTGCTACAATATCGTTATCTTCATTTGAAAGAAGCCAAAGAAAAAGCACTTAAGAACGGTTATAAAGGGGCACTTTATCCGTGGGAGAGTGCGTTTACTGGTGAAGAAGAAACGCCAGAATTTGCTGCAATTAACATTCGAACTGGAACACGTCAAAAGGTGGCTTCTGCAATTTCAGAGCACCATTTAGTGGCAGACATTGCATATGCAGTTTGTGAATATGAAGTTGCAACAAGTGATGCGCAATTTATGGTAGAGTATGGCGCGGAACTGCTTCTTGAAACAGCTGAGTTTTGGATAAGTCGTGCTACTAGTCGTAATGGTCGACTGGAAATCCTTGATGTGATTGGGCCGGATGAATACACAGAGCATATTGATAATAATACTTACACCAATTACATGGCACACTACAATGTGAAAAAGGCATTGGAATGGAACAAAGAGAATACAGATTTCGAAGCGCGTGCAAAAATATTCTTAGAAAATCTATACTTACCAGTCGCAAATGAATCTGGCTTAATTCCGCAAGATGATACTTTCTTACAAAAAGATTGGATAAACTTAGATAAATATAAAGCAGCACAAGGAACACAAGGAATTTTACTCGATTATTCGCGTCAAGAAGTGAACGAATTGCAAATTTTAAAGCAAGCTGATCTAGTAATGCTATTTTATTTATTTCCTAAAATGTTTAAGGCGGAGATGGTTAAGGAAAATCTGCGCTATTATGAAGAACGAACGATTCATGATTCTTCTTTAAGCAAAGCAATCCATGCTATTGTAGAAAATCGAGTTGGAAATCGCGAACAGGCCTATCAATTTTTCCAAGAAGCTTGTTTGATTGACCTTGGAAGTGAACCTCATTCATCAGATGACGGGCTTCATGCAGCATCACTTGGGGCCATTTGGCTAGCGGTGGTTTTTGGATTTGCTGGAATGGACACTAGTGGAGAATTACTTGAAATCACGCCAAATTTACCGAATAAGTGGAAATCTATTGCGTTTGAATTTGTTTGGAAAGGTGAACAAATCACAGTGAAGATGATGCCAAACACGTTACAACTTTCAAAAAGCACAAAAACCGTGCTAGAATTAAATATCTACGGAGAAAAACAACAACTAACTGATATATTAACCATCAACTTGGAACGGAAGGATGAGTCTTTATGAAAATTGTCATTGCACCTGATTCATTCAAAGAAAGTTTGACGGCGCATGAGGTGGCAGAGTATATTAAAGAGGGCTTTCAAGAAATTTATCCAGATGCAGATTATCATTTACTCCCTGTTGGCGATGGGGGCGAAGGTACACTCGAGGTTTTAAGTAAAGCTTTGGATGCGAAAACGACACAAACCACAGTTTCTGGCCCATTTGGCGACCCTGTTTTAGCAAAAGTTGCTTTTACAGAAGGAAATGAAACAGCGCTGATTGAAATGGCAGAGGTTTGTGGTTTGCATTTAGTCCCTGGGAGCGAACGCAACCCACTTCAAGTAAGCACCAAAGGAGTGGGCGAACTAATTTTGCATGCGATGAAAAAAGGGGCAACCGAAATTATTGTTGGCATTGGTGGAAGCGCTTCAAATGATGGCGGAATCGGCATGGCTAGTGCGCTTGGTTATGAATTTCTAGACGCAGAAAATAACATCATTAATCCTATTGGAGCAAATTTAGAGCATATCGCAACTATTCGCTCCGAAAATGTACCTGCTGAACTAAAAAATATCGTGATAAATATAGTAACGGATGTCGAAAATCCACTTTGCGGAAAAGATGGGGCATCGTATGTATTTGGTCCGCAAAAAGGGTTAGCAACAACTGATTTAGCAAGTGCAGATGAGGCCATGCGCCATTTTTATCAATTAGCAAATCCAGCAATGATTACAACACCACGAGCTGGAGCGGGGGGCGGAATTGGAGCAGGGCTAGCCACATTTGCAAAAGCCAACTTGTTATCAGGAATTGACTTTGTAATTGATGCACTAGAAATTAAAGCCGTATGCAGAGATGCTGATTTAGTCATCGTTGGTGAAGGGAAAATGGACGGGCAAACGGCTCAAGGAAAAGCACCAGTAGGAGTTGCGAAAGAAGTGCCAGCTGAAATCCCAGTTTTTGCAATATGTGGAAGTGTAGGAGAAGGCCTTGAAGCAGTTTATGAGGCCGGAATTAGCGCGGTATTCCCCTCTATTGCCAAACCAGCAACTTTAGAAAAAATACTTAAAGAAACCCCAAATAATTTAAGAAGAACCGCGCGAAATGTTGCGGCAGTTTGGAAAGGAAGAGTAGAATGACAACAGCATTAAAAGGAGTAGTATTCGATTTAGATGGTGTCATCACAGATACAGCGCATTATCATTACTTAGCATGGAAAAAAACAGCGGAGAATATCGGAATTGAATTTGATGAAGCATTTAATGAAAATTTAAAAGGAGTGAGTAGAATTGACT
Organism: Listeria welshimeri serovar 6b str. SLCC5334; assembly: GCF_000060285.1. Taxonomy (GTDB): domain Bacteria; phylum Bacillota; class Bacilli; order Lactobacillales; family Listeriaceae; genus Listeria; species Listeria welshimeri. The sequence goes on along the minus strand of NC_008555.1, from coordinate 2,793,724 downwards.
CCCTGCTTCTTATTTTAAAGAAAGATGGTCGTGAAAATGACTTTACTGAAGAACAAATTGAAACACTTGCGGCAGAAAAAAATGAATTCTATGTAAGCTTACTTCAGGAAATTACGCCAGCAGACGTTTTGCCTGGAATTAAAGAACTTATTGTAGACTTAAAAAAACAAAATTTAAAATGTGCTATAGCTTCTGTTTCAAAAAATGCTCGTAAGGTTTTAAATGCTTTAGAAATGGAGCAAGCGTTTGATTATATTGTTGATGCAGCAAAAATCACTAAATCTAAACCTGATCCAGAAATTTTTGTGGAAGCATGTCGTGGTTTGGGTCTTGAGACAGCAGAAGTAGTTGGAATTGAAGATGCTCAAGCCGGAATTGAAGCAATCAATGCAGCTGGAATTGTAAGTGTAGGTGTTGGTTCCGGACTTCGTGATGCCGATATGACAGTGAAAAATACCGGTTTGCTAGATTTACGTATTTTAGAGATATTACATAGCAAATAAATGTTTCACGTGAAACAAAAGTGTCAAAAAACGAACAAAAAATAAGATATATTGCTATTCTAAAACCCTTTACTTGACCACGATACAACTTTGGAATATTCTGAATGTGAGGTGGATATGTATGGCGATTATTTTTGCAAAAGAAGACAACTTGGAAGAGATTATTAGTAGCCATCCTAAAATATTACTTAATTTTTGGGCAGAATGGTGTGCACCGTGCCGCTGTTTTTGGCCAACACTGGAGCAATTTTCTGAGATGGAAGAAGGTAATGTACAAGTTGTGAAAATTAATGTAGATAAACAACGCGCATTAGCTCAGAAGTTTGATGTAAAAGGTATACCTAATTCGCTTGTTCTTGTTGATGGAGAAATTAAAGGTGCTATTGCTGGTATAGTTAGTTGTGATGAACTCAGAAGCAGATTCAAAAGTTTAGCAAAATAAAAATTCCGCGAAACCATTTAATGGTCGCGGAATTTTTTGTTTCACGTGAAACATTTTTATTTGAAAACGCGGAAACGATCAGCGTCATCAATGAATTCTTTTTCGCCAGCTTCTTGTACGATATTACCAAATGGCATTTGAGCGCGTAAATTCCAGCTTGCAGGGATATTCCATTCAGCTTTAACAGCATCATCAATTAGTGGGTTATAATGTTGAAGAGATGCACCGATTCCAGCGTTTGCAAGAGCAACCCATACGGAATGTTGTGCTATACCTGAAGATTGTTCAGACCATATAGGGAAGTTATCAGCGTATAATGCAAAATTTTCTTGCAAGCCTTCGATAACAGCATTATCTTCAAAGAAAAGAACTGTTCCGTATCCAGCGCGGAAAGAACCAACTTTTTCTTCAGTAGCTGCAAAATTTTCAGCAGGTACGATAGCGCGTAATGTATCCACTACGATATTCCACAGTTTATCATGGTTTTCTCCTAAAAGAATAACTGCACGAGAACTTTGTGAGTTGAAAGATGATGGGCTATATTTAACAGCGTCTTTAATAAGTTCTTCAATTTTGGAATCCTCTACAGAAACGTTTTTATCTAGTGCATAAATGGAACGACGAACTTTAATAGAATCTAAAAATGTATTAGTCATAATAATAAAACTCCTTTTTTAATGTTATTTACTTACATAAGTATAGCAACTATTAATTAATTTGCAAGTGTTTTTGTCGGAAAAGAAAAATGTAAGCGCTAAACCATCTCAGGCTCATGAGAAAAAAACTTTTCGTGTAAAATGCTTGCTTTTCAGAACGTTTGTTCGTATAATATAATTAAGAGGTGATAACTATGGTTACGGCAATTCAGAAAGAGCAAGTGCGAATAGAGAAGAATGCTGCTTTTTTAACGGGTCGGCCAGAAGTGGATTATTTAGAACGCGAGAGCTTCTTTATCACACTAAAAGACGCCATGAAGCGAGAATGGGTCGTTCGTTTAAAATATTTTCAAGAAGCAGAGATTTCTTCTTTACGTTTAGCACCATTTGAATATCCTTCCGCATTCCTTGGACTTGGAGAGATTGAAAAACAAGATTTAGTACCCCTAGAAATAGATATGCTAACAGAAGAAGTTATTTTTAAGGATATTGTCGGACATGAGTATGTAATGGAATTTAGAGATATTATAGATGTGGAATTATTATAGAAGCAGTCGTTTATTCGGCTGCTTTTTCTTGTTAAAAAGAGAATGAAGATGTATAATAGTTGTCATGACAATTATTGTTGCAACAATGGAAAAGAGGTTGAAAATGCGCGGCTATTATGATGAAATATCTTTTGAAGTAAATACAACAGCGAAGAAAATGCACTTATTTTTGCTACGCTCCATTGCAAGTTATGATGTAACTCCTGAGCAGTGGTCTATTTTGGAAGGAATTGAAGCAAATGAACCAATTTCTCAAAAAGAGATTGCGCTATGGACAAAAAAGGATACACCAACAGTGAATCGGATTGTAGATGTTTTGCTTAGAAAAGAGCTTATTGTACGGAAGGTTAGCACGGAAGACAGACGTATTTCACTTTTATCATTAACTGAAAAAGGTAGAAAAGAAACCAATGCGTTAAGAGATATTGTGGAAGAAAGTTGTGAAAAAATGTTTGAGGGAATAGCGAAAGCGGATGTGGAACAATTCACAGCCATTTTGAAGAGCATTTCTACTAATATAGAGTAAAGAGGGGTAAATTTTGGAAAACAAGACAAGACTTTGGACGAAGGACTATATATTTTTATTAATAGGAAGTGTACTTTTATATATTGGATTTATGGTGTTTATGCCAACGTTACCGGCCAGAATTATTGAGCTTGGTGGAACTCAGATGGAAGCAAGTCTAGCAGTAGGTCTATTTTCAATTGTAGCGCTACTTATGCGAGCGATTGCTGGAAGTTGGAATGATAAATTTGGACCTAAAGTGCTGATTATCGTTGGATTTTTAATTTTAATTTTAACGACTGTCAATTTTTATTGGTCAACAGCAGTTGCAGCTTTACTTATATTGCGACTTTTTCACGGAGCTGGTTGGGGAATTGGTACAACATCCATTGCAACAGGAGTTTCTAAATTAGTTCCCCCGAGCAGAACCGGTGAGGGAATTGGCTTTTATGGGCTTACGACTGCGCTTGGAATGTCACTGGCGCCGATTATCGCTATTTTAATTATGAATTATTTTTCTTTTGATGTATTAGTGACGTTTTCGCTTGTTTTGATGGTATTTATCCTAATCTTGATGACACAGGTGAAAATTCCAAAATCAGAAAAAGTCGTACAACAAAAAATGAAGCTATTTGAGAAAACGGCTTTACTTCCGGCTGGATTGTGTTTATTGATGGCAATTCCGCTTGGGGGTATTCAGACGTTTATGATGGTATATGGAACGGAACTTGGTATTTCGACAACGTGGGTATATTTTATTGGGCAAGCAATTATGGTGCTTGTAAGTCGTTTGTTTGCTGGACGATTGTATGATACGAAAGGACATCGTTTTGTCATTATTCCCGGGGCATTAGCAATGATAGTAGGAATCTTGATTCTTTCTTTTGCAACTGGTGCAATTAGTCTGTTTGTAGCCTCACTATTTTTTGGATTAGGTTATGGAATGTCCCAACCTGCACTTCAGGCACTAGCTATTGACCGGGCGGCTCCTCACAACAAAGGAACAGCAAACGGTACATTTCTATCTGGCATGGACATTGGGATGGCAGTAGGGAGTTTTGGTCTAAGCATTGTGGCGACCTACTATAATTACGCCATTATGTACCGCACAGCAATAATAGCGCTGGTCGTATTTTTTGTTGTATATTGGTTTACTTTAGGGCGGAAATTGAAAATTAGCTAACATCTCTTGTGAAGCTAATTTCAAATTTTATAAGTGTGAGAATTGCTTTAAATAGCGGATTCTCACGCTTTTTTAATGTCAGAATGTTTAAACATCACATTTATTTGGAGATTTAGTATAAATTTTCTGAAAAACAGCTCTCTTTCTGCTATAATATACAAAAGTACAAAAGGCAGTGTTTACTTTTAAGCGCTGAAAAATCCGAATATTGTGTGGAATATCACAGATTCGTTTTTTTATTTCTTAAGAACAGAACTTCGAAAAGCATAAGTGTAACGAGGAAGGCTCATATCTGATCAGTAAGTATCTATTACTGGTGAAAATTTTTTGTAAGTAATTGGGGAAATTTGATGACAGGAGAGATGTTGAGTGGAACGTATTTATAATTTTTCGGCAGGTCCGGCAGTTTTACCAGTACCGGTACTTGAAAAGGTTCAAAGGGAGCTACTCTCTTATAATGGTTCGGGAATGTCAGTAATGGAGCTGAGTCACAGGTCAGAATTATTTCAAAACATACTAGACGATGCGGAAAGTTTAATCCGAGAATTGATGGAGATTCCAGAAAATTACAAAGTACTATTTTTGCAAGGTGGCGCGAGTTTGCAATTTGATATGGTGCCGATGAATCTTGCAAATGGCAAAAAAGCAGTGTATGTAAATACGGGATCTTGGGCAAAGAAAGCAATTTCAGAAGCTAAAAAAATTCAAGGTGTTGAGGTAGAAGTCATTGCCTCATCAGAAGACCGCAATTTCAGCTATATTCCTGAAATTCCTGCAGTTTCGAGTGATGCGGCCTACTTACATGTAACAACAAATAATACAATCGAAGGAACAGCAATGTTTGATGTACCAAATTCAACTGTCCCAATTGTTGCAGATATGTCTTCTAATATTTTATCAAGTGTTTATGATGTGGAAAAATTCGGCTTAATTTATGCGGGAGCACAAAAGAATATTGGTCCTGCTGGGTTAACGCTTGTCATCGTGCGTGAAGATTTAATCGGGCAAGTAGAGGGACTTCCTTCTATGTTAGATTTTAAAGTACAGGCCGAAAATGGTTCCATGTACAACACGCCACCGACTTTCGCTATTTATGTAGCAAAATTAGTGTTCGAATGGATTAAAGAGCATGGTGGGGTTGCTGGGATTGAAGCGTTAAATCGCAAAAAAGCAGCATTATTATATGATTATATTGATCAATCGGATTTCTTTTCTTCACCGGTCGAACCTTCTGCAAGATCCCTCACGAATATTCCTTTTGTGACGAATTCTGCAGAGTTTGATAAAGCTTTTGTAAAAGAAGCTGAAGCAAATGGTTTTAAAAACTTGAAAGGACATCGCTCCGTGGGCGGTATGCGAGCAAGTCTTTACAATGCATTTCCAGTGGAAGGAGTAGAAGCACTAATCGCCTTTATGGAAAAATTTGCAAATGCAAGAAAAGGGGGAGAAGTACGTGTTTAATATCCAAACGTTTAATGCTATCGCTAAAGAAGGCTTAAAGACATTTGATCTTGAAAAATATGTGATTGATGCGAACCAGCCAGCAGACGGGATTTTACTACGGAGTTATAACTTACACGATTTTGACTTTCCAGAAACAGTGAAAGCAGTTGCTAGAGCTGGCGCAGGAGTTAATAATATCCCAGTAGAAAATTGTTCTGAAAAAGGTATTGTTGTGTTCAACACGCCTGGTGCGAATGCTAATGCTGTAAAGGAACTGGTTCTTGCTAGTTTATTCGTTTCGGCGCGTCCAATTTTGGAAGGTACGGAATGGGTGAAAGAACTACCGGCCGAAGATGATGTAGAACAAAAAGTCGAAGCAGGTAAGAAAGCATTTGCTGGAACAGAACTTGCGGGCAAAAAACTTGGGATTATTGGTTTAGGTGCGATTGGTGCCTTAGTGGCAAATGATGCTTTATCGCTTGGCATGGATGTGGTTGGTTACGATCCATTTGTTTCCGTAGACACTGCTTGGAGAATTTCTAAAGAAGTGGAACGCGCAATGACGATAGAAGAAGTTTTAGCAACATGTGATTATTTGACGGTCCATGTACCTTTAACAGATAAAACACGCGGCATGTTCAATACAGAAACGCTTCAATTATTGAAAGATAATGCAGTCTTACTGAATTTTTCACGTGGAGAACTAGTAGATGCTACTTCGATGAAAGAAGCTTTAGATGATGGACTTTTACGATTATATATTACAGATTTTGCGACTAAAGAATTACTAAATCATAAAAAAGTGCATGTATTTCCTCATTTAGGCGCATCAACGGAAGAAGCCGAAACAAACTGTGCCAAAATGGCTGCAAAAGAAATACAATCTTATCTTGAAACAGGTAGTATCAAAAATGCGGTTAATTATCCGAACGTTGAAATGCCATATAATGGTCATCCACGAATTGGTATTTGCCATAAAAACATTCCTAATATGGTTGGACAAATTACGACAGAACTCGGTAAATATTCCTTAAATATATTAGACATGACAAACCGTAGTAAAAATGAATATGCCTACACTTTAATTGATATTGATAAGGAAACGCAAGCTAATTTGGAACAACTAAAACATGATTTGTTAGCTGTTCAAGGAGTACTGCGTGTTCGAGTTATTGAGCCCTTAGGTGTGACAGTTTAAAATTATTACCCGGGAAATAATGAGAGCATGAAACTTTATGGTAATTGCCAGATGAGTTCATGCTCTTTTACTAAAAAGGAGGATAACAATGGTAAATATACGTCCATTTAAAGCGATTCGTCCCATTAAAAATTTAGCGAAAAAAGTGGCTTCATTGCCATATGATGTACTTAATTCAGAAGAGGCGCGCGAACTTGGTGAAGTCAATAAGTATTCTTTTTTACATATCGATAAGGCGGAAATTGATTTGGATCCGAAAATTTCTCCTTATGACCCAGCTGTTTATCAAAAAGCGGCTGATAATTTAGAGCAATTTGAGCTGGATGGTTGGCTTGGAAGAGAAGCGAATCCAGCATTTTATATTTATCAATTGACGATGAATGGCCGTCCGCAAACGGGGCTGGTTGTATGTACGTCGATTGATGATTATACGAATGGGAAAATTAAAAAGCATGAGCTAACACGAGAAGAGAAAGAGTTAGACCGGATTCGTCATGTAGATGCTTGCGATGCTAATACAAGTCCGATTTTCTTAACTTATCGCGGAAAAGAAGCAATTAACACACTTGTAGAGTCTTGGGTAAATGAAAATGAGCCTGAATATGACTTTGAGAGCTTCCATGGGGTTCAACATAAAGTTTGGGCAATTACAGACACATATATTTTGGAAGACTTGTCAGCGGCATTCTCGGAGGTCAAAGCGTTATATATAGCAGACGGGCACCATCGAACAGAATCTGCTGTAAAAGTTGGCTTAAAACGCCGTGAAGAATTTCCTGATGCAGGTCCAGAAGCAGAATTTAATTTCTTTTTATCGGTTGTTTTTCCTGAAGAGCAACTAGAAATCCTTGATTATAATCGTGTAGTGAATGTGCCAATTGAAGCTGATTTTCTAAGTAAAGTGGCAACAAGTTTTGATGTGGAAAAGGTTGGCAAAGAAGCATTTAAACCAGAGAAGCAAAAGCAAGTTGGGATGTACTTAGACGGAAATTGGTATAAACTGACAGCGAAAAGTGAAGTGATTCCAAATGATGTGATCGGACAGCTGGATGTTTCCGTTTTACAATCGCAAATTTTAACGCCAATTTTTGGGATTAAAGATATTCGTCGCGACAATCGCATTGATTTTGTAGGTGGAATACGTGGTTTAGAGGAGCTTGAGCGTCTGGTTGATAACGGCAGTCACTCGGTCGCGTTTGCAATGTACCCGCCAACAATGGACGATTTACTGAGCGTTGCGGATGCTGCGGAAATCATGCCACCAAAATCGACTTGGTTTGAACCAAAATTATTAAGCGGTTTGTTCGTTCATGATTTAGAAAGTAAATAATTTCATCTGGAGGAACTACACATAATGAAAAAAATTAGTTATTATTATTCATCAGAAAACGAATCAGAGATAAACTTAGAAATATGGAAATCGCTACAATCCCACAATGAAGCCGCACGAAAACTCCATTTTGATTGGACAGGGATAGTGTATGAAATTCAGCTGAAAGAGGTCGGAAAAGTAGATTTACCTGAGCTAGTGAAGGTCTTGCTAGACAAGAAGGGGATGAAAGCTTTGCCGATTTTAGTTGTAAATGAGGAAGTTTATAAGTATGGTGAGTTCTCTGTCGCTTACGCTGTCGAGGAATTATTAGATGTAGGGGTTTCAATTCAAATAGAAGAGTAATTAAAAGAGGCAAACAGCTATATGTTGTTTGCCTCTTTTTCATTCTTACTTTAAGCTAATCCTCCGTTGGTAAAAATTATTTGTCCGTTAACCCAGCGTGCTGGTCCCGCTAAAAAAGCAACGGTTTCTGCTATATCACTAGGTTGTCCTAGACGTTCAAGCGGCACTGCATTTGCTAAACTTTCAATTGTTTTATCATCTTTGCCAGATAAAAATAAAGGTGTAGCAGTTGGACCAGGTGCGACTGTGTTAACGGTAATATCTTTTCCGCGAAGTTCGCGCGCCAAAATTAATGTGAGCGATTCAACCGCGGCTTTACTAGCAACATAAGCCCCGTATGCAGGAAAATTAGTTCGGGTTACTGATGTGGAAAAATTGATAATCGCACCTCCTTTTCGAACTCTAAGGGCAGCATGTTTGGAAACAACAAAAGTTCCGCGGACATTAGTTCTTTGAATAAGGTCAAAATCTTCCATATCCAAACTAGTAATGAGACTTAGTTTCATAATACCAGCAGTATTAATAACGACATCAACCCCACCAAAATGAGCCTCAATAACGTCAAACGCGCTAATCATTTGATTTTCATCTGCGACATCACCACCAACACTAATCGCTTTGCCACCAGAGGCTACTAGAGTTTCAACAAGTGTATCTGCTTTTGTTTTATTTCCTGCATAATGAACAGCAACCGCATAATCTTGTTCAATTAATTTCTCGACAACTGCTTTACCAATGCCACCAGATCCCCCTAAAATAAATGCAACACGCTTATTTGTCATAAATTATTCGCTCCTTCAAATGCAAATTAGTTACTTTTTTTGATTTAAGTAACTTTATATATGGAAGTATACTCCTTTTGGTTACTTTGTCAAGGATTTGTAACTTTTGTTTTTTCATGTATAATTAAAAGTAGAGAATGAAGGAAATAGAGGGATAAAAATGGCTAGATTATCACAAGAAATTATTCTAGATATGGCAGAAAAAATCATTTATGAAAAAGGTATGGAGAAAACAACCCTTTATGATATTGCAGGAAACTTAAATGTCACGCATGCAGCGCTATATAAACATTATCGAAACAAGGAAGATTTATTTCAGAAATTGGCGCTACGTTGGTTAGAGGAAACGTCACGTGAAATTTTCGCTTGGACAAAAAAAGCGGATAAATCACCTAATGACGACCTTCACGATTGGTTGTGGCTTTTGGCAGAAACGAAGAAAAAGCTATTTGATAATGACCGAAAAATGTTCTTGCTGTATACAGATTATATTGAACAAAACAGCGAGCTTGTAACGAATCATTTAGAACATTTAGCGCAAAAAGCTGAAGAAATTAGTGGGCGAGCAAACCAAGGAGCGGCAATTATTACCGCATTTGTTTATTTTCATAATCCTTATTTTGCTCATCGTTGGAGTCGCGCAGGTCATGCAGAATTGTTTGAAGAAGTGTGGTCACTTTTTAAATGAAAAAGAGAGGATTGTGTTACATGACGGAAAAAACAACTTTTGCTAAACAGATATTACATTTTAACGAAACACTTTCACAGTATCCGCTTAGTCTTCCAACGGGATATAGCTTAATTAATCCGTTTGAAGGTGATCAAAAAACATTAGTAAGAAAAATAACGGCAAATTTCTATCAAAAATACTATAATGATAAAAAACCGCGCAGAATAATCCTAGGGAGCTCACCAGCTCGGCGAGGATCAGCTGTGACAGGAGTTCCTTTTGAAGATGCCAAACACCTTCAAAGTGAAACGGGTATTTTTATTGATAAATTTTATATAAATCAATCTTCATCAGGTTTTTTGTATGATGTAATGGAAGCATATGGAGGTTGTGAACCATTTTATACTGATTTTTATATGAATTTTGTTTGTCCGCTTGGTATTGTTAGAACCAACGCTAAAGGAAATGAAGTCAATTGTAATTATTATGAAAACAAAAAATTACAAGCAGCATTAACCTCTTTTATTTTAAAATCATTACATAGCCAATTAGATTTTGGAATAGATAGATCAGTATGTTACTGCATTGGAAGCGGAGAAAATTATGATTTTTTATCCAAAATAAATAAAGAGTATCAGCTTTTTGAAACAATTATACCTTTAGAACACCCACGTTTTATTACCCAATATAATTCGAAAAATAAAGATATGTATTTGGAAAAATATCTTCGGGCTTTGCGACGTGAATGATTAGACCATATAAAAAGAACTTCTCCGTCAAAAGAAGTTCTTTTTATTTTATTCCTCGCCTTTAAACCCAAGTTTTATCAATTTCTCTGTATCCTTAAATCGGTTTTCGGCGGTATCTGAATTTAAGACTATGGAAATTACACGTTTTCCATTTTGTTTTGCTGTACCAATAAAGCAGTAGCCGGCCTCATCTGTAAATCCAGTTTTTAAGCCGTCTAAACCAGGGATGGTACCTATTAAATCATTGGTAGATTCAATTTTAGCACCTTTTTCCGTTATAATACTTGATTTGGAAGTTGTGTCTAGCACTTCAGGATAAGTGGAAATTAATTCAGAAGATAACTTGTATAAGTCCTTTGTAGTAGAAACCGACCTTTCTCCATCAACATCAAGTCCACTGGCGCTTACAAATTCTGTTTTGTTAGATAAGCCGAGTTTTTTCGCTTCTTTATTCATTTTTTTAGGGAAGTCAGCTCCATCTAACCGATTACCAAGTGTTTCAGCAGCATCGTTGGCAGACATAACAAGCATTGCACTATATAAATCTCTTACAGACCATGTCCTTTTCTTTGTAATTGCATAAAGTGAAACAGCTGAAGGATCATCTAGTCGAATTAAATCAAGTTTTTCATCCCAAGATAATTCGCCTTTTTTCACAGCCTCTAGTACTAAGAAAGTTGTCATTAATTTTGTGATACTTGCTATTGGCATTACTTTATCCGAATTTTTTTCAGATATAGCTTTTTTATCATTCATTGAATAGACTGCTGCTGCGTCTGCTGATACGTTTAAATTTGTTTGATTGTCAGAGCAAGCGGAGAGTAGCAATGTTCCTATTAGTAGCAACCAAGTTAGTTTGCGTAATTTCATTTTGTTCTCCTCCTTTTAGTATTAAATTTAGTATACATGATAAAAATGGAGTTAAATTCAAGTAAATATAAGGATTAGTTAAAGGTTTAACTTGAAAATTTAGGTTTTCTTAACCAGTAGAGATAAAACTATTGTTATTCACATGTGGATAAGTTAAAATGATAGGGATGAATTTTTATTAATGGTTTTTCTGTGGATATGTTAATAAGTCTATGGATAACCTTCAAAATACTAACAATTTAATTGCTTTGGTCAAAGCGGAGCGTAAGTTGTTGATAATGCACAAAATCATGTGCCAAAATTTATTCAATATAGGATAAAGCTTATTTGGGCTGAAATTCTAATGAGAAAGGATGAGTAAAGAATGGAATTTGATACTATTGCTGCAATCTCAACACCGCCGGGAGAAGGGGCCATTGCTATTATTAGATTAAGCGGTCCAGAGGCGATTCAGATAGCGGATCGTATTTTTTATGCCAAAAAGAACTTAAGTGAAGCGGAAAGTCACACTATTCACTATGGTCATATAAAAGAAGACGGCGAAGTAATTGAGGAAGTAATGGTCACTGTTATGCGTGCTCCGCGTACTTTTACAAGAGAAGATGTTGTAGAAATAAACGCTCATGGTGGTATCGTATCAGTGAATCGCGTGTTGCAACTATTACTTCGAAATGGCGCCAATTTAGCTGAACCAGGTGAATTCACAAAGCGGGCATTTTTAAATGGAAGAATTGATTTATCGCAAGCAGAGGCTGTGATGGATTTAATTCGCGCCAAGACAGACCGGGCGATGGGCGTTGCAATTAGACAAATGGACGGGAATCTTTCACGATTGATTCGCAATTTGCGCCAAGAAATATTGGATGCACTAGCGCAAGTCGAAGTGAATATTGACTATCCAGAATACGACGACGTGGAGGAAATGACCCAGCGAATGTTACTAGAAAAAACGGAGCTAGTTCGAGCTTCCGTTGAGCAGCTTTTACAAACAGCAAGCCAAGGGAAAATTCTTCGTGAAGGTCTTGCAACAGCTATTATCGGGCGACCAAATGTTGGGAAATCGTCCTTACTTAACCAACTAATTCAAGAAGAAAAAGCAATCGTCACAGATATTGCTGGGACAACGCGAGATATTATAGAAGAATATGTCAATGTCCGCGGCGTACCACTGCGTCTAATCGATACAGCTGGAATTCGCGAAACAGAAGATATTGTGGAAAAAATTGGTGTAGAACGTTCAAGAAAAGCCTTGGCGGATGCTGATTTTATTCTTTTAGTATTAAATCAAAACGAAGAGTTGACAGTAGAAGATGAAGCGTTATTTGAAGCAGCTGCGGGTCATAATTATGTGGTCGTTTTAAATAAAACAGATTTGGAAACAAAACTTGATATAAATAAAGTGCGTGAACTTGCGGGGGAAAACCCGATTGTTTCCACTTCTCTAGTAAATGATGAAGGTTTAGAGGCTTTAGAAGAAGCAATTAAAACATTGTTTTTTGCCGGTGATATTGATGCTGGGGATGCAACTTATGTATCGAACGTCCGACATATTGCACTTCTTCATCAAGCCTTAGAAGCATTAAACGCAGTTACAACTGGAATTCAGCTGGGTATGCCAGTGGATATTGTCCAGATTGATATGACTCGTGCATGGGATTTACTAGGTGAAATTACTGGTGATTCTGTTCAGGACGAATTGCTCGATCAGTTGTTTAATCAATTTTGCCTTGGAAAATGATTTTTTAGGAGATGTTTTTATAAAATGCAAACCTATGATGCAGGAACTTTTGACGTCATCGTTGTTGGTGCAGGCCATGCGGGTGTAGAAGCAGGGCTTGCCAGTGGCCGGATGGGCGCCAAAACGCTGATGTTAACGATAAATTTAGATATGGTCGCTTTTATGCCATGTAATCCTTCTGTTGGAGGACCAGCAAAAGGCGTAGTTGTGCGAGAAATCGACGCACTCGGCGGGGAAATGGGTCGCAACACGGATAAAACGTACATTCAAATGCGGATGTTAAATACAGGTAAAGGCCCCGCTGTTCGCGCATTGCGTGCTCAAGCTGATAAATGGGATTATCAACATGAAATGAAACATACGATTGAAAAAGAAGAAAATATCACTTTACGCCAAGGACTTGTTGACCATTTAGTTATTGAAGATGGCGTGTGTAAAGGTGTTATTACTAATAGTGGTGCAATTTATTATGCGAAAACAGTCGTTATTACTACAGGGACTTTCTCGCGCGGCGAAATCATTGTCGGCGAACTGCGCTATTCAAGTGGTCCAAATAACCAACAGCCTTCTGTTAAACTATCTGAGCACTTGGAAGAACTAGGTTTTGAACTACGCCGTTTTAAAACTGGAACACCACCACGAGTGAAATCAAGTACAATCGACTATTCAAAAACAGAAGAACAACCAGGAGACGATCATCCGCGGGCATTTAGCTTTGATACGGTAGATATGATGCTCGATCAACTACCGTGTTGGTTAACCTATACAAACGAAACAACCCACGAAATAATCCAAGCGAATTTGCACCGTTCACCAATGTTTACAGCAACCAAAAAAGGAACTGGCGCAAGATATTGTCCGTCAATTGAAGATAAAATTGTTCGTTTCAGCGACAAACCAAGGCATCAAATCTTCCTTGAACCAGAGGGCAAGAATACCGAAGAAGTTTATGTCCAAGGCCTTTCCACTAGTTTGCCAGAAGAAGTGCAACGCGAAATGTTAAGAACTATTCCAGGACTTGAAAATGTTGAAATGATGCGGGTTGGCTATGCTATCGAATATGACGCAGTGATGCCCGATCAATTATGGCCGTCACTTGAAACTAAATTAGTCGAAGGTCTTTTCACAGCCGGCCAAATTAATGGTACAAGTGGTTACGAAGAAGCAGCTGGCCAAGGTCTAATGGCAGGAATTAATGCCGCACGAAAAGTTTTTGATAAAGAGCCAATTATTCTCGGTCGTGATCAAGCTTATATTGGTGTTTTGATTGACGATTTAGTAACAAAAGGAACAGAAGAACCTTATCGCTTGCTAACATCTCGTGCTGAATACCGTTTATTACTACGTCATGATAATGCAGATTTGCGTTTAACTGAAATCGGTCACGAGATTGGACTAATTAGCGACGAACGTTATGAACGCTTTTTAGCTAAACAAAGTGCAATTGAAGCTGAAAAAGAACGACTGCAAAAAACACGTATTAAACCAACTGCTGAAGTTCAAGCCATGCTAAAAGAAATCGGTTCAGGTGAGCTGAAAGACGGAATTCTAGCAGCAGATCTACTTCGCCGTCCAGAAATAACCTACGATAAAATCGCCCAAATTGTTTCACGTGAAACATTTATAACCGATGAAATCGCTGAACAAGTAGAAATCCAAGTAAAATATGAAGGCTATATTCAAAAATCTAACCTTCAAGTAGAAAAAATGAAACGTATGGAAGACAAAAAAATCCCAGAAAACATCGATTATGATGCTATTAGCGGACTCGCAACCGAAGCATTAGAAAAATTAAAGAAAATCGAACCACTTTCTATCGCCCAAGCTAGCCGTATTAGCGGGGTAAACCCAGCAGATATATCTATATTACTTGTTTATATTGAACAAGGTAAAATCGCGAAGATAAGTAAATAAGAACACGGATTACTATAATAACTAAAACCACATGTTCACGAAAACTTCAAACTTAACAATTGAGTTTGAAGTTTTCGTTGAATAATGTGGTTTTTTCTTGTCTTTAATTAAGGTAGAATGGAATTACATATAATACATAGAGCAGAGGTGAAGAGTTGAAAAAGAGATGGATAATACTAGGAATTACAGTATTGACTATTTTGGGCTTAGGGATAAAATTCTATATGGATGAAGAAAAATTAAACGAAGAAATGAGGAAGGTTGTTTATAGTGAAGAAACGAAACAAGTTTTTGAAAAGAGGCTGACAAACTTGGATGCAAAAGCATTCACGAAAGCAGGTATAATTCAATCATATGAAATTAACAAAGAAAGTATAGAGAGAAGTCCAATGGGTGGAATCAATGTAACTTTAATTATAAATAAGGATTTAGAGTGGTATATTACCTATACTTTGGGAAAATATAATGGCAAATTAGATGGTGGGGGTGCTAGTATCTCTAAGGAACTTACAAAGAAATTAAATCTTAAGGGGAGTTAAGATAGTCCAACCAATACTAACTAAGAAATTAAACAAAAGTTAAAAGATTGAAAAAAGAGAAAGTGAAAATTTCTAACATGTGATAAAATAGACCTACAAATAAAAAGTCATACAACAGAGGTGAAGAGTTGAAAAAGAGGTGGATAATAGTACTAGGAATTACAGTAATAACCTTTTTGGGTTTAGGGGTGAAATTCTATATGGATGAGAAGAAAATAAATGAAGAAATGATGAATGTAGTATTTAGTGATGAAGCGAAACGAGTTTTTGAAAATGGACTGAAAAATTTGGATGCTAAAGCATTAACTGGGAAGGGTGTAATTAACTCATATGAAATAGACAAGAAAAGTATTAAACAAAACCCTATGGGAGGAATAGACGTTACTCTATATGTTAATGAAAATCCAGAGTTATATGTTTTTTTTACATTGAATAATACTGATGATAAAAAAATGATTGATGATGGTGGTGGGAATTCTGCGAAATTAGAGATGCTACTGGAGGGGAAATGATTTAATGCATAATAACTATACTGATAAACAAAGGTTAGATATAGCTAAGCAGCAATATAATTCCTATAATGAGGCAGATCCAGTGAAAATTGGAGAAAGTAAGAAGTCAATAGGAATCGTATCTAAAATCAACAACAAATCAACCGGAGAACAATCCTACATCATCACAGATAAATACACACCACCCACAGCTTCCATCAGTGCAAGAAACCAAGTGAAAGAACTAACAATTCTTTACAAAGGTTCAACAGCTCCTTCTAAGGCCAATATCATGGACACGAAGCATCCTGAATTTAAAGATGTAAGGAATGACTGGCTGGATAACGATATTCCAACCGCAATCCAAATTACAAATGGCGGAGGTCCCACAGTAACGTTTCAATTAAAGTCCTCCGCAGAAACTTTAAAGCAAGCAATGAGACTCTACCCAAATGCTCAAGTTTATGTTTATGGTCATTCCCTAGGATCCATGAATGCTCAATATGCTATTGCAGATTTAGATAAAAAAGATATTAATCGCATTAGTGGTGGTTTCTTCTACCAAGGGCCCAATATCTACTCAAATCTAACACCAAAACAACAAGACACCGTAAAAGCAATAAACGCTTTAGACAGACTATTTAATTTCGTTGATAGGAAGGATTATGTGCCAATCGGTTATGGTATCGGAGACCCAACAATTGGTCATTTAATAGAGATTGAATCTACAAAAGCTGGTATGGTTGAGCAGCATATGTGGGGTGGTTATCAATTCAACAAAGACGGAAGCATTCTAACAGATAAAGAAGGAAGCTTGCGGCTAGCCAAATATGCAACAGCTCAACAATTAGCAGCAATTGACATCATGCGAACCAGTTTCTCAAAAAGTGGTGGTTCTTTGACTTCATCGGAAGAAATATTCTTAGATGCAGCAGAAGGACTAGCAATTACACAGGGGATGAAACAAACAATCCAAGGTGAAATAAAAGACTTAAAAGAAATGTTTGATAAAGCGATTGAGAATGCCGAAGACTTGTGGCGGGATACACTTTCAGATGCAAGGGACATTGGTTCGAAGCTGTCTGAATCAGAAATACTCACGGCACTTGCATATGGCAGCGCAACAGAATCGAAAATTGTGATAGAGACAGTGCAAGACTGCGAAAAATCCTTAGTCGAAGCAACCAAAATAGAACAAGAATATGATAAATTATTAGAACAAATCAACGAAGCCATAAAAAGCCAAGTGAAAACCGACCAAGAATTAGCCAAACAGATAGGGAGCATGTATGGATAAACAAAGACAGCTACTGCTAAAACTAGAAAATTTGGACGATGAGTTTAATAGAAAAAGACGACAATTGGACGAAGCGATGGACGATGCATCCCAAGAAAAATGGCGTTTTAATCAAGAACTTGAAAATCTTTCTGAACAAATCAGATATATCTATCAAAAAAGAGATTATGACGCATCAGAAGATTTACCAAAAGCCAACCATTTAATCAGTTCTATCCAAGAAGAGGGCGAATGGGCGGTAAAAAACGCGCTAACAAACTTAGAAAATGAGTACGAAGAACATCAAACCCTTTATAACAAGCAAGTGACTGCTTATGAAGAAGAACTACATCAGCTGAAAAAGGAATGTGATGAGTAAGATGATAGATAAATTAAGAGCGGATTTATTAGAGTCACGAAAAAATCTAGAAAGAAACCTTATATGGATGTTTGTAGCCAGCCAAAGTCATACAACATCAGAAAATCGTAAGCGAATGTTAAAAATGATGAAGCGGGATAAAATAGCAGACATAAAAAGCAATTGCTCGAGTTATATAGATGGCCTTTCTACTACTGCAAAAGGCAAATGGGTTACAAAAGCCAAAGAAAGCTTTAAAGAAAGCGCCCAAAAGCTCGATAATTGTTAAACAATCTACACAATACGAGCTTGCTAAATAGCAAGAAAATATTTATACTTGAACTTAAATATAGAAAATCAACGGTATAAGCCTGTTTAAAAGTATAAACTGAATTTCTCCGCACCATAAACCTGGGCCAATCGTAAAAATAAAGTGAGGAACAAACATGAATCCAGAACAATTCAAAACGGCGCTTGCTGAAAAAGGAATAGAATTAAGTGCCACGCAAATGAAACAATTCCATGATTATTTTGAAATGTTAGTAGAATGGAATGAAAAAATGAATTTAACAGCTATTACAGATGAAAAAGAAGTGTATTTAAAGCATTTCTACGACTCCATTTCGGCCACTTTTTATGTAGACTTTACTTCATTCGATTCCATTTGTGATGTTGGTGCTGGCGCTGGTTTCCCAAGCATTCCAATAAAAATCTGTTTTCCACATTTAAAAGTAAGTATCGTGGACTCTCTGAAAAAACGTATGACTTTCTTAGATGCGCTGGCAGAAAAATTAGGCTTAACAGATGTTCATTTTTATCATGATCGGGCGGAAACATTTGGTCAAAACAAAGCGCACCGTGAAAAATATGACCTCGTAACCGCACGTGCAGTAGCAAGAATGAGCGTATTAGCCGAGCTTTGCATACCACTTGTGAAAAAAGGCGGATCTTTCCTAGTGATGAAAGCAGCTCAAGCCGAACAAGAACTACAAATAGCCGAAAAAGCCATTAAACTATTTGGCGGAAAAGTCGTTGATCATTTTTCTTTCTTATTACCAGTAGAAGAAAGCGAACGAAATATCTATGTCATCAATAAAACAAAAGAAACACCAAACAAATACCCACGAAAACCTGGAACACCAAACAAATTACCAATCGAATAAATAATGAAAAGTCCTTTCTATCTATAGAAACTCCAGATATCCTTTAAACTTTCTGGAATCACTATATACCAGAAAGGACTTTTGATAATATACAATTTCTTAAGGAGGATCTTTTATGAATAATTCTGTGAAAGAAAAAATAAAAGGCGGGCTAGTAGTTTCTTGTCAGGCCTTATCTAACGAGCCACTTCACAGCTCGTTTATCATGTCAAAAATGGCTCTAGCTGCGGTTCAGAGTGGTGCGGTTGGAATTCGAGCAAATACAACAAAAGATATCAAGGCTATTGAAGAACAAGTTGATGTTCCGATAAT
Source organism: Listeria welshimeri serovar 6b str. SLCC5334 (assembly GCF_000060285.1). Lineage (GTDB taxonomy): Bacteria > Bacillota > Bacilli > Lactobacillales > Listeriaceae > Listeria > Listeria welshimeri. Next base: position 2,774,709 of record NC_008555.1, on the reverse strand, counting down.
AGGTATTTTTAAAAATGAATATGAAGGCTCAGAGGTGTTTATCACACCAACTTATAAAGAAGTCAAAGAAATTTGTGAATCTGGCGCTCAAATTGTGGCTATGGATGCGACAACAAGGTTAAGACCACATGGTGAAAAGTTAGATGAAATTATAAAAACAGTGAGAAAAGAATTTCCAAATATTCTTTTAATGGCTGACACAAGTAGCTTGGAAGATGTAAAATACGCTGATGCGCTAGGTTTTGATTTTATTGGCACAACACTCTATGGATATACCGAAGCAACTACAGGGAAAAATATTAGTGATAATCAATTTGCTTATTTAAAAGAAGTTTTAAAAAGCACCACCACACCGATTATTGCAGAAGGAAAAATTGATACACCTGAAAAAGCGAGAGAAGTACTTGCTTTAGGTTGTTATTCAGTTGTTGTAGGTGGTGCGATAACTAGACCTCAAGAAATTACAAAACGTTTTATTAATGAAATGAAAAAAGACCATTTAGGTAAAAGTTAATTAGTAAGTAATTTTGGGGATTTTTTATTAAACTAAAGAATAAACGTGTTTTTCTCTGACATTTCTGCTAAAATAGTTTAAGAGACTTGCGGATAGTAGCATATATTCAGAAGCGCCCAAGATTTTCCGGAAAGGAAGGACCCAGATGCCTTTTTCACGTTTATTTGGAAAAAAAGAGAAGAATCAAATGGATGATATAGTAGAAGAAGGAGTACAACGTGTACTAGAACTTCCTATGGATAAAATTTTCCCGAATCAATTCCAACCACGGACAGTATTTGATCAAGATAAGATTGATGAACTTGCTCGTACTATCCGAATTCACGGTGTTATTCAACCGATAGTGGTTAGAGAAATGGAGCCGGATTATTATGAAATCATTGCGGGAGAGCGTCGTTTCCGTGCAGTTCTTTCTTTGGAATTGGAAAAAATCCCAGCAATTATTCAGAATTTAGATGATGAAGAAGTAGCTGCGATTGCGTTAATTGAAAACTTACAACGGGAAGAATTAACCCCAATTGAAGAAGCGAAAGCATATCGGAGCTTATTAGATATGCAAGATGTAACACAAGAAGCACTTGCGCAGCGTGTTGGAAAAAGTCAATCTGCTATCGCGAACAAATTGCGTCTTTTAAAATTACCAGAAGCTGTCCAACAAGCCGTGCTTAATAAACAAATTTCTGAGCGTCATGCTCGTTCATTATTAGCTCTAGAAACTGAAGCAACGCAAGTGGACCTTTTAGCAGAAATAGAAGAAAATCACTGGAACGTTAAACAGACAGAAGCAAGAATTCAAGAAATTTTAGGTGTGAAAAAACCTACAACTACTAAAAAAACGAAACCAAAACGCCAAGCAATTAGTCGCGATGTACGTATTGCTATGAACACGATTAAACAGTCGGTAACTATGGTCAAGGATAACGGAATGGACTTAGATTTTAAAGAAGAAGAAACAGATGATTTTTATCAAATTACCATTCAAATTCCTAAAAAGAAATAAAGAGGTGTAGCAGTGAGGTTTTTGAAGATAATTGGTCATGCAATAGGTATCATCAGCTCTTTTATGGTGTTACCGTCGCTTGCGATTGCTATTACTAGCGCAATCATGAGTTTCAATCCAATATATATTACTTACTTTTTCACCAGTCCTTATCTGCGAGCTGTGGCTGTAGCAGAAGAATCTGGTTGGGGAAGTGGCTTCAACATTTTACTAACAAATTACGGTGCCTATATCATTGCATTTGCTTATACTTTTTTTGCAATAGTGAAGATTTATGGGTGGTATCAAATCGCTAAAGAAGCTAATAAATAGTTAAGAAACCCGTTAATAGAAACGGGTTTTTATTTTTAAAACGATTGCCAACTCAATATGAGTGGAGTGTGCTTCTTTTATGTAAAATAGATAAAATAAGTGCAATTTTGAGCAGAAAAAAGTACAATAGAATTAGGTAAAGTTGTAAAGGAGGGAGTGGTTCACTCAAGTAAGAGTGGAATCACGAAACGAATGGCAAAAATCATTTTTGTGAAAGACGAACAAAATGAGTTCCAAGCGTATGATTTTTTACAAAACTTAATTGTGGAAGAGCCTCTAATGGCTACTTTAGTATTTCAAGGACTATTGCAATTAGAAACAGCAGAAACAAGAAAACTAAGTACTGGAAAGCAAATTCTCCCCGATGTACATTTGATTATCGGTAAAAGTCAGGCTTATTCTCTACAAACCAATCGTATTGAAACGACAGTTGACCAACCGATTCAAGAAATGAAAGCGCATTTTAAAGATAAAAATTGTCGTTTAATTTACTTCACTGCATTTAGTGGAGATGAAACCTATTATTGCTTTGTTAAGGGGTACTTTAAAGATAAAAATCCATTCACAGATCAAATGGGCGCCTATCGCGAAGAGGCGAAACGGCTCTTCTTGCGTCGAACCGAAGCAGAAACAAGTATTGGTAACTCGGATTATCAATTTGAAACATTGAAAAACAAAGCATTAGAAAATGAAGGTATTGCTCACTACTTAGAAAGTTTTTCAGCAAGCTTAGGGAAATATATTTTCTCTAAACGAATGGAAAAGAAATGGTCACAATTAGATTTAGCTCTTAAATCTGATTTATCACCAGTTGTTATTGGACGTTTAGAAGCAGGGGACCCAGATTTAACTCTTAGAATGTATCAGAAAGTCTGCACAGTTCTAGGAGTTAAGACCACATTTTCTGTAGATTAATGGTAGAAAAGTAATCAGCTTAGGTTGGTTGCTTTTTTTATTTAAAATTGTTTCACGTGAAACATTTCTGTTTTTTAAAATCTGATTTCCGTCCTTTTTAGGCATTCAAAACACGAATTTCAATTTATTTTTACTTTTTGTAAGACTAAATGAAAATCTTTTGGTAGAATAGAAGATAAAAGAACCGGTAATTTCGGTACAAAATAAGGGTTGGTGAAAAAGATTGAGCAAAGTGATTGCACTGGCAAACCAAAAAGGTGGGGTTGGTAAAACGACATCATCCGTTAATTTAAGCTCTAGCCTAGCTTTTTTAGGTAAAAAAGTGTTACTAGTAGATATTGACCCACAAGGAAACGCATCAAGTGGTGTTGGTGTAAATAAAGGCGAAATCGAACATTGCATTTATGATGTATTGGTTGACGATGTGGCCATTCAAGATGTGTTACAAAAAACAGATTTAGATAATCTAAATGTTATTCCGGCAACAATTCAACTTGCAGGTGCTGAAGTAGAGCTAGTTCCGGCGATTTCACGTGAAATTAGACTCAAAAAAGCAATCGACTCAATTCGTGATGATTATGATTATGTGATTATTGATTGTCCACCATCACTTGGTCTGTTGACTTTAAATGCTTTAACAGCAGCAGATTCTGTTTTAATTCCTGTTCAATGTGAGTATTATGCGTTAGAAGGCTTGAGCCAGTTATTAAATACAATAAGAATAGTTCAAAAGCATCTTAATGAAGATTTAGAAATAGAAGGTGTTTTACTAACTATGTTAGATGCTAGGACGAATTTAGGCATACAAGTAATAGAAGAAGTGAAAAAATACTTCCAAAATAAAGTATTTAATACCATTATCCCACGTAATGTACGTTTAAGTGAGGCGCCTAGTCATGGAAAACCGATTTTGTTGTATGATGCAAAATCGAAAGGTGCAGAAGTTTATTTAGAATTAGCAAAGGAAGTGGTTGCACATGGCTAAAGGTCTAGGTAAAGGAATCAATGCGTTATTCAATAATGTTGATGCGAATGAAGAAACTGTTCAAAATATCGCTATAAAAGAAATCAAGCCCAATCCATATCAACCACGTAAAATTTTTGATACGAAAGCAATCAATGAATTACGTGATTCTATTAAAATCCACGGCGTTTTACAACCAATTATTTTAAGAAATGCTAAAAAAGGATATGAAATCGTTGTAGGTGAGCGGAGATTCCGCGCAGCAAAAGAAGCTAAATTAAAAGAAATACCAGCAGTTGTGCGTGATTTAACGGAAGAAGAAATGATGGAGCTGTCTGTCATTGAAAACTTGCAACGGGAAGATTTGTCTCCGTTAGAAGAAGCTGAATCGTATCAATTCCTTATGAAAAAATTAAGTCTAACACAAGCGAAATTAGCAGAACGTGTTGGGAAAAGCAGACCTTATATTGCTAATTTTGTTCGTCTTTTGACATTGCCTGAAGAAGTTCAAGTAATGCTTCGTGATGGCTCTTTATCAGCTGGTCATGGACGAGTGTTATTAGGTTTAAAACTCAAGAAAAATATCATCCCAACTGCTAAAAAAGCTGTGGCACAAGGGTTAACAGTTCGTCAATTGGAAGACGTTGTGAACAATTTGAATGACAATGTTTCACGTGAAACAATCAAACCAGCAAGAGTTCCTATCTTTATTCGTGAAAGTGAAAGCCAATTACGTGATAAATTTGGAACAGCCGTTTCGATTAAACGTCGCGATAAAAAAGGTAAAATTGAAATTGAATTTTTATCAGATGATGATTTAGATCGTATTTTAGAGATTTTAGATATTCAGTTTGATGATGAATAGGTTGTGATGTTTATGGAAAAAAAGCATTTCGATTTAAATGATATTGTAGAAATGAAAAAGCCCCATCCATGTGGTACCAATCGTTTTAAGATCATTCGCATGGGGATGGATATTCGTATTAAGTGCGAAGGTTGCGGACATAGTGTCATGATTCCACGTCGCGAATTCGAGCGAAAAGTGAAGAAAATCTTAGTTAAGGCTGTACAAGAATAAAAACAGGCGATTATTTTCTCGCCTGTTTTTTTGTTAAGTCTATTAGTTGAAGTTTAGCTATTCCTCCTTTAGAATATAAATAGTATCATTTAATAATTATTATAAATAAAATGATATAGAATTTATATGGAGGTATTTACATATGACAGATAGAAAGAATTTAACAACGAATCAAGGTGTGCCGGTTGGTGACAACCAAAATTCGATGACTGCGGGACTTAAAGGACCAACTTTACTAGAAGATTACGTGCTAATTGAGAAGTTGGCGCATTTTGATAGAGAACGAGTGCCAGAACGAGTTGTACATGCTCGCGGTGCTGGGGCGCACGGAAAGTTTGTTACTAAAAAAAGTATGAAAAAATATACAATCGCTAATTTTTTACAAGAAGAAGGAACTGAAACAGAGGTTTTTGCTCGTTTTTCAACAGTAATTCATGGCCAACATTCTCCAGAAACATTGCGTGATCCACGTGGGTTCTCTGTTAAATTTTATACGGAAGAAGGGAATTACGACTTTGTCGGAAATAACTTGCCGGTGTTCTTTATTCGTGATGCGATTAAGTTTCCAGACGTTATTCATTCCTTGAAGCCCGATCCGCGCACGAATATTCAAGATGGTAATCGCTATTGGGATTTCTTTAGTTTATCTCCAGAAGCTACCACGATGATTATGTATTTATTTAGTGATGAAGGAACTCCGGCATCTTATCGTGAAATTCGTGGATCTAGTGTTCACGCGTTTAAATGGATTAATGAAGAAGGTAAAACTGTCTATGTAAAACTGCGCTGGATTCCAAAAGCAGGAATCGTGAACCTTTCGACAGAGCAAGCTGCGCAAATTCAGGGAAAAGAATTTAACCATGCGAGTCGTGATTTGTATGAAGCAATTGAAAACGGAGATTATCCAGAGTGGGATTTATATGTGCAAGTGCTGGATCCGAAAGACTTAGATAACTTTGATTTCAATCCACTAGACGCTACAAAAGATTGGTTTGAAGATGTATTTCCTTATGAACATGTTGGAACGATGACACTTGACCGCAATCCAGATAATATTTTTGCGGAAACAGAATCAGTTGGTTTTAATCCTGGTGTACTTGTACGCGGTATGCTGCCTTCTGAGGACCGTTTGTTGCAAGGCCGTCTGTTCTCTTACTCTGATACGCAAAGACACCGTGTGGGGCCAAACTATTTACAACTTCCAATTAACAGCCCGAAAGCACCTGTTGCGAATAACCAACGTGATGGTCAGATGCCATTTAAGCAGCAAACGAGTTCGATTAATTATGAGCCAAATAGTTATGATACAGAACCAAAAGAAAATCCAGCATTTATCGAACAAGAACAAGAAATTCGTGGCAACATCTCTGGTCGTCTGATTGCTGAAAAACCAAATAATTTTGGTCATGCAAAAGAAGTATGGGACCGCTATACAGATGCCGAACGCGCAGCACTTGTGAAAAACATTGTCGATGATTGGTCTGAAGTACGAGATGATATTAAAATCCGTAACTTACGCAACTTTTATCAAATAGAGCCAGAATTTGCTAGTCGAGTGGCTAAGGGAACTGGTATTAATCTTGAAGAACATGTAACAGATTTAAAATAAGTGAAATAAAAACGAAAATCCTTTGCTGATTAAAGGGTTTTCGTTTTTTGTGTTTCACGTGAAACATTTTTAGTTTGAAGCATTGGGAATAAGAGATTGTAGTGATATTGTTTTTTAGAGAAATACTTAGTACTATTTTAGGAAGACTTGTCGTTATGAGGGGATAGGCTTATAATCAGAGTTATATAGCTTAAATTAATTGTTGTGAGGAGTGGAGCTACGTGAGTGCTTCAAAATTATCATTGCCAAGGTGGAAACAAATAGTTCATATGCTTTATTTAAAGATGGAGTTTATTAGTGGTAGAGAACTTGGGGAAGCCTTAGCTGTTAACCCTCGGACAATTAGAAATGATATTAAAATGATTAATGAAATCCTGAAGACTGGCGGAAATCAAATTGAGTCTCTTAGTGGTGTAGGGTATCGCTTAGTTGTTAGTGATGAAAAAATACTTCGTGAAGTTCTTCTGGATAATTCAGTAGGAAGAGCTAATATGAATATTGTTCCTATGTTTGCAGAGGATAGAACAGATTACATTATTCGATATTTATTATTGAATAATGATTATGTTAAGCTGGAAAAGCTAGCAGAAGAACTTTTTGTTAGTAAGTCTACAATAAATTTAGATATTTTAGAAGTTAAGCGAAAACTAAAAGAAAATGGATTAAAAGTGGAGAAACGAGCTAGCTATGGAATTAGGATTACTGGTGTAGAAGTTGCAATTCGTTTTTGTTTTTCAAGATATTTGTTAGTAGAGTCTGCAAATCCACTTATTACTGATACAGAAAGAAATTTTTTTAGCGAAGTTAATTTGGAAATGATTGAGCAGGTTGTTATTTCTAATATAGCAAAATATAATATTCATATGACAGACATTTCGGTTAAAAATTTGATTATCCATATTGCCATTGCAGTATGTCGTGTAAAGGATAATTGTTATGTGCATGTAACGGATTTGGAAGATATTGAATTTAGTATTCCTGAATTCCGCGCGGCTCAAGATATTATAAAAGAAATCGACCTTTCAGAAGGAATTCATTTCCCAGAGAGTGAGATTTCGTATCTACTTCTACATCTTAGTTCGAAAAATAGAAAAAGTGATTTCAATAATTACCGCGAGTATATTATTGTTGATAAGATGTTAACAAAAATTAAAGAATTATATGGTTATGACTTTAAGCAAGATCAAAAGATGATTTCAAATATTGCACTGCATTTAAAACCTGCTATTAATAGAATGAAATTTAACATGAATATCCAAAACCCTTATCTAAAAAATCTAAAGTCTAATTATCCACTAGCTTTCGAACTAGGTTTGGTTGCTAAAGATGTACTTGAACAAGAGCTTAAAACAAAAGTGAATGAGGCGGAGGTTGGATATTTAGCTATTCATTTTTTATATGGCTTAGATAAAGAGGTAGTATCTGATAAACAAAAAGTATTAATAGTATGCGCTTCGGGTTTAGGAACATCACAACTTTTGGAATCTAAAGTGCGAAAAGAGTTTGAGAATGCGCTTGATATAATTGGTGTATACTCTTTTAAAGAATATGAGCAGAGCGGAACGATGTGTGATTTTGTTATCTCTACAGTACCATTACGAATGAAATTGCATCCATTCGTCCAAGTGTCGCCATTTTTAACGAAAGCAGATATTCGAAATATTACGGCTTTAATCAAGAAAGATGCAATGGAAAATCAATTTAATGTGGATAAAGTTTTTAAGGAATCATTGTTTTTAATAAGTGATAAGAAAGATAAAGAGCAAGTATTGATAGATTTAGCAAGTCTGTTACTGGAAAATAAAATTGTTGGTGCAGACTATCTACCATCACTTTTTGAGCGGGAAGAAATTGTACCGACTTATTTAGGCAATGGACTTGCGGCGCCACATCCAATAGAGGCTAATGTTCAAGAAACAGTTATCGGAGTCTGTATTTGTAGTGGTGGAGGAGTGAAGTGGAATGAGGAAGACCAAGCGCAAGTTGTTTTTATGTTAGCTGTGAAAAATCGGCAACAGCAACAGCTTGCAACAGTGTATGAGCTTATTAGCAATTTAGTAGAAAGTCCAAAAGCAATGGGAGAGCTAAAACGTGTGACTAATTTTGAAGGTTTTATGCGAGTGTTACAAACATTATAACCAAGAAACCCGTTAGACTTTTTTAAAGAAAAGTTTAATGGGCTTTTTTTATTTCCGCATGTAAAATATAGATGCGGAAAAAGACTAGATTTATTTAACAAAAAGAAAGCGCTACACTTATTGTAATATCAAAGGAGGTATAAAAATTGAAAAAATTCATCGAGAAATTAAGTTGGTTATCGCAGAAGCTTGGAAATCAAATTCATTTGAAGTCTATGCGTGATGCATTCGCTACTATCTTACCTTTTATTATGTTAGCTGGATTTATGGTTTTAATTAATAACGTTATTATTAAGCCGGATGGTTTTATGTCGGCAATCATCAGTTCCAAAACACTTACTACTTGGCAAGGGCTAGGTAACAGTATTGTGAATGGGACTTTGGGGATTATTACTATTTTAATTGGGGCGTCGGTTGCGTATTTTTTAGCGCAAAATCGGAAGTTTGAAAATCCATTTGCGCCAGCATTAATGACTATCGCACTTATTGTTATCTTCATTCCAGCGGTAACTGAGGTTGTACCGATTGGAGCAGAAAAAGCTGTAGAAGTTGGAGGAGTATTGCCGATAGCATTGATGGGTTCGGCAGGGATGTTTGTTGGGATTGTAACTGCGCTCCTTGCAACGGAAGTATTCATTCGCCTTTCTAAGAGTGAGAAAATGAAGATTCATATTTCTGGTGATAGTGTACCTCCAGCAGTAATTAAATCATTCAATGTGCTTATTCCTACAATGTTAACGATACTTATTTTTGCATTTATTTCATTTTTAGTAGTGACATTATTCAGCTTGAATTTGTATTCTTTAATTAGCGCGATTATTCAAGAACCATTAACATTCCTTGTTACAAGCGTTCCGGGATTCTTGACTTTAATGACAATTTCACAAATGCTGTATTCGATTGGGATTGCGGGCAGTGGTATTCTAGGACCCATCATGGATCCGGTTCTTTTGGCAAATATGCAAGAAAATATGACAGCATTTGCGAATCATACAGAGATTCCACATATTATTAATACTACGTTCCGTGATGTTTTTGGTGTTATGGGTGGTGGCGGAAATACAATTGCGTTATTAATAGCAATTTTTATTTGGTCAAAACGAAAAGATTATCGTGAAATAGCTACTTTATCTGCGGCTCCGGGTTTATTTAACATCAATGAGCCTGTAGTATTTGGCCTTCCGATTGTTTATAACTTAAGTTTAATGATTCCATTTATTATTTCAACACCACTTTGCTTATGTTTAGCGTATTTTGCGACAAAACTGAATATGATTTCAGAAGTAGTAGTGATGGTTCCATGGACGACACCCGTTGTTGCTTCTGGATTCCTTTCAACAGGTGGAGACTGGCGCGCTGCAGTATTCCAGATTTTCTTGATTGGCGTGTGCGTACTTCTTTACCTACCGTTCTTAAAAGCCAATGATCGAATTAAAGCTTAATTGGAGGGATTTTATATGAAAAATATTATGCTGATGTGTAATGCGGGAATGTCTACAAGTGTTTTAGTAAGAAAAATGGAACGTGTTGTAGAAGAACGTAATTTAGAATTAACTATTTGGGCTATTTCAGAAACTGATTTCGAAAAAAAATGGCGTAAAGCAGATGCAATCTTACTCGGACCCCAAGTGAATTATATGAAAGATAAAGTAATAGAAACAGTTGGTGATAAAGTATCTGTAGCAGTTATCGACATCGTGGATTATGGCCGAATGAACGGGGAGAAAGTGTTAGATTTAGCAATTAGTTTATTATAAAGTTCTTAGTTGTTTAGCAAGGAGGAGAGAGGATATGGCTATTTATTTGGATAAGAATAAACCTGTTTCGAAACGTGTAGAAGACTTACTTTCCAAGATGACTTTAGCAGAAAAATGTGGTCAGTTAAACCAAAGAATGTATGGATGGGAAGCTTTTTCAAGAGATGGCGAAACATTTCAAATCACAGAAAAATTTAAAGAAGAAGTAACTAGGTTTGAGGGTATTGGTGCTTTATATGGTCTTTTTCGAGCTGATCCATGGTCTAAAATGAATAAGGACACAGGTGTAAGTCGAAAAAATGCTGGTAAAGTAGCTAACAAAATTCAACGTTATGTGATTGAAAATACGCGCTTAGGGATTCCGGTATTATTAGCTGAGGAAGTTCCGCACGGCCACCAAGCATTAGACAGTGAGTCTTATCCAGTAAATTTAGCTCGTGCAGCTTCTTTTCATCCAGAGTTGCAAAAACAAGTTGCACATGCAATCGCTGAAGAAATTTCCGAAAAAGGAGTTCATCTAGCGCTTGCATCAGCTTTAGATATACTTCGGGATCCACGTTGGGGTCGCGCCGAAGAGTGTTATGGGGAAGATCCGTATCTTGCATCAGAATTAACAGCGGCAATTACAGATGGGTTCCAATCAGATGGGAAAATTGCAGTTATTTTAAAGCATTTTGCAGCACAAGGTGAGCCTGTTGGTGGTCATAATTCTGGACCCGTTTCTATTGGTATAAGAGAACTTAGAGAGATTTTCTTAGACCCAATACGCGCGGGAATTAGAAGTGGCGCTCTTGGTGTGATGGCAGCATATAATGAGATTGACGGAGTTCCTTGTCATGCTAATAAAGAACTATTAACAAGTATTTTGCGAGAAGAAATGGGATTTTCTGGAATCGTCATGGCGGATGGCTGTGCACTTGATAGATTATTAAAACTAAATCCCGATCCCAAAAAAGCGGCAAAAATGGCTCTTGAAGCTGGTGTGGATTTGAGTTTGTGGGATGAAGTATTTCCGTTTCTTGAAGAAAGTGTAGAAAAAAATATCCTTGATGAAAAAATTGTGGACGATGCTGTGAGAAGAGTTCTCCAAGTGAAATTCCAGTTAGGTCTATTTGAGCAACCATTTGTGGCGGAAGAAATTCAAGCACCTAAGTCTGATTGGAAGCAACTAAATTTACAAGCTGCTCGAGAAGGTATTTGCCTTTTGAAAAACGACTTTGAAACATTACCTTTAGTGGGTGAAAGAAAAAAATTGGCTGTTATAGGTCCTAGTATAAATGCGCTTTATAATCAGCTGGGGGACTATACAGCTCCGCAAAATGAATCAGAATGTGTCACTGTTTTAGAAGGAATAAAAAATTTAGTTCCCAAAAATTGGGAAGTCCTTTCTGAAAAAGGTACTGAAATTCGTGAAAAGCTGGTAGACGGTATCCAAAAAGCAGAAGAAATTGCTAGAGAATCAGATGCAATTGTAATGGTGCTAGGCGGTTCGAGTGCAAGGAATTTTAATATGGAATTTTTGAGTAATGGCGCGGTAAGCTCTAAGGGTCCAAATATGGATGCGGGTGAAAACGTTGATGTTTCTGATATCACGCTTCCACAACCACAACTAGATTTATTTTATGCAATGAAGCGCACTGGTAAACCTGTAATCGTTGTACTGATTCAAGGAAGACCAATTGCAATCCCTGAAATTAGTATTGAGGCAGATGCCATTCTTACTGCTTGGTATCCTGGAGGCATGGGAGGAAAAGCAATTGCTGAGGTTCTATTCGGGCATTACAATCCTTCAGGTAAATTACCAGTTAGCATACCTAGATCTTCTGGTCAGATTCCTATCTACTATAATCAAAAGGCAGTCGAATATAAAGAAGATTATTTTGATTTAACTGGAAAGCCACTTTATCCATTTGGTTATGGTTTAAGTTATAGTACTTTTGAATATCTAGATTTACAAATGAAACAAGATGTTATCACAATATCAGAACTCAATAATGAGCAATATGTTGAAGTGAGTGTAAACGTGAAGAATACTTCTAATTTAGCTGGAGTAGAAGTAGTGCAGCTTTACATTCATGATATAGAAGCAAGTATAACTAGAAGAAAAAAAGAACTAAAAGCTTTTAAAAAGATTCGTATTGCAGGGAATGAGACAGCTAAAGTGACATTTAAGTTAACTAAATCAACCTTTGAAATATGGTCAATTAACAATAAATATGAGGTAGAGCCCGGTGGTATAGAAATTTTCGTTGGTGGAAGTTCAGATACTAAATTAACAGGGCGAGTTTCAATCATAGGAGGTTAACAAAAATGGAAGGAATGGAACTCGCATCATTTCAAATAATCAGTTCTGTTGGTGCTGCAAGAAGTTGTATTATTGAAGCGATGAGGTTGGGGAGACAAAGAAATTTCAAAGAAGCTTATGATAAAATAGACGAAGCTAATGAATTTCTAAGCCAAAGTCATAAAAACCATGTACAGCTAATTCAAAAAGAAGCTGATGGTTCGGATGTACAAATTTCCATCCTCTTTATGCATGCGGAAGATCAATTTATGACAACTTATACATTGCGAGATGTAGCTTATGAGATGATTGCTATTTGGAAAGAAATGAAATAATAAAAACGAAAATCCTTTGCTGATTAAAGGGTTTTCGTTTTTTGGTGGGTGGCTTTTTATTTGAAAAACCTTTATAATATACGTTAGTGAAAAAATGTCTATTTGACGGGCATTTGAAAATGAAGTTAATGAAAAGGAGTTTATATATAATGGCACTTACAGCTGGTATTGTCGGGCTTCCTAATGTTGGGAAATCGACACTTTTTAATGCAATCACAAAAGCAGGAGCAGAGGCTGCGAATTATCCGTTTGCGACGATTGACCCGAACGTAGGAATTGTAGAAGTTCCTGACCACAGATTAAACAAACTAACAGAACTTGTAAAACCGAAAAAAACCGTTCCAACAACTTTTGAATTTACTGATATCGCCGGAATTGTAAAAGGTGCTAGTAAAGGCGAAGGGCTTGGAAATAAATTCTTATCCCATATCCGCCAAGTAGATGCGATTTGTCATGTTACGCGTTGTTTTGACGATGAAAACATTACCCACGTAGAAGGCCGAGTAGACCCGCTAGACGATATTTCTACAATCAACTTGGAACTAATCTTAGCTGATTTAGAAACGGTAGAGAAGCGTATTGGACGTGTTGAGAAGCTTTCTAAACAAAAAGATAAAGATGCTGTTGCTGAATATAACGTTTTAGTTAAATTACGTGATGCTTTTGAGAATGACAAGCCAGCTCGTGCGATTGAATTTAATGAAGAAGAAGAAAAAATTGTTCGCAACCTTTTCTTACTTACAAGAAAACCAGTTTTATATGTAGCGAATGTAAGTGAAGAAGATGTTTCTAGTCCGGATGATAATAAATATGTACAACAAGTGCGTGAATTCGCTGCGGCTGAAAACTCCGAAGTTATCGTTGTTTGTGCTCGTGCTGAAGAAGAAATTGCTGAACTTGAAGATGAAGATAAGCTTGAGTTTTTAGAAGCGCTTGGAATTGAAGAATCCGGTTTAGACCAATTGATTCGTTCCGCGTATACATTGCTTGGCTTAGCGACTTACTTCACAGCAGGCGTTCAAGAAGTTCGTGCTTGGACATTCATTAAAGGTATGAAAGCTCCACAATGCGCGGGAATCATTCATACGGACTTCGAACGTGGGTTCATTCGTGCCGAAGTGGTCGCATATGATGCTTTGCTTGAATATGGCTCAGAACAAGCTGCAAAAGAAGCAGGTAAAGTACGCTTAGAAGGTAAAGAATATGAAATGAAAGATGGAGACGTTGTTCATTTCCGCTTTAATGTTTAATATGTTTCACGTGAAACAATCTTTTGACACGCATAATTGTCAGGAGATTGTTTTTTTGATTTAAATAAAGTCATAAAATGTACAATTTATTTGAAAATTAAGCATGCTATACTTTATTATGAGAGCTTTTCCAATAAAAAGTTATTAATTTCTTGAGATGGAAGGGAAGAAGCGATGGATGATAGACAATTGATTTTTGATGCAACAATTATAAATTGCTATACCGAAAATGATGTTGTTACTATTGGCATTGGAGATGACGAGATTGCGCCTAACAATTATATTATAATATCTAGACTTGATGAAGATGGAGTAGACACTAATGATTCTATTGGATTTCAAACTAGTGAGTCATCAAGAGAGTATGCTAATGCAATAAATTTAGTTAAAGTGAAAAAACATTTAATAGAAGTGAGAATTACTGAAGACAAAGTGAAGGAAATTGGAGTTTCGGTTATAAAAATAAGCTTTAATCCAAATAAAGTGGATATGAATTTGTTTTTCAATTATTTGCGGAACATTTTTATTGGGAGTTCTGTGATAATTAATATTACAGATTTTTAATGACAATATTGGCATTATCCTAACTAAAAAGAAATGATACTTGAAAGTCATAGTAATGAATTGAAAAAACAAAAAATGTTTGAGGAGAATATTTATATGGATATATTTTTGAAATTAGATGCTTTTTTTGAAGAGTTTGTTGAGTTGAGGGGATTACCTGCGACGTCGGATCAAATAAATGAAGCTCAGAAACTCTTGAATGTGCAGTTTAACGAGCAATATATTAATTTTATAAAGCGGTTTGGTGGTGCATTTGCTGGGATAAGTATCCATGCATTTAGTAATGAGTCATTAATTGGCAAAGCGACAGTAGTCGATTTCACGTTAAAGTTTAGAGACACTTACGGAGAAAGTGTCCCGAGGGAATTAAGAAATAGTTACGTTATTTCAGATGACGGTTCGGGAAATCCAATTTTAATGGATACGGCTGGGAAAATAACTATCTATTTTCATGACTCTGGAGAAAGCGAGTTGTTGTATAATTCGCTACAAGAACTATTGGCTTCAACTATACTGAAAATCATATAAAAAATCCAACTAACTTAACTTTAAAATAAACAGGAAACTCTCTTAAGCCATCTTTTTTCGCAAATGGCTATAAAAAGTTTCCTGTTTTCTATTTACTAAATTTTATACAAATAAGCGCAATTAGAAGCAATACGATACAAAATATTGGAAATACAAGTATGGATCCGGTGTGAAAAACTCCGATTAAAAACGTACAAATACTGACAATTACATAGTATCCTAAGCTTAAAAAGGCACCAGCCGTTCCAGCAACTTCTTGAAATTTTACTAATGCTAAGCTTAAACAATTTGGTAGTGCCATGCCGATTCCTACTAAGATAATAGAAATGAAGAGAATATACATTATTACTTGGATTTTTAGCGGGAGTAGGGCAACTGTGCTAAGGGCTGTAGTGCCAAACAGGGCTAGTAAAATCCCTTCTTTAATTATTTTATGTGGCGAATTCTGTTTTAAGCGCAGATTAGAGAGCCAAGCGCCCAGTATCGTTGCTGCGGCCACAGCACACCCCATAAAGCCATACTGACTCTGGCTAAAATGAAACTTCTCCATGAAAATAGTTGGTGCTTCTGAATAGTAACTAAACAAAATTCCATTGAAAATCCCAATTAATACACCAAAAGAAGTGGTATAGCGGTTATAAATCATTTTTTTACCAATTACTAGCATTTCCTGTACGCTAAACGAAGTAGTTGTAACAGTGTTAGTTTCTGGCAATCGTTTTAAACTCCAGAAAAACAGCGCCATCCCCATAATTACTAAACATAAAAATACTGCGCGAAAGCCGTAAAATTGTCCGATAAATCCACCAACTAATGGACCGATTGCGGGTGAAAATGCTAAGGCAGCTGATATTTTTGCAAAGAGCTGATGGCGATTTTTACCATGATAATTATCTCGTAAAATTGTTTGTGTTGTAACAGAACCCGTACTAGCACCAAAAGCTTGAATAAAACGGCCGATAAAAAGCACTGTAATATTACTAGAAATAAGGCAAACCAGGCACCCAAGAATATAAATAAATATCCCAAAGTTCATGGCTTTACGTCGCCCTAGATAATCTGAACTCACTCCCCAAAAGAATACACCAGCGGCAAAAGCAAGAAAGTAGATGCTTAAAGTCATCTGAGCCAGATTTAATGAGATACCATAGCTTGTGGCAATTTCAGTCAAAGAAGGTGTATAAATAGTTTCACTAATTTGCGGAAAACCAACAAGACAAACGAGTAGCGCCAAATTGATTTTCTTTGTTTCGATGTTTTTTTCCATAAAAAACTCTCCTGAATTATTTATTTATCTGGGAAAAAAACATCCTTTACAGGGAAATGGTGGGACCATGATTTTAATACGCTCATAAAAATTCATGTAGTCACCCCTTTCTATTTTAAACGGATAATTGTTCCGTTTTTTGTTTCAAGTTTATTGTAGTATAGATGGGTGGAAAGATAAAGTGGTGGAGTTGATTTGTTCTGACTTCCTAGTAAAAGAAAAGCTGGCAAAATTAGTATGTTAAAAATTTTATCTAAAAAATCTTCCAAAACGTCATTGACAGCGATTTCATATGGTGTTACTATATCCATGAGGCTTGTTACCGGTAATGCGGGCAATACCAGATATTAGTTTTTTTGGCTGATATGTGTGGTATTGCTCTTTTTATTTTGCTTCAAATAGGTGGTGATTTAGTTGAGAATTGAGAGGATTTTTAATAATAATATTGTAAGTGCGATTAGCGAGGATGCGCAGGAGTTACTGATTTTAGGAAAGGGGCTTGGCTTTAATTCTAAAGTGGGTGATCCAATTAATGAATCGAAAATCGAAAAAGTTTTTGAGTTGAAGGACGATACAATTGATAAGTTCAAAATGATTGTAAATGAAATTCCAATACAATTTTTAGAAGTAACTGATGATATTGTGAAGTTGTTCAAAATGAAAACAACAAAAGATATTAGTGATGTTATCTATATTTCTCTTTCGGATCATCTATACTTTGCCACGCAACGATTACAAGAAAATGTAGTTATTGAAAACCCGCTTTCATGGGAAGTGAAACGCTTTTATCAAGAAGAGTATGCAGTAGCAAAAGATGCTGCAAAAATGGTAGAGGACAAGCTTAAACTGGAGTTGCCAGAAGCCGAAATTTCTAACATAGCGCTTCATTTTGTTAATGCTGAAGTGGATAGTGATATGAATGATGTCACGCACATTATGCAATTGATTCAAGAAATTATTTCTATTATTAAATACCATTTTAACATTGAATTTGATGAGGAAAGCACGAATTATTATCGTTTTATGACGCATCTTAAGTTTTTCTGTCAGCGCGTCATTATTGGTGAGACGATTGACGAAATGGATGAGTTTCTCTACCAAACAGTCAAGAAAAGTAGAACAGTAATTTTCGAATGTATTGAAAAAATCGGTCTGTTTTTGGAGAAGAATTATCAGTTTACTATGAGCCATTCAGAACAATTTTATCTCGCGCTTCATATTGAACGACTTTTAAAAAGAAAAAATAACTAATAGGCTTGTTACCGCTACTGGCGGGCAATACCTGGATGATTGTATGCTTTTTTAGGTGCATTACATTCAGGTTTTTCTATTATATTTAGGAGGATTAGCATGGACTATAATCAGTTAGCAAAAGAAATTATACAGGCAGTCGGTGGTAAAGGAAATGTAAATGAGGTTTATCACTGCATTACGAGATTGCGATTTCAATTAAAAGATCAATCGAAAGTAAATGAGCAACAATTAAAAGATTTAGATAAAGTGATGGGGACGAATATTGCTGGAAATCAATTCCAAGTAATCATTGGAAATGACGTACCTAAAGTATTTGACGCATTAGTAGAAGAAAATCCAGCTTGGAAAAATAAAGAAACAGCGAATAAAACAACGCGCCAAAAAGGAGTAAAAGGATTTTTCTCGAATATCTTTGATGCACTTTCAGGAGTGTTTGCTCCGATTCTTCCTGCGATTGCGGGAGCTGGTTTAATTAAAGGTTTTATGGCGTTATTTGTTTCACTTGATTGGTTGGCGACTAATACAGAAACATATCGTATTTTAATGGCGATTGGGGACGGAGTATTTTACTTCCTACCAATTTTAGTTGCTGTTAGTGCAGCTCGTTATTTCAAAGCAAACATGTTTGTGGCACTCGGAATTGGGGCGGCACTGCTTTATCCGGACTTAACTGCTTTACTTAGTGCAGGAAAAGTGCCACATTTCATCGGATTACCAGTAACTCCAGTGACTTATGCTTATTCTGTTATTCCAATTTTACTAGCAATCTGGATTATGTCTTATGTGGAAAAATGGGTGGACCGAATTATTCCAACCTCTTTAAAACTGTTATTTGTCCCATTAATTACAATGTTTATCGTAGTTCCTTTGACACTCGTTGTGATTGGGCCACTCGGTACATTCGTTGGTGATGGTGTATCTGGGGGCATTAACTGGTTATTAAATAATGGTGGTGTCATTGGCGGTATCTTAATTGGTGGAGCGATGGCAATTATTGTTATGACAGGTATGCACTATGCAATTGTACCTTTTGTCATTAGTAATTTAGCAAAATATGGTTATGATAAATTTTTACCGTTAACTTATATTTCAAATATGAGCCAAGCGGGAGCAACTTTCGGTGTGTTTTTCCGAGCAAAAGATAAAAAACTGAAATCATTAGCATTTTCAACAGGTTTAACAGCATTAATGGGTGTAACTGAGCCAGCAATGTATGGGATAAATGTGGTATATAAACGTCCTTTCATGGCTTCATTAATTGGTGGGGCTGCTGGTGGTGGTTTTGCAATGATGTTTGGTGTAAAAGCTTATGTTTTAACAGGTAATGGTGGTATTCCTGGCCTTCCTGGTCTTGTTGGGGATACTTTCGTTTACGCGCTAATAGCAATGGCTCTAGCATTCATCGTAGCTTTGATTTTTTCTTATATTTTCGGTATTGATGAACAGCTGGTAGAAGCAACTCCTGTAGTAGAAAAAGTAGCAGCTGGGACAGAAATCTTGCAAGCACCTGTTGCTGGTGAATTAGTAAAAATGAGTGAAGTAAATGATACTACTTTTGCAGACGAAATTATGGGTAAAAGTATTGCGATTAAGCCAAATGAAGGTAAACTATATGCTCCAGCTAACGGCACTATCATTTCGCTTTTTAAAACAAAACATGCGATTGCAATGCAAACTGATAATGGTGCCGAAATATTGTTACATGTAGGCATTGATACAGTGAAACTTGATGGTAACTACTTCACGGCTCATGTTACGAATGGCGATGTAGTGGAGCAAGGCGATTTATTAGTAACGTTTGATATGGAAAAAATTGCAGAAAAATATGATACAACAACTATTATGGTAGTTACAAATACCAATGAATATTCATTGATAGAGAGTAAAGATAATGGTGCAGTAACAAAAGGTAATCAAGTAATGGAATTAAGGAGTGAACAAAATGAGTAATACAAAGTTTCCAGATGGTTTTATGTGGGGCGGGGCGACCGCGGCCAATCAATTTGAAGGTGGCTATAATTTAGGAGGCAAAGGGCTTGCTTGTGCGGATCTATTTACAGGTGGAACGCACACAGAACCGAGAAGAATTACGGCAAAGTTAGAAGAATCCACTTTTTATCCAAGTCATGAAGCTGTTGATTTTTACCATCATTATAAAGAAGATATTAGGTTAATGGCAGAGGCTGGATTTAAAGTATTCCGGATGTCGATAAACTGGACCCGTATTTTCCCAACTGGAAAAGAAGCAGAGCCTAATGAGGAAGGATTGCAGTTTTATGAAGATGTTTTTAACGAATTAAAAAAATACCAAATTGAACCACTAGTGACGATTGCTCATTTTGATATTCCGTTAGCATTAACAAATGAGGTAAACGGTTGGGCGTCGCGCGATTTGATTGATTATTATCTTCATTTTTGCGAAGTGATTTTTAAACGTTATAAGCATTTAGTAAAACATTGGTTGACATTTAACGAGATTAATACTTCAACAATGGAAATTGGTAATTATTTATCGCTTGGGATTCGTCATGCGGAGGGAGATTTTCTTCATCAAAAAGACGATCCGACAGTACGATACCAAGCGCTTCATCACCAATTTGTTGCTAGTGCAAAAGCAGTAAAACTTGGACATAGTATTAATCCGGACTTCATGATTGGCTGTATGATTGCATATATGCCACGTTATCCGCGCACTTGCGAACCATCCGACGTCTTGCTAGCTAAGCAAACCGAAGCAATGCACAGCCATTTCTGTGGCGATGTCCATGTCAAAGGTTATTATCCTTTTTATGCAAACACATACTTTAAAGATAATGGTATTACGATTGAATTTGCACCAGAAGATGAGCAAGTTTTGCGCGAAGGAACAGTTGATTTTTACACATTTAGTTATTATTTAACACTTTGTGCGTCCAACGATCCAGCTTATAAAAATTCGGGTAAGAGTGTTATCGGTGGTGCTGAAAATCCTTATTTAAAAACAAATGATTGGGGAATGCAGACGGACCCAGTAGGACTTCGGATTGCGCTTAATGACTTATATACTCGCTATAATATTCCGCTTATGGTGGTAGAAAATGGCTTAGGCGCTTTTGACAAATTAGAAGACGATGGGACAATTAATGATCCATATCGTATTGATTATTTCAAAGAGCACATTCTCCAAATGCATAAAGCGATTCAAGATGGTGTTGATTTGATTGGCTTTACTATATGGGGTTGTATCGACCTTGTAAGTGCATCTACAGGCGAAATGGCAAAACGTTATGGCATTATCTATGTTGATAAATATGACGATGGAACAGGCGATTATTCACGTAAAAAGAAAGCATCTTATTATTGGTATAAAGATGTTATTAGCTCGAATGGTGAAAATGGATTAGAGGAGTAAAGAAAAAATCCCAACTACTAATGAAGTAGCTGGGATTTTTTTATTCAAATAAGAAATCTAAAATCTTATCCCCAATTTTTTTCTGCTCACCTTGATAAGGGAAGCAGTGCATATGCATAGCGGGGTTAAAGTTTAGCTCAATGATAGCGTGTTTATCTCGGTCAATTGTTTCACGTGGAACAATTATGTCTACTCCGCAAATTTTGGCATCGAGAACCTGTGTAGCGCGAATGGCTATTTCTTTGAAGTAATCGTCCATTTCCGCCGTATAGTCAATGCTATCGCCACCAGTGCTGACATTGGAGTTTTCGCGAAGGTAGATGGTCTCATTGGCTTTTGGAATGCTATCCCAAGAAAGTTTTTGCATGGAAAGCATGAGTGTTTCTTCTGGGCCAGTACGAATTTTTTCAAGTGGTTTTAAATGGTCGGTTCCGCGCAACGGATCCATATTTTTTTCTTCAACTAATTCGCGGACAGTATGAATTCCATCACCTGTGACATTAGCAGGAACGCGTTTTAGCACGGCTTCTACTTTGTCATTAATTACTAAAAAGCGGAATTCGTCTCCGGGAATGAATTCTTCAATAATCACAGAACTATCATAACTAAAAGCGATATTTAATGCTTCTTGGTAATCTTCTGTCGTGAATTTATTTTTAAAAATACTGATTCCCCATCCGTAGTTGGTGGACTTAGGTTTAACGACGATTTGTTTATCTTTAAATAAGGAAAATGCTTCAAGCGCTAGTGCTTGGTCACTAAAACTATCGCCGAATGGCACGCGAATGTTGTTCTCTGCTAGTACAAGCTTCGTCACCACTTTATTTTCCATCATTAAAACGGAAACATAGTTGTCTTTAGAAGTTTTACTGGCTTGTTTCACATATTCTACATGGTCACCTTTTTGGAAGCGAAGGAAGTTTTCAGCTCGGTCTAATACATCAACTTTGATACCGCGAGCGATTGCATCTTTCCAAATAATTTGTGTGGAAAGTTCCATGTCTTCTGCACCAATTAGTTTATAAGCTAGTGCTTCGGTTTCTTCCATGTAAGTTTTTGCTTGATTTAAATGGAATTCGATAAAACCTGCTGTTGCTGATTGTTCTTTCACTTGTGCCGCAATCGTTTTTTCAGGGTGTAGCAGGCGTTCTTTTTGTTTTTCGATGATTGCTTGGAAATAGGTGTCTTCTGGACGTAAGCTTTGGATGAAATCGTTCATTTTATCTAATTCCAAGAGTCCAGCGTCTGCAAGGGCCATTTCTTCGTTGTCACAGTTTTTAATTGCTGGTTTCGAAAGACCATTTAGTGCAATATTATTTTCGTTTTCATCAGCTAACTGTTGGTTGTTTTCGCATAGCTCGCGGTCTTCTGACAGTAAACCTTTGATTAAGAATAGGTGAATAAAATGAAGCGCCTCTTTAGAAATTCCATTTGGTTCAAGTGGATTTAAATCAATGGAACGAATTTCTAAATATTCCACGCCATGCTTCGCTAAACTTTCAACAGTTTGGTCAGTATGTGCGTTTTTTAATCTTATCGGGTTATAAAATTCGCGCATACTTTCAATTTTACCCGCTTCAATGTAGTTTGAGATACTCGAAATGTAAGCATCAAATGAATTGTAATCAACGTAAAGTGATTCTTTATTTTTATATCCAGCATTACTGTTACGAAGGGAAATTCCGTCGTGAAGAGCGCTGCTACCATCGCGAAGTTTCTCTTCCTGTTTGGTTTTTGTGAAATCAGCAAGATAAACAGGACTTGCACCAGTTAAATAAATGAGCAACCAACGATTTTTCATAAAATATTTAGCTACTTTTAAGTATAAGCGATTTTTAAAGTCGCGCTTCGATTCATTAGGAAGACTGATCTCATCATAAAGCCCATCAATTAACGCTTCTGGGAATGAAAAATTATAGTGAATTCCAGATAATAATTGGATTTTTTTACCATAACCTTGCGCTAAATGTTCGCGATATTTTCTATCTGGACTGTCTGGCGTTTTATATTCAGCAATAGGAATGTCCTTCTCCGCAGGCAAAATTGGCGGATTGCTAGAAGGCCAAAGAAGTTCATTTTTGGAACGTAAAGAAACAATATTATGGAGGTTTTCAAGCCAGTTATATACATCGTCAATCGAATCGGTTACTGGAGTAATCATTTCAATTTGGCTTTCCGAAAAATCAGTTTTAATGTATGGATTATCTTCTTTTGGTCCAAAAATAGCTGGATGAGGCGTAAGAGCCAGTTTTCCATCAGAAGTTACACGGATATTTTCTTTTTCCAAACCAAAATGACCAGAAAATAAAAGTTTCCGGAGAGCTTTGTTTTCTTTAAGAGAATCAAGTATTGTCATATCAAGTTTTATCATGTTTTCACCTCAGGGGTTTTAAATAAGTTCATATAAAAATATTTTACCGCAATATGTGAAATTAGTATAATGATTGGTTTGTGATTTACAGTTGCAAAGAGAATTAGTAGAAAATTTTAAAAAGTGTAGAAAAAATACTACTGAACTTATATAATAAGTGGAAGAGGTGAAAAAAATGGAGATTCGGAACATAACTAAAAAGATGGAAGACAACCTGGTTTTGAATGATATTTCATTTGATTTGAAGGCTGGGGAAATAACGGCGCTTATTGGGCGGAACGGGGTTGGGAAGACAACGCTTTTTTCGACAATGACGGGAATTTATTTGCCTGATGCGGGAGATGTATTTTTAAATGGGAAAAGTGTGTTTAAACACCCGGAAGTGAAACAACAATTATTTTTCTTAGAAGATAATATGAATCACTTTAATACATACAGTGTGCACGCGGTTGTGAAGATTTATAAAAATATTTATACAACGTTTGATGAAGGTTTTTTTAATGATGCGATGGAACAATTTGAATTACCAATGAAAGCGAAGTTAATGTCTTTTTCGAAAGGGCGAAAAGCTTTATTTTTTATTATTTTAGCTTTT
Source organism: Listeria welshimeri serovar 6b str. SLCC5334 (assembly GCF_000060285.1). Lineage (GTDB taxonomy): Bacteria > Bacillota > Bacilli > Lactobacillales > Listeriaceae > Listeria > Listeria welshimeri. Next base: position 2,750,583 of record NC_008555.1, on the reverse strand, counting down.
TCAATTAATGTACAGTATTTACTTTTAGATGAACCGATGGATGGGTTAGATGTGATCATCAAAAAAGAGATTTTAACATTAATTACGAACACTGTGAAAGAGCGTGGCACAAGTGTGCTCATTGCTTCTCATCGACTGGATGAACTAGAGTCAGTTGCTAATCGTGTTATTGTCTTAAAAGGTGCGAGTTTAGAGTTGGATTATTATTTGGATGATATGCGTAATGATGCGTTGAAAATACAAGTAGCATTCAAAACGAAACAAATACCTGCTTTTGTGAAGGATAACGCACAATTACTATACCGAAATGGACGAATATATACACTATTAGTAACAGAAAATGCCAATGAATTTGTGGCACAATTACGATTAGAAGAGCCAGTTTTACTTGAAGAAATGCCCATTTCTATAGAAGATATTTTTACGGTGCATTTAGCTAATGACAAGATTGATTATTACGAAATTTAAAGACATAAAAGTGAGGGATGAGGCTAATAATGTTTAATCGAGGTTTATGGTATCGAGAGTGGCGCAATATGAGATGGATGCTTTTAGGAGTAGCTGTACTATTTTTCCTTGGGATTACCCTGGGACTTGTTACGGATGCAGATAGGTGGCAAAGTCAAAAGGATTATTATGAATCAAGCGCGTTTTTAAAGCAACAAAACGAAGATCCGGAATACAAGACTACAGATGAAGAAATGAAAACAAGTTTGACTGTGGTCTATCTAGCAATGCCGATGTATTCAAATTTTGTAGAAGCAGAATATAATGAATATCTGCCATTTATGTTTTATTTTCAAGTAGAGATGTTTTTTACATTAATAAAAATTGCCGTCTTTATATTAGGAGTTCTGGCAGTTATTTTTGAGCGTTATACACGTGGGAATCGTTTCACTGCCTCACTTCCGTATAAACGCACACATATTATCGGTGTTAAAATGATTATGGGGATTGCTACTATTATTTTAAGTTATGTGGCTTCCGTTGCGATTGGCTGGTCTTATTTTCTGGCGCACGTTCCAAAAGAATATTTTCAGTTAGACACATCAAAATTTTGGGTGGATATTGTTGGTGGATTATTTACCTATATTCTTATTTTCTTAGTTGCCATTTTAATTGGATTACTTATTGGTTCGCCAATTGCTGCATCGGTTGTGGCATTTGGGGTGATGTTAATACCAAATGTGTTAAATCCTACAATGGATAATTTTTATCGCTTTATTTGGCCGGATGAAGGGGAAGCAGGAATGACTAATCTTTTGAAATTTGAAGACTATATCAATGTATTTTCTCCATTTTCATTCGAGTCGCCATCTTTTAAATCTGTTATTTTTAGTGTGATTTTAAGTATACTTATGATTATTGCAAGTTTAATTTTATACAAAAAACAACATATTGAACGAAGTGGTTACCTATTTGCTTTTCCATGGGTTAAATGGCCATTTTTAGTCTTATTTTCGTTATTTGTTGGGATGGCGACGGCCAATTTAGCAATCACGGATACAGAGCTTGGTTTTATTGGTTATTTAGCTTGGGGAATAGGTGCGACAATTGCTAGTTTTATTTTAGCACTTTATATTTTGAACAAAATGCGTGGGCTTTTTCAAATGTCGAAAGCGAATTAAAAAAATAGCTTTTTTATAGTAGGCAAGTCCGGTATAATAGAGGATAGAATAAGTGAGGGAGGATTTAGCATTGACCACTGAAATAAATAAACCGCAAATAGCTGATTTAAAGGCTAATTTAACAAAGCGGAATTTGCAATACGTAATGGAAGTTGAGAAGCATTTGCGAGGAACTCATTACGGCGAAGAGCAACAAGAAATCATTATTTACGAAATGTGTGAAAAGATTTTAGCCGAACAGAAAAAAGGCATAACAGCAAGAAAATTATTTAATTTAACACCAACAGAATATGTTGTTTCTTTAGATGTAAAATCTGCACCAGTTGAGCAAAACACAGATAAATGGTGGCTTGTACTTGACGGAGGGCTCCTTGTACTTGGAGCAATGATGCTGATTTCTGGAATTAGTGCTTATTTCCAAAAAAATGCACAGACTTTAGGAATTATTGTGTTAGTGATCACTGCAGTTGTCGGTGGTTTTGCAATGCTAATCTTACGTAAATACGCATCTAACATGCGTGCCGGTGAAAAAGGCGGAACAATAAAATACTTACTAGTGGCGGTCGGGGTCATTGCGGTATGGATGTTTGTAATGACAATTGTACAAGTGACAATTCCTCCAAATATCAATATAGCGTTAAGTCCGATTGTTAACACAGTTGGTGGTGCAATTATTATTGCTCTACGTTTCTATGTGAAGAAAAAGAAAAATATTCCATCTTTGTAAGAAGGCGGATACGGACAGGTGACCTAAATTGCATATTGCGAGAAGGTCGCCTGTTTTTATTTCCCGGGAAATACTGATACAGATGAGGTGAATAAACTTATGTTTTCGTATGAAGTGATTAGGCAATTTACAGAGACAGAGCATCATTTATACCGTTACATAATGGATAATCGGGACAAAGTTATGTTTATGAGAGTGCGTGAGCTTTCAGAAGTTACACACGTCTCTCCAGCTTCTATCGTCCGTTTTACTAGAAAACTAGGGTGTGAAGGTTTCTCGGAATTCAAAGTGAAATTGAAACAAGAAGCGACACGTGAGGTCAAGAAAAAAACTGCAGATACAGTAGAAGTTTTAGAAGAATTTTTTGAGCGAACAATGAATCGTGATTATGACCAAGTGCTAGATGCAGCAGCAGAAATTATCAATGAAGCTGATTTGGTCGTCTTTTTCGGAATTGGGACATCAGGGATTTTGGCAGAATATGGCAGTCGCTTTTTTTCCAATATGAAGAAGCGGACTTTTTATATTAAAGATCCATTTTATCCTAATCCGGGAGAACAATTTAAAAATAAAGCAGTAATGATTATACTTTCTGTGTCAGGTGAAACAGATCAGGTGCTTGAGCAGGCGCAAAATATGCAGCAATATGGTAGTCGGATTATTAGTATCACTAATACAAGCCATAATACGCTTGCAGACTTATCTGACGTTAACATTCCCTATTATGTCACGCAAGAGATGGTCGATAAAACCAATATTACAACGCAAATTCCGGTACTTTTTTTACTGGAAGCAATGGCGAAGAAAAATTATAATCAAGAACAAACAGAATAATGAAAAGCGTGTAGGTTTTCGTGACCTACACGCTTTTCTTTAGCTTATTTTTTTATATACATGTACGAACTCAGTGACAACTTCTCTTAATGTTTCTGTTGTGATGAGTAGGTCTTCTGCATGGATTAAAAGTAATTGAATTTCTACTTTTTCACCGGAAGCTTCTTTTTGGATTAGTTTATGATGCTCGTGGTGACCATTTGCAAGAGTTTCGCTACCTTCTTGTAGTTTTGCTTCTGCTTCCTCGAAATTGCCTTCACGAGCCGCACGAAGCCCTTCTAAGTAACTGCTTCTCGCAGAACCAACTTGGCTAATCATGCCAAAAATGACTGTTTCCATTTCATCCATGTTTATTTTCCTCCTGTAAAAAGTGATACACTGCGCCGAGTAGGCCAGCTTGGTTTTTATGTGTAGCTGTTTCGATAATTGTGTCACGAAGTCCAAAGCTCTCCATATGATGCTTTAGCTCCGCGATAAAAGTAGGGCGGCTTGTAATTCCGCCACCGATAAAAATGTGCGTTGGATCGAACAGGTAAATTAAATTATAAAGCCCCGTACAAATCCCGGTATAAAACTCAGTAACAAGTCGTTCTGAGACGGCGTCGTGCGCGTCATAATTAGCAAAAATTTCTTCACCAGTAATCTCTTCCAAAGGGCGCCCAGTAAGTTCCGCGTATTGTCTACGAAGAACGAGCATGGTTGTAGTTTCGTTTAGGGTATATCTACCAGGCCGAAAAGCACCAGGACGTTCGCTAAACATATAACCAAATTCACCAGCGCGGAAACGACCGCCACGAACTAGCTCACCGTTAGAAAAGATCCCACCACCAATTCCAGTACCAATAGTTAAACAAAGAAAATCATCTAATTCTTGCCCTTTACCAAGCCACTTTTCAGCAAGTAGGGCACAATTAGCGTCATTTTCGATGGCAACAGGAAGCCCAGTTTCAGCTTCGAGCCATTCTTTCAAATTAAAGTTATCAAATCTACGGATAGCGCCGCCCATTGTGATAAGCCCAGTTTTCGGATTCACATAGCCCGGTGCGCTGACTGCGATGCCCGTCACATCCGTATTTTCAGCAAGAAACACTTTCATTTCTGCTAAAATTTGCTCACCGTCGCTACCACTAATTTCGGCTGATTTTGTTAAAATAATTTCACCATGCGGCAAAACGACCCCCATTTTAAGGGCCGTTCCACCGATATCAAAAGCTGCAATTTTCATTTTGTCACATCCTATTGTTCCGTTGAGGCTGTTGCATTTTTGTCCATTGCAGCATCACTCGCGGCAATTTTGTTAGATACAAGTACGAATGGTAGATAAATGACTGTTGCGACGGCAAGACAGAGCAAGCCGACCAGAAGCGCGAGCCAGTTTCCTCCTGTACCAAGGAATGGAATCAGTGGTCCTGGAGTTGTCCAAGGCACTTGATAGGCGACAGGTGGAATAAGTTTTGTTGTGATAAAGAAGTAACCAATTAACGTATTGATTGCTGGTGTAATAATGAAAGGAATAACCATAATTGGATTTAATACGATTGGTAAACCGAAAATAACTGGTTCATTGATGTTGAAAATCCCTGGTGCAAGTGAGAGTTTTGCGATATCGCGGTAGTCTGCACGGCGTGATGCGATAAAAATAGCAATCAGTAAACCTAGTGTCATACCAGATCCACCATAGTTTGCGAAGCCGTCATTTAAGCCTGCCCATGTTGCCGGGTAAGGCGCGCCCCAAGCAGATCCATGCTGTGCTACATAAGATAAGTTATCTAAGTTTGGTTCAGTAAAAATGGTGTCACGAATAGCCGCCACGGTGTTAGGACCGTGAATACCAAGCACCCAAAGTAAGTTAGATACAAGACCAATGATAATAACAGAGAAAACATTTGTACCCATGTCTTTAAGAGGTGCTTGAATAACCGTGTAAACAAGATCGTTTAAACCTTCTGGAGCGATTAACGTGATTAAGTAGTTAATGACAGAGAAAAGAATAGTAATGATAATAACTGGAATTAATACTTTAAAAGAACGAGCCACTGCTGGTGGAACTTGGTCAGGCATTTTTATCATTAAACGAGGAGATCTAGCTAGTCGGCTAAATACTTCTCCAGTAATAATCGCTACGATAATAGCAACGAAAAGACCTTGTGCACCTAGAAATTTAATTGTCATATAGGAAGCATTATCAACAACTGTGTAAGGTGTATAGACGATAAAGAATGCACCAATCGAGGTAAGTCCACAGAGCAAATCATCCTGTTTAAAGAAGATGGCGAGGTTCCGCGCGACCAAGAATACAATTAAAATCGCCATAATATTGGTTGAACCTTGCATTACTGGCGAAAATACTGCTTGTGCATCCGATAAATTAGGGAAGATTTTCCCTAAGAATAAGATTTTTGCAATAAAGCCATCAGGGGATAGCACTGCAAAGTTAATTAACGTAATAATGGAACCGGCCATAATTAATGGGAAAACTAAAATAAATGCATCACGAATTGCTGCAATATGGCGCTGCGAGTTCAATTTATTCGCTACTGGTACTAAAACACGTTCCATGCCGTGTTCAAATTTTGACATTATACTCATTTTAAAACCTCCCTATTTTAAATGAAAACCCTTTATCCAATCTCCGCGAAAGCTTTTTCAAGTACGGCTTTCCCGTTTAACATACCATAATCTTTCATATCAATCACAATGACAGGAATACGACCCTGTACAAGTTCATCTACTTGCGGTTTTTGATAACGGACTTGAGGTCCAAGCATAACAATGTCCATTTTGTCTACTACACTGCTAGCTTCTGATACTGGTAATGCTTCAATTTCAATTTCTTCCCCGATAGAGGTTGCGTGCGCTTTCATTTTAGTCACGAGTAAACTTGTAGACATCCCAGCCGCACAAACAAGTAGTATTTTTTTCATTAGTATTTCCCTCCCAAATTGGTTGAAGCAGAGAGAACAAGGCTTATTTGCCCTGTTCTTCTACTAAATTAGCTCCGTTTGCTTCAATTGTCTTTTTATACCAGTAAAAACTGTCTTTTTTGTAGCGTTTTAATTCTTTTTCATCATTTTCGTCACGGTCAACATAGACGAAACCGTAACGTTTTTGGTAACCATTTAACCAACTTAGTAAATCTGTGAAACTCCAAGTGCAGTAACCGAGCATCTCTACGCCGTCCGTGATTGCTTCTTGGATTGCTAGTGCATGTGCACGAATGTATTCAATCCGGTACTCATCATGGATTTTATGGTCTTCCGTTAGGCTATCATACTCGCCAAGACCATTTTCTGTAATCATGATTGGTAATTTATAGCGGTTAGTAATTCTACGTAAGCCAATGCGCAAGCCAGTTGGATCAATATCCCAGTCCCAATTCGTTTTCTCTAAGTAAGGATTATTGGTGTTTTTATATAACCCCGGTACACCAGTTTCCTCGGAAGTGCCTTTTTCGCCAGTTGTATTCATTTTTCCAGAACCAACACCGTCTTTTCCATTAAATGCATGCGTCATGGAGCGATAATAGTTAACTCCCATGAAATCAGGTTTTCCTTTTTTCAGAAGTTCTGTATCACCTGGTAAGATTTCTGGTGCTAGACCGTGCTCTTCCAGCCAGTTCCAAGTAGCGGTAGGATATTCACCCCATGTGTAAACATCCATCCAGAAATGAGCATTGAATTCTTCGGAGTTTTCAGAAGCGAGAACATTCGCTGGGTTAGCATCAATGGAGTAACTTGGTCCATATGCAAAACTTGGTCCAATTTTTCCAGAAGTACCTAACTCGCGGAATTTAGCAATTGCAGAAGCATTCGCCAAGTTCGCATTATGATTTGCTGCAAACATACGCTTGTCATCAGAAACGCCAGGCGGGTGATACGCTAATTTGTAACCATGTGAGATAAATACATTTTGTTCATTAAGGGTTACCCAGTACTTAACTCGGCCATTAAAGCGATCGAATAGAAGGGCAGCGTAGTTAGTGAAATCTTCTACAACTTTGCGCGATTCCCATCCACCATATTCATCTTGAAGCCCTTGCGGAATATCCCAATGATAAAGTGTAACGACTGGCTCAATCCCATAAGAAAGAAGTTCATCAATTAAATTATCATAGAATTTAAGTCCAGCTTCGTTAACTTCCCCGTTACCATGCGGGACAACGCGACTCCATGCGACAGAAAAGCGATATGCTTTTAGACCCTGTTCAACCATTAGCGCTACGTCTTCTTTATAACGATGGTAATTATCCACCGCTACATCGCCGTTTGTTTCTTTAAATGTTGTTCCAGGAATACGAACAAATTCATCCCATACAGATGGTCCTTTGCCATCCTCATTCCAGGCACCTTCTACTTGATACGCTGCAGAAGCTGATCCCCATAGAAAATCTTTTGGGAAAGGTTTCAACTTATTATGTTCCATTATGGCACCTCCAAAAATTATGTGCGATTAGTCTGTTTTAGTTTTGCTTGCTTAACTAATGTAAACGGTTTCGGCTGAATGGTAAATAGATTTCGGCACTTTAGGTTCGTGTTTCATATCAATGGTATAAGTTTCTGAGCTGAAACGCTGTGTTTCGTGCATGTGATGAGAAGAACAATTGACATTTACTTTGGCATCCATTATTCTATATATATTAATGAAAAGAGGTGAGATGACATGTTTCTTTTGAATGCACGCAGTAGTATAGCTAAGTTTTTATATATTGTCCGTGCAATTTTTTCCGGTATTGCAGTTACATTGGTGAAGTCTGCCCAAAAAACTGTATAACGAGAAAAAATGAGAGAAGCATGGAGTCACGCAATCGGTTTGTATAGTGCTAAATTGGTATTATACTTATAATGGGCGTCGGGCGCTTGTCTGACGCTTTTTTGTTGTCTAAAAAATGTTTCACGTGAAACATTTTGCTGTGCTTCCTTGGATAAATGGAGGATAAAATGACAATAGTAGCAATGAATGATGTGGTTAAAAGTTTTACTGGAGATATTATTTTAGAAAAAGTATCCCTTCAATTGGAAGAAGGTGAACGTGTTGGATTAATTGGTCGAAATGGGGAAGGTAAGAGTACTATTTTGAAAATTTTAAAAGGATTAGAAAGTGTTGATAGCGGAATTGTCACTAGTAAAAAAGGTGCGAAAATTGGCCTGTTAGAACAATTGTCGACAGTAGACCCTAATACAATAGTAGAACAATATTTGCGGACTAGCCTTGGAGAGCTAGAGAATCTAGAAAAAGAATTACGTTCATTAGAAGAGGAGATGGCAACGAATCCAAGTGAAAAACTAATGAACCGCTATGGAGATAAAATGGCTTTGTTTGGCGAGCTCGGTGGATATGAAATGGACGCTAATTTGAATAAGGTAGTGAATGGGTTAGGGATTGAATCGCTATTACCGCAAAAATGGAAAAATTTAAGCGGTGGTGAGAAAACTAAGGCAGCATTAGCGCATTTATTATTACAGAAAACAGACTTATTACTATTAGATGAACCAACGAACCACTTAGATTTGTTGGCGGTAGAATGGTTGACCTCGTTTTTACAACATTATGCTGGAACCGTGTTAGTTGTATCCCATGATCGCTACTTCTTAGATGAGGTAGTCCAGAAAATGGTGGAGCTTGAGAACCGTGAATTAATTATTTATCATACGAATTTTTCAGGATATTTAAAAGAACGAGAAGAACGATTATTGCGAGAATTCCAAGACTACAAAGACCAACAAAAGAAAATCAAAAAGATGCAGCAAGCCATCAAACGTTTGCGCCAGTGGGCAATGCAAGCTAATCCGCCAAACGATGCAATGTTTCGTCGGGCAAAAAATATGGAACGAGCATTAGAACGAATGGAAAAAGTGAAACGCCCAGTATTAACACAAAAACAAATGCAATTACAATTCGATGAAGCTAATCGAAGTGGGCAAGAAGTAGTCGTTATGGAGAATTTAAGCAAATCGTTTAACGAAAAAGAAATTGTACAAGATGTTTCTTTGCAAATTAGACAAGGAGAACGAGTAGCGATTATTGGCGAAAATGGTGCTGGGAAATCTACTTTACTTAAAATGATGGAAGGAAAAGTAAGACCGGATTGTGGTAATGTAAAGGTCGGTGCAAGCGTGAAAATCGCCTCACTTTCACAACAAATGGAAGAGTTGAATGAAGAGATGACAGTACTTGAAGCGTTTCGTGACAAGGTTGCTGTGACAGAAGGAGAAGCGCGACAAATGCTAGCAGGTTTCATGTTTTATGGAGAAATGGTTTTCCGAAAAGTAGCGAATATTAGTGGTGGTGAGCGGATGCGACTTAGACTGGCGCAATTTATTAATATGCCAGTAAACACGCTGATTCTCGATGAGCCGACCAACCATTTGGATATCGCCTCGCGTGAAATTTTAGAAGAAGCAATTCGCACATTTACTGGCACAATTATTACCGTATCACACGATCGTTATTTTATTGATCAACTCTGTTCAAAAGTAATTTGGCTTGAGAATAAACAATTAACCGTTTATGAAGGTAATTACAGTTATGCAACCAGTAAACGTAGATAATCGCCTTGCTGGAAATCGCTCTCAAAATAAATTAGAATGAAGAAAAGAGGTGATGGTATGGAGATAACAGTTGTAAAAGGTGACATTACTGAACAAAATGTGGATGTCATTGTAAATGCTGCTAACCCAGGACTTTTAGGTGGTGGAGGAGTGGACGGTGCCATTCATCAAGCGGCAGGTCCTGATTTATTAAAAGAGTGTCAAGCAGTTATCACTCGAATTAAATCATGTCCAGCGGGTGAGGCTGTCATCACATCCGCAGGTGACTTAAAAGCGCGTTATATTATTCATGCAGTAGGACCAATATGGAAAGATGGCGACCATCAAGAAGCAAACAAACTAGCTTCTTGTTACTGGAAAGCGCTAGATTTAGCTAATGGTAAGGATTTAACATCTATTGCTTTTCCTAATATTTCTACTGGTGTATATGGCTTCCCTAAAAAACTAGCAGCAGAAGTAGCTCTTTATACTGTTCGTAAATGGTCAGAAGAAGAGTATGACTCAAGTATTAAAGAAATACGTTTTGTTTGTTATGATGAAGAAAACCTAAAAATTTATAACAAAATAATAAACAGTGAAGTCGTTTAAGAGATAATCTTAGACGGCTTTTTAAAATGTTTCACGTGAAACATTATTACTGTATTTTCTGAATAAAAAAACAACGAAAACCTCCTTGACATAGCCCCTAGCTTCTTGTAACATCATATTCAATAACTAAAAATATACATTGGCTATTTCAGCATGATTATAGAAGACAAGTCGCATGATGTGGATATTTTCCACCATTTTTTCTTTATGTAAATAAGGAGAGGATGATGCGTTTTTTCTATATAAAAAAGCTAGTACCAATAAAAAGGAGTGTTTGCGACCCATGTGGGAAACAAAATTTGCAAAAGAAGGCTTAACATTTGATGATGTATTACTTGTTCCAGCGAAATCGGACGTACTACCAAATGATGTAGATTTAAGTGTAGAAATGGCTCCATCACTCAAATTAAATGTACCAATTTGGAGTGCTGGAATGGACACAATTACAGAAGCTAAAATGGCGATTGCAATTGCGCGCCAAGGTGGAATTGGTGTTGTTCATAAGAATATGAGTATCGAACAGCAAGCGGAAGAAATCGAAAAAGTAAAACGTTCCGAAAGTGGCGTTATTATTGATCCGTTTTATTTAACTCCAGATCATCAAGTGTTTGCTGCGGAACATTTAATGGGTAAATATCGTATTTCTGGTGTTCCAATCGTTAATAACGAGCAGGAGCGCAAACTAGTTGGGATTTTAACCAACCGTGATTTACGTTTTATTTCCGATTATTCTACAGTAATTAAAGATGTTATGACAAAGGAAAACTTAGTAACAGCACCAGTTGGAACTACGTTAAAACAAGCTGAACAGATTTTGCAAAAGCACCGCATCGAGAAATTACCACTTGTTGACGAAGCTGGTATACTTAAGGGTCTCATCACTATTAAAGATATTGAAAAAGTAATTGAATTTCCTAACTCTGCTAAAGATAAGCACGGTAGACTACTTGCTGCAGCTGCAGTCGGGATTACGAATGATACATTTGTACGTGTTGAGAAATTAATCGAAGCTGGCGTGGATGCAATTGTTATTGATACTGCGCACGGACATTCAGCTGGCGTGATTAATAAAATTTCTGAAATTCGTCAAACATTTAAAGATATAGTAATTGTTGCTGGGAATGTTGCAACATCTGAAGGAGCACGTGCTCTATTTGAAGTTGGCGTTGATATTGTCAAAGTGGGTATTGGCCCTGGATCCATCTGTACTACCCGTGTTGTTGCAGGTGTAGGAGTGCCGCAAATCACTGCTATTTATGATTGTGCGACTGTTGCGCGCGAATTTGGTAAAACAATTATCGCTGACGGTGGTATTAAATACTCGGGAGATATCGTGAAAGCACTAGCTGCTGGAGGGAATGCGGTTATGCTAGGAAGTATGCTCGCTGGTACAGACGAAAGCCCTGGTGAAACAGAGATTTTCCAAGGTCGTCAGTTTAAAACTTATCGTGGTATGGGCAGTTTGGCAGCAATGGAGCATGGTTCTAAAGATCGTTATTTCCAAGCAGATGCGAAAAAACTTGTTCCAGAAGGTATCGAAGGACGTGTCCCTTACAAAGGTTCTGTAGCTGATATTATCTTCCAATTAGTTGGGGGTATTCGTTCAGGTATGGGCTACACCGGTTCAGCTGATTTAAGACATCTTCGCGAAGAGGCGGCTTTCGTTCGTATGACAGGTGCCGGACTTCGTGAAAGTCATCCACATGATATTCAAATTACAAAAGAAGCACCAAACTATAGCATTTCTTAAGGTCGAAAAAGCAGGAATCTCTTCCAAAAGAGGTTTCTGCTTTTTCATTTTTACTATAAAAGTAAGAATAATACGAGAAAAAATGAATTTCCTCAAAAAGCTTCAATTAAGGTCATAAAACCGCTATACTATTTCTATAGAGGAGGCGTGAAAAAAGATAATGATAGAACAAGCAAGAGCTATTTTACAGCAAAATTTTGGTTATCAAGACTTTCGAGATGGGCAAGTAGATGTTATTTCAAAACTTTGCGCGGGTGAAGATACGTTAGCAATCATGCCTACTGGCGGTGGGAAGTCCCTTTGTTACCAAATTCCAGCACTTCTTTTTGACGGTTTAACCATTGTCGTTTCTCCGCTAATTTCACTGATGAAGGATCAAGTAGATGCATTAGTCTCCGAAGGGATTGCAGCTACTTTTATTAATAGTACGCTTACTAATAGAGAAATAGATATCCGCTTAGATGCCGCGTTTTCTGGAGAACTAAAGATGCTTTATATTGCGCCTGAACGTATTGAAACACCAGGGTTCCAGCGTCTAATCGAGCAGGTACCTATATCATTATTTGCGATTGATGAAGCGCATTGTATTTCGCAGTGGGGTCATGACTTTAGACCAAGTTACCTAACACTATGCAATAGTTTGGACAAAATGACTAGGCGGCCGCTTGTTATCGCGCTTACTGCTACAGCAACACAAGCTGTTTCAGATGATATTTGCCGATTATTAAAAATAAAACCAAATTCCGTTGTCAAAACTGGATTTTCTCGAGATAATTTAGCATTTCAAGTAGTAAAAGGACAAGATAAAGATAAGTATTTAATTGATTATTTAATGAAAAATGCGACAGAATCAGGAATTATTTATGCCTCTACAAGAAAAGAAGTGGAGCGAATACACAGTTTTTTGCTTAAAAAAGGCGTTGAATCTGGGATGTACCATGGTGGCATGACCGATTTAGCGCGAAAAGATTGGCAGGAGAAGTTTCTGTATGATGATATTCGTGTAATTGTGGCGACAAATGCTTTTGGGATGGGAATTAACAAATCCAATGTGCGCTTTGTTATTCATTATAATATTCCACGCAATATCGAAGCTTATTATCAAGAAGCTGGCCGTGCGGGACGGGACGGGGTTCCAAGTGATTGTATTTTGTTGTTTTCCCCGCAAGATAGCCGCATCCAACAGTTTTTAATTGAACAATCCGAAATGGATGATGAACGTAAACAAAATGAATTTGCTAAGCTGCGCCAAATGACGGGCTATGGCTATACCGAAATCTGTTTGCAGAAGTACATCGTTCAGTATTTTGGAGATGACGAGGAAAACTGTGGTAAGTGTAGCAATTGCTTAGATACGAGGGAAGTCACGGATGTTACGATTTTAGCGCAACAAGTTTTTTCTTGTGTTAAAAGAATGGGAGAGCGTTTCGGGAAAGTGCTAATTGCCAAGGTGTTGACAGGTTCTGCTGATCAAAAAGTAAAAGATTGGCGATTTGATGAACTAAGCACCTATGGCTTGATGAGAGAGGTATCCCAAAAAGATGTGTTACAATTAATCGATTACCTCACCGCAGAAAAATATTTGCAACCAACCGATAGCCAATTCCCTTCATTAAAACTTACCGACAGAGCAGTATCTGTTTTAAGAGGCGAGCTAAAAGTGGAACGGAAACAAGCGAAACGTGCTGAAAAAGTTAAAATAGATGTAAACAGTGAACTTTTTGAGAAATTACGGGAAGTCCGTCGAGAATTAGCGGCGAAACACAAAGTGCCGCCATATATCATTTTTTCGGATGAAACTTTACGTGAAATGTGCGCCTACATGCCACAAACAGAAGAGGCGCTACTAGAAGTCAAAGGAATAGGCGCTATGAAACGCGATAAATATGGCGCTGAATTTTTAGTTGTGTTGCAACAAGAGGCATCAAAATAATATATAAGAGAGGATTTTGACAGATGACAAAAACATTAGTGCTGGCAGAGAAACCGTCTGTCGGTAAAGATATTGGCCGCGTACTCGGGGCTAAACAAGGTAAAAATGGCTATTTAGAAGGTGGGAAATATGTAGTAACTTGGGCGCTTGGTCATTTAGTGACACTAGCTGACCCAGAACGTTATGATTCTAAGTACAAGAATTGGAACATGGAAGATTTACCAATGCTTCCAGAAAAAATGAAACTAGAACCAATCAAACAAACCCGAAAACAATATGAAACGGTTAAAAAATTAATGAATCGTACTGATATAACTACCATCGTTATAGCGACAGATGCAGGACGAGAAGGAGAATTAGTAGCTCGCTGGATTATTGATTATGCAAAAATCAAGAAACCACTAAAAAGACTGTGGATTTCTTCTGTAACAGACAAGGCGATACGTGAAGGATTTGAACACTTAAAACCAGGAAAAGCTTACGAAAATCTTTATCATTCCGCTGTTGCTCGCTCTGAAGCTGACTGGGTAGTTGGTATTAATGCTACACGTGCTCTAACAACAAAATATAATGCGCAACTATCATGTGGTCGTGTGCAAACCCCGACTCTTGCAATGATTCAGCATCGTGAAGAAGAAATACGCAACTTTCAACCACGAGAATACTATAGAATTACCGCACAAACAGAGCAAGAATGTTTCACGTGGAACATTGGTCAAACATTTGATAAAGCTTTAGCCGAAAAATTGGTGAAATCTTTACAAGGTGAAAATGCAGTAATTACAGATGTTTCCATGAAAGAAAAGAAAACTTTCTCGCCTGGATTGTATGATTTAACCGAACTACAACGGGATGCTAACAATCGATATGATTTTTCAGCTAAAGAAACACTTAATATTATGCAAACATTATACGAACGCCATAAAGTATTAACTTATCCAAGAACAGATTCGCGATTTATTTCAACAGATATTGTGCCTACACTTAAAGAACGTTTAACAGCTTGTGGTGTTGGAGAAAATGCAAAAGCTGCTCGCCAAATCAGCGGGAAACCTATCAAAGCAAACAAATCGTTTGTCGATAACAGCAAAGTAAGCGATCATCACGCAATCATTCCTACCGAGCAACCAGTATCACTCGGAGATTTAAGTGACAAGGAACGGAAAATTTATGATTTAGTTGTTAAGCGCTTCTTAGCAGTGCTTTCGGATCCTTATATTTACGAAGAAACTTCTGTAAAAGCTAAAATTGGTCAAGAAGATTTTACTTTAAAAGGTAAGGTTATTAAATCGCTTGGTTGGAAAAGCATTTACGGGGAGGCGCGTGAACCTGACCAACTAACTAAAATGAAAAAAGGCGACACAATCCCGGTTAAAAGAGTTAATTTAGAAACAGGCAAAACGAAACCTCCAGCTAGGTTTAACGAGGCCACCTTACTTTCCGCAATGGAAAATCCATCTAAATATATGGAAACTACGAACAAAGCTCTAGCCAAAACGCTTGGTGAAACTGGTGGCCTTGGAACAGTCGCAACCCGTGCGGATATCATCGAAAAACTGTTCAACAGCTTCTCGTTAGAAAAACAAGGCAAGGATATCCAAATTACTTCTAAAGGTCGCCAATTATTAGAACTAGTCCCGGAAGACCTAAAATCTCCAGAATTAACTGCACGATGGGAACAAAAACTATCAAAAATCGCAAAAGGTGAACTTGATTATCGCAAATTTACTGCGGAAATGCGGGATTATGCTAAAAAAGCAGTAACTGAAATCAAACAAAACGATAAAAAATTCCGTCATGATAATATTACATCACAAAAATGCCCGGATTGTGGAAAGCCAATGCTAAAAGTGAAAGGCAAACGAGGCACGATGCTTGTTTGTCAGGACCGAGAATGTGGTCACCGCGAATCCGTTTCAAGAACGACGAATGCACGTTGTCCAAATTGTCATAAACGGATGGAAATGCGCGGCGAAGGGGACAAACAGATTTTCGTATGTGTGTGTGGCCATCGTGAAAAACTAACTGCATTCCAACAACGTCGTGATAAAGAAAAAAACAAAAATGTATCCAAAACGGATGTAGCTAAATTCATGAAAAAACAAAACAAGCAAGATGAGGAACCATTTAACAACCCAATGGCAGAAGCACTTGCAAAATTAAAACTAGATAAATAAGCTTAAACAAAGCGACCCACTCAATATGAGTGGGTCGCTTTGTTTGACATAGTCCTCCGTATACGAAACAATAAAATGACAATCAATATCAAAAGGAGATGTTTCACGTGAAACATAATCAATTAATAATAGAAACAGATATTCCAGCCAAAATGCGCGACGGAGTAACTCTTTACGCAGATATATATCGCCCTGCGGATGAAGGGAAGTATCCAGTATTGCTAACAAGATTACCATATAGCAAGTCTTATGGGCTCCATTTTATACGCCCTAATATTTTGGCAGAGCAAGGCTACATTGTCATAGTTCAAGATGTTCGTGGCAGATATAAATCAGAAGGAGAATTTGTTCCATACATAGCAGAAGTAGACGATGGATATGACACAATTGAGTGGGCAGCGAATTTACCGTATTCAAATGGGGATGTTGGTATGTTTGGTTTATCGTACTATGGATATACGCAAATTTTAGCTGCGATGAGTGGTAATAAACATTTGAAAGCGATGGCTCCAATTATGGCGCAAAATAGTATGACAGATGTATTTAACGATCATGATGGTGCGCTAGAATTAGGAATGTGGGAGACTTGGAACTTAGAATCAATGCTTCCAAATATGCTAACTCGTAAATACAACACGAGTGAAGAACTAGAACAAGCAGTTAATGCTTTAATGAAAAACCTAGATAATCTTGACTCACTATATAAATTCAAACCATATAAAGATTGGCCTGCGATTGGTCGGGAAGAAATGCCTTATTTTTCGGAACTTCTCCACTATGAGCCGACACATAACCACTGGCAAAAAATCGATGCAAAAAGTAATTACGATAAAATTAGTGTGCCAGGACTCCATGTAGCTGGTTGGTATGACTGCTTTTTAGACAAAACAATCGCTAATTTTCAAAATGGTCATTGTCGTAAACTTGGCGATAAGCTCGTTATTGGCCCATGGACACATGCTAATTTCACGCAAATGATTGGAGATCGTGATTTTGGTATGGCTGCAACTAAATGGGGCGAAGCAAATATGCATGCAAGACATCTGGAGTGGTTCAATCATTGGTTAAAACAAGAGCCGTTACCAGAAATGCCAGCAGTGAACTATTTTGTTATGGGATTAAATGATTGGAAAACATCTGAAACTTGGCCGCCGAAAAATGCAGTCACAACACCTCTTTATTTTAAATCTGGTGCAGTAAGTGCAGAATTCACCCCACCAACAACCGCTTATGAAGCAAAATTCAGCTATGACCCGGAAAACCCAGTCCCATCAAATGGCGGTGGAACTTTACACAAAGAGTTACATGCAGATGGTCCTCGTGATCAAAAGCACCTAGAAATGCGTGAAGACATTCTTTGTTATTCAACCGCTCCATTAGAAGAAGCGCTAGAAATTACAGGAGAAATCCAAGTGAAATTATGGGCGAAAACAGATGCGCCAAACACTGATTTTACTGCTAAATTAGTGGATGTTTTTCCAGACGGAACAGCATTTAACCTAGCAGACGGGATTATCCGAGCTAACAAACAGCACGGAGATAGTGTTCAAAATAATATTAATCAATACACAATCGACTTATGGGCAACGAGTAATCTATTCAAAAAAGGACATCAGATCCGCATCGAAATATCTTCAAGTAATTTCCCGAGATTCGACCCAAATCCAAATACTGGCGATAGCTTCATTAATTCAACTAAAAGCCAAATTGCGCACCAAACAATCTATCATAGCCCAGAATACCCGTCCCATATCCTTCTGCCAATTATTCGTTAGAGCATTAGGGCTTATGGGCGAAAAGTTTTATATACGACGCTACTAAATCATGGTAAAATATGAAAGTATCCGTCAAAAAAATGAAACCTATTTCAAAAAGGGAATTTTAAAATAGGTTTCTTTATTAAAATATAGATAAAAAGAGCCAATAGTTTGCTCAAATGAAGGAGAAGTTGCAGTGAAAAAGATAATTAAAAAGACAGGGATCGCGATTATGGCAGTATCCCTCGCAGTAAGTGGCTTCTTAGTGAGTCCGAAAGCAGCACAAGCCGCGGCAGAACCAACCGTTAATGCAAATGCAGCCATCGCGATTGAGGAAAGTACTGGTAAAATTTTATATTCAAAAGATGCTGATAAATTAATGGGTATCGCCTCCATGACGAAAATGATGGATGAATACTTGTTACTGGAAGCAATTAATGATGGAAAAATCAAATGGGATGATAAAGTAACCATTTCCGAATATGCGTATAAAGTCTCTCAAGATAGATCATTATCAAACGTACCACTAAGGCTGGGCGAAGAATACACTGTACAAGAATTATACGAAGCAATGGCAATCTATTCTGCAAATGGTGCTGCAATTGCTATTGCCGAAAAAGTCGCTGGTTCTGAAAAAGCTTTTGTTGATTTAATGAATAAAAAAGCAGAAAAATTAAAACTAGGCGAACACCAATTTGTGAATTCTACAGGTCTTAATAATGAAGATTTAAAAGGTGGCCAGCAAGTAGGCGGCCCGAAAGATGAAAATAAAATGACGGCTCGCGGTATGGCAAAACTTGCGAAACATTTAATTAAAGATTACCCAGAAGTCCTTAAAACAGCTAGTACAACTAAAAAAGAATTCCGCAAAGGCACATCTGATCAAATCGACATGACAAACTGGAACTGGTTACTACCAGGTTTAATTTATGGTCGTAAAGGTGTAGATGGCTTGAAAACAGGAACAACTGATTATGCAGGTATGTGCTTAACTGCGACTGCTGTAGAAGACGGTATGCGTGTTATTACAGTTGTGCTTCATGCTAATGGTGGTGGCGCGGGAGAACATACAAGTGCGCGTTTTGATGAAACGAACAAAATGCTAGATTATTCCTTTAATAATTTTAAAGTAAAAGAAGTTCAAAAAGCTGGATCCAAAGTGAAAGATCCTTCATCAATTGCAGTAGATAAAGGAAAAGAAGATACAGTTGGACTCGTTACAAAAGATGCAGTGAAGCTAGTCGTACCAAAAAATGATAATGCACCTAAACTAAGCACAAAAGTAACATTAAAAGACAAAACATTAGAAGTTCCTGTTAAGAAAAATACAGCAGTGGGTGAAATGGAAGTATCCTTAAAAGGTGGCGACAAATTAGGTTACCTAGATGGGAAACAAACAGAAAATATTGATGTATTAACTGCTAATGACGTAGAAAAAGCAAATTGGTTTGCACTTTCCGCTCAAGCAGTCGGCTCATTCTTTACAAGCGCTGGTAACTATATAGCAGATGGCGTAAAAGGTTGGTTTAATTAACATAAAAAAGTCGATTTCCTAAATTTGGAAATCGACTTTTTTTTATTCAATAACGAATTGATTATGATATAGCTCGGAATAAAATCCTTTTGCCTTCATTAGTTCATCATGGTTACCTTGCTCAATTACTTCTCCTTGGTGCAATACGACGATATGGTCGGCATCAAGGATGGTTTTCAAGCGATGCGCAATGACGAAACTTGTTCTACCAGAGATAACATTATCCATTGCTTTTTGGATTCTGCTTTCAGTTACGGTATCTACGTTACTAGTAGCTTCATCAAGAATAAGAAGAGATGGGTTTGTAATAATAGTTCTAGCGATACTCATTAGTTGTTTTTGGCCAACACTGAAAATATTGTTTTCATCACTAATTTCTGTATCGTATCCATTTTCTAAGTTCATAATGAAATCATGGATATTTGCTTGTTTAGCTGCATCAAGAACCTCTTCATCCGTCGCTTCGGGTTTACCGAAAACGATATTATCACGAATAGTTCCAGTAAATAATACAGAATCTTGCAATACGATACCAACTTGTTTTCGTAAGGAATCCAGTCGAATGTCACGAATGTCAATATCATCAAAGAGAATGGAACCACCATCAACATTATAGAAACGATTCAGCAAGTTCATAACAGTTGTTTTACCAGAACCAGTTGGCCCTACAAGTGCAACCATTTTTCCTTTACTTACATCAATCGAAACATCTTTTAGGACCGGTTTTTCAGGATCATAAGCGAAATCAACATGATCTAGTTTGACACCTTTATGAATACCGTCAATGGTTTGTAAGTTAGCGCGTTCAACCTCTTCTTCTTCCGCAAATACTTCGCTAACACGACGTGCACCAGTAATTGCTAGTTGTAGTAAACTATATTGGGACGAAATTTGTGTTAGTGGCATATAGAACTGTTGCGAATATTGAACGAACATAACGATTAACCCAAGAGCGGCTGTACGTTCTAAATCACCATTTAAAGCTAACCATCCACCAAAGAAGATGACGATCGCCGTATTTAATAATGAAATACCTTGCATCATAGGAAAAAGTAAACCAGAGTATACTTGACCTTTATAAGTGGCGTCTTTAACGATATTATTTTGTTTTACAAAGCCATCAATAGTTTCTTCTTCTAAACCATTGGTGATAATGATTTTTTGACCAGAAATTTTTTCATCAATGTAACCATTTAGCACACCTAATTCGTCTTGTTGAATATCCACGTACTTACGAGCTTTTCGGATGATGATAGTGGCAATAATTATCGCAAACGGTGCAGATATTAAAGTAACGAAGGCTAGTTCGACGTTTTGTTGGAACATCATGATAATAACACCAATCATCAGTGCAATGTTTGATAATACTTGAATCAAAGCTTGGTTAAGTGTGTTGGAGATGTTATCCAAGTCACTAGTGAAGCGACTAAGCATTTCTCCATCATTACGGCTATCAAAGAAACGAATCGATAGTTTTTCCATCTTGCGGAAAAGCCCTATACGCATTCTATTCGTCGATTTACCAGCTACCCCTGTCATAATGATACTTTGGATAAAAGTAGCACCAGCAAGCAGCACATAGCAGAGAATCAGCATCCAAATGATATGAATGAAATCACTCTTATCATCCACTCCAGTTTGCATTAAACGGACAACATAATCACCAAGCTCTTGAACAGCGTTACCAATATATTGGGGTGCTTTTACTTGAAGATATGTCGCGAAAATTACAGCAATTAAAATAACAAAAAGTTGAGGCTTATAACCCCGGAGATAATGCCAGAAAAAACGGCTAATTTGTTTAAACTCTTTCATTATGCGGTTACCTCCTTGCCTTTTTGAGTGTCGTAAATTTCACGGTAGATTTCATTTTCTTTCAAGAGTTCTTTATGCGAACCAACACCAACTAGTTTACCTTGGTCAAGCACAAGAATTTTATCTGCTTGAATAACAGAAGAGATTTTTTGTGCAATGATGAAAGTAGTGGTGTCATCCAGTTCTTTGTTGAGTGCTTCTTTGACTAATTTCTCGGATTTTGCATCAAGCGCGCTCGTACTATCATCGAGAATAAGTACTTTCGGAGAGCCAATCACGCCACGTGTAATGGATAGACGTTGTTTTTGTCCGCCAGAAAAGTTGTTTCCACGCTCAGAAACAGACGCTTCATAAAGTTTTGCTTGCTTGTCAATGAACTCTTTCGCCTGTGCTATTTTACTTGCATGCTCCATTTCTTCCGTTGTTGCATCTTTTTTACCATGACGCAAATTGTCGGCAATGGTTCCAGAAAAAAGGATTGCGCGTTGTAGTACGAAGGAAACTGTGCTACGAAGCGTTTTTTTATTGATGTCTTTTAGGTTGGTTCCGCCGATAATAACTTCCCCTTCAGTTGGATCATAAAGACGAGGAATCAGCTGGGCAAGAGTGGATTTACCGGATCCTGTAGCGCCAACAATCCCAATCATTTCGCCAACGTTAGCTTTAAATGAAATATCTTTAAGCGCAGCAGTATCATCTCCATCGTACTTGAAACTAACATTGCGGAACTCAACAGTACCTTCTAAATCTTGTTCTGGTGCATTTTCGTTGTAGGTAATATCTGGTTCTGTTTCAAGAACTTCGGTAATACGTTTCAAGGAAATAAGCGCACGAGAAGCCATCATCATCAGCATTCCACCAATAATAATTGCCATCATAATTTGCATTAAGTAGTTCATAAATGAGGCGATAGCCCCGATAACTTCAGGATTATCAGCAGCCATGTCACCAACAAAGAAAATAGAAACAACAATGGCTAAGTTAGAAACGAGCATAAATGCAGGAATCATTACAGAGAAAAGTGTCCCAACAATGATAGTGTGACGTGTTAATTTATCACTTACTGTTGTAAAACGACCGATTTCATTATCTTCTTGGACAAAAGATTTAACGACGCGCATTCCAGCAAGGTTTTCTTTCGCAATAGAATTCACTCGGTCAATTAATTTTTGGATAATCGCGAAATGTTTCCCCATAGAACCGAAAGTGAAGACCACAATCAGGACAACCAGGACAACGAGCACAATAATTACCCACCATAATTCAGGTAAAGTAAACATCGCCAGGATAAAAGCCCCGATAAACATGATAGGAATCCGTGTTAGCGATTGTAAAGAAAGCATCACTAAATTTTGTACTTGCGTAATGTCGTTAGTTTGACGAACAACGAGATTACCTGTTGAAAGTTTTTCAATATTACTGAATGAAAATGTTTGGATTTTGCGGAAACTAGATTCACGAATATCTGCGCCAACGCCTTGAGCGACTTTGGCTGAAAGAATTGTGTTTAGAATCCCAGCGATAAGGCCAACTGCGGCAATACCGATTAGAAGTGCGCCTATGGAAGAAATTTCATCCATATTGTCTTTCATGATGGCGTCTAGGACTTGCTGAAGTAATTTTGGTTGCCACAGTTGTGAGATAACCATGACTACTACAAACAAGGTAGATAGCGTTGCTTGTAGCTTGTAATTTTTGAGATGGTGAAACAATACTTTCATGATTTTCCTCCCTTGGAAAATGGAAATAAAGACGTACGAACACATATTCTAATATAGATTGTGAAAATTTGCAAGTATTTTTTTCGAAAATCATAAATATGGCGAAATTATGGCGAATTTAAGTGTAAAAATCATTTTAAATTGTGAAAAATAATGAATTTTAAGGTTGAATTTTGACCTCTACAAATCCTCTTACACTATTAATTAACCATACAGACTCTGCATCAAAAAGGTCTTTTTTTGTTAATACTTTTTCAGAAATTCTATTTTTAGTTAAAAGTTCCTCCCTCATTGTGCCAGGAAGAAGACCAGAAGTTACTGGTGGCGTGAAAAAACAACCATTTTTGGCTAGAACTATATTACCATTTATAAATTCTGTTAATTCTCCGCGTTCGTTCCAAAGCAAAGTCTCGTCTGTTTTAGTACTTTTTAGTTTCTCATACATAAAGCGTGAAGTAGTTTTATGATAGAGAAAGGAATTGTCCGTCGAGATTGGATTTTTAGCAAGCTGAGCGGTCAACGTTTTATTATGTTCGCTTATTTTTGTCAATTCTAAATGTGTCGTTCCATCTAAATCGAGTAAAAAGCGCATTTTAAAAACACCAGTAGTATTGTTTTGCGCGTTTTTCAGCCATAATGCCTCTATCTCTTTTCTATTAAAAGGGAAACCAAAGAACGCAGCACTTGTTTGAAGACGTTTTAAATGAAAATCTATTCGAAAAAGCCTCCCGTTTTCAAGGCGCAAACATTCAATTAAAGAAAATGGGTGCATTTTTTCTAAGAGAGCTGTTTTTGCATGGACTTCGGAAAATTCACTTTCCGCATCAGAATCCCAAACAATGCCGCCACCCACGCCATAAGTAGCTTTCTTATTTGCAATAGAAATAGTACGAATCGGAACGTTGAAAATGGCATCTCCGTTAGGTTCTAAAAAACCAATTGCACCACAATAAACGTCGCGCGGAGAATCTTCTAACTGCGAAATAATTTCCATTGTTCGAGCTTTAGGGGCGCCAGTTATTGAACCACAAGGGAAAAGCGCTTGAAATATTGATGTTAAGCTTGTATTTGGAAGCGTCTCTGCTGTTACAGTAGAAGTCATTTGCCAAACAGTTGGATATGGCTCTAAAGTCATTAATTTAGGAACTTTCACACTCCCAGGTACTGCAATCATTCCGAGGTCATTTCGCAGTAAATCAACAATCATTACATTTTCTGCGCGATTTTTCGGATCATTTTTTAGCCAATCATGTGCTTCTAAATCAGCTTTTTGTGTGGTTCCACGTCGAACAGTGCCTTTCATTGGACGAGTAGTTAAAGTGTTTTTCTTCCATTTAAAAAATAATTCTGGAGAAGTGGAGATAATGTCAAATTCATTAGTCGATAGGAGCGCAGTGTAATTCGCTTTTCCAGCTTTTTGTAAAGTTTCATAAGTTGCTTTGGCAGAAAAGTTACTAGGAACATCACTGTTTAGGCGGACGGTGTAGTTCATTTGATAGGTGTTACCAGCAGCAATTTCAGATTTGATGGTAGTTATTTTTTCCGTGTAATCGAAATAATTTGTATCCATTTGAAAAGAAAGTGGTGCAGAATCTGTGCTTTTAGTAGTAACATCAGAAAAATGATCATATACACCAAACCAGACAAGTGGCATGTTCATTGACGGTTTTTTTGTTTGCAAATTACTCCGAAAAGCAGGAGCCGCTTCATAACTTACAAAACCAGCAACATACTTACCAGCATCTTGGGCTTCTTCCGCTGCTTTCATCGCTGGGAGAACTTCTGATAAATGGTGTGCCACAAATTCTTGCAATGGGTTTTCAAAAATCTTTACTTCGCCTTCAAAATCAAATCGCAAATAACTCATTTGGCATTCCTCCCCAGTCGTACAAAATTTTCTAAAATAGCGTGACCGTTTTCAGAAAGAATTGCTTCTGGATGAAATTGGACACTGTATATTGCTTTATTCAAATGCTCTAGTGCCATCAAAACACCATTTTCAGTCATAGCAGTTACTCTTAAATCGGCCGGAACGGAATCAGGAGCTATCACTAAAGAATGATAGCGGGTTACTTGGAATTTAGGATTAAGACCAGCAAACAAACCTGAACCATCATGCGAGATTATACTAGTTTTTCCGTGAACAGGGATGTCCGCTCTAACTACTTTTGCACCAAAAAAATGCCCAATCATTTGATGGCCAAGGCAAATCCCGAGTATAGGAACATTAATTTCACTCAAAATCGCTAAACTCAAAGGAAAATCTTCTGGGGAGCCAGGACCAGGCGAAAGAACAACCATTTCAGGAGCAAGTTGGTGTAGTTTTTCAAGGGTTAAATCTGTAGCAGAGACTACATGTACATCTTCTTGAAGTTCTAAAAAATATTGATATAAATTATATGTAAACGAATCATTATGATCAATTAATAAAATCACTTAAAGTCCCCCTAACTAAAACGGTTATACTCCTTTATAGCAAATAGATAGTGAGATAACAAGTGCAAAATGTTTGAAGCCATAAAACAAGTGGAATGGAACACTAAATGACCAAAGGAAGGTGTTTTCAATGAAAAATGAACTAGAAGATAAAATTCTTGCCATTTTAGACGATCATCAAGTAGGTGTATTAACTTCTGTACAAGGAGATTTTCCACATGCTAGATATATGACATTTTTCCATGAAGGTTTGACTCTTTATACGCCATCAGGGAAAGAGTTACCAAAAACGGAAGAAGTGCGCAAAAATCCTCATGTAAGTGTATTACTCGGATATGAAGGGCCTGGTTCGGCATTTCTAGAAATTACAGGTCTAGCTTCTTTGGAAGAAGATGAATCAGTCAAAGAAAGTATCTGGGAGAATATTTCTAAAGAATGGTTCAAAGGCGAAGATTCACCGTCTTTTGTTGTTATAAAAATTGTTCCCGAACAAATTAGAATTTTAAATTCAGGTGATGATGGTCCGGATACACTTGATTTAATTGGTTAAAGATTTGCTTGTAATTTAAGCAGATATGCGATAGAATTACTTTAAATTAATACGAAAAGCGAAGACAAGAAGTAGTAATGAGGTAGATTTTCTAAAGAGAGCCAGTGGGTGGTGCGAACTGGTGAAATTTCCTTATGAATCCATCTTGGAGCGAATGGTGGAAAGCAAATTTTTGCGAGTAAATCATTCCGGCAAGGTCCGTTAAACCTAAATGAAGCTGGGGATTAATTTAATCCCAATAAGGGTGGCAACGCGGTTAACTCTCGTCCCTTTCCTGTTAATTCGGGAAAGTACGGGAGTTTTTATATGGAAAAAAATAAAGGAGGAGTTAGCATGTTAGATGTAAAATTGTTACGTAATAATTTTGAAGAAGTGAAACAGAAATTACAAAACCGCGGAGAAGATCTTGGTGAATTCGAGAAATTTGGTGAGTTAGACAAACGCCGCCGCACATTGATTGTGGAAACCGAAGCGCTTAAAAGTCAGCGTAATGAAGTATCTCAAGAAATTGCTAAATTAAAACGCGAAAAACAAGATGCAGATGCAAAGATTGAAGAAATGCGTGTTGTTGGAGACCGTATTAAAACTTTAGACATCGAACTAAGAGAAATTGATGAAAAATTAGATATGATTTTAATGTCGATTCCAAACATTCCACATGAATCTACCCCAGTTGGTGAATCGGAGGACGATAACGTAGAAATCCGTAAATGGGGCGAAGTTCGCACATTCGATTTTGAACCAAAAGCACATTGGGATTTAGGCACAGATTTGGATATTCTTGATTTTGAAAATGCTGCGAAAGTAACTGGTAGCCGCTTTGTTTTTTATAAAAAATTAGGTGCAAGACTTGAACGGGCGCTAATTAATTTTATGATGGACTTGCATTCGAACGAGCATGGCTATGAAGAAATGTTACCACCATACATGGTTAATCGTGCAAGTATGACAGGTACTGGTCAATTGCCAAAATTTGAAGAAGATGCTTTCCTAATTGAAGCGGAAGATTATTTCCTTATTCCAACAGCGGAAGTTCCAGTTACAAACTATCACCGCGAAGACATTTTAAAAGCAGAAGATTTACCAAGAAAATATACAGCATTTAGTGCATGTTTCCGTTCTGAAGCGGGATCTGCTGGTCGTGATACGCGTGGATTAATTCGCCAACATCAATTTAATAAAGTAGAATTAGTGCAATTTGTTAAACCAGAAGATTCTTACGAGGCGCTTGAAAAATTAACTAGTAACGCAGAAGAAGTATTACGTCGACTAGAATTACCATACCGCGTATTAAGTATGTGTACTGCCGACTTAGGCTTCACAGCTGCTAAAAAATATGATTTAGAAGTTTGGATTCCAAGTTATGATTCTTACCGTGAGATTTCTTCTTGCAGTAACTTTGAAAGCTTCCAAGCAAGACGCGCCAATATACGTTTCCGCCGTGAACCAGGAAGTAAACCAGAATATGTGCACACACTGAATGGTTCTGGCTTAGCGCTAGGTCGTACAGTAGCTGCTATTTTGGAAAACTACCAAGATGCTGACGGTTCTGTACGTATCCCGAAAGTATTACAAGGTTATATGGGCGGTATCGAGAAAATAGAACTACCAAAATAATAAGGAAGAAGGAACTGTAATGGCGAACCTTAGCGAATTACCAAACATTGGCAAAGTACTAGAGCAGGACTTAATCAAAGCGGGAATCAAAACTCCCGATGAGCTAAAAAATGTTGGAAGCAAAGAAGCCTTTTTACGTATTTGGGAAAATGATTCAAGCGTTTGTCTAAGTGAATTATGTGCGCTTGAAGGTGCTGTGCAGGGTATCAGATGGCATGATTTAGACGAAATGAAGAAAAATGAACTCAAAAAGTTTCATCAATCCTTATAAAAAACCGACGATGCAAGAAAAGCATCGTCGGTTTTTATTTCCCGGGAAATAGTTATTTTAGTTGTTGTTCTGCAAAAGAAGCATAAAGCGGGTGAGAAGCAACTAATTCGCTATGCGTACCACGGCCAGTTATTTCCCCATTTTCAATAAAGAGGATTTGATCGGCGTTAACAATAGTAGAAAGGCGATGGGCAATAACAAAAGTAGTACGACCTTCCATCAAGTTTGCTAATGCTTGCTGAACGATTTGTTCGGACTGGCTGTCTAAACTAGCTGTTGCTTCGTCTAACATGAGAATATTAGGGTTACGTAGAAATGCCCGCGCAATAGCGATTCGCTGTCTTTGGCCTCCTGAGAGTTTTACGCCGCGTTCACCGACTTCAGTTGCCATTTTGTCGGGTAATTCGGAAATAAAGCCATCTGCATAAGCAAGTTTTGCTACATTCCATAGTTCATCTTCGTTAATTTCTCGGTCTAAGCCATAACAAAGATTGTCGCGAATGGTGCCAGAAAGCATAGCACTTTCCTGTGAAACATAACCAATTTGGGAACGCCACGAGTTAATAGAAATCTCGGAAAGCGGAACATCGCCAACTAAGATGTCTCCAGTTTTAGGTTGATAGAAGCGTTCTAAAATCGCAAATAAAGTCGATTTACCGCCACCGCTAGGACCAGCAAATGCTATAACTTCTCCTGGCTTTGTATTAAAAGAAATATGTTTTAAAATCGGTTCGTTTTCATTATAAGAAAAAGATATGTCAGACGCGCGAATCGTTTTACCACTAACATCTACTTTTTTCCCAGCATCAAAATCTTCTTCTGTTTCATTCAAAATATCCGCAATCCGTTCTGTCGCACCTTTTGCTTTTTGAAGTTGTGCAAAAAAAGTGGCAAAAGAGGTCACAGGAACGATAATCTGGAATAAATAAAGTAAAAATGCAATGAGTGTACCAGTAGTCATGGTTCCCGCAGAAACACGAATTCCGCCGTAACCAATGATACCAACAATAACCCCCATAACAACAAAGAAAATAAGCGGTCCAAGCACAGCAACTACTTTCGCCTCACGAATACCAAAACCAAATAGTCGATTAATCCCTTGATGGCCAGCTTCTGTTTCAATCATTTCTGCGTTAGAAGCCTTCACAAGTCTAGCTTCCGAAAGAGTTTGACTAATAGAACCAGTGAAATCCGCTGTTTCGCTTTGAAGTCCTTTAGAAATTTTAAACATTTTTTGACCTAAAGGCGCAACCACAAGTGCTGTAATTGGAACGGCAACTAGAATGATTAAAGTCATTTTCCAGTCCATGAAAAACAAAATAATTATTGCCCCAACTACAGAAATAATACCAGTCACGAATTGTGGAAAGTGATCAGCAATAAGTTCTTTAACCACCACAGTATCGTTCACCATACGACTTACCATCTCGCCCGTTTTCGTATTATCAAAATAAGATACAGGTAAATGTACAATTTTTCGCCACAAACGTCCTCGAATAGTTGCTACGACTTTCTGCCCCATATAATTAAGTAAGAATATTGAAAAACCATTTGTTACTGCCTGCAAAACAAAAGCAAGAACGATTAGAGCGATTATTTTCCCATCAAGTGAAGCTATCGAAAAACCGTCGATTAAATTTTTTGTAAAAAGCGGCACAACTAGGCCAGCAACGGTCGTGATGACACTGGCGAACAAAGCACAGAAAATGATCCAATTTGCCGGTTTCGCACTAATAAGTAACTGGAAAAAATTCCGCCAGCTATATTTAGTCTGATCCATTTTTTTCACCCTTTCTAAGTTTACCAACCATATAGTAAGTTCTTTTTAAGTATAATCAATTTATCTAAAAATAAACCAGTCTAAAGTGGTAGTTATGGAAATATTTTCGCAAATAGAATATTTTAAGAAAAGTAACAAAAAGTTCGAATTTGCGACGAATTCGCATATATAAAGTGATAAATATTAAGTATTTTACCATAAGTTGTAAGATATTTATCTTAAATAAGCTTTCTGCCATTTTGGCTTAAGCTATTAACAGCATTTCTTAAATACTGTTTATGATATAATGACGATGAGTTTTTTCAATATATTATAGCAAAGGAGAGAATATGCTATTCTTAAAAGAGCTTAAGTCCGATCTAACGGTTAGCAAATTAATGGAGCTTTGTTTTGAACATCCAAATTACAAAGAATATTGCTCAGTTATCAGCACCAAGAAGGGTGAGGTTCTAGAAAGTTTAAGTCCAGCTGGGACAAAGGTATATTTTGTTCTAAGTGGCATATACGGGATGATTGTAGAAAAAGATGCAGAAATGGAAGAAGAAAGTTGTAAAGAATGCATTATTCGGTTCTTGCAAAAAGGAGATAGTTTTGGACTTTATCATCTTTTTTATGATGAGTGGAGCCCACATGTTTCAATGCAAAGCTTGGGTCACGGAGAAGTTATGGAAGTAGACAGCAATTTTTTGTTTTCTATTTTTGATAAAGATGATGAGAATAACTTTTTCATGATTAAAGTAATGGCAGAAGAATTACGTGAAGCTCATACATTTGCAAAACTAAGCTTTTTGAAAAAAGAAGAACGAATTCGCAAAGCCATTCTCAAATGCGCTCAAACTTTAGGAACGTTTTCTGATAACGGGATATTGCTACCAAAAGAAATTACGCAAGAAGTACTTGCCAGATACACCAATACATCACGCGAATATGTGGCACACACAGTCATGCATTTAATTAAAGAGGATATAATTAGAAATAGACCAAAACCTCTTCTAGTGATGGATAAATCACGTTTATAAATTTGTTTCACGTGAAACTTTTAAGGATGCTAGACGCATTCTTTTTTTTGTGGAAAAAGCACTTCCAAAGCTTTATTTATACATTTGCGTTATAATAGCTCTGTAATTGAAAGCGCTTGATAGAAAAGGAGGATGTTTTTATGAGATTTTTTATCGATACAGCGAACGTAGAAGAAATTAAAAAGGCTAACAGAATGGGGTTCATTGCTGGAGTAACGACAAACCCATCACTTGTTGCGAAAGAAGGTCGCGATTTTAATGAGGTCATTCAAGAAATCACATCCATTGTTGACGGGCCCATTAGCGGTGAAGTAGTAAGTTTAGAAGCAGATGAAATGATTGAGGAAGGCCGAGTTATTGCAAAAATTCATCCGAACATGGTTGTGAAAATACCAATGACTGGAGAAGGCTTAGCCGCAGTGAAAGTATTGACAGAAGAAGGTATTAAAACCAATGTAACCCTTGTTTTTTCTGCTACACAAGCATTACTTGCAGCAAGGGCAGGCGCAACATACGTATCTCCATTTTTAGGACGGTTAGATGATATTGGTGATGATGGTCTGGTACTTATTCGAGATATCGCGGAAATTTTTGAAATTCATGGTATTCCAACTGAAATAATTTCGGCGAGTGTGCGGCATCCGATTCATGTTATTGAATGTGCCAAAGCAGGTGCTGACATTGCCACAGTTCCATATAAAGTATTTGAACAAATGCTAAAACATCCTCTGACTGACAGCGGTATTGATAAATTCTTAGCAGACTGGGAAGCAGCGAAAAAATGACAAGGAAGGTTTCTAACGATGAATCAAACATTTATTGTAAAAAAAGAACATATTAGCAAATATCCAAATCCCCTTTTTGTTAATAAAAATGATTCTATCTGGGTATTTGAAGAAGACACAGAATATCCAGGTTGGATTTTTTGCAAAGTGAAATCATCTGGAAAAGAAGGGTGGGTTCCCAAGCAAATTATTCAATTAGGTAGTGATGGGAAAAGTGGCTCTGTGACAGAGGATTATTCTGCACGCGAATTAAACGTGAAACCTGGCGATAAATTAGAGAGTAATCGCGAGCTTAATGGATGGGTTTGGTGTGTGACAGAAGATAATGAAGCAGGCTGGGTACCAAGAGAAAATCTCGAAGCATAAATTGTTTCACGTGGAACATTTTAAGTAAATATAGCAAAAAAGCGAAGGGTTTAGTTTTACTTTCGCTTTTTTTGTGGAATAATTAAGGATAACGATAGAAGAATCTAGGTGGATTTATGGAAAGTTGGAAGAAGAATTTATATGTTGTCTGGGTTGGGTGTTTTTTGACCGGGACCGGATTAAATTTAATCATGCCATTTTTACCATTGTATATTGAAGAATTAGGCGTACATAATCCGGATCAAGTCAGCTTGTGGTCAGGGATTGCTCTTAGTTCTACTTTTTTAGTATCAGCTATAATGTCACCAATATGGGGAAAGCTAGCTGACCAAAAAGGACGACGAATCATGCTTTTACGTGCTGCATTAGGTATGGCGATAGCGATGATTTTAATGGGATTAGTTAGCAATGTGTATCAATTCGTAGGTTTGCGTCTTTTGATGGGTATTTTTTCAGGGTATATTTCAACAGCGAATGCACTTATTGCAACACAGGTTCCTCGACATCGTAGTGGCTGGGCGCTGGGAGCACTATCTACAGCAGCCGTATCAGGCGTATTAATCGGTCCGCTAATTGGAGGTGCATTATCGGATTCATTTGGAGTTAGACCAGTGTTTTATATTACAGGGGTCCTTCTTTTAGGTAGTTTTTTCTTAACTCTTTTCTTCGTGAAAGAGAAATTTACACCGCTTGAAAAGCAGGAAAT
The DNA here is from genome assembly GCF_000060285.1 of Listeria welshimeri serovar 6b str. SLCC5334. Lineage (GTDB taxonomy): Bacteria > Bacillota > Bacilli > Lactobacillales > Listeriaceae > Listeria > Listeria welshimeri. Next base: position 2,718,041 of record NC_008555.1, on the reverse strand, counting down.
GCGATCAGGGAAAGAAGTTTTCTTATCATTAGAAAAACCTGGCTTAATTGTTTCCTTGTTTATTACAACGATGATGATTCAAATCGCTTCTAATTCAGTGAACCCGATTTTGACATTGTATGTACGAGATTTAGCAGGAAATGCACAAAATATAGCGTTTATTAGTGGGATGATTGCTTCTGTACCAGGGGTTGCAGCTCTTATTGCGGCGCCAAGACTAGGAAGATGGGGCGACCGAATCGGTTCAGAGCGAATACTTTTAGGTGCCCTCATTGGCTCTATGTTATTGCAGATACCAATGGCTTTCGCGCAAAATCCACTACAATTAGGAATTCTGCGCTTCTTACTTGGTTTGACGGATGGTGCCTTATTGCCAGCAGTTCAATCACTTCTTACAAAAAATACGCCACGAGAAGTTTCAGGTCGGATTTTTGGTTATAATCAATCATTTCAATACATTGGGAATGTCATCGGACCGCTTATTGGTTCAAGTGTAGCAGCGCATTTTGGCTATGGAGATGTGTTCCTCGTAGTTGCTGGTTTTATTTTTATCAATGTATTAATCAGTTTTTATTTCAATCAAAAAATGCATAGAGAGAAGGGAAACCATGCCAACTGATTTAATGAAATTACCTGGAATAGGTCGGAAAATGGTAGGAATGCTAAATGAAATTGGAATTATGGACGTTTCTGATTTAATAGGGAAGAATCCACTGGCTTTATATGAGGATACTTGTGAAAAACGTGGAGAGAGAATGGATCCATGTGTACTATATACGTATCGTTGTGCAGTATACGTTGCGGAAACAGAGAATAGTGAGCAAGAAGCTGATTTACGAAAATGGTGGAATTGGAAAGATAGAAAGCATATAAACGAAAGGAATTGAAGAATGAATAATTTAAAGGAAGCGATAAAAAAAGCAGATAATATTGTTTTTCTAACTGGAGCGGGTGTTTCTGTGCCTTCAGGAATTCCGGATTATCGTTCGAAAAATGGTCTGTATGCAGGAATGAGTAGCCCAGAATATATGCTTAGCCATACATGCCTCACTCGTGAACCAGAGAAATTTTATCAATTTGTTATGGAAAATATGTATTATCCAGATGCAGTCCCAAATCTGATTCATACAAAAATGGCAGAAATGGAGTCAAAGAAAAATGTCACAATCATAACACAAAATATTGATGGACTGCATGAAAAAGCTGGTTCTAAAAAAGTGGTTAATTTTCATGGTAGTTTATATGATTGTTATTGCCAGAAGTGCGGAATGAGTGTTCCTGCAGAGGATTATTTGAAATCAGATATCCATTCAGAGTGCTCGGGGATAGTTCGTCCAGATGTGGTTCTTTATGAAGAGGCAATTCCAGAAAGAGCAATAGATCAATCGCTTGAAGCTATGAGGCAAGCAGATTTGATAGTCATTGTGGGGACTTCTTTTCGAGTGAGTCCGTTTTGTAATTTAACGGATTATCGAAATAACAAAGCGCGAGTTTTTGCTGTTAATAAAGAACGAATTTCACTTCCGTATCCTTTTGAAATGATTGAAAATGATGCAGTGAAAGTTTTTGCGGAGATTTGAAACCTTGCAGTAAAAGGGGTGGCATGATAAAATTTTCTTAACCGGTAAATTGTCCGGAATATTTAGAGAAAATGAACATTCGTTTTCTCGATGAAAATAAGGAGTGGAGAGTTCCATATGAACCCTGACCCCGAGAGTCAGCAGATTATCTTGCAGTTAATTCTTATTGTGGTGTTGACAATGCTCAACGCATTCTTTGCCTCAGCAGAGATGGCCCTTGTATCACTAAACAAAAATCGTGTGAAAAGCCAAGCAGAAACAGGCGATAAAAAGGCTGTAATGCTTGCTAAACTCGTAGATGATCCAAGTAAATTTCTCGCTACTATTCAAGTTGGTATTACACTTGCAGGATTCTTCTCAAGTGCGTCGGCCGCAACGAGCATTGCGACTAGACTTGAATCGGTTTTTGGTGGAAGTAGTTTTGCGAAAGAATTATCCATTATCGTTGTTACTATTGTGTTATCGTATATCACATTAGTATTCGGCGAGCTTTATCCAAAGCGTTTAGCACTCCAAAAATCAGAAAAAATTGCCCGCGTTTCCGTACGACCAATTATGGCAGTTGGTGTTGTGCTTCGTCCGTTCGTAAAATTCTTATCATTTTCCACAGATATTCTTGTAAAACTAACAAGAATGGAGAAAAATACAGATAATGAAAAAATGACACGGGAAGAAATGCAGTTGCTCATTGAAACTGGTCGGCGTGATGGTGTAATTGAGGTAGAAGAATTACAAATGCTTCGTGGTGTATTTGAAATGGATAATAAATATGCACGTGAAGTGATGGTGCCACGAACAGATGCGTTTATGGTTGATGCCGAAACAGAATCGGAAGAACTTTGTGACGCATTATTAAGTGAGAATTTTTCAAGAGTTCCTGTCTATATAGACAATCAGGACTCGGTGTTAGGTATTCTGCATATGAAAGATTTTTTTGCGGAAGCGAGAAAGTCAGGTTTTGAAAACATTGATGTGAAGTCGCTTGTTAAAGATGCGTATTTTGCACAAGAGACAATGTTCATTGATGACTTACTTAAAAATATGCAAAGAACTAGGAATCAAATGGCAATTCTGATGGATGAATATGGTGGTGTGGCAGGTATTATCACTGTAGAGGATTTATTAGAAGAAATTGTTGGCGAAATTGACGATGAAAACGATGTGTTTTCTGATGAAGTAAAGAAAATTAATGATACGACATTTATCGTTGAAGGCCGTATGACACTTGATGATTTCAATAAAATGTTTCACGTGGAACTTCCATCACGTGGCGTAGATACTGTGGCTGGATTTGTCCTTACTTTAACTGGAACTATTCCTGAAGAAGATGATAAAGTAGTGGTAGAATACGGTACGCTACGATTTACAGTAGAAGAAATGAATGATGCCAGACTGGTTTCGGTTCGCGTGGAAAAAGACATCCAAACAAACGAACTTGGACAAATGGCTTAATGATAAAATAAAAGTGCGGTATGAGAAATCTGTCCGCGCTTTTTTCTTAGGAATGAGGTTTTTAAAATGCCAAATATTAAAGAAATAGCCAAATTAGCGGGAGTTTCCGTGACGACAGTTTCGCGTGTGCTTAATAACCATCCGTATGTTGCGGAAGAGAAAAGAGCTCGTGTGCAAGCCGTTATTGATGAATTAGACTATTCGCCTAACCGCAGCGCCATGGATTTAGCGCGTGGGAAAACAAATACGGTTGGCGTGATTATACCTTACAATGATCATCCGTGGTTTGACAAAATTGTGAATGGCATTTTAGAAGCGGCTTTTAAAAATCGTTATTCGGTAACCCTTTTTCCAACAGGATATGATCCAAAAGAAGAAGAAAAATACTTAATGCGCTTGAAAACGAAGCAAGTAGATGGATTAATTATTACTTCGCGTGCCAATAATTGGGATGTGATTTTACCATATCTGGCTTATGGTCCGATTATTGCGTGTGAATATGTGGAATCCAAAGAGATATCATGCTCCTATATTGACCGAGTGAAGGCTTACCGAGCAGGGTTTCAATTTTTACAAGATGAAGGTTATAAAAAAGTAGCTTTCACAGCAGGTCGCGAATCGCGAGAAAGTACTAGTACATATGGAAAAATTAATGCGTATGAGCAAGTTTTTGGTTCCGTTGGTGAAAATCGGTTTTTAGGAGAATGTTATACACTGGAAGATGGTTTAAAGGCGGGGAAACACTTTTTTTCGGAAGAGAAAGATTGGCCTGATGCGATTTATGCGAATGGTGATGAGGTCGCGGCGGGAGTTATGTATCATCTGAAAGAACTGGGATTACGTGTGCCAGAAGATGTAGCCATTTTAGGACAGGAAAATCTGCCTATTGGTAAAGCGCTTGAAATTACAACGCTTGATCATCATCTGAAAAAACTAGGAGGAAATGCTTTTTCTATTTTTGAACAAGGCAAAGTGCAAAAACTAAAGGTGGAACATGAGCTAATTAGAAGAAAGACAGTGTGAAAAATTACTTTTGATGGTACTGGTTTTACTATTTTCGGGATAATAAAAAACTTATTTAAACTATTTTCATGAAATTACTTGACATGAAACCCATTTCATCATTTAAAACTAATATAAGGTGATTGATGGAGGCGGATAATATGAAATTAGATGGTATATGTAAAATTAATTCAGTTTTAGGAATGGAATATCAATTTGGAGAGTTTTATATTGATAGAGACTATCTTGTTTTTGACCAAAACTTCAGCTTAGGCATGAAAAAGCGACAAACATTTCCTGTAGCAAAACTTGGAAATATTGCGTTGGTTCGTGAAAACGAAGAAATATTGCTAACATTTAAATGCGACAATATTGAATTTGAAATAAATGGAAATTCTCATGATGATTTGCGGGAGTTCCGTGATTTACTCCAAAATAAAGGTATGAATAATGCAGATCTTAAAAAAGCTGAAAATCAGAAAAAAGTAAGATATACAACCCATCACTATCACAACTTCGCTAAATCTTGAAGGAGGAGTTTAGATGTACAAAGCAATCATTTTTGACGTAGACGGAACTATTTTAGATACGGAAAAAGCAGTTTTACATTCACTTCAAACAGTTTTAGCTGACGAAGGCGTGAATTATGAACTGGATGAATTACGATTTGTACTCGGTATTACTGGGGCTGCTGCGGTGGAACAATTAAATATTTTAGATCAAGAAAGAGTACTTGATAAGTGGATTGAACGGGAAGCCTCATTTATTGATGAAGTAGAAGTTTTTGAAGGAATTCATCAAGTATTGCATGCGATTCCAGAGAGCGGTGTAGTGACTTCTAAAAATGCCCTCGAAATGGACAAAGGGTTTTATCCTTTTGATATTCATCATCACTTTCAGGCAATTGTTTGTGCGAGTGATACAGAAAACCATAAACCCCATCCTGATCCACTTTTGAAAGGTATGGAGCTGCTAGGTAGAGAGCCTAATGAGGTGCTTTATGTAGGGGATTCTATTTATGATATGAAATGTGCCCATGCGGCCGGAGCTCATTTTGGCTTAGCGCTTTGGGGGGCAAAAACAACTAAAGGCTTTGAAAATGCAGAACTTATTTTTGAAAAACCAGAAGATATTTTAGCGTATGTAAGTAAATAATGAAAAACCCGCTAACCTTAAATCAGGCTAGCGGGTTTTTCGTTATAATTTATCATAATGTTCATCGGAAACTGGCTCTAACCAAGTAGTTCCACCCAATTCAACGTTGGTAGAAATGGCTAGGTGAACAAACCAGCTATCTTTCGTAGCGCCGTGCCAATGTTTTACATCTTTAGGAATAGTAACCACATCGCCTTCTTTAAGGAGCTTGGCAGGTTGACCTTCCTCTTGGTAGTAGCCGGTTCCTCCAGTCACAAGGAGTATTTGTCCGCCGTCATGTATATGCCAATTGTTTCGGGCTCCGGGTTCAAAAGTAACATTTCCAATAGGACAATTGTAAACAGTATCTTCTGGTACAAGCATTTTTAAGTAAGCATTTCCGATAAAGTAGTCATTTGTAATCAGCTCCCCTTTATCAAAAATAACGCTATTTTCAAGTGTAGTCATGCGGCATTACTCCTTTCAAGATTAAAAATCTTTTAGTTTTTGTTGTGCGGGAATGAGATGGGTATCATAATTGTTAATTTTGAAATCAAGGCGGTCGAGTGCTTCTTGCATGATATTAATACGATTTTTTAAGTCGACGCGCTGTTCTTTCAGAAGTTCAACGCGAGCTTCTAGCGTATGTTCGCCTTCTCGGAAAAGCGCTAAATAATCAATCAGAGCTTCAATAGATAAACCAGCACGACGCATTTGACGGCTAAATTGAATCCAACGTAAATCTTCAGCACCAAATTTGCGCACGCCATTTTCATTGCGATGTACAGGAGGAATTAAACCAATTCGTTCATAGTAACGAATTGTATCAGCAGAAACGCCACTTTTTTCACTAGCTTCTTTTATATTCATCGTTAATTCCTCAGAGGCATCTACTGCAAAAAGAACTGTTTCATTTTTTGACATAACCATTCTCCTTTGCTTATTAATATAGTTATTGTATTCCTTGGAGTTCACTTTAAGTCAAGCAAAAATAACAACCATGATGGAAATTTTATTCATGGCTGTTGTTTTTAGTATTTGATTGAAGCGTTGCAAGATAAGCTAAGAGCAGTCCGTCCATTTTTCGAAGGGAGAGGTTTGTCTGCTCATAAAATTTATCCAAACGGTATTGAATTGTATTCCGGTGCATAAACAGTTCTTTGGCAGTAAGGCTGATGTTCCCTTGATTTTTAAACAGCGTATGAATTAGGGGAATCCAAGTATCGTCTTGATGGAAGAAACTATTTAGCTCGTTAGTAATTAAACTTTCCTTCATTCGAATGGCGATGACTTTTAAACTTTCGGAAGCTACTGTTTGGACGACCTCCCGATTATTATAATTGAAAATGGCACGTTCCTCCGCAAATAAACCACGTAATTTATCGTTCAGCGGATGGAAAAGACCCATAAAAAAAGTGGATTGAATATAGAAATCGTTTTCAAGTGTTCCTGCCACTGCAATAAGTTCTTCTTCTCCAAGTAGTGAGCCGGTGGATTTTTCAATAATCACGCCATAATTAGCGGAAAACATAATTAGCTCGGCATCAGGACTAAAGAAACTTAGTAAAGCTTTTTGCCATTCTTGTAATAGACTCTTAGTCATTGTAGTTTTAATGTGAAACTGGGTTATGCGATATGTTTCTTTTTCATTCGTAATCGCGACTTCTTCATTTCCAAATAGTAAATCGAACCAAAATTGGGTGGATTCTTTGGTAAAGGTTGGTAATGGTTCTGGAAATAGCGTATGTAACAATGTGGCTTCTTCTTCAGAAAGATTGCTTTTAGGAATAGTAAAATAATACGGCTCCTCGAAAAATGAAATCGTATCAGTAGTTGATTTTATTGGGTTTTTTGAAACAATAATATTGGGATATCTATTTTTTAATATTTTAATATGCACCCTGGATAGCACCCCTTCTCTATACTTTATTTTTACAAAAGAAAGATAGGAAGTCAAATTATTGCCCGGGAAATAAAAAGGTTGCGTAGTCAACTAAATTCCTGCTATACTATAATGGTTGACGCCGCAACTAATCATGTGGCGGATTTTTTTATGAGGAGTCGGTTAAATGGCAGATAGACAGGAATTTTTAACGAAGGCCATTGCAATTATTCATCGTTCAGAAAGCACTTTTAAAAATAAAAAATTACTTAAAACTGGGCTTAATATAGGTCAATTGCGTTATTTATGGACACTTTATAAAGAAGATGGGATTTCTCAAGAATCCATGGCAAAAAGATTTATGGTGGATAAAGCAAGTGTGACTCGGCAAATTAAGCGTCTGGAGGAACTGGGCATGATTCGTCGCGAAATGGATGCGAAAGATAGACGTATTCAGCGGATTTTTGTGACAGATATGGGTTATCAGATGCGTGATTTAATTGAAGAAGTGACAAAAGAATGGTCTGCGCGTTTAACAGCAGGATTTAGTGAAAAGGAAAAAGATGATTTAATGCATTTGATAGGACGACTTTCTGATAATGCGATTGTAGCAATGGAAGGAGGAGAGAATGAATGAAAGAACAGAGTAAACGATTAGGTGAAGATAGTATTCCATCACTCATGGCGCGTTTGTCGATTCCGGCATTTATCGGTATGTTTGTTATGGGTATGTATAATATTGTAGATACGATTTTTGTGTCGTATGGTGTTGGCCCATCAGGGGTTGCTGCACTCTCAATTGCTTTTCCAGTACAAATGATACTGATGGCGATGGCTGCGATGTTCGGGATTGGGGGCGCTTCGATTATTTCCCGTTCGCTTGGTGCTGGGGAACAAAAGAACGCCAATAAAGTATTCCACCAAGTTATTTGGTTAGTGGTGATTTCCAGTATTTTTATTGCAATTATTACTTTTATTTTCTTAGATCCGCTTATTACGCTTTTCGGGGCGCCAGCGGATATTCACGATATTGCAAGCGACTTTTTATCACTTATTTTATTAGGAGCTGTGTTCCAAACCTTTGCGATGGCGATGAATAATATCGTTCGCTCGGAAGGTAATGCCAAAACAGCGATGCTAACAATGATTATTTCTGCCATTTTAAATATGATTTTAAACCCGATTTTTATTATGGGATTCGGGATGGGAGTCCGTGGTTCTGCGCTTGCGACCGTAATTGCACAAGCGGTTGGCGCGATTTGGCTGTTGATTTACTTTTTATCAGGAAAAAGTACTTTATCGTTAAAAGGTTTTTCATTTCGTATGGATTTCCCGCTAATTCGCCGGATTATGGCGATTGGATTTCCGTCATTTATTATGATGTCCGCAGGTAGTATTGTAACGGTTGCGGTAAACTGGATGCTTAATATTTATGGCGGAACGATGGCGATTGCAGTGTACGGGATTGCGAATCGAATTGCTTCATTTGTTATTATGCCAATCAATGGTGTTACACAAGGAATGCAGCCAATTGTTGGCTTTAACTACGGTTCCAGACAATTCGAACGCGTTATGAAGGCAGTCAAAGTATCCATGATGGCAGCAACTGTAATGTCACTTATTGCTTGGGGCTTAGTAGAAATTTTCCCAGGATTGCTCGTAAGAATTTTCTCTAACGATCCAGAACTGATTGCACAAGGAACAACCGCCGTTAGATTTATGCTACTCGCTGCACCAACAATTGGATTCCAAATTGTCTGCGGAGGGCTATATCAAGCGCTTGGTCGAGCACGAATTTCATTTATCATTTCCTTAATGCGCCAAATCATCTGTTTAGTTCCGCTGTTACTTATTTTGCCGCAATTCTTTGGATTAGATGGTATTTGGTACGCGTTCCCACTTGCGGATTTAGGAGCTTTCACCGTTTGTCTCGTTATTATGAGCAAAACATGGCGCCGAATTTTTAAAAACCCTGAAATAGTTTAAAATAGAGTAGAGTCATTTGCCTATAAGTGCGAAATCTTTTTGCGTAACTTTTAGTAAAATTATACAAAGCAGTGGACCAGGATATTAGCAATCTTGGTCCACTGTTTTATTTGGATTTGGTTTTGTCATTAAGTAATGTTCGCCGATGCCGGGAATAACAAAGGATTTACCTACTTTACGATAGCCGTGTTTTTCATAAAAACCCACAGCGACAATCCGTGCATTACACCAGATAATTTCTGCACCGCGCGCCCATATTTTTGCTTCACCTTCTGCAAGCAATGCTGTGCCAAGACCTTTCAAGCGCATCCGTCGTTCTGTTGCTACGCCGCGAATCCGGTACTGTGCATGATTCATAATTACAGCGGATTTTTCTGGATAAAAACTTGCCACCCCGAGCAAAACATCATTTTCAAAAGCACCTAAATGAAAAGTCCCCTCCAAATCATCATTAGGATAAATCGCATTACTTTCTGGCTGTTCTGGGCGAAGAACCCGGTGTCTAATATCTTGCGTCTCTTCTGCACTGATTTGTTTGATTTCCACGGCATTCACCTCCACATTATTTCTTTCTATTATAACCAATCTCCCCAAAAAGTCATTAAAATAGCCATTCAAATTGTCATTTTTGTGAATTAGAAAGGCTCGGCAGTTAAGAGTGGTTCTATTTACAAGTGATTAGATAGAGAAATCGCTGAGAAAATAAAGATTCATAGCACAAAGAAAGTGTTTGTGAATGGAGGTACATAATCCGCCCCTTCTATGCTAAAATAGTTTAAATATAAAGAGAGTAAAGTTGGAGTTAATTATCGCAGCGGGAATGGTGACTTTAAACCAAGCCAACTAAATAATAAGATTCTTAATAAATTTGCCAATAGAAATGGAGTTTTTAAATGAAATTCATCATGAGCAAAATTACTTTTGAAGAAGCTAAACAACTAATAGACATAAGAGATAAAGAAAACACAACTTCGCAAAGTATAAAATTGTTTATTCGCGCATTTTTTTGCGGATTTATGGCACTTTTGCCTTTGAAGAATTCCATTGTTATTACAAGTATCTTAATCATAATCATAGTAATAAGTTTTCTGTATTATTATATTTCGAAAGCTAACAATAAATTATTGGAAGAATTTAGTTACCAATTGGCTAAATATGTAATGCTTCAAACTACTACAGTGAGCATATTATTAGGAATAAGAGTTGATGGTGAGACACCTTTTGGAGAATACTATGTTTTAGTGGCGTTATGTTATTTATTTTTGGTTGCTGTGCTTGGCTACTTTCGATGCAGAGCAATGATTCTAAATTATTTAAAAAATAATGGTATAAATTTAAAAGGAATCTCTGTATCTAAAATATGGAATAAAGTTTTTTTAAAACTGTCCATTATTTTATTAGTGATAATTGGCTTGGGTACCCAATTGTATAGGCTAAATAAATGGTGGTTCATTGGAAATAACAGTTCATCTAATGGGATATCTATCCAAAATGAATGGCTAGGAATGTTTTTAGTTTTAGTGGTCGGGATTTTATTAATAATACTTCTTGTTGTTTTCTCATTACTCCCTACATTATTATTTAATGCTAAAACAATTACTGAAGGTATTTTGCTAAAAGAATATGCAACAGAATTTCAACAAGAAAATACGAGGAGCAACCAATGAAAACACTATCGAAATTAATAAATGCTGTCTCTTTTGAGAACGCCTTAGAGAAGAATTCAATGCATCGAATATATGAAAATTTAAATGGTACAGGAAAAGAAGTAATACCTAAGTCACTGAAAGTATACATCTTAGCTGCTTTTTCGTGGTCTATATGTTTGATTTCTGGACTTAAAGGGGCGGGTTTTCCAATTACCGCATCCATTATAATCTTAGGTATTTTCATAGGATTTACCAGAAGTAAACGTTATTTTAAAAACGCAGCATACACAATCGCTGTTTACTTAATAATTCAAACAGCTGTCCTGTTTTTCTTCTCTGTTTGGATGCCTTGGGAAAATCCAGATATGATTAGAACGTATGCTATTTTATATATTTTATTTGGATATGGCCTTTCTTTTTATATTATAAGAATTCGATTAATTGAAAATATCCAAATAAACTATTTAATAAAAGATGGGAAATTAATCCGAAAAAGAAAAACGATAAAGATATTAAAAATAGTGGCGGTCATTTTAGGCTTGGCTTTAGTAGTTGCAATATGGGTAACGAGATTTTATACGATAAGTAGTGATTGGTGGAACAGCAGTAACAATTATGATTATTCATATGACTCTTTGGTAGGAACTGTTCTATACGTTTTTTCTAGCTTTATAGCCTTTGCAAATTTAGCGCTGTTCACGTTATTCCCGACATCTCTTTTAAAAACATCGGTTGTGTTGGACGGCTTTATTTACAAAAAATACTCATTAGACTTTCAAAAGGAATATGAGTTCACGGATAAGGAATGGTATGGTGAATAGACATATAAAAATGAATTCAGTATCTAAATTGGTTGATTCCATTTCCCTTAAAAAATCCTTAGAAAATAATTCACTGCATCACATATATGAAACGCTAAACGGAACTAATAAAGAACTATTTCCCCGAACACTAAAAATTTTCGTGTTCGCTAGTATATCTTGGTTAATATGCTTATTTTCCGCGTATAACTGGTATCTATTTCCGATTCTAGCATCTGTAATAATTATCGCTATTTGCATAGGATATTTTAGAAGTAGTCTTTATTTCAAGAATGCTGCATACACATTTTCTGTATATTTATTTACGCAAACAGCGCTCATTTTTTATATCACTTCTATCGAAATATCAGATAACGTCATTATAAATAGAACAGCAGCTTGCCTATATATTTTATTTGGGTATTGCTTATCCTTCTATATTATCAAAATAAAGCTGATTGAAAATGTTCAAACAGAGTATTTGGTAGATAATGAAAAGTTAGGTAAGAAAAAAGGGACAATAAAGGCTGTTAAAATGTTATCTGTGGTTTTAATGGGTTTTATAGTACTAATAATTGCAGGTATGCAATTTTATCGAGTTAATAAATGGTGGATTGGTGAGTCTAGTTCAGATGCTCTTTCTGGGTTGAATGGAACCTGGGCGGGGATGATTTTATCAGTGCTTCTTATATTCATAGGCATAGTGATTTTAATTATAATCACCCTACTCCCAACACTTCTTTTAAATGCTTCAGCGTTGGTGGACGGTCTTATTTACAAAAAATACTCAGAAGAATTTAGAAAAGAGTATGAGTTCACAGAAAAAGAGTGGTACGGAGAATGAAGTTAACAACTATCTTTTTCAACAAAGAAAATCAAGAAATTGTCCAAAAAATCAACTTTGAGCAGGCTAACCAAATAATTAATAAGACGATAATAGAAAAATCAATGAACCAGAAAATGATGCTTCTGAGATACATTTTCTTTGTTATTATCATTAGCGTTGAAACCCTGTTAGCAAGCACCTTCTCTGGTTGGGTTGTTAGTAGTCCTGTTTTTGCTCTCATCGAATGGGCAGTTGTTTTATGGACAATCATTTATTTTTTTAAGCTAAATTTAAAAAGTTTCTCGGAGAATTATCTATCAAGATTTTATTCTTGCTGTTCTATTATTTTTAGTATCGTATCAGTTATCTTTTCAATTGGGTTATGGCTTGTATTCGGGGCATTTTCGGCGGGAATAAAAGATGAATATATGATGCAAATTATGATACAAACTATTTGTGCGGTTGGTGGTGTTATATTAGTTAGCTTTGCAATTTACAAATATTTACAATATCTGGAAATAAGTGAGTTAGCAGTCTTTGACCCAACAATTAAAATACCCTTATGGGGGAAAATTGTTGATAAGTCCTTAATTTATGGGATTGTTATTGTCATAGCAGGTATGCAAATTTATCGAATAAATAAATTTTGGCTTTTAAATGACAACTCGTGGATCTCTACAATGTTAGTTCCAATGGGGCAAATATTATCGGTGGCTATTGTTTTATTTTTATTGGTAGCCATTCCTGTGCGCTATTTTTATCCTGAATTCGTTAAAAGTTACTTGCTTCAAAAGTATACAGAATCGTTTCGAAAAGAGCATGGCTTCACCAAAAAACAGTGGTATAGCGAATAAATAAAGAAATAGAAGTCCTCCAATGAGAACTTCTATTTCTTTATTTATTAACACTAGCAAACTCCGCATCACGCAACTCGACGCGGCGAATTTTACCAGAATCAGTTTTCGGTAATGACTCAACAAATTCAATTCGGCGAGGGTATTTATATGGAGCAGTTTGTTCTTTTGTAAATGTTTGTAATTCATGAACAAGATCCTCGGTGCCCTCGTATCCATCTTTTAAAACGATGAACGCTTTTACAACAGTACCACGGATTTCGTCAGGACTTGCGACAACAGCGACTTCTTTTACAGCGGGGTGATGTGTGAGCGCGTCCTCAACTTCAAATGGTCCGATGGTGTATCCGGAGCTAATAATAATGTCATCATTCCGGCCTTGGAACCAGTAATAATTATCTTCATCACGGATTGCACGGTCACCAGAAACAAAATAATCACCACGAATCGCTTTTTGCAAGCGTTCGGGTTCCTTATAATACTCTTTGAAAAGTGCCGGGAAGTCTTTACGCATAGCGATATCACCAATTTCGCCAACCCCGACAGGATTTCCATCTGCATCAATAATCGCCATGTATTCAGGCATAATTGGTTTACCCATTGACCCAGGACGAATTGGTGTATCAACAAGTGTTCCAATCAAAAGGGTACTTTCCGTCTGACCGTAGCCATCACGGACTTTAATGTTAAAATTATCTTGGAAAACTTGAATAACTTCTCGGTTTAAAGGTTCTCCTGCTGAAACGGCGCTACGAAGCGAACTTAAATCATGTTCACGTAAATGATTTACTTTTGCCATTAAGCGATATTCCGTTGGCGTACAACATAGTACGTTAATTTTTTCTTCTTCTAGTAAATGAAGTTGTTTTTCAGGAATGAAACGACCGCTGTAAATAAAACCGGTCGCGCCTTTTCCAAGTACAGAAAGGAAAGGAGACCAAACCCATTTTTGCCAACCAGGTCCTGCTGTAGCCCAGACGATATCATCTTCATGAATATCGAGCCAATGATCAGCTGCAATACGAATATGTGCATAACCCCAACCATGAATATGTACAACCCCTTTAGGATTACCAGTTGTGCCACTTGTGAAAGCAAGCAGGCAAGCATCATCGCGAGAAGTTTCTACGCGTTCAAAATCAGTAGAAGCCGAATCCATTAATGTTTCATAATGATCCCAGCCGGATAATTTGCCACCAACAATAATTTTTTTCGATACAGAAGGAATTTTTTCAATTTTATCAAATTCTGCTGTCATTCCGCTGTAAGAAACGATTGCTTTTACGTTTGCGTGGTGAATACGGTATTCTAAATCATGGGCTTTAAGTAGTTCGGATGCGGGAATGATAATAGCCCCAGCTTTCCACAAACCCATATAGATGGCGTAAGTTTCAAGTGCTCTAGGTGTCATAACAATGACGTGATCTCCTTTTTTAACACCAGCATTTTTTACCACATTAGCAAATTTATTCGCTTGTTCAAGCAGGTGACGATAACTCCAAGTTTTTGTTTCATCGTGGTCATTCTTCCAAATTAAGGCAGTTTTTTCAGAACTAAATTTAGCAATCTCGTCGGTGATATTATAAAGTTCTGGAGCAATTAGGTTCTCTGAATTCATAATGATTCTCCTTTATAAGTAGATTGTATATTTTGATAATTTTGTTTTAGTACCTAGTATTAATATATGGTAATATAAATGTTACTTGAAAGCAACTAAAAGTATTCCTGTGAAAACCTGAGCAGATTATTCATACATCCAACCAAGCTATGCTAAAATAACAGTGAGTGATTTTTTAGAAATGAGGTGCATAGATGGAACGAGCTTTCTTTATGCAACAAGCGCTTGCGGAAGCAGAGAAAGCACAGGAAATTGGAGAAGTTCCAATTGGTGCAGTAGTTGTTTTAGATGGTGAAATAATTGGTCGAGCACATAATCTGCGAGAAACAAGTCAGAATGCAGTAACTCATGCGGAGCTATTGGCAATACAAGATGCTTGTAAACACCAGAATTCATGGCGACTAAGTGGCGCAGAACTATATGTCACCTTAGAACCATGCCCTATGTGCAGTGGCGCAATTTTACTTTCGAGAATTGAAAAAGTTTATTATGGAGCAAAAGATCCAAAAGCAGGTACAGCAGGATCTTTAATGAATTTGCTACAAGATAATCGTTTTAATCATACATGTGAAGTGGAAGCAGGATTGATGGAAGTCGAAAGCAGCGAAATGTTAAAAAAATTCTTCCAAGAACTGCGAAAACGTAATAAATCAAATAGGACTTAATACTCATTATGCAAAATAGCACATTGATGAATTATTTTGTGAAATAAAAAGCAATAAGTCTTATCAACATTTACAGCCCCCTAATAATTGCGAAAATTATCACAATCTAGCAAAAACAAAATAACATCTAAAGTACTAAATAAATTTATCGCAAAATAGGATAAAATATACTCCAGATAGAACTTATTATAAAGTAAAAATCTTTCTTAAATAGTTCCTAAATCTTTGAAAAACCTAATTTTATATTATTTTATTATGCTTTGTGAATTACAGAGCAACTGGACATGTCACTTTGGGGTGTTTTTCACAAGGTTTTTAAGAAGGAAGCACAAAAAAAGGAACATAACAGGAATTTTTAGCACAAAAAGGAGGAGAGAAAAGGGTGGATAAACTATTTTTAGCCCGTTTTCAATTCGCATCAACAACGATTTTCCATTTCTTATTTGTACCACTTTCAATTGGACTTGTATTTATGGTTGCTCTTATGGAAACGTTGTATGTCGTGAAGGGGAAAGAAATTTACAAAAAAATGTCGAAGTTTTGGGGACATATATTCCTTATTAACTTCGCAGTCGGTGTCGTAACCGGGATTATTCAAGAATTCCAGTTTGGGATGAACTGGTCAGATTACTCTAGATTTGTTGGGGATGTATTCGGAGCGCCACTTGCAATCGAAGCATTACTTGCATTCTTCATGGAATCTACCTTCATCGGACTATGGATTTTTGGTTGGGACAGACTTAGCAAAAAACTTCATTTAGCATGTATTTGGCTTGTCGCAATCGGCACAATCATGTCCAGTTTCTGGATTTTAGCAGCGAATTCATTTATGCAACATCCGGTTGGTTTTGAATTTAAAAATGGTCGTGCAGAAATGAATGACTTCTTGCAACTTATTACTAATGGACAACTACTCGTGGAATTTCCACACGTTATATTCGGGGCATTTGCCACTGGGGCCTTTTTCATTGCCGGTGTCAGTGCATATAAGATGCTCAAAAAACAAGATGTCGCCTTCTTTAAACGATCATTCCAAATTGCAATGGTCATGGCAGTAATCGGTGGTTTTGGTGTGGCTTTCAGTGGTCACTCACAAGCACAATACTTAGTTAAAACGCAACCAATGAAAATGGCAGCAACAGAAGGGATATGGGAAGATACAGCCGACCCTGCTCCGTGGACGATGATTGCCAAGATTAATCCAGAAGAGAAGAAAAACGAGTGGGAAGTGAATGTCCCATATGCGCTAAGTTTCTTGTCTTATGGTACCTTAACTGGTAGCGTCGAAGGTATGAACACGTTACAGAAACAATACGAAGAAAAATATGGTGAAGGTGACTACATCCCACCAGTTAAAACAGCATTTTGGAGCTTCCGTATCATGGTTGGCGCTGGTATGTTAATGATTCTATTCGCGCTAATCGGTATCGTACTTGCTTGGAAGAAAAAACTTGTTAATGCAAAATGGTATTTACGTTTCATGATTCCAATGATTGGCTTCCCGTTCCTAGCGAACTCAATGGGTTGGATTATGACAGAGATAGGGCGACAACCATGGGTAGTTTTCGGTTATATGAAAACCGCGGATGCTGTATCGCCAAACGTTTCATCAGGACAAATCTTATTCTCGATAATTGCTTTTTCAACGATTTATACGATTCTAGCAATTCTGTTGGTTTACTTGTTTATACGTGAAATTAAAAAAGGACCAGACGGACACAAACCAGAAAAAGCAGAGATTTCCGTAGATCCGTTTGATAAGGGGGATGAAAACATTGTCACTAAATGAGTTATGGTTTTTATTAATCGCCATCTTGTTCATTGGATTCTTCTTCCTTGAAGGTTTTGACTTTGGTGTTGGGATGTCTACACGATTTATGGCTAGAAATGCACTGGAACGCCGCGTACTCGTTAATACGATTGGGCCGTTCTGGGATGCAAATGAAGTATGGCTATTAACCGCAGGGGGTGCGATTTTCGCAGCTTTCCCTAACTGGTATGCAACAATGTTTAGTGGTTACTATATTCCACTAGTATTCTTATTACTTGCTCTAATTGGTCGTGGTGTTTCTTTTGAATTCCGCGGTCAAAAAGATTCGCCGCTTTGGATAAAAACGTGGGATTGGGTTATTTTCTTCGGTAGTATTTTACCGCCATTCCTATTTGGTGTATTATTTGCTAGTTTGATTCAAGGGATGCCAATTAATAGTGATATGGATATGTATGCTGGATTCTTTGACTACATTACCGTATTCTCCGTATGGGGTGGGGTAACAATTACGCTTATGTGCCTACTTCACGGCTTACTATTTATCACTTTGCGTACAGAAGAAGACATTCAAGATCGCGCTCGTCGTATGGCGAAACGTGTTTGGTTTATTACTGTACCAGCGTTAGTAATTTTCGTTGTACTTGCTTACTTCAATACAGATATGTTCCAAGTTAGACCTGTACTTGTACCACTAATGATTGGAATTGTAGTCGTTATGTACGTGCTATCTGCCCTGTTTATTTGGAAAGATCGTGATATTTTAGCATTTACATTCGGCGGACTTGGAATTGTCTTCACGATTGCTACAATTTTCGTGTCACTATTCCCACGTGTAATGATCAGTTCAATCAACAGTGCGTTTGATTTAACTATAGAAAATGCAGCTTCCGGACAATATTCGCTTAGTGTGATGACGATAGTTGCCGTTACGCTATTACCGTTTGTTCTTGGTTACCAAATCTGGAGCTACTATGTTTTCCGTAAGCGCGTTTCTAGTAAGGAGAAAATGACGTATTAATGGGAAAAGATTTAAGGAACTACAAAGGAATTAAAAAAATAATGGCGATTCTCGCAGTTTTCACGCTTGTCCAAGGTGCTGCGATTATCGTGATGGCGATAACTTTAGCTCGTGCAATTACAGATTTATTTCACGAGCACGCGTTTCAATCAGTCACAATACAAATAGGTCTCTTTGCGGGGGCCTATTTCTTGCGTCATTTTTTGAACGTCTGGAAAAAACAAATCGTTTATCGTTATGCTGCAAAACTTGCAAAAACAATGCGAGAAGAGTTGCTGGATAGTTTGTTTGCGCTCGGACCTCGTTTTGCTCGTGCAGAAGGAACAGGGAAAGTTGTCACAATGGTCATGGAGGGAGTTGCGGACTTCCGTAATTACTTGGAACTATTTTTACCTAAAATGATGAATATGGCTATTATTCCAGCCATGATTTGGATTTATATTGCTTTTCAAGACTGGACTTCTGCTTTTATTTTAATGATTACTTTGCCGATTTTAATTGTATTTATGATTATTTTAGGATTAGCCGCGAAAAAACAAGCAGATTCGCAATTTGAAACATATCGCGTGCTTTCCAACCATTTTGTAGATTCGTTAAAAGGGTTAGAAACATTGAAATACTTAGGTTTAAGCCATGATCATGAAGGTAAAATTGCTTCGGTTAGTTCGCGCTACCGAAAAGCTACTATGAAAACATTGCGTGTGGCGTTTATGTCGTCATTCGCGCTAGATTTCTTTACCATGCTTTCAATCGCGTTAGTTGCATTATTTCTAGGTCTTGGTTTAATAGATGGGAATATGAATTTGCCAATTGCGCTTAGTGTCCTAATCCTTGCGCCAGAATACTTTTTGCCTGTTCGTGAAGTTGGCTCGGATTATCATGCTACACTTGATGGACAAGAAGCTGGCCGCGTTATTCAAGGGATTATTGACCAAGCCAAAGCAGAGAAGCCAGAAACGAGTGCTTTACCACTAACCACTTTTGCTGAAAATACGGAGTTTTCCTTTGAAAATATTACTGTAAAACACGGTGCAGATGATGCTGATTCACTTCATGAAGCAAGCTTTACTGTTAATGGTTTTGAAAAAATTGGAATTATTGGAGCGACTGGTGCTGGGAAATCCACATTGATTGACGTTTTGAGTGGTTTTTTAACCCCAACTTCTGGAGATTTTCTTTGGAATGGCGAAAGTGGTGCGTCGCTTGCTGCGGCCGATTGGCAAACGCAAGTCACTTACATTCCGCAACACCCATACCTTTTTCACGATACGATTGCTGGTAATATTCGTTTCTATCATCCCAACTCTACAGACGAGGAAATGAAGAAAGCGGCAGAATCAGCAGGGTTAAATAAGCTTGTAGCTGGACTTGAAGATGGTTATGAAACGCTTGTCGGGGAAGCTGGGCGGATGCTGAGTGGAGGACAAGAACAACGTGTGGCGCTTGCCCGTGCTTTCTTGACGGATCGTCCGGTTGTTTTAATGGATGAACCAACAGCACACTTAGATATTGAGACAGAATATGAATTAAAAAAACCAATGCTCCATTTATTTGAAAATCGACTCGTCTTTTTTGCAACGCATCGCTTGCACTGGATGCTTGAAATGGACCGAATTATTGTTTTGGATCACGGGGCTGTGGTCGAAACTGGAACACACGAAGAATTACTGGCGCATAAAGGGTTCTATTATAATTTAGTCAAAGCCCAATTGGAGGAAGTATGATGCGGAAAAGTAGCTGGATTATTCCATATATTAAAGAAAATCGTGGCTTGTTTTTACTTGTCATTTTCCTTGGAACGCTTACTTTTGCTTCAGCTGGGGCGCTTATGTTTACGTCGGGTCATCTGATTTCAAAATCTTCCTTGATGCCGGAATCGATTATGGCTGTTTACATTTCGACAGTTGGTGTTCGTGCTTTTGGTATTATGCGTTCGGTTTCACGCTACGTTGAACGACTATCAAGCCATTCGCTTGTCCTCAGAATTCTTGAAAAAATGCGTGTTCGCTTGTATCGTTTGCTTGAACCACAAGCTTTATTGCTAAAATCACGTTATAAAACAGGTGATATTCTCGGGTTGCTTGCTGGCGATATTGAGCATTTGCAAAATTTCTATTTAACAACGATGCTACCAGCAATAGTAAGTCTTGTTCTTTACGCTGGTGTAGTTATCGCGCTTGGAGCATTTTCAATTCCGTTCGCTGCTCTCTTCGTGCTCTTGATTGGACTTCTTGTGCTCGTTTTACCATGGGTATCGCTTTTATATGCTCGCGGGAAAAATGCTTATTTAAAACAAGGACGAAATGGTCTATATCAAAAATTCACCGATGCTGTTTTTGGAATCAGTGATTGGAAATTCAGTGGACGTGAAAAAACATTTATTTCAAATTACGAAAAAGACGAGGCGGACATGCTTCGAATTGAAAATAAACAATTTCATTTTGTTAATTGGCGAGATTTCTTTAGTCAGTTAGTTGTTGGTTTCATGGTTATTGTGATGGTTTATTGGAGCACAGCAGAATCGCGTGATGGCGCGTTTTCTGGGACGATGATTGCTGCTTTTGTTTTAGCAATAATGGCTCTGGCAGAAGCATTTATGCCAGTTTCGAGTGCTATTAGTGACAAGTCGCTTTATCAAGACTCACTAGCCCGCCTAGATAAAATAGAAGATCCAACATTACCAACATTTGAAGAAGAAACGAAAGAAATAGAGCGTATTAATACAGAAAATGTTATTTTAAAAGCGGAAAACTTAACTTTCGCCTATGATAAAAAATCACCAGAAATCTTAAATGGTTTTGATTTTACACTACAACAAGGTGAAAAAGTAGCGATTATTGGTCGAAGTGGGACTGGGAAATCAACTTTTCTTAAATTAGTGCAAGGAGCACTGCTTCCGACAGCCGGGAAAGTAACAATGAATGGTATTGAAGTGGAGAAGTTACGCCCACAAGTCCCTGAAATAACTTCTATGTTAAATCAAAAAGCACATCTTTTCAGCACAACCGTTTTAAATAATATCCGTTTAGGAAGTCAAGATGCTACGGATGAAGAAGTGTATGAGGCTGCAAAAAAAGTTCAACTACATGATTTTATTATGAGTATGCCTGATGGTTATCACACTCAAATGAGCGAAATGGGTGAACGTTTTTCAGGCGGGGAGCGAGGTCGTATTGCGCTAGCTCGGATTTTACTTCAAAATACTCCGATTGTTATTTTAGATGAACCGACAGTAGGACTTGATCCCATTACAGAACGAGATTTATTAGCGACTATTTTTGAAACTTTAGCAGATAAATCACTTATTTGGGTAACGCATCATTTAGTTGGAGCTGAAAAAATGGATCGGGTGTTATTTTTAGAAGAAGGAAAAACGCTTATGGAAGGCCCTCACGCTACGTTGATGAAAGAAGAACCGCGATATAAACGGCTTTATCAACTCGATCGACCAATTGAATTATAAAAAAATGACTTGCTAACCTCATTAGCAAGTCATTTTTTGTCGTCCATTCTTAATATTTGTAATAAAATTGTAATTTAAAATTGACTTTCTATGAATTTCTTATTATGATTAGTACAAGTAAAAAGAAAGGGGAATTTATTATGAAAAAATTCCACGGACTGGTACTTACAGCATTATTAACTAGTCTATTCATCCCATTTTCATTGGCAGCAAGTGCTGAAACAAATGAAAATGGTAATAATCCTACTACTACCACTGAAGAAAAAGCCACTGACTCTACTGAAAATACAACTCCTGATGAAAAAGCAGAAGAAACAGCACCAACAGATCCCACAGAACCAACAAAAGAGGCTATAGCAGAAGAACAGCCAAGTGAAACACAAACAACGATTGATATTACCGATTCTCCTGAAGTCTACTCTTATGAACAAAACAGTAAGATTGCTCTAGAGGATTTCACAAAAAATTTAAGTGATTACACAGGAATAACACTGACCAACTATCGTTTAGCCGACAATTCGCACTTAAGTACAGCAAATACAGGCATCCAAGAAGTAACTTTACTGGGTGAAAACGAAGAAGGTAAGACGACTGCAGTAAAATTAAATTATTTAGTAAAAGAGAAAAAAGCAAAATTAGCAATTACAGATATGAATTTTGATTTAGAAACAAAAATCTTTTCTGGAAAAACAAAACCATTTGCAAGTGTTTATATGAGTTCTCCTGAAGACGAAAATTTTGGTGAAGGACGAGTAGAAGCAGATAAGGATGGCAATTTTTATGCAGAATGGGCAACTTCACCAAAAGAAATCACAGCATATGCCTTTGACGATGAAGGCAATTTTAGTGAAGAAGTAACTTATAAAGTCCCAGCTAAAAAACAAAATGAAGCAGTTATTAAAGCTCCGACAAATGTAAAAAAAATCGAAACAAAAAGCTCTGTAAAAGGCACAACTACCAGTCCAACTAAAACGGCAAAAGCAGATACTGACAGCAAATCTGACTTGCCAAGCACAGGTGACAAAGGCGTTGAATGGATTTTCGTTGTGGCAGGTGTTATAGTTATTCTTATAGCAGTATTACTACTCAGAAAGCGTAAAAAATAAGCAAACTACTATAGGGAATAACTCAAATAAAAGGAGCGAATAATGAAGAAGTTATTGAGCGGTTTAATTATTATCTTAATGATTAGCCTACTTGGTCACTCCTTTAACGCAGAAGCCGCAACTTATGAAAAAATCATTTATGACAAAGCAGTTAATTTAAAAGGGGTAGTAAATCAGTCAAAACGAAATGATGGTATTAATAGTAAGATGTACAAAACGAGTAAAGATGTGAAATATCTCGGCTCTGCTAAAAAATACAACAAAAAAACACTGATTATTACTCGCGAAGGAAAAACAGCTAGAGCTAAATGGTATTATTGTAAACTTGGAAATACCAATATTGGTTGGATTGATGCACGTGCTTTTACAAATGTCGGCAAACCAACTATTGCTGATACAGTGCCCGCTCTTTGGAATAGCAAAAAAGCAATTATTACAACTAAGCCAAAAAGCACTTCAGCTACAACCTACTTGTATCAAAGAAATAGTGCAGGTAATTGGTACGAGGTTCGTCATTTTGGTAGCCACATTGGTAAGTGGGGTTTTGATCCTAAGTTCTCAGAGAAAAGCTCAGGAACTCCAGTGGGCGTTTATAAAACAGGAATCGCCTTTGGTCAAAAAGGAAATCCTGGAACGAAATTAACATTTAAAGCTATCACAAATCGAAGTTATTGGATTTCTAATTCAAATGACAAAGCATATAACACATGGCAAGAGCGTGCTTCTTCTAGTTCAGCTGATGAAAAAATGAAAATTCCACAATATAGATATGGAATGGAAATTAAATACAACTCTAAACGTGTTAAAGGGAAAGGGTCGGCTGTTTTTTATCATGTGGATTCCCCGAAATATAATTATACATTAGGTTGTGTCGCGCAAAGTGAAGCGAATACAAAAGCAGTGCTCAAATTTGCTGATAAAAATACACTTATTGTACTAGGTGAAGAAAGCAGAATTAAAACGTTTAATACGGTCAATTAAGCTAGAGATTTCTCTAGCTTTTTCTTTTGCCCAAAAAATCTGAGTAGCCTAACCCCAAAATTTAAGTTGTTTGACGTATAATGAAAAGAAACAAAGATATGAGGTGAAATGTTTTGACAAGCAAATCTTACATAATGGGCGTAGATATCGGCACTTCAAGTACAAAAGCAGTGATTTTTAATAAATATGGGGAAGTAATTTGTCGAGAAGCTACGCATTATGAACTAGTAACGGATGAAACTGGAAAAGCAGAAGAGAGTCCTACTGAAATTTTTGAGGCGGTCATAACATCTATCCAACGTGTAATGGAGAGTATTAATAAGAACGAATTAAGCGGAATTTCCTTTAGTTCTGCCATGCATAGTTTAATTATGATAGGAAGTAACGACGAGCTTTTGACAGAATGTATCACTTGGGCGGACGGACGAAGCAGTGAGGCGCTTGAAAATATAAAGAGAGATAATTACATGTTTCAACTATATGAAGCAACAGGGACGCCGATACATCCGATGAGCCCCTTTGCTAAAATTTGTTGGTTAAAAGAAGATGAACCGCAATTATTCCATCGCGCGGAGAAATTTGTTGATATTAAGTCTTACATTCTGAATCGTTTGTTCGACGTGTGGGTGATGGATGAATCGTTAGCATCAGGAACCGGACTTTATAACATTTTAGAACACGACTGGGAATTTGAGGCAATGGAAATAGTGAAATTAACACCAGACTATTTGCCAAAAGTAGTTCCAGAAACCTACCAGTTACATGGCGTGAAAAAAGAATATGCAGACTTAATGGGTATTCCGGAAAACTTGCCATTTATAGTGGGTGGAAGTGATGGGGCACTGGCGAGTATTGGTATTCAAGCGACAGGTAGAAATGATGTAACAATTACTGTGGGTACAAGCGGGGCGGTTCGTAAACTAACAAATGAATTTCAGATAGACTCACGTGGGCGCACTTTTTGTTATGGTGCCGGGGATGGTTATTTTATCGCAGGTGGAGCTGTAAATAATGGTGGCAAAGTGGTTGAATGGGGACTACAGCAATTCGGATCTAAAGATGAAATTCTTAACCGTGATTATGCTAGTTTTATTGCTCATATAGAGGAAGTGGCTCCTGGCGCTTCTGGATTACTCTTTCAACCATATTTACTTGGCGAAAGAGCACCGTTTTGGACTAATGATATTCGTGGCGGGTTTATTGGATTAACGATTAACCATACAAAAGCGCATTTTATACGTGCTATTTTAGAGGGAATTGCGTTTAATCTAGCGGAAGTGTATGAAGCTGTTTCGGCTCCAGATGATATAATTTATGTGACGGGCGGTATTTCTGGTCATGAGGCTTGGTGTAAATTACTTGCTGATGTTTTGGACCGTGAAATTCGGGTGCCTCATACTATTGAAGGATCAAGTTTAGGCGCTGCAATTATTGGTATGCGTTCTCTAGGATTTTTAAAAGACTTGAACTTGGAGCAAACTCTTCCAATTAAAGCAATTTACCATCCTAGTGAGAATACTGAAAAATATCGAGAATTACGCTCAATTTTTAAACAAGTAACTACACAATTAATGTCTAGTTACAGCATGTTAAATAGCTGGCAAAAGAAGTTTGATTATAACAGCTAAATTTTTGTTTTCATGATATAATCACTAAAAGAAGTGCGATAACGTGAAGTAAGGGGGAGAGACGATGAATAAAAAAATAGTTTGGATAGCTTTAACATTAGTAGGGATTTGTGTGGTTGGAACAATAATTGCTTCAGTCATGAGTGTTTACTTACGTTAAAAAATATTTCCCCGTTTTCTACTTGCACTTTTTACACTAAAAAGGTACACTAGTAATTGAGCTCTTTTCAGAGTTTGCGCTAAATATTTTTTATTTGGCATTTAATTATTGGTAGCAAATTTGTCGTGCTAGACGGGGAGGTAGCGGCGCCCTGTAACCCGCAATCCGCTCTAGCGGGGTTGAATTCCTCATTTGAGGCATCGTAATTGTTTGGTCTGCCCTCGACAAGTGGTGTTGAAGGTTGGGTCTTGCGCAATGGGAACCTGTGAACCATGTCAGGTCCGGAAGGAAGCAGCATTAATCAGTGCTTCTCATGTGCCGCGAGGTTGCCTGGCCTGAGCTAACTATCGAGGTAACGCAGGTGATTGCATGTCGATGTGGGGTGCGCGACACTAATTTTAAATATATTAAAAGACTATTTTGCTTAACGCGGAATAGTCTTTTTTCTACAAATCAACTTCTAATCTTAGAAAAATAATGTATAATACATTGTAAACTGGTACAATATAGATTAGTAAAGCAATTCATGACAAAGGATGAAAAGAATGCCACAATTAAAATCAAAAAAGAAATGGCTGCCAGCTCTAATTATCGCAATTTTAATAGGAATTATTGTTATTTTAGCAATTATGTTTGGTTTTTTTCAGCGCCAAGAAGTATTTGATAAATATGATGTAGCCTATGAAATAGATGGTAAATTATACGAAGTTTTCCCTATTAGTACAACAGATATTGGTGTAGATAAAAAATCTGCAGATAAGCATCTTTATTTTCGAGTAAACAGCTATTACAACATCGATTATTTATTCCGTCTTGCCTATAAACAATATGAAATCAACGAACCTTCTAGAAATAAATATTATTCTGGACTTATTGATTATAGTGTTGCCGATAATGCTTATGTTACGCAAAAAGATGTCTATATAACAAACGATGAATCCTATGCAACTTATGACTTTTTCGATAAAAATGGAAAGAAAATCTATTCCTACAATCCCGAAGAAACCTCAACGGATGACTACATTGTACGTATTAAACCCACAATTTTACAAGGCTATGAAAAGAGTGATATCGGTAGTTATGACGATTACCTAGATATTACAGCGTTATTCAAGGATAAACTTGGTATGGACGTAAAAGTACGAATGGATGATAATAAAAAAATGGTGATTTTCTCTATTAAATAAAAAAGAGCAGCCCAGAGTAGCTGTTCTTTTTCTGTATACAAACAAATTAGTCATTGTCTTTTTTGGTGTCTATTGTTTTTTTCTTTTGCTCATCTTTATCGGAAGGCTCTTTTATATCATCTGGAAATACAATCGAAAAATGCTCTTTTTTCACGACTTTACTATTTTTCGATTCTTCAGGCATATCTCGCTTTACTGCCACTTTTATCACCTCGACTTGTTGGTATTACTTAGCTTATGTTCATTATAACACAAAATAAGCATTCATTAAATTATACGGAACTGTGTAATGTTAGCGCTTACTTACACAGTTTTTTTCATTATGTGTGTAAGTCACATTTAACAATAAGAAAGATAACGAATACAAGCTGTAAGAGTATCTTTTCTTACGTTATAGGACTTGGCACGAAAATTGCAATAGAATAATACGAGTCTAAATGTAAGCCTTATCATGAAGCGGAGAGGAGGACTCCCATTATTTCACGAGGCGGTACAGAGATTCCATCTGGTTTGTTTTGGTAATGGGGATTGCTAGAACAAAGTAAACAGATATAGCTGACAAACTTAAAGGGATGTATACATAAAAATTATATTTTGTTTAAAGAGATGAGCGCTAAATAAAAAAAGGTTCATGGGAGGATAAAATATGAATGGATTAACAGCATTTTTAGAAAAGTATTTTGTGCCTGTAGCAGCTAAAATTGGTTCACAAAAACATTTGGTTGCATTGCGTGATGCTTTTATTTCAACAATGCCAATTACAATGGCTGGATCGATTGCAGTACTTTTAAATGCGTTTTTTAGGGATTTTCCAACTGACTGGGGATGGACAGGGTTCGTGGCAGCAATGCAACCACTTATCGAGATTAATGGATATGTATACAATGGGACGTTAGCAATTGTTTCAATTATTTTTGCTTTTTCACTAGGTTATAATTTATCAAAGGCGTATGAAGTGGATCGCTTAGCTGGGGGGCTAGTATCTCTTGCTGCTTTTGTTATGAACTTAACTGTTACTGTAAGCTTAGATGCAGTAAAAGCTGCAATTGCGGCTTCTAATGCTAATTTTGATGTCAATACTTTACCAAAAGAATTTGCTGGGATTTATGGATTCTTTAATCTTAGTCAAGTAAATGGTACCGGATTGTTTACTGCAATGATTTTCGGTTTTATATCAACTATTATTTATGCGAAATTAATGCGCAGAAATATTATTATTAAAATGCCAGATTCTGTTCCACCAGCTGTAAGTAAAGCTTTTGCGGCGATTATTCCTGCACTAGTTGCACTTTATGTTGTTGGTATTATTGACTGGGCATTCTTCAAAATCACTAATATGGACGTTATTACTTGGATTTCCAAAACAATTCAAGAGCCGTTATTGTCACTATCGCAAGGGTATGGAGCTGTTTTACTAGTTACTTTCTTAGTACAACTACTATGGTTCTTCGGGATTCATGGTCCAAACGTTCTTGCACCGGTTTTAGAATCACTTTGGGGGACAGCACAACTACAAAACATTAGTGCGGCACAAGAAGGCGCTAAATTACCATTCGAATGGGTACGTGGTTCGTTTGATGCGTATGTATGGATGGGTGGATCAGGCGGTACACTTGTATTAATTATCGCTTTACTAATGTTCTCGAAACGAGCGGATGCACGAACAGTTGCGAAATTGTCTCTTGCACCAGGTATATTTAATATTAACGAACCAATCATGTTTGGTTTACCGATTGTATTAAATACCATCTACTTAATACCATTCCTTATCGCACCAATGGTAATGGTAACAATCGCTTACTTTGCAACAACACTAGGGCTTGTTGGTCCAGTTAAAATTGCAGTAGTTTGGGTAATGCCGCCACTTCTGAATTCCTTCTTAGCAACTGGAGGAGATTGGATGGCGCCAGTAATTTCACTCATAAATATGGTCATCGCATTCTTGATTTGGGTACCATTTGTTATTACCGCAAATCGCGTTGGTGTACCAGAAGAAGAGATGAAAGCTTAGAAAATAATAAGTTTCTGGCTAGGAGCAGCTAATTTGTGCCTAGCCAGTATATCATGTAGGTAGTCCTGCGCCATTTTTATTCATTGCAAGAAGCGAAATATAAAGTTAAACTATAGAAAAGGAGGTTTTTTTAAATGATTATTCTTAATTGTCCAATGAAACGTGATTATATTACTGAATTACTTGAAACATACGATAAAGACGGTGTAACTTTTAAAAAAATTGCTGAACAAGGTATGAAACTTACTTTTGAAACAAACATTGAAGACGAAGAAAAAGCAGCAAAAATCGCCAAAGAAACAATTAAAGCAACAGAAATAGGTTCTGTACTCTATTTCCAAGTTAGTGTGGGTTGAAAATGAAAATTGTTAATGCACTATTTATTATTAGTATAGGTCTTATTATTATTATGTTTAGTCCTTCTTATGGAAAAGATGGAATGGCTAGTGTACCTCTTCTAGTTACAGGACTTGCGGTTGTTTTAATTGGCTGTGTATTCATCGTGCTAAAAATCCGTAAAGATAAGAAAGAAAAGAATTAGAAGGAGTCGATTGAAAAGTGAATGTCACACAGAAATTATATATTTCTCAAAAAGAATGCTTTGATACACTTGTCAGCTCAGCAATCTATGATGTGAAAAATGCCACTGGTAAAACAATTCAAATGCGGAAATTAGAGGGATATAAGTACCAACGGACAATGTCTAACGGCGCACTTGCTACTACAAAAATTGTAAAAGTAACTCCTTATGATTTGTATCAATTTGAAACAAGTAGCCGAGTAAATACACATACAACGACTTATACAATAAAAGCTACTAGCGAAACAACTTGCGAAGTGACATATAACGAATTAATTGAAACAGAAAAAGCAATGAATAAAATGAATAATATTATTGTTGGTTTTATGTTTGGCTTCTTCCGAAAAAAACGCGTGAAAAACTTGCTTAAATCAATTGAGCTTTCCGTTATTAATGAGAGTAAGAAGAAACAAGAGAAATTAGCTGCTAAAAGTGAACAATAAGGTTTGGAATCGGGCTTTTTCGAAGGTCTGGTTCTTTTTTGGTTTGGGGTTTTGGGTTGGATTTTAAGACTGTTTGACTTAAGATGGTTTTGATTATTGTTTTTTTTTGAAGCTAGCCCGACTCAGAGCGTTTTGAAAGTTCTGTTAAGGATTAAATCATCGCTTTGCTAAGATTTATATTGAAGAAGTAAATCAAAATAAAGTACATTTTGAAACTTCGGTTAAGGATTAAATCATCGCTGTGCTCAGATTTATATTGAAGAAGTAAATCAAAACAAACAACGTTTTGAAACTTCTTCAACAATACGTTATAATAAGACTACTAAAATGGTTTTAGGTGAAGGAGAGTGGCAGATGGCGTATCAGGCTTTGTATCGGGTTTTTCGGCCGCAGTCGTTTCAGGATGTTGTTGGGCAGGAACATGTGACGAAAACGCTTAAAAATGCCATTGTGCAAAATAAAACATCGCACGCTTATTTGTTTTCGGGGCCTCGTGGGACTGGGAAGACGAGCGCGGCGAAGATTTTTGCGAAGGCTATCAACTGTGAACACGGCCATGACGGGGAGCCTTGTAATGAATGTGAGATTTGCAAAGGGACGACGGATGGGTCTATACCAGATGTTCTTGAAATCGATGCTGCCAGTAATAATGGTGTTGAAGAAATTAGGGATATCCGGGAAAAAGTAAAATATGCGCCAACTGTGGCGAAATATAAAGTATATATTATTGATGAAGTGCATATGTTGTCGACGGGAGCGTTTAATGCGCTACTAAAAACGCTAGAAGAACCGCCGAAACATGTCATTTTTATTTTGGCAACAACAGAACCACATAAACTACCATTAACAATTATTTCACGGGTACAACGCTTTGATTTTAAACGAATCACGACCCAAGATATTATTGGACGTTTGAAATTTATTTTGGAAGAGGAAAAAATTCCTTATGATGAAAAAGCACTAATGATAGTAGCCCGTGCGGCTGAAGGTGGAATGCGTGATGCACTTAGTTTGCTTGATCAGGTTATTTCTTACGGCTCAGAAGAAGTTACAGTGGAAGATGCGCTGGAAATCACTGGATCTGTTGCTCAAAACCTGCTTACAAAACTAGTAAGTGCAGCATTTGACGGTGATGCGGCAGAAGCTATTTCAACACTTACAGCTTTACTTGCAGAAGGGAAAGATCCAGTTCGTCTGGTGGAAGATTTGCTTGTATTCTTTAGAGATGTGCTGCTTTATCAAAAAGCGCCGAATCTGGAAGAAACGCTAGAACGAGCTTTAATTGATGATGATTTTGTTGCTTTGGCAAAAAGAGCGGATTCGCTTAAAGTGTATGAGTTCGTTAAAATTTTAAATACGGCTCAACAACAAATGCGTTTCTCGAATCATCCAGGTATTTATGTCGAAGTTGCACTTGTACAGTTAACGCAAGCTGGTCAATCAGCAGTAAGTGGCGGGAATGTGCCGACAGATGCGGCTTCTGGAAGTGACTTTGCTGATTTAAAACGCCAAATGGAACAAATGCATCAAGAACTTCAGGCTCTAAAAAAACAAGTTGCAAATGGAGCCGGGGCAGCACCAGCTGAAAAGCCAGCACAAAATCGTGGCGGTTCTAAAAAAGCAATAAACAATGGTAAGCAATTTAAAGCACCTATTGGTAAAATTAATCATGTACTGGGTCAGGCTAAGAAAGAGAATTTACAGTTAATCCGTGGCTGTTGGGGTGAGTTGCTGTCAATGTTGATGGCGTCTCAAGCAGCTCTTTTAAATGACGCAGAACCTGTAGCTGCATCTGAGGATACTTTTGTGTTAAAATTTAAGCATGAGATTCACTGTCAAATGGCAATGGATAATCCCAACTTTGTCGAAACCATTACATCGAGTATTGCACGACTTACACAAGTGAATTATACTTTTATTGGAATCCCGGAAGATCAATGGGCTGAAGTAAGAGAAAATTTTCTTCATAGTCATGGTAGCGATGGAGACGCGGAGGAAAGTTCGGGACCAGAAGCTAGAAAACCAGCGGAAGATCCTTTTGTAGCAGAGGCGGCGAAACTCGTTGGCGAAGATTTGCTTGAAATTAAAGATTAAAAAACAATAGAAGAAAGAGGAGATTATTCATGCGTGGAATGGGAAATATGCAAGGTATGATGAAACAAATGCAAAAAATGCAAAAGGAAATGGCGAAAGCTCAAGCTGATTTAGAAGTTCAAGAATTTACTGGAACAGCTGGTGGCGGAATGGTTACCGTAAAAGCTACTGGTAAACGTGTCATTACAGATGTTGTTATAAATGAAGAAGTTGTTGATCCAGAAGATATCGAAATGCTACAAGATTTAGTCCTTGCAGCAACAAATGATGTATTAAAACAAATTGAAGATACTACTTCACAAACAATGGGCAAATTTACACAAGGATTAAATCTTCCCGGAATGTAATATTGTTTAGTTTGAGACTCTTGGATTATATACAAGAGTCTCAACTGTTTTTAAATAGAATGTTTCACGTGAAACATTATGTAATTTGAAGGTGAGAGGAAGACGAGATATGCATTATCCTGAGCCGATAACGAAATTAATGGATAGTTTTATGAAATTACCTGGAATTGGACCTAAATCCGCAGCAAGGTTGGCTTTTTATGTGTTAGATATGAAAGAAGATGATGTTTTAGACTTTGCTAAAGCGCTTGTAGATGCAAAAAGAAATCTAAGCTTTTGTTCCGTTTGTGGACACATTACAGATAAGGACCCATGTTATATTTGTTCAGATACTTCTCGTGATCGAAGTGTTATTTGTGTGGTGCAAGAATCTAAAGATGTTATTGCAATGGAAAAAATGCGTGATTTTCATGGCTTATATCATGTTCTTCATGGAACGATTTCACCAATGGATGGGA
This sequence comes from Listeria welshimeri serovar 6b str. SLCC5334, assembly GCF_000060285.1. Classification (GTDB taxonomy): domain Bacteria; phylum Bacillota; class Bacilli; order Lactobacillales; family Listeriaceae; genus Listeria; species Listeria welshimeri. Next base: position 2,685,346 of record NC_008555.1, on the reverse strand, counting down.
TTGGACCTGAAGATATTAATATACCGGATTTGCTTAAACGTTTGCAAGATGACACGATTGAAGAAGTTATTTTAGCAACGAATCCTAATGTTGAAGGTGAAGCCACAGCGATGTATATTTCAAGACTCTTAAGACCTTCAGGGATCAAAGTAACTCGAATTGCGCACGGTCTTCCAGTGGGCGGAGATCTTGAATACGCAGATGAAGTCACGCTGTCTAAAGCTATGGAAGGGCGAAGAGAAGTCTAAACCGAGGTGATAAAATGGAGTCCAGAAGTAATAAGTTTGGTCGGAAAAAGAATAAAAAAATTGGTAAATTGCACAAATCCTATGATGCTTATTTGATGGAGTTAATTGACGTCACGCAAGAAAATTGGCATAAGCAGAAAGTTTTGTTGCGAAAAAGTTTTGAGTATGACCCTAATTTAGAATATGAAGAGAAAAAGGCCGAAGCGCGCTATTTTTATCTTTTTAAAGAAGCTAGAACAAGACAATTAAAGAAATAAATAAAAAATCTACTAAACCATTTCGGAATAGTAGATTTTTTATTTTAAATTTCAGAGCGGACGTACATTACGTCTGGGGCGTGGCTAACGCGTTCGCCATTATTTAAGCGGTCAACTTGATGCATATCCGCTTCTGTTAATTCAAAATCATAAATTGCTGCATTTTCTTTGATTCTGGAAGGTGTTTCAGATTTTGGAATAATCGAGATATTGTTTTGCAAATGCCAACGAAGAACAATTTGTGCAGGCGATTTTCCGTGTTTTTTTGCTAAGTCAATAAGAATTTGCTCTTCTAGTACTCCGCCGCGACCGAGTGGGCTCCACGCTTGGTGAACAATATGTAACTCTTCTAAGTAACGATGCAATAAACGGTTTGGAAAGTGCGGATGCGTTTCAAGTTGATCAACCACTGGAAGAACATTTGCGCTTGTGCGAAGACGATCCAAGTGATGCGCTTCAAAATTACTTACTCCGATAGCGCGAACAAGCCCTTCATCATATAGTTTTTCCACAGCTCGCCATGTTTCAAAAAATGTATCTTGTTTAGGCCAATGAACTAAATATAAATCAATTTGATCTAGTTGTAGTTTCTTCTGAGATTTTTCAAAAGCACGAAGCGTCTCGTCGTAGCCTTGCTCCGTATTCCACATTTTTGTCGTTACAAAAAACTCGTCACGTTTTAAGCCACTTGATGCAAAAAAGTCTCCGAGTTCTTTTTCATTATGGTAAAATGAAGCCGTATCAAACAAGCGATATCCAACGTCTACAGCAGTTTCCAAAGCTGTACGCATACGCTTTTCGTCAGTGAGCTTGTAGACTCCAAAACCATGTCTAGGCATTTCAATTCCATTGTTCAATTTGTATGTATCCGAGAAAGAAAGTGTCATTTAAATAGCCTCCTACTTTAGTTTATTAATTTAAGCATACCAGAAAATGGATCATTTCTGTAGAAAGAAGGGGCGAATTTGTAGAAAATTTTTTATATATTAAGAAAGGCGTGAGAAAGTGAGACAACCTTTTCAAATTTTAGTGATACCGTTTATAAAAAATAAAGATAAATATCGGTTTGGCGTTTTGCTTAGGAAAGAGGAAGAAGTTTGGCAATTTGTAGCTGGTGGTGGAGAAGAGGATGAAACAATTGTGGCAACTGCGAGAAGAGAAAGTGCCGAAGAGTTGAATTTGGATAAACGTTTTCAAATTTACCAGCTAGACTCTCTCGCTCATATTCCGGGTTATCATTTTTCATTTAAAAGGCCTTATGTGATTCCAGAGTACTCTTTTGCTATAGATTTATCTGTTTGCTTATCTGATGTAAAATTATCTTTGGAACATAAGGAGTTCAAATGGGTTTCGTATGAAGAGGCGTTTAAGTTATTGGCGTGGGACAGTAATAAGACGGCGCTTTATGAGCTGAATGAACGATTAAAAAACCATGATATGAATGTAATAGAAAAAGGCTGATTTTCAGCCTTTTTTAACTCTTAATGAAATTATTTAGTACGTGCGCAATTCCGTCTTTATTGTTGGATAAAGTAATGGAGTTGGCTACTGCTTTTAATTCAGGAACGGCGTTGTCCATGGCGATACCTGTTCCAGCATATTTGACCATAGTGATATCGTTATGTCCATCTCCAAAAGCGATAATGTTTTCAGCGTGAATGCCCATTGGTGTTAAAACAGTGTCGAGAGCTTTGGCTTTGTCGATATTTTTTGCTGTAAACTCAAAGTAGAAATCTGCTGTAAAGACGCAGTTAAGAGTATTTTTAAAAGGAGCCATCATGGCTTGGTAATTTTTTTGCATATAGTCTGGGTCGCCGGCAGTTAGTATTTTATTGATACGATAATCTAAAAATGCTGCTAAATCTTCTTTTTCACATAGCTTGAAGTTGCCACCGCGAGATTCATATTGAATGATGTTAATTTCTTCGCCTTTGTAAGGGATATAACAGTCGTATACATTGTTCACATACATATAGTCGTCTTTATCAATCATGACTTTTACTTCAAATTGCTTCATATGTTCAAGTACAGCTTTTCCTTCTGCAATAGTGAGCGTCTGATTAAATAATTCTTCTTTTGTTTGGCAATCAACAACTTTGGCACCGTTGTAAGAAACGAGTAAGCCGTGATATGTTTCCATTTCTAATTGCTCGGCGTACAGGTGCATTCCGGTTGTTGGTCTGCCAGATGCGAGGATGAGTTTAACGCCATTTTGTTGCGCGGTGATGAGTGCTTTTTTAGTTTCGGGTGAGATTTTTTTGTCGTCATTTAATAAAGTGCCATCAATATCTAAAATAATCGCTTGTGTTGTCATGTGAGTTTAGCTCCTTTTTTCTTCATTGTATCATTAGAAAATAAGGAAAAGTTAGAAGTGATAAATATTGAGAGCTTTTTTTCAGTTCGAAAGGAAAATAGCAGTCTTTTTGAAAAATCATTCCAATTCGGCGTTCATTTTTTGATAATTAGTTGTTTTATACTGGATATTTTTTTCGTAATCGTGATTAAAATAAACCGAATAAAGCGTGTCGAAAATGCTTAGTAATGACTGCCTAGTTGAGAACGAGGAGACTTTGTTGTAATGATTCTCAGCGGATGCCATATAAATTTTGTGTGTAGCAAATTTGGCTAAGGAATTTTGTTGCATGGAAGTAATTAAGATAATGTCGACATTGTTTTCAGACAGAATATGGACGACTCTTTGAAGTGTCCGGCTTCGTCCGCCGTAAGAAACCACAATGGCAATATGGTTTTTATCGCTATTTGCTGCAGACAAGCTTTGGATGTAATCTTCCTCAGGAACGTTGACTAGAACACCAATTTCCTGCATTTGAAATTTAAAATTTTGAGCAAAGAATAAGTTAGCAGAAGCTGCGTATACATCAATGATTTTCGCATTGACCAATTTTTCACCAATCCTTACGAGTTCTTCTGGATCAGCGTTATTTAACGTTTCATCAATGGTTCCTTTGTATATTTGCTGTAGGTTGGTCATAATCTGGTAAGGTGTATCTGATTCTAAAATAGGATAATCGTAATTTATTTCTTTTTCTGTGGTTGTTTCACGAAGACTTGAAGCGATTTCGATTTTTAGTTCACCAATACCGTTTAGTCCTAACTTGTTGATTAAGCGATAGATGGTTGCGGTGGAAACGAATGCAGATGTGGCTAGTTCTTTAGGCTTGAATTGAAGTGTTTTTTTCGGATTTGCCAAAATGTAGTTGGCAAGTTCTTTTTCGCTATTCGTTAAATTGGCTAATTCTCTTATTTTAATTAATATATTCATCGTTTCAAATCCTAACTTTTTAGAATGGCAAATGGATCATAAGTAATTATACCACGGAAAATTTACGTTAAAAAAGGTTGGCGTCCCGATGGAAATTTAGCCTTTTATAGAGTGGGTTTTCGCATTAAAAAACCCCCGAAAGTTAGATTTTTAGGTCTAACTCCTGGGGGTGGTTGTAATTCGTATTATTTTTTTGATAACTGAAATTTTTTATAGAGCTTAAATCCTATAAAAAAGATACCAATAACTAACAGAGCTTGCAATACAATTGGTATGTAAGGTGCTATCCACGACATATTTATGCCTCCCTTTATCAAACGTATGGTTAATTTTCTCTTGTTGTTTTGATTATAACATATTAAATTAAGTACAGCATTTTCGCATTAAAAAACCCCCGAAAAGTTAGATTTTTAGGTCTAACTTTTCAGGGGGGAATTCACACTGCTCGTCTTTTTAATTTTATTTTTTCTCTATCCAGTGGTAACTGAATGGAGCGCCGAATAAGTGATGAGAAATGCCGGTTACTTTAGGGCTTTGGAGAGCTGCTGTACCTGCTTGATAAAGTGGTGCAATACCAACATCATCCATTAGTATTTTCTCTGCATCAAGCATTGCTTGCCAGCGTTTTTCTGGTTGTGTTGCATAAGTGGTAGAAGCATCGGTTAGCAGTTTATCATATTCTTTATTAGAGTAGTTAGAGCGGTTGTAGTTGTTGTCTGTCATCGTTGTCGATAGGAATGTGATAGGATCTTGGTAGTCCGGGCCCCAACGAGTTAGTTCTAATGTATAATCTTCTGTCTCGTCTAATTTTAGGCGAGCTTTGTAAGGAACGGTTTTGATTTTAATTGTTAGTCCATCTAAGTTTGATTCAAGTGCACTTTGTAAGAACTCTGTAGATTTTTTGTTGAAGTCTTGATCATCGCCAAGCAGTTCTACAGTGAGTGTATCGATTCCTAGCTCTTCTTTCGCTTTTTTCCAGTATTCTTTGGCTGCTGCTTTGTCGGTTGTTAATAAGTCACCATTTTCTTTCCGGAAATCTTCTTTTGTTTCGGGATTGAAAGTAAATTCGGCAGGAACAAAACCATTCATTGCAGTAGAGCCGTTACCCATGACTGTTTTTACTAAGGATTCTTTATCCACGGACAGCGCGAATGCTTTACGTGCATTTTCATTCGCAAAAAGAGTGGATTTTCCAGCTTGCTTTTGGTTGAATTTTAAGTAATAAACAAAAGCTTCTTTTTCGGTAGTGTAATCACTATCGTTTTGTTTTTGTTTTGCGTAGTCACCTGTAAGTGTTGCGCGGTCTAACTTGCCAGTAGAATATAAATTAACAGCAGTTCCTGGTTCTTTAACAACTTGCATATTAATTGTGTCTACTTTTACTGTATCTTTGTCCCAGTAATCTTTGTTTTTCTCGTATTTCCATTCTTTGCTAGTATTATTCCAATCTTTCATCACAAATGGACCATTATAAATCATATGATCGCTATCTTTGGCATAATCATCGCCTTGTGATTCTGAATATTTTTCATTTTGTGGGTAGAATGTTGGGAAAGTTAAAAGAGAATGAAAGTATGGTGTTGGATTTTCGAGTGTGATTTCGAGTGTAGTATCATCAAGTGCTTTGACACCAAGTTCTTCGGGTTTCTTTTTACCATTAATAATATCTGTCGCATTCGCAATCAGCCCATCAAAAAGGACTGCGTATTCTGCTGCGGTTGCGGGATTAACAATTTTTTGCCATGCGTAAACGAAATCATGAGCAGTTACTTTTGTACCATTAGACCATTTTGCATCGTCTCGTAGTTTGATCGTGTATACTTTTTGGTCATCAGAAATTTCTGGGTCACTTGCTGCGACACCTGGTTGCGTTTGATCATCCTTATCTAAGTAGTAAAGACCTTCAAAAACTTGATTTTGTGCTGTAAAGCTAACGCCATCGGTTCCTTTAACAGAATCCATGGATGGGATTTCAGCGGATTCCATTAAATTAACAACTTTTTTATCCCCTTTATCCCCTGTAGAAGTTGTTGCTTTATCTTTAGAACTATCATTGCCGCCACATGCTGCAAGAACGAGCCCTAACGTCAAAATAAAAAACGCAATTACAATATTTTTCTTAACCATAGTAAACCTCCCTATTTTTTGGTACATAATTTAGTTTATACTAAATATTAAGAAAAATAAAGAGTTTTTAGTTAATTCTTTCAATTGAAATAATTAATAAACCCTCAAACTGTGAAAGTTCAAGGGTTTACGAATTTATTTAATTTCAATTGTTTGAAGATTTGCTGCGATGACTTCTGGTTTTTCATCCATTTGAACTTGAGCAGCAGTAGCATAAGCACCTTCTAAAATTGGTGCGTTGAAGAGGATAATTTCTTTTTCGCTGATTTCTTCTACGGTTTCAATGTTCATTTTGGCGCTTCCTAAATCATAGAAAGTGTAGACTTTATCAGCTTCGTTACTTTCAATTGCTTCGTTCACTGCATCGAAACTTGTGCCAATTCGGCCATCTTCTGTTCCGCCTGCATGTGTGATAGAAACATCTGGAGCAATTTCTTTGATAATATCATGAACCCCTTTGGCAACATCTTTGGAGTGAGAAATAATGACAACACCATAAGGTTTAGCCATAAGTTAGCTCACCTCCGTTTGAAGCATAGCATGGAAGAGCAGGGCGGAAGAGTATGCGCCTGGATCAAGGTGACCAATGGAGCGTTCACCAAGATAACTTGCACGCCCTTTAGTTGCCTTTAAATCTTTTGTTTTTTGTAAGGCCGCGTCAACTACATCATCTGTTAAATCTTCTTGATGGAGCGCATGAACAACTGGTTCCCAAACATCAATCATTGTTTTTTCACCTGCATGAGATTTACCGCGTTTTTCAATTCCTTCAAGGCCAGCTTCAATTACTTTTGTCAGACCGATTGCATCGATTGTATCCGAATCAACTGCCTTACTCATATTTAGAAAAGCTGTTCCGTAAAGTGGGCCAGATGCGCCGCCAACTTTGCTAACCATTGTCATTCCAGCTGTTTTAAAAACATCTTTTAAATCTGCGGGTTCTTTTTCTGTGAAAGCTTTTTTTAGTTCGCTAAGACCGCGAGCCATATTAATACCGTGGTCTCCGTCACCAATCGCTTGATCGAGATCACTTAATAATTGTTTGTTTTCTTGTACGCGTTCGCCGAAATCATTTAACCAACGTAACGCCCAATCTTTATTATAAGTCATTTTTCATTCCTCCAAATTTTTGTTACCAAGCAATTGTGTCCACTGGGAGTTTCAACATATCGACCCATTTCTCATCTTCTAATTTCAAAATGGTGAGTGACAATCCGGCCATTTCTAGGGAAGTCATATAATCTCCAACAAGTGTTTTTTCTACGCTTATTCCAGCATTTTTTAGAAGTTCATGGACATCATTTGCAAAAACATATTGTTCCATTAGTGGTGTTGCCCCCATGCCATTTACTAGGACAACTACTTTATCTCCAGGTAGGAGTTTACTTTCTTTACTAATGCGGTCAAAAAGTTGTTTAGCAAGACTTGCGGATGGCATGATTTTTTCTTTTGTAAATCCAGGTTCACCGTGGATACCGATACCAAGCTCAATTTCGTCATCAGCGAGCTCAAATCCAGGATGTCCAACCTCAGGAACTGTACAAGGAGAAAGTGCTACACCTAGCGTTTTAACAGAGGCAATTACTTTTTCACCAAGTGCTTTCAGTTCTTCAAGCGATGCACCAGCCTCTGCAGCTGCACCGATTATTTTATGCACTAGAACCGTTCCAGCAACACCGCGACGCCCAGTTGTAAAAGTACTATCTTCAACAGCAATATCATCATCTACTACGATTTGTTCTACTTTAATATCCTCGGCATCTGCTAAATCTGCTGCCATCTCAAAGTTCATCACATCACCGGTATAGTTTTTTACGATTAAAAGCACACCGGCACCTTGGTCAGCGGCTTTAATACCTTCATAAATTTGGTCTGGAGTTGGAGAAGTGAAAACATCGCCGCACACTGCCGCAGATAACATTCCACGACCTACATAACCAGCATGGGCAGGCTCGTGACCAGAACCTCCGCCACTAACAAGTCCGACTTTTTTTGGGCGTTTATCATTTCTTGCAATGACGCGAGTTCCTTCCACACGGTGAACAATATCTGCATGCGATTTAACTAAACCTTCCACCATTTGTTCTACTACTTGATCTGTACCGTTAAGAATCTTCTTCATCTGACAAAAAACCTCCTTCAAAATAGTCCTCTTATCTCAATTTCCCTTTACTAGAAAGTCAAAACGTGGTTGCTTATTTTATTATACAACTTATAAAATGAAAACGCTTTAAAACTGCAAGAATGTGTCATAAATCCAGCAAAATGGTACAATGAAAGAGAGAATTTGAAAAGGGGAATTGTTATGCGAGATCAATCTAAAATGCCTTTAGTGGAACGGCTAGATGCTCATGCTAAATCCTGCCCAATATCACTCCATGTTCCCGGACACAAAAGCGGAGCCATTTATCCAGATGCATGGCAAAAATTTTTGAAATGGGACGTAACAGAAATTACAGGAATGGATGATTTACACCACCCGGAAGATGTGATTTTAGAAGCAGAGGAATTACTTTCTGAATGTTATGGAAGTAAAAAAAGCTATTTTCTTGTCAATGGTACAAGTGGTGGAAGCTTGGCGGTTATTATGACGATTTTAAAACGCGGGGATAAAGTTTTGGTGCCTAGAGATGCACATAAATCTATTTTACATGGGATAGAATTAGCAGGTGCAGAACCGATTTTTTTAACGTCAGCAATTAATAAAGAAGTTGGTGTTGCGAGTGGTGTTACGCCTGCGCTTCTCGAAGAAACATTACATAATCATTCAGAGATAAAACTATGTATTTTTACTTATCCGAGCTATTATGGAACGACTTTCAATATTCAAAAATGTATTCAAATTGCCCATGATTTTGGCACGGTAGTATTTGTGGATGAGGCGCACGGAGCACATTTTTTAACAAGTTCAGAATTTCCTAAAAGTGCGGTGGAGCTTGGGGCAGATGTAGTCGTTCAATCAGCTCATAAGACGTTGCCGGCGCTAACGATGGGGTCCTATTTACATGTAGTGAACGATTTGCCGATTTTTGATAAACTAGCTTATTACTTGCAAGTTTTTCAAACGAGTAGTCCATCTTATTTAATCATGGCGTCACTGGATGCGGCGCGGAAATATGCGGCAACTTACACAGCGGCAGATGTTGAAGCTTTTTGGAAAATGCGTGCTAGGTGGATTAAGTGGCTGACAAAAAATAAGTTTGATGTGATTTTGCCAGATGATCCACTTAAAATAATCGTTCGCAAAACGGGTTATACAGGCTATGAACTGCAAACTATTTTTGAAGAAAGCTCTTATTTTCCCGAACTTGCCGATGAATCACAAGTGTTACTCATTTTACCGTTAATTAAAAAAGGGATTGATTTCACGCCAATCAGTCGGATTCATTCACCCGTAAAAAAAGAAACGGCAAAAAAACCGCACGAAATGTCAACGCCTTGTGCAACAGGTCTTGCACTAACGTATGAAGAAATGTATACGCGGAACACTGAATTTATTTTATTAGAGGAAGCGGTTGCTCGTGTGTCTGCTGAAACAATTTCACTTTATCCGCCGGGAATACCAGCTATTATTCGCGGAGAAAATATTACGGAAAACCATATCCGTGAACTAAAAAGCATTAGTACTCGTCACTATCAGGGTGGCGAAAAACTAGCAAACAATTACATCCGTGTGTTTCGTTGATATATGCTATAATCAAACAGAAAGCGACGCGAAATAGAAAGGAAATTACGAAAATGAAAGCAATTTTTATTACACTCGAAGGCCCAGATGGTTCTGGAAAAACGACTGTTGGAACACTTTTAAATCAGAAAATGGAAGAAGCGGGCATAGATTTTATTAAAACCCGTGAACCAGGTGGCAGCCCGATTTCAGAAAAAGTAAGAAACATCGTCCTTGGAATTGGAAATGAAGAAATGGATCCAAAAACAGAAGTATTACTTATTGCTGGAGCTCGCCGTCAGCATGTGGTTGAAACGATTCGTCCAGCTTTAGCGGCAGGGAAAACTGTTCTTTGTGACCGTTTTATGGATAGCTCACTTGCTTACCAAGGCGCCGGACGTGACATGGATATGGAACAAGTTTTACAAGTGAATTTGTATGCGATTGAAGATACAATTCCAGACCGGACCTATTATCTCGATGTGCCAGCCGAAGTTGGTTTAGCTAGGATCGCCGCTAATAAAGGTCGTGAAGTTAATCGTTTAGATAAAGAAGATATCTCTTACCATGAGAAAGTCCAAGCCGGTTATGAAAAAATCATCAAGATGTTCCCAGATCGCTTTATGCGAGTCGACGCAACTATGCAACCGGAAGAAATCACGGAAGTCATTTTAGCAGATATTTTACAACAATTGTCCTAACATTTCATGTGACTTAAGTACCAAGCCAAAAGTGCATATTGCTCTTTAAAAAAGGTTTTGTTTGCTATAATGAAAAAAAGATAGATTTTTAGGAAGGGTTGATTTCTTTGAAACTCATATTTGCGATAGTTCAAGATCAAGATAGCAACCGTTTGTCTGACGCACTAACTAAAGGCAATTTCGGTGCGACCAAGTTAGCTACAACGGGTGGATTTTTAAAAGCAGGAAACACAACATTTATTATCGGAACGGAAGACGAGCGTGTGGAAGATGCACTTGCGATAATTAAAGAAAACTGCAAAGCACGCGAACAAATGATGACACCATCCGCATCCCTTGGAGTAACTGTAGATACGTATGTGCCGTACCCAATCGAAGTACAAGTTGGCGGCGCTACAGTGTTTGTAATGCCAGTTGAGAGTTTCCATCATTTTTAAAATGAAATAAAAGATACATTATCACATGAAAAATACTTTTGATTAGGCTACTCGTTTCTTAGCAATTTCAAGAAGCGAGTAGCCTGATTTTTCTTATCTATTGTGAAACTGATTTTAGTATTAATAAAATACTCCTAGTTAACATTTTCCGGCACTAGAATCACTTTTTATAGCGTTGTTAGAGATTTAAATGTTGAAAGAAGGGAATAGATAGATACTTCTTGTTCATCTCTTTTTATGGATTGAATAAATAATTAATCATATGAAATTTAGGGGGGAAGTGTGATGAATTTAAAGCAGTCCTATTTAAAAAGTTGGTTGGAAGAAGAGATAGTGAAGGATACAATTGTACTTATAGTAAAAGAAGTTGCTTTTTTTGAAAAATTTTTAAGTGTCAACCCATCGTTAAAGAGAATGAAACAATACTTAATTGACTCTTTTGATTCTGCGGAGAACATCGAGTGGTTGGGAAAAGCGGAGTATGTAATTTCTGATATAGAACTGCCCACTTTTTTTGCTAAAAAGGCAGGACAAATCTACATTCAAATCCTTCATACAGAAAATTATAATGCTAATTTCAAACGTTTATTGCTCCATGCAGATTATATTATTGAACAGAATAATCTTGAAATATTAACTGAAAATTTTAAAAAATTGATAGCAGGACAAATTTTGCCAGTAGACAATTATAGCTTTTTTGAATGCAAGAAAAAACCTGTAACAAAAAAATCAAAGAAAATAATTGTGATGTACTGTGGAGGTTTTAAAAATAATGGAATCACGTCTTCGGCTCTTAATCTGATGCGGAACTTAAACAAAGAAAAGTATCAAATTGTAGTGATTGAAGCAGAAAACCTATCTTATTATGAACAATTGAATTTTAATAAAATACCAGCGCACGTAGTTAAAGTCCAAATTCCAGGAGATATTAATATTTTTCCAAATGAAGAGCAAGCTTTTTTAGATTTTCACTCTCACCCACTAGAACATTTAATGAAAAACGGACCTACAAAATTTCTAACGGAGGAAATTAAGGCTATTTATCAGAGAGAGTGGAATCGTGTTTTAGGAAATATCAGCGTCGATATTGCGCTTGATTTTGATGGTTATTTTAAATATTGGACGTTGCTAGTTGCTTCTTCTAATAGTCCCAAAAAAATTATTTATCAACACAATGAAATGATGCAAGAATATAGTAAGAAATTAGGCAAAGAGTTTAAGCATCAAGCTGATTTAAATATCATTTTTCCTGTATATAATTATTTTGATGTAATTGTTTCGGTTTCTAAACAGACTGGGGAAGTGAATAAACAGCATTTGGAACATATTGTTCAAGATACTAGTAAAATGACATATATCCATAATTTGATTGATTACGAATATATTCTCCGCTCTTCCAAAGAGGTGAGCGATATCGATCTTTCAGCGGATACTTTTAATTTTGTGACAATGGGAAGGTTATCACCAGAAAAAAATCATCAAGGATTAATAAAAGCCTTTCATCAATTACAGAAAAAACGAGCAGATTCACAGCTTTTTATTATTGGACTTGGAGAACTGGAAGAAGAATTGAAACAATATATTATTGATTTAGAATTAGAGAACAAAGTGCATATTTTAGGACAATTAGAAAACCCATTTCCGGTTCTAAAGGCATGCGACGCGTTTGTCTTGTCGTCTATTCACGAAGGGCAACCAATGGTACTATTGGAATGCCTAGTTTTGGAGAAAAAAATTGTTTCTACTAATATCCCTGGGAGCTACAGTTTATTAAAAAACGGCTATGGCTTACTTGTGGACAGCACAGTAGAAGGGTTAGCAGAAGGAATGGAAAAAGTGATGCTTGGTTATAATGATTTTAAACAGTTTGATTATAAAGCATACAATAGAACAGCGAGACAAATGTTGGAAGATGTCTTGGAAAAAGAGTGAAAATAGTATTTTTTAGTTAAATAAAACGCCTTCTTTATATACTCGTAAAGAAGGCGTTTTTCTTATTTAATCGTGATTTTTTGTCCGATATAAATGGTGTTACTTGTTAGCTTGTTCCAAGACTTAATATTATCTACAGTTGTTTTGTATTGTCTAGAGATGGACCAAAGTGAATCTCCTTTTTTTACGGTGTAGGTTTTGGTGGATGAATTGCTTGGTTTGCTAGTGCTTGGTTTAGATGTGTTGGTATTATTTGTAATAGATCCAGCGCTGACTTTAAGTTTTTGTCCGATGTAAATGTTGTCGGATTTTAGGTTGTTCCAAGATTTTAAGTTTGTGACAGTTGTCTTATTTTGATTAGCAATTTTCCATAGGGAGTCGCCTTTTTTCACGGTATACGTTTTTGCGTTTGTGTTTGGTTTAGATGTGTTAGTGCTTGAACCGGTACTTGGTTTAGATGTGTTTGTGTTGCTTGAAGTGGAACTAGCACTGACTTTAAGGGTTTGCCCTGGATAAATAAAATCAGACTTTAGATTGTTCCAAGATTTTAAATTAGCGATAGTTACTTTATTATTAGTGGCAATTTTCCAAAGAGAGTCGCCTTTTTTTACAGTGTAGGTTTTTGCGTTGGTGCTAGTGCTTGGTTTAGATGTGTTGGTATTTGATCCGGTGTTTGGCTTAGAGGTATTTGACGTGGATCCAGCGGTGACTTTAAGTTTTTGACCGATGTAAATGTTGTCAGATTTTAGGTTATTCCAAGATTTTAAGTTGGCTACTGATACATTATATTTAGTGGCAATTTTCCAAAGAGAATCACCTTTTACGACCGTGTAAGTTGCGCTGTTTGAACTGGAACTGTTGGAGTTACCAGAGTTACCAGTATTTGAAGAGCCGCTACCATTTGACGCGTTTCCAGTGTCATATTGGGTTAGGTTATAAGTGCTAATTAAATTGTTTAATTTACTTGCATAGGCTGTGTCAGTTGCATAAGTTCCGGTTAATGCTTGAGTGGCATCTTTATACGATTTAGTATTACTTTTCCATACTTTAGAATAGTAATTGGAATTCCAGCTTGGGCCTTTTCGAATGACTTGTGCGTAATCTTCTAAAGATTGATGGTAAGATGGATATTTTCTGAATTTGGCTGTAATTGTGTAGTAGTTTCCTTTGCCATCATCTTCTAGTGTTTGTTTTGTATAAGACTTACCGTTGTATGCGCCTTTAATGCCAAATAAATTGTAGTTAGGAGCAGAGCCTAATTCGCTTGTTCCATAAGCACTTTCTAAAATGGCTTGGGCAATCATTACGGAGGCGTATAAATCATTGTTTGCAGCGATTTGTGATGAAGATGACTGGATTGTTTGAATGAAACTTTGGACTGTAGCGCCTGAGCGTAATGCGGACTTTTGTAACACATTATAGGTTGCTGGTGTAGATGAACTTGTTACATTGTCAGAGTTGCTTATTGTGGCTGTTTGCACTGTAGGAGTAACTTCTTTTTCGGCAGGAGGCGTTTTTTCTGTAGGTGTTTTAGGTTGAGTTTCTGTTTTAGGTTCTATTTGATTTCTTTCTGGAGTCGTTTCTGTAGTGGTTTTGGTAGCAGAATCTGCTTCTGGTTGAGCTGTTTTATCTGCGCTTTTGACAGCTTCATCAGCGGGTGCAGTTTCATCTGCTTGAACGATAACTTCGATTCCAGGAACAGTGATTGAAGTTGCTATGGCAGTAACCCCAGCAATTGTTGCACCAGTTTTTATTTTTTTGCTTTTTTTGTTTTTCTTCTCTTCTTGTAAAGCCTCAAGAATACGTTCTTTTCTTGTCTTTTGCATGGTAAATCACTTCCAATTCTTTTAAATAAATATTCTACCTCTATTATTACACACTTCACGGAAGGTATGTAATGGTTGTACAAATTGTAATTAAATTGTCAAAAAGATGGTTTTTTGTTATACTTTATATAAGCAAGTGCTTGCTTAATTGAACGGAGGTTGAACAATGATTACAAACGAATCCATCATGGATGCAACGCTTTCTATGATGGCGAAAAATGGCATTAAGGGCTCTACAACAAGACAATTGGCTGAAGCCGCTGGTATAAATGAAGCTACGATTTTTAAAAAATTTAAGAATAAAGATAATTTAATTCATATGACGTTGGAAGTGCAATTTGAAAGTATGAAAGCAGAAATCAATCAATTTTTTGATAAAGATTTTGAAAGCACAAAAGTATTTTTGCGACAAGCGAGTCAATTTATTTCAGATATTTATGAAAAATATCGAGATTTTATGGTGATTTCTGTTCGAGAAATGGGTAGTAAAGATATGGAATTTATTGATCCGTCTATTGTAGAATATTTATACGAACGGGTTAATCAAAAAGTGAAAGAGATGATTCCAAGTAAAAACTCTACACAAGAAGCTGATGCCATTTCTTTAATTTTAAATAGTGTTATTTTACTTATTATGGTGGAGAAAGTTCGGGATGATATTTATAAACGCCCACCAACCATTACGACAACTGCGGATGCTTTAGCAGATGTTTTGTTAAAATTATTGAAATAAATCACAAAAAGTTAAATAAAAGTTAAACATTTTACATTTTGTCTTGCGAGGTTAGATTTTCTATGTTAAACTCGTAGACGATTAGAGCGATAATAAATATGTAGTTTTGCCTGTTAGGTGAGGCTCCTATGCAAACACAGGCCACTGCCCAAAAATGTCCAAAGACGCCAATGGGTAGAACAGGGATTGTCGGATTAAGGCTTTCCATAATGTGGCTAAGAGTATTCTTTACGTTGCATAGTGCCAAAACTTTAGCGAGGGGAGTCTGTTTTAGTATGCGTATGAATTCAGAAGTCCTTGCCGAGGTTTTGGTAAGGGCTTTTTTCATGTTTATTATGATAATAATTATCTGGGAATTAAAATCTTTTTTTCAGATAATTAAGCTTAGGTATAATTCGAAAGGAGATGAAGGCATATGGCTTATCGACAGGAAGCGGAAGTAGAAGAACCAGACTCATATTATAGAAATCAAGCTGCACGAGTGACTATCCTTCATCTCTGGCGTACATAAACGTTATTCTCAGCTTGCCTAGAAAGAATCGGAGGCAAGAAAAATGAAAAAATTACAAGAAAAAGTGCAAGGTAACAACTTGCTCAAAGAATCACAATTAGGAAGAGAAAAGATTTTAATAAAGTTAGGTGTAATGGAAACCGGGCTAACGAACGTGGAAGTCACTGAAAGGTTAGCAGAATTTGGTCCTAATCGAACTGTGGAAGAAAAGAAAGTATCAAATTTACGGCTATTTATTCGCGCATTTAATGATCCATTTATCTATATTTTAGTGATGTTGATGGTGGTTTCCTATTTAACGGATGATATGGAAGCGACAATTATTATGGCGTTAATGATACTCGCGAGCGGAGTGCTTGGATTTATTCAAACAAGTAGAGCGGAACGAGCTAGTTATGCACTGAAAAATATGGTGAAAAATAAAGTGAAAGTTATACGGGACGATACGATGGTTACTTTGAATCAAGACGAAATCGTTCCTGGAGATTTAATTGAAATTTCGGCGGGAGATATTATTCCAGCAGATGCACGTGTAATTTCGGCGACAGATTTATTGATTAATCAATCGGCGCTTACTGGTGAATCGATTCCAGCTGAGAAATTTGTGGAAGATAAACGCGCAAATCCAGAAATTTTTGAACGGGAAAACTTATTGTTTATGGGGACGGATGTGTTAAGTGGTCATGGCCGAGCTGTTGTTTTGCGTACAGGAAGCTCGACATTTTTCGGTTCGCTGTCAATTGCAGCTACAGAACGTCGTGGCGATACTAGCTTTGATAAAGGCGTTAAATCAATTTCGAAATTACTATTTTATTTTATGATGGTGATGGTTCCAATTGTATTTATGATTAATGGTCTTATGAAAGGCAATTGGCTAGAAGCGTTTATTTATGCGGTTGCGATTGCTGTAGGTCTCACGCCTGAAATGTTACCAATGATTGTCAGCACGAACTTAGCAAAAGGCGCAATTAATATGTCGTCAAAAAAAGTAATTATGAAAGAACTTAGCGCTATTCAAAATATCGGTGCGATGGATATCTTATGTACGGATAAAACTGGCACACTTACAGAAGATAAACTAGAACTTGTAAAATACATTGATAGTGCTGGTAAGAATTCCGAAAGTGTCCTCAAACTGGCTTATTTAAATAGTTACTTCCAAACTGGTTGGAAAAATGTATTAGATCATGCTGTCATTGCCAAATTGGATGATAGTGTTACAGAAAGTTGGGCAAAAGTTGGTGAAATTCCATTTAATTTTGACCGGCGGCGTTTAAGTGTCATTGTGGAGAACAGCGTAGAAACGAGGATGATTACAAAAGGCGCGGTGGAAGAAATGCTCACTGTGTGCACTCATAAGGAATTTGATGGCACTATTTCTACACTAAATGAATCGGAAAAGGATGAGCTCCAAGAAATGTGTGCAGAAATGAATCGCTCAGGAATTCGAGTGATTGCAGTAGCCTATAAAACTGGAAAAGCAGGAAAAGCATTTACTAAAAATGATGAAGAACAAATGATTATTGCTGGATTCTTAGGTTTCCGAGATCCAGTAAAAACATCAACAAAAGAAGCTATTGCTCATCTTTTCAAGAATCAAATTAACGTAAAAGTTCTGACAGGAGATAACGAAATCGTTACGAAACGAATCTGTCAAGAAGTTGGTATTCCAGCGAACGGATTTTTACTCGGTGCAGATATAGAAGAATTATCTGACGGGGAACTCACGCGCGAACTGCGTAAATACCACATTTTTGCTAAATTAAGTCCGATGCAAAAATCGCGTATCATTGGCTTACTAAAAAAAGCAGGACATACGGTTGGATTCCTTGGTGATGGAATTAATGATGCGCCTGCGCTTAGAAAAGCAGATGTAGGGATTTCGGTGGATACGGCAGCAGATATAACAAAAGATGCTAGCTCAGTAATTTTATTGGAGAAAAGTTTAACCGTATTAAATGATGCGGTCATGGAAGGGCGTAATGTCTTCGGTAATATTTTAAAATACATGAAGATGACGGCTAGTTCAAATTTTGGAAATGTATTTAGTGTTTTAGTAGCCAGTGCATTTATTCCATTTTTACCAATGTTATCTTTACACCTCTTACTACAAAATTTGCTGTATGACTTTTCTCAATTAACTCTACCTTGGGATAAAATGGATCGGTCATTTTTGAAAAAGCCGCACCAATGGGAACAAAAAGGAATGTTGCGCTTTATTTTATGTATTGGTCCAGTAAGCTCGATTTTTGATATTGCGACGTTTCTAATTATGTGGTTTGTATTTAGCGCTAATACGGTAGCAGAGCAAGCTTTATTCCATAGTGGCTGGTTTGTTGTCGGCCTACTTACACAAACATTAGTAGTTCACATGATTCGAACAGAAAAAATTCCTTTCATTCAAAGTCGAGCAACTGCTCCAGTGATGATTGCGACGCTTGTTGTGATGACGCTCGGGATTGTAATTCCATTTACTGGATTTGGCCACAGCATAGGTTTTGTCAGCTTACCTGGTAGTTATTTCCCTTGGTTAATCTTGATTCTGGTTGGCTATATGGCAACGATGCAATTAGTAAAAACCCTTTACATTCGTAAATTCCGGGAGTGGATTTAAATGCGTGCGGGCAAAGTACTGTTTGTAACGTATTTACTTCTTTCAGTGTGGAGTTTGCTACTAGTTTATAGTACAAGTTACGGTGTGGCAATTATGCGATACAAAGTAGAACCGAGTTATTTTTTTGATAGACAGTTAATCTTTTATGGGCTGGGGCTTCTAGGCTTGCTGCTTTGTTCGCGTATTAATGTGAAATTATTTTATCGTAGGTGGATGCTACGAATGTTAGTAGGTAGTTTGCTAGGTTTGCTTATTCTAGTGCTTGTAACCGGAAGTGCGGCGAATAATGCACAAAGATGGTTGTCCTTTGCAGGCGTGACTTTTCAACCAACAGAAACAGTTAAATTACTCTTGATATTAGTAATTGCAACGGTTTTTTTGAAAAAAGGATGTGGAGCACGTGTGCAATATTGGTTACTTGGATTTTTGTTTTTAACAGTGGGTCTTGTCTTCTTGCAGCCGGATCTTGGCACTGCGCTGATTTTAGGTGTCATTGGGGTCGCTTTGTTTTTAACGAGCGGAGTCGGCCTCACACGCCTTGTCCGAGTGTCTATCTGGGCTTTTGGTGTACTGATACTTGTCGCAACTTTAATTTACTTCTTTCACCCTGATTTTTTCAGTTCAGCAAAGTTAGGTAGATTTGCTTTTTTGGACCCATTTAATCTTCATAATTTAGATGCTTCTTATCAACTCAGAAATGGCTATTATGCGATTGGAAGTGGTGGAGTATTTGGAAATGGCTTAGGCGGTAGCATCCAAAAATTAGGATATTTGCCAGAACCACATACGGATTTTATTATGACTGTGATTGCGGAAGAACTTGGGGTTTTCGGTGTGATTTGGACGATTTTCTTACTGATGTTATTTACTTTTACAGCACTATATATTGCGATTTGCAGTCATTTTATTTTTGATTCCATGGTTTGTATTGGAGTTGCGGCTTGGATATCAGTGCAAATGTTTTTAAATCTTGGCGGAGTGAGTGGGATTATTCCACTTACGGGTGTGCCGCTACCATTCATTAGTTATGGCGGTAGTTCGGTTGTAATGCTTTCATGTGCAGCAGGGTTCGTGCTAGCTGCGGCAAGGCGGAACTGGCTAGCTAGGACGAGAGAGGTTGTGCATTTATGAAACGAGATATACTTTATAACCGAATTATTTTATCGGTATTTTTATTATCATTGGTTAGTTGTGTGGCGATTTATTTTGCTCAGAAGACAAATCAATATAATACCAATTTTTTAGGAATGCAATTAGTCTTTTTGACAATTGGAACACTTACTTGTTTTGGGGTTTCAAGGCTTCCGGTGGATTTTTTGCGCCATCATGCAATTTGGCTTTATGCCATTATGGTAATTATGCTTTTAGGGATATTAATACCGAACCCTTTAGTACAAAATATTAATGGGGCAACGCGTTGGTACCGTTTTGGGGGGCTTTCTTTCCAACCATCTGAAGTGGTAAAATCAATTTTTATTTTTGTATTGGCCCATTTTGCTGTGAAATATCAAGCGCAAAAATGGAAACAATTAGGAATTTTGACGGTGCTTACAGGCGTTGTTTTACTGTTAATCATGAAGCAACCGGACCTTGGTACAACTATTGTTTATGGGGTTACGGCGCTTGCGATTATTTTGCTGGCTATTAAATCCACGAAACTTATGGTTGGTATTATTACGTTGATTTTAACGACTGTGACTGTAGGAATGTACGTGGTTGTTTATCATATTAGTTTGCTTGAAAAAATTGGTTTTCATGCTTATCAATTTGCGCGTATTCAGACATGGCTTGATCCGACGACGGACCCGGATGCGGTATATCAACTTAATTTATCCATGAAAGCAGTTGGTTCAGGGATGATGACTGGCAGTTCGGGGACAAATGCGTATATTCCTGAAAGTCATACAGATATGATTTTTAGTACCATTGGTCATCAGTTTGGATTTGTTGGCGTAAGTTTGTTGTTAATTTTATTTATGTTACTTATTCATCAATTAATTATGGCAGCTTTATTAATGAAAAATACTTTTTCTTCGCTTGTTTTAGCTGGATTCGCTGTTAGTTTTGCATTTAACATTTTTGAAAATATTGGTATGACTGTTGGGCTTATGCCACTTACGGGGATTCCGCTACCTTTTATTAGTTACGGTGGAAGTGCTGTGCTTGGTAATTTTATTGCGGTTGGCGTAGTGTTAGCGATTATTCGATCAGATGCTAATTTAATAGAAGAAAAAAACCAGCTGTCATGACGACGGCTGGTTTTTTGGTCTTATTTATTCTTATAAAGATCTACAATTTCTTTCGCTAAATCTTTGAAAGTGATTGCATTCATTAAGTGATCTTGTGCGTGAACAAGTAGAAGGGAAACTTCTGTTTTTTCACCACGAGCTTCACCTTGTATAAGTTTTGTTTGAGAATGATGCGCTTCAAGTAGTGCTTGTTCTGCTTGGGCGATTTGTTCGTCTGCTTGAGCGAAATCCCCTTTTTTAGCGGAATCAATAGCTAACATAGCGTCACTTTTAGCATTACCACCGAACACGATCAAGCTCATAATTGTTTGTTCTAAATCCATCTGTAAACACGTCCTTAAAGTTTTGGTTTGTAAAAATTATTCTGCAGTAACGCCTTCAGCAGCAAGTGCTTCTTTTTCGCGACGTAGCTCTTGAATTTGAGCAATTTTCGCGAATGGAAGGAAGATTAGAATAGATAATCCTAAGTTTACAGCTGCAAGTACGCCACCAGCGATACTTTGTGTTGCAAGTGCTCCACCGATAATTGGTGGTGTAGTCCAAGGAGTTACGATAGTACAAGCTGGTACCCAACCAATAGCTGTTGCAAAGTAAGCTACAGTTACAAGTACAAGTGGTGCCAAGATGTATGGAATGAACATAATTGGATTCAAGACGATTGGAAGACCAAACATCATAGGTTCGTTAATGTTGAAAATACCTGGCGCTGCAGACAATTTAGAAACTGTCATATACGCTTTATGTTTACGAGCTACGATAAAGATAGCAATGATTAAACCGATAGTTGCCCCAGTTCCGCCTAAGTTAACGAAAGAGTCAAAGAAAGGTTTGTTAACGATATAAGGAAGTTCTTTACCAGCTTTTAATGCATCTTGGTTAGCAGTAATAGCTGGGATATTGATTGTTTGCATGAACGGGTCGATAATATTCGCTCCGTGTAAACCAAAGAACCAAAGGAAAGCAGAAACAAATGCGAGTAGTAATGCTGCTGGCAAGGAGTTTGCAAGACCCATGAACGGTTCTTG
Source organism: Listeria welshimeri serovar 6b str. SLCC5334 (assembly GCF_000060285.1). GTDB lineage: Bacteria > Bacillota > Bacilli > Lactobacillales > Listeriaceae > Listeria > Listeria welshimeri. Next base: position 2,663,739 of record NC_008555.1, on the reverse strand, counting down.
AACTAATTCATAGAAAGAAATTACTAAGTTACTTACACCTGCTGCTTGGAAGAAAGCAGTGATAAGACCAAAGATAGAAACTGTGATCATTGCAGGGAATAAAGCTGCGAATGAACGAGAAACTGCCGGTGGAACACCATCAGGCATGTTGATAATTAATTTCGGGCTACCACTCAAGCGAGTGAAAATCTCAGTGGAAAGAATTGCAATAATTAATGCTAAGAAAAGACCAGTTGATCCTAAACCACCAGTGTTAGGGACGCCGTCTGCACCTGGAGCAATTGCGCCAATAGTGAAGAATGTAGCGACAGAAACTACTGCGGATGAAAGTGGATCTTTATCATATGATTTCGCTAAGTTGTAAGCTACTGTGAAAGCGATAAGTAATGCTAAGATAGCAAAAGTACCGTTCCAAACGTTTCCGCCAAATGCTTGCCAAGTTCCTTCACCAAATAAGTTATTCATGAATTTTTGGTAAGCTGGAATTGGGAAGTTGTTAATTAAAACAGCGAAAGATCCTAGAATCATTAGTGGCATAGTTGTAATGAAACCATCACGAATTGCTACTAAATGACGTTGGCCACCAATTTTGGCTGCGTACGGAATGAAATATTTTTCCATAAATGCGATAAAACCATTCATTTTTTATTCTCCTTTTTTGAGGATAAAGTAATAGCATGGGTTAAGACAAATACATAATTTCTAAAACATGATGTTATTACTATACCTCTTTAGTTTTTTATAATTTTCAGCTAGCTAGCTGTAATTACCCTCTTTTTACTTCATTAAATCTAATGCTTGATCTAAAACTTTGTCGCCTTTCATCATTCCGTAATCAACACTGTTAATAACAGCTAACGGAATACCTTTTGGCTCCAATTTTTTCTTCATGTTTCCTTCTAAGAAACGTACTTGTGGACCAAGTAATAACACATCAATTTCGTCTAAATGATTTGCTGCTTCAGCTTCAGCCACTGCGAAGATTTTCGCTTCCAGACCTTTTTCTTCAGCTGCTTTTTCCATTTTTGTAACTAGTAAGCTGGTAGACATACCTGCTGAACATACTAACATGATTGTTTTCATGATTATTTCCTCCTCTGGATAATTCTCTTAACACTTAATATATATGCAAGTACTGTGCCAACTTTAAATGTGGCTATAAAAGGGTTTTCATTTACTTTTTACCTTACACATTCCTTTTTATGTGTGTAAAATTTACACACATATCGATATTAACGGAATCTTTATGCGGGTCATGCCAATCTTAACACTGTCTTTATGTATTTGTTGTTAGGATTAGGGGTGGAAAGAGTACTGTGAAGGGGTGAACGGAAAATGAGTGTTGTTCTAGTGGTTGCTGGGATAATTGGGTTGGGGTTATTAGTATATTTATTTTATGTGTTATTTAGAGGTGAGAATTTATGAAATATATAATCATGCAAGATGTGTTTTTTATTGTATTATTACTAGTTTTAGCGATACCACTGGGAATTTATATGTATAAAGTAATGATTGGTGAAAGAGTTTTTTTATCAAGAGTTCTTGAACCTGTTGAGCGGTTTGGTTATCGTTTGATGGGTGTGAGTGAGGCTGGAATGTCAGCGAAACGTTATGCTGGATCGGTTCTTGCTTTTAGTGCAATTGGTTTTGTATTTGTGATGGCGGTGCTGATGTTACAAGGATTTTTACCGCTTAATCCACAAGGTATGAAGGGACTCAGTTTTAGTCTCGCTTTTAATACGGCAGCGAGTTTTGTGTCTAATACGAACTGGCAAGCTTACTCTGGGGAGTCGACTTTATCTTATTTTTCGCAGTCGGTTGGTTTAACAGTTCAGAACTTTGTTTCTGCGGCGACAGGAATTGCAGTTTTATTTGCAGTAATTCGTGGCTTTATATGGAAGAAACAGAAAACAGTGGGAAATTTTTGGCAAGATTTGTTTAGAGTGACACTTTATATTTTACTACCACTTTCACTTGTTTTGGCGATTCTTTTGGTGTCACAAGGTGTGGTGCAGTCATTTGCAGATTATTCGGTTGTTGAAACGCTTGAAAATGGAGCTAAACAATTGATTCCGCTTGGCCCGGCTGCAAGTCAAATTGCGATTAAACAACTTGGGACAAATGGTGGAGGCTTTTTTGGAGCGAATTCTGCATTTCCGTTTGAAAATCCATCTAGTTTTACGAATTTAATTGAAATGCTCGCGATTTTGCTTATTCCAGTTGCACTCGTTGTGATGTTTGGGCGCGCGGTGAAGGATAGTAAACAAGGTCGGGCAATTATGACAGCGATGATGATTGTTTTTGTTGTCGGTATTGTTGCAATTACTATTTCAGAACAATTTGCTGGTCCAAGTTATCAAGGTGTGGCTACTTCTGGAAGTATGGAAGGCAAGGAAGTTCGTTTTGGTGTTGGAGGATCATCGCTTTTCGCTGCTTCAACAACGGCTGCTTCAAATGGTGCGGTGAACGCTATGCATGATAGTTTGACGCCGCTCGGTGGACTTGTGCCAATGTTCTTTATGCAGCTTGGAGAAGTTATTTTTGGCGGTGTTGGTAGCGGACTGTATGGCATGATTGGTTTTATTATTTTGACGGTGTTTATTGCCGGACTTTTAGTTGGGCGTACACCAGAATATTTAGGGAAGAAAATTGAGCCTTATGATATGAAAATGGTGTGCTTGCTTATTTTAGTTCCGCCACTCTTAACATTATTTGGTACTGCATTTGCGGTGATGATGCCAAGTGTGCAAGCGTCTGTTGCGGCGAGTGGGGCACATGGTTTTTCTGAGGTGTTGTATGCTTTTACCTCGATGGGAAATAATAACGGAAGTGCTTTTGCAGGATTTGCAGCAGACACGACGTTTACAAATATGGTCGGCGCATTAATGATGTTATTTGCTCGTTTTATTCCGCTTATTGCGGCGCTTTACTTAGCGCAAAATATGGCAGGAAAGAGTCCAGTTGCAGCAAGCAGTGGGACATTATCGACGAAAAATGGCATGTTTATTGGTCTTTTAATTGGTGTAGTGGTACTTGTTGGCGCGCTTAGTTTCTTGCCAGCACTTGCGCTTGGACCGATTGCGGACTTCTTTACAACTTTCAAATGAGGTGAATGGAAATGATGGAAAAAGGTATTTGGAAAGATGCGCTGATTCAGTCGACGAAAAAATTGTCTCCTAAACTACAAGTGAAAAATCCGGTTATGCTGCTCGTTTATGTGGGTGCAATTTTAGCAACAAGTCTTTATTTTCTTGGGTTTTTTGGGATTTCAGATGAGAAGTCTGGTTATACACTCGCGATTGCGCTAATTTTATGGTTCACTGTGTTATTTGCGAATTTTGCTGAGGCGATTGCGGAAGGGCGTGGTCGAGCGCAAGCGGATAGTTTGAAAATGGCGAGGAAAGACGTTTTAGCCCGGAAATTGAAACATATAGATGATAAAACAGATGTTATAGAAGTGGCTTCAAATGATTTAAAGAAAGATGATATTGTGTATGTGCTTGCGAATGAGCAAATACCAATGGACGGAGAGGTTATTGAAGGTGCTGCATCAGTTGATGAAAGTGCGATAACTGGGGAATCGGCGCCTGTAATTCGTGAATCTGGTGGTGATAGAAGCGCTGTAACAGGCGGAACTACGCTTGTTTCCGACTGGCTAGTGATTCGAGTAACGGCTGTTTCTGGGGAAAGTTTCTTAGATAAAATGATTGCAATGGTAGAAGGGGCTTCACGGAAAAAGACGCCAAATGAAATTGCTTTACAAATCTTGCTTGTGACGCTTTCGATTATTTTTCTGGCGGTTTCAGCGACACTTTTACCATTCACAGAATTTGCGAGTAAGCAGGCCGGAAGTGGCTCAGCGATTTCGATTACCAATGTGATTGCTTTACTTGTTTGTTTAGCGCCAACGACCATTGGTGCCTTGCTTTCGTCGATTGGGATTGCTGGAATGAGTCGTTTAAATCAAGCGAATGTTTTAGCAATGAGTGGTCGTGCAATTGAGGCTGCTGGCGATGTTGATGTGCTTTTGCTTGATAAAACGGGAACTATTACTCTTGGAAACCGGAAAGCCAGCGAATTTATACCAGTGGATGGTGTGACAGAACAAGAGCTAGCTGATGCGGCACAACTTTCTTCTATTGCAGATGAAACAGCGGAAGGCCGAAGCATTGTTGTCTTAGCGAAAGAACGCTTCGATATTCGCGGCCGAGATTTTGCGGAAATGCATGCTGAATTTGTCCCATTTACTGCAACAACGCGAATGAGTGGAATTGATTATCAAGAAAATACAATCCGAAAAGGTGCAGCTGACGCGGTTCGTACGTATGTAACTGCAAATGGCGGCACATACCCACAAGAATGTGATGCCATTGTAAGCAAGGTAGCTGGCGCAGGTGGTACGCCACTAGTCGTAGTCCGTAATAATAAAGTGCTTGGTGTTATTTATTTAAAAGATATCGTGAAAAATGGCGTGAAAGAACGTTTTCTAGATTTACGAAAAATGGGTATTAAGACAATTATGATTACCGGGGATAACCCTATGACTGCGGCTGCAATTGCGGCAGAAGCTGGAGTCGATGATTTTCTAGCAGAAGCAACTCCGGAAGCAAAACTGGAATTAATTCGTGAATATCAACGGGAAGGCCATTTAGTTGCAATGACAGGTGATGGGACGAACGATGCGCCAGCTCTTGCGCAAGCAGATGTGGCTGTTGCGATGAATACAGGGACACAGGCTGCAAAAGAAGCTGGGAACATGGTTGATCTGGATTCTAGTCCAACTAAATTAATTGATATTGTCCGGATTGGTAAACAATTGTTAATGACTCGTGGTGCACTGACGACTTTTAGTGTTGCCAACGACTTAGCAAAATATTTTGCTATCATTCCAGTGCTTTTTTACGGGATTTTCCCTCAACTTGAAGCGCTGAACTTAATGGGGTTAACGAGCCCAACAAGTGCGATTTTATCCGCGATTATTTATAACGCTTTGATTATCATTTTTTTGATTCCATTATCTTTAAAAGGTGTGAAATATCGTGAAATGCCCGCTGGAAAATTATTGAGCCGAAATATGTTGATTTACGGTCTTGGCGGTTTGGTTGCACCATTTATCGCGATTAAATTGATTGATATGCTATTAACTGTTCTAGGAATCGTTTAAGAGGGGGAGAAAACATGAAAAGATTTATGCAAATTTGGAAGCCGGCAGTTGTTGGATTTCTGCTTTTGACATTGGTGTGTGGCGTGGTTTATCCAGGTATTGTCACAATTATTGCAGGTGCAGCTTTTCAGGACAAAGCAAATGGCAGTATAATAGAAAGAAAGCTAGCAAATGGCGAAACAGGAAAATATGGTTCAAACGAAATTGGTCAAACTTTCACTAAGCCTGAATACTTGATTGGGCGGGCTGCGAGTGACGGTGCTGCGACAAATTTAAACCCAACAAGTGAGGAACAAAAACAATTAGTAGAAAAAAGAATTGCTTGGTGGCATAAATTAGACCCGACTAACAACCGCGTTATTCCGATGGATCTTGTGACCGCATCAGCAAGTGGCGTGGACCCAGATATTAGTGAGGCAGCTGCTGCTTATCAAGTAGACCGGATTTCTAGAGAACGTGGAATTTCCACTAAAACGGTGAAAGAAATTATTGCGGAACACACAAGTAACAGATTGTTAGGTTTTTGGGGCGAGCCAACTGTGAATGTGTTACAAGTGAATTTAGCATTAGATAGTTTAAAAATGTAAGTAGTTGGAGGCGAGTATATGGAGACGAATCGTCCAAGTCCGGATGCGCTACTAGTGAATTTGCAAGAAGAAACAGATTCATCAGTAGGTAAATTAAAAATATATTTTGGATTTGCAGCGGGTGTTGGAAAAACATACGCAATGTTAAGTGATGCCAAAGATCAACTAGCGGCAGGCGTAGATGTAGTGGCGGGCTATATTGAACCTCATGCCAGAGAAGAAACGTTAAGAATGCTAGAAGGAATCCCACTTATTTCACCTAAAGCAATCAACCATAAAAACATTGCGCTCAAAGAATTCGATTTGGACGAAGCGTTGAAACGGAAACCAGAACTGATTTTGGTGGACGAACTCGCACATACGAATGCGGCAGGCGTGCGCAATAAGAAACGTTTTCAAGATGTGGAAGAACTGCTCCAAGCGGGAATCGATGTATATACGACTGTCAATGTACAACATATTGAAAGTTTGAATGATATTGTTGAAGGTATTACTAAAGTGGCTGTGCGCGAAACTATTCCTGACTATGTTTTTGATGAGGCGGATCGCGTAAAACTAATTGATATCGAACCAGACGAGCTTTTAAAACGTCTAGAACAAGGCAAAATTTATCGACCGGAACGTGCGCAAACTGCCATGCAGAACTTTTTTACTAGGGAAAATCTGAAACTACTGCGCGAAATTGCGATGCGTAAAGCAGCCGACCGAATTAGTCACGAATATGATCAAACTGGTGTATATCCAGAAAAACGCGCAAGTAGTAAATGGCTAGTCTGTATTGGAACGTCTCCTTCATCGGCAAAACTCATTCGCTGGACAGCGCGCACTGCCGAGGCTTTCCGTGCTCCATGGACTGCTCTTTATATTGAAAATGAAGAAAATGATTATATGACTAAAGCAGAGAAAAAATGTCTGCGGGAAACGATGGAACTCGCTGAACGACTTGGCGCGGAAATTGTCACGCTCGCTGGACATGATATTGCAGAAACGGTAGCCGAGTATGCTCGTTTGACTGGTGTGACAAATATCGTTGTTGGAAAATCACGCCGACGTATGGGTCTGCGTTCTTTATTTGAAGAGGATTTTGAAGACCGGCTTATTACACATTTGGATAACGTAGATATGCACATTATTCCTTCAAGCCATCCAAAAACAAAAAAGCGTCGAATGAAAATGCGTTTTAAAAACTTTCTCTCATGGCATGATATGGCAAAAATGGTCCTATTACTAACTCTAGCAACAGCAATATGCGTTGGTTTAAGTGAATTTGGCATTGGCGATCAAAATGTTATTATGGTGTATATTTTGTCTGTTTTAATTATTTCTCGTGTAACAAGTGGTTATGCATATGGTGTTTTAGGATCTATTATTGGTGTGATGTTATTTAACTTCTTTTTCACATCGCCGCTTTACACATTTAATACGATTCAAGCAGGGTATCCAGTGACTTTTGGGATTATGCTATTAGTTGCGCTAATTACGAGTGCGCTAACTGTTCGAATTAAAACGCAGGCTAGTCTTGCTGTTGAACGTGAACGTCGAACGGAAGTGCTTTATGAAATCAACAAACGACTACTAGTAACCCGGAATTTAAAAGGAATTATTGATTTAACCAATGAATATATTTTGCACTTATTTAACCGGTCCGTTGTTTTTTATTCGGTAGATCCTGCAAAAAGCAATAAAGGGATTTTCATGCAAGCAGAAGGAAAAGAGGATGCGAGCGCGCTTCTTAGTCCAGATGAAGAAGCTGTTGCCCACTGGGTTTTTAAAAATAAAAAGAGAGCAGGCGCAGGAACGGATACATTAATGGGAGCATTTGGTTATTATATGCCTGTTATGTCGCAAGGGAAAGTGCTTGGCGTTATCGGTGTTTCTTGCTCACAAGAAGAAGGTCCACTTACTCAAGATAACCGGATATTTTTACGCATGATCAGTTCTCAGGTCGCACTGGCTTTAGAACGGCAATACTTATCAGAAGAACAGCGCCAAATCGTCATTGAATCCGCGAAAGAAAAGATGAGAAGTAATTTGCTTCGGGCAATTTCACATGATTTAAGAACACCGCTCACTGGTATTGTTGGAGCGAGTTCTGCCTTGCTTGAAAAAGAAACGGAATTAGATAAAGAAACAGAACGCAACTTAATTAAGGGTATTAAAGATGACTCTGGCTGGCTCATTCGGATGGTCGAAAACTTACTTTCTGTTACACGGATTAGTGAAGGTTTGGTAAGCTTAGAACGCGCACCAGAAGCAGTAGAAGAGATTGTTGGTGAAGCAGTTGGTCGTATTAAAAAACGTTTTACAGACCGAACCATTCATGTCAAAGTCCCTCATGATTTGCTGATGGTTCCAATGGATGGCACGCTAATTGAACAAGTTCTTATTAATTTGATGGAAAATGCGTTGCGACATGCGGGGCCAACCGCGGAAGTTTGGGTAGATGTAACGAAAACGAAAGAAAGTGCAATCTTTAGTATTCGTGATAATGGAAAAGGAATTCCAGAAAAACGTTTGCCGAATTTATTTGATACTTTTGCCGTGGAAGCGAGAGAACGTTCGGATATGTCTCGTGGCTTAGGGCTTGGTTTGTCGATTTGTATGTCCATTATCCGGGCACATGACGGGACTTTGGAAGCCAAAAATAATGAACATGGCGGGGCGACATTTTGGTTCACTTTGCCACTGGATGGAGGAGATGGAAAATGAACAGCAAGCGACTTGTGCTAATTGTGGAAGATGAGGACGGCATTAGTAATTTTATTTCGGCTGTTTTAACTGCTAGTGATTATGCGGTGATTAAAGCAGTGAATGGTAAAGAAGCGCTAGAACAGACAGCGAGCCATTCACCGGACGTGGTGTTGCTTGACCTTGGTTTACCAGATATGGAAGGATTAGATGTGCTTCGTGATATTCGTGTTTGGTCAAAAGTGCCGATTATTGTTGTTTCGGCACGTGATCATGAACGAGAAAAAGTGACTGCACTTGACCTTGGCGCAGATGATTATATTACAAAACCATTTGGCACATCGGAACTACTGGCGCGCATTCGGACTGCTTTGCGACACATTCAACCGAGCAGTAAAGAGGCGCCAAATGATCATTTCATTCGTATCCAAGACCTTTATATTGATGATGACCGCAGACTAGTCAAAATAGATGATACAGAAATTCATTTTACACCGATTGAATATAAAATTTTACTCTTATTAGCCCGTCATGCTGGGAAAGTTCTTACACATGACTTCATTATTCGAGAAATTTGGGGGCCTTATTCAAGTGAAAATCAAGCGCTTCGGGTAAACATGAGTAATATCAGACGTAAAATCGAAAAAAATCCTGCTGAACCTGTCTATATTTTGACAGAAGTAGGGGTTGGGTACCGGATGGCAGAAGAATAATATGTTATGATAAAAATAAACGCCAGGAGGAATGAATGTGCATAAAACAATCCGTAATGTAGACGTTTATTATGAAAAATATGGTGAAGGAATACCAATAATAATGATTCATGGCTTTGCACCTGATTCGCAACTGATGATTGGATGTATGGAGCCCGTTTTCGATAAAGAAAGTCGATTTTCGCGGATTTATTTGGATTTACCAGGAATGGGTAAAACGGAGAATTATGACTCCATCCAAAATGCTGATCATGTGCTTTCACTGTTGCTAGAATTTATTGAAGCTGTCATTCCTTTCGAGCAGTTTGTACTCGCCGGGGAATCGTATGGTGGTTATTTAGCTCGAGGAATTGCAGCGAAAATACCTGATAGAGTGCTTGGTGTCTTACTTATTTGCCCAGTAATCTATCCGGAAAAGGAAAAAAGAACCCTTCCCGAACAAAAAGTCATGTATCAAGACGAAGCATTTGTACAGTCATTGTCTAAAGAAGACCAAGCTTATTTCTCGAAAAGTGGCGTCATTTTAACAGCGAAAAATTGGAATCGTTTTTTAGCAGAAGTAATGGCTGGAATGATTAATGCGGACGGAGAATTTTTGGACCGATTATCTGCAAACTACGCGCTGAGCTTTGATCCAGATGAAAAAGCATTATTCGATGTGCCAGCGCTATTCTTCTTTGGTCGTCAAGATGATCATGTTGGTTATGCAGACGGGCTTACCTTACTAGAAAAATATCCACACGCATCTTTTGCTATCCTTGATTTTGCAGGACATAATTTGCAAATTGAACAATCAAAAATATTTGCGACAATGGTAGAGGATTTCTTATTCCGTGTTAAACCTGAATAAGTTAACCTTTATGGCCACCAACCATTTCAGAGCGTTTTAATCCTGTTGCTCCATTTAGTAAACTACTCGCGTGCATAAGTGATTTAAAACCATAACGAGTGCGGATTTTATCAACTGTTATTTCAAGTTGTTCTTGGTTTAATGTATGGGATGTATCTTCAAATAAATTGAGTTGCAAACCGGTTTTTAAAGTGATTTTACCACATGAAATGGCAATGGAGCGTACAGGTTCTCGTTCATCGTAGCGGCGGAATAATTGCAGAAAATAAGGAATAAGCGCATGACTACTACTAGTAGATGGGATTTTAGCTTGATGGCTAAATCCTTTTTTTATGCTGTATTTGCTGTAGCCGATACTTAAATGAATGACGGCAGTATCTACATGGTTTTGCCGCAAACGCATAGCTACTTCTTCTACCATTTCGCGAATAACTATTTCTACTTCGGCGGACGCATGGTAATCTCTTTCAAGGATTTGGCTTTTTCCATAACTTTTACTAACAGGAACATATTTTTCATTTAAAAGGCTGTAATCAATTCCGTGCGCATGATAATAAAGCTGTTCGCCAATAACTCCCATTGCTTTTTTTAAAACAGGGGGCGGAGTTTGGCTTAGTTGATACATATTAAAAATCCCCATCTTTTGAAGGCGAACAACAGTCCGGCGACCAATTCCGCATACATCATCCAAATGCCTAATCTTCCAAATTGTCTCTGGAACATCTGCATAGCGCCACTCAGCTATTCCGTCATCACGGTTCTTAGCCACATTATCAAGTGCAAGCTTGGCTAGAAGCGGGTTATCACCAATTCCCACTGTGACATAAAGCCGCAACTCTTCTAAAATATCGCGCTGGATTTTGCGAACGATTTCTTCTGTACTTCCAAACAACAAATGCGATCCAGTAATATCTAGAAAACATTCATCAATACTATAAACATGAATAAACTCAGCGGGAACATAACGTTTGAATATAGCTTGAATCATCGCGTTTACTTTTAAATATAGTTTCATTCGTGGAGGTGCAATAATAATTCGTTTATCCCAAGTTGGCAATTCATACATTCTCGATCCGGTTTTGATATGATGATCTTGTTTCATTTTTGGCGTTGCAGCTAAAACAAGGCCACCAGCACGTTCTGCGTTGCTCATTACGACTAAATACGCATCAAGGGGATTCAACCTGCGTTTAACACACTCAACGGAGGCGAAAAAACGATTTAATATCAATACATAAAATATCACGACGCGGCGCACGACTGTAATCTTCTACTTGTACCATTTGTCGACACTCCTTTCTTCTACATTTCTAATAGCGGAAAAAGAAAGTGGAATAATACCTTCTGAGTTTTTGATATAAATAGTATTGTTTTCTACCCCTGAAATACGACCAATAATATCATTTTCAGGAGTATCTTCTGGGTTTAGCGGCTTTTTTTGGATAACAAGCATAGATTGATGTGTCATCGCGCTAGCTAATACGCTCTCAATAAATTCGGTTGCCATAGCTTCTTTCCAAACTAAAGTTGGTTCGGCGCTTTGCATCGCTTCGGTATGCTCGCTTAATAAAAACCCACTCCATTTCTTCATGCCGCGATCTTGGTAGCTCATGTGATGACACCTCCAATAGTTTCAATAATTACCTATTACTTAAAAATATTATACGAACAAGCGTTCTATTTTGCAATATGTAAATATCCTCATTTGTGAGATGGAACCGGGAATAAACTACTATTTGTGAACTATTAATAAAATGGATAAAAAAAGACCAAGCCGCTAAATTAGGCTTGGTCATAATTATTTTTTTTAAGCTTGGCTGTCTTCGTATGCGGTGATTTGTCCAACGCGATTTGCGTGTCTGCCACCTTCATATGCTGTTTCTAGCCAAATTTTGACAATATCTTCTGCGAGTCCAGGACCTATGACTCTAGCTCCAAGTGCAAGGACATTTGTATCATTATGTTCGCGAGTTGCATGTGCACTAAAAGTATCACCAACAAGTGCGCAACGAATACCTTTTACTTTATTGGCAGCGATACTCATACCAATTCCTGTCCCACAAACCAAAATGCCGCGGTCGACTTCTTGGTTCACGACTTTTTCACTAACCGTAATAGCGAGTCCCGGATAATCCACTGATTCTGGTGCTTCGGGGCCAAATTCTTCGTAACTAATTCCAACACTTTCAAGATAAGAAATAATACTTTTGCGTAATTCAATTCCGCCATGGTCTGAAGCGATAGCCACTTTACTAACTGTCATTTTTTCTCCTCCTGCCGTATAATCAATACCTTCATTATACATGAATTAGAGTTTTTCGACAGTCTTTCTATTACGCCAAGGTTTTGCATGTACAATAATAACATCACATGGTGCGTGAGCGGCTGTATATTCAGAAACACTACCAAGAATAAATTGTTCTGTTGCTGAAAGTCCAGTTGCGCCGACCAGAATTAAATCAGGTTCGAAATTACGCGTGATTTTTTTATTGAAAGTAGTTTTGGGCGTACCAAAGTGAACAAAAGTTTCTACATGTGCTACACCAGCTTTTTCGGCTTCTTTCTTGTACATTTCAGCTAATTCTTCTCCGTAAGCTTTGGCTTTTTTTGCATAGGTTTGTTCATAATCGATTAGTGGTGCAATCCGGCGTACATCAGCGACAAAACCTATACCAAGTGTAGCACCGTCCATTTTTGCAAATTGCACAGCACGTCTTAGTGCGGCTTCTGATTCATTTGATCCATCAACACCAACAAGAATCCGTTTGTAAGCAGACATTTTGTATCACCCTCTCAAAAGTTTTCCCCTTATTTACTTAATACCCATTAATAAAAGAAAGAAGCATGATTAAAGAGAAAATTTTGTGGTACTATGAGAAAAAGGAGGTTTCTTTATGGCAAAGCTTGCAAGTTTTTATCCTATTGTAGCTACACCAAAACGTGCTGGCTATAAAGAATATCTACCAAGTTCGGCGCTTACAGGTTATATTCGTTGTTTTTGGGAAGCTGATGATAGAGATTTCCCGGGAAATAATTTAGTGATTCCTGATTTATGCGCGGATATTATTTTTATGATTGATAGTGAAACGGGATTAGTGACTAACTCCATGTTTGTTGGAGTAAGCAATGCACCATTTGAATCGGATAATGAAAATAGTTCTGAGCTTTTTGCAGTGCGATTTTATGCGTGGTCGTTGTTCTTATTTGTGGAGCAGAATTTGGCTGGGAGTATGAATCTGGTGAATGAACCAGAAGATATGTTTCATGGGTATTCTTCATTTTTTCGGGAAGAATTTGCGGAAACTACAACGAATGCAGAAAGAATCTCTTTATTAGAAGCCTTTTTATTACGAAAATTAATAATGTTAGACAAACAAATCCATCCTGATTTTTTAAATGGATTAGATCAGTTATTACGAAATCCAAGCCAACTAACACCTGGTGCAATTTCTATTCGACAATTAGAGCGACTTTTCCAAAAGCATATGGGTCTCGCGCCAAAACAGACCGCAAAACTTATTCGTTTTCAAAGAGGATTGCAAACAATATATAGAAATCCTAATATATCAGGTGCGGAACTTGCTTATCTAAATGGGTTTGCGGATCAGGCGCATTTGATTAAACAATTTAAACGATATAGCAATCACACCCCAGAGGAAATGAAACAAATTTTTCTGCAAAATGTCGCAAATGTACAATGAAAAGCGCAAATGTGGTGTTAAACTAATGTTTATGGAGGTGCTTTAGATGATTAATGAATTTGTTTGTACAAATATTTCCACGCAAAATCCGGCAGCATTAGTTGCGTTTTATCATGAAAAACTTGGAATTCCGGTTGTATTTGAAGGTTATGATAATTATGATGGTGCGAAACTAGGTTTTTCTGAAAACGCTCCTGGAATTATTGTCTGGAATAGTGGGAAATGGGGGAAATCAAGTGAGTCTAAGGTGGAGTTTGTCTTTTCTTGTGATACTAATTTGGATGAAATGTATAAGGAACTTCAAGCTGCGGGAGTGGAGACTCAAGAACCACGTGTTGCTGAGTGGGGCGGACGCGAGCTGAAGTTGTTTGATCCAGATGGCAATAAGATTATGATTTTGGAGCCTACACAGTGAGCGAATTTACATGGATACGAGAAGAAATGACTAATCTTAAAGGTGTTCAGTATTCGTTTAAAGAGGAGTGGGGAGCTGAACGTTACCATGTGTTAGATCAGCTAATGGTGATGCAAGGAACGAATAAAGAAGGAAAACCGATTTTAACATTGAAGTGTGATGCCGAAAAAAGTGAACAACTTCGCGCGGGAAACCCTGCTATTGTACCAGGTTATTACATGAATAAAAGGATTTGGATTTCTGTTTTACTAGAAGAAGAGCAAGATAAAGACTTGATTCGCTCGCTAATTCATCATGCTTACGTTGAAGCGAAAAATAAGCTGCCCAAATATAAACAAAAGGAACTAGGAACTTTTTGACTTATGTAGTTGAAAAGTTCTTATTTCTGTTATAATAAAATAGATTGTGAAAAGAAAAACAAAAAGGAGATGAAAAGATGGATATTAATATGTTTATCCTATACTTCTTCATTTATTCTGTTCTGGGATGGGCTTGGGAAGAAGTTTTTTGCTCGATTTCAGAGAAGAAGTTAGTTTATCGGGGGTTTCTTTACGGACCGTATTGTCCTATTTATGGTTTTGGAGTAACAGCAGTATTAATGATGATTTTACCGTTTCAAAACAACTTATGGGCCTTATTTATTTTTTCTATGATTATTTGTACGGTAATTGAGTATGTAACTGCAACCATTCTAGAAGCATTATTCCATACAACATGGTGGGATTATCATAATTGGCCACTGAATGTAAAAGGACGGATTTGCTTACCGATTTCGATTTTTTGGGGCTTTGCATGTATTATCGTTGTCCGCTTTTTGCACCCACTTGTTACTGAATTTGCAGATTGGGTTTTAAGCTGGGGCGGCTGGATTATTCCTATGCTCATCGTTGTTATTATGCTCGTCGATACCATCAAATCTGTCACAAGTATGCTATCATTCCAAAAAGCACTTGCTGAATTTAATGAAAAACTCAATGCACAAGCAACTGAATTAAGAGCAAGCGTAAAAGAACGTGCGAAAGAATTTGAAGAAGGTCTTTTGAAAAGACAAGAAAATGTGGATATGAAAATTGCTGAAATCGAAGCAAAACATAAACAAGATAAAGAACTTGCTGCTAGTATGCGCAAACTTAAATTTAATGAACGGCGGATGCTCCAGTCATTCCCAAAAATGAAAGTAAAACGTGGGGCGCCATTTAAAAATTTCAACAAAAGCTTACTTAAGGTCGATAAACAAAAAAGAAAATAAATCTATTGAACATGACACAAATGGTATTTTTTATCATTTGTGTCTTTTTTTGCGCTATTTTTTACAAAACGTATAGAAAGAACAGTCCATCTTTTGTATGATTAAGAAGAAACAACTCCCCGCAAAACTGCCTAACTTCATTCTCATTTTTGTTTCAAAGCAGATTTTACACCTCATAAAAAAGTTTACCAAATACACTATAGAGCAAGCTTTACAGACAATAATTATTTATTTACACATAGAGGGTTTGTTAAAAAAGTCACAAGTAAAGCCCAATGATGTACATTCTTTCCGCAAGTTATTGGGATGAAAGCGTGTACATTTTTGCTGAAATTAGATTTATAATTAAAACGAACAGGAGGGAACTTACATGTATTTGGATGAGAGAAGTAATTCACTTTTAAAAGAACTTTTACGACATCCTGACACATCGAGTACGAACTTACAAGCAAAATTCGGTTTAACTCGAAGACAAGTCGACTATAGTTTCCAAAAAATTAACAATTGGCTAGAAGAACAAACCTACCCAAAGATTCACCGAGCGGCAAATGGTCGATTTATCGTAGAACCTGACCTGTTTCAAATCATTGGTGAGGAAGATGGCGAAAAAACAGATTGGTACATCCCGTCAGAAAAGGAACGTGCTAGTTTAATCATCCTCATGTTAACAACAGGAAATGAAGAGTTATCCCTTAATCATTTTATAAGCGAGCTGGAGGTGAGTAAGAACACCGTATTACGAGACTTGAAGCTGGTACAAAAAACACTCGATAAATTTAATCTCGAAGTGAAATATTCGCGAATGCGTGGTTATTTAATCGACGGGGATGAGTGGAACCAGCGAACGGCACTCATTTATGCGGCAGAACACATTATAGAGAGTTTTGGCGGCGAAGAGTATTTGCAGGATTTCATGCAAGTGGAGGAAGCGAGAATTAAAGACCTCCGGGAAAAATTGGAGCAAGTGGAGCATCATCTGAATTTGCATTTTATTGACAATAAAATGCAAATACTACCTTACATTCTGGAAGCTGTATTTCGACGGATGAAGAAGGGGCAAACAATTACGACATCTTTCCTGATTGACTACAATGAATTGTCAGATACTCGGGAATACGGAGCAGCAGAAATTTTTATTGAAGAAGAGCCTAATATGCCAGAAGCAGAACGAATGTATATTACGTTACAACTTTTAACTTCGAATGTGCTTCCAAAACAATATTTGAAATCGGAGGAAACGCATAAGTTAAGGCTGGCACTAGAACAAGTTCTAAGTGAATTTGAGAAAAAGGCTTGTATTCAACTAGTAGACAAAGAATCGTTACTTGAAAAATTATTTGCACATATTAAACCTGCGTATTATCGAATTAAGTATCATCTTACAACAGATTACAGTATTTTAGACAAGATTGATCAAGAATTCCAAGCCGTGCATTACATCGTAAAAGAGTCGCTCATGCCATTAGAACGTTTTATTGGTAGCAAGGTTCCCGAAAATGAAAGTATTTTTATTACACTTTTCATTGGAGGACATTTAATCGAATCCACGGAGAAATTACAAACAAGATTAAAAGCAGTGGTGGTTTGTCCAAATGGGTTGTCGATTTCGAGGTTGATGGAAAAAACATTACGCAGTCTTTTTCCGGAAATATTTTTTTATCAAGCAATGTCGATTCGAGAATTTGAGCAAACAAAGTTAGGATATGACATTGTGTTTTCCGCAGTGCCACTTTCAACTGATAAGAAATTTTTCTTAATCAACCAATTGATGGATGGAAAAGAACGCTTGGAGCTTAGACGCCGGGTGATGCGGTCTGTTTACTTAGTGGATGAGGTGAATATCAGCGTTGATCAATTAATGAAAACTATATCAAAATTTGCTGATATTAAAGATCCTGCTCGTCTTGAAAAAGTTTTAGCAGAGTATTTAATACCGGTTCCAGAAGAAAATACATCTAACCATTCAGGCAAAAGCACTCTTGCAGATTTACTTGAAGTAACGCGGATTACGCGGAAGAAATCAGTGAAAGACTGGCACGAGGCAATTTATCATGCGGCTTTACCATTACTTTCAGCGGGAGTGGTAGAACTTACTTATGTGGAAGAAATGAAACGGCAATATCCAGCACCGATTATGAACATCATTCTCCGTAATACCATAGCTATCCCTCATGCTGAAACGGAAAAAGGAGTAAATAGCCTCGGAATGAGCTTGCTTTATCTGGAAGAAGGTTTACCACTCGAGGGCGGTAAAGAACTACATTTTATCGTCGTCATTGCAGCCGTAGATAAAAACGCTCACTTCACAGCTTTACTACAATTGATGGAATTATCGGAGAACAAAAAAGAACTGAAAAAACTTGCGGATGCCAAGAACACAGAAGAAATGCACCAAATAATTAAAAACTTCACGGACTTGGAAACAAAAAAGACAATGTAGAGAAGTCAGAAAGAATTACAGGAGGATTTCGTAATGGATTTAGTACAATTTTTGAAAAAAGGAATGGTTTGGGTTCAATCGGATATCGAGAAACAAGAAGACCTATTCCAAATGGTCGCAGAAAGTGGAAAGTCTGAAGGGTATGTGACGGATGACTTTTTAACAAGGCTAACTGACCGTGAACAAACCTTTCCAACGGGGCTAAAATTAGATGGATACGGCGTGGCATTGCCGCACACGGATCCAGAATGCGTTACGGAACAATTTATCGCCGTAATCACTGTGAAAGATGGCGGTATTCCATTTAAATTAATGGAAGATGCTGGTCAAACGGTTGAAGCGAATTTAATTTTCGTACTCGGACTAAATGAACCTCACAGCCAGCTCGCGGTACTTCAGCAATTGATGGGGACGATTCAGGATAAAGACAATGTAGCTGCATTACTCCGAGCGAAAGATGAAGACGAAGTAAAACAAATTTTAGAAACAATTACCGTTTAAAAAAACAGGAAAATTAGCCGCGAAAATCGCAGCAATTAATTAGGAGGAATTTATCATGGGACAATTTAAAATTTTGGTAGCTTGTGGAGCAGGAATTGCAACATCAACAGTAGTAACGGACAGAGTAGAACGTTTGGTGAAAGAAAACAATGTGGATGCAGAAGTAAAACAAATTAAAATTTCAGAAGCGGCATCGATGCAAGATGGAGCAGATTTAATCGTATCAACGACTATTTTACCAACAACTTACAAAATTCCAGCTATTATTGCAACTTCTTACATCACTGGTATGGGTATGGAAGAGCTTGATGAAGAAATACTTGCGCACCTTAAATAAAGGCTCGGCAAGGGAGTTTAACAATTAGCATGAAACAGAGAAAAAGGAGGAAATATTAAATGGATACACTTCTGTCAGGAGTACAGTATGTTTTAAACTTGGGACCTACAGTTATTTTGCCTATTATGATTTTCTTTATTGCATTAATTTTCCGAGTACCAGCAAAGAAAGCGCTTCGTTCAGCGATTACAATTGGTATCGGGTTTGTAGGTATTAACCTTGTTATTAGTTTACTATCTAGTAACTTAGGTCCAGCAGCGCAACAAATGGTTGAGCGTTTTGGACTGAATTTAACAATTATTGATGCAGGTTGGCCAGCAGCAGCCGCGGCTTCATGGGCTTCTCCAGTCGCAGCGATTTTAATTCCAATTTGTTTGGTAGTCAACTTAGCACTTATTTTCTTCAAAGTTACAAAAACACTGGATATTGATATTTGGAACTACTGGCATTTTATCGCAGCAGGTGCAACTGGTTATATCGTAACTGGTGGTAACTGGTGGTTCGCGATTCTTTGTGCAATCATCTATGAAGTTGCTGTTCTTTGGATGGCAGACAGAACACAACCTATGGTAGAAGAATTTTACGGCTTAAAAGGGATCTCCTTACCAACAGGTTCTACAGCAGCATTCGGTTTCATCGGTATTCCAGTTGGTTGGCTAATCGCTAAAATCCCTGGTATTAAAAACATCCACGTTGACCCTGAAACTATTCAAAAACGTTTTGGTATTTTCGGGGAACCAATGATGATGGGTCTTATTCTAGGTATCGCAATTGGTATTCTTGCAGGCTATGATGTTGGTGCTGTCGCTCAACTTGGTATGTCCATGGGTGCGGTAATGTTCTTAATGCCTCGTATGGTTAAAATTTTAATGGAAGGTTTAATTCCAATTTCAGAATCTGCTCGTGAATTCATGAAATCTCGTTTCAAAGGTCGCGAACTTTATATCGGTCTTGATGCAGCACTTTCAATCGGTCACCCAGCGAATATTTCTACTGGTTTAATCCTTGTTCCAATCACTCTTTTCTTAGCGGTTATCATTCCTGGTAACAAAGTACTTCCTTTTGGTGACTTGGCAACTATTCCATTTTACGTATCATTTGTAGTAGCATCTCGTAAAGGTAACATTCTTCACTCTGTTTTAGCTGGAACTGTAGTTATTGCGCTAGCACTTCTTATGGCAACTGACTTCGGCCTTGTGCATACAGAAATGATGAAAGGTGTTTACGAATTCCCTAAAGGAGCAACACAAGTTAGTACACTTGATATGGGTGGTAACTTCTTTAACTGGGTTATTCTTAAATTCTCTCAAGCTTGGGCAGCTATTTTCTAAGTTTTGTCTTAATGATATAGAAGAGGTGATAGTAACATGCGAGCAGCTGTGTTATACGAAAATAATGTAATAAAAACAGAACAAATTGACGAAGCGATTTGTGGGAAAGATCAAGTGCGTGTCGAGGTAAAAGCAGTTGGAATATGTGGATCAGATATCCATAAAATGCAGACACGCTGGAAATATCCACTGCCTGCTGTAATGGGGCATGAATTTTCTGGTGTAATTACGGAAATTGGTAGTGAAGTAACAAATGTAGCTATCGGCGACCGGGTCGCAGGAATTCCGCTTGAGCCATGTATGAAATGTAATTATTGTAAAGCTGGTGACTTCGCATTATGCGATAACTACCGAATGGTGGGATCACATTTCCACGGCGGATTTGCTGAGAATGTTGTTATGAAAGCGGACAATGTTATTTCTATCGGTGACCTTGATTTTGAGGAAGGCGCCATGATTGAACCACTTGCTGTATCAATGCACGGGGTACTTGGCATTGAGCCGAGACTTGGTGATACAGTCGTTGTATTCGGCATTGGAACCATCGGGATTCTAGTTGTACAATGCTTACTTCTTGCAGGCGTGAAAGATATTATCGCCGTAGACATTAGTGATAAAAAATTAGCAGATGCGCGCGAATTTGGTTGTAAATATACCATTAATCCTAAAAATGAAGATTTGAAAGAACGCGTTTTTGCTTATACAAATGGTCTTGGTGCAGATATCGCGATTGAGTGTGCTGGTTCAAAAATAACGCAAGAACAATGCCTTCTTGTAACGAAGAAAAAAGGTAAAGTTGGTTTTCTAGGAATAGCTTACGCAGATGTGCTTTTACATGAGGAAGCTTTTGAAAATATTTTTAGACGTGAACTAACACTTAAAGGTTTTTGGAATTCTTATTCGGCACCTTTTCCTGGTGAGGAATGGCGTACGTCGATTGAATTTGTGAAACAAGGTCGAATTAAACTGAAACCTCTAATTTCGCATCGTTATAAACTAGAAGAAACGAAAGAAGCTTTTGATATGATTCTTTCAAGAGAGCATGATTATAACAAAGTGATGATATTGCCACAGAAAGGTGACGATTAATTTGAAAGCAGTAGTAAAAACCAATCCTGGATATGATCAAATGGAGCTAAAAGATGTGGAAGAACCACAAGTTTATGGCGACAAAGTAAAAATCAAAGTAGCATTTACTGGTATTTGCGGATCAGATATCCATACATTTAAAGGTGAATACAAAAATCCAACAACGCCCGTCACACTTGGACATGAATTTTCTGGTGTCGTTGTCGAAGTTGGACCAGATGTAACGAGTATCAAAGTGGGAGACCGTGTCACAAGTGAAACAACTTTTGAAACTTGTGGGGAATGTATTTATTGTAAAGAACATGATTACAATTTATGTAGCAATCGTCGCGGCATTGGTACGCAAGCAAATGGTAGTTTTGCAGAATTTGTTTTATCACGCGAGGAAAGTTGTCATGTGCTTGATGAACGTATTTCGCTTGAAGCGGCAGCACTGACAGAACCGCTTGCATGTTGTGTGCATTCAGCGCTTGAAAAAACAACGATTCGTCCGGATGATACAGTACTTGTTTTCGGACCAGGTCCAATTGGCTTATTACTAGCTCAAGTTGTAAAAGCGCAAGGGGCGACGGTGATTATGGCAGGAATTACCAAAGATAGCGACCGCTTACGTTTAGCAAAAGAACTTGGAATAGACCGGATTGTTGATACTTTAAAAGAAGACTTAGCCGAAGTTGTGTTGGGTATGACAGACGGTTACGGAGCTGAACGCGTATTTGATTGTTCTGGTGCAGTACCCGCTGTAAATCAAGGATTACCTCTAACAAAGAAAAAAGGCGATTTCGTTCAAGTAGGACTTTTTGCTGAAAAGAAAAATGCAATTGATGAAGAATCTATTATCCAACGTGAAATTGCTTATATCGGTAGTCGTTCCCAAAAACCTTCTTCTTGGATTTTAGCGCTTGACTTACTGGCAAATGGCAAGATTAATACAGATAAAATGATTACAAAAGTATATGGTTTAGATGACTGGCGCGAGGCTTTCGAGGCAGTTATGGCAGGAAATGAAATTAAAGTATTAGTGAAATCTTAATAATGGAGGATGGGCTGTATGAAAAAACATCAAAAAAAGGATAACCGTGCAAACGAATCCAAAGCTTCTCGGGCTCAGATGTTTTACAGTAGTCATCCTTAGAAATGAGCCGAGAACATATTCGCGTATGTTCTCGGTTCCATTTCATTATAAGACGTTAAAAGAAAAAAATCTATTAATGAAGGTGAAATTAAATGAAATTAACAATTGGTTGTGATCACGGCGGACGTAGGCTAAAAGATGCCATTGTGAAACATTTACGTGAAAAAAATATTGATGTCGTTGATATAGGGACATATACAGACGAAAGTGTTGATTTTCCTTCTTATGCAGAAGAAGTTGCGAATCAAGTAGTAAGTGGCCAGTCTGAACTCGGTATCTTATGCTGTGGGACTGGAATTGGTATGAGTATTGCTGCAAACAAAGTGGATGGAATCCGTGCTGCAGTAGTTTCTGATACTTTTTCAGCACGTGCTACAAGAGAACATAATAATAGCAATATTCTTTGCCTAGGCGAACGTGTTATCGGCGAAGGATTAGCGCTTTTGCTCGTGGATACTTGGCTTGAGGCATCATTTGCAGGTGACCGCCATAAACGCCGCTTGGATAAAATTACTGAACTTGAAAGAAAGTGAGGATGAATATGAGTAAAATAGCCGCTTCGATTATGTGTGCAGACCAACTACATTTAGGTGACGAGCTCCGGCGCCTCGAAACTGCTGGCGTGGAACTACTACACTGTGATGTGATGGACGGTGTATATGTGAATAATCTTGCGCTCGGTCCGGAATATTTGGAAATAGTGCGAAACAACACAGAAATCCCATTAGACATACATTTGGCTACGATTACCCCACTTAAATATATCGACATGTTTGGCCCTGTGAAACCGGAATATATTTCTTTTCATGTAGAAGTAGCAGATGATGTGTCAGAAGTCATTCGGAAGATTCGCTCTTACAACGTTAAACCATCTATCGCGATAAATCCAGAAACTCCTATCGAAGCCATTTATCCTTATTTAGATGAGGTGGAAATGGTGTTAATGATGACAGTAAACCCGGGCTTTGCAGGACAAAAATTTCAAACAGACGTATTACAAAAATTGCATGATTTAAAAGCAAAATTAGCTGGAAAAGTGCATGTACCGCTCATCGAAGTGGATGGGAATATTAATAAAGAAACAGTAGGCTTGATGCGAGACTGTTTACCAGATATTTATGTACTTGGAACATCGGCGCTATTTCATAACCGAGATCAAACAAGTTATGCAGAAAGATTGGTGCATATTTGGTCCGATGTAGAAAAATATGTGTAATAAAGCACAAAGAATTTAAGGGAGATGACCGTTTTGAAAAAGACATTAGATAGACAAGCAGTAGACACGATTCGTTCGTTATCGATTGATATGATTGAGAAAGCCAACTCGGGCCACCCGGGTATGCCAATGGGAGCGGCGCCAATGGCATACATGTTGTTTGCGAAACATTTAGTGTTTAACCCAGCCAATCCAGCATGGTTTAACCGTGACCGATTTGTTTTATCAGCAGGGCATGGGTCCGCATTGCTTTATAGTATGCTGCATTTATTTGGTTATGATGTGAAAATGGAAGACTTAAAACAGTTCCGTCAATTAGATAGTTTAACACCAGGACACCCTGAATTTGGTTGGACTGCTGGTGTGGATGCAACAAGCGGGCCTCTCGGACAAGGAATTGGTATGGCTGCTGGTATGGCGCTTGCGGAATCCCATTTGGCCGCGCAATACAATCAGCCCAATTACCCGATTGTTGATCATTATACCTATGCGATTTGTGGTGACGGGGACTTGATGGAAGGTGTAGCCTCAGAAACGGCATCACTAGCGGGACATTTAGGACTTGGAAAATTAATTGTATTATATGATTCCAATGATATTTGTTTAGATGGCGATTTAAGTGCGACCTTCAGTGAAGATGCAGCAGAGCGTTTCCGTGCATACGGTTGGCAAGTTTTACGCGTAGAAGATGGCAATAATTTAGCAGCTATTCAAGAAAAAATTGTTCAAGCAAAATTAGAAACATCGAAACCAACACTAATTGAAGTGAAAACAGTCATTGGTTACGGGGCACCAACAAAAGCAGGTAGCTCCGCAAGTCACGGCGCCCCACTTGGTGAAAAAGAAGCGAATGGTGCGAAAGAACATTATGACTGGACAGAAGAACCTTTCACGGTACCAGCAGAAGTTCGTGATTACTTAAGAAACTACAAAGCACGCGGAGAAAAACTAGAGGGCGCTTGGAACACGATGCTCGCTAATTACAAAAAAGAATTCCCAGAACTTCGAAGACAGCTAGACCGCGTGATAGCGGGAGAGGTTGCAGCAGACTGGAATGCGAATTTGCCAACTTTCGAAGCAGGTACAAATGTAGCAACACGCTCTGCTTCAGGTAAAATGATTAATGCCATTGCAGCTAAATTACCAGAACTTTTCGGCGGATCGGCTGACCTAGGTTGCTCGAATAAAACCTTTATTGATGCGAGTCCAGCATACAGCATTCAAGACCCAGCTGGTAAAAATATCTGGTTCGGTGTGCGTGAATTTGCGATGGGAGCTATGTTAAACGGAATGGCTCTTCATAGCGGTTTACGAGTATTTGGCTCCACCTTCTTCGTATTTTCAGACTATGTCCGTCCAGCAATGAGAATGGCAGCTTTAATGCACCTTCCAGTAACCTATGTATTCACGCATGATAGTATTGCTGTTGGTGAAGACGGCCCGACACACGAACCAATCGAACAACTAGCCTCGCTTCGTGCGATGCCAGGCTTAACAGTTATTCGTCCGGCCGATGCCAAAGAAACTCGCGCTGCTTGGGAAATTGCTGCCACCAACACAAGCGGTCCCATTGCCCTTGTGTTATCACGCCAAGACTTACCGGTACTTGAAAACGCACAAGAAGAAGTAGATGCAGGTGTTGAAAAAGGTGCCTACATTGTCGCACCAGCAAATAGTTCCAAACCAGACGCTATCATTATCGCAACAGGTTCAGAAGTGTCCCTTGCAATTGAAGCGAAAGCCGAACTTGCGAAAAAAGAAATAGACGTTTCCGTTGTCAGTTTATCAAGTTGGGAACGCTTTGAAAAAACCACTGATACTTATAAAGAAAGCATTTTACCAAAAGAAGTAACAGCAAGATTTGCGATTGAAGCTGGAGCAACATTTGGATGGAAAGAATATATTGGATCAGAAGGCGATATGCTTGGAATCGATCATTTCGGCGCATCGGCTCCAGCAAAAGATTTATTTAACGCTTACGGATTCACGCCTGAAAATGTGGCAAATCGTGTGGAAGCCGTGATTGCGAAAGCTGGTATACGCGTATGACATTCGTAGCGCCATCTTTGCTTGCAGCTGATTATATGAATATGGAAACTTCTATTAAAGAAGCAGAACACGCAGGAGCTGACTATCTTCATATCGATGTTATGGATGGACATTTTGTTCCTAATTTGACGTTTGGAATAGATATGGTGGAGCAAATTGGGAAAACAGCCACTATTCCACTTGATGTGCACTTAATGCTTTCAAATCCAGAAAACTATATTGAAAAATTCGCGGCGGCTGGGGCGCACATCATTTCCGTACACATTGAAGCGGCACCGCACATTCACCGCGTCATTCAACAAATTAAAGCAGCCGGCTGTAAAGCGGGAGTCGTACTTAATCCGGGAACACCGGCGAGTGTATTGGACGCCATTTTAGCAGATGTAGATTTAGTTTTACAAATGACGGTCAATCCTGGTTTTGGTGGGCAGGCGTTTATTGATTCAACAATCCAAAATATGTGCTATCTGGATAATTGGCGCCGTGAAAATCATGGTAGCTATGTTATCGAAGTGGACGGTGGAATAAATGCTGAGACCGCAGAAAAATGTAAACAAGCTGGGGTAGATATCCTTGTTGCAGGATCATACTTCTTTGGAGCAAATGATAAAGCAGCCTGTGTCCAAGGCTTGAAAAAATAAATTACAGAAAAACTAGGTTGCCTAAAAAGCGCCTAGTTTTTTTATTGATACATCCATCGCACTAGCTTATACTTAAATTAATACGACCACATAAAGGAAGAGATAAATGACACAACTAATATTTCGAAACGGAACAGAACAAGACACGAAGTTAATTCTTCGTTTTATTACAGAACTTGCAACATATGAAGGTATTGAAAAAGATGTAGTAGCAACAGAATCTGGCTTACACAAAGCCCTTTTTCAAGAAAAATCAGCCGAAGTAATTAT
Source organism: Listeria welshimeri serovar 6b str. SLCC5334 (assembly GCF_000060285.1). Lineage (GTDB taxonomy): Bacteria > Bacillota > Bacilli > Lactobacillales > Listeriaceae > Listeria > Listeria welshimeri. The sequence continues at coordinate 2,637,363 of NC_008555.1, read as the reverse complement.
TGCTGAATATCAAAATAAGCCAGTTGGTTTCGCTCTCTTTTTCCATAATTTTTCCACATTACTTGGTAAAAAAGGTTTGTATTTAGAAGACCTCTACATTATTCCAGAAATGCGCGGAAGAGGATTCGGCACAGCTTTTTTTAGCTATTTATCCAAACTTGCCTTAGAACGAGATTGCGGCAGATTTGAGTGGTGGTGCTTAAATGAAAACAAATCAGGCATGGATTTTTACGAAAAAATGGGGGCAGAAAAAATGTCGGAATGGACAGTACATAGGCTATCTAAAACCGAAATAGAAAAATTAAGCAACCTATAAAGGATGGGATTTAAATGAAATGGGATAAACTATTAAATGACAAACGTCGCCGCGAATCTGGTGTCACTCGTTCCAAAAATACTGATGTACGTAGCGCTTTTGAAAATGACTTTCAACGTATTGTTATGAGTGCATCATTTCGGCGTTTACAAGATAAAACCCAAGTGTTTCCACTAGAAAAAAGTGATTTTGTTCGTACGCGGCTAACGCATTCAATGGAAGTAAGTACAATCGCAAAATCAATGGGGAACATGGTTACACACACAATACAAGAAGAAAACCTAGATGAAGACTTTACAAAAGATCATGCGGACAAGATTCCAGAAATCCTTGCTTGTGCAGGGCTTTTACACGATATGGGCAATCCGCCGTTCGGTCATTTTGGGGAAGAAAGCATCCGTGAGTGGTTCCGCGATAATTTAGCGACCATCACATATAAAAATAAAAGTTTAGCAGAAATTTTAACACCACAAATGAAAGAAGACTTTTACTACTTTGAAGGTAATGCGCAAGTGCTACGTGTAGTTTCAAAACTGCATTATCTTTTCGACCAATACGGCTTGAATCTAACATTTGCAACCTTAAATGCAGTCATTAAATACCCAGTTTCTTCCTTAAAAGTAAATAAAAAACAAATCAAAAGTAAAAAATTGGGCTATTTTTACGCGGATGAATCTCTTTTTAATGAAATAACGACAGCCACAGAAGCTCTTGATAACCGCCATCCACTCACTTATTTACTAGAAGTAGCGGATGACATTGCTTACTTAAATGCTGATTTAGAAGACGGTGTGAAAAAAGGCATCGTCAACATCACGCAAATATTAAAAGGTTTTGAAGAAGTAGAAGAGCATAATAAAGTGACTGCCGCATGTTACAACGAGCTGAAGAAAAAAAGCGAGCGATACGAAGGGCAAGAAGAAAGCTTCATCGTGCAACAATGGCTAGCATCGAATGTTCGTGGTCAATTAATCAATCGCTCACTTGAAGTGTTTTACGCGAACTACGACGCCATCATGGCAGGGACATTCAACGACTCACTCATCGATGCTTCAAGCGCCGAACAACTCGTGCAAATTTTACAGAGTCTATCATTTACGTATATTTACCAAGATAAAGGCATCGTCGAATCGGAAATCGCTGGTAACGAGATTATTTCCAAACTGCTTGAAACGTTTATCCCAGCAGTGATTTACTATGATAGCGAAACCCCGGAGCGCCAGACAGCCAAAGATAAACGCCTATTAACCTTAATTTCCGACAACTACTTAGGCTGCTACCGAAAAAATGCAGAAGGCGAGAACGAAACGATGAAACTTTATCTGCGCTTGCTACTTGTAACAGACTTTATTTGCGGTATGACAGACAGCTACGCGAAAGATTTATATCAACGTTTGAATGGACTAAGCTAATAGACAATTTTTTAAGTAACACCTTGACATCTAAACGTCAAGGTGTTACTATATTCAAGGTGCCTCTACTATAAACAGAGGTCTGAAAATAAAACAGCGTTGTAGGTCGAACTTACAGCCATTTTATTTTACCGAAAAAATGAACCACCTGGATGTGTGGAACTACTAAACAAGGAAGGAGGAATTTATCCCATGCCTACAATTAACCAATTAGTACGCAAACCTCGTCAATCTAAAATTAAAAAATCTACATCACCTGCTTTGAACAAGGGTCTAAACAGTTTTAAAAGAGAACTAACAGACGTTAACTCTCCGCAAAAACGTGGCGTATGTACTCGTGTTGGTACCATGACTCCTAAAAAACCTAACTCGGCGCTTCGTAAATATGCCCGTGTACGTTTGAGTAATGGTATTGAAGTAACAGCTTACATTCCTGGTATTGGTCACAACTTACAAGAACATAGTGTTGTTCTTATTCGTGGTGGACGTGTAAAAGATTTACCAGGGGTACGTTATCATATCGTTCGTGGAGCGCTTGATACAGCTGGTGTTGAAAATAGAGGACAAAGCCGTTCTAAATACGGTACGAAAAAACCTAAAAAATAATACTTATAAAATATGAAAGGAGGATATCCGATGCCTCGTAAAGGTCCTGTTGCTAAACGTGACGTGTTACCAGATCCGATTTATAATTCGAAACTAGTAACTCGTTTAATTAATAAAATGATGGTTGACGGAAAACGTGGAAAGTCTCAAGCTATCCTATATTCCGCATTCGATATCATTGCACAAGAAACTGGTAAAGATCCGATGGAAGTATTTGAACAAGCTATGAAGAACATTATGCCTCTTCTTGAAGTTAAAGCTCGCCGTGTAGGTGGTGCTAACTATCAAGTACCTATCGAAGTACGTGCTGACCGTCGTTCTACTCTTGGTCTTCGTTGGTTAGTAAATTATGCTCGCCTTCGTGGAGAGAAAACAATGGAAGTACGTGTTGCTCGCGAAATCATGGATGCTGCCAATAATACTGGTGCTTCTGTTAAGAAACGCGAAGATACACACAAAATGGCTGATGCTAACAGAGCGTTCGCTCACTATCGTTGGTAAAAAAATCACTGACAAATTCCGGGCTTATTGCCTGAAAAATTGTTTTATGGAAGGAGAAATACAACATGGCTAGAGAGTTCTCCTTAGAAAAGACTCGTAATATTGGTATTATGGCCCACATTGATGCGGGTAAAACTACCACTACTGAACGTATCCTTTTCTATACAGGGCGTATTCACAAAATTGGTGAAACCCATGAAGGTGCTTCTCAAATGGACTGGATGGAGCAAGAGCAAGAACGTGGTATTACTATCACTTCTGCTGCGACAACAGCTCAATGGAAAGGCTACCGAGTAAACATTATCGATACACCAGGACACGTAGACTTCACAGTTGAAGTTGAACGTTCGCTTCGTGTACTTGATGGTGCTGTTGCGGTTCTAGATGCACAATCTGGTGTAGAACCACAAACAGAAACAGTTTGGCGTCAAGCTACTACTTACGGGGTTCCTCGTGTAGTATTCGTCAACAAAATGGACAAAATCGGCGCAGACTTCCTATATTCTGTAGGTACTTTGCATGAACGTTTGGCTGCCAACGCGCACCCAATCCAACTCCCAATCGGGGCCGAAGATACATTTGAAGGTATCATTGACTTAATCGAAATGAACGCATTATATTACGAAGATGATTTAGGAAATGACCCTCATGTGAAAGAAATTCCAGCTGATCTGAAAGACTTAGCAGATGAATACCGCGGTAAATTAGTGGAAGCAGTTGCTGAACTTGACGAAGAGCTAATGATGAAATACCTAGAAGGCGAAGAAATTACAAAAGAAGAACTTAAAGCTGGTATCCGTAAAGGAACACTTAACGTTGAGTTCTATCCTGTAGTTTGTGGTACAGCATTCAAAAACAAAGGTGTTCAACCAATGTTAGATGCAGTACTTGATTACCTTCCAGCACCAACAGATGTTCCAGCTATTAACGGCGTATTGCCTGATGGAGAAGAAGCTGCTCGTCACGCTGACGATTCAGAACCATTCTCTTCCCTAGCATTCAAAGTTATGACTGACCCTTATGTTGGACGCTTAACTTTCTTCCGTGTTTATTCTGGTACGTTGAATTCCGGTTCATATGTACAAAACTCGACTAAAGGTAAACGTGAACGTGTTGGACGTATCCTTCAAATGCATGCTAATCACCGTGAAGAGATTTCGATCGTATACGCTGGTGATATCGCTGCTGCCGTAGGACTTAAAGATACAACTACTGGGGATACTTTATGTGATGAAAAAGAACAAATTATCTTAGAATCCATGGAATTCCCAGAACCAGTTATCCAAGTCGCTATCGAACCTAAATCGAAAGCTGACCAAGATAAAATGGGGCAAGCTCTTGCGAAACTAGCGGAAGAAGATCCAACTTTCCGTGCTGAAACTGACCAAGAAACTGGCCAAACTCTTATCTCCGGTATGGGTGAACTTCACCTTGACATCCTTGTTGACCGTATGAGACGTGAATTCCGCGTTGAAGCTAACGTTGGTGATCCACAAGTTTCTTATCGTGAAACATTCCGTAAATCTGCTCAAGTTGAAGGTAAATTCGTACGTCAATCTGGTGGACGTGGACAATATGGGCACGTTTGGATTGAATTCGGACCAAACGAAGAAGGTAAAGGATTTGAATTTGAAAATGCAATCGTTGGTGGGGTTGTTCCTCGTGAATACATCCCAGCTGTACAAGCAGGTCTTGAAGGCGCACTAGATAATGGTGTACTTGCAGGCTACCCACTGATTGACATCAAAGCAAAACTTTACGACGGATCTTACCATGACGTCGATTCCAATGAAATGGCCTTTAAAGTGGCTGCTTCAATGGCATTACGTAATGCTGCTAAGAAATGTGATCCTGTAATCCTTGAGCCAATGATGGCTGTAGAGGTTGTTATCCCAGAAGAATATCTTGGTGATATCATGGGTAACATTACTTCCCGTCGTGGTCGTGTAGATGGTATGGAAGCTCGCGGTAACGCTCAAGTTGTTCGCGCATTTGTACCACTTGCAAACATGTTTGGTTATGCAACTCACCTTCGTTCAGGTACGCAAGGTCGTGGTGTATACACTATGCAATTTGATCACTATGAAGAAGTTCCTAAATCTATTGCTGAAGAAATCATTAAAGCTAATGGTGGAAACAACAAAGAAGATTAATTGATTTTTTTCGCAACATCAAGTATAACTTTAGTTAGAAGTATTATTTAGTTTAAATTTAAGCTAAGTAAAAAATAATTATTGAATTATCGAGGAGGATATTTTAAAATGGCAAAAGAAAAATTTGACCGCTCTAAACCCCATGTTAACATTGGTACTATTGGACACGTTGACCATGGTAAAACAACTTTAACAGCTGCAATTACAACTGTACTTGCTAAAAAAGGCTATGCTGATGCACAAGCTTACGACCAAATTGATGGTGCTCCAGAAGAAAGAGAACGTGGTATCACAATCTCTACTGCTCACGTTGAGTATCAAACTGACAGCCGTCACTATGCACACGTTGACTGCCCAGGACATGCCGATTACGTTAAAAACATGATCACTGGTGCTGCACAAATGGACGGAGCTATCTTAGTAGTATCTGCTGCTGATGGCCCAATGCCACAAACTCGTGAACATATCTTACTTTCACGTCAAGTTGGTGTTCCATACATCGTTGTATTCATGAACAAATGTGACATGGTTGACGATGAAGAATTACTAGAATTAGTTGAAATGGAAATTCGTGATCTATTAACTGAATATGAATTCCCTGGCGATGACATTCCTGTAATCAAAGGTTCAGCTCTTAAAGCACTTCAAGGTGAAGCTGACTGGGAAGCTAAAATTGACGAGTTAATGGAAGCTGTAGATTCTTACATTCCAACTCCAGAACGTGATACTGACAAACCATTCATGATGCCAGTTGAGGATGTATTCTCAATCACTGGTCGTGGAACAGTTGCAACTGGACGTGTTGAACGTGGACAAGTTAAAGTTGGTGACGAAGTAGAAGTTATCGGTATTGAAGAAGAAAGCAAAAAAGTAGTAGTAACTGGAGTAGAAATGTTCCGTAAATTACTAGACTACGCTGAAGCTGGCGACAACATTGGCGCACTTCTACGTGGTGTTGCTCGTGAAGATATCCAACGTGGTCAAGTATTAGCTAAACCAGGTTCGATTACTCCACACACTAACTTCAAAGCTGAAACTTATGTTTTAACTAAAGAAGAAGGTGGACGTCACACTCCATTCTTCAACAACTACCGCCCACAATTCTATTTCCGTACTACTGACGTAACTGGTATTGTTACACTTCCAGAAGGTACTGAAATGGTAATGCCTGGTGATAACATTGAGCTTGCAGTTGAACTAATTGCACCAATCGCTATCGAAGACGGTACTAAATTCTCTATCCGTGAAGGCGGACGTACAGTAGGCGCTGGCGTTGTTTCTAACATCAGCAAATAATATCTGATACGATTCAAACCGACAAAGTCATTTGGCTTTGTCGGTTTTTTTATACGCAAAAATAAAAATATACTTGAAAAATATCATATTTTCGCATAACCTTAATGTAGACATATCTTTTTACCTTCTAGACCGAAATCAAGGAGGTAGGCCAAGTGGTACAATTTGATGCTAGAAATATGACGCTACTCGAATCGCTAGTGGTGGCGAATGTATATCTTGCACCCGAGAAATTACAAGAAGAACTAGGCATTTCCAAACGAACACTACAATATGATGTAGAAAAAATTAATAAAGAACTAGACGATATAGGGCTTGATGGCATTCAATCAGTTCGCGGACAAGGGTACTATTTATTAGAAGAAGAAAAATCGACAATTAAAGATATTATTGAAAATAGGGAAGCAAGTCACAAAGTTTTTTCCGCTAGTGAACGCCGCATTCGTATTTTATTTTTTCTGCTTGTAACAGATGCTCGAGTCATTATTGATACGATTAATGAATGCAATGAAGTTAGTCGCAACACTAGTTTGCAAGATATCAAGCAATTAAAGTTAGCACTTAAACAATTTAACCTCGAGCTCGCCTATGATCGTAAAAATGGCAATATGGTTCTTGGAGATGAGCGTAGTATCCGCCAATTTTTCATTCATTATTGTATGAATAACGAAGAAATCGCAACGGCAGACCAGCTGCTCGATTTAATGAAAATAAATCCAATGATTAAAAAGAAAGAGCTGTTTCCGCATTTAGATACGATTTTTGAAATTTTAGTTGTAACGGAGAAAAAAATCGGCATTCGTTACACAGATGAAGTCATGGAACGAATTGGTATTATGATTTTCTTTTTTAAAGAACGAATGAAACGTGATTGTTATTTAAATGAACCGGAAGAACATGAAGTAGAGTCATTTGATATCGCGCAGGAAATTTATCAGCAATTGCAGCAGAACGAAGAGTTTAAGATTAATCATGCGGAAATTACTTATTTAGGCAAACTATTGCTTGGAGCAAGTCGTTTGAATGATGATGCGGCCGCTACTGGAAAATTAGAACTCATTGTGGAAAAGGTCATTGCTGAATTTGAACGTCTCGCATGTGTGAATTTTGAAGACCACAGCAGTTTAAAAAAAGATTTATTGCTGCATTTACAGCCAGCTTATTATCGACTTAAATTTCAAATTGAATGGATTAATCCGCTCAGAACAGATATCAAACAGAGCTATAGCGACGTTTACGAGATTACGAAAAAATCATTAGAACCGCTAGAAGATTTGCTAGGTGAAACCATCCCAGAAGATGAAATAGCGTATGTAACGATTCTATTTGGTGGCTATCTTTCTCGGAAAAATAATACTTTGGTCGAGCGAAAAAAACTATTGATTGTTTGCTCCAAAGGGGTCGGAACTTCGCGGATGATTGAACGCCAATTGTCACAGTTACTCGGTGAACGGGTAGAAATACTAGAACCAATTTCTATTCGTGAATTTGAAAAAGGGATTTATACACCGGACTTTATCGTTTCTACTTTGCCAATAATGGAACCGAAAGTACCTGTTTTTATTGTGAGTCCAATTTTAACGGAGGCGCAGAAACAACAACTGATGAAGACAATTGCACCACACATTTTGCAAAAAGATTCAGATGCGCGTATGTTGTCGTCCGTTCTCGATGTTGTGGACCAATATGCGAAAGTAGAAGACCGTGAAAAGCTGGCGGCTAAGTTAAAATCGGTATTATTCCAAGTGCAATCGGATAGTCAGTTAGAAAAATCGCCAACACTTGAGGAATTATTACCTAAAGAACGTATTACTTTTAAAGAAAGTGTGTCAGATTGGCGTGAAGCTATTCATGTTGCCTCGGAATCACTGCAGCAGGAAGGTTATATCTCAAGAAAATATCAGCATGCAATGATTGAAAATATTGAAAAACTGGGTCCTTACATCGTTATTGCACCAGGGATTGCACTTCCGCATGCTTCGGTGGATGACGGGGCATATCGTGTTGGAATGAGTTTACTTCGTTTAGATCAGCCAGTTTCATTTTCAAGTAAAGCAAAGGATCAAGTTAAATTAATCATTGTGCTCGCTTCCATTGACTCCTACACACATATCAATGCGCTGAGCCAACTCACTAATTTGATCATGAAACATCACTTGCTTGAGCAGATTGAACAAGCAGAATCGGCATCAGAAATTGCCGCAATGTTAACAATAAAATAAGCGATAAAGCCAGTGGGGCACTAAGTTGCCGCGCTGGCTTTTTTATATGCCTACTAACAACGAAATGTAACAGTCTATTCTTTGCACTTTCGAAAAGAAAGGAATTGGGCTTTTTTAAACAGAGCAGCTACAGCTATAATAAGAGTGTAAGTTATTGATAGCGCTATCAATTAGTTAGAAGGGATGAAGAGATATGTCTTTTTTGGATAAAGAGCTCGTGAATCTGCACGGATCAGCCGAAAACGCTGACGAGGCTATCGTGCAAGCAGGAGAATTATTAGTTAATGCAGGTTATGTGAGCGAGCAGTACGTAGAAAAAATGGTGGAATCTTATCATGAAAATGGTGCGTACTTTGTCATTGCACCTCAAATAGCAATTCCTCATGCAAGACCAACTGATGGAGTGGAAAACTCCGCAGTATCACTTGTCGTACTAAAAGAAGGCGTGAATTTCGGACACGCTGCAAATGATCCTGTGCGCCTAGTCTTTGGGCTCGCAGCAACTTCAAGCGAGGCACATTTACAAGTTATTCAAAAAATCGTTTCCTTGCTTAGTAACAACGAGAATATTGAAAAATTGATTCACTCAGAAGATTACCAAGCAATTGGAGAATTAGTGGAGGGATAATAATGAAAATTTTAGCGGTGTGTGGACTTGGGCAAGGAACTAGCTTAATTTTACGAATGAATGTGGAAACAGTTTTGCGCGATATGGGAGTAGACGCGGATGTAGAGCACATTGATGTCTCAGCAGCTCGCTCGATGAACGTGGATATTATCGTAACAAGTCAAGAATTAGCTGAAACACTTGGAACAGATACAAGTGCTAAAGTAGTAATTGTTAACAACTATTTTGACAATGCAGAAATTAAAAATGCATTATCTACAGCAATCAATAGTTAAATAAGACAAAAAAAGGTGGGAAAAAAATGGAGATTATTACGTGGATTGCCAATAACTTTTTTGGAACCCCAGCCATACTTTTAGGTTTTATCGTACTTCTAGGGTTACTTTTACAAAAGAAAAATTTAAGCCAAGTTATTAGCGGAACGTTCAAAGCAATTATTGGATTCTTAATTATTAACGCTGGTGCGGCTGTTATTACTGGTTCACTTGGTATTTTTGAACCAATGTGGAAAGAAGTGTTTGGTCTTGAAACGCCGCCACTTGCAGGGTTTTTAGGGCAAGAAGCCTTTAATGCAAAATTTGGTAGTGCGGTAACACTTGCGATGACACTCGGATTTTTAGTCAACGTATTATTAGCGAGATTTACACCATTTAAGTACATCTATTTAACTGGTCATATGATGTTCTGGACAACGACTATTTTTGCAGGAATTACTGTACAAGCAGTTGGCGGCGACATTCCATTCTGGGGACTTGTACTCTTCCTAGCAGTTATTATGGGGCTTTACTGGACGTTGCAACCAGCCATTACACAACCATTCTTACGTAAAATTACTGGTAATGATAATGTCGCATTAGGACATACTTCATCCAGTGTAGCGATTTTATCTGCTTTACTCGGAAAAGTATTCGGAAATAAGAAAAATGATGCAGAACATATTAATTTACCGAAAAAATTAGAGTTTTTACGTGATTCGAATGTTATTACAGCTCTTACAATGGGAATTCTCTTCATCGTCGGTGCAGTTATCCTAATGGTTAAAAAGACGCCAGGCGCAGAAAAATTAATCGCAGAAGCTGGGAACCAAAGCTTTATCGTTTATTCTATCGTTCAATCATTTACTTTTGCAGCAGGGATTGCGGTTGTACTTGTAGGTGTGCGGATGTTTATCGGTGAAATCGTACCAGCATTCAATGGTATTGCTACAAAACTTGTACCGGGTGCAAAACCAGCACTGGATGCACCAATTGTTTACCCATATGCGCCAAACTCCGTAATTATCGGTTTCCTTGGAGCATTTGTTGGAGCAATTATCTGGTTAGTAGTACTAGGAAACACAGTAGGTTATGTATTTGTTCCAACAATGATTGTTCTCTTCTTCCACGGGGCAGTTGCAGGTGTATTCGGTAACTCGACTGGTGGGGTCAGAGGAGCACTAATAGGCGGCTTCTTAACAGCTACCGTTGTTGCTTGGGGTCAATATATTATGGTTACATTCTTTATTAATACGACAGTTCCGGATACAGCAATGTGGGCGGCAGATTCAGATATGTTTATTCTTGGACCAATTGTTAGCATGTTAGCTAAGTTATTCTTTTAAGTAAAAATCAAAACCTCTTCCTAGTCTAGCATTCAAGAGGAAGAGGTTTTTTGAAAGGAAGTTTTAAAAAATGAGTTTTATTCGTACTTTTTATGGAGATATCGCCCCAGATAAATTAGGGTTTACTTATTCACACGAGCATATTGTCTGTGTGCCGGCTTACTGGCAAGAGCGAGATGCCGACGATTTACTTTTAGATAGCAAAGAAAAATCCCAACTAGATGTACAAGATTTCGCTGATTTAGGTGGGAAAACGATTGTTGATGCAACTGCAGTGGATTACGGTAGACGTGTTTTAGATGTAGCACAGATTTCCAAAGAAACTGGTATTCAAATCATTGGAACAGCCGGCTTTAACAAAAGTTTCTTATGGGACGGAAAAATTAAACCCGAATTAAAACCAATTATCGGTGATTTTGAAACTTATTATGAATGGATTGAAAATACTTCCACAGAAAAATTAACAGAATTTGTTGTGAATGAAGTAGAGAACGGGCTTGAAGGAACACCGTACAAGGCTGGTCAGGTGAAATTTGGAACTGGCTACAATATGATTACTCCTTTAGAAGAAAAAACGATACGCGCGGTTGCAAGAGCACATCACGAGACAAAAGCACCGATTCATTCTCATACAGAAGCAGGAACAATGGCTTTAGAGCAAATCGAGATTTTAAAACAAGAAAATATCCCATTAGAATATCTTTCTATTGGACACATGGACCGTAACCTAGATCCGTATTATCACAAACAAGTTGCTAAAACAGGTGCGTTTATGTCATTTGATGGCATTGCAAAAATCAAATACGCGCCAGAAAGTGCAAGGATTGCTGCAATACTTTATTTAGTTTCAGAAGGATTTGAAGATCAAATTCTAGTGAGTGGGGACACTGCACGAAAAACATATTATAAACATTACGGTCATGGACCAGGTCTTGAATATATCGCCAAAAAATGGGTGCCACGCTTTATTGACGAAGCAAACGAAAAAGGCTTTGACGGAGAAAAATTAGTTAAAAAATTCTTTGTGGATAATCCAGCAAGATGCTTTACATTTAAAAAATAGGAGGCGAAATCTGTGTTATATGCAGATGAAAATTCATTTGATATTGGCGCGAAAATCACGAAAACCAAACCAGTTATTTTGCCAATAGGAGCGGTTGAAGCGCATGGGCCACATTTGCCACTAGGAACAGACAATATTCTGGCGTCAGAATATTCAGCAAAAATAGCGGCGGAAACAGATGGTTTTGTGCTGCCAGTTTTACCATATGGTCAAGTTTGGAGCTTACAAGATTTTCCGGGAAGTTTAACTTTATCGAATGAAACGGTCACAAAAGTGGTTGTGGAAATCGGTGAAAGTCTTTATAAACAAGGATTTCGGCTATTTGTCCCAGTCAGTGGGCATCTTGGTAATATGGCTGCACTCAAAGATGCAGCACGAGAACTATATGCGAAATACCCAGATATGATTATTTTGCACATTTTCTACCCAAATATCCAAAAATTAGCGATGGATGTACGCGAAGGAAAAGCAAACCATCATACCTATATTCATGCTTGTGAAATCGAAACATCACTCATGCTCTATTTATCACCGGAAAATGCGGATATGAGTCGTGCGATTGATGACCCGCCAATTTTACCAATAGATGCAGATTTCACACCAACCCCATGGCAAAACTTCACCAAGACAGCAGTCCTCGGAGAAGCAACTTTAGCTACAGCAGAAAAAGGCGAATACTTGATTGAAAAAACCTTAAAAACATGTGTGGAGTTGATAAAACTTGAACAAGAAAAAATTCGAAAATCTACCAAAATGGAATAATTTTGCGCTATTTAATTTTTTAGCGAAAGATAAAGAAAATAGCAAAGAAGTAATGGAAGCATCGCGCGGTTTTGCAGTGCCGGGAATCGTTGCAACGAACTATGAATCGGCCGAAGAAGCAGCAAACGTCGTCAAAGAATTACAATCGACAGCAGAGATTGTTAGTGTTGGGCTTGGTGGCGGAGGAGACTGGCAAAACTGGCGGAATGTTCTTCATATTGCACGAATTGTGCCGAACAGCCATATTAACCAACCAATCGAAACTGCGGGATTAACAAACGGCTTACTACCGGAAACATATACTAATGCACTCGTTCGTCCAACCGGAAAAGTCGGAATCGTGAAATTATCTTCAGGAGATGAAATTACCGCAGAAGAAGCTGTTGATTACTGTTTATCCGCAAATATTCCCTCCATCAAATTTATGAGTATTGAAGGTACAAAATATTTAGATGAACTAGTATATTTAACAAAAATTGCAGCTGATAAAGGTATTTATGGTATTGAGCCAGCTGGCGGAATTGGCGCGGATAATATTCTTGAAATAACTACTGCAATTCAAACAACTGGCATTCCATTCTATATGCCGCATATCTTTGGGAAAACAATTGATAAAGAAACTGGTCGAACTAAACCAGAAGAAATAGCGAAAATTTTTGCAGCATTGGAGGAGAACTAAATGATTAATAACTATATTGATATTACGATTCGTTTATTAGAAAACATTCTCGACAATGAAGCTGATTATGTAAAAGAAGCAGGGGCAGAAGTTGCCAAGTCCATCGAAAACGACGGTGTAATCCATTTGTTTGGCTGTGGACATTCGCATATTTTAACAGAGGAAGTATTTTACCGAGCAGGCGGACTTGCGGCGATTCATCCGATTTTGCATGAACCACTAATGCTTCACGAAGGTGCTGCGGCGTCTTCTGTGCTCGAACGCAAAAATGAGTATGCAAAAACATTTATGGCTGAGGAAGATATTCGTCCGGGCGATGTAATGATTGTATTATCAACATCTGGTCGCAATCCTGTGCCAATCGATGTTGCTGAAATTGCCCGTGAAAAAGGTGCGTTTATTATCGTAATCACTTCACTACAATACTCAGCTAGCCAAAAATCACGCCATATTTCTGGAAAGCGTTTATCAGATACAGGAGACATCGTGATTGATAACGGTGCTGTTAAAGGAGATGCAGTACTAAAATCAGCAAACTTTGATATTGCATTTGCACCAACATCTACCGTAACTGGCGCGGTTATCTTGCAATCCATTTTTGCAGAAGCCATTGAAAAAATGGTAAATGACAATTTCACTCCACCAGTATTTATTAGCGGGAATGTCGAAAATGCCGACGAGCACAACCAAGCGCTTGTTGATAAATATAATGAACGAATTCCGTTACTTGGAATGAATTTATAAAATAAAAAAAGTCTAGCTGTCTAGACTTTTTTTATTTTATTTAGTGTATTTCTGAGGAATACGATATAATTGAACTATTATAAATTAAGAAGGAGTGTGGCCGATGGATTCGACATTTGCATTTGATAGCGAACAAGCAACGAAATTATTGATGAAGAACTATGATTTAGTGAAAACGAGTGGTGTTAGTTTTATTGATAAACGGATTCGGTTTCTAATTGCTCGACTTTTTGCAGGAAATGATGAAATCGTTAATTCAGAAAAATTCTATGTAATTAATAAAGAAATGAAGCAACAATTAGGTTTTTTTACAGCATTAAATAGTAATGTTCGTGCATCTCTTGTTGGGTTGTTGATGGCTTTTGATAATGCCAGTACGGAAAGTGTTCGACAAGTGATTTCCAATTATAATACGCTAGTGGAAGCTGGTTTTAAGCGCTCCGAGTACACTTATTTTGCAGCTTATTTGTTGCTAGAATCAGAAAATCCAACTATGACAGCTAAAAAAGCGAAAGTCATCCACCAACTTTTCAAAAAAGATCATCCATTTTTAACTAAAAGTGAAGATGTCGCGACAGCCGTTTTCTTAGCTAATCTCCCAGAAGAAAATACCGCGAAATTGGCTGATGTAACGGAATATTATTTCCAAGAATTTGCGGCTAAAGGTTTTCGGAAGAATGATAGTTTACAATTTTTAGCAACAACAGGCACGCTTTTGTACGGTGAAAAGGACAGTAAATTCATCAGAAGAGTAGATAATGTAGTAGAAGAATTGCGCCAAAAAGGAGTCAAAGTGAAACCATTACATTATTCGAGCATCGGAATTTTGGCATTTGTAATGGACGGGCGAAAAATTGACTCTGGTTTAGTAAATCTAATTGATGAACTCCAAAAGCAACCTGGATTACGATTTGGACGTGAATTCGTTACAGCTCTTGCGATAAGCCTATACACAGAAAAACAATCGGGCCAAATGAGTAAGGAACAATTAGAAGGATTAATGGTCAATGTGCATATTTTAATTGCTATGGAACAAGCGGCAGCAGTAAGTGCAGCAGCCGCGGCGAGTGCAGCAGCAGCTTCAAGTTAATAAAAACAACCCTTGTGAACTTTTCATGCTCACAAGGGTTGTTTTTTAAGGGCTCACATAATAGTCATTACTATTTTTAGGTGGATTAGAAGTACTTAAGACATAGTCTTTCAAAAATGAATTAGGCGCAGAATCCCATAAAGCCATTCCTGCAGATTTTGGAGGTGCAGTTCCGGCGAAGAAATACATGTTATTTAAGCCCATTGTATCTGCCATTTTTTCTTTATCTGATTGACTGTAGGTTTTGTAAGCATCACTTGTCATTAAATCCATTATTGCTTTATCATAGCCACTATTATAAAAAGTATCATAATCAAATTGATCAAAATTAAGCAGGTTTTTATCGGTTTTCCCGTGCTCTTTTGCCCAACTTTCTATATCGAGCTTTTGTGATTGATAAGTGAAGTTTTTATTTTTAGCGCTATAAGTTATATTACCGTATTTATGTGGATAAACAGAAAGCGCATTTGTTACGATATCAGTGATTTCTTTGCCATCCGTGCTTTTAGCTGTGCGGATGTTTTGAGTGTGGATATGTCCGCTAAGAGAAAATTCCATATTCCCAGCTGTAAGTGTATCAATTACTTGTTGATTATAGTTAATAGTAAAGCCTCGTTGAATCACATCACTATGATTAGTTAAATTATGATGCATTACTGGGATAAGTTTTGCACCATTTTTCTCCGCAAGTGTGCTACATTCTTTCACCCAATCGAGTGTTCCAGTCGTTAAACCACCCTCTGTTGTAGGTGTACCTTGTTGCATATTTGTTTTATAAATGGCTGTGTCGAGCATGAGCAACCAAACTTTGGAAGATGGAGCGGCTAAATAACTTAGCGAAAAATCATCACTTGAAATAGCGTCCTTGTAGCCAAAATCTCCGTAAATTTTACTAAAATCTGTTGGTGTAATAGTGTCAGTCGGTAATTGTTTATCTTTTTCAAATTTACGTGCCCAAGGATTATTAATATCATGATTACCAGGGACAACAAACACTTGTGTGCCTGCTTTTTCCACTTGAGCTAATTTTTTCGCTAGTTCTTCGTGGCTCGTTTTTTCTCCATTGTTAGTTAAATCACCGCTAATAATTAAAACATCGGTTTTCTTCGCTTCCACATCCTCTAAAAAAGCATCAGTTATTTCATCACTATAAGCTAGTTGTTTTCCATCGCCAGCTGCAACATATTGTTTAAAAGCTGCTCCATTATCAGTTAAAGACGGTGCAAAATAATGAACATCTGTTGTTTCAATTATGGATAAATCTTGATCTTTTTCAATGGGAGCGGTAATTTTTTCTGTCTTGTCGCTTGTTGAACTGCACCCAAATAAAGAAGAAGATATAAGGAGAAGTATGACAAATTTTAAAAATTGAATCACGTTTAATCACGCTTTCATGTTTGTATTTTCACAAATGAGTGGGAAATTTAGAACAAAACTCAAGAAGTAAGGAGCATTGTTCTAAACGGCTTAGATTTCTCTATCTAAAATACTTTTCGTCAAGCGGTACATATCATCACGATATACGCCAGCTGGTAATTTTTTGATTTCACGAAGAGCTTTATTCGTATATTTATTTGCAAGTTTGAATGCCTGTTCGACACCATTATATTTAGAAATAAGTGCTAAAACCTGTTCAGAAGCATCGTCAGTCATATCTAATTTTTGAGAAAGAAGTGGCTCAAATTCAGCCAAGTGTCCTTTCATTGCATAAATAAGTGGTAGTGAATAAATTCCTTGTTTCATATCATTTAAAACTGGTTTTCCTAACCCTGCATCTGTACTTGTATAATCAAGTACATCATCAATAATTTGAAAAGCCATGCCAAGATAATGACCAATATTATAACATTTTGCTACAGTCATACGTGATGCTTTACTACCAGTTGCTCCAGAATAACAACTAAGCGCAAACAGTTGGGCAGTTTTACCAGAAATACGTGTTAAATATTCACGGACGGTTACATTCATTTTATAACTTGTGCGCATTTGATCCAATTCACCCATTAAAATCTTTTCGATATTTTTACTGTTAAATTCGATATTTTCAACGGAAGAAGCATGCGCGGATAGTATTTTGAAACAAATACAGAATAAATAATCTCCTGTATAAACCGCATAATTACGTCCGTATTTAGAATGAATCGTTGGGATACCGCGGCGTAATGGGGAATCATCAACAACATCATCGTGGATTAAGGTCGCCATATGGAGCACTTCAAGAGCAGCTGCGATAGAAACCGCGCGTTCTTTATCAAACTCAGGGCCAGCTTGAGCAGAAAGAAGTGCAAAAGCAGGGCGCAGCAGTTTTCCACCAGCGTGAATCAAATCTTTCACGTTCTTTTCTACGTGTTTATCTCGAATTTGAATGTTTTTTTCAATTGTTTGTAAGACTTCTTGTAAATCTTTAGAAAGTGCAGGATAATCATCCCACATAGCATGAAGTTGCATATTGAACTCCTTTTTTTAAAGTTATTTTTGTGCTGCTTGACTTTGTTTAGCATCAGCGAACATCCGCAAAGTTTGGACATTTTTAAGCAAGTAGTTTGCCGCAATACCAACCGCGATTCCAGAAAGAATACCGATAAAAGATAGTACTGGCAAATAAAGCATAACCGACCAAGTACCAGCAATCCAACTGGCGATAACAAGTTGACCGACGTTATGTAAAATCCCACCGGTAACACTAACGCCAATAATGCTCACACGTTTCGGCCCAAGTTGTTGTACAAGCCACATCCCAAGAAAACTCAAGATAGCTCCCGCCGCACTATACATAAATGTGGAAATAGTTCCGCCAAGCAAAGTGGATAATACTAATCTAATACAGATTATCATAAATGTATCTTTTGCTGATAACGTATAAAGCGAAATACAAGTAATAATATTAGCAAGTCCAAGTTTCGCCCCAGGAGCAAATGCGAATGGAAACGGAATGGCTCTTTCAAGCAAACTAATGACAACAGCTTGTGCAGCCAGAAGCGCTATATATACTAATCGTCTATTTTTTGTCATAGAAACACTTTCCTATCTATTAGAGATAAGGTCAGGAAGAGATAATTGGATCATCTGCATCGCCTGAACTCCCGTCACTCGCTTTTACTTCAATTACTAATTTATGTGGAAGGCAAACGACTGTATCACCTTGTTTGTCAATTGCTCCAGTTCGAACACACACCTGATCGTTACAGTTAGCTTTACTGATTCGGATTTCTTCTCCAGAAACCTCAATCGTGTTCGTATGTCCGTCTGGTTGTTTCACATCAAAGCTTTCCGTTCCTTTATGTCCAGTAAGTGTCACAGTTTTATATTCTTTATTATCAACAGAAATAACCGCAACAAGCTCTTTTTTTCCGCTAGCCGGAGCAGGTTCATTCGCTTTTACATAGGAAAAAATAGCAATCGGCAAAAATGAAAGTAGACAAAGAGATAAAATAATAATAATATCCCAGCGCTTCACCATATAAAAGTACTTTCTCACCGCATTGCCTCCTTTCAAAATCTCATGTACAAATCCTATTTTAAAGGATAACGCCTAAATATAATAGGAAAAAGTTCATAAAAATAAACAAATAATAAAAACGGAAGCACCTCCTATGCCAAAACTGGCTTTTGGATGCACTCCCGATTTTTAATTTGAAAAATTTAACTAACTAAATTACTTGTCTCTGTAAACGGATTTTGGCTTACCGTACCACCAGTGACCAAGATGTTTTTGGAACCATGGAACAGCCCAGTAATCAAGACCAAATGTACGTCCAGCGCCATTTAGAAGTGCGATAGAAGCTGGTAACGCCCAGAATTTGTCCCAACCAAGCATAGCGCTTAGAGTGAACATTACTAGGAATCCAGCACTTCCGATACTTACAAGCCAAGTGAATAGACCAACAACCATAGCAAGACCAATTGCAAGTTCAACAAAAGGAACTACTTTTTGCATTACTAGTGCAACGTCAAGGTTTGGCATTAGAAGTTTCATGATCCATTCGAACCAACCAGGCATATGTCCAAGGATTGGAGGTGATACATTTGTTGCAGCAGCCCCAGCAGCATCTCCGGCAGCTTGACTAGCACCAGAAGTAGCAGCGTTTTGCAACCACTCAAATGGCATTTTGGAAGTTGTTGCTGTTAACCAAGAATCAGAACCTAGACCGTTAAATAAAGGTTTC
This sequence comes from Listeria welshimeri serovar 6b str. SLCC5334, assembly GCF_000060285.1. Classification (GTDB taxonomy): domain Bacteria; phylum Bacillota; class Bacilli; order Lactobacillales; family Listeriaceae; genus Listeria; species Listeria welshimeri. Next base: position 2,618,125 of record NC_008555.1, on the reverse strand, counting down.
AAGTTAGTAATACTTACTTTATCCCATGTAGTTTCACCGTAGATTTTAGATAGCGCTTCGTCAACCCAGAACCAACCTAGATATACACGTAAAGGAAGAACCCAAAGCACGTTACCATAGCGAGAAGTCCAGCCACGGAAGATATTACGGTGATCTTTAATGTGGAAGAATTCGTGCATAATGTATTGCCACATGTAATAACCACTACGAATACCAAAGAAGTAATAAAGGTTAACCATATGTTTCATTAAAATAGCGAACCAACCAGATAAATGCATGCCGCCTAAGTGAGCAACACCATATTTAGCCCCGATAGATACCATGACACCATGATATTTACCTTGGAAAGGTTCTTTTTCGCCAGTACCACTCATTTCAACAATAATGCTTTTCGCTGCAGTTAATGCAGTTTGTTCAGCACCTTCAACGATTTGCGGAGTTGGCTTGCCTTCTTCATCTTCAAAGTAAGCTAGGTCCCCAACAACATAAACGTCTTTAAGACCTTCTGCTTCCATATATTGGTTTACTTTCAAACGTCCTGCACGAGCAGATTCCATGCCGTAATCTTTTGTATCAGAGTTAGCACGAACACCGGCAGTCCAAATTAAAGTGCTTGTTGGAAGTTCTTCGCCAGATTTAAGTACGATGCTGTCAGGTTTAACCTCAACAATAGCCGCGTTTTTCATGATTTCAATACCTTTTTTAACCATGTAACGTTCTGCTTTGTCAGCATCTCTTCGTTCTAGCATGTTTAGGATTGTTGGAGCAGCTTCTACTACAACCAATTTAATTTCAGAAGGATCAATCTTGTTATCTTTAGCTAAGCGATTTTTCCATTCTAAAAGTTCCCCAACCATTTCAATACCAGTAAATCCAGATCCACAAACAACAAATGTTAACATTGCTTTACGTTTTTCAACGTTTTGTTCGCGAGATGCTTTTGTTACTGTTTCTTCAATATGTTTGCGCAACTTAACAGAATCTTCCCAAGACCATAGTGTAAAGCCGTTTTCGCCCACACCAGGAGTCCCGAAGTCATTAGGTTCGCCGCCCATACCAAGTACTAGGTAATCAAATGGGTAGCTACCATGTTCTGTTGTTACAACTTTTTTATCATGATCTACATGTGTCACGTTATCAGTTACAAGATTAACTTTCGTTCTATTAAACAAGCGACGTAAATCATATTGGATTGCAGTTGGTTCAACACGACCACCAGCAACCTCGTGAAGTTCAGTCATCATTGTGTGATACGAATGACGATCGATTAATGTAATGTTAACGTCTTTGTCTTTCTTGTATTTCTTAGCTAATTTCTTAGCCGCGTGTACACCTGCATAACCTGCCCCAATTAAAACGATATTCTTTTCAGGCATATGCTTCCTCAACTCCTTGTAAGTTTATTCACAAAAATAAAATGAGTCCAAAATTCCCCACAGTATTATTATAACCTATCATAGTTTAACAGAAACCTCCTAGTAATGTCTAGGTAGTAAAGAACAATTCTAATCTAAAATCAAAAAATAGGTCTTTGTACAAATATTATATAATTTAGCAGTCTAAAAGTCCTTGTTATATATAGGTTTTTAGGCATTTTTGTCTGCTATTTGGCTATAAAATGTCGCTTTGAGGCAATGATTATACATCAATAGTCATTATTTAGAAAATTAGATAAATTATGTCTTTAGAATTACAGTAGACAAAAGGGAGAGCGGGTGGTATCATTTGTATTGTAAAAGTGATATCGCTTTCGCAGACTATTCGCTTGTGTTCACGTTATCACAAACAAAGTTCTAATAAAACAAAAGGTGGGAGCAAATATGAAATTGAAAAAAGTAGCAATGGGTATTACCGTAGTAATGGCTTCAAGTTTATTACTAGTAGGTTGCGGTAGTAACGACGACAGCAGCAAAGATAAGAAGAGCACAGACACAAAACAAACAGAAACAAAGAAAACAGCTAAAACTGATGGTACTATGACTGATGGTACTTACAAATTAGAAGAAAAGAATTTCGACGACAAAGGCTGGAAAGGTTTCATGTCAATCGAAGTTAAAGATGGTAAAATCACAAAAGCTAACTACGATTACAAAAACAAAGACGGCAAATTAAAATCCGAAGATGCAGACTACGAAAAAATGATGAAAGATAAAGTAGGAACTGGTCCTCAAGAATACTTAAAACAATTAAGTGATTCTCTAGTTAAAAATCAATCTGCAGCATCTGTAGAAGTAGTTTCAGGAGCAACTCATTCTTCTGACGCTTTCATCAACTATGCTAACCAATTAATCCAAGCAGCTCAAAAAGCTGATACAACTACAATTTCCATCAACAACCTAGCTAAAATGGAAGATGGAACTTACAAATTAGAAGAACAAAACTACGCACACAATTACCGTGTAGTGTTCAGCATGGACGTTAAAGACGGCAAAATCACTAAATCTGATTACAACTATGTTGACAAAGACGGTAAACTTAAATCAGATGACGCTGACTATGAGAAAAACATGAAAGCTAAATCTGGTACTGGTCCAAAAGAATATATCCCAGCACTTAACAAATCTCTTGTTGAAAAACAAGATGTTGCTGAAGTAGACACAGTTTCTGGTGCTACTAACTCTTCTAACCAATTCAAAATCTACGCAGCTCAACTTCAAAATGCTGCACAAAATGGCGACACTGACACAATCAAAGTGTACAACCTAGTAGAAGCTGAATAATTAACACGATGAAATGTACAAAACGGCTGGCCCTATTTTGGGGCTAGCCGATTTTTTTATCAAAAAAGAGCGTAATTAGGCTCTTTTTACTGTAGATTTATTCCTTTATTTAAGCTATAGTTATTCAAGTAAAGATCACGAATTGGAAAGGTGTAAAAGCGAATGAAAAAATGGAAAACGTTACTTTCAGTTATTGTATTGGCGCTTGTTTTGTCAGCGTGTGGTAACTCAAATGAAGAAACAAAAAAAGAACCAACTGATTCAAGCAAATTAATTGATCAACCCTATTCGAAAACAGACTTTTTAATGGGAACAGTTGTCACTTTGAAAATTTATGATAAAGGTAAAGAGGATGTCCTTGATAAAGGATTCGACCGGATCAAAGAACTAGCTGCGAAAATCACTACAAGTGACTCCGAAAAAACATCGGAAGTAGATAAAATTAATGAACAGGCTGGAAAAAAACCAGTAAAAGTTTCAAAAGATGTGTACTATTTAATTCAAGAAGGACTTAAATACTCGGAAAACTCTGGTGGTAGCTTTGATATCACGATTGGTCCACTCACTTCTTTATGGCATATTGGTTTTTCTGACGCTCGTAAGCCTTCACAAGCAGAAATTGATGCTCTTTTACCACTAGTTAATTATAAAGACGTAAAAATGAATGATAAAGATCAAACAGTATATTTAGAAAAAGAAGGCATGGAGCTTGATTTAGGAGCTATCGCTAAAGGCTTTATTACTGACGAAACCTTAAAAGTGTTTAAAGATAATAAAGTTACTACTTCCATTATTGACTTAGGCGGTAACATCTACGTTCAAGGGGATAATCCGAATGGAAATAAATGGAATGTCGGAATACAAGATCCGTTTTCTCCGCGCGGAAGTGTTATTGGAAAACTTCCTGAATCTAATATGTCTATTGTAACTTCAGGGATTTATGAACGTTACCTAGAAGTTGATGGAAAAACATACCACCATATTTTAGATCCAAAAACAGGGTATCCGTTTGATAATGATATCGCAGGCGTTTCTATAGTATCTAAAAAATCGATTGATGGCGACGGACTTTCAACAGCTACTTTCTCTAAAGGAATTGAGGGCGGTATGGATTATATCGAACAATTCAAGGGTGTCGATGCTATCTTTATTAGTAAAGAGAAAAAAGTCTACGAAACTTCTGGGCTAAAAGGTCAATTTGAGTTAACGGACAAAGATTTCAAAATGGATACTTTGAAAAAATAAACTATTATAATAGAAGAAAGTGAGCAGATTTCTTATAGAGGTCTGCTCATAAAAAGATAGAGAGGGGCTAAAAAGGGATTATGTCGATTCCATCATTCCTAAAGTTGGTCGAGATTCAAACGAAGATAGCTAGTGTATTTCCGTTTATGTTGGGAACGTTATTCGTTGTTTATCAATATGACATGTTTAAGCCTCTAAATACATTGATATTTTTTGGATCAATGTTAATTTTTGATTTAACAACAACAGCGATAAATAATTACATGGATTATCGGAAAGCGACGGATAATCACGACTATGATTACCGAACCACAAGTAATGTTATTGGACAAGAACAAATTCGCGAGCGAACGGTTATTATAACCATTTTTCTAATGTTCTTTATCGCAACTGGCTTAGGCGTTTGGCTCGTTTTTCGAACAGATTTACTCGTGCTTTTGATTGGGTTTGTATGTTTTTGTATTGGTATTTTGTACACATTTGGTCCAGTGCCACTTTCTCGTATGCCACTTGGAGAAATATTTTCTGGGGTTACAATGGGTTTCGGTATTTTCTTTTTAGCTGTATACGTAAATGCTTACGATGCTGGAATTGCGAACTTGCTTTGGCAAGGGGAAATGGTCACGATTCAGTTCAACCTAATAGAAATCATTCGGATAGGTGTGGTATCCTTACCATGTATTTTCACGATAGCGAATATAATGTTAGCAAATAATTTATGTGATTTAGATGAAGATATTAGAAATCATCGATACACACTTCCTTATTATATAGGTAGAAAAATGGGTGTCTTATTATTTAATGGTTTGTATTATGCTTCATTTTTGGCGATAATCATATCAGTAATAGTGAATTTCTTGCATCCTGTCATGTTATTATCGTTGCTGGCGATTTATCCAGTTTATCGTAATTTAGTTAAATTTAATAAAGAACAAGTAAAGTCGAAAACATTTGTTATTGGAATTCGTAATTTTGTATTGATTAACGCAACGCTCACAATCCTAATGGCGGTGAGTGTCATTATTCAACAAATGGTATGAGTTAAAGGGGGCTTCTTTGAATGATAGAAAAGCTAATATTAGGCCGTTTTGTTCCAGGGGAGTCCCTGATTCATGGTCTTGATGCGCGGACCAAATTACTGGCGGGATTCTACTATATTGGTATTTTGTTTTTAGCGAACAACTGGTGGACCTATGCTTTAATGGTAGTTTTCACTTTAATGGTTATCCAAATGACCGGAATTAAATTAAAAGTATTCATAAAAGGTGTGAAGCCTCTAATCTGGCTGATTTTATTTACTGTAGTCATGCAGATTTTATTTGCAAGTGGCGGAACAATTTATTTTGATTGGGGTCCATTTACGATTTCTTCTTTTGGACTTTTGAATGGTGTATTTGTATTTTTGCGATTTGTATTAATAATAATGATGTCGACAGTTATTACACTCACAACTACCCCAATGAATTTAACAGATGCGATTGCTTATATTCTTCGCCCTTTTGCAGTACTAAAGGTTCCTGTGAATGATATTGCGCTCATGATTTCAGTTGCGCTGCGATTTATTCCAACGCTTATGGGTGAAACGGACAAAATCATGAAAGCTCAGCGCGCCCGTGGAGTGGATTTTGGCGAAGGGAATTTATTTGAACAAATGAAAGTAGTAGTTCCAATATTTATTCCTTTGTTTGTCAGCTCCTTTAATCGTGCGGAAGAATTGGCGGATGCGATGGAGGCGAGAGGTTATCAAGGTGGCGAAGGCCGGACTCGTTTTCGAATATTGCACTGGCATCTAGGTGATTTGGTTGCGGCAGGTGTTATGATACTTTTAACAGCGGGTCTTGTACTTCTGAGGACCACTTAAAAAACATTCGACTTTTACGGATGTTTTTTTCTTTTAATAAACAATTAGGGAATGGCGCTATGAGGCGTTTTATTACTCGAATTAAATCAAGAATCTTCTATATAATACTCCTTATGAAAATAACTTAAAACTTTTTTCAAAAAGCGGTTGATTACTACCACTAACCCGTGTATAATAGATAAAGTGCAAATGGACAGGCATTGGTCTGCCCTTTTGACAACGAGCACCCCGGTATTGCCGGGAATGCCCATGTGATGAAGTGAAAGGTTGCTGACACACCCGGCCGCTTTGCCATGGCGGATGTTCAGGTAATTTTCACGGAGAATGTCTATTTTAAAAATAGGCGAAAAGGAGGGAAAGTAATGGCAAAACAAAAAATTCGTATTCGTTTAAAAGCGTATGATCACCGTATTTTGGATCAATCAGCAGAAAAGATTGTAGAAACAGCGAAACGCTCAGGTGCTTCCGTATCTGGTCCGATTCCACTTCCAACAGAGAAGTCAATCTACACAGTCTTGCGTGCGGTCCACAAATATAAAGATTCTCGTGAGCAATTCGAGATGCGTACACACAAACGTTTAATCGACATCGTTAATCCAACACCACAAACAGTTGATAGCTTGATGCGTTTAGACTTGCCAAGCGGTGTGGACATCGAAATCAAACTATAATAATAATAAATTAAATTAACAGGAGGTGTGACTCATGACCAAAGGAATCTTAGGTAGAAAAGTAGGGATGACACAAGTTTTCACTGAAAACGGCGAACTTATTCCAGTAACAGTAATCGAAGCAGCACAAAACGTGGTACTTCAAAAGAAAACTGTTGAAACTGACGGCTATGAAGCTGTACAAATCGGTTTCGAAGATAAGAGAGCAAAATTGTCAAACAAACCCGAACAAGGTCATGTAGCAAAAGCCGATACTACTCCTAAGCGCTTCATTCGCGAATTCCGCGATGTAAACTTAGACGAGTATGAGATTGGTGCAGAAGTAAAAGTAGACGTATTCGCAGAAGGTGACATCATCGACGCGACAGGCGTATCGAAAGGTAAAGGATTCCAAGGTGTTATTAAACGCCACGGACAATCACGCGGCCCTATGGCCCACGGTTCCCGTTACCATCGTCGCCCAGGTTCAATGGGTCCAGTAGCACCTAACCGTGTTTTCAAAAATAAACTACTTCCAGGTCGTATGGGTGGAGAACAAATCACTATCCAAAACCTAGAAATCGTTAAAGTAGACGTTGAAAAGAACGTTCTTTTAGTAAAAGGTAACGTTCCAGGCGCTAAAAAAGCATTAGTTCAAATCAAAACTGCTACTAAAGCAAAATAATCATTTGGAAAGGAGGACTAACGAATGCCAAAATTAAGCTTACTTAAACAAGATGGAACAAACGCTGGCGAAATTACTTTAAACGACACTGTTTTCGGTATCGAACCAAATGAAAAAGTTGTTGTTGATGTGATTTTGAGCCAACGTGCATCCCTACGTCAAGGGACTCACAAAGTAAAAAATCGTTCAGAAGTACGTGGTGGCGGACGTAAACCATGGCGTCAAAAAGGTACAGGTCGTGCCCGTCAAGGTTCAATCCGTTCCCCACAATGGCGCGGCGGTGGTGTCGTATTCGGCCCAACACCTCGTTCATATGCTTACAAATTACCTAAGAAAGTTCGTCGTTTAGCGATTAAATCGATTCTTTCTTCTAAAGTAAATGAAGAAAAATTAGTTGTACTTGAAGGTTTAACTTTCGATGCACCTAAAACAAAAGAATTTGCGACTTTTCTTAAAAATATCTCTGTAGATACTAAGGCACTAATCGTAGTTGCTGGTGAAAGTGAAAATGTAGAATTATCTGCACGCAACTTACAAGGCATTACAGTTATTCCAGCTGAAAGTATCTCAGTACTAGAAGTTGCTAAACATGATAAGTTAATTATCACTAAAGCAGCTGTCGAAAAAGTAGAGGAGGTGCTCGCATAATGGATGCACGCGACATCATTAAGCGCCCAGTTGTAACTGAAGAATCTACAAGCATTCTCGACGATAAGAAATATACATTTGAAGTAGATACTCGCGCAACAAAAACGCAAGTAAAATACGCAATTGAAGAAATTTTCGACGTAAAAGTTGCTAAAGTAAACGTAATGAATTACAAAGGCAAACTTAAACGTATGGGCCGTTATGCAGGTTACACTAACAAACGTCGTAAAGCGATTGTTACTGTTACAGCTGACAGCAAAGAAATTCAATTCTTTGAAGTATAATTCAATTAACTTTAAATAATTCTAACGAGGAGGGGAAACAATGGCGATCAAAAAGTATAAACCTACCACTAACGGGCGCCGGCATATGACGAGTTCTGATTTTGCTGAGATTACTACAAGTACTCCAGAAAAATCTTTACTACGTCCTCTTAAAAAGAAAGCCGGACGCAATAACCAAGGTAAGTTAACTGTTCGTCATCACGGCGGTGGCCATAAACGCCAATACCGCGTGATTGATTTCAAACGTAACAAAGATGGTATTCCTGGACGCGTTGCAACGATCGAGTACGATCCAAACCGTTCTGCTAATATCGCTCTAATCAACTATGCTGATGGAGAAAAACGCTACATCATCGCAGCAAAAGGCCTTGAAGTAGGTCAAACAATTTATTCAGGAGCAGAAGCCGACATCAAAATCGGTAATGCACTAGAATTAAAAGATATTCCAGTGGGTACTGTTGTCCACAATATCGAAATGAAACCTGGTAAAGGTGGACAATTAGTACGTTCAGCTGGAACAAGTGCTCAAGTGCTTGGTAAAGAAGGCAAATACGTATTAATCCGCTTAAACTCTGGTGAAGTTCGTATGATCCTTGCTACTTGCCGCGCTACAATTGGTCAAGTTGGTAACGAACAACACGAACTAATCAACATTGGTAAAGCAGGTCGTTCACGTTGGATGGGTAAACGCCCAACTGTTCGTGGGTCTGTAATGAACCCGAACGATCACCCACACGGTGGTGGTGAAGGTAAAGCTCCAATCGGTCGTAAATCGCCAATGTCTCCATGGGGTAAACCAACTCTTGGATACAAAACACGTAAGAAAAACAACAACTCCGATAAATTTATCGTACGTCGTCGTAAGAAAAAATAATCGGATTAATAGATTGAATAAAATTGGTAGCAGGATAGCGAGGACATGTGTTCTCAGCTTCCTGACTATGCGAAGGGAGGTTCCGTCATGGGTCGTAGTTTGAAAAAAGGACCTTTTGTTGATGACCACTTGATGAAGAAAGTGGAAGCAGCAGCAGAAAGCGAAAAGAAACAAGTAATTAAAACTTGGTCTCGTCGCTCCACGATTTTCCCAACTTTTGTTGGACAAACAATCGCAGTATATGATGGACGTAAACACGTTCCTGTTTATGTTCAAGAAGATATGGTAGGACACAAACTGGGCGAATTCGCACCAACTCGTACGTACCGCGGTCATGCGGGCGACGATAAAAAAACTAAACGCTAATTTGAGAGGAGGATATCCTAATGGCAAGTGAAGTTACAAGCGCAAAAGCCGTTGCCAAAACGGTTCGTATTGCTCCTCGCAAAGCTAGAATCGTCATTGATTTAATTCGAGGCAAGCAAGTTGGCGAAGCAATTGCAATCTTGAAGTATACTCCAAGATCAGCTTCCCCAATTATTGAAAAAGTATTAAAATCCGCTATTGCTAACGCAGAGCATAACTATGATTTAGACATTAACAACCTTGTAGTAGAGGAAGCATTTGTTGACGAAGGTCCAACACTTAAACGTTTCCGTCCACGTGCACAAGGTCGTGCAAGTGCAATCAACAAACGTACTAGCCACATTACAGTTGTGGTATCTGAAGTGAAGGAGGGATAATTCGTGGGTCAAAAAGTACATCCAATAGGTATGCGTATCGGTGTCATCCGTGATTGGGACTCCAAATGGTACGCGGAAAAAGATTATGCGGACTTCTTACATGAAGATTTACGCATCCGTGATTATGTTGCAAAACGTCTATCTGACGCTTCTGTTTCTCGTGTAGAAATCGAACGTGCAGCTAACCGTGTGAATATCACTATTCATACTGCTAAACCTGGTATGGTTATCGGTAAGGGTGGTTCTGAAGTTGAAGCATTACGCAAAAACTTAAACGAACTTACTCAAAAACGTGTTCATATCAACATCGTAGAAATCAAACGTGCTGACCTAGACGCAAAATTGGTTGCTGAAAATATCGCTCGTCAATTGGAAGGTCGTGTATCTTTCCGTCGTGCGCAAAAACAAGCTATCCAACGTACTATGCGTGCTGGAGCAAAAGGTATCAAAACTCAAGTATCTGGTCGTCTTGGCGGAGCGGATATCGCTCGTGCTGAACACTATAGCGAAGGAACAGTACCTCTTCATACATTGCGTGCCGATATCGACTACGCATGGGAAGAAGCTGACACAACTTATGGTAAACTAGGCGTTAAAGTCTGGATCTACCGTGGTGAAGTCCTTCCTACGAAGAAAAACAATGTGGAAGGAGGAAAATAATAATGTTAGTTCCTAAACGTGTAAAATACCGTCGTGAATTCCGCGGAAACATGCGTGGACGCGCGAAAGGCGGAACTGAAGTTGCATTTGGTGAATATGGTCTTCAAGCAGTTGAAGCTTCTTGGATTACAAACCGTCAAATCGAAGCAGCTCGTATCGCAATGACTCGTTACATGAAACGTGGCGGTAAAGTTTGGATTAAAATTTTCCCTCATAAATCTTACACTTCTAAACCAATCGGGGTTCGGATGGGTAAAGGTAAAGGTGCTCCGGAAGGTTGGGTAAGCCCAGTCAAACGCGGCAAAATTATGTTTGAAATCGCAGGTGTTCCTGAAGATGTAGCGCGTGAAGCATTACGTCTAGCAGCACATAAACTGCCGGTCAAAACTAAGATCGTTAAACGTGAAGAAATTGGTGGTGAAGCAAATGAAAGCTAATGATATCCGTGATTTATCCACTACCGAAATCCAAGATCAAGAAAAAGCTTTGAAAGAAGAGCTCTTCAACCTGCGCTTTCAATTAGCTACTGGTCAATTAGAAAACACCGCACGTATTCGTGAGGTTCGTAAAGCAATTGCCCGTATGAAAACAATCGTTCGAGAAAGAGAACTTGCTTAAAAAAGAATCGTAAGGAGGTTTTAATACATGGCTGACCGTAACCAACGTAAAGTTTATACTGGTCGTGTTGTATCCGATAAAATGGATAAAACAATTACCGTGGTTGTTGAAACGTACAAGAAACATGGTTTGTACGGTAAACGCGTGAAGTATTCTAAAAAATTCAAAGCGCATGATGAAAATAACATTGCAAAAACTGGCGATGTAGTTCGTATTTCCGAAACTCGTCCATTGTCTGCAACTAAACATTTCCGTTTATTAGAAGTTGTAGAAGAAGCAGTAATTATCTAAATCAAAAGTTAAAAATAGATTGTGAAGAGTTGCTAAGTGCAATTTTTCCTACCCGTTATTCTGGAAGGAGGGTGTCCTAATGATTCAACAAGAAAGTCGTATGAAAGTGGCTGATAACTCTGGCGCACGTGAAGTTTTAACTATTAAAGTGCTAGGTGGATCAGGACGCAAAACTGCTAACATTGGTGATGTTGTCGTGTGTACCGTTAAACAAGCAACACCAGGCGGCGTTGTCAAAAAAGGTGAAGTTGTTAAAGCAGTAATCGTTCGTACTAAGAGTGGAGCACGTCGTCAAGACGGTTCTTACATCAAGTTTGATGAAAATGCATGTGTCATTATCCGTGACGATAAAAGTCCTCGTGGAACACGTATTTTTGGACCTGTTGCTCGCGAACTTCGTGAAAACAACTTTATGAAGATCGTTTCTTTAGCTCCAGAAGTTCTTTAAAAATTAAGTTCCAAGAAATCAAGGAGGTGCTATACCAATGCATGTCAAAAAAGGTGATAAAGTAAAAGTTATTACTGGTAAAGATAAAGGCAAATCCGGCAAAGTGCTCGCAGCATTTCCGAAAAAGGACCGCGTACTTATCGAAGGAATCAATATGGTTAAAAAACATACAAAACCTTCCAACATCAACCCGCAAGGCGGAATCTTGAATGTTGAAGCACCAATCCATGTTTCAAACGTAATGCTAATTGACCCTAAAACTGGCGAACCTACTCGTGTAGGCTACGAAGTTAAAGGTGATAAAAAAGTACGCGTAGCAAAAAAATCCGGTGAAGTAATAGATAAATAATAGTCGTAGGAAGGAGGGAATATTACATGAATCGCCTTAAAGATCAATATCTTAAGGAAATTGTTCCTGCTTTAATGAGCAAATTCAATTATGACTCCGTAATGGAGGTTCCAAAAATAGATAAAATCGTAATCAACACTGGTGTTGGTGACGCTACAGCAAATGCGAAAGTTTTAGACAGTGCAGTTGAGGAGTTAGCTCTTATCACTGGTCAAAAACCTGTAATCACAAAAGCAAAAAATTCTATCGCTGGTTTCCGTCTTCGTGAAGGAATGCCAATCGGTGCTAAAGTAACTTTGCGTGGTGAACGCATGTATGATTTCTTAGATAAATTAGTTACTGTTTCACTTCCACGTGTACGTGATTTCCGTGGCGTATCGAAAAAAGCTTTCGATGGTCGTGGTAACTATACGTTGGGTGTTAGAGAGCAACTTATTTTCCCTGAAATTGATTACGATCAAGTATCAAAAGTACGCGGTATGGACGTAGTAATCGTTACAACTGCCAAAAGTGATGAAGAATCTCATGAGTTACTTACTCAACTAGGGATGCCATTTCAAAAGTAATCAAAATTAATTTTAGTAGGGAGGCGTAAACGTGGCTAAGAAATCAATGATCGCGAAGCAAAAACGCACACCAAAATACGCTGTTCAAGCATATACTCGTTGTGAACGTTGTGGTCGTCCACATTCCGTTATTCGCAAATTTAAATTATGCCGTATTTGTTTCCGTGAACTTGCCTATAAAGGTCAAATTCCCGGCGTGAAAAAAGCAAGCTGGTAAGAAAGAGTTTAAGGAAGGAGGGTATTATACATGGTGATGACAGATCCAATTGCAGATTTTCTAACTCGCATTCGTAATGCGAACATGGTTAAACATGATAAATTAGAACTGCCTGCATCCAAAATCAAAAAAGAAATTGCTGAAATATTGAAGCGTGAAGGTTTTATCCGTGACGTTGAGTATATTGAAGATGACAATGCTGGAACAATCCGTGTTTTCTTAAAATATGGTGCGACTGGCGAACGTGTAATCACTGGTTTGAAACGTATCAGTAAACCAGGTTTACGTGTATATGCAAAATCAACTGAGGTGCCTAAAGTACTTAACGGTCTAGGTATCGCAATCGTGTCTACTTCCCAAGGTGTTTTAACCGACAAAGAAGCCCGTGCTAAACAAGTCGGCGGAGAAGTACTAGCATACGTTTGGTAAGAAAAAGTAAACCATAAGGAGGTGCAATAAATGTCCCGTATAGGTAAAAAAACTATTGTGATTCCTGCAGGTGTAACAGTTACACTTAATGGATCAACAGCAACAGTTAAAGGTCCTAAAGGTGAACTTGTAAAAGAGTTCAACCCAGAAATTACTATTAATATTGAAGGCAACGAAATTAACGTTTCTCGCCCGACTGATAATAAAAACCACCGTGCACTTCATGGTACAACTCGTGCTATTCTTAATAACATGGTTGTCGGAGTTTCCGAGGGTTATGAAAAGAAACTTGAACTTATCGGTGTTGGTTACCGTGCGCAAAAACAAGGAGATAAACTTGTTCTTAACGTAGGGTACTCTCATCCAGTAGAGTTTGTTGCTCCTAAAGGCGTAGAAATTGAAGTTCCTGCAAACACTCAAGTGATTGTTAAAGGATACAACAAAGAACACGTTGGCGAGTTAGCTGCAAACATTCGTGCCGTACGTCCACCAGAGCCATATAAAGGTAAAGGTATTCGTTACGAAGGCGAACATGTACGCCGTAAAGAAGGTAAAACTGGTAAATAATGCCGCTTAATTAGGCAAATGAGAGAAGAGGTGAGTCGTGTGATTACCAAAATCGACAAAAATAAAGTACGTAAAAAAAGACATGCTCGTGTTCGTTCTAAGATTTCTGGAACTGAAAGTCGTCCACGTTTAAACGTATTCCGTTCAAACAAAAACATTTATGCTCAAATTATTGATGATGTAAATGGTGTGACACTTGCAAGTGCGTCTAATTTAGATAAAGATTTCGGTTCTGCTGAATCCAAAGTTGATGCAGCAAGCAAAGTTGGCGAACTAGTTGCTAAACGTGCTTCCGAAAAAGGTATTACTTCTGTCACTTTTGACCGTGGAGGATACTTATATCATGGCCGCGTAAAAGCTCTTGCTGAAGCAGCTCGCGAAAATGGACTAGAATTTTAATAAGAAGGAGGGACATATTACATGCCTGAGCAAATTGATGGAAACAAATTAGATTTAGAAGAACGCGTTGTTACAATCAACCGTGTTGCTAAAGTAGTTAAAGGTGGACGTCGTTTCCGTTTCACAGCACTTGTTGTTGTTGGAGACAAAAATGGTCATGTTGGTTTCGGTACTGGTAAAGCACAAGAAGTTCCAGATGCAATCCGTAAAGCTGTTGAGGATGCTAAAAAGAACATGGTGCTTGTACCAACTGTAGACACAACTATTCCACACACTGTAGTCGGACATTTTGGTGGCGGAGAAATTCTTCTTAAACCTGCTAGTGCCGGTTCTGGTGTAACTGCTGGTGGTCCCGTTCGTGCGGTCCTAGAACTTGCTGGTGTTGCTGATGTATCTTCCAAATCGCTTGGATCTAATACACCAATTAACATGGTACGTGCTACAATCGACGGAATTAAACAACTTAAAAACGCTGAAGATGTTGCGAAACTTCGTGGCAAAACAGTAGAAGAATTGTTAGGATAAGGAGGGAATTATCATTATGGCGAAGTTAGAAATTACTCTAAAACGTAGCTTAATCGGACGCCCTCAACCACAACGCAGAACTGTTCAAGCATTAGGTCTTGGTAAAACAAATTCTGTAGTGGTTAAAGAAGATAATCCTGCAATTCGTGGGATGATCACTAAAGTAAGTCATTTAGTGGACGTCAAAGAAGTTTAAGCTTAATATAATATTATGCAATTGATAGAATTTGTTAAATAGGAGGAGGTGCTTGACATGAAACTACATGAACTTAAGCCTTCAGAAGGTTCTCGTAAAGAACGTAATCGTGTTGGTCGTGGAACAGGCTCTGGTAACGGCAAAACTTCAGGACGCGGTCATAAAGGACAAAAAGCTCGTTCTGGTGGTGGCGTACGTTTAGGCTTTGAAGGTGGACAACTTCCACTTTTCCGTCGTATTCCAAAACGTGGATTCACAAATATCAACCGTAAAGAATTTGCTATCGTGAACTTAGATGTTTTAAACCGCTTTGAAGATGGTACAGAAGTAACACCAGAACTTTTAATCGAATCTGGAATTATTCGTAATGAAAAATCCGGAATTAAGATTTTATCTGATGGAAATATCGAGAAAAAACTTACTGTGAAAGCGAACAAATTCTCTGCAGCAGCTAAAGAAGCAATTGAAGCGGCTGGCGGAAAAACTGAGGTGATCTAATGTTTCAAACGTTAGTTAACTTCTTCAAAGTAGCAGACATCCGTAAAAAAATACTATTTACATTAGCAATGCTAGTTATTTTCCGTATTGGTACATTTGTGCCAGTACCGGGAGTTAACGCAGCAGCTTTACAATCTAGTATGGATGGCGGTATTTTGGGGTTCTTAAATACATTTAATGGTGGAGCTTTAAAAAACTTCTCAATTTTTGCCATGGGTGTAATGCCTTACATTACATCTTCCATTATTGTTCAGTTACTTCAAATGGACGTTGTTCCTAAATTAACTGAATGGTCTAAGCAAGGGGAAATGGGTCGTAAAAAACTCAATCAACTTACTAGATATATGACTATTGGGCTTGGCTTAATCGAAGCATTCGGTATGGCATATGGGTTTAACCGCATGTCATCTGCTGGTTTGGTTATTGAGCCATCCATCGGTAGATATGTGATTATTGCTATCGTATTAACTACTGGTACAATGTTCTTAATGTGGTTAGGTGAGCAAATCACTGTTAAAGGCGTTGGTAATGGTGTTTCTATCATTATCTTTGCTGGTATTGTTGCTCGTATTCCTGATGGAGTGCGTCAATTATATGTATCGCAAATTGAAAACGCTGGTGATCAACTGTTCTTACGCATTTTGACTTTAGTGGGCGTGGGGATTGCGATTCTGGCTATTGTTGTAGCTGTTATCTTTTTCCAACAAGCACTTCGTAAAATTCCAATTCAATACTCTAAACGTGTAGCAGGAGCAAAACAATCGGGCGCGCAAGCAACGCATTTGCCGTTAAAACTTAACTCTGCCGGAGTTATCCCAGTTATCTTTGCAAGTGCATTTATTATTACACCGCAAACCATTCTTACTTTCTTTGATCAAAGTAACAATGTTGTAAAAGTATTGAAAGACGTGTTTGATTACACAAAACCAATTGGTATGATTTTATATGTTGCACTAATTGTTGCTTTCACTTATTTCTATGCTTTCATTCAAGTGAACCCTGAGAAAGTTGCAGACAACTTGAAAAAGCAAGGTGGGTATATTCCTAGTAAACGTCCTGGTCGGGAAACACAAGCTTATCTTACATCGGTACTTTATCGATTAACATTTGTTGGTGCGATTTTCCTTTCAGCGGTTGCTATACTTCCAACTATCGGTACTACTGTGTTTAGTTTACCGCAGTCACTTGCCGTTGGTGGTACAAGCCTACTAATTGTTATCGGGGTAGCATTAGATACTACGAAACAACTCGAAGGACAACTTGTAAAAAGGAACTATCGGGGATTTATCAAATAACACGCAGTTCTTGTTAGGGATTCCTAGCAGGAGCTAGCGCGTAATAAGGGGCGAAACAGTTGAAATTAGTATTAATGGGACTGCCCGGCGCCGGAAAAGGCACACAAGCGGAACAGATTGTTGAGAAATACAACATTCCTCATATTTCCACTGGAGATATGTTCCGAGCAGCTATGAAAAATAATACAGAGTTAGGTAAGAAAGCTAAATCCTTTATGGATAATGGTGATCTTGTTCCTGATGAAGTAACAAATGGTATCGTTCGTGAACGTTTGGCTGAAGATGATGCTAAGAATGGTTTCTTGCTAGATGGTTTTCCGCGTACTGTGGAACAAGCAGCTGAACTTGAAAATATTCTAAGCGATTTAGGAACGGAACTTGATGCTGTCATTAACATCGAGGTTGATAAAGACGTTTTAATGAAACGTTTAACAGGTCGCTGGATTTGTCGGACTTGTGGTAAAACTTACCATGAAATCTATAACCCACCGAAAGTTGCTGGGAAATGTGATTTAGATGGTGGAGAACTTTACCAACGCGAGGATGACAAAAAAGAAACTGTTGAAAATCGACTAAATGTAAACATGAAACAGACTAAGCCGCTTCTTGATTTTTACTCTGAAAAAGGTAAACTTCATAGCATAAACGGTGAGCAAGATATTAATGATGTTTTTGTAGATGTGGAAAAAATTCTTGCTTCTTTTTGAGGGGTAAACTGTACTGAAAACACGGTCAAAATCAATGCGTGCAAATTAGTTTAATTTGTAGTATAATGGATAATTGGCAGTGGAATTAAAGACATCTAAGCAAATCATGATGAACGAGAGAACCGTTTGAAGATCATCCGAATGACGTATATGTTCTACCCTGATCTGTTCAGCCGCAATGCTTTTGCGAGTGACAGTTCTTCTGGTTTTTACGGATTTCACTTTTACAGGTTGTCTGAAAAGCTGGCGAATTGTGTTGCCTTTTATGAAGTGCATCCATTTTTGCATGTTTTACGTTTTTTCATGTAAGAGAAATAGTTACACTGAAAGGATTAGGCCTGCATCAGGAACAAATCCAAGAATACAAGAAGGAGGTAGCAAACATATGGCAAAGGAAGATGTTATTGAAGTAGAAGGCGTTGTGCAAGAAACTCTACCAAACGCGATGTTCAATGTTGAACTCGAAAATGGTCATAAAGTACTGGCAACTGTTTCTGGTAAAATCCGCATGCATTACATTCGTATTTTACCTGGAGATAAAGTGACAGTAGAGCTTTCTCCATACGACCTGACACGCGGAAGAATTACTTATCGTTTTAAATAATTTGCACTCCGAAATTGAATTTATATACCGGTCTGGCTTGTCCAGCTTAGAAATTATCGGTTTATAGAGACATTTTCTCTAATAAACAAGGAGGTATATCTATATGAAAGTAAGACCATCAGTGAAACCTATGTGCGAAAAATGTAAAGTTATTCGTCGTAAAGGTAAAGTAATGGTAATTTGTGAAAATCCAAAACATAAACAAAAACAAGGATAAGAGGAGGTGCTTAAGTAAATGGCACGTATTGCAGGTGTGGACGTTCCACGTGAAAAACGTATTGTTATTTCCCTGACTTACATTTATGGTATCGGCAAACAAACAGCTAGCGAAGTTCTTGCTGAAGCTGGTGTTTCTGAAGATACTCGTACTCGTGATTTAACTGAAGAAGAGCTAGGTAAAATCCGTGAAATCTTAGACCGTATTAAAGTTGAAGGTGACCTTCGTCGTGAAGTAAACTTAAACATTAAACGTCTAATCGAAATCGGTTCTTACCGTGGCATGCGTCACCGTCGTGGACTTCCAGTTCGCGGACAAAATACAAAAAATAATGCCCGTACTCGTAAAGGCCCGTCCAAAACAGTAGCAGGCAAAAAGAAATAATAGTAAAGGAGGTAGTTAGTGAATGGCTCGTAAAACAAATACTCGTAAACGCCGTGTGAAAAAGAATATCGAATCTGGTATTGCACACATTCGTTCTACATTTAATAATACGATCGTAATGATTACTGACACACATGGTAATGCTTTAGCTTGGTCAAGTGCAGGTTCTCTAGGATTTAAAGGTTCTCGTAAATCTACTCCTTTCGCGGCACAAATGGCAGCTGAAAGTGCAGCAAAATCAGCACAAGAACATGGTTTAAAAACATTGGAAGTAACTGTTAAAGGTCCTGGTTCAGGTCGTGAAGCGGCTATCCGTGCACTACAAGCAGCTGGTCTTGAAGTAACAGCTATTAAAGATGTAACTCCAGTTCCACATAACGGATGTCGTCCTCCAAAACGTCGTCGCGTATAAGTGGTCGTTTTCTTTTGCCAATAGTAGATTTTTACTGTCTTAACTATCAAGGCAGAGAGTTTGACATAAAGACTGATATTCTAGACGTTTTGAAGGAGGGTAAATTTGAATGATCGAAATTGAAAAGCCAAAAATCGAGACGATTGAGATCAGCGATGATGCCAAGTATGGAAAGTTTGTTGTAGAGCCACTTGAGCGTGGATATGGTACAACTTTGGGTAACTCCTTACGTCGTATTCTATTATCTTCTCTTCCAGGTGCAGCAGTAACCTCTATCCAAATTGATGGAGCTTTACATGAGTTTTCTGTAATTGAAGGTGTAGTAGAAGATGTAACAACCATGATTTTAAATATTAAAAAACTTGCACTAAAAATCTATTCTGATGAAGAAAAAACATTAGAAATCGATATGCAAGGTCCTGGTGTAGTGACTGCTGCTGATATTAATTATGACAGCGACGTTGAGATTTTAAATCCCGACTTACACATTGCTACATTAAGTGATAATGCTAAATTTCATGTGCGTTTAAATGCGACTCGTGGTCGTGGTTACACACCTGCTGATCAAAATAAACGCGAAAATATGCCAATTGGTGTACTTCCAGTCGATTCAATTTTTTCACCGGTTATCCGTGTGAACTATCAAGTGGAAAATACACGTGTTGGACAATCAACTAATTATGATAAGCTTACGTTTGATGTGTTAACTGACGGAAGTATCAGCCCAGAAGAAGCAGTTTCACTTGGAGCTAAAATTCTTTCTGAGCATTTAAGTATCTTCGTTAACTTAACAGATGAAGCACAAAAAGCTGAAATTATGATTGAAAAAGAAGAAAGCCATAAAGAGAAAGTGCTTGAAATGACTATTGAAGAATTAGACTTGTCTGTTCGTTCATATAATTGTTTAAAACGCGCTGGAATCAATACAGTACAGGAACTTGCTGATAAATCCGAAGACGATATGATGAAAGTCCGTAACTTGGGCCGTAAATCGCTTGAGGAAGTTAAAGTAAAACTGGCTGACCTTGGCTTATCTCTAAGAAACGAAAACTGATAAAGGAGGCAATTCCATGGGTTACAGAAAATTAGGTCGTACAAGCTCACAACGTAAAGCATTACTACGTGATCTTGCAACGGATTTAATCGTATTTGAACGTATTGAAACAACAGAAGCTCGCGCTAAAGAGATTCGTAAAGTTGTTGAAAAACTAATCACTTCTGGGAAAAAAGGAGACTTGCACGCTCGTCGTCAAGCAGCTGCTTTTGTTCGTCATGAAGTTGTAGAAGTAGTACAAGTAGATGCTAAAGGTAAAGATGGTTCTACTGTGAAGAAAAACCGTCCTGTATATGCTCTACAAAAACTATTTGATGATGTTGCTCCACGTTACGCGGAACGTCAAGGTGGTTACACTCGTATCTTGAAAAAAGGTCCACGTCGCGGTGACGGCGCACCAATGGTTATTATTGAAT
The DNA here is from genome assembly GCF_000060285.1 of Listeria welshimeri serovar 6b str. SLCC5334. Taxonomy (GTDB): domain Bacteria; phylum Bacillota; class Bacilli; order Lactobacillales; family Listeriaceae; genus Listeria; species Listeria welshimeri. The sequence goes on along the minus strand of NC_008555.1, from coordinate 2,597,563 downwards.
TAGTTTAATAATAAAACGTTTAAAGCAAGTGGAGTGTCATGATATGGAGACTTCGTGTTTCCTTGTCTAGCTCTGTGTTTCCTAGTCTATTTAACCGTAGACTAGGAGGCAGGCTTTTTTTGTTTGACCTGTTTTTCGGTAAAAATCGTTAGCAGGTCAAATTTAAAAAGCTTCATTTTTACTTGTTATTTATTTCGATAGCATTTATAGTAAATCCCAAAGGCTCTTCTAGGGAGGAATGAGGTATGCAATCGGTTGATAAGTCACAAGTTGCTCTAAATAGATTACATAATTCAGGCTTATTACAAGAAAAATTTCCTAGCGCACCCGATGCTTCTCGTGCGTTATTTGGCATTCAGTCGCAGTATCAACAATTTGGTGAAATAAGTTTGTTTAACCGGGTACTTGATTTGACGAAGAAAGAACTCCAAATAAGCTATGATCAAAATGATTTAATTAAAATATGGGGACAGCGCATGACTGTGCATATGTATGCGCCCGCTGATTGGTTTTTTATTCATGATGTATACGCAGACAAGAATAATTGGTTAAGGAAGCATACAGACTCTCTAGGGCACGATTTAGACGATTTACTTAATGAGATGGAGCAACTTTTATTGAGTGATAAGAAAATTCCTAAAGAAGCATTTAAGGAATTATTTGGAAAACATGCAAAAGAGCTTATGACTTGGGGTGGAGTTTTTATCCAAGGTTCTTTAGATGGGACTCTTTTTTGTGTGCCAGAATCCCCGAAAACAAGATTTTATACACATAGAAAATGGATAAATAGCGATAAACAAGGCGACTGGGGAATTAACCAGGATAAGACAGGGCTTGAAACTATGATTGAAAGATATTTTAGTGCTTATGGTCCAGCTACAATAAATGATTTCAAGCATTGGACTGGTCTTCGGAAATTTGAATTTCAAAGCATATTAGATAAAATTTTAGTGAATTATTTTAGTTATCTAGGGGAAGATGGTCAAATTTACTATAGCAAAACAGAAATTCAAACTAACATACAACAACCAAAACCACTTTTATTAGGTAAGTTTGATCCGCTTTTTGTGTCTTATGGGAAGAAGGATTGGTTGGCGAATGAAAAAGAAGTTAGTCTTATTTGGCGGCCGGCTGGACAAATTGAAGCGGTATTAATTGTTGGCGGATTATTTTGTGGCACATGGCGATATAAAATAACTGGAAACAAAGTCATTTTCACATTTTACCTTACTAAAAAAATGACAAAGAAAAATCAACTACTTGTTGAGAAAGAAGCAAAGAATATGGCGTGCTTTCTAGAAAAAGAATATCAAGGTAGTTTGTTTGAATTAGTATAAAAAAGCCAGATTGCATCAAAGTGCAATCTGGCTTCTTTTTATAGAAATGGCATTTCTGGAAAGCAGTCTAAAGATAACTTTATACTCGTATTTATGTTTGCTTTACTTAATTGGCAAACTTCGAAATCGGCTTGTAAAGACAACAAAAATATCGCATCTTCCAATGTTATTTTATCTGATTCAGTGAGTAGTGTTAACATATTTTGTAGAGCTTTTTTTGTTGAGTTTTCTATAGTAAGATCTGAGGCGAGGCAAATCAAATTGTTTTTATGAATTATCGTAGGTGTGGGAGCTGTCTTGTTTTTTAATACTTGCAGGCGTAATGTTACTTCTGCTGGAGCTTCTGCACTAGTTGAAGTGATTTTTCCAAATCCTGTTGTTGCTCTTACATCACCAATATGAAGCATTGCCCCGTATTTTTCTACTGGCAAAAATATGGTTGCTCCTTCTGTGATGTCTGAAGAGTCAAGTGCGCCTCCGTATTTAGTAGACATATGAAATGGGGTGGTTTGCTTATTAGATTCTGTTTTTAGTAAACCAATTGTTTTTCGCAAACGTATGTGGATTTCTTCGGAGTAAATAATTTTATTTCGTTCGATTTTATAACGTCTGATGCAGTTGTTTGGCAACAATTCACCGGTTATGCCGATGTTTGGACCATTTAATAAGAGGACGTCTTTGCTTGTGAGTTTGATTTTTTCAATCGTTATTGCGAGTAAATCTCCTGGCCGTGCACCATCTACATATATTGGGCCAGTGGTTGGTGAAAACTGCTTCCAATCTATTTCCCCGTAATGAAGCTGTTCTTCGTTGATTTGGCCGTTGAAGTGATCTTTTATTTTTATTGTCACAACGGAGCCGTCTTTCACTGTAATCACAGGTTCTGTTGATTCATCCATCTTATGAATCGAACGATCTGAGGTTACAAATTTTTTCATCTCATCCCTTCTTTCTGTTCAGTTTATGCTGACGGGTGAATTATAGCAAAATGGGAAGATGTAAGTAAATGGATATTCTGTGAACAATTTGGCTTAAAATAGCGAAAAAGTAGCATTTTATTCCATTTTTTCGACGGTTATATCTGGTAGTGTTTGGATAAAGTGAAATAGTTCGTATTGATCGTTCTTATTCTTGGTTTTTACTACAATATTAACTCGTATAAATAGACTATTTCCGACCAATTCTTTTTCACTAGTGTATGAAATAATTTGTTGTTTATTTTGCTGGATTTTGTCGGTGATTTTCACTAAATTTTCTTGATTGTCAGTGGAATAAGTTAATGAAGTTGTATGAAGGGAAATCGATTTGAAAACGATACTAAGAAATTCCAAACCAATTAATGTGAGTAACGTGGCCGCAATACTGACCGAGTACATCCCAGCTCCAACTGCAAGACCGATTCCTGCTGTAGCCCAAAGACCAGCAGCTGTTGTAAGTCCACGAACAAACTTCTTTTGAATAATAATTGTACCAGCACCAATAAAACCTATACCACTTACCACTTGGGCAGCGACACGGCTCGGGTCGAACGATACAGTTTGCATGGTGGCGTTTTGAGAAAAACCATATTGAGATACAATCATAATCAAAGCACTACCAAGAGAAACAAGAAAATGTGTCCGAAATCCAGCTTCTTTAGCCCTGATTTCTCGGTCAAGCCCAATAACTGCTCCGAGGATACCAGCAACAACAAGGCGTAAAATAAAATCTGCCAACATAGCTATCACTTCCTTAACGATACTATAATTCCCCATAGCTAAAAAGCAAAACCAACAAAAAGGAAATTTTGCGCCGGATGGATGTTTATACTATAATAAACAATGAATGGTCAAAAAGTGAGGTGTTTAGCGTGGCAGAAAGTTTTGTGAGATTAGAACACGTTTTTTATAAATATGAGGATGCGGAAAAATATGCAGTGAAAGATGTATCTATTTCTGCTGAAAAAGGGGAATGGGTCGCGCTTGTTGGACATAATGGCTCAGGTAAATCAACTATTGCCAAATTACTCAATGGCTTACTTTTTCCGGAAGAGGGTTTAATTAAAATCGGGCATTTTGTTTTGTCCGAAAAAAATATATGGGAAATTAGACGGCAAGTTGGAATGGTTTTTCAAAATCCGGATAACCAATTTGTTGGAGCTACTGTCCAAGATGATGTCGCGTTTGGTCTGGAGAATCATGGTGTTCCGCATGATACGATGGTGAAGCGAGTAGAGTCAGCTTTAAATGAAGTAGGAATGCAAAGTTACGCGCTACATGAACCTGCTAGACTTTCTGGTGGACAAAAACAACGTGTCGCGATTGCAGGGGTTTTAGCACTTCAGCCAGATGTGATTATTTTGGACGAAGCAACTTCCATGCTTGACCCGAGAGGACGCGCCGAAGTAATGGAAACAATTCGGATTATGCGTGAACAAGAAGATATTACCGTTATCTCAATTACGCATGATTTAGATGAAGTGCTTTTTGCGGACCGGGTTATTGTTATGAATAATGGAGAAATCCATAGTGAGGGTACGCCGCAAGAAATTTTCCAGCAAGCAGATGCGATGCGAGAAATCGGCCTAGGTGTGCCATTTATTATTGAATTACAAGAAAAACTAGTTGCAGGTGGCTTTGAAACAGAGAGTACCGTGCTATCGGAAGGAGCATTACTAGATCAATTATGGAAATTAAACTCGAACAACTAGGTTATTGTTATCAAAAAAATAGCCCTTTTGAAAAGCGAGCATTACTTGATGTAAATGTTTCCTTTGATTCTGGTAGCTATTCTGCAATTATTGGACATACAGGTTCTGGGAAATCGACCTTACTGCAACATCTTAATGCGCTGTTAATGCCTACAGAAGGTAAAATAACGGTCGGAGAGAGAGAAATTGTTGCTGGCGTTAAACAAAAGAAACTTCGTGATTTACGTAAAAAAGTCGGGATTGTATTTCAATTTCCAGAAGCACAACTTTTTGAAGAAACGGTTGAGAAGGATATTTGCTTTGGACCAATGAACTTTGGAGTTTCAGAAGAAGATGCAAAACTTCGAGCTAAAAAAGTAATTTATGAAGTTGGATTGACAGAAGAAATTTTGTCACGTTCGCCGTTCGAACTTTCCGGCGGGCAAATGCGCCGTGTAGCGATTGCAGGTGTTTTAGCGATGGATCCAGAAGTACTTGTATTAGATGAGCCTACAGCGGGACTAGATCCTCATGGCCGAGAAGAGATTATGGAAATGTTCTATAATTTGCATAAAGAAAAAGGACTAACGACAGTGCTTGTTACACATAGTATGGAAGATGCCGCTCGTTATGCGGAAAAGATTGTTTTGATGAAAGCCGGGACGGTTCTCCAAATAGGTTCGCCGCGTGAAATTTTTGCGAAGCCAGATGCACTGGTTGATCTTGGCTTGTCTGTACCTGATGTGGTGAGATTTCAAGGGCTTTTTGAGCGTAAGTTTAATGTTAAATTAACGAAAACATGTTTAACTATTGCTGAATTAATAACGGAAATGGCGCCTTATTTAGCGAAGGGCGGGGCTTAATTATGATGGATAAAATGATTCTCGGGCGATATATCCCGGGGAACTCTTGGTTACATCGAATTGATCCACGTGCGAAAATTACCGCTGTGATGGCATTTATAGCGATTGTGTTTTTAGCAAATAACTGGTTGACGTATGTGCTCATGTTTATGTATGTTTTGTATTTAGTCCTAACTTCGAAAGTGCCATTTTTATTTTTTATTAAAGGATTACAACCCATTTTTTGGCTTATTTTAATCACGCTTTTATTGCAAGTCTTTTTTACAAAAGGCGGAACAGTTTTAGTTGATTTAGGGTTGTTACAAATAACGACACTTGGACTGGCGAATGGTGCGATGATGTTTTGCCGTTTTGTTCTGATTATTTTTATGACAACACTTTTAACATTAACGACAAGCCCAATTGAACTAACAGATGGACTGGAGAAAATTTTAGCTCCTTTTCGATTAGTGCATTTACCAGTACATGAACTTGCTTTAATGCTTAGTATTTCTTTGCGATTTATTCCAACATTGATGGATGAAACGGAGAAAATTTTAAAAGCGCAAAAAGCTCGTGGGGTAGAATTCACGAGTGGGAAATGGAGTGATCGAATCAAAGCGATTATTCCGTTACTTGTCCCACTTTTTATTAGTGCATTTAAGCGTGCGGAAGACTTGGCGATTGCGATGGAAGCACGTGGTTATCGCGGTGGTAAAGGAAGAACGAGATTTCGTTTACTACGCTGGAAATTTATGGATACCTTGTTACTTATTTCTTTGGTAGTGTTAAGTGGATTATTATTTTGGTTGCGGAGTTGAACTGGATGACAAGATATAAAGCGATAATTTCGTATGATGGCAGCGGGTTTTATGGTTATCAAATACAACCAAATGCTCGCACCGTCCAAGCAGAAATTGAAAAAGCGCTTAAAAAAATGCATAAAGGTAAGAATGTTCGTATTACAGCATCGGGAAGAACAGACACTGGTGTTCATGCAAAGGGTCAGGTAATTCATTTTGATTCAGATTTGGATATTACAGCAGATAAATTTCAAAAGGCCTTGCAAGTCATGACACCATTTGATATTAGTTTTTTAACGGTTGACGAGGCGCCAGCTGATTTCCACGCTAGATTTGGCACAGTTGGAAAAGAATACCGTTATATTGTAAAACGAACAAAGATTTTCGACCCTTTTAGTCGTAACTTTGCACTCCATTATCCATATGAATTAGATATTGCAAAAATGAAGTTAGCAAGTGAATGCTTAATTGGCGAACATGATTTTACTAGTTTTTGTTCGGCGAGGACAGAGCGTGATTCCAAAGTACGGACGCTTTATAGTATCGATTTTTATGAAGAAGATGAAGAAACTTTGGTGATTGCTTTTCAAGGGAATGGATTCTTATACAACATGGTGCGAATTTTGACTGGAACGTTGCTTGATGCGGGTCAAGGGCGGATTTCCTCGGAGGATATTACCGAAGCTTTGTTAGCACGTGATCGTCAAAAACTCATTAGCAAAACTGCCCCACCACAAGGGTTGTATTTATGGCGAGTTGACTATGAATAAAAATTGGATGTTTTTTTGTATAACGCATTGACTTTTTACTCTAAAAACTGTATTATGGACTATGGTATTGTTTGCCCCACAATAAGCCCCGGAAGGTTGTTGTGTTTAAACAATAAAAATATAGAATAGCATTTCGGGAATTAGGAACAGTTTTCGGGAGCTAATTTGTTTCAATTTATTTAGGAGGGTAATTCATGCGTACAACTTATATGGCGAAACCCGGCGAAGTAGAACGTAAATGGTACGTTATCGACGCTACTGGTGTTTCTTTAGGACGTTTATCCAGTGAAGTTGCTTCAATTCTTCGCGGAAAAAACAAACCACAATTTACTCCACATATCGACACTGGAGACTTTGTAATCATCATCAACGCTGGTAAGATTGGTCTTACTGGTAAAAAAGCTACTGACAAAATTTACTACCGTCACTCTCAATATCCAGGCGGTTTGAAATCTCGTACTGCAGGCGAAATGCGTACAAACAATCCTGAGAAATTATTAGAACTATCTATCAAAGGTATGCTTCCAAAAAATTCTCTTGGACGTCAATTATTCAAAAAATTACACGTATATGGTGGATCTGAGCACGAACATGCAGCTCAACAACCAGAAGTATACGAATTACGCGGTTAATTAATAAAGGAGGAATACTAAGTGGCTCAAGTACAATATTACGGAACTGGTCGTCGTAAAAGCTCTGTAGCTCGCGTACGTTTAGTACCAGGCGACGGCAAAATCGTTATTAACAATAGAGACTGGGAAGATTACATCCCATTTGCAGCTCTTCGTGAAGTTATCAAACAACCTTTAGTAGCTACAGAAACTTTAGGTAACTATGATGTACTAGTAAACGTTCGCGGTGGTGGTTACACTGGTCAAGCCGGTGCTATCCGTCATGGTGTAGCTCGTGCACTATTACAAGTGGCTCCTGAGTACCGCCCAGCACTTAAATCTGCTGGCCTACTTACTCGTGATTCACGTATGAAAGAACGTAAAAAACCAGGACTTAAAGGCGCGCGTCGTGCACCTCAGTTCTCAAAACGTTAATTATCATCATTTCAAGGCATTTCCCTTTTTGGAGGGAAATGCTTTTTTGTTCGGGTACGTTTACGAGTTAGGTTCAATTAGATACAAATAAAAAGGAACCATCCACAAAGATGATTCCTAGAAAAACATTAGTATAAAAGTGCATTGTGATTATTATAACAAAATTAACAAGATATGCTATAATAATCAAAGGTTCATAATAATTAGATAAAGAGATGAATGGAATTTAAATTAGTTTGATAGTATATGATGCCATAGCATTTTTTGAGTTAAAAAGTTAAAAAATCTGCACAAAAAAAGCTCCGAAACAGCGCTACTTAATGAAAAGTTGATAACGGACAAAGCCTTATTTTAACTTGCTATGTTATTTTGAATGATAGTTTAATTAGCAATAAAAAAGAGTCAATTTTACCAAATTTTTTTAGATATTAAAATATAACTATATAAGTATAAGGTGAGTAAAACCAACTATAGGCAAGATAACACTAGCATACTGTAATGTCTTTCTTGAGAAAAACGATAGTGAGTAAGCTTTTTCGTGTATATCAAAATGATTTAGATTTTTTAAGTTTAAACTTTGAAAATAATATTGATTAGGACACAAAAGAAATATTTTCATTTTCTAGACATTTTAGTTCAACTTGTAAATACTAGGCTGCTATAAGTGAAGGGGAACTAGCTTTAATGGATGAGTATATTGGAGATGTATATGAACTTAAAAGCTTAAAAATATTATACAATTACATCATAAATGCTAGTAAAAAAAGTGATACACTAGAACTATTTACTGCATGGAAAAGTGAAGAAGACTAAACTTTAACCAACAAAACAGAAAGAGCTATGGAAGATTTAAAAGTTGAAAATCTAATCTTAAGAGATAGAGAACTATTAATCATTAAAAACAAGAATTTCAACTATACCAACCTAAAATAAAAAGGAGACACCACCATGAAAAAAACATCCATCATTTTTATTTTTTGCACGATAATGCTCCTCCTCGTGGCATGTTCAACTGCCGAACAACAAACCCAAATAGATACAACGGAAGCAACAGGTACAATAGCCGAAGTAGGAGAAAGCTCCGTTCTAATTAAAAATTTCAAGGAAAAAAACGAAAAGGACAATCCACCTATTAACATCCGCTTCAAAATTGAATATAAATACTACGACGAGGCTGGAAACAAAATAAAACTAACCGATCTACATGAAAATGATAATGTAAAAGTCATTTTAACTAAAGAGTTCGAAATCCTAGAAACTTCTCCTGCCCAAATAGATCCGGAATATGTTCAAAAAATCATTTTACTAGACAACTAAACTCTCTCATTTGCAGAGAGTTTTTTATTTCCCTCAAAAAATATGCATAAATTCTTGCCTTGGTGTGAACTCCAGGGTTTATAATTCTATATGTAAAGGACGAAACGAGGTGATGGAGGATGAATATCAAACAAGCGGCCGATATGTTTGATCTTACGGTTGATACGTTGCGTTATTATGAGCGAGTGGGCGTGATTCCGCCAGTTCATCGCAATGAAAGTGGTTATCGGGACTATAAAACGAGCGATTTGAATTGGGTTTATCTCGTGAAGAATTTGCGAAATGCTGGATTATCCGTGGAATCGTTAATTGAGTTTGCTACGCTTGCCCAACTGAGAGAAACCCAAGATGTCGAAGCGGCGCAAAAGCAGGTTTTAATTGACCAACTCAAAGAATTAGACGAAAAGCTAGCAGAGATGAAACGCGTGAGGAATTTACTTGTATATAAAATCGACTCATACGATAGTCACATTGCAAAATTTAAAACAGGTGAACTAACAGCAGAGAATGTAGAAAAATTGTGGGAACGAAACAAATTTTGAATATAATAGGAGGATTTTCAAATGAAAACAGTGAAATTAAATAATGGTGTAGAAGTACCTATTCTCGGCTTTGGAACATATCAAATTACGGATGCAGTTGAAGCGGAACAAGCAGTGAAAGATGCGATTACTGCAGGATATCGTCATATTGATACTGCGCAAAGTTATATGAACGAAGAAGCGGTCGGGCGCGGGATAGCGGCTTCTGGTGTGGACCGAAAAGAACTTTTTATTACTACAAAAATCTGGGTAGAGAATGTGAGTTATAAAGGCGTCATGAGCTCATTTGATCAGTCATTGAAACGTTTGGGATTGGAATATGTCGATTTACTATTAATTCATCAGCCATATAATGATGTTTACGGGGCTTGGATGGCAATGGAAGAACTACAAGCCCAAGGGAAAATTAAAGCTATTGGTGTATCAAATTTTGGTGTGGATCGAGTGATTGATTTAGCTGCCTTCAACGATGTAACGCCTCAAGTTAATCAAATTGAAATTAATCCTTTCCAACAACAATCGAAAAATATTGAGGTGCTACACAAAGAAGGCGTTGCTGTCGAAGCGTGGGCCCCGTTCGCGGAAGGAAAGAATGATATTTTTAACAACCCTGTTTTAACAAAAATTGGCATGAAATACGAAAAATCAGCAGCACAAGTGATTTTACGCTGGTTAGTGGAACAAGATATTATTGTGTTAGCTAAATCTGTAAAACCAGAACGAATGGCTCAAAATTTAAATATATTTGATTTTGAATTAAACGAAGAAGATAAGGCTGAAATTGCTACTTTAAATCAAGGGGAGAGTCAATTCTTCTCTCATTCGGATCCAGAAATGATTAAATGGATGGCTAGCCGCAAAATGAATATCTAATTGAAAATATATAAAAAAAGAGGGTCAGAAATTATCTGGGCCCTCTTTTTAAAATTAACGTTGAATGTCTTCTGCTTTAATCCAGCCAAGTGAGTTATTACTATCTTTAATATGAACCCATTTTTCAGCTTGAATAGTAGCTTCTTTATCAACAGCTAGTAACTTACCATAATAAAAACCGATTTCTTTTGTTTGAGTGCTTGTTGTTTCTACGGGTTTATTATAAAGCATTGCTGTTGGATTTTTTACGTAAGCGACTTGAGTTGTTGGTTTTTCGTTTTCAGGAGTATAGATAATGTTTAAATCCTTTTCACTAGTCCAACCAATTAGTTTGCCATCTAGTTTAAACTCGTACCATATGGTGTTAGCAACTTTAGCGCGCGATACAAGCTCTAGTTTCGCTGCATTATAATCAGTAAGAGGTGCTATTTTATTCGAATTCTTAGTGTTAAAAGGGGCACTCCAAACATTATCAGTCGCTGCTTTATTTACTGTCGCATAGCCATTATACGTGGTTTGTTCAGTAATACGGTCATATAAACGATCATTCAATTTATCTGCGCGAACCCAACCGATTACTTCATTACTTTCAGAAAGACGGAACCAAGCGTATCCATCACGAGTGATTTTTTTATCAGCATGAAGTGTTTTCTTGTCATATTGTGCAATTGTACCATTATCAAATTGCTTTTCAGGACTAGGTAAACGGTAAATATGCGCACCCATATCATCTACATATTTAGTTGCATTTATGTTTTCGTCGTTTTTCTGATGATAACTTAGATTAAGGGCATTACTATTTACCCAACCAATATCTTTATTATTTTCACGTAAGAAATACCATAAACCTTTTTCTGTCTTAGCTTCCCAAGAAACTTCTAAATTACGATTCGAGTAACTAGCTAGTTTCCCGACTTCCTCCGAATTTGCAGTGTTAAAAGGCGCAGACCAAATGGTTTCTTGTGTTTTATTCGGTGATACGGTTCCTATAGCGGCAACTTTGTGATGGGACTCAATTTTGTCATAAACAATATCGTATTGATCTAAATTATAACGTTCAATAATAGCTACTAATTTTGAAACATACTCCGGATCAGTAGCATAACCACCATCTTTTATAGCTTGTAAAGATTTTCGGTAATCAGTTTCACCAACGGCGCCTTTATAACGGTCGTTTTGTGTAATTAAATCTGTATGATCTTCAATCGATTCTTTCCAACTTGGATAAACTCGGAAATTAGCAGTTGTCGCTCCAGAGGCTTCCATCGTGTCCATTGAAACAGACTTACCTTCATATGTACCTTTAATTCCAAATAAGTTATTAGAATTCTTACTTAAACCACTTTCGCCCCAATTAGATTCCAAAATTGCTTGAGCAAGCGTTACGCTAGTCAAGAGTTTGCCATTTTGATATCCGTCTTGGGCAGCTGGTAAAATTTCGTCAATAAACGATTGTTGCGAAGAGCTTAACGCCACTTGAGCAGTCCTAGAATTTCCCGTTTCTGCTCCAACATTTAATGAAACCACTAAAAATGCTACAATAAGCATGATAATCCCTGTTTTTATAAACTTTCTCTCCAAAATCGAACGCACTCCTTTTTACTATATCTGCCACTATATTAGCAACAAACAAAAGAAATAGTCTGTTACAATTCTATGACGAAAACAAGACAAAAGGCGAAACTGATTGATATATATAGCTTTTAGAATGAAATTTAAAATGTGTAAAATTTGTGAAATCTCTTTTAAGAAGGTTTTTAGTACGTTTTATTTAAATATAAACTCTCAATTGTAATCTTTTTTATTGTATAGATGCCGCTAAAGAAAAGAATTTTTAACATGTGAAAAAAATAAGTAGCCATGCTATAATATTCAATATGTCAGCGCATTCATTTTTGGAGGTTTAAAAAGATGTTAAATGAACAACAAATTACTAGATTATTATATCGGCTACAAGATCCTGTTTTAGAAGCGAGTTTGGAAGAAACAGAAGGTATATTAGAAGTACAAGTCCATGAAGAAACAGCAAATATTAAAATCGCTTTGGCAGATCCAGCAATTGAAACAGACCATTTTGTTCATAATATAGAAGAACTTTTAACTCAGTTCGGTGTAAATGAGATAAATATAGAGCTTGAATACCTTCCAGCAGCGGTCATTGATCGTATTTTTCAAGCAAGAGATAATATCTTATCAGAAACCAGCAAGACTAAATTTTTAGCGATAGCGAGCGGGAAGGGCGGCGTCGGTAAATCAACAGTCGCAGCAAACCTAGCTATAGCACTGGCAAACCAAGGCAAGAAAGTAGGATTACTTGATGCTGATATCTATGGTTTTAGTATTCCGGTTTTGCTCGGTACAACAGAATCCCCGCGCAAAGAAAATGGCCAAATCATTCCAGTCAAAACAAATGGCATTCAAATGATTTCAATGGATTTTTTTGTGGAATCTGGAGAACCAGTTATTTGGCGTGGTCCAATGCTCGGAAAGATGATAAAGATGTTTTTAGAAGAAGTAAGATGGGGAGACTTAGATTATTTACTTATCGATTTACCGCCTGGTACGGGTGATGTTGCTTTAGATATCCATACACTAATTCCAAGATGTAATGAACTAATCGTTACAACGCCACATTTTGCTGCTGCATCAGTTGCGTCACGCGCAGGTTACATGGCCACTAAAAATAACCATAATATTATAGGTGTTATTGAAAATATGTCTTACCTTACTCTTGATGATGGGCAAACGTTAAAGATATTTGGCCAAGGCGGCGGAGAAAAAGTAGCAGCTGACCTAGAAACACAACTTTTAATTCAGTTACCAATCGAACAACCAAATTTCAATGAAAAAGGCTATACTGCAGCGATATACAGCCCATCAAGCCCAGCTGCGAATGCTTTCAAAACACTTGCAGAGAAAATAATTCCATATTTATTATAAAAACTTTATAAAAAGTATTGACGAAAGGCAAAAATCTTGGTATATTTATAAACGTTGCTGATACGGACAAACGCTTTAGCAGCAAAAGAAACTGACCTTTGAAAACTGAACAAAGAAGAAGACGAAAAGCAATGAGACGTAAAGTCTCACTGGTAATCGCAGGGCAGAAAACAGAAAGCTGTTTTCAACAAAAACAAACTAGTAATTTAATTGCTAGCGAAGTCAATTTGACGCAAGGAATCTTATTCACGGTGTTGAATAAGTATTCAAATTCAATTTATATTTTAAAGAGAGTTTGATCCTGGCTCAGGACGAACGCTGGCGGCGTGCCTAATACATGCAAGTCGAACGAACGGAGGAAGAGCTTGCTCTTCCAAAGTTAGTGGCGGACGGGTGAGTAACACGTGGGCAACCTGCCTGTAAGTTGGGGATAACTCCGGGAAACCGGGGCTAATACCGAATAATAAGTGGTGGCGCATGCCACGGCTTTGAAAGATGGTTTCGGCTATCGCTTACAGATGGGCCCGCGGTGCATTAGCTAGTTGGTAGGGTAATGGCCTACCAAGGCAACGATGCATAGCCGACCTGAGAGGGTGATCGGCCACACTGGGACTGAGACACGGCCCAGACTCCTACGGGAGGCAGCAGTAGGGAATCTTCCGCAATGGACGAAAGTCTGACGGAGCAACGCCGCGTGTATGAAGAAGGTTTTCGGATCGTAAAGTACTGTTGTTAGAGAAGAACAAGGATAAGAGTAACTGCTTGTCCCTTGACGGTATCTAACCAGAAAGCCACGGCTAACTACGTGCCAGCAGCCGCGGTAATACGTAGGTGGCAAGCGTTGTCCGGATTTATTGGGCGTAAAGCGCGCGCAGGCGGTCTTTTAAGTCTGATGTGAAAGCCCCCGGCTTAACCGGGGAGGGTCATTGGAAACTGGAAGACTGGAGTGCAGAAGAGGAGAGTGGAATTCCACGTGTAGCGGTGAAATGCGTAGATATGTGGAGGAACACCAGTGGCGAAGGCGACTCTCTGGTCTGTAACTGACGCTGAGGCGCGAAAGCGTGGGGAGCAAACAGGATTAGATACCCTGGTAGTCCACGCCGTAAACGATGAGTGCTAAGTGTTAGGGGGTTTCCGCCCCTTAGTGCTGCAGCTAACGCATTAAGCACTCCGCCTGGGGAGTACGACCGCAAGGTTGAAACTCAAAGGAATTGACGGGGGCCCGCACAAGCGGTGGAGCATGTGGTTTAATTCGAAGCAACGCGAAGAACCTTACCAGGTCTTGACATCCTTTGACCACTCTGGAGACAGAGCTTTCCCTTCGGGGACAAAGTGACAGGTGGTGCATGGTTGTCGTCAGCTCGTGTCGTGAGATGTTGGGTTAAGTCCCGCAACGAGCGCAACCCTTAATTTTAGTTGCCAGCATTTAGTTGGGCACTCTAAAGTGACTGCCGGTGCAAGCCGGAGGAAGGTGGGGATGACGTCAAATCATCATGCCCCTTATGACCTGGGCTACACACGTGCTACAATGGATGGTACAAAGGGTCGCGAAGCCGCGAGGTGGAGCCAATCCCATAAAACCATTCTCAGTTCGGATTGTAGGCTGCAACTCGCCTACATGAAGCCGGAATCGCTAGTAATCGTGGATCAGCATGCCACGGTGAATACGTTCCCGGGCCTTGTACACACCGCCCGTCACACCACGAGAGTTTGTAACACCCGAAGTCGGTAGGGTAACCTTTATGGAGCCAGCCGCCGAAGGTGGGACAGATAATTGGGGTGAAGTCGTAACAAGGTAGCCGTATCGGAAGGTGCGGCTGGATCACCTCCTTTCTAAGGAAAAGGAAACCTGTGTGTTTTCGTTCTTCTCTGTTTGTTCAGTTTTGAGAGGTTACTCTCTTTTATGTCAGATAAAGTACGCAAGGCTACATGCTCTGGAGCATAGTGCCACTACATTATTGACGGGCCTATAGCTCAGCTGGTTAGAGCGCACGCCTGATAAGCGTGAGGTCGATGGTTCGAGTCCATTTAGGCCCACTTTTTCTTTCTGACACAAAGAAAACAAAATATTATATCCCTTTTAAGGGGCCTTAGCTCAGCTGGGAGAGCGCCTGCTTTGCACGCAGGAGGTCAGCGGTTCGATCCCGCTAGGCTCCACCAAAATTGTTCTTTGAAAACTAGATAAGAAAGTTAGTAAAGTTAGCATAGATAAGTAATTATTTATGACACAAGTAACCGAGAATCATCTGAAAGTGAATCTTTCATCTAATTCGAAGTATCATCGCTGATACCGACGATTAGAAAAACAACCTTTACTTCGTTGAAGTAAATTGGTTAAGTTAGAAAGGGCGCACGGTGGATGCCTTGGCACTAGGAGCCGAAGAAGGACGGGACTAACACCGATATGCTTTGGGGAGCTGTACGTAAGCGTTGATCCAGAGATTTCCGAATGGGGGAACCCACTATCTTTAGTCGGATAGTATCCTTACGTGAATACATAGCGTGAGGAAGGCAGACCCAGGGAACTGAAACATCTAAGTACCTGGAGGAAGAGAAAGAAAAATCGATTTCCTGAGTAGCGGCGAGCGAAACGGAAAGAGCCCAAACCAAGAAGCTTGCTTCTTGGGGTTGTAGGACACTCTATACGGAGTTACAAAAGAAAGTTATAAATGAAGCGGTCTGGAAAGGCCCGCCAAAGACGGTAACAGCCCGGTAGTTGAAATAGCTTTCCCTCCAGAGTGGATCCTGAGTACGGCGGAACACGTGAAATTCCGTCGGAATCCGGGAGGACCATCTCCCAAGGCTAAATACTCCCTAGTGACCGATAGTGAACCAGTACCGTGAGGGAAAGGTGAAAAGCACCCCGGAAGGGGAGTGAAACAGTTCCTGAAACCGTGTGCCTACAAGTAGTTAGAGCCCGTTAATGGGTGATAGCGTGCCTTTTGTAGAATGAACCGGCGAGTTACGATTTGTTGCAAGGTTAAGCGGAAAAAGCGGAGCCGTAGCGAAAGCGAGTCTGAATAGGGCGCATAAGTAACAAGTCGTAGACCCGAAACCAGGTGATCTACCCATGTCCAGGATGAAGGTAAGGTAATACTTACTGGAGGTCCGAACCCACGCACGTTGAAAAGTGCGGGGATGAGGTGTGGGTAGCGGAGAAATTCCAATCGAACTTGGAGATAGCTGGTTCTCTCCGAAATAGCTTTAGGGCTAGCCTCGAGGTAAAGAGTCATGGAGGTAGAGCACTGTTTGGACTAGGGGCCCTTCTCGGGTTACCGAATTCAGATAAACTCCGAATGCCATGTACTTATACTCGGGAGTCAGACTGCGAGTGATAAGATCCGTAGTCGAAAGGGAAACAGCCCAGACCACCAGTTAAGGTCCCCAAATATATGTTAAGTGGAAAAGGATGTGGGGTTGCTTAGACAACCAGGATGTTGGCTTAGAAGCAGCCACCATTGAAAGAGTGCGTAATAGCTCACTGGTCGAGTGACCCCGCGCCGAAAATGTACCGGGGCTAAACATATTACCGAAACTGTGGATGAACCTCTTTGGAGGTTCGTGGTAGGAGAGCGTTCTAAGGGCGGTGAAGTCAGACCGGAAGGACTGGTGGAGCGCTTAGAAGTGAGAATGCCGGTATGAGTAGCGAAAGAAGGGTGAGAATCCCTTCCACCGAATATCTAAGGTTTCCTGAGGAAGGCTCGTCCGCTCAGGGTTAGTCGGGACCTAAGCCGAGGCCGATAGGCGTAGGCGATGGACAACAGGTAGAGATTCCTGTACCAGTGCTAATTGTTTAACCGATGGGGTGACACAGAAGGATAGGGAATCGCACGAATGGAAATGTGCGTCCAAGCAGTGAGTGTGAGAAGTAGGCAAATCCGCTTCTCGCGAAGCATGAGCTGTGATGGGGAAGGAAATAAAGTACGGAAGTTCCTGATTTCACGCTGTCAAGAAAAGCCTCTAGGAAGAGTAGTACTGCCCGTACCGCAAACCGACACAGGTAGATGAGGAGAGAATCCTAAGGTGAGCGAGAGAACTCTCGTTAAGGAACTCGGCAAAATGACCCCGTAA
Organism: Listeria welshimeri serovar 6b str. SLCC5334; assembly: GCF_000060285.1. Classification (GTDB taxonomy): domain Bacteria; phylum Bacillota; class Bacilli; order Lactobacillales; family Listeriaceae; genus Listeria; species Listeria welshimeri. The sequence continues at coordinate 2,580,354 of NC_008555.1, read as the reverse complement.
CTTCGGGAGAAGGGGTGCTCTATTAGGGTGCAAGCCCGAGAGAGCCGCAGTGAATAGGCCCAGGCGACTGTTTAGCAAAAACACAGGTCTCTGCAAAACCGTAAGGTGACGTATAGGGGCTGACGCCTGCCCGGTGCTGGAAGGTTAAGAGGAGTGCTTAGCTTCGGCGAAGGTACGAATTGAAGCCCCAGTAAACGGCGGCCGTAACTATAACGGTCCTAAGGTAGCGAAATTCCTTGTCGGGTAAGTTCCGACCCGCACGAAAGGCGCAACGATCTGGGCACTGTCTCAACGAGAGACTCGGTGAAATTATAGTACCTGTGAAGATGCAGGTTACCCGCGACAGGACGGAAAGACCCCGTGGAGCTTTACTGCAACCTGATATGGAATGTTTGTACCGCTTGTACAGGATAGGTAGGAGCCGAAGAGACGTGTGCGCTAGCATACGAGGAGGCAATGGTGGGATACTACCCTGGCTGTATGACCATTCTAACCCGCCACGCTTAGCGCGTGGGGAGACAGTGTCAGGTGGGCAGTTTGACTGGGGCGGTCGCCTCCTAAAGAGTAACGGAGGCGCCCAAAGGTTCCCTCAGAATGGATGGAAATCATTCGCAGAGTGTAAAGGCACAAGGGAGCTTGACTGCGAGACTGACAAGTCGAGCAGGGACGAAAGTCGGGCTTAGTGATCCGGTGGTTCCGCATGGAAGGGCCATCGCTCAACGGATAAAAGCTACCCCGGGGATAACAGGCTTATCTCCCCCAAGAGTCCACATCGACGGGGAGGTTTGGCACCTCGATGTCGGCTCGTCGCATCCTGGGGCTGTAGTCGGTCCCAAGGGTTGGGCTGTTCGCCCATTAAAGCGGCACGCGAGCTGGGTTCAGAACGTCGTGAGACAGTTCGGTCCCTATCCGTCGCGGGCGCAGGAAATTTGAGAGGAGCTGTCCTTAGTACGAGAGGACCGGGATGGACACACCGCTGGTGTACCAGTTGTTCCGCCAGGAGCATCGCTGGGTAGCTATGTGTGGCAGGGATAAACGCTGAAAGCATCTAAGCGTGAAGCCCCCCTCAAGATGAGATTTCCCATTTCTTCGGAAAGTAAGATCCCTGAAAGATGATCAGGTAGATAGGTTTGGAGTGGAAGTGTAGCGATACATGGAGCGGACAAATACTAATCGATCGAGGACTTAACCAAAAAATGAAACGAAGTTACCTAACTGAACCCTTTCTTCTCTAGTTTTGAGAGAGCAATCTTTCAACAACTGTATATTGTCTGGTAGTTATGGCGAGAAGGTCACACCCGTTCCCATCCCGAACACGGTAGTTAAGCTTCTCTGCGCCAATGGTAGTTGGGGGTTTCCCCCTGCGAGAGTAGGTCGCTGCCGGGCAATTTATTATTCCACAGTAGCTCAGTTGGTAGAGCAATCGGCTGTTAACCGATCGGTCGCAGGTTCGAGTCCTGCCTGTGGAGCCATTTTTTTATTTGAAAGGCTTTGCTGCCGCTTTAGCTCAGTTGGTAGAGCACTTCCATGGTAAGGAAGGGGTCGTCGGTTCAAATCCGACAAGTGGCTTAATATAATATGCTATTACAATGGATGTTTCGCTAGAATGCGAGGCTTTTTTATTTGCTTAAAAATAGTGTAAGGATTTATTAGGGAAGGCTTGAATGGGAAGTATAAATGAATTATACTAGGGGTATAATAATAGGACGGATGGGGTGTTTTTTTGAAGGAGAAGAAACAGCGGATTATTAAGTCGGCTAAAGAAGTGTTTCAGAAGCAAGGTTACTTAAAAACTTCTGTGCAGGATATGGTAGATGCAGCCGGAATTTCTAAGGGAACTTTTTATAATTATTTTACTTCAAAAGAGGAATTAGCGATTGTGATTTTTAAGCAGGAGTATTCTGTGTTACATCAGCGTTTGGAATATACAATGGCGCTGGATGGGACGAAGAAAGATAATTTTACAGAATGCTTGAAAATTATTATTCATTTTTATACGGAAAATGGGGAAATTTTAAATATTACTTTTTCTCAGACAATGATTGATGATGATTTTAACGCATTTTTACAGAATGTGCGGCTTAAAAATATGGAATGGGTTAAAAATCAATTGTTAGATGTTTATGGAAAGGAAACAGAGCCTTATATTAATGATATCACTATGTTACTAAGTGGTATGGCAGCGATGTATGTTTTTGCGAGTGGGAGCAAAAATGTTAATTCTGGATTGATTGAGCGAGCGATTCCTTATGTTGTGAGGAGATTAGATGCGCTTGTTAAAGACATTCTGGAGAGCAGAGAAATTGTGTTCACGGAGGCTGATACAGAAAACTTGGTGCCGGACCAAACGATGATACGGAAGAAGCGTCTGGCTAAACTGCGAGAGGCGCTTGAGGAATTAAATATTGGAATTGATAGTGCGGATATTGCTGACTCGGATAAATGGCAATATAAGGAATCGATGAATGCGCTGGTTGGTGAAATTAATAATAATGAAGCACCAAGAGATTTTATGGTTCAAGGGACGCTTTTATATCTAAAACAACATGTGCCAGCGAGTTTGACTAAAGAAGTAAATAAATTAGAAGCTTGTGTGAACGGGCTTTTATAATAATTAGACTAACTAGTCATTTTTTATTGACTTGTTGGTCTTTTTTTATTATACTTCTATTATTCATCTGGAAATTTCCACATGGGAAGGGGTATTAATTTTGAATAGTACAGCAGTAGAACGGCCCGTTGATGTTAATGGGAAATCGTATAGTAGAAGTTTATTAGTAGTAACAATGATTATTGGGGCATTTGTAGCGATTTTGAATCAGACGTTACTCGCAACAGCTTTGCCAATGATTATGGATGATTTGCATATCACAGCAGCAACTGGTCAATGGTTAACAACAGCTTTCTTGCTGACAAATGGGATTATGATTCCGATTACAGCACTTTTAATTGAAAAAATTAGTTCGAAAACATTATTTATTACAGCGATGGTTGTATTTACGATAGGTACAATTATTTCGTCTGTTGCGGGTTCATTCCCGATACTGCTTACTGGTCGTATTGTTCAAGCGGCTGGTGCAGGGATTATGATGCCTTTACTTCAAACAATATTCTTGCTGATTTTCCCTCGTGAAAAACGTGGGGCAGCAATGGGGCTGATGGGACTCGTTATTGCGTTTGCTCCAGCAATTGGACCAACTTTGTCTGGTTGGATTGTGGATTCGTATGATTGGCGTGTATTATTTATCATTTTAATTCCAATTGCAGTGATTGATATTATTTTAGCGTTCTTTGGAATGAAAAAAGTAGTAAAGCTAACGGATACCAAAATTGATTTTCTTTCAATTGTCATGTCTTCCATTGGATTTGGATCGCTTCTTTACGGATTTAGTTCAGCTGGTAATGATGGTTGGGGGGACGCAACGGTTATCACAATGTTAATTGTTGGTGTGGTTGTTATTGCGTTATTTGTTTGGCGCCAACTAGTTATTGATAATCCAATGCTTGAACTACATGTGTTTAAATATCCTGTATTTTCATTGTCTGTCATTCTTGGTTCAATAGTAACAATGGCGATGATTGGAGCGGAAATTGTATTGCCGCTTTATATTCAAACAATTCGCGGGGAGTCTGCACTTCAATCAGGGTTATTATTACTTCCTGGTGCGATAATTATGGGGATTATGAGTCCAATTACAGGTATTATTTTTGATAAAATTGGAGCTAAATGGTTAACGATAACTGGTGTTACTATTTTAACTATCGGTACAATTCCATTTATGTTCTTAACGATGGATACGCCACTTTGGTATATTGTTGTCTTTTATGCAGTGAGGTTCTTTGGAATTTCGATGGCAATGATGCCAGTTTCAACTGCAGGTATGAATGCACTTCCTAACCACTTGATTAACCATGGTTCGGCAGTAAATAATACAATTCGACAAATTGCTGGTTCAATTGGGACAGCGGTTCTTATTACAGTTTTAACGAATGTAACGAATGACAATATGCCTGGTAAAGCGCTTATGGCGACGGATCCAGCTAGTTTTGCGCAAAAAGCACAAGATGCTAGCTTGGACGGAATGCGAGCAGCGTTTATGGTTGCGGCTATTTTTGCGGCTATTGGGATGATTTTAAGTTTATTCCTTAAAAATAAAAAACAAGAAACAATCGTCAAAGAATATACAAAATAAAATACGAACAGGGTCAAACATCCAATATAGATATTTGACCCTGCTTTTTTATACTTTTTTTAGAGTGACTTCCCAGCTGGTACCCGTGCCTACCGAATAAGCATCTACAAAGGAACCTTGATTAATACCAAGTCCAAGATTATCGAGCGAGTTTACATAGATGAGCGGTTCACCAATGCGCAAGTCTGCGAATGAGCGACTATAGGTGACAAAATTTTTAAAGACTACGCGGTCGTGGTGTTTGATTAGGACTTCAATAGAATCACCGTAGTTGGCGTCTAGCTGCAGGAAATCGGTTCGGCGAATATTTGTCCAGAGATTGCCGAATGGACGGTCAATAATATCAATAGTGCCAAAAGCTTGCGAATTTTCTATATAAGAATCGCTTAAACTCAAAGAAACAATGGATTCTGGGGCAGCTTTAGGTCCGATATCGTCAAATTTTATCACACCAGCTGCAAGTCTAGCTGCTGTATAGGCGAAAATATCGCGCCCATGAAATGTATGAGAAGCACCTGACTTTGGTAGGCGATTTTTTTCTTCATCAATAAGACGAACTTCTTTAATTGTCCCATAATGTGCAATATGCGTTAAAGTTCCGTTATCTGGCGTAATAATATAATGACCATCCTCTGTTAAAACAGCTACACTACGTCGCTTCGAACCAACACCAGGATCAACAATAGACACAAAAATAGTATTTTTAGGCCAATAAGTAACGGTTTGTAATAAACGATATGATGCCTCCCAGATATTAAATTGAGGAATTTGGTGCGTTAAATCATATATTTGTAAATCAATGCTAACACTATTAATCACGCCGTACATTGCACTGACCGCACCATCACTAATACCAAAATCGGATTGTAAAACTAATAGCTGTTTTGTCATATTAAATTCCTCCATTTTCAATAATTTAAAGCAAAATAAAAACTCACCCTTGTCCAAAAAAACATTGGAATAAGGGCGAGAAAATTTCACGCGGTACCACCTTAATTTATTTCCAGCTTACACTGAAAACCTCAAATAAGCATTTATGTAAAATACTTAGAGCGTTTGATAACGGACGCTAAACCCGTTGCAGCTTACTTATTTTCAGCGACAAAACTCAGAGGCCATTTTTAGACATTTTTTTTGTTCCTTTTCAGCGGTAGATGGGAACTCTCTTTTTGAAAAAATGAATGTCTTACTTTTCTCGTCATAGCTTTGTTATAAAGAATACAGAAAAGTTGGATAAGTGTCAATAAATATAGTATGCCTTGTGAGGGAAATCGCATGATAGCACTGCTTGAGAACGATTATCAACTAACGTTTACTGTGATTTTTATGTAAGAACTGTTATAATATAAGCGAAAATTGTAAACGCTTTCTCTATATAGGAGGTTATGTGATGAGCGCAAAAGTATCGGTGCAAATTAATGGCGAAACGCGGGATGTGGTGGAAGGAACGCGAATACTGGACTATTTAAATGCAGAGGGAATACAGCATCCGCACATTTGTTATAGTGAACAAATCGGACCCATTCAATCTTGTGACACGTGTATGTGCGAGGTGGACGGAGAACTTGTACGGGCATGTAGCACGAATCTAGCTGATGGAATGGAAATTAAGACAAATTCTGAACTGGCCAAAGATGCGCAATTAGAAGCGATGGACCGGATTTTAGAGAATCATTTATTATACTGTACGGTTTGTGATAATAATAATGGTAATTGCAAAGTACATAATACGACGGAGCTATTAGGTGTAGAAAAACAAGAACGACCTTACCGTGAAAAAGGCTATCTGAATGATTTTTCGCATCCGTTTTACCGTTATGACCCAGATCAATGCATTCTTTGCGGGCGTTGTGTAGAGGCGTGCCAACAAGTTCAAGTAAATGAAACTCTTTCGATTGATTGGGAAAGAAGTCAGCCAAGAGTTATTTGGGATGATGATCGCCCGGCGAATTTATCCTCTTGTGTTTCGTGTGGACTTTGTGCGACAGTATGCCCATGTAACGCATTAATGGAAAAATCGATGCTCGGTCAAGCCGGCTTTATGACTGGGTTAGATGAAGATATGCTAGAACCAATGATTGACCTGGTGAAGAAAGTCGAGCCTAACTATCAAACCGTTTTTGCTGTGTCTGAAATGGAAGCGGCAATGCGCGAAACGCGGACGAAGAAAACGAAAACAGTTTGTACATTTTGCGGAGTTGGCTGTACGTTTGAAGTATGGACGAAGGATCGTAAAATTTTGAAAGTTGAGCCAACTGGGGAAGGCCCTGTGAATAAATTTGCCACATGTGTAAAAGGGAAATTTGGTTGGGATTTTGTTAATAGTGAGAAACGGATTACAACACCACTTATTCGTGAGGGAAATGAATTTGTACCGGCGAGTTGGGAAGATGCCATTCACCTAGTTGCAACTAAACTGCGTGAAATCCAAGCTAAATACGGGAATGATTCCATTGGATTTATTAGTTCCTCTAAAACAACGAATGAAGAGAACTATTTGATGCAAAAATTGGCACGACAAGTTTTTGAAACGAATAATATTGATAATTGTTCACGTTATTGTCAGGCGCCTGCTTCAGATGGATTAACGCGGACGGTCGGAATTGGCGCTGATTCAGGAACTGTAGAAGATATTGAAACAGCGGGATTAGTGATTATTGTTGGTGCATCTCCGGCCGATGGGCACCCAGTACTTGCTAGCAGAATCAAACGTGCACAAAAAACACATGGTCAAAAGTTAATTGTTTCTGATTTACGAAAACACGAAATGGCAGAGCGTTCTGATTTATTCATTCATCCAAAACAAGGAACCGATTTTGTTTGGTTGACGGCGGTTGCGAAATATATGATTGATCAAGGCTGGCATGATGAAGTCTTTATGAATAACCGTATTAGTAATGTGGCGGATTATCTAGCATTTTTAGAACCTTTTACACTAGAATATGCGGAAAAAGAAACAGGACTGTCAGTAGAGACGTTGAAATTAGTGGCGGAAATGATCCATGAAGCTGACGGGACAGCAGTTTGTTGGGGAATGGGTGTGACTCAAAATATTGCAGGGTCGCATACATCGTCAGCTATTGCGAATTTACTTCTTGTTACGGGGAATTTTGGAAGACACGGAGCGGGTGCTTATCCGCTTAGAGGACATAATAATGTACAAGGTGCTTGCGATATGGGCTCATTACCGAATGTTTTACCAGGAATTCAGCCACTTGGTAATGATGAAGTTCGCGCTCGTTTTGAAGAAGCTTACGGTGTGTCGATTTCACCAGAACCTGGTCTAAAAAATAATGAAATGCTTGATGCTATTGAAGCGGGAACGCTCCATTCTATGTATGTGATTGGGGAGGAAATGGCTTGGGTAGATTCTAATTCCAATCATGTCCAAGAAATTCTTGCGAGTCTGGATTTCTTTGTTGTTCAAGATGTATTCTTATCAAAAACAGCACAGTTCGCTGATGTCGTTTTCCCAGCAACACCTTCTCTTGAAAAAGAAGGGACGTTTACTAATACAGAGCGCCGTGTGCAACGACTTTATGAAGTGTTAGAGCCGCTTGGAGATTCTAAGCCAGACTGGTGGATTATTCAAGAAGTGGCAAGAGCATGTGGAAGAACGGACTGGAATTATGACCATCCGAGTGAGATTATGGACGAAATTGCTAGCTTGGCACCTTTTTTTGCAGGGGTTCGTTATGACCGGATGCAAGGATTTAATAGCCTTGTGTGGCCAGTGAGTGCGGATGGAAAAGATATGCCGTTACTGTATGAAGAGCGATTTAATTTCCCAGATGGCAAAGCGCAATTTTCGACATTACCGTATATTGCGCCGATTACTTTCCCAGAAGAATATAATTTAACGCTGAATAATGGGCGTTTATTGGAACAGTTCCATGAGGGGAATTTGACGGATAAATCAAAAGGGTTGGATTACAAATTACCAGAAGTGTTTGTAGAAGTATCGCATGAACTAGCGCAAGAACGTGATATGGAGAGTGGTTCGCTTGTTCGATTAAGTTCACCGTATGGACGTATTAAGCTTCGTGCTGTTGTGACGGATCGGATGAAAGGGAATGAAGTTTATGTACCAATGCATTCTGTGAGTAACGAAACGGCGGTTAACTTGTTGACTTCAAGCGCTGGAGATGTACGAACGAAAACACCAGCGTATAAACAAACAAAGGTGAACCTAACTGTACTTGAAAAAACAGGGAAAAATCCACTTCCAGACCATAATCCACGAAATCGTAAAAGGTTCCCTCAGAACGGGGTCGAAGTGGAACGTAAGTGGTCAAGAGAAGATTATCAACCGATTTCTAAAGTGAACTGCGCTTGTGGTGGCAACTGCAAGTGCGGCGGTAAAGGGAGGAATCACTGATGGCAGAACCAATTTCAACGATACGTGATACAAAAAAGTCCCCAGAAGAACTGGGGAAAGAACGTTTAGAACAAATGAAAGCGGATATTGCAGGGCTCGATTCTGGTTTTATTGAAATTTTAGAAACGGTCAAATTACTACAAGAATCGGGTTCACTTGAGGCTTTAAATAGTGCGATAAAGGCACGGGGGGATATTACAAAAACGTTTTTGAATGAGTGGCGTAAAGAACCAATGACGAATGCGATTAATAACATGATGATTTCAAGTAAGTTATTGACCGATACAAAACCAGAGCAAACCGAGGAAATGATAGCAAATTTAAAAAATGCGGCAAAAAAAGCGGAAGAAAGCGCGAAAAACGATGAAATCATGGGAATGTTAGCGATGATGAAGACGCTGAAGGATCCAGATGTCAACCGTGCGCTCCGATATGGTATGACCTTTTTAAAAGAAATGGGACGAACTTTAAAATAAGTAAGCGAAACAGCGGGACTAAGAGGTGTCGCTGTTTCGGTTTAGAGAGGAGTGGATTTTGATGGATATTGTGTCGCATGAAAAAATCCGCCGTTTTGAAGCTGGCACTTTTCAAGAAATCGAATCAACCGTTGCGACCGAGTATCCGCTAACTATCTACGTCAACGACCAAGAACTCGTGACCATCGTATGCACGCCAGAGTATCTGGAAGATTTAGTAGTAGGCTTTCTGACGTCAGAAGGCATCATTCGCGGACCGGGAGATATTGATTCCGTGGACATCATCGAATCAACTGGACACGCCAAGGTTAGCGCTAATTTTATGAATAAATTCAATGCCAAGTATCGTGGTAAGCGCTATATCACCTCATGTTGCGGAAAGTCGCGCGAAAATTTCTATTTCCAGTCAGATGCCTCACTCGTCAACGTAAAGCAAAATGGGAGTCTGCAACTGACAACCGACACAATTTTTCATTTAATGGAAAAATTCGAGCAAAATTCCGCTACTTTTCATCAAACAGGTGGTGTTCATAACGCGGCTTTATGCAGTTCAGCAGAAATTATTTATAGTAGGATGGATATTGGCCGTCATAATGCGCTAGATAAAATATATGGTCGCGCGTTGCAAGATGGGACTACGACAGAAGATAAGGCAATTATTTTTAGCGGGCGAATCTCTTCAGAAATCCTTGTAAAAACAGCGAAACTAGGTTGCGGAATTATTTTATCTCGTTCAGCCCCAACCGAACTGGCGATTAATATGGCAGAAGAACTAAACATTACAACAGTTGGCTTTATCCGTGGGGATAGATTAAACGTTTATTCCGGATTTGAACGAATCACATAAGTTTGATATGATTCAGTAAAATAGGACGGTAAGGTGAACAGAAAAAATGAAACGAATTTTAGTTGTAGATGATGATCGGCATATTTTAAAACTCGTAGGGCACTATCTCCGTGCAGAAGGTTTTCATGTGCTCGCAGCAAGTGATGGTGTCGAAGCTGAAAAAATAGTCGAAAACGAGCAAATTCATTTAGCTGTAATTGATGTGATGATGCCGAATATGGATGGTTTCGAACTCTGCCAAAAAATGCGCGCTAGTTATCCTGATATTCCTGTTATTATGTTGACGGCCAAAGATGCACTGGCAGATAAATCACGTGGTTTTGAAGTAGGAACAGATGATTATGTCACAAAACCATTTGAGCCGGAAGAGCTGGTTTTCCGAATTCGCGCATTGCTACGGCGTTCCAATCAAGCAAGTGAAGTGAAAATTAACATCGGAAAAATCACCATTGATCAAAAAAGCTATGGCATAAAAATTGGCAACCAAGAACGAATGATTCCTGTAAAAGAATTTGAGTTATTATATCAACTAGCGAGCTACCCTGGTCGGATTTTTACGCGAGAAGAATTAATTGAGCGCATCTGGCAACGAGATTATGATGGTAGTGACCGGACAGTAGATGTGCATATTAAACGTTTGCGCGACCATTTTGATGAAGAAAAGGATGGCATTCGGATTGTTACGGTGCGTGGTGTTGGGTACAAATTGGAGGAGACAACATGAAATCGTTGTATAGTCGAATAGTTGCCACAATGCTAGTCGTCATCGTTTCTAGCAGCCTGCTCGGTTTTTTCTTCGCAAACATTTATTATCAAATAAAATTAAAACCCTTTAATGATGAAAAAACAGCTAAAATAGCGAAAGAAGTTCAACAATTTCACCAATCGAACCCAGCCGTCTCCCTAAACGAATACTTGGAAAATGTGGGAGAACTAGGTTATGAATTATATCTTACGGACGGAGTAGAAAAATCAACCTACTTTGGAGGTGAGTTTCGGAAAAAGGATTTACCTGACAAAACAATTCAACAAGTACTAGACGGGGAAACATATCATGGGATTGATGAATTTGATACGGGTATTTTTATCACAGGATTTTTTGATAATGATGTGCGAAATACAATTGGAGTTCCGGTAAAAGTAGAAGGCGACCAATTGGCGCTATTTATACGGCAAGATCCGGAACAGCAATTCGGGGAACTTCGAATATTTTTTGCAATGATTCTTATTTTCACATCCATTATCAGTATTTTATTTGTACTAATTAGTGGCCGTTATATTGTCAACCCGGTAGTGAAGCTAACCAATGCTACAAAAAAAATCCGTAAAGGAAATTATGACGTGGCGCTTGAAGTTCGGCGTAAGGATGAAATTGGTCAATTGGCAGACTCATTTGCAAAAATGGCTAGTGAACTTGAAAAATCAGAGACTGCTCGTCAAGAATTTGTTGCAAATGTTTCCCATGAACTACAATCTCCACTCACATCTATGCAAGGCTTCGCACGACTATTAAGTTCAGGAACGTTAACTGATAAAGAGCAAGCCGAATATTTAACCGTTTTATCAGAGGAAACGGCACGTCTATCATCTTTAACGAAACAATTACTTACCCTCGCTTCACTGGACCAAGAATCAGAGTTGCGGAAAAAAGAACCTGTTCAATTAGCAGAACAGTGGCGTCAATTAATCCAAATGACCGAATGGAGTTGGCGTGAGAAAGAACTAACAATCAATTTAGAATTAGCTGATGTAAACTACACTGGCGATGCCGAATTGCTTTATCAAGTATGGTCCAATTTATTAACTAATGCGATTAAATTTACACCACAAGATGGGAATATTCAAGTTCGTCTTTATGAAAAAGCGACAAATGTGTTTGTAGAAGTTCAGGACAATGGTGTTGGTATAAGTAAAACTGATATGGCGAAGATTTTCGAGCGGTTTTATAAATCCAATCAAAGTCGTACCAGAGAAGAAGGCTCGAGTGGCTTAGGATTGTCCATTTGTCAGAAAATCATTGCGCTGCACCACGGCGAAATTATCGTTAAAAGCACTCCTGAAAAAGGCACTACATTTACAGTTAAACTGCCTAAAAATTAAATTTGTAAAATCCGATTCACATTCCGTTTACAAAACTCCTATAAACTAAGTGTAAGATCTTAGAAGGAGTTGAACGGAATGTTTTTGGCATTAAGAGAATTAAAACACGCAAAATTACGCTATATTCTCATCGGATTAATTATGGTATTAATTGCTTGGCTTGTTTTGTTTGTTACAGGACTTGCGAATGGACTAGCAAATGATAATGGAGCAGCCATTTCATCAAATAAAGCGACATATTATGTACTGCAGAAAGACTCAGACAATCGCTTAACCAGGTCCAATTTAACGACATCCGAGACGGAAAGCGTAGCAAAGCAACTTAAAAAATCAGAAAGCACCAACCTAGGTGTACAGATGGGAACAATCACAGAACCTAATAAAGACAAGAAAACCGATATTACTTTTTTTGGTATAGATAAAAACGGCTTTATGAAACCGGCTATCTCGGAAGGAACCGAACCGCAAAAAGCGAAAGAAGTAATAGCTGACATTTCTTTGAAAGAATCAGGTTATAAATTAGGTAGTAAATTTAAAGATAGCGCAACAGGTGAAGAATTAACGATTACCGCTTTTACAAAAAACAATACATTTAGTCATTCTCCAGTTATTTTCGTTGGTTGGGATGAGTGGAAACTAATTCACCAAACGAATCAAGCAGCAGAAGGAGAATATAACGCTGTAGCACTTAATGTTTCAGAAAGTACCGCCAACAACTTGTCATTAGGCTCATTGGAACTTTCATCTAGTAAAGAAGTCCTTCAAGGGATTCCCGGCTACTCAGAAGAACAAGGTTCGCTACTGATGATGATTGCGTTTTTATTTGTTATCGCTGCATTTGTTTTAGCTGCGTTCTTTTATGTTATTACCATTCAAAAAATCAACCAATTCGGTATTCTAAAAGCAGTTGGTGCAAGAACAGCTTATTTAGCGCGAAGTATCGTTACTCAAGTAGTTTTCCTATCGATTGTCAGTTTATTAATTGGTAATGGCTTAACATTTGGACTTGCTGCTATTTTACCAGCGAGTATGCCGTTTACACTTAGCCCAGTGCTCGCAATTGGCTGTTCCGCGTTGTTCCTTGTTGTAGCAGTCGTTGGATCAATGATATCACTCTATCGTGTTGCGAAAGTAGATGCGTTAGAAGCAATTGGGAGGGCAAACTAATGACTTTAATGATGAAAAATATTTCTAAAAATTATCAGGATGGCGAACAAGTCATCGAAGTATTGAAGAATGTATCTTTAGAAGTAGCGCAAGGAGAATTCGTTGCAATCGTCGGACCTTCAGGCGCTGGAAAAAGCACCTTTCTATCTATTGCTGGCGCTTTATTATCGCCGACGGAAGGTGAAATAGCTATTGGTGAAAAAACGTTAAACAATCTTACTAGTAAAGAACTAACAAAAGTACGGCTAGAAAAAGTGGGCTTTATTTTCCAAGGAGCAAATCTAATTCCGTATTTAAACGTCCGAGATCAACTACTCGTCATTGCAGAATTATCTGGTGAAAAAGGAAAAGGCGCAAAAGATAAAGCAGACGAACTTCTTAAAGAATTAGGACTAACTGCACGTCAAAATAATTATCCAGAAAGTTTATCTGGCGGAGAAAAACAACGCGTCGCCATTGCGAGAGCGCTTATGAATAATCCAGATATTATTTTAGCAGATGAACCAACAGCAAGCCTAGATGCAAATCGCGGTCATAAAGTAGTCCAAATGATTGCGGACGAAGTAAAACGAAAAAACAAAGCAGCCATTATGGTTACACATGATGAACGAGTTTTAGATTTAGTAGACCGAGTGATTCGAATAGAAGATGGATTTTTGAAGGATTAGAATATTAAAAACCAAGCTATCTTTGTTTGAAAAGATAGCTTGGTTTTTTAGTAAGATGGTTTTATTCTTATCGTTTTACAGGTGCGAGCAAAGCTACTTCAATCGGTGCAGCTAAAAATGCAGGCACATTCTTCTTGAAATGTTTATAGTGATCTGTTCCATTATGAAATTGAATAGCTTCCTCATCAGCCCATTTTTCTAAAATATAAAAAGTATTTGAGTTTTTTACTGAACGCACCAATTCATATCCATGATTTCCTGCTTCTAAAAGAGAACCTTGAATAACTAGATTCACTTCTGCTAAAAATGCTTCTACTAAATCAGGTTTTACTTGAACTTTTGCTTCTATATGCAACATAATTATTCCTCCTATTTTGAAACTAATTTAATTTCGCTTTTTGTAGGTTGATATTTTTCTAAAAACCAATAAGTTTTCTTGGTGCTTTCGGGCGTTTCGTGTAATGTTTGATGAATTGCGCTTTCGCCGACTTGTAAATCTTCCATATAAACTTTTGCGTTAGTTGGCATGAAGAGTCTAGAAGCTAGCGAACTATTGGTTGGGACAATGCCATCAGTTAGATTATCTTCGCTAAGAGCCCCAGCAATGGAAAGTACTTCAAGGTCAGGGTTCACCTTGGTTTCTTTTTCAATAAAATAATCTAGTTGGGAAGTGTTGTTTGGTAACTTTTTAAACGTTAAATCATCTCCATTATCATCTGGATCTAAATCATTAAAAGGGGAGCCGACTGCAACTAATTTGCGCAGATTTGGTACGGTATTATCTTTGGAATAATCTTCTGCAAAATAAGTTAACGCCAAGCCACCGTTCGAATGACCAACCCCGTCCATTTGTGTAAAACCATAACGTGTTTTTAAATCTTGCATAGCTATTTTCAGTAAATCGGACCAGTCCATCGGTGCTGCTTGATTTTGATCAAAACCAAATTTAATTATGGGACGTTTAGCATCTTTTGTAAGTTTGCCTTGATAAGTGATTGTTCCTTTTTCGCTAATAGACATAGACATTTCTTCGGTGGAGCTTTTATATTCATTCATTAAGTGATCAGCCATCTCATCTAATGAATGCGTATCACCGCCACTACCATGAATTAAAATAATGGGTATTTCCTTTTTTAAATCTACTTTTGGAGGCGAAGAACTTGTAACTTCGCTGTCTTTTTGGCATGCTGTGAGAATTAAACTACCAAAAAGTAAAATCATGATTGTAACAAAATATTTCTTCACTAATTATCGTCCTCCCATTCCCATTTAGTATATCAAATATCGGCGTGACAATCATGCAAAACTCGTCTATAATCGAGGTACATAATAACAGAAATTTAGAAGGGTGCGAAAACTATTGACAAATCTAGCAATTGACACAGTTGTTACAGATATGGACGGAACATTACTTGTAAAAAAAGGCGATCAAATCCATCCGCTTAACAAAGAAGTTTTAATGAACTGGCAAAAAAATGAAAAGAAACTTTTTCTTGCGACAGGACGATTGGACTTAGCGATTCTGCCATTTATTCATGAACTCAATATTAAAACACCTGTTATTTCTTGTAATGGTGGTTTAGTACGCGACTTTACTACAGGGGAAATTTTATATAAAAGTAATATTGAGCTAAATCTACTACAAACGGTATTAGAAACGCTTGCTCCACTTAATGTGAACTACCATATTTACACGACTGAGCGAATTCTTGGACCAACTAATACTGGCAAGATTGCCTTTTTTAATGAACTAAATAAAACTTTACCCGAAAATGAACAGGTTCCAATTACTTTAACAACAGATCCATTTAGTGTGCTTCGCGAAGGAGAATTTCCGCTAAAAGTGTTAGTCATTGAATCTGACTTAGAAAAACGAGCAGCAATTAAAGCGGCTTTACAAGGATTGCCACTATCTGTTCTTGCATCGGCTTCCAACTTGATTGATATTATGAATGAAGGTATTGATAAAGCGAAAGGCCTCGCATATCTAGCTGATAATGGATATATTAAACTTGATACAACTATTGCTTTTGGTGATAATGAAAATGATGTCGGGATGATAGAACTTGCAAAAATCGGAGTCGCAATGGAAAACGGAATCCCGTTAGCTTTAGAAAAAGCTGATAAAATCGCAAAACATCACGATATCGGTGGATTAGGCTTATTTATGCAAGAAGAAATTTTATAAAATTAGATTAGTAAAACTTCCACTTGAATATTTGGTGGAAGTTTTTTTATGAGATAGCTTGCACTAAAAATGTATATATGCTAACATGTGCATATAAAGAATTTTGGTATATACAGAGGGGAAGTAATCATATGGCACATAATCATGACCATGCACATGGGCACAACCACAATCATACACACAATGCCAATAAAAAATCATTATTTATTAGTTTTATTCTAATTGCTACATTTATGGTAGTGGAGGTTATTGGTGGTATTATGACCAATAGTTTAGCGCTGCTTTCAGATGCTGGGCATATGCTTAGTGATGCTGTGGCTTTAGGTTTAAGTTTGGCTGCATTTAAATTTGGTGAAAAAGCAGCGAGTTCCGATAAAACATATGGCTATAAACGTTTTGAAATCTTAGCTGCATTTTTAAATGGATTAACACTCGTTGGAATTTCTGTTTTTATATTCTATGAAGCAATTGGTCGTTTCTTTGATCCACCGCAAGTAATTGGAGCGGGAATGATGACTATTTCTGTGATCGGACTGATTATCAATATTTTAGTTGCTTGGATTTTAATGAAAGGTGATACAAGCGAAAACTTAAATATGCGTAGTGCTTTCTTACATGTGCTTGGCGATTTGCTTGGTTCAGTAGGTGCTATTATTGCCGCGCTGCTTATTATTTTCTTGGGCTGGAATATTGCGGACCCTATTGCCAGTGTTATCGTGGCTGCACTCATTTTAGTTAGTGGCTGGCGTGTGCTTAAAGATGCTATCCATATTTTGATGGAAGGAAAACCAGCTAATGTAGATACAGAAGAAATAAAAAAATTCTTCCAACAACAAGAGGGTGTTAAGGAAGTACATGATTTACATGTATGGGCAATTACTTCTGATTTCAACGCTCTTACAGCTCATTTGACCGTAAGTGAAGAGGCTGACCGAGATAAAATTTTAGCAGATATTGAGCATTATTTACAAGGAAATTTCTCATTAGAACATAGTACAATTCAACTTGAAGGGAACCATGCTCACCATCATCACTGCAATTAATGCCACTTCATGATATGATTACTATATTAATTAGAGGAGTTGGTTTTGATGGAAGAACAAGTTGATTTAGGTCATTTTTTGAAAAAAGCTTTTATCGCTATAGTTGCTCTAACCTTAGTTTTTATTGGGATTTTAGCAATGTTCACAATCATCGGTGTTATTATCGCTATTCCAATACTAAAAAAAGCTAGCCAAATGCTTTTTTCTAAAAAAGAAACTAGCGACCATACTCATACTCACGGCGGCAAATTAAAAATAAAATGCCCAGCTTGTCATACGAAAATGAAATTCAAAGATAGTGAATTTCTCGATGAAAAATAAGTTTTAAAGCCTTCTCTGCGAAATCGAGAAGGCTTTTTTATCTAAATGTGCATTATTTTAAGAAATTCGGGAAAAGGAAACGAGAGGTGTTGTCAAATGAAAGCGGTAGGATTAACAAAAGAATCAACAAGTTTTGTGGATTTGGAAATCGCGCAACCAGTGCCAGAAAATCATGATTTATTAGTGCAAATCAAAGCAATTTCTATTAATCCTGTAGACACAAAACAACGCGAAGCAACTAAATTGAAAGAAGAGGAAGTAAAGATTTTAGGTTGGGATGCTGTTGGTGAAGTAGTAGACACAGGTTCAAAAGTGAGTCTATTCAAAACTGGGCAAGAAGTTTATTTTGCTGGAGATGTTACAAGACCTGGATCGTATGCAGAGTTTACTTTAATTGATGAGCGACTCGTTGGTTTAAAGCCCAAAAAATTAAGTCTGGAAGAAGCTGCCGCTATGCCGTTAACAACGATTACTGCTTGGGAAGCGCTTGTTGAACGTTTGGGGATTACAGAAGACGATAACGGGAAGTCCATTTTGATTATCAATGGGGCTGGTGGCGTTGGATCAATTGCGACACAACTAGCAGCAAACATGGGACTTGAAGTTATATCTACTGCCTCCCGTCCAGAAACAATAGAATGGACTCAAAAGCATGGTGCAAATTACGTCATTAATCACCGAGAAGATATAACAAAACAACTAGCAAACCTTGGTTTTGAAAAAGGTGTCGATTTTATTTTGTGTTTGCATGATACGAATGCTCACTGGGATGAAATGCAAAAAGCAATTCGACCTCAAGGGGAAATTTGCTCCATAGTGGAACTTTCAGAACCTGTCGAAATGTCTCTTTTAAAAGACAAGAGTGCTACTTTTAGCTACGAATTTATGTTTACTCGCTCGAAATATGATACAGAAGACAAAATAAAACAACATGAAATTTTGACAGAAGCTGCGCGTATGTTAGATATAGGTGCACTAACAACTACATTAAATAAAGTTTTATCTCCTATAAATGCTGCAACGATAGAAGAAGCGCACACAATTATCTCATCCGGAAAAATGATTGGAAAATTAGTAGTGAAAGGATTTGATTGATTATGAGTGAAAAACAAGTTGCGCTTTATATCGCAGTAAGCTTGGATGGCTATATTGCGGATGAAAATGGAAGTGTAGAGTGGTTAGAATCTATTGATAGCGAAAATGATGCCGGCTATGAAGCTTTCTTTGATAATGTGGATACAGTTGTCATGGGACGAACTACTTATCAAAAAATATTCTCGCTCACTGATACATTTCCATACAGTAAAAAAGATGTATACGTTTTTTCTAACACGAAAGCTGGGACAAAAGACGAATATGCTGATTTCGTTGCCGGAACAGTCGATACATGGCTAAATAATATCGAAGGAGAAAAAATTTGGCTTGTAGGTGGCGCTAAATTAGTGAAACAATTTTTAAAAGAAAAGGCAATTGATCGCTTTGTAATAACGATCGCACCCATCATTTTAGGAAAAGGAATTCCGCTTTTTGAAGAAGACCAAGAACATAAATTAGAACTAGAAGAAGTGACAAGATTTGGTCAATTTGCGCAGTTAACGTATAAAAACTTGGAGGATAAGTAAATGAAAATTGCTACTTTTGATATTGATGCACAAAAAGGTTTTACACCACTTTGTCCGGATGAATTGCCAGTTTCAGGTGGGGATGAAATTGCACCCGAACTTAATTTCATGGCAAGTCTTGCTTCCCTTCGAATTGGTAGTAAAGACGCACATCCCAAAAATGCGGTATGGGTAGTGGACTCAAAGGACGATATGTTAGCAGAACTTGAATATCCAAATGCAGACCGTACTTGGGTTAGACACTGCGAACCAGGAACGAAAGGTTTTGAATTATTAGACGGTTTGCCGGTTGTTACGGATTATGATTACTTTATTTGGAAAGGCATGGAGCCGGATATTCATCCATACGGGGCATGTTATCACGACATCGTTGAACAGCTCTCAACAGGCGTACTAGAATATTTACGGGAACAAAAAGTGGATTTAGTTCTTGTTGGAGGTTTGGCATTTGATTTTTGCGTGAAAACTACAGTTAAACAGCTCAGCAGGGCAGGCTTTTCTGTATTAGTCTATTTACCAGCGACACGTGCATTATCTGAACAAGGTTTTGATGAAACAAAAGAGGAATTAGCAAATACTGAGAAAGTGCAACTTATCGAAACAAGGGAGGAACTTGTCGCCTATTGCAAGTAATGTATTGGAAGAGGTGAGGAGAATGAGGAAAGTTGGGTTATTTCCTAGTATGATAATTCTTTTCACAGTAGGAATTTCTGCTGTGTTATATCCGCTACTACCTTCTGAAGTGGCGGTGCATTTCGGTACGGACTTCTCCCCAGATATGTTTATGCAAAAATGGCTTGGCTTAATTCTGATTCCTTTTTTAATGATTATGTTTGCTGGAACAGAATATTATGGGAAAGAAAAAGTGAATCAAGAGAGTTTGCTGGAATTTGAATACTGTTTTAGGTTGCTATTAGTACTTTTAACAATTATTCAAATGAGTATTATTATCTATGCGCTGGGTTACGATATCCCTACAGGAAGATTTTCGTTAGTGACAGCAGGGGCGTTTATGTTTGTAGTGGCGGCGTACATTCAATACTCGAAAAAACTCTTTAAATTTTTAACAATGATTGGCTTTAAAAAGATTGATGCCTGGTCAAGAAACCTACTTAGAAAAATCACAACTGTTACACTTAATATAGCTGGTACAATCTGTTTTATCCTTGCATTATTCATGCGAAATGACCCAAGTTACTTGATGTTAGCAATGTTAATGACGATGTGTATTATTGTTGTTGGTTCAGGAGTCTATCTAAATAAGAAATAAAAATATAACAGTTTTTATTTACAATTAATACAGTTTCGGTTTATAATGGTGGCGGAAGTTCTGCGGATATTAAGCAGGAATTCCGTCATTTTTTTGCGTAATCAAAAAGCGCTTACAAAAAGAGGAGGAGAAATATTGCACAAAACAGCCAGAAAAATAGTAGTGGCACTCAGTTTGTTATGTTTACTAGTACTTACAGCATGTCAGTCTGGCGAAAAAGGGGAAAGTGAAAAAGTAACATCAGAAAAGAAAGTGAAAGTTGTTAACATCATGGAAACGAGTGGAATTCCAAATGCAAGTCCAACTCTCGCGGATAATAGTGTGAGTTTTCGAGTAATCAATCAAATTTTTGAAGGATTATATCGATTAGATAAAAATGGTAAACCAGCACTCGCGCTAGCTGCCAGTGAACCAGAAGAAAAAGATGGCGGAAAGACACTAATATTTAAAATTCGCGAAGATGCTAAATGGTCAAATGGCGACCCAGTGACAGCTCAAGACTTTGAATATGCTTGGAAAAAAGTAGTTGATCCAAAAACCGCAGCTGCTTATGGACCTCAAATGGAAGAAATTGTCAAAAATGCAACCCCAATTTTAAAAGGTGAAATGTCCCCAGATGAACTTGGGATTAAAGCGTTAGATGAAAAAACACTTCAAATCGAACTGGAAAATCCTGTACCGATTTTTAAAGAACTCCTAACAACCGGAACGTTCTTTCCACAAAATCAAGCATTTGTTGAAAAGCAAGGTGATCGTTACGGAACAAAAAGTGATACATTAATTTCAAACGGCCCATACAAATTAGAAAATTGGAATGGTACAAATATGACATGGGATTACGTTAAAAACCCAACTTATTGGGATGAAAAAAATGTCACTACCGAAAAAATTCATGTCACGGTCGTAAAAGATACAAACGCGGCTTTAAATTTATACAATACAAACAAATTAGACCGAGTGGAACTTGACGGTGAGTTTGTTAAACAATATAAAGATGATAAAAACTTCCACAAAGATGCGACCGGGCGCTCTGTCTATATGAAGATGAATCAAGGTAAAGATGGTGTGAAAACGGATTTAGCTAACTTAAACTTGCGTCGTGGTTTAGCGATGGCTATTGATAAAACAGGTATGGTCAATACGCTTCTCGCTAACGGATCTATTGCATTGAACGGCAATGTCCCTGGTAACATCATGTTTGATCCAGAAACGAAAGAAGATTTCCGCAAACAAAACGGTGACTTACTCAAATATGACCAACAAGAAGCCACAAATGCGTGGAAACAAGGCTTAAAAGAAGTTGGTAAATCTGAATTAACATTGACTTTAACAAGTGGTGATACGTCCTTACAACGCAAACAAACAGAATTTATCCAAAATCAATTAGAAAAAAATCTGCCTGGATTAACAATTAAACTAAAAAACATTACGAATCAAGCAAGTTTCCAAGCAGATGTTACACAAGATTTTGAGCTGCTACTTGGCGGCTGGGGTGGGGATTATCAAGATCCGCTAACATATCTGAACCTATTCCTTACAAACAGCCCAGGCAACCATACAGGCTTCTCAAACGCAAAATACGATGAACTAGTCCTTGGAGCAAAAGGGAAACTCTCAGTAGATTCCGAAAAAAGATGGCAAGCATTACTAGAAGCAGAGCAAATCTTATTAAAAGATAATGCCGTACTAATCCCACTATATCAAGGTGGACGAGCATATTTGCAAAAAAGTAATCTAAAAAACTATACAACTTATCCAATTGGTTCAGAAAACTACAAATGGATAGAAAAAAATTAATTTACATTGAGTCTAGTTAACCATACTAGGCTCATTTTTTTAGCCTGAATGAAAATAAGACTTAGGATGTACCAATTTTCAGCCTACAGCCGTTCGTTCCTCTTTGAAATGTCTTCTATAATAAACCTATCAACAAAAAAGGACGGTAAAAACAATGAAAAAGGGACTTTTCGGTTTACTGGCTGCAATATTTGTATTAACAATGGTTGTAATTGAATTTTCAGCACCAGTTGGATCGGCAGCAAATACATATTACGTTACAATCAAAAACGATGGAAAAGAAGTTACCAAGTCAAAGTTCAAAGGCTACTCTTTCCGTGAATCATGTTTGGATAATCAAGGAAACAGTCACAAAGTTAACTTCATGTCAACAACACCATTAAAAAAGAATAAACAATACAAAATCGTCGTTCAAGACAATGAATTACTCGTTCAATCCAAAGAAATAAATAATGTTCCACTTGCTAGTAGTAAATAAAAAATAAAAATTAGAAATGAGGAAATGAACATGAACAGTTTTTGGAAAATGTTTTTTACTATTATTTTAGGATTTATTGCACTTAATATCGTACTTGATATTGTTGGAATTACGCTACACTTCTTATTCCCAGTCCTTGTGTTAGGTGGTATTGGGTACTTGTTATATCGTATGTGGGGAAATTCTCCAAAACGCTCAAGTCGTGAGAATGAAGACCGTTACAACTGGTAATACATTTGCTAAAAAAGCTCCCTAGGCTTTTAGATATAAAGAACCTGACTTCTTTTACGGAAGTTAGGTTTTTTTGTGTGGTAAGTTTGTTATAATAAGAGTTAGGAAATGAGGCGATGAAAATGAAAAAAGATATAATTGCAAAATCTGTTGTTATCTCAATCATTACAGCCCTAGTTTTCAACATTAAACGTAAAAAAGTTAAATAAGCATTAAAAAACCTGAAATAGTGAAGAAACGGCTATTTTAAGCCATTTATAACTAAAACGAAAATAGATATGCTATAATAGCAAAAAGAAAATCACGGAGGAAATGCAATGGATATTGAAAATACTTTATTAAAGCAAGAAGCATGGCGCTTCATTGATAATACAACAATTAACCCAGCTTTTGATGCTATTCAATCATTCGCTACAGATGATACACTTTGTCGATCAGTTGGAGCAAGAATGGTGCCATCAACTGTTCGAGGTTGGGTTCATGATAAAACTGTTTCACTTGGAATACAAGATTCTAAGTTGCCAGATATCGATAAAGGAATTGCATTTTTACAAGAACAAGGGTATCGCGTTGTAGTTCGTAATTCGGGTGGATTAGCTGTTGTACTTGATGCAGGTGTGCTGAATTTATCGATGGTACTGCCGGACGCTGAACGTGGAATTGCCATTGAACGCGGTTATGAAACAATGTTTACTTTAATTAAAGATATGTTTGTAGATTGTAAGGAAGTAATTGAAGCGAAAGAAATCGTTAATTCTTATTGTCCGGGAAGTTATGATCTCAGTATCCAAGGCCTTAAGTTTGCAGGGATTTCACAGCGCAGAATGGCTAAAGGAGTTGCGGTACAAATTTATCTAGCTATTGAAGGAAATCAAGCAGAGCGTTCCACATTAATTCGGGATTTTTATACAATAAGCGGGAAAGATAAACAAACCAAATACACTTTTCCAGATGTGAAGCCAGAAGTTATGGGAACTTTATCAGATTTAATAAAAGAAGATATTACTGTTAATGGATGTTTAGTGCGGTTATTTAATAGTTTGCGTCATTACGCTGGAAGATTGGAATCAGGTACACTCACATCAGATGAACTAGACTTATTTCCAGCTTATTATGAACGTCTAATTGCCCGAAATGATAAAGTGCTTTCATAAAACTGCATAAAAGGAGAGGGTAGGATGAGTTATTTAACTGAAAAATTACTTGAAGAGAAAGTATTCAAAGACCCAGTTCATGGATATGTCCATGTTTCTGATAAGTTGATTTGGGATTTAATTGCTACGAAAGAATTTCAACGATTACGACGAATCCACCAATTAGGAACTACTTCGCTTACGTTTCATGGAGCTGAACATAGCCGCTTCAACCATTCTTTAGGGGTTTATGAGATTGTGCGGCAAATCATTGATGTGACTTTTGCAAATGAACCGCAATTAGAGCCTGAAGAGCGGATGGTTGCTTTATGTGCCGCACTTTTACACGACTTAGGACATGGTCCATTTTCTCATGCGTTTGAAAAAGTTTTTGGAACAGATCATGAAGAATATACACAAGCGATTATTATTGGAAATACGGAAGTTAGTGAGGTGCTTTCAAAGGTTGGAGAAGATTTTCCTCTTAAAGTTGCTTCCATTATTAAGAAAAACTATCCTAATCAAACATTAGTGAAGTTGATTTCCAGTCAAATTGATGCCGACCGGATGGATTATTTACTAAGAGATGCGTATTATACTGGAGTTAGCTACGGAAAATTTGACTTAGAGCGTATTTTACGAGTGCTTCGTCCAAGTCCGGACGGTAATGGCGTTATTGTAAAATATTCAGGTATGCATGCGGTAGAAGATTATATTATGAGCCGTTACCAAATGTATCAACAAGTATACTTCCATCCAGTGAGCCGTAGTGGAGAAGTATTATTATGGAAAATCTTAGAACGAGCTAAAAAACTATATTGCGCGGGTTATGAGTTTCAAGTTTCACCCAGTCAGGTTTTGCCATTTTTTGTTAATGAAGTGAGTTTGAAGGATTATATTGTGCTTGATGATATTGTTTTAATGTATTACTTCTCTATTTGGCAAGAGGAAGCGGATCCGATTTTGAGTGATTTATGTGGACGTTTTTTGAATAGAAGATTGCTTAGATATCTTAATTATGATCCGAAAGAAGACGCGGAATTGTATGCTGAATTAAAAGGTTTATTAGAGAAGGCGGATATTGACCCTTCATATTATTTGGTTGTAGATTCTTCCAGTGACTTACCATATGACTATTATCTTCCAGGAGTTGGTAGTGGGAAAGAACCAATTAAGTTGCTTATGGGAAATGGCGAGTTGCGTGAATTATCGACAGAATCACCAGTTGTTGAAGCAATCGGGCGGGAACGTCGCACGGACATTAAGCTATATTATCCACTTGATTTCATTGAGAGTGGACGTGTCGAACCCGTAGTTGCTGAAAGAATGATTTCTTTAATACATGCACATTCATTAAAAGAAAAATAAAAGAAGCAAGACAATTAAATCTTGCTTCTAGTAATGCTTAAATATCAGATTTTCTTACGCCGCCTACCCCGTAATCTGTTTTTTTCATTTCTTGCAAAATTACGTGGATATTTTCTTTTGGCGCTTTTAGGTTGTTGGAAACTACGTCGGTTACTTCGCTGACTAAAGCTTTCTTTTGATCGTCACTACGACCTTCTAAGAATTGAATGGTAACAAATGGCATTTTCTCACCTCGATAAATGTTTTTTTCATTATAGCATATAAAAATTACTCATTAAAAGATAAAGGAGGCTCCTATGCCTAGTTTTCTCGCTTATCCTTTGGAAATGATTCCATATGTTTTAGTTACGCTTTTAATTGCTTTTACTATTCATGAATGGGCGCACGCTTTAGTAGCACTTGCGTTCGGTGATGACACAGCTAAAAATCAAGGGCGGTTATCTTTAAATCCGCTTGTACATATTGATCTATTTGGAATGTTAATGATTTTGATTGCTGGCTTTGGCTGGGCTAAACCAACCCCTGTTAATCGATTTAAATTAAAGAAAAGACGGCTTGGTAGTGTACTTGTTTCGCTTGCAGGTCCAATCAGTAATTTACTTCTCGCCATTGTTGGTGTTGGATTATATGCACTTTTTCTGAATTATTCTTTTTTCACATATGGTTCCATAACAGAAACATTTTTAATGATTTTTGTTGAACTAAATCTAGTTTTATTTGTATTTAATTTAATTCCTATCCCACCACTAGATGGTTATCAAATATTAGTAGAGTTTCTACCAATGTCTGCTAGAGTTAAACTTGAGCCAGTAGAACGTTATGCAATGCTTATTTTTCTTATTATTGCTTTAACACCAATTTCAAATTTCACCATCCAACCAATTTTTGATACGGTTATTCCGTTCGTTTTTAAAATAATATTATCGATTTTCGGTTTAACTCCATTTTAACCTGTTGCTTTTCATGCTATTTTTCACTATAATATAATGCGTCTATTCTTCTGACCGGAAAGGGGTAAATAAGCGATATGACAGCCAATCAAATGGAACGAAAAAAAGTAACTATTCATATCACCAATGTCATCCGTCAGATGGATGCAGAAGAGAAATCCGATATGTCCGTTTCGGGTGTTTTTTACCGCGATAAAGGCAATCGATATCTGCATTATGAGGAAAAACAATTAGCTGGAACGATTCGTACGGTTCTAAAAATTGCTGACAACGAGCTACTTTTAATGAGAAGTGGTGCCGTAAATATGAGAATGCACTTTTTCCGAGATAATAGGAGAAGTACAGCGTCTGTTGATTCAGGAGCAGGTAAATTACAATTAGAATCAGAATTAGTATCAATGGAAGAACTATATGAAAATAAGCCAGATGTATTAAGCGAAGTAGCATTTCAATATGATTTGCTAAGTCACGGTGAATATATTGGCTCGTATACTGTTTTAATGAAAATAGAGGAGGACGCAGAATGAATGTCATGCAAGAGAACCAAATAAAACTAATTGAACATATCAAACAAGCAGTGGTTCAAGCAGTTGGATTACCAGAAGTGGAAGTACCAGAAATCTTACTCGAAGTACCAAAAGATAAAAAGCATGGAGATTATTCAACTAATATCGCGATGCAGCTTGCTAGAGTAGCTAAGAAAGCTCCTCGTCAAATTGCCGAAAGTATCGTTCCAGAACTAAAAAAAGATAACAAATTAATTAAAGAAGTGGAAATCGCTGGACCTGGTTTTATTAATTTTTATTTAGATAATGCTTATTTAACCGAATTAGTTCCAGTTATTCTGACAGAAGATCACAAATACGGAGAGTCGGATTTTGGTAAAGGAGAAAAATTCCAAATTGAATTTGTTTCTGCAAATCCGACTGGTGACTTGCATTTAGGACATGCCCGGGGAGCTGCAATTGGAGATTCACTTGCAAACATTATGAAAATGGCTGGATTTGATGTTTCAAGAGAGTATTATATTAATGATGCCGGAAATCAAATTAATAATTTAGTTCTTTCAGCAGAAGCGCGCTATTTTGAAGCATTAGGCTTAGAATCTGAATTTCCAGAAGATGGTTACCGAGGTGCTGATATTATTTCACTCGGTAAAGACTTAGCTGCTAAATATGGTGATAAATATGTAAACACTAGTGAAGAAGAGCGTCGTTCAGTTTTTCGTGTAGATGCATTAGCTTTTGAAACTGGAAAATTACGTGCGGATTTAGAAGAATTCCGTGTTTCTTTTGATGAATGGTTTTCAGAAACATCTTTATATGAAGAAAACAAAGTATTACCTGCGTTAGAACGTTTACGCGAAAATGGCTATATTTATGAACAAGATGGTGCGACTTGGTTAAGAACAACTGATTTTGAAGATGATAAGGACCGGGTTTTAATCAAATCAGACGGTAGTTACACGTATTTCTTACCAGATATCGCTTACCATTTAAACAAATTAGAGCGTGGATTTGATGTGTTAATTGATATTTGGGGAGCGGATCACCATGGTTATATTCCGCGGATGCGTGCTGCAATTGAAGCACTTGGCTATTCGCCCAATCAACTAGAAGTAGAAATCATTCAATTAGTTCACTTATTTGAAGATGGTGTTCAAGTTAAAATGAGTAAACGTACTGGTAAATCTGTTACAATGCGTGACTTAATTGAAGAAGTTGGCCTTGACGCGACAAGATATTTCTTTGCAATGCGTAGTTCTGACACACATATGAATTTTGATATGAGCTTGGCCAAATCAACTTCTAATGATAATCCAGTTTATTATGTACAATATGCGCATGCAAGAATTTCGAGTATTTTACGTTCTGGTAAAGAACAAGGTTTAGAAGTGACAAAAGACGCGGACATGAGTCTTTTACAAACAGAAGCAGAATATGATTTATTAAAAGTTTTAGGTGAGTTTGCAGATGTCGTTGCAGAAGCTGCTGCAAAAAGAGCGCCACACCGCATTGTTCGGTACTTAAACGATTTAGCAACTGCATTTCACCGTTTTTATAATAGTAATAAAGTACTCGATATGGATAATTTAGAAGTAACACAAGCAAGACTTTCACTCATCAAGACAGCACAAATTACCCTTAGAAATGGTTTGACACTTCTAGGTGTATCAGCGCCAGAAAAAATGTGATATCCTAAATTTATAGGTTACTCGTTGACGTCATAGCCAAAATGTACTAAAGTTAATAGAAACATAGGTAATTGAAAAAACGGGGAGAGCATATGATGAAGCGATTAATAATTTTGGCGCTGCTTTTCGTGTTTCTGTGCGTCGCAATCTATATTCTCTACGACTTTCAACTTGGATCAATCCCAATTCTTTTAATGGCCATCCTATTCTTTTACATCGGATATAAAATAGTCAAGAAGAATTGATGTAATTAAGAAAATTTAGGTTGTACTTGCCAGAAATAACATGTAAAATAGTGAAGTTGGGCTGAACGAATAAATAACAGCTAAATAATTTGGAATTATGATAGAAAGGGCGTGCCAGTTTTGGATTTAAAGAACTTAACGCAAGAAGAACGTAGTGAGCTATCTTTAATTGATGTTGCACATTTTATTTTGGAACAGCGGAAAGAAACAATTCTTTTCCCTGAATTAGTGAAAGAGATTCAAGCGTTCCTAGGTTTGAAAGATGCAGAAATAAGGGAGCGTCTTGTTCAATTTTATACAGATATGAATATTGATGGTAACTTTATTTCGCTAGGAAATAACATGTGGGGACTTCGTGCTTGGTATCCAATGGATGCAATTGATGAAGAAGTTCAAACACAAACAACACCGAAGAAAAAACGTAAATCAGATGATGATGACGACGAAGAAATTCTGGATGATGATGTGGACTATGATGATGAAGAAATCGTAGAAGAACTTGGTGAAGAAGAAATCACTCTTGCGGATGTCTTACTTGATGAAGACGAAGATGAGGATGATCATTTACCAGACGGAATCGAAGGCGATTTAGCAACTGTAGAAGATGATTATACTGATGGCGATTATACAGAAGACCCAGAAGATAAATAATAACTAAATGTTAATCAGATAAATGCACCTATTTTGTAGGAATGTGTCTATCTGATTTTTTTTAGCTTCCTTCATGGATTGATGGCGTTTTCAAAAAATAAAGGCTTGACTTATCACGCTATCATTAGTAGTATTTTATTTGGGCTCCCTTTTATAGGGACGGATATTTATGAGAATCAGCGCTCCCTTACTTTTATGAAGTAGGCGGAGTGTTTTTTATTTTGGTTTACAAAATACTTGAAATTGTGATTGGTGCATGAGAGAGATAATCACAATATTGTTTTATCTGGCAATTTCCCACCCCAGCAGGAAAATCGTCAGAACCCTGCAAGTTTTTCATTTCAGGAAGGAGTAGATTTTTTTAACATGACAAAGTATATTTTCGTTACAGGTGGCGTAGTTTCGTCAATCGGAAAAGGAATCACAGCAGCATCACTCGGACGTTTGCTGAAAAATCGTGGACTTAGTGTAACTATTCAAAAGTTTGATCCATACATCAATGTGGATCCAGGAACTATGAGTCCATACCAACACGGGGAAGTTTATGTGACGGATGACGGCGCAGAAACAGACTTGGACCTTGGCCATTACGAACGTTTTATCGATATTAACTTGAATAAATACAGTAACGTTACAACTGGTAAAGTTTACTCAGAAGTTATTAAAAAAGAACGTCGCGGGGATTACTTAGGTGGAACGGTGCAAGTTATTCCGCATATTACAAACGAATTAAAAGATCGTGTTTTCCGTGCAGCTCGCATGACTAATTCAGATATCATTATCACGGAAATTGGTGGAACAGTTGGGGACATCGAATCCTTACCGTTCCTAGAAGCTATTCGTCAAATTAAAGGGGATGTTGGTGCGGAAAACGTACTTTATATCCATACAACTTTAATTCCATACATCAAAGCAGCTGGCGAAATGAAAACTAAACCCACACAACATAGTGTTAAAGAGCTTCGTAGTTTAGGAATTCAGCCAAACATTATTGTTGTTCGTACAGAGCAACCAGTTTCACAAGAAATGAAAGATAAGATTGCGCTATTTTGTGATATTAAAGCTTCTGAGGTTATTGAATCTCGTGATGAAGAAACACTTTATAACGTACCACTTTCTTTACAAAAACAAAAAATGGATGATATCGTCTTAGAACACTTGCAACTAGAAGCACCACAAGCCGAAATGACTGATTGGAAAAACTTAGTACATCGCGTGAAAAACCTTTCCAAAAAAGTTCGTATCGGTTTAGTTGGTAAATATGTTTCCTTGCAAGATGCTTACCTTTCTGTAGCAGAAGCACTTCGTCATGCAGGATATGACCATGATGCAGAAATCGAAATTGACTGGATTGATTCTGAAAAAGTAACAAAAGAAAATGTTGCTGAAATCATGAAAGACGTGGATGGAATACTAGTTCCTGGTGGCTTTGGAGATCGTGCTATTGAAGGTAAAATTGCCGCTATCGAATATGCGCGCGTAAATAAAGTTCCTTACTTTGGTATTTGTTTAGGTATGCAACTAGCAACTGTTGAATTTGCTCGTAACGTACTTGGACTTGAAGGAGCGCATTCTGCAGAAATCGAACCAGAAACAAACCATAATATCATTGATTTATTACCAGAACAAAAAAATATCGAAAACATGGGTGGGACGCTTCGTTTAGGCTTGTATCCAGCGCGTATCAAGCAAGGAACAAAAACAGAGGCTGCATATGGCAAAACCCTTGTAGAAGAGCGTCACCGTCATCGTTATGAGTTTAATAACGAATACAGAGAACAAATGGAAGAAGCTGGCATGATTGTTTCCGCAACAAGCCCAGATGGACGTCTAGTTGAAGTGGTAGAATTAACTGACCATCCTTGGTTTGTCGCATGTCAATATCACCCAGAATTCATTTCTCGTCCTAACCGTCCACAAAGCTTGTTTAAAGACTTTGTTGGTGCAGCTTTGGATAATAAATAAAACTACAAAAAAGACCGCTTAGCCAATCTTGGGCTATGCGGTCTTTTTTACTTTATTTGCTAGTACTAAGGTTTGCCGCTTTCGTCCACCCGATAAAGGTAGAACTTGTTTTTATTCGGTACCATAGTTGTCCTTCAATAGTAGCTTGTCTATCAACTGTTAACTTTTGATTTTTGTAAGTGGATAAAGTGCCCCATTTAACCGCTGAATCCGCGACAGGAACTTTATAGTAAGCTTCGTTGGCTTTGTTGGCAAGTACATAACGTGTTAAATTGGCCGGTTTTTCCATGCTCTGCTTATAAAACGTATTCAGAGCGCGGGTATCGACCCATCCGATTGTTTTACCATCAATGCTAAACTGATACCAAGTGGTTATTGGTGTTTTGGCTTCGCGTAAGATACGCATATTTTTGCCGACATATACAGAAAGTGGGTTAACGCCTTTAGCTCCTTCTGTTTTGTATGGTTTCGTCCAAACAGCATTTCCGGGAGCAGTTTTTACTCGTGCATAAGCGGTAACGCCTTTATCGTATTCGATTTTATCGACTGGAGAAACAGTTGTTAAATTGGCTGCTTTCGTCCATCCGATGAAGGTAGAACTTGTTTTTATTCGGTACCATAGTTGTCCTTCAATAGTAGCTTGTCTATCAACTGTTAACTTTTGATTTTTGTAAGTGGATAAAGTGCCCCATTTGACCGCTGAATCCGCGACAGGAACTTTATAGTAAGCTTCGTTGGCTTTGTTGGCAAGTACATAACGTGTTAAATTGGCCGGTTTTTCCATGCTCTGCTTATAAAATGTATCCAGAGCGCGAGTATCGACCCATCCGATTGTTTTACCATCAATGCTAAACTGATACCAAGTAGTTATTGGTGTTTTAGCTTCACGTAAGATACGCATATTTTTGCCGACATATACAGAAAGTGGATTAATGCCTTTAGCGCCTTCTGTTTTGTATGGTTTCGTCCAAACAGCATTTCCGGGAGCAGTTTTTACTCGTGCATAAGCGGTAACGCCTTTATCATATTCGATTTTATCATAAGTCACTTTACTAGATTGAATTGCCTTATACTTTTCATTAACTAAAGTAACAAAACTATTAAAATTATAACCCCATTGGTTGAAATAGCCTACGGGATCGGTGTGAGTGGTTCCACCTAAATAACGAGTTACGGCATCATGTGACCAGACAGTCCCTTTACCATCACTATGTGCGCTGTCTACTGGGAGCTTGTATTGATCTAAAAGATACGCGGTATAATAAGCATAGTTATTTATAGAACGGGAAAATTCATCAAAAGTTTTGGAGCGCACTAGTTCGACTTGGATAAAACGAGCATTGGCATATTGACCGGCTCCCCAGACACCATTTTCAGTAGGATGAATTTGAATAATACGAGATTTATCTACAAATGCATGAACAAAAGCGTTATTGTAGTTCGTACTCATATAGTTAATTTCACCTGTAATAGTGGAAGAATTATTAGCTGTTTCATGGATAACAATTCCCTCTGGTTTGCCGTAACCATTCCGATAGTTAAACTTGGGAAATTGACTTTTTAATTGTTTTTCAATGGAAGCGGTAGAAAATTTGTTTGTTTTAATATAAGAATTGACGTCAGGATATCCTGCTGCTCGTAGTAAAGGTACTTCCTT
Organism: Listeria welshimeri serovar 6b str. SLCC5334; assembly: GCF_000060285.1. Lineage (GTDB taxonomy): Bacteria > Bacillota > Bacilli > Lactobacillales > Listeriaceae > Listeria > Listeria welshimeri. The sequence goes on along the minus strand of NC_008555.1, from coordinate 2,547,412 downwards.
CAGTACGCTATTAGTTTCATCTTCAAAGCCATCGTGTTCTTCCGTCGCAGTCCCGTCTCTAATACCTTTTGGGATATAAATAGATTGATCGTCTACTTTTTGTACTGTATCAATGGAAGCAGCACTTGCATTTTCTGTAATCATGGTAGCGGAGGCGCCAATAAAAGCAAGGCTTGCAAAAACAACCGCCGATTTTACTAATTTTTTCAAAGTTTTAATCCTCTCCTAACTACATTACTTATTATAAGAAATAAAGTAATTCTTATACTAATTATGACAACACGTTAGGTTGTAGTCAATGGGAATTGGCAACAATGAACCTATTTACGCATGTTTTTTAATGCAAAAGCAATAAAATTTCAATATGGTATCCCAAAATGTAACTTTGATGCGCATCAAGCGTGTGATTTGTAATAGGTAAAAAGCCCTCTCAATCAACTTAGTCACTCTTTCAGTCAAACAAGTTGACATCTGTGGGACGAAATAGGACACTAAACAATATCTATAGGAAAGAGGGAACGGTAATTTGCAGAAGAAAGCAATGATAATATACAATCCGGCAGCTGGAAAAAATAAGTTCAGAAAATTACTTCCGGATGCAGAAAAAATTTTAACAGAAGCAGATTTTGAAGTAACTTTAGTGCCTTCTACACCCGTACCGAAAAGTACTACAGCGATTGCTAAACATGCAGCAGAAAATGGGTTTGATATTGTGATTGCAGCAGGCGGAGATGGGACTGTGAATGAAGTGGTTAACGGTTTAATGCAAGTTGAAAATCCGCCGAAATTAGGTATTTTACCAGTTGGAACGACAAATGATTATGCTAGAGCTTTAAATTGTGCCAAAAATCCACTTGAAGCATTGCACATTATTGCTAAACAAGAAACTGTTCGGGTGGACATTGGGAAAGCTAATGAAACCGAATTTTTTATTAATAATGCAGCCGGTGGGAAAATAACCGAAATAACTTATGCCGTCAAAGAATCCATGAAATCTAAATGGGGTAGATTAGCTTATCTTTTTAGCGGCTTAACAATGCTTCCCAATTTATCGCCAATTCAAGTGGAAATTACATACAATGATAAGATTTTTAGCGGAGAAATCCTGCTGTTTTTTGTAAATAAATCAAACTCGATAGGAGGAATGGAAACATTATGTCCTCCAGCTGAACTAAATAGTGGCATGTTTGAATTACTCATTTTAAAGAAAGTATCTCCTAAAAAATTATTCCAATTATTCGCTTCAATAAAGAAAGGTACACACTTAAATAGTCCGTATGTCATTCACACACGTACCAATAAGGTCACTATCAAAAGTGAAGCAGATTTAAATGTAAGTTATGATGGTGTTTACGGCGGAAAAGCACCATACACAATTGAAGTAATACCAGAGGCACTAGAAGTATTTGCGGATAAAAATAGGATTTCAGCCCGCCTTAGAGGCTAAAGCGTTTACACCAGAAAATTTTCTTGTTTTTATGGTAAATTCATCACAAATCTGTTATCATAGGTTTGTTAGGGGAAAATAGCTGCCACTATTTTTCACGGCGGAAATTCAAATCTTAGGGGAAATCAAAATGGTTTTCCTAAATTCCTGAGGGAGGAAATTGTATTATGCCTATCGTTAACATGACAGACATGCTGAAAAAAGCATTAGCTGGAAAATATGCTGTTGGTCAATTCAACATCAACAACCTTGAATGGACTCAAGCTATTTTGAAAGCTGCAGAAGCAGAAAAAGCACCAGTTATTTTAGGAGTTTCTGAAGGAGCTGCTAAATACATGGGAGGATTCAAAACAGTTGTAAAAATGACTGAAGGACTTGTAGAAGACCTGAAAATCACTGTACCTGTTGCGATTCACCTTGATCATGGTTCAAGCTTTGATTCTTGTAAAGCGGCTATCGATGCAGGATTCTCTTCTGTAATGATCGACGGTTCTCACCACCCAATCGACGAAAATATTGCAATGACTAAACAAGTTGTTGATTATGCGCATGCTAAAGGCGTATCTGTAGAAGCGGAAATTGGAACTGTTGGTGGAGACGAAGACGGAGTTACTGGTGGAATCAACTATGCTGATCCACAAGAATGTTTACGTGTTGTTAAAGAAGCTAACATTGATGCACTTGCTGCAGCGTTAGGTTCTGTTCACGGTCCTTACCACGGCGAACCTGTTCTTGGTTTTGACGAAATGAAAGAAATCTCCGAACTTACAGGTGCTCCACTTGTACTTCACGGTGGTTCTGGAATTCCTGAACACCAAATCAAAAAAGCAATTGAACTAGGTCATAGCAAAATCAACGTTAACACTGAATGCCAAATCGTTTGGACTGCAGCTGTTCGCGAAAAATTAGCTACAGATGACAAAGTTTATGATCCACGTAAAGTAATCGGCCCTGGTGTGGACGCGATTATCAAAACTGTTACAGAAAAAATTCAAGAGTTTGGTTCTAACGGTAAAGCGTAAGACGAACTTTATGATGATATAAAAGATAACTGGTTAGAATCACTCGCTGATTTTGCCAGTTATTTTTTGTGTTAAGCTTTAATACTTATAGAAGGAAATTAATTATCGTTATCAAGGCGAATATGGTATGATAACAATAGCTTTTGTTTAAAAATAGTAAAAATATTAAATTTCCCGATTAAAAATCATGCCTCAGGCGCATGTTTTATTTATATAAATCAGACATAATGTAATGGAATATATAATACGTATGACTAGAGTTATGCTATAATAATATACTAAATGATGAATGAACCAACGAGGAAGAGAGTAGGCGATAGCAATGAATATAGGGATTTTTACGGATACCTACAGTCCGCAAATCAGCGGTGTAGCTACATCGATAATGATTATGGAAAACGAATTAAAAAAACAAGGACACACTGTATATATTTTTACAACCACCGATCCTAATGCTGATAGAAAAAGCGAAGAGGGACGTGTATTTCGTTTGCCTAGTATTCCGTTTATCTTTTTTCCAGAACGTCGCGTAGCATTTGCAGGAATGAATAAGTTTATTAAGTTAGTGGGGCGTTTGAATCTTGATATTATACATACGCATACTGAGTTTTCACTTGGACTTTTAGGCAAGCGAATTGCTAAGAAATATAATATCCCATCTATCCACACTTACCACACAATGTATGTTGATTACTTACATTATATTGCGAAAGGAAAAATTTTAACGCCTTCAATGGTTGGAAAAATGACTAAATCATTTTGTGATAGTTACGATGCAATCATTACTCCAACAGCAAAAGTAAGGCATCATTTGGAGGAGCAAGGTATCCATAAATTAATGTATACTATTCCAACAGGTACTGATATTTCTTCTTTTGCCCCGGTTGAAAAACAGCGAATTATAGATTTAAAGAAATCGCTAGGAATTGGAATGAATGACGCGGTAATCCTTTCATTAGGTAGAATTGCACAAGAAAAAAATATAGATGCGATTATTCATGCGATGCCAGAAGTTATACAAGCTACCCCTAATGCGAAATTGGTGATTGTAGGGGATGGCCCAGTTCGTCGAGACTTAGAAAAATTAGTAGAAGCTAAACAATTAAAAAATAATGTTATTTTCACAGGCGCGGTTGATTGGGAAAATATTAGCTTATATTACCAATTAGGAGATCTATTTGTTAGTGCTTCAACAACTGAAACACAAGGATTGACTTATGCAGAGGCGATGGCGGCTTCATTACCAGTTGTTGCAAAGCGCGATGAAAGTATCGAAGGATTTTTAACTGATAAAGAAACGGCTTTTCTTTTCGATAAAGATGTTGAGCTCGCAGGACTTTTAATTCAAATACTTTCTGACAAAAATACAGCTACCCTTGTAGCATCAAATGGAAGAGTGAAAGTAGAATCAATTTCTGCAGATCAATTTGGTCTTAATATTGAATCAACATATAATGAAGTGTGTGAAATTTACCGAGTAAAGCGACAAAATGGCACTATTAAAACAAAGCCGACTTTGATAAAAAGTAAAATAGCTTCTCAAGTATTTTCTTTATCATCTTCAGCGCACGTTCACAGGAAAGAGAGGTCGTCGCGGCGTGATTAAGTTGACAATGCTATCTTCAGCAGAAAAAGTAAAAGGTCAAGGTGTAGCATCTGCTTACCGCGAACTTGTGAACTTGCTGGAAGAAAGATATAAAAATGAGATTGATATGAAGATTAATAGTTTTAAGAAATCGGATATCACACATTACCATACTGTTGATTTCCGTTTTTTTCTTTCGACTTTTTTTAAGAAAAAACGAGGAGTCCGCGTGGGTTATGTACATTTTTTGCCAGAGACGATGGAAGGTAGTTTGAAATTACCTTGGATAGCTCGGATTGTTTTCTATAAATATCTGATTGGCTTTTATAAGCGAATGGATGAGATTGTAGTTGTAAATCCATCGTTTATACCAAAACTAACAGCTTATAATATTCCGGAAGAGAAAATTCATTATATACCTAACTTTGTTTCTAAAAAAAGTTTTTATCCTATTTCAAAAGAAGAAAAAAATCTTGCTCGGAAAAAATATGGAATTCCATTAGATAAGTTCACTGTTATAGGAATTGGTCAGGTGCAACATCGCAAAGGAGTTCTTGATTTTATTGAAGTAGCTAAACAACTTCCTAATGTTCAATTCATTTGGGCAGGTGGATTTTCTTTTGGCAAAATTACTTCTGGTTATGAGGAATTGAAGAAAATCTATGATAATCCACCAGATAACGTAAAATTCATTGGGATTATTGATCGTTCAGAGATGAATGCTTGTATCAATATGGCGGATGTGTTCTTTATGCCATCTTATAATGAGTTGTTTCCAATGGCGATTTTAGAAGCGATGAGTTCCGATGTTCCGATAGTGCTTCGTAATTTGGAGCTTTATGAAGAAATTTTAGTTGGATATTATGTGAAAGAAGTGGATAATCCTGGTTTTATTCAGGCTATCAGACATTTGGAGGAAGATTCTAATTATTATGATGAAATGCTTCAAGCGGCTAAGCGAGGTGCAGCATATTATTCAGAGGATCGTTTAGCTGAGATATGGCTTGATTTTTATCAAGGGTTATTAATGAAGGAGTGAAGAGTATTGAGTGGTGGCTTAAAGAAGAATCTGTTTAATATTGGGATTGTATTAGCTATAAGTATAGGTTTCATTATTTGGCAATTCCAAGGCGTAGACATCTCTACTTTCTTTGCTTCAATGTTAAAGGTAAATCCGTGGTGGTTATTAGCAGCTTTTGCGGCAATGTTTATTTATTGGTTTTTAGAAGCAGTTGTATTGCAAACAGCGTCAAAACCGGCAAATAAAGATCAACGTTTTTTTTCATCTTTTCGAATTACGATGATTGGTCAGTTTTTTAATACCATTACACCAATGGCAACAGGTGGGCAACCTGCGCAACTTGTGATGCTTACAAAACAAGGAATGGATGCGGGAAGAGGAAGTTCCGTTTTACTCGTGAAATTCATTATTTATCAAGCGATGGTAGTATTAAACTTTTTAGTTATTTTGATTTTTGGTATCCATTATTTAATGACTGGTGTGACTCAGCTGAAATTCCTTGTTTTATTGGGTTTTGCTGTCCATGTGGTTGTTATAGTCGCTTTGATTTTAGTTGGTAGAAGCCAAAAATTCACAACCAAATTAGTACATGTTTTGCTTGTGCCAACAAAATTATTTATGAAAAAAGAAAAAGCAGCCAATTTGAGAAATATATTGGACGAAAAAATTATTACATTTCACGAAGAAAGTAACCGAATTGGTAAAGACTGGAAATTAATTATACGTTGTTGTTTTTATACGACTTTACAATTATGGAGTTATTTTTCGATTCCATTTTTTATTTTACAAGCAATAGGTGTAACAGGAATTGGCTTATATATGGCAATTACTTATCATGCGTTTATCATTATGTTTGCTACAGTGATGCCGACCCCGGGTGGTGCTGGTGGTGCAGAATATACATTCACATTATTATTCGGCATGTTACTTGGTCCTGCAAAGTTACTGATGGCACTTGTTTTATGGCGAATAATAACCTATTACAGTTGTATCATATTTGGTGCAGGAGCTTTATTAATCAAAGATACTGCCTCTAAAAAAATTAAACCTCGGATTGAAGCATTAGCAAAATCACCTGCAAAAAATTTGCCACAATAATGGAAGCTTGGAACAATATGTTCCTGGCTTTTTTTGAAGAAAGAATCTTGCAAAGTAAAACAAATTAATGGATAATGAATGAAGTATTACATGCTTCAGGAAAGAAGGGTACATTTGTGACGGATAAATTAATTATTCAAGGTGGCAAAAAATTAGCAGGCACTTTGCAAGTAGATGGCGCGAAAAATAGCGCAGTTGCCTTGATTCCAGCTGCAATTTTGGCGGAGTCTGAAGTAGTTTTAGAAGGTCTACCAGATATTTCTGATGTGCATACACTTTATGATATTTTAGAAGAACTTGGCGGCAGTGTCCGTTATGATAATAAAACAGCATTTATTGATCCAACAGATATGATTTCTATGCCACTTCCATCCGGGAACGTAAAGAAACTACGGGCTTCTTATTATTTAATGGGTGCTATGCTTGGAAGATTCAAAAAAGCAGTTATCGGACTTCCTGGTGGTTGTTATTTAGGTCCACGCCCAATTGATCAACACATCAAGGGTTTTGAAGCACTTGGAGCAAAAGTTACTAATGAACAAGGCGCGATTTATTTACGGGCAGACGAACTTAAAGGTGCTCGTATTTACCTAGACGTTGTAAGTGTGGGAGCTACCATTAATATTATGTTAGCTGCTGTTCGTGCAAAAGGAAAAACAATTATTGAAAATGCCGCAAAAGAGCCAGAGATTATTGATGTAGCTACTCTTTTAACAAATATGGGTGCGATTATTAAAGGTGCAGGTACGGATACAATTCGAATTACAGGTGTAGATCACCTTCACGGTTGCCATCATACGATTATTCCGGATAGAATTGAAGCTGGCACTTTTATGGTTCTTGCAGCGGCTTCAGGAAAAGGCATACGTATTGAAAACGTTATTCCAACGCATTTAGAAGGTATCATTGCAAAACTGACGGAAATGGGCGTGCCAATGGATATTGAGGAAGATGCTATTTTTGTTGGGGAAGTGGATAGTATTAAAAAAGTCGATGTTAAAACATATGCTTATCCAGGCTTTCCAACAGATTTACAACAACCACTCACTGCCCTTTTAACGCGTGCTGAAGGTAGTAGTGTTATTACAGACACAATTTATCCAAGTCGATTCAAGCATATTGCTGAACTTGAACGCATGGGTGGGAAATTCAAGTTAGAAGGTAGATCAGCTGTGATTAATGGCCCCGCGAAATTACAAGGTTCCAAAGTGACAGCAACGGATTTAAGAGCTGGTGCAGCACTTGTTGTTGCAGGTCTTTTAGCTGAAGGAAAAACAGAAATTCATGGTGTGGAACATATTGAGCGCGGCTATAGTAAAATTATTGAAAAACTTTCTGCTATTGGTGCAGATATAACTCGAAGCAAAACCGCAGAAACAAATATTTAAAAATCAGAGGCTGAGCGAATGGACTCGTTTCAGCCTTCCCTCGATTTCACCTCATCTCGAGCCTTCCTAAAAATATATAAAAACTAAAAAAGGTGGTACATAATGGCTAAACTCTCCATTGCATACTTAGAAAGCTTAACAATTAAAGATATTTATGCTTTAGCAAAAGAACACAAAATTGCTTATTATAGCAAACTTACTAAACGAGAACTTATTTTTGCTTTACTTAAATCAAATGCCGAAAAAGAAGGTTTCTTTTTCATGGAAGGTGTTTTAGAAATTATTTCTAATGAGGGATTTGGTTTTTTACGTCCAATTAATTATTCTTCTAGTTCAGAAGATATTTACATTTCGGCTTCTCAAATCAGACGTTTTGAATTAAGAACAGGGGACAAAGTTTCTGGAAAAGTTCGCCCACCAAAAGAGAATGAACGCTATTTTGGTTTACTACATGTGGAAGCAGTAAATGGAGAAAACCCAGAAGTGGCGAAAGAAAGAGTACATTTTCCAGGTCTAACACCACTTTACCCTGATCGCCAAATTCATTTAGAAACGGACAAATATCCAATTTCAACGCGTACAATTGATCTGATTTCTCCGATTGGTTTTGGTCAACGTGGACTAATTGTTGCGCCACCAAAGGCTGGGAAAACCGTTTTGTTAAAAGAAATTGCGAATGCGATTACGACAAATCATCCAGACGCTGAATTAATAGTTTTATTAATAGATGAGCGACCAGAAGAAGTGACTGATATTGAGCGCTCTGTAAAAGCGGATGTAGTCAGTTCGACATTTGACGAGGTTCCAGAAAACCATATTAAAGTTGCAGAACTTGTGCTTGAACGAGCAATGCGATTAGTGGAACAAAAACGGGATGTAGTTATTTTAATGGACAGTATCACACGTCTTGCACGCGCTTATAATTTAGTTATTCCGCCAAGTGGCCGAACGCTTTCAGGTGGGATTGATCCGGCAGCTTTCCATAGACCCAAACGTTTTTTTGGAGCAGCACGTAATATAGAAGAGGGCGGTAGTTTAACAATTCTTGCTACTGCATTAGTTGATACAGGCTCACGGATGGACGATGTGATTTATGAAGAATTTAAAGGTACTGGAAATATGGAATTGCATCTTGATCGTCAACTTGCGGAACGTCGCGTCTTTCCTGCAATCGACATGCGCCGCTCTGGAACAAGAAAAGAAGAATTATTATTATCAAAAGATCGTCTAGAACAACTGTGGAAAATTCGCAAAGCCATGCCAAAACAAGGCGACGGACTTGATATTTCAGAAAGATTTGTTCGATATTTAAAGAAAACCGAGAATAATGAAGCTTTTTATGAATTATTACAGGAAGAAATGTTTAAAAAATAAATCCAACCTGTACTTTTCTTGTTAATTTTGATACTATCATTTTTAGAGCATACTGAGGCTAGACATAAGAAGGAGAAAGATGATGAAACTAATTACAATATCTGTTCCGGCATACAATGAGCAAGAATCAATTATTAAATTATATGAAACTGTTGTTAATGTTATGGACTCTATCAAAGACAAATATACCTTTGAGCTATTATTTATCAATGATGGTAGTAAAGATAATACATTAGAAATAGTGAAACAGTTACATAAAGAAGATAAGCGAGTAGGGTTTGTAGACCTATCAAGAAATTACGGGAAAGAGATAGCAATGGCTGCCGGGTTCGACTATGCAAAAGGTGATGCTGTCATTACAATGGATGCTGATTTACAACATCCGCCAGAGTTAATTACTCAAATGGTTGAACTCTGGGAATTAGGTTATGAGGATGTTTATGCAAGAAGGAACAAACGCCCTGGAGAAAGTTGGGTGAAGAAAATAACATCGAAATATTATTATAAAACTTTACAAAAAGTGACTAAAACGCCAGTTCTTCCAGATACCGGCGATTTTCGATTGCTTGATAGACGGTGTGTAGATGCTATTAAAAAACTAAAAGAAACGCAACGTTATACAAAGGGACTTTATAATTGGATTGGTTTTAAAAAAGTAGAAGTTACTTTTGATGCTGCACCTAGACATGCAGGTGAAACTAAATGGAATTATCGAGCTTTAATCAATTTGGCTCTTGAAGGAATTACTTCCTATACTACATTACCTCTTCGATTATCAACTGTAGCAGGATTTACCATATCGCTTGGAACCTTTGTTTATTTGATTTATATATTAATAAAAACTTTGATAATGGGATCTAATTCGAGCGGGTTTCCAACATTAATGATAACTATATTATTTTTAGGTGGGATTCAACTAACTAGTATAGGAATTATTGGTGAATATTTAGGAAGAATTTTTAATGAAGTAAAAAAACGTCCGCTTTATTTTGTAGAAGAATATAATGGAGAGAAAGAAGATGTCAAATGAGTAGAGTTAGGCAATTGTTAGACAAGTTACCATGGTATACAGATAGTATGCATAGTATTCTTATGTATTTAATTATGGGTGGATTTACAACTCTTATTAATATTGTAACCTTTTGGCTATGTACTGATTTATTAAATTGGGATTACCGGATTGCGAATACAATTGCATGGGTAGCATCTGTATTATTCGCTTATTTTTCCAATAAGAAATATGTGTTTGAGAGTTATACTCCCACTTGGAAGGAAAAAGCAAGAGAAGTTTCTTCATTCTTTGGTTTTAGATTTCTAACTTATATTGTTGATTTCTTAGTAATGATATTATTAATTAGTGGATTAGAAATAAATGAATTATGGGCAAAAATATGGACTAATATTATAGTATTAGTATTAAACTATGTTTTTAGTAAGTGGATTATTTTTAAAGTTAGAAAATAAAGGGATGGGGATCTATGATAAACAGCATGAAAAAAGATAGCTTTAAAATTGGTATTTTTAGTTTGGTGATTTTTTTATTTTACTTGTATTTGTCTTATTGCACGCCTTTGACTCATGATGATTGGACTTGGGGAATTGAGCATGGAATGAATCGGTTTTACGATGGATTTAAAGATTATAATGGACGTTATTTCGGAAACTTTTGTGAATTAATTATCACTAGAATTGACTGGTTCCGAATATTAATTATGGGCGTATTCGGAGCTGCAATTGTCGTGCTACCTCTTTTGATAGTTAAAACAACAAAGTTAACTATTGCTTTTTTAAGCTTGTTGTTAATGTTGAGTGTATCAAGTGATATGTTTTCTTCTACATTTGCTTGGGCAGCTGGTTTTGCCAACTATAACACTGCAACAATTTGTATATTAGTGTATTTATTAATTGTGAAGAATATTTTTTATGAAAAGAGACCTAGTTATTCTATGTGGTTAATAATTTTTGCTATACCATTAGGAATAGGATCTCAATTATTTGTTGAACATGCTACAATTTATAATATATTTACTGGTAGTTTTGTTATAATTTATAGCTTTATGAAATTCAGAAAGATTTTTTATTTTCATGTTACTTATCTCATTTCAGCTTTTATTGGAGCTATAATAATGTTTTCAAATGGTGCTTATGTAAGAATATTTACTGGTGCTGATAATTACCGAACAATTGATACTGATATGGGTTTTTTTGAAAAAATCTATTCTATTTTTTCGAGTAATATGTATAAATATTTAATTATGAATAATATATTTTTGAACTTTGTATTAGCTATGTTTTGTATTTTTTTATTAGTAAAAATAGGAACTAATTTGGTAACATGGAAAATATGGGTCAAAAATATTTTTATGGTTATATTATTAATTTATCCTTTTTACCAACCGATTGTTGTAGATAGAATGCAACTAAGTATTTTTAGTGATGTAGCCAAAAATTCTGAGTTTGAAGCTTGGTTATCATTATTATTTTATCTAACTATTCTTTTTACAATTATACTTTTCTTTAAAAAGAGTTCTTTAAAAGTGGAATTAAGTTTTTATCTTATATCTGCTGTGTTTGTGGCTAGTCCACTTTTCTTTGTAACACCTTTTGGGTCAAGATGTTTTATTATTTCTTATGTATTTTTTGTGTTATTTATTTTACGACTATTTGTTTATTTAGTGGATGAAAAAATTATTGATTTAAAACCACTTACTATTCCAATTGTCACTTTAGCTCTTTGTTTATTAGTTGCTTATAGTATTATTTTCACCCAAATAAAAATTTCGGATAACGATAGAATGAATAGTATTTATAAACAGGTAAGTGATGGTAAAAAAGTTGTAACTGTAAAACCTCTAAAAAATAATAAGTTTCTGTGGCATAGTGAATTGATTATTCCGAGTGGGCAAGCGGATAATTTCAAAATTTATTTCAATTTGCCAAAAGATATTGAGCTAAAAAATGCTCCAGAATAATAACTGTTCCAATTCTAATCGGATTTAATATTTTTAAAAGTACTTAATTACGTGTTTAGCAAATGGATAATCTTCAAAGTGAAAAAATAATCTTGCTTGTTTGCTATAACATTGTTATAATACTTATACTGTGTGTAAAAGCACTTAATTACTCTGTTTCAGATGATTCAGGGCGAAGGAGTTGAAAAGAAATGAAAACTGGAATTCATCCTGAGTACCGTCAAGTGGTATTTGTTGATACTAGTACTGATTTCAAATTTTTGTCAGGTTCTACTAAGAGCTCAAGCGAAACAATTAAATGGGAAGATGGCAACGAGTATCCGTTACTACGTGTCGAAATCTCTTCTGATTCGCATCCGTTCTATACTGGTAAACAAAAACATGCGACTGCAGACGGCCGTGTGGACCGCTTCAACAAAAAATATGGTCTCAAAGACGCAAACGCTGCGAAATAAAAAAACATTGGTATCTCAATGTTTAGCAGACTCCATTTTAAATGGAGTCTGCTTTTTTGCGTCTTGACGATGTTTATATATAAACATCTCAAAATGATTTTAGCTTTTCTGCCTAAACATAAGTGGAGTCCTAGAGGTAGTATCCATTGTAAGAACTGGCTAAATTATTAAAAATAAAAACTTTCCCTTCAAGGGTTTACATTTCCCAGTGAAGTTGCGTATAATATCACTAATTACTTTTTTTATGAGTAGGTAATAAAAAAGTTAAATTTTCTGTTTTGTTAAACAATAATAAGGAGGTTTTCAAGTGGAAGCAAAGTTACAAGTAGGTGTGTTGGGGTTTGGAACGGTAGGAAGCGGCGTTATTCATATTTTAGAAGAACATCAAGAAAAAATTAGTCAAGTAACTGGCTATCGTATTTCTGTAAAGAAAGTGCTAGTTCGTGACTTAGAAAAAAATCGCCGTTATGAAACAAAAGGTTTTGAACTCACCACCAATCCGTCTGATGTACTGGATGATCCAGAGATTACTGTTGTTGTCGAGGTTATGGGCAGCATCACAACTGCGCGGGAATACATTTTGCAGGCCTTGAAAGCTGGAAAACATGTAGTAACTGCGAATAAGGATTTAATTGCACTACATGGCGACGAATTAGTGGCAGTTGCACAAGCTAATAAATGCGATTTATTTTATGAAGCGAGTGTTGCAGGAGGAATTCCAATTTTACGTACAATCGTAAATAGTTTGGCAGCAGATAAAATCCAAAAAGTAATGGGTATCGTCAACGGGACGACCAATTTCATGCTAACAAAAATGACGACAGAGAAAAAGTCATATGAAGAAGTTTTAGCAGAAGCCCAAGCGCTAGGATTTGCGGAGTCTGACCCAACGAATGATGTGGACGGAATTGATGCCGCTAGAAAAATGGTAATTATGACTCGACTCGCATTTGGTATGAATGTGAATTTAGATAATGTAGAAACAAATGGTATTCGCGGGATTTCTCCCGAAGATATTGAAGTGGCATACCAATTAGGTTATAAAATTAAGTTAGTAGGTACAGCAGAAGAAACGAATGGAACGGTTAATGTTAACGTAGGTCCAGTGTTATTACCGAAAGCACATCCACTTGCAGGCGTTAACTATGAAAATAATGCCGTATTTGTAACTGGTGCAGCTGTTGGAGAAACAATGTTTTATGGTCCAGGAGCTGGGGAATTGCCAACAGCAACCAGTGTGGTCAGCGATTTAATAACCGTTGCAAAAAATAGTCGTTTAGGTACAAACGGTAATGCTTTCAACAGTTATAAACACGAGACAAAACATACGCCAAAAGAACAAGTTTTTTCGAAATACTATCTTCGTTTAACAATGGATGATAAAACAGGAACTTTCCTTAAGTTAACGCAAATTTTTGCGGAAGCTGGTGTTGGCTTCGATAAGATTTTACAACAACCATATGATGATTTTACAGCAACTGTTGTTATCGTCACCCATTCAACAAGTCAAGCGCAATTAGAACAAGCAATTACTAGAGTGAAAAATGAGCCAGAAATGCAAATGCTCGCAAAATATTCCGTTGTGGAGGGTTAATTATGTATAAAGGTTTACTAGAAAAATATAAAGAATATCTACCAGTAAATGAAAAAACGCCAATGATCTCACTTGCGGAAGGAAATACACCACTTATTCCATTGCCAAATTTGTCCAAAGAGCTTGGAGTGACTTTATATGGAAAATATGAAGGGTTAAATCCAACTGGGTCTTTTAAAGATCGTGGCATGGTTATGGCTGTTGCTAAAGCGAAAGAAGAAGGAGCTGAAGCAGTTATTTGTGCATCGACTGGTAATACTTCTGCCGCAGCTGCAGCATATGCAACACGTGCGGGTTTAAAAGCTTATATTGTCATTCCAGAAGGCAAAGTAGCTCTAGGAAAATTAGCGCAAGCAGTCATGTATGGAGCAGATATTATCTCGATTCAAGGCAATTTTGATGAAGCGTTAAAATCGGTGCGTGAACTGGCTGAAACAGAAGCGGTAACCCTTGTAAACTCAGTGAATCCTTATCGTTTAGAAGGTCAAAAAACAGCTGCCTTTGAAATTTGTGAGCAACTAGGTTCTGCTCCAGACGTTCTTGCAATTCCAGTTGGTAACGCCGGAAATATTTCTGCATACTGGAAAGGCTTTAAAGAGTGGAATGAGGCTAAAGCTTCTGGACTTCCGCGGATGCATGGATTTGAAGCAGAAGGAGCGGCTGCAATTGTTCAAGGGAAGCCAATTGATAATCCAGAAACGATTGCAACAGCGATTCGTATTGGAAATCCAGCTAGTTGGAATCTTGCCGAAGCAGCTCGCGATGAATCTGGTGGCTACATTCATTCTGTAACCGATGACGAAATCGTTAATGCTTATAAAAAAATTGCCGCACAAGATGGTGTTTTTATCGAGCCAGGTTCTGCTGCTTCATTAGCTGGTGTTATCCAACATGTAGCTAACGGAACAATTAAAAAAGGTGAAACAGTCGTTTGTGTATTTACTGGAAATGGCTTAAAAGATCCAGATACTGCAATGAGTGTACATGAAATCCCGGTTTCTCATGTCGATGATATCGAAGCAATGCGTACACATTTACGTTCAGGAGTGAAAGCTTAATGCGTATTCGTGTCCCAGCAACATCGGCCAATCTTGGTCCCGGATTTGATTCTTGCGGTTTGGCGCTCACCTTGTATCTCACTTTAGATATTGGCGGGGAAGCGGAAACATGGTATATAGAACATGATATCGGTGGCGGGATTCCTCACGACGAAACCAATGTGATTATCGAAACAGCGCTTCACTTAGCGCCTAATTTAACACCACATCATTTAGTGATGACCTGTGATATTCCGCCAGCTCGTGGACTTGGTAGTAGTTCAGCAGCAGTTGTTGCAGGAATTGAATTAGCTAATACGCTTGCAGAACTTAATCTCTCTAAAGAAGAAAAAGTACGCATAGCAGCCGAAATAGAAGGTCACCCTGATAATGTAGCGCCTGCAGTCCTTGGAAACTGGGTTGTAGGGGCAAAATTAGACGGAGAAGATTTTTACGTGCGTCATCTTTTTCCAGACTGTGCTTTGATTGCCTTTATTCCAAAAAAAGAACTGCTTACTTCGGAAAGTCGTGGGGTATTACCCGATGCACTTCCATTCAAAGAAGCAGTCCAAGCAAGCAGTATTGCTAATGTAATGATTGCGGCTATTTTGCGCAATGATATGACACTAGCTGGAGAAATGATGGAACGCGATTTATGGCATGAAAAATATCGCAGTAAATTAGTGCCTCATTTGACACAAATCCGCGAAGTTGCCAAAAGTAAAGGTGCTTATGCTGCTTGTTTAAGTGGTGCTGGTCCCACTGTATTGGTTTTTGCTCCTCGGAATATTGCAAATACGCTTCAAGCTTCTCTACAAACACTGGAAATAGATGCAGATGTCCTTCTTCTCGATATCGAAGGAAGCGGCGCAGAAGTTTTTTATTAAAATTAAGCTATGTCCACTCGCGACATAGCTTTTTTGTTGAAGCTAAAAACTATATGTCCCAATTTGGGCAGCTCTATGATAAAATAGGAAAAGAGTTTATAAAGATAAAGGGAGCGGTTTTATGGCACAGTTATTTTTCCGTTATGGTTCCATGAATAGTGGGAAAACCATTGAAATTCTAAAAGTCGCACATAATTATGAAGAACAAAATAAAACAGTAGTTATTTTCACTTCGGGTATTGATGATAGAGACCAAGTTGGCTTTATCTCCAGTCGAATTGGACTGAAACGTGAAGCAACTCCAATTTTTAGCGATACTAATATTTTTGAGATTGTAGCAAATATTAAACCAACACCCAATTGTGTTCTCTTAGATGAATCACAATTTCTAGAAAAAGAACATGTATTTCAATTAGCAAAAATTGTAGATGACTTAAATATTCCAGTCATTGCTTATGGACTAAAAAACGATTTTCGAAATGAATTATTCGAAGGCTCGAAATACTTGCTCCTATATGCAGATAAATTAGAAGAAATGAAGACCATTTGCTGGTTTTGTGCTAAAAAGGCGACGATGGTTCTGCGTGTAGATGACAAAGGAAAACCTATTTTTACAGGCGAACAAATAATGATTGGCGGAAATGACCACTATTACCCAGTGTGCCGCAAATGTCATGCCAATCCACCAATAAAATAAGCTAAAGAGGTGTTGTAATACAATGTATGATCGATTGCAGGCGGTGGAAGACCGTTACGATGAATTAAATGAATTATTAAGTGACCCGGATGTAGTATCTGATCCGAAGCGACTACGCGACCTTTCTAAAGAACAATCAGGCATTACAGCTACAGTCGAAACCTACCGTGAATACAAAAATGTGAATGAGCAAATTGATGAAACTAGAGAACTTCTAGGAGAAAAACTAGATGATGAAATGCGCGAAATGGCAAAAGAAGAATTCGCGGAACTTCAAAAAGAAAAAGCAGAACTGGAAGAGCGTCTAAAATTATTGCTTGTTCCAAAAGATCCTAATGATGACAAAAACGTTATTTTAGAAATTCGCGGAGCAGCAGGTGGGGATGAAGCGGCTTTATTTGCGGGCGATTTATTCCGTATGTATAGCAAATACGCGGAATCACGTGGCTGGAAAGTAGAAATTATGGATGCTAACCCAACCGGTATCGGTGGTTACAAAGAAATTATTGCGATGATGAACGGAAACGATGCCTTTTCTCGAATGAAATACGAAAATGGCGCACACCGCGTTCAACGTGTTCCAGAAACGGAATCAGGTGGACGAATCCATACTTCCACAGCGACGGTTGCCATTTTACCAGAAGCGGAAGAAGTGGAAATCGAGCTACATGATAAAGATATCCGAACAGATACTTTTGCATCAACTGGTGCTGGTGGGCAAAGTGTCAATACAACGATGTCTGCTGTTCGTTTAACGCATATTCCAACTGGGATAGTTGTTTCGATGCAAGATGAACGTTCCCAGTTAAAAAATAAAGACAAGGCGATGAAAGTACTCCGCGCTCGTGTTTATGATAAATTTGAACGTGAAGCCCGTGAAGAATATGATGCCAACCGTAAGTCAGCTGTTGGAACGGGTGACCGGTCAGAACGTATCCGTACGTATAATTATCCGCAAAACCGCGTAACCGATCACCGCATTGGCTTAACCATTCAAAAACTAGATCAAATCATGGAAGGCAAACTTGATGAAATCATTGATGCGCTTATTTTAGAAGATCAAACAAGTAAACTGGAGCATTTAAATGACGCAAATTAGTCAATTGTTAAAAAATGCAGAAGCTATCCTTCTTGAAAAAGGCTTGGATCAAAATGCAGCAGAAATTTTACTTGAAACTAGAATGGGGCTATCGCGTTCTGAACTTTGGATGGAAATGAGTCGCGAACTCGAACCAAACCACGAAGAACAATTCCAAGCGGATTTTGATAGATATTTGGCAGGAGAACCAGTGCAATATATTTTAAAAACAGCTCCTTTTTATGGATATGATTTTTTAGTGACGGAAGATGTCCTCATTCCACGCCCTGAAACTGAAGAATTAGTCGCTTGTGCAGAGACTTTTTTGAAAAAACATCCAGTTATGAATGTGCTTGATGTTTGTACAGGAAGTGGGATTATCGCCATTGCACTAAAAAAAGCATTTCCTAATATAACGTTTACTGCTTCAGATATATCTGGTCCAGCACTGGCCGTTGCAAAAAAGAATGCTCTTTTATTAAATGCAGATATCCGTTTTGTAGAGACAGATTTACTTGAAACTTTCAAACATAATGGCGAACGTTTTGATATGATTATTGCTAATCCACCGTATATTTCCGAGGCTGAAAAAGCAGCAATGTCGGATTATGTTTTAAAAAACGAGCCATCTTTAGCATTATTTGCAGAAAATGATGGAATGGCTATCTACGAAAGATTTGTGGATAACTTAAAGTATGTCCTAAATACGTCTTTTTGGGTAGGGGTGGAAATAGGTTATACACAAGGAGAACGTGTAAAACAACTATTTGAAAAAAGTTATCCACATTCCACTGTTCTTATCCACAAAGATATTAATTCAAAAGATCGGTATGTAACTTGCTCTAATATACTGGTATAGAGGCGTTTCTTTCAAAGAGACGTCTTTTTTTAATGAAAGTTATCCACAAAACTGTGGATAAAATGTTGTGCAAAAAAATATTTTAATCAAATCTTAATAAAGAAAATGGCTTTTTTACTTCGTTTTACGAATTATCCACATTTCACAAGAAGTTATCCCCATTGACAAAGTTATTATCCACAGTTTGGGGATAACTCCTGTTCAAAAATAACTATTTTTCCTTTTTAAAAAACAATACTGTAAAAATAAGACGGAAAACGTTAAAATATAATAGAAGTTATGTAAAGGGGACTGGAATTCATGGAAACCATCCATTGGGAAATAAGTAAACAACTATCAAATCAATCTATTTATCAGGAAGCAGCCAAACTACTTCAAAAAGGGGAATGTGTAGCTTTTCCAACTGAAACAGTCTACGGACTAGGAGCAGACGCAACCAATCAAGCAGCTATTCAAAAAATATATACTGCAAAAGGTCGTCCCTCTGATAATCCACTGATTGTTCATAT
Source organism: Listeria welshimeri serovar 6b str. SLCC5334 (assembly GCF_000060285.1). Lineage (GTDB taxonomy): Bacteria > Bacillota > Bacilli > Lactobacillales > Listeriaceae > Listeria > Listeria welshimeri. The sequence goes on along the minus strand of NC_008555.1, from coordinate 2,528,389 downwards.
CGCGCGCCGTGAACAAATGGATCAATTTGTAGAAAGTTATCCACCAAAAGCCATACAATTAATGGAAAAATTTTGGCCAGGTCCATTAACACTTATTCTTCCTTTAATAAAAGATAGTTTAGCTGCTAATGTTTCTGCCGGTTTATCCACAGTTGGTGTACGTATGCCCGAGCATCCAGTAAGTCTAGATTTAATAAAAACAGCAAATATTCCTGTGGCGGCTCCAAGTGCCAATCGTTCCGGAAAACCAAGTCCAACGACAGCCGCACATGTAATAGAAGATTTAGATGGAAAAATTGCGGGTATTATTGACGGCGGTCCAACCGGTGTTGGTTTAGAATCAACGGTTATAGATTGCTCGCAAGAAACACCAGTCATTTTGCGTCCTGGCGGTATTACAAAAGAGCAAATCGAACGAGTCATTGGACCAGTAAAAGTAGCTACAAACAGCACAACTGAAACAGAACAACCAAAAGCGCCAGGTATGAAATATACGCATTACGCTCCAAAAGCACCAGTGTACCTAATTGAAGGGTCTGCCAAATTTTGGCAAAGTGAAATTGATAAAGTAGAGGCAGCGCATAAAAAACTTGGTATTTTAGCAACAAAAGAACTAACGAGCAGCTTATCCACAAACGCAGTTATTCAAACAACAGGAAGTACTCGGGCTTTAGAAGAGGTTGCTACTAGCCTTTACAATGGTCTACGAGCTTTTGATCATGCTGATGTAGATGTTATTTTTGCCGAAGTTTATCCAGAAACCGAACTGGGGGCAGCTATTATGAACCGATTAGAAAAAGCTGCTGGAAATAGGAGGATTAGTGAATGAATATTTTATTTGTTTGCACTGGAAACACTTGCCGTAGCCCATTAGCGGAAAAAATCTTGCAACATTTGCGCCCAGATTTAAATGTTCAATCGGTTGGGACAAGAGCCTTAGACGGTGACGGCTTATCTGAACATTCTCGCCAGATTCTTTCGCAGATGCATTTACCCACAACACACAAAGCAAAAAAAATTACGCAAGCTGATGTTGACTGGGCAAATGAGATTTATGTGATGACTAAAAATCATCAAGAAGACTTAAAAAGCATTTTTCCGCAGTCGAGTGATAAAATTCAATTAATTTCTGAAGAAGAAACAGATATTCCAGATCCTTATGGTGAATCAATGGAGCAATATGAAATTACGTACTATGAGTTGAAAAGTGCAATTTCCGAACGTTTTTTATAAGTGAAGCGCTTCACTATCGGGAATTGCGTTTTTTTATTCCAAAATACTTGCTTTTCTACTAAATATAAGTAATTATTAGAGATAATACATAACAGTTCACTTGAAAAATTTATCAGAAAAGGATGGGGTCCACAGATGGTCTATTTACAAAAGCAAGATAAGGAAGTTTTTGATGCAATTAAGTTAGAGCTTGGTAGACAACGCGCGAATATTGAATTAATCGCATCTGAGAATTTTGTTAGTGAGCAAGTAATGGAAGCAATGGGTTCTGTATTAACGAATAAATATGCAGAAGGCTACCCAGGAAAACGTTACTACGGCGGATGTGAATTCGTGGATATCGTGGAGGATTTAGCACGTGACCGAGCGAAAAAATTATTTGGCGCTGAATATGCGAACGTCCAACCGCACTCAGGCGCTCAAGCGAACATGGCAGTGTATCATGCAGTTCTTGAACCAGGCGATACAGTGCTCGGTATGAATCTTTCACATGGTGGTCATTTAACTCATGGTAGTCCAGTGAATTTTAGTGGTGTTTTATACAATTTTGTTGAATACGGTGTTCGTGAAGACACAAAAGAAATTGACTATGATATTGTCCGTGAAGCTGCTCTAAAACATAAACCAAAAATGATTGTAGCTGGTGCAAGTGCTTATCCACGTAAAATTGATTTTGCTAAGTTCCGTGAAATTGCTGATGAAGTGGGCGCATACTTAATGGTTGATATGGCGCATATTGCTGGTCTTGTTGCTGCTGGTTTACACCAAAATCCAGTTCCTTATGCTGATTTCACAACGACAACAACCCATAAAACCCTTCGTGGACCTCGTGGCGGAATGATTTTAGCAAAAGCTGAATGGGAACAAAAATTAAACAAATCAATTTTCCCAGGAATTCAAGGTGGACCTTTGATGCACGTTATCGCAGCGAAAGCAGTAGCATTTGGTGAAGCTTTACAACCAGAATTCACTACATACTGCGAGCAAATTATTCGTAACTCTAAAAAATTAGCAGAAACACTACAAGCTCATGATGTGACTGTTTTAACTGGTGGATCAGACAATCATTTATTATTAATTGATTTAAAACCTCTAAGCTTAACAGGAAAAGCTGTTGAGAAAGTGTTAGATGAAGTTGGCATTACTGTAAACAAAAATACTATTCCATTTGAAACAGAAAGTCCATTTGTAACAAGTGGTATACGTGTAGGTGTTGCTGCAGTGACAACTCGTGGATTCGATGAAGTAGCTATTGAAAAAGTCGGCGTACTTATTTCAGAAGTGTTGCATAACATAGAAAATGAAGAAGTTCTCGCAGATGTAAAAGCACGTGTGGCGACTTTAACAAATGAGTACCCACTTTATCCAAGTTTATAAAATAAGTGATCCGGTTTTTTCTAAATATAGAGAAAACCGGTTTTTTTCATGTAGAGTAAATTAATCCTTGCACTTGTGTCTTGTTCTGATACAATAAGAGAAGGAAATTTTCAATATCAAAGGAGCGAACTAATCGATGGCAAATGTACACGTAATTAATCACCCCCTAGTACAACACAAATTAACAATCATTCGAGATAAAAATACGGGAACAAAAGCATTCCGCGAACTTGTAGATGAAGTCGCTACATTAATGGCGTACGAAATTACACGTGATATGGAACTCGAAGACATTCAAGTAGAAACACCACTACAAACAACAACTGCTAAAACACTTACTGGTAAAAAATTAGGGATTGTCCCTATTTTAAGAGCTGGTCTTGGTATGCAAGATGGTATTTTAAAACTTATCCCTGCTGCTAAAGTAGGACATGTAGGTCTTTATCGTGACCATGATACACTTGAACCAGTAGAATATTTTGTAAAACTACCTTCTGATGTGGAAGAACGTCTTTTCATCGTTGTAGATCCAATGCTTGCAACTGGTGGATCCGCAATTATGGCTATCGATTGCTTGAAAAAACGCGGCGCTCGCAATATGAAATTCATGTGTTTAGTAGCAGCTCCTGAAGGCGTTAAAGCACTTCAAGACGCACACCCAGACGTAGAAATCTATGTAGCTGGCTTAGACGAGAAGCTAGACGAAAATGGTTATATCCGTCCAGGCTTAGGAGATGCTGGCGATAGATTATTCGGAACTAAATAATTAACAATCTCCTCGGTTTAGTGGGATAAGAAATTATAAACAGTGCTGTTTTGACAGACTGGGAAATTTTTTGTTGAGCTATTTTTGAGGAGTTTTTTTATAAGGAGGATCGAAATTGGCTAAAATCAAAGTAATGAGTATCTTTGGAACAAGACCAGAAGCGATAAAGATGGCACCGCTTGTTTTGGCATTAGAAAGAGAACCAGAGACATTTGAATCCACGGTGGTTATTACAGCACAACACCGCGAAATGTTGGATCAAGTTTTAGAAATTTTTGATATAAAACCTGATATTGACTTGAATATTATGAAAAAAGGTCAAACCTTAGCCGATATAACGTCACGTGTAATGAATGGAATTAATGAAGTTATTGCCGCAGAAAACCCGGATATCGTTTTAGTCCACGGTGACACCACCACTAGTTTTGCCGCGGGGCTAGCAACTTTTTATCAGCAAAAAATGCTCGGACATGTCGAAGCGGGACTTAGAACGTGGAATAAATACTCGCCGTTCCCTGAAGAAATGAATAGGCAATTAACAGGGGTTATAGCTGATATGCACTTTTCTCCAACAAAACAAGCGAAAGAGAATCTACTGGCTGAAGGGAAAGACCCAGCAACTATTTTTGTGACTGGGAATACTGCGATTGATGCACTTAAAACGACTGTTCAAAAAGATTACCATCATCCTATCTTAGAGAACCTTGGTGATAATCGTTTAATACTTATGACGGCCCATCGTAGAGAAAATCTGGGGGAACCAATGCAAGGGATGTTCGAAGCAGTTCGAGAAATCGTGGAAAGTCGGGAGGATGTTGAACTTGTTTATCCGATGCACTTAAATCCAGCTGTGAGAGAAAAAGCTACGAATATTTTAGGTGGGCATGAGCGGATTCATTTAATTGAACCATTAGATGCGATTGATTTTCATAATTTCTTGCGCAAATCATATCTAGTATTTACCGATTCAGGTGGCGTGCAAGAAGAAGCGCCTGGTATGGGTGTACCTGTTCTAGTTCTGCGTGATACGACGGAGCGACCAGAAGGAATTGAAGCAGGCACATTAAAATTAATCGGAACCAATAAAGAAACTTTAATAAAAGAAGCGTTAAATTTACTCGATAATAAAGAAAATCACGATAAAATGGCTAAAGCTGCCAATCCCTATGGTGACGGCTCCGCTGCTAGTAGAATTTTAGCAGCTATTAAAAGTCAGTTTGAAGGAACAAAACGACCAGATGATTTTACTCTTTAAAACACAGTAGGAAACTAGGCTTTATTGTCTAGTTTCCTTCTTTTTTTATAATGAAAGCGCCTTATTGTTACAGATATGTTACACGCTCGATTTTCACTAGTTCTTTTATGTTACATGTGATAAGATGGTCAATGTTATTAATATAAGAGCCCAAAAAATAGCTTGTTTTTCGCATAGGGATAGAAGACTGCGCTCAGTATTCACTACAATCCCGCCGACGCTAGGTTTGCGTTGACTGAATTGGAATTTATACGGGCACTCTATATCAAAATGCAACTCATGATAAGTGAGTCCGGCTGTTTTTTCCGTTCTTTTTCTTGGGAAAAGAACTTTCGGTCGCGAAATTTGCGAATAATCGTATCGAATTCTTTTACCAACACTGGTAGAAGTTTTTTTATTTGGTACAAAAGGAAGTTGTTTGGCTGTTTTTGTGAAATTCCACACGAAGGGCTGGCTAGTTTTCTCAATGATTACGGAGGTGTTGGTTGCTGTTAAATGGACAAAAATAATTCTGGCGAAGCAATCTAGGAAACAGATAGATTTTGAAATCAAAAAAATCTCAGAAATAGTGGGCTATTCTTTTATGGTTGGGCCCAATTGTGGTACTATTAGTAATAGATGTACGCACAATTTGTGAAAGTGTATTGACTTTTCTCTTTTAGCTGTTGTATGCTAAGAACTGACACGCTGATAAGGCTTTCATGTGTGTTTGAGATTGGGATGATTTCGGGAAAATGTGCTTTTTTTCACAAACTAAAATGACTCCCTGAAATTTCAAAATGGTCATCTGGAAAGAAAAATCTTTTGAAAAAGAAAGGATTGCGCCCCGAATGTTAGAATCGCTAATTGGCATGTATCATCGTCACCAAAAGTATATGGTTCTTTTTATTGCTATTTGTCTTTGTGGATGGTTTTTGACCCCGTATATACATATTTTCTTAGGACTTAAGTTGGGTTTAATCGTCGGCTGGTTTAATTACTGGTTATTAATGAGACGTACACAATCAATGACTAGAGCTTTGGCTGAAAATCGTTCTTTTTATGGTATGGGAATGCCGTTTAGAATGGGGAGCGTGTTATTTGCTACTATTATAGCGACGCAACTGCCGGAATATTTTCATGTTTATAGCATGGTAATCGGACTTGGGCTTGCATATGCAATTATTTTTCTAGATTTTTTTGCGTATTCCATGTACCGCAGAAAAAAGTTTTTAAAAAGAGAGGGGTGAACCTAATTGGGAGAGGAATTTCCAACGATAAGCCTATTAGGAATCGACTTTAATCTATCAAATATTTTGATGATTACTGTGACTTGTGTCATCGTTCTTCTAATAGCCATTATCTGTACCAGAAATCTGCAACGCCGTCCTACCGGAAAGCAGAACTTCATTGAATGGATTATGGATTTTGTCAGAGGTATTATCAATAGTAATATGGATTGGAAAACCGGTGGGAGATTCCATGTACTTGGTATTACGCTACTCATGTTTATTTTCGTAGCTAATATGCTAGGATTGCCATTCCAAATCGCGATTAACGATGAAGTTTGGTGGCGTTCACCTACAGCGGATCCAATTGTCACATTAACACTTGCGATAATGGTTCTTGGCTTAACGCATTACTATGGTATAAAAATGCGTGGTTTCAAGCACTATTTTGTTGGTACGTACTTCAGTCCAATGAAATTTTTATTCCCACTTAAATTAGTAGAAGAATTTGCTAATACTTTAACGCTTGGTTTACGTCTTTACGGTAACATTTTTGCCGGCGAAGTTTTGTTAACCATCATTGCAACACAACTTGCTCATATGAATATATTTGTAGGTGTGCTAGCAATAATTCCTGCGTTACTATGGCAAGGATTCTCAATTTTCATTGGGGCAATTCAAGCGTACATTTTCACTATGCTGACAATGGTTTACATGTCGCATAAGGTTAGTGACGAACATTAAACAAACTTTCAAATAAGTCATTTATAAAAGCAATACAAAAATAATATTTAGAAAAATTAGGAGGATAATTATATGTCTTTAGGTGTTATTGCAGCTGCTATTGCTGTTGGATTAGGTGCATTAGGTGCGGGTATTGGTAACGGTCTTATCGTATCAAAAACTGTCGAGGGTGTTGCGCGTCAACCAGAAGCGCGTTCTATGCTACAAACAATCATGTTCATTGGTATTGGTCTTGTTGAGGCCCTTCCTATCATCGCTGTTGTTATTGCGTTCATGGTTCTTAATAAATAATTTGAAGGAAGTTGAGGAATTAAAACCTCATCTCTTTCGTTTTGAACGAATAATTCAAGCGAATGTATAGAAAGGAGTGAAACTGGCGTGTTACAACCACATTTAGTAATTGGTTCCGCATTTACGTTTGGTGATGCATTCTTTACACTTTTTGCTTTCGCGATTTTGCTAGTTTTAATCCGAATTTATGCTTGGAAACCTCTTATGGGTGTTATGAAAGAGCGTGAAGAGCATATTGGTTCTGAAATTGATGCGGCAGAAGAAAGCCGTGCTCAAGCAGAACAATTACTTGCTGAACAAAAAAGTGTCTTACAACAAGCACGTGTTGAGTCTCAAACAATGATTGAGAATGCAAAACAGCTTGGTGAAAAAGAACGCGAAGAAATTGTCAAAACTGCTAGACGTGAATCAGAACGTATAAAAGAAGAAGCAAAAACCGATATTGCACGTGAAAAAGAAGATGCTATTTCCGCGCTTCGTGAACAAGTCGGTTCCTTATCTGTTCTTATTGCATCGAAAGTCATCGAAAAAAATCTGGATGAAAAAGAACAATCTAACCTTATCCAAGATTATATCGAAAGGCTAGGGGATGACAAATGAGTAAAGATTTGGAAGTTGCAGGTCGCTATGCCAATGCGCTTTTTCAAGTAGCCCAAGATAAAGATTTAGTCGACGTTTTTTCAGAAGAATTAACTGAATTAAAAGCCGCATTAAATGCGAATAAAGATTTTGTAAAACTACTTGAAAATCCTACTTTCACGACCGAGCAAAAGAAAAATCTTGCCAGCGCTGTTTTTGAAAAAATCAATCCGACGTTAAGAGATTTTATTTACCTTTTAATCGACCGTAACAGAGAAGATTATCTTTCTGTTATCGCGGATGTATATCAAAAACGCGTAAATGACTTGCGTGGAGTTGCGGATGCGGATGTTTATTCTGTTATCCCGCTTTCTGAACAAGAACTTACGGCGCTCTCGAGAGTATTTGCTGCGAAAATGAACAAAACAAAATTAAACATCCAAAATCACATTGATAAATCCCTTCTTGGGGGAGTCAAGGTGGTTATTGGAACCCGTATATATGATGACAGTCTAAAAACGAAATTAAAGGACATGGAACGGCAAATTAAAGCCTAGTTTCCGTTTAACGAGGGGTGAAATCAATGAGCATTAAGGCTGAAGAGATCAGCTCAATCATAAAACAGCAGATTGAAAATTATCATTCTGAACTAAAAGTGAGTGATGTTGGTACGGTTACCTACATTGGTGACGGTATTGCACGTGCTCATGGACTCGATAATGCAATGGCTGGTGAATTGTTAGAGTTCTCAAATGGTGTAATGGGTATGGCCCAAAACTTAGAAACAAATGATGTTGGTATCATTATTCTAGGTCCTTACACTGAAATCCGTGAAGGCGATGAAGTTCGTCGTACCGGTAAAATTATGGAAGTTCCTGTTGGCGAGGCGCTTATTGGGCGTGTTGTTAACTCATTAGGCCAACCGGTTGATGGTTTAGGTCCAATTGAAACAACTGGAACTCGTCCGATTGAAGCTGTAGCACCTGGTGTTATGCAACGTCAATCGGTAAATGAACCATTACAAACAGGTATTAAAGCAATTGATGCACTTGTTCCTATTGGTCGTGGTCAACGTGAGTTAATTATTGGTGACCGTCAAACTGGTAAAACATCTGTAGCGATTGATACTATTCTAAATCAAGCAGACCAAGACATGATCTGTATTTATGTTGCTATTGGTCAAAAAGAATCTACTGTTCGTAATGCCGTAGAAACTTTACGTCATCACGGTGCGTTAGATTACACAATCGTCGTAACTGCTGCTGCATCTCAACCAGCGCCACTTCTTTATTTGGCTCCATATGCTGGTGTTGCAATGGCTGAAGAATTCATGTACAACGGCAAACACGTTTTAGTTGTATACGATGATTTATCTAAACAAGCAGCTGCTTATCGTGAGCTGTCCTTATTACTTCGTCGTCCTCCAGGTCGTGAAGCTTATCCAGGGGATGTTTTCTACTTGCACTCCCGTTTGCTGGAACGTGCTGCAAAATTAAATGATAGCTTAGGTGGCGGATCCATTACGGCTCTTCCATTCGTAGAAACACAAGCAGGAGATATCTCTGCTTATATTCCTACAAACGTTATCTCTATTACTGATGGGCAAATATTCTTGCAATCTGATTTATTCTTCTCCGGAGTACGTCCTGCTATTAACGCCGGACTTTCTGTATCCCGTGTAGGTGGATCAGCGCAAATTAAAGCAATGAAAACAGTTGCTGGAACACTTCGTCTAGATCTTGCTGCATACCGTGAGCTGGAATCCTTCTCACAATTCGGTTCAGACTTAGATGCTGCTACTCGTGCGAAACTAGAACGTGGTAAACGTACAGTAGAAGTTCTAAAACAAGATTTGCACAAACCTTTGAAAGTTGAAAAACAAGTATTGATTCTTTATGCACTTGTTCATAAATATCTGGATGATGTACCAGTTCATGATGTCCTGCGTTTTGAGTCCGAAATGAATACATGGTTTGATCATAATCGCCCAGAGCTTTTAGAAGAAATTCGTACAACGAAAAAACTTCCTGATGAAGCGAAACTTGAAGCAGCATTAAAAGAATTTAAAAATACATTTGTTCCTTCTGAAGAAAAATAATTTAGACTCGGAATAAATTCAAAGGTGGTGAAAATCTTTGGCATCTTTAATCGATATTAAACAACGAATAACTTCTACGCGTAAAACAAGTCAAATTACAAAAGCAATGCAAATGGTATCAGCTGCAAAACTAGGTCGTGCAGAATCAAATGCTCGTTCATACGAGCCCTACGTTTCTAAAATTAAAGACGTAGTAACCCATGTGGCTAGCACTGGTAACAGTAATGATCATCCAATGCTTGTATCTCGACCCGTTCACCGTACTGGTTATATCGTACTTACTTCTGATACTGGACTTGCAGGTTCTTACAATAGTTCGGTCATCAAAGAAGTATTTCAAGAAATTAATAAAAAGCATACGTCAAGTGATGAATATGCAATAATCACTGTAGGTAGATCTGCCCGTGACTTCTTTAAAGCGCGTCAAATGAATGTGGTTTTAGAAGTACAAGGCATCACAGATCACCCGATATTTGCGGAAATTAAAGATATTGCTAGTAACACAGTTCAAATGTTTGAAGATGGTGTTTATGACGAGGTTTTCATTTATTACAATCACCATATCAATTCTATTTCTAGTGAACTGAGAAAAGAGCAACTATTACCACTGACAGAATTTCACGAAAAAGGTAAAGAAGCAGATGTAGATTTAACTACATACGAATTCGAGCCTTCCGAACAAGAAATCCTGGAAGTATTATTACCGCAATATGTGGAAAGCCTAATTTTCGGAGCACTTCTGGATGCCAAAGCCGCTGAACATGCTGCTCGTATGACAGCCATGAGAAGCGCGACAGACAATGCGTCCGATTTAATCAGTGACTTATCACTACAATATAACCGTGCTCGCCAAGCTGCGATCACGCAAGAAATTACCGAAATCGTCGGAGGAGCAGCCGCGCTAGAATAGAAGTCGGCGTTTCTTGTAACGTCCCTATAATTGGGAAGGTAAGTGAGGAGGAATAATTGCATGTCTAAAGGACAAGTAATCCAAGTTATGGGTCCAGTTGTAGACGTTAAATTTGAAGGTGGAAACTTACCTGAAATCTACAACGCCCTAGTTATTGAATATAAATCTGATGCAGAAGAAGCGCCAACTAGCCAGCTTACTTTAGAAGTAGCCATTCAATTAGGTGATGATGTTGTTCGTACAATCGCAATGGCATCAACCGATGGTGTTCAAAGAGGTATGGAAGTTATTGATACTGGGAGTCCAATTACAGTTCCAGTTGGTACAGTAACTCTTGGTCGTGTATTTAATGTATTAGGAAACACCATCGATTTGGATGAACCACTTCCAAGCGATATTAAACGTAATAAAATTCACCGCGAAGCTCCAACATTCGATCAATTAGCAACCACAACAGAAATTCTTGAAACAGGAATTAAAGTAGTTGATTTGCTAGCACCATACTTAAAAGGTGGTAAAATCGGATTGTTCGGTGGTGCCGGTGTTGGTAAAACTGTTTTAATTCAAGAGCTTATCCATAATATCGCACAAGAACACGGTGGTATTTCAGTGTTTGCAGGTGTTGGAGAGCGTACTCGTGAAGGTAACGACCTTTACTTTGAAATGAAAGATTCCGGCGTTATTGAAAAAACAGCCATGGTATTTGGTCAAATGAATGAGCCACCGGGTGCGCGTATGCGTGTTGCTTTAACTGGTTTGACAATTGCTGAATATTTCCGTGATGAAGAACACCAAGATGTACTTTTATTTATTGATAATATTTTCCGTTTCACACAAGCTGGATCAGAGGTTTCGGCATTACTAGGTCGTATGCCATCTGCGGTAGGTTATCAACCAACGCTAGCTACTGAAATGGGACAATTACAAGAACGAATTACATCCACTAATGTTGGTTCTGTTACTTCTATACAAGCAATTTATGTGCCAGCCGATGATTATACTGACCCGGCTCCGGCTACAACTTTCGCCCATTTAGATGCAACAACTAACTTGGAACGTAAATTAACTGAACAAGGTATTTACCCAGCGGTAGATCCACTTGCTTCTACATCTCGTGCGCTTTCTCCTGATATTGTTGGAGAAGAACACTATGCAGTAGCGACAGAAGTTCAACGCTTATTGCAAAGATATAAAGAACTTCAAGATATTATTGCGATTTTAGGTATGGATGAATTATCGGATGAAGATAAACAATCTGTTTCCCGTGCGCGTCGTGTTCAGTTCTTCTTATCACAAAATTTCCATGTTGCAGAACAATTTACAGGTCAAAAAGGTTCTTATGTGCCTGTTAAAGAAACAGTTAAAGGCTTTAAAGACTTATTAGCCGGTAAATATGACCATATTCCAGAAGATGCATTCCGTTCAGTTGGACGCATTGAGGAAGTCCTTGAAAAAGCAAAAGACATGGGCGTTGAAGTCTGATAAAAACAGGAGGAAATACGTATGGGTTCATTAAATGTTAGTATTGTTACTCCAGACGGCCCTGTTTATGAAGGCGTTGCTCAAATGGTTATTGCTCGAACAAAAGCAGGTGAACTCGGTATTTTACCTGGCCATGTTCCGCTAGTTGCTCCTCTTAAAATAGACATTGTCCGTTTAAAAGTAGAGTCTGGTGAGGAATGGGTCGCTGTAGGCGGTGGCTTTATGGAAGTAAACGGTGAGGAAGTTAATATTCTGGCGGATACTGCTGAACGCGAACAAGATATTGATATTGATCGCGCTGAAAAAGCAAAACAACGTGCAGAAGCAGAACTTAGCCGAGCAAAAGAACAAAAAGTGGATGAAGTAATGGCCCAATTAGCGTTACAGAAAGCCATCAACAGAATCCATGCTAAAGAACATAGTTAATAGATATTTTAATTCCTGGCACTTCTGCCAGGAATTTTTTTATGCCTACAAGTGCATAAACTGTTTTTTCCCAACTATATTTGTTAAAATGAAGAGTAGCGAAATATGAGGAGCGAACACATGTATAATATTATTATGGAATCACCATATGTCATCATCATTTCCCATTTATTATTTATAGTTATTACTTTTTGGTCTTTGCAAGCAATTAACTATGAAAAGTTTATTAAGAAAAACCATGTTACACAAGCTAGATTACTATTTGTTATTATTTCCATTGTGCTTGGCTATACCTTAAGTAACTTCTTCTTAGATTACTTGGCAGCTTCTAAACAATTAATTAATTTTTTTAATTAAGAAAGCGATTTATGGCGAAAAATTAATAGAAGGTTAAAGTAAGTTTAATATTACGTTAAAATCAGTTGATATTTTAGGTCAATAAGTGGTAGAATTACTAAGATATGTTTTAAATTTAAATTTTGATTAATAAAATTCGATAAATGATTTAGTTATTAGTAACGCGGAGGGGTTCTTTTTGGAAAAAATTATTGTGCGCGGTGGAAAACAGTTAAATGGTTCTGTGAAAATGGAAGGTGCCAAAAATGCTGTATTACCGGTAATAGCTGCTACTTTACTTGCGAGTAAAGGTACTAGCATATTAAAAAATGTCCCAAATTTGTCTGATGTATTTACAATTAATGAGGTTCTTAAATATCTAAATGCAGATGTTTCCTTTGTAAATGATGAAGTAACAGTTGATGCAACAGGAGATATAACTTCTGATGCACCTTTTGAGTATGTGCGTAAAATGCGTGCTTCCATTGTTGTGATGGGTCCACTTCTAGCCCGTACTGGTTCAGCTCGTGTAGCTTTACCAGGTGGATGTGCAATTGGTTCAAGACCAGTTGATTTACATTTAAAAGGCTTCGAAGCTATGGGTGCGATAGTGAAAATTGAAAACGGCTATATTGAAGCAACTGCTGAAAAATTAGTTGGAGCTAAAGTCTACTTAGATTTCCCAAGTGTAGGGGCAACTCAAAATATTATGATGGCAGCTACTTTAGCAGAAGGAACAACTGTCATTGAGAATGTTGCGCGTGAACCCGAAATTGTTGACTTAGCTAACTTCCTTAATCAAATGGGAGCTCGAGTTATTGGTGCGGGTACGGAAGTAATTAGAATTGAAGGAGTTAAAGAGCTAACAGCAACTGAACATTCTATTATTCCAGACCGTATTGAAGCAGGTACATTTATGATAGCTGCAGCAATTACTGGGGGAAATGTTTTAATTGAAGATGCAGTTCCAGAACATATTAGTTCACTAATAGCTAAATTAGAAGAAATGGGCGTTCAAATCATTGAAGAAGATAACGGTATTCGAGTTATTGGCCCAGATAAATTAAAAGCTGTTGATGTTAAAACTATGCCACATCCAGGCTTCCCAACGGATATGCAATCACAAATGATGGTTATCCAAATGTTAAGTGAAGGCACAAGTATTATGACTGAAACTGTTTTTGAAAATCGCTTTATGCATGTAGAAGAAATGCGTAGAATGAATGCCGATATGAAAATTGAAGGCCATTCTGTTATTATTTCAGGACCAGCTAAATTGCAAGGCGCTGAAGTTGCAGCAACGGATTTACGAGCAGCAGCAGCACTTATTCTTGCAGGATTAGTTGCAGATGGATATACACAAGTCACTGAATTAAAATACCTTGATAGAGGATACAATAATTTCCACGGAAAACTTCAATCACTTGGAGCAGATGTAGAACGTGTTGATGATTCCAAAATTGATATTAATAATTTAGCATCGTTATTTTAATAATTAGTTCTTTAAAACCGTATCTTTTAGATGCGGTTTTTTTAAATTCGTTCGAAAAAACCATTTTGTCATAAAATTTACATTTCAGCACACCTTAAATTATGCTATAATTCAAAATGAGATGTAAAAATAGGGATACACCACGAAAGGAGTTAAAGTATAAATGGCAAAGGATGTTGGTATCGATTTAGGTACGGCCAATGTATTAATTCATGTAAAAGGTAGAGGAATTGTCGTTAATGAACCTGCAGTTGTAGCTATAAATAATAAAACTGGTGAAGTATTAGCCGTTGGAACAGAAGCAAGAGATATGGTTGGCAGAACCCCGGGAGATATTACAGCAATTAAACCTATGAAGGATGGCGTTATTGCTGACTTTGATATGGTCCAAGAAATGCTGCGTTTCTTTATACAAAAATTAAATTTAAAGACTTTCTTTTCTAGACCACGTATTTTAATTTGTTGTCCAACTAATATTACTTCAGTAGAACAAAAGGCAATTAGAGAAGTTGCTGAAAAAAGTGGTGGTAAGCAAGTATTTTTAGAAGAAGAACCTAAAGTTGCTGCAATCGGCGCAGGTATGGAAATATTTGAGCCATCTGGAAACATGATTATTGATATCGGTGGTGGAACAGCTGATGTAGCAGTTTTGTCAATGGGTGATATTGTAACTAGTCAATCAGTTAAAGTAGCAGGTAATAAATGGGATTCAGATATCTTGAATTATATTAAACGTAAATATAATTTACTTATTGGCGAAAGAACAGCGGAGAACATTAAAATTACAATCGGTACTGCATGTCCTGGATCTAAAGAAGAAACTATGGAAATTCGTGGTAGAGACTTAGTAAGTGGTCTCCCTAAAACAATATCAATCACAAGTTCAGAAGTAGAAAAAGCGATTCATGATTCACTCCATTTAATGGTACTTGCTGCGAAACAAGTTTTAGAACAAACTCCACCAGAATTATCAGCAGATATTATTGATAGAGGTATTATCATGACAGGTGGCGGATCTTTGCTTCATGGCTTAGATGAACTAATGTCTGAACAATTAAAAGTACCTGTATTAATTACAGAAAATCCATTAGATGTTGTAGCGCTTGGAACAGGTATCTTGCTTGATTCACTTACAGCTAAAAAGCGTGCATGGTTCTAAATTAAATTTGGAGGATTTATATGTTAGATATTAAAAAAATTAAAGAAATTTTACCACATCGTTATCCATTTTTACTTGTAGATAGAGTTATTTCGGTTGAAGAAGGTAAAAAAGTTACGGCCATAAAGAATGTAACTGCGAACGAAGAATTTTTCAATGGGCATTTTCCAGAATACCCTGTAATGCCTGGTGTATTAATAGTAGAAGCACTTGCGCAAACAAGTGGTATTGCTATGATGCAAAGTGAAGCGAACAAAGGAAAAATAGGCTTATTTGCTGGGATTGATGGATGTCGATTTAAAAGGCAAGTAATTCCAGGAGATCAACTTTTACTTGAAGCCGAAATTACTCGGATGAGAGGGGCAATTGCAAAAGCTAAAGTAAAAGCTACTGTTGAAGGTGATTTAGTTTGTGAAGCAGAAATTATGTTTGCACTTTCTGATTTACCGAAATAAATGATTGGCACTAGAACCTAAAGAAGGTTTTGGTGCCTTTTTGATGTTATCAGAATAGCATAGACTAAAAAAAGTCGCAATTTAGGAAAATAGTATTTTGAGGTAAAAAAGGTATATCAAAATAACAATTTTCCTTTAAGTGAAAACTCCATTTTTAATATAGAAATCATACTGAAAACACCATTTTGGCTATTTTACAAATAAATTTTTATCCAATATAATCGCTTTACACCAAAAGAAAGAGGCGATTATATTATGATAAATCAAGTAACATTAGTGGGACGTTTAACAAAAGATCCTGAATTAAAATGGACCACAGAGGATAGAGCTGTTTTGAATTTAACAGTAGCATTAAATAGGTTTGGTAAAAATAAAAGAGTAGATAACGATGCTGATTTTATTCAATGTGTTGTATGGGGAAAGCGAGCGGAGGCAACCGCAGAATTTTGTAGTAAAGGCCAGTTGATAGGTATAGTTGGAGAGTTACAATCAAGGAACTATTTGAACAAAGAAGAGCAAAAAATCTATATTACTGAAGTCTTAGTTCATCAAATCAGGTATTTATCTAGTAGAAATAAAGAGGAGCATATAGTAAATATCGTACAGGAAGATGATGAATGATGTAATACTTTGTTATAAACAGAGGGATATAACAAGATTTAAGCCGAAAAAACAAATAAAAAATCACTAAATTAGAAGAAAAGCTACTTTAATTTGTAATGGAAAATTTTTCCAATTCTAGTAAAATGATTCATTTAGTTCAAAAAGTGAAATATTTATTGTTGTTTTCGAAGGGATGTAAAGCATAACAGCGCGTTGTGTTAAGAGATATAGCTTAATATATAGGCCAATAATAATAAAAATCTGACAATAAAGGTAATTTACAAATATTGCAAGAAATCTATTATTATCTTGGAGTGTGTCATATACGCTTAATTTTTTAGTAACCAAGTCGCTAGATTCGTATGGTACGATTATCCTCGAAAGTTATCAAGGAGGGAAATTAATTACATGAAAAAAACAGTAGTAGCCATTGCGGCTGGTTTAATTATTGCAGGTTCTGGTTCAACTCAAGCTTTTGCAGCTGAGTATAAAGTAAAAGATGGCGATTCACTTTGGAAAATATCGAATGAAAATAATGTCTCTATAAATCAATTGAAAAAAGACAACAAACTAAGCTCTGACATTATTTTTCCAAATCAAACGTTAGAAGTGAATAATGGTAAAGAAACATCTACAAATAGTAAATCTGAATATACAGTAGTTGCAGGAGACACATTAGGACACATTGCTTCAGACAAAGGAGTAACAGTAAACCAATTAAAATCATGGAATAATCTTTCATCTGATTTAATCGTAGTTGGTCAAAAGTTATCTATCGGAAGTAAAGCTGAATCTAATGAGAGCCCGGCTACGCAAGTTAAGCCATCTACAAATAATGCGGAACAACCTAAACAAGAAAAAGCTGCTCCAACAACACAAAAATCAACATCAGCAAATAAAGCAGCATCTTCAAACAAATCGTCTGCATCTCAAGGTAATGTATCCAAAGAAGTTACTGTAACAGCAACTGCATACAGTAAAGAAGAACCAGGAATGGGTCATATGACAGCATCTGGTATTGATTTAAATGATAATCCACGCGTTATTGCTGTAGATCCATCTGTTATTCCTTTAGGATCAAGAGTTTATGTTGAAGGATACGGAGAAGCGATTGCAGCTGATACTGGTGGTGCTATCAAAGGAAATAAAATTGATGTACATTTAAATTCAGTACAAGAATGCTATAATTGGGGCGTAAAACAAGTTAAAGTTCAAATTTTAGATTAATTTGTTTCATTTTGAGGGGCTGTAATAGCGTAATGCTATATACAGCCCTTTTTTCTGGATTAAAAATAGGAAGCATAACCATTTTATGATAAACTTATACATAATAAAGTTTTTAGGAGATACATATGAAAAACCAGGAAATTTCAATTTTAAATATACCTTTTTATAATACAACTCAAGCTGATTTTGTCGAAGAGTTATATGAAGCGGCGCTCAATGAGGAACGTTTATTTGTAGTCACTGCAAATCCGGAAATCGTCATGCATGCGAGAACAGATAAAGAATTTGAGGCAATCTTACGTCAAGCTGATTACATTGTCCCAGATGGAATCGGTATTATTATGGCCTCAGAGAAATTGGGAGAACCTTTAGCAGAACGGGTCACTGGATACGATACGATGATAGGCTTATTAGATAAGCCGCTTCGTTGCTATTTTTTAGGTGCAAAACCAGAAGTAAGCCAGGCTGTGGAAGAAAAAGTGAAGGAAAAATATCCGCAAACTGTGGTAAGCGGTGTACATCATGGATATTTTGATGCTTTAGAAAGTGAAAAAATTGCAGAAGATATCATAAAAAAACAACCTGATATTATTTTTGTAGCTTTAGGTTCACCCGCTCAAGAAAAATGGATTTTATCGCAAATCGCTAATTTTAAAAAAGGGATTTTTATTGGTGTTGGAGGCAGTTTTGACGTATTAACAGATAATGTGAAAAGAGCACCGAAAATTTGGGTAAAATTAAGGTTAGAATGGGTTTATCGTTTGCTTTCTAATCCTTCTAGATGGAAACGATTTTTGGCTATACCTCAATTTATGCTTGTGGTTCGGAAAGAAAGTAAACGCTTGAAAAAGGGTGAGTGAAATGCATTTTCAAAAGGCAAAATTAATTCATGTGGAGATTCCACTCATTGCACCATTTAAAACTAGTTATGGTGAATTGAAAAGTAAGGATTTTTATATTATAGAATTAATGAATGCAGATGGTATTTATGGTTATGGGGAATTAGAAGCTTTTCCTTTGCCAGATTATACAGAAGAAACTTTAGAAACAGCAATTAAAATAATTAAACAGCATTTATTACCACTAATTACACAAAAAGAAATTCATTTTCCTGAAGAAGTTCATGGAATATTTAATTGGATACAAGGAAACGAGATGGCAAAATCAGCTGTGGAACTCGCGGTATGGGATGCGTTTGCTAAAAGTGAAAAGAGTTCGCTTGCTAGAATGATTGGAGCGAATAAAGATTTTATTTCCGTAGGTGTGAGTATTGGTTTGCAAAATAATCCAAATGATTTACTTCAACTAGTGGAGCAATATGTTCAAGCTGGCTATCAAAGAGTAAAATTAAAAGTTGCGCCTAATCATGATATTCAGTATATTAAAGCAGTGCGGGAAAAATTCCCGAAACTAAGCTTGATGGCTGATGCGAATTCAGCGTATAATAGAGAAGATTTCTTATTGCTAAAAGAATTAGATCAATTTGATTTGGAAATGATTGAACAGCCGTTTGGAACAAAAGATTTTGTTGATCATGCATGGTTACAAAGTCAATTAAAAACACGAATTTGTTTAGATGAGAATATTCGGTCGCTAGGAGACGTAAGGCAGGCTCATTTACTTGGTAGTTGCCAAGCTATTAATTTAAAGTTAGCTCGAGTTGGAGGCATGTGTGAAGCTCTAAGGATAGCCGAGTACTGTGCAGAAAATAAATTACTTGTTTGGTGTGGTGGGATGTTAGAAGCTGGAATTGGCAGAGCGCACAATATTGCGCTAGCAGCTAGAAGCGAATTTGAATTCCCGGGAGATATTTCAGCATCCAATCGATATTTTCATGAAGATATTGTCTCGCCAGATTTTGTGCTAGACAAAGGAAGACTAAGAGTGCCAACGGATAACGGAATTGGAGTAACATTAAACTCAGATGTATTAAAAAAATATACAAAATCAACAGAAGAAATGTTGCTAAATATAGGATGGAGCTGAAAAAACATTGCTAATATGGAGTATATTAATTAGCTTTGCAGTTGGTATTATTATGGTGCCACTAATAAGAAAGTTTGCTTTTCGCATTAATGCTGTTGATACGCCACGCGAACGGCACAAACATACGAAAGTAACAGCAACACTAGGTGGACTAGCTATATTCATAAGTTTTTCCGTAGGTATGTTACTAGCCCCAATTGATAAGTCGGGTTTTGTGCCGATTTACTTTGGAGCATTAATCATAATTGCTACTGGATTCATAGATGATTTATTTGATTTATCCCCAAAATGGAAAATGGCTGGACAAATTTTGGCTGCTTTATGTGTCACTGTTTGGGGCGACATTACGATAAATTTTATTAATATCCCTTTTTATGGTCAACTTGACTTTGGGTATTTTGCGATTCCATTATCTATTATTTGGATTGTCGCTATTGTTAATGCGTTAAACTTAATAGACGGGTTAGATGGTTTAGCAGGCGGGATTTCAATAATTGCTTTAATGACAATTGCAGGTATGGCTTTGCTTCTTAAGGATACGTTTGTTGCGCCTGTAGCATTTATTTTGGCTGCTGCAGTGGCGGCGTTCTTGATTTATAACTTCCCACCAGCAAGTATTTTTATGGGGGATACGGGTGCGCTGTTTCTAGGATATATGATTGCAGTCTTATCACTTATGGGCTTTAAAAATGTGACTTTTATTTCTTTATTAGTACCGCTTATTATTCTAGGGGTTCCTTTATCAGATACTTTCTTTGCGATTGTAAGGAGATTAAAAGAACGAATGCCAATATCTTCTGCGGATAGATCACATATTCATCATCGACTAATGGCTCTTGGTTTTACTGAAAAACAAACAGTATTATTAATTTATTGTATGGCATTATTATTTTCGATGACTGGTTTCGTATTTTCTTTTTCTACTACTTGGGGCGCAATGCTTTTACTGCTATTATTAATCCTTAGTATCGAAATTATAGTGGAGTTTATTGGATTGATTGGTGAAGATTATCGACCAATTCTTAACTTACTTCAAAAAATACATCGAAAACGAAACTGAAAAAACTCCCAACAACTATTAACAAGTTGTTGGGAGTTTTTTTAGTTAGAAGAATTTGTTGTACTTGAACTATCATCTGAATACGGAGTTGCGTTTGGGAACGGTTTTTTAATCCCAAGTTCATCAGCGAATTGATTAGATATGCTATGAACAGAGTCTTCGTTTAGTTGATAATAATAAACACCATTCATTGGGTTATCGTCACCTTTAAGTTCTAATGATTTAATATCAATTGAATTAGACATCCCAAATTTTGCAATGGAAAGCATTTGATTGAATGTTAAATTGGTTTTCATGTTATCTCCAACTACTTTAATAATATCGGAATATTTACTAATAGATGAAATAGAAGTGGCTTCATTTACGATTGCTTTAATAATTAGCTGTTGTCTTTTACCACGTTCAATGTCACTATCAATATGTCTTGTACGAGCTAGGGCTAAAGCTTGTTCGCCGTTAAGATGTTGTTGTCCTTTTTCAAGGGAAATAGCTCCTGCTTTGTCGTTAGAGTCTTGCTCCGTGAAGCTAACTGGAACATCCACATCAATTCCGTCTAAAGCGTCAATGATTTTAAGAAATGCGTCAAAATCAAAACGAACATAGTAATCAATCGGAATCTGGAATTCTTCTTCTACCGTTTTCATCGTAAGTTCTGGACCACCATAAGCATGAGCGGCATTGATTTTGGTGTATTTATCAATATCTTTTGCTGAATCTTCAATATGAACGTAAGAGTCACGAGGAATACTTGTCATTTCTACACGGGAGTCTTTGACATTAAATGTAGCTAAGATAAGTGAATCGCTTCGGGGATTGCCGTTTGACTCACGTTTTGTACTTGTATCAACGCCAATAATTAAAATAGAAAAACTATCTTTTATAGGTTCAATATCTTTTGATCGTAAAGTGGAAGCCTGACCGTTCCTAACATTATCAAAAGAATTATCTGCTGCAAGTTTGGTTTTACTAAAAAGATAAGTGCCGTATCCAACACCAGCTAGGACTAAACACATTATCGGAATTAAAATCCAAAATAAAATCTTCCTTCTGCGTTTGTACTTCTTGCTGCTTCTTCGGCTATCATCATTGCCTTTACTCATATATTAATTCTCCTTATAGTCACTTTTCTAAGTTTCATTGTATCATTTACGGCATTAAAGAATGTTACGCCCAATTTACGGTTTCTTTAATTTTTAAACTTTTATTTATTATACAGAATTTAATAAGAAAAAAATACATAAATGATGTTATCTTTCAAAAATGTAATATTTGTCCTATTTGAGAATTAAGTGGTAATTACTAATTTCACAAATTTTCCCAGAGTGCAAATCCAATTCTTGTCCTGTAGAAATTAGTTCAAATCCTAGTTTTTTAAGCAACTTAATTGAAGCTACATTTTTAGGAAGTACTTTTGCTGTAATAGTTTTATAGGGCAGATAAGGCGAAATGGTTTTAAGAAAACTATTTAATATTTCATACATATAGCCTTGTTGCCAATAATTTCTAGCAAGTTCATAGCCGATTTCAATTGTTTCTTTATTTTTGTTAATATCATTAATTCCGAGTGAACCGAGGGCGTGAATGGAGTCATTTGTAGCGAAAATGGTGTATCTACATGCGTTTGGTTCGTTTTCAATAGCTTGAATCATTTCTTCTGCTTGATTAATAGTAGAAAATTTTTCGATATTCATAAACTGAGCTACTTCATTATCTGACCAAATGTCAAATAAAGATGCTGCATCTGCTAAAGTTGTTTTTCTTAAAATGGTTCGATCTGTTTTGATAATAGTTGGTAATTGAAAAAATAAGTTCGTGGACATACTAAGAGACATCCTTTTCTCTATATTTTTGAGTGCTTTCTGTTAATTCAAGTTGGCCATTAGCCATTTCAGTTATCCACTTACGAAAGTGTGGAATATCATCGTTGTCAACAAATACATGAAAAACTACTTTGTCAGTAAATTCTTTGTCATTAATTTGATAGTTTTTTTGTTCAAGAGCATTTTCTATTTTTCCTACAAGTGAATAGGCGAAAGAACATTTGATGATTGTTGCAAGTGTGCATTCCACTATTCCGATAGTTTGGATAGTTTCACTCACTGCGCTTCCATAAGCTCTGACAAGTCCTCCAGCTCCAAGTTTAGTCCCGCCAAAGTAACGAGTAACAACTACGGCTATATTTTTCAGCTTTTTCTTTTTTAAAACTTCTAACATTGGGACGCCAGCTGTTCCACTTGGTTCACCGTCATCATGCGCTTTTTGAAATTGGTCATTTTCTCCTATTATATAAGCAGAACAATTATGTGTAGCATCACGGTGCTCTTTTTTGATCGTTTGAATAAATGTTTGAGCTTCTGATTCTGTTGTAACTCGCATAATATGACAAATAAAGCGAGATTTTTCAATGATTATTTCGTGCTTTCCATCACTCTGAATGGTTAAATAATGATCCAACATAGGGAACCTCCATAAGTTGATACGTTCAGCCTGCTTTTATTTTATCCGAAAGCAAAGCGATTGTATAGATATTTTTCTAAGTGCCGTGGGTGAAGTGGTGGCAAATTCGTGTTATAATAAAACCTACTATTACTTTAGACTGGTTTTCGTTTTACAATTTATAGGCATATAGGAGTAATTTTCTGGAACTATGCAGTATAATAAGAATATAGTTTGTAATGAAAATAGGTTAGTTTGAGTAAATAGTACTTAAAAGAGAAATGTTTATTTGCCAATTTTATGGCAGGGATTGATAAGGTAAAGCAGTTTTGCTACTAAAAAAGGATGATTTTTCGATTGCAAAAGGCTTGGTGAAATTAGATAAGTGAAGGAGGAGTAGTCACTATGGCACTCAAAATCATGATTGTAGATGATCATCAGTTGTTCCGCGAAGGTATCAAGCGGATTTTAGAATTGGAAGATTCTTTTGAAGTTGTGGCGGAAGCTGAAAATGGCAAGAATATTGTAGCAAAAGTACGCGAATATAAACCAGATATCGTTTTAATGGACATAAACATGCCAACTGTTAATGGGCTGGATGCAACAGAAATGTTAGTGCGTCAATTTCCTAGTATCAAAGTCATTGTTTTAACTATCCATGATACGGATGAGTATGTTACAGAAGCTTTAAGAGCAGGAGCAGTAGGTTATTTGCTGAAAGAAATGGATGCTCAAGAGCTTGTAGAAGCTGTTAAGATTGTTGAAAATGGTGGCGCATATATTCACCCACGTGTGGCAATTAAATTGATTCGAGAATATCGACATCTAGCAAGTACTAATACTTCTCAAGGTGTATATGGCTATCAACAACCAGAAGTGAAAATGCCGCTTCATATTTTGACGCATAGAGAATGTGAGGTATTACAACTTCTTACAGATGGTAAAAGTAATCGAGGAATCGGAGAAACACTTTTCATTAGTGAAAAAACAGTGAAAAACCATGTAAGTAGTATTTTACAAAAAATGAAAGTGAATGATAGAACCCAAGCGGTTGTAACAGCAATTAAGCATGGTTGGGTATATATTCGCTAAAGAAATCTCAGGAGGACTTTATGAACGGAAAAATAGCAGTGGTAACTGACAGCACAGCATACTTACCAGATAAAGTGAGAGAGCAATTACAGATTCATGTCATACCACTTTCTGTAATAATTGATGGAAAAGCTTATCGTGAGGCCGAAGAGTTAGATGCAGCCGATTTTTATGAGATGGTAAAAGTGGCTCAAAATTTCCCGACTTCTTCTCAACCCGCTCCAGGAGAATTCATTCAATTGTTTGAATCGTTGAAATCAAAAGGCTATGAGACCGTAATTACCATTCATTTATCAAGTGGTATCAGTGGGACTTTCCAAAATGCAGCTTCTGCAGGAGAGTTAATTGACGGTTTAAACGTTATTGCATATGATTCGGAGCTCTCGTGTATGGCCCAAGGAATGCTTGCAACAAAAGCAGCTGAAATGGCTTTGAATGATGAACCGATAGATAGTATTATTGGGGCGCTAAATAAAATAAAGCAAGCGCAAGATGCTTATTTTATGGTGGATGATTTAAATAATTTACAACGAGGCGGACGTTTAAACGGTGCTCAAGCGCTTGTTGGCAGCTTACTTCAAATTAAGCCAATTCTTCACTTTGATAATAAAGAGATTGTTTTATTTGAAAAAGTAAGGACGCAAAAGAAAGCATTAAAAAGAATTGAAGATATTCTTCAAACAGCTATTGAAAATAAAACTGCTGAAAAAGCTTATGTGATTCACGGAAACGACCCAGAAAAAGGGGAATCATGGCGCAAGCATTTAGCAACGAAATTTCCAGAAGTAATATTCGAATTAAGCTATTTCGGCCCGGTTATTGGAACACACTTAGGAGAAGGCGCACTTGGTTTAACTTGGTCTATAAAATGAAAAACCTCAGTTAACAGCTGAGGTTTTTTTGTATAGGGTAAAATTCTTTTTTTGATTAGTCGGCTGTCTCAAAATGGTAGTTTTCTCTTTAGTTAAAAGGTGATTTTTAATATAAAATACATACAGAAAAACAGAAAATCACTTCTGCAAAAAATCCTCACTTGTTGTATAACTAAAGAGAGGTGAAAGTAGTGGATATTTTTCCTGGTAGATTATATTTGAGAAAAGAGATTGAACATATAGAGGGCTTTAATAATATTGCAGCTATTTCAAATAATAAATGCTTTCGCTGCGGGAATACGGCTGCTCATTTGTTTGGACGAATGTCTTGTGTATTATGTGGGCGTGAAGATTGTTTATATTGTCGTAATTGCCTAGTTATGGGAAGAGTAAATAGTTGTCAGAAATTATATTATCAAAAAACAACCATACTACAAAGTGAGAAAAAAACTCTTTTAGAATGGGGAGGCGTTCTTTCTAAAGGACAAAAGAAAGCTTCAGAAGCAGTTGTTTTAAGTTTAAAAAGAAATCAAGATATGCTTTTGTGGGCAGTTGCGGGCTCAGGTAAGACAGAAATGATGTTTGAAGGTATGGACTGGGCTTTAAGGCAAGGATTTAGAATTTGTCTGGCTTCTCCAAGAGTGGATGTTTGTCTAGAACTCTACCCACGTTTAAAAGAAGTATTCCCTAGTAAAAACATGGTTTGCCTTTATGGCGATTCAGAGGATAAATATCAAGGAGAACAATTTGTACTAGCAACAACCCACCAACTAATCCGTTTTTATGAAGCGTTTGAAGTGATTTTTATTGATGAAGTAGATGCTTTTCCTTATGCGAAAGATCCTTTTTTAAACTATGCAGTAGAGAAGGCGCGTAAAAAAGAAGGTACAACAATTGTTATAACAGCTACGCCAGAGCAGAAGTGGCAAGAAGAATGTACAAGTGGCAAGCGTCGTTTTGTTAAGATACCTGCGCGTTATCATCGCAAGAAGCTTCCAGTCCCCCGAACGTGTTGGATAGGTCCTTGGAAGAAAAAGCTTTCTAGAGGTCAAATAACACATAAACTTATTAATTGGATTAAAGAAAAGGAAGCGAAAGACCAACCGATTCTAATTTTCTTTCCAGAAATAGAAGCGATGAATCAATTCTCGAAGGCTTTAACAAATTATAATTTTCCTGAGCCGGTAACGGTACACTCAGCAGATGCAGCTCGTAAAGAAAAGGTGGAATGGCTTCGCGAGGGGAAAATAAAAATATTACTCACTACTACAATTTTAGAGCGTGGTGTCACTTTTACAGATGTGCAAGTTGCTGTTTTTGGGAGTGAAGGAAGTATTTTTACTGAAGCGGCACTTGTTCAAATTTCTGGTCGTGCTGGAAGGAAGTTTTCACATCCAACTGGGGATGTTTGCTTTTTTCATTATGGAGCAACAGCAGAGATGAAACGTGCAATAAAACATATTCAAAAGATGAATCAGTTAGGTGTGAAAGAAGGCATGCTGGATGATTAATTGTTTGCTATGCTCTAAACAAATTAAACTAGAAGTGGGATGGAATCTGGATTGGTTATTTGAGCAAGAACAATATTGCTGTCATAAATGCTTAGCAAATTTCGAAAAATTAAGTGGCTTGCTTTGTAAGGTTTGCAGTAAAGAATCTGTTTCAGATATTTGTGAAGATTGTGCGAGTAGAGATCACTTTTTAGATAGTAATAAGTCTATATATCGTTATAATGATTTTGCAAAAGAATATATGAAAAAATATAAGTTTCAAGGAGATTATGTCATAGGAGCTATTTTTAAAAATGAATTAAAAAAACAATTAGCAGGAAATAAGGCGACTGTTATTCCGATTCCAGTGAGTGATACTCGGAAAATAGAGAGAGGGTTTAATCAAACAACTGGGATGCTAAAACAATCAAATATAAAGTATGAAGAAATTTTGGCAAGAGCACACTCCGAAAAGCAGTCTAAAAAAACAAAAAAAGAACGATTAGAGGCTAAACAAGTTTTTTATCTTTCTAATAACAGCGTAATTAATCATTTGGAAGTGATTTTATTTGATGATATATATACAACAGGAAGTACGCTTAACTTAGCGGCGCAGATTTTAAAAGAGGCAGGTGTGAAAAAAGTAACAGCGCTAACAATATTTAGATAGTGGATATTTATCTACCAAAAAAAGGTTTGCGACGGGCGTTTTAGTGGAATAAAATAATAAATAAAGATAAGTAGATAAACACTTCTTAGCTCTTTGTGCAAATGTTTGCAAAACACATCGTTTTCACGTAGACTAGGGTTAAGAAGGATACTCTTCTTTATCGTTATTTTGTTTTATTTCAAAGGAGGAATTGCTATGCTTAAGTACAACATTCGTGGTGAAAATATTGAAGTAACAGAACCGATTAGAGATTACGTTGAAAAGAAAATTGATAAATTAGAACGATACTTCACAGAAACTCCAGACGCTAACGTTCATGTTAATTTAAAAGTATATTCCGATAAAAATGCGAAAGTTGAAGTGACTATTCCTCTCCCAAATCTTGTGCTACGTGCAGAAGAAACGAGTGGAGATTTATATGCTAGCATCGACTTGATTGTGGATAAATTAGAAAGACAAATTCGTAAACACAAAACAAAAGTAAACCGTAAATTCCGTGACAAAGGTGCAGAAAGAGATTATTTTGCTTATTCTGATGTTAATGGCAGCACACCACCAGAGGAAAATGAAAGTGATTTTGATCTTGAAATCGTTAGAACAAAACAATTTTCTTTAAAACCTATGGATAGTGAAGAAGCTGTATTACAAATGAACTTGTTAGGACACAGCTTTTACGTGTATACGGATGCTGAAACTAATGGAACAAATATCGTTTATTCACGCAAAGATGGTAAGTATGGTTTAATTGAAACTAATTAATTTCTAATATAATCATTCAAATGGGGGCCAACAATTTGGTCCCTATTTTTATTAGGAGTGAAGATTATATGACAATTTTTTATTTTTATTTATTAAAATGAGATAACCAGTTGTATATTTCAACTAATAAGTGATAGAATTAGTTTGTATATTTTAAGATAAGATAATTCCTGAAAGTTATCATAGATGAAACTGCTAGAATACAGCGAAAACAGTAGAGGAGAATTTAAATGGCTGGACTATTGAAAAAGATTTTTGAATCAGGAAAAAAAGATGTTAAATATTTGGAAAGAAAAGCAGATGAAATTATTGCTTTAGCAGATGAAACTGCGGCTCTTTCTGATGATGCTTTACGCGAAAAAACAGTAGAGTTTAAAGAACGTGTTCAAAAAGGCGAAACACTGGATGATTTATTGGTGGAAGCTTTTGCAGTTGCTAGAGAAGGCGCTAAACGTGCGTTAGGACTATATCCATTTAAAGTTCAATTAATGGGTGGTATTGTTCTTCATGAAGGTAATATTGCAGAAATGAAAACTGGTGAAGGTAAAACATTAACAGCGACATTACCAGTTTATTTAAATGCACTTTCTGGTGAAGGGGTGCATGTTGTTACAGTCAATGAATACTTGGCTCACCGTGATGCAGAAGAAATGGGAGTTCTATACAATTTCTTAGGACTTTCTGTTGGACTAAACTTAAATGCTTTATCTAGCACAGAAAAACGAGAAGCTTATGCATGTGATATTACGTATAGTACAAACAACGAATTAGGGTTTGACTACTTGCGTGATAACATGGTGGTTTACAAAGAAGAAATGGTACAACGTCCACTGTCGTTTGCTGTTATTGATGAAGTCGATTCCATTTTGGTTGATGAAGCAAGAACACCATTAATCATTTCTGGAGAAGCTGAAAAATCAACTATTCTTTACGTGCGAGCAAACACTTTTGTACGGACTTTGACAGAAGAAAAAGATTATACAGTGGATATTAAAACAAAATCTGTTCAATTAACTGAAGAAGGTATGACAAAAGGTGAAAATTACTTTGACGTAGAAAACCTTTTTGATTTAGAAAACACGGTTATTTTGCATCATATTGCGCAAGCTCTTAAAGCTAACTATACAATGAGTTTAGATGTTGATTACGTAGCTCAAGATGATGAAGTATTAATCGTAGACCAATTTACTGGTCGTATTATGAAAGGTCGTCGATTCAGTGAAGGTTTACACCAAGCTCTTGAAGCAAAAGAAGGCGTAACTATTCAAAATGAATCCAAAACAATGGCGACAATTACATTCCAAAACTATTTCCGTATGTATAAAAAACTTGCAGGTATGACTGGTACTGCAAAAACGGAAGAAGAAGAATTCCGTGATATTTATAATATGCGTGTTATTGAAATACCTACTAATAAAGTAATTATTCGTGATGACCGTCCGGATTTAATCTTTACTACTATCAATGCGAAATTCGATGCTGTTGTAGAAGATATTGCAGAACGTAATGCGAAGGGGCAACCTGTACTTGTTGGTACCGTTGCGATTGAAACATCTGAGCTTATTTCTAGCAAACTAAAACGCAAAGGTATCAAACATGATGTTCTGAATGCTAAACAACATGAACGTGAAGCAGATATTATTAAACATGCTGGTGAACGTGGCGCGGTAACTATCGCAACCAATATGGCTGGTCGTGGTACAGATATTAAACTTGGTGAAGGCACAATTGAGGCAGGCGGTTTAGCTGTTATTGGTACGGAACGTCATGAATCTCGTCGTATTGATAATCAGTTGCGTGGTCGTTCTGGACGTCAAGGAGATCCTGGTGTAACTCAATTTTATCTTTCTATGGAAGATGAACTGATGCGCCGCTTCGGATCTGACAACATGAAATCTATGATGGAACGCTTTGGTATGGCAGAAGATGCTATCCAAAGTAAAATGGTTAGTCGTGCTGTTGAATCTGCGCAAAGACGTGTGGAAGGAAATAACTTTGATTCCCGTAAACAAGTATTGCAATATGATGATGTCCTTCGTCAACAACGGGAAGTTATCTATAAACAACGTTATGAAGTAATTAATGCGGAAAATAGTTTGCGTGAAATTATTGAACAAATGATTCAGCGTACGGTAAACTATATCGTTTCTAGCAATGCTTCAAGTCGCGAGCCTGAAGAAGATTGGAATCTACAAGGAATCATTGACTATGTTGATGCCAACTTGCTTCCAGAAGGTACCGTAACACTTGAGGACATACAAAATAGATCAAGTGAAGATATTCAAAATCTTATTTTAGACAAAATTAAAGTAGCATATGACGAAAAAGAAACACTTTTACCTCCAGAAGAATTTAATGAATTTGAAAAAGTAGTATTGCTTCGTGTAGTTGATACGAAATGGGTAGATCATATTGATGCAATGGATCATTTGCGTGATGGTATCCATCTTCGTGCTTATGGTCAAATTGATCCGCTTCGTGAGTATCAATCAGAAGGTTTCGAAATGTTTGAAGCGATGGTATCTTCTATTGATGAAGACGTTGCGCGTTACATTATGAAAGCGGAAATTCGCCAAAATCTTGAGCGTGAACAAGTTGCCAAAGGGGAAGCTATTAACCCAGCGGAAGGGAAACCAGAAGCAAAACGCCAACCAGTTCGTAAAGATCAACATATTGGACGTAATGACCCGTGTCCTTGTGGAAGCGGCAAGAAATATAAGAATTGTCACGGTAAAGAAGCATAGATTGAAACAACTAAAAAAGCGCCTGCAAGACGGCGCTTTTTGCTATGAAAGTTTATAAGTAAATACAAAAAAGGTGGAATTAGAATGGAATTAGCAGAAATTCGTAATGAATTAGAAAAAACAGCGCAGCAAATTAAAGACTTTAGGGGGTCTCTTTGACTTAGACAACATGGAAGTTCGCATAGCTGAGTTAGAAGACCAAATGTTGGATCCTAATTTTTGGAATGACCAACAAGCCGCACAAAAAATAATCAATGAATCAAACGGATACAAAGAAACATACCAAGCTTTTCATGCATTAGAAGAAGAGCAAGAAAGTATGGAAATTAGCTTAGAACTTTTGAAAGAAGAAGCGGACGAAGATTTACAAGCAGAATTAGAAAAAGACATTACAGCTTATATGGCTACTATCAATGAATTTGAATTAAAATTAATGTTAAGTGATCCATATGATAAAAATAATGCTATTTTAGAATTGCATCCAGGTGCTGGTGGAACTGAATCTCAAGACTGGGGTTCGATGTTACTCCGTATGTATCAACGTTGGTCAGAGAAAAAAGGCTTTAAAGTCGAAATGCTTGATTACCAGGCAGGAGATGAAGCTGGAATTAAAAGTGTTACACTGCTTATTAAAGGTCACAATGCTTATGGTTATTTAAAAGCTGAAAAAGGCGTGCACCGTTTAGTTCGAATTTCACCTTTTGACTCTTCTGGCCGTCGTCACACTTCCTTTGTTTCTGTAGATGTGATGCCAGAACTTGATGATGATATCGAAATCGAAGTTCGTACAGAAGACCTGAAAATTGATACGTACCGAGCAACAGGTGCTGGTGGACAACATATCAATACGACCGATTCTGCGGTTCGAATGACACATATCCCAAGTGGAATCGTTGTTACGTGCCAATCAGAACGTTCTCAGCTTAAAAACCGTGACCAAGCAATGAAAATGCTGAAAACAAAGTTATATCAAAAAGAACAAGAAGAAAAAGAACGTGAACTAGCAGAAATTCGTGGAGAACAAAAAGAAATTGGCTGGGGAAGTCAAATTCGCTCCTATGTTTTCCACCCTTACTCCATGGTGAAAGACCATCGCACAAATTACGAAACTGGTAATATTCAAGCTGTAATGGATGGAGATTTAGACGACTTTATCAATGCATATTTGCGTTCTAGGATTGGATAATAAAAAATGATAAATAAACGAAAAAAGCAACCTTTATCCCCAAAAGTTGCTAAATTAATCGAGTATATTTATGTTATTATTGGTGCGGCCTTTATTGCGCTAGCTTTTAACGTGTTACTTCTCCCTAATCATGTTGCATCAGGCGGCGTGAGCGGGATCAGTACGATTATCAACTATTTGACTGGTTGGAATCCAGCGTTCATTCAGTGGGCGTTCAATATTCCACTTTTTCTTGCTGGGTTATTCTTTTTAGGATACCAATTTGGGCTGAAAACTTTTGTAGGTACTATGTTGCTACCATTCTTTGTTTATTTAACACAGGGGCTAGAGCCGTGGACGCATGAACCTTTAGTAGCTGCGTTATTTGGCGGTGTATTAGTTGGAATGGGTCTGGGCATTGTTTTTCGCGGAAAAGCTTCTACTGGTGGAACAGATGTAGCAGCGCAAATTTTGCATAAGTATTCGCATTTAACACTCGGGATTTGTGTGGCTTTAATTGATGGATTTGTTGTTATTTCAGCGATGTTTGTTTTTGATATTGAATCAGGACTCTATGCACTAGTTGGACTTTTTGCCACAAGTAAAACAATTGATTTAGTACAGGTTGGTTTGAATCAGTCCAAAACAGTTTTTATTATTTCTGAGAATCAAGAAGCTATAAGACAAGCTATTCTTTTCAAAATTGACCGTGGTATTACGCGTCTTTCGGCTAAAGGTGGATATACAGAAGATGATAAACAAATTTTACTATGTGTTATTGCGCAAAGTGAGTTTTCAAGATTAAAAGAAGTTATTAAAGAAATTGATCCTGAAGCATTTGTAGTTGTTATGAGCGCAAGTGAAGTGATGGGTGAAGGTTTTACATCTTAAAAAAGTACCATTTGCAGACTATTAACAGATTGCAAATGGTACTTTTTTCTTTTTTTAAAATGGTTTTTGACAATTTGATGACAGGAGAAATTAGCGTAACAGCAGATGTGAAGCTACTTTATTCTAATTGGTCTATTCCGCTAGAGATAACTGTAATGATTTTTAATCTACCTGTAATGTTAATTAGGGTAAAAACACGTTACAATGTTAGCAGTAGAAAAGACCAAAACGGCTCTTTTTTATTTTTATGCAACTAAAAGCCGAACTTAAAGTGGAAATGCGAATAATAATTACATTTCCTATTACAATAATGAAGATATTGTCATACCCTGAAATATAATTGTAATGCAATTAACCTATAGATGAAAAACTGTCATGGTATAATTAAGTTTATGTTGTGAGTTTAGATTCGTGCCAACAGACAGTGCATCTTCATGGTTACCATGCATTACCTAAAATGTAACTCAGTAGAAAGGCATAGTAAGGTGATAAAATGATATTAATGGAAGATGTTTATAAGAAATACCCCAATGGCATTACTGCCGCTAATGGATTAAATATTAACATTGGTGAAGGGGAATTTGTTTATGTAGTAGGCCCGAGTGGTGCTGGTAAATCAACCTTTATTAAAATGATTTACAGAGAAGAACGAGCGACAAAAGGCAAAATCATCGTAGACAAATTTGATTTGATTAATATGAAAAATCGCGAAATCCCATATTTACGAAGAAACGTAGGCGTGGTATTCCAAGATTACAAATTACTTCAAAGCAAAACAGTTTATGAAAACATTGCTTATGCGATGGAAGTGGTTGAAACTGAGCCATCCGTAATTAAAGAACGTGTTATGGAAGTGCTAGATTTAGTCAACCTAAAGCACAAAGTAAGAATGTTGCCGGATGAACTTTCCGGTGGTGAGCAACAACGGATATCCATTGCCCGTTCGATTGCCAACATGCCTAAAGTATTAATAGCAGATGAGCCGACCGGTAACCTGGATCCTGATACTTCATGGGAAATCATGAATATCCTTGAAGAAATAAGCAATCGCGGAACGACTATAGTAATGGCTACCCATAACAAAGAAATTGTAAACACATTAAAACATCGGGTAATAGCTATCGAAAATGGTCGAATTGTACGTGATGAGCAGCAAGGAGAATATGGTTATGAAATTTAGGACAATAGGAAGACATATAAGAGAAAGTTTTAAGAGCCTTTACCGGAATGGTTGGATGACCTTTGCAGCAGCAAGTGCAGTAACAGTAACACTTATCTTAGTCAGCGTGTTTTTTGCAATATTGATTAACATGAACAAACTTGCAACGGATGTAGAAAACAATGTACAAATTAACGTACATATTTCTCTAAGCGCAGACAAGAAACAGCAGCAAGACCTTGAGAAAAACATTGAGAAGATTGATGGAGTTGATAGTGTCACTTTTTCTTCAAAAGACGATGAATTGAAGAAATTAGTTGGCGCGTACGGCAAGAACTTCGAATTGTTTAAACAAGATAATCCACTATACGATGTGTTCGTTGTAGAAGCTAAAGAGCCGACGCAAACGAAGGCAATTGCTCAAAAAGTAGAAAAATTACAGTACGTAGATAATGTAGAATATGGTGAGAAAACAGTCGACAAATTATTTGATACCTTGAAATGGGGACGATATGCTGGTATCATATTAAGCATTGGGTTATTATTAACAGCAATGTTCTTAATATCAAATACAATTAAGATTGCGATTTTCTCACGTAGAAGAGAAATAGAAATTATGAAATTAGTAGGAGCAACCAACTGGTTCATACGCTGGCCTTTCGTTTTAGAAGGTGCTTGGCTAGGATTAATTGGATCGATTGTCCCGGTTGTGTTAACATTTATAGGCTATGTTAATATTTACAATTTGGTCAATCCGAAGTTAGTGACAAGTTCTTTATCACTTCTTCCTCCAACACCGTTTGCCTATCAAATTAGCGCATTGATTATTGCAATCGGCGTACTAATCGGAATATGGGGTAGCGTAATCTCTATCCGTAGATTCTTAAAAGTCTAACTATCGAATTTGCTTAACTTGAAATAAAAATAATTTAAAAGAAAAGCTAGGGAGCTTTTTAGGAGGTAAACTTTTTGAAAAAGAATACGTTTATTGCGATTTCACTCGCAGCAGTTATCAGTTTGACGCCAGCTTTCACGACTAATGTTTTTGCGGACGTAAATACAGATATTCAAAATCAAGATAAAAAAATTAACGACATCAAGTCTAAGAAAACAGATTTACAATCAGAACTTTCCAGTTTAGTTGCTGATCTTGACAAAGCTCAAGAGAAAGCTAAATCTTTACAAGGAGATTTCGACAAAACAGGCAAAGAACTTAAACAACTTAATCAAGATATTAAAGATATCAATGAACGTATTAAAGAACGTGAATCAGTTTTAAAAGATCGTGCTCGTGCGATGCAAAAAACTTCAAATTCTAATGCATACCTAGAAGTAATTTTAGATTCAGAAAATCTTTCTGACTTAGTTGGTCGCGTATCTGCAGTAAACCAATTAGTTGATTCTGACAAATCAATTTTAGAAGATCAACAAAATGATGAAAAAGAATTAAAATCAAAACAAACTTCTGTGAAGAAAAAACAAGAAGAACAAGCTACAGCAATTCATGATTATGAAGCACAACAAAATAAAATCGAAGCACAAAAAGCTGAAAAAGAAGCGATTGTTGCTCAACTAGCTTCTGATCAAGCAAGTGCTGAGAACGAAAAAGCAAGTCTTGTAAGCGAACGTAACAAAGCAGCAAAAGCAGCAGCAGAACGCGCAACTGCTTTACGTGAAGCAACATCTGCAAACGTTGGACAAGAAGAAAAAGCAACAACTACAAACAATACTACTAATGCAGCAAGTACAAATGCTGTTTCAAATGAATCTTCAAAAGCAACTAACAAAACAGCATCTAAAACAGAAAACACAAGTTCAAAAGACGAAACTCCAAGTACTCCAGCTCCATCCGGTAGTGGATATTCAGCAATGATTTCTGCTGCAAGAGCTCAACTTGGTAAACCTTACAGCCTAGGAGCAACTGGTCCAAGCGCATTTGATTGCTCTGGATTTACTTCTTACGCATTCCGTGCGGCTGGAATTTCTCTTCCAAGAACTTCCGGTGGTCAATATGCTGCAGCTTCAAAAATTAGCGCTAGCCAAGCAAAACCAGGCGATTTAGTATTCTTCAACTACGGTGGAGGAATTGCTCACGTTGGGATTTATGTTGGTGGCGGACAAATGATTAACGCTCAAAATAACGGCGTTAAATATGATAACATCACTAGTGGTTACTGGGCTAAATATCTTGTTGGATATGGCCGCGTAGCAAACTTCTAATAATTATTGAAAAGTTAAAAAGCACCTTTGTCGATTTTAAAAACAAAGGTGCTTTTTTATATGGAATAGAGTATAGGGATCATGAAGTTCCTAATCAAATAGATAATAGAAAAGGAGCTTATTATGCTTAAAAAATATGGGGTAACTTTAGCGCTTGGTGCAGTTATAATTTGTGCACCCATAAGTGCAAATGCGGATAGCATTAATGATATGCAAAAACGCCAAAGTGAGATTGAGCAAAAAAAATCAGAATTAGACAAGAACTTAGACACTAAAAACTCAGAAATAAATACTTTAGAAAGTGCTGAAAAAGATGCTACTAAAGAATTAGAATCTCTTTTAAAAAGTATTGATGAAACAAATAAAAAATTAAAAGCACAAGAAACTAAAGTCGATTCTGAAAATAAAAAGTTAAAACAATTGAAGCAAGAAATCGAAAAATTGCGCAATGATATTAAGGATCGTCAAAAAGTGCTTGATGGACGAGCGCGCGCAATTCAAACAACAGGAACGGCAACTTCTTATTTAGATATGGTTTTTGAAGCAAATGATTTTAAAGAGCTAGTTGATCGAGTAACCGTTGTATCTGCTATCGTTAAAGCAGATCAAAGTATTATGCAAGACCAAAAAGATGATCAAGATAAATTAAAAGTAACTGAATCCAGTTCAAAGAAAAAATTAGAAAGTTTAAAAGTCTTAGCAATGGATTTAGAAGTTTCTAGAAATAATATGGAAAGTCAGAAACAAGAGAAAAACGACCTAGTTATGACTCTTGCAAGTAAAAAAGATTTAACCAAAAACGAACAAGCATTACTAGCGAGCGAACAAGGAGCATTAACTTCCGAAGAAAAGAAATTAGCATCCAATATTGCTAGTGAAAAAGCAAAACAAGAAGCAGCCCTTAAAGCAGCAGAAGAAAAACGTATTCAAGAAGCAGCTGTTGCAAATGCCAAAAAAGCAAAAGAAAGCAAAACCGTTGTCGCTAAGTCACCCTCTCCTAGTTTAAATGCGCCGAAACCACAAGAAACAGTTAGCTCTGGGGGCGGACAATTTATTAAACCAGCTGCTGGTATTTTGTCCTCTGGATTTAGTGACCGTACAAACCCAGTCACAGGAGAACATGAATCACATAAAGGTCAAGATATTGCGGCAGGTGGAACAGTAACTGTTTCTGCGGCAGCTTCTGGCACTGTTGTATTTTCTGGATTTGGCGCGTCTGGTAGCGGTTTTGGAGGCTATGGTTATGTAGTTAAAATCGACCATGGTAATGGTTTCCAAACGTTATATGGACATATGCGTGCAGGTAGCTTGAAAGTCGTTTCAGGACAACAGGTTTCGCAAGGACAACCAATTGGAATTATGGGTTCAACAGGACAGTCTACAGGACAACATCTCCATTTTGAAATTCACCAAAATGGTGTTCCTATTGATCCAGCACCATATTTATAGTTGAAAAACCATTGGCTACAACGTCAGTGGTTTTTTCATGCTTAAAAGCTAACTGGAATAGGCTAAATGGCTATTTTATGATATGATATTACTATCAGTTTGTGTAAGAAAAGGGGGAACACAATGGGACTGTTGGCTTATTTATTAGTGGTTTTGCTAATTTTAAATGTATTCTTTGCGGCAGTGACGGTCTTCTTAGAAAGACGTGATACATCCGCCACTTGGGCTTGGTTACTAGTCTTAACTTTTGTTCCAATTTTTGGTTTCATTATCTACTTGATTTTTGGGAGAAAACTATCAGGGAAGAAGATTTTTGATTGGAAGGGACAAGAAAAAATTGGGATACAAGAATCAACTGCTAACCAAATAGAAATGATTCGACAAAAAGAATTTCCATTTAGCGATTCAAATGTTAAAAAACATCGGGATTTAATTTACTTATTACTTGTCAATGATGGTGCAATTTTAACACAAGATAATGAAGTGGAACTTTTTATTGATGGACATGAAAAATTTGATGCTTTGATTGCAGATATCGAAAAAGCAAAAGACCATATTCATTTAATTTACTATATTTTCCATTCAGATGAGCTTGGAAATCGCTTAATGCGTGTACTTGAACGAAAAGCAGCAGAAGGTTTAAACGTTAAAATTATATATGATGCAATGGGATCACGGACCACAAAAAAATCATTTTTCCGAACTTTTGAAAAAAATGGTGGTTTAGTGCGACCGTTCTTTCCTTCAAAACTACCATTAATTAACTTCCGACTAAACTATCGAAATCACCGTAAATTAGCGATTATCGATGGAGATATCAGTTATATTGGTGGATTTAATATTGGTGATGAATATTTAGGTTTATCCAAAAAGTTTGGTTACTGGCGCGATACGCATTTGCGTGTACATGGAAAAGCAGTTTATGCGATGCAAACGCGTTTTATTATGGACTGGAATTCAGCATCGTCTACTAATAAGATTGACTATAAACCTAGATACTTCCCTACTTTTCATGGGAAAGGCCATACAAGTATGCAAATCGTATCAAGTGGACCAGATTCAGAATGGCAACAAATCAAAAATGGTTACATAAAAATGATTAATGCCGCTAAAAAGACGATTTATTTACAATCACCATATTTTATTCCAGATGCAAGTTTGCTTGAGGCAATTAAAATCGCTGCACTATCTGGTGTGGATGTGCGTGTAATGATTCCGAATAAACCAGACCATGCTTTTGTATATAGAGCTACAACTAATTATGCAGGAGAGCTAATGGAGACTGGTGCAAAAATATTCATTTATGATAATGGCTTTATACATGCGAAAACCTTAGTTGTTGATGGAGAAATTGCCTCTGTTGGGACAGCAAATATGGATTTCCGTAGTTTCCGACTGAATTTTGAAGTAAATGCTTTTATCTATGAAAAGAAAATGGTGCAAAAATTAGAAGATGCGTTTTTAGAAGATATTTTGAAATCCTATCAACTTACACCAGAATTATATGCAAAACGATCTTTATGGATTAAATTTAAGGAAGCGGTAAGCCGACTTTTATCTCCAATATTATAAAAATGATTTTTAAGAAAGCTGGTGTAGAAAAATGGATGTTTTTGTGGAAATACTTAAAGGAATAGGGAGACTACTTCTACAACCAGCATTTTATGTAGGAATTATTTTAGTGATAATTGCTGGTTTTAACAGAGTCAAATGGGAACGGAAGTCATTTAGTATTCGTGTTTACTCGCCGTGGCTTGAACTCAAAAATTTCTTTGGGATAGGTTTGTTATTCGGGCTAGGGATTTCAGTTGTTACAGCGATGATTGGATTTAGTGTGACACTTGAATGGGTGGCAATTTTTAATACGATTGCGTGTTTTTTATTGATTGTAGGAATGTTTCGACTTAGTTCCACTGCTTTTACAATTGGATTAACGAGTCTCACGTTTTATTTCTGCTATTATTTTGATATAAATTTAGCTCCATTTACGAATGTGACATTTAATTATGATGCCATTTTTATTGATAATTTTATGATTTCAATGACATTTTTACTCTCATTATTACTTTTTGTGGAAGCTTTTCTCATTCAATATACAAGTGCGAAAAATCCGTCTCCTTCTCTACGAAAAAGTAACCGAGGTAAATTGGTTGGTTCATTCCAATTAAGAAAATTATGGTTTGTCCCACTAGTTGTTTTTATACCAGGAGAAGTGTTTATTAAAATTTTTGAATGGTGGCCTGTATTTACTATTGGTGCGCATTCTTATTCGGTCATTATTTTACCACTATTTATTGGATTCCAGCAGCAAGTGCAAACACAACTTCCAGAAGAGGCGAGCCGGAAAATTTCCGTACAAGTTACCACGCTTGCAACAATTATCGCGGTAGCTGGGTTACTAGGTATGGTTATGCCAATCCTAACATTATTTGCTTTCATGTTTGCTGTTATTGGGCGCTTTTGGATTTCGTATCGTCATTATCGCACCGAAAAAACATTACCGAAAAAATTCGGCCTGCAACCAGATGGGCTTGTTATCCTTGGTGCGCGTGAAGCAACTCCTTCTACACGTTTGAATCTGAAAATCGGGGAAAAAATCACGGAAGTTAACAATCAACCAGTTCATACACGCGAAGAACTCTACGAAGCACTTAACTTGAACCGAGCTTTCTGTAAAGTTAAAGTAATTGATAATGCTGGTGAACCGCGCTTTGAGCAAACGGCGCTTTATGAAAATGAATCATTTGAGCTTGGTTTATTATTAGTCGAACCAAGATAATTTTATGGCACCAGTGTTGTTTGAAAGCAGCATTGGTGTTTTAAGTTTTTGTAAAGATAAGATTAATATAAATGCATTTCTACCCGAAAATGGTTAATTCATGCTATATTTTAGATAAAAGGGTTACATAATGAAGGGATGGGAAGTACGTTGGTAAAAATTCTTGTAGTTGATGATGAGGCTTCTATTGTTACTTTACTGCAATTTAATATTGAAAAAGCAGGGTTCGATGTAGTGACAGCTGAGGATGGTAAAACGGGATATGAACTTGCACTATCCGAAAAACCAGATTTAATTGTACTAGATTTAATGCTTCCTGAAATGGACGGAATTGAAGTAACAAAAAAACTGCGTCAAGATAAAGTAAATGTTCCAATCCTAATGTTAACAGCTAAAGATGAAGAACTAGATAAAATTATTGGTTTAGAGCTAGGAGCAGATGACTATATGACAAAACCATTTAGCCCTAGAGAAGTTGTTGCTAGAATTAAAGCGATTTTGAGACGGACAGAAGGAAAAGCGGAATCTATCGAAGAAAAAACAGAAGATATGGAAGCGACCATTTTAATTGGTGATTTGAAAATATTACCGGACAGTTATGAAGTATATTTACAGGATGATTTATTAGACTTAACACCGAAAGAATTTGAGCTGTTATTATTTTTAGCTAATCATCGTGGTAAAGTTTTTTCTAGAGACCAATTGCTGGATACAGTTTGGAATTATGATTATGTTGGTGAAACAAGAATAGTCGATGTTCATGTGAGCCATTTACGCGATAAAATTGAGCTAGATACTAAACAACCAAAATATATTAAAACTATTCGAGGTTTTGGTTATAAAATGGAGAATGTGAAATAATGAAGAAATTATGGCTGAAAATCGGGTTATCCTTTTTTATCTTATTTTTTGTTGTGATGGTTATCGTTGGGATTTTCTCTGGAGAATTAATGAAATCAACTTATTTAAATATGAAAGAAAACCAACTAGAAGATGACGCAAAAATTTTACTGCAAACAACTAATATTGAGCATTTAAATTTGGACAAAGATGCAGCAACAATTCAAAAAACACTTGATCCGCTCGGTGATGAAATTGATGCACGTATTACCGTAATTGATAGTGAAGGCGATGTTGTAGCAGATACTAAAAAAAATCCGGATAATCTAAATAATCATATGAACCGACCAGAAGTAGCTGATATTCTTGAAAATGGGAAAAGTGTCGGTATTTCTATTCGTGAAAGTGATTCACTTGGTTACAGTATGTTATATGTGGCGGTTCCCGTTAAGCATCAAGGGAAAACAGATGGTGTTTTAAGAATTTCCATTTCACTTGAGTCAGTTGAAGCAGCTGTAGTCAAACTTTGGGGGCATTTAGCCTTGGTTTTCGGTATTGCATTAGTT
Organism: Listeria welshimeri serovar 6b str. SLCC5334; assembly: GCF_000060285.1. Classification (GTDB taxonomy): domain Bacteria; phylum Bacillota; class Bacilli; order Lactobacillales; family Listeriaceae; genus Listeria; species Listeria welshimeri. The sequence continues at coordinate 2,486,570 of NC_008555.1, read as the reverse complement.
ATTATTGCAGCTATTAGTGTTTTCATTGCAAGGAAAATTACTAGACCAGTAAATGAGATTATTGAAGTTTCTACTGATTTAGCCAACCATAAATATGACAGTCGGATTCACGGTAAAGTAAGCGGTGAGCTTAAAGATCTTTCTATTAGTGTGAACATGTTAGCGGAAAGCCTTGAAAAGCAAATGTTTGAAATTAAGCAAAATGAACAACGACTGAATGCTATTGTCCAAAACTTAGTTAGCGGGGTCATGCTCATCAATGTCGATAAGCAAGTGATCATGACTAATCGGACGATGTATCAAATTTTAGGAGAAAGCGAAATTACTGGAAAGCCGTTTTATGAAGTGATTAAAAGCTTTGCGCTTAGCCAATTAATCGAAACAACTTTTGAAACAAAAACAATGCAACAAAAAGAAATTATTCTTTACTTCCCTCGTGAAATGATTTTAGATGCAAGTGTGTCGCCTATTTTAGCTGAAGATGGGGAAATTACAGGTATTATTTTACTTTTACATGATATAACGCAAATTCGCCACCTGGAAAATGTGCGTTCTGAATTTGTAACAAACGTATCGCACGAATTAAAAACACCAGTGACTGCTCTAAAAGGGTTTGCAGAAACATTGCTCGATGGCGCTATGTACGACGAAATACTACTCAAAAAATTCTTAACCATCATTAAAGAAGAAAGTGATCGTTTGCATCGTTTAATCATGGATATTCTCGCTCTTTCTAGAATTGAACAAAACCCAGTGACAGAAAATATTGAGCTAGTAGATGTAGATGAAGTCATTGAACAATCTGCACGAACAATTTTTGAAATGGCAACGGGGAAAAATATTCATGTATCTGTTCCGGAAAAAAACATAACCCCTGTTATTATTGAAACAGATCGCGATAAACTACAACAGATTTTAATTAACTTACTTTCTAACGCCATAAACTACACTCCTTTAGATGGAAAAGTAGAAGTGAAATTAATCGAACACGAAGCAGAAGTTATAATAGAAGTAACAGACAACGGAATTGGAATCCCTGCTAAAGATATTGATCGTGTGTTTGAACGGTTCTACCGAGTGGACAAAGCACGTAGTAGGCATTCTGGCGGCACCGGCCTTGGACTTTCCATCGTCAAACATCTAGTTGAAAACTGTGGTGGACGAATCGAAGTGGAAAGTCAAGAAGAAGTTGGCTCGACTTTCCGAGTAACTTTACCAAAAAAAGCCTAATAAATATCCTGTAGGAATGAATGTAATCTTTCCTACAGGATATTTTTATTTTATTTACGAAAGGAATAAATTTGGTGCAATAATTTACTGTTTTGCCTTCTGTTTGAAAGATATTCATAAAAAAGTTTACATTTTCTACAAAAAAAGAGGTAATTTACAATTACTTAACATTAGCTACACACCACCTTAAATCTCAGACGTTATAGTAATACTTGTAAGGAATAACAATTAAAAAAACAAGGTGGGAATAAGATAATGAAAAAGAAGTATTTGGGAATAGTAGCAATGTTAGCAGCAGTAATGCTTGTCTTCGCAGCATGTGGAAGTGACAGCAGTTCAGCAGATAAAGCAAACGGATCAACCAAAGGGGATAAAGAAGTTTCTGGCTCATTAACAGCAGTAGGTTCTACAGCACTTCAACCACTCGTTGAAGCAGCTTCCAAAGAATTTACAAACACGAACCCTAAAGCACAAATTAATGTGCAAGGTGGCGGTTCTGGAACTGGTTTAACACAAGTACAACAAGGTGCAGTAGAAATTGGTAACTCGGATGTATTCGCTGAAGAAAAAGATGGCGTTGATGCTTCGAAACTAGTTGACCATCGTGTAGCAGTTGTCGGAATGGCACCAGTAGTAAATAAAGATGTAGGCGTTAAAAATATTACAAAACAACAATTAATTGATATCTTCACTGGTAAAACAACTAACTGGAAAGATGTTGGCGGTAAAGACGAAAAAATCACCATCATCAACCGTGCAGAAGGAAGTGGAACACGCGCCACTTTTGAAAAATGGGGACTAGATGGTAAAACACCAGTTAAAGCACAAGAACAAGATTCCTCTGGTACAGTTCGTAAAATCGTAAGCGAAACTCCAGGAGCAATTAGTTACTTAGCATTCTCTTACATTGATGCCTCTGTAGTTGGCCTTTCATTAGACGGCGTAGAACCAACAGAAGAAAAAGTAGCAACAAACGATTGGAAAATCTGGTCTTATGAGCACATGTATACAAATGGCGAACCAAAAGGTCTAACAAAAACTTTCTTAAAATATATGACTTCTGATGAAGTACAAAATAATATCGTACCACAACTTGGTTACCAATCAATCAAATCCATGAAAGTGGACCGCGATGCATCTGGTAAACTAACTGACGTAAAATAAAAAAGAATGAAATGGGCGTCTATCCTAGTAATATCAGGATAGACGTATACCCATGTTAGGAGTAAACATGGGAGGAGAAAGGAGCTTACGTGACTTGGAAGCGATAAAAGAAAAGAAGCTTACACAAACTTCTAAAAAGGCGCATCTAGAAACTAGAGGCAAAATTATTACATTCATCTGTATTTCAATCATGGTCATTGCCGCAGCGTCTATTTTGTTTTTTGTTATATCGAAAGGTATAGCTACATTTACTGTTAATAAAGTATCTTTTGTTGATTTTATAACTGGGACTGACTGGAATCCTTCACAAAAAGACGCAAGTGGTAATCCGTTGGTTGGAGCTTTGCCAATGATTATTGGTTCATTTGCAGTAACACTTTTTGCTGCTTGTATTGCAGGTCCACTTGCTATTGGAGCAGCAATCTTTATGGTGGAAATTTCGCCTAAGTTTGGGAAGAAAGTTTTACAACCAGTTATGGAACTATTAGTTGGTATTCCATCTGTTGTTTATGGATTCATTGGACTAAGCGTTGTTGTTCCATTTATTCGCGACCATATTTCGGGAAGTGGATTTGGTATTGCAGCCGCGACAGTTGTTTTAACAGTAATGATTTTGCCGACTGTTACTTCACTCAGTGTGGATGCGATAAAATCTGTTCCACGTCATTACCGAGAAGCTTCTTTGGCGCTTGGAGCAACACGTTTCCAGACGATTTGGAAAGTTGTACTACGTAGTTCGCGTTCAGGTATTTTAACAGCGATTGTTTTCGGAATGGCACGTGCATTCGGTGAAGCTCTTGCTGTACAAATGGTTATCGGGAACTCTGCTGTTATTCCAACATCATTATTTGAGCCAGCCTCTACATTAACGAGTATTTTAACAATGGGCATGGGAAATACAGTTATGGGTACACTTGATAATAATATCCTGTGGTCACTAGCAATGGTGCTACTAGCAATGTCACTATTCTTCATCATTGTGATCCGTTTCATCGGACGTAGGAGGAAAGTCAAATGAATGTAAAAACAAAAGATAAAATCGCGACAGGTGTTTTCTATGCCATTGCTGTATTTATTGTCATTATCTTAGCCGGATTATTAGGCTATATTTTAGTAAAAGGTGTTCCGCAACTTAGCTGGAAGTTTTTGACGACCCCACCACAGTCGTTCCAAGCTGGTGGCGGAATCGGTCCAGAAATCTGGAATTCATTTTATATGCTGGTTATTACAATGATTATTTCTGTCCCTATCTCGCTCGGTGCGGGAATTTATATGGCAGAATATGCACGTAAAAATTGGATTACAGATTTAATTCGAACAACGATTGAAGTGCTTTCCTCACTTCCATCTATTGTTGTAGGACTATTTGGTTTCCTTGTTTTTGTTATTCAAATGGGGTGGAGCTTCTCCGTTATTTCCGGGGCGCTTACACTAACGATTTTCAATTTACCATTATTAATTCGGGTTGTCGAAGAGGCACTTAATGCAATTCCAAATACGCAACGTGAAGCGGGACTCGCTCTTGGTCTATCCAGATGGGAAACGATTACGCGAGTGCTTGTTCCAGCCGCACTTCCTGCCATTATTACGGGTGTTATTTTAGCAGCTGGGCGAGTATTTGGTGAAGCAGCGGCGTTAATTTTTACAGCTGGACAAAGTACGCCGATACTTGATTTTACTGACTGGAATCCGGTCAATCCAACATCACCACTTAATATTTTCCGACCAGCAGAAACACTTGCTGTTCATATTTGGAAAATTAATGGAGAAGGAATTATGCCAGATGCGCAAGCTGTTTCTGACGGGGCGTCTGCTGTATTAATTCTCTCTGTATTACTTTTCAACATTTTAGCACGCTTGCTTGGAAAAGTTGTTTATAAACGCATGACTTCATCGTAAAAAGCCAGGAAAAGGAGATTAAAATGATGTTAACAAAGAAACCTGAAATCAGTACTATTTTACAAGCAACACCAGATCCTCATTCACTTCCTGCTGCGATGGCGACAGAGGATTTGCATGTATATTACGGGGATAATCACGCCATTAAAGGTGTTGACTTAACTTTCCCTGAAAATAAAGTTACAGCGCTTATTGGACCATCTGGTTGTGGGAAATCCACTTATTTAAGAGCATTAAATCGGATGAACGATGAAATTGATGGTTGTCGTATGGAGGGTAAAATCTTATACGATGACATTAATATTAATCGTAAAGAAGTCGATTTGTACAATGTTCGTAAAGAAATCGGGATGGTATTCCAAAAACCGAATCCATTTACAAAATCTATCTTTGAAAATGTTGCTTTTGGCCTTAAACGCCATGGTATGAAGAACAAAAAAGAAATCATGGAGCGTGTCGAAAAAAGCTTGCGCCGTGCCGCTCTCTGGGACGAAGTAAAAGACGATTTAGGAAAAAGTGCGCTATCTCTTTCTGGTGGTCAGCAACAACGTCTTTGTATCGCTAGAGCAGTTGCTATGCAGCCCAAAGTGTTACTACTCGATGAACCAGCTTCTGCACTTGATCCCATTTCAACAAGTAAAATTGAAGATTTAATCAATGAACTGAAAAATAAATATACTATCATTATCGTAACGCATAATATGCAACAAGCAGCGCGGGTTTCTGACTATACTTCTTTCTTTTATTTAGGAGAAGTTGTGGAATTTTCAGGAACATCCGAACTTTTCACGAATCCACAAGAAAAACAAACCGAAGACTATATTTCTGGTAACTTCGGCTAGAAAGGAGCTTTTTATGACAACTGAAACTGTTGAAAAAGTAGAATATATCATCGAAACAAAAGATGTAGATTTATTTTATGGTTCCAAACAAGCACTACAAAAAATCGCTTTAAACATTAAAAAGAATCAAGTTACTGCATTAATTGGTCCGTCGGGTTGTGGTAAATCAACTTTCCTTAGAACGCTTAACCGGATGAATGATTTGATTCCTAATGTGAAAACGACTGGAGAAATCTATATCGGTGGCGAAAATGTACAAGACCCTAAAATAGACATGGTTAATTTACGTAAAAAAGTGGGTATGGTTTTTCAACAAGCCAATCCATTTCCGTTTTCGATTTATGATAATGTAGCGTATGGACCACGGATGCACGGTGTAAAAGATAAAAAAGTGCTAGACGAGATTGTAGAGAGAAGTTTGCGTCAAGCGGCTCTTTGGGAAGAAGTTCATGATAGACTAGATCGTTCAGCAATTGGGATGTCAGGTGGACAACAACAGCGACTTTGCATTGCCCGCGTACTTGCAGTTAAGCCGGATGTTATCTTGATGGATGAGCCAACTTCAGCACTTGATCCAATTTCAACAGCGAAAGTAGAAGATTTGATTTTAGAGTTAAAGAAAGATTATACGATTGTGATTGTAACGCATAATATGCAACAAGCATCGCGAATCTCTGATGAAACGGCCTTTTTCCTTAATGGGCACATCGTAGAATTTGCGGATACGACAAGTATTTTTACCAACCCAGCAGAAAAAGAAACAGAAGACTATATTTCAGGAAGATTTGGATAAAGGAGTGTTATTATGGTAGTCAGAAAAATTTTTACGGAACAATTAAACGACTTGCACCAACATCTAATGGAAATGGGAATGTTAGCGAATGAAGCGATTTTTAAAGCTGTAAAGTCACTTGTACACCGCGACACGGAACTTGCAAAACAAGTTGTTGCGGAAGATAAGGCAATCAATAATATGGAGCTTTCACTTGAACAACGCTCTTTTGAATTAATTGCTTTACAACAACCAGTCGGCATGGATTTAAGAAAAATCGTTACAGTGCTAAAAACAAGTTCAGATTTAGAGCGTATTGGTGACCATGCAGTAAGTATTGCCAAGACAGCTATTTTAATTGGCGAAAGTAAAGTTTTAAAGCCAATTCCCGAAATACCAGAAATGGGTGAAATTGTAAAATCAATGTTACAAGATGTGTTAAAAGCTTACCTTGCAGAAGATGAAAATGCTGCTCGCGAAATTGCCGAGCGCGATAATGAAGTCGATAAGCTTCATAAAATCGTTTATCAAAAATGTATTCATTTCATGCAAGAAGAGCCGGAGCATATTGAAGATGTATCTCAACTACTTTTAGTTTCTCAATACATCGAACGTATTGGTGATTATGTAACAAACGTTTGTGAGTGGATTGTTTATTTGAAAAGTGGCGAAATTGAAGATTTAAACAGATAAAAAAAGTCCGATTTTCCTTTTTGTAAGGTAAATCGGGCTTTTTCTTCTTTATTTTTTTCTGGAACTTACTATTAAACTTGCGGAATCATTCCTATTTAAGTATCATATGAGTATATGAACATATAAGGAAAATGGAGTGATATTCAATGGAAAACGCAAAACAACCATTAGATGAAGAAACGCTATTTAGTGTGACACAGATTTTCAAGGCGCTTTCTGATCCAACGCGTGTGCAGATTTTAAATTTGCTTCAGGACCGCGAATACTCTGTAAATGAAATTGCACGGACGCTTGCGTTTAACCAGACAACTGTTTCACATCAGCTTCGATTTTTAAAAAACTTAAGACTTGTAAAATCTAGACGTGAAGGTACGACCATCCATTATATGCAAGACGATAATCACGTATTAGAATTATTAACACAAGCTATTCGACATGTGCACCATCATTAATTGGTAACGCTCAGAAACCTTTTTTAGGAATGATGGGTGTTTTTTATCCCAAATAAACAAAGATTATGTTAAAGTAAGTAACAAATAAAAGCTTGGGGGAAGTATTTTGAAGAAATTATCACCAGTGCAAAAATTCATTGTTATCACTGGAATTATTGTGATGATTATTATTTCGATATTAGCTGTTGTTTGGAATAGCAATCTTACCGTGGTCATCGGTTTGTCCGTTGTGCAATTTATTATAATTCAATTCGTTTGTTATGTCGCAATTTATTCGCATATGAAAGTTGGAACAGCTCGTGGGGCTAAGCTATTTAGTTGGGGAGTGCTGACGACACTTTTATTTTCAGCAATCATCTTCATTTTTGCTACGGATAACTTCCGAACTTACTCAGCAGCTATGATTGCATTAATTGGTTACAGTGCAGCACTGATGATGCGTGAAATCGAAAATACCAATCCAGCTAATAAAAAACAAAAACGTGAAGAATAAAACGAAGAATGGAGGGATAATATGGGAATTCATCAATATTTCCAAAGTTTATCAGATTTAGAGAACATTTATCGTTGTCCAGGGAAATTTAAATATCAAGAACATTCGGTGGCAGAGCATTCTTATAAAGTAACTTCTATTGCCCAATTTTTCGGTGCTGTAGAAGAGGAAGCTGGGAATGAAGTAAACTGGCGTGCGCTATATGAAAAAGCATTAAACCATGATTATTCGGAGCTTTTCATTGGTGATATAAAAACACCTGTAAAATATGCAACGACGGAACTGCGCGAAATGCTTTCTGAAGTAGAAGAGAGCATGACAAAAAACTTTATTGAACGAGAAATTCCAGAAACTTATCAACCTGTCTATCGTCATTTGCTAAAAGAAGGTAAAGACAGTACATTAGAAGGGAAAATCCTCGCAATTTCTGATAAAGTAGATTTATTATATGAATCCTTTGGTGAAATCCAAAAAGGAAATCCTGAAAATATTTTTGTGGAAATATATAGTGAAGCACTTGCGACAATTTATCAGTACCGTGAAATGGCTAGTGTGAAATACTTTTTAAAAGAAATTTTACCAGACATGCTTGCTGAAAAAGGGATAGAAAAAACTGAATTACCGCAATTAACGACTGAAATTACGACAAAAGCATTGCGAGACGCATAAAAAAGAGGGGGGAAAGTAAGATGGATCAAATAATATCTGCGCTTATTTTCCCTTGTTTCCTTGTTATACTCTTTGCGCGAATCACGTACAATCGGTATGTGGCGCTATTATTGATGGTGATTTTGATTGCAGCATCTGCCAAGTTAGGCTACACAAACTCAATGTGGCTGATCATTGTGGATGCTTTTTCGATGACAATTGGGTTTATCCTTGCAACTTATATGCTACGCCGCTTAAAGAAGCGTGGTAGTGATTTTTAGCAAAGCAAATTTATAGGTAGAAAAGTGTAAAAGTGATAAAATAAAGAAAAGCGTAATCAACAGGTTGCGTTTTTTATTTTCCAACAAATACGAAAATATGTTCGGTTTTTGCTAGGCTATTTAAAATATTTATGATAAAATAGAAACATTAACGGATCTGAAAAAATCCGCTTTTTGCTTTGCTGGACTTTTCACAAGTGAAGTTTTTCAGATGCCAAAATCGGATCGATAAAGAATAGGGGGAATCCGAGTTGAAGGATAAATTTGAGTTAGTTTCTAAGTATAGCCCACAAGGAGACCAGCCTAGAGCAATAGAACAATTAGTTGCGGGATTAAAAAAAGGCTTGAAACACCAAACTTTACTTGGGGCAACCGGTACAGGAAAAACCTTCACTGTATCTAATGTAATTCAAGAAGTAAATAAACCAACACTTGTTATGGCTCATAATAAAACGCTAGCAGGTCAACTTTATAGTGAATTTAAAGAATTTTTTCCAAATAATGCTGTAGAATATTTTGTTAGTTACTATGATTATTACCAACCAGAAGCTTACGTTCCACAAAGCGACACATATATTGAAAAAGATGCAAGTATCAATGATGAAATCGATAAGCTTCGTCACTCAGCTACAGCTGCACTTTTCGAACGCCGTGACGTCATTATTATAGCAAGTGTATCTTGTATTTACGGTTTAGGTTCGCCGATTGAATACGGGGAGATGCTTGTTTCACTTCGAGTTGGCATGGAAATTAGTCGCGATCAGCTATTGCGTAAGTTAGTAGATATTCAATACGATCGAAATGATATAGATTTTCAACGTGGACGCTTCCGAGTTCGCGGAGATGTTGTGGAAATTTTCCCAGCATCAAGAGATGAACACTGTATGCGAATTGAATTTTTTGGGGATGAAATTGAACGAATTAGAGAAGTAGATGCACTTACTGGAGAAATAATCGGTGAAAGAGAACATGTTTCCATTTTCCCAGCATCTCACTTTGTTACCAGACCAGACATTATGAAAAAAGCAATTGTAAATATAAAAGCAGAATTAGAAGATCGCCTCAAAGTCTTGCGTGCAGACAATAAATTACTCGAAGCGCAACGACTTGAACAGCGAACGAATTATGATTTAGAAATGATGGAAGAAATGGGTTATTGTTCTGGTATTGAAAACTATTCCAGGCATTTATCTCTGCGACCAGCAGGAGTGACTCCATATACTTTACTAGATTATTTCCCAGATGATTTCCAAATGGTAATTGATGAATCGCACGTAACAATGCCGCAAATTCGCGGAATGTTCAACGGAGACCAAGCCAGAAAACAAATGCTTGTTGATCATGGTTTTAGATTGCCGAGTGCTTTAGATAACCGTCCACTTCGGTTAGAAGAATTTGAAAAACATATCAATCAAATAATGTTCATATCTGCTACACCAGGCCCATACGAATTAGAAAAAAATCCAGATGTTATTGAACAAATCATTCGACCAACCGGACTGTTAGACCCGATTGTAGAAATCCGCCCAATCCAAGGACAAATAGATGACTTAATGGATGAAATTAATGATCGAGTTGAAAAAAACGAACGTGTCTTAATTACTACGTTAACGAAAAAAATGTCCGAGGATTTAACCAATTATCTCAAAGAAGCAGGTGTCAAAGTTCAATATTTACATTCTGAAGTAAAAACATTAGAACGTATTGAAATTATTCGCGACCTTCGACTTGGAGTGTATGATGTTATTGTTGGAATTAATCTACTTCGTGAAGGAATCGATTTACCAGAAGTTTCTTTGGTAGCGATTTTAGATGCTGATAAAGAAGGATTCCTTCGTTCAGAACGTTCTCTTATCCAAACAATGGGTCGTGCTGCACGTAACGAAAACGGTCGGGTAATTATGTACGCTGATAAAATGACGGATTCGATGCGTAATTCTATTGGTGAAACAGAACGTCGTCGCAAAATCCAAATCGAATATAATGAAAAACATGGTATTACACCAAAAACAATCAAAAAAGAAATTCGTGGTATTATTGCAGCAACTTCTGCCGCAGATGAAAGAGAAGCAGTGAAGCAACATGATTTAAGTAAGATGTCTAAGAAAGAACGCGATGTATTCATTGAAGGAATGGAACATGAAATGAAAGAAGCAGCTAAAGCACTTGATTTCGAACGTGCTGCGGAACTTCGCGATGCTTTACTTGAAATAAAAGCGGAAGGATGAAGCGAAATTGGATAAAGAAAAAATAGTAATTCAGGGTGCAAGAGCCCATAACTTAAAAAACATTGATGTAGAGATACCAAGAGATAAATTAGTAGTTATGACGGGACTTTCCGGTTCAGGTAAATCTTCGCTTGCGTTTGATACGATTTATGCGGAAGGCCAAAGACGTTATGTAGAATCTTTGTCTGCTTATGCACGCCAATTTTTAGGACAAATGGATAAGCCAGATGTTGATTTAATTGAAGGCTTAAGTCCAGCTATTTCGATTGATCAAAAAACAACGAGTCGTAATCCGCGCTCTACAGTCGGAACAGTGACAGAAATTCATGATTATTTACGATTACTTTATGCTCGAGTGGGACATCCGGTTTGTCCTAATCATGGAATCGAAATCACTTCACAAACAATTGAACAAATGGTTGATCGTGTCCTAGAATTTCCAGAAAAAACACGTCTTCAAATTATGGCGCCAATCGTTTCTGGCAAAAAAGGAACACATAAGAAAACCATCGAGGAAATCAAAAAAGAAGGTTACGTCCGAATTCGTGTTGATGGAGAAATTTATGATATTAATGACGAAATCGAAATAGAAAAAAACAAAAAGCATTCCATTGAAATTATTATTGACCGTATTGTGATTAAAGAAGGCATTAATACTCGTTTATATGACTCCATTGAAGCGGCACTTCGGTTAGCAGACGGTTATGCAGTTGTCGATATTATGGGAGATAAAGAACTGCTATTTAGTGAGCATTATGCATGTCCTTATTGTGGTTTTTCAGTTGGTGAACTAGAGCCAAGAATGTTTTCTTTCAATAGTCCATTTGGCGCTTGCCCAACATGTGATGGACTTGGAACAAAACTAGAAGTAGACGTAGATACTGTCATTCCAGACAAAAGCTTATCTTTAAATGAAGGCGCAATTATCCCATGGCGTCCAATTAGTTCCCAGTACTATCCGCAAATGTTAGCTTCTGCATGTAAAGAATTCGGAATTGATATGGATACGCCTCTTGAAAAACTGCCCAAAGAAGAATTGGACATTATTTTAAACGGATCAAAAGACAAAGAATTCTATTTCGAATATAAAAATGATTTCGGAATGACGCGTGAAACTTGGATTCCATTTGAAGGTATACTTCCAAATATCGAACGACGTTATCGTGAAACAAATTCTGACTTTACACGAGATCAAATGGCGCAATATATGACTGATTTACCTTGCCCATCTTGTAAAGGTTACCGTCTTAAAGAAGAAACACTTTCTGTTAAAGTAAACGACCACCATATTGGTCAAATCAGCGAGTTTTCTATTAATGAAGCACTTGCTTTCTTTGACGGTCTAGAACTCTCTGAAAAAGAAACGCAAATTGCTGCTCCGATTTTCAAAGAAGTTCGCGCTAGACTTGGGTTCTTAAAAAATGTTGGTCTTGACTATCTTACAATGAGTCGTGCTGCAGGGACTTTATCTGGCGGTGAAGCACAACGGATACGATTAGCTACCCAAATTGGCTCCAGATTAACAGGTGTGCTTTATATCTTAGATGAGCCTTCCATCGGACTCCATCAACGAGATAATGATCGTTTAATTAGCACGCTTCAAAGTATGCGTGATATTGGAAATACGCTTATTGTTGTAGAACATGATGAAGATACGATGATGGCCGCAGATTATCTTATTGATATCGGTCCGGGTGCTGGAGAGCATGGCGGACGAATCGTAGCAGCCGGAACCCCAGAAGAAGTTGCAAAAAACAAAAATTCTATCACGGGTGATTATCTTTCAGGAAAAAAATTCATTCCAGTTCCCGCTAAACGAAGAAAAGGCAATGGATTAGAATTAGAAATTATTGGAGCTAAAGCCAACAATCTAAAAAATGTAAATGCCAAAATCCCATTAGCAACATTTTCTTGTGTGACAGGAGTTTCTGGTTCAGGAAAAAGCTCGCTCGTGAATGAAGTTTTACGAAAAGCTTTGGCCCGAAAATTAAATAGAAACCATGTAAAACCTGGCGAACATAAAGAAATAAAAGGAATTGAAAATCTAGAAAAAATCATTAATATTGACCAATCACCAATTGGAAGAACGCCAAGATCCAATCCAGCGACTTACACGGGCGCTTTTGATGATATTCGTGACCTTTTTGCTAGTACTAACGAAGCAAAAGTTCGTGGCTACAAAAAAGGCCGCTTTAGTTTCAACGTAAAAGGCGGTCGTTGTGAAGCATGCAAAGGCGACGGAATTATCAAAATCGAAATGCATTTCTTGCCAGATGTATATGTACCTTGTGAAGTGTGTCATGGAAAACGTTATAATGGTGAAACTTTAGACATTCGTTACAAAGGTAAAAATATCGCGGAAGTGTTAGAAATGACTGTAGAAGAAGGATTAGAATATTTCACTAACCAACCAAGAATTGCTCGTAAATTACAAACCATTGTGGATGTTGGACTTGGCTATATTAGACTTGGGCAACCTGCTACAACACTTTCTGGAGGTGAAGCGCAGCGTGTAAAACTTGCCTCTGAACTTCATAAACGTAGCAACGGTAAATCATTCTATATTCTTGATGAGCCAACTACTGGGCTCCATGCAGATGATATTGGTCGTTTACTAAAAGTTTTACAACGACTAGTAGAAGAAAATGGCGACACAGTTCTTGTTATCGAGCATAATTTAGATGTTATCAAACAAGCGGATTACTTGATAGATTTAGGTCCAGAAGGCGGCGATGGAGGTGGCCAAATTATTGCGACCGGCACACCAGAAAAAATCGCTCGTTCAAAAAAATCCTATACAGGTAAATACTTAAAACCAATTTTAGAACGTGACAAAGAACGAACCGAAGAACGAATTACAGCAGCGAAGAAAAAATAATCACCATCCCGCTTATATCTTTATTAAGCGGGATGTTTTTATGTGCCTAAGACCAAACCACCCAAAGTCCAAACAAATAATCATCCTCTGGTTGTATGACAGAAATTATTTTTTCCTTCATAATAGAAACATAGATAAAGCAGATATGTCACTTGCAAATAATAGCAAGCCTAAAATAGTTTAGCCGAAAATATAGGAGGAAATAAAAATGGAAAATGAACGTAAACGTATTCTTGAATTAGTAAAACAAGGTATTATTTCTACAGAAGAAGCACTTACTTTGCTTGAAAATATTTCTAAAAAAGAAGGTAAAACGGCAGCAAAAGAAAATATTCGTCGTTCTGCAACACCTAGAGAAGAACAGGTCGAGGAAGCAGAAGAATCTACTTATGATTACAGTAAAGGCTGGAACAATCAAGGTAATCCTTATACACCTCCAAAAAGCCGTAAAAGACGTCCTGAACCAAATTCAGAAAATAAGGAAGAGCCCGTTGAAGAAAATAACGAAAAATCTTCTAAAGATCAAGATGAATCTATGCGCAATATGGTCAATGATTTATCACAAGCAGGTGAAAAAATCGGTTCTTTCCTAAATAGTGCTTTTAAACAAGTGAAGGATATGCCATTTCCATTCTTAACATCAACGAAAATCGAACGTGATTTCATTTACCATGACACAACACTTTCTATTTTAGAATTTGAAATTGCTAATGGGAATGTAGAATTTAAACCATCTGATTCGAACGATATTAAAGTACATGCGATGATTAAGCTATTTAAAGAATATCCTGAAGATGAAGCACTTAAAATCTTCTTTGATAAAACCACTTTACGTGTAGATGAAGAAACGTTACGATTTGAATCTAAATCCAAACAGATTGTTACAAACCTAACTGTATACTTACCTCGTCGTGAGTATGATTATGTTTCTGTTAAAATGCTTAATGGTAACTTCCATTTGGATGAGTTATCTGGCCGTGATTTATTTGTAAAAACGACTAATGGTAATATCAGTATTGGAACATTAAACGCTACACTCGCGGAAATCGAATCTATTAATGGTAATGTGCGTATCCAAAATGGGGAAATCCGTGATATCGCTCTGAAAACATTCAACGGTAACGTAGCAGCTAAAGGTAATTACTACTCCACCAACTTGCAAACTAAAAACGGCAACGTAAATTATCAATTAACTGGCAATGAAGCTACTTTCTTAAAAGCAAAAACTGGTGCTGGTAATATTGAAGTGATCGTGCCAACAGCAATCGGTGTGGATGGCCGTTTGCATACAAATTTAGGTAAATTATTGCTGGATTTAAAAGATGCAGAGATACTTGAATCTAAAACGGAATCTGTAAGTAAATCAATTATTTTCACTAAATTGCCTAATGCAGCTGACTCTTCCTTGAAAATCGAAGCAGAAGCAACAACTGGTTCCGTGAAAATCCGTGAAGTAAAATAATCCAAAATCTAGCGCATCAAAAGCGCGCTAGATTTTACATAGAAAAAAGAAAGGAAGAGCTAGCATGGATAAAAAACTAAGAAGATCAAGAGTGGACCGGAAAGTCGGTGGAGTGTTTGGCGGACTTGCTGAGTTTTTAGGAATAGATGCCACGCTTCTAAGACTTATTTATATAATCATCACAATTATCACGATGAAAACCGGTATTGCAATTATCGCTTATATCATTGCCTTGTTTGTGATTCCTTCTTCTGACACTAGTAATGAAGAAGTACTTGAACGTCACCGTCGTCGTGTGGAAGAAAAAAGAAGACGCCACGCTGGACGTAATGAAGCTAGACAGGAAGTGCGAGAAGCAATGAGAAATAGTCATCATCACAGAAGACCTAAACCATCAGCAACAGAACCAATTCACCACGGAGCAAGAAGAAAAGAAGCGCGACCTCGTCCGGTACGAGAATTCAATTTTGATGAGGCTACTTTCCGTTCCTTTACAATTAGAGTAGCTACTGGAGACGTTATTATCCGTTCTTGGGACAAAGATCAAATGAAAATTCGTGCAGTACTAGCTGTACATGAAAAAGCACGATCTATTCGCCAATTGAGTGAAGCTAAACTATGGGATTATTTCTTTAGCCAAACAATGCTAGATATTACTCCGGATAGTTTTACTTTTGAATCAAAAAATGAATTATTAAAAACAGATTTAGTTGTCACAATTCCAAAGCGCTTATATGAACAAGTAAAAATTCAATTATTAAATGGTAATTTGAAATATGATGATACAGCCGCGGAAGATGCTATTATCAAAACACGTCACGGAGATATCCGTTCTTCTGGAGCTAGCGGTAAATTTCTTAGCACTGAATCTGCTGACGGAGAAATTTTCTTTAAACGTAGCTCCGTTGAAAATGTAGATATGTCTACTGCAAAAGGAGATATTGCGCTTCAAGGTAACTTCCATACGACCATTGCTAAGGCAGCTCAAGGGGATGTTGAATATATTCTTGAAAACGAAACTTCTAAAGCAGCAGATTTGGCAGCACCTAATGGCGATATTCGGATTCAAATTCCGCCAACATGGAATGTCGATGGAACACTCGGAACAAAAAAAGAAAAAATCTATTTTGACTTAAAAAACGCAAAAATTTGGGATGATGCAGAGAGAACCTTTGTTTTCACTCAAAATGCAGAAGAAATAAGCATGGCCACACTTCAAGCAAAAGTTGGAAATGGGATTATTAAAGTCTCTGAACTTGAAACAAAAACGTTTAATTAAATGAAAGGAAGGGAAAACAATGAAAAAGTTATATAAATCTTCATCACAAAAAATGATTGCTGGTGTCTGTGGTGGGATTGCAGAATACTTTGGTATTGAAGTAACAATCGTTCGTTTAGTATGGGTAGCAGCTTCTTTATTCTTAGGATCCGGGATTTTACTTTATATCATAGCTGCAATTATTATTCCGAAACAAACACCTGAATCAGAATGGGAGTGAACTAAAATATGCGTTGGATTATAGGCGTAATTATTAACTCGGTACTTTTTGTAGCATTATCTGGATTTTTTACAAGTTTTCATGTAGATGGATTCATGACGGCGCTACTTGCGAGTTTTGTATTAGCAATTCTTAATATGCTAATTAGACCTATTTTACTCCTTTTAACTTTACCAATTAATATATTCACACTTGGGCTTTTCACTTTTGTTGTGAATGCAATTATGCTTGAAATGACTACTTTCTTTATGGGAGATTCATTCCAAATTGATGGTTTTGGAACAGCATTAATTATCGCAGCAATTATGGCGTTTGCGAATATGATTATTAATTCCGTGTTATGGGGTAATAAAGAAAATTAAACATTCCAGCTACATTTTAAGGCTTAAAACAGGCTTTTAGATGTAGCTGGTTTTGCTATGTGTAGCCATTTGAGAAGAAAGAAGTAGCTTGATTCTCTCTAAAGTGCTAAAATGAGAAGGAGCTTTCTAAACAATATTTTGTAGCGAACAGTAATGAACTTTTATAATTCATTTGGAGGTACTTGCATGACGAAATCGGTTACAGTAAAGGATTTAAAGGAACGACTTAATTTAGAGCTAATTTGTTCAGAAACGGGACTTGAACGCCCTATTTTAACAAGTGATTTGTCGCGTCCGGGTTTGGAGCTTACAGGATTTTTCTCGTATTATCCAGAAGATCGTGTGCAGCTTTTTGGAATGACGGAAATTTCTTTCTCGGAAGGTATGGAGCCAGAAGAAAGGCTAAAAAGATATAAACAAATGTGTACGAAACGAACGCCTGCTTTTGTTATTTCAAGAAATTTAGAAGTACCGAAAGAGTTAGTTGCAGCTGCGAAAGAAGCAGATATTCCAGTTCTTCGTTCACGTTTAAAGACTACACGTTTATCCGTTTATATTACAAACTATTTAGAAAGCAGACTGGCACCAGTTATTTCTATGCATGGTGTTTTAGTGGATATTTATGGACTCGGTGTTTTAATTACTGGTAGTAGCGGCGTGGGTAAAAGTGAGACTGCACTGGAACTTGTCAAACGTGGACATAGACTTGTAGCAGATGATAATGTGGAAATTCGTCAAGAGGATGAATTGACGTTAATCGGTTCTTCACCCGCAATTATTGAACATTTGCTTGAAATACGTGGGCTTGGAATTATTAATGTAATGACTTTGTTTGGCGCTGGAGCAGTTCGATCAAGTAAAAAAATTACTATTGTTGTACATCTTGAAAACTGGGATCCAGACAAGCATTATGATCGTGTTGGATTAGACCAAGAAAAAACGAAAATCTTTGATATGGATATTCCGAAAATTACTGTGCCAGTGCGTCCAGGGCGAAATTTATCTGTTATTATTGAAGTTGCGGCAATGAATTTCCGCTTGAAAAATATGGGCTATAATGCGGCAGAGCAATTTACACAAGATCTGAACAATTTAATAGGTCATAATAGCAGTATGAATGATTAAATAAATAGAAAACCTCTCCGTAGCCTAGCAAACATAAAAAATCTTGTTTGGTTGCGGAGTTGTCTTTTTTGAAAGTAGGGGAATTATGGGTAATGGTGTGCAGCCACTCGATCCGGTGGCGATTCAAATGGGTAGTCTTTCTGTAAAATGGTATGGAGTAATTATTGCTTCAGCCGTTGTGATTGCGCTACTTCTTGCTCTTAGTGAAGCAAATAAACGTAAAATGGATAAAGAAATTATTGTGGATTTGCTAATATGGGCAATTCCAATTTCGATTATTAGTGCTCGAATTTATTATGTGATTTTTGAGTGGGACTTTTATAAGAATAATTTAGGTGAAATAATAAAAATTTGGCATGGAGGAATTGCCATTTATGGTGCGTTAATCGGTGCTGTACTTACTGCCATTATTTTTTCTCGGGTGAAGAAAATTTCGTTTTGGCAACTTGCTGATGTGGTTGCGCCAAGTTTGATTATTGCGCAGGCGATTGGTCGCTGGGGTAATTTTATGAATCAAGAGGCTCATGGGGCTGAAACAACGAGAGCTTTTCTTGAGGGACTTCACTTACCAGAATTTATTATTAATCAAATGTTCATAGATGGAATTTATTATCAACCAACTTTCTTATATGAGAGTTTATGGAATGTACTTGGCTTTATTTTATTATTGATTATTCGCCGGACAAAAATACGTAGTGGAGAGCTTTTTCTTAGTTACGTGATTTGGTATTCGTTTGGAAGGTTCTTTATTGAAGGGATGCGTACAGATAGCTTGATGTGGGGGGACTTTAGGGTTTCGCAAGTATTATCTTTACTACTAATTGTTTTATCGATTGGACTAATTATTTACCGTCGCCTGAAAATGAATCCGCCGTATTACATGGAAGATAAATTTGGTAAAGTAGCTAAAAAGAAATAAAAAGTTGGAGATTTTCGAGTTTGTTTTAGAAAGGAAGAAATTATGACTGGGAAAATTACTACATTGTTGTTTGACTTAGATGGCACATTAATTAATACAAATGAGTTGATTATTAAAACTTTCCAAGCAACGTTACAAGAATTCTTGCCTGACCGAGTTTTTACAAGAGAGGATATTTTGCCGTTTATTGGGCCTTCTTTAATGGAAACTTTTCGTGAAATAAACCCAGCACATGCGGAAGAAATGCGTGTGTTTTACCGTGAATATAATCTAAAACACCATGATGATTTGATATTAGAATATGAAGGGGTTTATGAAGCTATTCGTGTGTTGTATGAAGAAGATTATAAATTAGGTATTGTATCTACGAAGATGTACGATACGATTATGCGTGGACTTAAAGTGACTGGATTAGATAAATTTTTCCAAGTGGTTATTGGGTTAGATCAAGTATCGAATGCTAAGCCAGATCCTGAAGGTATTGAGATGGCCCTTTCTCTACTGAATGCAACAAAAGAAGAAGCGATTATGATTGGTGATAATTATCATGATATTGAAGCGGGGAAAAATGCGGAAACGCTAACTGCTGGTGTGGCTTGGGCGATTAAAGGTCCGGAACATTTGGCGCAGTTCCAGCCAGATTTCATGTTAGAAAAAATGAGTGACTTACTTGCGATTGTAAGGGACGAGGAATAAACTTTGAGGCGGCTAGATAGATTTAAGGCGCCAGATGACAGTATCAACACACTTTTTCAAGTTTATAAAACGATTTCTTTTTGGAGAGCTTTTAAGAATACATTAGTAATAGAATTTGGCCGTTTTTTTCCGTGGATGGGTGGTAAACGTAGAATTTATCGTGCTTGTCTTGGAATGGAAATTGGTGAAAAGACAGCTATAGCTTATAAAGTAATGCCGGATTTATTTTTTCCAGAAAAGATTACGATTGGTGAAAACTCGATTATCGGTTATCATACAACAATTTTAACGCATGAATATGTGCTTTCTGAATATCGTGTAGGGGAAGTTGTTATTGGTCGGAATGTTATGGTTGGCGCGAATGTCACCATTCTTCCTGGTACTAAAATTGGTGATGGAGCGATTGTTGCAGCTGGAGCGGTCGTATCAAAGGATATTCCACCAGAAAGTTTTGCTTATGGGAATCCTTTAATAATAAAAGAAAAAGCTACTTTAGAGTAAAATCTGAGTAGTTTTTTTTCTTGCCCAAAGAAATAAATTCTATGTTATACTCAGAAGAATAAGGATATTGTTGGAGGTGGGGAAATGGAAAAAGACAAAAAAACAACAGCAAAAATCTATCCATTTTATCCGAATGGTCAGTTTTATTTTGAGCGCGGTGTTGAGGCTTTCCGTGACCAAAAAATCAAAGAAGCAATTCGTTATTTGGTACGTGCATCAGAACTTGAACCTGGAGAGCCAGTGATTCTTTGTCAACTAGCAATATGTTATACAGAAATCGGTCAATTTCATAAATCCAATCAATTACTCAGAGATATTTTGGAAAAACGTCTTGGTAATATGGATTATTGTTACTATTTTATTGCGAATAATTTTGCTTATATGAAAGATTATCGTAGAGCGCTTCAGTATGCTAATCGCTATTTAGAAACAGCTGCTGACGGAGATTATGCAGAAGAGGCAAAAGATTTAATTGAAGTTTTACTTGAAGAAACGCCATTTGGTGAAACTATTGAAAATGGTTTTTCGAAGTTAGAACAAGAATTTTACTCCTACAAAAAAGAGATTAATCGTTATTTGGCGGAAGAAGATAGTGCTTCTGCATGTGATATCTTAAAAAAAGTAATTGATGAGAAACCTAACTTTTGGCCTGCTTATAATCAACTTGCAGCGTTGTATTTTGAACAATTAAAAGAAGCTGAGGGCGTTAAAGTTTTAAGTGATTTAATTTCAAGAAATCCGGGTAATTTATTAGGATTATGCGATTTATTTATTTATCATTTTTATAAAGGTAATAGAGAAGAAGCGGATTCGCTTTATTTGGGACTTCGCGATGTTTTACCTGTTCTGTCGCATCATAAAGAAAAACTTGGATTAATTCATGCGATGATGGGAGACTATGATGAAGCGGACGATTTACTTGAACAAGTAGCGGATTTAGAAGTTACGGAGCGAAGTAAGTATTATTATTATCGTGCAAAAGCTGCTTATTATTTAGATGATGTCGAAGGAGCAAAAATGTTTTGGCATTCTTTTTTAGAGTGCGATTTATATGAAGATGTTAGGTTTCCTTGGGAGCGAGAAGCAGATTTATCAAATGATACAAGGTTGGTTTTAGAAATGCTTCAATCTGAAAATGATATGACTCATCTTTTGGGTGTTTATGCGATGACTATTTCGGCGAATCGACCGGAATTTGTATTGTTTCACCCCCTTCTAAACATGAGTAATTGGTCATATATGGAACACTTAATGTTTACTAACTTTGATTATTTTCCCGATGGAGATGTAGAACAAAATTGCTATCTCATCATGAAGGCAATGGACATTTTACGAGAAAAAGGAATCTTACTAAATACAGAAAATCTTCCTTTATATGAAAGGTTATTTTCATTAGTGCTGATGGAGAATAGAAAAGAGTTAATTCTTGGGCGTTATACTATAGAAACTGTTACGAGTGCGATTGCAAAGCTGTTTTTGCCTGAAATGAAGCTCGCATTAGTAGATGAATTTGAATATAGTAAATGTGCGAGAGATATCGAACAAGTTCTGAGCAGATAAATAGACCTTTTTGCCATTCCGTATTAGGATTAATTTAGGCTAACTATTGTATACACATAAATGAGGAGGGCAAAAAAATGGCTAGTGAAGAAAAAATTTATGATGTGATTATTATTGGAGCGGGGCCGGCTGGAATGACAGCGGCTTTATATACTTCCCGTGCAGATTTAGATACGCTAATGATTGAACGCGGTGTACCAGGTGGACAAATGGTCAATACAGCAGAGGTAGAAAATTACCCTGGATTTGATAGCATATTAGGACCAGATTTATCTGACAAGATGCTTAGCGGCGCAAAACAGTTTGGTGCTGAGTATGCTTATGGTGATATTAAAGAAGTAGTTGATGGCAAAGAATTTAAAACCGTAACAGCAGGTTCAAAAACATACAAAGCTCGAGCGATTATTATTGCGACTGGTGCTGAACACCGTAAACTTGGTGCAGCTGGTGAAGAAGAACTTAGCGGACGCGGCGTTTCTTATTGTGCGGTTTGTGATGGGGCATTCTTTAAAAATCGTGAACTAGTTGTTGTTGGCGGCGGAGATTCAGCTGTTGAAGAAGGAACTTATTTGACTCGTTATGCTGATAAAGTAACAATTGTACACCGTCGTGATAAATTACGTGCACAACAAATTTTACAAGATCGAGCTTTTAAAGATGAAAAAGTTGATTTTGTTTGGAATAGCACTGTAGAAGAGATTATTGGTGACGGTAAAAAAGTTACAGGCGCAAAACTTGTTTCTACTGTTGATGGTTCCGAATCCATTATGCCTGTTGATGGTGTATTCATTTATGTTGGGCTTGTGCCACTTACAAAAGCATTCCTCAATCTAGGTATTACAGATGATGAAGGCTATATTGTTACAGATGAAGAAATGCGTACAAACCTTCCTGGTATTTTTGCAGCAGGAGATGTCCGTGCGAAAAGTTTACGCCAAATTGTAACAGCTACAGGTGACGGTGGACTTGCTGGACAAAATGCACAAAAATATGTTGAAGAATTGAAAGAAGCATTAGAAGCAGAAACAGCTAAATAATGAGAAAAATGAAATGGGTCTGAGATTATCTGTCTTAGACCCATTTTTGCGTGACTACATAGACCTTAGTAGTGTAAAATGAAATACAAAGACATAGTTGAGGAGATGGACAGGTAATGAGTATTTTAGTACTTGGAGGAGCTGGCTATATCGGCTCTCATGCAGTAGATGAATTAATTAATCGTGGGTATGAAGTGGTAGTTGTAGATAATTTAAAAACAGGTCATAAAGAATCTATTCATAAAAAAGCAAGATTTTTTGAAGGAGATATTCGCGATAAAACATTTTTGAGTTCCGTTTTTGAAAAAGAATCGGTGGATGGTGTGATTCATTTTGCAGCAAGTTCCCTTGTTGGTGAATCCATGGAAATACCACTTGATTATTTGAACAATAATGTTTATGGTACACAAATTGTATTAGAAGTAATGGAGCAATTTGATGTGAAACATATCGTATTTTCTTCCAGTGCAGCTACATATGGAGAGCCTGAACGTGTGCCTATTACAGAAGATATGCCCACAAACCCCGAAAGCACATATGGCGAAACTAAGTTAATTATGGAGAAAATGATGAAATGGTGTGATAAAGCTTATGGAATGAAGTTTGTTGCGCTACGTTATTTTAATGTCGCTGGTGCAAAAGCAGATGGTTCTATAGGAGAAGATCATCAACCAGAATCTCATTTAGTTCCTATTATTTTACAAGTTGCACTAGGTCAGCGTGAGAAATTGTCCATTTTTGGTGATGATTACAATACTCCAGATGGAACTTGTATACGCGATTATGTACAAGTAGAAGATTTAATTGATGCACATATCAAAGCACTAGAATATTTGAAAAATGGTGGAGAAAGTAATATTTTCAACCTCGGTAGCAGTAACGGTTTTTCTGTAAGAGAAATGCTTGAGGCAGCTCGCAGTGTTACAGGAAAAGAAATCCCAGCGGAAGTTGTACCACGTCGTGCAGGTGATCCGGGAACACTTATTGCATCTAGTGATAAAGCTCGTGAAATTCTTGGTTGGCAGCCAACTTATACAGATGTAAAAGATATTATTGCAACAGCTTGGAAATGGCATGTAACACATCCAAGTGGATATTAAAAATTATGAAGGAATGTGATTTTCATCGAAGTAATTAAAAAACGGTTTGGTCATTTTGAAGGAGAAACAGTATGGCAGTGGACAATGATAAATGACCATGGTATGAAAATTAGTGTTCTAAATTATGGAGCAATTATTACCTCTATTGAAACAAAAGATAAATTTGGTGAATATGCTAATATTAGTCTTGGTTTTTCGGATATGGATGATTATTTGGCATATTCTCCGTACTTTGGTGCTACGCTTGGTCCGGTGGCTGGTCGTATTACGAAAGGCCAATTTTCTTTAGATGGGGAAGAATATCAATTAACTCAAAATGAAGGTGCAAACCATCGACATGGGGGAAAGTTGAATTTTAGCAAAAAGTTATGGAATGTTTCAGTAGAAAAAGAGTTAGATCAGATTGTCCTGACTTTTGAATATACATGGGCAGATGGTGAAAATGGTTACCCAGGTAATATTAATGCGCATATGACGTATACATTAAATAACAAGAATGAATGGATTATTGATTATACGGCACATACAGATAAACCTACTATTTATAATCCAAGTAATCATATCTATTTTAATTTATCAGGAAAAGCTGGTTCCACTATTTTGCCACATCAGCTTTGGGTCAATAGTGAGAAATTTTTACCAATTGATAAAGAAATGCTTCCTATTGGTGAAATTCGCTCTGTAGAAAATACTATCTTTGATTTGCGGGCTGGACGTGAAATGATGGAAATTATTAAAAATCAAGATGAACTATTGCAAATAGCGGGGAAAGGCCTGGATCATACATTTATTTTAAAACATGAAAATGGTAAACCAGATGCAGTCTTATTTGATCCGCAATCTGGACGTCGTTTAGAAATGGAAACAGAAGCTGATTCCGTATTGGTTTATACGTCTAATAGCATGGCTGGTGACTTTGAAATAAATGGTAAGACTGTGCCGAAATATGCCGGAATTACACTGGAAACACAAGGTTTGGTGGACGCTATTAATCATCCTGGTTTTGGTAATATCGTTTTAAGACCAGAAAAACCTTTTAAATCTAAGACAGCTTTTCGTTTTGCTGTTGAGAGTTAAATCATTAAATTGGAGGAATGTTGAAAAATGAACTGGAGAGAAGAGTATCAAAAATGGTCCAATAATAAAGTTTTAGATGATTCACTCAAGAATCAATTAAATAACATTGCGTCTGATGAAAAAGAATTAGAAGATAGTTTTTATCGGAATATGGAATTTGGGACAGCTGGAATGCGCGGGGTGCTTGGCGCGGGAACAAACCGAATGAACATTTATACTATCCGGAAAGCTTCATATGGTTTGGCACAATTTGTGGCTGAAAATGGAGAAGAGGCTAAGAAACGCGGAATTGTTATTGCTTATGATCCTCGTCATATGTCACGAGAGTTTGCCTTTGAATCAGCAGCAGTTTTGGGTCATCATGGTGTTAAAAGTTATGTTTTTGATGCACTTCGACCAACTCCTGAACTTTCTTTTGCGGTTCGTTTTTTAAATGCGTTTGGTGGAATTGTTATTACTGCAAGTCATAATCCGCCAGAATATAACGGCTATAAAATTTATGGTGAAGATGGTGGGCAAATGCCTCCGAATGGCGCAAGTGCAGTCATAGATTACATCAATGCAGTGGATGATATTTTTTCTGTAGAAGTGGCGAACCAAGATGAATTAATTAAAAATGGCTTACTTGAAGTAATTAGTGAAAAAGTGGATCGACCATATTTGGAAAAATTAAAAGAAGTAATCGTGAATAATGAGCTTGTGGAGCAGCACGGCCAAGATTTGAAAATTGTTTTCACGCCGCTACATGGGACAGGTGGGATCCTTGGCGTTCCTGCGCTTCAGAGTGTCGGTTTCACCAATATTGTCAAAGTAGAAGAGCAATTTGTCAATGACCCAGATTTTGGAACAGTGAAATCACCTAATCCTGAGAATAAGGAAGCATTTTTACTAGCGATTGAATATGGTAAGAAATTTGGTGGAGATATTTTAGTAGGAACAGACCCAGATGCTGATCGTTTAGGTGTCGCTGTGCGTAATAAAGACGGTGAATACGAGATTTTATCAGGAAATCAAATTGGTGCGATTATTTTACATTACTTGTTAAAACAAAAGAAAGCGCAGAATGAGTTGCCAGCAAATGCAGCTGTATTGAAATCAATTGTAACGAGTAATCTTGGAACAGAAATCGCGAAACATTTTGGTGTGGAAATGATTGAAGTGTTAACAGGTTTCAAATTTATCGCAGAACAAATCAAACATTTTGAAGAGACTGGTACGCATACATTTGAGTTTGGATATGAAGAAAGTAATGGCTACATGGTTAAGCCGTTCACGCGTGACAAAGATGCTATTCAAGCAGTTCTTGCAATTTCCGAAGTGGCACTTGTTAGCAAAACGGAAGGTCGGACTTTACTTGAAGATTTAGAGAAAATTTATGCAGAATTTGGTTATTATAAAGAAGATTTAGTTTCACTTACTTTGAGTGGAAAAGATGGTTCAGAACGCATTAAAGAAATTACAAGTGGCTTCCGCGAACAGCTTCCAACAAGTATGGGAGGTTTCCGCATCGAGCGCGCAGAAGATTATTTGAGAAGTGAAACTACTTGGATTAAAACGGGCAAAACAGAGGTAATTCATTTACCAACTGCTGATGTTATTAAATGTTATTTGGAAGATGGTTCGTGGTTCTGTTTACGTCCATCAGGCACAGAGCCGAAAATCAAATTCTATTTTAGTATCCTTGGTGAAAATGAAGAAGAAAGTACGCAGAAACTAGAAAAAATAAAAGCTGATTTAATGCAATATATCGAAGCATAAAAAAGAAAAATCCCGGAAACTCTATTTAGAGACTTTTCTGGGATTTTCTAGTGAGAAGTGTGCTAAAATGAAAGGTAGATATTATTTGTGCGAAAGGATGAGGCATATATGGCTTCTAAACAATTAAAATTAGTAATCATTACTGGGATGTCTGGGGCAGGAAAAACAGTTGCAATGCAGTCTTTAGAAGATCTCGGTTATTTTTGTGTAGATAATTTACCGCCAAGTTTACTTCCGAAATTCTGGGAGTTGATGAAAGAAAGCGACAAGATGGACAAAATCGCGCTCGTAATGGACCTTCGTGGACGAGAATTTTTTGATTCTATTGAACCAGCACTTGATGAGTTAGATAATACCAATTTTATAACAACGAAAATTCTCTTTTTAGAGGCGGATGATAAGGTGCTTGTTTCGCGTTATAAAGAAACTCGTCGTCATCATCCACTGGAGCCAAATGGTTCTGTGCTTGATGGAATTAATGCGGAGCGCGAACTGCTAAGCGATTTAAAAGGGCGCTCACAATTAGTAATTAATACTTCGAATATGGCGCCGCGTGAGTTACGAGAGCGAATTAATAATGAGTTCCAAACGGAAGATAAAGACGTTTTCAATGTGCAATTAATGTCATTTGGTTTCAAATATGGCATTCCAATTGATGCAGATTTAGTATTTGATGTTCGTTTCTTACCAAATCCGCATTATATCGACAAAATGCGCCCGCTGACAGGTCTTGATAAGGATGTTTATGAATATGTAATGAAATGGCCAGAAACGGGGGCCTTTTTAGATAAATTAATTGATTTATTGATGTTTACACTGCCTTTTTACAAACGAGAAGGAAAAACACAGCTCGTGATTGCTATTGGATGTACAGGAGGGCAGCATCGTTCTGTGGCTTTAACGGAATATGTTGGCAAAGCTATCCAACAAAAATATGAGACAACGATTTCACACCGAGATATGAAACGTAGAAAGGGTCGTTAATATGAGTAAAGAAACGAAGCCAAAAGTAGTCGTAATAGGCGGCGGAACTGGTCTCCCTGTGGTTTTAAAAGGACTTAAGAAAAAAGATATCCATTTAACTGCGATTGTTACTGTAGCTGATGATGGAGGCAGTTCTGGTAAAATTCGTGAGCAAATGGATGTGCTTCCTCCTGGAGATATCCGTAATGTGATGCTTGCTTTATCTAATGTTGACCCGCGTGTAGTTGAATTATTTCAATATCGTTTTGCAGTAGATGGCGATTTATCAGGGCATGTCATTGGAAATTTGATTTTGACTGCTTTATCGCAGCTAAATGATAGTTATGTAGATGCAATAAATGTACTTGCTACAGTACTTAAAATCCGTGGAAAAGTTATCCCAGCGACAGACCAACCCCTCATTTTGAATGCTGAAATGGAAGATGGTTCTATCGTTCACGGTGAGTCCCTTATTCCACTACAAGGAAAACATATTAATCGTGTTTTTATTGAGCCGGAAAATGTGAAGCCTTATCCAACGGCTGTAGAAGCTGTTAAAGAAGCAGACTTGATTGTTATTGGTCCTGGAAGTTTATATACGAGTATTTTACCTAATTTACTTTTAGCTGAATTAGCAGATGAAATTACCGCAAGTAAGGCTCCAAAAGTATATATTACGAACATTTTAACGCAAATTGGAGAAACGGACTTTTTCTCAGATGCTGACCATATTAAAGTTATCCATGAACATGTCGGTAAATCTTTTATTGATAAAACATTAATTAATACAACTACAGTGCCAAAGGAATTACTATTTCCAGAAGATGTTGCGCAAGTAGAGCATAACGCAAAAGAAATGGAAAAACTTGGCGTAGAAGCCATTTATCAAGATTTTCTTTCGACAGAGGATGGCTTAGTGCGTCATGCTGCTGAAAAGGTGGCGGATGCGCTTTTAGCGATGTTACCTAATAAAAATAACGAAAAGGAGTGAGTAAGCCATGTCATTTGCATCGGAAACCAAAAAAGAATTAACTCATATGGACGTAAGTGATAGCGATGCAAAAGTGGAACTCGCAGCTTTTATTCGAATGAATGGTGCAATCTCGTTTTCGAATCAATTAGTTATAATGGATGTCCAAACGGAGAATGCAGCCATAGCTAGACGAATGTATCAATTGCTGAAAGATTTATATGAAGTACCCATTGAACTTCTTGTACGTCGCAAAATGAAATTGAAAAAAAATAATGTTTATATTGTTCGATTGAAGTCTGGTACACGAGGGATTCTAGAAGATTTACGTATCCTCGAACCACCAATGACGTTTACCAAGTCCATTGATAGGGGATTTGTTAAGAAGAGAAGTGCCAAGCGTGCTTATTTGCGTGGAGCCTTTTTGGCGAGTGGATCAGTTAATAATCCGGAAACTTCTTCCTATCACTTAGAAATTTTTTCTGTTTATGAAGAGCATAATGAGGCGATTTGCGCTCTAATGAATCAATTCGATCTTAACGCGCGTACACTGGAACGCAAAAATGGTTTTATTACCTATTTAAAAGAAGCAGAGAAAATCACGGAATTCTTGAGTATTATCGGAGCAACTAGTGCACTTCTCCATTTTGAAGATGTTCGAATTATGCGCGATATGCGGAATTCAGTGAACAGGTTAGTGAACTGCGAAACAGCAAACCTCAATAAAACTATTAATGCCGCAGTTAGACAAATTGATAATATTAAATACATTCAATCAACTGTCGGACTGGAGGCTTTACCAGAGCGCCTGCGTGAAATTGCGGCGCTTCGGATAGCTAATGAGGATGTCACTTTAAAAGAGCTGGGTGAAATGCTAACCACTGGTCAAGTGAGTAAATCAGGTATTAACCATCGTCTTCGCAAACTAGATCAAATTGCAGAACGTCTTAGAAGCGGAGAAACTCCTTCGCAAGTAGGTTTAAAAGTTAGTAATAGTTAATTAAAAGAAAAGGATGCGAATTAGAATGTCAAAATTATTTTCAGAATATAAATTAAAAGATGTAACATTAAAAAACAGAATCGTTATGTCACCAATGTGTATGTATTCAGTAGAAAATAAAGACGGGATTGCGACAGACTTTCATTTTGCGCATTACGTTTCTCGAGCAGCCGGCGGTACCGGACTTGTGATATTAGAAGCTACTGCGGTTCAAGAAGTAGGGCGGATTTCTGAGTTTGACTTAGGTTTATGGAATGATGAACAAGTACCAGCTCTAAAACATTTAGTAGATGGACTTCATTCTCATGGTGCAAAAGCAGGAATTCAGTTAGCACATGCTGGTCGAAAAGCTGTTTTACCAGGTGAAATAGTTGCGCCTTCTGCTATTGCTTATGACGAAAAATCTGCAAAACCAGTAGAACTTACAAAAGAAGCGATTAAAGAAGTTGTTGCTGATTTTAAACGTGCCGCTTATAGAGCCAAAGAAGCTGGTTTTGATGTAATCGAAATTCATGCAGCTCATGGTTATTTAATTCATCAATTTTTATCGCCAATTACGAATCGTCGGGAAGATAATTACGGTGGTCCTGCTGGTAACCGTTACAAAATTTTGAGTGACATTATAAAAGCAGTTAAAGAAGTATGGGATGGACCTATTATTGTTCGAGTTTCTGCAACTGATTATGCACATGGTGGCTTACAATTAGAAGATTATATTCCTTTTGCAAAATGGATGAAAGCAGATGGTGTGGAATTAATTGATGTAAGTACAGGTGGATTAGTTAATGTAGCACCGCCAGTTTTTCCGGGTTATCAGGTGCCATTCGCTGATGAAATCCGTCGCGGGGCTGGAATTGCGACAGGCGTACTAGGACTTATCACACGCGGCGAGCAAGCAGAAGAAATTTTATGTAATGAACGTGCAGATTTAATTATTATCGGCCGAGAACTATTACGTAATCCGTATTTTGCTAAAGATGCAGCACTGTCTTTAGGGGAAACTATTGAAGGACCAAAACAATATTCCAGAGCTTGGAAATAAAGCTTAAGCTGAAAACCATTAAATTGGTTTTCAGCTTTTTTTATTACATGCATCAAGTATAGTTTTAAACTAAAAAAACAATCATATTCAAGATTTGAATTTTTTAGTTAAATTTATACCGATGTTGTATATTTTTTAGTCTGTTTATGGTAGTATGAATAATAGTTTTCTAGTTAGTTTAAAAATACACATATTAATTAACTGAAAATTGGAATTTAAGAAGGAGGAATCTTTATGACAAAAGTTAATTCTTTTTTCAGAAAAAAGAATTTTCATAATCCAGCGACAGATAAGCATCATTTGAATAAAACTTTAGGAGCTTTTGATTTAACGATGCTTGGAGTGGGAGCAGTTGTTGGTGGAGGGATATTTATTCTTCCAGGGCAGGTCGCTTCTGTTATTGCAGGACCAGGAATTATAATCTCTTTTATTATTGCGGGAATTGCTTGTTGTTTAGCAGCGCTTTGTTATTCAGAATTTGCATCTAAATTACCAGTTGCTGGTAGTGCTTATACATATAGCTATCACGTTTTTGGTGAAGGAATTGCATGGATTCTTGGCTGGTCGCTTATTTTAGAATATGGTCTAGCGGTTGCAGCAATTGCGAGTGGCTGGTCATCTTACATGAAAAGTTTATTAGCGGGATTTGATTTGCACATTCCAACAGTTATTTCATCTGCTTATAACCCAAGTGCGGGGACTTATTTTGATTTATTAGCCTTCGCAGTAGTAATGATCATTGGGATTTTACTTAGTTTTGGTATTCGCGAATCTACGAGAGTAAATAATATTATGGTTTTAGTGAAAATTGCAGTTGTTGTCTTATTTATTATCGTAGGTGCATTTTATGTGAAACCAGATAATTGGACCCCGTTCTTGCCATTTGGTGTGCAAGGGGTCATTACTGGAGCCTCTACTGTTTTCTTTGCTTATATCGGTTTTGATGCCGTTTCTAGTGCTGCCGAAGAAGTGAAAAACCCACAGAAGAATATGCCAATCGGAATTATTTCTTCTTTAGCCGTTTGTACATTGTTATACATTTTACTATCAGCAGTGCTTACAGGAGTTGTTCCTTACACTGATTTAGTTGGAGTTAGTGCACCTGTTGCCTTTGCGCTTCAAGCCATTAATCAAAACTGGATTGCGGGTCTACTTTCAGTTGGAGCAATTGTTGGGATGACAACCGTAGTACTAGTTATGTCTTATGGCGGAACAAGATTACTATTCGCAATGGGACGTGACGGATTACTCCCAAAATCATTTTCAAAAATTAGTAAAAATGACACGCCGGTTAGAAATACAATGATATTTGCTACAGTTATGGGCTTAATTGCGTCTACTGTGCCAATGGAAGATTTAGCGCAATTAATTAACATTGGTACACTCTTTGCTTTTGCGATGGTTTCAGTAGGGATTTTCTTTTTACGTCGTAATCCTGAACTTAATCAAAAAGGCTTTAAGACACCTTTTTATCCTGTAGTACCAGCGCTTTCGTTTTTGCTTTGTGTATATTTAATGCTCAATTTATCTAAAACAACTTGGATTGCATTTGCGATTTGGTTTATATTAGGTATTATTGTTTATGTATTTTATGGACGAAGACATTCTGAGCTACGTTTAAAATAAGGCAACAAAAAAGTGGGTTTGCAATTGCAAACCCACTTTTTATAGTTATTAGCCCTTTAAGCCAGCTTTGTTTACGATGATATCATCAATTAAGCCGTAATCTTTTGCTTCTTGAGCAGTCATGAAATTATCACGATCTGTATCACGAGCAATAACTTCATATGGTTGACCAGTTTTTTCAGACATAATAGTATTCATACGTTCTTTGATTTTCAAAATGTGACGAGCAGCAATTTCGATTTCAGTTGCTTGACCTTGAGCGCCACCAAGTGGTTGGTGAATCATGATTTCCGCATTTGGTAAGGCAAAGCGTTTACCGTTTGCACCGGCTGTTAGTAAGAATGATCCCATGGAAGCAGCCATCCCCATACCAATAGTTTGCACATCTGCTTTAACGAAATTCATTGTATCATAAATCGCCATACCAGCTGAAATACTTCCTCCTGGAGAATTGATATATAAGAAAATATCTTTTTCAGGATCTTGTGCATCAAGGAATAATAATTGAGAAACGATAGAGTTAGCAACGTTATCATCAATTGCAGAGCCTAACATAATAATTCTGTCTTTTAATAAACGTGAATAAATGTCATATGCGCGTTCACCACGGCTTGTTTGTTCAATTACTGTTGGAATTAAGTTCATATCAAGATTCCTCCTGTTAAATGTAAATTTTGAATTAGCTTTGTTTATATCATACACGAATGGTCAAATTAGGTCAAATGATAAAGTTTGAAGCATAAACTTTTCAATAAAATAAACAAAAAGGTATAATGAACTATAACGAAAGGAAGGTGTAGAAATGAAGAAATTTTCAAAAATCGGGATGTTTTTCGCAGTTGTAGTATTAGCAGTAGTACTTTTTGAAACAAGTGTTTCAGCTCATGGATATATATCAAAACCGGCAAGTCGAGTTTACTTAGCAAATCAAGGGATAAATACGGGGGTTGGTGCGGCAGAATATGAACCTCAAAGTATCGAAGCCGCAAAAGGTTTTCCAACAAATGGTCCTCAAGATGGAAATATAGCAGGAGGCGGAAAGTACCCATTACTAGATGAACAAACACAAGATCGCTGGACAAAGGTAGATATAAAATCTGGCCCGCTAAACGTAGAATGGACACTCACTGCTCCTCATAGAACAAGCAATTGGGAATATTTTATTACAAAAAAAGGTTGGGATCCAAATAAACCTTTAACAAGAGCAGAATTTGAACCATTAGCGCAAATCACAGCAGATGGTAGCACGCCAGACCAACTAACAAAGCAACAAATAACGATTCCAAATGACCGATCTGGCTATTATGTTATTCTAGGTGTTTGGTCGATTGCTGATACAGGAAACGCATTTTACCAAGTGATTGATGCAAATATTATAAATTCAGATGTAACTCCGGTTGTTGATAAAGAATCGCCAACAGCACCAACTAATTTAATAGGAACAACAACAGCAAATAAAGTCAGTTTAAAATGGAATGCCGCAACGGATAACGTTGGGATTAACGGATACGAAATTTTACGCGACGGAAAAGTAGTCGGTGAAAGCCAAACAACTACTTATGAGGATAATACTGTAAATGCAAACACTACTTATACTTATACTGTCCGCGCCAAAGATTTTGCGGGAAATAAGTCGGCCTTAGGAAACAAAATTAGCGTGACAACAAAAGAAGCGCCAGCCGCTGACAAAGAAGCACCAACAGCGCCGACGAGCTTAATGTCTCACGCCCAAACTGATAGAGCCATTGACCTTTGCTGGCAAGCGTCTTCAGATAATGTAGCAGTAAAAAACTATGAAATCTATCGTAATAATACAAAAATCACCACAACTACATCCACTATGTTCCAAGATATAAACCTAATAAATAATACTAGTTATAAATATAAAATCTATGCTGTAGATATAGCGGGTAATCGTTCGCTAGCAAGTAATGAAATAACCGTGAAAACAAAACCACTGGATATAAGCAATACGTGGAAACCGGATCAAATTTATAATGCAGGAAATCAAGTAGTATATAATGGCATAGCGTATACAGCTCAGTGGTGGACAAAAGATAATTCACCAGACACAAGTGACGTATGGAAAACAGCAAGCTCAACAACTCAAGTATGGAACGCTTTAAAAGCATACAATGGGGGCGACAAAGTCACATATGGTGGGAAAACTTACCAAGCAAAATGGTGGGTAAAAGGTGAAACTCCAGATACATCCACTATTTGGACATTAGTAAAATAACTACCTTGGCCAGCAAATCCTCGGACTTGCCGGCTTCTTCATTAAAATAAAGCTTGTAAAACCATATGAATTTCGCTATAATTATTATTCGTACGGTAAGATTCTAAGGCTACATAAAGCCCTCGTGGTGCAACGGATAGCACGTGAGATTCCGGTTCTTAAAATGGGGGTTCGATTCCCTCCGAGGGCATTCATACGTCGTAATAAAAATCTTTAAATCGTTGAAAACCCTTGTTATTAAAAGGTGTAAAATGATTTGAAGTTTTTTATATAGTAAAATACACCGTAGTTGATAATAATATTTTAAAGTAGATATGATAAAAGTAATTAATATACATTGAGAAATTTTTAATAAATAACAGAGGATGACTATTTTTGAGTGCAATTTATAAAGATTACGGTTTGGCAGTAATCGAAGAAATTGGCGAAAGATTGATTAGAGGATCTAAAAAAACATCTCACAATCAGCATTTAGCTTGTTTGTAAGATGTTTTTACATTTTATTTAAAAATCGTATTTTTTACTTTCCAATCTTCTAACTTAATAAAAACCCAGAAACCATAAATTCCGATAGTAATTATAGTTAGTAGTAACCATTTAATCCAGTTGCCAAACAGTCCAACTGCGGAACCTTGGAATTTTAGGCGTTTTCCTTCAATAACAGTGTGATTTATCTTCCAACCATAAACCATACATAAAGCCCAAGGATAACAAATTCCTATAGTGCAAATTGTTACAAGAAATCCTAATATTGTCCAACCAATGTACTGCAGTAATCCTCCATCAAAAAATGATGTTCTCCCGTTTCGTGTTTCCATGATGCTTTGCTCTCCCATTTTCGTACCAACTTCCTTTTTAATATTTATATAATCGTAAAAACGTTTATATCTATCTAGCGAACACTAATATTGATATTACCATGAATGAGAGAAGAATAGAATACGAAATATCCATTTTTTCATTTTAAATAATAATTTTTAGAGGTGTTATCATTTATAAAAAAATAATCTACTTCATTCCACCATTTTCTGGTAAAATATTAATCAGCAAGGGAGGGGCTTATTTTGGCTGCTAGTTTGAAAGAACGATTAGAAACAGAAGTGCGAACTTATAGTGAAAATCATAATTTGACCGTTCAAACAATTGATTTTTTATACGCAGGCCCTCATATGCGAGGCAGACACACGCTTATTCTAGCATTTACAGAAGCTGGGATTTTTACATTTGTTTTCAAATTGAGTGACGCGGAAATGCATTTTTTAGATGCAAAAACGATTCAGCAAATTGCATTAGTAAAAAAGAAATTGGTTTACCGTCTACATATTCGTGCTATTACAGAAGAAGGAGAACTAGAAGAAGGTAAATACCTTGTAAGCAAATGCGTTTTTGGTCGCAAGTGGCACAAAGAAACTTTACAAAAACTGATTGATAAAAATATACAACTACTTTCTACGGAAAAATAAGAAGGGTGGGGTGATGATGGAGAAGAAGCGTACTCGGGCAGAAGAATTAGGAATAACAAGACAAAAAATCTTGGATACAGCACGAGATTTATTCATGGAAAAAGGTTACCGGGCAGTTTCAACAAGAGAAATAGCTAAAATCGCCAAAATTACCCAGCCGGCACTTTATCATCATTTTGAAGATAAAGAATCACTTTATATTGAAGTAGTTCGCGAATTGACGCAAAATATTCAAGTTGAAATGCACCCGATTCTGCAAATGAATAAAGTAAAAGAAGAACAACTGCATGATATGTTAATGATGTTAATTGAAGAACATCCTACTAATATTTTATTGATGATTCATGATATTTTAAATGAGATGAAGCCGGAAAATCAGTATTTACTATATAAATTATGGCAACAAACTTATTTAAAGCCGTTTCAAGATTTTTTTGAGCGATTAGAGAGTGCTGGTGAACTGCGAACAGGAGTCAGTGCCGAAACAGCTGCACGATATTGTTTGTCCACTATTAGTCCACTATTCTCAGGGAAAGGTAGTTTTGGTCAAAAACAGACAACAACAGAACAAATCGATGAATTAATCAATTTAATGATGTTTGGGCTTTGTAAAAAAGAGGTATAATTTACCGTGCTTCTTTTTTTGGCGTTTCACTTATCATTTGATAAACGAAAAAAAATAAGCAAATTTAAAGGGGGATGTATAATGAAAGATGGATTTTTAAGTAAAATAGCCAGTGGGGTTGGTGGCAAGAAGGGACGCTTTATCACATTAGGTATTTGGATTATCGCTATTATAATTTTACAGTTGTTCTTTCCAAAAGCTGCTGATTACAAAGATGACGCTGCAAAAGACTTACCAAGTTCAGAACCATCTGTTGTTGCTCAAAAGCTAATTGATGAGAAATTTTCAGAAACAGATGGAGTACCAGCTCTTATAACTTGGTATCGTTCAACTGGATTAACAACAGCAGATTTAGTTAACATTCAAAAATATAGTAAAGAACTAACTGAGAATCCAGTAGATTTTCAAAAAATGGCTGTGCCTTATGACAAAATGCCGCCCGTTGCTCTTAAAAAACAAGTGTCTAAAGATGGCACGACCTTTATTCAAACGGTTATTATGAAGGATAGTGCAACGTCGGATCAACTTTCAGAAAGCTTTAACCAATTGGAATCAGCTGCTAAAACAACTATTGGCGAAGACCCATTTGCTAAGAAAGTAACGGCTGATGATACATTAGTTGCTCGGACAACTGGTCCGGCTGGAATTAGTGTGGATGCTAGTGGATTATTTAAAGACGCAGATGTTTCCTTACTAATAGGAACGGTATTACTTGTTTTAGTTTTCCTTTTAGTAATTTATCGTTCACCAATTTTGGCATTAATACCATTGATTGCAGTAGGTTTTGCTTATTTAGTTATTACGCCAATTCTAGGATTGCTTGCGAAAGAGGGAATTATTACTTATGGCTCCCAAGGACTTTCGATAATGACTGTATTACTATTTGGGGCGGGAACAGATTATTGTTTATTCTTGATTTCTAGATTCCGTAGCCATTT
This sequence comes from Listeria welshimeri serovar 6b str. SLCC5334, assembly GCF_000060285.1. Classification (GTDB taxonomy): domain Bacteria; phylum Bacillota; class Bacilli; order Lactobacillales; family Listeriaceae; genus Listeria; species Listeria welshimeri. The sequence goes on along the minus strand of NC_008555.1, from coordinate 2,449,028 downwards.
ACACACCGAAAAAAATCGTTTCCAAGCATTTAAAGAAGCTTTCAGTGGAACAGCGGGTGCCATTGCGCTGAGTGGTTTAACGGTTATGGCGGCTCTACTTCTACTTTTAGCTGCAGAATATGGTTCGTTCCATAATTTTGCTGTACCGTTTAGTTTAGCGATTTTCATTATGATGATTTCTTCGCTTACACTAGTACCAGCACTTCTAGGCATATTTGGTCGCGTTTCGTTTTGGCCGTTTGTCCCAAGAACGGTGGAAATGGAAGAAACTCGCGCGAAGAAAAAAGGAAAAACACCAAAACACCACAAAGAAAACCGTTTTTGGCATAAAATTGGCGAAATATCCGCGAAACATCCTATACGTGTATTAATTATTACATTAGTTATTCTAATTGGATGTGGTATTTTCACAAGTCAGGTCAAATATACGTATGACACACTTTCAACGTTCCCAGAAGACATGCCATCTAGAGAAGGTTTTACTATAATTAGTGATCATTTTGGCGCTGGAATGCTGGCACCGATGGAAGTAGTTGTGAATTCCAAAGAATCGATGAAAAGCTCGCTTGAAAATGTAGACGGTGTAGCTTCGGTTTCTGGTCCGGAAAAAAGCAAAGGCTACCAAAAATATACACTAATTTTGAAAGACAATCCTTATAGTAACGAAGCGATGGATGTAGTACCAAAAGTCCGCGCTGCAGCTGATAAAGGAAATGATGTTTATATTGCAGGACAAACAGCAACACAATATGATGATCGTGCGGTTACAGAGCATGATGAAAAAGTCATTATTCCACTTGTTATCGCCTTAATTGCGATTTTATTACTTTGCTATTTACGTTCCATTACAGCAATGATTTATTTAGTAGCAACCGTATTATTATCCTTTGTTGGTGCACTTGGACTTGGCTGGGTAATCATTCATTACGCTATGGGTGTGGAGGCGATTTCTGGCTTAATTCCGCTCTATTCCTTCGTTTTCATTGTCGCATTAGGAGAAGATTACAATATCTTTATGATTTCTAGTATATGGAAAAACAGTAAGAAACTACCACTTAGAAAAGCGATTACAGAAGGCGTCGGTCAAACTGGTGGAGTTATTACGTCCGCAGGTTTAATTTTAGCGGGGACATTTTGTGTCTTAACAACGCTACCAATCCAATTATTAGTACAATTTGGCTTAATTACAGCTATCGGAGTTTTACTAGATACATTTATCGTTCGCCCATTCCTCGTTCCTTCGATTACCGTATTACTTGGAAAATGGGCATTCTGGCCAGGTAAACAACATAAAATGACGAAATAATTGCTTCTTAGAAAAACTTCTTGTCTATTCCTCTGAAAAGTATATAATAGATGTATCTAAAAGGAGGAACGACAGAAAATGAGAGTAATTGATACCCACTGTGATGCGCTTTACAAGTTACAAGCTGGCAAAGGAAAATATACTTTTCAAGATGCGGAAGAACTTGATGTAAATTTTGAACGACTTATAGAAGCTGAAATGTTGCTGCAAGGGTTCGCTATTTTTCTTGATGAAGATATTCCTGTGGAACATAAATGGAAGAAAGCGGTTGAGCAAGTTAATATTTTTAAACAACATGTGCTTCATAAAGGCGGAGTGATTCACCATATCAAAAAATGGTGTGATTTAGAGAAATTACCTGAAGATAAAATTGGTGCAATGTTAACTTTAGAAGGTATTGAACCAATTGGGCATGACTTAGATAAATTAACGCAATTGCTTGATGGTGGTGTATTATCTGTCGGTCTAACGTGGAATAACGCGAATTTAGCATCGGACGGGATTATGGAAGAACGTGGAGCAGGCTTGACTCGCTTTGGCAAAGAAATTATTCATCTTTTAAATGAAAGAAAAGTATTCACTGATGTTTCGCATTTAAGTGTGAAAGCTTTTTGGGAAACCTTAGATAAAGCGGAGTTTGTTATTGCTAGCCATTCAAGCGCTAAAGCAATATGTTCTCATCCAAGAAATTTAGACGATGACCAAATTAAAGCGATGATTGAGCATGATGCTATGATTGATGTTATCTTCCATCCCATTTTTACAACGGACTCGGGTATAGCGGATATGGAAGACGTTATTCGGCATATTGATCATATTTGTGAACTTGGCGGTTTGAAAAATATTGGATTTGGCTCAGATTTTGATGGTATTTCTAGCCATGTTAAAGGCCTAGAGCATGCTGGTAAATACCAAAATTTCATTCAAGCATTAGAAAAACACTATACAAAAGATGAAGTGGAAGGTTTTGCTTCTCGTAACTTTATAAATCATTTACCAAAATAAAAAAATCCAAGCACAAAACAAGTGCTTGGATTTTTTTGGAATAGAACAAAGAGAATCTGCTGTAATTTAAAAAATGGCATGTTATAATGAAGACTAGAAATGGAATATAATCCAGTTTGGTAGTGCTATCAGACTGATTTTTGATGGAGGTTTTAATTTGCGTTTAGAATCTAATTTCGTCCAAAAGCAACAACAAAAACAATCGCTGAAATTAAATATGACGCAACAATTGTCCCAATCTATTGCAATGCTTCAATTTGCGACAGCTGACTTGGTGGCATTTTTAGAAGATAAAGCACTTGAGAACCCATTGATTGAAGTGATTCCAGGATCAGATTTCTCCACAGATTTTTCTTATAGTAGTCGTAAAAGCGCTGGACGTTCGGATGATACAGATTGGTTAGAGCAAATCGCCGATAATAAGCTGACGTTAGCAGATGCACTAAAAGAACAATTACACTTAATGGATGTTACACAAACACATAAAATTATTGTTTTGTATTTAATAGAAAGTTTAAATGACAATGGTTACTTACAAATAGATTTAAAAGATGTCAGCGCAGCACTTCTCATGGATGATGCTAGTGTGCTAGAAGGTCTTGAGATTTTACAAAGCATGGAACCAGCGGGAGTTGGTGCACGAGATGCCAGAGAATGTATTCTTTTACAAATCGAACGGTCACCTGATGCTCCTTATATTGCTTATGATGTTATCCAAAAATTCTTCACGGAATTTGCGGAGAAAAAATGGAAAAAAATTGCTACAGAAATGGATGTTAGTTTGCAAGATATTCAAGAAGTATCTGATTATATCAAAACACTAAATCCTAAACCGGGTTCTGAGTTTGAGTCCGAACGCGTACAATATGTGGTGCCAGACTTGATTTTAATTCAACATGAGAACGAATTTGCTGTTACATTAGCCAAACAATTTTTACCACAAGTGCGTTTTCAAGAAGCTTATTATGAAACCATGCGGGCAACGGAAGAAAAAGATGTCGCCCAATTTCTTCGTGAAAAAGCTGGTGAATTTGACTGGATAAAAAAAGGAATCGAACAACGTGAAAACACTTTACAACGAGTTGGCGAAGCGATTGTTCGTCATCAAAAAGCGTATTTTCTGGATAATTCAGCCCATTTACAACCATTAACTTTGAAAGAAGTAGCGGAAGAATTAGGCGTGCACGAATCAACTGTGAGCCGCGCGGTGAATGGTAAATATATCGAAACAAGCACTGGTGTATATGAGTTAAAACGATTTTTTGCATCAGGATTGCAGAAAAAATCATCTGAAAATGAGAACATGGGCGATATCTCCAGTGCAACAATTAAAAAACTTGTACAAGAATTTGTGGCAGAGGAAGATAAATTAAAGCCGCTCTCTGATCAGAAAATAGTAGATATGCTCGAAGAAAAAGAAATTCAAGTTTCAAGAAGGGCGATTGCTAAATATCGCTTAGAGTTAAATATACCTTCATCATCCAAAAGAAAAAGATTTTAAAAGACGTTTTTTGCCCCACAAGTAGGATGTGGGACAAAAAACGTCTTTTTAAATAAAAAAATATTAAGAGCATGTTTTATTTTTTATAGACGTGGAAAACTACTAGTATAGGCTACTTATAAGTTTGCAATTTTAAAATGAATTGTAAATTTAAGGTGAATATTTCATAAATGTCCCACTTAATACTTGAAGATTTGTGCTAAGACTGTTAGAATAAGGAACGTAGGGTAGTTAAAGAACATAAAAAAAGATTCACCAGCGTAAGCAGAAAGAGAAGGGGTAAAAAACACATTGAGAGACATTTTGTTGACGAGCTTAAGTAGCTAGTTTAATAGTCTTGAAAGTTATGTAAACCTCTATCTCTACTTTTTTTAGTTCTAACGGGACGTCAGATGACTAAGTGGGTCGTTAAGCGTCCAAAGATGAGGAGCAATTAAAAATGTCAGACTTAATTAACATTCAGAAAAAGTTATTGCCCGACGTTTTAATGATTATGCAAAAACGCTATCAAATCCTACGCTCGATTTATTTTTCTGAACCAGTTGGAAGACGCACGCTTGCCGGCATGTTAGGCATGAGTGAACGGGTCCTGCGCGGCGAAGTAGAATTTTTGAAAGCACAAGGTTTAGTAGAAATTGCTTCTTCCGGAATGACTGTAACAAAAGAAGGTTTAATCGTTTTCCGTGATTTAGAAAATGTTATGAATCAGCTTTCGGGATTACATTCAATGGAAGAACAATTAGCAAAAAAATTGCAAATCAAAAAATGCTTGGTAGTGCAAGGTGATAGCGATGATACACCATGGGTCCGCGAAGAAATGGGACGTGTGGCTGTAGAACAATTAGACATGGCTCTCACTGAAAAAAGAAACATCGTCGCAGTTATGGGCGGCTCTACAATGGCAACTGTTGCCGAAATGATGACAACTGATTTCGCAAAAGGCAGAGAACTTCTTTTCGTTCCCGGTCGTGGAGGTATTGGTGAAGACCTTGACAATCAAGCGAATACAATTTGTGATAAGATGGCAACGAAGACTAACACAAAACACCGAGTACTTTATGTGCCAGAACAATTAGGTGAAGAAGCCTATCGTTCGTTGCTAAAAGAACCGGCAATTCAAGAAGGCTTACGATTAGTACAATCCGCAAATGCTATTATTCTAGGCATAGGTGATGCACTCGCAATGGCGAAGCGCAGACATACCAGCGAAGATGTACTTGAAAAAATCATCCATCGTAAAGCTGTTGGTGAAGCATTTGGCTATTATTTTGATGAGCAGGGCGAGGTTGTACATAAAGTCCCTACATTCGGTCTTCAATTCGAAGACTTAGCGCAAATCCCGCACATCATTGCAGTTGCAGGTGGCACATCAAAAGCCAAAGCAATCAAATCGTATATGAAAAGCGCTCCAAAAAATACGGTTTTAATCACGGATGAAGGAGCAGCAAAATCGCTTTTAAAAGGGAGTAATACCCTTTTGAAATAAAAAAACACTATTTTCAAGGAGGAAATTGACTTATGACAGTTAAAGTTGGTATTAATGGTTTTGGACGTATCGGACGTCTAGCATTCCGTCGTATTCAAAATGTGGAAGGAATTGAAGTTGTTGCAATCAATGACTTAACAGATGCTAAAATGTTAGCTCACCTGTTAAAATATGATACAACTCAAGGCCGTTTTGACGGTGAAGTAGAAGTACATGATGGTTTCTTCAAAGTAAACGGTAAAGAAGTTAAAGTATTAGCTAACCGTAACCCAGAAGAACTTCCATGGGGGGACCTAGGAGTAGACATCGTTCTTGAATGTACTGGTTTCTTCACAGCGCAAGACAAAGCTGAATTACACATTAAAGCTGGCGCTAAAAAAGTTGTTATCTCCGCTCCAGCAACTGGCGACATGAAAACAATCGTTTACAATGTAAACCATGAAACATTAGACGGAACTGAAACAGTTATCTCTGGCGCAAGCTGTACTACTAACTGTTTAGCTCCTATGGCTAAAGTTTTAGAAGACAAATTTGGTGTTGTTGAAGGTCTAATGACTACAATTCACGCTTACACTGGTGACCAAAATACATTAGATGCTCCACATCCAAAAGGTGACTTCCGTCGTGCACGTGCTGCTGCCGAAAATATCATCCCTAATACTACTGGTGCTGCTAAAGCTATCGGTGAAGTATTACCAACACTTAAAGGTAAATTAGACGGAGCTGCTCAACGTGTTCCAGTTCCAACTGGTTCCCTTACTGAATTAGTAACAGTTCTTGACAAAAAAGTTACTGTTGACGAAGTAAATGCAGCTATGGAAGCAGCTTCTGATCCAGAAACATTTGGTTACACTAGTGATCAAGTAGTATCTTCTGATATCAAAGGTATGACTTTCGGTTCATTATTTGACGAAACTCAAACAAAAGTTCTTACAGTTGGCGATCAACAATTAGTTAAAACTGTAGCTTGGTACGATAACGAAATGAGCTACACTGCTCAATTAGTACGTACTTTAGAATACTTTGCAAAAATCGCTAAATAATTTAGTAGTTTAATTTTACTGAGGTGCTCGTCACTTCAGCAATAACAAGAATAAGCGGAGACACTATTGTTTCCGCTTATTTTCTGAAATACGGGGGCGACCCCAATCCTTTAAAATTAATGGAGGAACTTTAAATGGCTAAAAAAGTTGTAACTGATTTAGATTTAAAAGACAAAAAAGTTTTAGTTCGTGTTGACTTTAACGTGCCAATGAAAGACGGCAAAATCACTAATGACAACCGTATTGTAGCTGCACTTCCAACAATTGAGTACATCTTAGAACAAAACGGTAAAGCAATTCTATTTTCTCACCTTGGAAAAGTAAAAACAGAAGAAGATAAAGAAGGAAAATCTCTTCGTCCAGTAGCCGCTCGTTTAAGCGAATTACTTGGTAAAGAAGTGAAATTCGTTCCAACTACTCGTGGTCCAGAACTTGAAAAAGCAATTGATGAGTTAAAAGACGGCGAAGTACTTCTTTTTGAAAATACACGTTTTGAAGATATTGATGGTAAAAAAGAAAGCAAAAATGATCCAGAACTTGGAAAATACTGGGCTAGCCTTGGCGACGTTTTCGTAAATGACGCTTTCGGTACTGCTCACCGTGCGCACGCGTCAAACGTTGGAATCGCTTCTAACCTAGAATCAGCGGCCGGATTTTTGATGGAAAAAGAAATTAAATTCATCGGCGGTGTAGTTGATAACCCAGCACGTCCACTAGTAGCAATTCTAGGTGGCGCAAAAGTTTCTGACAAAATCGGTGTTATCGAAAACTTACTTACAAAAGCAGACAAAGTACTTGTCGGTGGCGGAATGACTTTCACTTTCATGGCAGCTAAAGGTCAGGAAATTGGTAAATCCCTTTTAGAAGCAGATAAAGTTGAACTAGCTAAAGGCTTACTTGAAAAAGCTGGCGATAAATTAGTGTTACCAGTTGATGCAGTTGTATCTAAAGAATTCAGTAACGATGCTCCTTTCCATACAGTAAGTGCAGATAGCATTCCAGCTGATGAAATGGGACTAGATATTGGTCAAGCTACAATTGACTTATTCACGAAAGAACTTCAAGGCGCTAAAACAGTTGTATGGAATGGTCCAATGGGCGTTTTCGAACTTAGCAACTTTGCTAAAGGTACAATTGGCGTTTGTGAAGCTATTGCAAACTTAACTGATGCAACAACAATCATCGGTGGTGGGGATTCTGCAGCTGCAGCTATGGACTTAGGCTTTGCTGACAAATTCACACATATTTCTACTGGTGGCGGTGCATCTTTAGAATATCTTGAAGGTAAAGAGCTTCCTGGCGTTGCTTCCATTAGCGACAAATAAGCTGAACCAAAAATAATTTTTAATATCGAGAGGATGTTTATCCAAATGCGTAAACCAATTATTGCTGGTAACTGGAAAATGAACAAAACTGCTGCAAAAGCAGGACAATTTGCAGAAGACGTAAAAAATAACGTGCCATCAAGCGATGCTGTTGAGTCAGTAGTTGCTGCACCGGCTTTGTTTTTACAAGAATTAGTTCGTCTTACTGAAGGAACTAATCTTCGCGTATCTGCACAAAACTGTTATTTTGAAGACGAAGGTGCTTTCACTGGCGAAATTAGCCCGTTTGCACTTGCTGACTTAGGTGTTTCTTATGTTATTATCGGTCACTCTGAACGTCGTGAGTATTTCCACGAAACAGACGAAGATATTAACAAAAAAGCACATGCAATCTTTAAACATGGCATGACACCAATCATTTGCTGTGGTGAAACATTAGACCAACGTGAAGCTGGTCAAACAGATACTTGGGTACGTGGTCAAATCCGTGCAGCACTTGCTGGCTTAACGGAAGAACAAGTAATCAAATCTGTAATTGCTTATGAACCAATTTGGGCAATCGGTACTGGGAAATCTTCTACAAGTGCTGATGCAAACGAAACTTGTGCAGTTATTCGTGCAGAAGTTGCAGACGCTGTATCTCAAAAAGCAGCAGACGCAGTTCGTATTCAATACGGCGGTAGCGTAAAACCTGAAAACATTGCTGATTATCTTGCAGAGTCCGACATTGACGGCGCTCTTGTAGGTGGAGCAAGCTTAGAACCAGCATCGTTCTTAGCATTATTGGAGGCAGTAAAATAAAATGAGTAAATCACCTGTAGCAATTATTATACTCGATGGTTTTGGTAAACGTGCAGAAACAGTAGGTAATGCTGTAGCTCAAGCAAACAAGCCAAATTTCGACCGTTATTGGGCTGATTTTCCTCACGGGGAACTTAAAGCTGCTGGCCTTGATGTTGGTCTTCCTGAAGGTCAAATGGGTAACTCTGAAGTTGGCCATACAAACATCGGAGCCGGACGTATTGTCTACCAAAGCTTAACTCGTATTGATAAAGCAATTGAAGAAGGCGAATTCCAAGAGAATAAAGCTCTAAACAATGCTTTCACTCATACAAAAGAAAACAATTCGGACCTACATCTTTTCGGCTTACTATCAGACGGCGGTGTGCATAGTCACATTAATCACCTTGTTGCCCTTTTAGAAACAGCGAAAGATAAAGGCGTAAAAAACGTATACATTCATGCCTTCCTTGATGGACGTGACGTGGCACCACAATCTTCACTAGAATATTTAGAAACACTGCAAAAAGCTATGAATGATTTAAACTATGGCGAAATTGCAACTGTTTCTGGACGTTTCTATGCGATGGATCGTGATAAACGCTGGGAACGTGTTGAAAAAGCATACAAAGCAATCGTAAGCGCTGAAGGTGAAAAATTTGAAGACCCAATCGAACTTGTCAAAGCTTCATACGCTAACGACAAAAATGATGAATTCGTTGTCCCTGCTATCATTACTAAAGATGGTAAACCTGTAGCAACAGTTAAAGACAACGATGCAGTTATTTTCTTCAATTTCCGTCCTGACCGTGCAATTCAACTTTCTAATGCATTCACTGATAAAGAATGGGATCATTTCGACCGTGGAGCAAATCACCCGAAAAACATTAAATTCGTTACAATGACTCTTTACAATCCAAGCGTTGATGCAGAAGTTGCATTTGAGCCAATTGAAATGAAAAATGTAATCGGCGAAGTACTTTCTAATGAAGGCCTTTCGCAACTTCGTATCGCTGAAACAGAAAAATATCCACACGTAACGTTCTTTATGAATGGTGGACGAAATGAAGAATTTCCTGGTGAAAACCGAATTCTAATCAATTCGCCAAAAGTAGAAACATACGATTTACAACCTGAAATGAGTGCATATGAAGTAACAGATGCTCTTGTAGAAGACATTAAAAACGACAAACATGACGCGATTATCTTAAACTTCGCAAACCCAGACATGGTTGGACACTCAGGTATGCTTGAGCCAACTATTAAGGCAATCGAAGCAGTAGATGAAAATCTTGGTCGTGTAGTAGATCTTATTTTAGAAAAAGGTGGCTCAGCTATTATCTTTGCTGACCATGGTAACTCTGAAACAATGTCTACTCCAGAAGGAAAACCGCACACTGCACACACTACCGTTCCAGTTCCAGTAATTGTAACGAAAAAAGGTGTAAAGCTTCGTGAAGGTGGTCGTCTGGCTGACGTTGCGCCAACTATGCTTGATTTACTTGGCGTTAAAAAACCTGCCGAAATGACAGGGGAAAGTTTAATTCAAAAATAATTTTAGTTATTACTTTAGTTTTTTTGCAAACAGAGCTACAATAAAAACGAATTTAAAAACGGATGGGTCTTTGGATTTGAAGTGAATGTCCTATTCATTTCATTCAATTAATCCCAACAAAGGAGAGAATTATAAATGTCTATTATTACTGAAGTTTATGCTCGCGAAGTCTTAGATTCCCGCGGTAACCCAACTGTTGAGGTTGAAGTTTATACTGAAGCTGGTGCGTTTGGTCGCGCTTTAGTTCCAAGTGGTGCTTCAACTGGTGAATACGAAGCTGTAGAATTACGCGACGGCGACAAAGCTCGTTACCTTGGAAAAGGTGTTTTAAAAGCTGTTGAAAACGTAAACGACATTATTGCTGACAAAATTATCGGTTTTGACGTAACTGATCAAATCGGAATTGACAAAGCAATGATCGAACTTGATGGTACACCTAACAAAGGTAAATTAGGTGCTAACGCTATTCTTGGTGTTTCTTTAGCTGCTGCTCGTGCTGCTGCTGATGAACTAGGCGTACATTTATATGAATATCTTGGCGGAGTGAACGGTAAAGTTCTTCCAGTTCCAATGATGAATATCCTTAACGGCGGAGAACATGCTGATAACAATGTCGACGTTCAAGAATTTATGGTAATGCCTGTTGGAGCTCCAAACTTTAAAGAAGCTCTACGTATGGGTGCTGAAATCCTACACGCACTTAAAGCAGTTCTTAAAGGTAAAGGCTTAAACACTGGTGTTGGTGATGAAGGTGGATTCGCTCCAAACCTTAAATCCAATGAAGAAGCTCTTGAAACAATCATGCAAGCAATTAAAGATGCTGGTTACAAACCTGGCGAAGAAGTTAAACTTGCGATGGATGCTGCATCTAGTGAGTTCTATAACCGCGAAACTGGTAAATATGAACTTAAAGGTGAAGGCGTAACTCGTACTTCTGAAGAAATGGTAACTTGGTATGAAGAAATGATTACTAAATACCCAATCATCTCTATTGAAGATGGCCTAGACGAAAACGACTGGGACGGATTCAAACTACTTACAGAACGTATTGGTGACCGCGTTCAATTAGTAGGTGACGATTTATTTGTAACTAACACAACTAAACTTAAAGAAGGTATCGAAAAAGGTATCGCTAACTCCATCCTAATCAAAGTTAACCAAATTGGTACTTTGACTGAAACATTGGATGCAATTGAAATGGCTAAACGCGCTGGCTACACTGCAGTTATCTCTCACCGTTCTGGTGAAACAGAAGATTCCACAATCGCTGACATTGCAGTAGCTACAAACGCTGGTCAAATCAAAACTGGTGCGCCTACTCGTACTGACCGTGTTGCAAAATATAACCAATTACTCCGCATCGAAGACAATTTGGCTGATCTTGCTGAATATCATGGTAACGACACTTTCTACAACTTAAAAAAATAAGTTGATTGAATAAAACGCTAAGCTCCGCGAAAAGTAATATTTTCGCGGAGCTTTTTCTGTTTTAAAAATAACAAGAGGGGTAATGTTTTGGAAGAGGAGGTAATGCTGATGAAAGTAAAAAATAGTCAGGCCTCAAAAGTGCTCGAAACTCCGAAAATCAAAGACGCTGTGGTGCATGAAAAAAACCACTCCCTAGCTGAAAAGCATTCTGTACCAAAGAAGATTATTGATGCAGATATGCCACAGCAACAGTATCATCGAAGACTTATGAAATAGTGTTGCGCTTGATTCTAGTATAAATAGAATCAAGCGTATTTTAATTAGAAGCATTTTTATAGGAAATCAAGTATAATCAGGTGTAAAATAAGAGTATTAGAAGTATCTAGCAAGGAGACATGCTTTATGATGGCAGAAATCAATGGAATTAACTTGTTTTATCAAATTATTGGTAAAGGTGAACCAATTTTGCTCATTCATGGGAATGGTCAAAATCATCGTTCTTTAAAGCGTATGATTGATGACCTTTCTACTAATCATCAAGTAATAGCCGTAGATAGCCGCGCACACGGGAAAAGTGAAGCTGGAAATACGCCGCTTGATTTTGAAGTAATGGCGCTAGATATGCTTTCATTACTCGATTATTTAAAAATTGATAAATATAAAGTTATCGGATATAGCGATGGAGGTATTGTTGCTCTCGTAATGGGAAAAATGCAACCAGCTCGTCAAATCGCTTCCGTTGTCATTGGAACAAATTATCATGTAAATCAAATTCGATTTTTACCAGACTTATTTTGCCGTGTTGCCTACGGGGCTGCATTTCTCTTAGCTCCATTTAGCCGCTTTTTTGAGCGAATGAAACGGCAACTTGCTTTAACTATCTATCATCCGCATATGTCAGAAGCGGATTTGCAAAAAATAAGCGCACCACTTTTAGCTGTCGTGGGTGAATATGATTTAATATCTTCCAAAGATACAAAGAAAATGGTGCACTCTGTTCAGCATGGTGAAATGGTCATTGTAAGGAATGGGCTTCATTATTTACCACGACAAAAGCCGAAACAATTGTTACAATTAATTCATAGTTTCTTTTCTAATTTAAGCGCAGAAATTCACAAATAAAATTCTTTAAAAACCCTTTAATACCAACGAGTTTGAGGTTCTTAAAAAAAGTGTTTGACAAGTTCCTTGGATAGCGTTAATATTGGTCTATTGGTCAGAACTCAAAAGGTAGCTTATTTAGTTCAGATGGGCTACAATGGAGTGGATTATAAAAGTGATGATATTAGGAGGATTGCGTAAAAATGAGTGCGGATCGTAGCTTTACGTTAAAAGCGGGAAATCGTGCTGTTTTGCTCTTGCATGGCTTTGCAGGGACTACAGAAGACGTAAGAGAACTTGGAGAAAATCTAGCAGAAAATGGATACACAGTACATGCACCAAACTTCAGAGGTCATGGGGATGAACCCGCTATTTTCTTGAAAACAACGCCGGAGATGTGGTATGAAGATGCGGTGGCTGGATATCGTCAACTTGAAAAAGACGGATATAATGAAATTGCGATTGTTGGAGTAGCAATGGGTGGCGTTTTTGCGCTTAAAATGGCAGAAACATTTTCACCGAAAGCGATTGTTCCACTATGTGCCAACGTGAATCGCAAAATGCGCTATATTCCAATCGAAAATTATTTAACTAAACAATTAAAGAAACAAGGTATAGTAGAACAAGAAGCAGACCAAATGTTAAAAAACTATCTTCCTGAAATAGATACTATGACGGAAGCACGTGCTACTTTTTACAAAAATGTAGCCCGCGACATCGAAAAGATTCATGTGCCAACAATGATTGGGCAAGGCTGTCAAGACGAAGAAATTGATGCAGATAATGCCAATTATATCTTTAAGCACATTCATACAAATGACAAACAGTTATGTTTTTATGCAGGTTCAGGACACGATATTGTGAACGACTGTGAGAAGGACATTTTAGAAGAAGATTTAATTTACTTCTTAGACGATTTAGTTTGGCTAGAGGAAAAAGTAGTTTGATAATTCTATAGAAACAAACCTTTACGTATAACTGCAAATATGGTAAAATAAACTTTAGTCAAATTGGGCGGTTTAGGAGGAAAGAACAATGAGTACAGTTTTAACGGTCTTACTCATCATCGTATCAGTACTGTTAATTACAGTGATCATACTTCAACCAGGTAAAAGTGCTGGGTTATCCGGTGCCATCTCTGGTGGAGCTGAGCAATTATTCGGTAAGCAAAAAGCAAGAGGACTAGAACTTATTTTACATCGTACAACCATCGTTCTATCCGTTGTTTTCTTCGTAATACTAATTGCACTGGCATATTTTGTACAGTAACGAGATGTTAACCACCTGAATGAAAATTTAGGTGGTTTTTTATTATTGGAGTTCTAAAGAAGCGTAGTCTGCTTCTCTAGAACTCCAATACAAGGCGTAACAGAGTGGAGCGTTGTTTCTATAAGAAAAGTGGACGACTAACACAAAAAGGGAAGAACAAAATATTAATTTCAAGAAATCCTCTAGAACTCCAATACAAGGCGTAACAGAGTGGAGCGTTGTTTCTATAAAAAAAGTGGACGACTAACACGAAAAGGGAAGAACAAAATATTAATTTCAAGAAATCCTCTAGAACTCCAATACAAGGCGTAACAGAGTGGAGCGTTGTTTCTATAAAAAAAGTGGACGACTAACACAAAAAGGGAAGAACAAAATATTAATTTCAAGAAATGCCCTAGAACTACAATACAAGGCGTACGTAGCGGAACGTTGTTTCCATAAAAAAGTGAGCCACAAACCCACCCAAGATCAACCAAAACTCCAAAAAGAACCAAGGAGCGATATTAACTATGAAAATAACACCACCACAACCATTTTTATTTGAAAAAGGAAAAAGAGCCGTGTTGCTTTTACATGGATTCACAGGCAGCTCAGCGGATGTAAGGATTTTAGGTAGGTTTTTACAAGAAAACAATTATACTTGCTATGCGCCTCAATACAGAGGTCATGGAGTGTCACCAGATCTACTATTAAAAACAGGGCCAGAGGATTGGTGGGAAGATGTTCTTGAGGCCTATGATCATTTGAAATCACTCGGTTATACTGAAATCGCTGTTGCGGGACTTTCGCTAGGTGGACTTTTTTCATTGAAATTAGGTTTTTCTAGACCTTTAAAGGGAATTATAGCTATGAGTACTCCTACAAGAATGGACAGCTCATCACCAATAATCCAAGGTTTTTTAGATTATGTACGTAATTATAAAAAATTAGAAGGTAAGACACCCGAACAAATTGAAGATGAAATGATTGCCTATAAAGACGCACCAATGAACACAATCGCTAAGCTAAAAGATGAAATTAATGGTGTTGTGGCTGAAATAGATATGATTTATGCACCAATCATGGTTGTTCAAGGTGAAAAAGATGATATGGTTGATGTGAGCGGTGCACAGCTGATTTATGATACAGTAGAGTCAACGAAAAAAGAATTACATTGGTTTAAAGAATCTGGTCATGTCATTACTTTGGACAAAGAACGAAAAGATGTAAACCAAGCCATTTTAACATTTTTAGATAGTTTAGAGTGGCAAGAATAAATAATTGTTAAAACAGAGAGAGGAGGGACAGAAGTGGAACACAAACAAATGGAAGAAAAAATTATGAATCTATTAACTTCAGCGCCAGATAAAACATTCGCGCTAGAAGATTTAGAAATAGAAATAGCTTTAAATAATGCGGATGATTTTAAATTAATGGTGAAAGCTTTAGTAAAACTGGAAGATTCCGGAACTATTGTCCGCTCAAGGAAGAATAGGTATGCTTTACCAGAAAAAATGGATTTAGTAAAAGGAACATTTCGTGCACATGAACGAGGTTTTGGCTTTGTTCTCCCAGAAGAGAAAGAAATGGACGATATTTTTATCCCGCCAAATGAAGTAAAAGACGCAATGAACGGAGATTTAGTTTTCGCGACGATTACGAAACGTAAAGGCGATAATTTGGCAGAAGGTACGATTAAGAAAATTGTCGAACGGAAGACAACGCAAATCGTCGGAACTTATATGGAAGACTTAGCTGGTACTCCAATTGTGATGCCAGATGATAAACGACTTTTTGGTGAAGTGGAGATTGATTTAGAAGATGGCTTAAAACCGGTAGATGGTCATAAAGTTATTGTTGAATTAACCGAATATGCTACTGGACATGCTCGTGCTAGAGGGGTTGTCAAGTCGATTATTGGCCATCGTAATGACCCGGGTGTAGATATTTTATCGATTATCCATAAACATGGTATTTCGATTGCTTTCCCGGAAGAAGTAATGGAACAGGTAAGTAAGGCCCCAGATGTTGTTGATAGTTCAGATATTGGAAATCGTCGTGATCTGCGTGATCAAATGATTATCACGATTGACGGAGCAGATGCTAAAGATTTAGATGACGCTGTTACTGTGAAACAACTACCAAATGGCAACTGGAAACTGGGTGTTCATATTGCAGATGTAACGCATTATGTGACAGAAGGTTCGCCGCTTGATATCGAAGCGCAAGAACGCGGAACGAGTGTTTATTTGGTTGACCGGGTAATTCCGATGTTGCCACATAAACTTTCGAACGGTATTTGCTCGCTTAATCCACAAGTAGACCGCTTTACAATAAGTTGTGAAATGGAAATTGATCAAGATGGTCATGTGGTTAATCATGAAATTTTTGAGAGTATTATTAAAACAACAGAACGAATGACTTATACAGATGTCAATGATATTTTAGTTGAAAAAGATGAAGTTTTACGTGAAAAATATGCACCTATCGTTCCAATGCTTGAAGCAATGCAACATTTGGCTGAAATTCTTCGTCATAAACGTGAAAAACGTGGTGCGATTGATTTTGATTTTAAAGAAGCTCGTGTAGTAGTCGATGAAGACGGGCATCCAGAAGCAGTCGTGATGCGCGAACGTTCAGCGGGAGAGCATTTGATTGAAGAATTTATGCTTGCTGCCAACGAAACTGTTGCTGAACATTTCCACTGGATGGATGTGCCATTTATCTACCGTATTCACGAAGATCCAAAAGAAGATAAATTAGCACGTTTCTTTGAATTTATTACGAACTTCGGCTTGATTGTGAAAGGGACTGCCAATGATATTCACCCAGCTGCTTTACAACAAGTGCTTGAGGAAGTAAAAGGTAAACCAGAAGAAATGGTAGTTTCAACAGTTATGCTACGTTCTATGCAACAAGCGAAGTATGATACAGTGAGCGCGGGACACTTTGGTTTATCCACTGATTTTTATACGCATTTCACCTCGCCAATTCGTCGTTACCCGGATTTAATCGTTCACAGGTTGATTAGAGAGTATTTAATTAACGGGGATGTTCGTCCGGAAACGATAGAAAAACGTGCGGAGGAGCTTCCTGAGATCGCTGAACACAGCTCAAAAATGGAGCGTCGTGCAGTAGAAGCAGAACGCGAAACCGACGAACTGAAGAAAACCGAATTTATGGTCGACAAAGTGGGCGAACGTTTTATCGGAATTATTAGCTCTGTAACTAATTTTGGTCTATTTATCGAGCTACCAACAACGATTGAAGGGTTAGTTCATGTGAGTGCAATGAAAGGCGACTACTTTAAATTCCACCAAAATCAGTTAGCGATGATTGGCGAGAGAACAGGTCAAATTTATCGTATTGGGGATGAAGTGGAAGTAGAAGTAACCAAAGTAGACGTGGATGCTCGTGAAATAGATTTTGCACTTCGTAGTGAAGGTAAACCAGGTCCAGTGAGTGATAAACAAAAGCGTCAACGTGAAAAACCGATTGATAAAACCAGAAACTTCAAGAATAGCTCAAAAAAAGGCCGTAATAAACGCGGAACTGGCAAATCAGATGACACAAAACCAAAATCAGAGCGCAAAGATGACGAATGGTATACAAAGCCTAAAAAGAAAAAGAAGAAAAAACCTTTTTATCAAGGTGTAGCAAAAGAAAGCCCGAAGAAGAAAAAACGTCGCTAGAAAGGATGGGGAGTTATGCCAAAAGGTGATGGTAAACTAGTCGCGCAAAATAAAAAAGCGCGCCACGATTACGCAATTGAAGAAACTTTTGAAGCTGGCATTGTCCTGCAAGGCACCGAAATTAAATCCGTTAGAAACGCACGGGTAAACTTAAAAGATTCCTATGCACGTATCGACAAAGGGGAAATTTTCTTACACAATATGCATATTAGCCCTTATGAACAAGGGAACCGCTACAATCATGATCCACTAAGAACGCGCAAACTGCTTTTACATAAGAAGCAAATCAGCCGTTTAATTGGCGAAACGAAAGAATCTGGTTATTCGATTGTTCCGCTTAAAATGTATATTAAAGATGGATACGCAAAAGTACTCATCGGTGTAGCTAGAGGTAAAAAGAAATACGATAAACGCCAAGATTTGAAACAAAAAGAAGCAAAACGTGATATTGAACGTGCATTTAAAGAACGCCAACAATAAAATGCCTAAACCTAGTTATGTAACACTTAGTTAGATAAACTAGGTTTAGCTCTTGCCTTTTTAATTCAGTAACAGGTTTAGATTTTGCCGAGAATATCGTAATATATTTTTTATAAAAGAATCGCATTTACTATATGTTTTTCTATTTGTAAAGCCTTGTTTTTTCCTGTATAATAACAAATGTTAGTTCTAATCCTGGGGATGTTACGGATTCGACAGGGATAGTTCGAGCTTGAGTTGCGAGTCGGGGGGATCGTCCTCGTTATCAACGTCAAAGCCAATAATAACTGGCAAAGAAAAACAAAACCTAGCTTTCGCTGCCTAATAAGCAGTAGCATAGCTGATCCTCCGTGCATCGCCCATGTGCTACGGTAAGGGTCTCACTCTAAGTGGGCTACACTGGCTAATCTCCGTCTGAGGTTAGTTGGAAGAGCTTAATCAGACTAGCTGAATGGAAGCCTGTTACCGGGCCGATGTTTATGCGAAATGCTAATACGGTGACTACGCTCGTAGATATTTAAGTGCCGATATTTCTGGACGTGGGTTCGACTCCCACCATCTCCATATTTTGAAACAAGTAAAAAGGTTTTATATTCTCTAATGCTTTTATCAAGCTATTTAAGAATATAAGACCTTTTTTTAATTTCCAATAACTTGATTATTTCTTTCTCTTTTATTAAGAATTTTTTGGTAAGCTATAAAAAAGAAGTCAAGAGAGGACGGAAAAGATGATACTCCTTAGAAGAATTTTCTTTATTTTAATAATAAGTGGATGTATATATTTGATAATCGTAGGAGCTTTTATGTATAGCGGAATGAGAGCGAAACCTGTTGAAGCTGCGGATACAGTGCTTATTTTGGGTGCAAAAGTGGAGGGCGACCCAGCAGTTCCTTCTTTAGTTTTGAAAGAAAGACTAGATGAGGCAGTGACTTATTTGAACGATTACCCGAAGACAAAAGTAGTTGTAAGTGGTGGTCAAGGTGCTGATGAGAGGACAACAGAAGCCTCGGTTATGGAAGAATATTTAGTCAATGAGGGAATTGCTAGGAACCGGATTGAAACAGAAAATAAATCAAAAAGAACAGAAGAAAATATTAAATATAGTAATGAAAAATTTGATTTGGGTAAAACAGTTATCGTGAGTAGTGATTATCATATGTATAGAGCGTTAATGCTAGCCAATCGTCAAGGAATTGATGTATCAGGACTTCCAGCGAAATCTAGAACGCCTGCTAAGTATAAAGGATCGATGCGAGAAGTTTTATCTATCACTTATGCTTGGGTTTTTGATCACTAATAGCCATGGTATAATGAGGCTAAAAGTGCTGGAGGTTTTTGGATGAAACTAGAGCGTATTTTAGCCATACTTGTACTCATTTTAGAACGAAAAGTGTTAGCAAGTGAGCTCGCAGAAAAATTTGAAGTAAGCACACGGACCATTTATCGAGATATGGATACGCTTCTTTATGCCGGGTTTCCGGTTGTTTCCTTGCCAGGTAAAAATGGTGGGTTTATGATGCTTGATACATATAAACTAGCAACTTTCACTTTTTCCGAAACAGAAAAACAGATTTTGCTTGAAGCTTTAGAGGCGCGCTCGGAGTTTATGCTTGAAAATAGCCAAGAAACATTGCGAGAAAAAATTACTTTGTTACAAACAGAAAAACCAACTGGAAATCATATTTTCTTTGATTCAGCGACACAACATCGCAGACAAATTGAAGCAGAAGTGAAACGGAAAATCGCCTACATTCAAAAAGCATTTACAACTAATAAGCGGCTAGAAATTTCCTATATTGCTATGGACGGGGCGGAAACAAAACGAGAAATTTCTGCACAAAAATTAAATTTAATGGATGGTAGCTGGTATTTAGAAGCATATTGTCATAAAAGAGAAGCTGTTCGTCATTTTAAATTAACAAGAATAACAGCTTTGAAAGAAACAAAAGAAACCATTCTTGAGATACACGAAACACAAAATATTTCTACAACTACAGAAAAGGTCATGTTAGAATTTCCAAAAAATCAGCTTGGAAAATTATTGGATTATTTTTTATTAGAAGAAATGGAGATTGTGGCAGAGCGCATACAGGTGACGTTTTATTATGACTTAAAACGAAATATTATTCCATTTTTATTGATGTTTGGTAGTGAGGTTAAGATTTTGGAACCGATATCACTTCAAATGGAGTATAAATCTGAAGTAGAAAAACTTTATTTTAATTTGAATTGTTGACAGATAGTTGTCAGGTTTTGTTCGCTATAATGGTTTTAAAGGAGGCGACAAACAATGAATTTATATGAAAACAAAGTGATTAAAGGTAAAAAGATACGAACAAATAATGAGGATTTCAGCCCGATTGCTGAACTTTGGAGCGAGGTAATGGCAGAAAAACCTAGTGGAGATATTTTTGCGGTATATAGTAATTATGAAAGCAATTATATGGGTGATTATGATTTACTTGTAGGGACAGAAAATTGGTCGGAAGAGACTAGTTTCATGATTGAATCAGGAGAATATTTAGTTTTCACGGTGGATACGAATAATCCTAAAGGTGTAGAGGCGGCTTGGCGGGAAATCTGGTCTCGTGACAGTGAATTAAAACGTGCTTATAAAACGGATTTTGAGTGGTATCATACGAATGGGAACATTGAAGTCTATATTTCCATTTAAAAAGTCTCCTCGATTTTACAGAGGAGACAAAGGTTAATTAAGTTTTTTAGCAGCTTTTGCGGGAACGTTTTTAGAGCTCACTTCTTCAAAAGTAGTAACTCCTTTTGATTTCTTATAATAGAGTTTTAAATAAGCGCCTTTACGTAAATTTTTATCGGCTGTAAATGTCACTTCTTTTTCTTTTCCGTCTTCATTATAAGCAGGAAGAGTGTAGGAGTAGTTAAAACCAACATCTTTTCCTTGTACGCCATCTTTGGTGATTTTGACGTATAATTGTTCCGAACCCATTTTTTTACCATTTTTTAGATAGTATGCACCAAAAGCGATACCACCTAGAAGAATTATGCTTGTTATAATTATAATTATTTTTTTCATTGGTTTAACCATCCTTTTCTAAGTTCTTACGTTTATTTTAGCGGAAAATGAGGTGGAAAACCCTCGCGAAAGGCTACAAAATAACTGTTTTAAACTTACATAATTGTTGGAAAGGAGTAATGTTAGAATGGCAAAACCGACGACAAAAGCCGAATTAATTCAACAAAGCACAGAAAAGTATCAGCAACTGAATGATTTAATTGATTCTATTCCAGAAGAAAAGCGATATTTAGCGTTTTCGTTTGAGGATCGCGATAAGAATATTCGTGATGTGGTAGTACATTTGCATGAATGGCATAATATGGCACTTGAATGGTATAGGATTGGTATGAGTGGTAAGAAGCCTTTTATGCCAGCGGAAGGTTATACGTGGAGGACAACGCCAGAACTGAATCAGATGATTTGGAAGAAGTATCAGGAGACTGATTTAGAACAAGCAAGGAAACTATTGGATGAAACCCATAATAAGGAAATGCGCTTAATTGCGGTGCATTCAGATGAAGAATTGTTTACAAAGAAATTTTATAAATGGACAAATACGACTTCGCTTGGAGCCATTTTTATTTCAAGCACATCTAGTCATTAT
The DNA here is from genome assembly GCF_000060285.1 of Listeria welshimeri serovar 6b str. SLCC5334. GTDB lineage: Bacteria > Bacillota > Bacilli > Lactobacillales > Listeriaceae > Listeria > Listeria welshimeri. Next base: position 2,427,442 of record NC_008555.1, on the reverse strand, counting down.
GCTTGGGCAATAAAGAAGATACGTAAATTTAAAAGGGAAGCTGGAATCAAGTGAATTCCAGCTTCCTTTCTTTTATTATAAAGCTGATTCGTCTAAATAAACAATTTCCCATAAATGTTTATCTAAATCTAGAAAACTTCTGCTATACATGAAATCATAGTCTTGAGTTTCTGATGCAGGTTGGGCACCGATTGTTAGAGCATGATCAACAAGTGCATCCACAGCTTGGCGGCTATCTTGTGTTATTGTAATGAGGACTTCGCGTACTTTTGTGGTATCTGCGAGTTCGTTTTTATGGAAAGTCTGGAAGAAATCTTCCTTCAAGAGCATGGCGAAAATATTTTCCCCAATAATCATTTGAGTTGCATTTTCATCAGTAAATTGAGGATTGAATTCATAACCAAGTTCCGTAAAGAATGTGACAGTGGCTTGCAAATCCTTGACAGGCAAGTTAACAAAAATTTGTTCCGAGCGTGTTACCATAATTTATCACCTCCAGCCAAAAATAGCATGCAGAAAACTACATGTCAATGAATAAGATGTGGTAAAGTAGGGAAGATATAAAGTAAACCAAAATTGAATATCAAAAAACCACTTGTAATCGGTTTCTTTTTGTACTATAATGTTAGAGAAATGTATAGGATTGTAACCGCAAATGCGGGCAAAACCTAGATTAATTCAAGTGCTATTTTGGTATTATTAATAGCATTGGAATTAGTTTGGGTTTTTTTCTTTTGAAAGAGGTGAAAATGCATGATTATCAAAAAAATACTGAATAACAATGTTGTAATCGCCGAGGGTAAAAGTGGCAAGGAGTCTGTAGTTATGGGCCGTGGTCTTGCTTTTCAAAAGAAACTTGGAGATGAGGTGGAAGTGCCCAAGATTGAAAAAACATTTGTAATGGAGACACATGAACTTTCAGAGAAGCTGTCAGAACTACTGAGTGAAATCCCACTGAAACATTTACGTGTAGCAGATGATGTTGTTCAATACGCCCAAGAAACACTGGAAACGGATTTGAGTGACAATATTTATTTAACGCTCACGGATCACATTAACTTTGCGGTATCACGGTATAATCAAGGAATTAACCTGAAAAATGCTCTATTATGGGAAATTAAACGATTTTATCACGCGGAGTATTTAGTTGGAATGAAAGCATTAGATTTTATTGAGCAGGAAGTAGGAATTAGACTGGATGAAGATGAAGCCGGATTTATTGCGCTTCATATCGTCAATGCTCGACAAGATGGGCAACAAATGCACATGACAGTTGCAATGACTCAAATCGTTCAAGATATTTTAAGTATTGTCACGTATCATTACGGCATGGTTTTGGATGAAACTTCCCTAAACTACACTCGCTTTATTACACATTTACAGTATTTCGCACAACGTTTACTTCGAAAAGAAATTGTCGATTCCGGTGATGACTTTTTGTATGAACAAGTGCAAATTAAGTATCCAGAAGCTTTTAATTGTACGAAAAAAATTGATGCTTATTTGCTTAATACACACCACACAGAGCTAACGAGAGACGAACGTGTCTACCTTACGATTCATATTTATCGAGTAACAGAAAGAAATACAATTGCAAAAGATGAAAAATAATTTTTTTGGACTTATATGTAATGGATTACAGAAAAGCACTGTTTAGAGCAGTGCTTTTTTGTTGACCATAGTATGGATTTATATCTATTTTTGCGTTAACAAAAAACAAGTAAGGTTTATCTTTTTAAAGATTTGCTTACTTGTTTTCTTTTGTATTACCCTTACTCATTGGAACTATATTATAAAAATCAGAACATTAACGTTTAATGCTTAGGCATATAATTTTCTTTCCAATGGTTAAACCGTTTACTTATAATTACTGAAATTAAATCATAGTTTTCTTTCGTATCTTCAACATGATATATGGATTTATATTCAAAGCCATTTTTTTAGCTTTTTCGTTAAAAGCATTGCAGTAGTCAACATGGTAGTTAGCCACTTTTTTTGCGAATTCCGAATCGTTCTCATAATAATCATTAGCGAATTGCTGACCTAATTCTGATAAAAAAAAGTCTATAAATTTTTCATCACAATCCATAATTAAAAATTGGGCTCCAGTCATTTTTCCCTGTAGTACTTTTTCAATATCATCTTCAGCATCTTCTTTTAAATCATCGGCTAAAAGGTTATTATATATACACCATGCTAAAAACATACCTATAGCAGTTGCTGCATTTTCGGATGGCAGATCTTTGGGATAGTTACCATCATAATGCCATGAAGCATCATCATATTTCATAAATAATTCTCTCCTTTGTTGTTTAACTTAGGTTGCATAAATTCGTCTGAAACAAAATAATAAGTAACACTCTTCATTTTATAAACTTAATATATCACACTGATGGAATGAACACAAAAGGAAAAGCAGAATATACTATGTGACTTATATGAGTGCTAATAACTGACTAGGTATCAAACAATAGAAGAAGTATCTGTATCTAATAATCTGTTTGTTTTAACAATCTTTGGGAGTTTATTTCTTAATAAAGAGAACATAAAATCTATCAGATATAAAATGTTAAATTTTTCACTTAAAAAGCGGCTGTAAAGCTATTTCTTAACGAATAGTTTCACAAAACGCTCACAAAAGAAGGGCGCGACCGATGTTATAATAGGGGGAGCATGAAAAACCATCCTTATAGACAGAGAGGAAGCGTTCAGATGAGAGAAATACAAGTCAAGGAAGCAACATTTCAACAACATGCAGCCCAATTGGATAGTAAGAGTACGGGAAATTACTTACCCCTAAAAAACGGGAATATGGCTTATTCCAGAGCTAATTCGATTGATCAGTTACGATCGGCATTGATTGATTTAGTCGGAGTGGTCGAAGCTTTTCAACAAGTGACCAAGCAAGATGCGAACCGATTAAAGAAAATGGGGATTGCCTATGCCAAACAAGACCAGGCGATGGGACAAAAAATCCATCAGTTGGAGGTGCGGTAATTGGATAGCGCACACAGCCAACTAGAACAACAACTCCAACAAATCAAAAAAGCGAAGATGACGGCAGAAACGAATGTCGATCAAACGAGAAGAAAACAAAATGAACAAGATTGGTTAGAAGAGGACAGCCACCAATTAACCCAAGAAAAACGAGCACTCCTGGACTTTTTGCGCAGTGGTTGGCAAGGAGAGGAAGCCAGTGGTTTTCATCGTTATTTGGAAGCGCAACAATACGAAGAAGCACAAGCTTGGATGAAAGATCTCCAGGATAAAAGAGCCGATTTAGAGAAAGAATTACAAGAAGTGAAGGCCAAACTCCACGCACTAGAAACAAAACAGGCCACCTTGCAAAAGGAGTGGAGTCAGTGAGCCGGATAGATATTGCCGAATTAAATGACTTTCTTCATGGTTTGCGAAGTAGTAATGCCGAAGCCAAAACGATGATTAAACAAATTAAAGAAGCAGCCATCCATTATACCCAAGATAACAGTCTAAAAGGGGCTGCCGTGACCACATCGAAACAGTACTTTTCTAGTACCTATACCAGCATTGCTCAAAGTATCTTAGAAGCGTTGGATGAGAGCGAAGAACGCCTGGCGCAGTATATTCGAGAGTTTGGCAGTCAAGTGGATAGTTCGCCTTCCTCCAGGATAGATGCGGAGGTTTTACAAGAAGCCATGGCAAAGGTGAGCCAATTGCGACGAAAAGAAGACAACTTACACCAACAATTGACAGCGCCAAACACGAGGCCGGACATGCAACAAATTTATACCGTCCAATCAAGAAGTGTCCACACCCAATTACTGGAGGCTATCGAAAAAGAACAGATACTCGAAAAATATTTGGCTTTTGAACAAAGTCATGGCCAGTTTTTTAGTGCGCTAGATGAACTCATTCGAGCGACCGGTCGTGCGGTACAAGCATTGTTACAACAGGTTACGTTTAATGAGAAAACGGGTACTTACTCCGTACCAACCAGTGCCACCAATAGCTTATTACTAATGAATAAAGCGCTCCAAGCAGCCCGAAAAGAAAACGATAAAGATCCTTTTCCTAAAGCATTTGAAGATTATACCTTGTTTGCCTATACTTACGTGAATGACCAAGGCGAAACGGTAACGATGTGGCTGCTAGAAAGAGATGGCAAACGAGCAACGAACCAAGAACTGCAAGACTTCCTAGAAGAACATGGCCAAGAATTAAATCCCCTTCTTTATACCAATCTTTCCGGAGAAGAACTAGAACGGAAAGTAAATGACAGTTGGAAAGAAGGCGTGAATTACTTAAATGGTCAAAAAGTTTCCGGATTTTCCGGAGGCGTGTTGAAGTCTTCTGCCTATGTGGCCAGCGTAAAAGATGCGATGGATGATGCTGGACTGACAGAAATGACTTTAAGTCTAGGGTTTGGGATTGCGGCTGCTAGAAATAAAACAATAATGGCAAAGAAAGTAAAAGAACCAGAAGTTGGAAAAATTTCTGAGCGCATAAAAAATGATAGTAAAACAGTCCAAAAGAATATAGAATTAAGTAAGAAAGCTAGAGAAGCTTCGAAAATGAAGGAGTATTTAAAACGAGAGAAGGTTGCTTTAGAGAAAATTAAGAAAGCTAGTGGGGCTGATTTTTCAAAACCAAAACACTATTTAGATGATGCTTTGAAGCAACAAGGATTAGATAAAGTACCTGAAAAATTGAAACAGAAATGGACACACGGGGATTATAATTATGAGGTGAGAGTACATCCAGGAGACCCTAAATATACAGATGCTAAAAAAATCTATAGAGTTTCAAGAAAGACAAAACCAGTCCCGGGAAAACAAGGATCGGGTATGGAATATATGGATAAAAATGGAAACTGGTGGCATCAAAGTGAGTTAAGAGAATTTAATGGAGACGGCACTCTTAACCCACTTTTTAATCATGAGGCTGCAAAAAATACTCATATTCCTACAGACTAAAATCTAATAAAAGGAGAATTTAAAATGAAAAAAAATGAAATTATAAATGAACTAGATAAAATTAATGAATATTTGAAAAAATGTATGTGGATGGATTTTGAATTTGCTCAAATGAACGCAAGTAATGTAACAATAGGTGGTAGAAAAGATGTAAGTTATGATGAATGGGCTATTAATATTGATTTTGGTAATCCTTATTATGTTACAACTTTATTTTCTTGGCAGTTAGACAATTCTAATCCTTTTATTGAATTAGTAGAAGGTGATGAAATGTGGTATATTATCAATAAATATCAAGTAGAAGAAGGTAATTATATTTTTAAAATTAACGCTGAAGATTTTGAAACGGCTCCGATAGTAATTGCAAGTAAAAGTCTTAAAGTCGAAATTATAAATGAATTTCCATTTTAAAAAATAAAAAGGCACTCTACTACTCGACGGGAATCGAGAAGATAGAGCCTTGACCAGTAAGGACATACTTACTAATCAATTTGCCGATAGCTGACAAAAGCTAGCTGTATTTATTGCACAAAAATTCAAAGGATTTTTCTAGTCTTTTTGAATGTTTCTTAAATGTATGGTAATTTCGGCTGAAAAATGTGGAACTATTGAAACGGTATTAGTGAGGAGACAATCACTGATACCGTTTTTTCGTGTATCAATAAAGTAAAGGAGTGAAAGAAATGATTCAAACAGAAAATAAGCAATCAATTAAAGAAATTAGCCACCAAGATATTTACAGTTTATATGATAGCTGGGAGCAACTTCAATCATGGCAGGGGTATTACTGGTTCTAGAAAAGTTCTTCCAAGATGAAAACAGACCCGTAAACAAGCAACAAATCGCCAGAAAATACTATGCCTGTTCACAAGTCTGTATGCTGTTTTAACTAGATTTTAGCCAGACCATGCAAAAAATGGGATAGGCTGACGCTTTCTTGCCCACTGCTCGTAACTTTGAGTATGTAGAGGCTTCAAACCGATATTGCCACTTATTGCTTGGATAGAACTGGAGGACTATAGACAGAACCGATTCTTTCTTTCAGTGTACTTTCTTATCCAATCTTCTTCTCAACAAAAATAACAGATAGTAAGACGGCAAAAATACTTATAGTTAATAAAATGGAGCTGCGAACAAAAGCGTGCATCGGAATAAAGGCGAGTATAAGTGATAATAGCAAGAGTAATACGCCAATAATTATCCAGGAAATCCCAAGTAACCGATGTGCTTTTTGCCAAGTGGCTTCGTTTTTTAAAGAAGCATTCGTGCGATAACTAAAGCGACTTTCTTTATTTTGAGGGGGATTTACCCGGTATAGGATGCCAAGAATAATGAGCAAAAGTGGGAAAATTAAATCAAGCATGATGAACCTCCTTATAGGTACCATTCGTAGTATAACAAATTATTGTGAAAAATTGAACGGTTTGCTACGTTAGGTTAATGGGTATTGGAGAATGAAATGGCCAGTAATCTTAAAGGAGGAAAAAAGATGCTTTATAGTGAAAACGACAAGCGAAAACATGAAAGTTATCGAATCCCGCTCTTTGGATCTGAAGAAGAAAGCACAAGTATTCCAAAATATGTATTAAAGAAGGAGCCAATGGAACCACGCATTGCATACCAGCTAGTGAAAGACCAACTGATGGATGAAGGAAATGCACGGCAGAATTTGGCAACTTTTTGTCAGACATATATGGAAAAAGAGGCAGAATTACTGATGGCAGAAACGCTCGAGAAAAATGCCATTGATAAATCTGAGTACCCTCAAACAGCTGAACTGGAAAATCGCTGTGTTAATATTTTAGCGGATTTATGGAATGCACCAAAAGAAATGTCTTACTTAGGAACTTCTACTGTAGGATCTTCAGAGGCGTGTATGCTTGGCGGTTTAGCGATGAAGTTCCGCTGGCGTAATAATGCAGAAAAACGTGGTCTAGATATTCAGGCAAAACGACCAAACTTAATTATTTCCTCAGGATATCAAGTCTGTTGGGAAAAATTTTGTGTGTACTGGGATGTTGACATGCGGGTTGTCCCGATGGATAAAGAACATCTTAGCCTTGATGTGGACAAGGTGTTTGAGTTAGTCGATGAATATACGATTGGAATTGTTGGTATTTTAGGTATTACTTATACAGGTAAATTTGATGATATAGCTTTACTTGATGAACGAGTAGAAGCTTATAATGCGACAAACGAACATCAATTAGTGATTCATATTGACGGGGCAAGTGGTGCGATGTTTACTCCATTTGTCAATCCAGAATTATCATGGGATTTTCGCCTTAAAAATGTGGTTTCGATAAACACTTCTGGTCATAAATATGGTTTAGTATATCCGGGTGTTGGTTGGATTTTATGGAAAGATAAAGAATATTTACCAAAAGAACTTATTTTTGAAGTGAGTTATTTGGGTGGTTCGATGCCAACGATGGCGATTAATTTTTCGCGTAGTGCAAGCCAAATTATTGGTCAGTATTATAATTTCTTGCGTTTTGGTTTTGAAGGTTACCGAGAAATTCATGAAAAAACAAAGAAAACGGCTCTTTATCTTGCAAAAACGGTAGAAAAAAGTGGCTACTTTGACATTATTAATGATGGTTCTAATTTACCAATCGTCTGTTATAAGTTAAAGGAAGGATTGGATATCGAGTGGACGTTGTATGACCTTGCTGACCAATTGTTGATGAAAGGGTGGCAAGTACCGGCGTATCCACTGCCAGCTGATTTAAGTGATACAATTATTCAACGATTTGTTTGCCGAGCTGATTTAGGTTATAATGTGGCCGAAGAATTTGCTGCTGATTTTGCGGAAGCACTTCATAATTTAGAACATGCTAGAGTTCTTTATCATGACAAAGGACGAAATGATTCTTACGGTTTTACGCATTAAAAAAAGAAGACTTGGGTGGTATGTCCAAGTCTTCTTTCTATTAAAGTGGAAGCCAGTCAATAATTTCTTTTATACTTTTGTCCCAAAAATCCCAATCGTGATCACCGGGACTTTCACGATATTCTAGCGGAGCATTTTTAGCAAGAGCAAAATCGCGGAATCGAATATTGTCTTCATAAAGAAAGTCTTCTGTACCACAATTTTGGAAAAGAGTTGGTAATTCGACTTGATTTTTTAGGTTGGTTTCTAGTAAATGAAATAAATCATTTTCTGTACCAGTTTGGCTAGTCATTTCTCCAGTGATGGCACGTGTGCTGAAATTTTCGAAGCAATCTTCTTTAATGATATAATTGATATCCATAACGCCAGACATACTTGCAGCTGCTTGGAATTTTTCGGGAAAAGTAAGTGCAACTTTGAACGCACCATAACCTCCCATAGAATGACCAGCGATGAAAGTATCTTCTTTTTTACTTGAAAGTGGGAACCAATTTTTCATTACATGTGGAAGTTCTGTGCTAACAAACTGGAAATAGTCGCGGCCGTGAACCATGTTAGAATAGAAACTATGGTCTGCTGCAGGCATGATGACAGCGAGTCCTTTTTCAGTGGCATATCGTTCAATATTTGTATTACGAACATAAGTAGTGTGATTATTGGATAAGCCGTGAAGAATATATAGTGTTTTATATTTAGGAATAGGGCCATGATAAAGTGTTTCTGTTTCGGGTAAAATCACCGTTACACTTGTTTGCATAGCTAAACATTCTGATTTAAAATTTAGTTCTAAAATAGCCAATGTAAGGGCCTCCTGACGTGTCTTTTTTTCTAGTATACATGATTTTTGGGCGAAATAAAATAAATATAACTTATCTTATGAGTTAACTCGGAATTAAACGTAAATAAAGAACCTGCGTGAACAGGTCCTCGTTATTTTTTCACACTTGGCTTCTTTTTATCAACGATGTTTAAAATTTCTTCAAGCTTGCGATTCTTCTCAAGAATAGCTGCTTCTTTGAATTGTTCTGTTGTGACTGGGGGCAGTGGTTCTTTGCAATTTTCATGCGATAGATTAGGAAAAAGATTATCAGTCATTTTTCATCGCCTCCTTCTTTTAATTATAAAGTATTGGCGAGAAAATATCGATTATTTAAACATAAATGAAAATAATTCTCAATTAGGGGTCCGTCTTTTTGAATATCGTGGTATAATTTAGTAAAATGAATAGGACAGTGTTGTGGAGGGGAATTATGAAGAAAATAACTATAACGATAGTAAGTATAACAGCTGCACTACTCCTTGCTTCGTGTGGAAATGATACTGCAACTGATACGTTTAATGAATCAAAAAATATAGAAAATAAATCGCAAGCAGCCTTAACAATAACAGATATGGCTGGTCGTGATGTTTCTTTTGATAAAAAACCAGAACGAATTATTGCACTAACAAATGCCGATATGAATATTATTTATGCGTTAGGTGGCACTGTGGTCGGTCGGCAAACAACGGATGCAAGTGGTGTTCCGGATGGTGCGAAAAAAGCGACAGAAGTGGGCAATACCCATGATTTGAACTTAGAAAAAATCGCTTCGCTTGGTGCGGATGCAATTGTAGCAAGTTCAGAACAAAATTTAAAAGATGTACCAGCGATGGAAGGTGTCGGGCCAAAAGTAGTGTTAACCGGAGCGAATTCTATTGAAGACATAAAGAAACAAACTGCTGTGCTTGGCGAACTTTTAGGTAAAGAAAAGAAAGCAAAAGAGTTAGAAGCGAATATTGATAAAAAAGTAGCGGAAGTGAAGAAGCAACAACAAGGTAAAAAAGTGCGTGCATTACTTGTTTTAGGAGCGCCAGGAAGTAATTATGCAGCTTTACCATCCTCATTAAGTGGGAATGTCTTAGAACTTGCTGGTGGCGAAAATGTGGCAAAAGACTTTAAAGGTGTTGAAAACTTTCCGCAATACGCTTCAATGAATGTGGAAAAAATTGTTGCAGCTGATCCAGAAGTGATTTTCTTAATGATTCATGGTGGAGATGAAAAAGAAACAGAAGCAGCTTTTAAAAAGGAAATGAAGCAAAATGATGCTTGGAATTCAACTAGCGCTGTGAAAAATGACCATATTGTTGTGCTTCCTGCAGAATTATTTGGAACAAATCCTGGAATGAAGATTGATCAAGCTTTGGATTATATGACAGATGAAATAAATAAGGTGGATAACTAATGACAACTGTGAAGGCGCATGATCCGCGGCGAAAACGTAGACGGATAACTTTTATTGTAGTGATTGTTTTACTTATCTTAGCTTTTTTCTACGGACTGACAACTGGGTCCGTAAAAGTTACATATAGTGATGCTTGGCGAACTTTGACTGGTGGCGGGAGTGACCTTGCGAATCAACTGATTTGGAATTTGCGGTTGCCACGACTTTTGATTGCTTTCTTAGTTGGCGCGGCTCTTGCGATTGCTGGTTGCTTACTACAAGGCGTAATGCGAAATCCATTAGCTGATCCAGGAGTTATTGGGGTTTCAGCGGGTGGTGGATTTGTAGCGATTTTAATGACGTTAGCATTCCCGGCCTTGGCTTCTTTCGTTCCAATTGGCGCATTCTTAGGGGCTTTTGGTACAGCAATTTTAATTTATTTATTAGCGTGGGATCGTGGTGTTTCGCCATTACGGGTTATTTTGTCAGGAGTGGCCATAAACGCGTTTATTGGAGCGATGACTTCTGGTGTAATGGTGCTTTATAGTAATCGGGTTCAAAGTGTTATTTCTTGGATGACAGGTACGCTTTCTGGGAAAAGTTGGTATCATTTGGATATGATTTGGCCATATATGTTGGTTGGTTTTATTTTAAGTGGTTTTGCTATTCGTTCTTCTAATGTGTTGTTACTTGGAGATGATGCGGCAAAATTACTAGGTTTTTCAGTCGAACGACACCGCTTTTTTATTATCATGTTAGCGGCCTTTCTCAGTGGGGTTGCAGTCAGTGTAGCTGGACTTATTGGTTTTGTCGGGCTGGTTGTACCACATATTTTTCGTCTCATTATCGGAAATGACTATAAATATTTACTGCCACTATCAGCGCTTGGCGGTGCTTTATTAGTTGGTTTTGCTGATACAGCAGCTAGAAGTTGGTTTGGATCAATTGAGCTTCCGGTGGGAATTCTGCTTGCGATGATTGGCGCGCCATTCTTCTTATTCTTACTTCAAAGAGGGAGGGTTGCCTCATGAAACCAGCCTTAGAATTAAAAAATGTTTCCTTCTCACGCAAAAGAGATTTTGAGATGAAAGATGTAAATGCGCTCATTCCTGAAGGCAAAATTACGACACTTATCGGGCCAAATGGTTCGGGTAAGTCAACAATGCTTCGTTTAATGATGCGCCTTTTGACTCCAGATAGTGGGGAAGTTTTACTAGCTGGAAAAAATATTACTGATATTCCTTCCAAAGATTTAGCAAAGAAAATGACAATGTTATCCCAGGCGCCAGAAGGTTTAGTTGATGTTATGGTGCATGATTTAGTTGCCTATGGTCGTTTGCCACATAGAAGTTGGCTTTCTACTTTGCAAGAAGAGGATGAGGCGGTTATTCAGTGGGCAATTAAAGTGTGTAATTTGGAAGCTCTTGCGTATCGACCGCTTCACTCATTGTCTGGTGGAGAACGACAACGGGCATGGTTAGCAATGGCGCTTGCGCAGAAAACACCGATTTTATTATTGGATGAACCGACGACTTATTTGGATATTGCGCATCAATTGGAACTTTTAGATTTATTAGTGCATCTAAATAAAGAATATAATTTAACAATTGTGTTGGTTTTACATGATTTAAACCAAGCGGCAATATATAGTGATTATGTTTTTGTGTGTGAAAATGGTCGATTAGTCAAAGATGGCACGCCCAAAGAAGTTTTCACAACAGAATTATTGCGAAATGTTTTTCATATTACAGCTGATATTACCGAAAAAGATGGAAAACAGCACATTCATCCACTTGCTTCCACTAGATTTGAATATTAAAGAAAACAGAAAGAAGATTAGAATTTAGTGAAAAAGCTTCCTATCGTGGATAATCTTTATTATAATAGATGAAGGCTGTTGCTCTTTTTAAGAATAGCAGCCTTTTTACATTTAAATCTAAACATAAAAGGACGGAAAAACAATGGCTAGGAAGAGAAGAAAAGCAATTCGAGTTGATTATTCCATTATATTTTTAATGATGTTGCTTTGTATTATTGGGCTGGTTGCGATTTATGTAGCAGGACTAGTGAATAACCAGTATACAAATAATTTCTTATTGCAGCAGTCTATTTGGATTGTTATTTCTACTGGAGTAGTCTTTGTTATAGTGCTTTTTTTTGATTATGATAGGCTTCAATGGGCCGCGTATTACTTATATGGAATCGGAAATTTACTTCTTATCCTTGTATTGATTGTTGGTGACGAGCGGAAAGGTTCTAAAAGCTGGATTGGTATTGGCTCACTTGGAAGCTTGCAACCATCAGAGTTAATGAAGAGTTTCTTGATTTTAGCCCTTGCAAAGGTAATTTGGGACCATAATAAAAAATATCAATTACACACGGTAAAACTGGATTTGCAACTACTACTTAAAATAGGTATTATCTCAATAATTCCACTTGCTTTAGTTGCGCTTCAACCAGACTTAGGAACGATATTAGTATTTGTTGCTATTATCATCGGAATGGTCTTTATAAGTGGTGTTACTTGGAAAATTTTAGTGCCAGTATTTAGTTCAGTTGCTGTACTTGGTGGAACTTTAATTTATTTGGTTATGTATAATCCAGCTTTTTTACAAAAATTAGGATTTAAACCATATCAATTTAAACGAATTACTTCTTGGTTAAGGCCGGAAGAGGATCCGCTTGGGGACGGGATGCAACTGCTTCGTTCCATGCAGGCGATTGGCTCAGGTCAGTTGCAGGGAAATGGTATTGGAAACCAAGCAATCGCGATTCCAGAAAATCACAATGATTTCATTTTTTCTATTGTTGGTGGGAATTTCGGTTTTGTTGGTGGATGCGTGCTTATTATGTTATACTTTTTACTGATTTACCAAATTATTCGAGTAGCTTTAGATATTGGTATTCCTTTTTATTCATATATATGTACAGGAGTTTGCTCGATGATTTTATTTCATGTTTTAGAAAATATCGGGATGACGATTGGTCTTTTGCCAATTACCGGTATTCCACTACTTTTTGTCAGTTACGGGGGAAGCTCTCTTCTTGGCGCATTTATGGCACTTGGACTTGTTTTATCAGCCAGATATAATGCACCAGAAGTTAACTTAGGAAAAGAAGGTCAGATTTGATGTTCTTTTTTAAACTGTTTGGGAGAAAGCGTTCGTTAGGTTTAAACAAACCAACCAGTAAGGAGTAATTAAATAATGAATCAACAAAATAAACTAGCTGGACGCATCGATTATGGAATTGTATTGTCCATGATGTTACTTATGATAATAAGTCTACTGTCCATTTATAGTGCACAATTAACGAATAATCAATACGACGCTAACTTTGTTGTCAAGCAAGGTATGTGGTTTGTCGTTTCGACGTTTGCCATTATTGTCGTTATGCAACTCGATTATGATCGTCTTACAAAATGGGCTTATTATTTTTATGGACTTGGTCTATTTTTGCTCGTATTTGTTTTGCTTTTTGGTAAAGAAGTAAAAGGAGCTAAAAGTTGGATTGTAATTCCTTTTCTAGGAAATATTCAACCATCTGAGGTTGTTAAAGTCATCTTAATTGTTGTTTTAGCAAAAGTCATTTGGGATCATAATCGTAATTATAAAATTCATCGTTTTAGTTATGATGTATGGTTACTAGTGAAAATTGGTCTATTTACCCTGTTGCCACTTATTCTTATTATGATGCAACCCGATTTAGGAACAGCGCTTGTTTTTATCGCTATCATGTCCGGTATGATTTTGATTTCAGGGATTACTTGGAAAATTATTGTGCCGTTATTTGGTTCCATTGCTGCAATTGGGACTGCACTTATTTGGATGGTTATTTATCATCAAAACTGGTTGACAAGTCTTGGTTTCAAACCATATCAGTTTGAACGGATTACTACTTGGATAAATCCAGAAAATGATCCTCAAGGTGGCGGATATCAAGTGCTACGCGCGCTTACGGCAATTGGTTCCGGTCAGATTTCTGGAAACGGTGCAGGTTATGACGCTATTGCAATACCAGAAAACCATAATGATTTTATCTTTACAATTGTTGCTGGCGATTATGGCTTTATCGGAGCTAGTATTTTATTAGCCATTTATTTCTTATTAATTTATCAAATCATACGGGTAGCACTTGATGTTGGTGTGCCATTTTATTCTTACATTTGTACGGGTGTTGTGATGATGTTAATGTTCCACGTACTGGAAAATGTTGGTATGAATATTGGCTTGCTTCCGATTACAGGTATTCCACTTCCATTTATCAGTTATGGTGGTAGTGCCCTGCTTGGTAATATGATGGCAGTCGGTTTAGTGCTTGGAATAAGGTTCAACTTTAAGAAATCTATGTTTGAAGTAAAAGAGGAAAATCACGCTTCATAAGAATAAAATACAAAAGTCGAAAATAGGCTTTTGTATTTTTAAAATCCGAAATGAACGCGCTTTCAAAATCTCTGTTTTTTTCTAAGGGTTGCCATTTGTACTTTCAGAAAAAATGCACTATGATAGTAGTAGAATGCAATCGGAGGGAGAGGCAAAATGATTAATTTTTATTGGTATCCAAAATGTAGCACCTGTAAGAAAGCAAAAGCGTGGCTTGAGAATGAGCATGTTGATTTTAACGAAGTAGATATTAAGACTGAAACCCCGAGTGCTGAAGAATTGCAACAATGGCATGAAGCTAACGGACTTCCAATCCGTCGTTTCTTTAATACAAGTGGCATTAAATATCGGGAACTTGGCTTAAAAGATAAACTAGATACACTTTCGCCTGAAGAAGCTTATAAACTACTTGCTTCAGATGGTATGCTTATCAAACGACCACTAACAACGAATGGCAAAGAAGTGACGCTTGGTTTCAAAGAAGAAGAATTTGAAGCAACTTGGAAATAGTCATGATAGATATTCGCATTAAAAAGGAGGAATTTTAAAAATGAGTTTACCAAAAGACTTATTGTACACAGAAGAACATGAATGGGTGAAAGCAGATGATGGTAGTTATATCATTGGTATTACTGACTTTGCTCAAGATCAATTAGGGGATATTGTTTTTGTTGAATTGCCAGAAGTAGGGGACACTGTAACAAAAGGCGATTCTATTGGCAGCATTGAGTCTGTTAAAACGGTATCTGATTTTTATGCACCAGTAACTGGTAAAGTAGTTGCTGTTAATGAAACTTTAGAAGATGAGCCAGAATTAATTAATAGCAATCCATATGACACAGGTTGGATCTTAAAACTTACTGAAGTGGAAGAAGCAGACGTAACAGCCCTTTTATCAAGTGATGATTATGAAAAAGGATTAGATTAATTTTTTTAGGGGCCGGCTTGGGATAACCGAAGCTGGCCTTTTTTGATGGGAGGCGTTTTTTTTGGAAATTTGGGAAAAAGAAACGTTAAGAGCGGCACAAAAAAACGGCGCAAATTTTGTAGTTTTCTTTTTTACGCCGATGTGTGGTAGCTGTCAGATAGCGAGTCGTTTAGTAGATGTGGTGTTAGAAGCTGATGGCATTCATCCAGACGTTGCAAAAGTAGATTTGAATTATGTGCCAGATATTGCTCAACATTTGGAAATTACTTCTGTGCCAGCGTTAGTGAAATTTAAAAGCGGTCAACCGGTAGATTTGAGTTATAAATTACATGATGCAACAACCATTTATGAATTCCTGTATAGCGAGTAATACAGGGATTTTTTCTGTGTTAAAATTTGCCCTTGCGCAAAAAAGTTTCATCCCCGATATAGAAATGTATTTAGCTAAAAACATTGCTATAGACACAATTCTGCTGCTTGTGGTAAGATAATTCGAGTTGTTAAATAAGTGTTTTATAAAGAGAGATTTTTAGTGAAACATAAT
The DNA here is from genome assembly GCF_000060285.1 of Listeria welshimeri serovar 6b str. SLCC5334. Classification (GTDB taxonomy): domain Bacteria; phylum Bacillota; class Bacilli; order Lactobacillales; family Listeriaceae; genus Listeria; species Listeria welshimeri. The sequence continues at coordinate 2,411,542 of NC_008555.1, read as the reverse complement.
TATCGGAGGCTTTTTCTATGAACCATTCTAATCTTACTATTTTATCTGTTTGTAGTAATTTTGTTATTGTTGTACTTAAATTGATTGTTGGTTTTTTTACGGGTTCAGTGGCAGTGATTTCGGAAGGGATTCACTCGTCAATGGACTTATTTGCATCAATCATTACTTTCTTTTCAATCCGGATTTCTAATCAGCCGGCCGACGAAGATCATCCATATGGACATGGAAAAGCGGAGAATATAGCCGGTACTATTGAAACATTACTTATTTTTGTAGCTGGGATTTGGATTATTGTTGAATCAGTTAATAAACTAATTAATCCACATGAAATTCGTTTTCCGGCGCTTGGTATTATGGTAATGCTTTTTGGCGCTATTATTAATATTATCGTGTCACGCATTATCAAAAAAGCTGCTGATAAAGCAAATTCCGTTGCAATGAAATCTAACGCATTACATTTATATACAGATGTTTTCACGTCTCTCGGTATTGCTCTTAGTTTGTTTTTAGTATATATGACGGGCTGGCTTTGGTTAGATCCGGTTATTGCGATTTTGACCGCATTTTATATTATGTATGAGGCATTTAAACTGTTAAAAGAATCTTTCCCACCATTAATGGATAAACGCTTATCTGCAGATGAGGAAGAGGCTATTAAGCAAATTATTTTAGCCCATCAAACAAAATTTATTGAATTTCATGATTTTCGTTCAAGACGTGCAGGTGCGGAAGAATATATCGACTTTCATTTAGTAGTATCTTCTTCTATGACTATCGAGAGTGCGCACTCGCTTTGTGATGAAATCGAAGCAGAAATTATGAACTTTTATGCTAAAGCAGAAGTCCTCATTCACTTAGAGCCAGAAGAGGAACGCGTACTCACTCGGATTTGATATAAGGCTCTTTCTATTCGATTTGTTTCAAAAGTGTTACAATAGTAGAAATAAGAATGGAAAGGACAATGAGTATGACAACTTCTATTTTAATTGCGGATGATGATAGGGAAATTGTGGACTTAGTGAAATTATATTTACAAAATGAAGGATATACGATTTATCAAGCTTATGATGGTGCAGAAGTGTGGCGTTTAGTCCAAGAAAAACAGCCAACTTTAGTGATTTTAGATATAATGATGCCGGAAATGGATGGGTTAGAAGTATGTCGCTTAATGAGAAAGAGTGGCATTTTGACGCCGATTTTGATGCTTAGTGCAAAAGCGGAAGATAATGACAAAATTATGGGACTTTTAACTGGTGCGGACGATTATATGGTTAAGCCATTCAATCCATTAGAACTATCGGTGCGAGTAAAAGCGATTTTAAGAAGAATGCAACAAATGAGTCAAGCAGAGCCAGTGAGCCGGGATAAAGTTGTTATTGGACCTATAGTAGTTGACCGCGGACTTCATGTGGTGACAGTCAGTGAAAAAGAGCTGCACTTAACCACTTCTGAATTTGATATTTTATTTTTACTCGCGAGTGAACCGGGTCGAGTATTTAGTTCCGAGTATATTTTTGAAAAAATCTGGCAAGAAAAGGCGCTGGGTGCAAGTAAAACAGTGATGGTACACATTAGTAACCTTCGAGATAAATTACGTGATGCTATGGGCGGAGAAAGTGTCATTAAGACAATTTGGGGAGTAGGATACAAAATTGAAATCTAAACTAGAAATGTTGTTTATAAAAATTAGCCATGTGATGAATATTTGGCAAGCGACCTTTTTTGCGTTGATTTCCTGGGTTATGTCCCTGATTACCTTACAAACAATTTATTTATGGAGTATTTCGATTCGAGATGATTCTTTGTTTTTACGAGAAGTCACTCAAACGATTGTTCGGCTATTTGGTACGAATAAATATACCCGAATAATGGAATCATTTTGGATGTTATTATTAAAATTTCTAATTATTTTCTTCATTGCATGTATTTTCTTTGCCATTTTCTACCGTTTAATGCGCCAAAAAATATTAAAAAAACAATTACGAACTATTAATTTTGCGCTCAATGATGGGAAGCCCGTTGATACTGAGAGTTTTGTTCCAGAAATCCAAGAATTAGAGCGGAATATTGAAAGTATGCGTGAACGACAGAAAAAATTAATGCAACAAGAAGAACAAGCCCAGCAAGCCCGAAACGACTTAATTACAAATGTTTCGCACGATTTAAGAACCCCACTTACTTCTATTTTAGGATATTTAAGCTATATTCATGAAGACCGTTATCGTGATGAGATTGAATTACGTTATTATACGGAACTTGTTTATGGAAAGGCACGACATTTGCATAAATTAATTGATGATTTGTTCTCATATACTAGACTTGATAGTGTAGAATATCAACTCAAAAAAGATGAGCTAGATATTATTGAATTACTCAATCAATTAGTTGCTGAATATGATGGTCGTGCAGCTGAACGTAATATGAAGATTGTAGAACATTTTGATGCAAAAAAATTAATTATAAGCGGCGATGGCAATCAAATTATGCGTTTGTTTGAGAATTTATTTTCTAATGCACTAAGATATGGTGAAGGAAATAAGCAGATAGATGTCAGTGCAATAAAAGAAAGCAATATGGCTATCGTGAAGGTTACTAATTATGGAGAAGAAATTCCGAGTGTTGATTTACCTTATTTATTCGAACGTTTTTACAAAGTAGATAAAAATCGAACAACAACTGGAACTGGTCTGGGGCTGGCTATAGCTAAGTCTATCGTCGAAAAACATGGCGGTATAGTAACAGCTGAAAGTAAAAATCGTAAAACGAGCTTTATTGTCAAATTACCACTAATTTAATCTTTAACAATTCTTAAATGTTTCTTTCCGCGTGATTTATGTTCTTTCAGTAGAATGTAAATTACGGAGGAGAGAAAAATGAAAAAACAAATTGTTTTAATTGTTGTTGCTTGTATCACGGTTATTGCGATATTTATGTATATAGCTCAAGTAAATAATAGTGAGTTCAAATATCAAAATAGGGCCCAAATTAAAATAGCCTCTCAAACAGTTGATCAACAAGATTTGGGTAATTTAAACATCATCAGTGAGATAAATTACAAATAAATTAGTATAAAAGAAAAAAATATTGACAAAGTGTACCGGAAAAGGTAATATGAAAAAACAAGAAACGTCACTATAGTCACAAATGAAGTGATATAATAATATGTAGAAATCTTATCCAGAGTGGTGGAGGGAAATGCCCTATGAAACCCAGCAACCTAAACAATAAGTGATTATGTGTTTAAGGTGCTAAGTCATGCAGAACAACTATTTGTTCTGAAAGATGAGAAGGAAGTTAGCCTATTTGAAAAAATGCTGCCTTTCTGCTCATGAGCAGAAAGGCTTTTTTGTATATTAGAATGTAGAAAAGGTGATAGAGATGATTACGTTACAGAACGTCGTAAAAGAATATGCGTCTAGAAATAATAAAGTTCTCGCAGTCGACCATGTTGACTTAGAAATTGAACAAGGCGAGATTTTTGGGGTTGTGGGTTATTCTGGAGCAGGCAAGAGTACGCTGATTCGAATGTTTAATGGCTTGGAACTGCCAACTGAGGGATCTGTCGAAGTAGATAATTTACTTATTAGCCAGATTCGCGGTGGAAAACTTAGAAAAGCTCGTCAACAAATTGGAATGATTTTTCAACATTTTAATTTATTATGGTCGAGAACTGTTGCAGAAAATATCGCATTTCCACTAGAAATCGCCGGCGTACGTGGAGAAAAAAGGCGTTTTCGTGTTAATGAGCTCATTCGACTCGTTGGTTTAGAAGGGAAAGAAAATGCCTATCCTGCTGAACTAAGTGGTGGTCAAAAACAACGTGTTGGTATTGCAAGAGCTCTCGCAAACAATCCAAAAGTATTGCTTTGTGATGAAGCGACCTCTGCGCTAGATCCACAAACAACCGATGAAGTTTTAGAATTACTACTAGATATCAATAAACGTCTCAACTTAACAATCATCGTTATCACCCATGAAATGCACGTTATCCGGAAAATCTGTAATCGTGTGGCAGTAATGGAAAACGGAAAAGTTGTCGAACTTGGTAATGTGTTAGATGTTTTCCGCCATCCTCAAGAAAAAGTAACACAACGTTTTGTTCGTCAAGTGACTGATTCGGATGAAACCGAAGAACTAATCCATCTTTTACTCGACAATTACGCAGAAGGTAAAATAGTTAAGTTACTCTTCATGAGTGAAAATGCAACCCAACCAGTCATATCTCAAGTCGCGAAAGAAAATGATGTTATGCTAAATGTACTTCATGGGAATTTAACGCAAACGCAAAATGGTGCATATGGAACGCTTTATGTTCAAGTTTTAGGTGCAGAAGATGCGATAAATGCGAGTCTAACACAGCTACGTCAACTTAAAGTAGAAACGGAAGTGTTAGAACGATGAATAAATTACAAGAATTATTTCCAAATGTAGATTTTCAAATAATGTGGACAGCCACACAGGAAACACTTTATATGACACTTATATCACTCTTTGCAGTTTTCTTACTAGGGATTGTGTTAGGATTACTATTATTTTTAACAAACAACAAAAAACATGCTGGAGCACGAATTCTTTACTGGATAACAGCAATCTTAGTCAATGTGTTCCGTTCTATTCCATTTATTATATTAATCGTATTACTTTTACCAATGACAAAATCACTTGTTGGAACAGTAATTGGACCAAAAGCAGCACTTCCTGCCTTAATTATCTCCGCTGCTCCCTTTTATGGACGAATGGTAGAAATTGCTTTTCGCGAAGTAGATAAAGGGGTTATCGAAGCAGCTAAATCAATGGGTGCGAATATGTTTACTATTATTGGTAAAGTTCTTATCCCAGAAGCCTTGCCAGCGATTATTTCTGGTATTACAGTGACAGCAATTTCCCTCGTTGGTTTCACCGCGATGGCAGGTGTCATTGGCGCAGGAGGTCTCGGAAATGCCGCTTATCTGGAAGGTTTCCAACGTGGACAACCTGATGTAACGGTTCTGTCAACGATTATTATCTTAATTATCGTCTTTATTTTCCAGTTTATCGGCGACTTCTTAACAAAACGAACCGACAAACGCTAACCAATGTATATGAAGAAATTTATATAAAAAAACGCGGAATCCCCGCAAAAAAAGGAGAGAATTTCATGAAAAAGGTTATTGGTTTCATTTTCACATTAAGTTTAGTTTTAGTACTTACAGCTTGCGGTGGCTCCTCAGATAAAGCTTCATCTAACAAAGACGATAAAAAATTGGTAGTGGGTGCATCGAACACGCCGCATGCTCAAATTTTAGAACAAGCAAAACCGATTTTGAAAGAAAAAGGAATTAACCTAGAAATCGTTAAATATACAGATTATGTTATGCCTAATAAAGCCCTAGAAGAAGGCGATTTAGATGCTAACTACTTCCAACATAAACCATATCTTGAATTAGAAGAAAAAGAAAAAGGCTACAAATTTGCGGATGTTGGAGCAATCCATATTGAACCAATGGGCATCTATTCTAAAAAAGTAAAAGATATTAAAGACTTAAAAGACGGCGCGCAAGTATTGCTTTCTAACTCAAAATCTGACTGGCCTCGTGTCATTGGTATTTTTGTAGATAATGGGCTTTTGACACTTAAAGATGGTGTGAAACCACAAGATGCTACATTTGATGATATTAAAGATAATCCGAAAAACTTGAAATTCAAATATGATTTTGACCCAGCATACTTGATGACTGCATATAATAACGAAGAAGGCGATGTTGTAGCTATTAATTCTAACTTTGTTGTAGACCAAGGCTTAAATCCTTCTAAAGATGCTATTGCGATTGAAAGTAAAGATTCTCCTTACGCAAATATCGTTGTAACAACAGAGAAGAAAAAAGATGACAAAAATATTAAAGAATTAGTAAAAGTACTGCATTCAAAAGAAATTCAAGATTATATTACGAAAGAATGGGACGGCGCAGTTGTTCCAGTTGATAAATAAACATCAAAACCCCTTTTACCATTTCGGTAAAAGGGGTTTTTTATTACTGTGCGCTGCTTAAATATAATTTAAGACCGTCAGAAATAGCTTTATCAAGTTCTTTTTTAGAAACAATTTCTTTTCCTTCTGGCATGGAAGGGACTTTTTCGTAATCTAACATATCAATGGTTGTTGTGAACTCCATTAAGTCTTTTGTTTTTGTATCTTCAAAATTAGTTGTAATAATGGCTTTACTAAAACCTTTAGTATTGTCAGGTGTTACAGTGAGTTTAAAATCTAGGCGTTGTTCTTTTTTTGATGTCAGGCTCTTTAAAGAAGAGCGAATATTTTTTTGTTGTGTGTTCCATTTTGTTTGCGCTTGTTTTTGCGTAATACCATCAATTTCTGAAATAAGGGTAATGATATTTCCATTGTCATCAAGTGTTGTTAAAACTTCATTAACAAGACCACTGATTTCCGTTTTGCCTAAAGTGAGAATAATGTCCCCGTTATCTTTTGCTTTAAAATGTTTATCATCTAAATCGTTTAAATAATCATAAATCGCGATACCACTAACTTCTTCAATTTTTTTCAGCTCTTCAGCTTGTCGATCAACGGTTTCGCTGTCAATCGCTTGGTTGGAAAAGTTCTGGATTGTTTCGAATAGATTTAAATACTTGGACTCTAGATCTTTGTTCTGATCGAGCACTTGGTTAAAAATCTTTGCACCTACATCGGGTAACAAATTAGAAATGCTATCAGAAGCATCATAGATATCTGATACAGGGATATAAGCTTTTCCATCATCACTGTTTTGAAGGACATGTAACGTTAAATCAAGTGGTTGTTCATCAGCCCAGTGAAGGGAAAATTCACTATAAGAAGTGGAAGAATCATTATCTACAGAAATTTTATATTGGATGTTCGATTTTTTTAGTTGATTTAAATTTATATCTGAACCAAGTTTCTTTATATAGTTGTCTGAAAGATTGTTTACTTGGAATTTCACATTAGTTGTATATTGTTGATTTTCAGCAGTTTTTTTCAAGGCGGCAGTGAAGTCGGACTTAGGGGAACTACACCCAGATAAAGTAGCTAGAAGCAATACAAAGATGGTCACAGCCATTATTGCTTTCTTCATATTAATATTCTCCTTCAAAAAATAATCGTTTATTACAAAAAAGTTATTATGTTGCAATTTTGTTACGTTACAACAATACCATAACTAAATAAGATATACAATCCCTTTTTTAAAATGAAAAAAGGACTGTCTAGTATTGGTGTAGAGCGCAATTATATTTATGATGATGATTCTCAAATAAAAAGGAAATAATGATAATACACGAAAACTGGAAAAAAACGGCTATTAATAGTAGAATGAAGGGGAGAATGCGAAGAGTACTGGTTTTTATAGTTGTAATCAGATTAGAATTATACTAAACTAGGATTATGCAAATTTTACATTAGGGAGGACTTTTTTTATGGCAACTTTAAAGATTCAAGATTTACATGTTGAAATAGAAGGAAAAGAAATTTTGAAAGGTGTTAACCTGGAAATTTCAACTGGCGAAATCCATGCTATCATGGGACCAAATGGAACAGGTAAATCTACGTTGTCCTCAGCTATTATGGGGCATCCAAAATATGAAGTAACACAAGGAACTATCACGCTTGACGGAGAAGATGTACTCGAAATGGAAGTGGACGAACGCGCTCGAGCTGGTCTTTTCTTAGCGATGCAATATCCAAGTGAAATTAGTGGTGTTACAAATGCGGAATTCATTCGTGCTGCAATTAACAGCCGACGCGAAGAAGGCGATGAAATCCCCGTAATGCAATTTATCCGTAAATTAGACGCAAAAATGGATATTTTAGATATGGATGAAGAAATGGCAGAACGTTATTTAAATGAAGGATTTTCAGGCGGAGAGAAAAAGCGTAATGAAATTCTTCAATTACTAATGATTGAGCCAAAATTAGCGATTTTAGATGAAATTGACTCCGGTCTTGATATTGATGCGCTTAAAGTTGTCTCTAAAGGTGTAAATGAAATGCGCGGCGAAGGATTCGGTTGCTTAATCATTACCCATTACCAACGTTTACTTAACTACATTACACCAGATTTTGTTCACGTAATGATGCAAGGTAAAGTCGTGAAAGAAGGCGGACCTGAGCTTGCGAAACGGTTAGAAGCAGAAGGTTATGACTGGATTAAACAAGAACTTGGAATCGAACTTGAGGAAGAAGAAGCAGTAGACCAACAATAAGGAAGTGAGGTTAAAATCATGGCACAAAATATGACAATTAAAGATGATTTTATCCACGCTTTTTCAAGTAGTGCGAATGAACCGGATTGGTTTTTAGATATCCGTCGCAATGCTTTTAAAGCTTACGGGGAACTGGACTTGCCTTTTGTGGATAAAACAAAAATTACTCGCTGGAATTTCACAAAGTTTGAGACGTTTTTACCTTTTAAAGAAGGCGTAACGAATGAAACTTTACCAGAAAAAGTAGCGAATTTAGTTGATTTAGATAATAAAGAAGCCAATTTTTACGTTCAAATGGATGAAAGACCTGCCAGACTTCAGTTACAGCAAGAATTAGTTGATCAAGGTGTTATTTTCACAGATATTATTTCCGCTGTGAAAAATCATCCTGAACTGGTGAAAAAATACTTCATGAAAGATGCTGTCCAAGTGAACGAACATAAGTTGACTGCTTTTCATGCGGCGTTAGTGAATGGTGGGATTTTCCTTTACGTTCCTAAAAATGTGGAAGTGAAATCACCAATTCAAGCTGTTTTTGTACAAGACAAAGCGGAATCTCCACTTGTTAACCACGTTTTACTTGTAGCAGATGATAACAGTGCAGTAACTTACGTGGAAAATTATGTAACGGTTGATAACAAACCTAAAGGAATTGTGAGCATCGTTGAAGAAGTAATCGCTGAGAAAAATGCGCGTATTACGTTTGGTGGTGTAGACAATCTTGCAAGTGATGTTACGACATATGTAAACCGTCGTGGACACATTGGAACTGATAGTCAGATTGAATGGGCACTTGGTCTAATGAATGATGGCGATACCATTAATGAGAATGTAACAAACCTAATGGGTGATGGCTCTTCCGCTGATGTGAAAACAGTGACAGTTGGACGTGGTAAGCAAACACAAAACGTAACAACACGTGTGACGCATTATGGTAAAGCTTCGAATGGTACTATTCTATCCCATGGTGTTATGAAAGAAAGAGCAACAACTATTTTTAACGGAATTGGCCATATCAAACATGGCGCTTCGAAGTCAGATGCACAACAAGAATCACGTGTACTCATGCTTAGTCCGGAAGCGCGCGGAGATGCGAACCCAATTTTATTAATTGATGAAAATGATGTAGTTGCTGGTCATGCAGCTTCTGTTGGGCGCGTTGACCCGTTACAATTATTCTATTTGATGAGTCGCGGGATTTCTCAAAAAGAAGCAGAAAGACTTGTCATCCATGGCTTCTTAGATCCAGTTGTTCGTCAATTACCAATCGAAAGTGTAAAAACGATGCTTCGTGAAGTAATCGAAGGGAAAGTGCGCTAAATGATTGATATCCAAAAAATTCGGGCGGATTTCCCAATTTTAGACCAAGAAATAAATGAGAAACCGCTAGCTTATTTAGATAATGCTGCCACTTCACAAAAGCCAAAACAAGTTATCGAAGCATTAACACATTACTATGAATTTGATAATGCCAATGTCCACCGTGGTGTGCATACACTTGCGGCAAGAGCAACAGATGCTTATGAATCAGCTCGTGTTAAGGTAGCCAAGTTTATTCATGCCCGCGAGGTAGCCGAAATAATTTTCACAAGAGGTACTACTTCAGCGATTAATTTAGTTGTAGATAGTTACGCGGAAGCAAATATTGAAGCTGGCGATGAGATAGTTATTTCTTATTTAGAGCATCATTCTAATTTGATTCCGTGGCAACAACTGGCTAAACGTAAGGGCGCGGTTTTGAAATATATCGAGCTAGAAGAAGATGGTACGATTTCTGTGGAACAAGCCCAAAAAACGATTAGCGAAAAAACAAAAATCGTTGCGCTGGCTCATGTTTCTAATGTTCTTGGGACAATCACGCCAATTAGAGAAATCGCAGCAATTGCCCATAAATTTGGAGCAGTGATTCTCGTTGACGGTGCGCAAGCTGTGCCGCATATGGAAGTAAATGTCGTAGATTTGGACGCTGATTTCTATGCTTTTTCTGGGCATAAAATGATGGCTCCTACTGGTATTGGCGCTTTATATGGAAAACGTGAATTGTTAGATGCGATGGAACCGACCGAATTTGGCGGAGAAATGATTGATTTTGTTGAATTATACGATTCCACTTGGAAAGAACTGCCTTGGAAATTTGAAGCCGGAACACCAATTATTGGCGGAGCGATTGCGCTAGGTGCGGCCATTGATTATTTGGCAGAAGTCGGACTCGCAAATATTCACGCACATGAACAAGAATTAGTCGGCTACGCGATAGAAGAAATGAGCAAAATCGATGGCATTACCATTTATGGACCAAAAGATGCGAGTAAACGTTGTGGTTTAGTGACTTTTAATTTAGAAGGCGCTCACCCACATGATATTGCGACCATTTTGGATGAAGACGGAATTGCAATTCGAGCTGGTCATCACTGTGCACAACCGTTGATGAAATGGCTAGACGTCTCTTCTACAGCCCGCGCAAGCTTTTATATTTATAATACAAAAGAAGAAATTGATGCGCTTATAGATGGCCTCAAGTTAACAAAGGAGTATTTTGGATTATGACAAGCCGGAAATTAGATCAGCTTTATAGACAAGTCATTATGGATCACTATAAAAATCCGCGCAATAATGGAGAACTCCCAGATAGCGATGTAACAATCGACCTCAACAACCCAACATGCGGTGATCAAATTCATCTTCATTTAAAAATGGATGATGACAAAATCGTTGCGGCAAAATTCACTGGTAGCGGCTGTTCGATTTCAATGGCCTCTGCTTCGATGATGACGCAAAGCATTATTGGGAAAACGGAAAAAGAAGCATTAAAAATGTCCCGTGAATTTTCAGAAATGGTTCAAGGTCACGACCATGAAACGATTGATGAGTACGGTGATGTCGAGGCGCTTGCTGGAGTTGCGAAATTCCCAGCAAGAATCAAATGTGCGACTCTTTCATGGAAAGCAATGGAGAGAGCGATTTTTGAAAAAGAAGGAACAAAATAAGTAGTGAAAAGGAGGATACGACATGACTGAAATTCCAGAAATTGGCGAATACCAATATGGATTCCATGACAAAGATACCTCTGTGTTCCGTACAGAACGCGGATTAACAGAAAAAGTAGTAAGAGAAATTTCGAATATTAAAGATGAACCTGAATGGATGTTAGAATTCCGTTTGAAGTCTTTAGAGCAATTTTATAAAATGCCAATGCCGACTTGGGGTGGCGACCTATCAGAACTGAAATTTGAAGACATCACTTACTATGTGAAACCGTCCGAACAAACAGTGCGCTCTTGGGATGAAGTTCCCGAAGAAATTAAACGTACTTTTGATAAATTAGGTATTCCTGAAGCCGAACAAAAATATTTGGCTGGAGCATCTGCGCAGTATGAATCCGAAGTAGTTTATCACAATATGAAGCAAGACCTAGAAGATTTAGGGATTGTCTTCAAAGATACCGATTCCGCTTTAAAAGAAAACGAAGATATTTTTAAAGAATACTTCGCAAAAGTAATTCCACCAAGCGACAACAAATTCGCTGCGCTAAACTCGGCTGTTTGGTCAGGTGGCTCATTCATCTACGTACCACCAGGTATCAAAGTCGATACGCCGCTTCAAGCATACTTCCGCATTAACTCGGAAAACATGGGGCAATTTGAACGGACGCTAATTATTGTGGACGAAAATGCCAGCGTAAACTACGTAGAAGGCTGTACTGCTCCCGTTTATACAACAAATTCCCTTCACTCAGCTGTCGTGGAAATCATTGTAAAACCAGGCGCTTACTGCCGTTACACAACCATCCAAAACTGGGCAAATAACGTTTATAACCTAGTAACAAAACGTACTTTCTGTGAAGAAAATGCGACAATGGAATGGATTGATGGTAACATTGGTTCGAAATTAACAATGAAATATCCAGCTGTACACTTACGTGGCGAAGGAGCGCGCGGAACGACCCTTTCTATCGCGATTGCTGGTAAAGGCCAACGTCAAGACGCAGGAGCAAAAATGATGCACTATGCGCCTAATACGTCCTCTACGATTGTGTCGAAGTCGATCTCGAAACAAGGCGGAAACGTAACCTACCGCGGAATTGTTCATTTTGGTCGTAATGCAGATGGTGCACGTTCGAATATCGAATGTGATACGCTCATTATGGATAACCTGTCGACATCTGACACCATCCCATATAATGAAATCCTAAATAGCAACATCTCATTAGAACATGAAGCCAAAGTTTCCAAAGTATCCGAGGAACAACTTTTCTATCTAATGAGCCGTGGTTTAAGCGAAGAAGAAGCGACAGAAATGATCGTTATGGGCTTCATTGAACCATTTACGAAAGAATTACCAATGGAATATGCCGTTGAGATGAACCGTTTGATTAAGTTTGAAATGGAAGGCTCGATTGGTTAATAAATAATTATAGAAGGCGAACTAGCTTTGTTCGTCTTCTTCTTTTTTGCTGATATCTAAAGGGGGACTATATTAGTTGTTTTTGTTTGATGGAAGTACATAAGAAAAAACTAAATTTGTTCTCGAATTGCTTATATGTTCCTGATTATAGAAAAGAGGACTTAGTCTCTAATTGTTCTGAGCTAAAAAGTCCTCTTCTTTTTTTATAAAATATTTAATTGAATTATTCTGTTAAGTCATATTTATTAGTAACCCAAGTGAAAAATACTTTTTCGAGGGAAAATAAAATTTTGAACCATTTAAAACATTAAGGTTATCCTACACATGTTAGTCAATTTCGACTTGAGAGAATAAATTACTCATCATCTCATCATCATCGCACATTGCACGAAATCCAAGAGCAAACTTTTGCAAAGCCATAGCATTTTTGGAATAGGCAGAAAACATTTCAGCTTCTGGATCAAGATTAATTTCGCCTTTCAATTCTGGCATCTTTTCGTTCAGGAAAACCCGAGCTAGAGAACCCCAGTCATAACCGTTACCCTCAAAACCTTCATCTTTGCGAGTGTCAAAAATCTCTTTCTTAAAGCTACCTGCACTAAGACCCAGCGAAACGCCCCCTTTATACTCTATCCAAAAGAAAGGCTCCAATTTCTTTTCCAAATCTTCATTCATAATAAAAATCCTCCTTCTAAGTTGTTATTGTTTAAACTAAAAAATCATCCAGAATTCAAAATGGAGATTCTTTATATCTATTCTAAGCTAATTAACTTTTTTAGTCTAGAAAAACCTGTAACGTGGCACAACAAAAGTGCGAACGCTTCAAACTCTAAGTAAATTATTATTTTAGAAGATAAGCAATAAAAATATTCGTTTTTCAGTATTACCTCTAAGCACAAGGACTCCATTTTTCAACTAAATACCCAAAGAATTTTCTTGCGTTTGTCGTGTTAACTGAGCCATTTAATAAAGAAAACAACATGATTTGTTGGAACAACTATTTAATTAGATGATATGTTTCTATAGTCTAAAAAAGCCAACAAAAATGGAGTTAAACTAGCTAGTAATAATAAAGCAAAATAAGAAATTTTTCCTTTATTAAACAAATATCTTTCATCTGCTTTTATTTTTTCTTCTTTCATTTCTTTCACTAACTTTTCTTTAGGGATAAAAAGACCAGTAATTATGTAAGCAGTTGCTGCTATTAAAACAGCAATAATTAAGTTTAGAGGATTGTCTAGAAACGGTTCTTTATCAGTTATAACAGAAAATAATAAAATAGCAGCTATCATTGAAACGAATACAATAAGAAATTTTTTAACAGAATATTTTCTCATTTTTATTCTCCTTCCAAGTTAAAAATTTCTTCAACAGGCAAATCGAAAAGTGTAGCCATTTTTAAACTAAGTTTTAGGCTAGGATTGTATTTGCCTTTTTCAATGGCGTGAATTGTTTGGCGGGAAACATCTAATGAATGAGCTAATTCATTTTGAGTAATCCCCTTTTCTTGTCTTATAATTTTAACTTTATTTATAACAATTATACTGTATCACCTTGAGTAAAGGTACTATTTTATAAAGGCCTTTATTAATATAGAAATAAAGTATTAGTTTGCTATTTATAGAGCTATATAACAAGAGTTCTAAAATAAAGTCATACAAAAAAAGATTATGGGAAAAATGAAATTAGGAGTCACTATCTAAAGGCTTATTGGGTTTTTAATCTGCTTTAGAATTACTTTAACTAATAAAAATGCTAGATTATAATTAAGGTTTGTTTTTCATAAAAGTAATGCTATAATGGTTCCAACAACTTAGTAAAGGACTGATAATTATGGCAGAAATCAAATACTTAGAGGGAATGTATCAAGATTCATTTTTCCCACCGTTTCTAGTGGATAAAATTAAGCAATATATTTTAGATACGGTTCAATTTTTAGAACAAGGGAATCATGACACAGAAGCGATTCAAGGTAAGTTGGACGAAATGACATTAGCAATTAATGACCTGCAAGATGAGTTTTTTGAAAATGATAGTGAATTAGAAACAGGCGCAAGGGATTCGATTGCGGAGACAGTAAGCTTGATTTTAGCGTATTATAAGATAGATATTGATATTGAAGAAGCACTTAGAGAGCGCGATTGGTAATATATGATAAAAACTTCAACTGATAGATAGTTGGAGTTTTTCTGTTATTTTGAAGTAAAAGCAACAACCAAATTAAAAGATTCTCCTTCCTTTTTGCGTTATAATAAACATAAATCAAAAACGATAGAGAGGGTGGCGGTTAATGATTACAATCGGGTTAACTGGATGGAGTGATCATGATTCATTGTTACAGTCAAAAAAATTAACGTTGGCTGATTATGCGGCACATTTCCCAGTGGTAGAAGTCGATACGAGTTTTTATGCGATTCCTTCTCCGCGAACAACGGCAAACTGGGCGGCGCAAACTCCGGATGATTTTCGTTTTGTGATTAAGGCTTTTTCGGCGATGACAAAACATAAGGAATGGTCGCAGTATTTTGATAGTGAAAATGCGATGTACACGGCTTATATGGATATGATTGCACCGATAAGTGAAACAGGGAAACTACAGGCTATTTTATTCCAATTTCCACCATATTTTCATTGTACGAAAGAAAATGTGACTTATTTAAAATTTATTGCCTCGAAAATGGGTGATTTGCCTGTAGCAATTGAATTTCGTAATAACTCTTGGTATAGTGATCAGAATACAGAAAAAACGTTAGATTTACTGCGGGAATTAGGATTTATTCATACAGTTGTTGATGAGCCGCAAGTTGGTTCTGGCAGTGTGCCGATTGTACTTCGTGAGACAAATAGAGAGATGACACTCGTAAGGCTTCATGGTCGTAATCAGTATGGTTGGATGAAAGCGAGCAGCCCTGAATGGCGTGAGGTTCGTACACTTTACCGTTATAACGAAGAAGAAATTAATGAATGGGCTAAATATGTGGAACATTTACAGAAACTTTCCAAAGAAGTAGTCGTGATTTTTAATAACAACAGTGGCGGGGATGCGGCTGATAATGCGAAACATTTACAAAAAGCACTTCAAGTCGAATTCCAAGGTTTGGCACCCATGCAAATGGATTTATTTTCAGAATAAAAAAGATGGCGCGTAGGTTGCGCCATCTTTTTTATGCCTTAATTCCAATTAAAAAGCTAATAACCAAAATAATAAGTACAATCCCAGTAACTCCAACATATAAGTAATCTTTTTCCTTCAAAAAAGTAAACAATGATACAACGACACGAAGGACTGGCGTTAAAATCAAGCAAAAGAGACCGAACATCATAATTGCATATGGTTTAAGCGTTCCTAACCCACTGAAAATCGCTGTAAGTGAGGTCGGGTAAGTTTCCCCAGGATAGCCACTTTCGCCGGTAATAAATAGCATAATGAGTCCAAAAATGATAATAATCGCACTGAGAACAACACCGATTCGTAGCAGTGCGCTAACAATCAACTCCACACGGTACATTTCTTCTTTTTTCTCTGCCATTTAAATCCACCCCAATCCTTCTAAAATCATTTGGAATGCAACATATAAAATGACGGGAATAAAAATAATCCGAATGACTTTGCTTTTTAGGCGTTGCATGATGCGCGTTCCAAGTGTTGCGCCGACAAGTACCCCAATAGCAACTGGTGCTGCAATAGCGGGCTGAATGTCACCTTGGAACAGATAAACAGTCGCACTGGCAGCCGCGGTTACGCCCATCATTAAATTACTCGTAGCGCTACTAACTTTTAGCGGCATTTTCATAAAGACATCAAGTGCCATGACTTTAAATGCGCCACTACCGATTCCAAGCAAGCCACTAGCAATACCTGCACCATACATTACGCCGAAACCAGCAGGAACGTTTGCAACTTGATAATCAACTGTCTGGCGTAAAGATTTATCATAATAAGAATCATGTAAGTTTAATTTTGTTGCGAGTGGGTCAGGTTTCACATTGGTCGGGAATTCTGAACCGACTTTTTTGATCATGTTAAAAGCTGAATAAAGAAGTAAAAGTCCGAAGATGATGTAGAGAGCTGTGGCCGAGAGCAGTCCACTGACAAAAGCCCCGGTTATTGCCCCGATTGTAGTTGCAATTTCGAGAAACATTCCAACACGGAGGTTTGTAATGCCATCTTTGATATAAGCGATTGCAGAGCCGCTACTAGTTGCGATAACGGAAATAATACTAGCTCCAATCGCGTACTGGATATCAATCCCGAAAATAAGTGTCAAGGCTGGAGTAACAATTATTCCACCACCAAGCCCGAGCAAAGAGCCTACAACCCCTGCAAAAACAGAGATTAAAAGAATTTCGACTGTTTGCGTAATATCCAAAAAAATCACTTCCCTTTAAAACAATATATCCTATCATAACACAAAATGAACAGGGAAGAATTCATCCAGTCCTAGTGCGTGTAAAAAAAACTATTTTGAGCTACAATAGTTATATGTGAGGAGTGGATGGATTGTGAAGAAACGTTTAACTTTATGGCATACAAATGACATTCATAGTCACTTAGAAAAATGGCCACGAATTTTCAACTTTTTAAAAGAGAAAAGAACCGCTGCAAATAAAGAAAATAAATCGGCCCTCTTTTTTGATATTGGGGATTTTTTAGACCGGGTTCATCCGCTTACAGAAGGAACGAACGGGCTTGCGAATACGGACTTACTTAATCAACTGCCGTATGATGCGGTGACTTTTGGTAATAATGAAGGAACGACATTGGCACATGAAGATTTAGAGAATTTATATGAGCATGCGACTTTTCCTGTCGTTTGCTGTAATTTTTACGCAGATAAAGAACGAATCAAACAACCAGATTGGGTGAAATCAATTGTTTATAAGGAAATAGATCAAGTGAAAATAGCTATTATTGGTGCGACCGCGCCATTTCGGGAATATTACGAGGAAATGGGCTGGGGGATTGAAGAACCAATTAGCTCGATTCAAAAACAAGTTGCTGGATTGGAAGAAGGTACGGATTTAGTTATTTTACTCAGTCATCTAGGTTTGCCGAGTGATGAACGCATTGCACTCGAAATTCCAGAAATAGACGTGATTTTGGGCGGACATACGCACCATTTACTTGAAACTGGGAAAGTAGAAGGGAATGCTTTACTTGCGGCTGCGGGAAGATGGGGCGAATATATCGGAAAAGTGGATATTGAGCTAGATGAAAAAAATCAGATACTTTCTAAAACTGCCATGACTTTTAAAACAGAAGATTTGCCAGCTGCTCCGAATGAAGCTAGGGAAATTCAAGGTTTTTTCGATAAAGGGCGCGCAGAACTCTCTGAAAAAGTAGTTGCGATTCCCGGAAAGTTAGCGCATAATTGGTTTGATGACTCGGAAATTGCGCAGATTTTAAATGCGGCGGTTTGTGAATGGACTGGTGCTGAAACTTTTGTGATGAATGCGGGTATTTTTATGACAGACTTTGAAGCAGGGATTGTGACGGATTTTGATATTCACCAAATGTTACCTCATCCTCTAAACGCTATTGCCTTAACCATGTCTGGTGAGGAACTCGAAATACTCATTGACGGGATTTACCGAAAGAAAGCGGAACTGCAAGATATTCCACTGAGAGGCTTTGGCTTTCGAGGCGAGTATTTTGGCACTGTTTTGATGGACCGAGCAGATTTTGACTTGGAGAAACAAGTGGCACTTTTTGATAATAAACCAATTGATAAAACGCGGGAATACCGGATTGCGACACATGATACGTTTGTATTCGCACCATTTTTTCCGATAGTGAAGCAAATTAAACGAAAAGAAGTATATACACCAGAATTACTTCGAGATATTTTAAAATGGAAACTCAAAAAAATGTATGGACAGGAGGAAGACAAGTGACGATTACGATTCAAGATTTAAATTATGAGATTATCGCCAATTATCGTGACGCCTTTGATGAGGAAAAGTTAAATGAACGTTTTAGTGATATTCTTGGGCGATATGATTATATAGTAGGCGATTGGGGTTACGATCAGCTGAGACTCAAAGGTTTTTTTGAAGATGACAACCGCAAAGCTGCTTACGATAACAAAATTAGTACCTTAAAAGAATATATTTATGAATATTGCAACTTTGGTTGTGCATATTTTGTCATTAAAAAAGTAAAATAGTAAAAGAGGTAATTAGAAATTGAAAGAGTATAAAGCGTATTTAATTGATTTAGACGGCACGATGTATCGCGGAGCAGAAGTTATTCCAGAAGCAATCATTTTTATTGAAAACTTAAAACGTGCGGGAATTCCTTATTTATTTGTAACGAATAATTCAACAAAAACCGCCGGTCAAGTAGCAGAACATTTAAGTGGAATGGGAATTCAGGCTGTAAGCGACGATGTTTTTACAACTTCACAAGCCACTGTCCAGTACATGCTCGAACAAAAACGCGAAAAAACGGTTTATGTTATCGGTGAACGTGGAATAAAACAAGAACTAACTGATAATGGATTTGAAATAACTTCTAGTAATCCAGATTTTGTTGTTGTTGGTCTTGACCGCGAAGTAGATTATGAAAAATTTGCCAAAGCAGCCCTTGCTGTTAGAAGTGGCGCAATGTTTATTTCAACTAATGGTGATGCGGCAATTCCAACTGAACGTGGTTTGCTTCCAGGAAATGGTTCGATTACCTCGGTTGTTTCTGTTGCTACTGAGACTGCGCCTATTTTTATCGGGAAACCAGAATCAATCATTATGGAACAAGCGCTCACTAAGCTTGGCGTTCAAAAAGACGAAGCAATCATGGTTGGCGACAACTACGAAACAGACATTATGGCTGGGATTAATTATGGTATGGACACACTCATTGTCCACACTGGCTTTACATCAAAAGAAGCCTTAAAAACAAAGGAAATTCAACCAACCTACGCTGTAACAAAGCTAACTGATTGGAAATTTAACTAGAAGAGCGGAATTTTTCTGCTCTTTTTTTCATCAATAGGAGGTTAGAAAAATGGTTTCAATTCAAAAATTAACAAAAGACAATTTTCACGAAACGGCTAAACTGCAAGTACATCCGCACCAAAAAACATTTGTAGCAGAAAATTGGTACTCGATTATCGAAGCAAGTTTTGAAGAAACGTATCATTCTGTTGTGATTTACGCCGATAATATGCCGGTTGGTTATGCCATGTATGGTCTGGATACGGATGATGGAGAGTTTTGGCTAGTACGCTTTATGACAGGGAAAGAACATCAAGGTAAAGGCTACGGGGGAGATGCTTTAGAGCAAATTATTGAAATGGTGAAAAATCTACCTGAAAAGCCCGCTCGACTACGCTTATCTTATGAACCAGATAATCTTGTAGCAGAAAAATTTTATGCAAAATATGGTTTCAAGAAAACAGGTGAAATTATAGACGGTGAAGCAGTTGCTGACTTGTGGTTCAATCGCTAAAAAAGGGTATAGAATGTGGATAAGGGGGATACAGCGTGGACGTATTTAATGATTTTTTTGTCATCTTTTTAATTGCTGCAACTGCTTTTTTCGTGGCAAGTGAATTTGCCATAGTCGCAATTCGAAAACCGACTGTCTTGCAACTAGTAGCCTCGGATAATCCACGAGCAAAATATGTTCAAAAAGTAACTTCTAACATGAATGACTATTTGGCTGCTTGTCAATTAGGAAATACGCTCGCTGCACTGGCTATGGGGTGGGTTGGTGAAGCGACAATGCGTGGCTGGTTGGAACCATTATTTTTAATGTTACCAATCCCGGAATCTGTTGAAAAACCGATTTCAATTTTTGTTTCATTTATTTTAATCACATTTTTAAATGTAGTACTCGGCGAACTTGCCCCGAAAACATTTACGATTCAAAGCACAGAAAAAGTGGCTCTATTTATCGCGCGGCCACTTGTTTATTGGTACCGTCTAACTTTTCCACTGAATTGGCTTTTAAATAATTCGGCAAATTTAATAACGCGGATATTTGGCGTAAAGCAGACCGTTGACGCTGATCAAATGACACCAACTGAACTTAAAATTATTTTTGAAGATAGCTATAGGCAAGGTCTTTTGAATCCACAAGAGTTTCGCTATATGAAAAATATTTTCAAGCTTGGGGATGTACCAGCAAAAGAAGTGATGATACCACGGATGTCAATGATTGCTATTGATCAAACCGCAACTGTACGAGATTTACTGAAATTAACTTCTGAACATACATACCATATTTTTCCAGTAACCGAAGATGAGGATAAAGATCATATTATTGGCATGCTTCGAGTTAGCGCAGTTATGGCAGGACTTGGAAAAGATGAAACGATAGTAACACAATCTATCAAACCGTTCATCACACCTGTTTTGGAGGTATTTGAAGGGATGATTTTAGAAGAGTTACTTGTGAAAATGCAACAAGAAAGTGAGCCGTTTGTCGTTCTAACAGATGAATACGGCGGGACTTCAGGAATTGTGACGCTAGAAGATGTTATGGAAGTTATTGTTGGGGATATGGAAGAAGCAAAAGGTCCAAAAGGCATTCGTAAAGTGGCTCTTAATCATTTTATCATCGAAGGTTCTGAGCCGTTACTTGATGTAGAGGAAGCACTTGGGGTGCCAATTGAGGGCTCTGGTGTTCATACGTTATCAGGTTGGATGTTATTGGAACGTTTTGATTTAGAAGCCGGCGACGAAATAGAATATGAAGGCTTTCGTTTTATTGTTCGTTCGATGAATAAAAATTCGATTCGACAAGTAGAAGTGAAAGCAATCGAAGAAAAACCAGTAAAATTGGAGGACTAACCTCTTTGTTTTACTGGTTTTTAATTAATTGACAATATCATCATGATAACTATGAGCTAAACGACTTGCTGCTGCAGCCGCAATAGCGCCGACAATGTCATCAAGAAAAGTGTGTACTGCAACACCATCATGTTCATTAAGCTTTGCAAGAATTCCAGGCTTTACTTTATCAATATAACCATAGTTAGTGAAACCGATAGATCCATAGACATTGACGATGGATAGAGCAAGAATCTCATCGACTCCATAAAGCCCTTCATCAGCGCTAATGATATTTTGTAATGGTTGGACGAGTTCTCCTTTTTCTGCCATTACATCAAGCTGTATACCCGTTAAAACAGCATTCTGAACTTCACGCTTGCGAAGAACATGCTCTACATTTTGTCGACAAATATCTAATTCTAATCCAGGATGATATTTTTGCTGTAAAAATAAGACAAGTTCAGCAATATCATCAATTTCGACGCCACGTTCGATTAGCCAACTGCGCGCTTTCGATTCTAAGGCACTTTGTTTTTCTACCATTTTTCTTTCCTCCTTATTACTGTATGTATATTGTATGATAGACGTTTACAGGATTTCTAAACATGTTGATACAAAAATAGCGACCGTTCATTTGGTCGCTAAAGTATTTGTTTTAAAAAACTTGTACAACTTCTTTGAATCCGATAATTTTTTCAGCTAAAGTTAACTCAATACCCATCTTTAAAGTCATATCAGAACTGGGGCAAGTTTCGCATGCGCCAAGTAATTTAATTTTTACAATACCATCTGGAGTTACTTCTATAAGCTCATAGTCCCCGCCATCACGAACTAAAAATGGACGGAACTTTTTTAAAGCTTTATCAACTTCAATGTAACTAATTTCTTCCATAGGATATAGTTCTCCTTTCATGGGCACTATCATATTCTCTATTATAACAGGATACGTAGAAAATTAAAGAAATTAAATTGGGTTCCTTCGTCGGAAAAGGAACGTATATTTAAAAATGATTATAATAAAAACCCCCTCTTATCTGAACGACGAGAGGGGGTTAGATGCTATTTTAGCTAGTTTTTTTCGTTAATGCGAATGCGCCTAAAAGAACAAAACATGTACCAATTACTCCGAACAAAATATTATTTTGTTTATTATCACCTGTTTTTGGTAATTTTGCTTGTTTTGTTATAGTTGTTTGTTTTGCTTTAGGATTATTCTCGTTGATTTTGATTGCTGGTTTATTTTTATCTGGTTTTGGATTGTTTGGTTTAGGGTTGTTCGATTTTGGATCATCTTTTTTAGTATCATCTGTTTGTTTAACATATACAAAGTTGACAGTTTGCGACTCACTAGTAAATACGCCTTTTGCATTTGAAGGCATAGTTTTTAACTTCCAACCACTTAGATTTTTGGCAGTGGCTTGATAGGGAGCATCTAACTTGCCGTTTAAAGTGTCGGGAGTAGCGAGCTCGTTTCCTTTATCATCTGTGTATTTGACAGTAACAGGAGCGGCGTCCGCTTTTTCGTATACATAAGTGACAGTTTGGTTGGTATTCGTGAACACGCCAGTTGCGTTACTAGGTGTAGTTTTGACAGTCCAGCCAGTGATGTTTTTTGCAGTAGTTTGATAAGGGGCATCTAACTTGCCGTTTAAAGTGTCGGGAGTAGCGAGCTCATTGCCTTGGTCATCTGTGTATTTAACAGTAACCGGAGCGGCGTCCGCTTTTTCGTATACATACGTGACAGTTTGGTTAGTATTCGTGAATACGCCAGTTGCGTTACTAGGTGTAGTTTTGACAGTCCAGCCAGTGATGTTTTTGGCAGTGGTTTGATAAGGAGCGTCTAACTTGCCGTTTAAAGTATCAGGAGTAGCGAGCTCGTTTCCTTTGTCATCTGTGTATTTAACAGTAACCGGAGCGCCGTCCGCTTTTTCGTATACATACGTAACAATTTGGTTGGTATTTGTGAATACGCCAGTTACGTTACTAGGTGTAGTTTTGACAGCCCAGCCAGCAATGTTTTTGGCAGTAGTTTGATAAGGAGCGTCTAACTTGCCGTTTAAAGTATCAGGAGTAGCGAGCTCGTTTCCTTTGTCATCTGTGTATTTAACAGTAACCGGAGCGGCGTCCGCTTTTTCGTATACATACGTAACAGTTTGGTTAGTATTCGTGAACACGCCAGTTGCGTTACTAGGTGTAGTTTTGACAGTCCAGCCAGTGATGTTTTTGGCAGTGGCTTGATAAGGAGCATCTAACTTACCATTTAAAGTGTCGGGAGTAGCGAGCTCATTGCCTTGGTCATCTGTGTATTTAACAGTAACCGGAGCGGCGTCCGCTTTTTCGTATACATACGTGACAGTTTGGTTAGTATTCGTGAACACGCCATTTGCGTTACTAGGTGTTGTTTTGACAGTCCAGCCAGCGATGTTTTTGGCAGTAGTTTGATAAGGAGCATCTAACTTACCGTTTAAAGTATCAGGAGTAGCGAGCTCGTTTCCTTTGTCATCTGTGTATTTAACAGTAACAGGAGCGCCGTCCGCTTTTTCGTATACATAAGTGACAGTTGCATCGGTATCGCTAAATTTGCCAGAAGGTTGTCCTTCGATTTCTTTTAATTGATAGTTGGTAATTGTTTTTTCTGTCGTTTGGTAATCTTCACCTGGTTTACCTGAAAGAGTTTCGGTTGTTGCTAATTCATTACCATTTTCATCTTGGTAAAACACGTTTATGGTAGAATCTGATTGCTCAGAAACATTAATTGGTTGTGATACGTTTATAGAGTAGCTAAGTGGCACCCCTTTAGAAGAGGTTGCTGTAAATGTTGCTTTGTAAGTGACTGTGTTATTTCCTAATGGTAAGTTTGCAAAAGAAACTGTTTTGTTATCAGCAGATACTGTTCCGCCATTAGAAATATTAGAAACAGGCATTTGTTGACCATTAATATCTAAAGTAGGATTGGTTGAAACAGCAGTCGCTCCTTGTTTAATATTAAGGGTTGGTAGAGTGATGGTTTGGTTGTTAATTTGTAATCCTTGATAATCACCTTGTGTAAGCATTCCCTCAAAGAAGTCTTTCAAATTACTTAAATCGGTAATTTTATTATTATCCGCGTAAGCAATTGTTAAACCTCTTAGTGTGCTCAGTGAATCAATAGAAGTTAAGTTGTTGTTATTTAAATAAAGTACTTGCAGGTTTTTCATAGTAGCGATAGGAGCCACATTATTGAACTGATTATAGTTTAAATTTAAGTTGGTAATATGATCATTTTCTGTCAATGGAGATAAATCGGTAATGTTATTCCAAGTCAAATTTAAATCTACTAATGATTTTAGATTGGCAAATTTTTTGAATTCATCATTATTGATTTTATGGTATGCGGGATTGGACCATGCATACGAATTGTAAGAAAATGATGTTAAATTTTCTTTTTCAAGTAATGGTGTAAAATCAGTAATATAGTCTCCACCTAGTTCTACTTCTTCTAATGCAGGCATGTCTCTAAGAGCCGAAATATTATTTAATCCAGTAGTTACACCAACAATTTTCTTTAAATTGGGCAAATTTTTGATTTGATCTAAATTTTTGATTTGTGATTGGTTGGAAAAATGTAATTTAGTCATATTAACAGCTTTATCTAGTCCTGTTAAATCTTTAATTAGACCTTTAACTGGATATCCAGGTGATCCGGACATGTAAGAGATGTCTGCAACATTTATGGTCGCCATGTCAGCTTCAGTTAAGTCATCTAAGAAAGGATTTCCTACAATATTTTTTAATCCTTCCTTTAAATAAGGGTCGGGTATATTTACTACATCTGTTGGAGCAGCTTGTACGCTACTAAATGGTAAAAATACAGTTGTCATTAATAATAAAGCTAAAATTGTTTTCATTATTTTGTGCATGGTTCTGATTTCCTCCTTGTTATTACACATGTTCTTTTCTTCAAGATTCCGGTGAAGTCATATTTTGTCCTTCATAGAATCTCAAAGCAGTGTAATTGTATCAGAGAAAATCAGCAATGAGAATGGTTTTTAAACAGGGTTTATGGAAAATAAATTATTGGACAACGTTTTGTCATATTATTATTTGGGGAGTTTTATGGCTGGTTTTGTAGGTGGCTGTAGTGTTTTTAAGGTGTGGAGAGGGGGAAATGGGGAGGAGATTTGTATATATAATGTATATGTAGTGTTGTTTGGATGGAGCACTTTTCGGGGAGGATTACATGCTCGTTTTACTCGCATGTATATTTGGGCCGTAACTCGCTTTGCTTCGAACGGGCCGTATGGGGTTGAGTTAGTATAGGTTTATGGAGGGAGCATGTTGTGGGGTGGGTTTTAATTTTTTGAGAGGGCGCACTTTTCGGGAAGGATTACATGCTCGTTTTACTCGCATGTATATTTGGGCCGTAACTCGCTTTGCTTCGAACGGGCACGTATGGGGTTGAGTTAGTATAGGTTTATGGAGGGGGGATGTTGTGGGGTGGGTTTTAATTTTTTGAGATGGCGCACTTTTCGGGAAGGATTACATGCTCGTTTTACTCGCATGTATATTTGGGCCGTAACTCGCTTTGCTTCGAACGGGCCGTATGGGGTTGAGTTAGTATAGATTTATGGAGGAGGGGATGTTGTGGGGTGGGTTTTAAGTTTTTGAGATGGCGCACTTTTCGGGAAGGATTACATGCTCGTTTTACTCGCATGTATATTTGGCCCGTAACTCGCTTTGCTTCGAACGGGCCAAACAAAAACACGTTCCTAAGGCTCAGAAAGGAACGTGCTCTTTCAACTGGTAAGGTTGAAAGACAATTGGGTTGCGCGCCCAATTGTTAAAGGGAGTGTTACTTATATGTTGACCGTGAAATCACGGGTACAACCTGGAGGGTTTATCTTGTTAACACACTACTGCTTTAAAGATTTGCAATGTATTGGCAATATTATAATATATCTAGAAATTTGTGTCAATTCAAACCTTTATAAAAATTCATAAAGTTAAATAGTTATGCTAGTTAAAACAGCTTAGTCGCTTTTTTGGGTAGGTTTTTGTACAATGATAATGAGGTGAAGCGTGATGGTAAATGAAGCGAAATTATATGTTTATGGTTCAACGACAATTTGTGCGAGTTGTGTCGGAGCGCCATCCTCGAAGGAAACGGAGGAATGGCTTCGAGCGGCGATTGGGCGGAAGTTTTCTGGGCAGCCATTTGTAGTGGAATATGTGGATATTTTTAATCCGCCAAATGAAGTAGCTTTGGCAGATATGGCGAATAAAATTGTTGATGAAGATTACATGTATCCTGTGATTGTGGTTGATGGAGAAATTATCGCAGAAGGCAATCCTCGGTTGAAAGATATTTATCAAGTAATGGAAGATCGTGGTTATTTGGCAACGATGTAACAGTCTAGGAGGCAAGATAAAATGAATCCAATTGTGGAATTTTGCGTTAATAATTTGGCCAGTGGAGCAGATGCGGCATTTGCGAAATTAGATGCGGATGATAGTTTAGATGTGATTGAATATGATTGCCTGACATATTGTGATTTATGCGCAACCAGTTTGTTTGCTTTAGTGGACGGGGAAGTGGTTCGCGGAGAAACAGCCGATGAATTAGTTGCGAATATATATACATTTTTGGAAGAAAATCCATTTTAATATAGAAAAAAGCGATGAGCGCGTAATCTGGCTCATCGCTTTTTATTAGTCAAAAAATTGTTTAATTGGTGTTTCGCCACTTTCAATAGTGTACGTTTTATAGAAGCTAGATTTTTCTGTTAAAGCTTCACTAATAAAATTAGCAACATCCGCACGTGGAATAGAATTTGTTGGTTTTCCAGAAACATCAGCAACTTTTCCTGTGGCCGGTTCATCTGAAAGTCCTACTGGGCGGACAATAGTGTAATCAAGTCCGCTTCTTTTTAATTCTTCATCAGCTGCTTGTTTGGCTTTTAAATAATGGACAAGAGATTCAGGACCGTTTTCTGGGTTATCCGCTCCATAAGAACTAACAATGATGAAACGTCGGACACCTTTTTCTTTTGCAATATTAATGGCTTTGATGGCGCCATCTTGGTCAATTTTAATCGTATCACTGGCAGGCGTATGGCCGCCTGAACCGGCTGTGAAAATGACTGCCTCGATTTCATCATAGGCGTAATTAAAATCTTTGGTTAAATCTGCAATAATTGGTTTTGCACCTAGTTTTTCAAGTTCGCTTACTTGTTCAGCTTTTCTAACCATTGCTCGGACAAAAAAGCCTTTTTCCATTGCAAGTTTTTCGACTAAATGACGACCGATTTTGCCATTTGCACCAATTACGAGTACATTCATTGCTAATCTCCTCCTAAAAAATATCTACAAATAACTTTTCCCGGTGAGTAAAAAATAAAACCACAAGTTACCTCGTGGTTTTGGTTGTTATTCAAATAAAGATGTGGAGTGCATTGGTTGCACGCGAGTTTTTGGGTCGATAAAATTCATTGCATTATTGACAGCAGTTGGAGCTTCACCAAACCCTGTGGCAATCAGTTTAACTTTGCCATCATAAGTGCAAATATCACCTGCGCAGTAGATTCCTGGAATACTCGTTTCCATTTTTGAATTCACGATAATGGAGTTACGCTCTAATTCTAAGCCCCAATTTTTAATCGGACCAAGGGAAGAAACAAAACCATAATTAATGATAAAATCGTCAATCTCAAGTGTTTCTGAAGTGTCACCTTTTACTTCTTGCAAAGTAATATGTGTTAATTTATCGCCATTACCGAGAACTTCGGTTGGAATAAAAGGTGTTTTAATCGTAATAGATGATTTTTCTAAATTGTTTACGCTGTGTTCATGTGCACGAAAAGCATTACGACGATGCACGATTGATACAGAACTTGCTACTTTTTCAAGCATTAATGCCCAGTCTACAGCAGAGTCTCCGCCACCACAAACGGCAACGCGACGACCAGAAAAGCGACTCAAATCATTGATGAAATAATGAATATTCTTTCCTTCATATTGTTCTGCTTCTGGAAGATCTAAGCGCCTCGGTTCAAATGCGCCATTTCCTGCAGTGATGACAATCGCTTTACTATAATGTGTATCTTTTTTTGTGATGATTTCAAATGTACCATCCACTTGCTTTTCAACACTTATAACAGCCTCTTCAAGCGCAATCGTTGGATCAAATGGTTTCATTTGTTGAATCAAATTATTAACAAGTTCCTGTGCGCGAACAGCAGGATAGCCTGGAATATCATAAATATACTTCTCAGGATAAAGTGTTGAAAGTTGCCCACCTAATTGTGGCAAACTTTCTATTATTTTCACACTCGCATTCCGCATTCCGGCATAAAAAGCAGCAAATAGCCCAACCGGTCCGCCACCAATGATCGTGATATCATAAATTTTTGTTTTTTCATCCAAAATACATCACCCCCTAGTTCCTAATTTCCCTATGAAATCGCTAAAGTTGCAATAAGCATATTTTAGCATACATTTTTAGAAAAGAATGTTTGCGGGATTGAAGATATTTATAATTTGAAAAAATGACCTAGACCAATTCTACTTTCTATAATAGAATTTTACTGAAATCAAGTCATCTCAAAGGTTTATTGTGAAAAAAATCATATACCACTCTAACCTCATACTCAAGAAGCAATCACCCCTAAGTTTCCTTCCTTGAAAATGAAACTTAAAAAGTCTATGATATAGTTTGTAAGCTATGAAAAAAGGGAATATATTGGTACTTACCATTTTCGCTTTTTTATTGTTTGCAGTAGATTTTTAGCGCAATCTACATAGGTGTAGTAAGAAATTCTTAATGCAATTTTTTTTGTGAAGAAAAATATAAGGGAAAGTAGATGTGATAACAGATGAGTAAACCAAAAATTGTCATTCTCGGAGCAGGATACGGGGGACTAAAAACTTTACGCAAGTTACAACAAAGAAACTTGGAAGCCGAAATCGTTCTAGTGAATAAGAATGACTATCACCACGAAACGACTTGGTTACATGAAGCAGCAGCTGGAACAATTGAACCAGAAAAACTAATGTACCCGTTAGATAAAGTCGTAAACACTACAAAAACGACATTTATCCAAGATACTGTAGTAAAAATTAATAAAGATGAAAAAACAGTCACACTAGGTGCAAATGGCAATATCAGCTATGACTATTTATTAATTGCTCTTGGGTCAGAAGCAGAAACATTTGGAATCAGTGGTTTGAAAGAATATGCCTTTACCATTACAAGTGTAGAGTCCGTTAAAAAAATCCGTGCGCATATTGAAGCGCAATTTGCTAAGTGGAAAACAGATCCACGCGATGAATTATTAACAATTATCGTTGGTGGCGCTGGCTTTACTGGAATTGAGTTTCTTGGGGAATTAACTAATCGCATTCCAGAACTAGTGAAAGAATATGATGTACCACGCGAAAAAGTGCGTATTTATTGCATGGAAGCAGCTCCAAAAGTGCTACCACAATTTGATGCGAAACTCGTTGATTATGGCGTAGGTGTGCTAGAAGACCGCGGCGTGGAATTCCATGTCGGGAAACCAGTCAAAGAAGCTACTGCAGACGGTGTAAAATATGCTGAAAGCGAAAATGAAGTCCGTGAAATCAAAGCTGCAACAATTATTTGGGCTGCAGGGGTTCGTGGAAACAGCGTTATTGAAGCTTCTGGCTTTGAAGCTGGACGTGGCCGTGTGAAAGTAAACAACAATTTAACCGTTCCAGGCAATGAGGAAATTTTAATTGTTGGTGACTGCTCTCTAATCATTAATCCAGCAAACGATCGTCCATTCCCGCCAACTGCCCAAATCGCAATGCAACAAGCAGATGTGGCGGCAGTAAACTTAGCTAAATTAGTAAAAGGCGAAACAGATTTACAAGACTTTGTGTATCATGAAAAAGGAACAGTGTGCTCATTAGGTGATAACGATGCAATTGGTGTTGTTTTCGGCAAAAACTTAAAAGGCTACCCAGCTTCCGTTATGAAAAAAGTCATTGATGACCGCGCACTTTTACTTATTGGTGGTTCAGGCGTTCTTGCTAGTAAAGGTAAATTTAAATTTTATAAATAAGCATTCTAGAAGTGCCATATCTATTTTGACAGATATGGCGCTTTTTTCATGGTATAATTAGAAAAAAAGAAAGAAGGTTAGTCATGGAAGAACTTTTTGATATACTTCCTAGCGAATGGGCAGAACGATTTTTAGAAACTCAAAAAGAAAGAATTGAATTAAGCCTTAAAAAAGAAGGGAAACTTTCTCTATTACAAAGTAAAGCTGGTGGTAGAGGATACTTACCAAAAGAACAAGGTTATCCTACGAATGAAGAAGGCGACCCACTTTCACTATTAGCACAAATTAATTTTGCAGAAATGCCACAGATGGAAAACTACCCAGAATTTGGTCTGCTTGCTTTTTATGTGGATGTTCAAGATGATTTATATGGACTTAATTTTGAGAATCCAACAAGACAAGAAGGCTTCCGTGTGTTTTACTTTGATGATTTAGGAAGTGAAAGTTTAACTGCAGAAGAACAAGATATGTTTTTTGTAGATATAGATAAAACTAATATTTATCCAATTGTTGATGGAGAATATAAAATCACTGGTCAAGTATCTGACCAAATTTTATTACATGATAGTATTGAATTTGAACAAGAATTTGGTTATAGTTTTTTTGATCTTTCCGAACATATTTTAGGTGGAGATGAAGAAAAAGCGGAAAAACTGTATAATCTTATGTCAGAAGAAAGTCAATTAGGTGGCTATCCGTTTTTCACACAAGAGGATCCGCGCACATATACAGAAAATCCGCATCATGATACTTTATTGTTTCAACTAGATAGCGAGTATAATGAAGAAGATGGTGTAATTAACATTTTGTGGGGAGACAGCGGTGTTGGAAATTTCTTTATCAATAAACAAGATTTGATCAACCGTGATTTTTCCAATATTTTGTATAACTGGGATTGTTCATAAAAAAAGCCGACGCATATTAGTCGGCTTTTTGATTACATAAATATTTCTAAAATAAACCCGATTGCGACACCTGTCAAAGCTCCAAAGAAAACTTCCATAGGTTTATGACCAAGTAATTCCTTCAGATGCTTCGTTTTTTCTTCTTGTTCAGGTGCTGCAAGTCCTTTTGCATGTTCAACGAAGTCTTGGAAATCAGTTACTAATTTGTTTAAAACT
Source organism: Listeria welshimeri serovar 6b str. SLCC5334 (assembly GCF_000060285.1). Lineage (GTDB taxonomy): Bacteria > Bacillota > Bacilli > Lactobacillales > Listeriaceae > Listeria > Listeria welshimeri. The sequence goes on along the minus strand of NC_008555.1, from coordinate 2,379,966 downwards.
ACTGCTTGTTCGCCGGCCTGTCTTCTAACACCGGTCGCATCAAACATCACGATAATACCAAATACAACCGCAATCGCGAAATAAGGCGAATCCAGTCCGTATTCAATTGCGAGTGTTGTCATTAAAGCAGTAACAGCAGCCGAGTGAGAACTAGGCATACCACCAGTGGAAAACATTAATCCAACGTTAAATCTCCGGTAAACTAATATATGTATCGGCACTTTTACCACTTGGGCAAAAACAATCGCAATAATAGATGCAATTAATGGTGTATTCGTAAATATCGACATCAAATCTCTCCTGTCAAAAAGTCTATTCTTATTTTACCACAACAAGCTTGTTAAAAACCTTTTCTAGAATTTTTCTTCTAACTCTTATATAATAAAGTATAAATCAAATTCGGAAAGAAGGGAACATATGGGACTTCAAGAAACCATTGGGATTGAAATCATTTCAATAGAAAAAGGAAAAGCAGTCGTTCAATTAGAGGTAACAGAAAAAGTGCACCAACCATTTGGCTACTTGCATGGCGGAGTTTCTGTAGTTTTAGCTGAACATGCAGCAAGTATAGGGGCGGCAAAATCAATTGAGCCTGATGAAATCGTATTTGGTTTAGAGATTAACGCCAATCATTTAGCATCAAAGCAAGAAGGACTAATAACAGCAACTGCAGAAGCTGTCCATCTTGGTAAAAGTACACAAGTATGGGAAATTAAAATAACTGATGAAACCGATAAATTAATTTGTATTAGTAGATGTACGATTGCCGTTAAAAAGAAGCGAAAATAATAAGCATGGCAGAGATCAGATGATGAACTCTTGCCATGCTTGTTTTATTTCTCTGTTTCATCTTCGTCTGCTTCTGTTTCACTTTCATCTTGCTCAATGATTTCATGCTCAGAATCATCTGACTGTTCTTCAATCGTTTGTTCCTCGCGTTCACGATCTTGTTCCTCTTGATCCTCCCGCTCATCAATTTTTTCTTCTCGTCGTTCCCATTCCATTCGTTCTTCCAATTCTTCTCGTTCTTGTCGTGCTTTTTCAATTTGTTCTTGACGAATAATAAGACTTTTCTTCTTCTTGATGTCGTTTTTTTTCACGGAACGCAATTGGTCACGAATTCGAATAGCTAGCGGAACACCTGTATCATAAGCGGCCCGGTTAATAAGATGGGAAGCCACTGGTGTAGTTAAGAAAATAAACAATACTGCCAGAAGTACTCGCGCATTAAAACCTTCACCTGAGTGGAAAAAATAACCAACCGTTGCAAAAAGAAGTAAACTAACGCCAAATGTATTACTAATCCCAGCTGCATGAGTTCTAGTATACACATCTGGTAGTCTAATAACGCCGATTGCAGCAAGAATACTAAGCAAACCACCAATTAAAATCATGATAGAAATAATAATCTCAATTATCACGTTCACGGTCAATCACCTTTCCTTTCTCAATAAATTTGGCAAAGGAAACCGTTCCAATAAAGGCAAGAAGCGCAATAAGTAAAATAACATCCAGAAAGGCATGTGTGTCATAAAACATCGAAAGTAGAGCAACAATTGCCACTAAATTCATTCCGATAGAATCGAGCGCCACCACTTTGTCAGAAGTAGTTGGTCCTTTTAAAATACGGTAAAGATACAAGAAAGTTGAAATTGAATAAAGGAGTAAACCAATGGATAAAGCTATTTGAATAATCATCCGTGGAACACCTCCATAATCGCACCTTCATATGACTTACGAATCGTCGCAATTTCTTCTTCAATATTGGGTACATGGAGTGAATGCACATAGATTGCTTTATAATCATCTGAAATATCAATGGAAAGTGTTCCAGGAGTTAATGTAATTAGCAATGCGAGCATAGTTACTTCCCAGTCAGTTTCAAGCGTAGTATCATATCTGAAAATCCCTGGTCGAATGTTCATATCTTTCTTCAAAACAATTCGACTTACATGAACCGTGGAAACAATTAAATCATGTAAGAAGCGGAAAACCAGTTTGACAAGGGCGAATAACCGAAAAAGATAAAATCTGGTGCCAAGGAAGCGTCGCATAAATAAGAGCAAAAATATCCCGATAATAAAGCCAATGATAAATGTTGCAAAACTAAATGATGACTCAAGAAACATCCACAAACATGCAAGTATTATATTAAGAATAAGTTGAAAAGCCATCTTTTATCACTCCTTTATCACCGCTTGAATATAAACAGAAGGGTCAACAAGTGGGTCAACCGCCTGTTCGATAAACGGATAGATTGCGTTACTAAACACACCATAACCAATGGAAATCGCAAGTAAAATCACGACAGGTACAAGCATTTTTTTATAAGGGATTTGTAAATTGAATACCCCTTTTTTCTCACCCCAGAAGCCTTTTGTAAAGACTTTAATTAAAGACATAAGAACGAATAAACTTGATAGTAAAACGATGATTCCGCCAACAATTTGGCCAGCAGAGAAAGCTCCTTCTACAATCAAAAGTTTTCCGATAAATCCGCTGAGAGGCGGGATTCCAGCAAGACCAAGCGTAGCAATAAAGAAAACCCAACCAAGTGACGGTTTGACGCTCATAAGCCCGCTGAATTTTTTTACACTAGAGTAACCAGTAATCGCCATAACAATCCCAACAATAAGGAAGAGCGCGGCTTTGATGATCATATCGTGAATTAAGTAAAATACAGCGCCGGTCATCGATTCACGAGTCATAATCGAAACACTAAACAAGATAATACCAATCGCAATCATAATATTGTAAATCACAATCGTTTTCATATCGTAATAACTAATTGCCCCAATAACACCAAGAATAATCGTCACAATCGCGAGAATTCCAAGTAACGGAACAACAAAGTCAGTGAGTGAGCTAAAGAATAGTGTGTAAGTTCGGATAATCGCGTAAACTCCAACCTTTGTCAAAAGTCCGCCAAATAAGGCGAGTACTGGAATTGGCGGTGCAAAGTAAGAACCAGGAAGCCAGAAATAAAGCGGGAAGAGCCCGGCTTTCAGTCCGAATACAAACAAGAAGAGTACTGCGACAACACTAATCATTCCAGTGTTCACACCATTTAAGTCCGTAATTTTTTGCGAAATATCCGCCATGTTGAGTGTGCCAATCATCGAATAAAGCAGTGCAATCGCTACAACGAAAAATCCAGAACCAACCACATTAATTAGTAAATATTTTATCGTTGCTTTAAGTTGAACTTGTGTCCCGCCAATGACAAGTAACACATAAGAAGCCATCAGCATAACTTCAAAGAATACAAACATATTGAAAATATCCCCAGTTAAAAACGAACCATTTACCCCAACAATCATAAAGAGAATCGCTGGATAATAAAGAAATTTCTCACGTGGCTTCCCAATCGTATAAAAGGAGTAAAGAATCACGCAGAAGAGAATAATGCTTGTCGTAGCAGTAAGTAAAATCGCAAGCATATCGCCAACCATCGTAATTCCAAATGGAGCAGCCCAGTTACCAATGTTAACAGTTGTAATTCCATTTTCTCGAATATAAAAAACAAGAAATAGTGATGCTACAACCAGAATACCACTGAAAATAAGGGCAAATATTCGTTGGACGATAACTCTTTTTGGAAGTAACATTAAAGTAATTGCTCCAAAGAAAGGTATCAATATCGGCATTAAAATTAAATTATTCATCATCGGCTTCATGTCCTCTCGTCTTGGATACACTCTCGCTATCAAGCTCCTGATACGCTCTATAAGCAAGAACAAGGAAAAAGGCAGTTACACCAAAGCTTATAACAATCGCAGTTAAAATAAGTGCTTGTGGGAGAGGATCATTGTATGTCCCAGCTCCCGGTGTACCAAGAATCGGTACGCGCCCTTTTTTGAGTCCGCCCATTGTTAGTACAAGTAAATTGACACCATGACTTAGGACAGCTGTTCCAATAATAATCCGTAGCAAACTTTTAGAGAGAATTAAGTAGACAGCAGCAGCAAAAATCAAGCCGATTAATATAGACATTAATAGTTCCATCAGTCACTCTCCCCAATCGTTTGAATTATCGTAAGTGTCACACCAACAACGACTAAGTAAACACCAAGGTCAAACAGAGTCGCTGTGTGGAGGGCAGTATCTCCTAAAATTGGCAAATCAACATGACCAAATTTATGTGTTAAAAAAGGATCTCCGGTGAAAATACCAATCATTCCAGTGCCTAGAGCAAAAACAAGACCGACTCCAGTGAGCATAATAGTATTAATATTGAGCATACTAGCAACCGTTTTTGTATCATAAGCAAGTAGTGTTAAAGTAATTGCACCTGCTGTTGTAAGACCAGCAACAAACCCGCCGCCAGGATTATAGTGTCCTGCAAAGAATAGGTGAAGTGAGAATAAGAAAATAATGAAAGCTACTACTTTCGTCACATTCCTAAGTAGAACGTCATTCGTTTTCATCATTCTCACCTCGTTTCGTTAGTCGTAATTTTATCATCGCATAAATACCAATTGCGGCAATAGATAGTACAGCTGTTTCAAACATTGTATCAAAGCCACGGAAGTCCACTAAGATAACATTAACAATATTACGTCCAGCTGCTTCTACATATGCGTTATCCACATAGTATTTCGAAATAGAATCATAGAACGACGTATTATAAGCCGATAGCGAAACCAGCGTAATAATAATTCCAACCCCGATACTCAAAAATGTCTTCATTGATAACCATTTCGGCTTTTCCTCAATATTACTGAATTGGGGAAGATGATAGAACACAAGTAGATATAGCACAACGGAAATAGTTTCAATAATAAGTTGTGTCAAAGCAAGGTCAGGCGCTCTTGAAATAACGAAGAAAATACTAATCGTATAGCCCATCGCTCCAAGCAAAATAATGGATGTAATACGCGATTTTGAAAAGACAATTCCAACTAAAGTTACTAAAATAACTGCTGCTAAAACAAAATCAACGACTGTCACTTTTGTCATACTCGAAAAGTTGAAATCAAGTGCATTTGTAAAAATCATCACCGAAGCCATCATTAAGATAAAAGCGGATAACATATAATTTAAGTAAGTTCTGAGCCAACCAGTCATAATAAACATGGTCATCCGGTAGGAACCTTGCTCTAAATAGTACATCCCATTATCATATGTTTTTCCAATACGTAGTGCTTTTGGAACTCGGGTAGTAATCCAAGGTTTCCAGTATTTGTGTGTAAGGAACAACAAAATTCCAACAGCAACAACGCCAAACGTCATCAATAAAGCAGGTGTAAAGCCATGCCATAAACTAATATGAATAGAAAAATCAGTAGCTAGTCCTGGAACAATTGCTCTTACTGCTGGTTCCAAAATCGGCTTCGCAATTAAATTAGGGAATAAGCCAATCAATACAACAAAAATGGATAAAATAATAGGTGGTAAAAGCAGCCCGAATGGTGCTTCATGAGGTTTTTTCGGAAGTAAGAAAGGCTTCACTTTTCCAGTGAATGTTTTGAAGAAAATTATCATACTATAAACAAATGTAAATACACTAGCAACCCAAGCCACAACTGGAAGTAAAATGCCCCAAGTACTTGCATCAAATAACTGCAAATGCGTAATATTTATCATGCTTTCAAAAAACATTTCTTTACTTAAAAATCCATTAAAAGGGGGAATCCCGGCCATTGCAAAAGTTCCGATAAATGCAATTGTCGCTGTAATAGGCATGATACGCATTAAGCCGCCTAGTCGTCTAATATCCCGAGTGCCAGTTTCGTGATCGACAATACCGACCATCATAAACAAGCTACCTTTAAATGTTGCATGATTAAATAGATGGAATACAGCTGCCACAATAGCCATCACATAAATGTCATCACTAAGCGTATCAAAATGAAGCGAGGCAGCTCCGACACCAAGAAGAGCCATAATCATACCGAGTTGACTAATTGTCGAGTAAGCCAAAATCGCTTTTAAATCATTTTTCTTCGTAGCATTAAGTGAACCCCAGAAAAGCGTTGTAATCCCAACGAGTGATACCGTCCAAAACCAAACACCTGAACTTGCGAATAGAGGTGTAAAACGAGCCACAATATAAATCCCAGCTTTAACCATCGTAGCAGAGTGAAGATATGCGCTCACCGGAGTAGGTGCTTCCATTGCGTCTGGAAGCCAAATATGGAATGGCACTTGTGCAGATTTCGTAAATGCACCAAGCAAGACGAGAATCATTGCTGGAATGAATAAACTGTTGTGACTAATTATATCCGCGTTTTGAATGATGGCACGAATAGAAAAAGAATCACTCATAATATGAAGTAAAATAAAACCGCCAAGCATCATTAGTCCGCCAAATACAGTAATCATCATCGATTTACGAGCTCCATAACGTGAACGCTCACGATGGTACCAATAGCCAATCAATAAGAACGAACTAATCGAAGTAAGCTCCCAGAAAAGATACAACACAATCAAGTTATCACTCAAGACAACCCCGAGCATTGCGGTCATAAACATAAATAAAAATGTATAGAAATTGCTAAGTCGTTCTTTCTTTTTCCCTAAATAATAAATAGAGTAAAAAGTAACGAGTGAACCAATTCCAGTAATAAGTAGTGCAAATAGTAAACTTAGCCCATCAACCACTACTGTAAAATTAATTCCAAGTCGTGGAATCCAAGGCATTGATACAATTGTTGCCTCGTGCATAGTCTTTGGAATAAAAGTTAAGAAGTAAATAAACAATATCACTGGAATTGGAAGTACTAACCAGCCAGTATGAACTTGTTTAGTCCACCGATAAAATAGTGGAATTAGCAGCGCCACAATAAACGGCAGAAGAATTGCTAAATGAAGAAATGACAAAATCGGCTCCTCCTCGAAGAATTTTTATACGGAAACTCATCCTGGAAATGTGAAAATAAGAATAGGGAAGTCATTATTTTTTAAGCAAGTACTTACATTTAATGAAACATAGCTCCAACTAAATTATTAGAAAGTAGTGCTAAACCTTCAAATTTCAATAACCTTACCATTCACGAAGTACCCAAATAAACGCCGTACTTTTTATATTTTTTATTATAACATACTTTTTTATCTGAAAAAAAGGCAGGAAACTTAACTTTATAAATCAATTTCTACAATTTTAAAAAATAGTTAAATAGGAAGAAGAAAAAAATAAACCTAAGAAAAAAACTTAGGTTTACTTTGATTAATCAACATTAACATGCCGTTTTCGGTCAGAATGAAGTGCGTAAAGTAAAATGAAAAATGCAAGTAGAAACATAAAACTCATAAATAGGAAAACGCTTGGAATGCCTGTATAACCAGCGAGAGTACCACCAAGAATAGGTCCAATAACATTCCCTAGAAAACGAGCGCTTTGATTATAACCTAGCATTTCACCTTGCATGACACCTGGAGCTGCCAGTCGAATATATGCTGTTGTACAAGGCACCATTCCGCCAATCGCAATACCAAATAAAAAGCGGAAGAAAACAAATACCCATAGATTTGTGGCGAAAGCTTGCGGTATTACAAAAACTGCTGCCATAATTAATAGGATATTTAAAATCTTTTCATACCCGTATTTATCACCAAGTTGTCCCCATTTCCGTGTCATCACTAAATTCCCAAAGCCAGTCGCAGAAAAGGCCAAACCTGATAAGAACGCAATGTTATTTGAATTTGTCATATCGCCTACATAAAGTGCAAGAAGCGGTTGAACACTAAAGTTTGCAATTTGGATAAGCGCTGTAATGACCATCACGGTAAAAAGAACACGAAGCGTAAAAATTTGTTTTAAAACCGCACGGCGAGAATATACTACTTTGGCAGCTTCTTTTTGCTCTTCTGTTCGGATTTCTTTTACACCAAAAGCAACAAGCAAAGCCGCAACCATCATTGCAATCCCCGTTATCGTAAAAGTATCTTTAAATCCAAATAAATCCGCCATCGCGCCACCAATAAGTGGACCAAATAGCATACCGGTAACCCCACCTAGTTGCAATGTACCAAGAATTTTCCCAGCTTCATTACGAGGTGTTTGACGCGCAATAAAGGCATTACTCACACCAATAAAACCTGTTACTACACCCATGAAAATCCGCAAAATAAGTAAGTAAGTGACTGAATGCGCAAATCCCATCAAAAAAATACAAATGGATAAACCGACCGAAGTCAAAATCAAAATACCTTTATAACCGTGCTTATCGCCAATACGTCCCCAAATCGGTGAAAATATAAATGCAATTAAAAATGTCACGCCAAAAATGTATCCGGCCCACCTTTGCACGTACGCATTGCTATAATCACCAAATGTTTCAATGTAGAGAGATAAAAATGGCATAATCATTGTCATACTGGCTGACATCAGCAAATTTGCCAACATTAAGATGTATAAATTCCTTGTTCGAGTTGTCATAAAAGAATCATCTCTATTCGTATTATTGTTAAAACTGTCCTTTTCATTATAGAATAAAAGGGAGCGAATGAAAAATAAAGTGAAGGATGTGCATTTTTGGTTAAAAAAATTGTCATTTGGGTTTCAGCTGTTATACTAGTACTGTATCTGGTTGCTGTCGTTGTTAATTTACTTATTATTTGGCTACGTTAGTAAACAATAAATTTAAACAAAAGAAGGAGTTTTTACAATATGACTTACCCGCAATTATCAAAAGAAGTAGCACCTAATGAAATTGAAGCAGAAATGATTACAAACCGAGGAACTATTCGCATTAAATTGTTCCCTGAAATTGCACCAAAAACAGTAGAAAACTTTGTTACTCATTCTAAAAATGGTTACTATGATGGACTTATTTTCCACCGTGTTATCCCTGAATTCATGATCCAAGGTGGCGACCCAGACGGCCGCGGTACTGGTGGCGAAAGCATTTGGGGCGAGGCTTTTGAAGATGAATTCTCTACAGAAGCTTTCAACTTACGCGGAGCTTTATCAATGGCAAACGCTGGTCCAAACACAAACGGCAGCCAATTCTTCATCGTTCAAAAACCAGATATGCCTGCTGATATGCTTGGTCAAATGGAACAAGCTGGATTCCCAGTAGAAGTTATCGAAGCATACAAAGAAGGCGGAACACCATGGTTAGACGGCCGTCACACAGTTTTCGGTCATGTCATCGAAGGCATGGACGTAGTAGACGAAATCGCAAACTTACCAACTGGCATGCAAGACAAACCAGTGAATGACGTTGTGATTGAGAAGATTAATATTAAATAAAACAAAAAACAAGTTTTTCATGAACCAACATGAAAAACTTGTTTTATTTTTAAACGAAAACTTCCGAAAAGAATTCATCATACAACGCTCGAACCGCTGTGTTTTCTTGTTCTTCTTTCACACCGAACATAATACTCACTTCAGAAGAACCTTGATTAATCATTTCTATATTCACTTTTGCGTCCGATAAAGCTTTGGAAGCGCGTGATGTTATTCCAACATTATGACGCATTGTTTCGCCAACCACCATAATTAGCGAAATGCCGTGTTGCATAATCACTTGGTCGGCATTCAATTCTTCTTTCAAACGAGACATAATCGTCTGCTCCGTATGCTCACTAAACTGGTTTTCACGAATAATAATCGTTAAATCATCAATTCCGGATGGCATATGTTCATAGTTCAACCCAGCATCTTCCAAAATTTGCAATACTTTTCGTCCGAAGCCGATTTCGCGGTTCATCAAATATTTACTTATATAAATGCTACAAAAGCCGTCATCACTTGCAATTCCAACCACAGGACCATTATTATTTTCCCGTTCATGCACAACACGCGTACCACAAGAATCAGGATTATTCGTATTTTTTATATGTACGGGGATGCCCGCATGGAACGCTGGAATTAAAGCTTCATCGTGAAAAACAGAGAAGCCAGCGTAAGAAAGTTCACGCATTTCTCGGTAAGTAAGCTCGAGCACTTTTTTTGGATTTTTCACAATAGCGGGATTGACCGCGTATACAGCATCAACATCAGTGAAGTTCTCATATAACTCAGCTTGCGCACCATTCGCCACGATTGCTCCGGTAATATCAGATCCACTTCGAGAAAATGTGCTAATTTCGCCGTCTTTTGTATAACCAAAAAATCCTGGGAAAACAATAATTCCTTCTCGTTCTCGAAGTGCAAATAAACGGTCATATGACTCAGGTAAAACTTGCGCGCTTGCATGTTCATCTGTCACAAGTAAACCAGCATCTTTTGGATTAATATAATTGGCATTTAAGCCTTTGAATTTAAAATAAGCCGCGATTAACTTCGCATTATTATCTTCCCCACTAGCTTTCATTCGATCTAAAAATTTATCGGGGTCGCTTTTATCAGATGAAATGGTCGCCTGTAAGTCCGAGCGAATTTGTTTAATGATGGTGTCGTCCATTCCTGTATCAAGTGCAATACCAGCATATCTGGCAATAACTGCTTCAAATAATTCACTTGTATCTTCTCCTAGAAGTGCCTTTGTTGCGCAATCAATAAGTAAATCAGTCACTTTTGTATCTGCTTTAAAACGCTTGCCAGGTGCAGAAACTACGACGATTTTTCGGTCAGAATCCTCCGCTACAAGTTGGAAAACCTTATTTAATTGAATCCCGGATGCTAAAGAGCTTCCGCCAAATTTAATTACTTTCATGCTACACACTCCTGATTTAAATTTTTGTTTCACCCCGAAAGTGTTGTTTTTGAATGATGCGAAATTTTCTGAGCTTTCGGATAAAGTTATTGTCTATTATCGCTCTTTTTACGCGAAATCGCAATGTTTTTTCTGATTTTTAATAATTTTCTCCGTGCCTCAGTAGTTTACTTGTTTAAAAAGCTAAAGGTAGTTATAATAAGAGTGTACAAAAAAAGCAGCCTTAATCTGAAAGGAAAGATTACGATGAAAAATATTGTTTTAGTATGTGCGGCAGGGATGTCAACAAGCCTTTTAGTAACAAAAATGCGTAAAGCAGCTGAAGAACGTGGAGAAACTTGTGAAATTGAAGCATACTCCATTGCTGAAGTAAGTAACTTAATTGATGATGCAGATGTAGTGCTTTTAGGACCACAAGTACGTTACCAGAAAAAAACAGTGGATGAATTAGCTGCTGGAAAAATTCCAGTAGATGTAATCGACATGGCAGCTTATGGTACTATGAACGGTGAAAAAGTATTAGGTCAAGCATTAGATTTAATTGATGGGTTCCAAAAATAAACAATAAAAAAACCTGTGTGGCTGTGCGCCACGCAGGTTTTTTAGCTTTCTTGGGTAAGTATTCCGTCTTCCATACGGTAAACATGGTCTACTAAATCTAGCATACGCTCATCATGTGTTACCATAATCGCTGTTCGACTCGTTTTTACAACTTCATTCCGAATTAGTTCAACCACTTCACGACTTCTTTCAGTATCAAGACTCGCAGTTGGTTCATCGGCTAAAATAACGGAAGGTTGATTAATCAGCGCACGAGCAATAGCCACACGTTGCTTCTGACCGCCAGATAAATCTTTTGGATAGAAATTCGCACGATCACTGATTCCGAGTTGGCTTAGAAGTGATGCAGTATCTTTTTCAAGTTCCGCCGCGCTTTTCCCAGCCATTTTACCAATAAAACTGATTTGGTCTTTGACATGTAAATAAGGAACTAAGTGAGCAGCTTGGAAAATAAAGCCGATTTCTTCTAAACGAAGAGCGGTTTGTTCTTTAGAAGATAAATTTCCGACTGACTTGCCGTTAATAGAAATCGTACCGCCAGTTGGTGTTAAGAGTGCACCCGCAAGAGATAATAACGTACTTTTACCAGAACCACTTGGACCGACAATTGCGATTAATTCGCCTTTTTTTGCTTCAAAATTTGTTTCCTTCAGTGCATGAATAATTGAAGGACCGGACGGGTAATCTTTATATACTTTATCAAAAGATAGTAGAGTTTCCATTATTCATCACCTCCTCGAATAGCATCTAATGCGTCTACCTTAGCGATTCGTCTGAGTGATAGAAGGGCGCCAAATAGAGCAACTAAGAAGAACAAGCCACTATAAAGGGCAATCGTCATCGGACTTAATCTAAATGGCATTGCGGCGGGCATAATGCTTGGTAAAATTAGCGTTACACCAACACTAATTAAAATACTAATAATGGAAATAATCACCACTTGAGTTATAATACTTTTCACTAAATAACTTGTTTTCGTTCCAAGGGCCTTTAAAATACCAAATTGCGTTGTTTTTTGGAGCGTCATGACATAGAAGAATGCTGTTAAAATAAATCCGCCAATAATAATTAAGAAGTAAATCATCATGTTAAGAGTCATTTGTTCTGCTGAATATCCAGGAATTTGGTTTAAAAATGCTTTATGATCAATCGTTGTTAAATCTTTATCCGAGAGTTTGACCCCTTTGTCAGGGTTATCTGTTTTAATCGCAATGGTACTTGTTTGCGGAATTTTTTGGTGATATAAAACAGGATTGATTTCTTGCCAAGTTGCGATATTAATATAAACTACGGGAGCATGGCTGTATTTTTGGTTTTCAGTAAAGCCAACAACCGTTAATTCTCTATTTAAAATATCATCCATTAAAACATCGCCAATTTTGATGCCATCTGATTTAAGAGAAGAATCAACGACGATTTCGTCCGGTTTTGTCACTTGTATGTTAGCTCCATCAGAAATTTTTGGAGCGAGAAAGCTGTCTGGTTGAATACCGAAAAGTGCTACACTAAACTTTTTGTCGTCACTTTCCCGTTTTAATGTCTGCATTGATTGTCCGAGAACCGCAGCATCCTTCACATTCGCATCTTTTTTCACATCAGCGAGTTTGGATTCTGGGAACTGTGATCTAGATAATTTGTCTTGAGCATCTTTGCTGAGGACATAATATGGAACCCCGTTATCTGCTACAGATGAAGCATTATCATAAGCAAGCCCGTTTGCTAGCCCAGATAGAATAAGTGATAGTAACATAATTAAGACCATGATGCCTGTTACTAAAATATAGCGCAACTTAGAATAAACTAATTCACGAAGCCCTAAAAACATCGGTTATACCAACTCCTTTAAATTTATGTATATGGAAAATGAACATTATTTCACTTTCCAAAGAATAGTATACCAAAGCTATATGCAATTTCCTAAAAAAAGAAACCAAGTATTTGCTACTTAGTTTCTCTTCAGTAAATTATTTTTTTAAGCCTTGAATCAGAAGTTTCACAGCTTTTTCCAACGTTTCTTTTGGACAAGCGATGTTAAAACGGACAAAACCTTTACCAGAATGACCAAATCCGGAACCCATTTGGACGCCAACACCAGCTTCAATTAAATCTGCGTAAATTGTTTTTTCGTCTTTTGAAAGCGAGCGGCAATCGAGCCACATTAAGTAAGTCGCTTCTAAGTCAGTAACGCCAACTTCTGGAACTTCTTTTTCGATTTCAGCTTTTACATACTCATAATTGCTATAAATATATTCTTTCAACTCTTTTAACCAAGGCGCGCCGTAGCGATAGGCCGCTTCTGTTCCAACAATCCCAAAGACATTAAGCCCGTTTGTGGTAGCATAATTTTGTTCAGCAGCGAATTTTGCTTGGTAATCTTTATTCGTAATAATATAGTAAGAAGCCTTAATTGCAGCCAAGTTAAATGTTTTTGTAGCAGCCATTAAAGTAATAATTTGATCCTTATAAAATGGCGCTGCAACCATCATTGGCACATGTTGATGATTTTTCATTACTAAATCAGCATGAATTTCATCGGAAACAATCGGGATTTGGTATTTCTCACACAGTTCCGCTAATTCTACGAGTTCTTCTTTCGTGAAACAACGACCACCAGGGTTTTGCGGATTACATAGAAGGAATAATTTGACATTTTCTTCCTTGATACGTTTTTCTAAATCATCAAAATCCATCCGGTATTGGTGATTTTCATATATTAATGGTGACATAACAACATGCCGTTCCGTAGCCTTTGTTACATTAAAAAATGGCGGATAAATTGGCGAAACCATTAAAACAGCATCACCTTCTTTTGTTAACGAACGAATTGCGAGCGAAATTGTAGGAACCACGGCCCCGTTGAAAAATAGCGTACTTGGGTCGATTTCAAACTGGTGCTGCTCTTTATTCCAATCAATCACAGCTTGAATGAGTGCTTCTGATTTCGTTGAGTAACCAAAAATCCCATGATCGATTTGACGTTTGAAAGCATCAAGTACAGGTTTTGGTGCCCGAAAATCCATATCCGCTACCCACATTGGAATAATATCTTTTCTGCCAAATAATTTTTCTGCTCCATCCCACTTTTCAGAATTAGTTCCAATCCGCGGAATGACTTCATCAAATTGACTCAAATATGTCACGCTCCTTCTCTTTAATTCGCCTTAATTATAGCACAAATTGTCCCTTAAAAGCTCGCTATAGAAGGATTTAGAATAATTGTTAAAGTTTCACCTAAGTGTTATAATTTATAAAATATTGTAAGGTTGAAAGTAGGTGGAATAAGGATGAGTACATTTAAGGTAGGAGAGGTAGTTTCTGGGAAAATCGCGGGAATTCAGAGTTATGGTGCATTTGTAGCACTAGATAATTCTACACAAGGCCTAGTTCATATTTCGGAAATCACACATGGTTTTGTCAAAGATATCCATGATTTTCTAGAAGTTGGCCAAGAAGTAAAAGTGAAAATTCTAGATATTGACGAAGAGAAAAATAAAATCAGTCTTTCTATTAGAGCGACAGAAGAAGCACCAAAAGAACAACCAGCTAAGAAAAAATCCGTATCATCAAGCGAAAACGACGAAGGTTTCAATACATTAAGAGATAAATTAGAAGAATGGATCAAAAAAGGAGACAAATAAAAACCTCTATCAGCCTGTTATTATGCCCTTTTTTGGGTTGAATAGCTAGGCTGATAAATTTAATTGACTAAAATTTTAGAAAAAGGGAATAGATAGAAGTAATTTTCTATTTATTTAATATTATAAAATAGTCAAAAGGGGGATTTATGTGAAAAGATCTATTCATGTGCAGGCGTTTGTCTACAACGAGAAGAAAGATGAGATTTTAATAGTGAGAAATCGCAACTTAGCTTGGGCGTTTCCGGGGGGGCATGTGGAAGCAAATCAAACGATGGAGGAAGCACTCGCAAGCATAGTAAAAGAGCAGACAAATATCGATATAGAAATAGAGTCTATCTTACACTGCAAAGAGCGACGTGCTACATGGGAACACGTTTGTACATTTGTTTTTCGAGCAAAACCGGTTGGCGAGATGATAGCCACTTCAAGCGATGATAATATTTTTCGAGTAAAGTGGATACCAATTCCGCTAGCAGACGATTTGCTACCTATAGACCAATTATCTTTAAACGAACTAGTCAGAAGCGAGGGCGTCTTATATGAAAACTATACCTGATTTTCAAAAAGGCTCAAATTTCATAAGGTCAAGCCTTGCTAAAAAACACTGATTGATATAAAGTTAATAAAGAAACTTTTTTAAAATTTGGAGGGAAAATAATGACACATATTAAATTTGATTATTCCAAAGCGCTCCGTTTTTTTGAAGAACGCGAACTTGATTATCTTGAACCAGCAGTAAAAGCAGCTCATGATTCATTACATAACGGTACAGGTGCTGGTAACGATGCGCTTGGTTGGATTAATTTACCAACAGATTACGACAAAGAAGAATTTGCTCGTATCAAAAAAGCAACAGAAAAAATCCATAGCGATTCTGATGTATTAATCGTTATTGGTATCGGTGGTTCATACCTTGGAGCACGTGCGGCAATCGAAACGTTAAATCATTCCTTCTATAATGTACTTGAAAAAGGTGCGCGTAAAACACCTCAAGTATTCTTTGCGGGAAATAGCATTAGTTCTTCCTATTTACATGATTTAATTGAAGTAGTTGGCGATCGCGACTTTTCAGTTAACGTTATTTCTAAATCAGGAACAACAACAGAACCAGCAATCGCTTTCCGTGTTTTCAAAGAACTTTTGATCAAAAAATACGGTGAAGAAGGTGCGAAAAAACGCATTTATGCAACAACTGATAAAGCAAAAGGCGCTTTAAAAACATTGTCTGACAATGAAGGCTATGAAACATTTGTTGTTCCTGATGATGTTGGTGGCCGTTTCTCTGTTTTAACAGCAGTAGGTTTACTTCCAATTGCAGTTAGTGGCGTTGATATTGATGCACTGATGAACGGAGCAAGAGCAGCAAGCAAAGATTTTGATAAACCAGAACTTAAAAACAACATTTCTTATCAATATGCAGCAGCTCGTAACGTCCTTTATCGTAAAGGGAAAGTAACGGAACTTCTAATAAGCTATGAACCAGGATTGCAATATCTTAATGAGTGGTGGAAACAATTATTTGGTGAAAGTGAAGGTAAAGACAAAAAAGGTATTTACCCATCCAGCGCTAACTTCTCCACAGATTTGCACTCGATTGGTCAATATATCCAAGACGGACGTCGTAATCTTTTTGAAACTGTTATCAAAGTTGACAAACCACGCCATAATTTAACTATTAATAAAGAAGAAGTAGATTTAGATGGTTTAAATTATCTTGCTGGGGAAACAGTTGACTTCGTTAATACAAAAGCATTCGAAGGAACTCTTTTAGCGCATACAGACGGCGAAGTTCCAAACTTTGTTGTAGAAGTACCAGAACTAGATGCTTATACATTCGGTTACCTAGTATACTTCTTTGAAAAAGCTGTAGCAATCAGTGGTTACCTAAATGGCGTGAATCCATTTGACCAACCTGGCGTGGAAGCATATAAAGCCAACATGTTCGCATTACTTGGCAAACCAGGCTTCGAAGACAAAAAAGCAGAGCTAGAAAAACGTTTAAACGATTAATTTTTAATTCAAAACCTTGGAGCCGATTGCTCCAAGGTTTTTTGTTTGTTTGCGATTTTCTTCTATTGGAGTTACCATATACTTAAACAAAAGGAGGGGAAGAAGTGTTATCTATCGAACGAAAGCGTGCCATCGTCCAATATGTGAAAAGTAGAAAAATAGCAACTGTTAGCGAACTAGCCAAACATTTTGAGGTGCACGAAGCAACCATTCGCCGCGATTTAACCTCTTTAGAAAAAGACAAAAAGCTAAAAAGAACCCACGGCGGAGTTATGATAGAAGAAAAAGTAGTTTCCGAACCGAATTGGAAAAAACGAAGCGAAGTGCGCTACGAAGAAAAACAACGCATCGCCACTCTAGCAGCGACAATGGTCAAAGATGGCGATACAATCATCTTAGACGCCGGGACAACAACAGGACATATTGCAACAGCTCTAAAAGACCGCTCTAAACTAACCGTCATAACAAACGATATCAATGTAGCTTCCATCATGCGATTCTCTCCGTCCAAAGTAATTGTTACAGGTGGTGTCATTTACCCAGAAACCTTCATTCTTAATGGTATGATAACAAGCGGCACCTTACAAAGCATACACGTGCATAAAGCATTCGTAACCACACCAGCGCTTGATATTGATAAAGGGCTAATGCATTATGATGAGTATCTAATTCCAGCCAAACAACAAATGCTTCATTCAGCCGATGAAGTTATCCTAGTAACAGATCACACCAAGTTCGGTCGTATCTCACTATATAAATACGCAGCACTAGATGAAATTTCTTCTATCATCACCGGCAAAGAAATCGATCCTGTACTAAAAGAACAATTTGAAGAAAAAGGAATGCAAATTTATACAACATAATGTTTGTTATTTTCAAGTGTAATCCCCTATGCAACCACCAATTTATACACTAAAACAATCTTTTTTCATCTTTATTTAAAAAAGTTTGCAAAAAGTATTGACGAAAGGCAAAAATCTTGGTATATTTATAAACGTTGCTGATACGGACAAACGCTTTGGCAGCAAAAGAAACTGACCTTTGAAAACTGAACAAAGAAGAAGACGAAAAGCAATGAGACGTAAAGTCTCACTGGTAATCGCAGGGCAGAAAACAGAAAGCTGTTTTCAACAAAAACAAACTAGTAATTTAATTGCTAGCGAAGTCAATTTGACGCAAGGAATCTTATTCACGGTGTTGAATAAGTATTCAAATTCAATTTATATTTTAAAGAGAGTTTGATCCTGGCTCAGGACGAACGCTGGCGGCGTGCCTAATACATGCAAGTCGAACGAACGGAGGAAGAGCTTGCTCTTCCAAAGTTAGTGGCGGACGGGTGAGTAACACGTGGGCAACCTGCCTGTGAGTTGGGGATAACTCCGGGAAACCGGGGCTAATACCGAATAATAAGTGGTGGCGCATGCCACGGCTTTGAAAGATGGTTTCGGCTATCGCTTACAGATGGGCCCGCGGTGCATTAGCTAGTTGGTAGGGTAATGGCCTACCAAGGCAACGATGCATAGCCGACCTGAGAGGGTGATCGGCCACACTGGGACTGAGACACGGCCCAGACTCCTACGGGAGGCAGCAGTAGGGAATCTTCCGCAATGGACGAAAGTCTGACGGAGCAACGCCGCGTGTATGAAGAAGGTTTTCGGATCGTAAAGTACTGTTGTTAGAGAAGAACAAGGATAAGAGTAACTGCTTGTCCCTTGACGGTATCTAACCAGAAAGCCACGGCTAACTACGTGCCAGCAGCCGCGGTAATACGTAGGTGGCAAGCGTTGTCCGGATTTATTGGGCGTAAAGCGCGCGCAGGCGGTCTTTTAAGTCTGATGTGAAAGCCCCCGGCTTAACCGGGGAGGGTCATTGGAAACTGGAAGACTGGAGTGCAGAAGAGGAGAGTGGAATTCCACGTGTAGCGGTGAAATGCGTAGATATGTGGAGGAACACCAGTGGCGAAGGCGACTCTCTGGTCTGTAACTGACGCTGAGGCGCGAAAGCGTGGGGAGCAAACAGGATTAGATACCCTGGTAGTCCACGCCGTAAACGATGAGTGCTAAGTGTTAGGGGGTTTCCGCCCCTTAGTGCTGCAGCTAACGCATTAAGCACTCCGCCTGGGGAGTACGACCGCAAGGTTGAAACTCAAAGGAATTGACGGGGGCCCGCACAAGCGGTGGAGCATGTGGTTTAATTCGAAGCAACGCGAAGAACCTTACCAGGTCTTGACATCCTTTGACCACTCTGGAGACAGAGCTTTCCCTTCGGGGACAAAGTGACAGGTGGTGCATGGTTGTCGTCAGCTCGTGTCGTGAGATGTTGGGTTAAGTCCCGCAACGAGCGCAACCCTTAATTTTAGTTGCCAGCATTTAGTTGGGCACTCTAAAGTGACTGCCGGTGCAAGCCGGAGGAAGGTGGGGATGACGTCAAATCATCATGCCCCTTATGACCTGGGCTACACACGTGCTACAATGGATGGTACAAAGGGTCGCGAAGCCGCGAGGTGGAGCCAATCCCATAAAACCATTCTCAGTTCGGATTGTAGGCTGCAACTCGCCTACATGAAGCCGGAATCGCTAGTAATCGTGGATCAGCATGCCACGGTGAATACGTTCCCGGGCCTTGTACACACCGCCCGTCACACCACGAGAGTTTGTAACACCCGAAGTCGGTAGGGTAACCTTTATGGAGCCAGCCGCCGAAGGTGGGACAGATAATTGGGGTGAAGTCGTAACAAGGTAGCCGTATCGGAAGGTGCGGCTGGATCACCTCCTTTCTAAGGAAAAGGAAACCTGTGTGTTTTCGTTCTTCTCTGTTTGTTCAGTTTTGAGAGGTTACTCTCTTTTATGTCAGATAAAGTACGCAAGGCTACATGCTCTGGAGCATAGTGCCACTACATTATTGACGGGCCTATAGCTCAGCTGGTTAGAGCGCACGCCTGATAAGCGTGAGGTCGATGGTTCGAGTCCATTTAGGCCCACTTTTTCTTTCTGACACAAAGAAAACAAAATATTATATCCCTTTTAAGGGGCCTTAGCTCAGCTGGGAGAGCGCCTGCTTTGCACGCAGGAGGTCAGCGGTTCGATCCCGCTAGGCTCCACCAAAATTGTTCTTTGAAAACTAGATAAGAAAGTTAGTAAAGTTAGCATAGATAAGTAATTATCTATGACACAAGTAACCGAGAATCATCTGAAAGTGAATCTTTCATCTAATTCGAAGTATCATCGCTGATACCGACGATTAGAAAAACAACCTTTACTTCATTGAAGTAAATTGGTTAAGTTAGAAAGGGCGCACGGTGGATGCCTTGGCACTAGGAGCCGAAGAAGGACGGGACTAACACCGATATGCTTTGGGGAGCTGTACGTAAGCGTTGATCCAGAGATTTCCGAATGGGGGAACCCACTATCTTTAGTCGGATAGTATCCTTACGTGAATACATAGCGTGAGGAAGGCAGACCCAGGGAACTGAAACATCTAAGTACCTGGAGGAAGAGAAAGAAAAATCGATTTCCTGAGTAGCGGCGAGCGAAACGGAAAGAGCCCAAACCAAGAAGCTTGCTTCTTGGGGTTGTAGGACACTCTATACGGAGTTACAAAAGAAAGTTATAAATGAAGCGGTCTGGAAAGGCCCGCCAAAGACGGTAACAGCCCGGTAGTTGAAATAGCTTTCCCTCCAGAGTGGATCCTGAGTACGGCGGAACACGTGAAATTCCGTCGGAATCCGGGAGGACCATCTCCCAAGGCTAAATACTCCCTAGTGACCGATAGTGAACCAGTACCGTGAGGGAAAGGTGAAAAGCACCCCGGAAGGGGAGTGAAACAGTTCCTGAAACCGTGTGCCTACAAGTAGTTAGAGCCCGTTAATGGGTGATAGCGTGCCTTTTGTAGAATGAACCGGCGAGTTACGATTTGTTGCAAGGTTAAGCGGAAAAAGCGGAGCCGTAGCGAAAGCGAGTCTGAATAGGGCGCATAAGTAACAGGTCGTAGACCCGAAACCAGGTGATCTACCCATGTCCAGGATGAAGGTAAGGTAATACTTACTGGAGGTCCGAACCCACGCACGTTGAAAAGTGCGGGGATGAGGTGTGGGTAGCGGAGAAATTCCAATCGAACTTGGAGATAGCTGGTTCTCTCCGAAATAGCTTTAGGGCTAGCCTCGAGGTAAAGAGTCATGGAGGTAGAGCACTGTTTGGACTAGGGGCCCTTCTCGGGTTACCGAATTCAGATAAACTCCGAATGCCATGTACTTATACTCGGGAGTCAGACTGCGAGTGATAAGATCCGTAGTCGAAAGGGAAACAGCCCAGACCACCAGTTAAGGTCCCCAAATATATGTTAAGTGGAAAAGGATGTGGGGTTGCTTAGACAACCAGGATGTTGGCTTAGAAGCAGCCACCATTGAAAGAGTGCGTAATAGCTCACTGGTCGAGTGACCCCGCGCCGAAAATGTACCGGGGCTAAACATATTACCGAAACTGTGGATGAACCTCTTTGGAGGTTCGTGGTAGGAGAGCGTTCTAAGGGCGGTGAAGTCAGACCGGAAGGACTGGTGGAGCGCTTAGAAGTGAGAATGCCGGTATGAGTAGCGAAAGAAGGGTGAGAATCCCTTCCACCGAATATCTAAGGTTTCCTGAGGAAGGCTCGTCCGCTCAGGGTTAGTCGGGACCTAAGCCGAGGCCGATAGGCGTAGGCGATGGACAACAGGTAGAGATTCCTGTACCAGTGCTAATTGTTTAACCGATGGGGTGACACAGAAGGATAGGGAATCGCACGAATGGAAATGTGCGTCCAAGCAGTGAGTGTGAGAAGTAGGCAAATCCGCTTCTCGCGAAGCATGAGCTGTGATGGGGAAGGAAATAAAGTACGGAAGTTCCTGATTTCACGCTGTCAAGAAAAGCCTCTAGGAAGAGTAGTACTGCCCGTACCGCAAACCGACACAGGTAGATGAGGAGAGAATCCTAAGGTGAGCGAGAGAACTCTCGTTAAGGAACTCGGCAAAATGACCCCGTAACTTCGGGAGAAGGGGTGCTCTATTAGGGTGCAAGCCCGAGAGAGCCGCAGTGAATAGGCCCAGGCGACTGTTTAGCAAAAACACAGGTCTCTGCAAAACCGTAAGGTGACGTATAGGGGCTGACGCCTGCCCGGTGCTGGAAGGTTAAGAGGAGTGCTTAGCTTCGGCGAAGGTACGAATTGAAGCCCCAGTAAACGGCGGCCGTAACTATAACGGTCCTAAGGTAGCGAAATTCCTTGTCGGGTAAGTTCCGACCCGCACGAAAGGCGCAACGATCTGGGCACTGTCTCAACGAGAGACTCGGTGAAATTATAGTACCTGTGAAGATGCAGGTTACCCGCGACAGGACGGAAAGACCCCGTGGAGCTTTACTGCAACCTGATATGGAATGTTTGTACCGCTTGTACAGGATAGGTAGGAGCCGAAGAGACGTGTGCGCTAGCATACGAGGAGGCAATGGTGGGATACTACCCTGGCTGTATGACCATTCTAACCCGCCACGCTTAGCGCGTGGGGAGACAGTGTCAGGTGGGCAGTTTGACTGGGGCGGTCGCCTCCTAAAGAGTAACGGAGGCGCCCAAAGGTTCCCTCAGAATGGATGGAAATCATTCGCAGAGTGTAAAGGCACAAGGGAGCTTGACTGCGAGACTGACAAGTCGAGCAGGGACGAAAGTCGGGCTTAGTGATCCGGTGGTTCCGCATGGAAGGGCCATCGCTCAACGGATAAAAGCTACCCCGGGGATAACAGGCTTATCTCCCCCAAGAGTCCACATCGACGGGGAGGTTTGGCACCTCGATGTCGGCTCGTCGCATCCTGGGGCTGTAGTCGGTCCCAAGGGTTGGGCTGTTCGCCCATTAAAGCGGCACGCGAGCTGGGTTCAGAACGTCGTGAGACAGTTCGGTCCCTATCCGTCGCGGGCGCAGGAAATTTGAGAGGAGCTGTCCTTAGTACGAGAGGACCGGGATGGACACACCGCTGGTGTACCAGTTGTTCCGCCAGGAGCATCGCTGGGTAGCTATGTGTGGCAGGGATAAACGCTGAAAGCATCTAAGCGTGAAGCCCCCCTCAAGATGAGATTTCCCATTTCTTCGGAAAGTAAGATCCCTGAAAGATGATCAGGTAGATAGGTTTGGAGTGGAAGTGTAGCGATACATGGAGCGGACAAATACTAATCGATCGAGGACTTAACCAAAAAATGAAACGAAGTTACCTAACTGAACCCTTTCTTCTCTAGTTTTGAGAGAGCAATCTTTCAACAACTGTATATTGTCTGGTAGTTATGGCGAGAAGGTCACACCCGTTCCCATCCCGAACACGGTAGTTAAGCTTCTCTGCGCCAATGGTAGTTGGGGGTTTCCCCCTGCGAGAGTAGGTCGCTGCCGGGCAATTTATTATTCCACAGTAGCTCAGTTGGTAGAGCAATCGGCTGTTAACCGATCGGTCGCAGGTTCGAGTCCTGCCTGTGGAGCCATTTTCTGGAGAGCTGTCCGAGTGGCCGAAGGAGCACGGTTGGAAACCGTGTAGGCGGTGTAAGCTGTCTCAAGGGTTCGAATCCCTTGCTCTCCGTTTACACGTAATAATAAATCATGTTTTTTACTGAGGCCCGTTGGTCAAGCGGTTAAGACACCGCCCTTTCACGGCGGTAACACGGGTTCGATTCCCGTACGGGTCATTTTGTTACTAATCTATTAGAGACATTTCCATGTTTTTAGAGTAGAATAGTAGTTATGGAGGTTTAGCTCAGCTGGGAGAGCATCTGCCTTACAAGCAGAGGGTCAGCGGTTCGATCCCGTTAACCTCCACCATTAATTTTATAATAATATTGTCGCGGGGTGGAGCAGTCTGGTAGCTCGTCGGGCTCATAACCCGAAGGTCGTAGGTTCAAATCCTGCCCCCGCAATAGAGTGGTTCCGTGGTGTAGGGGTTAACATGCCTGCCTGTCACGCAGGAGATCGCGGGTTCAAATCCCGTCGGGACCGCCATTATGGCTTGGTAGCTCAGTTGGTAGAGCACTTGATTGAAGCTCAAGGTGTCGGCAGTTCGATTCTGTCCCAAGCCACTTTTTTCTTTTATTTTAATATGGAGGGGTAGCGAAGTGGCTAAACGCGGCGGACTGTAAATCCGCTCCTTCGGGTTCGGTGGTTCGAATCCACTCCCCTCCACCATTTTTATAGGGGCATAGTTTAAAGGTAGAACTGAGGTCTCCAAAACCTCCAGTGTGGGTTCGATTCCTACTGCCCCTGCCATATAATAAAATAATGGCGGATGTGGCGAAGTGGTTAACGCACCTGATTGTGGTTCAGGCATTCGTGGGTTCGATTCCCATCATCCGCCCTTTTTGTTTTTAAGTCTATTATAATTGTTGGGCCATAGCCAAGCGGTAAGGCAACGGACTTTGACTCCGTCACGCGTTGGTTCGAATCCAGCTGGCCCAGTTAATGCGGAAGTAGTTCAGTGGTAGAACATCACCTTGCCAAGGTGGGGGTCGCGGGTTCGAACCCCGTCTTCCGCTTTTAAATTGAACATTGTGCGGCGCCATAGCCAAGTGGTAAGGCAGAGGTCTGCAAAACCTTTATCACCGGTTCAAATCCGGTTGGCGCCTCCATTTGCATAATTAATGTTTTAAAGTTATAATTTATTATATTGTTACGCCGGCGTGGCGGAATTGGCAGACGCGCTGGACTCAAAATCCTGTGCCCGCAAGGGCGTGCCGGTTCGACCCCGGCCGCCGGTATCAATGAAGCATCAACGTATATTATTATACGTTGATGCTTTTTTGAATAAAAAAAGAACTCCATTTTGTTTGATGAAGTTCTTTGATACAAATTTTCTATTTAGATAGAGTTGCATAATCATTATTAGCTTTTAATCAAAGCATTTTTAAATTAGAATTTGATATGATTTTTCAAATGTAGCAGCGAGCTATAATAATTTGTTATATCAGATATATTTTTAGCGTTATAAAATCAATCACATAAAGTAATGTCTAAATCTTTAAAAAATCCTTCTGTTCCTATATCTACGAATAAACCAATGGCACCTCTAGAATCCCCATGTTTCATGTTTTTAACAACTAAAACTGGTTTTTCTTCATTATTAAGATAAAATTCCCCTTCTGAACCATTAATTATGATTTTTAAAATTATCCATTCGTCAAGTCCAATATCTGCAGTACCTTCGAAATCAAGAATTCCATTTTTTCTGAAATAATCGAATGTATATTTGGGATAAGAAAAATATTGAATTGCTCGATTTTTTCTTATTTTATCGTCAACTCGGCCATTTGTGGGTCGTACATAAAAAGATTCAAACATAGAATCATCTTCATTAATTCTGAATGCAATTCCAATAAAACCACGAGCAAAATCAGGAGCATCTGGCAATAATCTACTTAACATTTTCACTTCAATTATTCCGTTGTGAAAAGAGCAATCGACTAATTTCGCATAAGTATTTTCATCAAATTCCATTATTTTATTTGATTTTACTACCCTCGAAACAACTTCACCATTTAAACTAATGAAACTAGAATCGACATTTATTTGTTTGAAATCAAGCATTTCTATATTCAAATAATCACACTCCCCAATCATTTATATCTAAAGGATAACTGATATATTTTAAGATGAGAAGTAGGCACAAAAAAGTAACTATATAGTAAGATGTTTTTTGTAAAATTGTCCCCATTCTTTCATAGCTTCGATAACTGGTAATAAAGTATTTCCCAGCTCCGTGAGTTGGTATTCAACATGAGGCGGGTTTTTCTTAAAATCAATGCGTTCAACAATTTTATCATCAATCATTGATTTTAAACTTTCTGTTAATACTTTTTGGGAAATACCATGTAGAGAATGTTTTAATTCAGTATTTCTTTTGGCACCTGTCATGAGGTCTCTAATAATTAACGTTTTCCATTTACTACCGATTATTTCGACTGTAGTTGCCACATCGCATTCTGGCATTTTGTCTTTTGTCACCATTCAGCTCAACTCCTGTATCTATACTTTATTTATATTGTTGTATCTAGCTTGTGAAACCTGTTTTATCTTCTTTAGTTATATTTCTAATGATCTTACAAGGAACTCCTGCTGCGATAACATTAGCAGGAATATTTTTTGTTACAACACTACCTGAACCAATAATTGAATTATCGCCTATTGTCACTCCTTGATTAATATGTACTCCTGCGCCAACCCAAACATTATCACCTATAATTACTTTTTTTGCATAACATCCGCCATTGATTCTTTCGATAGCATCAATAGCGTGATTTGATGTATAAATGCCTACTTTTGGTCCAAATAAAACGTTATTGCCTATTTCAATTTCACCACCGTCTAACATTACACAGTCGAAATTCGCATAAAAATTATTCCCAATTGAAATATTAAACCCAAATTCACATCTAAATGTTGGCTCAAAATGCACATTAGAACCTATAGAATGCACTATTTTTCTTAGTAATTCTTCTCTTACACTTTGTGGCTGCCCAAATGAAGTATTAT
The DNA here is from genome assembly GCF_000060285.1 of Listeria welshimeri serovar 6b str. SLCC5334. GTDB lineage: Bacteria > Bacillota > Bacilli > Lactobacillales > Listeriaceae > Listeria > Listeria welshimeri. The sequence continues at coordinate 2,353,630 of NC_008555.1, read as the reverse complement.
AATCATTTGTTGATAAGACGGTTTTTTCTCTTGCTTTTACTAATTCAGGTGTTAAGTCATTATACATTTTTCCTGTTAAAATATGCTGTTTCTGCTTTTCTAAAGTCATAAATATTCCTCCATTCAAGTTGTATTATAACAAATAATTTTTAATTCTCTAAATAGATTATGGATAGATTTTTTTATGGCGATTTGACAAAAATAGATTCGGGCTCTAAAGTGAATTTATACAACTGCTAGCGCAACATATCAATACTAAAACAACTAATAAGCAGATAAGCGAAGAAAACCATCTTATTTATGAATCTTTCTAAAATTGTGATTATTTACACATGGAAAATAATCATATGGTATTATTAAATAAAACAAAAAATAGTAGGTGAGTGATGATTGAAGAACAAGAAGCGGTGGTTGCTTATAGGAGTAGCTATTTTAATTGCAGGATTGCTAATTGGAAGCAAAGTTTATATGGATAAACAGCAAGAAGCAAAAGTAAGGAAAGAAAAGATGATTGAGATAGTTAAGAGTGAAGAAGCAAAAAAAGAATTTGAGGTTGTTCTAACGAACTTAGATTCAAAGGCTCTGACATCAGATGGAAAAATTAATACATATAGTATAAGTAATGATACGATTCGAAAGAACCTTATGGGAGGAATAAACGTAGTATTAGTAATTAATGATGATGCTAATTTAACAATTGAGTATACTCTAAATATGATAAATGGACATCTTGAAGCTGGAGGAGTTAGCTATTCTGGTAGTTTGGCTAATTTATTAGAGCAGAACCATAATGAATGATTCACAAAGAGTAAAATTGATATGGATATGAGGGGATTTTAATGAACGGAGAGATTTATTATACTCTATAAATAGATGAGATGTATCTAGATGATTCAAGAAACTGTCAATATACGCTATGAATCTTTCTAAAATTGTGATTATTTACACATGAAAAATAATTGTATGGTATTATTAAATAAAACAAAAAAATAGTAGGTGAGTGATGATTGAAGAATAAGAAACGCTGGTTGCTTATAGGGGCAGCTATTTTAATTGCAGGATTGCTAATTGGGGGTAAAGTTTATATGGATAAACAACAAAAAGCAAAAGTAAAGCAAGAAGAGATGATTGAGGTTGTAAAGAGTGAAGAAGCGAAAAAAGTGTTTGAAGAAGGGTTAAAGAATCTCGACTCGAAAGCGTTGACGTCTGAGGGCGTGATTCAAAATTACAAGATTGACTATGGGAGTATTGAACAGAATCCAATGGGTGGAATTATGGTCGACTTAATTATTAATCATGATTCTAAATTGAAAGTTTATAATTCGTTAAATAAGAGTCAACCGTCTGGAAGACTAAAGAATAGTGGTGGAGGAAACTCATTTGAACTAGAAGAACTGTTAGAACAAAGGCAGGGGGATTAGTATTGAAGAACTATTCAGATGAGGAACGTGTAGAAATTGCTGAAAAAGAGTATCGAGATTACAAAGAGAAAGAGCCTGTAAAGATAAATGATAATAAAAATCGTATAGGGTACATATCACAAATAAATAATAAACCTACAGGAGAACAATCTTTTGTCATTACAGATAATTATGTTCCTCTTTCAGCACCAAAAAAAGAAAGAGAGTCTGTTAAAGAAATAACAGTGCTTTATCGTGGGTCTACTGGGATTGATAAAATTAAAGAACAGACTGGAGACGTGTACAAAGATTGGGTAGTAAATGATAGTGATATGGCTCATAAAATTTCAACCTCAAAGCAAGGAAAAGTTTCACCGCAATTGACTTCTTCTGCTGAAACACTAAAGAATGTGTTGAAAGAGTATCCTAATGCACAAGTATCTGTTTATGGGCATTCTCTAGGGTCTATGAATGGGCAATATGCGGTTTCTGACTTATCTATAGATGATAGTAAACGTATAATGGGTGGTTACTTCTTTCAAGGTCCGAATATCTATGATACTTTAACATATTCTCAAAGGTATATAGCTGATAGCTTGACTTCTTTAGGTAAGTTAAACAACTATGTAGATGGGAAAGACCTTATACCAATTGGCTATGGTGATGGAAAACCCTTAGTAGGTAGGTTGATTCCTTTAGATTCTAAAAAAGTTGGTTTTACTAGTCAACACATGTGGGGCGGATATCAGTATGATGTTTTTGGTAATGTTTTATTGGATACCAAAGACAAAGTAGAGATGTTAGAATATGAAATGAAACAGCGAATTAGTGGATTAGAAGGTCTGAAAAGCCAATTTATGGTTAGTGGGAATGGTGCTTTGTCTACTGCCCAAGAAATATTTTTAGACGCTTCAGAAGCTAAAGCTATAACTGTTGGATATAAGCAGTCTCTTCAAACTGAAATAGATTCACTAAAGAAATGGTTTCAAACAGAAATCACGAATGCCAATGACTTATGGCAGACATCTAAATCAGATGCGCAATACTGGGGTGAACATTTGGATGAGTATGAGGAATTGGATGCGCTAGCCTCGGAAGAAGTTACAAAGCATTCTATAGTGATTGAACCTGTAGAAGAATATGAAGATTCATTATTTGTATTGAAAACTTTGGAAGAAGAGTTAGATAATGTATTGAAAAATATTGAGAAGGCGATTGAAAGCCAAGTTATATTAGATGAAGAATTAGCTAAATATTTATTTTAGGAAGGATAAATATGAAGAGAGAAATCCAACGAAAACTAATACAAATAGATGAAACTTATCGAAAGAACCGTTTACAAATAGAAGAGAAATTAGATGAACTTTCAGATGAACAGAAGAGGTTTCACTTTTATTTAGAGAGTATTTTTGAGAGGATGAATGTAACCTCGGCTCATTATGAAGAGAATCAAATAGACAAGAGAAAAATTTATACCTTAATAGAACATGCTGAGGAAGAGTCCCTTCAGTTAACAAAAAACATAAAGAATAAGTTAGAAGATCGTTTAAATGAAAATCAAATGTTATATAGTAGGAAAATAAGATATTATGAAGAAGAGGAACGATTATTAAAGAAGAAGGGTGGATACGACAATGGATAACATTATGGAGGGTGTTGATAACCTTCTTGATAGTGCAAAAGCAGAATTAGTTGAGCAACAAAAAAATTTGGAAAAACAATTGATTCGTTCATTGGTGGCTAGTTCAAGTTATGCTACCTCTCAAAATAGAAAAAAACTTACAAGAGATAATAAGAAGCGGAGTTTAGCGGAACTAAAAAGTATAAGCACTTCATATAAAAGCAGTTTTTCTTCTTCTGCAAAAGGACAATGGGTGAATCAAGCAAAGAAATCAATTCAAAAAGTAACGGATTGTTTAAACAAGGTATAAATCCCCAAAACTAATCATTCGAACTAATATTATAAGCCTTTCAATTCCTTAGAGAATGGGCGATTATATTATGATTAATTATACATGAAAAAAAGTTTTAGGGTAACATTGAACATACTAAAAAAGTAATAGGTGAGTTGGGTAGTAAGTGGGAGATAAAAAAAGATGTTTGCTCATAGGTTTAGCTATTTTAATTACAGTGCTACTCATTGGAAGCAAAGTTTATATGGATAAACAACAAGAAGCAAAAGTAAGGCAAGAAGAGATGATTGAGGTTGTAAAGAGTGAAGAAGCGAAAAAAGTGTTTGAAGAAGGTTTAAAGAATCTCGACTCGAAAGCGTTGACGTCTGAGGGCGTGATTCAAAATTATAAGATTGACTATGAGAGTATTGAACAGAATCCAATGGGTGGGATTAATGGGAAAATAGTTGTAAATAAGAATGATAAATTAGTGGTACTTTTTAACCTTAATAAAGAAGATGAAAAAAACTTTGATAGATCTGTGATTTCGGGTAATTCAGATGAACTTAGTCAATTATTGAAAGGGATTGACTAAAAATGAATAAATATTATTCTGATAAAGAACATGTTGAAATAGCTAGAAAGAAGTATGATAATTGGGAAAAAAGATACGAAGTTAAACTTAATAATGATAAACTTTCAGTGGTTTTTTGGAGGTGAGAAAATGACACAAATTATTTATTTAAAAGGTGATGCTACAAATCCAATTGCTAAAGGGAATAAAATTATTGCGCATATTTGTAATGATGCAGGTGGTTGGGGAAAAGGTTTTGTTTTAGCTATTTCCAGAAAATGGAAACAGCCAGAAAAAGAATATAGAAAATGGTACAGGGACAAAAATAATTTTAAACTGGGAGAAGTCCAATTGGTTCCAGTGTTGAATTATATTAGTGTTTGTAATATGATTGGCCAAAAAGGAACGAAAACAGGTTCAAAAGGTGCACCCATTCGATATGAAGCAGTAGAAAGCTGTTTAGAAAAATTAGCTGAAATTGCGAAAGAGCAGCAAGCAAGTATTCATATGCCAAGAATCGGATGTGGTTTAGCTGGTGGAAAGTGGGAGCTTATTGAACCTATTATTAGAAAAACACTTACGGTTAAAGGTGTAGCAGTATATATTTATGATTTCGATTAAGAAAGAAAATTAAAAAAAATTCGACGAAAGCATTGTTAGCGGGAGTTCTTTAAAGGAACCTCCGCTAACAATGCTTTTTTATTAGTTTATAAGTAGCCGGTGGATAAGTAAGATGCATTAATATACATGTTAAAATGGTGAATTTGTTGGGATTGCATTTCATAAGAACTCCATTTATAAAAAATTTTCCATTTTTAGTAAAAAACACTTGCGCTTTAAAAAAAATGGGTGTATTGTATATAGATGTTGAATGTCCATTAAGGATATTGAAAGGTAATAATGGGGAGAGGGAGGATTTTATTATGAAGTTGAGCAAAAGTATGGATCAGGTTTTTTGTATTATGACGATGTTATACACCCAGAAGGTAGATGTTCCCATTTCTTCCGTAACTATTCATCACCGTTTGCGTGATTCGTCCTCGTCTTATATTAGTAAAATTCTGAGGAAACTAGTTGTTAGTGGGCTGATTAATTCAGTTTCCGGCAATAATGGTGGTTTCACGCTCGCTAAAGACCCGGAAGAAATTAATTTGCTAGACATCGTAGAAGCAGTGGAAGGGAAAATTGATACATACCCAGATTCAGACTTAATCCACACTGTTTTTTCTGACTATCATGAATTTGCAGAGTCCGGAATTCACACCATTACAAGTGCTTTTAGAAACGCCGATAAAGAATACGCTAATTATTTATACTCACAAAAATTATCTGTTTTAGTAGAGCAAGTTATTGGGAAAGAAAGAACCACTATCATAGATTGGAACGAAGCGTAATAAATCTTTAAAAGAAAGAAGTGCGGTAATAAAATGGATATGGTAAAAAATGAGTGGAAAAAATTATTTAAAAACAAAATACTACTTTTGTCATTTGTAGTTATTCTGTTTATTCCACTTTTATATGCAAGCTTTTTCTTAAAATCCGTCTGGGACCCGTACGGCAAAACAGGGGATTTACCAGTAGCGGTAGTTAACAATGACAAATCAGTTGATTATAACGGTCAAACAATGGATGTTGGCGATCAGTTAGTTACAAAGCTGAAAAGTAATAAAGAACTTGATTGGAATTTTCTTTCCAAAGAAGATGCTGAAAAAGGTTTAAAAGATGGCAAATATTATATGATTGTCACGATTCCAAAAGATTTCTCTAAAAATGCAGCATCCGTTTTAGATAAAGATCCGAAAAAAATGGAATTAACCTATAAAACAAACGGCTCGCTTAATTATTTAGGTCAAGTTGTGAGTGAACAAGGAGCTAAACAATTAAAAAGTGAAGTTTCCGCTGAGGTAACGAAATCATACGCAGAAGCAATATTTGATAAAATCAAAGAGTCTGGTGATGGGTTTGCTCAAGCAGCTGATGGCTCTGGAAAAATTAAAGATGGTCTAGAAAAATCACAAGATGGTAATAAAACCATTTCTACTAATTTAAAAACGCTCGCAGATAGCTCTTTAACTTTCAAAGATGGCGCTAATACTTTAGAAGTTGGTTTAAAAACTTACACAGATGGCGTAAACACTGCGGCCACTGGTGGAGATAAACTAAATGCTGGTGTTTCGACACTTGCTGCCGGGGTAGGACCACTAAAAGATGGTGTGGCAGCTCTTGATGGCGGAGCAACAAAACTATCAAGCGGCGTTAACACTTATACAGCAGGCGTTGATACACTAGCAGGTGGAATTAATCAAGCTTACAATGGCTCCACTGCATTATCTGATGGCTTGAATAAAATGAATGGCAGTGTACCAGCTCTAGCATCTGGGGTGACACAACTAAACAATGGTCAAAAAAGTCTTGCAACAGGCTTAAATTCATTAGTTGACGGCAGTAACAAACTTTCAGCTGGACTAAAAGAATTAGACGGAAATTTAACTGACAAACAAGGTAAAATTGCTCAATTAAAACAAGGTATGAATGACTTGCAACAAGGTATTGATCAATTAAATCAAAGCGTAAATGGAGAAGATGCAGCCCTTCTAAAACAACTTACAGCACTTCAAAAAAGTTTAACTGATTTGCAAAATGGTTTAACATTTATTAAATCTAATGCCAATTTCGATGCTGAAGCAATTAAAACGAAAATTAATGCAACGGATGGTGTGAGTACAGAAGATAAACAAAAAATTATTAATGCTATCCAAGCTGATTTAGATAAAGAAACACAAAAATCTGCCACTCAAGTAGCGACAGTAGAACAACTACAAAGCGGTTTATCAGGTCTCGATTTAGCAGCCATCCAGTCACAAGTAAAAGAATTACAAACGGGTGTTTCAAAAATTTCTGCTGGTTACAAAACAGTTAATAGTGGAACAAACGAAGCGTTTAACAGTATTCACCAAGCAATCAATGGTTCAAGCTCTCAAACTTTACTTGGCGGTGCGAACCAACTAACTGCTGGACTAAAATCAGCACAAGCCGGCAATGCGAAATTAGTTGCTGGAACAAATGAACTTAATAACCAAATTCCAACTTTAACTTCTGGTGTAGGTCAACTAGCTGCTGGTAGTTCGGATATGGAAAATGGATTAAGTCAGTTAAATGCTGGTGGTAATAAACTTGCTAGCAATTCAACTGCATTACGTTCAGGAGCAACACAACTACAAGGTGGAACAAATCAATTAGCTGCCAAAGTTCCAACACTTGCTGGTGGTGTCAATCAACTGCAAGCAGGTTCAAGCCAATTAGCAGGCGGTTTAAACCAGTTATCAGCCAACTCACCAAAACTAGTTTCAGGTGTAGGACAACTAGCAGACGGATCTTCTCAAATTGCTGATGGTTCTTCTAAACTAGCAAACGGTTCCTTCCAATTAGGTGATGGACTTACTAAATTAACAGACGGTAGCACAGAATTAACCGATAAACTTGCAGACGGAGCACAACAAGTAAAAGATACAAAAGCAACAGATAAAACATTCAATATGATTGCTGCACCAACAAAACTCGCACATAATGAATACACACACGTAAGTAACTATGGTCACGCGTTAGCACCATATGTATTATCACTTGCATTATATGTTGGCGCACTTGTATTTAACTTTATTATGCCAATTAGACGTGTTTCCATGGAAGGCCAACCAGCCTATAAATGGTGGTTAAGTAAACTATCTCTTGGTTTTGTTGCGGCTGTAGCAATGGCACTTCTTGAAGGTGGCATTATGATAGCGTTAGGACTAAGACCAGATAATATTGTTGAATTCTTTGGAACAGCAATTATTACGGCCCTTGCATATATGTTCCTCATCATGCTTCTTGCAATGACATTTGATAATCCAGGTCGATTCATTGCTATGGTATTACTTATTGTTCAACTAGCCGGATCAGGTGGAACATTCCCAATGCCGCTTACAGGATGGTTCTTCAACTTAATCCATCCGTTCCTACCAATGACATACTCGATTTATGCCTTTAGAGAGTCGCTGGCAGCAGGTATGGGACCAAATGTATATAGTATGTCAATGCTCGTTCTTACCATTATCATGATTGCATGTGTTGGCTTACTTTACTTATCCATGAGCCACTTGAAAAAACGTCATGATGCGCATGAATCAGCACTTGACGACAATCAAAAATTAATGGCTTTAGAAAACTAAACAATTAATTCAAAACAAGATTTCCTGAAAATGGAAATCTTGTTTTTTTGTATAGAAATGGGGCGCCTTCCTTTCAAAGAAATGCTATAATTGAACTAATAACATACGAAAAGAGGTATTGCATGACGAAAAAAGTTATATTTGTAGATGTTGATGGTACACTCGTGAATGATGATGGACTTGTTCCAGATTCAGCAAGAACAGCAATCACTAAAGCTAGAGATAATGGGCATCAAGTGTATTTATGTACAGGTCGTTCCAAACCAGAACTATATGAATCTATTTTATCGATTGGATTTGATGGGATTATTGGAGCAGGTGGCGGATATGTCGAAGTAGATGAAAAAATCATTTACCATAAAAAAGTTGCGGATGAAGATGTCGTACATATGGTTGATTTCTTCAATGAAAAACAATTAGATTTTTATTTAGAATCAAATGGTGGATTATTTGCTAGCCAAAATCTTGAAGCTCATTTGGATAAATTAATATATGGTGATGTGGAAAATGATCCAATTGCACGCGAGAAAAAAGTCAACAATCCACATCCTTTTATGGAAAGCTTAACTTACGGGGAAACAAATCTTTATCGTACAGATGTTAATAAGGCATGTTTCTTAGAAAATAAAGCAGTCCCATTTGAAGAAATAAAAAATGAATTTAGTGGCAAATTTGAAGTTATGCATTGTACTGTTCCGATTTTTGGTGATGATAGTGGAGAATTAATGGTCCCAAATATTCATAAAGCTACTGCCATCGAACTATTGCTTAAACATATTGGTAGAAATAAAAAAGATACAATTGGTATTGGTGATGGAATGAATGATGCGGAGATGCTGACTTACTGTGAAACAGGAATAGCTATGGGCAATGCAAAAGAAGCATTAAAACTACTTGCTAATGAAGTAACGGCGTCAGTTGATGAAGATGGTTTATATGCAAGTTTTGAAAAACATGGTTTGCTTTAAATATTAAAGTTAAAGGGGAGAAATTTTCATGAAATTAATTAGAACAAAAACATACGAAGAAATGTCTCAAGAAGCGCTAGAAGTCGTTAAACAAGTAATTAATCAAAATGAACATCCAGTAATTAATACAACAACAGGTGCAAGTTTTGATGGAATGTTTGCTGGCCTTGTAAAAGGAATTAATGCTTTAGAAATTCCAATAGAAAAAGTATTTTTAATGAATTTAGATGAGTATGTGGCTAAACGTGATGCTTCATTTACCGTCTACACATATATGCACCAAAAATTTTATGATTTAATAACGAAAATGCCAAAAAGAGTAGAATTATTAGATGGTAGCCTAGCTGATTTTACTGAGGAAATTGCGCGTTATAAGCAAATTTTGGAAGAAAATGAGCGCGATTTGCAAATTTTGGGATTAGGTGTCAATGGACATCTCGGGGCAAATGAACCAGGAACACCATTTGATGCACGTTTGTTTTTAGCGGACAGTGATGAATCTACCATAAAAAGCACAATTATGTATAACAACTTAACAGAAGATGAGGCGCCATCTCAAATGCTTACACTCGGACTTGCTGATATGATGGATGCAAAACAAATCTTAGTAACAGCTTCTGGTGAACGCAAGGCGGAAGCGGTTAAGGGACTACTAGAAGGACCAATTGATGAAAGTTGCCCAGCTTCTATTTTACGTAACCATCCAAATGTCGTTTTTATTATTGATGAAGCGGCAGGGTCTTTACTTACTAACCATTAATAAGGGGGCGGAAATATGAGGAAATTATATACTTATTTTGTGTTGGTTTTAGGGATAGCAATGATTGGACTAGGCATTTATTTAATGTTTAATCCAAGCACTTCTCTGCAAGCCTTAACTATTTTTATTGGGATTATTCTAGTATTAAATGGTCTTAATGAGGTAATCTCTTACTTTGGAGAAAGTAAATATTGGAGTATTTCTAAGTGGATTATGCTGGATGGGATTCTATCCATTTTAGTGGGCGGATTTGCGATTTTTGAATCAAACATGGCAGAACGTCTCTTCATTATTATATTTGCTATTTGGATATTGGCATCGGCCATATTACGTATTTTAACTGCTTTTGCGGTAAAAGGTTTTCCGGGTTGGACACTACTTCTTTTAATGGGGATTTTAGGATTAATAATCGCGATTATTTCATTATTCACAAATACATTAGTAGCAATTGCGATTGGTATTATTCTTGGATTATTTTTTATACTGCAAGGTTTCACCTGTCTTTCCCTATGGTGGGTTATTAGAAAAGGGGAAAATAGAACAAAACGTTAAAAAACATGCGTTTTTAAGAATAAATGTAAATAAATTAACGTTAGAAACGCAATAAAGGCGATTTTGTCACAAAATAGACAAAAGAAGCGTGAAGAATGTTCTTTAAGAACGCTTTTCTTGCTTCTTTTTTATTATGATAAAAGAAGTTGCAGTTCGCAATGATTTTGAGGAGGCGGGAAAATGGAGGGAATGTTTACTATAGAATTGATATTTGCTTTAACTAGTAATCCAAAGTTTCAAGAAGTTGCGGAACTAGTTTACTGGGAAGAAAATGATATCATTGATTGTCCAGAAAATAGTGACTATGTATATGCCATCGATGAAGGTAATGTGACCCAGTATGCAGAAAGAAACAGTTTCTGGGGAAAAGGAACTATTTTAGGATTTACACGAGATAAAACAAAAATTCAACCTCTTTGTAAAACAGTAGCATGGAAAATCCCTTTAACATATGTAGCAGATAACTTAAATACAATGGGTAAAGTAAAAATAGAAGATTTAATAGAAATAGAAATGAACTTTTTAAACCAACATACGAATGATTGTATGGAATGGTTTGTAAAAAAAATGCCAGTGAGATTACACTCTAAATCTTGGAAAATAGCACAAGATTTTGTAAGACAAGAAGTAACTCAAGTATTTCCAAAAAATCTTTGGAAAGCACAATTAGATGAACTGAAGGCACATAGGATTCTTTATGAATTAGGCCATTACTTAGAAATAGACATCCCTCGATTCCACAACTATTTAAGACACAGAGAATACGATTTACTAATCAAAAAAAATCTTTGAGAAATCTTTGTTTTATCACAGACAAATATTTAAATTCATAGTACACTTGTAAGTAACCATGATAGGGAATTATTGCCAGTCCCTTATGACCACCAGCAAATTTTTTTGCTAGGTGGTTTTTTTGATGAAATTTTCCTTTTCGAATGAGCATGGTTGTGATAACCTAAAAAAGGCGAGTTTAATGAAGGGAAAGTGTAGGAAATGACGAAATGGTTACCAAAAGATTTATGGATTGTTATTATTGGAATGGTGTTACTTTATACAGGGCTCTCGTTTATTTGGCCTTTCAATATGATTTATATGACGCAAGAGTTAGGAATGTCAACAACGGATGCTTCATTAGTATTACTTATTAATTCCGGAGTAGGAATTATTTCTAGTATTATCGGTGGACTTATTTTCGACCGATTTTCTGGTTTTATTTCACTTACAATAGGTACAATAATATTGGTTCTTTCAACAGCATCACTTTGTTTTTTTCACGGATTTCCGTTCTTTATTTGGAACTTATGGGCAGTTGGAATCGCCATGGGAATGGTCTTTTCAGGTCTATACGCAGCGGCAGGGTTAACACATCCGACTGGCGGAAGAACTGGATTTAATGCGATTTATGTGGCGCAAAATATTGGTGTTGCAGTTGGTCCTTTGCTTGCAGGACTTTTGGCAAAACAGGGGATGAGTCATGTGTATATTGGTTCATTTGTATTTGCAATTGCCTTTGCAGCTTATTTTTTCTTCTTTTTCCATAAAATTGACTGGAAATCAGAAAATGTTCGTGTAGAGACGAAACATCGTAAAAAAGGAACCAAAAGAGAGTTTCCGACCAAGCTGGCATTATGTTCTTTTATTCTATTGTTGCTCACTTACTTGCTTTGTCAATTACCGCATGTACAGTGGCAGTCCAATCTATCTACCTATATGACGGAGATAAAAGGTGTAACATCCAGCGAATACGGTAACTTATGGAGTTTAAATGGCGCGCTGATTGTACTTGGGCAATTAGTGCTTATACCGGTTGTAAATAGATTTAAAAAATACTTATTAGCACAAATTTATATTGGTATCTTCTTATTTATTTTATCTTTTGTGGTTGCTATGAATGCAACATTGTACAGCGGTTTTGTGCTTGGAATGATTTTCTTAACGCTTGGAGAAATGTTTGCTTGGCCAGCTATACCAACAATAGCTTATCAACTCGCACCAAAAGGAGCGGCTGGTTTGTATCAAGGACTTGTGAATGGTATGGCCACAGCAGCTCGAATGCTCGCACCGTTTGTTGGTGCTATAGTTGTGCAAAATCTTGGCGGTATTAAAGCATTATTCATTGGCGCATTTATTTTACTAGGATGTGCATTAATTAGCATCACGCTACAACAGATTCTTCAAAAAAAGGATCAACAAGAAAAAGCTGCATTGAAAATTTCCATCAATCAGGGGGAATAGAAAATGAAATTATGGAAAAACGGTACATTTTATCAAATGACAGCAGAAGGGGCACAAGTTTCTGCCGTAATCACTGAAAATGGTCATATTCATGCGGTTGGTGACGTAGCGGATTTGCAAAAACAATATGCAGATAGACTGGAAGAAACCATTGATTTAGATGGAAAAATTGTTTTTCCTGGTTTTGTTGATGCGCATATTCATTTACTTTGGTACGGGCAAGCGCTAGAACGACTTAATTTAAACCAAACGAAAACTAAAAAAGAGGCTCTAACACTTATTGCTGAACGGACAAAACAACTTGCACGTGATGCATGGTTATTTGTTGAAGGTTATGATGAGAATAAATGGTCAGATGAACAAACATTTATTTCTTTAGTTGATTTGGATAATATTAGTAAAACGAATCCTATTTTAGTTAGACGTATTGATTATCATAGTGTGTCGATTAATTCTGCATTACAAATACAGATTGAAGACTTCTCAGAGAGTGCTTTTGACGGAGGCGGTGAAATTGTTCGTGATAAAGCTGGAGATTTTACGGGAGTATTAAAAGATAACGCCACCACACTAGCCATAGAAGCATTCCCAGCAGCGAAACCTTCTGAATTAATGGAATGGTTAAAAATTGCAATAACTGATTTATGGGCAAAAGGGATAACTGGGGCGCACTCGGAAGATTTACATTATTTTACAGGATTTGAATCAACGCTAGCTGCTTTTCGAAATACTGTAGGTGCGAAAGAATTGCCTTTTCGGGCGCATTTGCTCATTCATCATGCAGAACTAGCTGCTTTTTCAGCCTCCAAAGAAAAATTTATGAGTGGAGATGCATTTTTAGAATTAGGTGCTATGAAAATTTTCTATGATGGAACTGTTGGGTCACGCACAGCGCTAATGAGTGCGGGATATGCCGATAATCCAGCTGAAAAAGGACTGCAAATCCATTCTGATGAAACATTTGAAGAACTCGTTAAATCAGCAAGAAAAGCAGGATTACCAGTAGCGATTCACATCTTAGGCGACCAAGCTTTTGCTAATGTGATTCGAACTTTGAGAGCAAATCCGCCTAAAGAAGGGCAATACGATAGACTCATTCACACACCTTGGCTTACAGAAAAATTAATAGCAGAAGCGGCAGGATTACCGGTGTTATTTGATATACAGCCACAGTTTATGGCTAGTGATCTTCCGTGGGCTATCGAAGTGCTTGGTGACAAACATCCGCCACTAGCATTCGCTTGGAAATCCCTTTTACAAGCTGGTTTTCCTATAGCAGGAGGAAGTGATGCACCAATTGAAGTGCCGAATCCATTTTGGGGAATCCATGCCGCTGTTACTAGAACGGCGAATGCCGATTTGGACGGCGTGAAATACTGGCCTGAACAGGCACTTACTTTGTTTGAGGCAATAGAACTTTATACAAAAGGCGCGGCATTTGCGAGCTATAAAACGACAACACGTGGACAAATTGCTCCAGGATATGTTGCCGATTTTACGATTTTGGCAGAAGATCCTTTTCAAATAAAACAAGCAGAACTTCACGATATTAATGTCATGATGACAGTTGTAAATGAACAAATAGTTTATCAGAAAAAGTAGATATACGCGGAAAACTCCATACAGAGACGGATGTTTCCAAAAAGTTTTTTTGTTAGTATGAAAACGGAAGAAATGCCAAACTAAAAGGAGATCAGTAGTATGGCAGGGAGACGGGAACGAGGGATGTATTAATGGAGATTTTTGAACTGATTTTATTAATGTTAAGTGCAGTTTTTTTATCTAATGTGTTAAGTCGATTTTTGCCAAGTATTGCTGTGCCTTTAATACAAGTATTATTAGGGATTATTTTAGCAATTCCGCTTGGGGATCATACAATGGATTTAAATCCGGAACTGTTTTTATTACTATTTATGGCTCCGATTCTTTTTAATGATGGGGCAAGTACGGACAAAAAATCTTTATGGAAAAATCGAAAAGCAATTTTGTCATTATCCATTGGGCTAGTGTTTGTCACAGTCGGGATTTTAGGTGCTTTTATTCATTACTTAATTCCGGCGATTCCTTTTGCTGCTGCATTTGCACTTGCAGCAGCATTAGCACCAACAGATGCGGTCGCGGTTGGAGCACTGGCTGAAAAAGTAAGAGTACCACATAAAATTATGCATATTTTAGAAGGAGAATCGCTTATTAATGATGCTTCTGGTTTAGTTTCATTTCAATTTGCTGTTCTAGCGCTAGTAACAGGGACCTTTTCCTTTATGACAGCGGGAACCAGTTTTTTACTGCTTTCACTAGGAGGGATTGTGCTTGGAGCAGTACTTAGTTTACTTAAAATCATGTTAATGCGTGGTTTACGTCAGCTAGGAATAGAAAATATGACTTCTTTTATGTTAATGGAAATTTTACTGCCATTTTTAATTTTTATGGTAGCAGAAAAAATTGGTGTAAATGGTATTTTAGCAGTTGTAAGTGGGGGAATGGTGCATTCATTTAGTTATAAGCGAATGAATCCTGAAATTGCCCAATTGAACTTGCTTTCAAAGAACACCTGGTCTGTCATTATTTTTAGTTTAAACGGATTAGTGTTTGTATTGCTCGGAACCCAGTTGCCGCAAATTATGACTGCTATTTGGCAGGACTCGAGTATACATAGAAGTATGTTATTCGTTTATATTCTAGGAATTACTTGCTTGTTATTAGGCCTTCGCTTCTTATGGATTTTATTTTTCCGTAACTATGAAGAAAATCCAAAAGTTGATTTAGTGAGTAGATTAAAAAATACCTTTCTTTACACAGTGGCTGGTGTTCGAGGTACAATCACTTTAGTCAGTGCGCTTTCCTTGCCATTTGTGCTTGGAAACGGGAATGCTTTTCCTGAGCGGGACTTACTAATTTTTATTGCTGCGGGAGTCATTATTACGACACTTCTTTTAGCCAATTTTACATTACCACTTTTTGCCGAAAAAAAAGAGGTAGTTGCGGCAGATCATACTACAGATATCGCATTACTTCGAGATATTGTGAGACAGCTGCAAGCGTACAAAACAGACGAGAATTTAGCAGAAATGAATATCGTCTTAAATATGTATAATGATCGAATTTTTTCTTTGATGGAGCATAAAGAAGTGAGTGCCACAGAAAAAGAACTTAGGCGTTTAATTCAAGAATGGCAACTCGAAAATACAAGAAAATTAGTGTTTGAACGTAAAATCGATACTAGTGTTGGATTTTCATTAATGATGCGTCTTGGAAAACGTCTTTATATCCAAACTAGGGCAGACAAGTATCGAGCAAGAATGAGGTACCGTCAGTTATTAAATCATCGTATTCGTGATTTTCGAATAGTACCTCTTTCTTTTGAGGAGCGAAGAAAAGAACGTGCTAAATTACAAAATGAAAATAACCAATTTGTAGTTCAAAAATTACAAGAATTAGACACTAGTAAATTTAACCCGGAGATTATTTCGCTTTATTTGATGAATTTTGAGCGGACACTTTTTAATAAGGAAAATAAGAAAGAGAAAGATAGCGAGGCATTTCAAACAGCTGTTGATTTAGCTTCTCAAATCGAACGGGAAACTATTCAACGTTACTTTGAAAAGGGAGAAATTACTCGAAAAGAAATGAAAGTCTATCGAGATAACTTGTTAGCTATTGAATCAAGCTTTCGATTAGAGTGGTAAGAAAGAAGTGGAGAAATCCTCTTCTTTTTTATTTGTGTAAAAAAACATACTAATTAACCAATATTATTTGAATTATTTCACAGTGAAAACAGAAAATTCTAAAAATCGTTGTAAACGTTTTCGTAAGGTGATATACTAAGGATAGACTCGAGACTGGATTGTTACTGTTCGGCAGGCAAAACCAATGGATAGCGAATTTATTTTGCTATACAATGGTTTTGCCTTTTTTTCATGAAGTAAATTTAATTGAGCGCTCTTTTGAATTTATTTCTATTTATAAAAAAGGAGAATGATGTATGAAGAAAAAATTATCGTTTAGTTTGTTATTAATGATTTTGGCTGTTTTTGCAGTTGGTTGTTCGAATTCTGATAGTGGAGAAAAAATAACAAGTAAAAATACCACTTTAGTCACGCAAGTAATAGACAAAGGTGAGGTTGGTTCCGCAATTATTATTGATTATAAAGGTGCTGTCACTGGTAAAGAACTAAGCAATGCTGACTTTTCTGTATTCGCAGGAGATAAAAGTAGAGGAATTAAAGCAGTTTATACAAGTAAAGAAGCAACAGTTGGAACTCCAGCAGCAAAAGGAAATTATGTTGTAGTTGAACTAAATCCAACCGATGATAATGCTAGCACACTTAACTTTAATATTGAGAAATTTATTAATGAACGTGCAAATGTAAAATATACAGTGAAACAAAATAGTGACATTAAA
The DNA here is from genome assembly GCF_000060285.1 of Listeria welshimeri serovar 6b str. SLCC5334. Classification (GTDB taxonomy): domain Bacteria; phylum Bacillota; class Bacilli; order Lactobacillales; family Listeriaceae; genus Listeria; species Listeria welshimeri. Next base: position 2,336,636 of record NC_008555.1, on the reverse strand, counting down.
GTAGGAGACAAGGATTTTAATAAAACAACGGCACTAAAAGTAGAAAATGTTGTTAGCCCAACTTTAGATACATTCAAAGCGAATGAATTTGTGGATGGATCAACTAAAATGCCATACCGGATGTATTCACCGAAAGCAAGTAAAGATAAAAAGCCACTTATTATTTACTTGCATGGTTCAGGGGAGCGCGGTAATGATAATGAATTACAGCTATTAGGTACGGATGGACCGGCTACATTTGCAGCTGCAACATTCCAATCAACAACTCCAAGCTATGTTTTAGCGCCACAAGTTGAATGGGACGAAGCACGTAATGGTTGGTTTACAGAAGGAAAAACACAAACCGTTAAAAAATTAATTGATCAAGTAATCAAAGAAAACAAAGATATTGACTCGTCTCGTATTTATTTAACTGGTGTTTCCAATGGTGCAACAGGCGCTTGGAAAATGCTAACTGAAAATCCGGATTTCTTTGCAGCGGCAGCCCCAATTGCAGGTTATATGTATGACAAAGATGCTGAATTCACAGTAACAGGAACATCTCGTTATTTAAAAGCAAAACCAGCTGATGCAGCTAAAATTAAAAATGTTCCAATTTGGGCGTATCAAGCAGAAGATGACCAAGTAAATAGTGTAGAAGGAACAAAATCAGCGGTAAAAGCTATTCAAGATGCTGGTGGTACAAAAGTTCAAATGACAATCTATCCAGCAGGTTTAGTAGCACCAAGCCCACATGCATCATGGGAAAAAGCGTACAACGATACTCGATTATTAACATGGATGACAGCGCAAGTTAAATAAGAAATAGCTAGGCTAATTTTTTAGTCTAGCTTTTTTTGTTAATGAGAAATTCGTTTGAAGTTAAATTGTGATACACTGAATCTTAATTTATAACCCTAACAAAAAGAAACATGCACATTTTCGAGATATTATTCATGAGAAAATTCATCTATTAATTTTGACAGCATAGTGAAAACGTTTTAAAATTCACAAAAAAATAGACGACTTTGAGGAAGCTTCGTTTTTTTGTTACAATAAAAGAAAAAAGGAGCTAAACAATGCGCTTAGATAAATTATTGTCTCATACAGGTTTCGGGAGTCGAAAAGAAGTGAAACCACTGCTTAAATCTGGAGCAGTTGTCGTAAATGGAACTATTCAAAAAGATAGTAAAATGCAAGTGAATCCAGATAAAGATGAAATAACTGTCCACGGAACACCAGTTGTTTACCAAGAATTCGTTTATTTTATGCTTCATAAACCTCAAAACGTCGTAAGTGCAACAGAAGATAATGTGTCAGAAACTGTTATTGATTTGCTTGCTCAAGAAGATACACTCACTAATCCATTTCCGGTTGGTCGTTTAGATAAAGACACAGAAGGATTGCTTATTATAACCAACGACGGTACACTCGCTCACAATTTGCTTTCTCCTAAAAAGCATATCGATAAAACTTACTATGCTAAAATCGATGGAGAGGTTTTGCTAGAGGATGTTAAAGCTTTTGCAGAAGGAATCGTACTCGACGATGGCTATATCTGCAAACCAGCACGCTTAGAAATTATTAATCCAAATGAAATAAAGGTAACTATCCAAGAAGGCAAATTCCATCAAGTAAAAAGAATGTTCGCTGCTCGAGGGAAAACAGTTAGCTATTTGAAACGAATTTCGATGGGGCAATTACAATTAGATGAATCACTTGAGCTCGGCGAATATAGGCCTTTAACCGAAACGGAGTTAGCTATTCTTCAAAATAAATAATTCGAAACGAAAATTTCTTCCTAAAAGAAGCAGATTTTCGTTTTTTAGTTTGCAAAAGAAAGCATTTACATATATAATAAACATGTGTTTGAAATTAAAACAAAAGTTTGGAATGGAGGTGCATTATATCGTGGAAAATAATAAAGCGAAAATGAACGAAAAGGAAGAGATAATTTTCAATTCCATCCGTAAAAATCCTTACATTTCTCAACAAGAACTTGCTGATATTCTTGATTTATCCAGACCAACAGTAGCGAATCTTATTTCCGGCCTCATCAAAAAAGGTCGTATTTTAGGAAAAGCCTATATTTTAAATGAAGCAAAACAAATCGTTTGTATAGGTGGAGCGAACGTTGATCGAAAGTTTTATATTAAAGACAAGGCTCAACTCGCTACATCAAATCCAGTGCGATCAACACAAAGTGCTGGAGGAGTTGCTAGGAACGTTGGTGAAAACCTAGGACGTCTTGGAAAAGAAGTTATATTACTCACTGCTTGTGGAACAGACTCTGATTGGGAAGCTGTCAAAAATGCCAGCAATACATATATGAACTTGGATTATGTCACTGCATTTCCAAGCATCGCAACCGGTTCATATACAGCAGTACTTGAAAACAATGGAGATTTACTTGTTGCATTAGCGGACATGGATGCATACGACCACTTAACTCCAGATGTACTTGCAAAAAATGAAGGTTTGCTGAGTCAAGCGAGCGCAATCATAGCTGATTTAAACTGTCCAAAAGAAACATTAGACTATCTTGGCAATTTTGCTGAAATTAATACCATCCCACTAGTTCTAGTTCCTGTTTCATCGCCTAAAATGTCTCATTTGCCAGAGCGACTTGATCATGTGACTTGGCTGATATGCAACCGTGATGAATCAGAAACGCATCTAGGACTGACTATCAAAAACGACGAAGACTGGCGCTTAGCAACACAAAAATGGCTGGATTTAGGCGTGAAAAACGTTATTGTTACAAATGGTAGTAAGGGCGCAGTTGCAGCAAACAAGACGGAAGGCATTATTTTTGAACCAGCTATTGTCATTGAAAATATTGTAGATGTGACAGGAGCAGGAGACGCGTTTTGTTCTGCGGTTATCTATGCATGGTTAGAAGGAAAAGCTTTACAAGAAATTTTAAAAGCGGGTAGCGTAAATGCTGCGCGGACACTCGAATCTGAATACACCGTTCGCCAAAATTTATCAACATCCCAACTACAAAAAGATCTGGAGGAATTCAAATGAAAAATTATCTATCATTATCCGAAGAAGTAAAACAAGCAAAAGCAGAAGGAAAAGCTATTGTTGCTTTAGAATCTACTATTATCTCCCACGGTATGCCTTATCCGCAAAATGTGGAAATGGCGCGTGATGTAGAACAAATTATTCGTGATAACGGAGCTGTACCAGCAACAATCGCTTTAATCGATGGAAAAATTAAGATTGGTCTTTCTGATGAAGAGCTAGAACTGTTTGCTAAAAGCAGTAATGTAGCAAAAGTTTCTCGTCGTGATATCGGCTATCTTATTGCAACGAAACAACTTGGAGCAACAACAGTAGCGGCAACCATGATTTGTGCCGAATTAGCAGAAATTGGTATCTTCGTAACTGGTGGAATTGGCGGTGTTCACCGTGGTGCCGAAACTACAATGGATGTTTCAGCTGATTTAGAAGAATTAGCGAAAACAAATGTCGCTGTCGTTTGTGCTGGAGCTAAATCAATCCTAGACTTAAACTTAACAATGGAATATTTAGAAACAAAAGGCGTTCCAGTAATTGGTTATCAAACAGACGTACTTCCAGCATTTTACACGCGTTCAAGTGATGTAGAATTAACATTACGTGCAGACGCTCCAGAAGTTATCGCTGAATCTCTTAAAGCAAAATGGGACCTTCAAATTGAAGGTGGCGCAGTAATTACAAACCCAATTCCAGAAGAATTCGCTATGGATGAAAAAGTAATTAATGATGTTATTCAAACAGCACTTAAAGAAGCAGAAGAAAATCATATCCATGGAAAAGACGTTACACCATTCCTTCTTGGAAAAGTAAAAGAACTAACAGATGGTAAGAGCCTAGAAGCAAATATCGAACTTGTAAAACATAATGCGTTAATCGGCACACAAATTGCCGTAGCATATCAAAATATTTAATAATTACAGAGCTGTTGCCTATAAATGGTAGCAGCTTTTTTATGTTAAAATTAACTTAAAAATAAAGGGGAATTTTAAATGATTGCAGTAAGCGCTTGTTTAGCTGGAATTGCTTGCAGATATGATGGAAAAGATAAAGAAATTACCAAAATAAAACAAATGGTTGAAAACGGAGAAGCCATTCCTTTTTGTCCAGAAGTAATTGGAGGCTTACTTACGCCGAGAAACCCAGCAGAAATAGTAGGTGGAGACGGTGATGACGTCTGGTTAAACCGCGCAAAAGTGATTGATAACCAAGGAATAGATGTAACAGAAGAATACAAATACGGAGCGAGTCTAACTTTAGCTAAATTAAAAGAACTCGGTATTACTCAAATAATTATGAAGGAAAAAAGCCCATCTTGTGGAAGCTGTGCTATTTACGACGGTACCTTCTCTGGGAAAATAAAAGATGGTACCGGCGTAGCAGCAGCTCTTTTTCAAATGAATGGGATAAAAATCATTTCAGAATTTACAATTTAAAGAGCTAATGACCCCATAGGATCCCATGGTTTTAAAGCGATTGGTTTTTGATTAAAAGCTTCAATCAAGTCTTTAGATAAATGTTTTTTATGCACAACTACCTGGAATGTGTACTCATCCATCCAAGTGTCGCTAGCAACAAAATAGCCATTATTACCGATTTTTTCTCCCCAACTGTTTTCGACTTTCCAACGATTTACAGAACCATTAGCCACATTCACTCCTGTCAGAACCATCGCGTGGGTAAGCATACTATGTTTATAATCAAGACGCTCAGCTTTTGTCATTGCAGATTTAAATCCAAATGCTTGATTTAACAAGAAAATATCAGTGTCCATGATGCCGCTAGTTCGTTCTGAAAGTTGCCCTACGTCACAGCCAAACCAAACTGTTTCACCTTCTTTAATTTGATCTGCGGCGGCTTTTTTTAATACATTCATTTCTACATTCAAATATTTAATAGGTGTACCATCTACAATATTACCTAAATAATCCACTGTAAAAGCTTGATTGAAGGGTTTATCCTTAGTCGGTGCGTTAATAAGTGGAATATAATTTTTTAAATCCATGTCAATATAACGTTCATAAAAATCTTTAGGTGTAATTTGTAAATCTTGTTTAAATTCATTATCTTTATTCCGATATTCAAAATCAAATACTTTTGGCGGCTCACCAAGTGTCAGAACTAAGAGCTGATAAACCTCGGCAAGCATTTCTTCTTTCAACATGGCAGTATCTTTCTTTTCTTGAACAGCTTTTCTTAAAATAACCGCATCTGTGCGAAGCCTTTCATTTAAAAGGTGATTCAAATCCGCAGACTTGCTACTTTGATAAGTTTCCGGCATAGCTGACTTTGGAACAACCCCGTATTTTTCAATAATAGAAACTAACATATCCCACTGACCACCATCTTGTTGTGGTGTATCAAGTAACCACGAAACTAATCGACTATCTTCATCTTCATTCGCAGTTTCAATAATATTCTCTAAAAAATAATTAGCTTTCTCTAATTTATCCCAAAAATTAGTATAGTTCTGAGATAACTCAAAATCTTTTAAACCAAGTGTTCCGTTTAATTTATGACGGAATGTATTTAATGCTGCAAACATCCAACATCTACCACTTTGCTGTTGGTTAGAAACTTTCTCTGTTTTAACTTCGTGAGAAAAGATGGGTTGATTGTTCACTTTTGAAATAGGATTTTCAGTTGCTGCTTTAATTCCATTTTTCATAATACTAGCTTGAAACACCAATTTATCTGGATTTTCACGCCATTTTTTCGAAAAAATTTCTACTTGGTCTAAAGTTAGTTCTGCACTCATGTTCATTCCTCCTATATAAATTGCCTTCTTATAATTAATTATACTGCTAAAAATAAAAAGTGTATAAGAAAACAATTATTTGAAAGCTTATGACAGATTATGATGGTTTTAATGTTATAATATGAATGTATCTGATTATTAATGAATGCTTTTGAATGAAAACGCTTGATTTTGAAAGAAAAAGATGATAAACTAACTTTGGATGGAGGAGTAATAATGTTAAACGCAGAGAGAAAACAGCATATTATGGAGAGTATTGAGAAACTTGGTGTAATTAAATTGCAAGAATTAGTTGAAGGATTAGGTACCTCGGAGTCAACTATTCGGCGTGATTTAATCGAATTAGAAGAACAAGGATTAATCGAGCGTGTACACGGTGGAGCAAAACTTGTTATTTCTCATAATCAAGAACCAAGTATGAATGAAAAATCATTCAAAAACATTCAAAGTAAAAAAGAAATTGCTGCATATTGCGCTAGTCTAGTGGAAGAAAATGATTGTATCTATTTAGATGCTGGTTCGACCACGTTAGAATTAATTACTCACTTAGCAAATCGAAATATTACTGTAGTTACAAATGGTCTAACTCATATTGAAGAACTAGTTCGTCAAAACATTAATGCATATCTTTTAGGTGGCAAAATGAAAGTGCATACAAAAGCAATTATTGGTGCAGTGGCCTTAGATAACATTCAGAATTACCACTTTGATAAAGCTTTCATCGGGACTAATGCCATGCATCCGGAACATGGCTATACAACACCAGATATGGAAGAAGCATTCGTAAAACGTGCGGCAAAAGATCATGCTGATCGTGTTTTTGTTGTAGCGGATCATACAAAATTCAATGAAGTAAATTTTTCGAAAATGTTTTCAATAAATGAGGCTACTATTGTGACGGACTATATACCTTCAGAAATAAAAGAATCCTTTATCCAAAAAACTAAAATAATTGAGGTAGAAAAATGATTTATACAATTACTTTAAACCCATCAATTGATTATATTGTGCAAATCGACCAATTACATCTTGGCGAACTTAATCGTATGAAACAAGATTATAAATTACCTGGTGGCAAAGGAATTAATGTTAGCCGTGTGTTAAATCAATTGAATGTACCAAGTCTTGCTACAGGTTTTCTAGGCGGATTTACTGGTGGATTTATCAAAGACTGGCTTAAGAATGAAGGCATACAAACGGGCTTTGTAACAGTAAAAGATGATACTCGTATTAATATCAAGCTAAAACATGGAGAAGAAACGGAAATCAATGGTTTAGGACCAGCAATTTCTGAAGAAGAAACGACCGAATTTTTACAAATGATGGATAAGGTAACTGCTGGAGATATTGTTATTTTATCTGGAAGCGTACCACCTTCTCTTGGAAACGATTTTTATGATAGAATAATCCAAATCTGTAAAGAAAAACAAGCAGACTTTATGATTGATACAACAGGACAAGAACTCTTAGATGCATTGCCAAATCGCCCAATACTAATTAAACCAAATCACCATGAATTAGCAGATTTATTTGGAGTTAAGCTAGAAAATATAGAAGATCTTATCCCATATGGAAAAAAATGCCTAGAATTAGGAGCTCAACATGTGATTGTATCTATGGCTGGCGACGGTGCGTTACTATTTACTGGAGAAGATGTGTATTTCGCTGATGCATTAAAAGGAGAGCTGAAAAATTCTGTTGGTGCAGGAGACTCGATGATTGCTGGTTTCGTTGGAACTTATGACCAAACGAATGACCCAGTTAAATCATTTGCAGCAGGAGTTGCAACTGGTGGAGCAACAGCGTTTTCAACGGACTTAGCTGAAAAAGATTTAATTAATGAATTATTACCGCAAGTGAAGGTAACTAAAATAACAGGGAGGCACTAAAATGAGAATTACGGATTTATTAAGCAAAGATGTTATGATCATGTCCTTACAAGCTACAACCAAAGAAGCGGCTATTGATGAAATGATTGCTTCACTAAAGAGCAATGGGAAGATTAACGATGAGTCGCTTTTTAAAGAAGCGATAATGAATCGTGAAGCACAAAGCTCCACAGGGGTAGGCGAAGGTATTGCAATGCCACATGCAAAAACAAAAGCGGTTAATGAACCAACAGTAGTTTTTGCAAAAAGTGAAAATGGTTTGGACTATAACTCTTTAGATGGTCAGCCGGCTCATTTATTCTTTATGATTGCAGCTCCAGATGGCGCAAATGCAACTCACTTAGAAACATTAGCAGCACTTTCTAGATTATTAGTTCATCCAGCATTCGTTCAATCTTTGAAAGATGCTAAAACTCCAGATGAAGTAATAAGCCTATTTAACAATGAACAAGAAGATACAGAAGAAACGATAGTGACTCCAGCATCTAATAACGACACTGGTAAATCAGTCGTAGCAGTTACTGCTTGTCCAACAGGTATTGCTCATACTTATATGGCTGCAGAAAAATTACAAGAAACTGCAAATAAATTAGGTGTACGAATCAAAGTAGAAACAAATGGTTCAAGAGGTGTTGAGAATCGCTTAACAGATAAAGAAATTGCAGAAGCAGATGGTGTTATTATTGCAGCAGATGTACAAGTAGATATGCCTCGTTTTGATGGAAAGCATTTAATTGCTAAACCGGTTGCAGCAGGAATTCATAAACCAGAAGAATTAATTAATGAAGCAATTTCAGGTAATGCACCTGTTTATAAAGCGGAAGAAGGTAGTCAAGCGACTGAGAGCGCAGATGGACTTTCTATTGGTCAGCAGATTTATAAACATCTAATGAGCGGTGTTTCGCATATGTTACCATTTGTAATTGGTGGTGGTATCGCAATTGCTATTGCATTCATGCTTGATCAAATGTTGGGTGTTCCTCAAGATCAACTTGCAAAACTAGGTTCATATAACGAAATTCCAGCTTTATTAAAACAAATCGGTGATGTTGCATTCGGCTTTATGCTTCCTGTGTTTGCTGGTTATATTGCTTACAGTATATCGGATAGACCCGGACTTGTAGCTGGTTTTGTAGCAGGTGGAGTAGCATCTGTTGGTGGTGCAGGTTTCCTTGGAGCATTAGTTGGTGGTTTCCTTGCAGGTTATGCAGTAGAATTAGTAAAACTTGCACTTAAAAAATTACCAAAAACTTTAGACGGTATCAAAGTAGTTTTATTCTATCCAGTTTTATCAGTCTTAATTGTAGGACTTTTAATGTTGTTACTAAACGTACCAATGAGTGCGCTAAATACTTGGTTAAATGATTTCTTAAATAGTTTAAGTGGAACAAATGCAGTTATTCTAGGACTTCTTTTAGGAGCAATGATGGCAGCTGACCTGGGTGGACCAATTAACAAAGCAGCTTATATCTTTGCAACTGGGACTCTCGCAGCAAGTGTAGCAACAGGAGGTAGTGCGATTATGGCAGCAACAATGGCTGCTGGTATGGTGCCACCTTTAGCAACATTTGTAGCAACTCTTATTTTTAGAAATAAATTTACAACACAAGAACGTGATGCAGGATTAACGAACTCTATTCTTGGAGCTTCCTTTATTACAGAAGGTGCAATACCTTTCGCGGCAGCTGATCCACTGCGAATGATACCAAGTTTCATAGCCGGAAGTGCTATCACAGGTGCAATTGTTATGTTCTTGAATATTAAAGTATTGGCACCTCATGGTGGAGTCTTCGTTATCTTCTTAGTATCTCAACCGTGGTTCTATATTATTGCAATTATTGTTGGAACATTCATTAGCGCAGCTTTAATAGGCGTTTTACGTAAAAAACCAACTGTATAAAATTGGGAAATCGTCTTTTGAATGAAAAAAGGCGATTTCTTTTTGCGTTTTCTCGAATTCTTTCTCAAAAATTGCTATAATAAGAAAGAAGAGAGGTGGGCGTAATGGAATTTGGAGAAAAATTAATTCATTTACGAAAGAAAAATAGGTTAACACAAAAGCAATTGGCTGAAAAAATTGGTACAACTGCATCGACTATTAGTAAATATGAAAATGATAACCACCGACCGCCAATCTTTATTTTGGCTAAGTTAGCAGAAATTCTTGGCACTACAACAGATTTTTTGCTTGATGATGTGGCTGGACTACGTGAAAAAAATTCAGTTAACGCCTTTCCGTTAATTGGTAATCCTGAACTAGAAAAATGGTATTTAGAATTACCATATACATACTCAGAAGAAGAATTGTTAATGTTAAAACGAATTGCAGATGCAATTGAAGATAAGAAATAATAATGGAAACCAGATATACGAGTGTATATCTGGTTTTTCTTGGATTTTAAGCTTTATTCATCCTTGTCATCAGAATCTTTATTTTCAGAAATCATTGTATTATAATAACGTCTTGTTTCAGCGGCGAGTGTAGCGGGAGGGAAAAACATATTCATGGAAGGGAAATTGCTCTCCATCATACGCATCTTTTGAGAAAATTTCATATGTAGCATGGAGGTTCTAGCGATTTGGTTATTAAAGGAAGCTAGAGACATATCAATTTCAACTGTTTGTTGATTAGAAAATGTTATTAAAGTATGATTATAACCAACTGTTTTATAGTCTTTGATATGCTGCGGGAAAATCCAAATACAATCTTCTGAACTTGGTGCAGCAGTAGGAAATACATAAGTGGAGGTAACTGGGTCAATAATAATGGGTGGCTTATGGGTTACTCCAATCAAATGCTTGGTTCCCTCTTTGCGACCCTCATAGCTCGAACCGAAAAAATTACAACTGGTTTTAATTAGCTCAAAAGGGGTAAATTTAGAAGTATAATGAGAATCAACTTCATAAATTTCTGAATAGACTATACTTCCAGACTTTTTTGGAAAAATAATCATCGTGTGTGGGTTTACTTCATAAAACTGAGTACTAATTGGTTCTTTTTTCATTTCATTCAACTCTCCTATGTTTGTATTTATGTCTAAGAAGAAACCTAAATCATTGCATAATGCGCAAAAATTATATGGATCATCTAAGCATCAAAGTTAGTTATGAGTCATTTTTTGTCATTATAGCACATGGTAATTTACAAGTCATTAGATTTTAATAAAGTTGTATTTTCAAGCTGTTTTCTGTTTTTTCTAGCCATATTACAGTTTTTCGGAATTGTAATAAATATGAGTGAAGGAGTGGTAGTCGTGGAAATGCGTGATTTTTCTAATTCATTGATGAATCAAGTAGGTGTCCTTAAAGGAGAAAAAGAATTAACGAATGTTTTTATCGAATGCTTCCTGACGATGCTCCTAGAAGAGAGAAAATTAGAACAACTTAGAGCTGAAATTGATAAAGCTCTCGATAATAGGAACAAAGCTAAATTTATGCAGCTAACAGAAAAAATGAATAAAATCCAACAGGAAATGCTGGCTTTTGAGTAGAATATATGAAAAACTAAGATAGTAAGAGCTATCTTAGTTTTTTTGAGCTGTTTTATAAATTTTCAAGTAAAAAAAGCCTCGAAAAAAGTTCTGGACAGATGGCTCAAATATGGTAAACTAAATAAAAACATATGTTCGGTGGTGAGGGTATGACGCTTCAAATAATTGCGGGTAAATCAGGAACAGGTAAAACAACTCATTTAATGGATGAGGTAGGTAAAAAAATCAAAAAAACTTCTAAGACATACATTTTTATTGTTCCAGATCAAATGACATTTCAAATGGAAACAAGTTTTCTGAATAAAGAGAGCCTTTCGGGTATGCTGGGGACACAAATATTCAGTTTTAGTAGACTTGCTTGGAAAATCCTCCAAGAAACAGGTGGATTATCTAAAACTTTTCTCAGTCAAACTGGTATTGAGATGGTCATTCGTAAAGCTGCTTTAGATCAAAAAGACAAACTTAAAATTTTTTCCAAAGCTACTTCAAGAAAAGGCTTTTATTCAGAGTTGGCAAAATTATTTAAAGAAATGAAGCAAGAAGAAGTATCTGTAGCTGATTTAGAAAATAGTGCAATAAATATGTCTAAAAGCGTAACCAATAAAATACATGATATTTCGCTTATCTATCAAAAATATGAAGAACTTTTAGCTGGGAAATTCCTTGAGAATGAAGATTATTTAAGATTATTAGCAGATAAAATTATAGAAAGCGATTATCTTAATCAAACTGAAATAATAATTGATGGGTTCACTTCCTTTTCCAAGCAAGAATTAACTGTAATAGAGAAATTAATGGAAAAATGCGATAAAGTTACAGTCTCTCTGACACTAAATGTGCCTGAAATTCAAAAAGGGTTAGAAGAGTATAACATGTTTAAACAAAGTACAGAAGCCTACTTTGCTTTATTAGAGATGGCTAAATTAAATAAAATCTCAGTAGAATCTGATAAACTTTTTTTAGAAAATAAACGAGCTAAATCAGATTCATTAGCATTTTTAGCAGATGTCTGGGGAAATAATAAATTTGTGACGTTTGAAGAGAAGCCTCAAGACTTAGCGATTCATCAAGCAAATAATAGACGCGCTGAGATTGAGGGTATTGCTCGTGAAATTCGTCAGCTGACATTAAAAGGTTATAGATATCAAGATATGGCTATTTTGACTAGAAATATCAGTGATTATGATGTTCTATGTGAAACCGTAATGGAATCATTTGATATACCAATTTTTATTGATAAAAAAAGGGCAATGGCTAAGCATCCTTTTATTGAATTTATACGTTCCAGCATTGATGCGATTCTATTTAATTGGAAGTATGAACCGATTTTCCAAGCGGTTAAAACAGAATTTTTCTTTGACGTGTCAGAAAACACTTCTATTATGAGACGCAAAGCAGATATTCTTGAAAATTATGTATTAGAAAATGGCATTCAAAATAAATGGAAATGGGAAAAAGAGGGCGACTGGATTTATCGTAAAATTCGTGGTCTTTCCACTAATTTATTACCACAAACAGATGAAGAATTAGAAACACAAGCAATTATTAATGAAATGAGAAATCTAATTGTTGAGCCTCTTTCCATATTAGAAAACAATTTAGCAAAAGCAAGAACAGGTACTGAATTTGCTATGGCACTTTATCATTTTTTAGAGCAGGTTAAAGCCGTGGAACATTTAGAATCTTGGAGACAGACTGCAGAAGAAAATGGCTATTTAGAATTAGCTAGAGAACATGAACAGGCTTGGAGTTCGGTTTCAGAGCTGCTAGATGAATTTGTAGAAGTTTTGGGAGAAGAAAGTTTAGATATTAATAGCTTTGCTGAAATAGTTGCAACAGGTCTAGATGCTTTAGAATTTTCATTATTGCCACCTTCTCTGGACCAAATAGTTCTATCTGATATGGAAAACGCAAAATTATTAGATATGAAAGTGATTTTTGCTATTGGTATGAATGATGGTATAATGCCACTCCGCCAAAAAGACAAAGGGATTTTATCAGATCAGGATCGTGATTCTTTGCGAGCTGAAAATAGTAATCTAAAACCATCGGCTAAGAATAATATAGGTGAAGAAGATTTATTAGCATACAAAATAATTAGTTTGCCAAGTGATAAATTATTCTTAAGTTATCCGGCTGCTGATGAAGAAGGAAAAGTACTTAGTGAATCCAATTATTTAAGAAAAATAAAAGGCCAATTCAAAAAATTAAATGAAGAAGTTTATTTAACTGATCCTAGTTTGCTAAGTGACGAAGAACAAAGTAGTTATATTCGTTCTAAACAAGCTACACTAGGGTTATTAACTAGCCAACTACAAATGTATAAACGTGGTTATCCTTTATCTAATGTGTGGTGGGATGCGTATAATGGTTACTTTGAAGATACAAAAGAATCTAAAGTAGCCAAACAAGTTCTGTCTAGTCTTTATTATGAAAATAAAACAAAAGCGCTTCATGAAACAACGGCTAAAAACTTGTTTGGAGAAAACATCCATGCAAGTGTCTCGCGTATGGAAAAATTTTTCAGTTGCGAATTCCAACATTTTGCTCAATATGGCTTGAAATTAGAAGAACGTGCTCATTTTAAATTGCAAGCTGTTGATATGGGAGAAATATTCCATGGTGCAATGGAGTGGATTTCAGCTGAATTAAAACGGAATAATCAAGATTGGGGTAATTTGACTGAAGAAGAGTGTCGACAAATGGCTAAACTGGCGATGACATTTTTAGCTCCAAAAATCCAACATGAAATCCTATTAAGCTCTAAACGGATGGAATATATACAGTACAAACTACTTCAAATCATTACAAGAGCTACTACCGTTTTAAATGAACAAGCGAAAAGTAGTGCATTTCGTCCAATCGGTTTAGAAGTGGATTTTGGATTAAAAGGAGATATTCCATCTTTGAAAATACCTTTAAAATCTGAAAGTGAGCTTCTTTTACAAGGGAGAATAGACAGGATTGATGTAGCTGAGCAAGATGATCGTACTTTCCTAAGAATTATTGATTATAAATCTAGTTCGCATGACTTAGCGCTTACAGAAGTTTACTACGGTTTGGCTTTACAAATGCTCACTTATTTAGACATAGTTGTGACCAATGCGCAAAAGATGATTGGGAAAACTGCTGAACCAGCGGGGGTTCTCTATTTCCATATGCACAATCAATTTGTTCAGGCTGACAAAGAATTGAGCGATGAGGCAATTGCAAAAGAACTTCAAAAAAGCTCCAAAATGAAAGGGCTAATTTTATCAGATCCAGTTGCTGTGTCGCTTATGGATACTTCTCTAGAAAAAGGTAAATCTTCTAATATTATTCCAGCAGAAATTAAACAAAATGGAGATTTAAGCGCGCGTTCACGGACTGCCACAAAAGAAGAATTTGATAAGATGCGCCATTTTGTTAGGCATAAATATCAAGAAGCAGGCAATAAGATTTTAGATGGGGCAGTTTCTATTAATCCTTATAAATTAAAAGAAAGAACGCCTTGCCAGTTTTGTGGATTTCGATCTTTTTGCGGATTTGATCCGTCTTTAACGAGTAATCAGTACAGACATTTGACGAATGAAAAAGCAGAAAACATTTTAACAAAAATGGATATAGAGGGAGGGACGCAGTAGCATGGGTTTAAATATACCGGAGAAACCAGTAAATACTTTATGGACTGATGACCAGTGGAAAGCTATCCAAGCTAATGGAAATAACATTCTTGTTGCTGCTGCTGCGGGTTCAGGTAAAACAGCTGTTTTGGTAACAAGAATTATTGAAAAATTAGTAGATGAAACTGGAAATCTGAACGTAGATGAGTTGTTAATTGTAACATTTACGAATGCATCGGCTGCAGAAATGAAGTATAGAATAGGTAAAAGTTTGGAAGAAGCATTGTCACAAAATCCGGATTCCTCACATTTGAAAAAACAAGTAGCGCTGCTTAACTATGCTTCTATTTCTACACTACATTCATTTTGTTTAGAGATTATTCGAAAGCATTATTTTGAAGCAGATATTGATCCGAATTTCCGCTTAATTGAACCGATTGAAAGTAGCATGATTCGTGATGAAGTTTTAGAAGAATTACTTGAAAAAGAATACAGCATAGCGAATAACGAGGCTTTTTTTCATCTAGTTGAGTCTTTTACAGGTGATAGAACCGATGCAGAATTGCATATGCTAATTTCTAAACTTTACGATTTTTCTAGGGCCAATCCAAATCCTGATTTGTGGCTAGAACAAATGGTGAACTTTTATGACACAAAAGATATTAATTCTATTACAGAGCTACCCTACTTTCCGATTATTAAAGAAGATATTGAGTTAAGAATTAATCAAGCTAAAAGTTATTTATTAAATGCTATAGAATATGCAAGTGAGAACAATGGACCGGCGCCTTATTTAGAGACATTAGAAAATGATTTAGCCCAAATTAATACCTTATCTAATATAAGTTGGACTAATTGGCAGGATGTAAAATTGAGAGTTGAAAGTATGGACTTCAAGCGCATTCCGTCGCTCAAAAATAAAAGTGATTACGATGAAGAGTATGTAGAAGAAACCAAAAGATTTCGTGATGCTGCTAAAAAAGAAATTAAAAATGTTTTAGTAGATTGGTTTTCAAGAGAAGAGACAAATTATTTAGCTGATTTAGAGAAAATGAAACCAGACATAAAAACAATAAGTGAGCTAGTAAAGAACTTTGCTAACAACTTTTTTGAAGAAAAACAACGACGTGGAGTACTAGATTTTAATGATTTAGAACACTTAGCCTTAAAGATTTTATTGAAAAATGATGTTCCGTCAGATGTGGCAAAAAGCTATCAAAAGCAATTTAAGGAAGTATTGATTGATGAATATCAAGATACTAATATGGTCCAAGAGACTATTCTTTTGCTTGTAACTAATTCTGAGGAATCAAAAGGAAATTTATTTATGGTTGGAGATGTGAAGCAATCCATCTATCGTTTTCGATTAGCAGAACCAACTTTATTCATGACAAAATACCAAGAGTATCAGCAAAATGGTGAAGGGGAAGGTATTCGCATAGATTTATCTCAAAACTTCAGAAGTAGAAAAGAAGTTCTTGATGCGACCAATTTTATATTTCATCAACTAATGGACAAGCATGTTGCGGAAATCGATTACGATGAGGCCGCTGAGTTAACACTAGGCGCTAACTTCCCTAAATCGAATCATATGGCAACAGAACTTTTGTTAATCGATATGAAGTCTAATGAGAACGAATCAGAGGACGAACTATCTCCACAAGAATTGCAAAAAAACCAAGTGGAAGCAAGAGCTATCGCAACGAAAATTAGAGAAATGATAGATAATAAGTTTCCAATTTATGATAAAAAATTGCAACAAAATAGATCTATTCAATATCGTGATATTGTGATTTTATCAAGAGCCATGACAAGTGCACCAGATATGGAAGAAGCAATGAAAGTGCAAGATATTCCATTTTATGCTAGTAATAATTCTGGTTACTTTGAAACGACTGAAGTGGCTACCATGATTGCTCTATTAAAAGTAATTGATAATCCATATCAAGATATTCCATTAGCTGCAGTTCTTCGTTCTCCTATAGTTGGTTTGAATGAAGAAGAATTAGGCCAAATTCGGATGGCCAAGAAAAAAGGCTATTTTTTCGATGCACTGTTAGCTTATAAGGATATAACAGTTTCAGCCGCTGCAGATAGGATTAGTGATTTTATTACGCAATTAAATAATTGGCGTGAACTGTCGATTCGAGAAAACTTAACAGCCTTAATTTGGCAAATTTATCAAGAAACCAATTTCTATGAATTTGTTGGAGGCTTGCCAGGTGGAAAACAACGACAGGCTAATTTACGTGCTTTGTATGACCGTGCAAATCAATATGAAAAGACAGCTTTCCGAGGATTATTCCGCTTTGTGCGCTTTGTTGAGCGATTAGAAGTTCGTGGAGATGATTTAGGTACTGCTAAAACATTAGGCGAAAAAGAAGATGTTGTTCGTATGATGACGATTCATGCGAGCAAAGGATTAGAATTTCCAGTAGTGATTATTTCGGGATTAAGTAAGAAATTTAATATGCGTGATATCTATAGTAAAACTTTATTGGATAAAGACTATGGCTTTGCATCAAACTACAGAGATATAGAAAAAATGATTGTTTATCCAACGATTATGCAACAAGCGATTAAACAAAAAAAATCTCGCGAAATGATTGCGGAAGAAATGCGAGTTTTATATGTTGCACTTACTCGTGCGGAAGAAAAGTTAATTTTGACAGCTACTGTTCCAGATTTTGAAAAAACAAGTAAAAACTGGCTACAAGTAAGTAATCAAAAAGAAACCATTTTACCAGCCTCAATTCGTGCAAAGGCAAAATGTTATTTGGATTGGATAGGAAATACGATAATCCGCCATACTAGTTTTAAAGACCTTTTGTGCGAGGAAAGGATTCAAACACTCCCAACAGAAATGAAGCTACAAATTGAAATTAAAACAAAAGAAATGTTTCTAACAACTGAATTAGAGGAGCATAAAGCAGATAATTGGTTAGAAAATGTTAAAGCACATGAACCAGTACCTGTTCAAAGTGCTTACAAGGATGAAATTGAGCGTTTTATGAACTACAAATATAAAGATGTTGCAGCAACTGAAATACGTGCTAAGCAATCTGTTACAGAGCTTAAAAGGCAATTTTCTTTGCAAGATAGTTGGAGCGACACATCTATTTTGAAAGAATTCCAAAAGGTTTCTTTAGATAGACCTAAATTCTTACAGCAAAATAAGTTATCTGCAACTGAAATCGGAACCGCAATGCATACGCTCATGCAAGCTGTGTCACTCACTTATAAACCTAGCGAGAAAGATTTAACTAGTCTTTTACAATCTATGCAAGAAAAAGATATTCTGACAGAAGCGCAGATTAAAGCTATTAATATCAAACAAATAATGGGTTTCTTTGATTCGCCACTAGGTGAAACTGTTTTACAGAAAAGTGATCAAGTAAAACGTGAAGTCCCATTCAGTTATTTGCTTCCTGTCGCTAAATTATATAAACAATCGGACCTTGAAGAACATGTACTTATCCAAGGTGTAGTTGATAGCATGATTGAAGAGGAGGACGCCATTACACTAATAGACTACAAAACTGACAAGATTGAAGGACGCTATGCTAACTGGGAAGCAGCGGAGAAAGTAATGAAAGAACGTTATCAAATTCAAATCAAGTTGTACGCAGAAGCAATTCAAGCGATAACCGGAAAAAAAGTTTCCAATGCTTATCTATATTTTTTCGACGGACAACATATTTGTCAAATAAACATAGAGGAAGGTTTTTAAATGAAATGGTTAAGCTATTTATATAAAGGAAATCTTAATTACGGTATCTTGAAAGACGAAAATGAAATTATTCCAGTACAAGAAGTTCTTCCGAATCCACCGGCGACATTATTAGATTTTATCAAAGAAAAGCCGACAGTTCTGAACATAGAAACAGCGAAAGAAACAATTGATTTAAAGGATGTAGTAATCCAAATACCTTTCACTCCACCTAATAATATTATGGCGATAGGGAAAAATTATTATAATCATGTGTTAGAAATGGGAAGTAAAGAGGATGTACCTGAGCATATTCTTGTTTTTACAAAGAGTGCAAACAGCTTGATACCTCATAATGGTGAAATCGAGTTACATCAAAATATAACAGAACAACTAGATTATGAAGGAGAATTAGCAGTTATTATTGGTGAAGAAATTAGAGATATATCAGAAAGTGAAGCCTTATCATCCATTTTTGGTTTTACTATTTTGAACGATATTACAGCTAGAGATCTACAAAAAAAGCATAAGCAATTTTATCTTGGGAAAAGTCTGGACGCTAGTTGCCCAATAGGACCGTTTATCTTAGAAAATCAAACTAACGAAGAAGTTACTTTTCATATTGAAACAAAAGTGAATGGAGAAGTTCGGCAATCGGATACTACAGAAAAGTTTATTTTCAATTTGGCAAAAATTATAGCTGATTTATCAAAGGGACATACCTTATTTCCAGGTGATATAATCGCAACTGGCACACCAAGTGGAGTGGGTAAAGGCATGACTCCTCCAACATTTTTAAAAGCAGGAGATAACATTGAAATTACGATTGATAAAATCGGCACTTTAACTAATAAAGTAAGAAAATCTTAATAGGAAAGAAGGAAGTATTATGTGGGGATATGTACATTTGATTTCTTGGGTAGCGATTGTTGTTCTAACTGTTACAGCACTAGCGATTTATTCGAAATCAACTAAAGGATTTACAATTTTACAGATGATTAACCGAATTTTTTACATTCTAGTTATTTTAAGTGGAGTAATGATGGTGCAGTACAGTGTTGAACAAAGCTGGATTCTGGCTATATTTAAAATTTTAATGGGTATTATAGTTATTGGTGTTGTGGAAATGTTACTGAGTTACAGAAAACAACAAAAACCAACGGGCATGTTCCTAATGATTTTCATTATAGTTGTAGTCATAACAGTATCACTTGGCTTTTATTTGTCAGGCGGATATCCATTATTTAATTAAAAATCAAAAAAATAATAAAAAAGACTTCTCTTTTCTCTAGAAAGTTGGTATGTTATGTTAGGGCCAAAAAAGGAGAGAAGAAAATGAGTTCAAAAATAGTGTATAAAGAATATGCTAAAAAAACCGCCATTGCTATTATAGCTGCACTTTTAAATGCAATTGGTATGAACTTCTTTTTAATACCAGCTCAAGTTTATGCAGCTGGTTTAAATGGGGTTGCACAATTAGGTTCAGACATGTTACGTGATTCAATGAATATTTCGATTTCAACAGGATTACTTGTTCTGTTGTTAAATATTCCGGTTGCTATTTTAGGTTGGTTAAAGGTCGGGAAATCATTTACTATTTTCAGCTTTTTAACAGTTGCGTTTATGTCTTTTTTCTTAATTGTTATTCCAGAAGTACAAGTTTCAAATGATATATTACTTAATGCGATTTTTGGGGCGTTAATTGCTTCAGTCGGTATTGGGTTAGCTTTGAAATTTGGTATTTCTACTGGTGGATTAGATATACTAGCTATGTACATTACGATTAAAACAGGTCGCTCGTTTGGAAAGTATTTCTTGCTATTAAATGGAGTTATCATTATTGTTGCAGGATTTGCTTATGACTGGACGTTTGCGCTTTATACGCTGATTTCTTTATATGTACAAAGTAGAGTAATTGATATCATCCATACTAGACACCAAAAATTAACGGTGATGATTATGACTCAACATTCCGAAACTGTTATTAAAGCAATTCATGAAAACATGGTACGTGGGATAACAGTGGTAGATGCAATGGGTGGTTATTCCAAACAAGATGTGGCTATGTTGATTATGGTAATTACACGTTATGAGTTATATGATATAACTCATATTGTTGGCGAATTTGATCCCAAAGCATTTATTAATGTTATGGAAACGTCTAGTGTATTTGGAGATTTCCGCTCAGAAGCAGACCAAAAACTAGCGATGGCAATGTATAAAAATAAAATGATGTAAAAAAGCTGCAAGGTAATGGCTAAACAAAAAATTAGAAATTCTAACTTTTGTAAGGCCATACTTGCAGCTTTTAATTATAGATTTAAGTTTTCTTCTAGATATAGAGCAATTCCGTCATCTTGGTTAGAAGCAGTTACTACATTTGCTACATTTTTAACAGGTTCAGCTGCATTGCCCATTGCAACTCCAACACCAGCGTAATCAAGCATTTGTAAATCGTTTGTTTCATCACCAAAAGCGATAATATCTTTGCGATCAAAACCTAGTGTTTTAGCAGCAGCTTTTACACCAATTGCTTTATGGATACCGAATTTGATAATTTCAACAGCAGGCCAAGCAGAAGCACCCCAAGTATGGTGTGAGATAACACCAGAAAGTGATTCATCTAAATGTTTGCTAATTAAATTTAGTTGATCTATTTTTCCAAAAAATAGTAGTGATGTGGCATCGGATGTTATGGCATCGCGAATATTTCCAAATACAATATTTTCTGTTCCTAAATGGAATGTTTCAGGAACGCTATTATTACGTTCTTTTAAAAAGACATTATCTTGCACTTCGGCTGCGATATTATCTAACGAAAAGTCATTTGAGAAATCTAGTAACTCGCGAACTACTTGTAAATCAATGGCATGATGATAACCTTCAGCGAAAGTAGAGAGTCTTGGATGATGGTAAACAGCGCCATTAAAGTTAACTATTGGAGTTGTTAATCCCAGTTCATGATAATATGATCCACTAATTCGATAAGGGCGACCAGTTGCAATCATTACTTCATGACCTGCCATGCGTGCTTTTTCTAATGTGTTTTTTGTATGCGAAGAGATAGTCAAATCATCTCTAAGGGTTGTGCCGTCAAGATCTAGTACAATTAATTTTTTAGACATATTTTGCTCCTTTAATTCATATGGTTGGTTCAAGCTGCCCCTTCATGCTAAAATAAGGGCACATATCAATGATAGTCGTTAATCTCAAATTTGTAAATGATTCCGTTCTTTACAATGGCTTAATAAAACCTATAGAAACGAGGCGTCACAATGATTCAAGTCGAAAACGAACAAATTGCGGGAATTCCGGTTCTGCATATTAGTAAAAGTGAAGACGCTGATAAAATGTTACCAACTATTATTTTTTACCACGGTTTCACTTCTCAAAAAGAGCTATATTTACATTATGGTTATTTGCTTGCTCAGCGCGGTTTTCGGGTTGTTTTACCAGATGCTAAACTGCACGGAGAAAGGCTTCAAGGTGCTAATCCAGAAGACCAAGCTACATACTTTTGGGATGTTATTGAAACAAATATCACTGAATTTCCGCTTATTACTGAAGAATTAATTAAAGAAGGAAAAGCGGATGCTAATCGAATAGGCGTTGGTGGAGTATCAATGGGTGCCATTACCTCACTTGGCTTGCTTGGACAGTATAATGATATCAAAGTGGCGGTTAGTTTAATGGGAAGCGCTTATTATGTTGATTTTGCTAAAGAGTTATCAAAATACGCGTTGGCACAAGGTCTAACATTCCCTTACGATGTTGATGAGCGCATTTTAGCATTACAAAAATATGATTTAACTCAAAATATTACTAAAATAAATAACCGACCATTGTTACTTTGGCATGGAAAAAAAGATGATGTGGTTCCTTTTGCGTATAGCGAAAAATTATATCAAACCCTTGTTGAAGAAAGCTTGGCGGATAATGTGGAATTTATTATTGATGATAATGCAAAACATAAAGTATCTGTTGAAGGAATGTTACATGGAGTGGCTTTTTTTGAGAAATTCTTATAATGAAAATCATTCTCAGATATGATACAATTAATATACAAAATTGCAAAAAGGAGGCATATGCTTCATGGATGAGCAACTAAAAGAAAATCTGATGGGCGCACTAGAACAAGTGATTGATCCAGAGCTTGGAATAGATATTGTGAACATTGGACTTGTATATGATGTTGAGCTAGATGATGACGGACTTTGTACAGTTTCAATGACACTTACCACAATGGGCTGCCCGCTTGCTGGTGTTTTAACAGAGCAAGTACAAATGGCATTAAGTGATATCCCAGAAGTAAAGGATACAAATGTTAACCTTGTTTGGAATCCGCCTTGGTCTAAAGATCGTATGTCACGCTACGCAAAAATAGCGCTGGGAATACGTTAAAATTAAATAGAAATAAACAGGTAGAGCACATTTTTGTGTTGTACCTGTTATTTTTATATGAGGGAATAGAGGATAATGATGAATTACAAACTAATCAATAATTACAAAGATAATAAAAAATATCGCGATAGTTTTAACCAGCTTGCGGAAAGTACTTTTGATATTAATTTTGAGGAATGGTATGAGCGTGCTTTTTGGAATGATAAATATATTTGTTATTCTTATGTGGATAAAGAGAAAGTGATTGCGAATGTGTCTATTAATAAAATGGATTTAATTTATCAAGGTAAAGATTATAAGGCGCTCCAAATTGGCACCGTCATGACTCATCCAGATTACCGTGGACAAGGTCTTTCAAAAAAATTACTAGATTATGTAATTGCTAAATTTGAACATGAGTACGATTTTCTCTATCTTTTTGCGAATGATTCTGTACTAGAATTCTATCCGAAATTTGGTTTTGAACGTGTAGAGGAGAGTAGTTTTACTGTAGATGCAAGTGACTTAAAAACACGAGAAAGCACCATAAAAAAACTAAATCCTGATAATAAAATGGATTTTCAATTAATAAGACGACTCGTTTCTGAAAGAGTACCACTTTCGACAATATTGGATGTCAAAGAAAACGAAGACTTAGTCATGTTTTATATTTTAATTGCCTTGAAAGATGCGGTTTATTATTTGGAAGAAATGGATGCGATTGTTCTTTTTGAACAAGAAGAGGAAGATTTATATGTATTAGATATTCTTAGTTCGAAAAAACTAGATGTAGTGGAAGTTCTAAGTTATCTAGTGACGGATGAAATCGAAACACTGCACCTTGCTTTCACGCCAGAAAAAGATAAGCATATTGATGCAGCTTACGTTATTGAGACGGAAGATAATCTGTTTGTTCGTCCGAAAATACTTACAAGCGAATCTTATTTCTTATTTCCAGCTACGTCTCACGCTTGATTCAACTGTTTTTCGAGTTTAGTTAGGCGTTCTTCTAAACGTTGTTGGTGCTTATATTGCTTGATAACTCTTTTGGCAAGTTGAAGTTCTGCTTGTGCGGTCATTAAATGATCTTGCCCATGAATGAGTAGAAATGACGGATGGGCTACTGTTTCTGAATCACGAATAGAAACTAACTTTGTTTGCCAAACGTGCCCCTCTTGAAACTGTTCTTGTGCGATTTGTAAATGTCTATCAGCTTCATCGAATTGATATTTTTCAGCTAAATCAATGGCTTTGTAAGCTTCTTTACGTGTGTTACCACCGTGCAAAATAAGTTTTACTACTGCTTCTTCTACTTGAATTTCCATTTTTCCACCTCAACAGTTGTTTGTTTTCTTTTATTGTAGCAAATGGCTGAACGTTATGACAATAAATTAGCTATAAATCAGCCTAGCGGAGGATGTATTTCATTTTGCGTGGCGTATAATAAGACATAAGAAAAGGTGTGGAGGGATTTAAATGGAAGAACGGTTATATGAACTAGAAGATAAAGTACAGGACTTAGAACTTGAAGTGCATGATTTGCGTAGCAGAATACAACTACTTGAAGATAGACCAGAGGCACGTTCTAGTTTACTTGGTCATAATGTATGGGTACTTATTCCATTGGTCGCTATTTTTTCTTGGATGATTGTAGAAATTTTCGATTAAAAGGAGCCTTGAACGGTTTCCTTTTTATTTATAAAAACTATTTTATTACAAAAACTGGTGATAATAGTGAAGTATTTCTTGTTTTTTTGTAATTTGTCACAAAAAATCTATATTTATTTACTTGCTTTTTTCAAGAACAATAGTAAAATAAGTTATAGGATAGAGTTTTACCTCGATGAAAGTTTCATTTAAAAAAATGTGATTTTCATGGGGATAAGACCCTATCATGGTTATAATGACTTTTGGTGTATCCATCTTCCAATAGAATGGCAACTAGTCAGACATCTGTTTAGACACCAAAATCATTATTTGTTTTCATTCATCTCATTGGCCGTGTAGTTCATGTCTATGCCTCATCCCGTTATGCATAGACGCCAGAACATGATGGCAACGCTGGAAATGTTTATTTCGAGCGTCTTTTTTTGTCTTCTTTTATAGGCGGAATAATTTATTAACAAACTAGTTATTGTTATACTGTAGAAGAGGATAGGAGGAGATTTAAATGACTTTAAAAGGTAAAAAAGTTATTGCACTTGTTAGTGAAGACTTTGAGGATTTAGAACTTTGGTATCCAGTGCTTAGATTACGCGAGGCAGGAGCATCTGTACATTTAGTGGCAGAAGAAGCGAAGAAAGTCTATCATGGCAAATACGGGGTTCCTGTTACTTCTGATTATGATTTTGATTCTGTTCGCGCAGAAGATTATGATGGGATTTTAGTTCCAGGTGGCTGGTCCCCAGATAAATTACGTCGCTTTGATAGTGTATTAAATTTAGTTCGAGCTTTTGATGAAGCGAAAAAGCCAATTGGACAAATTTGCCATGCGGGTTGGGTACTTGTTTCCGCCGGGATTTTAGAAGGTGTCAATGTTACAAGCACGCCAGGAATAAAAGATGATATGACGAATGCTGGGGCTATTTGGCATGATGAACCTGTTGTAACAGATGGTCACATTATTTCAAGTCGCCGTCCACCAGATCTACCAGAATATTTACCAGCGCTCATTTCTGCTTTAGAAGACTAAAAAAGAGGCATTCCCAGTGGGAATGCTTCTTTTAGTTTAAAAGTAAAAAGTAACGATAAAGCCGATAAAGCTAGGAATTGCTGCAACTAATAGCAGGATGCTCCAGCGTAATTGACTTTTTCGACTAGGATTACCGCTGCGACCACCAAAGGAAACAAATGCTGATAAAATAATGGATGCAAAAACAATGATGGTTGTAACAATGGAATATAAGGTAGATACAGTGTAATCAGGTATCAGAAAGCTTGCTAGAAAAACAGCAACAGCAAGTGCGACACCGGCGAGTAGTGATTTTAAAAACACGACAAGTTCAACTCATTTCTAATTAGTTTCTCTCTTCTTTATAGCAAAAGAGTGGGTTTTTGTCCAATAAAAAAGCGTCTACCTGAATTCAGGTAGACGCTTTTATTCATTTATTAATGTGGTAAAAATGCTACAAGAATGAAGAATAGTACGGCGATAACAATTAAGAACCAGTTAAGTTCGCGCCATTTACCAGTAAATACTTTTAGTACTGGGTAAGAAATGAATCCAAATGCTAAACCAATAGCAATACTTGAAGTAAGCGGCATAGCTAGAATAACTAGGAAAGCAGGGAATGCTTCATCTAATGTATCCCAATCAATTTCTTTTACAGCACCAATCATCATGCTACCAACGACGATAAGAGCTGGTGCAGTAATTGCGGAAATTCCTGAAACAGCGCCAACAAGTGGAGCGAAGAATGCGGAAACCATAAACAAAATAGCAACTGTAAGTGTTGTAAGGCCTGTACGTCCGCCAGTTGCAACGCCAGCGGAAGATTCAATATAAGCACTTGTTGGTGTTGTACCAAACATAGAACCAACACTTGTTGCAACCGCATCAGCCATTAATGCTTGTTTTGCATTTGGTAATGATTCGCCTTTCATTAAGCCTGCTTTTTTAGCAACACCAATCATGGTTCCAGTTGTATCAAAAATCGTTATTAGCAAGAAGGATAATACGACGGCGTATAGTCCGTAACTCATCACATCACCAAAAGCGTGAATTGGATTCGTGAAGACGAATTCTGGCATTGGCGGAAGTTTGACAATACCTTCTGTAAATTTAAGTTCTCCAGTAATAAAAGCAATAATACCAGTGGCAATCATCCCAATGAACAAAGCCCCTTTTACGTTTAAAGCAAGTAGGATTAAAGTGATTAAAAGACCCACAATAGCTAAGATGGCTTCTTTAGAATGTAAATCGCCTAAACCTACTAAGTTAGAATCATTAGAAACGATAATACCTGTCATACGGAAGCCGAGGAAAGCGATAAATAGACCAATACCCGCTGTGATTCCAGCTTTTAAATTATGTGGAATAGCTTCAATGATTTTTTCACGAAGCGGTGTTAAGGATAGTAATAAGAAAATAATACCTGCTACAAAGACCGCAGCGAATGCGACCGAATAATCGAGTTTTTGTGTTGTAACCACAGTGACGAAATAAGCATTCATGCCAAGCCCTGGCGCAATAGCAATTGGATAGTTAGCGAAAATTGCCATCCATAATGTACCGATGACTGCCGAAATAATCGTTGCCATAAATACTGTATTGAATGGGACACCAGCTGCGGAGAGGATTGCTGGGTTAACTACTACAATATATACCATTGTTAGGAATGTAGTAAAACCAGAGATAACTTCTGTTTTAACATCTGTACCGTTTGCTTTTAATTGAAACATACGTGTGTTTCACTCCTTTTTTAAAATCTTGCTTCGTGGAAAATGACGAACATTAAAAACCACAACTTCAATATTATTCGTTTTTTACCAAAAAAGCAACCCCTTTTGGAAGATTTCTTAAATAGTTTATCTATGTTACAATGAAATTATCACTTATACTAGGAGGATGCATGTGAAAGCAGTTGTTTTTGATTTTGATGGCACCATGCTTGATACAGAGAATTTATGGTATACGGAGACAATGAATTATTTGAAAAACACATACGATATTGATTTACCAGATGAAATTTATCAGCAGATTATTGGTACGAGTGAAGAACCAATTATTAATTATATGATGGAAGCAACGGATGGGACTTTTGATAAAGAAGCATTTCTAAATACTGTTGCAGAAGCTTGCCATCTCGGTCAACAATCACTTGGCTTTCGTGACGGTTTTAAAGAATTTTTTGAACAAGTAAAAGCAAAAGGATATCAAATTGGCCTTGCAACAAGTTCGGGTTATGACTGGATTGAGCCTACCCTTCAACGTCTTGGAATTTTGGCGGACTTTGAAACGATACAAACAGCGGATCATGTAGATGAAATAAAGCCGCATCCGTCCCTTTATTTACAAGCAGTGGAAGCTCTTGGTGTAAAGCCAGAAGAAGCAATCGCGATAGAGGATTCGAAAAATGGAGCTTTATCAGCGATGCAAGCTGGGTTACAAGTTTATATCGTACCTAATGAAGCGACAAAAAATATTGTTTTTCCAAAAGAAGCAACGGTTGTTTCTTCCTTTGCAGAAATTAATTTAAATTAAAAAAGAGCAAACTTGCTGATTTAGCGAGTTTGCTCTTTTTGATTAAAAGGTTAATTTGGCTAGACGGTTGAAGGCTTCTTCCAGCACACTAATATCTTGTGTTGCAGCTAATCGTGCATAATTATCACCGGATTCTCCAAAAGCTAAACCTGGAATAACGAGTACTTGTGTTTCTTTTAAAACATATTCCGTAAATGAAACGGAATCCATTCCAGTTTTTGAAATATTAATAAACGCATAAATCGATCCTTTAAGTGGATGTAAAGAAAGATACGGAATTTCTTTTACACGTTTGGAGATGTATTCTAAGCGTTTTTGGAACGTTTCTGTTACTTGAGGAATGAGAGTCTCAGAATGATTCAATGCGTAAATAGCAGCTCGTTGAGAAGGTGTAGGAGCTGAATAAGTTATTCCTTCGTTAATAATTTTGGCAGCTTCGTTTAGATAGGTGGGAGCAATCATATAACCTAAGCGCCATCCAGTCATCGCAAAATTTTTAGACATACTACCGAAAGTAATAGTATGATCTGGTGCAAATTTTGCCATAGGAACGAAAGGTTCATAAAAACTAAAACCATCATACACCTCGTCAGATAAAATGAAGAAATCGTATTTTTTTGCAAGATTAGCGATTTTTTCAAAGGTTTCAGGTGAGAAAACAGCGCCAGTTGGGTTATTAGGCGAGTTTAAAATTAATGCTTTGGTTTTATTTGTAATAGCGGCTTCTAAAATAGCTACATTAATAGCAAAATCATCTTTTTCATAAGTAGGAATGATAATTGGCGTACCACCAGAATTTAGCACTTGATCTTTATAAGGGGAGAAGTAAGGTTCGTGAATAATCACTTCATCACCAGGGTCAAGAATCGTTTGTAAAGTTAAATACATACCATGGAGTGCGCCCACTGTGGCGCGGATTTGACTACGTTCAAAGGAAAGCTCGTAATTACGACTGAAATAACCTCGGATGGCATCAATTAACTCAACATCTCCACCAGATTCTGTGTATTTTGTATGACCTGCTCGAACATCTTCAAAAGCTGCGTTAATGATTGATTCATCTGTAATTAAATCGGGATCACCAATGGATAAATCTAGAATATCAGGCATTGTTTTTGCTAATGTTCCGATATCAGCTAGGATGTTAACGGGCATTTGTTGATGTTTTTTAGCAATTTTTGAGTTACTCATCATGTTTAATTAGCTCCTTTTTTCTATAAGTGCAGATAAACGCCTCACCAGTAACAGGTAAGACGCAATCTATGTTTTATGCTAAAACTTTTCCTAAAAAGTCTTTTGTACGGTCATTTTGTGGGTTACCAAACACTTCTTCTGGAGTACCTTGTTCTTGGATTACGCCAGCATCCATGAAGACTACGCGGTCGGAAACTTCTCTTGCAAAGCCCATTTCATGTGTGACAACGACCATGGTCATACCTTCTTTAGCAAGTGACTTCATAACACTTAAAACCTCGCCGACCATTTCAGGATCAAGTGCGGATGTAGGTTCATCGAATAACATCACATCAGGATTCATAGCAAGTGCACGAGCAATGGCTACCCGTTGTTGTTGGCCACCAGATAGTTGAGAAGGATAGCTAGTTGCTTTGTCAGCTAGGCCAACTTTTTCAAGTAAAGAAAGTGCGTGTTTTTTTGCGATAGTGTTATCTTCGTTTTTTACTTTCATTGGAGCTAACATAAGGTTCTCTAGCACATTTTTGTGTGGAAACAAGTTAAAGTTTTGGAAAACCATCCCCATTTTTTGACGTAGTTCGTTGACGTTGGTTTGTTTCGCCATGAGGTCTTTATTTTCGAAAAGAATAGTGCCAGTTGTCGGTTGTTCTAATAAGTTTAAACAACGTAAGAAAGTACTTTTTCCGCTTCCAGAAGGGCCAATCACTACGACCACTTCTCCGGATGCGATTTCAAGGTCAATGCCCTTTAAGACTTCTAGTTTACCGAAATTTTTGTGTAAATTTTTAATATTAATCACTTGTTCTCATTCTCCTTTCAGCAACACCTAGTAGTCTTGACAAGCTAAATGTTAGTACAAAGTAAATTAATGAAGTAATAATTAGTGGGATAAATGGCTTGAAGCTTGCGCCTTGGACTACCCCAGTCATAAACATTAGTTCTGTTACACCGATAACAGATACAATAGAGGATTCTTTAATAACAGTCACGAATTCATTCCCAAGTGCCGGAAGAATATTTTTCACAGCTTGTGGCAAGATGATATAACGCATGCTTGCTCTTTGTGTCATACCAAGGGAACGAGCTGCTTCCATCTGACCTTTATTTACTGCGGAAATACCTGCACGGATAATTTCAGCCACATAAGCGGCACTGTTTAAGGAGAGGGCGATACAACCAGAAACAAAAGCTGATACGTCCATTCCAATAATTTGCGTCCCGAAAAAGACGATGAAAATCTGAATTAGAAGTGGCGTACCACGAACAAATTCAATATAACATGCTGCTGGCCAGCGTAACCATCTTGTTTTTGCTAGTTTCATAAGAGCTAGTAATGAACCGAGAATGGCACCACATAACACGCCGATTGCAGCCAAAGCAATCGTAATTAAAGTACCTGTGATAAAGTAATTGCCATATTTTTCGTAGAAGCTACCATCTTGGAACATTAATTTATTTGCTTCTTCTTGGTATTTTTTCAGTAAGCCTGTATCTTGAATATCCTTAATAGATGTGTTCACTTTTTCTTGTAGAGCAGTGGAGCCTTTTGGCATTGCGATAGCTGTTTCTTTACTACCGTTTTCAAATTTGATGTCTGCTAAGGCTAACGTTTTGTCTTGGCTAATATAAGCTTCCGCAACCGGACCTTCTAAAACAACAGCTTTCATTTTATTACTTTTTAAATTAAGAATTAAATCTGGAACTTTTTGAAGAGAAACCACATCAGAGCCAATTAATTCATTTTTAGCTAAGTCTTCTTGTGTTGTTTGTTTTTGGGCACCGACTTTAATACCATTAAAATCATTTACACTAGTAAATTTATCTTTATCCGTTTTTTTAACAACGACACGCTGTTGTACAAACATATAAGGATCGGAGAAATCTACTTCTTTTTGACGCTCAGGTGTTGGCGACATACCAGAAATAATCATATCCACTTTGCCAGTTTTTAGTGATCCAAGCAAGCTATCGAAGTTCATTTCTTTAATATCTAATTTAACATCTAAATCTTTGGCAATTTTTTTGGCGATACTTACATCAAAACCAACGACTTTATCTTTTCCATCGATTGTTTGATGAAATTCATATGGCGGGTAATCAGCGGAAAGTCCAACAGTTAAAACGCCTTTCTCCTGAATTTTTTTTAAAGTTTCATCCCCAGTATCAGCGGCGAACACAGTTGTGAAGCCAGAAAATACAAATATAAAAATAAGTAAAATTGCTGCAAACTTTTGTAATACATGCTTCTGCATAAGTACAACTCCCTTTAGTATTTGAGTGGTTTATAATAAATGAATCAGTGTTATTGATGTTTATTATAATACATCAAAATGATTAAATATGCAATAAGTTTTTAAAATAAACTTGTTTTATACTTAATATCCTTGTTTTTATTCAAAAAAATGTATAAAAAGAGCCTTGCATAAGCAAGGCTCTGGAAATTAATTATAGAAAGAATCTTAGTACATAGAAGATAAGAGCAGCAATCGTTGCAGAAATAGGAAGTGTGATAACCCATGTAATAATCATGCGTTGAGCAGTATCCCATTTTACTCCTTTAACACGGTGAGCTGTTCCAACACCAAGGATAGAAGAGCTGATTACGTGCGTTGTACTAACTGGTAAATGAATGAAAGTGGCACCGAAAATAATGATAACGGAACTTAAGTCAGCCGCTACACCATTCACAGGCTTGATTTTCATGATTTTCCCACCAACTGTTTTGATGATTTTCCAACCACCAATACTTGTACCGACCGCCATAGCGATTGCACAGGATACTTGAACCCATAATTGCACATCGTCTGTTGTTTGGAATCCACTAGCAATTAAAGCCATTGTGATGATCCCCATTGATTTTTGTGCATCATTTGTACCATGTGTGTAAGATTGTAGCGCAGCAGTACCGACTTGAATCATCCGGAAACGCCGATTGGTCGTTGCCAAGTTTAAGTTCTTCAAGAAAATCTTAAAGAGCGAATATATCGTGTAACCAACTACGAAAGCGAGTACAGGAGAAACTAATAAACCGATGATGATTTTAGTAAAGCCACTGTATTCAATTGATGCAAATCCTGCTGATGCAATTGCTGCACCTGCGATGGAACCAATTAAGGCATGAGAGGAACTACTAGGAATTCCAAAATACCAAGTTATTAAATTCCAAGCTATAGCCGAAAGTAATGCTGCTAAAATAACAAGTTCCCCATGATCTAAAGCAAATGGGTTCACAATGTCTTTAGTAATCGTTTTAGCCACCCCTGTGAATGAAATTGCACCCACAAAGTTCATTACTGCTGCAAGGATAATTGCATGTCGTGGTTTTAAAGCTTTTGTAGAAACACTAGTCGCAATTGCGTTGGCTGTATCATGAAACCCGTTAATAAGGTCAAATGCAAGCGCAGCAAGAACGATGACGACGGTTATAAGAAACATTCCTTCCATCTATCTAGGCCCCTTACGCATTTTTCATGACAATTGACTCAAGCGTATTTGCAACGCTTTGACAACTATCAGCAATGTCTTCTAATTTTTCATAAACTTCTCTTAGGCGAATAAGTTTAATTGGATCTTTTTCGTTTTGGAAAAGTTGAATTAGTGATTCGCGGTAAACATCATCACATTGAGATTCGTAATCTTTAATTTGAATAGCAAGTTTACGAACATCTTTTAATTTTTTATCAAAAACAAGATCTACTGCTTTTTCAATTTCAACAGTGCTTGCTTGAATAGCTTGGATAAACTTCGTCATGTATTCATCATAATGAGTGATTTGGCAGATTTCTAGTGAGAAAGCTGTTTCGTCAAGTGCATCCATCACGTCATCTAGGCGGTTGGTAAGTTCTAACATATCCTCGCGTTCGATTGGTGTAATGAAAGCGTCGTTTAATTCCATAATCATTTTGTGAACCATGGAGTCTCCAGTTGTTTCATATTCTTTGATTTTATTCGAGAAAGTATGTAAATCCTCTACCGAATTGATGCTATATGTTGCAAAGAAATTTGCACCTTCATGTAAATTTACAGCAATATCATGCAACAACGAAGCAAAACGGTCTTTTTTGTTTTTAAAAGCCATTTTCTTAATTCCCCCGATCATTTTTGGTCATTAATAATCAGCTCGCTTTTACTTTAAAAAGGGAGCTTTTTACTTAACGATAAGTTAACAAAAATAAATAAAAAATTTGATAGATCTTTACCACAAATTAATACTAACATAGGATGGGAATAAATAGGAAACTTTTTTTTGATAGATATCTAAATAAACCTTCTGACAGCGTTTCCAATGGCTGTTTTTAGGTGTTTAGGAAAACGAATAAAAAAACTACTTTTTTTGCGTCTTTTTATTAGGAGAGTAAGACGCATTTAGGTATACTGGTTTTAAAATATAAATTTGCGAAAATAGTGTATAATTCATTTAAGAGAAAAAGTTCACAAATAGTTTTCGTGAGGAGGGTTTCGTTTTGACAAAAACATTACAAGACAGAATGATACTACCTGGGAATGAGACAATTCCTTATATTGGTCTGGGTGTATTTCAAGTGACGGAGCAAGAATTTATCGCTGGTGCTGTGGAGAAGGCAATTGAAGTAGGTTATCGTTTGTTTGATACAGCAGCAGTTTATAATAATGAAGAAATTGTGGGACAAGCGATTTCAAAAAGTGCAGTTTCAAGAGAAGAATTATTTATTAGTTCAAAAGTGTGGAATGGTGATTTAGGATATGATGAGACCTTATTTGCATTTGAAAGAACTCTTAAAAATCTTCAACTGGATTATTTAGATTTATATTTGATTCACTGGCCAGTTGCAGGTAAATACCGTGATTCTTGGCGAGCGATGGAGCAACTGCATGATGAAAAGCTAATTAAATCTATTGGTGTTGCGAATTTTAAACAACACCATCTCAGTGATTTATTAGTAGCTGCGAATGAAAAGCCGGTATTAAATCAAGTTGAAACACATCCGCTTTTACCACAAAATGATTTACGAAAGTATTTGTCGGAACAAAATATCGCGCATGCAGCTTGGTCACCACTTGCTAAAGGAATATTAATGCAAAATCCAGTTATTACGGAAATTGCGAAAAAACACCAAGCTTCTGTGGATCAAGTTATTTTACAATGGCACCTGAATCGAAACACTATTATTTTCCCTAAATCTATTACTTCAAGCCGAATTGAAGAAAATGCCAGATTAGCTTATTTCCAATTAGATGAAAAAGATATGGAAAAAATAAACCGTTTAGAAACTGGAAAACGGGTCGGCCCGGATCCAGATGATTTAGAGTATTTTTTGAGTAGCATTGAACGAGAACGCGCTTATTTGACTGGTGGACAAGCGGAATGAAAGATATTCAAGCGTTATTTCGTGCTAATAGGTCTTTAGAAGAAGCTGGTCCAATGGAAGCTTATATGAAAAATCAATTTACTTTTTTAGGGATAAAAGCTGGAAAACGGAAGAAATTATTAGCAGAATTTATAAAAGAAAATGGAGCACCAACAGATTTACTGGATTATGTCATCGTCTTATTTAAAGAAGAAGAACGTGAGTTTCAACATGTAGCTATTGATTTGTTAAGCCGTTATGGCAAAGAACAGCCTCGTGAAGCGATTCAAGTATATGAAAAACTAATTGTTACCAAATCATGGTGGGATACGGTGGATGGTCTAGCTGGGACTATAATAAGCAATCATTTTAAGTTATATCCCGACTTAATTCCTACTTATAATGAAGCTTGGATAAATGGAGAGAATATTTGGTTGGCGCGAACTGCTATTTTGTTCCAATTAAAATACAAAGAACAGACAGACACAGAACTGTTATTTTCAAACTGTGAAAAATGGCTCGGCTCCAAAGAGTTTTTCATTCAAAAAGCGATTGGTTGGGCACTTAGACAATATGCGAAAGTGGATAGTGATGCAGTGCACGTTTTTGTGAATACTCATCCGCTTGCACCACTTAGCCGACGAGAAGCACTTAAACATATTGGTGACACCTGAAATGTTACATTTTGTTCAAGTGGAGAAACGCATTGACAATTTCCCAGCAAAATGAAAAGCAAAAGGAATCAAGCTTCATTACGAAGAAAGATATCCTTTTGCTAGTGGTAAGATTATTATCTTTTTTTGAAAATCTAGATGAAAATTTACAGAAGTCACAATATCATATTGTGGCTTTTTAAAATACCCAATCATCTCCAGCAGGCGCGGAAAAATTCATTTCTTTTCCTTTGAAAGGATGATTTAAATGCAATTTTTCTGCATGAAGCATGATTCGATTGGCGCGGTTTGAGCCACCGTAAAGCGTATCACCAATGATTGGATGACCAATTCCGCTTAAATGGACCCGTATTTGATGTGTACGTCCAGTTTCGATTTGGCATTCTACAAGTGAAGTGTTGTTTTCAGTATCATTTTCTAAGACTTTAACGTGTGTAACAGCTGGTTGGCCATATGGGCTGATTTGGCGTCTTGAACCGTGATGGCGATCTTCACCAATTGGTTTGTTAATTGTTTGCATTACAAGACCCCAAGTACCATCAACAGCAGCAAGATAAGTCCGGTGAATCGCTCTATTTTCCATTTGCCAAGATAATCCAGCGATAGCTAATTTGTTTTTAGCAAATAGAACTAAGCCAGAAGTAGTTTGATCTAGACGATGAACAGCCAGAGCATTTGCTTCTTGATCTGTTTTTTCTAAATAATATTGCACAGCATTCGCGCATGTATCTGTTTCGTAACTATCATTCGGATGAGTTTTCATGCCAACAGGTTTATTCACCACTAGTAAAAAATCATCTTCATAAATAATTTCTAAGTCATATTCATAAACCGGGATTTTGTCATGTAAAATAATTGGTAATGAAAGACTTGCGCCAACGAAAAGTGGAGTATTCCAGTCGTCAAGCGGTTTATTATTAAGTAAAACATCATGAGACATTCGAATTTCATGGCGTGCTTTTTTCCCAAGGTGAAATTTTTCTTGCAAAATAGTAGTTAATGTAAGTCCTTCCCAGTCTTCTAAAATAGGTAATGTTAAATGAGTCATATTCGTTTCATCCGTTCTAATTTATTTTATTGTTGTCCTTTTCGAAAGCGATTTGGTGATAATCCAGTATGTCTTTTAAAAGTAGTGGAAAAGTGAGACGGATTTGGAAAACCTGCTTTTTTTCCAATAACTTCAATGGATTCTAGGGTGTTTAAGAGTTGTTTTTTTGCATAGTCTATTCGAATGTTATCTAGATAAGTAATGGGTGTAATTTTGGTAATTCTTTTAAAAGTCCGATGTAGATGATAAGGGCTGCCATGACAATCTTCGGCAATAATTTGTAAAGTTAATGGTTTTGCAAAGTTTTCGTCAATATAAGTCGCAATGTTTTCTACCCATTCGGTATCCGGAAGTGCGTTTCCACCAGACCTGCATCGTTTGCAAGCGCGATAACCATGCGAAATAGCATCATCAGTATCTTGAAAAATAACAATATTTTCTTTTTTAGGCAGCCTGGACTTACAAGACGGATAGCAGAAGATCTTCGTAGACTTTACACCATAGAAAAATTCGCCATCAGCAGCTTTATCATTTGTAGAAATTGCGTGCCATCTTTTTTTTGTTAAGTAATAATCTGACAATGTTATCACCTCAACTTCTTATTAATCATAAACGTTATTAACCTAAATTGCGAGAAAAACTTTTCTAATCTTGCTTTTATGACCTAAGTGAATTGGAAATCAAACTATCGTAGCGTATAATTAGTTAGAGAAGGAGGCTGGGACAATGGAAATCTATTATGATTCTATTCGTTTTTTAAATAAAGAAATTTATTTTATGGCAAGTGAAAAAGGTCTAACGTATGTTGGGGTTGATAAGAAGCAAATTCAACATGCAACACTTGATCCTAAGCAGACGATGAAGTATAAAGAAGAAATCGTAGCATATTTGAATGGTGAATTAAATGAATTTTCACTTGCAACTGATGTAAATGGTACAGCTTTACAATTAGAAGTATTCGAAGCATTAAAAACTATTCCATACGGAGAAACGCGGACTTATACAGAGATCGCGGCACAAATTAAACGGCCAAAAGCGGTTCGAGCTGTTGGAGCAGCAATAGGAAAAAATCCAGTTTTAATTGTCATACCTTGCCACCGAGTTATCGGCAAAAATGGTAAATTAACCGGCTATAGGGATGGTCTAGAATTGAAAGAAGCATTATTAGCGCTAGAAAAAACAGTCTAATCAATTTTCTTTAAGAAGAAAATTGATTTTTTTGTGTATGCAGTGTACTATTGTAACTAGTACAATTAGTTCTTTATAAAATGATGAAAGTAGGGGAGAGATGTTTACAATTAATGCAAAAAGTCAACTACCAATTTATGAACAAATTGTCCAAGAAATTAAAGAACAGGTTGTGAGAGGCATACTAGAAGATGGCGAAAAAATACCATCTATAAGAGATTTCGCCGGTGAAATAGGAGTAAATCCAAATACTGTGAGTAAGGCGTATCAAGAATTAGAACGCCAAGAAGTGATTATGACTATCAAAGGAAAAGGGACATTTATTGCAAACCAAAAAGAAAGAATTAGTTCACCTAAAAAATTAGCTGAAACAAAAACAAAATTGAAACATACTGTACTTGATTTAGTTTATCTTGGTATTAATTTAGAGGAAATACATCATATGATAGACGAGTATAGTAGAGAAATTACGGGAGGTGACATAGTTGAAAGTTGATTCTCTAAGTAAAACAATTGACGGGAAACTATTACTTGATAAAATCACTTTTGAGGTGAAACCTGGAGAAATTATTGGAATTGTTGGTCGAAATGGCGTAGGTAAAACCACACTTTTTCGAACAATGATGGGATTTTACATACCCGATGAAGGAGAAGTTTATATTGATAAACCTCTAAGCAAAAACCCTGAATTAAAGCAAAAAATATTTATGTTACAAGATAATCTGAATTGCTGGGATGGTTATAAAATCCCAACGATTAAAAAATTCTACCAAAAAACATATCCACTATTCGAAGCAGATAAATTTGATGATTTAATGAATAAAGTTGACTTACCTACAAATGAAAAACTACTAAAATATTCTAAAGGTATGAAAGGATTATTCGGTTTGATTTTAGCACTCTCTGTAGGAGCTGATTATATTTTATTAGATGAACCGATGGAAGGATTAGATATTATTTCTCAAAAAAGTATTACAGGAATTCTTTTAAGAGAAGTAGAACAACGAAAACTAGGTATTATTATTTCATCACACCGGTTAAAGGATTTGGAACCGATAGCGGATTATATTCATATACTCCAGGATAATCATATTGAGGAAACTTATCATCTAGAATCTTTGCGCGAACAAGCGGTAAAAATCCAAATTGCTTTTGAAAATAAGAAAATACCTGCTATCTTGCTTGAAAATGGAAAAGTTATTAATAAATATGGTCGGGTTTATACCATTTTATTTCGAGATATGAATCCTACATTATATGCAGCAATAAAACAAGAAAAACCTATTTTCATGGATGAACTTGCTGTTACATTAGAAGACCTATTCATTTATCATCTAGAGTTAAAAGGGGGCGAAGAATAATGAAAACAGGACTTCTTTGGAAAGAATGGCGACAAAATGCTTGGCTTTTCATTTTAATTGTAGTAGCTTTTATTGGTTCAGAAGCTATGAACGCTACAGATTTAATCCAATCATTTGATAATAATTACAACTACTATCAATCAGATGAATTTCATAAAAGTAATTTAGAATCACTAAACGAAGATAAAATGACAACCAAAGACATCGAAGACTCTCTAAAAATAGAACCTTTTCAATTTGATACTAATATTTACATTTTTATTTGTGTATTTTTACTTTTAGGATTAAAATTAACTGTTTTTGAAAAAAATAAGCAGATGGATTACTTTACGAATGGTTTACCGTATTCTAAAAAGCAAATATTTGTGCATAAATTAATCATTCCAACTATACTATTACTCCTTATCATACCGAGTATCATGTTAGTACGTTTTATTTATATTTATCAACAAATACCAAGAACTTACTTACCTGATTTTTCTTCTTTAATTATTTTAATACCTTATGTTGCATTAATTTTCTTCTTCTCTTTTTCGATTGCCATAGCAGTAGGGAATTTAGTTGGAGACATCATTGCAGCTGTAATAGTAGCTTTAGGCTCCTTAGTTAGTATTATGTATATGTTTTCCGCCTCATTACTTAATCTCATATATATTTTTAGATTGTTTATCTTGGGTAAGGCAGGTTCAGAAGTGGATAAAGGAAATGAAATATGGTTTTCGATATTTCCCTATCGTTTAATTTTTGAAGAGATAAATATTGGGAATTTAATTGCTTTAGTTATCTTGATTTTGATAATGATTACTATAAGTTGGATTGGTATGAAGACTGCTTCGATGGAAAATAATGGGAGATTCTTAATGAATAATAAATTCCGTTTTGCGGTTCTTTATATTGGGAGTCTATATGTGAGTATTTGTTTAAGCGGCTATTATACGAGTTTTGATTATGAAAATGTAGTTTCGACGGGAATGATTGTGGGTCTTGTGATTAAAATGATTGTGATTTACCTTTTAACAGCGCTTGTACTGTGGTTTATAATGTTTAAGCGTAAAAGCATTACTGGTAATTAAATAAAAATAGGCAAGGAGCAGAAATCGCTTCTTGCCTATTTTTTAAATATGATCACGAGCAAATTTTTTCTTCCTAGTAAAGACTATCAATAGGAGAATTAATCCAAATAATGCAATTCCTGAATTTAACAAGAAGATTGCTGCAATATCAATTCTAGAAATAGCAGCTGCAATAAGTGGAATAACGAATACAGCAATACCTTCAGCAATCGTATATAGGCTTGTAACAAAGCCTTTTCCTCGAGCGGAAACTTCTGCAAGTAAAGTTAAGCCGAGTTGAATAATACCTCCAGCCGAGAAATAGCCAAGTAAGAAGGCTCCTACTAAACAAACGATTTCTGTTTGGAAAATAAACAGTGTAAAAGAAATAAGCATGGTCATGGTTACATAGGTTATCAAAATATATAATGTTTTAACACCGCGATTCCCTAATATGAAGGTTACGCAGACACAAAGGATAGCACCAACACTTGCATAGCTAACGAGTAGTCTAGAAGCATTGTCGGTCATGTGTATTACTTCTGAACCATACTTAGCAATCCATTGGCTCATAATGTAAAGTAGCGTTTGTGCTACAAAGCCAAATAAAATTAAACAAATTTCATCAATACTAAAGTGAAATTGCTGTTTTTTCTCATTAGCAACCTCTTTCTCAAAGTCAAGTGGCTTGCCAACAGTCATTGGTGGGAAGGTCCGAGTCAAAATGTACAGTAAATTAATGAGTAAAATGACTATTAACACAATGAAACTCCAGCCATACCATAAATTATTTGCAATAATGAATGCAATCATAAATGGTAAAAGAAACTGTCCTGTTTGTACGAAAGCTTTTACAACAATATTTGCCGATGCAGCTTTTTTTGGATAAGCTTCCATAAGTGCTGGATAGGTTCCTGTGTCTAAGAATGAATTCGCAATCCCAGCTGAAATACCAAATGCATAGGCCACAATAGTATTCGGACTTAATAAAATACCGCCTAAGAAAACAATATAGAAAAACACACCGAGAATAACGGATAACTTACGGCCAAATTTATCAGACAGCTTTCCAGAAATAAAAACCGCTAATAGTTTACCAATCCCAAAGGAAGATACAACACCAGCTGCGCCAGCTAAATCTGTATGCCATTTTTGAGATAAAAAATCAATATTTTGAGCAATGATGATTAGTGCCATACCATGAACGAAATAGTTCATATAAAGTCCGAGTGAAGTGGATAAATATTTATTTTTCATATTCTGCTCTCCTTTGTGTAGTCACTTGCGAAGACCTTTTTATGAGAAATACGCTTGTTTTAAAAGTGAATATATAGATAGATTACATAAGTTTGTGCTTTAATTCACAAAAAATATGTAAGCTCAACTGAGCAAATAGAAGCTCAGTTGAGTGAGTAATTATTTAGTTGCTACTTTAGATTCATTTTTATAACGCATATTTACAAATATTGCCAGCAAGATACCTATAAGTGTTATCGCTACATTGAATAATAACACATATTTTGGTCCTTCGATACCACCAGCTTTAGTAATATAACTAGCAACATTTAGCACAATATAGTTAGCTAAACTAGAAGAAATCATTACTATCGAAGTGATCTTCCCTTTGTTTGTAGGGAAAAATTCATTGGCAGTCGATACTGCTAGTTGAAGAACTCCACCAGCGGCAGCGTATCCAATCACAAATCCACCGATAAGACAGATAGTTGGTGTTTGAACGATATAAATAATCAGTAGCATTAAAGTTGCAATGGCTGGGTAAAGAATCAAAATACGTACTGGTAAAATAAATTTTTTCACAAGGACAGCGGTAATTAAAATGGCGCACATTGTTCCAAGTGAGTAGAATGATTGAATCTTACTTGGATCAGCCATACCGTATAATTTTCCAAGTTCTTGGTTACAGTTTAACCATAGTTGGAAAGTGGATGTACAAGTGAAACCAATACCAATAATAGCCCAACTAGTTGCGTTGAATTTCATTTTCTCTGG
Source organism: Listeria welshimeri serovar 6b str. SLCC5334 (assembly GCF_000060285.1). Lineage (GTDB taxonomy): Bacteria > Bacillota > Bacilli > Lactobacillales > Listeriaceae > Listeria > Listeria welshimeri. The sequence continues at coordinate 2,294,747 of NC_008555.1, read as the reverse complement.
TTTTGCTTTTTCGCCGCCAACATTATTATTCATTGGAGGGAATGGCATAAACGCGATAATTAAACCATCAATAACGATTAAAGCCATTGTAATGATGAAGAGTGTACGGAATGACATGTTCGCCGCAGCAACCATACCAATCGCGAACGGTAATACGAATTGTCCAATAGAAATCGAGAACTTCGTAAACATATTGGCAATTGCGCCATTTTTTGTGAAAATTTCTAGTACAGATGGTGTTACAGCAGTATCTAAGAATGAATTTGCTGCTCCTCCTACAAATGCAAAAGCATACGCGATATACATATTTGGTGCAAATGCTAGTCCAATGAAATAAATAGCATATAAACCAACTCCAATTAATGCGGAAGGTTTACGTCCAAACTTATCTGAAAAAGGACCAGAAATTGGTAATGTAAGTAAACGTCCTAAGCCAAGAGCTGCAATAACAGCAATAACCATACTAACATCGAATGTCCCATCGGAAAGCTTATCGGCTCCCCATACTCCAGCGAAATCTTGTTTGTATTGGCCAAGAATGGATACCCCAATACCATGAATAAAATAAGTAAAATAAAGTGCTATTGCTGTTGGATAAAATCTTTTTGCGTTCATTTTTTTCTCCTCTCAAAATCCTGATGAATTTATTAATTAAAATATAGTTCTTTTATTTCTGCAACTGGCATATCTTTACCAGTAAACAACTTATATGCTTCGGCTCCTTGCCATAAAAGCATTCCTAATCCACCAACAGTCTTAGCACCTGCCGCTTCTGCATCTAATAAAAGCCTGGTTTTCTTTGGTGTGTAAATAATGTCGGCAACGATTAGGTCCTTTCTAAAAACAGTTGTATCTTTGACAGGTGTTTCATTTTCATGCGGATGCATACCAACTAGTGTTGCGTTCACTAAAATATCACTCGTTGCAATTTCTGCATATAATTTTTTTGTGTCACTTAAGTCATAAATATGTACACTACATTCAGGAACTTCTTCTTTAATCGAAGCGACAGTTTGTTTTGCTTTTTCATAAAAATCATCTTGAATATTAAAAATGGCGATTTCCTTGACCCCATCTAGTGCACACTGGACTTGGATAGCTGTTGCTGCGCCACCAGCCCCAATAATAGTCATTTTTTTGCCGGAAACATCTACACTAGAATCACGTAAATTTGTTACAAAACCAAGGCCATCAGTTATATGCCCAGTTAGTTTCCCGTTTTCATTTACGATAGTGTTAACAGCGCCAATCATTCGAGCGGCAGGGGAAAGGTCATCCATGTATTTTAAAACTTCACTTTTACAAGGCATGGTTACGTTAGAACCACGTAGATTAAAAGTCTTTATTGCAGTAATTGCATCAGCGACTTTGTTCACTGGAATATCAAATGCAAGATAAGCATAATCTAAACCAGCTTTTTCAAAACTGTAATTGTACATAATGGGAGATTTTGAATGGTCTATGGGTGTTCCGATTAAACTTAAAAGTCGGGTTGAGCCGGAAATTCTTTTTTCCACGTTTCACTTACCTCCAAGTGGGTTTATACCCGCTGCCGAAACAGCGAGTATAGCCACGAATTATAATTGCAATACAGCGTCTAATGCTTCTTTTGTTGCGTCTAATGCCCGACGTGCGCGAACGGCATCACCAATAACATATGTTTCAGGTACCAATTCCCGAATAGCTTCTTCAAGTGGATTATAAGCTCTTGAGCCCATTGCGAGTACCACAGAATCAAAACCATCAATTCGATATTCTTCATCATCAGCTAAGGAATAAGTTACCCCATCTTCAAAGAAACTAGTCACTTTTGCATTTGTAATACTATTGATTTTATATTCATCAAAATCGCGCATAAGGAATTTGCGGTGTTCAGAAATGACATCAGCTCCAACTTCCTCACGAAGTTCCACTACAGTTACATCGTGTCCAGCTTCACCTAAGAAAGCAGCTGTTTCACTACCAACCATACCTCCACCAACGACGAGAACTTTTTTGCCACAAGATTCTTTGCCATCAAGTAGGTCTACTGCATGAATCAATCCAGCATCTTCAATACCAGGAATTGGCAATATAAGTGGGTTTGCTCCAGTCGCGATAATAACTGCATCTGGAGAAACTTTTTGAATAAGCTCGCGTGTAACAGGTGTGTTTGTTTTGATTTCTACGTCGAATTGTTCGCATTTTTTAATGTAACTACGAACCATATTAGTCAGGTCGCCTTTTCCCGGAGGATAGGCAGCTAATCGCATTTGACCGCCAATGATATCAGATGCTTCATAAACTGTCACATCATGTCCTCTTGAACCAGCCAGCCAACCAGCATAAAGTCCACCAACACCTCCGCCGACAACTACCACTTTTTTACTAGGTGTTTTTGGTAAATATGCTTCGGATTCACGGCCAAGTAATGGGTTAACTAAACAAGTAATCGGTTTTCCGGCATACATGTTTGCCACACAACCTTGAAGACAGGCGATACAAGGAAGCAGTTCATCGAGTTTTCCAGCTGCAGCTTTATTTGGTGTTTCTGGGTCGGCTAAAGATTGGCGTCCAAATGCTACTAAATCCGCACGTCCTTCACGAACCATTAATTCAGCATAATGTGGCTCGGTAAAACGACCAACAGTAATAACTGGGATAGAAACTGCACGTTTAATTTGTGTGACAAGATCAGAACTAAATCCTGCATGTAAAACAGTAGGCGCCCACATATATTCATCGCGAATATGAACGCTACGAGAAACATGAAGTCCATCTAAACCACAATCTTCTAAATAAGCTGCAACTGTAGCGCTATCTTGTACACTTAATCCGCCTTCTACGCCATCTGTGCTATTAATTCGGCATAATATAGCAATAGAATGACCAACTCGTTTACGAATACTTTCAATAATGAGTCTTGGCAAGCGCATTCGGTTTTCAAAGCAACCTCCAAATTCGTCTACACGTTTGTTTGTTCGCCCAGATAAGAAGCTACTCACTAAATATCCATGAGCACAGTGAATTTCAACTGCATCAGCACCAGCTTTTTTTGCGCGTAATGCGGCTTCACCATAAAGTTCAATTAATTCATAGAGTTCTTCCCGTGAAATTGCTTCTGGCGTGTTACGACCTTCAGCTGAAGCAATAGCAGAGGCTGCTTTTAAAGGATATCCAGAAACTTTGGAGTTCCCTTCAGGTCCAGCATGCTGTAATTGCACAGAAATTTTAGCTCCGGCATCATGACAAACATCAATCACTCGTTTAAAACTAGCGATTTGGTGATCACTATAAAGACAAGCCTTGTTTGCGCCACCTTTTGCCCGAACATCTACTACAGTTGCTTCAAAAGTAATTAAACCAAAGCCGCCGAGAGCTCGTTCTTTGTAATATGCAAGTGAAGTATCTGATAAAGTGCCATCTGTATTCGCATAGTTATTACACATTGGAGATACAACAAACCGATTAGGTACTTTCATCGGACCAATATCGATAGGTGAGAACATCGAATTAAATTTCAAAAAAAACACTTCCCTTTCAAGATGGAATCTAGATTACGTTATTATTTTCACATGTTTGAATACATTATTTTGGAGAAATTTCTGGCCAAGCCTCGTCTAATACTTTTTTCGTGGCATTATATACTTTAATTGCAGCATATTCTAGACCAGTTTCAACCATAGAGTCAGATATTACTTCGACTCCCATCACTCGTGGATTTACACCATGTTCTTTTAGGATGCGTGCAAAACCAACCGTATCTCCATATCCTTCACCAGGTGGTAGTCGGTCATGAAGCGATTCTTCACGAAGTTCTTTGTATGGCGTTTCATGAACATCACACAATTGGATAGAAACAATTCGATCAGCTGGGACATTTTTGATAGACTCTGCTGTTTGGTTTGCTCTTGCCCAGTGCCAAGTATCGCAAATTAGTTGTGCGTTATCTCTACCACATGCTTCTGCCACACGCCAAGCTGCGGCTAAGTCTGCTACTCCGCTATACGGCATAAATTCTAAACCGATGATTAATTCTTCGGCACGATCACATAACTCACCAAGAGCAGTAATTATTTGCTCTTCTGGAATTTTTTCAAGTAAACCGCAGTTAATATGTTTTACACCGAATAACCGAGCCATGTGGAAAGTGGTTTGCTCTTTTTGTTGTTGAGCATCGGTTCGGTCTGCTTCAGTTCCCCACTGAGTTATGTATTCTACTTCTGTTACTTTGATATTATGCTTGTCTAAAATCTGCAGCATGTCATCATCAGTTAAGCCAGCTGCAAGAGCGTCTACATAATTTTCAGCTCGCAAGCCAATTCCGTCAAAACCATTTTCTGCTGCAATCTTTACACGTTCTGGGAAGGAAACCTCCGTTCCAAGTGTGTAAGAACTAATCGTGATGGGGCATTTTTTTAAGTTGCCATTTGAATTTGTCATAAAAATTATCTCCTCTCAAGAATGTAAATTACAAGAAACTTTGATAATATTTTCACAAACACCAGTAAAAAAATAAATTCCTTTTAATTAAAAATCGCTGATGTGGTAACGCCTTCAATGATCAAAATACAACTGGACAGTTAACGTATTCTACCGTATATTGGTTTTTAAGGAATAGTTTATTCTGCTGGTGTAACTACAGTTTAATTGTATTATGACTATTCCATAAAAACAAATTGGTATTATTCTATTAATTGATAGATAAATTGCATAGATACTTTTTAATAAGGGGAGAAGCCATGAATTTACACCATTTACGTTATTTTGTCACACTGGCGCACATGGAGCATTACACAAAAGCAGCTGAAAAATTATTAATTACCCAACCCAGCTTGAGCCACGCAATTTCTTCATTAGAACAAGAACTAGGAATACCTTTATTTGTAAAAGAGGGAAGAAACATAGGTTTAAGCAAGGCTGGGAAAGTTTTTCTTGATTATGTAGAAGAGTCCTTAGATATGATCGATGCCGGAGTAGCAACTGTCAAAAAAGCTGCAAATGGAGAAGGACAGATTGATTTAGCATTCTTGCAAACGCTTGGAACCTCGCTTGTCCCAAAACTTGTTCAAGAATTCATGCAAACCGAACCAGACAAGAAAATCGATTTTGTTTTCCATACTGGTGTATCTATTGATATTATCCAGGGTCTTAAAGAAAAGAAATACGATATTGGAATATGTTCTAAACTTGAAAATGAACGTAATATCCAATTTATTCCTATCGCTAAACAAGAACTAGTGCTTATCGTACCTAAAAATCACCCTTTAGCAGAAAAAGAGTGGATTGATTTAGTTGAAACAGTACCTTACCCACAAATCGCTTTTTCTAAAAAAAGTGGTTTACGTCCAATTATTGATGATTTATTTAGAAAAATTGGTGCTGATTATGACATTGCTTATGAGATAGAAGTAGATCAAGTCATTGCTGGAATGGTTGCGCAAAATTTTGGTATAGCTGTCGTTCCGAATATGCCCATTTTAAACTATGTAGATGTCAAAGTGTTGCCAATAAGGAGTCCTAACTGGGAGCGATTCTTTTATTTAGCAGTTGTGAAAAACCAAACCTTAACTCCGGCAGCAGAAAAATTCAAACAATTTATGTTAAATCAACGTATTTAAAAAGCAGCTATCCTTTTGAGATAGCCGCCTTTTATTAATCATTCGTTTTTTTGATAATTTCAATATACTCAATATGATGAGGTTCACCTTGTTTAACGCGGAAAATAAATCCATCGTAATCAATTTCGTCCCCAACTTCTACTTCATAATTTTGTGTTAAGAACCAACCACCGATTGTATCAACTTCTTCTTCTTCAATTTCAGTTCCTAAAATATTGTTTACCTCATCAATAAGAAGTTTAGCATCTACAATGTAGTGACCGTCTTTGATTTTGCGAATTTCTGGAATTTCATCAGCATCAAATTCATCACGAATATCTCCAACAATTTCCTCGACAATATCTTCTACAGTAACAAGTCCAGAAGTACCGCCGTATTCGTCAAGGAGAATCGCAATATGAGAACGTTCACGCTGCATCCGGAAAAGCAATTCTTTAATTGGAATGGTCTCAATAACACGGATAATTGGTTTGACATATGGATCAATACTAAAGCTTGGATTGGAACCGTGCTCTACATAGGCTGATAAAATTTCTTTTAGATTAAGTACACCAATAACATGGTCTTTGTCACCATCAATGACTGGATAACGCGTATATCGTTCATTTCGCATAATATCAGATAATTCACCAATAGTAGAACCTGTATCAACCGTGACAATTTCTGTTCGTGGAATCATCACTTCTTTTGCCATACGTTCATCAAAGTCAAAAATTTTATTTACATAACGAAATTCTGACTGGTTTATCTCGCCACTCTTGTAACTTTCGCCAACAATGATTTTTAATTCGTCTTCCGTATGAGCGATTTCATGTTCGGAAGCTGGTTCTAAGCCGAAAAGACGCGCGATAAAAACCGCGGAACCATTTAAAATCCAAATGAAAGGGAACATCACTTTATAAAAAATATGCAATGGACGGGCAACTGCAAGCGCAACTGCTTCTGTTTTATCAATCGCAAGTGTTTTTGGAACAAGTTCCCCAACAACCACATGTAAAAATGTGATAAAAAGGAAGGCAATTGTGAAAGAAAGAATCGTAATAGCAGATTGCGGAAGTTCCATTAAACTAAACAATGGATGCAGTGCAGCCTCTACAGTCGATTCACCTAACCAACCAAGTCCAAGAGAGCTGATGGTTATTCCGAGCTGACAAGCGGACAAATAAGCATTCAAATGGTTATAAATATATCTAGCGAGTACAGCACGTTTATCTTTCTCTGCTATTAATTGGTCCAATCGGCTTGGTCGCATTTTAACAATTGCAAATTCCGTTGCTACGAAAAAAGCCGATATAGCAATAAGTAAAGCTATAATTAAAAATTTAATGGTTAATATCAATAAATCGCCTTGACAGAAATAGTTTCTGCGAAGGCAAACACCTCCTAATTTAATATAAATAAGCTTATGATAAAACTATCTATATAGAAGAAAAACCGCTCTGGAAGAGAATTCTTCCAATGTATGGATGTATGTTTTTCAGTCTAGTTAGATAATTTAAGTGAATTAGTTTCTCTGCCCCATCGAATATTCCCTCCCAGCAAATGATACTTTAATCTAAATTATAGTTGACTTTACGTTTATTGACAATGAATATTATTCAAAATATGGTTCGATATGGACTAATGTGAAAGCTCCCTCGTATTCGTTTCGAATTTTTTGCTCTACAATTTCAGTGATTTCATGACTCTTAACCACATTTAATTGCGGATCTACTGCGATAGTAGCATCAATCCAAATTCGATTTCCGTTCATACGCGCTTTTATATCTATGACTTTTTTGACTTCGGGAACGGAAGCAATTAAATCATGAATCGTTTCGAGCTTGGAAACATCAAAGCCATCAGTAAGCGTATGAGCAGCATCATAGAAAATTTTTACTGCTGTGTAAACAATCAACAAACCTACTAAAAAAGCTGTGACTGAATCTAGCCACGGAATCCCAAGTACGGCTCCAATAATCCCTATAAATGCCCCAAAACTAACAAATGCATCTGAACGATTATCAAAAGCAGCAGCCCGAACTGCCTGGCTATCTAATTTTTTTGCGAGTTTATGATTGTATAAGTAAATTAAATACATAAATATCCCAGAAAATAATGCAACTACGGCAGTTAGCGCTGAGGGTGAAGTGAAATCTTTTTCCACAATATGAACAATCGAACTCCAAATAACTTGGACGCCTACCAAAAACATAATGATGGAGGCAATTAAAGAACTGATTGTTTCAGTTCGACGATGTCCGTAAGAATGATCAGCATCAGGAGGAATACGTGAAATTCTAAGACCAATTAAAAGCGCAACGGACGCCACAATATCTGTTGTATTATTTAAGCCATCAGCGAGTAGCGCATCTGAATTCCCAAAATGACCCGCTACTATTTTTAAAACAGAAAGAAATAAGTATGCAAATATGCTTAAAAAGGCAGCTTTTTCTGCTTTTTTTAAATCTGTATATCCGTCCATAAGTATGTAAACTCCTTTCCTTAACATAAAAGTCCCGCCTACGAGTGGCGGGACAACAAAATTAAGCTTCTATCAATACATGCTCTAATTTTTTTACGGATAAGGCAATATTATCACAGACTTCTTGATAACAAGCCCATTTTTTTGGTAACGCTATTTCTTGTTCTGGATCATCAATGTCCCAATAAATAATTTTATCTTGTATATTAGCTGGGAAACGTGGTGCTGCTTCGTGTGCTGAATCATAAATTGTAACAATGAGATCAGCCTCTGCCAGTAGTTTTGAGCTAGGAGAATAAGATAAGCTTTCAGGTGGTTCAATTGCAAATTCATTTAACGCTTCAGCAATAAATGGAGTTGCTTTTGATTTATGCCAAGATCCGCTAATGAATTTGACATTGCTAAGTGAAAGTTTCTTCGCCCAAGCTTCAGCAATGGCACTTCGAATATGCGTTTGTGATAAAAAATAAATTAGCTTTTGCGTCATATTCCAAATCCTTTCTGGCTTATTAATAAACCCATGTAAAACGTGTTGCCATTACTTGTTGTACATAGTATATAACTGATTCTTATTACCAAATGTTACAAGAGATGGTAACATTAATATGTACCCTTTTTAAACTACTAGAAACATAAAATGAAGAAATTGTAAAAAAGAAGTTAAATTATGTAGGAAATATGGATTATTACAAAATTATTACAAAAATCGGTCTAAAGTTGGTGGTGCAAAGTTGATTTTTAACGTAAAATACGTGTATAACTGTGTTTGCAGTTTTCTTTAATACCGTGTAGAAAGATAGGAGAGTTACATGGACAATTTAAAACAAGCACTCATTAAATACATTAAATTATTATTTGGTTTCATTGGTAAATGGATTGGTATAGGATGGCGCAAATTCAGACGTTTCTGGAAGAATAAGCACATCGGCAAGATTTTCCTATTAGCTGGACTTTTATTTTTATTAAGTTTTATTATTTATCTTGTAATAGTGGCAAAATCTGCAGATATCGATGCTTTGAAAAAAGGTCTAGAATCAGCAACTATTATTTACGATAAAGACGGAGATAAAGCAGGTGAATTGTCTTCTACTGATGCCACTTTTGTATCAATTGATAAAATCTCTAAAAATCTACAAAACGCAGTAGTATCCATTGAGGATAGACGTTTTTATGAACACAAAGGTTTTGACTTGAAAGGAATTGCTCGTGCCGGGGTTAATTTGGTTACAAATGGGGGGATTTCTGGCGGTGGTAGTACAATCACACAACAACTTGCTAAAAATGCCTTACTAACCCAAGAGCAGACTTTTACGAGAAAAGCAAAAGAGATTTTTATGGCTCGAGAAATTGAAAAAACGTATTCCAAAGATGAAATTATGGAAATGTACCTAAACCGCTCTTATTTTGGGAACGGTGAATGGGGTGTGGAAAATGCCTCATTAAAATATTTTGGTAAGTCAGCTAAAGATTTAAATGTTCCTGAAGCGGCAACTATTGCTGGGTTACTCCAAGCTCCAAGCGCATATGATCCTTATGAACACATTGATAAAGCTACTAATCGTCGTAATATGGTTCTAAATGCAATGGTGGAAACAGGGGATATAACGAAAGCAGAAGGCGAAAAGTACAAAGCAACTAAAATAGCTTTAAATGATCAATCAAAAGATCCGCTAGCAAATAAATATCCTTGGTATGTGGATGCAGTTATTAACGAAGCAGTAAATGAAGCTGATATTACCCAGGATGAAATTATGCAAAAAGGTTATAAAATTTATACGGAATTAGACCAAAATTATCAAACTTCTTTAGAAAAAGTATACGACAATGATGCTTTATTCCCGAGAAACGCAAACGATGGCACGCTCGTTCAATCAGGAGCTGTTTTGATGGATCCTGCAACTGGTGGTATTAGAGCACTTGTTGGCGGACGCGGGGAACATGTTTTCCGAGGCTTTAATAGAGCAACTCAAATGAAAGCTCAGCCAGGTTCGACTATGAAGCCACTAGCTGTTTATACACCAGCACTTCAATCAGGTTATGATGTGGATTCCATGTTAAAAGATGAAAAAGTCACTTACAAAGGCAATTATACGCCAACAAACGTAGGTGGAATTTATAACGGCGAAGTTCCAATGTATAAAGCTGTTGCAAACTCTATTAATGCACCAGCGGTATGGCTACTTGATCAGATTGGTATTGATAAAGGAGTCAAATCAGTTGAGAAGTTTGGTATAGAAGTACCGGAAAAAGACCAAACACTTGGACTTGCACTTGGTGGTATGAGTAAAGGTGCATCGCCGGTCGAAATGGCCACAGCGTATTCCACATTTGCCAATACCGGTGCAAAACCAGAATCACATATTATTACAAAAATTGTTGATCCATCAGGAAATACTGTTTACGAAAAAGTACCAAAAACAAAACAAATCATCTCAAAAGATGTATCAAATGAAATGACATCTATGCTACTTGATGTCATTAACACGGGAACCGGGCGCAGTGCAGCAGTATCTGGACACGAAATGGCTGGAAAAACTGGTTCAACTCAAGTTCCGTTTGATGATACAAGTGGTACGAAAGATCAATGGTTTGTTGGCTATACTCCTAATTTAGTTGGTGCAGTATGGATGGGATTTGATAAAACAGATAGAGACCATTACCTTACTACAACAAGTTCAGCTGGGGTTTCGAGTTTAGCGCATTATGTCATGAACAGTGGCTTGCGTTATCAGAAATCCGCAGACTTTGGTACAAAAAGCGCTGCCCAAGAAACTGCTGAGAAAAAACAAGAAGAAGAGTCAGAAAGTAGCGGTAGTGATTTTTGGAGTGGTGTGAAAGATAAAGCAGATGAAGCCGGTAAAACCATTAAAAAAGGTGCCGATAAAGTGAAAGAATTTGGCGGTAAGGTTTCAGATGGAATTGGAAATTTAATTGATTCGATTGGAAATTAATAAAAAGCACATTTTACTTTTAATTAGAGTGAAATGTGCTTTTTTATATTGCTTTATTATTATAACTGTTATACAATAAGTATAACAAAAATCTGAGGTGATAGTATTGGACAGAACGCAAATAGCATTAATCATACCTGTAATTATCCTTTATTTAGCGTTACTTTTAACTGCAATTATTGATCTAGCAAGAAATTGGCAAACTCGTAAAAATCCCATTATTTGGTTACTTGTTATTATTTTTATTAATATTTTTGGACCGGTAATTTATTTGATTTTTGGTCGAAAAGAGGATGAAGTATGAATGGGAAATTAGAAATTCACGATTTAAAGAAAAAATATAATGGAAAATGGGCTGTTAAAGGAATCAATCTTACTTTAAATGAGAAGGAATGTGTAGCTTTAATTGGATCAAATGGTGCAGGCAAAACGACTATGATTAACATGATAGTCCAAATCTTATCACAAGATGAAGGTGAAATAACTCTGGACGGGCATAATGCAAAAACTGTTCGTGAAAAAATTGGCTTTTTACCTCAATATCCACAATTTTATGGATGGATGAGTGCAGCAGAGTGCCTCCGTTTTATGGGGAAACTATCTAATATGGGAAAAAAAGAGCTAGAAAGTCGAATCACAGAAGTTCTACAATTAGTCGGATTATCAGGTAGCATTAATAAAAAAATCAGCACATATTCAGGCGGGATGCGGCAACGTCTTGGTATCGCGCAGGCAATTTTGCATCGTCCAGAACTACTTGTTTTAGATGAACCTGTATCCGCTCTCGATCCTATAGGCCGTAGAGAAATTATTGCTTTACTAGAAAAATTAAAAAAAGAAATGACCATTTTATTTTCCACTCATATTTTAAAGGATGCGGAAGAAATTTGTGATCGAATAGCAATTATTAAAAATGGAGAATTAATTGCTGATCAAACTATAGACCAACTAATGAAAGAGGAACATTCATCTGTTTTTGATGTGGAATTCATTGGTGCTACTGAAGTTTGGCAAGAAACTCTGTTACAAAGCAAATACATCGAAAAAGTGGACAAAAGAGGAAGGGTTTATCAAGTGCATGCCTTAGACAAAAAAGCTGGAGCTAATGTTATCTTAGAGACTTTAATGAAAATAGACGGCGAGCTTATTCGCGTAGAAGCAAGACATCGTAGTCTAGAAGAAATTTTTATGGAGAAGGTGAGTAAATGACACATCTTAGCGCTTTGCTTGGAAAAGAATGGTTAGAACAAAGAAGAAGTTTGAAAATTATCTGGCTTCCAATTGTATTTGCCCTTCTCGGACTTACTCAACCACTAATGGTTTACTTTTTACCAGAGATTCTTAAAGCAGTTGGAACGGGTGCAGAGACAGAGCAAGTAGTCGCTTTAATGGGAAATCAATCCGCACAAGAAGTAATGACTCAAACAATTGGATCTCAGTTTGATCAAATTGGAATTATCATTATTATTGTAGTTGCAATGGCTTGTATTCAAAGTGACAGATCAAAAGGGATGCTAGCTTTTATTATGAGTAGACCAATGACAGCTACGGAATATGTATTATCTAAGTGGCTAATGCAGTGCATTGTTGGCTTAGGTTCACTACTTTTAGGTTATGTATTAGCTGCTTATTATACGTACTTTTTATTTGGAAGTTTAGAGATTTATGCTTTGATTGAAGGTTTTTTTATTTATACACTTTGGTTTATTTTTGTCATTAGTTTTGTAGTTTTTGCAAGTGCGCTATTTAACAGTAATGCTATGGTGGCGATGATTAGTGTCTTTACCACGATTTTATTAGGATTAATGAGCGGGTTTGGTGGTTGGATTCAAATGTTTAATCCAGCATATTTAAGTAAAAATGCCACCATGTTAATTATGTCTGCAAAAACGATGGATTATTTTATACCAACACTTTTCATTACAATTATCTGGATTGTTTTATTCATTACTTTTACCATTATCATTATTAAAATAAAGCCGCTTCAAAAAGGAGAATAACGAACATTATTTACGAGTTTTGCGAAAAAATCCGGGATATAATAAAATAGAGTGAAAAGGGGTGGCGAGATGGAACGAATAGAACGAGATACACTTGGAGAAATTTCAGTTGATGCAACTAAATATTGGGGAGCGCAAACAGAAAGAAGTAGAAGGAATTTTGCGATTGGCGATAATCAAATGCCAAAAGAAATTATCTATGCATTTGCCGAGTTAAAGAAAGCTGCGGCTAAAGTCAATGCAGCAGAAGGAAAGCTGCCCGTAGAAAAATCTATAGCGATAGGTAATGTCTGTGATCAAATTATTGCAGGAGAACTAGATGAGCACTTTCCTTTAGTGGTTTGGCAAACTGGAAGCGGAACACAGAGTAATATGAATATCAATGAAGTTATCGCACATGTTGCTAATTTAACTTTAGGAGAAAATCAAGTACACCCAAATGATGATGTAAATATGTCGCAAAGCTCGAATGATACATTTCCGACTGCGATGCACATTGCTGCTTACGAAGCATTAGTAACAAAACTTTTACCAGAAATAACGAAGATGGAAGCAGTTTTAACAGCAAAGAAAAATAAATATATGCATCTTGTTAAAATTGGTAGAACACACCTACAAGATGCAACGCCGTTAACGCTTGGTCAAGAAATTAGTGGATGGGAAGCATGTTTAACAAATAATAAAAATTACCTTGAATCGAGTATGAAAGCCATTTTACCTCTTGCAATAGGTGGGACAGCAGTTGGTACGGGCTTAAATGCTTCTCAAGATTTTGGTGATAAAGTGGCTCACGAACTAATGAGTCAAACCGGATACGCTTTTACATCGGATTCTAATAAATATTTTGCGTTAACTAGCCATAGCCCCATTAATTATGTTCATGGCGCGATTCGGAGTCTTGCTTCGGACTTAATGAAAATTGCTAATGATATTCGATTTTTAGCAAGTGGTCCTAGAAGCGGCATTGGTGAGCTAATTATTCCAGCCAATGAACCAGGTAGCTCTATTATGCCTGGAAAAGTAAATCCTACGCAGTGTGAGGCTATTACAATGGTGGCAGCTCAAGTTATGGGAAATGATACAACGATTAATGTTGCAGCAAGCCAAGGGAACTTCGAATTAAATGTTTATAAACCTGTTATCATTTTTAATTTTTTAGAATCTATCAAACTACTTTCAGATAGCATGCGTTCATTCCGAATTCATTGCTTAGAAGGGCTGACTGCAAATGAAAGTGTTATAGAAACCAAAGTGAATGATTCGCTAATGCTTGTTACAGCCTTGAATCCGCATATTGGCTATGAGAAAGCCGCTAAAATCGCTAAATTAGCGTATACTGATAATTCAACTCTTAAAGAAGCGGCAATTAAAAGTGGTTTTGTCACTGAGGAAGAATTCGATTCATGGATAAATCCGCTGAAAATGACTAATTTGTAATCTCATACTTTAGAATGAACTTCCCTAGAAACAATTGTTGTCTAGGGATTTTTCACGTATAATGAAACCACTTTTACTAGACAAAATATAGGAGATGCAAAACATGTCAGTGTTATTTACGATACTTTTAATGGCAGTGATAGGTGGATTTATTGGCGCAATGACGAATTATATCGCCATCCGAATGCTTTTCCGCCCATACAAAGCCCTTTATTTATTTAATAAACGTGTACCATTTACACCAGGATTAATTCCAAAAAGACGCGATGAACTAGCAGAGCATATTGGGAAAGTTGTAGTGAGTCATTTACTCACAGAAGACGCTATACGTGCCCGCCTATTGGAAGAAAATTTACAAAAAGAAATAACTGAAACAGTCGCGAAAATGTTTCATGAAAAAATGCAGCTAGAAACAACACCCAATGAATTACTTCATCAATTAGGCTATGAAAATGCGGAAGGTCGCTCTATTTCATGGCTAGAAACAGTACTAGAAAAAGAAATTAATCACTTTTTAACTATTAAAAAAACGTCACAAATGAATGAACTAATTCCAGTTATGTTAGAAAAAGAATTGGAAACAAAACTACCACATGTTACAGAAAGAATTACAAGTAAATTAACATTATTTATAGCAAGTGAAGAAGGTAAACTCCAGATTAAAATGATGCTTCAAAAGTTTTTTGAAGAGCACGGTAAAATGGGCAGTATGGCTAGAATGTTTATTAATGTTGAGAGTTTTTCCGAAAAAATCCAACAAGAAGGCGCAAAACTTATCAACCAAGAAGATACTAAAAACCTTATCAATCAACTTTTAACTACAGAATGGAAAAATTTTGAAGCAAAAGAATTGCAAGAACTAATTCCAACTGAAAAACAAGCTCATTTAGCTGAACAGCTTACTTCTGAAATTATTCAGGCTTTTCCTCATGACAAGATATTTAATCAACCTGTTCAAGTAATACTTCGTGATTATGAAGTTATGATTAAAAGCAAAATAATTCCTTTTGCAGTAGAGCGCATGCTTGATTTCGTAGCAACACATAGTGCGGATATAGTGGAACGAATGGACTTAGCAAAGCTTGTCGAAACACAAATAGCTACTTTTTCATTACAAGAAATTGAAAAGCTGGTTGTTGAAATTTCTGGAAGAGAGTTAAAAATGATTACTTATTTAGGCGGGATTTTAGGAGGATTTATCGGAGTTATTCAAGGAATCCTCGCAATATGGATTTAGTTCTTTTATACTGGAATAACCGACGACTTTTTGTTATAGTGAAACAGAAGTGACAAATACAGATATTTGGAGGATTTATCAATGGCAGTTAATATTTATGATTTAGCACATGATTTAGACAAAGGAATTCGTGAAACACCTGAATTCTTAAGCTTACAAGACGCATACCGTGAAGTAAATGAAAATGCGGATGCAAAAGCAAAATTCGAACGTTTTCGTGATGTTCAAGTTACAATCCAAGAAAAACAAATGACAGGTCAAGAAATTGACGATGAAACAGTAAACGTAGCACAAGAAGTAGCGCAAGAAGTTCAAGAAAACGAATTAATCGTTAAATTAATGGAAAAAGAACAAGCCATGAGCACAATTATTAATGATTTAAATCGCATTATCATGACTCCGTTACAAGATTTATATAACGTTTCAAACGATTAATTTTTTATTTATAGAAGGAGCTTTATTATTTGTTATTTCCTTAGCAAATAATAGAGCTTTTTTTATTTGAAATGCTTGTACGTGAGGAAATAGTAAGGTATAATAAGAACGTATATTCGGTTTTTGGGAGGCGGAAGTCATGAAAGAAATCAAATTTTTACATATAGCGGATTTGCATCTAGATAGTCCATTCATTGGGCTTTCGACGTTACCACAACCGCTATATTCTGCTGTACAAGAAAGTACATTTCTATCACTTGAACGAATAATAACATTAGCAATAAAGGAAAAGGTTGATTTTGTATTAATTGCTGGAGATATATATGATAGCGAAGATCAAAGCGTCCGGGCACAAGCTCGTTTTCTAAAAGAAATGAAGCGATTAGAAGATGCTAATATTCGAGCGTTTGTTATTCATGGCAATCATGACTTTATAGAGAAACACAAAGAAAAACTATTATTACCAGATAATGTATATGTTTTTCCAGAACAAGTAGAAATGGCAACACTTGAAACAAATCAAGGAGTAAAAGTACATATTTATGGTTTTAGCTACGGAGAAAGACACATGCGCACGAGTCGAGTGGCTGAATATAATGTACAACAAGAGGCGGATTTTCATATCGCACTTTTACATGGATCCGAATTAACAAGTAGTGAAGAACATGATGTTTATGCACCGTTTCAAATACAAGAAATTATCAAAAAAGGATTTGATTACTGGGCGCTTGGTCATATTCATAAACGTCAATTATTAACCGAATCTCCAAGTATTTATTATCCAGGAAATATTCAAGGGCGTAATCGGAAAGAATCAGGCGAAAAAGGTGCAAGTATTGTAACTATGTCTGAAACAACGACGACAATTGATTTTATAGCGACGAGCCCTATTATTTGGGAAGAAGTAATATTGACTATACCTGAGGATAGCGAAGTCAACACTTTTTACCGAGAAATCACCAAACTTTTAAATGATTATCAAGGCCGTAATAATTCTTTTTTTCTGCATGTAATTATTCAAATGACTAATAAGCAAAAAATAAATACAAATGATTGGTTACAAATGCTACAAGAAGAGGTTGATCTCACAAGCTCTACATTTGTTTGGGTACATAAATTAAGTATTGAATTAACAAACCAAAGCGATTTAAAAAACTGGCAAGAACATCATTTAGCTGGTAGGGAAATAATGAATGCTTTCAAAACATTGCAAGATGAATTTGCTTTTTACAAATCTGTGGAGTCGCTTTATTTTGAAAGTGGTGTAAGTAGATATTTAGAAGATCTGTCGGAACAAGACCGGCAATTAATGCTAGAATCAGCACTCACGGAACTTGGCGTGGCTCTGAAAGAATCGGAAGGTGATGGAAAATGAGAATAACGTCCATTGATATTGTAGGTTACGGGAAATGGTCGGATGCTCATTTTAATAACATTGCTGATTTTCAAGTGATTTTTGGTGAAAATGAAGCAGGAAAATCGACTATTATGGCTTTTATTCATAGTATTTTGTTTGGTTTTCCAACAAGACAACAGTCTATTCCACGTATGGAGCCAAAAAACGGCGGGCCATATGGGGGAAGACTCACCCTAGAAGATACGCGACTAGGAAATGTTATTATTGAACGCTTAAAAGGAAAAGCAACTGGCGATGTCCGTATTTATTATGGAGACGGTCAAATAGCTGGGGAAGAGAGTTTATCGGAAATCATTGGAGAAATAGATCGAAATACTTTTGAAGCTATATTCTCTTTTGATATTCATGGTTTACAAAATATCCACCAATGGAAAAAGAAAGAATTTGAAAAATACTTGCTTGCTACTGGAACAACTGGCTCAGATGCACTTTTAAAAACTGCAGAAACTTTACAAAAAAAATTAGATGCTCTTTTTAAACCAAGTGGGAGAAATCCTGTAATTAATCAACAACTGAAAAAAGTAAAAGAAAGCCAACAAGCTTTTCAAGAAGCCAAAAAACAAAATACTAAATATGAGTTACTACTTGCTGAAAAGGAAGCAGAAATAGCTAGACAAACGGAATTACAAGTAGAAAAAACAACAATTCGTGTGGAATTAGACACTATAAATACATTGCAAGACTTGTGGCCAATTTATCAAGAATGGAAAGCACTTGAGGAAAAAACGTTGCACACAAGCGAAACCACTTTTCCACCTGATGGTATTATTCGTCTAGAACATTTACAATTAAAAGAAAAAGAATGGCAAAATCAATTAATTCAATTAGAAGAACGTCAAAAAAATCTAATCAACAAAAATAATTTCGAACATAGTGCTTTTTTTGCAGAAAACGAAACAGAAATATCGTATTTAGTAGAAACTTATGGGGCCTACAGTGAGCGCCAAGTTCAACTAAACAACTTAAAACAAGAAATTAATTATTACCAAACTGATGCCACAATAGTCCCGAAAAAGTGGACAAAAGAACTTGATAAAAAAATACTTCGCATGAAAACTATAGAGCAATCAAATAACCAACAGCAACATGATGTTCAACTTGAATTAAAACTTACCCAAGAAACAGCAGAAAAACTGCAAAAAAAGATTGATCAAATAGAAACTAATATGTGGGAAAATAAAAAATTTCAACATGAAAAAGAAAAATTGAACCAACAAGAAAAAACACCCATAACCAAATTAGCTGTATCTATTGGTGTATTCATGGCCGCTTTGTTAGTTTTAATCATTTTTCAATCAATTTGGAGCATTGCATTTGTTCTAATTGCTGGTCTTATATCGGTTTTTATATTCTTAACAAGCAACAAAACAACTCCTGTTAATAATCAACAAATTTTAACGTTTTTAGAACAACAAAAATCAAGACAAGAATGGCAACAGTTGTTGAGTGAAATGGACATTATTGCTTCTCAAATAGCACATTTAGAAGAGCGCCAAGACAGACTAAATAAAGCACAGTACGAATGCACATTAGAACTGCGTGGAATATTCTCCGATTTAGCAATGAAGGAACAACCTGATGACAATTGGGAAACAGTTATTCAAAATTACAAAGAAAATAGTGAAAAAAATCAACTAGCTACTGAACTAAAAATAAAATTAGCTCCAATAGAAGAAAAGCAAGAAACCTATAAAAGTAGATTAAATAATTTAGATTTACCGACTGAAAATAATGATCTAGAAGAGAATATCTCTTTCCTTCGACAAGGTTTATTATTTTATCGAAATAATTTGACCGAAAATGCTAAATTAGCAGAAAAAATGGAACAAGTGACCATGCAATTAGACTTAGTTAAACAAGATTTATTACTTGTAGAAAAAGAAAAAAGAGATTTGTTGGAGCAAGCGAAAGTAAATAATGAAGAAGCGTTTCGTTTAGCGGCCTTACGAGTAAAAGAAGAGCAAAAATGGCGTGAACGTTTGGTCTTACTTGAAGCTCAATTAGAACCCGAAAAAAGAACCGCTTTAAAACAGTTTCAAAATCAAGCAATTATTAAAGAAAAAGAACTTCAATTAGAGGAAGCTCT
Organism: Listeria welshimeri serovar 6b str. SLCC5334; assembly: GCF_000060285.1. Lineage (GTDB taxonomy): Bacteria > Bacillota > Bacilli > Lactobacillales > Listeriaceae > Listeria > Listeria welshimeri. The sequence continues at coordinate 2,275,120 of NC_008555.1, read as the reverse complement.
GCGCAAGACCGAATTAGAACAAGAAAAGCTTCATGCCTCGTTAGCTGCAAAAAATCATGAAATCAGAAATCTAGAAGAAGGTGGAACTTTTGCAGTATTAATGCAAGAATTTTACTCCCAAAAAAGCAAACTCCAACAATTAGTAGAAGAATGGACCGAAACTAAATTAGCACTTGAGATACTTCAAAAAGCTATGCAAAGTTTACAAGAAGGTAAGCTACCAAAAACTTTAAGACTGGCAAGTGAATATTTTAGTCATCTAACTAATGGAAACTATAACAAAGTTTATTTACAAGATAATAGACTTCAAGTGGAAAGCAAAGAAGTAGTTATATTTTTCCCAGAAGAGTTAAGTCAAGCAACAAAAGAACAATTATATTTGGCAATTCGATTTGCATTAATTGATGTTATTCACAAAGATTTTCCACTTCCTATTATTATCGATGATGGATTTGTACATTTTGATTCTTCTAGAATGTTACAAATGATGGAATTACTTCAACAAAGAAAAAGTACAAATCAGGTTATTTTTTTCACATGTCACCAAGAAACACGCAAATATTTTTCCAGTGAAGACATACGCATGCTATAATGAGTGAAGAAACTTCTTACTACAGAAAGAAAGAAGGCGATACAATGGAAAAAAGATTATTAGACTTTGAGGTTGGGGAAACAGTTGAATTATTCTTGCTAATTAAATCAAGCATCAAAGGTACAGCAAGCAACGGAAAGCCTTTTTTGAGTCTTGTTTTACAAGATAAGTCAGGTGAATTAGAGGCAAAACTTTGGGATGTTAAAGAGAGTGATGAGGTTAATTATGGGGTGCAACAAATTGTCCACCTTATAGGAGATATTCAAAATTATCGTGGAAGAAAACAATTGAAAATCCGCCAAATCAGACAAGCAACACCGCTTGATGGCGTTAATGCTAGTGAGTTTATGGAAACAGCGCCCATCAATAAAGAAGAAATGGCTGATGAAATCACACAATATATTTTCGAAATGAAAAATGCTAACTTGCAACGTATTACGAGAGCCTTACTTAAGAAATATCAAGATGATTTTTATGATTATCCAGCAGCAATGCGTCATCATCATGAGTTTGTATCGGGGTTAAGCTTTCACGTAGTTTCAATGCTACGACTAGCAAAAGCAGTGTCAGATTTATATCCAACCGTTAATCGAGATTTACTTTATGCTGGGGTAATTTTACACGATTTAGGAAAAGTGATTGAGCTTTCGGGACCAGTATCAACCACTTATACACTTGAAGGAAATCTTATTGGTCACATCTCAATAGTAGTAGAAGAAGTAAGTAAAATTGCAGATGAATTATCTATTGATGATGAAGAAGTGGTTGTATTGAAACATGTATTGCTTTCTCATCATGGAAAAGGTGAATGGGGCAGCCCAAAACCGCCGCTTGTCCGTGAGGCAGAAATTTTACACCAAATCGATTTAATGGATGCATCTATTAATATGATGGATAAGGTTTTAAAACATACTAAACCAGGTGAATTCAGTGAACGCGTTTTTGGTTTAGATAATCGTTCGTTTTATAATCCTACATTTGAATAGAGTATAAAAAAGCGTTGTTCGGTATAAATTAATCGAGCAACGCTTTTTACATTAAAAAAACACGTTTGGAAAATTCCAAACGTGTTTTTAGCTTACTTATTTAGATGATTTTTCGGAAGAAGAACTATCAAAATCTTTGAAAGCATCTTTCAAGTCTTTATCTTCAACTTTTACATTAGCATCTTTGAATTCTTTTTTCAGTGTTTTTTGCATGTTTTCGTTGGTTAATTGGGAAGTAAGATAAGAAGCTTTTACCGCTTTTTTATCTTTATCAAAAGTTGTTTTTGTAGCTGGTTCATCCATTTGAATAATGTGGTATCCGTATTGCGTTTTTACTGGAGCGCTGATATCACCTTTGTTTTTAAGTGCATAAGCTGCTTTTTCAAATGCTGGATCCATTTTACCAGGACCAAATGCTGCTAATTGACCACCGTTTTCTTTTGTTGCTGTATCAGTTGAATATTCTTTTGCTAAATCAGAGAATTTTGCGCCGTCTTTAAGTTTTTGTTCAACTTCTTTAGCTTTTTTCTCGTCAGCTACTAGAATATGACTAACAGTGATATCTGGTTGCCAAGTTTTGTAGTACTCTTTAAGTGCTTTATCACTAGTATCAGTATTAGCTTCAGTAGCTTTTTGAACTAGTAAGTTATACTTAAGTTGGCTTTTGAATGTTTTTTCTGTTAAGCCACTTTGAGCTAGAACAGCAGCGAATTGATCGCCATATTGAGCTTTGTACTCTTTGAATTTTTTATCAACATCTTCATCGCTTACTTTGTATTTATCTCCAAGGACTTTTTCGAAAGTAAGTTGTTGTACGAACTCTGAACCGTATTTATCTTTCATTGCTTCGTAAAGCTCATCTTGCGTTACATCACCAGCATCAGTCTTAACGACATCACCGCCGCCACCACACGCTGCTAGACTGAACAATGCCATTACCATGACAAGTCCAAGAATTAATTTTTTCTTCATTGAATAAAACACACTCCTTAGTTGTTGGAATAATTCCCGCTTAACACAATAACTATCATAACATAAATTAAAGCCAAAAAGAAAAGATGAAAGAAATTTAATGATATTCTTATGGTTTAGTCAGAAATTAAAATAGAAAATCCGCGTTCTGCACTTTCAACAAAACAATTATTCGGCATTCTCCATAATTTTTTAATATGAGTAAAATCTGAAAAGCTCATTCCGAAATGGACAGAAAGCAAAATCAGAAACATTCCTGAGTGTCCAATTGGAGTTAAAAGCATTAAAGATACCAAACCAGCAGTAATAACAATAAATGGTAATATAAGTGAAAATATATAATGCCATTTTGGAATTATTCGCTTAATGTTTAGTTTGATACATGGAAGAAAAAAGAAATGTATTCGCCACTGAATAACGGTTCCTTCGCGATATTTAAAACATCCGATGACATGTAATAATTTATGAACTGGATAAATTAACACGATGCCAATAAAACTAATGAACTGATATTCATTTGTAAGCTCACCTGGGTATATTAAATGTTGTGTTAAAAAACAAATACACACGGCAGCAAGCCAGACAAGAATTCCTTTTAAAAAAAGTCGATTAAATTCATCCCGTCGCTCTGTGTTGATTGATTTCAAGCAGCGCATTTTAAGCTTTCCTCCAGTTATAGCTAAAATAGTGCCCATCTAAGAAGGCACTATAGTAGTGTAAGCTCAATTACTATAAATTTCAACCCTTTTTTTAATATATGGGGCTCTAATTTTGACGTTTTTATGAAGCTGTTTTTTAGCAAATAAAAAAACTGAGCATACGCCCAGTTTTTCGAGTTATTTATTATCTTTTTTTAATGTTTTTTCTAAATCGGAAATTGTTTTTTGCATATCTTTAATTTCATCTTTTAAGCGTTTCTTTTCAGGTTCCATTTCTTCATTCCACTTGGAAACAGATTCCATTATGTCGGAAGAAACATCTTTTAGTAAAGTTGAGCCTTCTGTACCGAGAACTTGAACTGATTGGATAAGTTCATTTGCATTATAAGCTAATTCTTTCAAAATAACGCTTGCTTCGCCAGATTTAGCAACAATATCTTTTCTAAGTTCATTGCCGGATTTTGGAGCAAACAATACCGAGGCTGCGGCTCCAATTGCCCCACCAGCTAAAATACCCAAAATAAGTGATTTTTTATTCATTTATTCTCCACTCCATCCATAAAGTCATTTTAGTTTACTTTTGCTGCAATAAGTTCAGCAATCTCTTGGTAACGTTCTTGTGTATACCAGTCTGCGTTATCTTTCCATTTTAACCCAAAGTCGTCTGATTTGCTATACCTTGGTATTAAATGAATATGACAATGAAAAACAGATTGGAAAGCAACTTCTTCATTATTATTTAAAATATTTAATCCTTGTAGAGGTAAAGCTTCTTTTAAAGCTCGTGCTATTTTGGGGACACGACGGAATAATTCAGCAGCCGTATCATCGGGTAAATCGAATGTGTTTCTAGCATGTTTTTTAGGAATTACGAGCGTATGACCTTCTGTGACTTGTCCTAAATCAAGGAATGCATATACTTCTTCATCTTCATACACTTTGGCAGAAGGGATTTCACCACGAACTATCTTGCAGAAAATGCAATCGTCCATAAAGTATGACCACCTTTCACAACATATTAAATTATGTACTATTTTAATTTAACATAAATACGAGTTAAAAGCATGCCTTAGGTAGCAGCTAGTGGATTATTTTGACAGTTCAAGGGATGGATATGCTATTATTAACTAAAGAGTACGCAAGGAGGTATGGAAATGGCTTTATTAGAAGTAGAACACCTGACGGGCGGGTACACAAAACGTCCAGTCTTAAAAGATATTTCGTTTGCGATAGAAGAAAAACAAATTGTTGGATTAATTGGTCTAAACGGGGCGGGGAAAAGTACGACGATTAAACATATAACAGGCTTAATGCATCCCAAAAAAGGAACGATTAAAATCAATAATCACCAATTAGTGGAAGATACAGAAACGTATAGAAAGCAGTTTTCTTATATTCCAGAAACACCAGTGTTATACGAAGAATTAACATTAAAAGAGCATTTAGAATTAACCGGAATGGCTTATGGTTTATCTCAGGAAGAATTACAAACACGTATGATTCCACTTTTAAAAGAATTTCGTTTAGAGAAAAAGCTGAATTGGTTTCCGGCCCATTTTTCTAAAGGTATGAAACAAAAAGTAATGATTATGTCGGCTTTTTTAATTGAACCTAAATTATATATTATTGATGAGCCTTTTGTTGGGCTTGACCCACTAGGTATCCAGTCATTGCTCAATTGGATGGACGAAATGCGAGGTAAAGGTGCAAGCATTTTAATGTCAACGCATATTTTAGCAACGGCTGAAAAATATTGCGACACTTTTATCATTATTCATCAAGGGGAAATTCGCGCGGAAGGAACACTGAAAGACTTACAAACGAATTTTGAAATGCCAGGAGCTTCACTTGACGAAATATACATTCAGTTAACAAAGGAAGAGGAAGCTGATGAAGATGATATTTGATAGCAAAGCACTCTGGAAGGAACGTTTTAGTGCTTATACAACAGAAGTTATGCGCTATCTACGTTATATGTTTAATGATCATTTGCTTTTTGTTCTTGTCATTGGACTTGGTGCTGGGATATTTTATTATGCAGGTTGGGTAAAAACGCTTGAGCCTAGCTTTCCAGTTATTCCGTTGATGGTTATTTTGCTGACAGCTTCTATTGCAATTAGTCCAGTGGCGACGCTCCTCCAAAAACCAGATGTTGTTTATTTAATCGTACAGGAAAAAGCAATGGATACGTATTTTTCTCAAGCAAAAATAGCGAGTTTCTTTATGCAGCTTTATGTGTTTGTGATTGTTCTTGGCGTTTGTATGCCAATGTACGTGGAAGTGACAGGGGTAGCTTATAGTCAGTTCTTTACTTTATTTATTGTACTTGCGTTACTGAAAGCTTGGAACATTTATTTTGGCTTTTTAAGTATGAAATTAGAAGATGCTGACACAACTTGGATGTTTGTTCGCGTTATTGTAAATGCTATTTTAATTTATATTTCACTTATTTCGGCGCCTTATATTTCTATTCCTTTGGTGGTTATTATTCTTTTCGTGAGTTATTACTTAATTGCGAAGAAAACTGCTAAAGTGACGCTTCGCTGGGAATATCTAGTGGATAAAGAAGAAGCACGAATGAACCGGTTTTATCGATTAGTGAATTTATTTACGGATGTACCACACTTACGCGGAACAGTTCGCAGACGGAGCTATCTTGATTTTCTTTATCAGCCAATTCCTTATGCAAAGAGAAAAACATTTGCCTATTTATTTAGTCGAACTTTTACTCGAACGAATGAATATGTTGGACTTTATGTTAGACTGACCGTAATTGCTGTCATTCTACTCATATTTGTTCAAGGATTTTATTTAAATATCATATTTTCCCTGTTATTCTTATACTTAACTGGTTTTCAATTTATTCCAATGTTAAAGCATTATGATACGCAAATTATGTTACGACTTTATCCGATTGATGATAATTATCGTCATCGTAGTTTCATTCATTTTTTACGTATTTTGTTACTCGCGCAAGCATTACTATTTAGTATTATTGGAATTGCACAGAATGGAACGATAAGTGGGATGATTATTTTAGGGATAAACTTGGCTTTTGTCGCCATATTTACTTTCCTATATGCTCCAATTAGAATGAAAAAAATGTACGAATAAAAAAAGAGATTTGGATGTCGGTCCAAATCTCTTTTTCTTATTTAGCATCGTGAGAAAATTCCGGATAATGATAAATATCTTCATGAGAAAAACCAACTTGCGTATTGTTTTTCTGCATGATGCTTGTAATTTCTTTGTGTAAAGCTGTTTTTTTCCATTCATGAAAGAAAGTTTCAGAATCCCAAAAAGAAATGATTAAAAATTTATTCGTGTTCATCGCTTTTGTGAGTTTTGTACTTTGTAAGCCAGGAGTTTCACTGAAATGCAAGCTAGCCTGTTGATACATTTGCAGGAAAATAGGAATCTCTTCATCGCGGAGTTGGATATATTCAAAAGCAACTATTCCAAAACCTTTTAAAGAACCGCTACTTTGTAAAACCCGATACTCTGCGCCTTCTTGGAAAAGTTTTTCTCCAGTTGATTCTTGATATAAAAGTGACTGTGAAAAGTTTTGCAAAAGCGTAACATTTTGGCCAGTGTAATTAGCCATCAATTGGCGAAGGTAATGCTCAGTTCCAGTGGTGATAAATACTTTTTTCATGATAAGTCCTTCTTTCGATTTTTATTCCATTAAGAAAAATGATTACACCTTTGTTTTCCACGTTTTTCGTAATTGAAACAGAAGATAGGCAATTTGTTTGGTTTTATACAAGATTTCTAGTATCCTTTTATCTGGAGAAGTTATTTATTGTTCTGTTGCCTATTGTGTGTAAATGAACAAAGAAGGGAAGCGACTTAATGACAAAAATAACAAATGATTTATTTTTAAGAGCAGCTCGGAAAGAACAAGTGGACAAAATTCCAGTGTGGTATATGAGACAAGCTGGAAGATCCCAACCAGAATATCGTAAATTAAAAGAAAAATATTCTCTTTTTGAAATTACTCATCAACCAGAAATATGTGCATATGTAACAAAATTACCAGTAGATCAATATGGTGTTGATGCAGCAATTCTATATAAAGATATAATGACGCCACTTCCAGGAATGGGGATAGATGTAGAGATTAAATCTGGAATTGGTCCAGTGATACATAATCCTATTAGAACTTTTCAAGATGTAGATAAATTGTCTATTTTTAAACCGGAAATTGAAGTGCCTTATGTGCTCGATACTATAAAATTATTAGCGGATGATATGTTAGAAGTGCCTTTAATTGGCTTTGCTGGTGCACCGTTTACATTAGCAAGTTATATGATAGAAGGTGGACCATCAAAAAATTATCATCTAACAAAGAGTTTTATGTATCGCGAACCTGAAGTATGGTCCATATTAATGGAGAAATTAGGTCGGATGACTGCGACTTATTTAATTGCTCAAATTAATGCTGGTGCTTCTGCTGTGCAATTATTTGATTCTTGGGTTGGAGCGCTTAGCCGGGCTGATTATACTAAATATATTCGTCCGGTTATTGAGATGATTGTTCGAGAAGTGAAAGCTGTACATCCGACAACACCAATTATTATGCAAGCAGTTGGAGCGAGTCATCTTTTAGAAGAATGGGAGACGATGCCACTTGATGTTGTTGGAGTTGATTGGCGCGAAACTCTAACTGGTGCTAGAAAAAAAGTACCTTCAAAAGCAATTCAAGGAAATTTAGATCCGTCGACATTGCTAGCTCCAGAAAAATGTTTAGAGGAAGCAGAACGGATTATACAAGAAGGTATACTGAAACCAGGATATATTTTTAACTTAGGACATGGCGTTTTTCCAGAAGTACAACCTGAAATGTTGAAAAAATTAACGAATTACATCCACGATAGAAGCGAAATATTATTAAAAAAAGGATGATGAAAAATGGCTAAAAAAGTAGGTTTGCTTGTAATGGCTTACGGAACACCATACAAAGATGAAGATATCGAACGCTATTACACAGATATTCGACACGGTCATACACCAAGTGAAGAAATGATTGCTGATTTACGAGGCAGATATCATGCTATTGGCGGCTTATCCCCGCTTGCAAAAATTACGGAAGCTCAAGCATACGGGCTAGAAGAAGTGCTAAACAAGTCACAAGAAGAAGTAGAATTTAAAACTTACATTGGTCTAAAGCATATTGAACCTTTTATTGAAGATGCCGTAGAAGCAATGCACAAAGATGGTATAAAAGAAGCTATTTCAATTGTTTTAGCACCGCATTACTCTAGTTTTAGTGTAGAAGCTTATAATAAACGAGCAAAAGACACTGCTGATAAATTAGGTGGCATCGAGATTAAAGCTATTAATGAATGGTATAAACAACCAAAATTTATCAACATGTGGGCGGAGCGAATTAATGAAACTGCAAAACAAATCCCTGCTGATGAATTAATGGACACAGTATTAATTGTTTCGGCACACAGTCTACCTGAGAAAATAAAACAACATAATGACCCTTACCCTGATCAATTACAAGAAACTGCTGATTTGATTTTTGAAAAAGTGGTAGTACCGCATTATGCCCTAGGTTGGCAAAGTGAAGGTAAAACCGGGGAGCCTTGGCTTGGACCTGATGTTCAAGATTTAACCAGAGCACTTTATGGTAAAGAAAAATATAAACATTTTATATACACACCAGTTGGCTTTGTGGCAGAACATTTAGAAGTACTTTATGATAATGATTATGAATGCAAAGTAGTTACTGATGAGGTTGGCGCGGCTTATCACCGACCACCAATGCCAAATGCCGACCCAGAATTTTTAGAAGTATTAAAAACGGTTGTCTGGGAAAAATATACAAATTAAGAAAAATGTGCTGGTTTATTCGTTATTCCAGCACATTTTTTGCAAATAAAAGAAAACGTTTCCAATATTTTTAGCTAAATACTATGAAGTTTTAATCATATTCTCATCTTCGCCGGGCATAATGATAACTATAGAAAGACAGGAGGTTCACCTAAAATGAAAAACAAGGCAGAAAAACAAAGAATTGCCACTAATTTGTCACTTTATATGAAAATAAATGGATTTACTCATAGAACATTTGCACTTGCAGTCGGAGTTTCCCAGAACACTTTGAAAGCTTTAATGATTGGGAAAATGAGAAATGAAAATAAATTCCAAAAATACATAACTCAAATCACAGAAAGTTTGGCATTAGAAGAAAAATTCTTTGAACAACCGAAAGAAGCCATTACAGCAGCACCTATTACTTTTCAAGATACAAACAAAATGCACCTTGGAGACGAAAAATTTAATGCCATCAGCTTAATGTTAAAAATTGGCGAAATTCATTATGAATCTTAAGAAGCTTGGGACAATTAGTCCTAAGCTTTTTTGTGTGCGGCAAAATGGAAAAATTCAGGGCTTGACGAACCTAGTCAACTCACGTAAAATGAAGACAATTTTCCAAATAGGAGTGTGGCACATGATTAGAAAACTAACTGTATCTGATAATGAAGAAGTAATGGCACTTTTAAAACCCGAAGCAATCTTTAATTTATTTATTATTGGGGATATCGAAAATTTTGGTTATGAGAGTGATGTGCAAGATCTTTGGGGCGAATTCGATGCTGCGGGTAAATTACACGCATTATTACTTCGATTCGATACGTTTTTCTTACCTTATTCAAAAGACGCTAATTTTGATGCAAAAGCGTTCACAGAGATTATTACTAAACACGATAAATATGAAATTAGTGGTATTTCTCGTGTCACAAAAGAACTAGAACCATTTTTGAATGGACTTGAAGAAAAAAGACAACAGACTTATTTTTGCGAGTGCGAACATGTAAATCGGATTTCTGTTAATCAAGATGTCATCGTTCGAACAGCCGTTGCCGAAGATGTAGCTCCTATTATTGAAATGCGAAAACACATTAAAGAATTTGGTTCGCGCGGTGAAAATGAAGAATTAATTATTCGCCAAATTGAAAAAGGTGTTAAACGAATTTATTTTATTGAACAAGATCAAGAAGTGGTTGCTGTCGCAGAAACGTCTGCTGAAAATTCATTCTCAGCAATGATTACTGGTGTAGCGACAAGTGATGGATATAGACAACGCGGCTTTGCGAGTACGCTCCTGAAAAAATTATGTTGTGATGTATTGGCGGAAGGTAAGAAACCATGTTTGTTTTACGATAATCCAGTTGCGGGAGAAATATATCACCGCCTAGGATTTGAACATACAGGCGATTTCGTTATGTATAAATAGCCTTTACTTTACGTCGATATGATTGGTATGATGGATATATTATGTTAGTAAAGGATGAATAATGTGAAACCACGTGGAATTTGTTTTTTTGATATGGATGGAACACTTTTAAATAGCGAATCAAAAGTACTTGATAGTTCACTTATGGCATTAGATAAACTTCGAGAAAATAACATTATTCCAGTTATTGCTACTGGACGGACACTGATTGAAATAAGTCATCAAATGAAAATTACTGGCATTGAATCCGCAGTAATGATGAATGGACAAATGGCTATTTTTGAAGGAGAAAAAGTATACGAAGACTTGATTGATGCGGACTTACTGGGACGTTTGACAGAAGAAGCAAAATCACAAAATGTCGAAGTTTGTTACTATAATGATAAAAGAATTGGTGCAACAGCTGGTACGCCAGTCGTTAAAGCGCACTATGACTTTTTAGGGGAGCCAATGCCAGAAGTTAGACCTGACATGTATAAAGAAGAAACCATCAATATGGCACTTCTTTTACTTGAATCAGGCGATGACTATTTTCCAGAACGTTTTCCAGAATTACAATTTGTTCGCAATACACCATTTAGTAATGATGTGTTAAAAAAAGGTGGTTCTAAGGCAGTTGGTATTGCGAAACTACTTGAAGTAATGGGTTTTGAAGATGTTCCAACTTATGCTTTTGGTGATGGTATGAATGATTTAGAGATGTTTGGTGCAGTAGATTATGCCATTGCGATGGAAAACGCAGTACCGTTATTGAAAGAAAAAGCTACTTTTGTCACCAAAGACAACAACAGTGATGGAATCATGCTTGGCTTAAAACAATTTGACTTAATCTAAAGAAGTGCCTCTTGCGCTTCTTTTTTTAAATTCCAACGTAAGACCGATAGAATTGTAATGATTCTTTTGCTATAATTAAACTAATTAATTGGAAGAGGAGAAATGTTCATGAACGAAATCAACCACGCAACCGAACAAGTAAACACAGAGAAACGAACGAGTAAACAAATTATTATGCAAAAAATACTTAATTGGTTTGTATTTTCTTTGCTACTCGCATCAGTAGGTGCTGCGATTGGGAGTGAATTAAGTCCAGAACTTTATTTGCCACTTGTAATAATAGAAATAGCGTTACTTATCGCTTCTATTTTAGTACGTCGAAGTGAATCTATTAATAAAATTGTTGGATATCCACTTTTATTAGCATTTGCATTTGTTACTGGTTTGACGCTTGGACCAACATTAACATATTATTTTGGTGCGGGACAAGGTGCAGCAGTTCTTATGGCATTCGTTACAGCAGCGGTTACTTTTACAACGTTAGCTTTTGTTGGAGCCAAAATGAAAAAAGATTTATCCTTTATGAGTAGTGCGTTATTTGCAGCGATTATTATTTTGGTAATATTTAGCTTTTTAGGTGTCTTTTTACCATTGGGTTCTATGTTAACAACGATTATTTCAGCTGGTGGTACGATTATTTTCTCATTATATATTTTGTATGATTTTAACCAAATTATGAAACGTGATGTGGAACTTGCTGATGTACCAATGCTTGCGCTCACATTATATCTTGATTTCCTTAACTTATTCATGTTCTTACTTCGTCTATTTACAGGGCGTGACTAAGAACATAAGAAGATCTGCCAATCTAAAAATTGGTAGGTCTTTTTCTATAAAAAAAGATGGTTTTTGTTAGACAAAAGCAATTTAAAATTCTATAATAAAGTTAAGGTCAAAAAAGGTCAAACTTATCTTTTATAAGGAGGACGAATAAATGGATTTACAAAAATTTACGCAACAAGTCCAGCAAACAATTGCGGACGCGCAAAATCTAGCTATTGCATCAGAAAACCAAGAAATCGATGTTGCACACGTTTTTAAAGTATTATTAACAGAAAGCGACTTTGCAAAACGTGTATATGATGTAGCAGAAGTTGACGTGGACTCACTTCAAAAAGTAGTAGACGATAGTTTAAGAAAAATTCCAGTTGTTTCAGGTAGTGATGTTAACTACGGACAAGCAATGAGTGGATCGCTATTTCAATTAATGCGGGATGCGGAAAAAGAACAAAAACAATTAGAAGATGATTTTATATCAACGGAACATCTTATCCTAGCTGTAATGGACCAGAAGACAAGCCCAATAACAGCTGAACTAAAAAATCAACATAAAGCTAAAAAACAAATTAAAGAAGCAATTTTAAAAATCAGAGGAGGGAAAAAAGTGACTTCTCAAAATGCAGAGGAAAACTATGAAGCTTTAACAAAATATGGACGTGATTTGGTTGCTGAAGTTAGAAGTGGTAAACTCGATCCAGTCATTGGACGCGATGCAGAAATTCGCAACGTTATCCGAATTTTATCAAGAAAAACAAAAAATAATCCAGTATTAATCGGTGAACCAGGTGTTGGTAAAACTGCGATAGTAGAAGGATTAGCGCAACGAATTGTTAGAAAAGATGTCCCAGAAGGACTAAAAGATAAAACAATTATTTCACTTGATATTGGTTCCCTCATTGCGGGCGCTAAATATCGTGGTGAATTTGAAGAACGTTTAAAAGCAGTACTTCAAGAAGTAAAACAAAGTGAAGGTCAAATCTTACTGTTTATAGATGAAATTCATACGATTGTTGGAGCTGGTAAGACGGACGGTGCGATGGATGCTGGAAACATGTTAAAACCAATGCTTGCCAGAGGAGAACTCCATTGTATTGGCGCAACGACTTTAGATGAATATCGCCAATATATTGAAAAGGATGCTGCTCTTGAAAGACGTTTCCAAAAAGTACTTGTTCCAGAGCCAACAGTGGAAGATACAGTTTCCATTTTACGTGGTTTAAAAGAACGTTTTGAAATTCATCATGGGGTGAATATTCATGATAATGCTCTAGTTGCAGCAGCAAGTCTTTCTAATCGTTATATTACTGATCGTTTTTTACCGGATAAAGCCATTGATTTAGTGGATGAAGCATGTGCAACAATCCGCGTCGAAATTGATTCTATGCCAAGTGAACTGGATGAAGTGACACGAAAAGTAATGCAGTTAGAAATTGAAGAAGCTGCTTTAAAAGAAGAAAAAGATCCAGCAAGTGAAAGGCGTCTAGAAATGTTACAACGCGAACTAGCTGACTATAAAGAAGAAGCAAATAAAATGAAATCAAAATGGGAATCCGAAAAAAGCGAAATCAGTAAAATTCGCGAAGTCCGGGAACAAATCGATCATTTACGACATGAATTAGAAGAAGCAGAAAATAACTACGATTTAAATAAAGCTGCAGAACTTCGTCATGGTAAAATCCCAGCTGTTGAAAAAGAATTACTAGCATTAGAAACGGAAAATCGCGAAAAAACAGCACAAGAAGATCGGATTTTACAAGAAGAAGTTACAGAAAATGAAATCGCAGAAATAGTTGGTCGTTGGACAGGTATTCCAGTGACTAAATTAGTAGAAGGCGAACGTGAAAAACTGTTGAAACTAGCAGATGTTCTTCATCAAAAAGTAATCGGTCAAGATGATGCAGTGCAATTAGTTAGTGATGCAGTCCTACGTGCTCGTGCAGGCATCAAAGATCCAAAACGTCCAATCGGTTCTTTTATTTTCTTAGGGCCTACTGGTGTTGGTAAAACAGAATTAGCTAAAGCGCTCGCATATAATATGTTTGATTCTGAAGATCATATGATTCGAATTGATATGTCTGAATATATGGAGAAACATTCTGTATCAAGACTTGTCGGGGCTCCTCCTGGTTACGTTGGTTATGAAGAAGGCGGACAACTTACAGAAGCGGTAAGACGCAATCCTTATTCGATTGTCCTACTTGATGAAATCGAAAAAGCGCATCCAGATGTATTTAATATCCTTTTACAAGTGCTCGACGATGGGCGTATTACAGATTCTCAAGGTCGTTTAATTGATTTTAAAAACACGGTAATTATTATGACTTCCAACATCGGCTCTAATTTATTACTTGAAAGAACCGAAGAAGGAGAGATTTCACCTGAACTAGAATCGGATGTTATGCAAATTTTACAAAGTGAGTTTAAACCAGAATTTTTGAATCGGGTTGATGATATTATTCTATTTAAACCACTTACACTTGCTGATATTAAAGGTATAGTTGAGAAGTTAGTAGAAGAACTTCAAATTCGCTTAGCAGATCAAGAAATTACTATTACTATTTCAGATGATGCGAAAGCCTTTATTGCTGAAGAAGCATATGATCCGGTTTATGGTGCACGACCACTTAAACGCTATATTGTGCGTCATGTGGAAACTCCACTTGCCAGAGAAATTGTATCTGGTAAAATCATGCCGCATTCTTCCGTTGAAATAGATTTACAAGAGAAAGAATTTACTTTTAAAGTCACAGAATAACACGGAAAAGGTTTGACTCTTTGTTCGAAAGGGAAAACTTTTTAGTGGATTAGTCGTTTAGCAAATAGACGAGAATGGAAGGATGAGGAAGATGAAATTAGTATTAATTCGTCATGGTCAAAGTGAATGGAACAAATTGAATTTATTTACAGGTTGGCATGATGTTGACTTGTCAGAAGAAGGCGTTGTAGAAGCAATGACTGCTGGGAAAAGGATTAAAGAAGCTGGCTTAGAATTTGATGTAGCTTTCACTTCCGTTTTGACAAGAGCTATTAAAACACTTAATTATGTTTTAGAAGAATCTGATCAAATGTGGGTACCAGTCAACAAATCATGGCGTTTAAACGAACGGCATTACGGAGCACTCCAAGGACTTAATAAACAAGAAACTGCTGAAAAATATGGTGCTGACCAAGTGCAAAAATGGCGTAGAAGTTATGATACGCTTCCACCACTTTTAGAAGAAAACGACGAAAGACAGGCTAAAAATGATCGCCGTTATCAATTACTAGATACACATGCAATTCCATCAGGCGAAAACTTAAAAGTAACTTTAGAACGTGTTATTCCTTACTGGATGGATACCATTGCTCCAGAAATTAAAGAAGGTCGCAGAGTAGTGATTGCAGCGCACGGTAATAGTTTACGAGCATTAGTAAAATTCCTAGAAGGTATTAGTGATGATGAAATAATGGAGTTAGAAATTCCAACGGGTGTACCACTTGTTTACGAATTAAATGATGATTTAAAACCAGTAAATAAATATTACTTGGACAAATAAAAAAAGCCTCTTTCCAGACAATGGAAAGAGGCTTTTTTTGAGCTGCACCTGAAAAGTGAGTTCTCGCTATCAGAAAGTTGGATGTTTACTTAAAGTCATAAACTTCGCTATCTTTAGGCATCAAGAAAGTGATTAAAATAATGAAGAAGGATAACCCTACTGTTAAAATAATAGCCCGCGTCATATCAAATGATACATATAACATGGAAGAAAGAACGAATTCTGCCATTAAAGAAAGTAAGAATACCCAAAACACAGTCACTACGTAACGCATCCTTACACCCCATTTCATCTATTTCATTATACATTTTAGCACATAAAAGTGGATTATCCAATCATATATTATTTGAAAATGGGATTATCATAAAACAAGAAGGAATTTACAAGTAAATAGAGAATATTAGTATAAAGGGAAAGCTAAGAGGAATGTCATAATTTTGTCAAATGTAAATAGGTTTGCGCAAACTCTTTTATAGAGCCATTCTATTTACTTTATGATAAATCTTTCATTGAAAAGTTAGTAAGCTCTCAGAATGAAAATGCTAGAATAAAGAAGGTTAAAAGAGACAGAACCGTTTAAATTGGGGGAACTAACTAATTTGGATAGGAAGTGCCAACTGATAATGAAAAAACAATTCACGCAGATTTTACTAGCAAGTGCTATCATAAGCTCAACTTTATTACCTTTTGCTCACGCAGGGGAAGCAGAAGCAAGCCAAACTGCAGTGAGTCAAGTAGGTATGAGCGTATCTCAACAACAATTTATTCAATCAATAGCAAATGATGCACAAGACTTACAAAAAGAAGAAAAAATATTAACAAGTGTTACTTTAGCGCAAGCCATTTTAGAGTCTAATTGGGGAAAAAGCGGTTTGTCCACTTCAGGTAATAACTTGTTTGGAATTAAAGGTAGTTATGAAGGCAACTCAGTTTCAATGGGTACACAAGAATTTAGTAATGGAAAAGCATTTCATACACAAGCGAACTTCAGAAAATATCCAGATAAAAAAGCATCGTTAGTCGATCACGCACAACTTTTCGTAAATGGTGTATCCGGGAATGCCAATTTATATTCAGCTGTTATTGGAGAAACAGACTATAAAAAAGCAGCTTATGCCATTCAAGACGCTGGATATGCAACAGATCCTGCATACGCAGAAAAGCTAATTTCAACTATAAAAAATTATAATTTGGACAAATATGACCAAGTTTACGATACAGTGATTTCAACAGATAAACAACTTGCTTACGCCGAAATAACTAACTCAGGTACAGAAGCTTTATGGACAAAACCATACAATACTGAAGGCGTTAAGAAATACGGAAATGCAAAAGACTACCAAAATAAAACCTTAAGAATTACTAATAAATCTGTGACACAAAAAGGCACCTGGTATCAGCTGCAAGACCAAGGTAAAACAATTGGCTGGATAAATAGCAAAGCCGTAAATATTTTTTATACTTCTAAAAATGAAACTAATGTAAAACTAGATAAATATGTAACGGAATCAGAGCAAAAAATTTATGCTTACCCAGTAGAAGACAACTCTAAAGTAGTGGCAGCATTAAATGATTACAAAGGGAAAGAATTAGACATTGATCGCCGAGCTGATGTAAAAAATGAATATTGGTATCGAGTTACAAATGATGAAGGCAAAATCATTGGATGGTCTAAAGCAGGCGGTTTTGCTGAAAATAACCCTAATAAAGCACTTGAAGTAAAATAAAAGTTGCAATCCAATTGCGTAATTGCAGTTTCTCTGTTAAAATTAGCACCAGGTCATAAAAATATCCAGGAGAAGAACATTTATCCTGATGTAGTTTGATATGGAGGAGAACACATGAACGCAGGAATTTTAGGAGTAGGTAAATACGTACCTGAAAGAATATTAACAAATTTTGATTTAGAAAAAATGATGGAAACATCTGATGAGTGGATTCGTACTCGTACTGGAATTGAAGAGAGAAGAATTGCTCGTGATGATGAATATACGCATGATTTAGCATATGAAGCAGCAAAAGTAGCAATTGAAAATGCTGGACTTACACCAAATGATATTGATTTATTTATTGTTGCTACTGTAACGCAAGAAGCAACTTTCCCTTCCGTTGCAAATATTATCCAAGA
Organism: Listeria welshimeri serovar 6b str. SLCC5334; assembly: GCF_000060285.1. Taxonomy (GTDB): domain Bacteria; phylum Bacillota; class Bacilli; order Lactobacillales; family Listeriaceae; genus Listeria; species Listeria welshimeri. The sequence goes on along the minus strand of NC_008555.1, from coordinate 2,257,384 downwards.
TCGCTTGGGAGCTAAAAATGCTGCTGGTATGGATGTAGAAGCAGCATGTGCCGGATTTACATTTGGTGTTGTAACTGCAGCTCAATTTATAAAAACCGGAGCTTATAAAAATATTGTTGTAGTAGGTGCAGATAAATTATCCAAAATTACTAATTGGGATGATCGTGCAACAGCGGTATTATTTGGTGACGGGGCAGGGGCTATTGTTATGGGACCTGTATCTGATGATCATGGTTTACTTTCTTTTGATTTAGGTTCTGATGGTTCAGGCGGTAAGTACTTGAATTTAGACGAAAACAAAAAAATCTATATGAATGGTCGAGAAGTATTTCGTTTTGCAGTGCGTCAAATGGGTGAGGCTTCTTTACGCGTGCTTGAACGTGCAGGGCTTGAAAAAGAAGATTTAGATTTATTAATTCCGCATCAAGCAAATATTCGTATCATGGAAGCTTCACGTGAACGGTTAAATCTTCCAGAAGAAAAACTAATGAAAACTGTTCATAAATACGGAAATACATCTTCCTCTTCTATAGCACTCGCATTAGTTGACGCAGTGGAAGAAGGACGTATTAAAGATAATGATAACGTGTTACTAGTTGGCTTTGGCGGTGGTTTAACATGGGGTGCTTTAATTATTCGTTGGGGTAAATAAACAATATACTTTACAAAGGAAGTTGCTTTAACGATTATTTTAGTTAGGGCAACTCTTCTTTATTTATGTTATAATAGAGCAGGCTTTTGGTTTATTTGTTTGTGCAATATTATTATTTTTAAATAAAGCCTTAATTTTATACTAGCTGCTGTCGTTTAGACAGAAGTTGTTTTTTATGAAATGCAAAATAAGGAGATGAGTAAATGGATAAAAAAAGAGTAGTTGTTACTGGTATTGGAGCTGTCACACCAATTGGAAATGATGCAGAAACTTCATGGGAAAACGCTAAAAAAGGTGTCAATGGTGTTGCTGAAATGACAAGACTTAATCCGGATGATTTTCCGGTTAAAATTGCAGCAGAGTTAAAAGACTTTGATGTCGAAAAATATTTAGAAAAAAAAGAAGCTCGTAAAATGGACCGTTTTACCCATTATGCAATCGCAAGTGCTGAAATGGCTGTTCAAGATTCAGGCTTAGTTATTGATGATTCTAACGCAAACCGTGTTGGTGTTTGGATTGGGTCAGGAATCGGTGGAATGGAAACTTTTGAAACACAATTTGAAGTATTTTTAAATCGTGGACATCGTCGAGTTAGTCCATTTTTCGTACCAATGATGATTCCAGATATGGGATCAGGTCAAGTTTCTATTCGATTTGGGGCGAAAGGTATTAATTCTACAACAGTAACAGCGTGTGCAACTGCTACAAACTCTATTGGTGATGCCTTTAAAGTTATTGAACGTGGAGATGCGGATGCGATGATTACTGGTGGAGCAGAAGCGCCGATTACAAAAATGTCGCTAGCTGGATTTACTGCGAATAAAGCTTTGTCATTAAATCCAGATCCAGAAACAGCATGTCGCCCATTTGATAAAGACCGTGATGGCTTTATTATTGGTGAAGGTGCTGGGATTGTTATTTTAGAAGAGTACGAACATGCAAAAGCTCGTGGCGCTAAAATTTATGCAGAAATAGTTGGTTATGGTGCAACAGGTGATGCATACCATATTACTGCCCCCGCTCCAAATGGTGAAGGTGCTGCACGTGCAATGAAAATGGCCATTGATGATGCAGGACTTACTCCTGATAATGTTGATTATATTAACGCTCACGGAACGAGTACTCCATACAATGATGAATACGAAACACAAGCAATCAAAACTGTATTTGGTGAACATGCGAAGAAATTAGCCATCAGTTCTACTAAATCAATGACAGGACATACTTTAGGTGCGTCCGGTGGAATTGAAGCTATTTTCGCTCTTTTAACTATTCGTGATAATGTTATTGCACCAACTATTCATTTGAAAAACCAAGATGAAGTTTGTGACTTGGATTATGTGTCAAATGAAGCGCGTGATGCTAAAGTTAATGTAGTAATGTCTAATTCTTTTGGCTTTGGTGGCCATAATGCGACATTAGTATTTAAAAGAATAGAAGACTAAAATAATCAATAACCTTACTTCTAAAATAGGAGTAAGGTTTTTTTTGAGCAAAAAACTAGCTTTATTTAATAAAGTTTTATAAAATTAAATTGTACACAACTTAAAAGGAGGAGAACATGTTGGACACGAACATGCGCATATTAGAAGAGCAGCTTTGTTTTTCTGTCTATAATGCATCTAAACAATTTACCAAGCTTTATCGTGAAGCCTTAGAGCCTTTTCAACTTACCTACCCTCAATATATTACGCTATTAGTATTATGGGAAAAGGATAAACAAACGGTCACTGAACTTGGGAAAAGATTGGCTCTAGATAGCGGGACTTTAACACCTATGTTAAAACGGATGGAGCATTTAGGATATGTAACACGGATTCGTCATGTGGAAGATGAACGTCGTGTATATATTGAACTGACAGAAAAAGCGATGGAAATACAACCAGAAGTATTGCAAAGCGTGGACAACTGCCTTCAATTACTAGGTTTCGAGGAACAAGATTTCACACAATTACTTACTAGAATACAAGCATTAACTAATCAATTAGGAGGAATAGGAAATGAAAAAACTTTATGAAACAACTGTTATTAACACTGGTGGAAGAAGCGGTGAAGTACATTCACTAGATAATGTATTTTATTTTGATATCTCAGCGCCAACTGAACTTGGTGGAGACGGCGGCGGTGGAACAAACCCAGAACAATTATTTGCAGCAGGATACGGGGCTTGTTTTAATAGTGCGTTAGAATTAGTACTTGGTAAAGCTGGAATTGATGCGAAAAGTACAGTTACAGCCACTGTTAGTTTATATAGCGATCCTGAAGATAATGGCTTTAAAATTGGTGTAGTATTAGAAGGTACAATCGAAGGACAAGATAAAGAAAAAACAGAAGCTCTACTTAAAAAAGCACATGAAGTTTGTCCATATTCCAAAGCAACACGTGGTAACATTGATGTGGAAATCAAAGTAGGTTAATTAAAATTTTAAAAAGGGATTACTTGGATAACCAGGTAATCCCTTTTTTGTTATTTTCTGCGTTTGCGGCCTAGTCCTATGCCGTTTTCCATTTTCTTCAGTGTTTTATTAGCTACTTTTGCTGCTTTTTCTGCTCCAGCATCTAAAATATTATCCAATTCTTCAGATTCTAAGTAAGCGTAATATTTTTCTTGAATTGGTTCAAGTTCTGCAACCACTAATTCTGCTAGATCTGTTTTAAAATCACCATAACCTTTACCAACATATTTTTCTTCAATGCTAGCGATTGTTTCTCCAGTTACAACAGAATATATTGTGAGTAAGTTGGAAACACCAGGTTTTTCTTCTTTATTATATTCAATAATGCCACTGGAATCTGTCACTGCGCTTTTAATTTTTTTTCTAATAGTTGCGGGTGGGTCAAGTAAGAATATGGCATTTTTTAAATTAGCATCTGATTTACTCATTTTTTTAGTTGGATCTTGAAGGGACATGACTCTAGCCCCTTGTTTAGGAATGAAAACTTCTGGCATTGTAAATATATCAGCATGTTTTTTATTGAATCTATCTGCTAAATCACGTGTCAGTTCAATATGTTGCTTTTGATCTTCGCCTACAGGTACTAAATTCGTTTGATAAAGTAAAATATCGGCAGCCATTAGTGGAGGATAAGTCAAAAGTCCAGCACTAACGCCAGCCTTACCATCTGATTTATCTTTAAACTGTGTCATACGTTCTAGTTCGCCAATATAGACGTTACATTGTAAAATCCAAGCAGCTTGCGCGTGTGCTGCAACTTCTGATTGAATAAATAATGTCGCTTTTTCTGGATTTAGTCCAACTGCTAAATAAAGAGCGGCAAGACTTCTAGTTTGCTCACGCAGCTTTAAGCGATCTTGCGGCACTGTTATAGCATGTTCATCCACAATACAATAAAAACACTCAAATTCATCTTGAAATTGCCCAAATTGCTTTAAAGCACCAATATAATTCCCTAAAGTTAGTTGTCCACTAGGTTGAATGCCGGAAAATATTACTTTTTTCATGTTTATTCCTCCAATTTTTTCACTGATTTGCGAAAATAAAAAACCGTCCATCCCAACATATAAAATGTTAGGGACGAACGGTTATCCGCGGTGCCACCCTAAGTACCATAAAGGCTCTTAGTAATAGAAAAATTTCTATTAAAGAAGATAACGGTCTTTAACCGCTGTTTGCTACTAGCTTTCACAAACAGTCCTCAGAAGTCCATTCGACTTTGCGCTTTATCTGTTTCCACCAACCACAGACTCTCTATTATAAAACTACAAAGTGTACTATTCTTCTTATTAACGCATCAGTTATATTACTTTTATTTTAGCAGTTCACAAAACCTCTTGTCAATTATAAAAAGATAAACAAAATACTTGAAAGCATAACAAGAAGGGCGCTAATCAAAATACCTGCATATTGAAGCCCTACAAGTTCTGAAAGCAGCATATCCGAGAATTCAGTTTCTTCTTCCCGCTTGATTTTACGAGATAAATTGCGAAATCCATCATGAACTCTGTCTAAAAAACCACTTCGCATAATATAAACTAGCAAGCCAACTAACAAGGTGATTAACGAGACAAGGAAAGAAATATCTATATAACCCCTCAAGTTTAAACCTGTTTTTCCAAAAAGGAGTATACCAAAAATAATTGCTTCTTGAATAAGCGTATAAATAGTAATTCGTATAAACATATCTTCACCTCTAATTAAAATTCATAATTCACTTTATCACAATTCAAACAGAAACACTATATGATAGAAGGAACCTATCAATCAATGTTAGAAATTAGTACGATTTATGGAAAATAATTGCCAAACTGTCTTTACATATTATTAACAAAAAAATCCCATTATATCAACGTTTTTCGAATTTATTACAAAATTTAATTAAATTTTTGATATTTTTATCTAGACAACAGCCTAAAAAAAGTATATAAATATAATAATCCTTTAAATTTTAAAGGGGTTCGATATTTTTTTCTTATACAAAAAAGATGACTTCGTTGGATTTATACATAAGTGGCAAAGTTAATCGTAAATTTATCAATTTAAATGGTTATGTTTTCTGAAAACTTAATCAAAAGGTTTAGCAAAGTATACATAATTAATTCGAGTTATTGCAAAATAGAGGAAAGCGTAACAATCTCTGTTCAGAGTTTTCACGCAATTTCAATTTTGCCATAATATTTTAATAACTTGTATCTTTCATCCTTGTTTTCATTTATCTTGTAAAAATAATTTACAAAGCCAGAATTCTTAGAGTATAATAGGTATCGAAACAATTTTTCAGAAAAATAAAAAAGGGAGGTCTACTTAGTGAAAAAATCTAAATTATTTCTTACACTTGGATTAACACTATTACTAAGCTTAGTCTTGGTAGCATGTGGAGGCGGATCAGATTCTAAATCCGACGACAAAAAAGGCTCAGATTCAGGAAAAGCTTCAGGAGAGCAAGTACTTAACTTGACAGAAAGTGCATTAATTCCTTCTGCAGACAGCACAAAAGCGGATGACCAAGTTGGTTTAAACGTTGTAAACCAAACAAACGAAGGTCTATATGCGCTTAACAAAGATGGTATTCCTGCCATTGCAGGTGCTGCTGAAGAGCCAAAAGTTAGTGATGACAAAACAGTTTATACTATCAAACTTCGTGAAGATGCAAAATGGTCTAACGGAGACCCTGTAACTGCAAATGACTATGTTTACTCATGGCGTCGTGCAGTTGACCCTAATACTGCGGCAACATATTCTTACCTATTTGATGCAATCAAAAACGGTGGCGATATCGTAGCTGGCAAGAAAAAACCTGAAGAATTAGGAATTAAAGCAGTAGATGACTATACTTTAGAAGTTACTCTAGCTAAACCAACTGCTTATATTAACTCATTATTTGCATTCCCGACTTTCTTCCCACTTAACGAAAAATTCGTTACGGAAAAAGGCGAAAAATATGCACAAAATAGTGATAACATGTTGTTCAACGGACCTTTCGCACTTAAAGATTGGACTGGAACAAACAAAAAATGGACTTACGTAAAAAATGATAAATATTGGGATAAAGATAAAGTTAAGTTGAAACAAATCAACGTACAAGTTGTTCAAGACTCCGGTACTGGACTAAACTTATACAACACTGACAAAGTAGACCGTACAGTATTAAGTGCTGATTATGCGGCTCAAAACAAAAACAATAAAGATTACGTTACAGTGAATGATTCTTCCACTTTCTATATCAAATTTAACCAAAAACGTGCTGGCAAAGACACAGTATTTGCTAACAAAAATATCCGTAAAGCTCTAGCTCTTGCGATTGATAAACAATCGTATACTGATACAGTTCTTAAAAACGGTTCTAAACCTGCAAACAATCTTGTACCAGAAGGCTTCACTTTTGATCCAGGTAACAAAGAAGATTACACAAAAGAATCTGGTAAACATTTAGAATATGATGTAAAAGAAGCACAAAAAGCATGGAAAGCTGGTTTGAAAGAACTTGGAGTTTCCGAAATTACAGTTGAATTCACTAGTGATGATACTGAAAATGCAAGAAAATCTTCTGAATTCATTCAAGACCAACTACAAAAGAACTTAGACGGTCTTACAGTTAAACTTAAAAACGTTCCATTTAAAGTTCGTTTACAAAATGACCAAAACCAAGATTACGACTTCTCTATGAGCGGCTGGGGTCCTGACTATCAAGATCCATCCACTTTCTTAGATTTATTCGTAACTGATGGTGCACAAAACAGAATGAGTTATTCTAACAAAGACTATGACAAGATTTTAAATGATGCTTCTGTAACTTATGCAGCTGACGATCAAAAACGTTGGGATGAAATGGTTAAAGCAGAAAAAATCCTTCTTACGGATGATGTAGCTGTTCAACCACTTTATCAACGTTCTACTGCATACCTACAAAAAGACTACATTAAAAACTTGCAAAAAAATCCATTTGGTCCAGATTACACTTACAAAGAAACATACTTGACTAAATAAAATAATTAGTCTTTAAGAAATGCTTGACGGAAAGAGAGAGTATATTTCGATATGCTCTCTCCTTTTGCTGATGATTTTCATGTGTTATAATTAAAAATTAAAGTATCCCTTTCTAGTAATCTAGAAAACTAACATTCGAAAAATGAAGTTTTTTTCCTAACTAATTTGCTTTAATGCAATAAAAGTTTAGAAATGATGAAAAAGGCTCACTAAACTTGCGAATTTGGTTAGGAATAACTTTTTTATATATTAATTAATACTGGGAGGTGTAGAGATAGATGGTTAAATATACGTTAAAAAGAGTATTATATATGCTTATAACGTTATTCATCATTGCTTCGGTTACGTTTGTTCTTATGAAATTTTTACCTGGTACGCCTTACCGTAATCAGGAGAAACTATCTGACGAACAAATTCACATGATGAATGAAAAATATGGACTAAATGATTCAATTCCAGTCCAATACTTAAATTATATGACAGGTTTGGTAAAAGGAGACCTAGGTGTTTCTTTCCAACTTGATAATAGACCAGTGTCTGAGATTTTAGGTGCACTGATTGGTCCATCTGTCCAATTAGCACTGGAGGCAATGGTATTTGGTATTATATTCGGTATTATACTTGGGGTCGTAGCGGCCATGTATCAGAATAAGTGGCCGGATTATACGAGTACGTTTATAGCAATATTAGGTAAATCTGTTCCGTCCTTTGTATTTGCGACTGTATTGCAATACTGGCTTGGAGCAAAACTTCAAATTTTCCCAGTAGCTGGATGGGGTACGTTTGCAGATACTATTCTGCCTTCATTCGCTCTCGCAATGTTCCCACTTGCGACCGCAGCTCGTTTCATGAGAACGGAATTAATCGATGTTTTTGCATCTGATTATGTTTTACTTGCAAAAGCAAAAGGGAATAGCAGAACAGAAGTAGCAGTAAAACATGCGATTCGTAACGCCCTTATTCCTTTAATTACAGTTTTAGGACCATTATCGGTTGCACTGATGACTGGTTCTCTAGTTATTGAAAATATTTATAGTATTCCGGGTATTGGTAGTCAATTCGTTTCTTCTATTCAAATGAACGATTATCCAGTTATCATGGGTACTACACTATTGTTTGCTGCTATGCTTGTATTTGTTATTTTAGTAGTAGATATTCTTTACGGATTGATTGATCCACGAATCCGTGTGTCTGGAGGTAGAAAATAATGGCAGAACATAAAATAGCTAAAGAAAGATTCCAGCCAGCACACATTCTTGATGCAGAAGCAGAAAAAATTAGTCGTCCAAGTTTGACGTTTATGCAAGACTCTTGGCTTCGTATTCGTAAAAATAAAGCGGCATTAGTTTCGCTTATTGTACTAGCACTTGTTATTATCATGGCAATTGTTGGTCCTTATTTGTCACAAAACTTAGGACCAAAAAATGATATTAATAGACAAATTACAGAAAATGCTAGTCTTCCTCCAAAAGTTCAAGGTTTTGATAATATGCCATTTTGGAATGGACATCAATCCATTGGCGGAGAAGATGTTGATATTTACAAACAAAATAATATTAAAGAGGGTACTTACTACTGGCTAGGTAGTGATACGCTTGGACGTGACCAATTTGCTCGTATTTGGGCTGGTACACGTGTATCTCTTATTATTGCTGTGGTTGCTGCACTATGTGATTTAATCATTGGTGTAACTTACGGTTTGATTTCTGGATATGTTGGAGGACGAGTAGATAACTTCATGCAACGTGTTCTTGAAATTATTGGTGCAATTCCAAACTTAGTTGTTGTTATTTTAATGATGTTAATACTTGATCCAGGGATTGTCTCAATTATCATAGCAATCGCAATGACAAGTTGGATAACGATGGCCCGGGTTGTCAGGGGACAAGTCTTAAAACTTAAAAACCAAGAATTTGTTATGGCTTCCATGACGCTAGGAGAATCCACTCCTAAAATTCTTATAAAGCATTTAATACCAAATATTTCTGGGATTATTATCATTAATATCATGTTTAGTATTCCTAGTGCGATTTTCTTTGAAGCCTTTTTAAGCTTTATTGGTCTTGGTCTTCCAGCACCAGCAGCTTCTCTTGGTGTCTTGGTAAATGATGGATATAAAACATTACAAGTATTACCGTATATGATTCTGTATCCATGTATTGTACTTTGTATCATTATGATTGCATTTAACCTAATTGCAGATGGCTTGCGTGATGCCTTCGATCCTAAAATGCGCGACTAAAAGAGAGGTGAGGAAAAATGGAAAAGCTATTAGAAGTTAAAGATTTAAATATTTCATTCCACACATATGCCGGTGAAGTAAAGGCGATTCGTGGAGTTAATTTTGACTTATATAAAGGGGAAACCTTGGCGATTGTGGGTGAATCTGGTTCTGGTAAATCAGTAACAACCAAATCAATCATGCGTTTACTTCCAGAAGGTAATTCAGAAATTAAAAGTGGCCAAATTTTATTTAACGGAATGGATATCGCTAAAGCGCACGAAAAACAAATGCAAAAAATTCGTGGGAAAGATATAGCTATGATTTTCCAAGATCCAATGACATCTCTTAATCCGACGATGACAATTGGTAAACAAATTTCTGAACCGCTTATTAAACACCAAAAAATCAGTAAGCATGAAGCTCATAAAACAGCACTCCGTTTACTTCAATTAGTTGGTATTGCAAATGCAGAAGAAAGAATTAAACAATATCCTCACCAATTTTCTGGTGGGATGCGTCAACGGGTTGTAATTGCGATTTCGCTTGCATGTAATCCACAAATTCTAATTGCTGATGAGCCAACAACAGCGTTAGACGTAACCATCCAAGCACAAATTTTGGATTTGATGAAAGATTTACAGAAGAAAATTGACACATCGATTATTTTTATTACGCATGACCTTGGCGTTGTAGCAAATGTTGCAGACCGAGTTGCTGTTATGTACGGTGGTAAAATTGTTGAAATCGGTACGGTTGATGAAATTTTCTATAATCCACAACATCCTTATACTTGGGGGTTAATCAGTTCAATGCCTACTCTGGATACAGATGATGAAGAATTATTTGTTATCCCAGGTACGCCTCCAGATTTACTTCATCCTCCAAAAGGGGACGCATTTGCTGCACGTAATAAATATGCAATGCAAATTGACCTTGAAGAAGAGCCACCACTATTTAAGGTGTCTGATACGCATTATGCCGCTACATGGTTGCTTCACCCTGATGCACCAGAAGTAACGCCTCCTGATGCTGTATTACGCCGCCAAGAACAGTTTGCGGAACTTCATCCTGGCATGCAAGCTGTCCATGCGAAAGGGGTAGAAGTAGAATGACTGAACAAAGAGAAAAATTATTAGAAATCCACAATCTAAAGCAATACTTTAACAAAGGTACTGCAAGCGAAGTACGTGCAGTTGATGATATTTCTTTTGATATTTATAAAGGTGAAACACTTGGATTAGTAGGAGAATCTGGTTGTGGTAAATCTACAACTGGACGTACTATTATTCGTCTTTACGATGCGACTGGTGGAGAAGTTATCTATAATGGTAAAGATGTGCATGCACGTAAGAGCCGTAAAGAAATGCTTGAATTCCGCCGCAAAATGCAAATGATTTTCCAAGATCCATACGCGTCTTTAAATCCGCGTATGAAAGTAAAAGATATCATTGCAGAAGGTATTCGTATTCATGGCCTTGCTAAAACGCCTGAAGAAACAAATCAACAAGTATATGAGCTACTTGAAACTGTTGGTCTAAGTAAAGAGCATGCTGGTCGTTATCCGCATGAATTCTCTGGTGGCCAACGTCAACGTATCGGAATTGCTCGTGCGCTTGCAGTTCAACCAGAATTTATTATTGCGGATGAGCCAATTTCTGCTTTGGATGTATCTATTCAAGCACAAGTTGTGAACTTACTACGTCAATTACAAAAAGAAAAAAATCTAACTTACCTATTTATTGCCCATGATTTATCAATGGTTAAATACATTAGCGATCGTATTGGGGTAATGTACTTCGGTAAATTAGTAGAGTTAGCGCCTGCCAATGATTTATATCATGCACCGCTACACCCTTATACAGAATCACTTTTATCTGCCATTCCATTACCAGATCCAAATTATGAACGTACTCGTGTGCGTAAAGCATATGATCCAACAACTCATAACTATAAAGATGGCGATGAAATCAAAATGCGCGAAATTGCTCCTGGACACTTTGTTTACTGTTCAGAAGAAGAAGAAGCTATGTATAAAGAAAAGCATGCTAAGTTAACTGCTGAAGCTGCAGTGAAATAAAAAATGACATCAATCAGACTATAATCTGGTTGATGTTTTTTTAAGAAAATTGAAATTCTCATGAAATTCTCATAAAAAAGCTCTTTTTTTCATGTGATTTTAGTTTAAACAAGTTATAGTAGGGGTATCATATACATAACGGCTTGCTAACAATGGTTTTACATATTTGGAAAGAAAAATTTTAAATTTAGTATATAGAATTTCACAAAATTAGTGTATAATGAAGTGTAAGTTCTTTAATGAATTTTCCAAATAGAGATATTGCTAGAATTTCGTTATATGAATGAAACAATACCCGATAAGGAGTGTGAATGTCTAATGGTAACGTTATACACTTCACCTAGTTGCACATCTTGCCGAAAAGCTCGTGCATGGTTGGAAGAACATGATATCCCTTATAAGGAAAGAAATATTTTTTCTGAACCACTTAGTTTGGATGAGATTAAAGAAATTCTTCGTATGACTGAGGATGGAACAGATGAAATTATCTCCACTCGTTCAAAAACTTTCCAAAAATTGAACGTGGATTTAGATAGTCTTCCTTTGCAACAACTATTTGAATTAATCCAGAAAAATCCTGGCCTATTAAGACGTCCTATCATCATTGATGAAAAACGTTTGCAAGTTGGGTACAATGAAGATGAAATTCGCCGTTTCTTACCGCGTCGTGTACGTACTTATCAACTACGTGAAGCGCAAAAAATGGTTAACTAAGATTGATAAAAGTGGTTGTCAAGAATTCCATTCAATTGGATTCTTGGCACTTTTTTTGTAATTTAAGTAATTGTTCTTGAATTTTTTTCGTTTTTCAGCTAAGATAATAATCCACCAAGGAAAAATGGTGGTACTATTTCCTATTATGAGCTACAATGAATTTAACCAATTAAGTTTCACCCTTCATTGTCAATGACTAAGAAGGAAGGGAGAGTGTGACGATGGAAATTGAACGAATTAATGAAGATACTATCAAGTTTTATATCTCTTATCTGGATTTAGAAGAGCGAGGTTTTAACCAAGAAGATGTTTGGTATGACCGTGAGAAAAGTGAAGAGCTTTTCTGGGATATGATGGATGAGCTAAAATACGAAGAAGAGTTCTCTCCGGAAGGTCCGCTCTGGATACAAGTCCAAGCCTTAAAACATGGTTTAGAAGTATTCGTAACAAAAGCTACAATTGGTGGAAAAGGCGAAGATGGCTTTGATGTCACGCTTAGCTCCCCAGATGAGCTTGCAGAAGAAAAAATCGAAAAACTACTCGAAGAAAACTTCAACCCAGTGAAGAAAGAATCTCTGGGAGAAGATGATACGCTAGAGTTTATTTTAGAGTTCCGTGATTTTGAAGATGTTATTTCACTTTCACGAGCAACAGGACTGGAAAATTTATTAACTAAGCTATACTCGTATCAAGGGAAGTATTATTTGAATGTAGAATTTCCTGAGAATAAGTATGATGAATCTAACATTGACAATGCCGTTAGTATTTTGCTTGAGTACGGTTTAGAGTCGAATTTAACTGGTTATATGCTAGCTGAGTACGGAAAAGTGATTTTTGACGTTCCTGCGTTACAGCAAGTAAGAAAACATTTTTAAAACTTCAATTAGAAAACCCGTTTGTGCTGAAAAATAAGCCAAACGGGTTTTTTTGCGATTTTAAAAATAAAGAAGGAAAAAGCATCTATTTTGTCGAATAATATTATTAAAGAGTGAGTAGGAGGATGATGAATATTTTTACAGCCAGAAACGACAGCGGAGAAACCTTTACTATTACAAAGATGAATGTAGAACGAATTAAACAAGAAGAAAAATTGTACTGTAAATCATGTGCAAGCCCTGTAATGATAAAAGCAGGCGTGATTAAGGTACCTCATTTTGCCCATGAGAAAGCTACTAAATGTGCTTTTGCCTCAGAAGGGGAAAGTGAAGAACACTTATTAGCAAAAAGACAAATTATGGAGTGGTTTTGTTATCAGGGAATTCCAGTCGAAGTGGAACATTATTTTCCAGAGATTAATCGACAAGCAGATATTTTTATGAACAACAAGAGAGTAATTGAATTTCAACGATCCTCTGTGCCAATTAATGAAATGATTCAGCGCACGATGGATTATTTATCAATTGGATTAGAAGTACATTGGATACTTGGCCAAAAAATAAAAAAAGAAAAAGGACGGATTTGTCTTTCAGCATTTCAACAAGCTTTTATTGATTCTGATTATAAGCTAGGTTACCATTTTTGGCATTACTCAGTAGAAAGCAAATTATGTACTTTGTATTATCATTTAACTTTTGAAAAAGGTAATTGCTTTTTTGCAAGTGAAATGAAGCTCTCTATGAAGCTCCCTTTAAATGAATGGAAACAGAAATTATCAAGAATTATTCACCGTAGTGCCTATATAAAACGAGATAGAGAATTAGAAAGACAGAAAATTTGTTTCTACTATGCTAAATTTAAAAAGCATAGTACCTTTATGCAAAAATTATATAATGCTGGCTATTATTTACACTATTTACCAAAAGAAATTGGCTTGGATTTTGAAGAACAATTTTTAGTGAAAACTCCTGCAATTGAGTGGCAGTTTGATTTGTGGGAACATTTTTTCAAGCGTTTAGAAAAAGGAGATACTTTCAGCGAACACAGTTTTTTGGAGGAATTTCAACTAGTAGTCAATCAAATACCCACGATTTGGCTTTCTCCTAATGAACATTTGAAGTTAGGGAAATCATATTTAGCTTATTTAATAAGAGAGGGAGTACTATCTACCATTCCAGAGAATCGTTACAGGATGAAACGCATTATGACATTTACTACTACTCGAATGAAGCAATTATAATCTTCTGTTTTGCTTTTTTAGTTATTTTGGCTCATAATAAAAACAAAATGACTATGGTTGGGGGTTATAATATTGAGTAAAACTAATGCATTACCTTTAAGAGAAGAAGTACCAGAAGAATTAACATGGGATTTAACAACTATTTTTCCGAGTGATGAGGCTTTTGAAGAAGCTTTTCTTGATTTACAAAAAATGACAGAAGAAAGTAATCAATTTAAAGGTCGTTTAGCTGAAAGTAGTCAAATTCTTTTTGAGGCACTTCAATTTCGGGATAAAGCTTATGATCTAATTAGTAATTTATATGTTTATGCACATTTGAAAATGGACCAAGATACTGCTAATGCAAAATATCAAGGTTTATATAGTCGTGCAGGAAGTTTAGCAACAAAATTAATGTCGGCATTATCTTATTATGATCCAGAAATTTTAGCTATGGACGAAAGTGTTTTAAAGCAATTTTTAAATGAAAATAAAGACTTGCAATTATATGCACATTTATTGGAAGAATTGAATCTCAGTCGACCTTATATTTTAAGTGAGAAGGAAGAAGCTTTATTAGCCAATGCTGGTGAAGTTCTTGGGAGTTCTTCTAACACGTTTAATACGTTAAACAATGCAGATATGAAATTTCCTTCTATTAAAGATGAGAATGGTGAAGAGATTGAAATTACTCATGGTCGATATGGTAAATTATTAGAGAGTAATGACCCACGTGTTCGCCGGGATGCTTTTTTTGGAGTATATTCCGTTTATGAAGGATTAAAGAATACATTAGCTTCTACTTTAAATGGACAAGTGAAAAAATCGAACTTTTATGCAGCTACTAGAGGGTATAAATCTGCTCGTGAAGCAGCACTTTCAGGTAATCATATTCCTGAAACTGTATATGATGCCTTACTAAACTCAGTGAACACTAATGCTAATTTACTTCATCGCTATGTGAAATTACGTAAAGAGCTGTTAGGTTTAGATGAGTTGCATATGTATGATTTGTATACGCCGCTTTCAGATGATGTTAACTTGGAATTCACATACGATGAAGCCAAAGAACTGGTTCTTGAAGCGTTGAAGCCACTTGGAGAAGAATACCAATCTATTTTAAAAGAAGCATTTGATAGTCGTTGGATTGATGTAATAGAAAATAAAGGTAAACGTAGTGGCGCGTATTCGTCTGGTTCTTATAGTACAAGTCCATATATTTTACTGAATTGGCAAGATAATATTAATAATGTTTACACTCTTGCTCATGAACTTGGACATAGTGTGCATAGTTATTATACAAGAAAAAATCAGCCTTTCGTTTATGGTGATTATTCTATTTTCTTAGCAGAGGTTGCATCTACGACGAATGAAAATCTATTGACAGATTACCTTTTGAAAAAGTATGATGATCCAAAAGTCCGTGCCTATTTATTAAATCATTATTTAGACGGATTTAAAGGGACTGTATTCCGTCAAACGCAATTTGCTGAATTTGAGCATGCTATTCACCAAGCAGATCAAAATGGTACGGCATTGACTGCTGATTATCTAACAGAGACTTATTTTGATATTAATAAGAAATATTACGGCGAAGATATGGTTTATGATACTGAAATTGGTTATGAATGGTCTCGGATTCCACATTTCTATATGAATTATTACGTGTTCCAATATGCGACTGGTTTTTCAGCAGCTTCTGCATTAAGTGCAAAAATTCTACTTGAAGGACAAGAAGCGGTAACAGCTTATATTGATTTCTTGAAAGCTGGTAGTTCGGATTATCCTATTGAAGTTCTGAAAAAAGCAGGAGTAGATATGACAACTCCAGACCCAGTAAATGACGCATTAAAAGTTTTTGAGCAAAGATTAGACGAACTAGAAAAATTAGTTAAATAAGTGGGATTTTAAAACAAAGTCTCGAAGTCTATAAAGGATTTCGAGTCTTTGTTTTATGTTAAGTAGGAGAAAACATAAATTCAAAAAAGATATGTGAACTATTGAATTATATGAGTATATATGGTATATTATAACCGTGAAATAAATCACAAACAAATACCCCCTTTATTTGATTGTGTGAATTTCTCCTTTTGATTGCGCTGTAAGAAGCCGTGGCATTAAGCTACGGCTTTTTACGTTATATAAAGTTGCTAACTTAGATTAAAGGAGGATTTAAGATGGAATTTGCAAATGAAAAGTTATTGTATGAAGTACTGCTTTTTGCTAAGAGTGTAGATACTAAAATTAATGATATGTCATTTGAAGTTATCAATTTTGGTAATCTTCGTAAGTATTCTAAAAATGAAGTATTACTAACTCTTTATTGGTTGGAAGAGAATGGTTATTTATCGCGAAATAATAATATAACAGAAAAGCGCTATTCACTCACTTTAAAAGGGAACTTATTATTTAATAGATTATATAGTAAATGGAACAAGTATTAAGCTATGGAGAAAAGTCATTTTTCCATAGCTTTTTTTGTGTTTATAAAAGAAAGAAAGCAGAATGCTATTGACAATGATAATCATTATCAATTAAAATGATAATTAACGGATGAAATTACATCATTTTTATTTCACAAATTATTGTGGAGGTTTTATAAATAGTAGTTTTTATTAAAGAAGGGAGAATTATACATGAAGAAAATTTTAGTGTCAGCTGTTTTTGTTGTTTTATTCAGTTTTTCATTTTTTTCATCTGGTTTAACAGCTCAGGCTGCGCTTAGTGATGGGACGTATTCTGTTGATTATACGGTACTTCAAGGAGATAGTGATTCAGTATCTATGGCGAATGATTATTTTGATAAACCGGCAACAGTAACAGTAAATGGAGGGAAATATACTGTTAGTTTGCAAGTGAATCATAGTAAGTGGATTACTGGCTTATGGGTTGAAGGAAACGCGGTGAATGTGGCTTCTAAAAATACATCGAGTGATACCAGAAAAGTATCGTTTCCAGTATCATCTTTAAGTAATCCTGTTAGTGCAAAAATTAAAGTAGATATTGATGACGACGGATTAAATTATCATCATGAATATCAAATTAAGTTACGTTTTGACGAAGGAGCGGCTAAATCATTAGCAGCAGCTGTAAAATCTTCGGATAAAAACGATACAAATACGCCAGCAACAAAGAGTGATACGAATGAAAAAGTAGCAAATCCCAAATCTAGTGATTCTAGTCAAATGTTTTTATATGGAATTATTTTTGTTGCAGCAGGAACAGGGTTAGTTTTACTTAAAAGACGGGCGATTTTTAAATAAAGGGGGATTATTATGAAGAAATTATGGAAAAAAGGATTGCTAGCTTTTTTAGCTTTAACGCTTATTTTTCAGTTGATACCAGGCTTTGCCAGTGCGGCTGATTCTCGCTTGAAAGATGGTGGAGAATATCAGGTTCAAGTGAATTTTTATAAAGATAACACGGGGAAAACAACGAAAGAGTCTTCAGAAGCAGATAAATATATTGATCATACTGCAACTATTAAAGTGGAAAATGGTCAACCGTATATGTACTTAACGATTACAAATAGTAATTTCTGGCAAACAATGGCGGTTTCAAAAGATGGAACTCGTCCTGAAAAGCCAGCGCAAGCGGAAGTGTATCAAGATAGTTATCAAGATGTTCAAACCGTTAGTTCAGATGCAGCAAACAATACGCGTGTTGAGAAATTTAAGCTTAGTTCGTTAGATGATGTTATTTTCTCTTATATGCATATTAAAGTAGATGCAATTAATTATGATCACTGGTACCAAGTGGATCTAACAATTGATCCAAGCACCTTTAAAGTTATTTCAGAACCAACCGTTACAACACCAGTAACACTTTCAGATGGAATTTATACGATTCCTTTTGTGGCAAAAAAAGCAAATGATGATAGCAATTCAAGTATGCAAAATTATTTTAATAATCCAGCATGGTTGAAAGTGAAAAATGGTAAGAAAACAGTCGCTATGACGGTGAATGATAATAAAACAGTAACAGCTTTAAAAACACAGGTTTCAGGTGCTTTACAAGATGTGAAAGTTGTTTCAGAAGATAAAGATGCCAATACACGGATTGTTGAATTTGTAGTGGAAGATTTAAATCAACCTCTTAATGCTCATGTTAATTATGAAGCACCGTTCAATGGTTCTGTGTATAAAGGTCAAGCAGATTTTCGTTATGTTTTTGATACAACAAAAGCAGTTACAGCAAGCTCGTATCCTGGTACGGACGAAACGCCACCTGTAGTTGATCCGGGAGAAACAAAACCACCAGTAACAACACCTGACCCAGATCCAGGGACAACTAACCCACCAGTGACAACACCACCAACACCACCAAGCAAGCCAGTAGTAGTAGATCCTAAAAATTTATTAAACAATCATACGTATTCGATTGATTTTGATGTATTCAAAGATGGAACAACAGAAACTTCGATGATGGAAAGTTATGTGATGAAGCCAGCTTTAATTAAAGTAGAAAATAACCAACCATATGTTTATTTAACTTTAACAAATAGTAGCTGGATTAAAACTTTCCAATTTAAACAAAATGGTGTGTGGAAAGATATGGAAGTTGTTTCAGGAGATATCAATAAAAATACAAGAACAGTAAAATATCCAGTGAAAGATGGTACTGCTAATACAGATGTAAAAACACATGTATTAATTGAAGATATGCCAGGTTTCTCTTATGATCATGAATATATTGTTCAAGTAAAATTGAATGCAGCAACAATGAAAGATATCACAGGAAAAGATGTTACTTTAACTGAACCTGTGAAAAATGATCTTTCAAATACTGGTGATGTAGGGAAGAGTAATAATGCTGGTCCAAAATTAGCAAAACCAGATTTTGATGATACTAATTCAGTTGAAAAAACAGCATTAACAAACAATAAAGCAGAGAAAAACGCGAAAACAAATGATTCGTCTAGTATGGCGTGGTATATTACATTATTCGGGGCTTCCTTCCTTTACTTAGCTTATCGATTAAAACGTAAAAGATTAAGTTAATGAACCTGGTAAAAGCGAGTTAGGTCAGGGTTATCCTTTGCTTAACTCGCTTTACCGATTTTATTTATTAAAGGGGGGAATTAATGATGAAAAAAAAGGTTATCCTATTTTTAGTGTTATTCGTTTTTTTAGTTGGTTGTGGAAATGAAAAAGCAGCTCAGGAGACGGAACGGAAATCGGAAAAAGACCCTAAGATTGTAGCAACTACGGTAGCGATTACTGAAATTATGGATAAACTTGATTTACCACTTGTTGGAATTCCGACAAGCTCTAAAAAACTACCGGAACGTTATGCTGATGTAAAGGAAACTGGGTCGCCTATGGGGCCTGACTTAGAAATCATTCGAATGTTAAAGCCAGACATGGTTCTTTCTACAAAAACGTTAGAAGCGGACTTAAAGGCGGGTTTTGAAGGCGCCCATTTAAAATCGGACTTTTTAGACTTTACTAGTATTGATTCGATGCAAGCGGAGATTGAAAAACTTGGCACAGAATTTAATCGTAAAGAGGAAGCTAGTAAATTAAATAGAGACTTAACCAGTGAGATTGACAAAGTGAAATCGAATGTCGCAAAAAAGAAAAAGCCGACTGTGCTCATTCTGATGGGAGTTCCAGGAAGTTACTTAGTTGTGACGGAACATGCCTATATTGGTGACTTGGTAAAACGTGCTGGTGGGGAAAATGTTATTACTAATCAAAAGGTAGAATACTTAGCTTCTAATACTGAATACTTACAAAATGCTAATCCGGATATTATTTTACGAGCAGCACATGGGATGCCAGCAGAAGTTGTTAAAATGTTTGATGAGGAATTTAAAACAAATGATATATGGAAACATTTTGATGCTGTAAAAAACAATCGGGTATACGATTTAGATGAGAATTTATTTGGTATGACGGCAAGTTTGAATGCACCAGAAGCACTACGCGAAATGGAAAAGATGCTTTATGACAATTAAACAAAAAAGTTATTTTGGCGCTGTTTTAATATTGCTGATAGGGACGATTTTATGGGCAGTTCAGGCAGGTAGTTTGGCGATGTCTATACCAGATTTCCTTAGCGGAGTTTTTAGTGGTGGAAATGAAATGGTGGATGTCGTGATAGATTTACGCTTTCCAAGGATTATTATTGCTTTACTCGCTGGGGCGGCGCTTTCGGTTTCAGGATTGTTATTGCAGGCGGTAATGCGGAATCCTCTTGCTGATGCTGGCGTGATTGGAATTTCAGCGGGAGCGAAATTCTTTAGTTTTGTTATCCTTTTATTTTTACCAGAATTATATTTTTGGTTACCGCTTTTTTCTTTTATTGGTGGGGCACTAGCTTGTTTTTTAGTTTTTTTATTTAGTTACAGGTCAGACTTTAATCCGCTTCGTTTTATTATTATTGGTATTGCGATTAATGCGGTTTTTACAGGGCTTAGTGATGCACTATCTTCACAAGTAGCGCTTGTTTCTAGTCAATCTGCGAGTAGTGCAGCAAGTCTTGCTATGAAAAAATGGTCTGATGTCGAAACGCTATTAATCTATGTGACTATTGGACTTATTTGTGCACTTTTACTTGCTAAATGGTGTAATGTGTTAGGCCTTGAGAATAAAATGGCTAGGGGATTTGGCGTTCCGGTCAACAAAACACGGATATGTTTAGCGTTAATTGCAGTTCTACTTGCTTCGATTACAACAGCGGTAGTTGGTGTTATTGCATTTGTTGGTTTGCTTGTACCTCATATTGCCAGAAAATTGGTTGGCGGAAACTATCAAATTTTGGTTCCATTTTCGATTTTGTTTGGTGCACTTTTATTATTATTTGCGGATACTTTAGGTAGAACGTTATTTCAACAAATGGAAATTCCTGCCTCTGTTATTATGCTGATTATCGGTGGCCCATTCTTAATCTTTTTAATGCGAAAGGGTGATTTTTATGGAAGTAAGGGACGTTAGTTTTAGCTATAATGGAACGGATGCAATCTTAAAAAATGTCTCATTTACAATCCAAAAAAATAAAATCAATACGATTGTTGGTCCAAATGGTAGTGGAAAATCTACTTTGTTAGAAATTTTAGCGAGGCTTCTTTCGCCTAGTTCTGGTGAAGTTTTATTAGAAGGAAAATCAATCTTTGAATGGAAAGCGAAAGAATTTGCGCAACAGGTGGCCATTGTCCATCAAAATAATATACTGCCTAACGAGTTGACAGTGAAGGAGTTGCTCTATTTTGGCAGGCTTCCTTATAAAAATTGGCGAATGACTCGAACGAAAGCGGATGACCAAGCTGTTAAGTGGGCTTTGGAACAAACCGAGCTGAGTGGAAAAGCAGAGAAATTTGTTGATAGTCTTTCTGGCGGAGAGCGACAACGGGTTTTTATTGCGACTGCATTGGTTCAAGACACACCGATTTTGCTCTTGGATGAACCGACGACATTTCTCGATATGTATTTTCAACTGGAAATTTTAGAATTGATAAAACGGCTAAATCAAAAAGAAAATTTGACTATCGTGATGATATTGCACGATTTAAACCAAGCATTAACGTATAGTGATCAATTGATTGTTATGAAAAATGGAGAAGTGATAGCAAAAGGAGAACCAGAAACATTGTTAACGAAAGAACTAATTGCAGAAACTTATGATGTAGTTGCAGAGGTTTTGAGTAACACAATTACTGGGAAGTATATTATTCCTCAAAGACGAAAGGAAAGTTAAATATGAAAATAAAATCGTTTTTGGGGAAGAGTTTGACTGTGCTTGTGTTAGGAGTTTTTCTTTTTTCTGGTTGGAAAATCGGTACGGAACTTTATGAAAATAACCATAACCGGACCATATTGGATGATGCAAAAGCTGTTTACACAAAAGAAGTCACTACTACTCATGTGAACGGCGAAGTGAGGGATGAACTTAAATCTCTGCAAAAATTAAATAAAGATATGGCTGGTTGGTTAACGATTGCGGATACTGAAATAGATTATCCGATTTTGCAAAGTACAGACAATGATTATTATTTGCATCATAATTATAAAAATGAAAAAGCAAGAGCAGGTAGTATTTTTAAAGATTATCGGAATACCAATGAATTTCTAGATAAAAATACGATTATTTATGGTCATAACATGAAAGATGGCTCCATGTTTGCCGATTTACGTAAATACTTGGATAAAGATTTTTTCAAAGCACATCCGACTTTTTCTTATGAATCAGGGCTAACAAATTATAAAGTAGAAATTTTTTCTGTATATGAAACGACGACTGATTTTTATTATATTGAAACGGACTTTCCTGGAAAACAAGATTTTGACGATTATTTGGAAAAAGTGCAACAACAATCTATTTATAAATCAAATGTAAAAGTAAGTAGCAAGGACCGAATCATTACACTTTCTACTTGTGATACCGAGAAAGATTATGAAAAAGGTCGTATGGTTATTCAGGGAAAACTAGTAGCAAAATGAGGAAGCGCAAAAGATGATAGTCACTTTTGGGCTTTTTTCTTTTTTTAGAAAGGGTGTAAACAATGAAATTATATGAACTAACCGATAATTATTTACGACTTCAAGAACTTTTAGAAGAAAATAAAACCGAGGCTGTGATGGATACTTTGGATGCAATCACAGATGGTTTTCATGATAAAGCAGAAAATATCGCTAAAATTATTAAGAGCTTCACTACAGATGCAGAAATGATAGGGTTAGAGGCGAAACGACTGTTAAAACGAAAACAAGCATTAGAAAATAATGCTCAAAAATTAAAAAATTATTTACAGACTGAAATGGAACGTATGGAAATCAGAAAGATAAATAGCACACTTTTTACGATTCAAATACAGAAAAATCCTGCAAGCGTAGAGATAGTCGAAGAAGCTTTATTAAAACCGTTCTTTTTACTGCAAGAACCTAAGATTGACAAAAAACGAATCGCTGAGCTACTAAAATCTGGTGAAGAAGTTAAAGGTGCTAAATTAGTAGAAAGTGAATCTATTCGAATAAAATAAATAATACAGCTAAAATCGTTATATTTTTTAATGATTTTAGCTGTTTTTGTTAATAAACACTTCTTATGTGTCGATAAACGTAAAATAGTTCACATTTTCGTAACAAAATGCCCGTTTTTTTGTATCCAGAGAACATTTTGGCATCTCCTCCTATGAAATAATTAATCTTGAGTAAACAAAAGAGGATCGGATGTGAATCATTTTGAAAAAATTAGTAATTATATTAATTTGTACTTTACTTATCGTTTCACTCCTTCCATTTTCAGTTTGGGCGGAGGGAAAAAAGGGAGAAGAATCAAGCAAGGAAGAAGTAACTACAATAGAAAAGGATGCTGAAGAAGTAACTTCAAATGAAACTACTTCAGAACCTTTAAAAGAAACGTCGGAAGATAAAACTAAAAATGCACGATCTTTTCCGATTGGGAATTATTCTGGTGACTTTAGTATTAATGCCCAAAAAGATGTGATTGAATCTGGACAAACAGTTAATTATAATGTCTATTTGAAAATCACAGGGCCAAATACAAGTTACAAAAATGCTAAGTTAGTTATTAATTTACCAAAGAATGGAGAGTTTAATCAATCACTTAACGATTTAAAGATTGCCGGTGTGACTCCAAGTTATAACAAAGCAAGTCGCCAGCTTGTTTATACCTACCCAACGCTTAATAGTGGCGTGGTTGATAAAGTTATTCTCAAAATATCTACTAAAAATGGTTATACACCAAATGGAACAAAATTAGAAGTAACTGGTGAATTTAGTGCAGATAACTTATCCGAAAAAGTAACAGAACAAGCGGAAACTAGTGTTAACGCTACCGCAACAACGGCTTTATCAAATGATTTTACTAGTGTAGAAAATAGCGTGAATCATAATCCTAGTCAAGGGGACGTTGGAATCTGGTCGTTCAATTTAAATATCCCTAAAAAATCTACTGGTAGCCTTTTTATTGAGGAAGGAAAGAAGATTATTATCGAGTATACATTAGCCGATAATTTGGATTATTTGGGCGTAGCAGGCGATACACCAGAACCAACAAAAATCGAAGGACAAAAACTAACTTGGGAATTAGCAGCACCTACATATTTGGAACAAGAAAAAGCAACTAGTCTACTTAACAAAACTTTCCAAATTAGAACGTTCTTCCAAACAACAATACCGAATTTTACAACTGTGGAAAATAAAGCGATAGCAACCACTAACTTTATTACTTTAAGTGATAGTATTATCGATAAAGCAAATGCTTCTGTATCTGTTTCAGCAAACGACCCATCGACCATTCCTCCAACAATTGGAAGTGTTTACGCACCAGCTCATAGGGGACCAGTGGATGCGAACTGGGGAGTTGCCACGACAACCGGGAATCCGGATATAAAAGTATATGATACAGCGAAACTTGGCTTTAGTTTGATGCTAAACTCGGCAATGAATGATTCACCTTGGTATGATTTTTTGTACTATGATGCTTACTACAATATTGATGATAATTTAGATTTGGAATATTTCCGTAGTGGTGATTTTTATTTTAAACCTAATAATAGTTATCCAGGTTGGGCTGAATTAAAAAAATCACCAAAATATAATTTACTTGTGAAATATGACGGAGATACAGAATGGACAACACTAAAAGAAAATGTCGAACTAAGTAAAATGTATACACGGAAAGAATTAGGCATTCCAGATGATAAACATGTGAGTAAAGTGTGGCTTCATTTCACATATGCACCAGCGGGAATGTATGGAGCACATTTATCTTTTTATACAACTGTAAAGGATGGTTATGTAGGCGAAGTTAGAAATAGCGCACAAATTAATATGTATGGTGCGGATAGCCAAGACTATGTTCATTATTTTAATGATACAAATCCTTGGCCAGAAGCATGGAAAAACTATGCTGGTGACCGGACGGCGCAAATTATTCCGCAACCAACTGGGAAAAATAAATTTGTCCAAGGAGCAGTTACATTTGATGATACGGATGGGAACTTAATTAATACAGGCGATAATTCCATTACCGTAAATTTAGAAAGTAACAAAGCATCAATTTCAAGGCTTACAGGTCCTTTTGAATCTAGTGTTCTTTTACCATCGGGAGTGAAAATGGCAAAAACGGACCAAAATGGATTTAAAGTAAGTGTTTTGAAGGATAATTATCAAAATTCAGGACGTCAATTGCTGAAAGTCGTTTGGGATAAAAAGACACTTTTACCTGCGGAGAAACTGTCTGCAAAAATTAATGTAATTGTATCAAAAGAAGCACCAAGTAATATGACTGTTGAGATGTTTGGTTTCTTGAAAGATAAGGATTTTAATGTTCCAGAAGTGACTGGAACGGAAAGTATATCGGATACGCGCATAGAAATTGATACGAATGATATTAACCAAAATGGCGACTCTGAGGAAGCTAGAATCACTGCTGGAAATCATTACATTTTGAATACAAATAACTATTTAAAAATTAGTAAGACGGTTAAAGGTAATCGAGATAAACAATATAGTTCCATGGCAAATGCCACAACGGATTCAATGGTATCTTACCAATTAGCACTTGAAAATGAATCAGACAAGAAAGTTTCTAACATGGTATTGATAGATGTTTTACCAAGTGGGGACGACGTTGGAATTACAGATAACAGCAAACGTGGTAGTATGTTTGACCTTGCTTTAACGAAAGAAATAAATGTTCCAAATGAATGGAAAAACAAGGTCGATGTTACTTATAGTACAACTAAAAATCCAAAACTGTCTGGTGTTTTAGATAAACACACGATTTATCCACAGGGTGCAGCACCTTTAGTTGACAATGTGGATGCAGTAGAAGCAGATTGGCTAAACGCATCCGAAGTAACAGATTGGTCAAAAATACATGCTTTCAAAATAGAATTAAAAGAGTCTGCTGAGTGGATAAAAGGACAATCTATGAAGATTCAATTTGATTTAAAAACACCAAAGAAAAATCAAGTGGATCAAGCTCTTTTAAATCAAAAAACAAAGAAAGAAAAGCGAGCTGCATGGAATTCTTTTGCAATTACAGTGAACAATTCTCAAGCCATTGAACCAGCACAAGTAGGTGTTGCGCTAAACGATAGTGTAGGCCCGGTTACGGTTCGTCATATGGATCAAAACAATAAACAAATCGCTCCATCAGAAATTCTAACAGGAAATTACGGAGAAGCATTCACTGCAAAACAGAAAGAAATTAAAGATTATACCTTAGTAAAAACACCTGCAAATGTGAAGGGTACTTTTAATGAACAAGCGCAAACAGTAACTTTTATTTATCAAAAAGTGAATGATGGACAGGTGATTGTCGATTATGTAGATAAAAAAGGTGAAAAATTAACTGATTCCGTTGTATTGACTGGGAAATTAAATACAAATTATACAACTACAGCTAAAAAAATAACAGGATATAAATTATACAAAAAACCCAAAAATGCTGTAGGGAAATTCTCGGATTCAGTACAAACTGTGACTTATGTTTATGATAAAGAACGTATTTTTTCTATACATTCATCGGAGGGTACACATGAAATAAAAAACACTAAAAAACTACCTCAAACAGGTGATTCAGAAAGAGGATTCAGATGGTTTACTTTAGGAATGATTTTTCTTTCTGGTGCTTTTATAATCATGCGTAAAAAGTAAATTTAATAGTATTTTAGTTGATTTTGATTCATTTTTTAATAAGTATATTTTTGTGAAAGAATGGTTGGTACAAGTTTACAAGGCATGTATGTTATGCAAATTAGTTTATAGGAGGACAATAAGTAGTGAAAAAATTTAAGCAATGGAAAAAGATTGCTATTGCAACGATTATCGGATTATTAATGTTCCAAAATGTTTCACCTGTTTTGGCGACAATAACAAATGATGAGAATGTAAAGGCAACTTTAAAAATTATAAAAGAAGATAAAGATACGAAAGAGAAGATTAATGGTTCAACTTTTGAAGTGAAGAATAAAGAAACAGAAGCAGTCGAAAATGTAGCTATAAATTCAAATGGGGAAGGAACTCTCGATTCACTTTCACCAGGAGATTATTTAGTTAAAGAGAAGACAGCAGCACCAGGCTATACTTTAGATGAAAAAGCGTACACCGTAACATTAACTGAAAAAGAAACAGTGATTACTTCGGTTTCGGCAAAAGAAGAAACGAAGAAAGATGTTCAAAAAGAAGCTCAACAAGACACAACGAAAGACACAACAAAAGATACAACCGTTCCAGCAGGGAAATCAGTTCAAAATACTAATCTGAAATCTGTCATTACTGAAAATATCTTCAATAGCGTAACACTGAAAGATGGTAATGGGGATGAAATAAATACATCAGATCGTATTGAAAATGGTAGTGGTGTTGTATTAAATATGAATTTTGCTTTCACGGGCAAGAATTATAAAGCGGGAGATACTTTTACAACTGTATTGCCTGACGCTTTTAACTTTGGGAATAAAAATTTAAGTGGAAATTTTTCACCTTCAACAGAAGCGGAATGGTCTCTTGATGTGACTACGCGTGAACTAACAATCACTTTTCTAAAAGATGGTGTTCAAGAAGGTGATTATAACGTTAATATAAGTACTGCTTTCAAAGTATTTACAGCAACAGAAGAAACAGTACAAGATGTAGTCTTTAAAACGGCTGGAAAAGATACGATTTATCATATAGAAGTAATTCCAGTTGTTAACTATCCAACAACAGTGAGTCTTACAGCGAATCCAGGCGTAGTTAATCCTACGAAAGGGCAAGTGGATGCGAAGTTTAATTTAACAAAAGAGCAAGATGCCAAAGGTGAACTTAAACTGGTTGATTATACTTCAGGTGGAACAACGACCATTGATAGAGATAGTATTAAAGTATATTCGAGTAATGTAAGTGCTGGCGGAACTTTTATTGGTACCAAAAGTTTGCTTGTAGAAGGCACTGACTATACATTAACTTACGCTGGAACTGAATTAACAGTTTCGTTAAATAATGGATTAGCTGGGAAAGGCTATCAAGTAACCTATGACCGCACAATTAATAAACCAAGTGATTCTCTTTCCTATATGTCTACTCAGGCAACAACAGTAGGGGATTCGGGAGCATTATCTAGTAAATCAGATTACATTTACTTGACGATGACTAATTATAAACATCTAGTGAAAAAAGCTAGTTACAATGGTTCTACTCAAAGTATCGATTGGACAATAAATTTTAACTATGATCAAGATGAAATATCCCCTACAACTGTTCTAACCGATGTTCTTGCGGATAGTGATGTGGAGTATGTAGCAGATTCTCTTAAAATTAAACGAGTGACTTTTAATGCAACTAATGGCTCTCCAATTGTCGGAAGTGATGCGTCAAGTGACTGGACAACTTCCAATATCTCGGCGAATGGGAATTTTAATTTAACATATAAAAATACCAATACAAACGCCTATGAAATCACTTATTCCACGAAAATTACGGATTTCAGTGATCGTAAAATTAAAAATGAAATTACTGATGAAAATGGTGTTTCAGCTGACGCAACGATTGCGATTCAACCTGATTTACTAAAAAAAGAAGCAGGTAGTATTGATTACTTTAATAACACAATGACATGGAAAATAACTGCTAACTCAGACAGAATCACTATGGGAAATCTTAATATTACTGATGAATTTTCCACAGGGGTAAAAAGTTTAAAGAGCTACACAGTCCGTGCTTATACAGATAATACGAACAGTGTTTTACTCACAGAAGGAAAAGATTTCACAATAGATAAAGACATCACACCAGCAGGATTTTTTATACAACTTATTGGTGATTATGCTTCTACTAATAAAAAAATTGTTGTAGATTTTGTTACAAATATTGATTTGTCTGATGTCACAAAAACAATTGATAATAAAGCATCGATTTCTTACCATGATGGTGGAACAATTAAATATGTAGATGAAGTAACTGCATCTATGACCCCAGATCCAAACATGATGACTAATGGCGGAAAATACGGTTCTTACAATTCAACAACCGGTAATATTGATTGGATTGTTTCAGTCAATGCAATGGCGAAAAACTATGAAAAACTAATTTTTGACGATGCTATTCCAACAGGATTAACTTATGTAGAAGGTTCTTTACAATATCGGAATGTGGCCTCATCTAATGAAATGATGAATTTATATGTTCCTTTAAATTCCACTGGAGTACTAGCCAAAACAGGGGATAAAAACTATCCAACCAAAGTGGAGGCTACAGATACTAATTTACATTTAGAATTTGCCAATTTAGAGAACTCTCGAGTATTTATTAAATACAGCACTAAACCAAATGAAAATTGGTATTTTTATAATTATGTTCAAAATACCGCAAAAATAACTGATAATGGTACAGATGAAAAATCATACACTTACCGAGCATATGCGAGCAAACTTTTTAATGCAATGACAAAAACAGCTTCTATAGATCCTACATACGATAATAAAGTTAATTGGAATGTAACACTTAGCAACATTTCACCAGATCGTCCGATTAATAACCCAACAATCACTGATACTATGAAAACTGGGACCACTGGGGCTCAATTAGTGAAAAGTAGCTTTAAAGTAATGAATGAATCAACTGGTGAAGATATTGACTCA
Organism: Listeria welshimeri serovar 6b str. SLCC5334; assembly: GCF_000060285.1. Taxonomy (GTDB): domain Bacteria; phylum Bacillota; class Bacilli; order Lactobacillales; family Listeriaceae; genus Listeria; species Listeria welshimeri. The sequence continues at coordinate 2,227,584 of NC_008555.1, read as the reverse complement.
AAAAATTATGATATAACTTATACTGATAATAATTTCACTATACAATTTAAAGATTATAAAGCAACTGCGCCAATCAAAGTAACTTATAGTACGGTTAGTTTGATGTCAGGATTAATCAGTAACACGGCAACTACTTCTTCACCTGATTATGGGAGTCTTCCAATGACTTACAAATCAAGAACAGCTAGCGCATCACCTGCATTTACCATTGGTAGTGGAAGCGGAATGGCAACAGTCGGTTCACTTGAAATTACAAAAGTGGATAAAGAAGATAATACGAAAAAACTAACAGGTGCTAAATTCCAGCTATACACGCTTGAAGGAGAAAAAGCTGGACAAGAAGCAACAACAGATTCAGAAGGTAAAATCGTTATGGATAGTCTTCAATCCGGGAAATATAAACTTGTCGAAACAGAAGCGCCAACTGGATACACTATTAGTGACGAGTACAAAGATGGGAAAGAAATCACTATTGGAGCAGATGGACTAACGACAAGTGTCACCATCGAAAATACAAAACAAACCGGAAGTGTGGTTCTCGTAAAAGAAGACAGTGTAAGTAAAGCTGCTCTATCCGGAGCAGAATTTGAATTACAAACTGCTGATGGCACACAAGTAGCTGAGCATTTAGAATCTAATGCAGATGGTAAAATTGAAGTTAACGATTTGGCACCAGGCGATTACAAGTTTGTAGAAACTAAAGCACCAACTGGTTATATTCTTGATGCCACACCAGTAGAATTTACTATTGAGTTTAATCAAAGTGCAGCTACAGTTGTAACCAAAGATAATACAGCAAAAACTGGAAGCGTAATTCTTACAAAAGAAGATAGCGAAACCAAAGCCGCTCTATCTGGAGCAGAATTTGAATTGCAATCTGCTGATGGTACTAAATTGAAAGAAAACTTAACAACTGATGCTGACGGAAAACTAGAAGTAGCAGGGCTAGCGCCAGGCGATTACAAGTTAGTAGAAACCAAAGCACCAACTGGTTATGAACTTGATGACGCACCAGTAGAATTCACCATTGAGTTTAATCAAGTAGAAACTATACAAGTAACTAAAACAAACACAATGTCGACTGGTTCTGTAGTTTTAACTAAAACAGATGGACAAACCAAAGCTCCTCTGGCTAATGCTGTTTTCAAATTAATAGATGAGGGTAATAATGTACAAGAAAATCTATCCACTGATGAATCTGGAAAACTGGAGATAAATAATTTAGCTCCTGGTAATTATCAGTTAATCGAGATAAAGCGCCAACAGGATACGAATTAGATACTGCTCCAGTAGACGTGAAAATCACTTTTAATCAAAAGGAAGCTCTTCAAGTAGTAAAAACAAATATTAAAACAGTTGTAAGTGGCAAAGTAATAGCTGAATTTGTTGATACAAAAGGAAATAAATTAGCAGCCGAAGAGATTCATACAGGTCTTATTGGTAATAAATATATAACTAAAGCAAAAGAAATTAAAGGTTATAAATTACTAAAAGATCCAATGAATAAACTGGGGATATATAAAGAAATAGATCAGAAAGTCACTTTTGTATATGAGAAAAACGAAACTCCAACTATAGTTGATCCTAAAAAACCAACTAAACCAGTTACCAAAGCGAAACCTGTAACACCAACTAAACCTATAAGTCCGTCCAAAAAACCAGCAACGGTTGAAAAAGGAAATAAGCTTCCTTCAACGGGAGATGAATTCCCATATGGCGTGATTTTTACCGGTTTATTTGCTAGTGTAGTTGGAATCTTCTTATTAAGAAAAACAAAAAAAGTGAGCAAATAAAACAAAAAAATCCGTTATCCTGAAAATTTAGGATAACGGATTTTTATTTAAATCCAAATATCTTCTTCTGTTTTTGCACATAACATTTGAATACCACGGACAATATTAAAAATAAACAATCCGATAATAGAGATTAAGGTAATTACAAACAAGCTACCTGTAACGAAAAGAGACATATTAGCTAGCAAACCACCATTTACCAAAGTAGTCATAAATACACTAGAGAAGCAAATGAAACCAGCAATTGTTGGTATAATATGAGTTAATAAAGCAACTTTGGCATGATGTGTAACTTCCTCGGATTTAGCGAAAATCCAAATCAACACCGGTACGATAATGGGTGCAAAAAGAATACTAAAGTAACTTAAAGCATTTAAAATTCGATGATCATTCATAATCAACACACCTTTCTTATATGACTTAATTATAGCAAGTTAAACATGAGTAAGCCCTCGATTCAAGTTACAAAGCAAGAAAACAATATAACAAATATGTAAGGATTACAGTGTTTGATTTTTTTACATGAGACTTATTAAAGTACAGGAAAGTGGATAACTTAAACTATTATTTGAGTTGTTTTATTCCTATCGAGATAATTATTTTCATTTGCGGATTTTTTATGAGAAAATAGAAGGATAAATTTCTTTGAACCGTAATAATTTTATGTCCTCACTTATAAAAAGAATGAATATTTGTGAGCACAAGCGGGTATTGAGTAACATAGTGAAAGGCGGGGTGCTTTTTGGTAGAACAATTGGTAAGTAATGCAGCATTATTACTTGCAGGTTTTTATATTATTTCTTTAGTTTATAAAGAACCAATTACAAAAGAATTATCAACTAATCGAAAAATAGGAATAGGTGTGTGGGCAGGGCTCCTTGGTTTTGCACTAATGCTTTTTGGGATTCCAATCTCTAATAATGTGATTGTAGATTTAAGGCATATTCCAATTATTATGGTGGGATTTTACGGCGGACCAATTCCGGCAATTGTTTCAGCTATTATTATTGTAGCCTCACGATTTTTGCTTTCTGTGAGTAATGCAGCAGTGATGGCTGCAGTCGTAATGTTGCTTATCGGTATCATAACAGCGGTTCTTAGTAAACGCTTAGAGAAATACAAAATTTGGGGCGTTTTCGTTTTAAATATCATCGCAAGTGGGTTAGTAGTTATTAATTTACATTTAATTCTAGCAAGCGAGCCAAACTATTGGTTTAATATGTTTATGTTTGTGTCCATTGCACTTGTAATTGGCGCTATTTCAGCTGGCTTGATGAGTAACATGATTAAATCCAAGCAGCTATTTCAAAAGTATGAACAAGATTCTACACTAGACTATTTAACAAAATTATCTAACGTAAGGCAATTTGATGAAAAAATAAATCATGTGATGGATGATGGAAGTAGACAGGTCACTTTAATGTTAATAGATATTGATTATTTTAAAAATATCAATGATACATATGGTCATGATGCTGGAGATGCCATTTTAAAACAACTTGCCATTATTTTAAAAGGAAATACAGCAGATGGTTCGGAAGCATTTAGAAATGGTGGTGAAGAGTTTTCTATCGTTTTACTTGATTGTTTCATAGATGAAGGGAATTATTTTGCTGAAAAAATTAGAAAAGAAACAGAAGAGTATGATTTTCGAATTCCGGACGGCCAAACTGTAAAGATAACTATTTCAATTGGAGTTAGTAGTTGTACAGATGGAGCGAGTACAAGTGAAGGATTATTTAAAGCGGCGGACGAAGCATTATATAAAGCAAAATTAACTGGTAGAAATCGTGTTTGTGTAGCAGACAGAATCTGATTTGTCGCAAAAAAACGAGTACTTCTAGAGGGTTTCTTATGTTATAATAGATTGTGTAATGATGAGCAAATAACTAGGGAACTAGTCCAAAAGGATGAGCTATTAATGTTTGACTTAATGGATAACTTGCTGGGAGTACAGTCATTTGGCGAATTAAACAAAGATATGCCGACAACACTTTTTGTTACAGATGCAGATGGAAATATTTTAATTTCTAATAAGTTTACTGCACTGACAGTCGGAATGTCCCTGGAAGAATTACTTCGTTGTAATGTGAGGGACTTAGTTGAAGACGGAGTTTATAATGATTCTGTTACGCTTGAAGCAATTCGGACAAAACAAAAGAAAACAAAAGTAATTAATACGAAGAAGGGTTTTAGTATTCGTTCTACCTCAACACCAATTTTGTATCCGGATGGTACGGTACATTTAGTAGTTACCATGTCTGACGAAACACAACCAGATAGCTTTAAAACATGGCGCGGAGAAGCAATATCAGGTAATAGCGAATCACTTCTTCTGGAAGATTATAAAGAAAATGAAGGCACTGTTGTAGTAGCAGAAAGTGTAGCAATGAAGCAAATTGTTCGGGTCTGCAACCAAATTGCTCCATTTGATAGTAAAGTTTTATTATATGGTGAATCTGGTACTGGTAAGGAAGTATTATCCCGTTATATTCATGAAAAAAGCGAACAAGCTGCTGGTCCATTCATTTCGATTAACTGTGCGGCAATTCCAAAAGCATTATTCGAATCAGAACTTTTTGGTCATGAAAAAGGCTCTTTTACTGGTGCAGATATTGAAAAACCGGGAATGCTTGAACTGGCTGATGGTGGCACATTGTTTCTAGACGAAATTTCTGAAATGCCACTAGAGTTACAAGCAAAAATGCTTCGAGTTCTTGAAACTGGTGAAGTAAGAAGGTTAGGCTCAACAACTGAAACAAAGCGCCATTTTCGGCTTATTTCTGCAACGAATCGGAATCTTGGTGAAATGGTCGAAAAAGGAACATTTAGGCGTGATTTATATTATCGAATTAATGTGGTGCCGGTCCATATTCCTGCACTAAGAGAACGCCCACAAGATATTATTGGATTAGCACGCCAATTTATTCAAAAATTTAATCAGAAGTATCAAAAAAATTTCCAGTTAAGTGGCGATAAGACAAAAGAGTTACTTTCATATAACTGGCCTGGAAACGTCCGTGAACTTAGAAACCAGATTGAACGATTGGTTGTTATGTCTGGAAATAAGGAAGTAAAAATCACAGAAACAGACGATTTTGCGCTTGATTTACATTTTAAAGAACAAACAAAAAAAGAATCACTTTACTTGAAAGATTATTTACAGGATGTGGAAAAACACTTTATACTTCGCGTGCTAGAGGAAAGTGATGGAAACGTAACGAAAGCAGCAAATACGCTTGGAATTCATCGTTCTGTTTTATATCGAAAACTAAAAGCAATTCATTAGAGAACCTAATCAGTAATTATTGATTAGGTTTTTTTTGTTGTATTTTTACGACAAAATTAGTGAAAAGCATAGAGGGAAGTGTCGCCTTTTTGCGACAATAAAAAAGAAGGGATTTTAGAAACGCTGTTAAACAGCCATTTCCTATGTTGGCACGGAAATTGCTTTATAAGTAAGTGCGTATCATTACAAATATATGTGAATTATTGAACAAGAAGGAGTGAGGAATTTGTCAAAAGTAATAAAAGCAAGTGAAGCAGCGAAATTAATAAAGGATGGGGATACTGTTGCTTTGAGCGGTTTCGGATTAGCTTGTGTCAACGAAGAAATGGCTATCGCGGTTGAAAAGCGTTTTTTAGAAGAAGGAGCTCCGCGTAATTTGACGGTCATGCATGCTAGTGCCCTTGGTGATCGTAGGGAAAAAGGTATGAGCCACTGGGGACATGAAGGTTTAATTAAACGTTGGATTGGAGGAATTGCTATTGCCTCTCCTAAAATGGCAACCTTAATTGAGGAAGATAAATGTGAAGCATACAATTTGCCTCAAGGTATTATTACACAGCTTTATCGTGAAATTGCAGCTAAGCGTCCTGGTGTTATTACCAAAATTGGTATGGGGACTTTTGTTGATCCGCGAATTGAAGGTGCCAAAATGTCTGCAAGTTCCAAGGATGATTTAGTAGAATTATTAACGATTCATGGCGAAGAGTGGTTATTTTACCCAAGTTTTCCGATTCAAGTTGCGCTTATTCGTGGAACGGTTGCGGATGAATTTGGTAATTTAACATTAGAAAAAGAAGGCTTACATATGGAAGTCTTACCAATTGCACAAGCAGTTCGAAATTCAGGTGGAATTGTTATTGCTCAAGTAGAGTCTGTTGCCAAAAAAGGATCGCTTAATCCGAAAGATGTTCGTGTTCCCGGGATTTTAGTGGATCATATCATTATTTCGGAGCCGGAAAATCATTTCCAAACGGAAAACACACAATATAACCCAGCATTTTCAGGTCATATTCAAGTGCCGCTTGGTGATATTGAACCTCTTGAATTAGATGATCGTAAAGTAATCGCTCGTCGGTCAGCAGCAGAACTAGAACCACAAACTATTTTAAATTTAGGCGTGGGAATTCCGGTGAACGTATCTACAGTTGCAGCAGAGGAAGGTGTAAGTGACCAACTAATTCTAACAACCGAAGCGGGTTCTGTTGGCGGAGTACCAGCAGGTTTAGCAGATTTTGGCCATGCCTATAATAGTGAAGCGATTGTTGATCATCACTCACAGTTTGATTTTTATGATGGTGGTGGACTTGATTTATCGGTGCTTGGGCTGGCGCAAACAGACGAATCTGGTAATGTGAATGTCAGCAAGTTTGGTTCCAGAGTTGCTGGTTGTGGTGGTTTTATTAATATTTCCCAATCTGCGAAAAAATTAATCTTTGCTGGAACTTTTACAGCAGGTGGTTTAAAAACGCGTGTAGCTGATGGGAAATTAGAGATTTTACAAGAAGGAAAAGCTAAAAAGTTTATCAAACAAGTTCAACAAATCACATTCAGCGGTGAATATGCTTCGACTACTGACCAAATTATTCTATATGTCACAGAACGCGCCGTATTTCGTTTAGAAAATGGCAAAATGATTCTAACGGAAATTGCGCCAGGTATCGATTTAGAAAAAGATGTGCTTGGTCAAATGGAATTTGAACCAATTATTGCGAGTGATTTGAAAGTAATGGATAGTGGTATTTTTAGCGAAAAATGGGGCGGTTTAAAAACGATTATTGAAAAACAAACAAGAAAGGGAGTAACAATATGACAAAAGAAATAAATCGTTGGGGAGTCTTGATTGGTTCTGTCGGGGTGTTGCTTTGTACAGGCGCGGTATATGCGTTTAGTGTATTTGCAGGACCACTTAGCGCGGCTCATGGTTGGACTATTCCGCAAGTGATGATGGCATTTACAATTAATGCAGCAATTGGACCAATTCCAACTATTTTAGGCGGGATTTTAACGGATAAAGGGAAAGCCAAATGGGCGATTTTAATTGGTGGAATATTGTTTGGGCTTGGTTTTGCATTAACTGGTTTTGCTACTTCTACTACCATGCTTTATTTATCTTATGGTGTTCTAGCTGGTCTTGGTCAAGGATTTGCATACTCAGGATGTCTTAGTAACACGATTCGTCTTTTTCCAGATAAACGTGGTCTTGCTTCTGGACTTATTACAGCGGGAATGGGTGGAGCGACTATTATTGCAGCACCTATTGCGAATCATTTAATTGAAACGTATAACGTAATGACGGCATTTAAAATTATGGGAGCTGTTTATATCGCAGTTGTCATTGGATGTAGTTTCCTTATTCGCGTTGCACCAGCTGGTTATACGCCAAAAGGGTGGACACCGCCAGCAGGAAATGCAGCGGGAATGGTAAATGTACCTTGGACTGGAATGGTTCGCACAGTAACTTTTTATCTGATTCTTTTGATGTTAGGTATTGGTGCGTTTTCAGGTCTAATGATTGCTTCTAATGCTTCATTAATTGGTCAAAATATGTTCGGTTTAACAGCTGCATCGGCTGCTGCTTATGTTAGTATTTACTCGCTAAGCAACTGTTTAGGGCGTGTAGTTTGGGGGGCTGTATCTGACCGTTTAGGAAGATCCAATACATTAATGATTATTTATACAGTTATCGCCATATCTCTATTAGCGCTTGCAACACTTCAATCTGTTGTGGGATTTGTTATCGGAATCATTGGACTTGGGCTTTGTTTTGGTGGGACAATGGGTGTTTTTCCATCGATTGTCATGGAGAATTATGGTCCGAAAAATCAAGGCGTCAACTATGGAATTGTGTTCATTGGCTATTCCACAGCAGCTTTTTTTGCACCAAAAATGGCCGCGCAAATCGCAGGTCAAAATGGTGGCGACTTTACACAAGCTTTTTATATAGCAATCGCTCTTGCGGCTGTAGGTCTTTGTATCAATATTGTTTATAAATTACGTGAGAAAAAACAACCATCCAAAGAATTAGCATAAAATTAGAGAGGAGAAAAGAAAATGAATTTAACTGAAATGCTACAAATTAAATATCCAATTTTACAAGGAGCAATGGCACAAATTGCCACATATGAATTAGCTTCTGCTGTATCAAATGCAGGAGGTCTTGGTATTATCGCCTCGGGTGGAATGTCCGCAGATACTCTAAGAGAACAAATCCGTCTCTGTAAAGAAAAAACAACGAAACCGTTCGCTGTCAATATCATGCTAATGATGCCTAATTGTCCAGAACTTGTAGACGTTATTATTGAGGAAGATGTACGTGTAGTCACAACTGGCGCAGGGACTCCAAAACCATTTATGGAAAAATTTAAAGCAGCAGGCATCAAAGTAATTGCAGTTATACCTTCTGTGAAAATCGCTCAAAAAATGGAAGAAATCGGTGTGGATGCAGTCGTTGCAGAAGGTACGGAAGCTGGTGGACATGTTGGAGAAACAACCACAATGGCTTTAGTGCGTCAAGTTGTATCGGCAGTAAATATTCCTGTTATTGCAGCGGGAGGAATTGCAGATGGTCACGGCATGGCAGCTGTTTATGCGTTAGGCGCAAGTGGTGTCCAGATTGGTACACTTTTCCTTGTTGCCGAGGAATGTCCTGTTCCAGCAAGTTTTAAACAAGCAGTCCTTGATGCGACGGATACAAGTACAACTGTCACTGGACGTCGAAATGGTGCCCCGGTTAGAAGCATTAAAAACCCAATGATTAAAAAATATGTTGAGTTAGAAAACGAGAATGCTTCAAGAGATAAGTTAGAAGAATTAACACTCGGTTCTCTTAGAAAAGCAGTTCATGAAGGAGACGTTGAAAATGGCTCCGTTATGGCCGGCCAAATTTGTGGAATGTTAACGGAAATTCGTTCCACAAGTGATATTATTGAAAACCTTATGAAAGAGTCCAAGCAAGTTGCAAGCAATTTAGTCATTCAATAATAGAAAAAAACCAGCAGAATCTGTAGTGACCCCCAAAAGTTGGACAATTTGTAGAGTGGATTTTTTCCACTCTATTTTTGTGCTATTAATAATTGATTTTTTCGAAATTCAATAGGGCTTTGCCAATGAAGTTTTTCTTTCATACGATATTGATTATAATAGTGAATATAATTTTTAATAGCTTGCTTCAGCTCATGGTAATTAGAATAAATCTTGCCATAATATATTTCTTGCTTGAGAAGACCGAAGAAATTCTCCATGGGAGAATTATCTAAACAATTTCCTTTTCGAGACATACTTTGAAAAATACGATGTTTTTTTAAGGCGGAACTATAAGCAGTCATTTGATAAGCCCAACCTTGATCTGAATGAAAAGTTCGGCGGTAAGGACAGTCACTCGTTTGCTTTATGGACTCTTCCAGGCCAGTCATAATTGCTTGAGCAGTAGGGCGTTCAGAGATAGTATAGCTAATAATTTCGCTGTTATACAAATCCATAAATGGATTTAGATACATTTTCTTCTGCCGAAGTATACCAGATGAATCTGTTTCAACATATTTAAACTCTGTCGTATCTGTGGTTATCTTTTGATGAGGTATAGCAGTATAAAAGTGTCTTTTTACGAGATTTTTAGCCGTTTTCCCTACATTTCCTCTATAGGAGTTATACTTTCGAGATTTACGGGTGAATGATTGGACTTGTAATCTCAATTTTTGAATTAAGCGTTGCACTTTCTTTTTATTTATTTGGAAGCCGCGACGTTTCAGTTCTTGTGTCATTCGTCTATAGCCATAATTAGGATGTGCTTGACGAATAGCTTTTAATTCATTCTCTACTTCTTCTGTCGGATTTTCTCTATTCAAATGCTTTTGCCAATACATATAGGTAGATTTAGGAAACCGAAGGGTTTCTAAGATTTCAGTTAATCGGAAGCGTCTTCGGAGGCTGTGAATGACTCGTGCAATTCGCTCATTTTGCGTTCGTCCTCTAAACGCAGCCTCCTCAACTCCTTTAAATAAGAGAGCTCTATTTTTAACATGCGATTCTCTTTCTCTAGCTTTTCAAGCTGAGTGAGGTTATCCTGTACAGATTTCTTTCTTTTTTTAGCATCCATTTTTGGTGGTCGTCCTTTCGTTTTGGAGAGCCCATCTACCCCGTCTTCCCGAAATTTTTTCATCCAACTAGCGATTAATGCAGGATTATTGAGACCAATTTGGTTAGCAATTTCACGATAGGATAGCTCCCTTGTTTGATATAACTCTATCGCATTTAACTTCGCTTGAAAAGAATAATGTGTATTTTTCTGCTTTCGTAAAAGTCCTTCCATACCGAATTGTTGATAAGCGTTCACCCATTTCTGAACTTGCTGCACCGTTTTAATACCATGTTTTTTCGCTAGATAGGTATAACCACCTTTCTTGCCAAGATATTCTTGCACTATCTTTAACTTCAATTCAGAACTATATTTTGCCATAAAAATACCGACCTCCAAAAGTTAGATTTTTGGTCTAACTTTCGGGGGTCGGTTCAATCAATTAGATTTTGCTGGTTTTTTTTATTTGCGGCGATACATTTTGGTCAAGTCTACCATTAAATAAACGAGTAAGACAGCTGTAATAATAACAGCGATAAGATTAGCTATATCATTATGAAATAGAAAACTAATCCCATTAATTGCTAGTGCGATTAAAATAATAATGAAATATTTTATCATTAAAAGTCTCCAGTTCTATTTCTAATTATAAAGCGCCATCTTGAATGATTTCTGTTTTATAACCATCTGGATCTGTAAGGAAATAATAGAATGGATCTTCACCCGGAAGTCCTTTTAAATCTGTTACTGTATAGCCAGCTTCTTGGTGTTCTTTTAGAAGGGAGCGGACATCAGGAACCCCAACAGCTAAATGACCATAACCATTTCCTAAATCGTAAGCTTCTTTTTGGTCATAATTATAAGTAAGTTCTAATTCAAAGCCGCCTTCTTCAAACGCCATATAAACTAGAGTAAACTCAAAATCTGGAAAGTCTTTACGACGAACCTCTTTTAGTCCTAATGCTTTTTCATAAAAAGCAATGGATTCTGTTAGGTTTTTTACGCGAATACATGTATGTAACATTTTTGTAGTCATTTTTATTCCTCCTTTTAAACTTCTTTCTTCATTGTAGTATATCTCGGAAGTGAATACAAACAAGGAATATTAATGGCAGTATAGCTTCTTTTTCGGTATAATGATGATTGTGAAGAAAGGCGGAAATAAAATGGCAAAAATCAAACGAATTATAACAGGAATAATCCAAGAAAATTGTTATATTATTTATCAAGATAATTTAGCGCTGATTGTTGATCCGGGTGACGAAGCTAGTAAAATCAAAGCTGAAATCACAAAATTAGATGTGAAGCCGGTAGCAATTTTATTAACACACTGCCATTATGATCATATTGGTGCTTTAGAAGAGATTCGGACAACTTATCATATTCCCGTATATGTCAGTCCGCTTGAACAAGAATGGCTTTCAAATCCTGATTTAAACCTATCGGCACATGTCTCGGGAAAAGCAATTATTGCCGAACCTGCTGAATATGAGTTCACTTTAGGTGATTATAATATAGAAGGTTTTATTTTTAAAGTCGTGCCAACGCCAGGTCATTCGATTGGCAGTGTTAGTTTTATTTTTGATGAATTTGTAGTGGTTGGGGACGCGTTGTTCAGAGGTAGTATAGGGCGTACAGACCTTTATACAGGTGATTTTGACACATTGATTAATAGTATTAAAACAGAGTTATTTGTCCTTCCAGACGAACTCCCTGCGTACTCAGGACACGGTGATGTAACAACGATAGGCCATGAGAAAAAAACTAATCCATATTTCAACTAATAGAGAACTTGCAGAAGAAACTTTTTCTGCAGTTTTTTTTATCTTTAAAAGGAGAGGATGATAGAAAAATGCAATCAGATGAAGAGATTTTCAGAGAAACAACGACAAAATCATTGCTACAGTTATTAAAAAAAGAATATGATTTTTATGATTATTGTTACCAAGAAGTCCTTCCTAAAGGTCAAGAAATTAAAATGAATGATTCGAGCGGTTTCAAAATTTACTTAGTCGAAAGTGGTTATTTCGCTTATTGTCTTCAAAATGACTTTGGTGATTCAGGGATCATTACTTTTATTGGTAATGAGGTGGCCATCAATTTAATACCTATTATTAAAGAAGAGCCAGAAGATGCTTTTTTGCGTAGTTTAACAGAAGTGCATTGTTGGGTGCTCGATCCGGATTTTGTCGAACGTGTTTTGGATAATTCTGGTCAAAAAGCAAAATACCTGTTATCAAACTTACTTTATACGAGAAAAATTTATTTTAAAGCGAGCAAACGGACTTTTATGAAAAAAGAATTACGTATTAGAGCCTGTTTGAAAGATATTGGGCTTTATATGGGACGCGTTACAAAAGAAAAAGAATATATCTTGCCCGATGAAATAAATAATTCGATTTTGGCTCAATATGCAAATACTACTCGCGAATACACGAATATTATCGTTTTGAAACTGCGAAAAGAAGGGATTTTGGATGATAGTCATAAACCATGGGTCATAAAAAAAATCGACTTACTCTAAAATAACAAAAACTTAATATATATTGGGTTTATGGTTGTAAAAGGTGTAAAAGTTAAAATAAACGTCAAAAAAAAGCAAAGAAAATTGTCACAAAAAGTACTTATTTACAAATTTTCTTTCGTAAAAAGTTATATTTCATACTAAAATAGTAAAAAAACACCTCTTTTTTAGCTATAATGTTAGTTTATTTGATTTATGCGCTCTCTAAGGCATTTTCATTTTATGATATTATACTTTAGAGGAGGAATTATAATGAACACAATAGAAAAACCACAGCACGAAATTATGGCATCTCCCCTTCATTTTTGTAAAAAGTCTGGGGATTTCGCAAAACACAGTATGAGTATTAAGCTTTCTAAAAATGAACTGTTTGACGTTGACTTTGTAACAGGTATCTATTTTGTTGAAAAAGGTATCGTTATGAAAGGAACACAGATAGATGACTATATAGGATATGATCAGTTATTAAAGCATGGGGATGTATGCAATTTTTCTTCTTTTATGTCCTCGGATTTAAAACGAAATATTGGAGCTAAATTATTGTCACCAAGCTCTAGTGTCATTACTGCTGTCGATAGAGATTTTTTTATTTTCATGATAGAAAAGCACATTAGCATTGAAGAATTTATGCTGTATCAATCCAAAAGAGAAATCATGGTTCTTCAACGACGCTGTTTGCTAAATACACTCAAAGTAAAAGAGCGTGTAAAACATGTTATTGCTGCGATTGGTTACGAATATGGTATTTCGAATGGAAATAATATCCAAATTCCACAAGAATTATCGACCACTTTTTTATCTAAATTTATGGGAATCACAAGAGAATATCTTAGCTTAACGCTTAGTGAACTAAAAAAAGAAGGTTATCTGCTTAATACAAAGATACCAGTTGTTTTAAATGCTGAAAAATTGTTCAATGAAATTCCATATGAATCGTTAATTTTATAAAATAAGGAAGATAGTCTAACGGCTGTCTTCTTTTTTATGCTAAAATGAAAGAAAAAAAGGAGTTCCACTATGAGTGAATACTTGGAAATTCCAGAATTAAATAAAGCCTTTCCATTTCGTTCCTTTGTAAATGAAGGAGAAGTACTTGTTTATCCACATTGGCATAAGGAAATTGAAATTATTTATGCACTAAAAGGTAGTTTAAATCTAGGGATAAATGATATGCCAATTCAATTAAAAGAAGGCGAAATCCAAATCATTAATGGTGGGGATGTACACTATTTTTTGGCTTCCCCAAGTAGTGAGCGAATTGTGATTCAATTTGACCTAAGTTTATTTCAAGAAGAGATGCAAATGGATGGTCACACACAAACATTACGCGAAATGCTTACAGAAATGGCGCATTTAAGTAGAGAATGGCCAGATGAGACAGTTTCAAGAATGCAATCGTTAATTATGAATATTCATGCTGAATCAAGTGATGAAAAATCAGGAAGGCACTATATTATTAAAGGAGATTTACTGGCAATTATAGGCCTGATTTACCGCGAAATTCCGCAAATAAAAACGCAACCAGATAGTGTCATTTCCGAAGAAGCAGTGTTGAAATCCCAAGAAACATTGCATAAATTAGATCAGATATTTTCCTATGTTGAAAAACATTATCAAGAGCCAGTTAGTTTACAACAAGTAGCGAATTATACTGGTTTTAGTACGTATTATTTTACAAAGTTTTTCAAAAGAAATACAGGCATGACTTTTGTGACCTTTTTAAATGATTATCGATTGAATAAAGCGAAATGGATGTTATTAAATGAAGCATTTCCTGTGACGGAAGTGGCTGAACTAGCCGGATTTAGTAGTGTTAAAACATTCCATCATGCGTTTAAAAGAGCAATGGGTGTGGCGCCGCTTAAATATCGGAAGACAATATACGGGAATAATTAAGCAATAAAATAGGAAGAATTACCTCTAGTAGTTTTGTATGATGTAACTATCAAAACTATTGGAGGTTTTTTATTATGACATTGAAAGTTGGAATTATTGGTTGTGGAGGCATTGCAAACGGTAAGCATATGCCAAGTTTATTCAAAGCTGAAAAAGCAGAAATGGTTGCTTTTTGCGATATCGTTTTAGAAAAAGCAGAAGCAGCAGCAAAAGAATTTGGTGCGGAAAATGCAAGCGTATACACAAACTATATGGAATTACTTCAAGACAAATCCATCGATGTCATTCATGTTTGTACACCAAATATTTCGCATGCTGAGATTTCTATTGCAGCAATGGAAGCAGGTAAACACGTGATGTGCGAAAAACCAATGGCAAAAACAACAGCAGAAGCAAAAAGTATGATTGAAGCTTCCGAACGAACTGGAAGGAAACTAACGATTGGTTATCAAAATAGATTCCGTAAAGACTCTGATTACTTGCACCAAGTATGCGAAAATGGCGAATTAGGTGATATCTATTATGCCAAAGCAAAAGCGATTCGTCGCCGGGCAGTTCCAACTTGGGGAGTATTTCTAGACGAAGAAGCTCAAGGCGGTGGACCACTTATTGATATTGGTACACATGCACTTGATTTAACGCTTTGGATGATGGATAACTATAAACCAAAATATGTAGTAGGAAACAGCTATCATAAACTTGCTAAGAAAGAAAATGCTGCAAATGCTTGGGGCTCGTGGGATCCAAATAAATTTACTGTAGAAGATTCTGCATTTGGTTTTATCACAATGGAAAACGGCGCAACGATTGTTTTAGAAGCTAGTTGGGCGCTTAATACTTTAGATGTTGGCGAAGCGAGAACTTCTCTATCCGGAACAGAAGGTGGCGCGGATATGGAAGACGGCTTACGGATTAACGGCGAAGCACACAGCCAAATGTTTGAAAAGAAAATCCAATTAGAAGCAGGTGGCGTTGATTTTTATGACGGTACAGGAGATGACCCTGCTTTAATCGAAGCGGAACAATGGTTAGAAGCGATTATAAATGATACAGATCCCGTAGTAAAACCAGAACAAGCACTTGTTGTAACACAAATTTTAGAAGCTATCTATGAATCATCCAAAACGGGTCAACCAGTTTATTTTAATTAAGGAGGAAGTGCCTTTATGAAAGCAAAAATAGCGTTACAGTTGTGGAGTGTCAAGGAAGCTTGTGAAGATGATTTCTTTGGAACATTAGAAAAAGTAGCCGAAATGGGTTATGACGGTGTGGAATTCGCTGGCTATTACGGAAAATCTGCCAGTGAAATTAAAACAAAATTAGCTGAACTTGGACTAGAAGTAGCGGGATCACATATTAGTAAAGAAATGCTTGAAGCAGAATTAGAAGATGTGATTGTTTTTGAACGCGAATTAGGTAATAAATTCATTATTTGCCCTTACGCTGACTTTGAAACGAAGCAAGAATGGCTTTCTTTTGCGGAAAAACTACGTGAAATTGCGAAAACTATCCAACAAGCTGGAATGCAATTTGGCTATCATAATCATGCCCATGAATTAGAAAAAGTAGATGACGCTATTATCTTAGAAAATTTACTTGGAAATGTACCTGAGATGATTGCGGAATTAGATACTTATTGGATAGAGTATGCAGGGGTCGGAGTAATTCCTTTTATTGAAAAATATCGCAATCGTGTGCCACTTGTCCATATTAAAGATAAATCAAAAACGAGCAAGGAAAGTACGATTATTGGTGAAGGAATTCTCGATATTTCTGGGTACGTGAAAACAGCAATCGCATCAGGAACGAAGTGGCTAATTATTGAGCAAGAAGCATTTGAGGAAGACCCGCTAACAAGTGTTGCCAAAGGTTATACATATTTAGCGAATGTATTGGAGGGGAAATAATATGACGCGCGTAACAGTATGGAACGAATTTTTACATGAAAAAGAGGATGATGCAGTGCTAGCAATTTATCCAGATGGAATTCATGGACAAATTGCTGGTTTCCTAGAAAAAGCAGGAATGGATACAGCAACAGCTACTTTGGAAGAACCAGAACACGGACTTACAGAAGAAGTTTTAGCGAACACAGATGTACTTATTTGGTGGGGACATATGGGACACGACCGTGTGGAAGATGAAATTGTCGATCGTGTGCAAAAACGTGTTTTAGAAGGCATGGGGCTTGTTGTCTTACATTCAGGTCATATGTCGAAAATATTTATGCGTTTAATGGGAACAAGCTGTGACTTGAAATGGCGAGAAGCGAATGAAAGAGAGCGACTTTGGGTAGTGGATCCAACACACCCAATTGCAAAAGGCATCGGCGAATTTATCGAATTAGACGAAGAAGAGATGTATGGAGAGCATTTTGATATCCCAACTCCTGATGAACTCATTTTCTTAGGTTGGTTCGAAGGTGGGGAAGTTTTCCGCAGTGGTATTACGTACAAACGAGGAAATGGTCGGATTTTCTATTTCCAACCAGGTCACGAATCTTACCCAACGTACCATCATCCTGATATACAACAAGTAATTATCAACGGCGTCCATTGGTGCGCAGAAAGTCGAAAAACATACCCAGCATATGGGAATCACCAACCACTTGAACAAATAGGGAGGAAATAAAAATGAAATTAGGCGTATTTACACCATTATTTGCTAATTTATCATTAGAAGAAATGTTAGACAAAGTAAAAGCGGCAGGTCTTGATGCAGTAGAAATCGGAACTGGCGGAAACCCTGGAAATCACCACTGCCCAACGGATGAACTATTAGCAAGTGAGGAAGCTCGCAAAGAATATTTAGATAAATTTACTAGTCGGGGATTAACTATTAGCGCATTTAGTTGTCATGATAACCCAATTTCTCCAAATAAAGAAGAAGCGGCAGCATCCGATGAAATTTTACGCAAATCGATTAAACTTGCTTCCTTAATGAATGTCCCGGTTGTTAATACATTTTCTGGCACAGCTGGTGATAGTGACGATGCCAAAGCACCAAACTGGCCGGTAATTCCTTGGCCTACTATCTATAGCGATATTAAAACGTGGCAATGGGAAACAAAACTAATTCCATATTGGAAAGGAATTGGTGAACTTGCAGCAGCTTCCGGCGTTAAAATTGGTATTGAATTACACGGCGGGTTCTTATGTCATACACCATATACAATTTTAAAACTGCGGGAAGAAACAAATGATGCTATTGGTGTTAATTTAGATCCTAGTCATTTATGGTGGCAAGGAATTGACCCAGTTGGTGCTATTAAAATCTTAGGTAAAGCTGGAGCAATCCATCATTTCCATGCAAAAGATACTTATTTGGATCAAGATAATATTAATATGTATGGTTTGACAGATATGCAACCATATGGCGATGTTCAAACGAGAAGCTGGACATTCCGTTCCGTGGGTTGCGGCCATAGTTTGACAGAATGGTCGGATATTATGAGCGCGCTTAGAACATATGGATACGATTATGTAGTTAGTATTGAACATGAAGATCCATTAATGTCGATTGACGAAGGTTTCGACCGTGCCGTTACTAATTTACAATCAATTTTAATTAAAGACAAACCACTAGATATGTGGTGGGCTTAACGATAAGAAAGAGGGGCTTAAGATGAAAAAATATCAATTAGTAATTGTTGGTTATGGCGGGATGGGCAGCTATCATGTAACGCTTGCATCAGCAGCTGATAATATAGAAGTTCATGGTGTATTCGACATTCTAGAAGAAAAACGCGATGCCGCCGCTCAAAAAGGGTTGAACATATATGAAAGTTTTGCAGATGTTTTAGCAGATGAAAAGGTAGATGCTGTGCTCATTGCAACTCCGAATGATAGCCATAAAGAACTTGCTATCAGCGCACTCGAAGCAGGAAAACATGTCGTTTGCGAAAAACCAGTGACCATGACAAGCGATGATTTATTAGCAATTATGGATGCAGCAAAAAAAGTAAATAAACATTTTATGGTACATCAAAATAGACGTTGGGATGAAGATTTTCTTATTATTAAAGAAATGTTCGAACAAAAAACGATTGGCGATATGTTTCACCTAGAATCGCGTGTGCACGGAGCAAATGGTATTCCAGGTGATTGGCGTCATTTGAAAGCACATGGGGGTGGGATGGTACTTGATTGGGGCGTTCATTTGCTGGACCAATTATTATTCTTAGTTGATAGTAATGTAAAGTCTGTATCTGCACATTTAAGCTATGCGCTTGGTGATGAAGTGGATGATGGCTTTGTCACATTCATTACTTTTGAAAATGGTATCACAGCCCAAATCGAAGTCGGAACAACGAATTTTATTAAACTACCTCGGTGGTATGTGAAAGGAACAGAAGGAACTGGCATTATCCATGATTGGGATTTAAGTGGTGAAATCGTCAAACCAACAGCACTTGCTAAAACTTCTGAACCAACACCAATTAAAGCTGGTCAAGGACTAACTAAAACAATGGCACCACCAAGTGAAGAAGCTACCAATACCTTATCACTTCCAACTCCAGCCAAATTAGCTACTTCTTTCTATAATAATTTTGCAAACGTACTAAGCGGCGAAAGTGACCCAATCGTTCAAAACGAAGAAGTTTATCAAGTTTTAAAATTGATTGAAGCCATATTTGAAGCGGCTGAGACAGATAAAACTATTCATTCTATATAAGAAAAATGTTTTGGAATCCTAATTATGTGGAAAACATTAATATGAAGACGAGATTCTTCATTAGAAAATAATTCTAATTAGGAGGAAATATCAATGAGCGAAGATAAAGGTATGAAAGACAAAGCAAAAGGAATGAAAGACAAAGTAGTAGGTGACGCAAAAGACAAATTCGGTAAAGCAACAGACGACAAAGCGAAACAAGCAGAAGGTAAAGCACAAAAAGCTAAAGGCGAAGTAGAAGACAAAACTGGCGACGCTAAAAAGAAATTATCCGAATAAGTGAAAGAAGATAGGCTTGAGCGATTCAAGCCTATCTTTTTTGTCTACGGAGTTCAAAACTGTAAAAAATAAAACGTTTTGTTATAGCCCATTTAAAATGGCTAAACAAAACGTTTTTTATTTTTCTGCTAAGTATTTAATTTTATCAGGAACGTTTTTTATTTTTTTATAGTTCACTACCATTTTGTTTTCACCAATCATTACTTTGAACTGTTCGTTTTTTGTTAGTTCTTTTTCAGAGTAGAATTTAATTTCTTTTTGTTTTCCTTTGTCATCATAAACTTTAGAAGTATATTCATAACCTTTAAATTGGTTTTTCTTTACTGGTTTTCCAGCCTCTGCTACTTTAAGATAATAGGATTTTACTGCGGCATCGGTCGGCATCGCATACTCCCAAATAGCACAAACAGCTAGAAGAACTGTAGCTAGTGATATTAAAACTCTTTTTTTAGTAATCATTCTTCTCATCCTCCTAAATAGTTTCCATTTGTTTTATTACATTAAGTTTACAACGAAGTGACATTTTTTTCCTGTTTGTTAACTAACAAAATAATCGAATAACCTTACAATTTTGTCAGAAAGCTAGTAAATCAGTTAAACGAGATTGTGAAGTTGCAAAAGACAGATTTTTTGACTACTAAATATAGTTTTTAATAAAATATGAAACACTATAAGTAGTGGTTTTTAAGCTTAAATAATGTGCGAAAAAACACATAAATTACTTGCGAAAATTTTTTTATTTGCTAAAAACCTTGTCATAATCGTCTTTTTAGAGAATTCGCTGATAAAATCAAAGCACTATATCTTGCATTCACAATGAAAAAGTTATACTATATATAGTATCGAAAGCGAAATATTGCTTCATCGCCTTTTAACTTTTATCAAGGGGAATGTGCTCCTTTAAAAGTTAATTTTTTTGCTCCATGGAAAGAACGAAAATAGTTCGCCGGACGAATAAAAGCGCAAAATGAATCAGATATTTTTACAACGAGGAAAAAAGGATGAAATGGGGATTGCAAATGACAACTTACATAGTAAAAGACGGGGGAAACAGAAAGCTACCTTTTGATAAAAGCCGATTGGATGGATATTTAGAGAAAATCCATGAAGAATTTCCGAAACTTGATTTAGAAGATTACAAACGTAAGGTTTTTAATTTTGTAGAAAAGAAGGAAGATTATGCGGCTGACGAATTAGTCGATTATTTAATTAGGGAAGCAGAAGCTCGTACAGATATTCATATTGCTGAATGGGAACATTTCGCGGCACGCCTTTATTTAAATAAATTATATAAAAAAGCAAGCAAAAACCGTTTTTACAATGACGATGATAAATATGGTTCATATGTTGGACTTCAAGAAAGTTTAGGCGAGCGTGGGATTTATTCCGGCAATATCCTAAAAAATTATTCAAAAGAAGATTTGATTGTAGCTGGAAAATTAATTGATCCAGAAAAAGATAAATTATTTACGTATAATGGTTTGTATTTACTTGCGACTCGTTATTTAGCAACAGACTCCGAACGTAATGTATACGAATTACCACAAGAACGTTGGTTAACTATCGCGCTTTATTTAATGCAAAACGAACCAAAAGAAAAGCGTATGAAGTTAGTTGAAGAAGCTTACTGGGCGCTAAGCAATTTATATATGACTGTTGCCACTCCAACGCTAGCGAATGCAGGAAAAGTTGGCGGACAATTATCTAGTTGCTTCATTGATACAGTAGATGATAGCTTACAAGGCATTTATGATAGCAATACAGACGTTGCTAGAGTTTCTAAACACGGTGGTGGTGTTGGTGCTTATCTTGGTTATGTTCGTTCCACAGGAGCTGCTATTCGTGGCGTAAAAGGTGCAAGTGGTGGTGTTATTCCTTGGATTAAACAATTAAACAATACTGCTGTTAGTGTAGACCAATTAGGTCAACGTAAAGGTGCGATTGCGGTTTACTTAGACGTTTTCCACAAGGATATCGAATCTTTCCTTGATTTACGTTTAAATAATGGAGATCAACGTTTACGCGCACATGATGTATTTACTGCTGTTTGTATTCCAGATATTTTTATGGAAGCTGTAGAACGTCGTGGTGAGTGGTATTTATTCGATCCACATGAAGTAAAAGCGAAAAAAGGTTGGTACCTACAAGATTTCTACGATGAATCAAAAGGTATCGGTACTTTCCGTGAAAAATATGAAGAATTAGTAGCCGATGAAACTATCAGCAAAAAAATTGTTAAAGCTATTGATATCATGAAACGTATTATGATGAGTCAATTAGAAACAGGAAATCCGTTCATGTTTTACCGTGATGAAGTAAATAGAATGAATCCTAATAAACATGAAGGTATGGTATATTCTAGTAATTTATGTACAGAAATCATGCAAAATATGAGTCCAACAAAAATGATTCAAGAAATTATTTCTGGAGATCAAATCGTTATTACTAAACAAGCGGGAGATTTTGTTGTATGTAACTTATCTTCTGTGAACTTAGGCCGTGCTGTTTTGGCTGAAGAAGAAGGGACGCTGGAACGTTTAATCGAAGTAGAAGTACGTATGCTCGACAACGTAATCGACTTAAACGAACTACCAGTACCTCAAGCAACCATCACAAACCAAAAATATCGTTCTATTGGACTTGGAACATTCGGCTGGCATCACTTGCTTGCTCTTAAAAATATTGCTTGGGATTCTGAGGAAGCTGAGAAATATGCCGATGAATTATATGAACAAATTAACTACTTAGCTATTCGCGCTAGTAACAAGCTAGCTCAAGAAAAAGGTGCTTACAAAGTCTTCAAAGGTAGCGACTGGAACACAGGAGAATATTTCGCGCGTCGTAACTATAATTCACCTGAATGGCAAGAACTTGCAAAAGAAGTAGCAGAAAAAGGTTTGCGTAATGCGTATCTTGTAGCTGTAGCGCCAAACATGAGTACAGCTCAAATTGCTGGCTCCACTGCTTCGATTGACCCGATTTACAGTGCGTTCTACTATGAAGAGAAAAAAGACTATCGTCGTCCAGTAATCGCGCCGGACTTAAACCTAAGCACATACCCATACTACGAAAAAGGTGCTTACAAAGTTGACCAATTCGCAAGTGTACGTCAAAACGGTCGTCGTCAACGTCACGTAGACCAATCACTAAGCTTTAACTTCTATGTACCAAGTGGTATTAAAGCAAGTAAACTACTTGAACTACACATGACTGCTTGGAATGAAGGACTTAAAACAACGTACTATGTCCGCTCCAACGATATTGATGTGGAAGAGTGTGAATGGTGCTCAAGCTGATAAATCTCTAAAACATTTTATCGATAACACAATAAGAAAGGGA
The DNA here is from genome assembly GCF_000060285.1 of Listeria welshimeri serovar 6b str. SLCC5334. Taxonomy (GTDB): domain Bacteria; phylum Bacillota; class Bacilli; order Lactobacillales; family Listeriaceae; genus Listeria; species Listeria welshimeri. The sequence goes on along the minus strand of NC_008555.1, from coordinate 2,204,716 downwards.
GGGCTTGCCTAGATGGCTAACCAAAAAGAACAACTTACACGTATTAAAATTTTAGAACCTTTATTTCCTAATCGTTCTACTTCAATCATAAATGGAGAAACTAGCGGTATTTTGAATTGGAATGATATTCCGTATCCATCGTTTTACCGCGCCTACAAAGAACTTTCTACTAATTACTGGATTCCAGATGAAGTAGACATGAAAAGCGATGCAAAACAATATCCCGCTCTTTCAGAACAAGAAAAATATGCTTTTGATGCCATCATTGGCTTACTTGCAACACTGGATTCTCCGCAAACACGTTTTATCTATAACATTGCGGAATACATTACCGATCCAGCAGTTCATGCGAATGCAGCAATTATCGCTCAACAAGAAGTAATTCACAATGAAAGTTATTCTTATGTGCTTGCTTCTATCACAAATTTACAAGAACAAAATCGCGTATTTGAACTTGCGAGAACACATCCGACTATCATTAAACGTAATGAACCAATCATGGATGCTTACGATGATTTTATGAATAACAAAACAGGCGAAACGCTTGTAAAAGCATTGATTCAATCTTCTATTTTAGAAGGAATTAATTTCTATAGTGGTTTTGCATACTTCTACAACCTTGTTCGTCAAAATAAGATGACAGGAACAGGGAAAATCATTAGCTTTATCAATCGTGATGAGCTGGCTCACTCGAAGTTTATTTCAGAAGTAATCCGGGCAATCCTTGGAGAGAATCCAGAACTCCAAACAGAAGAGCTAGTTGAATATACACATGAAGCTTTCCGCCATGCTGTTGAACTTGAAACAGAATGGTCCGAAGAAGTTTTACAAGGCATTGAAGGTATTGATGTAGAAGAAATGGTTGATTACGTGAAATATCGTGCCAACAAAATGCTTGGAATGCTTGGTATTCCAGAACTTTATCCAGGACATAGTGATAACACAATGACATGGATTAAAGCCTATGCAGATAACTTTACAGAAACAAAAACCGACTTTTTCGAAATGCGCAATTCCAGCTATAAAAAAACGAATATGGATAACGGATTCGACGATTTATGAGAATCCTGTTAGCCTATGATTCTCTGAGCGGCAATACGAAAATGGTGGCTGATGAAATAGAAGAGATTTTACAAAGCGAAGGACATGATGTTGTGTCCTTTCGCGTATCTCCTTTAGCCGAGTATCCGCTTGATGAGGATTTTGACTTGTACGTGTTGGGGGCATGGACAGTCGACTACGGAAGAACACCGCCAGATATGAAAGATTTTATCGCGGAGCTAGCCGTTAAGCCCAAGAATGTAGCCATTTTTGGTACTGGGGAAACACAATGGGGTATGGATTTTTATTGCGGAGCTGTTGACCGAATGGCAAAGTACTTCGGAACGAGCTACCCAACTTTAAAAATAGAACAAATGCCACACACAGAACAAGATGTGGCTGATATAGACAATTGGGTCAAGAAAATTTTAGCATTAAGGAGTGGAGTCAAATGACAAGTATCGAAATTAAATCACTTGAAGAATTTCAAGCTCATATTAGTGGAGAAGAATTAGTATATGTAGATTATTGGAAAGACAATTGTCCTAATTGTAAAATGCTTGATCTTTCTTTTGCTGAATTCAAAAACTCTGAAATCGCAAGCAAAGTCAAAGTATTAAAAGTAAAATTAGAAGAAATGGGCGAAAATTTCTTTTTTGATCGTGATGTGCAACAAACACCTACACTTGTATTATACAAAGGTGGCGAAGAAATTCATCGTTTAAATGGATTTATCCCACCAAACAAAATTGAAGAAGCGATTTCTTTAAACGCCTAATTGAATGAGCAGTAAGTTTCCTAGTAAATAGGCGGCTTAGTGCTCATTTTTTTATATAGATAAAGGAGCGAAAACATTGAAACAATTACAAGATGAAATCACAGCTTTTCTAAAAGAACGAAATTGGTTGGATCAATATAATCATCCAAAAGATTTAGCAATTTCATTATCTCTTGAAGCATCTGAATTACTTGAATGCTTTCAGTGGAAAACAAGTGAAACAGCACTAAAAGAAAACCGTGAAGATATTTTAAAAGAAGTAGCGGATGTAATGATTTATGCACTTCAAATTGCAGAGAGTATGGGAGCGGACGGCGAGGAAATTATTCGTTTGAAATTAGCAGAAAATCGGACGCGAACATGGCCTAAGAAATAGAAAAAACTGCTTTATCATAAATGGATAAAGCAGTTTTTTATTTAATAGGAATAAGAACGTTTGCGGCGTTTTTTGGAACGAATCATAACAAAAATTCCCGCTATGATTAGAATAAGAGAAATGATACATACACCAAAGCCGATAAGTCCAACAATGCTAAACGAAACACCAAAGCCAATCAAACCAATAAGAAGTAAAACTAAGCCAGCTAATTTCATTTGAAAACTCCTTTCAGAAATCTTATCTCTATTATAAAGGAATTAGTCGAAAAAAATAAGACTGTAAAGGTAAAAAAATTTTAAAGATGAAAGGCATTGATAGAGCACCAGTTCGCATAAATCTTAAATAGTCAAGACTGCAATGGAAAAAAATTATCTGGTATAGTAAGAAAGTGAGAGAAGCAAGGAGGAAAACATATGGATTTTAAAGAGTATCAAATTTTAGCGAACAGAACTGCTGCGACACACGAACAGGCATTAACGAATTACGGACTTGGAATTGCGGGTGAGGCTGGTGAAGTCGCTGATTTGATTAAAAAATATGCTTTTCATGGACACGATTTAGACAAAGATGCTTTAACAAAAGAGCTCGGGGATGTTCTTTGGTATTTATCACAGATTGCTAAATGGGCGGACATCAGCATGGAAACAGTTGCGGAATCAAATATTGAAAAATTAAAGAGACGCTATCCTCAAGGGTTTTCTGCGGAGCGAAGTAAACTCCATATCGATTAAAAAAACGTTTGTATTTAAGAAAAGTAATTTTTTCTAAAATACAAACGTTTTTAGTTTTTGAGTGAGCTAGAAAACCTACTAAATAGCGTGTAAATGACATACTGGATAATCGAGAAATAAAATACAAAATTCCAAAATGGCCAGTGGAAAACACTGAACATTATTTGTAAAGACTCGATTGGTTGTGTTAGTAAATGAATTGAATGAAGACGTGAAAATCGGCCAATATAAATTGCATAACTAGATAATAAAATTAAACCAATTAAAAGTAATTGATAACTTAATAAGCTGGTCCAATTAAATCGTCTTCTTATTTCAGCAAGCATTTTTGCGAAAGACCAAAATCCAATAAATAATCCAAAGAACACACCCACGATAATATAAGTGAAATGTCGCCATAACCAAGGTGCTGTTGAAAGTATTCCTTCTGCTCCGTAAATTTCTAATCGTTGTAAATGAAGTAAATCAGTTAGAAGATAAGGTGCATTTGGGAAAAATACTAACCAAACAATACCAAGTGGCCAAAAAATCCACCAGACGCGAGGTTTTTTTGTGAGAAATACTGCTATTTCGAAAGGTATATAAGCAAGCCCGACATTTAGAATAAGAAATGTGTAAGTATCTGCAGTGAAATGCAGAACAAGAAAGTATCCGAGTAAGAACACTCGGCAAGTCCAAATTGCTTTCGTCATGAAATAGTCACCTCGTGCTTGTTATTGTATCACAAATCGAGACGACGAGGAAAACTTAACCTGCTAAATGAAACAAAAGTACTAACGCTAGGCCAAATAGAGAGAGCAATATAGAACCAATAAACGCTGCTGCAAAAGGCTTTCCACCCATTTTTCCAAAAGAAGGTAAGTGGACATTTAATCCAAGACCGCCCATTGACATAGCGATAAGAAAATAAGCACAGATAACTAGAAAATCAGTAATTGATGTAGGAATAATTCCAAAACTATTAATTGCACTTGTAGCTAGAAAACCGAAAATGAACCATGGTACGGGAAGTTCTGCCCAAGAAAAGCGATTTTTAGTCCCAACGTTTACCATTTTTGCAACAACGAAGCATACAGGAACCAGTAATGCGACGCGTGTTAGTTTAACAATAACCGCCATATCTACAGCAGCTGTTCCACCTGGATCTGCTGCAGCAATAACATGCGCAATTTCATGAAGTGTAGCTCCTGAAAAAATACCATATCCATTTGGTCCGAGTGGTAGAATTGGATAAATTAAAGTGTAAACCACTGTAAAAATAGTTCCTAGAAGTGCGATAATGGTTGCGGCTACTGCTGTTTGATTATTATTCGCTTTGACTTGTGGAGAAATAGCAACCACAGCTGCTGCCCCGCAAATTCCCGTACCACATGCAACAAGGATAGCTAGTTTTTTATCCACTCCAAAAAGTTTTGCTAAAAAGTAAACAACGGCAATCCCAAAACTAAGACATAACGCAGCGATTAGAAATACGCGCCATCCCGCATGATAAATATCGACTAAGTTTAAGCGAAAACCAAGTAATATAATCCCAGCACGAAGAATTACTTTATTGGAAAACTGAATACCTGTGAACCATTTATCAGGGACTGGAAAAAGAGCACGAATAATAATTCCGATTAAAATTGCAGTAACAAGTTGCCCAAGAATCATTAAAAAGGGTAATTTTGCCAAAAAATAAGATAGGGTAGCGATACAGAAAGTAAGCGCAATACCATACCAAAAAGTTTTCGTTTTAAATAAAATTTGATTCATATCCATTCTCCTTTCTTTTATGCTTTTACTTTACCATTTCTTATTTTATTAGTAAAATTTATATTAATTATATTATTAATAAGTTTTATTTATGGAGGGGACCAATTTGGACGAAGCTTTACGTACGTATATAAGAGTAGTAGAATTGCAAAGTTTTACGAAAGCAGCTCAAGAATTACATATTTCACAGCCGGCAGTATCTTTACAACTAAAAAAATTAGAAGAGACTTACGATACGGAACTTATTTATCGCCAAGCTAAGAAATTCATTTTGACAGATACAGGAGAAATGCTATACCATCGTGCCAAGCAACTAGAAGGATTGTACAAACAGGTAGAGGAGGAGATTAGTTTATATCACCATCATTTAAAAGGACGACTTCGAATTGGTGCTAGCTTTACGATAGGAGAATACTATTTACCAACTTTAATAGCAAAATTTCATGCGCTTTATCCCGACATAACCATAGAAATAATCATTGAAAATACAGCGAAAATTGCTGATAAAGTTGAAATGCTTCAAGTCGATATCGGTCTTATTGAAGGTCAAATGAACAAAAAAGAGATGGAAATAAGTGCTTTTTCAGATGACGAAATGTGTATTGTCGGAAGAGCGAATGGTTCGTTAACAGAAATCAAACAAGGAGCTACATGGATTGCGCGAGAGGAAGGTTCTGGAACACGAGAGTATTTGGACCATGTTTTAAGTACAAATGGTTGGAATGTTGTTGAAAGAGTGGTTGCTTGGAGTAACATGGCAGTCAAACAAATGGTACTTGAGGGGATGGGATATACGATAATTTCTAGGTGTGTGGTTAAACATGAAATTGCAGAAGGAAAATTACGGACTTTTAATGAAGCGGGTAGTTTAATGCGGAAATTTTCGTTATTACAAAATAAACAAAAACTAGAAAATCGGATTGCAGAAACTTTTTTAACTTTTTTAAAAGAAAATCAGTAAAAATATCTAGCTTTTTTTAGGTGTAGTGATTACAATGAGAAAGAATACATTTTAGAAAGGGAGAAACAATGAAGGAATATTTTATTGATCGTTCTTATAAGGCTTCTATGGGAATTGCGAATGCAGTTCTTGTAACACTTGGAATTGGGCTTCTTTTGCAAACGATTGGTCAAATGACAGGAATTTCATTTCTTGTAACTGTTGGCGCAATTGGTAAAACGATGTTGATTCCAGGAATTGGCGTGGGTATAGCCATGTGTTTGCATGCGAATACACTCGTGACGATAAGCGCGGCCGCATCAGCTGTTATTGGCGGTGGAGCAGTCGTAACTTTAGCTGGTGGTGGAGTTGGTATTACTACTGGCGAACCAGTTGGAGCAATTTTGGCTGTTATTGTGGCAGTTTGGACTGGAAAAAGGGTAACTGGGAAGACGAAATTTGATATGATTTTAATCCCCGGAGTATCACTTTTAGCAGGAGGACTTAGCGGTATTTTATTTGCAAAAATTATGGCGCCAGTTTTAGCTTCTGTGAGTCTAGGAATTAGCTCGTTAATTGGTGGTTCACCGCTGATTTCATCCATGGTTATTGCTTTTGTTTTTGGACTATTAATTCTCAGCCCGGCTTCATCTGCTGCGCTAGCGATTGCGCTTCAACTTGATCCAACAGCAAGTGCTGCGGCATTGATTGGTTGTTCGGTTCAATTTGTATCATTTGCGGTGTTGAGCTATCGAGATAATAACTGGGGTGCATTTTTTGCTCAGCTTATCTGCACACCGAAATTACAAACACCGAACATTATTAGAAAGCCTAGTCTCATGTTAGTGCCATTACTGACAACACTGATTGCAGGACCTCTTGGTGTGATGGTATTTCATATCCAAGCTGCTAATGAAGTTGCTGGTCTCGGCTTATGCGCTTTCGTTGCACCACTTTATTTAATAGCAAATTATGGATTCAGCACACTTGCTGCTTTTATTTTGGTGGCAGTTGTCTTGCCAGGTGTTATTGCACTTATTGTCAGGCCCATTCTAATTAAGAAAGAACGCTTGAGAAAAGGCGACTTAATGATTGAACTGCAGTAGAATAAATAAAAAGTAGGGCTTTCTAGCTCTACTTTTTATATGGAGAGAGAAGTAATGAATGTTTAAGGGAACTATGATAATACATAATAAAGCAGTACTAAATCAGTGGTAAAGATGTTTTATTGTAACAGAATGTACATAATTTTTTTTCGGAAAAGTCATATCTAAAAAGAGTTTTTTCGTGTAAAATATAACATTGAAAGCAATAAAAATTAAAGAGGTTCAAATTATGGAGAAAAGTGGATTTGTTGCAGATCCTATTTATGGAGAAATCAAGAATGAGATAATGACTAACACTTTGGAAAATGGCGAAAAAGTGGACATAGAAGACATCATGAAACGATTTCAGGTCAGCAAACGAGTAGCTTTTAGTGCGCTCCATTGTTTACATAAGAGTGGTATTCTATGTAAAAATATCGGAGAAAATGGTTTTTCAGTAGCAGTAAACAGTGAAGCTGAACATCGCGAAAAATCACGTTTAAAGTTAGCTTTTTTTCATCTAAATTATGCAGTACAGAAATTACAAGAAAAAGACGCAGAAATATGCGCTACGTGCCTTCGCAAAGAGTTAGTTTATATAAAATTAGCAGTCGCGGAGCAAGACACCAATGTATTTATTAATCATGTGAAAAATTTTTATGCTTGTATGATTCACTATACAGAAATGCCAGCTATGGAGAAGAATATCGATATTCTTAGTCAAACACTGCGAAATATGAGAGAAAAGCTTTTTTTCAGGGACTTTACTACGGACATTGCTGAGGCATTAGAAAAATTAGTAATACATCTAGAAGCTAAAGAATTTGAGAAATGCCACTTAGTCATTCAAAAATTTTACGATAACAATATCTCCATCTTGTTTTCTTAATCAAAAAACCTCGTGCGACGATTTCGTCACACGAGGTTTTTCTTTTCGGATGAGCTTGTCTTGCCACTCATCTGATGGGCCGGACCATGTCTGGATGTTTCTGAATAAACATACAACATTCGGAAAACGGTGAGGCATTTTCAAACAAGTAGGCGAATTATTTATCTTACTACTTACTTCTCAAGATATTCAAACTTGCGAATAAATGAGCGCCCGTAACTTGTTTAAATAGTGGCCATAAATGATACGATACTTTATTCGCTTATTTACCAATGTAGTGAGGATGATAATATTGATAAATGAGCGACGTAACGAAATTCCGTCTCCCTAGAACTTAAGTTAGCATATAGTCCCTGACGCGGCGTATACTCCTCGCCTTCCTCCTGTAAGCTAACCATCTGTCCTTTGACACTAAAATCCTTCACCAGACGTTTGCCGGCATATGACAAAGCTGAGAAAAAATCAGCTTGTACACCAAATTTTTGTCATTCGCATCACCTTTTATTGTTTGTTGTATTACATATATAGCCGTTATAGAAAAATGTAAACGCTTTATCGCGAAAATGATTATATAGTCATGGTTTTTTTATGGAAACAGGACTTTTGTTAGAGAAAATAAGCCATCAAGATATCATCGACAAATTCACCTTGCATGATAAACTCTTTTTTTAGTAAACCTTCTTGTTTAAAACCATTTTTTTCATAAAAACGGATGGCTTTTTTATTAATGGATAACACACGTAATGAAATTTTAATAAAGCCTTTTTCTTGTGCTATTTCTTTCATTTTGTCCATTAAGATCTGTCCAATACCAGCGCGCTGAAAGTTTGAATGGACCGCAATATCTATTTCGACCACATGTTTATTAGACGGGAGTGGAATGGGAGATTTATATCCAAGAATACCAATTACTTTATCCGCTTCTACTACGACTATTTTAGAACCGGGTGGATTTTTAAGTAAAAATTCAGCTTCATTATTAAAATGGATTTCTCCTGGAGTTGTTCCAGGTGTCCATACTAAATGTTCTAATTCTATCATGGAAGCTGCATCTTCTCGTTTAGATAATCTAATTTGCATATTATACCAACTTTCTCTATTTTCTTTTTGCATAAGATAGTGAAGTTTTCCATGTTTTCCATAAGCCTTCATTACTGTATAGGAGTACATTTCCTTGGTAAAGACGGACGGTTAGGAAAAAAGCACCAATAACGCTGAGTAGTAAAATCGCGAGGGAACTAAAGATTCCAATTGTTGAAACTGATAATAAATCCATTCGTGCTAGCATCATCATCGGTGAAAATGTTGGAATATACGATCCGATAATGACAAGTAAATTATCTGGTGCATTTGCCGCTGCAATTGAACCCCAATAGCCTATAATAGCAAGAATTGTCATCGGATAAATAAATTGAGCAACTGTTTCTACATTCGGTACCATCGAGCCTATCATGGCTGCAAGTAAAATGTACAATAATAAACCTAAAATAACAAATAATAAATTAAGTACTAAGTAATATGCTTTGAAGACAGCGATTTGATCTAAAATATTTTGAACCATTTCTGTATTTCGGCCGGCAACTAAAACCACCGCACCACACAATATATAGAAGCCAATTTGAGTCAAAAGCATAAAAATAATTGCTGTAAGTTTGGCAAATAAGTGGGTCGTTGCTGAGACACTAGATAATATAACTTCCATTATTCGCGTCCCTTTTTCAGTAGCGATTTCAGAAGCAACGATGTTTGCATAACTCATGACAAAAATAAAAATAACGAGTGTTAAAATAACCACTGCTGCGCTCATGACATCTTTTTCATGGTTAGTTAATTGATTGTTGGACTCTAAATCGTTCGTTACGGAAACTGGAGAAGTGATGGATTGTAATTCTGCATTTGTAATTTTATAATCAGCTGACTTTTCCGCAATTTTTGTTGCAGTTAAATCTTCTGTCAAGCGAGTCATCACGTTTTGCCCTGCTGTTTCTTGGGTTGTATAAATCGCGCTAACAGTATCGTTTTTTTCAGTGATTGTAACAAATCCATCTATTTTTGCTTTCTCTAACGCTGATTGGGCAGCTTTTTTATCTTTGATATTTGTGTCTACTTGGAAATGCTTTTTGTCAGCGGTAAGTGCTTTTACGAAAACTGGATTATCAGATAATATCGCAATTTTTGTAATATCACTGGAAGAATCAAAATAATCGACCATTTTCGGAATACCAGCAATTAGGGCAGCAATTAATACAGGAAACAATAGAGAAATTAAAAAGGATTTAGTTTTCACACGTCTTTTGTAAACCTGCTTTGTTATGACCCAAAATTTACTCATGAAATTCACCAGCTTTCCATTTGAAAATTTCTTCGAGAGTAGGCGGTTGAAGGCTAAAGGTTTGAATAAAGCCATCTTTTGTTACATATTCAAAAATTTTCTCGGCGTCAGATTCGTTTTCTATTTCTAGTTGATGGACGCCGTCGCGCTGGGTTTTGACATTTAGTACTCCAGGTAAAGCAGCAAGTTCTTCCACGGAATGGTTGGATTCAATCAACAACCGTTTACGACCAAAAACGGACTTCACGGACTCGGTTGTCCCTTGGAGGACAGTACTACCTTTTTTTAGCATCAAAAGAGAATCACAAAGTTCTTCCACATTTTCCATACGATGACTTGAGAAAATGATAGCAGCTCCGGATTTTCGCAAATCGAATACAAACTTTTTTAATATTTCTGCATTAACTGGATCCAAGCCACTAAAAGGTTCGTCTAAAATGACAAGTTTTGGTTGATGAATAATGGTGCTTAATAGTTGGATTTTTTGTTGATTTCCTTTTGATAAAGTTTTAATTAAATCTGTTTTTTTACCGACAATTTCTGCTTTTTCAAGCCAATTGTCTATTTCAGCTTTCATTTTTTGTTTTGGATATCCTTTTAATTCGGCAAAAAATATCAATTGTTCTTCAATAGTGACATTTGGGTATAATCCCCGTTCCTCTGGTAAATATCCAACAATATTCGGATTGATTTTGCTTACTTCTTTCCCTTCCCAAGTGATTTTTCCAGAAGTAGCTTCTAAAAAATGCAAAATAAGCCGGAAAGTAGTGGTTTTACCAGCCCCATTTTGACCAATTAAACCGAGTATTTTACCTGGTTCTACGCGAAACGATAAATCATTTACAGCGATTTTACTTCCAAATTTCTTCGTAACATTATGCAGTTCAAGCGTCACAAGAGCACCCCTTTCTAATTTATCCATGCTTTTATTATACGGTTTTCCATGAGGATTGTCTTGTTGGAAGTAAATAGCCTGAGCAAATATTTTTTCACAAACTATGCTAAAAAATTGTCTAGTGAAGTGGACATAACTTGGTGTAACCGTTTTCTTTTATTTGTGTATAATAGGTGGTAGAGGGAGGTGATGAAATGCTTCTAACGAAAACAGAGCGTGGATTAATCAACTTGTTGTTAACGAAAAATGATTTTTTAACAGCAAATCAACTTGCTGAAATGCTAGAAGTTTCCTCTAAAACCATTTACCGGAAAATTAAAAATATCAATCGTGCAACTGGCAAAAAGGAGATAATTATTTCTGAAAAGGGGCGTGGTTTTAAACTTAATTATAAAGCTTATATCCAAGCAAAGTTAGAAACAACTGGAGATATTTTTGGTTACACACCTTCTGAACGACGAGAAAAAATTTTATTACAAGTCTTATTTAAATCTCCAAAGTACTTAAACATAGCCAATTTATATGAAGGTTATTATGTGGGTTATAATTCGATAAAAAATGATTTTGCCCTTTTAAGTCAATCTATCGATAAATACCAATTAATCCTTGAAAAACGGCAAAAAGAAATACGTGTTGTTGGCACAGAAGAGAATATACGAATCGCGATTAATGAAGTAATTAATAATATAGACTTATCTAGTTATGATGATTTGAAAACAGAGTATAGTGATCTCAACAAAGCAGATGTTCAATTTATCGTTAGGCAAATGGAAATTATTGAACGTAAACTGATGATTAGTATTCCTTATCCCTATGACATTAACATCTTTTCACATCTATATATATTAATCAATCGTTTTCGACAAGGCGAAGTGGAAGACTTTGACGAGATAGATGAATCCTATCCAGTTACCAATGAAAAGCTTCATAATATTGCTATAGAGGCGATGGAAGCAATTGAACATTATTTGAAAATGGATTTACCAAAGCGTGAAACATTCAATTTTCTACAATATTTGATTTCTTCTCGCTTTAATCATGATATTGAACTCGTACCTAGCAAAATTTTACCCATTGTGGAGGAAATGACTGATTTTTATATTGATCAAGTTGCAGCAAAAATCGAAATGCCTATTAATAAAAAACAATTAAAAATCGAATTACTTAGTCATATGAAGCCGATGGTTAATCGAATGAATCATCAAATTAATATAAAAAATAATTTGTTAAGTGATATCAAATTAGAATACGGCAAACTTTTTCAAATCATCAAAGAGACTGCGCGAGATGTTGCCGAGACTTTTCAGTTGAATACGATATCAGATGATGAAGTTGGTTATATCACAATCTATTTTGCTAAACATATCGAACAATCACCACTTGTAAAAAGAATTATCATTATGTGTTCAAGTGGCATCGGAACATCCGAACTTTTAAAAGTCAAGGTTCAAAAAGCTTTTCCAGATGTCGAAATAGTAGACGTTTTATCCTCTACTAGATTCAATAACACTTTACAAGACTATCAGAATATTGATTTTATTCTAACAACAGTCCATGCAGAACATGAAAAAGAAATTCCATCGCTTCTTGTAAGTGCGATGTTTACAGAGAAAGATAAAATGATGGTGAAAAAATTAATCGAAACTTTATAGGAGGCGAATCCATGGATATCCAGCAGTTAGACATTAGCAAAGTAATAAGCCCAGAACTTGTGAATTTAGAATTGCAAGCAACAACCAAATTAGAAGTAATAGAAGCATTAACAGATTTACTTGTTGGAAATGGAGCAGTAAGAGATAAAGAGGCTTTTATAGCAGATGTATTATATCGCGAAGAAGAAGGGAAAACGGGCCTTGGAGAAGGCGTAGCTATTCCACACGGGAAATCAGCCAGTGTTACAAACACATCTATTGCGGTCGGGAGAACCAAAACTCCAGTAGAATGGGAGTCGCTTGATGATAAACCAGTTAATATTATTATTCTTTTCGCCGTCAAGAATTCGGATGCTACAACAACACATATAAAATTACTTCAAAAAGTAGCCATTTTACTCGCAGATGAAGAGGTGATTGAAGAATTTCAAACGGTACAAACGAAAGAAGATTTTATTAAATTATTAGCTAAAAATCAAGAGTAGGAGGAGCGGAGAATGAATATTATTGGAATTGCTGCATGTACGTCAGGAATTGCGCATACATACATTGCCAAAGAAAAACTGACAAAAGCTGGTATTGCGCTTGGCCACACAATTCACATTGAGACACAAGGAACCATTGGTATTGAAGATGAACTGTCAAATGAACAAGTGAAAAATGCGGATGTTGTCATCATTGCAGCTGATATTAAAGTAAGTGGGAAAGATCGTTTTAAAGGGAAACGCATTGTGGAAATCCCAACTGATATAGCAATTAAAGCGCCAAAGCAAATTATTAATAAAATAGATAACGAAATAAATAACTAGGGAGTGGACCAGTATGATGAAAAAACTGCAAATAAAGAAACATGCACTTACAGCGATTTCGTATATGTTACCGTTAGTTGTTGCCTCGGGGTTACTTATTGCCATTGGAAATTTAACAAATGGGCAGGTTATTGAAAATTATAAAGCACCATATTCAGTTCCAGATGCCCTTGTTTCTCTAGGTGTTCTTGGTATGGGACTGCTGGCCCCGGTGATTGCTGGAGCGATTGCTTATTCGATAGCAGATAGGCCGGGGATAGCGCCAGGATTACTAATGGGACTCATTGCTAATTCTATTGGTGCTGGATTTTTAGGCGGAATGCTTGGGGGATATTTGGTAGGGTATTTCGTACTTATCCTTGTGAGATATTTAAAGGTACCAAAATGGGCACAAGGTTTAATGCCAATGATGATTGTCCCACTTATTAGCAGTTTGGTCGTCGGACTTCTGATGTATTTTGTTGTAGGTGTACCGATTGTTTGGGCAACAGAAGCGATGACAAGTTTCTTACAAGGAATGCAAGGGAGTATGCGTTTTGTTTTTGGAGCGGTGCTTGGGGCAATGGCTGCATTTGACTTTGGTGGCCCTGTAAATAAAGTAGCCTCATTGTTTGCAGATGGCTTGCTTCTAGAAGGTGTCAAAGAACCGGAAGCAGTGAAAATTCTAGCTTCTATGGTGCCGCCTTTTGGAGTCACACTCTCTTGGGTAGTCTCAAAATTAATTAAAAAGAAAAAATATACAAAATCTGAAGAAGATAATATCAAAATCGCTTTTCCAATGGGGATTTGTATGATTACTGAGGGTGTTATTCCAATCGCGGCAGTTGACCCTATTCGTGTTATTATTTCTTGTACACTTGGAGCTGCAGTTGGCGGAGGACTTAGTATGACCTGGGGAATTGGCTCACCAGTCCCTTCAGGCGGTATGTTTATTGTCCCTGCGATGAACGAACCACTTCTTTTCTGCTTGGCGCTACTCATTGGGACTTGTGTCACAGCAGCCATGCTACTTATTTTAAAACGAGAACCTACGAAGGAAGAAGAGCTAATTGCAGACCAAGGTTTAGAAGAGGAAGAAGAAATCGATTTGTCTGGAATTAAAATTTCATAAGGCGAGGAGATAAAGAAATGTATGTTTCCATGAAAGGTATTTTAAAGCGTGCAAATAAGGAAAATTATGCAGTAATGGCCATCAATTGTTTTAATTTGGAAACAGCAAGAGCAGTTATTGATGCAGCCATAGAGCTCCGTGCACCGATTATCATTGATCTACTTCAGGATCATTTAACAAGCCATTTAGGAAGTCGCTTTTTAACGAAACCAATTATTAAAATGGCAGAAGAAGCGAGTGTAGAAGTAGCAATTAATTTGGATCACGGTCAAGACGTAGCGATAGTGAAGCAATGTTTAGCAGATGGTTTTTCAAGTGTAATGATGGATGCATCCAGTTATCCTTATGAAGAAAATGTGGCAATAACAAAAAAGATGGTGGAATTTGCGGAAGTTTATAATGCGAGTGTAGAGGCAGAAGTTGGTAATATTGGCGCAGTGACTGGAGATAACTATACTAATCAGGATATGTATACTGATCCATTGGTAGCAATCGATTTTGCTAAACGAACAGGTATTGATGCGCTAGCCATCTCATATGGTTCTTCCCATGGCGATTATCCAGAAGGTTTTACCCCGGCTTTTCAATTTGATATTGTTCGGAAAATCAAAACAGCAACAAATATGCCGCTCGTTTTACATGGAGGTTCTGGTTGCGGTGCTGAAAATATTCGGGAGTCTGTTCGTCTTGGTATTAACAAAATCAATGTTGGCTCGGACTTCATGAAAGCCCAAGCAAATAAAATCAAAGCTAATCTAGAAGAAAACCCAGCTATTAGTTATGTTGACTTAATTCATGAAACGATAAAGGCTGGCAAAGAAGCTGTTATGTATTATATTCAATTATCCGGTTCAACCGGAAAATCACTTTAAAAGGAGAAATGAAAATATGTTAGTAAATATGAAACAATTATTAGAAGTAGCCAAGGAAAACAAATTCGCTGTAGGTGCTTTTAACGTAGCTGATAGCAACTTTTTACGAGTAGTTGTAGAAGAAGCAGAGAAAAATAATGCACCTGCAATTATCGCTGTGCATCCGACTGAATTAGATTTTACAAAAGATGATTTTTTCCAATACGTTCTTGCGAGAATTAAAAATAGTCCGGTTCCCTTTGTTCTTCATTTGGATCATGGTGATAATATGGGGGATGTTATGCGAGCTGTACGTTGTGGTTTTAGCTCTGTAATGATTGATGGGTCATTACTGCCATTTGAAGAAAATATTCGAGTGACAAAAGAAGTGGTTGACGTATGCCATAAGCTTGGCGTTTCCGTGGAAGGAGAACTTGGTACTATTGGGAAAACAGGAAATAGTATTGAAGGTGGTGTCAGCGAAATTATTTATACAAAACCAGAAGAAGCTGAGGAGTATATTAGCCGCACAGGAGTCGATACGCTAGCAGTTGCAATTGGAACTGCTCACGGTATCTATCCAAAAGATAAAGAGCCCAAACTACGCCTTGATATCTTAAAAGAAATAAAAGAAGTAGTAAATATTCCACTAGTTCTTCACGGTGGATCCGCAAATCCGGATGCAGAAATTGCAGCCGCGGTCGAAATAGGTATTCAAAAAGTAAATATTTCGAGTGATTATAAATATGCTTTTTATAAGAAATGTCGTGAAATTTTAAGTACAACAGAGCTTTGGGACGCTAATGCCATTTATCCAGAATGTATAAATGCTGCAAAAGAAGTTGTAAAATACAAAATGGAATTGTTCCAATCCATTAATCAAGTGAAAAAATACCAACTAGCCGAAACTCCAGCTTGGCGTCATGATGTAATGTAATAAAAAACATTCAAACTAAAAAAACAGGTATTCTCTGGGTTTTACATAGAGAATACCTGTTTTTGGTTTCCCAAAACAATAAAGAATTTTTATTGAACGGTCTATTATTTCTTAAATTTCGCGTGTAGTTGAAACAGAAGTTAGATCTTGGTGGTGTCTTAATTCATGGGAGATAGTTTCTAATGTTGAATCAAATACTTGTACGTTATCATCATAATCATGTTTAAAATACAATTTGCCTGATCTTCCAATAGCACAAACAGCAGGATAGTAGTAACCCATCATACCAATACATAAAGTTTCTTCATCAGCAAAACGAATAATTTCTTTATAGTCATTTGTCTTATATAAATACGAAGAAATTTCTTTCGTTATAATAAAAGTATAATGATAGCACGGTTTTGAATGGTTACTTTCAAATCCAATAAAAACAGTTGTATCAAGATTGGAATACTCAGCTAAAAAACTTCTTATTTGTTCGATTATTGGAATGCAAGAAGGGTGGCTCTATTTATATCTCAATAATCGAAATCACGAGAATGTTTTAATTGAAAAATGTAATTTAATGCGAAGAAATGGAGAAAATAGATTAAAGGAATCACTGGAACAATTAGGAGATTTTTTTGGCATTGAAAAAGAGGGAGTACTTCGAATTCCCAAATGTTTTACAAGAAAAATCATCGCAAATTACTCTAATTTATCTGTTCGCTCTGTTACTCATTTATGTGGAAGATTGATAGAATCGGGATTTTTAGCGGATAATTCAAAGTCTTTCGTTTTATTGAAAAATTCTGCTAATTCATGCAACGAATTGAGCATAGGTGATACTTATCCATAGTGGTATGAAAAAAAGCTATCCTTAAATTAAGGAGGTTTTTTATACAAAAAAACAAGAAAATAGATATTTTCTTGTTTCATTAAGGATGAGCCGTGCTGGGTTCGAACCAGCGACCCTCTGATTAAAAGTCAGATGCTCTACCAACTGAGCTAACGGCTCTAAATATGACTGGGCTAGCTGGATTCGAACCAGCGCATGACGGAATCAAAATCCGTTGCCTTACCGCTTGGCTATAGCCCAATAATAGAAAATGGTGGAGGGGAGTGGATTCGAACCACCGAACCCGAAGGAGCGGATTTACAGTCCGCCGCGTTTAGCCACTTCGCTACCCCTCCATTATAAAATGCCGACTGCAGGAATTGAACCCGCAACCTACTGATTACGATTCAGTTGCTCTACCAGATTGAGCTAAGTCGGCGAAGAATCGCTCTCAATGCTGGTAAATCGGAATCAGATGTTGATTAATTCTTCAAAACAGATACTAATACATGATATAACATTTTTGTTATTTTTACCAGCTTTTTTTTCAAAAAAATAAAAATTATTTTTTTAGCCGTTTTTTTAAAGATAAAAGTGACCCGTACGGGAATCGAACCCGTGTTACCGCCGTGAAAGGGCGGTGTCTTAACCGCTTGACCAACGGGCCATGTTATAAAAGTTTTTTTACCGCTAGAAACTATTATATAAAAAAAGGATAGCATTTGTAAATACCTAAATTAAATTCTTTTTTTTCTGAAAATATAGCTTATAAATAAGAGTTATTTATTCGTTTATTGGGTAGTGTACTAAAAGGTATTTAAAAATTTATTTTAATAGTGTAGACCGTAAAACTTAGATTTAAGAGCCATTCAGAAGTTAAAGTAAAATAGTAAAATTAAAATAATATAAATTAGTATTACAATCTAAAATCAGCTGTGCTATAATGTGTCTGGTCAACTTGAAGTTAATAAAAAATCAAATAAAAAAGGTAGGGAATACAATGGCTTCGCCGCTAAAAAGACTATTAATCGGCCGCCCTCTGAAAACATCAGAAGCTGGAGACCAAAAATTGGGGAAATTAAAAGCTTTGGCAGTTCTGTCATCCGATGCACTCTCTTCTATTGCATATGGTACAGAGCAGATTTTATTGGTACTTGTAACCGTTAGCGCTGCCGCTATGTGGTATTCATTACCAATCGCACTGTGTGTGCTTGTTCTTTTGTTTGCACTTAATTTATCTTATAAACAAATTATATACTCATACCCACATGGTGGTGGAGCATATATAGTTTCAAGAGAAAATTTAGGGAATAATGCGGGATTAATTGCAGGGGGATCTCTACTGGTAGATTACATGCTCACAGTCGCTGTAAGTGTTTCCTCTGGTACAGATGCAATTATTTCAGCTATACCATCTTTATATCCTCTTGCTGTACCGATAGCCGTAATACTTGTTGTTGGGGTAACTATTATTAACCTTCGAGGAATTACAGAATCAGCTAGCTTACTTGCCATTCCAGTATATTTGTTTGTCTTTTCCATTATAGCTCTTATTTTTACAGGTTTATTTAAAATAGTAACTGGTATGGATGCAAGTCATGAAACTGCTGCTGTAGGAACACATGTACAGGGTGTTACCATTTTTCTTTTACTAAGAGCGTTTGCTTCTGGGTCGGCTTCTTTAACTGGTATTGAGGCTATATCTAATGCTGTGCCTTTATTTAAAGAGCCTAGACCAAAAAATGCAGCTAAAACATTGACTCTTATGGCTGGACTACTAGGATTTTTCTTTGTTGGGATTACTGTACTAGCCTTTGTTTATGGGACTGTTCCAGAACTAAAGGTAACTGTATTGTCTCAAATTGCTGAAAATGTTTTCGGTAGAAATTTTATGTTTTATTTCATTCAAGCAACTACTGCACTTATATTGGTTTTAGCAGCTAATACTGGTTTCTCAGCATTTCCGATGTTAGCCTACAACTTGGCGAAAGATAAATTTATGCCAAGAATGTATCTTGCGCGTGGTGATAGATTAGGTTATTCCAATGGGATTATAACGCTTGCGGTTGGATCTATTCTTTTAATTATTCTATTTAAAGGAAAAACGGAACTATTAATTCCATTATATTCTGTAGGAGTATTTATTCCATTCACGCTCTCGCAGACAGGAATGATTGTTAAATGGTGGAAGCAACGTCCAAAAGGATGGAAAAAATCTTTATCAGCCAATTTACTTGGAGCATCGATTTCATTTACTGTTTTAATAGTATTATTTTTAACGCGGATTGAATCTGTTTGGCCGGTATTTATCTTTATGCCGATTATGATTTATGTGTTCCATCGGACAAGACATCACTATCGTAAAGTTGGTCCGCAACTTAGGATTGACGAAACAATGGACTTGCCTGATTTTAAAGGGAATGCCGTTATTATCTGTGTGTCTGATACCACCAAAGTTGTGGAAGGTGCACTTCAATATGCTAAGTCTATTGGTGATACGGTCATAGCTGTTCACATTTCTATAGATAAAAAACAGGAAAAGGAATTTGTTGAGAGATGGAATAGGGTTCATCCTGAAGTGCGTATGGCTAATCTGTTCTCGCCTTATCGATCCATTTCAGATCCATTAATGAAATTTATTGATACAGCGAAGCAAAAGGCAGATCAAGACAATTACTCACTAACGGTACTAATACCGCAATTTATCCCTAGAAAAGGTTGGCAAAATGTCCTTCATAATCAAACAAGTCTATTGATTCGTACTAGACTTCTAATGAAAAGAGATGTGGTTGTTTCCACATATCCATATCATTTAAAAGAATAATAAGGAGAAAACGGAAGAGTGCTTCGGGGGAAGTGGGGGAACTCTTCCGTTTTTATAATGGAACAACGTAAGCATAACTGGTTTCCATTTGTTTGTAAAAGACGCAAAAATAGATTTTAAAAGGTAGAAAAGTAATGAAAATATACTTTTCTCTTAGTGGGAAATTGCTTTTTAAATAAAAATAATCCACCAAAAATAGAAATTTTGGAGATATACTTTTTTTTAGCTAATTAAAATAAATTTTTCTATATTTTAAAGAAGAACGGTTTTAATGTATAGACTATTAGTAATATTCAATGAGAAGAGGTTATATTCTTCCATTTTAATAATACTTATCTACTAAAATGAATAATTATTAGATTACACAAAATAAGTAAAAGGACTTAAATAATATTACAAAAAGGTAACAAATTTTTCTTTTTGATGAATTCAAAATGAGTGGATTTATATTTCAATAATAAAGCGCTATATAGAGCCGTTTTCTGCTTTTTCTTCTATTTTTGAAAATCTGATGAAGTCTTGAAAAAAGCCGGTTTTCGCGTTATAATTTCAGTAGTTGATAGGAGTAATTAAGTAAGTAAAGGAGCGCTATGTATGCAAGAGAAAAATGTTAGGTATTATGTACTACCTACTATTATCGTTTTCATATTGGGAATTGCAGCAGTGAATGCGCCAAGTTTTCCGTTTATTAGTTTTCTGGCAACTACACTTGTCGCTATTTCAATTGGAATTGTTATCGGCGGTGTGCACCAATTACTTAGTATGCTTATCAAAACTTATCAACAAACTAAAGCACGGAGAGTTTCTCAAAAAAAATGGCAAACACTATAGAGTGAGTCATTACATAATCATATTAAACAAGCATTTTCGCATTTTTAGTGAGAATGCTTTTTTTGTGGGTTAATAGTTATTTTTTTTTGTGTAAAAGATGGTACAATAAGAAAGATTATGAATGGAGGAGGTTGGAGATGGCGACTTTAGCAGATGTTGCAAAACGGGCAAATGTCTCCAAAATGACAGTTTCACGGGTTATTAATCATCCAGATCAAGTTTCAGATGAACTGAAAATGCTTGTTTATAGTGCAATGGAAGCGTTAGAGTATGTACCTAATTATGCGGCTCGAGCGCTTGTTCAAAATAGGACACAAGTGATTAAATTTTTGATTTTAGAAGAAATTGATACCGTTGAACCATACTACATGAACTTATTGACAGGAATAAGTCGTGAACTAGATAAATACTACTATTCACTTCAATTGGTTACTCAGAGATCCAGAAATATCGGTGCATACGATGGGCTGATAGTTACAGGAATACGCGATAAAGATTATGATTTAGGACTTTTAGATATTGATAAACCAGTCATTTTTTATGGAGAAAACAAGCGTGGTTACGATTCTATTGATGTAGATAATAAAAAAGGAACAGCACTTGCAACAGAACATATGACGGAAATTGGATTTTCGCGAATTGTATTTTTAGGAATTGATTTATTGGATGAGCAATTTATGAAATCACGTTTAGAGGGTTATGAAGAAGTGGTGAAAAAACATGGAATTAAACCCGAAAGTTATTTTATCGCTAATAGTTCAAGTATTGCAGAAGAAAAAGCGTTTGAATTACTACGTTATAATTCAGAAAAAATTGCTATCGTATGCGCATCCGACCGAATTGCCATTGGAGTGGTCCGGGCTGCAGCTGCATTTGGGCGCCGTTTTGGTGAAAATATTGCTGTAACTGGATTTGATGGGGTTTTCTTAGATAGAATTTCATCGCCAAAAATTACTACGGTTCGTTCTCCAGTCGTTGAAATGGGGGAGGAACTTGCCAAGATGTTACTTGCCAAAATAAATGATCATGGAAAGCCTCAAGGAAACCTGCTATTTACTCCCGAATTACTGATAAGAGCTTCTACAACTGGAAAAGAAGAGTAATAAAAACGCTAGGAATCTTCATTCCTAGCGCTTTTTTATTTGAGTAAAACAGGTAAAAATGCAATAAAATCAAATAGAAAGTGAACAATTAAAGTAACCCAAATGGAGTTTGTTTTTTTAAATAAGTAGTTCAAAATAAGTCTGGCTGGTGCTAAAGTAACGATGCACTGTAGGAAATTAAAATCATAGGATGTTAAGTGCCATGTGGCAAACAGTAAAGAACAGAGCAAAGATGCTTGCCAAAATTTCCAGTTCCATTTTTTCCAAGCGGCGTATAACAAGCTGATTGATAATAATTCTTCCCCGAGAAGCATAAAAGGAATGCTTGTAAAGACGTAAGACCATGTCAGAACACTGTTGATACCATTTTCAGTTGGGCTACCTGCGAAATACGTCCACGCATAGTTGAAAACAGAGCTAATAATTATTAACACAGGAGCACCGATAATTATCCATTTGAAACTAAAATGTTTAAACCAATCTAAGAATTCTGCTTTTAATATGATAAAAGCGATAATTCCCATACATAGGGCATTAAAAATAGCACCTATAAATTCTAACACTCCAATATTGGAAATGATGTGTGGCAAAAGAATGAAAAGCAAACCAATAATGATTGCACTGGAAAATAACCAATACCCTTGTTTTTTAAAACTTAAAGTATTTTCCATTTTGTCCTCCTTTTAGACCGATTTTAAAGAGATTTCATTAGTCCATGAGTTATTATAGCTCTTTACTTTAAATCAGTAAAGTTACTAATTTGTCACACGAATGGAGAGGCAATAATTATTTATCTTCTATAATAAACTGGAAAATGAAAAAGTATTAAAAAAATCTTGTTACCGTTAACGAGCGAGAAAAGGTTGCAAACGCTTTAATGGAAATGCTAATTTGAAATAGAACGAAAGGTGATATAGGAGGAGAAAAAATGGAAAAAGCAGGGATTTATCATCAACCAGCGAGTAGCTATGCCTATAGTTATGATGCTAAAACACTACATATTCGGATTAGAACGAAGCGCTTGGATATTAGCGAGGTTACTTTAATTGCTGCCGACCCTTACTTATGGAATGATGGGAAATGGCAAAGTGAATCTTATTCCATGCGCAAAATTGCAGAAACTGAAGAACATGATTATTGGTTTTTTGCAATAACACCTGAACATAGACGTCTTCAATATGGCTTTTTATTAACAGATACAGACGGAAAGACAATTTTTTATGGGGGTCGTGGATTTTTTGAACCAACAGAAGCTAATTTAGCTACGATGGATTATTATTTCAAATTTCCATTTATCCATGCGGTAGATACGTTTGAAGCTCCTGAATGGGTGAGTAACACGATTTGGTATCAAATTTTCCCGGAACGTTTTGCAAATGGAAATCCAGCTATTTCACCAGAAAATGTATTGCCTTGGGGAAGTAAGGATCCGACACCAACAGATTTCTTTGGTGGAGATATTGAAGGGATTATCGAGCATTTAGATTACTTAGTGGATCTAGGTATTAACGGGATTTATTTGACCCCTGTTTTTGAGGCGCCAACCAATCATAAGTATGACACAATTGATTATAAAAAAATTGATCCTCATTTTGGAGACAAAGAAACCTTTAGAAAATTAGTGCAAGAAGCACATAAACGAGGTATTCGAATTATGTTGGATGCAGTTTTTAATCATATTGGTGATACTTCCGCTGAGTGGCAAGATGTGATTGAAAAAGAAGAAAAATCGGCATATCGCGATTGGTTCCACATTCATAGCTTCCCAGTTCGTCAAAATGAAAATGGTAATATCGAAGGAGAACCAACGCTTTCCTATGATACATTCGCTTTCACGACACATATGCCAAAATTAAATACTGCTAATCCGGAAGTTCAGAAGTACTTACTGGACATTGCAACTTATTGGATTCGCGAGTTTGACATTGATGGCTGGCGTTTAGATGTTGCTAATGAAGTTGATCATGCTTTTTGGAAAGAGTTTAAAAAAGCCGTACAAGCGGAAAAAGAAGATATTTATATTTTAGGAGAAATTTGGCATGATTCATGGATTTGGTTGCTTGGAGATGAATTTCATGCAGTGATGAACTATCCATTTACACAAACAATTATTGAGAATTTTATAGAAGAAAAAATCACACCGGAACAAATGGTTTCGGGTATTAATGAACAATATATGCGCTATCCAAATCAAGTGAATGAAGTAATGTTTAATATGCTCGATAGCCATGATACCGCTCGTATTTTAACACGCGCCAATAATGATGAGGAAAAAGTGAAACAAGCACTTGCTTTCATGTTCGCGCATACTGGTTCACCGTGCATTTATTATGGAACAGAAATTGGAATGGACGGCGGAAATGACCCGGGTTGCCGTAAATGTATGGAATGGGATGAAGCGAAACAAAATCAAGCAATGTTAGCTTTTACAAAACAACTAATTGCACTTAGAAAAGACAACCAAGCGATTATCACATCCGGTGAATTAACATGGTTAGATGCAAGTAGTGAAACAGGAATTACTGCATTTACCAAAGAACTAAATGGGGAAAAATTGCATTTTCTTTTCAATCAAGCGAAAGACAACCAAGATTTCACAATTTCTTTTGAAAAGGAAGCAATGGACATTTGGAATAACCAAGCTGTATCGGAAAATCTTACTATTCCTGCAAAAGGATTTCTTGTTATTAAAGAGAATAGCTAAATCAATGGCGTAAAGGGATTTTTCACATGTTTACTAGAAAAATGTTGTTATCGGTAACATGTGAAATCTTCTTGAAAACGCTTTCGATATCAGCATATAATAAATGCATAGGTTAACCTAATTCACAAACTTTAAAAAGAATTGAAAAAAGATGGGGACTTAAAAATCAGACAGTAAAGAGCGACTTTTTTCATAAAGAGGAGGAAAAGTAAATGAAGCGTTTCAAAAAAGTGGGAATAGTTTCGGCGGTTTTAGTAATGGCTTTAAGCTTAGCAGCATGTGGTGGGGGAAAAGACACAAGTAAATCGGGCTCATCTGATGAAAAAACATTAACCGTTTCCGTTGACGCAGGCTACAAAGACTACGTGAACAAAATAAAAGGTGATTTTGAAAAAGACAATGACGTAAAAGTAAAAGTTGTCGAAAAAGACATGTTTGAAACATTAGAAGCACTTCCACTTGATGGACCAGCTGGAACTGCTCCAGACGTTATGATGTCCGCATTTGATAGAATCGGAAGCTTGGGCCAACAAGGACATTTAGCTGAAGTAAAACTCGGCAATAAAGACGATTACGATGAAAAAGATCAAAAACAAGTAACGATTGACGATAAAATTTACGGCGCTCCAGCAATTATTGAAACATTAGTTCTTTACTATAATAAAGATTTACTCGACAAAGCTCCAGCAACGTTTAAAGATTTAGAAACACTTTCCAAAGATTCTCGATTTGCTTTCACTTCTGAAAAAGGAAAAAATACTGGTTTCTTAGCAAAATGGACTGATTTCTACTTCTCTTACGGATTACTTGCAGGATACGGTGGTTATGTATTCGGTGATGAAGGTACCAATCCAAAAGACATCGGTTTAAATAATAAAGGTGCGGTTGAAGGAATTACGTATGCAACAAAATGGTTCCAAGATGTATGGCCAAAAGGTATGCAAGATAATAAAAGTGCAGATGACTTTATCCAAGACCAATTTGTTAAAGGTAAAGCAGCAGCAATTCTAGGCGGTCCATGGTCAGCAGCAAACTACAAAGAAGCAAAAATTAATTATGGTGTAGCAAAAATCCCAACGCTTAATAATGGTAAAGAATACTCTCCATTTGCAGGCGGTAAAGGTTGGGTTGTAAGTAACTACTCTAAAAATAAAGATGTAGCGCAAAAATGGTTGGATTATGTGACTAACCAAAAAAATCAAGAAACACTTTATGATATGACAAATGAAGTACCTGCTAATTTAAAAGCGCGTGATACAGCGAAATCAAAAAATGACGAATTAACAAATGCTGTTATCGAACAATACAAAAATGCACAACCAATGCCAAATATTCCTGAAATGTCGGAAGTATGGACTGGTGCGGAAAACTTAATGTTTGATGCAGCTTCTGGTTCGAAAACACCACAACAATCAGCTGATGATGCAGTGAAAGTAATTGAAGATAATGTAACGCAAAAATATACTAAATAATGATAATTTGGCGGGGCAAAGATAGCGCGCTCCGCCATTTTTTTCTACTTAGCTAGTGAATCTATATCTAGAATTGAGGGTAACAAAATGAAACTAGAACAGAAACAAATTAAAAATGTTCGTCAAGCGACTTTGTTATCAATCATTCCGGGACTCGGTCAATTTTATAATAAGCAAAATTTTAAAGGAATTGTCTTTTTTGCACTATTTGCTTTGTTTATCATAGAATTTTTTGCAGTTGGGCTGAATGCGCTGATTGGCCTTGTCACCCTTGGAACTGTGCCAGGTGTGGACCATTCCTTATTCTTAATGATTGAAGGTACTTTACAATTAATTGTGACATTATTATTTATAGGCTTTTGGTTTATAAATATTTTCGATGCAAGACGTGTGGCTATACAGTGGAATCTTGGTGAAACTGTGAACCAATCTGCTCTTGCTATTATAAAAAATATGCTCGACAAAGGATTCCCTTACTTACTCACGTTGCCGGCATATCTGGTGATGACTTTTGTTATTATTTTTCCAGTTCTTGTAACACTTTTCATGGCATTTACTAACTATGACTTTTATCATATTCCGCCAGCAAACTTAATTGACTGGATTGGATTTAAGAACTTCTTTAATATTTTCTTCCTAAGTTCGTATCGTGACACGTTCCTAAGTGTGTTCTCGTGGACACTTGTTTGGACCATTTGTGCAACTTCCTTACAAATTGTTGTTGGGGTGTTTACAGCGATTGTTGCGAATCAAAGCTTTATTAAAGGAAAACGTCTTTTTGGAGTAGTTTTCTTACTTCCTTGGGCGGTCCCTGCTTTTATTACAATCATGAGTTTTTCAAATATGTTTAATGACAGTATTGGAGCTATCAACTCGCAGGTCATTCCACTTCTAAACCATTTGCCATTTGTTGATATCAATGCGATCGCTTGGAAAACAGATCCTTTCTGGACAAAAGTGGCGCTAATTAGTATCCAAGGGTGGCTTGGTTTCCCGTATATTTATGTCATGGTAACTGGGGTACTTCAAGCTATTCCTGGTGAGCTTTACGAAGCAGCGAGAATTGATGGAGCGAGTGCAATGCAACGTTTCCGCAAAATCACCTTACCAATGATTTTATTTGTAACAGCTCCTGTATTTATTACCCAGTATACGTTTAACTTCAATAACTTTTCGATTATTTACTTATTCAATGAAGGTGGTCCCGGAAGTGTCGGAGCAGGCGCTGGATCAACCGATATCTTAATTTCGTGGATTTATAAATTAACGACAGGTACTTCACCTCAATATGCTGTAGCTGCTGCGGTGACGTTACTTATTTCAATTATCGTTATTACTGTTTCGATGATTGCCTTTAAGAAAACGAATGCCTTTGGGAACGAGGAGATGATGTAAATGAGAGACTTTATGAAAGATCAGCGGACAACAAAGTTTTTGACCCAGTTTTTCACATATTTATTTTTGACCGTCCTAACGATTATTATTTTGTATCCGATTCTAATAACTGCATCTTCTGCCTTTAAACCAGGGAATATCGCGGCATTTACGCTTGAATGGTCGGATAGTTGGACACTAAATAATTTCACGAGATTATTTAATGAAACATTGTATTTGGATTGGTACAAAAATACACTGATTATCGCTGTTGTTACGATGATTATGCAAGTAACGATTGTGACACTTGCCGGTTATACATATAGCCGTTACCGTTTTAAAGGTCGTAAAAATAGTTTGGTGTTCTTCTTAATTATTCAAATGGTGCCCACAATGGCAGCTCTTACAGCATTTTACGTTTTAGCAATGCTGCTGGGTGCTCTAGATCAATATTGGTTCTTAACATTGATTTATATCGGCGGAGGTATCCCGATGAACACTTGGTTAATGAAAGGTTATTTCGATACTGTTCCCCGTGATTTAGATGAATCTGCCAAACTTGATGGCGCAGGGCATTTCCGGATTTTTGCTCAAATTATTTTACCACTTGTAAGACCAATGATTGCAGTTCAAGCTCTCTGGGCATTTATGGGCCCATTTGGTGATTTCTTACTTGCAAAATTCCTACTCAGAACGCCGGAAAACTTGACGATAGCCGTTGGACTTCAAACGTTTATTGCCAATCCGCAACAACAAAAAGTAGCTTTATTTGCAGCAGGAGCGATCTTAGCCGCGCTACCTATTTGTTTACTGTTCTTCTTCTTACAAAAGAATTTTGTTTCTGGCTTAACAGCTGGTGGAACAAAAGGATAATTGATTTTTAAAAAGGCTGTGATATCAATGAAAAAAGTTCCATTTATCATTCAATATGTTAAAAGCACGCTTGGACCAACGGCGATTTTTGAAGGACGGAAGGTACTCAAATATTGGCAAATGGTTATCGTATTTATTTTCTTAAATGCGCTACTGTTGTTACCTGTTTCCGCGCACTTTGCCAACCAATCGAGTTTTGATTTACCCAGTTTAATGCCGGAAATGGCGACTCTTGGTACGGATCAATTAGCGACGGAGGTTAGTGGACTGGCGCTCGAAAAAGGAGAATTAACCGATCAAAATGCGCATATCGTCGAAAAATCAGCAAACGGTGTAGCTGGTGTGAATTTAACGAAAAGAGAACTTGCTGGAGCGAAGAATGTGATTAACTTCAAAGAACGAGAAATGACGCTTACAGATGCAAGTGGCTATACGTTTGAAGTAAGCTATCCAAAAGATGCGACTTTGAGCGGAATTACATCAGGAGAAGCGCTTGTTGATTGGGTTTCCGCGCAGTGGTATTTAGAAAATCAAGCATTTGTTTTCTTATCAATGGTGCTGATGATTGGCTCGATTATTTTCGTTAGTTCACTTATGTTAGCTGTATTTACGACGCTTTTCATTTGGATGACAAAACGGAGCAGTTTTTCAAGTATTGCTTCTTTCAAAGAATCATTTAATTTAACACTAAATGCACTGGGAATTCCGGTGATGACAGCTTGCATTATTGGTTTCATTTACTTTGATATTACAATTATTATGGCTGTTCAGTCGCTTGGAATGGTGTTAATGATAGCATGGACATTTTTAAAGACAAGATTTTATAAGACTAGTGAAAAAAGTATGGCTGCTAGTCGCTAAATAGGAGGTTTTAGTATGGCACAGAAGCAATTATTTGAAATCGAACCATGGACATTACGGACAACCAAACTAGATAAAGAAAATAAACGTTTGCAAGAAAGCCTAACTTCACTCGGTAATGGATACATGGGGATGCGCGGGAATTTTGAAGAAGGATACTCCGGCGATGGCCATATTGGAACTTATTATGCAGGTGTGTGGTTTCCAGATAAAACAAGAGTTGGTTGGTGGAAAAATGGCTATCCAGATTATTTTGGTAAAGTTATAAATGGCCTTAATTTCATCGGGATTGAAGTACGTCTTGACGGTGAAAAACTCGATTTATTTGTAGATGAGATAAGCGATTTTGAACTTGTATTAGATATGGAAAAAGGCGTGTTAAGACGACAATTCACTGTAGTTAAAAAGGATAAAACGTTTCGTATTGTAGCAGAACGTTTTCTGAGTGTCGCAACGAAAGAACTCGCTGTTATTCGTTATCACGTAGAAGCTTTAACCCCAGCAAAAGTTGAATTAACATCCTTTTTAGATGGTAATGTACAAAATGAAGATGCCAACTATGAAGAAATGTTCTGGCAAGAAGTCGAAAAAGCTTCATCGACCAATCACGGATCTCTTATTACAAAAACTATCCCAAATAATTTTGGCACACCACGTTTTACGGTTTCTGCAGTGATGGAAAATAAGACTAATTCGACCAATGAATCAAACCAGACAAAAGCTCTTTACACTGAAAACCATTATTTATTCGATCTCCATGCAAATGAAGTGGCGCAAATAGAAAAACGCGTAGTAATCACTACATCACGTGATTTTGAAGAAGACAAGATTCTTTTAGCAGGAGAAAAAATCTTAAAAAGTATTGCAAAAAACACATATGAAGAACTTTTAAAAGCACATGTGGCAGGATGGCGAGAACGCTGGGATAAAGCGGATGTAGAAATTGCGGGCGATGATTCCGCGCAACAAGGAATTCGTTTTAATATTTTCCAATTATTTGCGACTTATTACGGCGAGGATGCAAGATTAAACATAGGCCCTAAAGGATTCACAGGCGAGAAGTATGGTGGAGCAACATACTGGGATGCAGAAGCATTTGCACTTCCAATGTATTTGTCATTAACGGATAAATCAGTTAGTCATAACCTACTTAAATATCGTCATGACCAATTAGATGGTGCCAAAATCAATGCGCAAAAAATCGGTTTGGGTGGCGCTCTTTATCCGATGGTAACGTTCACTGGTGTGGAGTGTCATAATGAATGGGAAATCACGTTTGAAGAAATTCACCGTAATGGCGCAATTGCTTATGCGATTTATAACTACACCAACTACACTGGGGATGATTCGTATTTAAAAACAGATGGTATCGAAGTTTTAACTGAAATCACCCGTTTCTGGGCTGACCGAGTTCATTTATCTGAACGTTTGGATAAGTATATGATTCACGGTGTTACCGGCCCAAATGAATACGATAATAATGTCAGCAATAATTGGTATACAAACTACATCGCGGCTTGGACTATCAGATACACAATGGAAAACCTTGACGCAGCTGCGAAGAAACGTCTTGGTGTTACCGAGTATGAAATCGCTAAGTGGGAAGATATCGAACACAGAATGTACTATCCTTTTGATGAGAAATGGCAGATTTTTGTGCAACATGATACATTTTTAGATAAAGAGTTACGTTCCACAGATACTTTGAAAGCGGAAGATATGCCAATTAACCAAAACTGGTCATGGGATAAAATTTTACGTTCTTGCTTTATTAAACAAGCAGATGTACTTCAAGGATTATATTTATTTCATGAAGACTTTGACTTTGATACAAAACAACGCAACTTTGAATTTTACGAGCCATTAACTGTCCATGAATCAAGTTTGTCACCAGCTGTGCATGCAGTTTTAGCAGCAGAAATTGGTAAATCTGATAAGGCAGTAGAACTTTATCAGCGGACGGCTAGACTTGATCTTGATAACATTAATAATGATACAGAAGATGGCTTGCATATTACATCCATGGCAGGAAGCTGGTTATCAATCGTACAAGGTTTTGCCGGAATGCGAGTAACATCAGGACAATTAAGCTTTGCACCATTCTTACCACATGGTTGGGAAAATTATCGTTTCAAAATTAACTTCCGTGATCGTTTAATCGAGGTAAAAGTGGAAGGAAATAGTGTAGAAATCACACTTCTGACTGGTGAAACTTTTGAAATCAATGTATACGGAGAACTACATGAACTGAAATCAACCTTAAAAATAACCAAATAACAAGTGGGAAACTCGTATCAGATAGCCTGATGCGAGTTTTTTATATGATACTTTTTCGATACTTTTAGAAAATGAATCTACCATATACTTAGTTTATCAGCTGATAATACATGTAAAAGGAGATTGGACAATGGCGAATTTGAAAGTAACAGAAAATGAGGCAACCATTCTGGCGTCAATACCTAAACATAATGTCGATTTCAACGCTCGTGTAATGCAATCAGTTTCTGTTGATTATGAACGAAATATGATTTATTGGACGCAGCAGTATAGTGGTAAAAAAATGACTGATGCCGGAGCAGGAGAATCGTATAACATTACGAGAACAGATCTAAAAGGAAAATACATTGATCAAATGTGGTGTTTAAACGGCGGACATGGAACGAATATTGCACTTGATTATGATGTAGCAAGTAAAAAAATGTATATTTGGTCCGCTTATAAAATAAACAATAAGTGGGAAGTAGTTCGTTACCCCTATGAAAGCAATAAAATTTTAAAGGGAACTGAGTCCAGTTTTTTCATTTCGAAGGTAGAGAGTGGTAGTTATAATCGTATCTCAGGCGATTTAAAGAATGATATGTTAGTCTTCCATTCAGGTGGAGACCCGAAAACATTTAACATTAGAATCGTGCGTGCTTCTTCTGTAAGAGAAGGAAAGCTTGAAGTGCTCTATAAAGTAAAGGCTACCGAAGCAAATGACGCATATGTATATCAAGGTTGTGCCTTAGACTTTCCATATTTATATACATCTTCTGGTACTGGAGGCGGGGAAGAACCTAAACAATTAACTTGTGTAGATGTAGTAACTGGAAAACGTGTGTATCAAACAACTTTTAAATTCAATACAAAAGCAATGCAACCCACAGAAAGTAATTTCGCAGAGCCAGAAAATGTTTGCGTATATTATAAAAATAACAAAAAGCATATTGTAGTAGGATATGCCTTAGGAGGAGCAGGGAATCGTATGAATAGAGCATTTGATCTTGTAGAAAATAATAGTGAAGACGTAGAAACAGAAATTGAAAGTTTAAGAAATCTGATTTTAAATCGTAAACGAACGGAAGTAATTTTTGATCAAAGTACTAAGGGTGATTTAACTACAACATTTAAATTACGTGAAACATTAAATAATTTTGATATGGTTCAAGTAGTTCTAGAATCAGGCGGTGGTTATACAACTGCTTCTAAACTTGTATCACCTAAACTATTTGAGGCTTCTAAATCATTTATTTTTGCTTCAAGTAATATTGGTGATACAAGTGGAACTAATGTAGATATGTACGAATATGCCGCCAACTTTAATGATGATTTAACTTCTTTTAAAAATGATCGTGCAGTTAAAATTGAAGTATCGAATAATGGAACAACACGCAGTAATATTACTAATATGGGCATTAAAAAAATTTACGGTATAGTTTTATAAATAATTCAAATGAAAGAGGAAGGAATTTTTTCTTAACAAATCTTTCCAATTTCAGACGGGACGATTGCTTTTTCCATAGTGGCTCTTATGCTATAATAAAGAAAGTGAACTACATTTGACATAAATGGTTTACAAGAGGCACGGAGGTGAAGTGATGGATTTTTCCAATATGTCGATATTGCATTATCTAGCAAATATTGTAGATATTCTTGTCGTATGGTTTGTAATTTATAAAGTGATCATGTTAATCCGAGGTACTAAAGCAGTACAATTATTAAAAGGTATTTTTATTATCATTGCAGTTAAACTATTAAGCGGATTTTTTGGTCTTCAAACAGTAGAATGGATTACGGATCAGATGCTTACTTGGGGATTTCTCGCAATTATAATTATCTTCCAACCGGAATTACGCCGTGCGTTAGAGACACTTGGTCGAGGCAATATTTTTACCCGTTACGGTTCAAGAATCGAACGAGAACAGCATCATCTAATTGAATCTATCGAAAAATCCACTCAATACATGGCGAAACGTCGTATTGGTGCACTAATTTCAGTAGCACGTGATACAGGGATGGATGATTATATCGAAACAGGGATTCCGCTCAATGCAAAAATTTCTTCTCAATTATTAATTAATATTTTCATTCCTAATACACCGCTTCATGATGGTGCGGTTATTATCAAAGGAAATGAAATTGCTTCAGCAGCAAGTTACTTACCACTTTCTGATAGTCCGTTCTTATCTAAAGAACTTGGAACACGTCACCGGGCTGCACTCGGTATTAGTGAAGTAACAGATAGTATTACAATTGTTGTCTCTGAAGAAACAGGTGGGATTTCACTGACTAAAAGCGGAGAACTTTTCCGTGATGTTTCAGAAGAAGAGTTACATAAAATTCTTCTAAAAGAGCTTGTCACAGTAACTGCTAAGAAACCTTCTATCTTTTCTAAATGGAAAGGAGGCAAAAGCGAATGATGGACCGAATTTTAAATAACAAGTGGTCAATTCGAATTATCGCATTGTTACTCGCAGCCATCCTTTTTACATCTGTTAATGCAAACAATAATAATGCCACTACTTTTTCAACAACGTCATCCAGTGATACAGAGGTTATCGAGAATGTGCCAGTAAAAGTATATTATGATAAGACGAACCTTTATATTTCAGGTGTTCCAGAAACAGTTACAGTAACGCTATCTGGTCCAAGAAGTATTGTTCAATCTGCAAAAGCACAGCAAGATTTCACAGTATATGCTGATTTGAAAAATGCTTCCATTGGCACTCAAGAAGTGAAGCTTAAAGTAAAAGACGCATCTGACAGACTAAAAGTAAAAATAAATCCAGCTACAGTAAATGTAAACGTGCAAGAAAAAGTAACCAAAAAATTCTCTGTAGATGTAGAATTAAGTAAATCAGTTGTGGCAGATGGATATCAAGCTGGAACGCCAATTATTGATCCCAAAAAAATATCTATTACCGGAGCAAAAGATACAATCGAACAAATTGCTTATGTAAAAGCTACTCTCGAAAATGATGGGAAACACAAATCGGAATTCACTGATAAAGCAACTGTCTCCGTTTTTGACAGTAATTTGAATAAACTGGATGTTGATGTGAGTCCGCAAGAAGTCGAAGTCACTGTGCCTGTTAAAAAAGTAGGTAAATCTGTTCCTATTAAAATCAAACAAGAAGGTACACCTGAAAGCGATATTGAAATATCCAGTATGACGCCGGATAAGGTAGAAGTAGTCGTTGTAGGCGATGATACGGTCCTTGATAAAATCAAAGAAATTGAGATTCCTATTGATGTTACAAAAATAAAAGCTGATACAGTCAAGGAAGTAACTGTGCCTGTTCCAACAGGAGCAAAATCGGTTCAACCGACGACTATAGAGGTTAAAATAAAAACCGTAAAAAAGTCGGAAGCAACTAATAAAACTACCACTTCAAAAGAAGAAAATACAACTAACCCAGACGAAAATACAACGGATGATTCAGAAGAGAAGGATACAAAAATTTCTAAGTCCTTCCCTAATATGCAAGTGTATGTGAGTGGTTTAAAAAATACATTTGATTCCCAAATGGTCACCCCAGCAAACGGAAAAGTTTCGGTTACCATCACTGGAGAGAAAAAAATAGTAGACGATATTGCAGTAAAAGACTTGAGCGTTATTGCCAACTTAAGTAAAAGTAAAGCTGGCGATTATAGTGTACCACTTGAGTTAACTGGATTACCTGATAACGTGGCTTACGTTATTAATCCAACAAAAGCAGATTTTATTATTACCGAAAAAGAAGCCCAAAATACAGTACCATCTAAGAACACATGAAAAATAAGGAGTGTGGGATATTTCATCTCATACTCCTGCTTTTTATGAAAAAAGTAAAATACATAGAATAGATTGAAAAATAAGAAGTATCAACGTTTCAGTATAGAAGGATGAAATTTTTTTCAAAAAAAGGTATAATAACATTTGTATGATTAACAGCTAACAAAGAAAGTATTTGTAGCTAACAAACAAAAAAATAAAACGATAAACTAAAATCATTTAGATAATGAATGACTTAGAAGGAGAGTAATAAAATGGGTAAATATTTTGGTACGGACGGAGTTAGAGGGGTTGCAAACTCAGAATTAACACCAGAACTTGCTTTCAGATTAGGTCGAATGGGTGGATATGTATTAACTCGTCATGTAGGAGAACATCCGCGGGTACTTGTTGCTCGGGATACACGTATATCTGGAGAAATGCTTGAATCCGCTTTAATTGCAGGACTTGTTTCGGTGGGAATTGAAGTAATGCGTCTTGGTGTTATTTCCACTCCTGGTGTAGCTTATTTAACAAAAGCACAAGGAGCTTCTGCTAGCGTAATGATTTCCGCAAGCCATAATCCAGTGGATGATAATGGAATTAAATTCTTCGGTTCAGATGGTTTCAAACTTTCAGATGATCAAGAGGAAGAAATTGAACAACTGCTTGATACAGCCGAAGATACTTTACCTCGTCCAAGTGGTGAAGGTCTTGGAACTGTTAGTGATTATTTTGAAGGTAAACAAAAATATATTCAATACTTAAAACAAACTATTGAAAATGATTTTAACGGTTATCATATTGCATTAGACTGTGCAAACGGAGCAACTTCTGGACTAGCAACACATCTATTTGCAGATTTAGATGCCGAAATTAGTTCGATGGGAGCTTCACCAAACGGTTTAAATATCAATGATGGTGTTGGTTCTACACATCCAGAAGCACTAGCTGCATTTGTTTTAGACAAAAAGGCAGACGTTGGTTTAGCATTTGATGGCGACGGGGACCGAGTGATTGCGATTGATGAAATTGGTCAAATCGTTGATGGAGATAAAATTATGTTTATTTGTGCAAAATATTTGCGCGAACAAGGTTTACTAAATAGCAATACCATTGTTTCTACTGTTATGAGTAATCTTGGTTTCTATAAAGGTTTAAGAGAACTTGAGATTGAAGATGTTCAAACAGCAGTTGGCGATCGTTATGTTGTAGAAGCTATGCGTGAGGGCAACTATAATCTTGGTGGCGAACAATCTGGTCACATTATTTTCTTAGACCACAATACAACAGGTGATGGACTTCTTTCCGGAATTCAATTAATTAATGTCATGAAAGCAACTGGCAAAAAATTGTCCGAACTTGCTTCTGAAATGAAAACATTCCCGCAAAAACTAGAAAATATTCGTGTAAGTGATAAAAATCATGTAACAGATAATCCAAAAGTAAGTAAAGTAATTAGCGAAGTCGAAGCTGAAATGGCTGGTAACGGTCGAGTACTTGTTCGCCCTTCTGGAACAGAACCGCTAGTAAGAGTTATGGTGGAAGCTGCTACGAAAGAAGAAACAGACGAATATTGTGAACGTATTTCAGCGGTGGTTCGTTCAGAAATGGCACTTAACGATTAAAACAACAATCAAAAAATCCTGATGATCATTTCATCAGGATTTTATTTCTTTTAAAAGAATGATTTGATCTAGACATTTTATGCCGTTTTCAATAATGGTTTGATTAGGATAATTGGTCGGGAAATAATTTGGAATAATTTGTTGCATACGAAAACCATTTTTTTGATAAAAAGCTAACTGATTTATACTAGAATTACCGGTTTTCACTATTATTTCTGAAAAATTTTCTTGTATGGCATATTCAAAAGCTTTATTAAGTATTTTTTTACCGATACCTTGATTATGGTGCGTGGAAGAAACAGCAATATTCATAATTTCAAGTTGGTATTTATTGAGTGGTAATAAGCAGATAATACCAATCACTTTATGATTATTTATTAATTGGAGTACATAAGATTTAGTTAAGTATTTAGTGATTTGTTCTTCACTTGGATCAGCTTCTAACAGCAATTCGAGTGGAACAGATTGACTTTTATCCCAGACGTTCCAATTCATTTTTATCACCTCGTTTTTAAGGGTAACATGGTAAGACATAAATAGGAAGGGAAGTGGGCAAATTGCCTGGAAAATTAAGAGGAATAGGCGGGAGTTTGCTAATTGCGCTTGGCGTGACGCAACTTTATAGTTTCGTGAGTGCAGTGATGGGTTATTTTAGAGCAGAAGAAAATAAGTTTATATTCGTTTGGAATTATTGGGTTTTATTAGGTTTTGGTCTAGCTCTTTTTATTATCGGTGTTAGTTTTATTAAAAAAGAAAAGTTCTGGTTAGCTGGAATAATAATAACTGGCTGTTTTATTCTTTTCCAAGCATTTTCGGTTTATTATTACCAAATTAGAATTTTAGCAGATCTTGAATTTCAACAGCCATTTGAATGGTCGGGAACTTTATTATGTATTGCTAGTATTTTAGTGTTAGTTTTACTATTTATTAGTCCGAAATTCCAAGCAAAAGAAGTAGAAACAGATCAATCTTGGAAAACAAAATGGCGATATGCAGCAGGTTTCTTCTCATTACTTGGTGGTGTAACTGCGGTGTTTACAGCAATTGTGATTTTTAAACAGCTACATTCGGACAATGTCAAAGAAGGATTTTTATTTACGATGCCACTAGATGCCTACTTTGCGTGTTTTATGGCAATCATTTTTATTTTGATGACGGTGTTAACTTGGCGTAGGATATCTTTTATACTAGTTGGGATACTAATGGGGGCAGCTTTTATTTTACTTACGAATTATCTATCAGTAACCAACTGGATTAACTTTGCAAAAGATAATCTATCTATTACATTCGGTGGCAATGAACGACAAGTATTCGGATTACAGTTTCTCATGGGATCATCGGCTTTTCTATCGGGAATATTTGCTTATATTGCGAAAAAATAACGACAGCCCTCTAAACTTAATTAGAGGGCTGATTTTTATTTTTTACCAAAAACGATATTCGTGTAGCTGTTTAATGTCACAAAATAATAAACTATATACATTAATGTGTAGACACCAGTAGAAATGACAACTGGTAATGTTAAGTCTAGTGCTAACATGTGTGAAAGTCCGATTAATGCGAAACTACTATGAAGAATCCCAATAACGAGAGGAATTAAGAAAACAACTAGTAATTGTTTAGCAAGTATTTTACGGATATCTTTTCGATTAAGACCAATTTTTTTCAATATATCGAATGTGCCGATGTCGTTGTAAGCTTCTGTTAGCTGTTTGAAGTAGATGATACTTCCTGTTGCTGCTAAGAATACGAATCCAATAAACATGCCTATAAATAGAAGTACACCCGTTACTGTGATGATTTGCTGATAGGTATTTGTATAAGAAATAAGATGGGAATCTTCTGGAACAACAGCCTGCATTTTTTTATCTAAATCATGGGCTTGTTTTGGGTTCTGGATAGTAATAGATTCGACGGCTTGAGAAGGAATGGTTTGATCACTTGTTAATTGTGCTACTTGTTTATCTGGAAGAACAAGTAGGCCGGGAACAGAAGCAATAGGTGAATTCACCACAACTGATTTTATTTCAACGGTTGGTTTATTGGTGGCTTTTAGCGTATATTTTTCTCCTATCATTTCTTTCCTTGCTCTTTCATCATACGTGACTGAAAGGACCATTTGTGCTTCGTTTTCTTTTAGTTTAGCGGTTTTTTCAGGTGTGCCTTGTTTTTTCACAAGAGAGTTATAATCTGTTTCAGACATCACTGGAAAACCGTCATTAATATCATATTCGACAAAATCAGGTCGAGTTCCTTCTGCTTTAACAATCAAATAATTACTTTTCTGTTTAAACTCGACGGGGTGTTCTGAATCACTTTCAGCCGTTTTGATTATCTCCTTGTTTGTCGCGTTATTTTTAGGAACTAAATATTCAAAACTCGAAGGTGAGGACGTGTTTGCAGATGTATTTGCTT
Organism: Listeria welshimeri serovar 6b str. SLCC5334; assembly: GCF_000060285.1. Classification (GTDB taxonomy): domain Bacteria; phylum Bacillota; class Bacilli; order Lactobacillales; family Listeriaceae; genus Listeria; species Listeria welshimeri. The sequence continues at coordinate 2,165,616 of NC_008555.1, read as the reverse complement.
GATAGTAAATACTACTTATCGTCCCTATAGCAGAGAGCGTTGTCGCACTTAAAATGGATATAATTATCAATGTTTTTGCATTGGATGAAATTCTAAACGTTAATTGTGATGTAGAAATGATATTGCTACCTTTATAAAAAATTCGTTTATTATTTCTTAGTTTTGTAAGTAAATATGGTAAGAAAAACGTAATAAATAAAGCCGTACCAATAATGACAGAAGCTAAAATAACGAGAGCTCCAATGGAGAAACCAAGTTGGACCCAAATAGAATTTTTAGATTCAAGTGGTTGTCCAGCTATCACATACCCAAGTCCGATTAATACGATAGAAAGTAATGCCAAAATAAAAGAAGGTTTTGGGCTTTTTTCGCGTTTTGCTTCGGAATGGAATAAGTCTAGTAAAGTGGTGCGATAAATAATTCGGTAGCCTGAAAACGAGGTGAATAATGTAATGATGACAAATACAATACTCGTTTGAATGACAGCTTCCCACGAAAAGGCAAAGCCACCAATGCTATCAAGGTTAATTAAGTTAAGTAAAATCGTTACAAAAATTTTCGAAAGTAATGTGCCTGCAAGAATACCAACAACTAGAGCTCCAAGCCCCATAATGAAGTTTTCATAAAACAACATACGTCCGATTTCTTTTTTGCGAAGCCCAAGTAATGAATAAAGGCCAATCTCTTTTTTTCTTTTTCTTGTGAAGAAGTTATTAGAATAAAGAATAAAAATCGCTACAAATATAAGTAAAATCACAGAAGAACTAGAAAATGCAGTCGAAAGTTTGGAAGATTGGTCAATTCGCGCTACGACGGATGGATCTTTTGAGAGCACAAGAAACGTAAAATAAATCATAATACTGAAAATCATCGATGCAAAATATAAAAAGTAATGGACAAAATTATGTCGAATATTTTTCTTAGCTAAATCAAATAACGTCATCTGAGTCGCCCCCCAGTTTTGCAAGGACGTCTAGAATTTTTTGGAAGAACTCCTTACGTGTTTTTGTTCCACGATAAATTTCTGTATATAATTCTCCGTCTTTAATAAATAAAATTCGTTTGCAAAAACTTGCTGCAAAAGCATCATGTGTGACCATCATAATAGTTGATTTATCTTGTTCATTTAAATCACGCAAGCTTTCGAGTAAATTCGTTGCTGATTTAGAATCGAGAGCACCCGTTGGTTCATCAGCGAACACTAAACTCGGCGAAGTAATAATAGCTCTTGATGCTGCAGTGCGTTGTTTTTGACCACCAGAAATTTCACTAGGATATTTATCTAGAATATCGGTGATGTCAAATTTCTTACTAATAATAGCTAATTTTGCTTCCATTTCTTTCACTGGTCGTTTTGCTAGTGCAAGTGGAAGGATAATATTTTCACGGATGGTTAATGTATCCAGTAAGTTGTAATCTTGGAAAATAAAACCTAGTTTATCACGGCGGAAAGTAGACATTTGTTGTTCATTCATGTTTTCAAGTTCTTGTCCAGAAATCATAATCTCACCAGAAGTTGGTTTATCAATAGTAGATAAAACATTTAGTAAGGTGGATTTACCTGCCCCAGAAGGTCCCATAATTCCTGTGAATTCGCCTTCTTTAATATCAATACTGATATTTTCAAGTGCAGTGTATACATTTCCTTTGCTTCCATAAATTTTTCTTACATTTTTTGCTTGTAAAACTGTCTCCATTATTTTCTCTCCTTAAAACTAGATTCATTTAGTATATGTTTATTCTATCGTTTAAAAGAAGTGCATTCCATCGTATCAAATGACAATTAGGGAAGATATCCTTACAAAAATGTTAGTTTTATGAAATAAAAAATGGAATTCCCTAACCAAATCATTAAAAAAGCAGACTTGTTAAAAGAAATTCCAAATTCTATTATTACATGGTAAATAATTTAGAGAGATTTTCGGATGGTAAAAGATTGCCGATAAAGAAAGAACCAAATTCTGCATAACGGGCACTCGCCTCATCAAAGCGCATTTCTGTCACGATTCGTTTGAATTCCAGTGCATCGTCTGAGAATAACGTGACACCCCATTCGTAATCATCAAAACCAATCGATCCTCCAATGATTTGTTGTACTTTTCCAGCATAGCTTCTACCAATTAGTCCATGATCGCGAATAAGTTTTTGACGCTCATCCATAGGAAGCATATACCAATTGTCGGCACCATCACGTTTTTTGCTCATAGGATAGAAGCAAATATGTTTTTTAGGTGGAAGTGCGGGATAAAGTCGAGCTCGGACACCTTTGTTTTGATAAGGGTCTTCACCGCCCGCCATATGAGAAGCGAGATAATTACTCAATTCCACCACAGAGATGTAGGAATACGTAGGTAATAAATAGTCAGCAATAGCCAACTTGTTAAAACGATTTTCAACTTCATTTAAAGCTTCTAGTGAATCACGTAAAGTGAAAAACACCAAGTCTGCTTTTTGCCCAAGAATGCTGTATATAGTATGTTCACCTTCACCGATATTTTTGGTAATTTCCATATCACTTAAAAAATGACTTAATTCATTTAACATTAATTCTTGATTTGCTGGGTTTAATTCACGCCAAGCTGCCCAGTCAATGGAACGGAAATCATGGAGGCAAAACCAGCCATCAAGTGTTTTTACTGCTTCGTTCATTATGTATCACTCCTTGTTTAGAATATCACTAACTAAAGTGTACCATATCGAAAGTAGTTCGTCCGATTCGCTGTTTGTGAAAATCATGTTTCAAAAGGACGGTATTTTTTACGTAAGCTTTGTTGACTTTCTAATCGAAGTTCAATATCAAGCCGGTGAAAAAGAACCATATTTCCTTTTTTTGTGTAAGGAAGGACATCTCGTTTTGCTAAGGAAAGGAGTGCTTGCTTAGATATGCCTAAGTAAGTCGCGGCCTCATTTGTTGTGAAGAAATTTTCTTCTAGCCATTTAAAATCTATTTGTTGTTGGCGCACATCTTTTCACCTCGTTTTCTTTAAGTGTAGAAAATATCTAATGGAAATACAAGAGAAAACATTAACAATTGGCGAAAAACAAGCTATACTTTAATTAAATGAATAAAATTAGGAGGCATATATATGAATGACACAATCAAATTACTTAGAAACCATCGTTCTTTTCGGAAATATAAAAAAGGGATAGAAATACCAGAAGAACAATTAGATGCTATTATTCGAGCAGCCCAAGCAGCGCCTTCATGGATTAATGGTCAACATTATTCTATTATTGCGATTAAAGACCAAGAACGAAAAAATAAAATGGCAGAGCTTTGCGGTAATCAACCATACATAGCAGAATGTTCCGTATTTCTATGTTTTGTAGCGGATTTTCACCGGGTTAAAGTAGCAAGTGAAATGCACGGAAAAAGTTTTCAAATAGCTGGAGAAGCAGATTTACTTATGGTTGCAGCAACGGATATTGGACTTTGTATGCAAAATGCTTTAACCGCAGCTGAATCCCTTGATTACGGGACAATTTGTATTGGTGGTTTGCGCAGAAATATTACTGCCACTTCTGAGTTCCTTGATTTACCTGAATTTGTCATGCCAGTGGTCGGACTTTGTGTAGGAGTTCCAGATGTTGAAGCACCTGTGAAACCTCGTTTACCTAAAGAAGCTGTTTATTTTGAAGAAACTTATCAAACGGACGTTATGCCTTTATTAGAAACATATGATCAAGAAATTATTCCGTTTTCCAAACGAGAAGGTTTTGTTTCTTATACCGAACGTTTAGCGAAATTTTATGATAAACCGTATTATTCGAACTTAACCGAACAAATAAAAGAAAGAGGCTTTTTGGGCGGAAAATAACTAGCATATTCGCTATTATTAGTATATACTTTTAATTGACAAAACCCAGCAAAAAAGCTGGAATGGAGGTAAATTTATAATGACAGAAGCATTATTTTTAAACCCTGTTTTTCAAGACAGAATTTGGGGTGGAACGAAACTACATGATTACTTTGGCTACGATATCCCGTCTGATACTACTGGAGAAGACTGGGCGATTTCCGCTCATCCAAATGGTCCTTCCGTAATTAAAAATGGAGAATTTAAAGGTAAAACATTAGCAGAATTATGGGAAGAAAAACCAGCGCTTTTTGGTAATCCTAAAGAAGCTGTTTTCCCATTACTTACAAAAATTTTGGATGCAAATACCGATCTTTCTGTTCAAGTTCATCCAAATGACGAATACGCTAAAGTGCATGAAAATGGGGAACTTGGAAAAACAGAATGTTGGTATATTATTGACTGCGAACCAGGGGCAGAATTAATTTATGGTCATAAAGCGGTGAGCAGAGCAGAATTTTCTAGCTGGGCGAAAAACGGTGAATGGGATAAATTGCTTCGTAAAGTAACAATTAAACCAGGTGAATTCTATTATGTTCCGAGTGGTACGATTCATGCGTTAGGTACTGGGACTTTGGTTCTTGAAACACAACAAAGTTCTGATACAACTTATCGCGTATATGACTACGACCGTAAAGATGCAGATGGAAACTTGCGTGAACTTCATTTAGATAAGGCAATTGACGTTACGACTGCTCCACATGTAGATGCGAAATTAGATATTCAAACAGAAACGCATGGCGGCCTAACTGAAACAACTTTTGTATCGAATGACTTCTTTAGCGTTTATAAATGGGAAGTGGATGGCAAGGCTGAATTTGCGGCAAAAGCGCCTTACACATTAGTGAGTATTTTAGACGGAGAAGCCGAACTGACTATTGATGGAACAAAACAATCCATTAAAAAAGGCGATCATTTTATATTACCAAATGATGTAAAAACTTGGGAAATTGAAGGGAAAATGACAGCAATTGTGTCAAATCCTCCTGTAAAATAATAAATAAGAGATTCTACTATTTTAATGGTGGAATCTCTTTTTGCTTTGTATGGGAGAAATGTTACAATAAAAGGACTATGCAACATAGAGGTGGAAAAATGTCTTTAAAAATGAAATGGATTATTGCGCTAATTATTATTACGCTTTTACTGGTTATTGGATGGTTCTGTGGGACTAGATTAACCGTAAAGAAATATGAAGTAAGTTCAGCTAAGGTTGAAAAAGAAATACAATTAGTGCAAATATCTGATTTGCATTATAGCGAATTTGGTAATAAAAATAAAAAGCTATTAGAAAAAGTGACAGAGCTGAATCCTGACGTAATTGCAATCACTGGGGATCTTTTTGATAGGCAAGGAGATAGTGTTCCGAAATCACTTATTAAGAAGTTAACGAAGATAGCGCCAGTTTATTATTCGCCAGGAAACCATGAATATGACATTAAAGGTGCTTATGAAGATGACTACAAGCCTTTTTTAGAAGATGTCGGTGCTATTAACTTAGAAGATAAAACAGCCACTATCGACGTTAGAGGGCAGAAATTTCAGTTGTCTGGTTTGCGAAGTAGTGCGAATTTGACTTATGACTATCCTTATTATGAAGAAGGCTTAGCCGAGATAAAAATGCAGCAAGATCCAAAATATTATCAAGTTCTTTTATCACATATGCCGGATTATTTTGAGCTATATGTGGATAATGGATTTGATTTAACCTTAAGTGGACATACACATGGTGGAATTGTGCGAATTCCATTTACGAATATAGGTGCGATTGCTCCTGGACCACAACGAACTATTTTGCCTAAATATGTATATGGTCAGCATACAAAAGATGGTAAAACAATGATTATTTCAGCAGGTCTTGGCGCGGGTAGTTTTCATCAAAAAGCTTTTCCTCGGTTAGGGAATCCATATGAAATTGTGGCAGTGACGATTAAACCGGGAACGAAATAAAAAAGAGCCTCGAGATAGGCTCTTTTTTGTTATTTAAATATATGATCTACATTTGTATACTCATCTGATTCGCAGTTACAGGCTTTTTCAAGTTCGCAACCGCCACATTTTCCTTGTTTGCTACGTTTTACAAATTGTATGATGGCATAAATGGTATACCCAAAAATTGCTCCGCCAAGTAGTAAATTAACAATAATACTCATGAAAAAACATCCTCTCTTAAACGAATAGACTGCCAATTTGATAAACAAGAAATACTAAAACATAAGCTGTAACAAGTGGATAAGCAACTGAAAATGCAGTCCATTTCCATGAACTAGTTTCTTTTCGAATGGCTGCAACTGTTGCTAAACAAGGGATATAGAGCAAGATGAATAACATAAAGCAATAAGCCGAAAGTGGCGTATAGAAAGTGCTAACAACACTACCCATGGAACTTTCTCCAACAGCATAAATAATTGCCATGGTTGAAACGACTACTTCTTTTGCTAAAAATCCAGGAATAAGAGTTGCGCCTGCTTGCCAAGTGCCAAATCCTAGTGGAACAAGTAACGGTGCTAACATTCCGCCGATGATGGCTAAGAAACTTTCACCCATAGGTACATCAAGTCCGGACGGCCCAGCATAGTTTAACAACCAAATGATAACGGAACCTGCAAAAATAAATGTCCCTGCTTTACGCAAGAAGCCTTTTCCTTTTTCCCATGTGCTACGCCATAAAGTTTTAAGTGATGGCAAGCGGTAAGGTGGTAATTCGACGACAAACACGGAATTATCTTTTTTAAGTAATGTTTTCGAAAGGATTTTAGTGACAATCAGTGCCATTAAAATGCCGATAACGTAAAGTGACAATACGACAAGTGCTTGATATTTTTCGAAAAATACGCCAACGAAAAGGGCATAAACTGGAAGACGGGCGGAACAGGACATAAATGGAGAAACTAGAATCGTTAGTGTTCGTTCTTTGGATTCTTCGATGGAACGTGCTGCCATAATTCCTGGTACGTTACAGCCAAACCCGATGATCATTGGGATAAAAGCTTTCCCATTTAAGCCGAAAATTTCCATTACTCGGTCCATAACAACTGCTATTCTGGCCATATATCCTGAATCTTCTAAGACAGAAATGAAGAAGAAAATAACCAAAATTTGCGGAACGAAGACAAGAACGCCACCCACGCCAGCGATAATTCCTTCAGCGACCAAATCAATGATAAAACCAGATGCACCAATCGTTGTTAAGAAAGATGTTACCCAATCCGTAAGCGATCCGCTGATAAAACCATCAAGTAAGTCGGAAAGCGGTGCGCCAACCCACGTAAAAGTTATTTGAAAAATTAACCACATAATTCCAAGAAAAATCGGAATCCCGAAAAACTTGTGTGTAAAAATTTTATCGAGCTTGTCTGATAGTGGAATATCCGAATTGCGCGTATATTCGACTGAGGTCAAACAAATATCATGAATGTAATTTACCCGAATTTGGTGGAAATGATTTTCTAACTTTCCTTCAAGGGCAGTTTCTAGTTCCGTTCGGATTTTTTTCAATTGTTCAAACGCAGAATTAGAAGCTAAAAATTCTTCCGTGACTTCATTTTTGGAAAGAAATTGAACTGCTAGCCAACGAGATTGTTTAGTAGGAATGATGTCTTTTGTTAATGACTGGATTTCAGCGATTGCTGTCTCCGCGAGCTCGCCGTATGGTAACACTAGCGGAATCGCTGGCGCCACATGCTTTTCGGATAAAGTAGATAAAATTTCATCAGTACCTTTTCCAGAACGAGCGACTACTGGCAAAATCGGAATGCGCAGTTTTTTCGCTAAATTTTGGATATTTAAATGAATGCCACGACCCGCAGCGACATCGACCATGTTAAGTCCCATCACGACTGGTGCGCCAAACTCAAGTAGTTGGATGGTTAAATTTAAATTGCGTTCAATTTGCGATGAATCAACAATGTTTAACATACAATCGAATTTTTCTTCCAATAAAAATCTAGTGACGACTGTTTCATCACGAGAAATAGGATTTAAATCATAAATACCAGGTAAATCAATTAATTTTCCTGTTTTTGAACGTAAAGTACCGACTTTTTTTTCGACGGTCACTCCGCTCCAATTTCCTACATATTCATAAGAGCCTGTTAACGCATTAAATAAAGAAGTTTTCCCAGTATTTGGGTTTCCAAGTAAACAATATGTATTTTGGCTCATCGGCGTTCCACCATAATGGCACAAGCATCACACTGTCTAATACTGATATATTGACCTTTTGTTTCAAAAGTACATGGACCACCAAACAGTCCTTTTTGTTTGATACAAATATCACAACCTTCATCGCAACCAAGAGCAAGTAAGCGACGTTTAAGCATGGCATTCTCTATTTTTAATTCTGAGATGCGAACTTTATCGCCGACAGCAGTTTCATTTAATTGCATAAGCTAGCAGGCCTCCTTTTATGTTATGTACTGAATATGATAATCATTATCAACTATGTTCATTTTATCACGAATGCAATTTAATATGAAGTATTTTTTTGAATTTATTAATAGGATAGCAAAATAAGAAGGTATAACAGCAAAAAAATTCCTTAATGGTTAATGCGCTATTATCTGGTTAGCATGCCTTTTTACCTCTGTATTGATACACGGAAATAAGTGCTGGAGCTGTTTTTAAACGCTTTTTTTCTATCAAGTTGCCCGTTTTTATAGTAAAATGGTAACTATAACATTTATATTAATGGAGGAAAATAACACATGAGTGATTTATTTACTACAATCAAAGGACAAGTTACTGGGAAAAACGTGCGCATTGTATTACCTGAAGGAACAGATGAACGTATTGTCGGAGCAGCTGCACGTCTGCAAAAAGAAAATATCGTAACACCAATTTTACTTGGAAACAAAAGTGAAATTGAAGCAAAAGCAAAAGAAATTGGCGTTTCTGTTGAAGGAATTGCTATCCATGAACCTGCGACTGATCCACTTTTTGATGAATTAGTAGCTGCATTTGTAGAACGTCGTAAAGGAAAAGCAACAGAAGAAGCAGCTCGTAAAATGCTTGCAGATCCAAACTATTTTGGAACAATGCTTGTATACACAGGAAAAGCAGAAGGTCTTGTAAGTGGGGCGGCTCACTCTACTGGAGACACTGTTCGTCCAGCGCTACAAATTATTAAAACTAAACCAGGCGTTAGTAAAGTTGCCGGTGCGATGATTATGGTTCGTGGCGAAGAACGTTACTTATTCAGTGATGTGGCTATCAATATTGCGCCAGTTGCAGCAGACTTAGCGGAAAATGCGATTGTTAGTGCGGAAACAGCAGAAATCTTTGGCATTGACCCACGTGTTGCTATGTTAAGCTTCTCTACAAAAGGTTCTGCAAAATCCGATGAAACAGAAAAAGTCGTAGAAGCAACAGCGCTTGCAAAAGAAAAAGCCCCAGAATTAACATTAGATGGAGAGTTCCAATTTGATGCAGCCTTTGTTCCAACGGTTGCAGAGAAAAAAGCCCCAGGTTCCGTTATTAAAGGGGACGCTAATGTGTTCATTTTCCCTAGTTTAGAAGCAGGGAACATTGGTTATAAAATTGCTCAACGTTTAGGTAATTTTGAAGCAGTTGGACCAATTTTACAAGGATTAAATGCACCGGTTAATGATTTATCTCGTGGTTGTAATACAGATGATGTTTATAACTTAACATTAATTACAGCAGCGCAAGCAGTGAATAAATAATAGGTAAAAGCAGTAGACGCATGTGTCTACTGCTTTTTTTTATACCATTTTTTCGATAAAGAAACGCATGAAACGGTTATCGTTTGTTAGTTCTGGATGGAACGCGGTGACGAGAATATTGGCCTCTTTAGCTGCTACAATTTTATCTTCAAAGGTTGCTAACACAGATACTTCGGGACTTGGTTCGATTAAGTAGGGGGCACGGATAAATACAGCTTCAAAAGGAGCATCACTAAATATTTCGACGTTTAACTCAGCTTCAAAACTTTCTTTCTGCCGACCGAAACCATTACGAACAGCGGTTGTGTCAATTAATCCTAGGCTTTCTTCGCCGCCTTCGATTTCTTTGGACAAAAGGACAAGTCCGGCACAAGTACCAAAAATAGCTTTTCCTTCTTTAGCAAATGCTCTAACAGGTTCTATTAAATCATAGCGTTTCATGATTTTGCGCATAGTTGTACTTTCTCCACCTGGTAAAACAAGTCCATCAAGCTCGTTTAAATCACTCGGGTGCTTTACTTTTGAAGGGAGAGCACCGGCAGATTTAATCATTTGGATATGCTCGTCGACAGCACCTTGAAGTGCAAGAACACCAATTTTTTTCATATTAAACACTCCGATCTTGCATTCTGTCCTCTGGGTTTAGGCGAGACATTTCGATTCCTTTCATCGGGGAACCTAGCTCTTTGGAAAGTTTTCCGATTAATTCATAGTCTGTATAGTAAGTAGTTGCTTGGACAATCGCACTAGCAAATTTAGCAGGATTATCTGATTTGAAAATACCAGATCCAACGAAAACACCGTCAGCTCCAAGTTCCATCATTAATGCAGCATCAGAAGGAGTCGCAACCCCTCCAGCAGCAAAATTAACAACAGGAAGTTTACCAAGGGATTTAATTTCTTTTACAAGTTCATATGGAGCACCGAAATTTTTAGCGGCAACCATTAATTCATCATCTGTCATACCAACGATTTGGCGGATTTGACCATTTACTTGACGCATATGACGGACAGCTTCGACGATATTACCAGTTCCAGGTTCTCCTTTTGTACGAAGCATGGCAGCACCTTCACCAATACGACGGAGTGCTTCACCAATATCACGACAACCACACACGAAAGGAACAGTGAAATCTGATTTTAGCAAATGGAATTCATCATCGGCGGGTGTTAATACTTCACTTTCGTCAATATAATCCACGCCCATTGCTTCTAGGACACGTGCTTCTGTAATGTGACCAATGCGAGCTTTTGCCATTACGGGGATAGAAACAGCGTTCATTACTTCTTCGACAATACGAGGATCGGCCATACGAGCAACTCCTCCTGCTGCACGAATATCGGAAGGAACTCGTTCAAGCGCCATAACTGCTACTGCGCCAGCGTCTTCCGCAATTTTTGCTTGTTCAGCATTCACAACGTCCATAATGACGCCACCTTTTTGCATTTGCGCCATACCACGTTTCACTCGGTCTGTACCAACTTTTTTCTCCATATTTACAACCTCCATCAAAGTTAATTGAAATTACCTGATTATTATGATAAGCTAAAAGCCATTTCGTAAAAACAGCCAATTGGATGTTTATTTATCCATCCAATTATACGGGGGGAATAAACCGATGTGGAAACTTAATGAAAAATCTAATTTACCAATTTATTTACAAATTGTAGATTTAATAGAAACGAAAATTATGAATGGGGAACTTTTACCAGAAGAAAAATTACCACCTGAAAGACAGTTAGCAGAAATATTTGGGGTGAACCGTTCGACGGTTGTGCGCGCACTTGATGAGCTAACGGCACGAGCGGTTATCATTCGCAAACAAGGTAGCGGAACAACGGTTAATGCAGAAAAATGGGGACTTTTTGCGGGACAGTCAACGAATTGGCGGCGCTATTTAACGCAAGGTGGTTTTACCCCGGCAGTTCCGTATATTCGGCAAGCAGGAGTCATGGAACGCGCCAATTCTGATCAAGTGATTGATGCTGCGACGGGGGAACTTCCTCTAGAAATGACGCCTAAACTTGAAACGCCCAGTCTATCATGGCAGTCTTTTATTGCTGAAGAACAGCTGGAGGATGAGGCTGGTTATAGGCCATTACGTGAAACGATTCAAAAACAAATGAAAAAGGCTTATGGTTTACAAACACGTCCCGAGCAAGTTTTCATTACATCTGGCGCCCAACAAGCTCTTTTTTTAATTACGCAATGTTTATTAAAACCTGGTGATGCAGTTGCAATTGAATCGCCTTCTTATTTTTATTCGCTCTCATTATTCCAATCAGCTGGTTTGCGGATTTTTGCTTTGCCAATGGATGAAGATGGTGTGATTATTTCTGAATTACGTGAGTTATATCATAAACATCGTGTAAAAATGGTTTTTGTTAACCCGACATTTCAAAATCCAACTGGAATCGTGATGAGTTTAAAACGTCGCAAAGAACTTGTGGACATTTGTGCTCACTTGAAAATTCCAATTGTAGAAGATGATCCTTTTTCTGAACTCGCAGCACTTGATGAAAAAATTCCAGCACCACTAAAACAATTGGATACAGATAATGTATTATACATTGGCTCGCTCTCGAAAATCATGGGATCAACTACCCGAATTGGCTGGTTAATTGGACCAACAGCGGTAATTGAACGACTCGCGCTCGCAAGACAAGAAATGGATTTTGGTTTAAGTATTTTTCCACAAGTACTGGCAAATAGTGTTTTAAATACGACCGGATATCACAGCCATTTAACACAATTATACCAAGTTTTAGAAAGACGAAGAGATGATTTAGTGGAAGCATTTGAAACTATATTACCGGGCGAACTAACGTATATTATTCCAAAAGGTGGTTTTCATTTATGGGTGAAGTTGCCTGTGAAATTTCGCTCCATTCGCGATTTTGATATTTTTTTAGCACATGATTTACTAGTGATGCCGGGATTTTTGTTTGGCGTAAAAGAAACTGTGATTCGTGTGACTTACACTCGATTAGAAAAACAAGAATCTTTAAAAGTAGCCAAAATAATAAAACAGATTTTAATAGAAAGAACGTGTGAGGAGGTTTAGTAAATGCCAACTCACACTTTTTTTATATTTCCCTCTAAATTCTTCTAATCTATAATAGAAAATAGCCCAAAAATATTACTCATCACAATAAATCTTTCTGCTAAAAGCGAAGTTGTGATGAATCAATGTTTTTATGTAAGGGTTATCATTTAGTATTAAAGTAAGGGAGGGGAAAGTAGATGGAACAGAATTGTAAGGAATTAATTACTTATCTGCTCTTGAATCGGCAAGTGAATCTTAGAAATGTTTCCAAGAATTTTAAAGTATCAAAAGAAGCAATCGGCGCACAGATTACACAAATAAACCATCTACTAAAGTCAGAACCAATTTTAATTGACCATGACATGATTTTTGTTACAGATGTATGTAGGGAAGCTTGTTACCGGCTTTTAACGGCAGAAGAACAACAACTGTTTTCATTTTATGAGGTAAATATTCGGCGCAAACTGATTATGATTAAATTATTACTACATAATCATTATATGTCTCTCGGCGCACTTGCGGACTATGTGTACGTAAGTAAAAATACGATGTTAACCGATGTGAAAAGCATTAAGGAAAACTTGCATGAATTTGAAATTCAACTAGATTACTCAAGAAAAGATGGCTATGCAGTTTCCGGTTCAGAATTTCTGATTCGCAACTTACTTGCAGAATTAATTCGTGAAGTTGTTCAAACTCCGTACGGGAAATTTGTCCTTGATGAAAAAAAGCTAATTACAGTGAGTGAGGTCTTTTTACTCAAGAAACGGCTCGAAAAGGTCGAAAGCAAGCTTCAAATTACGTTTACAGATGAGCAGATGGAAGAATTGCCCTATATTCTCCACGGAATAATTAAACGCTCTAAAGTAACAACAAAGAAATGGACATTTAAAATTGAACTATATGACATTAAAAACACCCGCGAATTCCCGATAATGAAAGAAATGTTTTGGGGTTACGATTTTTTAAGTGAAAATGATTTGCTTTATTTATCGTTACAAGTACTTGCTTCAAACCTAGTAGAGTCGGCGCTTCATTTCTCAGACAGTGAAGAAATCGCCTATGCCGTTGATGAGTTCATCGCTTTACTTGAAATGTATTTTGCGACAGAAATCATGAAGAAAAATGAATTTAAAGAAAAAGTGATTTTACATGTCAGACCAGCAATTTACCGAACGATTTTAGGATTTCAAATTAATAATCCACTTAAAAAGCAGTTTATCAAAGAGTACACCTCTACATTCAACATCGTAGAAAAAGCCTCTAAACCTTTTGAAAAATTGGTGGGTCATAAGTGGTCGGAGGAAGAAATCGTGTATCTTTCCATGATTGTTCTTGGATGGATGTACCAGATTGAGGAAACGGAACAGCCGATTTTCCGTGCAGTTGTCCTATGTAAAAGTGGTACATCCATTTCCAAGTTACTACTTGAAAACTTGAAAATGATGTTTCCAAATATCGATTTTCAGGGAGCTTATGCGGTGCGGCAATTAAAAACGGTTGCGCGGGATATTGATTTTATTTTTACGACTGTACCTGTCCAAAGCAGTGCCACCATTTTTGTCATTCCCTCGATATTAAGCAAAGACAGTCGACAAACAATAAGGGAACAAGTTGATAAAGCGATTGAAATGGACAGTCATAAAAAAACAAAAGAACTTCTTGCTATGCTAAAAGATGAAATCCCTGAAGAAAATATTCGATTAGTGCAGGCAAAAGTAGAATCATTTTTTAACAAAAAAGAGCAACCAGTAGAGAAAAAAGAACCAGAGCAAATGCGGATTACAGCGGAGCAAATTCATTTTTTAGAAACACCGCTTAAGTGGGAAAAGTTGGTTTCAGAAGCATTTTTACCATTGTTAAAACGAGGAACGGTGGATTCCGGTTATATTAATACTTGTGAAGAAATATTCTATCAAAACTATGAGCAAATGATGATCGGACCGAATATTTACTTACCACATGCTAAACCTGTGAATGGAGTAATAGAGCAAGATATTCAGTTGATGATAATAAAAACAGACACAAGAACACCAGCGAATGAAGCAGTTAAAATGATGATTGCACTCGCTCCATCTGAACAAAACAAGCATATACCATTATTACTAAAGTTGAACGAAATTTTCTTACAGCCAGAAATATTAGCGGAACTTCTCGCTTCTACTAACAAAAAGAAAATCGTTGAAATCCTTGAAAGGGGGTGAGCGTCACGTGGATTACCATGATTTGTTTCAAAAAGAGTTAACCCTGATAAATTCAAGTTATGAGAGTCAGGTGGAACTTTTTGAAAGTACTAGCAAGATTTTAGAAAAAGAGCAGTATGTAGAGGCGACTTTTAGAGAAGCGGTAACAAGTCGAGAAGCCATTTTTCCTACGGGACTCGAGATGAATGGCATCAAAATCGCAATTCCTCACACAGATACTATTTATGTCAAACGACCTTTTGTGCTTGTAAACAAACTTTCAACACCGATTCCTTTCATTCAAATGGGGACGACAGAAAAGTGGATTGATGTTGAGGTCATTTTCATGTTAGGAATAAAAAATCCCAAAGATCAAGTTCCACTGCTTTCAAGTATCATGGAGAAATTTATGGAAGCGGATTTTGTGGAACAAATAAAAGCAATGAATGATAGCTATACATTATATGATTTTCTAAAAAAACAATTTGGAGAGTGATTACAGTGAAAAAAGTGATCGTAGCATGTGGATCAGGAGTAGCAACAAGTCAAACAGTCGCATCAAAAGTAGAACGTATTTTAAAAGAAAAAGGCGTGCGTGCAACAGTGGAGGCAGTAGACATTAAATCACTAGAGCAGCATATTAAAACCAGTGATGTGTATGTGGCAATTACAAAAGCAAATAAAGAATTTGATATTCCAACATTAAATGGCATTGCGTTTTTAACTGGCATGGGCATGGAAGAAGAGACGGAAAAATTACTTAATGCCTTAAAATAAACAAGATAAAACAGGGAGCGTGAAAAAATGGAGTCATTACAATCAGTTATACAGTTTATTTTGAACCTTGGAGCTGCCGTTTTTGTTCCAGCTTTAATGATTATTATTGGGCTAATTGTAAGAATGAAAGTGAGAGATGCAGTAAGTGCGGGAATTATTTTAGGGGTAGCTTTCCTTGGAATGAATATTGTTATCGGCTTTATGATTGAAGCTTTAACGCCAGCCGCACAAGGCCTGGCAGAAAGAACCGGGATTGATTTAAGTATCTTAGATGGAGGATGGACCTCAATGGCAACACTTGCTTGGGCGTGGCCATTTGCCTTTCTGATGTTCCCATTACAACTTGGTATTAATGCGATTATGCTCATCATTAATAAAACAAAAACCTTGAATGTTGATTTATGGAATGTTTGGGGCAAAATTTTGACTGCTGTACTTATTATTGGGGTAACACAAAATGTTTATTTGGCATTTATCGTTGCCGGAATTCAGATTGTTACCGAACTTATTCTTTGTGATGCAAACCAACGACAAATTCAAGAACTTAATGGGATTCCTGGTGTAACAGTTTCCCACGGTATGATGATTTTCTGTATTTTCTTAATGCCGATTGACTGGTTACTTAAGAAAATTCCAGCACTGAGAAAAGACATGGATGCCAATGCATTAAAAGATAAAATTGGTATTTTTGCAGAAAACCATGTGATGGGCTTTATTATTGGTGGACTGCTAGGAATTGCTGCAGGTTATGATGTAGCGAAAACATTGATGCTGGCTATGCAAGCTGCTGCGGCATTAACACTTTTCCCAATGGTTGCTAAATTATTTATGCAAGCATTATCCCCATTATCTGATGGTATTTCTGAATTCATGAAACGTAAATTTAAAAACCGTGAATTATTCATTGGATTAGATTGGCCGATTTTAGCGGGATGTAGTGAAGTATGGGTGGCAATTGTTCTTATGGTTCCAGTAACACTGATTTTCGCGCTGATTTTACCTGGAAATGGCGTTTTACCATTTGCTGGCATATTAAATATTTCTTTATGTGCACCAGCGTTGATTGTAACAGGTGGGAACTTAATCCGCATGATTATTCTTGGAACGATTACAACACCTATTTTCTTATATGTTTCTACTTTCTTTGCCGGAACGATTACAGATTTAGCTCATTCAACAGGAGCAATTTCTTTAAAAGCTGGACAACAAATCACTTGGAGTACACTTGAGTATCCAGTGTTCCGTTATATTTTTGCAGAAGCAAGTCAGTTCACTATTTTGGGCTTTATTTTTGTCGCAATTTGGGTATTATTACTAGTATTTTATGTGAAGATGATGAAAAAACGGACTATTGAACTAGAAAAAGCTAGCTCTTAAGAAATAGGAGTGATGAGATGATTTACACGATAACTTTAAATCCAGCTATTGACCGATTACTTTTCATTCATGGAGAGTTAGAGAAAAGAAAGACGAATCGAGTGACAAAAACAGCATTTGATTGCGGAGGAAAGGGGCTTCATGTTTCAGGAGTGTTATCCAAGTTTGGAATTAAAAATGAAGCACTTGGAATTGCGGGATCAGACAATCTGGACCAACTATATGCCATTCTAAAAGAAAAACATATCAACCATGATTTCCTTGTAGAAGCTGGAACTTCCACAAGAGAATGCTTCGTCGTCTTAAGTGATGACACATTTGGCAGCACCATGATACCTGAAGCTGGTTTTACCGTAAGTCAGACCAACAAAGATAATCTTTTAAAACAAGTCGCTAAAAAAGTCAAAAAAGAGGATATGGTGGTGATTGCTGGATCTCCGCCTCCTCATTATACATTATCTGATTTTAAAGAACTACTAAGAACTGTAAAGGCAACAGGCGCGTTTCTTGGATGCGATAATTCTGGTGATTATTTAAACTTAGCCGTTAAAATGGGCGTCGATTTCATTAAACCGAATGAGGACGAAGTAATTGCCATTTTAGACGAAAAGAAGGCTTCACTGGAAGAAAATATCCGGAAATTAGCAGAAAACATTCCTTATCTAGTCGTTTCACTTGGAGCAAAAGGATCCATTTGCGCCCATAATGGCAAATTATATCAAGTTATTCCACCAAAAGTACATGAACGAAATGATACAGGAGCTGGCGATGTGTTTGTAGGCGCCTTTATGGCAGGGCTCGCAATGAATATGCCAATTACTGAAACTTTAAAAGTCGCAACAGGATGTTCAGCCAGCAAAGTGATGCAACAAGACAGTTCAAGTTTTGATTTAGAAGCTGCTGGAAAACTCAAGAATCAAGTAAGTATTATACAATTGGAGGAGAGATAAGATGTTATACCAAAAAGAACGTGAAGATTTAGCGAAAATAGTGAAGACGATGTTTGATCGCTTTGAAACGAATGCGGCGGGAGGTAATGTAAGTGTCCGCATGAATAGCGAACATATTATAATGACGCCTACACTTATGAGTCAAGCAAAACTATGTGATCTTTCCCCCTATGAAATTTTGGTAGTAGATAATAATAATGAAGTTGTGGAAGGGGACGGAAGAATTACGCGAGAAATTAATTTGCACCGTGCTTGCTATGTAGAGAACCCGAATATTGGTTGTGTCCTGCACGCACATCCAAAAGAATCCATGTTATTTGCAACACTTGGGATGGAATTGCCTAATTTAACCGAAGCAACCCAAAAATTGGGACGCATTCCAACGCTCAATTTTGCTCCAGCGACTAGCCCTGAGCTTGCTGAAATCGTTCGTAAACATGTTATTGAATTAGGTGAAAAAGCAGTGCCAAGTGCAAGCTTATTAAATAAACATGGGATTGTCGTTTTAGAAACAACCGTGCATAAAGCATACGATATGCTAGAGCGTATCGAATACAATGCGTATATTGCAGAAAAAGCGATGGTATTTGATGCTTTAGGTATTAAAAAATTAGCTCATGACCGTGAATTAAACTATAATTTGGAGGAGTAACTAATGGAAAAATTCCTTTTTAATGCAACCTTATTTGCCAGTGCTTTATTACTAATGGTCGGTATATTTAAAAGCTCTATTCCAATTACCGCTATATCACTTGTGTTAGCAGTCGTTTCCGAGCGCTTGTTTCGGAAAAAATATCCTAAAAAAACTCGTAGCTATCGTGAAATAATCGCGGCAAAGCAGAAAAAAGGATGAAAAAAGGGATGGAAATCTAATTTTAGATTTCCATCCCTTTTTATTATAGTTGTGAACGTTGTGATTTTTTCGGTCGTACAAATAATCCTAATTTTTCTCGTTCTCTCGTCAGTGAAATAAATAAGGAAACAATCATTAAAATAATAACAATTGAAAATGGGAAAGCCGCAATAATCGAAGCGTTTTGTAGAGCTGTAAGTCCACCAGCATAAAGTAAAACACTCGCAATTCCAGCTTGCAAAAGTCCCCAAGTGACTTTGACCGAATTTGGTGGGTTTAAAGAACCGCCTGTCGTTTGCATACCAAGCACAAATGTCGCAGAATCCGCAGAAGTGATAAAGAATACGGCAATTAAAATCATTGCAACAATCGATAAAACCATTCCAGCCGGAAATTCATTAAAGACCCCAAATAATACTTGTTCAGTTGCTAGTTTTGAAAGTCCTGAATTCCCATGTTGTTCCACAAAAATTGCAGAGCCGCCAAATACCGCAAACCAAAACACACTTACTAGAGCAGGTAAAACGATAACTCCTAGTAAAAACTGCCGGATTGTTCTGCCGCGGGAAATACGTGCAATAAATATCCCAACAAATGGCGACCAAGAAAGCCACCAAGCCCAGTAAAAAATAGTCCAGGAATCAATCCATTTTCTAGCATCAGGAGCATCAGGTGCTGTTTGGAAACTCATCTGTATAATATTTTGCAAGTAATCCCCAAAGGAATTCGTAAAATTATTCATAATGAAGAGAGTCGGTCCAAGAATAAGTGTAAGAACCAGTAAAACACCAGCAACATATATATTTACATTACTTAAAAGCTGAATCCCTTTATCAAGTCCTGACATTGCGGATAGCATGAATAAAATAGTAACAATAACAATTATAGTAAATTGAATCCCAAAGTTATTTGGAACGCCGAATAAGTAAGTTAGCCCACCATTAATCTGTTGAGCACCAAGGCCAAGAGTTGTAGCAACTCCAATAACCGTTGCAAAAACAGCAATAATATCAATCAACTGACCAAGAGGACCCTTTGAATATTTTCCTAAAATTGGATATAGCGTAGCGCTTATTAAACCAGGCGCATTTTTCCTGAATTTAAAGTAAGCTAAGGCTAAAGCCACAATCGCATAAATGGACCAAGCAGATATCCCCCAATGGAAGAATGAATAACGAAGCGCATCTTTCATAGCAGCTTGCGTACCAACTTCACCACCAGGCGCTTGAACAGCATAGTGAGATAATGGCTCGGCAGCACCCCAGAAAACAAGTCCGATTCCCATTCCTGCGCTGAATAACATCGCGAACCATGATTTATTACTATAACCTGGTTTTTCCCCGGGCTTTCCAAGACGAATCGAACCAATTGGGCTTAAAACTAAGAATAAACAAAAGATAATAATAATCGCAACCACAAATAAATAGTACCAACCAAAATTACTTGTTAGAAATTGTTGAATGTTTGTTGTGAAATTCTCAAATTGTTTTGGTAAAAAAGCACCAAATAAAACAGCTAGCAGAACTAATAGTCCCGAACCCCAAAAAACAGTTGTTAATTTTTTCAATACATCACTTCCCTTTATTTTCTCTGTATGTATTTCCCCTATCTAGCAAAAAGGTAACATCTTTTTTATATTAACAAAAAAAACAGTGGTTTGACAATCCGTGTTGATCCCTCGGAAAAAATAAAAACTGGAACACTCATAAGCGCTCCAGCTCGTATTATAATGATTTTTTCGCATTAGCGAGTGCCACTTTAATTTGGTCAAAACCTGTTCCACCATATGAATTTCTCTTCTGAACAGCTGTTTTAGAAGAAAGAACATCGTAAATATCCTTTTCAATAAGCGGATTTATTTCTTGATAACGACTAAAAGGAACATCTTGCAAATAAATTCCATTTTGCGTACATTCAAGTACTAATTTACCAACAATTTCATGCGCTTCTCTAAAAGGAACCCCTTTTTTCGCTAAATAATCCGCTAATTCTGTAGCATTCGAAAAATCTTTTTGAGTAGATTCTTCCATAATTTCCTCATTGACCTTCATCGTTTCAATCATTCCCGCAAATATATCTAAGCTTGTTTGAACCGTCTCAACCGTATCAAACATACCTTCTTTATCTTCTTGCAAGTCTTTATTATAAGCTAGCGGTAACCCTTTCAAAACCGTTAACATACCGAAAAGATTTCCATACACTCGGCCTGTTTTCCCGCGGATTAATTCAGCCATATCTGGATTTTTCTTTTGCGGCATAATCGAACTACCCGTTGAAAAAGCATCCGTTAACTCAACAAATTGAAATTCATGACTTGTCCAAAGTATCAGTTCTTCACAAAAACGCGATAAATGCATCATTAAAATTGAACTATTACTAAGAAATTCAATAATAAAATCACGATCACTCACGCCATCCAAACTATTTTCATAAATAGCAGAAAAGCCAAGTAGTTCTGCACTATAAGCCCGGTCAATTGGAAAAGTCGTCCCAGCTAGCGCGGCAGAACCGAGAGGGGAAATATCAATCCGCTTGACACTCTCTTCTAAACGCTCTAAATCTCTTGTAAACATCCCAAAATAAGCAAGCAAATGATGAGCAAAAGATATAGGTTGGGCGTGTTGTAAGTGTGTATAGCCTGGCATAATTGTTTCAACATGGAATCCGGCTTTTTGCACAAGTACCTCCCGTAAATGTTTTAACGAGTGGATAATATCTGCAACGGCTTGTTTTAAATATAAATGCATATCTGTCGCAACTTGGTCATTTCGACTACGTGCTGTATGAAGTTTCCCAGCGATAGGACCAATTTCCGTGTATAACAATGTTTCAATATTTAAATGAATATCTTCGTTTGCGGTACTGAATTCAAGTTCACCAAGCGCTAATTTTTCTTGCATAATTTTTAAACCAGCCGTAATTTCAGCTGCCTCAGCATCAGAAATAATACCACATTTGCCAAGCATTGCGACATGCGCCAAACTTCCCGTCAAATCTTCTTTTGCCATTTTTTGATCGAAAGAAATTGAAGCGCCAAAGTCATCAATCCACGCTTCACTTTTTCCTTGAAAACGGCCACCCCATAATTTTTCCATTTTTTACACCTCGGTTGTTATTGTAACTTTTGAATTGACTTCTGCGCTTACTTTAGTTGGTAAACCCCAAAGCTTGATGAAACCAACTGCTGCATCTTGATCGAATGTATCCGAGGATGTATAAGTCGCTAAGTTTTCATCATAAAGCGAATTAGGCGATTTTCTTCCTTCAACAATGGCATGGCCTTTAAATAGTTTGACCCGAATCGTTCCATTAACAAATTTTTGTGTAGATTTCAAGAAAGCAACCAAAGCTTCCGTTAAAGGTGAGAACCATAAGCCATTATAAATTGTTTCACTGATTTTTTGTTCGATGATTGGTTTGAAATGAGCGACTTCGCGAACGAAAGTTAAATCTTCTAGTTCTTTATGAGCCTTGATTAAGGTGACTGCAGCCGGACATTCATATACTTCACGTGATTTAATACCAACTAAACGATTTTCGATATGGTCGATTCTACCAACGCCATGTTTTCCAGCAATTTCATTTAATGTAAGAATTAAATTAGCTAGACTCATATTTTCTCCATTAAGAGAAATAGGAATACCAGCATCAAAAGTAATTTCAACAATATCTGCAGTATCTGGTGCATCTTCTAAGCTAACTGTTAAATCATAAGCAGCTTCTGGCGGTGTTGTCCATGGGTTTTCAAGAACACCACATTCATTACTTCTGCCCCAAAGATTTTGGTCAATCGAGAATGGATTATCTAAATCAATTGGAACAGGGATGTTATGTTCTTTGGCGTAATTGATTTCTTCTTCTCTGGACCATTTCCAATCACGAACAGGAGAGATGACTTTTAAATCAGGTGCAAGCGCATGAATCGCTACTTCAAAACGAACCTGGTCATTGCCTTTACCAGTACAACCATGAGCAATGGCAGAAGCGCCTTCTTGACGAGCAACTTCCACTAATTTTTTGGCGATTAAAGGACGACTTAAAGCAGAAATAAGTGGATATTTTCCTTCATAATAAGCATGAGCTTGCAAAGCGATTAAAGCAAAGTCTTCGGCAAATTCTTCTTTGGCATCGATTGTATAGGATTCACTTGCCCCAACCGTGATGGCTTTTTCTTTAATAAAATCCAAATTTTTTCCTTCTCCAACATCTAAACAACAAGCGATAACTTCATATCCTGATTCTACTAACCACTGGATTGCAACAGAAGTATCTAACCCACCAGAGTATGCTAATACGATTTTTTCTTTTGTCATTGAAAACATCCCCTATTCATAAATATACAATTAATTGTATTTATATTAACATCTAACATATTATATATCAACCTTTTTATTTTAAATTATTCAGTATTATGTTTAAAAATACATTTTTATATAAAAAATATCTATTCCAAATAGTAATAAATTGGTTCCTGTTCCTAAAACTGCTATACTTAATATTGAAGTTATATTGAAGGAGTTGAGCGAACATGAAAAATACAATAAAATGGATTGGCATTGGTTTTGCTGGGATTATTCTACTTCCATTATTAATCGTTTTCTTTATTTACAAAAAAGCGGTAGGAAAAAAAGAATATAATCCTGAGGTACTAGAAAATTTGGATGAAGCCTCACAAGAATTTGTGAAAAACACTTCTCCATTATCCGATGTAGATTCGCGATATAAATATATGAGACTTGCAACAAAAGCCTTGCCATCTGCAAAAGATATCGAAATTGGCGATGTTGAAAACAAAAAAATTGATGGTCCAGCTGGTAAAATTCCAATTCGAATTTATACACCAAAAGAAGATGGACCTTTTGAAATTATCGTTTACTATCATGGTGGCGGCTTTGTTTTAGGGGGCTTGCAAACACATGATGCAATTGCAAGAAAACTTGTTCAAACAACAGGTGCACGTGTAGTTACAGTGGACTACCGACTTGCTCCAGAGAATCCTTTCCCAGCTGCTGTGGAAGATGCTTATGCGGCGTTATTATGGGTACAAAATCATCGGACGAGCTTACGAGCTAAATCCGCTGATATTATTGTGGCAGGAGATAGCGTAGGTGGTAATTTAGCGACTGTTGTTACACAAATCGCTAAAGCAAAAGGAAAACCAAATATCACAGCTCAAATCCTACTTTATCCAGTTACAGATATTTTCAGCCGTGATGCATCGGTTTTATATCCGTCTATGGATGAATTTGCAGAAGGATATGTACTAACGAAAGAATCCTTAGATAAATTCTTTAAACTATATATCGCGAATGCAAATGATCGTAAATATGATCCATTAATAGCCCCAATTCGGAGCAAAGATTTAGTTGGATTACCAAAAACATTTATTGCAACAGCTGAATTTGATCCAATTAGAGATCAAGGGGAAGCCTATGCGAAGAAATTAAAAGATGCCGGAGTAGAAGTATTTGCCAAACGTTTTGAAAAAGTTCCTCATGGCTTTATGACTACAAATTCAGAAGCTACAGATGAAATGTATGAACTGATTAGCGAGTTCTTAGAAGAAAAGTAAAATATAGCGTCCACTCTTTCATTAGAGTGGATTTTTTTATTGACAAAGAATATTATTTATGAGAAAATCACTTACGAACGGTCGTCAGTTTTTGTAAAAGGAGTGAAGAGATGAGAAAAGAAGAAATCAAACAAGCTGCATTAACACTTTTTGCAAATAATGGATTTGAAGGAACCTCACTTGCTGATATTGCAGGGATGGTTGGGCTAAAGAAACAATCACTCTATTCCCATTTTAAGGATAAAGATGACTTGTTTTTATCAATTATGAAAGATGCGAAATCGACTGAAATAGATTACTATAGAGCAAAACTTCGTGATAGTGACTTATCTAGACCAGATCTTGTTTTATCTAGTTTACTTTTTGGTGTTAAAGAATTATATGATACAGATGAGGCGTATCAATTCTGGTTACGCTATGGTTTTTACCCGCCGAAACATTTATATGATATTGTTCAAGCTTATATTACCGAAAATGTACAACAAATGGAACAAGATTTTACGGCTTTATTTGCAGATTGGATAGAACAAAAACTTATTCCAAATCAAGACGTGGAAACGATGAAAGAAGCTTACATGGGAATTCTTGATGCTGTCATTGTGGATATTGTTTATGTAAACGACCCAGCTAGAACAGACAAAAAAATCACAGCTTTATGGCAAGTTTTCTGGAGAGGAATTACGCTAAAAGCTTAAATTTAGAGGTGTAGCATGGCAAAAAATATAGAAATTTTAGAAACAGATTCTGTAAAAAAGATATATTTTAGATATTTAATTCCTTCTTTAGTGGGAATGTTATTAATGTCTTTGAATATTGTGATTGATGGGATTTTTGTTGGTCATAAGCTTGGCGGAGTAGCGCTTGCTGGGATAAATATAGCTGTACCAGTATTTACTATTTTTACAGCGATTTCCATTTGGATTGGTATTGGTGCTGCGACTCAGTTTTCTTTTGCAATTGGGGAAAAGAATGTGGCAAAAGCACAAACGATTTTTACAAATGCCATTCTTGCAGTCATTTCGATTACGATTATTATTGGTGTTATTGCATTTATCTTTAAAGTCCCGTTAGCTTATTTTTTAGGTGCCAATGATGAAACGATTGGTTATGTACTTGAATATATGAATATCCTACTAGTTTTCGGATTCGCGCTTACACTTGAAAATATTTTAAGTATTTTTGTCCGTAATGATGGCGATCCTAATTTATCAATGATTGCACTTATTGTAACAGCAATCAGTAATGTTATTTTGAATTATTTATTCTTATTTGTATTTGAATGGGGCGTAACAGGTTCAGCGCTTGCAACGATGATTGCTATTATTGTTGGTGTATGCATCTTGATTACGCACTTCTTCAAAAAAACGAGTCGCTTGAAATTTGTTAAATTGGACTGGAATAAAGCCTTTTTCAAAAAGACATTGGCGATTGGGTTGCCTAGCTTTTTAGCAGAAGTTGGGGTATCGGTATTTACGCTTGGTTATAATATCTCGATTGCTGCGATTGCTGGAACGGCTGGTGTTGCGGCGTTCTCAGTTCTGAATTATACGCATAGTGTTATTTTGATGCTATTCCTTGGTATGGGTTCTGCGATTCAGCCGCTTATTAGTTATTATCGAGGTGCAAAAGCCAGACAAAAAGAACTTGAAACGTTGAAAATTGCGATCATAGTTGCTTTTAGTACAGGTGTTGGCTTTTTACTAGTTGGTTTCTTTGGATCTAATTTACTTGTTTCGATGTTTGGAAACTTTAGTCCGGAAATTAGAGATTTAGCAAGCAATGGAATTAAATTATTCTATACTGCATACTTATTTATGGGCTTTAACTTTGTTATGATGACGTATTTCCAAACATCTGATAAGGTGAAAATGGCTACATGGATTACTATTTCACGAGAGATTATTTTTATGGTGATTTTCTTGTTAATTTTACCTCCAATCATTGGTATTCCAGGCGTATGGTTAGCTATTCCTATTTCAGAAATGATCGTAGCGGGATCCATTATTTTCTATATGAAGAAAAAACACATATTATTTAAATAGTAAAAAGCGGAGATATATTTTATCTTCGCTTTTTTTGGTAAATTAAGTCCGAAATTATATATAAAAGTGTGAAAAATGTTTATTGTTTCCTTTTTCTAAGTTTATTGAATTTAAGTGTTAAAATAGAGTTCTGCGTTCTTATTTTACGTAGATAAAAACCTTTCAAGTGGGAATGAATGGTTTTTATGAATAGAAAGAGTGAGGCAAGTCTCAATAGACCTTGCCTTTTTTGGTGTAAGTTGGAATATTTTTATAAGCGCTATAAGGACAAATATGGCGAATTAGTGAAGAGGAATAGCTCCTTGAAAAAACGGTTTTAATGAGCAAAAAAAGAATTAATTGAAATTTTCAAGATGTGATAAGTGTATTAGTAATACGTAGTAAACTTCTTTAAAGCATTCAAAGAGTAGAGAAGTGCTTAAAGAATGTTTGACTAAAAAGCGATTAGATTTAAAAAAAGCTGATCATTTAACCCGATCAATGAGTAAAAAAATATTTCTGAATTTCAAAATGCAAGCACTATTAACGCTAAAATTCCCTTTAAAAAGCAGTTGTTTTCACCCATCAAATGTTTATAATTAAAAGAAAACTATGGATAGTATGGCGGTGACATCATGAATTTAATTGGATTAAGGATTAGAAATCTCCGTAAACAGAAAGGGATGACTTTAAAAGATGTATCTCATGGAATTGTTTCTATCCCCTATTTAGCCAATATAGAAAATGGCGTGAAAACTGCTTCTATAGAAACATTAATGCATTTAGCACGCCGATTAGAAGTACCTGAAGAAACACTTTTAGTGAATGAAGAAGAAACCAATCAGGTAATACTAGAAGAATTTCAAGCGATTTTTAAATTAATTGTGTTTTCCAATACGGAAAATGTAGAAACTAAGCTAAACGCATTTGCTGATAATATAAATTTACTTCAACAATCTCCAGCTACAGAGTTAGGATTTTATAGTTTACAAGCGTGTTATTATTATAAAATTTGGGAATTTTCTAAAGCAGAAGAAATAGAAATTAAATATTTAACTAATAATGAAAAACGAATCCAAGAAAATTTTCCATCTTATTTATTAAATTATTATTATTACAGTCAAGCCGTGAAACATTTGTCTGTTACTTGTGATTATGACCTTGCAGAGACATATTGGGAAAAATGTATTGAAACTTCAAATGATAATACTCTTCAGGCAGTTTTTCATATTAATATGTGTATTTGTTTCATTTGCCAAGGCGCATATGAGTCAGCGTTAAAACACATAAAAAAAAGTTGGATTTTAGCGAAAAATTTCTCGAATGAAGAATATGAGTTTAAAGGAACGTTACTGTATTTTTTTGGATATGTTTATTACCAAATTGGCTTTTTAACAGAATCAAAAAAACGTTTTAAACAGGCCATCGAACTTTTTTCAGTATATCCTAAATTCAAAAGCAGATTTTATTTCCTTATTCGTTTTAGATTGGCAGAAATTGAAAAATCAGAAGGTAATGAGGCGACATTTAATGAGGATATCGCTACACTTTACAACGAAATAATTCGCTACAAAAAAATTAATTCTACTTTTGATAATAATGTTTATCTGGTAATCACAGAATTGATGGTTATTTTTGCAGAAAACGGTTTTGTAGAACAAGCAACAGCTTTAAAAGAGATTATGTCTGAAGTGAGGGAACGAGTAATCGAACTAGATTATTTTATTGAATATACGGAAACCTTGCTTTTATATCATCAAAATCAACAAGCATCCTATGAAAAAAATATGATGGATTTTCTTAAACGAATTGATGAATCTAATGATCCCATTTTAATCAATCGAGTAAAAAAACATGCAAGTACGCATTTTGCTAAAGAAACTAAATACAAAATGGCCTATCTTATTTTGTCATAAAAATTAAAACAGAAAGTTCTAGAGCTTTCTGTTTTCATTTGTTTATTTTAGGGTAATATATGTTACTAGGTTCTGAAAAAGGGAGGCAACAGCATGAAAAGGAAAGTTATAAACAGTTTATTATTTCTGTTAGTGCTACTAATTATTGGAAGTATTTCAGAAAAAGTGCAAGCTTCTCCATTAACTTCAAATGGCTGGCAACTAAAATGGGCCATTAAAAATAATGATTTTGAAGATGTTAATATTGAGGAATACGGGCACAATGCTGGAACTACTAATGTGTGGATGGTTAATCAAGATGGGGTAGATGCATGGGGAACAACTAACCCTTCTGGAAATATAGAAGTATGGCAAAATGGAAACGGCTATAATATTCCTGCTTTTTCTGGAAATAATTTTATCGAATTAAATTCAGATGGAATTGGTCCTGTTTATCAAGATATTCGAACAATTCCTGGTTCAAATTTAACTTGGAAATTTTCACACCGAGGTCGTAATGGAACAGATACAGCTGGTTTACTTATTGGAACACCAGAAAGTCAAACGGAAGTGACAAGAGTTTCTGATGGAGAGACATGGGGAACTTATGAAGGGAATTATACTGTTCCTGAAGGGCAAACAATTACTCGTCTAACTTTTGATCCAATTTCAACGGCAAACGGTTCACTTACGAGTGGGAATTTTGTGGATAATGTTGAATTATATATAAATATTACTGGTGCCAAAATTGGCGATGTCGTTTGGTACGATTATAATGGGGATGGTATTCAGCAAGATAATGAAGATCCAGCTCCTGGTGTAAAAGTAGAGTTACTAGATATGGATGGTGTAGTAAAGAAAAGCACCACCACTAATAATATCGGATCTTATTTATTTGAAGATGTTTTGCCTGGTGAACATCAAGTGAAATTTACTTTACCAGATGATCGTTTTATTTTTTCGAAAAGTAACCAAGGCGACAACACGGAAATTAACTCCAAACCAGATAAAACTGGGATTGCTACCGTCAATGTTCCCAATTTGAAAAGCGAGAATTTTGATGTGGATGCAGGGATAACGACAAATGGAAAAGTAGAAATTCAAAAACTTTCTGGAGATAAAGCGCTTAGTGGAGCAGTTTATTCAATTAAAGATAGTTCTGCTTCAGAAGTAGCTAAAATAACGACAGATAATCTTGGTAAAGGGTCAGCAGAAGGTTTACCACCAGGAAATTATACTGCGACAGAAGTGACTGCGCCTACTGGTTATGTGAAAAATACAACCCCCAAAAACTTTGCAATCACATATGGCGATACAAATCCTGTTAACCTTGTTTTTCAAAATACAGAAAAAACAGGAGCAATAAAGATTTTTAAGCAGGATGAACAAACTAAAAAAGGTTTAGCAAGCGCGGTCTTTAGTGTTAAAGCAGCAGATGGAACGACCGTAAAAAAAGCAACGACAGATAAAGAGGGCTATGCGCTCATAGAAAGCTTGCTTCCAGGAACGTATCTTATCACAGAAGAAGAAGCGCCACCGGGTTATTCAAAATCTGATAAAGAAATTCGCGTAACCATACCATTTAATCCACAAGAAGTTGTGAATGTTACTTTTAGTGATGAAAAAATAAAAGTAACACCAAAACCGACACCGACACCAACTCCACCTGCAACAGCTGGAGATACACCAGTAAAAGTGACTGAAACAGCAACAAAAGCAACTGTTTTACCACAAACTGGTGACAACTCAGATACTGCTTCCATTTTCTTAGGAATGCTTGTTGTAGCAACAGGTGGCATAGTGATTTTTAGAAAAAATTGGTAAGACGAAAAAAGGCGTTTAGGTTAGTTTTTAACCTAGACGCCTTTTTAATTGATGCGGCCGAGAGGACTTGAACCTCCACGGGTTTTACCCCACTAGGCCCTCAACCTAGCGCGTCTGCCGATTCCGCCACGACCGCGTATGTGTAGCAAAATTAATTATAATATTGAAACGTCAATTTTGTCAATAAATTCTATAGCTATTTTTAGAGAAAGAAAGCGTATTCATGTATAATGGAATATACTTAGTTTATATTGAGGAGGGCGAGTTTTGGATATAGGGAAACTTAGATTATTACATAATGCAAAAGCGATTCATGAAATTAAAAAAGGATTTTCGGTAGATAGGAAATATCAAGTGGATAAAAAATATCTTGTGCGCGTTTTTCCAAAAGAACTATTATTAGAGCGCAAAAAAGAGTTTGAATTACTTCAAGCCCTACATTCAATTGTTCCTTATGTACCTCAAGCATTTGAGTTTGGTTATTTCAATGGCGAAGGATATATGATAATAGCCTTTTTAAATGGGGTAGACGGGGAATTTGGTATGGATGATTTATCTGATTTAGAACAATTTGAAGCTGGATTTTTAGCAGGGGAAGTTTTAAGAAAAATGCATGCACTTCCTTTAGAGGTTCCAAAAATGAATTGGTTTGATTTTCAAACAGCAAAACATAAGCAAAAGAGTGTAGAATTGGAGGAACTCAATTTAAGATTGCCGTTTTTAATGGAAGCCGATAGATTTATTAATGACAATATAGCTAGGTTAAAAGATAGACCGATTTGCCTGCAACATGGTGATTTTCATCCAGCAAATATCATTTTAAACCATAAAAAATTTGCAGGTATCATTGATTTTAATCGACTTGAGTTTGGAGATCCGTTAGTTGATTTAGCAAAAATTGGTTTTTTCACTACGGAGGTTAGTGTACCTTTTGCGCAAGGAAATATGTTAGGCTATATTAAAGAGCAAGAGATTGCCGGTTTTTGGGAGCTTTATGCACTTTATACAGCGATGCATATTGTTGCGGCAGTTAGTTGGGCAGCAAGAGATACGTCACGTAATTTAGAAAAGATAATAAGTTATGCAGCGAAGACAGCAGTTAGTCATGCTAATTTTCAGCAGGTGATACCAAACTGGATGCACGAGGAGGAACTTAAATGGTTAATAAAAAAATAGATTTTAAAAAAGAGGAAAAGAAATTTTATGCACCAAAACAACGACCAGAACGTATTTTTGTACCAGAAATGAACTTTCTTATGATGGATGGCAAGGGCGACCCTGATAACGAAGATTACCAAAAAGCAGTGCAAGCTCTTTATACACTTACTTATACTATTAAAATGAGTAAAATGGGCGATACAAAACTGGAAGGATACACGGATTTTGTCGTGCCTCCGCTTGAAGGTTTTTGGTGGTCAGAAGGAATGTTTGACTTAAAAAATCGGGATGCTTGGCTTTGGACTTCTTTTATTAGACAACC
The DNA here is from genome assembly GCF_000060285.1 of Listeria welshimeri serovar 6b str. SLCC5334. Taxonomy (GTDB): domain Bacteria; phylum Bacillota; class Bacilli; order Lactobacillales; family Listeriaceae; genus Listeria; species Listeria welshimeri. The sequence goes on along the minus strand of NC_008555.1, from coordinate 2,134,096 downwards.
TGAATTTGTGACAGAGGCTATTTTAGAATGGGCTAAAGGGATTGCTAAAGAGAAGAAGCCAGATGTGGATACATCGCTCGTAAAGTTGGTTCGTTATACGGAAGGGGAATGTGTGCAAATGATGCATATTGGTCCTTTTAGTGATGAAGTAAAAACAGTAGCTGAGATGCACCGATTTATAGAAATGGAAGGGCTTCGTAATGATACAGGCGCAGTTAGGAAACATCATGAAATATATTTAAGTGATCCGCGAAAAACTATTCCGGAAAAAATGAAAACCATCCTTCGACTTCCAGTGAGTTGAAGTATCAGATTGTTTTCGTTATAGTATAGAAGAAATAGGATAAGGCGACTGCCCGGAATGTAATTATTTCAGGGCATTTTTTGGTGAAATGGGGTTTGGTGCAATGTATTTTTTATATGTGGGGATTTTTGGTGCATTAGGTGGTATGTGTCGTTATGCGTTTAATTTATGGCTTTCTGGCGGGAGTTTTCCGTATGCTACTTTGGCTGTTAACTTGATTGGCTGTTTTTTGCTCGCATTTTTAATGCAATTTTTGGCTGAAAAATCGCGTATTTCATTAGTGATTTTAAATGGTATTGGAACGGGATTTATTGGTGCATTCACGACTTTTTCAGCGTTTAGTGTAGATACCATTCAACTCTTGCAAAAGGGACAATTTTTGTTGGCAATGAGTTATGTTTTGGCTAGTTTAACAGGTGGATTGCTGATGGTGAAATTTGGTAGGGTGCTTAGTGATACGCTACTGAAAAGAGGTGCGAATCATGTTAGTTAATTTTATACTTGTTGGTTTTGGAGCTAGTCTTGGTGCAATGTTGCGATATGGTATTTCTGTTTTTGTGAAAAGTAAATGGAAGACTCATTTTCCTTATGCCACTTTATTTATTAATGTGACAGGTTCTTTTTTATTAGGATTTCTAATTTCTTCAGCGCTTGGGCCAGTTTGGCAACTTTTTCTTGGTACAGGTTTTATGGGCGGATATACTACTTTTTCAACATTTAAAGTAGAAAGCATGGAATTAAAATGGAAAACTAACTATCGTGTATTATTTTCTTATATGGGTTTCACGTATGTTCTTGGCTTGGTGGCTGCTTTTATCGGGTTGATGGTGGGTATATAAGAATTGTTTAAGAAAATAAGAAAACAATTGCCTGAGATTGTACTAAATGCTATGCTAGAAAGAACGATAAGCTTCAGAGAGGACGAGAACGAGAATGACAAGTTTAAAAAAAATCATGTTATCGATTATGCTAGTTGTCGTATTTTTGGCAGGGTGTAATCAGGAAGAAGTTCCTGCTTTAGTGCTTGATGGAACAGTTTCGGATGCCAGTTTGCTAGAAAATAATCGAGAGTTAACTGTGAATGGAACACTAACTTGGGACGGAACAAAAAACAACTATGAAAGCAATCTTGTTGTAACGGTTGACGGTAATACAGCAGTGACCAATAAAGCGAACGGTAAAGTGATGAAACTAGACGATATAAAAAATGAAGATACAGTGCAAATCACATTTCCAGCAGGAACAGAAATAATCTCACCAGCACCTGGAAAAGTTTCTAAAAATGCCACTTCAATAAAAGTAACCCCAAAATAAAAAGCGTATCCCTTTAAAAAAGGAGCGCTTTTTTATATGATGTATTTTGTGTCTGTATAGTGAACAATTGTAAAATTGCTTGTTTTCTGTATTTAAACTGTGTTAATTTTAATATATTATACAATTAGGAGGAGAATACATGAAAAAAGGGATTTTACTTTCAATTCTGTTGGTCTTAGCGCTTGTAATTGGTGCTTGTGGGGAGAGCCCAGCAGAAAAAGCAGCAAAAACACCGCAAGGAAAATTTGTTCAAGCAATAAAAAATGGGGCTAATGTGCCAGATCAGTCCACTTATACTACTTCGTTTGCAGTAAATGATATTCAAATGGCAAGTACTGATTCTAGTGCTCAACAATTAGGTATTTTGAAAGATATTAAATTTACCATAACATCTTCCACTGATAAAAAGGCAGATAAAGCGGAAGCAAAATTAAATGTTACATCTACTAATAACTTATTTCCGATTTCGATTGATTTAGATGTCTTAGCGGACACGAAAACAGGAAATACATATATACCGCTTAAAACAATTGTACAACCGGATGAATCGTTACTTAGTTATTTAGACCAAGTTACTGGTGGAATGTGGTCAAAACTTAATACACAATATCCAGATTTAAAAAACAAATATATCAGTACAGAAGAATTGACGAGTTCATTAACAGGTGAAAGTGAAACTGATACAGCTGTCGATACAAAGAAATTTGAAGCTGCTTCAAAAAACTTAAATAAAAAAACTACCAAACTATTGAATAATTATTTTAATAGCTTAGATCAAGAACGTTTTAAAGAAGCAAAAGATGGTACAGTAACTGTCACACTTAAAAATGCGGATTTTGCTAATTTGTGTACAGATTTTGCAAAATTAATGGATGACGAAAAAGTGAAGGCGGATTTCAAAGTGTTAGTAGAGAGTCAAGGTTCTGAATCAGTTACGGATTTTGATACTACTTACACAGAACTCCAATCGAGTCTAAAAGATGCAGCTAAAGAACTAAAAGAAAATAAAAATACCACCATTGAAATGAAAGTATCGTTAAAATCTGGAAAAGATAATACATTAGATACGTTAACTTTGAAAACAAAAGTAGAAGAAACATCAGATAAGAATGCCCCAGAATCAATTAGCTTTACAATTAAAACGAAAGCAGAAGAATTTGTACCTATTGATGATTTCCCAACAAAAGATCAAATTATTTCTAGTGAAGAATTAAATAAAATTATTACAGAGTTTACTACTCAAATGTATGGTGGAATGGATTTAACTGGTTCCAATTATTAATTTCCTTTAAAAACGTAGCGGCTTATGATGCCGTTGCGTTTTTTTGCTTTTTATTTTGGTACAGCTTTATGGTATGATATGTAGAGAAAATGATGGACGGGTGAGGTAATGGAATTCGAATTAGTAATGACAAATGAAGCGGAGACAAGGCTTTTCGCAAAACAACTTGGTGAAAAGTTAGCAGCCGGAGATGTGATTTTACTTGAAGGTGATCTGGGTGCGGGAAAAACCACTTTTACTAAGGGTATTGGTGAAGGACTTTTGATTCCGCAAATGATTAAAAGCCCGACGTTTACTATTATTCGCGAATATAAGAAAGGGCGCTTGCCGCTTTATCATATGGATGTGTACCGTTTGGAGGATGCCTCAGCTGATGAACTCGGTTTGGAGGAATATTTTTATGGAGCGGGTGTTAGTGTCGTTGAATGGGCGCAGTTTGTCCATGAAGATTTACCAGAAGAATATTTAGAAATTAAGCTTTTTCATATCGATGAAAATACGCGTAAAATAGTGGTTAATCCAGTTGGGGAACGATACGAGCAACTGGCGAAGGAGGTTTTTGGCAAATGATACTTGGGATGGATACGTCTTCAGATACGATGACAATTGCTCTTTTTCATGAGGGTGTCGTTCTCGGTGAATATACAACAAATTTGAAAAAGAATCATAGTGTGCGTCTGCTTAAAGCGATAGCGTTGTTGATGGAAGAGTGTGGAGTAAAACCGACTGATTTGGAAAAAATTGCTGTTGCCAAAGGTCCGGGTTCGTATACTGGTTTACGAATTGGTGTGACAGTTGCTAAAACGATGGCATGGGATGCTAAAATTCCGATTGTTGGTGTATCTTCTTTAGCACTTTTAGCAGAGAATGGTTTATATTTTTCTGGAAAAGTGGTTGCTTTAATGGACGCCCGTCGTGGCAATGTTTATGCTGGAGTTTATCAAGCAAATTCTAATCATGATAAAATGGAAAACATTGTGACAGACAGCCATATCGCGCTCACTGATTTATTAGAACCATTTAAAGAGAGCAAGGAAGCGATTTTGTTTATAGGTACTTTGACAGAACAAATTTGCGATACTGTAAGCGAAACTCTAGGGGAACGAGCAATTTTTGCGAGGGCAGATACTACCTATTCGCAGGCAAGCACGCTCGTAAAACTAGCTGAGAAATTGGACGGCGAGCTTGCAGACAATTTTGTTCCTGATTATTTGAAACTTGCAGAAGCAGAGAGCAAATGGTTGGAATCGAGGCGTTCCGAGTGAATTTGGAAGAAGTTTTATTATTTCGAGAAGCAACAGTGGCTGACTTAAAAAGCATTATGAGAATAGAGAATGCAGCATTTACTGTACCTTGGACAGAAGCAGCTTTTCGGAATGAATTTATTATAAATCAATATGCTTATTATTTACTGGCTACCTATAAAGAAGAAGTCGTTGGCTATGCTGGTGTTTGGCTTGTGTTAGATGAAGGGCATATTACGAATATAGCGATTCATCCTGATTATCAAGGTAATCACTACGGCGAGGCACTTTTTCGAAAAATGATTCAGGTTGCGAAAGATCGGGGTGTTGTGCGTATGACACTCGAAGTTCGTGTATCAAATAATATTGCGCAAGGGCTTTATAAAAAACTAGGATTTCAAGATGGCGCCATTCGGAAAAACTATTATCCGGATACGAAAGAAGATGCGCTAGTGATGTGGGTGGACTTATGAAAAAAAATACAGTAATTCTTGGAATAGAATCTAGCTGTGATGAAACAGCTGCTTCTGTTGTGAAAAATGGTAATGAAATTATATCTAGTGTAGTTGCTTCACAAATTGAGAGTCATAAGCGATTTGGTGGAGTAGTTCCAGAAATTGCATCAAGACATCATGTGGAACAAATTACGCTTGTGATTGAAGAAGCTTTAACCCAAGCTAATGTAACGATGGATGATTTAGATGGGATTGCAGTGACAGAAGGACCAGGCTTAGTTGGCGCACTGCTTATTGGAGTAAACGCAGCAAAAACGCTTGCTTTTATGCATAATTTACCTTTAATAGGTGTACACCATATTGCTGGCCATATTTATGCCAACCGTTTTGAAACGGAATTTAAATTTCCATTGTTGTCATTAGTCGTCAGTGGTGGGCACACAGAACTTGTTTTAATGAAAGCAGATAATGACTTTGAAATTATCGGTGAAACAAGAGATGATGCAGCTGGTGAAGCTTATGATAAAGTGGCTCGTACACTTGGCTTAGCTTACCCTGGTGGCGTGCAAATTGATAAACTTGCAAAAGAAGGCGAGGATACTTTCCATTTTCCACGTGCGATGATGGATGATGGCTCCTTTGATTTTAGTTTTAGTGGGTTGAAGTCTTCTTTTATTAATACTCTGCATAATTTAAGACAACGGGGAGAGGAACCAAATCCTAATGATATGGCAGCGAGTTTTCAGGCAAGTGTTGTTGATGTTCTAGTGAGTAAAACCATTCGTGCAGCTAAGAAATATGATGTAAAACAACTCCTTCTTGCTGGCGGTGTGGCAGCTAATCAAGGTTTGAGAAAACGTCTGATTCAAGAAATGAAACTGGAACTTCCGGATATCGAGCTTATTATTCCCCCATTATCTTTATGTGGTGATAATGCGGCTATGATAGCTGCGGCAGGAACAGTGAGTTTTTTGCAAGGAAAGCGTAGTAGTTATGACATGAATGCAAATCCAGGATTATTGCTAGAAGATATATAAAAAGCGTGCGGGAGTTCATTTCCCGCACGCTTTTTACATGGTTTTATTCAAGAATTGTCGCACTTTTTCTTCATATGTTTTCGGGTCGACTGTGTAAGCCTGACCGTGTTCTGCTCCTTTTACAATCCATTTTTCTTTATAACTATGGGTTGCATCATACAGTTCATTTACCATATAAGTAGCCACAAAAGCATCTGCATCGCCATGTATATAAAAAATGGGTAAATCAGTTTTAGCTACGGCATCAATGGCACTTGCTTCACTAAAAAAGAAACCTTCTTTTACTTTATTAATCAAGCTTGCTGTTGGAATAATGGGGAAACTTGGTAAATGGAACATCGCTTTCAGTTGATAAGAAAGTTCGGCATCCATGGAAGTATAGCCACAATCAGCGATAATACTTTTCACTTGTTTTGGCAGTTTTTCACCACTAGTCATAAGAACGGTGGAACTACCCATGGAAACTCCGTGAAGTGCAATTTCAGTGTCCGCACCATTTTTGTCAATTACTTGGTCAATCCACTGAAGATAATCTTTCCGTTCAGGCCAACCAAAGCCGATGTTTTCGCCTTCGCTTTCACCATGTGCCCGAGCATCAGGCATTAACACGTTGTAACCAAATTTTTCATGATACATCTTTGCAAAACCAGCCATTTCGACTTTACCACTTTTACCACGATAACCATGGGCTAAAATAATTGTTTTGTTCGTAGGTTTATCCGCTTCTAAATAATTGGCAACTAGCTTTAGGCCATCCTTTGATGTTTCTGTCCATTTGGTGAGTGTTTGTTTTTCCATCCAAGCAATATTAGCTTCACGATTTTTCTTAGCAAGTTTGGCTGTATCTGTTGTTTGATCTGTCGTTGGTTCATCATTCATACTTGAATTATCACGAGCTAGCGCATAGCTATATAAATAAAAACTTGCGCAAATAGTAATAATTAATAATAAGCCAATGATAATCGAACCAGAAATAATTAAAATCTTTTTCATTATGTGCTCCTTTTTTTATGCAGATTACATCGATTCTAGTTCTTCACTTACTGTTTCCCATTCTTCCATGAGACTTTCTCCATTCGCTTTTATCACGTCAAGTTCTTGCGTGATTTCTAATGCTTTCTCGTGATTTTGGAAAATTTCAGGTTTGGTTAACTGGAGTTCTAGTTCGGCGATTTTTTCATCTGTTTCTTCCATGGATTTTTCTATTTCTTCTAGTTTTCGTTTTCTTTGACGAAGTAGTTTTTGTTGTTCTTTTTCTTCTTGGTAGTTTAGCTTTCTAAAAGAGGCAGTTGCTTCTACTTGTTCTCCTTTTTTACGTCGATCCTCAGCATCTAGGCGCGCTAGTTCTTTAGCTTCTGCTAGCTTTTCTTGATAATAATCGTAATCTCCTAGGAAAACAGTAGCTTTCTCCGGAGCTAGTTCGACGACTTTTGAGGCAATTCGATTAATAAAGTAACGGTCATGAGAAACGAAGAGAATCGTCCCTTCAAAATCGATTAAAGCGGCTTCTAAAACTTCTTTACTTTCAATATCTAAATGGTTCGTAGGTTCATCAAGAATAAGCACATTCGCTTCAAGTAAAGTGAGCTTGGCAAGAGCGAGTCTTGCTTTTTCGCCACCACTAAGCGATTGAACATTTTTTAGCACATCATCATCTGAAAATAAAAAATTACCAAGTGTGGTTCGGACGTTTACTTCATTTAATTCTGGATAATCATCCCACAGTTCCATTAAAACGGTTTTGTTGGATGTTAGTTTGGCTTGTTCTTGATCGTAGTAGCCAATTTTCACGCCGGCACCGAAGTGGAATTCGCCACTTAAAGCTGGAATGTCGCGAATGAGTGTTTTAAGTAAAGTTGATTTACCGATTCCGTTCGGACCAACGAGAGCAAGGCTATCTTGGCGTTTCATTTCGAATGTTAGATTGGAAGCAATTCGTTTATCTTTTGCGTAACCAATACTTAGCTGATCTACCATTAAAACGTCTTTACCTGTTTGCTTTTCAAATTGGAAGCCAAAATGGGCGGATTTTTCATCGCCTTGTGGTCGGCCGAGGACATCCATTTTTTCCAATTGTTTTCTTCTGCTTTGAGCTCGTTTAGTTGTAGAAGCGCGAACTATATTTCTAGCGACAAAATCTTCTAGTTTTGCAATTTGTTTTTGTTGTTTGTCGAATTCTTTCCACATTTGTTCTAGTTTGGCTTGTTTTTGACTAACAAATGAACTGTAATTTCCTTTGTAGTGGTCAATTTTTGTACGGCTAATTTCGTATACTTGATTAACGACTTTATCTAAGAAATAACGGTCATGGGAAACAATAAGTAGGGAACCGTGGTAATTTTGCAAGTAAGTTTCTAGCCATGCTAATGTTTCAATATCTAAATGGTTTGTAGGTTCATCGAGCACAAGAATATCTTGCTTGGCGAGTAATAATTTAGCTAGTGCAAGTCTTGTTTTTTGCCCACCACTTAAAGAAGCGATTTCGACTTCATAATCATCTGCATAAAACCGCAATCCATTTAAAACGGAGCGAATTTCTGCTTCATACGTATAGCCACCAATTTCTTTAAATGTATGTTGTAACGTATCATAATCTGTCATCAAAGCTTGATATTTTTCCGGATCATTATATAGTTCCGGTTCACCAAGACGAAGCTCCATTTTGCGTAAATCAGCTTCCATTTTTCTAAGGGAATCAAACACGCTAAGCATTTCATCCCAAATTGTTTTTGTTGATTCGAGACCGGTATTTTGAGCCAAATAGCCAATTTCAACGCTTTTAGGTTTGGAAATAGTGCCGCCATCATAGCTCATTTTCCCAGCAATAATTTTAAGCAAAGTAGATTTCCCGGCGCCATTTCGGCCTACTAAAGCAATTCGGTCGCCTGTTTTTACTTCTAATTTAATATTATCTAAAATAACTTCTGCACCGAAGAATTTAGAAATTTGCTGAACTTGTAATAATATCATAATCTCTCTCCTCGATTGTTCTCCTTACTAGTTTATCTTAAAATCCAAGTAATCGCAATGTGATAGCCAAGTTCGCATGAATAATTATGATTGTGAAAATGCTCGCATTATTTGTGATTTTAGCGTAGAATAGAAAAGAAAGATAACACTGGATATTTTGCAGGAGAAAACTTTGCTTAAAAGTCATGAGCAAAAAGTTTGTGCATTCCTTGTGAAATGTTTATAGTATATAAGCAAGCATGTGAAAGGAAGTACAGTTCATAAAAAGCTTCCATTTCAGAAAAAATTTAAAAGAAGAAGGGACAGAAGGCATGATGGAGGAAACAACTAAAATTCCACAAGCGACAGCAAAACGCTTACCATTATATCATCGTTACTTGAAATACCTAGACGAATCAGGTAAGGAACGAGTATCATCAGCAGAATTAAGTGAAGCGGTAAAAGTTGATTCGGCGACTATTCGACGCGATTTTTCGTACTTTGGCGCATTAGGTAAAAAAGGATATGGGTATAATGTTTCTTACATACTCGACTTTTTCAGTAAAACGCTTAGTCAAGACAAACAGACGAATGTTGCACTAATTGGTGTAGGTAACCTTGGTACAGCATTATTACATTATAATTTCATGAAAAATAATAATATCAAAATCGTTGCTGCATTTGATGTGGATCCAGCGAAGGTTGGTAGTGTTCAACAAGATATTCCAATTTATCATTTAAATGATATGGAAGAAATTGTTCGTGAAAATGGTGTGGAAGTGGTTATTTTAACTGTTCCAGCAGATGAAGCACAAGTAACCGTAGATCGTTTAATCGAAGCGGATGTCAAAGGTATTCTAAACTTTACACCAGCTCGTATCAGTGTTCCAAAACAAGTTCGTGTGCACCACATCGATCTTACAACGGAATTACAAACGTTAATCTATTTCCTAGAAAATTATCCGGCAAAAACGGAATAAAAAAACCTGTAGAAGGTAAGCGTAAACTTACTTTCTACAGGTTTTTTTTACGTCTTTTAAATCCAGTGATCATGAGGCCTATGCCAATACCGAAATCCATTAATGTCATTATAATTAGTATATAAGCAAGGATATCATAACCATAATCAGTCACGCGAACAATAACAAAATATACAAATACAAGACCAAGCGCAAAATAAAGAAAACTTTGCTTAATTAATGAATTTTTCATATTATCCTCCAATGATTCCAAGACTCAAAACCAAAACAATTGTATTCATTAAAATATGTGCACCCATCGAAACAGCAATTCTTTTTGTTTTTGTATAAAGAAAACAAAGAATCAGTCCGATGACAAAATAGGTTAGTAAAAAGGAAATATCTCCATGAAGTAAACCAAAGAAAAGCGAACTAATGACCGCAGCCACATGAATATTGATTCTATTACTCAACCCACCAAAAATCACTTTTCTAAAAACGAGTTCTTCTAAAATTGGTCCAAGAATAGAAATGAATATCAAGAAAATAGGTGCTGATTTAGTTAAGTTTACAAGTAATTCGGTGTTTGCTGACTCACTCATACTCCCAGCTATGGATGTAAGGATAATGCTACAAATAATTTGAGCTACATATAAACCAATCACCCCACCAATAATCCAAACAATACTTAATAATGGTGTCGTTTTTATACCAACTTCGATTTTATTTTCTTTTGGTTTTTTATAAAGCATTGGAATTATAATGGCAAGCGACAAAAGATTAGAGAAAATCGACCAAGCAATAACGCCGTAAGTTTGCGCATCCGCTATAGAGATGGACGTCATACTTAGTAAGATGTGTTGAACAATTGGAATTCCAATAGAAGCAGAAAATAGTAATAATAAATAAACTAACACAATGGTAATATAACGTTTAGCCAAAAAATACGCATCCTTTCTAAAACAAGCTCTTGCTAAATTGCTTATAACAAGCAGAAATAGCTCTTCTTATTGTACTCGTTATCAAGGGTTACCGCAAATAAGAATTCTTCCATTTTTAAACGTTTTTGCTTGCAATTTTTATTCAGTTTGGTATCATAATAACTGTATTAGCACTCTGATGCGTCGAGTGCTAAAATGAAAATTGTAATTATATCAGAGGAGGTCATTTACATTGTTAAAACCATTAGGAGATCGTGTTGTAATTGAAGTACTTGAAGCAGAGGAAAAAACAGCGAGTGGAATTGTATTACCAGACTCTGCAAAAGAAAAACCACAATCAGGAAAAATTGTCGCAGTAGGTTCCGGTCGAGTTCTAGAAAACGGAACAAAAGAACCACTTGAAGTTGCAGAAGGTGACACGGTTATTTTTGCAAAATATTCTGGAACTGAAGTGACGTACGAAGGAACTGATTATCTGATTTTACGTGAAAGTGATATTTTAGCAATTACTAAATAATAAAAAAATGAAATAATCGGAGGGAAATATAAAATGGCAAAAGATATTAAATTTAGTGAAGACGCTCGTCGTGCCATGCTACGTGGTGTCGACCAATTAGCAAATGCAGTAAAAGTAACGCTTGGCCCTAAAGGTCGTAATGTTGTTTTAGAAAAGAAATTCGGTTCTCCGTTAATTACAAATGATGGTGTAACGATTGCAAAAGAAATTGAATTAGAAGACCCATTTGAAAACATGGGAGCAAAACTTGTATCTGAAGTTGCTTCTAAAACCAATGATGTTGCTGGTGACGGAACTACAACTGCTACCGTTTTAGCGCAAGCAATGATTCAAGAAGGCTTAAAGAACGTAACAGCTGGAGCAAATCCAGTAGGCGTTCGCCGCGGTATCGAAAAAGCCGTAGCAACTGCCATTGAAGAATTAAAAGCTATTTCTAAACCAATTGAAAGCAAGGAATCTATCGCTCAAGTTGCTGCCATCTCTTCTGGTGATGAAGAAGTAGGTAAATTAATCGCAGAAGCAATGGAACGTGTTGGTAACGACGGTGTTATTACTATTGAAGAATCCAAAGGCTTTGCAACAGAATTAGACGTAGTAGAAGGTATGCAATTCGACCGTGGCTACACTAGCCCTTACATGGTAACTGATTCCGACAAAATGGAAGCTGTTCTTGAAAAACCATACATTTTAATTACAGACAAAAAAATCAACAATATTCAAGAAATCTTACCAGTTTTAGAGCAAGTAGTTCAACAAGGTCGTCCTATGCTAATTATCGCAGAAGATGTGGAAGGCGAAGCACAAGCAACTCTTGTATTAAACAAACTTCGTGGAACATTTAATGTTGTTGCAGTGAAAGCTCCTGGATTTGGTGATCGTCGTAAAGCAATGTTAGAAGATATTGCCATTCTAACAGGTGGACAAGTAATTACAGAAGATCTAGGCTTAGAACTAAAAACAGCCACAGTAGATCAACTTGGTACAGCGAACAAAGTTGTTGTAACAAAAGATGACACTACAATCGTAGAAGGAGCAGGCGATTCCACACAAATCAGCGCTCGCGTAAACCAAATCCGTGCGCAAATGGAAGAAACTACTTCTGAATTTGATAGAGAAAAATTACAAGAACGTTTAGCAAAACTTGCAGGTGGAGTAGCTGTTGTTAAAGTCGGCGCTGCAACTGAAACAGAGCTAAAAGAACGCAAATTACGTATTGAAGATGCCCTTAACTCTACTCGTGCAGCTGTAGAAGAAGGTATTGTAGCTGGTGGTGGTACTGCGCTTGTAAGTATTTACAATAAAGTAGCAGCACTAGAAGCAGAAGGCGATGTAGAAACAGGTATCAACATCGTACTTCGTTCCCTAGAAGAACCAGTTCGTCAAATCGCACATAACGCTGGTCTAGAAGGTTCTGTTATTGTAGAACGTTTGAAACACGAAGCAGTGGGTGTTGGTTTCAACGCAGCAAACGGCGAATGGGTAAACATGATTGACGCTGGTATTGTAGACCCAACAAAAGTAACTCGTTCTGCACTACAAAATGCTTCATCCGTTGCAGCACTTCTATTAACTACAGAAGCAGTTGTAGCAGATCAACCAGACGAAAACGGTCCAGCAGCAGTTCCTGACATGGGAATGGGCGGCATGGGCGGTATGATGTAAGAAAGCGAATTACTAATTAATATATGATTAAAAAGAGGACTTTGAATTTTTTCAAAGTCCTTTTTTAGTATAATTTAAAAGATTTCTAGAAGAACCTATCTGTATTAGAAATGAATTAATATACATATAAAGACAATTATTTTCCTTTTTATTAGTAGATATATATAATTTTATAGTATTTTTTTGTGAATTTTTGAAACTTTTGTGTCTATAATAAGATTTTATTGAATAATTTATGTATATCAATACAAGACGAGTCGAATAACATTGGTGTAATTTTAAAAAAACACAATATGGCTTGATAAAGCTTATTTAAAACCCCAAAAAAGAAGGTTAATGAATAAAAATAGACACTTCATTAAGTTTTTGGTTATACATAACTAATATATGCTATGCTTAAGTTTCATTCTAAATTATACAAAAGGGAGTTTAACAAATGAAAAAAAATAAAAAAAGAAGAATAAGAAAATGGGGAGAGAAAGTTTTACTATTATTAGCCGTATGTTTAATGTTCATTTCTATTTTGCCGACAGAGATTCATGCAGCATATCGAGTAATAACATCGCAAAAAAAAGTACATTATGCAGTAACGATTCAAAGAGAAACAGATGGAATTCATAAAAATGGTCCTCATAATACAGAAGGTGCAGTTCAAGTAGCATTCTCTAAAGAATACATGAATCAGAATTTACAAGTAACAAAAGAAATGGTAACTGATAATAAAGTTACTTGGGTTCTATTAAGTAAACTTGATGGTACAGAGATTGGTTGGATGGATAAAGCAGGTGTTAAGCAAGGAAATGACTACCGGGTAATAACATCGCAAAAAAACGTTAATTATGCAGCAACAGTTGTTACTGAAAAAGATGGTCTTTATAAAAATGGACCACATAATACGCCGACAGCAGTCTTTGTTAGTCTTACAGAAGCTGTCCAAAATAAAAAATTTCAAGTAACAAAAGAAATGGTCACTGATAATGTTGTCACATGGTGTTTTCTAAAGGACTTAAGCGGAAATGATGTAGGTTGGCTCGATAAACGAGCATTAAAATTAGGGAATGATTTTAGAAATATAACATCTCAAAAAGAAGTAAATTATATAGCGACAGTTATTACAGAATCAGATGGGATGTATGCAAATGGCCCACATAATACGCCCGGAGCAGTAAGTTTAGGTCTTACTGAAGAAGAGATGGGTACTACTTTCCATATAAAAAGAGAAGTAATTACAGATAATAAAGTCACTTGGGTACTAATGTATTACTTTGATGGCGAGAGGTATAAAGAGTTTGGTTGGGTAGATAAGAAAGCTGTTAAAGAAAATGCGAAAAACAAAGCAACAGATAAGATTGTTTCTTATGATGCTGTGATAACAGAAAAAGATGAAAATAATATTTATTCCAATGAAGTTAACTCAAAAAATCTACGAGGAATAAAATATAGCTCCGATAAATATACTTCCAAAACTGCCCATGTTAGTAAAGAAAGAATATTGTCCACTTCAGATGGCGATTATAAACTCGCTTATTTAAATGTAGATGGAAAAGAGCTTGGGTGGATTGATTCAGAATCATTAACGGAAAAACTTACAGAAGATTCAAAAGTAGAACAAATAGAAGATACACTACTTAAACATTTAGATTTAAATGATAATAGTTTACAAATAAACTCAGAAGAATTCGCTGCTTTTGCATTAAATCAAATGTTAGAAGATGCTGATGAGGAATTGGCAGCTAGAAGTGATTATGAGATTATTACTGATTATTTAAGTGAATATTTTAATGCACTTACAGAAAGCATTTCACCACCAGAAATGATTGATATTGAAGGTGAACAAGAAGTATTTAGTCCTATTATAGATGAAGATTTAAATATTGAAGATATAATTGATGAGGATTTTTCTGATGAAGATATCACAGATGATGAAGAAAACGCAGAAGAAAAAGAGGAAGAAGTTAATTCGGAAAATATAGATGAAAACTATCTTGTTGGTATTCCTGAAAAAGATATTATTGATGTAACTGATATTCAACCTGATCCTAATATATCGCCACTAGAAGAAGAAAAAGAATCAACAATAGAAGAATTAAATGATATCGCTCAATACGAAGAAGTAGAAAATAATGGATTAGTAGATGAAAATGGTTTATTAAAAGCATCAGGCTATAACAGAAGTAAAGCTATAGCATATGCTAAGAAATGGTATAATAAAAGAAATCCAAATTATAGAAATTATAGTGATTCATCTGGAGATTGTACAAACTTTGTATCACAGTGCATTTATAATGGTGGAAAAAAAGAAGTTAAAATAACTCCAGTACCTTATGGAACAAAAAAAACTACTAAACATTGGTTTAGCCAAATAGTATACACAAAAGTATGGTCTCAAAGATCATATGTATATTACAAAACTATAAATAATTCAACCTCATGGGTTAATGTATCAGATTTTTCATCATTTTGGTCAAAAACTCAGCCAGTTAAAACATTTACTAATGTGAACTCTGCAATTTCTTATGCAAGACCTGGAGATATAGTTCAGTTCAAAAAGAAAGGTGGAAGTAGATACTTTCATTCTATGATTGCTGTAGAAAAAAGCAATAAAACTTTATATATGGCAGGTCATACAAATAGTTATAAAAGAAGAAATATTAAATCAGCAATGAAAAATATGAAAGGGGCTAGTATAAGGATTATAAGATTTTAGAATATAATATGGGTTGCTAATTAAATTAGATTTTACGATTTCAAAAAACCAAAACTTGTTAAACGAAAAACAACTTTGGGACCAAATAAAAAACGCTTTTCTCCTTGCTCTTGTTATAATAAAAGAAAAGGAGATGCGCTTGTTATGAGAGAGAATTCCATTATTGGTCGAATTATTGCATTTTGTGCGATTTGCTTTGCATTTTTTAATCCGAAAACGGTCACTTATTGGCTAGATGTATGCGCAGAATCTGGGCCGGCTTGGTATCTTACAACAGTTGTTGCATGCGGAATTGCTGTTTTCGTATTGATTGATTTAATCAAAAAAATAAAACGAAGAAAAGCAGCAGAATGAAGGTTTTCGTGGTATACTACTAGAAAAACGACTAGGAGCACGCCATGAACTGGACACGTATTAGTAGTATTATAATAGTTGGTTTTACAGCAATTGGAGCAATTTATGGTGGATTATCAATGGTTTTTACACCAAGTGGTAGTTTATTATCACTTTCAACTGGACTACTTGACGGCTCGCCATTTGTTGATTATTTAATACCAGGCATATTTTTATTTGTATTTGTAGGATTATTTCATTTAGCCACCCTTGTTTATTTACTGAAAAAACTTCCACGAACCAAAGAAGTCATGTTTGCAGCAGCCGCTGTTTTGGGTGTGTGGATGGTTGTGCAATTACTAATTATTGGTTATGTATTTATTTTACAAATCATCTTTTTGGTAGTCGCTGTGTTTGAAATGTTCTTAGCACTCCAATTAAAGAAACAACAACAATAAAAAAGACAGGAACTTTTAGTCAAAAATAGCTGACTAGAGTTTCTGTCTTTCCTTTTAAATTTCTTTTTGTTGTTCTTTCAATAAATCGCGAATTTCTTTTAAGTATTCTTCTGTTGGTGGCACTGGTGTTTCTTCCACAGGTTGTTCTTTTTTCTTCATAAAACTAGTAAGTATTTTGACGAATATAAAAATAGCAAAAGCGATGATGATAAAGTCAACGATAGATTGGATGAAAGCACCGTACTGAATAACAGATTTACCGACTGTCACACTTAATTTTGTGAAATCAAGTCCGCCAAGAAGTACACCAACAACTGGCATAATGATGTTATCTACTAAAGAAGAAACAATTTTTCCAAATGCTGCCCCGATAACAACCGCTACAGCAAGGTCTAGTACATTCCCTTTTAACGCAAAATCTCTAAATTCTACTAACATTTTTTTCATAAAAATTCACCTCCCACTCCCCAGTATAAAACATCTAAAGGCGATGTGAAAGTAACTAAACTTATTTTAATAATAAACTGCCTATGTATAGAGTTGGCGCCATTAAAGCATAACCAATGATGATAAATGTAAGTGTTCGAAGCCAAAAAGAATGAAGAATACTTGGTTTCCATTTAGCTAAAAGTGCTTGAATCCACATCGTGATAAGCGTAACAAAAGCGAACATAAAAAATAGTTCGATATAACGAAGCATAGTTAAAACCTCCTTTTACGTTCACTATGCCATAATTTGGGTACCTTTTGCAATAGCAGATGAGCCAATTATTTCCATTCAATTCTTGCGCATGATAAGTTAAAAAGAGTAAAACTGTTTATTCAAAAAAGGAGTAGCAAATGAAATTATTGCAAAGAATTAGTTTTATTGTCATTTTATTATACATACTAATTGTGCCGGTTCAGCATGTTTCTGCGCATGCTTATTTGGAAAATTCGAATCCGGCTGATCAATCGCATATTAAAACAGCACCTGAAAAAGTAACACTTGTTTATAATGAGGAAATTGAAGCAGATTTCCCTTTAATAGAAGTCAAAAATTCAAATGGAGAACGAGTAGAGACGGGAAAGACAGCTGTTTCTAAGAAAAATAATCATATGGTGGAAGCTTCGTTACCAGCTGATTTAAAACCTGATGTTTATTCTGTGTCATGGCGAGTTGTTTCCGCTGATGGTCATGCTGTAACGGGCGTTATTTCATTTAAATTAGGCGACACGAAAGCGACATTTCAAGTAGCGGAAGCAGCTTCAAGTAGTTCAGACCTTCAAATCAGCTCGATTCAAAAAGCAATTCTATATATAGGATTTTCACTTTTCATTGGGATGCTTGCTTTTGGTTTGGGGATTTATCCGCGAAAAGAGCCACTGACAGAGAAGATAATCAGTCGCTTAAAAAAAATAACTTGGATAGCACTCGTGTTTCTTGGTGTGGCACTTCTAATGCAGCTGGTTGTGCAAACGAGTATTACGACAGGTGCTAGTATCATGGAAAGTTTTAAACCAAGCCAATTAAGTGCATTTTTAGCAACAAAAACTGGCTATATTTGGATAAGTGAGTTTGTCGTATGGCTTGCACTCACCATTTTCACCGTAATAATGGTTCGTAAAAATAAACAATCAAGCTGGTTTGCGCTACTAACTGAGAGTGTATTAATAGGATATTTAATTTTTGCAAAGGCTCAGAATGGACATGCTGCAGCGAGTGCCGATAAAATAGTAAGTATTACAGCAGATATACTTCATATAGTTGCGGCAAGTGTTTGGGTTGGTGGGATTTTGGTTCTTTTATTCGTGTTACCGCGAACAGGAAAAGCACGAGAAGTTTGGAGTCGTTTTTCTATCGTAGCAATTATTGCAGTAGCTTCGATTTTAGTCAGTGGCTTGTTGATGGCGGTTATGAACATCGGTCAAATGGCAAATCTATTTACGACGAATTATGGCAAAATGCTTCTTTTCAAAATCGGTTTGTTTTTATTGATGGGGATATGTGGTTTAGGTCATTATCTTTACTTGAAACTCAAAAATAAAAAGCTACCATTTAAAACGATTTTAGTAGAACTTATTATTGGGACAGCGATCTTACTAGTTGCGAGTGTTTTAACAAATATACAAACCCCACCGCCAGCTGCGCCAAAACCTTATGATGAAACGATTACAGCAGATGGCGAGAAGGAAAAAATCAATTTGCGTGTCGAACCCGGAGCAGTAGGACAAAATCAATTTATCATCACATTTTTAACAGCAGAGGGGGCAACCAAAACAGATTTTGAACAAGTAACCATCACTACTAAATCTACTAAAACGGATGAAAAATCTACATTTCAAGCGAAACTCGCGAATGAGAATCAATATTTCGCAGAAGGACTTTATATTAATCAAACTGGAAAATGGGAGATTACCGTCCATGGTTTAACGAAAGATTTTACCGATATTAATCAAACATTTACAATCAATATTACTCAGTAAAGGGGAAAAACGATGAAAAAAATTATTAGTATGTTAGTTGTTTTATTAGCTGTTTTTGTCATTCCATTCCAAGCAAGTGCGCACGTTTCTGTATCACCTAATGAGTCAACTGTGAAATCTTGGGAAACCTATACAATGAAAGTACCATCAGAAAAAGAAATGGCATCCAAGAAAATCGTTTTAAAAATAGCGAAAGGGGTTTCATTTGAATCATATGAACCTGTTCCGGGTTGGACAACGACGGTCGATAAGAAAAACGGTACAGTGACATGGCAAACAGAAGGTAACGGTATTGAAAAAGGCCAGTTCCAACGGTTTAGTTTTATTGCTAAAAATCCAAGTGAAGAAGGAGATGTTGCTTGGAATGCTTACCAATATTACGAAGATGGCTCTATTGTAGAATGGGTTGGCGCAGAAGATTCCGAAACCCCGCATGCAACAACAAAAATTTTGAAAGAATCAGCACAAACAACCACTGGTTCACACGGAGAAGTGGTAGCAGGAGCCGAGGATACAGCTGGAGATACAAGCAATTCAAATGACAATACTATTCTTTTATGGACGGCTGTTGTCATCAGCGTTCTTGCACTTATCACAGGCATTCTAGCTATTTTAAGTCGAAAAAAATAACACCAAAGGAGTAAACACATGGAACGAAAAATAATGTATTTAGCAATTGGCAAACCTAAAAAATTATCTCTTCCAAACAAGAAATTAATGATGACCGGCATTGAGAAGGAACTTGTTGAAACTGCTAACTTAACGATGACTGGATTTGAAAATGACGCTCCACATAATTTAAAATATCATGGTGGGGTAGATCGAACTGTATGTATTTATCCATATGAGCATTATGCAAAATGGGAAGAAAAGTTTGGTGAAGTATTGCAAGTAAGTGCCTTTGGTGAAAATTTGATTGTTACTAATATGTTAGAAAGTTCGGTGCAAATAGGCGATAAATTTCAGATAGGGGAAACAATTATTCAAGTAACAGAAGCAAGAAACCCTTGTAGCACAATTGAAAAATTTAATGGAATCCCTAATCTTTATAAAGCCATTCACGAGACTGGTTTAACTGGTTATTTATGTCGAACTATTACGCCAGGTAAAATAAATAAACAAGATGAAATCAAGCAAATACATCAAGAGTCTCATGGGGTAACAGTAGCCTTTTGTCATGAAAAGGTGTTGCATAAAAAAGGAACAAAAGAAGATTTTGAACGTATTTTAGCGGTGGAAGCTTTATCTGAACGTTACCGTAATCAAGTCGAAAAACTAATCAAAAAGTGATAGCATCATTTGCTATCACTTTTTATATTATCATCAGCTAATTCTTTTTTTCGCAAATTCAAAAATTGTTCCACTATCGCAATTTCTTCTTTAGTCAGTTCAGGTGTATCTGCAATTAATTGGGTAATTTTGTTGGTTCTTTGAGTACTAGAAGTTGTCGTTTTTTTGGTCCGGAAAAAATTAGTTATTGTACTTGTAATCATCCCGATAAAGGCTATCCCGAAGAGCATCATGATGGAAGCCAAGATTCGTCCAATTGGTGTTACAGGGACAATATCACCATACCCAACCGTAGTGGCAGTTACAATTGCCCACCAAAGAGCATCGGGATAGTTGTTTATTTCAGGCTCGATAAATACCATTGGAACTGGAATAATAATTACAAGTAAGACAAAAATCATTAAAAAGCGATTTAATCCATTTGAACGGAAAAAACTATAAATTGGAACAATATAACGTCTTCCCATCGCTGTAATGCTTAAAAGATGGACAAAACTAACAATCCGAGCCGCTCTAAAACCACCGTAAAATGGAATAATCGCAATCAGCTGAAACGGATGGGTTTTAACGTAATGCCATTTATTATCAGCTCTATGAAATCGAACAAGATAATCAAGTGTAAAAATCACCCAAATAATCCAATTTAATATAAATGTAAAGTTATTTCTGTATGGTAATAACGCAAGGGAAAGTAATATGAGAATAAGCATAAAAGTCTCATAAATCATTCTTCTCTTTGTTTTATCCAAGTTATTCACCTCATTTAACATATACTCTCATTTATTTTAGCATAAAACGATATAAAAGCCGCAGATAAATAAAAAAAGCCGGCAACAAAAGTTACCAGCCGTTTTCATTATTTTATCCGCAAGCGATTACTTTTACTTCTAGATGCGAGCAAGCAAAGGTAGCAAAGTAAAGCGAAGAGCATTGTAATAATTAAGCTATGGGCAAGTGCAATATACAAGTTTACTCCTGTATAAACTGAAAGCGCCCCAGTAACAGCTTGAAGTGCAATAAATAAAAGGGATAACACCATGCTAAAAGTAAGCACTCGGTATCTTCTGTAATCTCGAAACACAAGCCAAGTAACGTACAGCAACCAAACAATTAAAATAAATGCGGCTACTCGGTGGAAATACTGTACATAATCTTGCACAGAATCAGGCATAATAAATTTACCATTTTCAAACGGCCAAACTGGAACGGCCATACTTGCTTTTTCATGTCGAACAAGAGCCCCCGTATAAACAGCTAAATAAGTGTAAATCGTAAGTGCATAAATGTTGATTCGAAGTTTTGTTCCCATGACGAGATTTCGAGCATCGAATTTGCGGTCTACCTCGAAAATCATTAAGGCAAGTAGCACAATGGAAGCATAACATATGATGGAAATACCAAAGTGTAGTGCCATGATATAAGGATTTTGACCCCAAACAACTGCTGCCATTCCCATTAAAGCTTGAATAATGAGGAATAATACTGCGATGATTGCAAGCGGTTTTGTTTCCCGACGATTTTTCATATAAATCCAAGCACAAATTGCTAAAACAATAACAAAAATCGAGCTGATTCCCGTTGTCATTCGGTGCATGAATTCAATGAGTTTTTCTGGTGTAACATCTGTTAAACGAACTAATTGTCCATTACAAAGTGGCCAACTATTACCACAACCATCTGCTGAACCCGTTTTCGTCACAAGCGCTCCACCGAACACAACAACAGTCATACAAATAATCGTTAGTACGGACCAAACTTTCAAGAATTTTTTCATTATCTACCAATCTCTCCTTTAGATGCGTGTGAGATTTTTACCAAAAATTTGCGTATATGTATAAGTTCATGAGTACACATCAACTTAATTGTAGCGTGTTTATTTAAAGAAGTAAAGCCTACAAGTCTAAAGCCGATTTATTGACAAAAGGGGCGTATTTTTCACATAATAAGGGTATAGGATATCTATCAGTTCGCAATCACTGGTTTATATCAGCAAGTGTTAGGGGGAGAAAAAGTGAATCAGATAGAAAAAACTGGGGAGTTATCGGCGAGTAGATTTACAGTCCGTGATTTTACCGAGCTTGTGAAAATAGGTATCGTGAACTCCAATACGATTACTGCTTTTACAGGAATGTGGTTGGCCTTTCAGTTAAATGGAATTTCTTTTATTCAAAATGTAGATGTGATATTTTTTACTATCGTCGGTTCAGCACTTATTGTCGCTGCTTCGGGCGCTTTTAACAATGTCATTGACCGTGATATTGACGGAATTATGGAAAGAACTAAAAACAGACCAACAATGACTGGGAAAATTTCTGGTAAACGTGCGCTAATGGTCGCGCTTGTGCTTGGTGTAGTAGGAACAATAATGTTATTTATGACGACTTGGCAAGCGGGGGTTCTTGGTGTTATTGGGGTCTTTTTGTATGTCGTTGTTTATTCACTTTATGCAAAAAGAAAACTCGTTAGTAATACAGTAATTGGAAGCTTTTCTGGAGCAGTACCGCCGTTAATTGGTTGGTTTGCAGTCGAGCCATCATTTAGTATGGTACCAATTATGCTCTTTCTTGTTATGTTTTGTTGGCAGCCGCCGCATTTCTACGCGATTGCTATTAAACGTAAAGATGAATATGCCGCTGCTGGTATCCCGATGTTACCCGTTGTAAAAGGCATTGAGCGCACAAAGAAAAGTATGTTTTTCTGGGTGATTTTATTAACTATCTTACCATTCTTTATGTTTGATTTAGGTATCGTATACGTTATTTTAGCGACTTTATTAAATATTGGTTGGTTGGCACTTAGTGTTTACGGATTTAAAATGGCAGACAGTATCAAATGGGCGAAATGGATGTTTATATATTCCTTAAATTATATGACGATTCTATTCGTGGCCATGGTCGTTATCTCCATTTTTCTATAAAAAGTAAAAGCAATTATGAAGAAGCGTATTTTACCTCGTTTCTTTGTAATTGTTTTTTTTTATGATTTTTAAAGCTTTTCAAATGATACTAGAATTGGTAAAATGAAACTTACATCAAGAAAAACAAAATACTGCCGAGGAGGGCAAAATGTGAAATTTGTTATGCGAGTAGTTGTGCTATTAGTCATTTGCCTGTTCATTGGATATAATACAGATCTTTTTTTTAGTAAATCAGTAGAAAAAAATACGGCCGAAGATACTGCTACAAAATCGAATTTTCCTGATGATAAAAAAACAACTAATGAAAATCCGGAACAAGTTCATGATAGTTCCAGTTTGGCAAGATTTATTAATAAAGATGTAAGTGAATTAAAGAAAGAATTTGGCGACCCAGTGCGCGTTGATAAAACAGCTTATGGCTATGATAATTATATTTACAGTCAACCGGGAACTAGCTATATGCAAGTTGGTGTTACAAATAATGTGATTCAAACCATTTACGCGCTCGGACAAGATTTAAATGTGATGCCGTATAAAATAGGTATGTCAACGGAGAAAGTATTTACGGATGCCAATCTCCAGTCAGAGATATCTTTTAACTATAAAGAAAGCTACTATAAATTTGAACTTTCTGAAGAAGACTTAAATGCTCGACCAATTGTTAATATTGGAAGTGGTGTTTATGCGCAACTGAATTTCGATAAATTTAAATCAAAATTAGTGAGTGTTCGTTACCTCAATAAGTTATCCTTCATAAAAATGCGCCCCTATGAATTATCTTACCAAGGCGAAATCTATGAAGAAAAGTTATCGCAATTCGATTGGGACACTATTGATAAAGCTTCAAGTAAACAAGTTTTAGAAATTACTAATGTAATCCGTGATCGTTATGGTGTGGAAGAAGTTGCTTGGGACGAAGCAGTTGCTAGAGTTGCTTATGGACACAGCTTAGATATGAAGAAAAATGATTATTTTGATCATACTTCACCAACACAAGGAGATTTAAGTAAACGTTTAAGTTCTGGTAATGTAAAATACACTAAAGCAGGAGAAAACATCGCTTATAACTATATAGATAGTGCGGCAGCTGTTGAAGGCTGGTTAAACTCCAAAGGTCACAGAGAGAATTTATTAGACGGTTCCTACACTTACATGGGCGCAGGAACTTATCAGAAATACTATACGCAAAATTTTATTATTAAATAATCGTTCTATGGTATAATAAAAAAGTAAGTAAGATGGAGGTGGCTAGATTGCTCGCTACAATGGAAAATATGGCGCTACTCGATTTATCAGATGAGCTTGCTAGCATGATTCTAGACTCCGAAGAAGCGCAGAATTATAAACATACTAGACAAGTGTTGCTAGATGACGCCAACTCACAAAAAAATATTCGTCAATTTATACGAATAAAAGATCAATATGAGGAAGTACAGCGGTTCGGCCGGTATCATCCTGACTATAAAGAAGTAACCAGAAAGACTCGTGCTTATAAACGCGAAGTTGACATGGATCAAAATGTAGCAGCTTTTCGTCGTGCAGAGATGGATTTACAATCTCTCTTGGACGAAATCAGTTTGCTTCTCGCAAGTGCTGTTTCAGAAAATATCAAAGTACCAACTGGTAATCCGTTTTTTGAAACAAAATCTGCTTGTTCGACAGGTGGATGTGGCAGCGGGGGAGGTTGCGGTTGTTCAGCGTAAAGCTTATCCTAAAAAGAGGGGACTTAAACAATGGAAAATGATAGACAAGCTATCGTCGTTTGGATGAATCATCTCAAACAAGTTAGATCTTTGAAGCGATTTGGAAATGTTCATTATGTATCCCGTAAATTAAAATATGCGGTGTTATATTGTGATATGGCCGAAGTAGAAGATATCTCTGAAAAAGTTTCTCGTTTTCATTATGTGAAACGTGTGGAAATGTCTTTCCGTCCGTTCCTAAAAACAGAATACGAATCCAAAAAAGAAATGATGTATGAACATAAAAACGAAGATGTACAAATCAGTATTTAAACAAAACGGCGAGACTAAATCAACTAGTCTTGCTGTTTTTTTGTATCTATTTATGATAAAGTAAAAAAGACATTGAAGTAAAGGTTGTGCAAAAACATGAGAGTGATTGCAGGAGAACGCAAAGGGCATGCTTTAAAAGCAGTTCCAGGAAATAATACAAGACCAACTACAGACAAAGTAAAAGAATCCTTATTTTCGATTATTGGGCCATTTTTTGATGGTGATACCGTTCTCGATTTATTTGCTGGAAGTGGTGGGCTTGGAATTGAAGCGCTAAGTAGAGGGGCTGAACGAGCAGTTTTTATTGATCAAGCAACACTTGCGATTAAAACCATTCGTCAAAATCTAGAAGGCTGTCATTTTACGGATCGAGCGGAAGTATACCGAAATGATGCTGAACGAGCGCTTAAACTACTCCATAAAAATGAATGGAAATTTGACCTTGTATTTTTAGATCCACCATACAAAAAGCAACAACTAGAAAAATTACTAATAACGCTAGAAAAATTACAATTAGTTAGTGAAAATGGCAGAATTATTTGCGAGCATGACAAAGAAGCAGTAATGCCAGAAACCATTGGTCGATTTGAGAAGATCAGATCTGTTTCGTATGGAATTACTGTATTATCCATATTTGAATTTCAGGAGGCGTAGAAATGGGAAACAAAATTGCCGTGATTCCCGGTACATTTGATCCAATTACAAATGGACACTTGGATATTATTGAACGAGCAGCAAAGATTTTTGATGTGCTTTATGTAGCTGTTTTAAATAATTCATCCAAAAAGCCACTTTTTACTGTGGAAGAACGCATGGAAATGATCAAACAAGTAACCGCCCATTTGCCAAATGTCGCAGTAGAAAGTGCAAGCGGTTTAACTGTTGATTATGCAGCTAAACGTGGTGCTACTGCCATTGTCAGAGGTCTTAGAGCTGTGAGCGATTTTGAATATGAAATGCAAATAGCTTCCATGAACCGAACACTTAATGCGGAAATCGAAACTTTTTTTGTCATGACTAATACGAAATATTCTTTTTTAAGTTCGAGTATGGTAAAAGAAGTGGCGCAGTATCAAGGCGATATTAGCGAACTAGTGCCTGAAATGGTGAACCGAGCAATACAAGTAAAATTTAATAAGTAGGAGATGTACTAATAATGCGTAAAGAGTGGAAAAAAATAACGGCGATAGTGCTGTTAATCATTATTATAGCGGGCTTTTTTATTCCAGTTCCGTATTATATTTCAAAACCAGGTGGGACGGAAGAACTTGCTCCACTCGTTACGGTTGATGACCATCCAAACAAGAAAGGCGGTTCGCTCAGTTTAGTGACGATTGCGATGGGGAAGGCAAATATTTATACATATATGACAGCTAAATTTTTGCCATATCATGAGTTAGAAAAAGACAGTGATATCAAATATGAGGATGAAACGGATGAAGAATATAACGTTCGCCAAATGCAAATGATGAATGAATCAAAAAACAATGCGATTCAAGTTGCCTATAAAGCAGCTGGCCAAGAAGTGAAAGTGACTTATGATGGCGTATATGTTTTAAGTGTAAAAGAGGATGTTCCAGCAGCTGATGTTCTTCACGCAGGTGATTTAATTACAGAAATTGATGGACAAGCTTTTCAATCAAGTCAAGAATTTATTGATTATATTCATGGTAAAAAAGTAGGAGATACCGTCAAAATCAATTACAAACACGGCGATAAAAAAGAAGAAGCAAATATCAAATTAACTGCTATTGATAAGAAAGGCACACCAGGCATTGGGATTACACTTGTAGACGATGAAAAAATCAATGCAGACCCAACTGTAAAAATCGATTCCGAAAAAATTGGTGGACCATCTGCTGGTTTAATGTTCAGTTTAGAAATTTACAGTCGTTTCCAAAAAAATGATTTAACAGATGGGAAGAAAATTGCTGGTACTGGTACAATTGATCCTGATGGAACCGTTGGAAGAATCGGAGGAATTGATCAGAAAGTGGTTGCAGCAGACAAAAGTGGCGCGAAAGTTTTCTTTGCACCGGATGATTCTATCACGAAAGAAATGAAAAAAAGCGATCCTAGTATTGAAAGCAATTATGATACAGCAGTTAAAACAGCAAAAGATATTGATACCAAAATGAAAATTGTTCCTGTAAAAACGTTCCAAGATGCTGTGTCATATTTAGAAAAACTACAATAAAAAAAGCTGTTTTGTCTTAAGTCTAGACAAAACAGCTTTTTTTCTATTAAAGATATTGTGCAGTTAACGATTGGTTGTTTTTAAGTAAATCGAGTGGAACACCTTCAAAAATAATTTGTCCACCTGCGCTACCACCTTCTGGACCAAGGTCAATAATCCAATCAGCATTTCGGATAATATCAACATTATGTTCAATTACAATAACGGTATTCCCTTTGTTTACAAGCGAGTGAATAATAGTGAGAATATGCTCGATGTCTGACATATGAAGTCCTGTGGTTGGTTCATCCATAATATAAATCGAACCTTTCTTATGCAGTTCATTAGCGAGTTTTAGACGTTGACATTCCCCTCCAGAAAGCGTGCTAAGTGGTTGACCTAGAGTAACATAGCCAATTCCCACCTCTGTCATTGCTGTAATCTTCTTCAATATTTTTTTATCTGTAAAGAATTGAAGCGCCTCTGAAACCGTTAATTCTAATACATCGCTAATGGATTTCCCGTCCAACTTATATTCTAAAACGGAATCTTGGAATCGTTTGCCGTGACAAACTTCGCAAGGTGTACGAATTGAATCCATAAAAGCTAAATCCATAGTAGTGAAACCAAGCCCTTTACAATTTTCGCAAGCGCCTTTGGAATTGTAACTAAAGAGTGAAGGACTGACATCATTTTCTTTTCCGAAAGCTTTTCTAATTGAATCCATAATACCAGTATAAGTGGCTGGATTGGAGCGGATATTGGCATGCGCCGCTGATTGATCAATCACAATTGCATCTGGATATTCTTTTAGGAAAACAGAATGAATCAATGTGCTTTTTCCGGAACCTGCCACGCCAGTAATTACCGTAAGTACTTCTTTTGGAATATTAGCTTGAATATTTTTTAAGTTAAAACGACTACTTTTTTCCGTTGATAAAAAGCCTTTTGGTGCTCGTGGTTGATCGTTAATTGGTAAATGTCGATTAAGGAAACGACCAGTCAGGGTATCAGACTTCAGTAAATCTTCATAACTTCCAACGAACTGGATTTCACCGCCGTTTTTACCAGCTTCTGGGCCGACATCGACAATATGATCAGCAATTTTGATGACATCTGGGTCATGTTCCACAACGAGAATAGTATTCCCTTTATCGCGCAATTTAATGAGTAATTCATTGAGACGATGAACATCACGAGGATGAAGACCAATACTTGGCTCATCGAAAATATAAAGTAAATCTGTTAGACTACTGTTCAAATGACGAATCATTTTGACACGTTGTGATTCACCACCAGAAAGAGAAGTAGTTTGGCGATCAAGTGTCATATAACCAAGTCCAATATCAATTAAATGCTCTAAACGTTCTGTGACACTTTTAATCATTGGAGCGGCGATCGTAGTATCAATGCTTGCGATGGTTTCTTTTAATTCATCTAATTGCATCGCTGTGAAGTCGGCGATAGTTAAACCATTTATTTTGCAAGATAGTGCTTGTTCCGAGAGTCGCGTACCATCGCAAGTTGTGCAAGGAGCAATATGGGTGAATTTATCTACGCGTTTTTTAGTAGAAGCAGACATTTCGCCTTCTTTTTGAATGTAGAGACGATTGAATTTTGGAATCAACCCTTCATATGTTGCATTCATGCTACCCATCGGTGTTTCCAGAAAGACTTTTATATCTTTTCCGTTTAAAAGCATGTCATATTCTTCATCCGTATACTCTTTTATTTTTTTATTCACATCAAAAAAACCGGAATAAGCATAAGAATTCCAGTACCATGAGTCCACTGAAAACGTCGGAAATAAAATGGCGCCTTCTTGGAGTGACTTATTTGGATCGAGTAATTTGACTAAATCAACCGAGACTTTTTGACCAACACCATGACAATCTGGACACATACCAGCAGGATCATTAAAAGAAAATAGATTTGCTGTACCGATACTCGGTTTACCTACACGTGAAAAAAGTAACCGTAAAATCGAATTAATATCTGTGATAGTGCCAAGGGTGGAGCGGGAGTTACCGCCAAGCCTTTTTTGATCAATAATAACAGAGGTGGAGAGGTTTTCAATTGAATCCGCATCTGGTTGCGCATACTTCGGAAGAAAATTACGAAGATACGCACTGTAAGTTTCATTTAACTGTCTTTGCGATTCAGTGGCGATAGTTTCAAATACAATAGAAGATTTCCCAGATCCAGACACTCCAGTGAAAATGGTGATTTTTCGTTTTGGAATATCTAAGGAAATATTTTGGAGATTGTTTTCACGAGCTCCTCTTAATCGAATATATTCTTGTACCATACACATACCTCCTGTTTTTTGAGTCGAACAAAAATCTTAGCAAAGTAGGACTGTAAAAGTCAAGCAAAAACCTTTTATGATAAGCGGATGAGGCTATGGTTTTGCCTACTTATCAAAAACCGTTTTGCTTTAAAAAAATGAATTTCTTTTAAGTCATGAAGATTTATTTTTTTAATACTTTTTGAACTTAAACTGTCACAAATTAGATACAGAAAGAGAGTGGGAAGTGTGTTATTGTATACATGTGAAAATCTAAACATAAAAAGATGGAGTAGAGTGTCAGGACAAATTAGAATAAGCCCAAATGAGTTACGGAAACTGCAAAAACTCATGGAACGTATGCACGGGAAATTGAACAAATGTTATAACTTTTATCGCAAATGTAAGAACAACTGCTTGATAAATAGGAAAGTCAAGCTTTTGCACGATTTGATAAAAAGTTTAATCAATCAAAACCAAAAGCGACAGAGTTTGTGAATTTGTGAATCAAATTGAATAGCCGTAAAAGGACAAAATCAACGACTTTCTCAAAACTTCGTGTTTTAAGCCTACTAGCAAATACAATTTGTAATAGGCATTTTTTCTTAAAAAGGCGGAAAGGAGAGGATAATGAATGCATAGAGTAGCGAGTGATTTGGGACAAGCCACAGAAAAAGCCACTGCGCTTCAACAAGCTGTTTCAATCCTTGAGAAACAAGGAACAACCGTTATGAAAGATGAGGCAACGACATTGGGAGGCAACACACAAGCACACATGGCAATTCAAGCAGAAAAGGAAGCAGTATCTCAGATTGCAAGTGCTTTAACGATGGCAAGTACAAACTTGCAGAGTGTCGCGGAGGCTTTTGCTGCAAAAGATGCAGAAATTGGGGCTAGCCTTTCATCGATTGGAGGCCCAATACCATGAAGACGTGGACTGAGTGGCAGCAAGAGGAACGTCGGTTAATGGGAAAAGAAGACGAAAACCAACAAAAAAGACGAACTGTCCAGCAACTTCAAGAAGCCTATGAAATCCATTTTCGACAAGGGCTTCAATTTGTGGAGAAGGTTAGCTGGCAGTTTCGGAAAAATGATCAAGCCTTTTTGCATGAACAAATGCAAGAACGGGTTTTCTCTCTCTCACGTTCAACGCAAGAACACCTTGAAGTCATGGAAGAAGTCTTGCAACAAGAAAAAAGAGAACTGGAAGAACAAATCAATGAAGTCGCCTACGAAAAAAGAAAAGCATTCTTAGACGAACGGGAGGCGAAAGCATGAGTCTAGATATGTATGTATCAAAATCCAAGCCCAAGCGACCAGTACAAGTCAAGTTTGCCAGCAACATATAGAGGGCTATGAAGCTCTTCAACAAGCGATTCAACAATTTACAGCAGATAGCCCTTTACTGAAAGGAAAAGCATATGATTCAGCAAAAGCTTTTTATAACGCGGTTCTTTTGCCCCTTGTTCAGGCTGGAATTCTTTTAACAGAAGCTACCAAAGAAGCTGTCCAGAAATTTCCTGAACGCTATCAGAGTGAAGTCGATAGCGGAGATCTCAAACAATCAGAATTGGAAGAACAAATTCGAGAAGCAAATGCTCTAATCAATCAAGCGAATGCGCTTCAAAACCAATTGATACAATCCCGTCTTCCGGAGTCTGATCATCGAATGCAACTCAATCTCAATCAAGCCTTGATTGATGTTTATCAAAGAAGTAAAAAAGAACTTGAAGAAAAACTTCAAAAATTAGTCGCCTTTCATGCGAGTTCACCAAGTATTTTTTCGGAAATTGCTAGTCTGAAGCAAGCCGTTAATCAAGGAATTGCTCAAACAAAAACAGCTTGGAATTCTTCAACAGGGACTTTTGTGGTTCCGCCTGCGAATGATTTAACCTGGACGCAAAAAATAAATAAAATGTACACGGACAAGAAAATGAAAACTATTTTAGATAAGATTCCCGACTTGAATCAAGATGATTTAAGATTTTTATTAGAATTTGCCAATAATCATCCAGATGATGAAGTACCTGCCTCATTAATTAATTATTTAAAAGAAAACAAAGATGATATCATTTCAGATATAAAAAATGATGTTCTATCAAACTTTGTCGAACAATTAGGCGTTGGTATTAAAAGGTTTTCTGGTATAATTAACGTTTTAGAAGGGATTAAAGGACCTGATGGTGTAAATTCCTTCGTGATGGTTAATCCAAATGGTGTAGGATCACAAATGATAAAATACGGGAAAAATATTTCTACTGCCGGAAAGTCCTTAGGTTATGGCTTCGTAGTTGCTGGATTTGGGCTAGGAATGTATGATGATATGAATGATAAAGGAAAAACTGTAGGTCAAGCCATTTCGCACAATACTATTTCTACTGGAATAGGTACTGGTGCTGGTATACTTGGAACAGTTGGTGTAGGGTTACTTGTATCTAATCCAGGTGGATGGGCGGTTCTTGGAGGTATAGCTGTTGGTACTATTGTTAGTGTAGGATTTGATTATTTATATGATAATAATATTCTTCATATTCAAGACGGCTTAGACTGGGCTGGGGATAAATTAGATTCTGGTATTGATTGGGCTAGTGATAAAATTGATGAAGGGGTCAGTTGGTCAAAAGATAGAATAAAAGATGTTGGTCAGGCGATTAGTCATGTAGGCGAGTCAATTAATCCAATGAATTGGGCGTGGTGAAGATTAATGTTGGAAAAATCAGACCTATTTTTAAAAATACACGTTATAAAATTTTAGAATATGATTCAAAATTTTATTTGATAGATATGGATAGAGGTTTCTATGGATTTATTCTTTTTGCTTTAAGTTGGCTAATACCAAAGAAGGCTATTTTAATTCCTCAAATGGATGCTGATGATTTAATTATAAAAAAAGCTTATAAGTCTAGTCATTCAATTCGAGTTATTTTATTGATGTGTGTAATAATTATAAGCAATTTAGTCCTTCCCTCGTTTTTGATGAAATTTTTCGAGGGCGGTCTAATTTTAAGTTTATGTATTTTATCTATTTTTGGTGTGCTTATTCGAATAATTTATAGCAAAAGAAATAAAATTAAGTGCAAAAATAGAGAGGGTAATCAAGAAGTTCTGATAAAACTAAGACCACAAAAATGGCCTTATTATTTTAAATCTGTATGTGTCTATGTTTTATTTTTAGCAGTACTAGTAATAGGAGCTTATTTATTTATTATAGTAAAGGGCTATTGGATACTTTCATTTTGCTACACAATAGTCATATTTATATTTTTACTAACAAATTATCTAGCATATAACGCAGATGAGTATAAAATTGAAATATTGGAGGTAAATTAGATGCTGACTATAGGAAGTGTAGTATATTTAAAAGAAGGATCAAAAAAAATTATGATTTTAAATCGAGGTCCCTTGGTAGTAGTAGATGGGAGAACGAATAAGTTTGATTATTCGGGATGCGTTTATCCTGTAGGCTTAGTAGCGAGCGAGGTATTATATTTTAATGCAGAAAATATTGATGAAGTATTGTTTACAGGATTTTATGATGAAGATGAAGCTCGATTCCAAGATTTATACTCAAACTGGGCAGAAAATAATGCATCGAGAATTAAGAAAGGCGTTGTTGATAGACCCTTGGAAAACAATGAAATCTAATTAATATGTAATCGCATGCTAAGAGTTAACAAAAGCACTTCAACAAAATAGTCAACCAACAGAACTAGGGAAAATCATTATTTTAAAAATTGAAGTTATGATAAAAATGCCAACTAAATATCTAGTGAACTTAAGCATTTTATTAGGTATCTTTATCAGTGTGCTATTGGTTATTGTGATTGATTATTTTAGTAAAAAAAGTTTCTTTGGAACTCCAATCTCAATAGAAAAAGTATCCTTTTGCTTTGAAGAAGGTGAAAAGCAACTTAATAAAAATCTTAGAATAGGATTCTGGACGCTATTAATGGCTATAGGAAGTACCGTTGTACTATATTTTTCCAATGGTGAGGCGATTTTATTTTTTGCTACAACTCTTTTTTGGATGTTACCTATTCCGCTATTTATTTTACAAAGACCATTCAAGAGGAAAAAAATATATGCTCTTTATAAAAAGAATCAATTACCAATAGAGAATAGAGATTTTTAAAAAGAAGAATTGTTACCATTAGGTTCTGTAGTGCATTTGAAAAACGAACTTAGCTTTGTTTATTTTTAACCAAAAACCAGAAGCAAAAAATCGTACAAATCGATTTTTGCTTCTGGTTTCTATTTTTCAAGACTTATGTCTGGCTCTTTAATATTGGTGGAATATGGAAGTCGCCAGCTTGGTAGTTTTCTAGTCCTTTTACTAGTGTATAAATGTTAGTGGCGCGTAAATCTTCTTCTAAAAGTCCTGGAGCCGCTTTGGAAACAGTTGTGACTATTGGAAGAGAAATATTTTTTTTATGATGGGATAAATACTTTTGACCAGTTTTATTCATACCAAGAATGCGAATGTATGGTGCGGAAGGAATGTTTCTGGCATTTAATAAAATTTGTAAAGCTGTTCGTTGTATTCTCGCATTACTATATCGTTTTGTTTTCATAGATTCTATAAAGTCGGAAAAATATTGCGCTTTTGTTGCCGCAATTTGCATTCGATTTTGAATACCTTCACTAACATTACGAATCCCCTCAAGCTCATCCGTTTCAGCTTGAATTAATCGATATTTTAGGAGCGCCCAATAATTTTCCCATGATAAAAAAGGACCATCATAATTTTTTAAAATTTCTATAGAAGAAGCAGGAAGATAACGACTAGCTTCCTCTAAATTTCCTGCCAACAGTAACTTTCGAATCGCGGTCGCACTTGCAATTTGGTCATGGTTTGCTTCTATGTCATGATAACCTGCATGAATACGCGCCATTGTTTGAAGGGAGATGGTAGGATTTTGTTTTTGAATAGCGAGTGCGTAATGAAAACCGAGAATATTATTTGGCTTAGTGACATCTAGTAATTCTGTACCGAATGACTGTTTAAAAGTTTCTGTATAAGCTCTCGCATAGGAGGTTTTTTTGTCGATTAATGCAAGTTGAATGGCTTGATTAAAACTTGCTTCGTGTTCGACGACTGTTTTAGCAGCAGTCAAAAAATCCTCGCTAACTCCATGTTCACTTCCAAAAAATAACGCATCCACATGAAGCGCATCTAAAATACGGACAGACTCTTCAGCAAAAATAGTCGCGTGTTGTGTTGCGAACGAGACAGGGAGTTCAACAACCATATCAACACCAGCAGCGAGTGCCATCTTTGTTCGCTCCCATTTAGGCAAAATCGCTGGTTCACCGCGTTGCACAAAAGAGCCGCTCATTACCGCAATCACCACATCTGCTTTGGTTAACTCGCGCGCCTTATTTAGATGTAGCTGATGCCCATTATGAAAAGGGTTATATTCGACCACAATTCCAGTTGCTTTCATTTCGGTTCACTCCTTTAGATAATCTATTTTAACATAAAATACAGCTCGTAGTTTTGGTCCTCCAAAAACCATTGACAAAAGCCTTTAAAAAAGCTATAATATTTTGTGTTGCGCTTGGAGTGATGTAGGATGAAATGGTCTATCAGTCAATTGAAAAAATATCGTGACAGCAACTTCACGATTAATGAAAAAGCTGACCTAAAAAAGTTCTTTCAAGAGAACAATATAGACGTTCGTGATGCAAGCCCCGTACAAGTAACTGGGGAACTTATTGTACACCCAGAAGAAGTTACCGCTAACCTGACTATGAAAGGTGAGTGGACACTTCCATGTGCTCGTACATTAGAGGATGTTGTTTATCCTTATGAAGTGCATGCGACAGAAACCTTTGTGAAATCCAAAGAACAAGTTCTAGATGAATCTTGGCATGTGATGGAACAGGATATGGTCGATTTAACTCCTGTAGTAGAAGAACTTTTACTTGTTGAAATTCCGATGCAGGTTTTCAGTGAAGAAGCACTTGATATGAGTCAGCTTCCACGAGGCAAAGAATGGGAAATGAAAACAGAAGAAGGTAACCTACTAGAACAAATAGCAAAAGAACCAAAAGTGGATCCTCGTCTTGCGGGATTAGCTGATTTTTTCGATGAGAAAAAAGAAGACTAAACTCCCCGTGAAGCTGGAATATATTAAGGAATTTATTTTTCTTAGATTAACGATACAAGTACTTAGTTATCGTCAAGGAGGTGTAAGGAAATGGCAGTACCTTTTAGAAGAACTTCAAAAGCCAAAAAGCGTAAGCGTCGTACACACGTTAAACTTCAACTTCCGGGCATGAACGAATGCTCGAATTGCGGCGAATACAGACTTTCCCATCACGTATGTCCAGAATGTGGTCAATATGATGGCAAAGAAGTAGCAAACAGCTAATATTGGTAAAAGCAAGTGACCTTTCACTTGTTTAAACGAACCTCGAAAGACGCCATGGGTCTTTCGGGGTTTTTGTTTGCGTACAAAAGTGCAAAGACACGCCACTTCTGATAAAATAAAAGCATTAACCAATATGGAGCTGAAATGGATGGAAAACCAAATAAATGTTGGGATTATCGGTGCAGGAGCAATGGGACTTTTATATGCAGCCAATTTTGCTGAAAAATCCAAGCTCACACTTTTTACACGAAGAAGAGAACAGGCAGAATTATTAAATCAAGAAGGAATTTTGCTGAGAGATCAATTAAAAACAAAAAACATACATATAAAAGCTACCGTTGTTACAGATGAAGAAAGTTTAGCTAAACAACAATTATTAATTATTGCTGTAAAACAATATTCGCTAAATGAAATCTTGCCATTACTTAAAAACGTACCAACAAAAGTACCATTTCTGTTTATTCAAAACGGCGCAGGGCACTTAGAAAGTTTGGCTGAGCTTGGTGTTAAACGGACGATTTTATTAGGCATTAGTGAACACGGGGCAGGACGTGAGAACGATACAACGGTTATTTGGCGTGGTCACGGGAGAACAAAATATAGTATTTATCAAGGGGAATTAGATTCGAACTTAGAATTATTATTAGAATCGAGACCAGAATTTCCAGTAGAAAAGCATGATGACTATCTAGATATTATTCAAGAAAAATTACTCATTAATGCAGTAATCAACCCTTTAACAGCGGTTCTCGGTGTTCCTAATGGGAAGCTCTTAGAAAATCCAGAGTGGCACAGGTTACTAGTTATACTTGTAAAAGAAGTACAGTCGGTTCTAGCAGTTGAAAATGCCCTTCTAAAAGTAGAGACTATATGCCAAGTAACGGAAGCTAATTTTTCCTCGATGGCTCTGGATCGGTTAAATAACCGAAAGACAGAAATCGATGGAATTGTATTACCAGTTTTAGAAAAAGGAGAGCACGCTTCGAGGACTCTTCCTACACTTAGAACGTTATATCATATTATTAAAGGACTGGAAGGAGAAAGCAATGTTTGATTGGTTAACAAACTCAACAGCGATAATAATTGTTTTACCAGTGATAATTTTTATACTCACGATGCTTCTTTCTGGTTTTCGATTTCGAAAAACGCAACGTAGAATTATGCTTTCGGCGGATGTATCGACAATTTTCTTAATTATTGCGGTGCACTTTTTTATGATGGTGCTTTTTAATAAATCATTTTTATTATATATATTATTATTTTTATTTATTCTAGGCATTGTGATAGTAGTTATTGCTGCAAAAAAAGAAGGCGAAATCCAGTATCGCAAAATTATTCGTGGATACTGGAGATTATGTTTTTTCATTTTCGCTTTATTGTATGTCGCACTCTATTTATACGGAATTATTTATAGTTTGATTTTGCAGTTTTAGTTGGTAATGTTTCAATCCATACTTTACTTAAGTCAAAGTACCCGAATGGATTTTCTGTAACTCCTCTTATCATGGAATGAAGTGATTGACTTTTTTCTGGATGATGTAAATAAATTAAATGAAAATTTTTTGTAAGCCAGTTATCCATTTTTGTTTGTAAGGCGTCTCTTTTGGAGGCGTCTTTTTCTAATTTAAATTCATTCGATTTTGTAGAAATCTCTTTAATCACCTCAGGGCTAAAAAGGTGTTGTGGTAAAAGGTTGGGATTGTTTAAAAAATCTAGATAAGCTAGTTCTCCGTCAGCTGCTGGTATTTCGCCCATCATCATTAAATCAAGATCATCTTCTGTCACACTAGAATAGGAAGCGTCGTCATGCGAAACTAATTTTTCCTCTAAGTGGATACCGAATTTAGCAGCTCGATCACAAATCCATTTTGATTCTTGCAAAGCAGTTGGATGTTGGGTTGTGCCAAAAATGACTTTTTCTCCTTGATAGTTTGCTTTTTTTAGTAAAGTAGCAATTTTTTCAGGATGTTTTGTTGGAATAATGGATTTTTCAGGATAGTAATTGGATGCAATTGTGCCATAATTTTCAAAGAGTTCTTGACTGGTTATTTGAGCGTCTAATAGGTGGTACATGGCCTCGCGAAAAGCTTTATGTTGAGCCACACCATTTTTATGACCATTAAAACAAATGAAGTTAACGCCAACGCCAGTTTTTCTGCGTTCAACGTAGGCAGAATTTTCTTCATAATCAACAGAAGTGAACTGCATCGGAATCGTCTTTAAAGTATGATGGTTTTCGGCTGTCCAAAACTCCACTCTATCAAGTATCGGGCGTTTTAAAAAATAAGTATCAAAAGCTTCTAAAATTAAGCACTCGTCATTTCTCTCCACCATTTTAAAAGGTCCGGAGGCAATTAACTTAAATTCATCAAAAGTTACATCTCGCGGTAAAATAGCCATATTAGGAGAGCATAAGTAACGAATGAAAAATGGATCAGCATTATTTAATGTAATCGTCACCGTAAATTTATTCGTGCAGTGAATATTTTTAATGTCTTGTAATTGCCAAAAAGGAACAGTATTTGGCTGCATGGCTCGCAGTAAAGTAAATTTTACATCTTCACTATCCAGCATTCGCCCATGATGAAATAAGATGCTCTTACGTAAATAAAAAGTCCATTTTTTGTAATCTTCTGTAACATGCCAGTGGTGTGCAATATGCGAAACAACTTTTTTATCTATCTCATCATATTTAACGAGAGAATCACTAATTTGAGTAAGGATAAAAGATTCCATGGATACAGAGGTTTGAAGTGGATCAAGTGTCGTTAACTTACGTCGGATAATAGAACGCAAAACTTCTTGTTGGTTTTCCGTCAATTGTAAGCCAAACATTTGCTGGATTTCTGTTGATATATTAGAAAACCAATTTTTGGGAATAGGAAGCTGCAATAAAAATAAAATATCACTAAAAGAATCTTCTGCTAAACTCTTTTTCAAAACCAACAATACTTCTTTTTCTAGTGGTTCTTTAAAAGCGATATGAGAAAGGTTTCCACGTCCAAGTCCAGGTTGATATTGAAGCACTCCTTTTGCTTGATAATGATGAAGTTTTCTTTTTGCGTTTTTCGAAGTGCAAAACCAGATATTTGCTAAATCATTCAATTTAAAAGGAACATCCGAATCGCTAGTTACATTATATAAATAGGCTCTCATAGTGAAATAATCTTTATCCATGTAATCGCTCCATTCGAAAAGGGGACAACATTCGTATTATAATACCCTTTTTTTATTCTTGCGTCCCTTTTATACTAACAGAGAACTCAGAAAATTACCAAACGGAGGAGATAACATGTTTAGAGAGTTGCATCCGAATATTAGAGCGCGAATACTCATTCAATTTTTAAGTAAAATTATTGGTTCGATGATCTTCCCATTTATTGCTATTTATTTTTCAATGGAGATAAGTAGTAGTATCGCTGGTATACTATTAATGATTAATGTCATTATTCAATTTCTTGCGGGTATGTATGGGGGGCATTTGGCGGATATTATCGGCCGAAAAAAATTAATGGTTACAGGGGAATTTCTTAAGGTTATTGCGTTTTTGGGGATGGTTCTTTGTAATTCTCCGTTCTTTCATTCGCCTTGGATTACTTTTGTTATGTTGCTTATTATTGGTGTGGCTCAAGGGCTGATTAATCCTGCGGGAGAAGCTATGTTGATTGATGTAAGTACACCTGAAAATCGTTCGTTTATGTATTCGGTAAGCTACTGGGCAAATAATTTATCTATGATGATTGGTATTATGGTAGGTGGTTGGTTTTTTGTAGATTATTTATTTTCGTTACTTTTAGCACTTTTTATTATGTCATGCGTGACTGCTTGGCTTACATTAAGCTTGATTTCAGAAACGTTACAACAAAATACACTAACGCATAAAGAGTCATTTGGATTAATTAGTATGTTTAAAAATTACGGTCAAGTTTTACATGATTATCGTTTTCTTCTATATACTATTGGTGGAATTGCGGTTATGTCGATAGAATTCCAGCGAAGTAATTATATTTCAGTACGTTTAGCCGAAGATTTCCAAGCATTACTTGTGAGTCTAGGTCCTTTTGGTCACATTTCATTAAATGGAGTGCAAATTCTGAGTATACTTACAGCAGTCAATACGCTATTTATTGTACTATTCACGGTTCCGATTGCAAAATGGGTGACAAAACGTGCGCAACAACCAATTATGTATGTCGGTTTTGCTTTATTTTCGATTGGTTTTGCTATTTGCGCATTTGCAATTAATTTGTCGATATTATTGCTAGCCACTGCTATCCTATCGATTGGCGAGTTACTCTATGTACCTACGCGGCAAACAATTCTAGCGGCTATTGTTGATGATAATAAGCGCGGGGCATATATGGCTTTTAATGGCATTATTTTCCAAATTGGAAAAATGATTGGTTCGATAAGCTTAGTATTTGCTCCAATTATTGGTAAATTTGGTATGAGTGCATTCACGATTTTACTTGGTATGCTAAGTATCGTTTTTTCAGCGGTAGCTCTTAAAA
This sequence comes from Listeria welshimeri serovar 6b str. SLCC5334, assembly GCF_000060285.1. Taxonomy (GTDB): domain Bacteria; phylum Bacillota; class Bacilli; order Lactobacillales; family Listeriaceae; genus Listeria; species Listeria welshimeri. The sequence goes on along the minus strand of NC_008555.1, from coordinate 2,093,898 downwards.
CTGGTTGGAAAAAAGTGTTAGCGAAATGATTTTTGGGGTGTAAGTGGGGGACCCCTCCACCAAGCCCCACGCTATATCCCTAAAATAAAATTCGACTAAAATGGCTTTAAATAAAGGTTTAATCATTCTATCTATATAGTAGAATGATTTTTTTTTACAGAATTTTAGGTTTTGGGTGGTGCGAAGTGGGGAGATGTGGTAAAGTGGTATGTAGGAAAGTGGGTGAAGTCTAATGTTCATGGGAGAATATCAACATAACATCGATATAAAGGGCAGATTAATTGTGCCAGCTAAATTCCGTGAGCTTTTGGGGGATAATTTTGTTATAACCCGAGGACTTGATAAGTGTTTATTCGCTTATCCACAAGAGGAATGGAAAAAGCTTGAAGAAAAGCTCCAAACCCTACCACTAACTAAAAAAGATGCTCGTTCCTTTACACGTTTCTTCTTTTCCGGTGCGTCTGAATGTGAACTAGACAAGCAAGGCCGGATTAATATTCCATCCAACTTACTACAGTATGCGGATTTGGAGAAAGAAACAGTAATTATTGGAGTTTCTAGTCGTATTGAAATTTGGAGTAAATCAGAGTGGGACAATGTCTTTAACGAGGCAGAAGAATCTTTTGCTGATTTAGCCGAAAATATGATTGGCTTTGATATTTAAGGGGGAATTTGCATGTTTAAGCACGAAACCGTATTACTACATGAAACAGTCGATATGCTTGAAGTAAAACCAGACGGAATCTATGTCGATGCAACACTTGGCGGCGCAGGTCACTCAGAGTATTTACTAAATAAGCTTAATGAACAAGGGCATTTATTTGCTTTTGACCAAGATCAAACGGCAATTGATAATGCAAAAATGAAATTAGCAGATTATAGCGATAAAGTAACTTTTATTAAAGCTAATTTTCGCTATATGAAAGAAGCATTAAATGAGCGCGGAATTGAAGCGGTTGATGGGATTTTATACGATTTAGGTGTTTCGTCCCCTCAATTAGACGAAAGAGAACGCGGCTTTAGTTATCACCAGGATGCGGCTCTTGATATGCGAATGGATCAAGAACAAGAGCTGACGGCAAAAATAGTTGTCAACGAGTGGTCTTATCAAGATTTAATCCGTATCTTTTTTCAATACGGGGAAGAAAAATTTTCTAAGCAAATTGCACGAGAAATCGAACGTCGCCGTGAAGTCAAACCAATTGAAACAACGGGTGAACTAGTAGACATCATTAAAACAGCTATCCCGGCGCCAGCAAGAAGAAAAGGCGGGCATCCAGGAAAAAGAACTTTTCAAGCGATCCGAATTGCAGTAAATGATGAATTAGGTGCTGTAGAAGATTCCCTTGAAAAAGCCTTAACATTATTAAAACCAGGCGGCAGAATTAGCGTAATCACGTTTCATTCTTTAGAAGACCGCATTACAAAACACTTATTCCAAGAAGCGACAAAAGGACCAGAATTACCACCAGGTCTTCCAGTCATTCCAGATGAATATAAACCAGATTTCAAACTTGCTACAAGAAAGCCGATTGTACCAAGTGAAGAAGAACTGGAACAAAACAACCGAGCGCGTTCTGCAAAATTACGTGTCATCGAAAAAATTATTAAATAGCAGGAGTTGAAAAAATGTGAGCAATGTCGCCTATAAATCTAATCTAGAGCCAAATAAGGTACATAGAGAAGCCGAACAATCAAAAAAACAAATCTTAAGACGAGGTCAAATGACTCTCGGCGAAAAAGTAATCATCACGATTGCGCTTGCGATTGTTTTAGTTGTTGCTTTTCGTATCATTAGTGTACAAGCACAAATTTACACCGTGAACCAAGAAATTCAAACAAAAGAAACGAAAATTATCGAACAACAAAAATCAAATGAAGACTTAAAAGTAGAAGTAAAAGATTTAGGGAGATATGAACGTATTTTAAAAATTGCCAAAGAAAAAGGGTTAAAACTTGATGGCGATAATGTGAAAGTGGTAGATGGTCAATGAAACGGCGTATAGGTAACATGAGAAGGGGAGCGCTAGTGCTTTTTATCTTTTTCACTATTCTCTTTCTCTTGGTTTCTGGCCGTTTTCTTTATTTGCAAATTACGGGAGAAGCAAATGGGGTCCCGCTTGCAGCTAAAGCATCGAAGCAACATTTAAAAAGCAGTGTTCTTGAAGCAAAACGTGGCTCCATTTTAGATCGAAAAGGAGAAGTGTTAGCTGAGGATACGGCTTCTTACACGATTGCAGCAGTAGTTAGCGATAAACTTTCTAAATCAACAAAAAATCCAATGCGAGTAGTAGATGAAGAAAAAACAGCTCAAATTCTCGCAAAATATATTCCAATGGATGAATCTGATATTTTAGATAAACTCAATGAAAAAGGAAAATATCAAGTCGAATTTGGTTCTGCTGGGAAAAACATTTCCACAGAAACAAAAGCAAAAATTGACAAAGAAGATTTACCTGGCATTGAATTTACCCGTCAATCAGAACGTTTTTATCCTAATGGTACTTTTGCGACACAATTAATTGGTTTTGCACAACAAGAAGAAAAGAAAAATACAACTATTTTAGAAGGTAAAATGGGTATTGAGTCTAGCTATAATAATCAATTAACTGGAACCAATGGGAAAATTGATTACAGTACGGACCGAATGGGCTATATTTTACCGAATTCTAAAAATAAAGTAACCAAAGCGAAAGACGGTCAAGATATTACATTGACTTTAGATAAAAAAATCCAAACATTCTTAGAAGATACTATGGCGACTGTTGATGCAAAATATAAACCTAAAAATATGATGGCTGTAGTAGCAGATCCAAAAACAGGTGAAATTCTTGCAATAAGCCAACGACCATCTTTTAATCCAGCTGACCGTTCCACGATTAAAGGAAATAGTTCAAGTATTTGGCAAGATTTACCAGTTGAATATGCATACGAACCCGGCTCAGTCATGAAAATCATTTCTCTAGCTTCTGCTATTGATACAAATGTTTATAATCCAAACGAATACTATCAATCTGGTTCTTATAAAGTTGGCGATATTGCTATCCATGACCATAATAACGGAAATGGTTGGGGCTCGATTCCATATCGTGAAGGGGTAGAACGTTCAAGTAACGTGGCATTCGCTAAGCTTTTAAACAAAATGGGAACAGATACATTTAAAAATTATTTAGATAAATTTGGTTTCGGTGAAAAAACAGGCATTGATTTGCCAAATGAAACAAATGGTAAAATCCTTTATAATTATCCAATTGAAAAAGTAACGACCGTGTTTGGACAAGGTACTACAGTTTCGATGATGCAAATGATTCAAGCTGCGTCTGCTATCGCAAGTGATGGCACAATGAAACAACCATATGTCGTTTCGAGTGTTAAAGATCCCAACACAGGTAAAGAAAAAGAAACAAAAACAACAGTAGCTGGAAAACCAATCAGTGCGGACACAGCGAAAAAAACACGTGACGAATTAAAAAATGTTATTAGTGGGGAACATGGAACTGGTAAATTGTACGCTATTCCAGGTTATGAAGTAGCTGGGAAAACAGGTACTTCCCAAATTCCTAATCCAAAAACTGGTAAATATATGACTGGAGCAGAGAATTATATTTTCTCTTTCTTAGGAATGGCACCTGCTGACAATCCAGAATTAGTTATTTATGTGACGATGCAACAACCGCAATTAACGGGTAGTGAAACAGGCGGAGAAGCAGTATCTGAAGTATTTAATCCCGTAATGAAAAACAGCTTACAATATATGAATATTAAACCAGGCGATGTAGAGAAATTATCAACTGAAAAAGTACCCGTTTTAACAGGTAAATCAGTAGATGACGCTAAAAAAGCAGTGAAAGATAAAGGGCTTGAACCAATAGTTGTCGGAAACGGCAAAAAAATTGTCCAACAACTGCCATCAGCAAATAGCGAACTCATGCAAGGTCAAAAAGTGATTATCATGACTGACGGGGATATGACTGCTCCAAACATGGTAACTTGGTCCAAAGATGATGTTCTCAAAGTTTCAGAAATAACCGGTATTCCTTTTGAATTTAGTGGAAGTGGTTATGTGAAAAGTCAAAGTGTTTCTGCTGGAAGTGTAATTAATAGCGAAACGAAAATGAAAATAACGCTTACGCCACCAGAACAAATAAGTCAATTTAACCAAAATCATGATCAAGATACTGCAAATAAAAATAAAAAAGCGACAGACATCAGGGAAAATGCCGGTATCGGTGATTTGCTTAATCAATAGTAGGAAGATAGAAGTATGTCAGCTCAAAAAAGTGGCATACTTCTAACTTTAAGCAGCTACTATGTCTTTTGTCGTGGTAGATATACTTTGTTGTTTTTGCTAAGATAGAAAAGGATTCTTTTTGGTTTTAGCAAAAATAACAGAAAGAATAAGTTTGAGGAGATGGCAAGTATGAAGTTAAGTGAATTAATGGAAGCTATCCCGGTTTATACTGGCGAGGCAAGTTCGGCAATAGAAATTGACCAAATCGCCCAAGATAGTAGAAAAGTAAAACCTGGGACACTATTTATTTGTATAGACGGGGAATTGGTGGATGGACACCAGTTTGCAAAACGTGCAGAAGAACTTGGCGCGGTAGCAATTATTGCTGAAAAAACAGTAGATGTAACTGTCCCTGTAATTTATGTGAGAGATTCCAAACGTGCGATGGCAATGTTAGCTGATTATTTCTATGGTTCCCCCACCCAAGCGTTGAAACTAGTTGGGATTACTGGGACAAATGGGAAAACAACGGTTAGTCATTTAGTAGAACAAATTGTGCGTGAAAATGGGGAACAAACTGGTCTTATCGGCACTATGTATCGCAAAATTGGCGACCAAATTTTAGAAACAAAAAACACAACTCCAGATAGTTTAACATTACAAGAAACGTTCCGAAACATGCTTATGAATGGTGTTAGCACTGCTGTGATGGAAGTTTCATCTCACGCATTAGTCCAAGGTCGAGTTTACGGCTCAGATTATGATGTAGCAGTATTTATGAATTTATCTCAAGATCATCTAGATTATCACCATACAATGGAAGAATACGCCTATGCTAAAAGCTTACTCTTTGCGCAATTAGGCAACAGCTACCATACTAGTAATCCAAAAGTAGCTGTTATAAATATAGATGATGCAGAAAGCTCTCGAATGCAAACAGCAACAGCTGCTCACGTTATTACATTTGGGATAAAAAAACAAGCGGATTTTAGAGCAAGCAATATTAAAATTGCAAGCCATGGTTCTACATTTGATTTAAGAACACCAGTAGGTAATTTCACATTAAAGATAAAAATGATTGGTAATTTTAGTGTTTATAATGTCTTAGCGGCCATTGCAACAAGTTTTGCATTAAAAATTCCTATCAACAATGCTATTGCAACAGTGGAAGATATTCCTGGAGTTAAAGGTCGTTTTGAACTCGTCAGTGCAGGGCAAGATTTTCCGGTAATTGTTGATTATTCACATACACCGGATAGCTTGCTAAATGTCTTACAAACAATTGATGAATTTGCTGAAAAACGAGTTTTTGTTATTGTAGGTTGTGGCGGTGACCGGGATAAAGGAAAACGACCACAAATGGCAAAAATTGCTGTAGATTATGCAACAAATCCAATTTTTACATCGGATAATCCGCGTAGTGAAAATCCACATGCGATTATTGAAGACATGATTCAAGGAGTTCCAGAAAGTGATTCTTATGTTGTTCACGAGAATCGTCGAGATGCCATTCGTTTTGCAGTAAACGAAGCAGAAACAGGGGATGTTATTCTGATTGCTGGAAAAGGTCATGAAGATTATCAAATAATAGGTGATGAGGTTATTGATTTTGATGATCGCGTAGAAGCTCGAATTGCTATTGAAAAAAAACTCGGACTCGCATAAAATATGAAGTGAAGTGCTTTGACAAACAGATTGGGGAGAATTTATTGTGTCTTTATACATGTTAGTATCAACATTTGCAGTGGCTTTTATCATTACAGTGATAGGCGTCCCACTATTTATACCATTTTTGGTGAAATTAAAATTTGGCCAAAGTATTCGAGATGAAGGCCCGAAAATGCATGAAAAAAAATCAGGCACACCAACTATGGGAGCAGTTGTTTTTATAACTGCTATGCTTATTAGCTTTTTGATTTTTTCATTCATCGGTGGGGAAGTTAGTGCGGCTACTTGGCTGCTATTTATCGCGCTGGCACTCTTTGGCGCATTAGGTTTTCTGGATGACTATATTAAAGTGGTTCAAAAACGTAATTTAGGACTCACTTCTAAACAGAAGTTTTTAGGTCAAGTGGCGATTTCAATATTATTTTATCTTGTGTATCATTTTAGTGATTTTGCTGAGACACTGAATATTCCATTTACAAATATTGAAGTGGATCTTGGCTGGTTCTTTGTTATCTTTATCTTATTCTGGTTAGTTGGATTTTCCAATGCAGTGAATTTAACAGATGGTTTAGACGGGCTTGTTTCTGGTCTTTCTGTTATTGCTTTTTCTGCTTTTGGTGTTATTGCTTTTTATCAAGAACAAATGGATGTCGCGATTTTCTGTTTTGCCATTGTGGGCGGTATGCTTGGATTTCTACTCTTTAATAAAAATCCAGCGAAAATTTTCATGGGTGATACCGGTTCGCTTGCACTTGGTGGGAGTATCGCCGCTGTTTCTATTTTAGTACATCAAGAATGGTTGTTACTTTTAATCGGAATAATTTTCGTTATTGAAACAGCATCTGTTATTTTGCAAGTATTTTACTTTAAGGCAACTAAAGGAAAACGGATTTTCCGCATGACACCAATTCATCATCACTTTGAACTTGGTGGCTGGTCCGAATGGCGCGTTGTTTTAACGTTCTGGGGAATCGGATTAGTCGGAGCAGTTATTTCTGTCTGTGTTGTTATCTTTTAATAAAGCGCCGTGATTTTCGCGGCAAAAGCGTCTCTAGTTAGCTGTTTTTTTACAGGATCTGGTTGGCGCTTTCCGTCGTTTTTATGAATAGCATAGAATCGACCGCCAATTTTGATATAAATGGGGGAACCAAAGGAAATGAAAAAAATTGAAATGTATCATCACAAAAAAGTACTTGTTTTGGGTCTTGCAAGAAGTGGTGTTAGCGCGGCAACAATTATGCATAAATTAGGAGCATTTGTCACTGTAAATGATCAAAAACCTTTTAGCGAAAATCCAGAAGCACAAGGCTTACTGGAACAAGGGATTAAAGTGATTTGTGGATCGCATCCGATTGAACTTTTGGATGAAGGATTTGAACTCGTTATTAAAAATCCTGGTATTCCGTATAACAACCCAATGATTGCCAAAGCGTTAAAACTTAAAATTCCGGTTATTACTGAAGTGGAGTTAGCATACCAAATTTCGGAAGCACCCATTGTCGGCATTACAGGGACGAATGGGAAAACAACAACGACGACGATTATTCATCATATGTTAAACGCCCATAAAGAAAATAGTTCTTTACTTGCAGGAAACATTGGTTTTCCGGCATCCGCTGTTGCTGAAAATGCGACAAGTGAACAATATATTTCGATGGAGCTTTCTTCTTTCCAACTAATGGGAGTGGAGACTTTCAAGCCGCATATTTCAGTCATAACGAATATTTATGAGGCACATTTGGATTACCATACTGATCGTAGTGAGTATGTCCAAGCAAAATGGCATATCCAAAAAAATCAAACAGCAGATGATTTTCTAGTTATCAACTGGGACCAAGAAGAACTGAAAAATTTAACCAAACAAACAAAAGCGCAAGTTATTCCTTTTTCAACAACGCAACGTTTAGGGCAAGGAAGTTATGTCCAAAATGGCGATATTATGTTTGACGATGAAGTCATTGGTTCACGCGATAGCATCTTACTTCCGGGAGAGCATAACTTGGAAAACATTCTCGCTTCGGTTGCAGTAGCTAAAACATTAGGTGTTACAAACGAAGAGATTATGCACGTTTTAGAAACATTTAAAGGTGTAGAGCATCGAACACAATTTGTCGTTGAGTGGCAAGGACGTAAATTTTATAATGATTCTAAAGCAACAAACATTCTTGCAACTCAGAGCGCTTTAAAAGGTTTTAAAAATCCAGTCGTACTTTTAGCGGGTGGCTTAGATCGAGGTAACTCCTTCGATGAATTACTCCCATTTTTCAAAAATGTGAAATCATTAATTGTCTTCGGGGAAACAGCAGATAAGATTGGTCGAGTTGGTAAAATTGCTGGTATTGAAGTACATTATGTTGACAATGTGGAAGCCGCAGTACCAGTAGCTTATCGTGAGTCTGAACCAGGAGATATTATTTTGCTTTCGCCAGCGTGTGCAAGCTGGGATCAATACCGTACATTTGAAGTTCGCGGAAATGCCTATATGGACGCAATCAGCGAATTAATAGAAGAGGTGGAAAAATGAAAGTAGCAATAAGTGGAGGCGGGACTGGTGGACATGTTTATCCAGCACTTGCATTCATCAGAGAACTAAAAAAACTGCATCCAGAAGCCGAATTTTTATATATTGGAACCGAAAAAGGTTTAGAAGCTGATATCGTTAAACGTGAAGGTATTCCTTTTGAATCAATTGAAATTACTGGTTTTAAACGTTCTTTATCACTTGAAAATGTGAAAACAATTATGCGTTTCTTGAGTGGTGCTAAAAAAAGTAAACAAATTTTACGTGATTTTAAACCTGACGTTGTAATTGGTACAGGGGGGTATGTTTGTGGGCCAGTTGTATACGCGGCTGCCAAACTAAAAATCCCTACATTAATTCATGAACAAAATAGTGTAGCCGGCTTAACGAATAAATTTTTAAGTCGCTATACAGATAAAGTAGCCATTTGTTTTGAAGAAGTGAGCGATTCTTTTGCTTCTGAAAAAATTGTCTTTACAGGTAACCCAAGAGCTTCTGAAGTGGTAGGAGTTGAATCTGAAGGAGCGCTTGAAGCATACGGACTTGAATCTGGAAAACCAACCGTTCTAGTCTTCGGTGGGAGTAGAGGAGCACGCGGCGTGAACGAAGCAGTAGAAGCTATTTTGCCAGAATGGAATAAGCGTGATTTTCAATTGCTTTATGTGACTGGAGACGTTCATTACGAAAAAATAAAAGATACTTTGGCTGATTTGAATTTGGGTAGTCATATTAGTGTTCAACCATTTATATATGATATGCCGAAAATTTTAAATGCGGTTACGCTCGTAGTTTCTAGAGCAGGAGCGACAACCCTTGCTGAACTTACGGCACTTGGAGTTCCAAGTATTTTAATACCAAGTCCATATGTGACAGCGAACCACCAAGAAAACAATGCTCGAGCGCTAGAAAAAAATAATGCAGCCATCGTTATTACAGAAGCAGAACTAAAAAATACTGATTTAATGGCAACAGTTGATTCTATATTAACTGACGAAGAAAAACTAAATGCAATGAAAGCAAGTGCTAAACAAATGGGACGACCAGAAGCAGCTGCAAAACTAGTGGAAGCTGTCCTTGGCATTATGAAATAAATCGCAGAAAGGAGCGAGTAAAATGGCTGAAAATAGACGCGTTGTATCTATTGAAAACCGCATACCAGAATTGAAAAAATACCGCAAGAAAAAACTAATAAGACATCTAGCCATTTTAATCGGAATTTTTGCGATCTTGATCTTAATTACGCTTTACTTCCTTTCGCCACTTAGCAAGCTGGATAAAATCAATGTGAGTGGCAATAAACAATTAACTGAAAATGAAGTCCGCAAAGAAAGTGGGCTCGTTATTGGCGAATTTGTTCTTGGAATAAATAATGGTAAAACGGAAGAGGAACTTAAAAAAAACACATTAATCAAAACTGCTACGGTATCAAAGCAAGGATTTAATGATGTTCAAATTAATATCAAAGAATTTAAAACTATTGGTTATCAACAAAAAGACGGCAAATATTATGACGTCCTTGAAAGTGGCATTATGCTCACAGACCAACCGCGTCAATTTCCGATTGGGAATGATTTATTGTTCCAGAATTTCAAAAATGGTAAAACACTTGAAAAAATGGTAGCTCAAATCAATCAACTACCAAAAGATGTCGTTAGTTCTATTTCGGAAGTAATATACGCTCCAACGAGTAGTGATAAAAACCACATCGAATTATACATGAATGATGGGAATCAAGTGTCAGCAACTATTAGTACATTTGCTGAAAAAATGCAACATTATCCAGCAATTGTCGCTCAACTTGCAAAAGGACAAAAAGGAGTTATTGATTTAGAAGTTGGCTCTTATTTCCAAAGTTATTATCAACAAAATGAAGAAAAAAAAGCAGCAGAGAAGAAAAAAGATAATTAATTTCTTCTCTTGCGCTTTGACTGGTTTTTAAATGACAGATGTTTCAACCATGTAACAAAATGATAACCGAAAACATCGCGATACCAACACTTGTTCGCTTTTTGAATAAAATGAAAAAAATATCTTAAGAATTTGCCAAAAAATGTTCTTTGTGCTTTTATTACCTTCTCTCATAGTGTAGACTGTAAATAAGTGATTTTGTATGTTAGGCAGAATGGGCAATCATTCCACACTAACGCCATAAAAATAGAAAAGTAACACTGCTTTTCCAAGTTAGTTAAAAAACCGGCTTCGTTCGGTATAAAAAATGAAATAAATAAATGATAAATGACTAGAATAAAAGGAGGTGCCGATAAATGGGTGATAGCGAAATTTATGTAAGTTTAGACATTGGAACAGCTTCTGTTAAAGTAATCATCGCAGAAATGGCTGACGATAGACTCAATATTATCGGTGTTGGGAATGTCGAATCTTCCGGAATAAAAAAAGGGATTATTATCGACATAGACAAGACTGTAGAATCCATTAAAAAGGCAATTGAACAAGCAGAAAGAATGGTTGGCGTTGAAATTTCTCAAGTAATCGTTGGGGTAGTATCGAGTCAAGTGCATTTAGAAGCTTGCCGAGGAATTGTGGCAGTAGGTAGCGAAAATCGAGAAATTACAGATGAAGATGTCTGGAATGTGATGGACGCAGCTCAAGTTGTTCCTCTATCTCCTGAAAGAGAAATTATTAATACCATACCAGACCAATTTGTTGTGGATGGCTTAACAGGAATTACAGATCCACGTGGAATGATTGGTGTTCGTTTAGAGATGGAAGGTACATTAATTACTGGTTCAAAAACAATTTTACATAATACGTTACGTTGTGTAGAACGCGCTGGGCTTGAAATTTCTGATATCGCTTTACAACCACTTGCTGAGGCATCAATTTCTTTATCGGACGATGATAAAGAATTTGGGACAGCACTCGTGAATGTTGGTGCAGGAACAACAACTATCAGTGTGTTTGAACAAGGACGATTAACTTATACTGGTGTCATCCCTGTTGGTGGAGATAATATTACAAAAGACCTATCTCTTGGCCTTAATACATCTACTGCCAATGCTGATCGTGTCAAATTGGATCATGGATATGCATTTTATGATGATGCTTCTCCAGATGAAGTATTTGCGATTGACGTTATTGGTAGTGACCAAAAACAACATTTCACACAAGTGGAAGTAGCAGACATTATCGAAGCACGAATGGAAGAGATTTTCCAATTAGTTATGGAAGATTTAACACGAGTTGGTAAAACGCATCTTCCTGGTGGCTATGTCTTAACAGGTGGTTCCATGGCAATTCCAGGCGCCATTGATTTAGCTGGGAAAACGTTGCAAGCCCATGTTAGATTGGCAATTCCTGATTATATTGGTGTCCGTGAACCTTCCTTTACAACAGCAGTCGGCTTAATTAAATATGCTTATCAAATGGCTGAATTAGAAGGGCGCGATGTAAGTAGCGCAGCAAATGAACCACACTATGATGATGATGCACCAAGACAAAAACAACCTAAACAAAAACAAAAGAAATCAGATGACGAAAAAGTATCTACAAAAATGAAGAATTTTTTCGGCGCATTTTTTGAATAAAAGTGAATAGCTGGTGAATCAGCAAGAAAATCGTATCGTATAAATCGGCAAATAGGAGGCAATAATATGTTAGAATTTGACACTAGTTCAGAAAGTTTGGCAACAATTAAAGTAATCGGTGTTGGCGGCGGCGGTAACAACGCTGTAAACCGTATGATCGAGCACGGTGTTCAAGGAGTAGAATTTATCTCTGTTAATACAGATGCTCAAGCACTTAACTTAGCAAAAGCAGAAACAAAACTACAAATCGGTACAAAATTAACGCGTGGATTAGGCGCGGGTGCTGTACCTGAAATTGGTAAAAAAGCAGCAGAAGAAAGTCGCGAACAAATTGAAGAAGCTTTAAAAGGCTCTGATATGGTGTTCGTCACTGCTGGAATGGGCGGCGGAACTGGAACTGGGGCTGCACCTGTTATCGCTCAAATCGCAAAAGAAATGGGCGCTTTAACAGTAGGTGTTGTTACTCGACCATTTGGTTTTGAAGGACCAAAACGTACGAAACAAGCTCTAACTGGAACAGAAGCAATGAAAGAAGCAGTAGATACTTTAATTGTTATCCCTAACGACCGTTTACTTCAAATTGTGGATAAAAATACGCCTATGCTTGAAGCTTTCCGCGAAGCAGATAATGTTTTACGTCAAGGTGTACAAGGGATTTCTGACTTGATTGCCGTTCCTGGTTTAATTAACTTAGACTTTGCTGATGTAAAAACGATTATGACTAACCGTGGTTCTGCTCTTATGGGGATTGGTATTGCGACTGGTGAAAATCGTGCCGCAGAAGCAGCTAAAAAAGCTATTTCTTCTCCACTTCTTGAAACTTCCGTAGACGGAGCAAAAGGTGTTTTAATGAATATTACAGGCGGATCTAATCTTAGCCTTTATGAAGTACAAGAAGCAGCTGAAATCGTATCTAGCGCATCTGACGAAGATGTAAATATGATTTTCGGTTCTGTAATTAATGATGAACTAAAAGATGAATTGATTGTCACTGTTATTGCAACAGGATTTGATGAAGAAAAACAAGCACAACAACAAGCGCAAGTAAATCGTCGTCCAAACCAATCTATTCAAGTAAATCGCCCAAGTTATGCTGTGCAAGATGAACCGCAAAATGATTATGCACAAAATGCACCGCAACAAACGAACAACCCAGTGCAAGAACAACCACAAGCTGAGCCACAACAAAATAGCTCAGATGTTGATGTACCAGCATTTATCCGTAATCGTAACCGTCGTGGATAATACTTATAACTCAAATCACCCGGCCACTGTCCATGTTTAATTTAAGTGACCGGGTATCTGACTATAACAGGAGGCGTTTCAAAAGAAATGCTTCGGGAATTATATAAGGTGATGAAACAAATGACAAAACAAGCTAATTTAGAACAAGTAACTGCACAAATAAAGCGTGCTTGTGAAGAAAGTAATCGTCAGCAGGAAGATGTAACTTTAGTAGCTGTTACAAAAACTATTGATACGGCTGGAATCACAGAGCTTTATAATTTAGGAATTCGTCATTTTGGTGAAAATCGCGCAGATGTTTTTCTTGAAAAAACCATAGAGCTTGCAGATAAAGAAGACATTTGTTGGCATTACATTGGCTCTTTACAAACTCGTAAAGTAAAAGATGTTTTACCAAAAATCGATTATTTGCATTCGCTTGACCGATCTTCTCTTGCAAAAGAGATAGAAAAGCGAGCAACTAAACCTGTGAAATGTTTTTTACAAGTGAATATTTCTGGCGAAGAGAGCAAACATGGCTTTTCAAAAGAAGAAGCGTTGTCTTTTTTACAAGAAGCTGATTTCAACTTTATTGAAATTGTAGGCTTAATGACAATGGCACCTATTACAAATAGCGACATAGAGCTGCATCACGTATTTCATGAGTTAAAGCAATTGCAGCAAGAAATTCATGCGCTTCAGTTAAAAAACATTCCGTGCACTGAGTTATCTATGGGGATGACGAACGATTACGGAATTGCGATTACAGAAGGTGCTACATTTATACGAGTAGGAAGAGCTTTGGTGAATGACGATAATATGGAGGTGTAACAAATGGGACTATCGAATAAATTTAAGTCATTCTTTTTCTTAGATGAAGAGGAAGAATATTATGAAGAGGAAGTAGCGAGGGAACCAGAACCTATGCAAAAGAAAACGAAGAAGGAAAAACCTAGTAAAAATCGTTTTTATGCCGTTGAAGAAGAGGATGCGAAGGTGGTTAGTATGCAAGGAGCTCAGTATTCTAGTCGTATGGTACTCGCAGAACCACGGGTATATGCAGAAGCCCAAGAACTTGCGGACTATTTAAAAGATTATAAAACGGTTGTTGTAAACTTACAACGCATTAGCCATGACCAAGCGACACGTATTGTTGATTTCTTAAGCGGTACGGTTTATGCCTTGGGTGGAGATATTCAACGTGTTGGGAATAATATTTTCTTATGTACTCCAGATAATGTTGAAGTAAATGGCTCTATTTCCGAAATGCTTGATGAACAAAACTTTATGTAATGAATTAGAGGTGTGAACTAGATTGCAAAGTATTTTATATCAAGTGGTGGAAATTGTTTTATTCATAATTAGATGGTTGCCAACACTAATGTTTATTTATTTCTTGATGAGCTGGTTTCCAGGCGCAAGAGAGTCGAAAATCGGTCAATTTTTAGCACGTATTTTTGAACCGATTTTAGAACCTTTTAGGAGAATTATTCCGCCGATTGGGATGTTTGATATTTCGTCCCTTGTGGCATATATCATTTTCCAATATGCGATGAGAGTTTTAACTGGTTTAATTCAAGTATATGTTATTCCAATGCTATTTTAAAAAGGACACCCGTTTTTTAATGGGTGGCTTTTTTTGAATAATAAAAGCAAGATTAGCCTAGTAGCAGCTGCTTTCATGATATAATAGGGCTAAAGACTCGGAACAGATTGAAAGGGAGAAACGACGATGGATGGAATTTATCAGCATTTTCGCGCAGAAGAATACGCATTTATTGATAAGATTTTAGGAATTACGATGCAAGTAGAAAATGAATATACGCCACAACTGACGGATTTCTTGGATCCAAGACAACGCTACATTACCGAAACAGTTATTGGTGGTTATGATGAGATCAATGTCCAGTTTTTTGGTGGGGTAGCGCATGCTGAACGTCGACGTGCACTGATTTATCCTGATTACTATACACCAACTGAAGCAGACTTTGAAATTGCTTTATTCCATATTCGTTATCCGGTGAAATTTACGACACTTACACATCAAAAAATACTTGGGACATTGATGTCACTTGGAATGAAACGCGATATTTTTGGCAATATTTTGAATAATGATAACGAGTGGCAGTTACTTGTAGAAAGTTCAATGAAGGATTATTTAACCTTGCAGCTAGAAAAAATTGGTAAAGTAAATGTGATGTTAGAGGAAACGGACTTAACGAATGCTGTCTATGCACCAGTTGTTTGGGAAGAAGTGGGTTTAACGGTTTCTAGTATGCGACTCGACGTCATTATTAGCAATGCGCACCATATTTCTAGACAAAAAGCGAAACAATTAGTTACCGCAGGGCTGGTTAAAGTAAACTGGAAAACAGTAGAAAATCCAGATTTTGAATGTGAAGAAGAAGATGTATTATCTGCCCGTGGGTATGGTCGTGTAAAAGTACTATCAACTGGTGGCAGAACGAAGAAAGACAAAATTCGTATGGAAATTGGTTACTTAAAATAAAAAAACAAGGTTAAATAGCTTTCCTGCTCGTTTATTTAACTAAATAATGCTATTCTTTACAACATAAACGGTATCATTGTTTTTATGTAGATTGGCTAATGTTTCTTCTGGAGAATAAATACCATCTTTTAGCGATATAATGTTTAAAGAAGAAATCGATAAATTACTACGAAAAAGGTGATAAGATGAAAAAAATATTAGGGGATACACGCAGGCAATTGATTTTAAAATGGTTAAAAGAAAGCGACAAGCCTATTTCTGGGAACCAGCTAGCGAGTAAAACGAATGTTAGTCGTCAAGTAATTGTTCAAGATATTTCTTTGTTAAAAGCTGGTAATGAGCCTATTATGGCTACCCCGCAAGGTTATATTTATGCTCAAGAAACAAGCTATACAGGGGAAAGACGAGTTATTGCCGTTAAACATACAAAAGAACAAGCGGCAGAAGAACTGAATATTTTGGTGGATTATGGTGTGTCGGTTATTGATGTGATTGTGGATCATCCTATCTACGGCGAAATCACTGCCTCCTTACATTTAAAAAACCGTTTTGACGTAGAGAAATTTGTACGGAAATTGCAGACTACAGGAGCGACCATGCTGTCAGGTTTAACAGATGGGACTCATTTACATACAATTGAAGCAGATACGAAAGAACAATTGGAACAGGCGATTAATGCACTTGATAAGGCCGGATTTTTAATCTAGTCATTTTTCAATATAAATTGTAGGAAAAAGCTAGTAACTATGGTAGAATGTATGTTAGGTATTTATAAACAAATAGTCGTATGGAGGTGCTAAATATGCCATTATCGCCGCTGGATATACATAACAAAGAGTTTACCCGTGGTTTTAGAGGTTATGACGAAGACGAAGTAAATGACTTCCTCGATCAAATCATTAAAGATTATGAACAAGTTATTAAAGAGAAAAAGCGTATTGAGGACACTTTAAATAATAGTGAAGAACGTTTAGGTCATTTTACCAACATTGAAGAAACGTTAAACAAATCATTAATCGTGGCACAAACTGCTGCTGAGGAAGTGAAAGCTTCCGCTGAAAAAGAAGCCAAACTAATTATTCGTGAAGCAGAAAAAAATGCAGACCGAATTTTAAGTGACTCTCTTTCTAAAGCTCGCAAAATTGCGATTGAAATTGAAGACCTAAAACGTCAATCAAAAGTATTCCGTGAGCGCCTGCGTATGCTAGTAGAAGCGCAAATGGATTTAATTAAAAGTGAAGATTGGCAGCAAATGATGGCTTACGATGTGGATGCAACTGAACTAGCATCTATCAAAGAAGTCGAAGCAGCTGAATCTGAAGAACGTTAAAAACGATTATTAGAGACAAGTAAATTTTTTAGATAAAGGATATAAAGCGAGTTGGTAAACGGTGCGAGACCAGCTATCCTCTAAAGAATGGAAATCACTCTTTAGTTCTAACCCGAAAAAGCAATTGCTTGAGTAAGCGTTAGCGCGAGCCAGCGTTATGGCTATAATGAAGTGGACAAGCAGATTAGATGCCTGTCAACAAGGGTGGTACCGCGAATCTCGTCCCTTTTTGGGAGAGATTTTTTTGCGTTTAAAAATAAAGATTTAAAGGAGAAGAGAATATGGAATATAAAGATACGTTATTAATGCCAAAAACAGATTTTCCAATGCGTGGAAATCTACCGAATAAAGAACCTGAATGGCAAGCGAAATGGGAAGAAGAAAAGTTATACGAGAAAATTCAAGAAAAAAATACTGGACGCAAGGCGTATATTTTACATGATGGTCCTCCCTATGCAAACGGAGAGCTTCATATGGGGCATGCGCTAAATAAAACAATCAAAGATATTATTGTTCGTTATAAATCAATGGCTGGTTTCAGTTCTCCGTATGTGCCAGGATGGGATACACATGGCCTTCCAATTGAAACAGCAATCGCGAAAAAAGGCGTTAAACGCAAAGAAATGTCTATTGCTGAATTCCGTAAACTGTGTGCCGAATATGCGATGACCCAAGTAGACGGTCAGCGTACAGGTTTCAAACGTCTTGGAATTAACGGTGACTGGGAAAACCCATATATCACTCTTTTACCAGAATATGAAGCAGAGCAAATCAAGGTATTCGGGGAAATGGCGAAAAAAGGCTATATTTACAAAGGAAAAAAACCAGTTTATTGGTCTCCTTCTAGTGAATCTGCACTTGCAGAAGCAGAAATCGAATACCAAGATAAAAAATCTGCCTCTATTTTTGTTGCATTCAAAGTTACTGATGGCAAAGGCGTATTAGACGAAGGAACAAACATTGTAATCTGGACAACGACTCCTTGGACAATCCCAGCAAACATGGGTATTACTGTTAATCCGGATTTAGACTATGTAGTAATTGAATCCGCAGGTGAAAAATATGTTGTAGCAGAAGCTCTTTTACCAAATTTACGTGAAAAACTAGGCTTTGAAGATGCGACGGTTGTTAAAACAGTGCGTGGTTCTGAACTTGACCGTATCGTAACGAAACATCCATTCTATGACCGTGATTCCTTAGTAATGAACGGTGAGCATGCTACAGCAGAAGCAGGTACTGGTGCAGTTCATACGGCTCCTGGACATGGGGAAGATGACTTTTTAATCGGGAAAAAATACGATTTAGAAATTCTTGCTCCACTAGATGATCGTGGTGTATTCACAGATGAAGCTCCAGGATTTGAAGGTGTCTTTTATGATACTGCTAATAAAATGGTTACTGAAAAATTAGAAGAAGTGGGCGCACTACTAAAAATGGAATTCATCACTCACTCCTATCCACATGATTGGCGCACAAAAAAACCCGTTATCTTCCGTGCAACAGCGCAGTGGTTTGCTTCCATTGACGCTTTCCGTGATGACTTACTCAAAGCTGTCAAAGGTGTTAACTGGACTCCTGCATGGGGAGAAACACGTCTATTCAATATGGTACGCGACCGCGGTGATTGGGTGATTTCTCGTCAACGTGCATGGGGTGTTCCACTTCCAATTTTCTACGCGGAAAATGGAGAAGCGATTATTACAGACGAAACCATCAACCACATTTCGGAACTTTTCCGTGAACATGGTTCGAATGTTTGGTTTGAACGTGATGTGAAAGATTTATTACCAGATGGTTTTACACATCCAGGTAGCCCAAATGGTGAATTTACGAAAGAAACGGATATTATGGATGTTTGGTTTGATTCTGGTTCTAGTCATCAAGCTGTGCTGAATGCTCGCCCAGAATTAACTCGTCCAGCTGATTTGTATATGGAAGGCTCTGACCAATATCGTGGTTGGTTTAACTCATCTTTAACGACAGCTGTTGCCATTACTGGTGAAGCTCCTTACCGTAACGTATTAAGCCATGGTTTCGCACTTGACGGGGAAGGTCGCAAAATGAGTAAATCGCTCGGAAATACGCTTCTTCCAGGTAAAGTAATTAAACAACTCGGTGCGGATATTGTTCGTCTTTGGGTTGCTTCTGTTGATTATCAAGCTGATGTTCGCGTTAGTGATGAAATCTTAAAACAAGTATCTGAAGTGTACCGTAAAATCCGTAATACTATGCGTTTCTTACTAGGGAATATTAATGATTTCAACCCAACTACTAACACGGTCTCTTATGAAAATTTACGTGAAGTAGACAAATATATGCTAATCAAATTAAATGACTTAGTGAAAAATGTGAAGGATAGCTATGAAGCTTTTGAATTCTCTACTATTTATCACCAAATTAACAATTTCTGTACAGTAGAATTAAGTCAATTTTACATGGACTTTGCCAAGGATGTTGTCTATATTGAAGCAGCTGATAGCAACGATCGCCGTGCAATGCAAACAGTCTTTTATGAAGCGGCTGTTACGTTAACTAAATTACTTGCTCCAATTTTACCGCATACAACAGAAGAAGTTTGGAATAGTTTAATTGGTGAAGGAGCAGAAAGCATTCACTTGCAAGACTTACCAGATGTAAAAGTATTAGCAGATAGCGAAGAAATTACAGCGAAATGGGACGCATTCATGCAAATTCGTGATAATGTGCAAAAAGCATTAGAATTCGCTCGTAATGAAAAACTAATTGGTAAATCAATGCTTGCAAAAGTAACTTTGTATGTTGATGGAGAAGCGAAAACACTGTTTGATTCATTAGAAGGCGATTTCGCACAACTGTTTATCGTTTCTGACTTTGAACTAGTGGAAGGTTTAGAAAATGCACCAGAATCTGCATTTAAGTCAAATCAAGTAGCTGTTCAAATTACTGTAGCAGAAGGCGAAACATGCGAACGTTGTCGTGTAGTGAAAAAAGATGTGGGTGTAGATCCAAAACATCCAACACTTTGTGGTCGCTGTGCTGATATTGTTGTAAAACACTACGAAGCTTAATGCTCGCTTGGGGAAAATCCTAGTCATCTAAAAGGAGGTTTCCCCAAGCTTTTTTAATTTGAGATGTGGTATTATAGACGTAATTCCAAATAAAGGAGGTTGCTTGAAGTAATGGCAATAATTCACTTTACAAAAGTACATGGTTCGCAAAATGATTTTTTCTTAGTTGATGAAGAAGAAAATCATATTACTGCTTGGTCTGATACAAAACGAGCTGATTTTGCGATAAAACTTTGCGACAGAAGTCATTCGCTAGGCGGGGCTGATGGTATTTTATATGTTGCAAAAAGCAATAAAGCGGGAGCGATTGGTCAAATGCGTGTCGTTAATTCAGATGGTTCGATTGCTTCGATGTGTGGTAACGGCTTAAGAACGGTAGCCCGCTATTTACTTGAAAAGCACGCATTGACAGACGCAAAAGTGGAAACAATGAAAGCGATACTAGATGTTCGAAAAGCAACTTCACTTGGTTTTGATATTCCAACGTATCAAGTCGAAATTTCTCCGGTTAAATTTAATCCAGAAAGTTTACCAATGTATGTAGGCGTGGAAAAATTATTTAATCAAGTTATTCCAGAACTTGACGAAGAGCTCGCTTTTTCAGCTGTTTCTGTTCCAAATCCCCATTTAATTACATTTGTAGATCAAACCGTCTTAGATTCCGATAAACAAGAAAAATTAGCGAGTTTTTTAAATAGCGAAAACCCTTATTTTCCAGATGGTGTAAATGTGAGTTTTGTGAAACGCCTGAATGAAGATGCTATTTATGTGCGGACTTTTGAACGCGGTGTTGGATTTACGAACGCTTGCGGAACAGCAATGTCGGCATGTAGTTTAATTAAAAAAATGTTAGATCAGGATACTTTGGAAACACCACTCAATGTTTATAATGATGGTGGTAGAGTGCAAGTAACTGCGAAAAAAGACGAAACAGGCGACATTTCGTTACAACTAATTGGTAATGCGACATTCGTTAGTACTGGTTCTGTTCGTTATGATGATATAGTTACTGAGCTCACAAATGAAGCGACAGTAGAACAAGCGCAATATCAAGAACTTGTTCAAGAAGTAAAACATTTTTTAAAAACAACTGGATGAAAAGGAGTTAAACATGAATACAAATCGTAAAAAAGCAACACCGTTATTCGTTATTGGCGGATTTTGTCTTGTTTTATTTATTACAATTGCCTCAGCTATAGCAACAGAAAGTAACTGGGTAGCGCGTTTTGATCTAAGTTGGATTGAAAAAATTCGTGGAGGAATACAGCCAGATAAAACATCTATTGTTAAGTTAGTGACAAATTTAGGTAGTGCAGAAACAACTATCATTTTAACTATTGTGGTCGTACTTATTCTATTCTTTTTACGAAAATTTGTTGTTGGTCTTTGGTTTGGTGGCACGATGCTTGTTTGTGGAGTGGTCCTAAATCTTGTTTTAAAAAGCTTGGTTGGTCGTACGCGTCCAGCTAGTGTTAATTGGTTAATTAGTGAGTCAGGTTTTAGTTTTCCTAGTGGACACGCGACTGCTACAGCTGTTTTTTATGGACTTGCAGCGATGTTCTTGATTTTTACAGTGCCAAAAATGTGGCAAAAAATCGTTATTGGAATTATCGGCTATGGTTTCATTTTATTTGTAATGTATACGCGTGTTTATCTCGGTGTGCATTTCCCAACGGACGTCCTTGGTGGATTCTTCCTTGGTACAGCTTCCGTTTTTATCTCTCTAGGAGTTTATTTCTTAGCTCGTAAGCCGCTACATAACTTACTTGTGAAATGGCGTATTAAAGATAAAAGTATCATTGATTAATAGAAAACCCTGTTGTAAGAATGAACTTATAGCAGGGTTTTTAAAAAAGTAAACTGAATAATCTATTTTGTAACCGTGCGGCTTTTTCGCTTGATTTATTTGTTCGTTGGCGTTAATATATAATTGTTGAGGAAGTTTATTTACACATTAGCAAGGATATTGATATGAGTGAGTATCTTTGCTAATATGTGAATTTTGTAATTGAAAAAATGCTTAGCTTGTTGTTAACATCTTTTTCGTTAGTAAAAGAAACATATTAAGAAAATTTTTTGGAGGTTTGTGAAATATGCAAACAGGTACAGTTAAATGGTTTAACAGTGAAAAAGGTTTCGGTTTCATCGAAGTAGAAGGCGGAGATGATGTATTCGTACACTTCAGCGCTATCGAAGGTGAAGGATTCAAAACTTTAGACGAAGGTCAAAGCGTTGAATTTGAAATCGTTGAAGGCCAACGTGGCCCACAAGCAGAAAAAGTTACTAAACTTTAATTCTGATCACGTTAAACGTATAAAACACGCAGCGAACTTCTTAGGGAGAAGTTCTGCTGCGCGTTTTTTTATGTTAGTTGAATTCGATATGTTTTAATTTCAAATGGAGAGATTGCAAAAGTTGGCGTTTTTAGTGATGTTTCATTTTCCTCAAGTAGATTGCATTCTGTTATAGAGGCAATCTGATAGTCACTATCTAATGTCACTTCACCGTGTGTGCCTGCAAATTCATGTAAACGAACAATGAAGCCATTAGCGTCCTCTGCTTGTTTTACACTATCAATTACCACATAAGGATTAGTCACTTGGAAAAGAGAGAACGGTTCTATTTCTCCTTTTGAAGAGAAAATAGGATTATTTAATTCCCATGCTGTTTGTACTGTTTCTCCGTCTAAGAAATCGCCTTGATGTGGGAAAAGAGAATAAGTGAAGTTATGGACGCCTAAATCGGCCTCTGGATCAGGATAACCAGCAGCTTTGAGCAAGGTTAAACGAATGGTGGAATCTTTAATATCATAACCATACTTAGAATCATTGAGTAAGCTTACACCATAATTTTTCTCAGAAAGGTCTGCCCACTGATGTCCAACTGTTTCAAAACGCGCATAATCCCAGCTTGTGTTCCAGTGGGTTGGTCGTTTCACATTTCCGAATTGGATATCATAACTTGCTTCACTTGCATGCACTGAAACAGGAAAGGCAACTTTTAGTAATTGATTACGATCACGCCAATCTACCTCTGTTTCGAATCTGATTTCAGGGCAATCATGATAAAAATGAATCCACTGAGTTATTTGTGATTTTTCCGAATGCAGTACTTGTTTAAGCGTTAATTTTAATGGACCGTTATCGACAAGTTCAAAAGAAGTTAAATCCTTGATTTCCTTTTGTTTTTCTTGATAGAAAAGGTCGATATCCCAAGCATCATGCCACATAGGTTTATCTTCAAATAATTGAAATACATTTCCACGTGCATTTTCCGCTAAAACTTGGCGGTTATTTTTTTTGTCAAAAATGGAGGTGAATTGCCCGTTTTCGTTCCATGTGATTTGATAAAATGGTGTTTCTAAAGTGTTATTTTTATAGTCAAAGGATGATTGTTTTAAAATATTTTTAGTTTCTTTCACTGAAATACTTGAAGCTCCTAATGATGGTAAGGTGGAATGTTGAATAAGCCAAGAGCCATTTGCTAATTTTTGCGCTGGAAGTGGGTTATTTTGTTCATCAAAAAATGCTAAATTATCAGCTGGATTTTCGGGCGATATTTCGATATAACGTGAACGAGACCACGTAGAACTATTCCAAAGGGTTATTTTCTCATCAACCGTTTTAGTTAAATTAGCTAACTGCTTGGAAATAAGCGTGTTAGTTTCTGTCAGCGCTTCAGTGTATTCGATAAGCGCGTCGTCATACACTTCTTTTATGGAAGAACCAGGAATAATATCATGAAACTGATTACGGAGCAAAATCTGCCAAATGCTTGCTAATTTTTCGGTCGGGTAAGTTGTTCCTTGTTTTAAATTAGCTAAAACAGAAAGCCATTCACTATCTCTTAAACCAAGTTCTATTTTACGGTTCATTTTTTTTGTAAAGGCTTGGCTTGTATAGGTGCCTCGGTGATATTCAAAATAAAGTTCCCCGTTCCAAGTATGAACGTATTGATCTGTGTTTTCGATTGTTTGGTGGAGGTCATTGAAATAATTTGTTGCGCTTTTTGGTTTTACTTCAGGAATTCCTGGCATTACATCATATCGGCGCCGCATTTCTAGCATTTCTCGGTTAACGCCTCCTCCTCCATCCCCGTATCCATAAGCAAGTAATAGTTCTTGATTCACTTCTTTATCTTGATATTTATCCCAAAGACCAACAAGTTCACGGGCAGTCATTTTACCATTATAAGTGGAAATACGGCTGTTTTTCTCTGGTGCAGTAATGAAGTGGGTCAGAATTTCGGTCCCATCGATTCCGCGCCACTTGAATGTATCATGCGGCATTCTGTTGTATTGATTCCAACTGATTTTAGTTGTCATAAAAGTTTTAATACCTGATTTACGAAGAATCTGTGGTAAAGCCCAGCTATATCCGAACACATCTGGTAGCCATAAAAAGCTTGAAGGTTTACCAAACTCCTCACGTAAAAACTTCTGGCCATAGAGCATTTGGCGAACGAGAGATTCCCCGCTTGGTATGTTACAGTCAGCTTCAAGCCACATTCCACCATCAGCTTCCCAGTTACCATCTTTAATCTTAGCCTTAATTTTAGCGTAAATTTCTGGATAGTCTTCTTTCATATAAGCATAAAGTTGTGGCTGAGACTGTAAAAATAAATATTCCGGATAATCTTCCATTAAATGAAGCACAGTAGAAAAGGAGCGAGCTGCTTTTTCACGAGTATGTTTTAAACGCCATAACCATGCTACATCTATATGAGTATGTCCAACTGCCGCTACTTTGATAGGAAAGTTTTTCGGCATTTCTTTAATCGCAGCTTGCAAGATTTGGTTGGCTGTTTCCATGGATGAAAGATTTTGCGCTGATCCAGGAGTTGACCAATCAATTGCAAGGTAAGCACGATTAATTGCTTGAAGAAGTGGTGCATGGATAGGATTTTTTTCTTCGAGTTGATCGAGTGTTTTTAAGGTTGCTTTACTAGTGAAATATAAGTCATCAATCACGAGATTTAAATAGCCAATAAATGCTTCTTTTAATTGATGTGTTTGAATCGAAGGCTTTCCTCCGCCCTCAAGGCCAGACCATAAACGAAAAACTAGTTCAGTTGTTTTTCCAGCAAAACTATCTGGGAAAAGAACTTCCCGGTGATTTTGATCCACACCTTGGAATGGTTCCCCGTTCACGAATAATAGGGATTCAAAACCTGAGTTATGTCCGTCACCAGTATTTCCAAAATCGAAGTAGCCAATCAAGCGTGTACTGGTTTTTACTTTTGGAAAAGTAATGGTTGTTTTTAACCAGACATAACGATCTCTGCCTGCCCAGTTATCTCCAATATTTAGTTCGGTGTGATAGCTAACATTAGCTGGTCGAGCAGCAATTTCTCCATCCGTATCTTCTGCTGCTTGAAATTTACTGATAGGATAAGTTTTTTCATAACGATAAAGCGCAACTTCATCTAGTCTACCTCGTAGTTTGTCTTTTGTGAAAAACATATGTATTCTCATATCCTTTCTCTATTTGTAGTAATTTTTTTGTCTGGAACGGTTTCAATATATCATAGCGAGAAAAGAAGTCAATTTGGCTTTTTTAAAGATTTGGAAAGGGATAAATTACCCATGTCTAGAGCAGTAAGGATTACGCTTTCTTGTAATGGACAAATCAAGGGAAAATGGATTATTCATAGTAGTTTCAGGCGTAGCATTGCAATTCGCTTTAGCCCTTACTATACTTAGCTTGAAAGCGAATACAAAAAGGATATTTGGAGGGTCAAAATGACTAGAAAGAAAGCGCATATTATTTCGCATTCTCATTGGGATAGAGAATGGTTTTTACCACTGGAAAGTTTAAGATTTAGACTTGTTACACTTATGGATGAAGTAGAAGCGTTACTTGATAAAGAAAATGGTTTTAATCACTTTCATATGGACGGACAAATGATCATGTTAGAAGATTATTTGGCTGTAAAACCGGCCAAAAAAGAAAAAATGAAGCAATTGGTTTCGGAAGGAAAATTACGCATTGGGCCATGGTATATGTTGCAAGATGCTTTTTTGACAAGTGGCGAAGCAAATATTCGTAATTTGCAATATGGATTAGAAATGGCAGAAGAATTTGGTCAAGTAGAAAAAATTGGTTATTTTCCAGATACGT
Source organism: Listeria welshimeri serovar 6b str. SLCC5334 (assembly GCF_000060285.1). Classification (GTDB taxonomy): domain Bacteria; phylum Bacillota; class Bacilli; order Lactobacillales; family Listeriaceae; genus Listeria; species Listeria welshimeri. The sequence goes on along the minus strand of NC_008555.1, from coordinate 2,067,704 downwards.
TTGGATTATATGGTCAAGTACCACAATTAATGCGTCAAGCTGGTTTTGATACAGTTGTTTTCGGACGAGGTGTTAATCCAACTGGGTTTAATAATCAAGTTTTCGATAGTGCTTTTGCCTCGAAATATTCTGAGATGTTTTGGGAAAGTCCAGATGGTTCAAAAGTTTTAGGGATCTTACTAGCCAATTGGTATTCCAATGGTAATGAAATTCCAGTAGATAAAGAAGAAGCAAAAGATTTTTGGGATAAGAAATTAGCAGATGTGGAAAGATTTGCATCGACGGATGATTGGTTATTTATGAATGGTTGCGATCATCAACCTGTACAAATAGATTTAGCAGAAGCTCTTGAAGTAGCTCGGGAACTTTATCCAGATGTCGATTTTATTCACAGTCATTTTGAAAAATACCAAGATGCTGTAAAGGCTGGGCTTAAGCCTGAAAAACTACAAACAGTACATGGGGAGTTAACAAGCCAACAATCAGATGGTTGGTCAACACTTGCTAACACAGCTTCATCTCGGATTTATTTAAAACAAGCCAATGCGAAAATAGAACGATTACTAGAGCGCTTAGCTGAACCGATTTCTGTGATGGCAACAGAAGCAGGTGTTAGTTATCCACATGAATACTTAGCTTTTGCTTGGAAATTACTCATGGAAAACCAAATCCATGACAGTATTACAGGATGTAGTTTGGATGAGGTGCACCGCGAAATGGAAGCTCGTTTTGAAAAAGTGGAACAGAGGGCGATGGCTATTATCCAAAACGCAGCGCAAAAAATAGCGGAGCAAATAGCAACAAATGATGCAGGTATTCCAATTACTGTTTTTCATGCAGGTGGTATGGAAGCAACTAGAACAGTGGAATTAGAACTTGAAACAGATGCCATTCATTTTTCTGATATGCATTTTGAATTAATACCAGATGAACTTGCCAAACTTCCTGAACAAAGTTTCCGTTTAGAAACGAAGGACGGTAAAGAAATTCCAGTTATCGTAGAATCTCTTGGTACTAGATTCAATTATAATTTACCAGAGCGCAAATTCCGCGATTCTTATTTTGCTAGAAAATATAAACTAACTTTTGTGGTAGAAAATTTACCAGCAGTTGGTTATGAAACAATTTATGCGTATCCAGTTCATTTAGAAGACAATAATACGGAGATAGCACAAGACTTCCAACTAGAGAATCGTTATTTAAAAGTTGAAGTGGCGCCGAACGGGACTTATACGATTTTGGATAAACAGACAGCTGTTGAAATCGCAGGCGTTGGTGCATATGAGGATGCGGGTGACATTGGTAATGAGTATATGTTTAAAGAAACGGGAGACAATTTACGATTAAATACACTTGATTCAACACCTTTCATTCGTGTATTACGTGAAGATGAACTTGGTAAGACAATAGAAATTAAACATGAAATAGAAATCCCAGTCAGTGCAAGTAAAGCTTTTGCCGAAGAAAAACGCAGACTAGTGTGGCATCCAGACCGAAAATCTGATCGTTCGGAAAACCACACTACATTTAGAATTACGACAGAATTAACTTTGAATAAGCAGGATAAGCAATTAAATATCCGCATCAACTTTGTTAACAGTGTAGATGATCATCGCTTGCGAGTAATTTTACCAACTGGAAAGCAAACAGAAACGCATCAAGCGGGAAGTGTTTTTGAAGTAGTAACTCGTGCCAATAAACAAGTCAAAGAATGGACGAACCCAGCAAAAGATAATAGAAAACAAGGTTTTGTTGCTAGCGGAAACATGGTAGTTGCTAGTCTTGGGTTACCAGAGTATGAAGTAAGCGAACAAGGCGACAGTATCGAGTTAACACTATTACGCGCAGTTTCAGAAATTGGAGATTGGGGTGATTTCCCAGCATATGAAGCAGAATGCCATCGCGAAATCACAGCAGAATTCCATTTAATCCTAACAGATGAGCCGGATGTTGCTAACACTGCTATTCCAGCACAAGTAAACGCACTCTTAAGTCCAGTTTTTGCGATACAACATACATCAAAGAAAGAAAAAGTGCTCCCAGAAACAAAAGACTTTGCAAAATGGAAAACGGCAGATGGATTTGTATTCTCTGCGTGGAAACTCGCAAAAGATAATCAGCCTATTATTCGTTTTTATCAAACATCAAGCGAGCCAAAACTATTAAATACGGTTAATCCATGGAGAAAATCCACTATTTTAGAAGAGACAAGCGGAGATGCCGAAAGCCAATTTACTGTTTTACCAAATGAAATCATTACTTTAAAAGGAGTATAATTATGACGAAAAAAGTACCAGCAAGTTTTAACAAATGGATAGATAAAGTGAAAAACACTTTTCCAGAAAATGAAAAACTTCATCGGATGTTTGAAAAATGCTTTATCAATACGTATACAACTACTTTACAAGAAACAGAAGAAGGGCTTCCGTTTGTTATTACAGGTGACATTCCAGCTATGTGGTTACGAGATTCCACAAGCCAAATAAGACCATACTTAATCGTTGCAGAAGAAGATGAAGAAATGGCAACGTTAATTGAAAATCTAGTAAAATTACAAACAAAATGTATCCTACATGACCCATATGCTAATGCATTTAATAAATCGGCTAATGGCGAAGGTTTTCAACAAGATAAAACAGCAATGACAGATCTTGTATGGGAGCGCAAATATGAAATTGATTCACTCTGTTATCCTGTGCAGTTAGCATATCTACTATGGAAAAGTACTAATCATACCGGTCATTTTACAGAAGAATTCAACCAAGCTTTGCACAAAATTATTGAGGTCTTTAAAACCGAACAAAATCATACAGAAAAAAGTCCTTATCGTTTTGAACGAGAAAATGTGCGTCAATCAGATACCTTAAATAATAACGGGAAAGGAACAGATGTTAGTTATACTGGTATGTCATGGAGTGGTTTTAGACCAAGTGATGACGCTTGTATGTATGGCTATCTTGTTCCTAGTAACATGTTTTTAGTCGTGGTCATGGATTATGTGAAAGAAATCGCGCTAGCTTTTTACCCAGCTGATCAAGAATTACTACAAGCTAGTGCCAAATTAAGAGAGGAAGTGGCAGCTGGAATAGAAACATACGCGAAACAGCCGCACCCTTATTACGGGGATGTCTATGCTTATGAAGTCGACGGTACTGGACGTAAGCTATTTATGGATGATGCGAATGTACCTAGTCTTCTTGCTGCTCCTTACCTAGGCTTTTGTGAAAAAAACGATGCTTCTTACCAAGCGACTAGAAAACTTATTTTAAGTCGCGAAAATCCTTATTTCGTGGAAGGTAGTGTGCTTACTGGAATAGGTAGCCCACATACACCAGATCACTATGTTTGGCCGATTGCACTTAGTATCGAAGGTTTAACAGCAGAAACAGAAGCAGAAAAACAAGCAATTCTAGAAATGTTGATTGCGGGAGATGGCGAAACAGATTATATGCATGAGGGTGTTAACGCATCAAACCCAGCTGAGTTCACACGAGACTGGTTCGCTTGGTCAAACGCCATGTTCAGTGAATTTGTCCTAAGCCTATGTGATGTTTATGTGAAAGGTAGTCCATTAAGTAAATAAAAAGAAAAGTCTGGGCGAAAAACTCAGGCTTTCTCTTACTATCAAAGGAGAAAAAAGAATGAAACTTATTGATAAATTCTCAGTTATTAGTGACTGGATTATTCGGCTTGTTTGGACAAACTTAGTATGGCTTTTTCTTGTGTTAATTGGCGGTATTGCACTTGGATTCATGCCAGCTACGGTCGCTTTATTTACGATTACCCGAAAATGGGCAAGAGGAGATTTAGACGCGCCTGTTTGGAAATCCGCTTGGCAAACCTATAAACAGGTGTTTGTTTCGGCGAATTTAGCTGGGGGGATTTTTGCGGCAATTGGCATTTTCCTTTATGCGGATTTACGAATTGTATTTGAATTGATGCACGGTTTTTGGTCAACCATTTTATATTTCTTCTTAATGTTTTTACTTTTCCTCGTTGCTATTGCATTTTTACAGTATTTTACAGTATTTGTTCACTTCCAAATGAAAAATGTGCGAGCTTATGTAGCGCAAGCTTTTTTACTAGCTATCACCAGCTTTAAAAATACTTTTATGATTGTTGTTGGTTTAGTATTTTGTGCATGGTTAATTTCAAAAATGCCTGCTTTTATATTATTTATTTCAGGTGTATTACCTAGTTATTGGATAATGAAAATTAACTTACATCGTTTCAAACAAATGGAACCTAAGTAACCCCTTACAATATTGGTAATAGTATGTAATAATCAGAAAAGAAGAGGGGGCAGTGAATTAGAATGGCGCAAGAATTACCACGCAAACGTGTTTTCAAAAGAATGCTATTAATTTTTTCTTTAACAAGTCTTTTTACGGTAAGCTTGTTACTTTTTTTCATTTATAAATACTATACCAATATTCAACTTGATACAAATTTACAAAGAGCGGAAACTATTGCAACGAAACAACTAGACGCGTTAACAGAAAAACAAAAGGCTTTAATTAGTCTAACTCAAGACATTTACCGAAACAGTGATTTAATGCAAGATGTTCAAATTGCGATGACAAATGATTATGGTAGTTACACGGAACAAAACATTGATAACTATTTTAAAAGTAAAAATTTTTATTCTGTAGATATGCAAACTTATTTACAGTCTTATTTTTCGTATGATGAGGATATTATTGCCTTACAATTAATTTCAGATGATGGGAGTTATTCGTATACTTTTCCAAGTAGCTATCGTGAATGGAAAGAAACTGTGGATACTTATGGGGAAGAAAATATAACCAAACAAGCATCCAAACAAGGTAATTTTTATACTATTGATAATAAAATTGTGGTAAAGCAGCCAATAAATGATCCAAGTACATTAAAACAAATGGGTTATTTACTTCTTTATATTGATCCAGCGTTCCTAAATAAATGGGTTACAAAAGACTATAAAAACTCCATTTTTCAAATAACGAATGCAAAAGGGGCTGAACTATATTCTAATCAGCCAATAAAACAGATTAAAACACCTGAAAAAAAAGGATGGACAAATGTAGATAGCCATAAAATGTATTTTCAAAAAACGGAAGATGAGACGAGTGGTTTAAAAAACAATAGCTTTTTATATCGTGTGACAGATGATAGCGCTCCGCTAATTGAGTTAACTTTATTTGGTATTGGACTATTACTCGTTATTTTTTCGATTAGCATTAATTTTGTTATTAGTAGACGTTATTCCAAACGGATTTTAACCATTCTTGGTGGAATGAATAAAGTAGAAAACGGGACTTTAGATGCGAAATTACCTGTTGATAACAATGGGGATGAGCTTACGATGATTAGCGAACGTTTTAATCATATGACTGAAAATCTTGATGCATATGTAAAAAAAGTTTATAGCTTAGAAATGGAAGAACAAAAAGCGCGTCTAAAAGCACTTCAAGGCCAAGTTCAGCCTCATTTTCTCTATAATTCATTAGAAGCGATTAGAATGAATGCACGTGTGGAAGGCGCAAAAGCGACAAGCGATATGATATATCAACTCGCGACATTATTACGTTATACTGCAAATCACCGAGAAATTACCACTTTAGAAGAAGAAATCAATTATGTGAAACAATATGTTAGATTTATGGAAATGCGCCATGAACAGCCAATCCAACTAGAAATCCATATTGATAAACGTTTTAATAACATGCATATTCCTCGGTTTGCTTTACAACCGCTTATTGAAAATTTTTTCAAATATGCTTATAAAGAAAATCAACATCCAGTCGTTACAATAACGGTTTCTGGGAAAGGTAACAATTTAGAATTTAAAATAATAGATAATGGTTCTGGTATGGACGAAGAAAAACTGAAAGAAGTACAAGCAATTATGGAAAGCAAAATGGAAACAAGTCACATTGGTTTAGCTAATTTAAATAAGCGATTGCAATTACTGTATGGAGATGCCCATCAATTAACTATCACGAGTAAAGCGAATGAAGGTACGATAATTCTGTTTCAAGTACCTCAAAATACGGGAGGAGAAAAGTAATGCTAAAAATAGTACTAGTTGACGACGAACCCCTTATTCTTAAAGGCTTAGAAAGTATTATTCCAGAATTTGAGCAAGCTATTGAAATTGTTGGTACAGCTCAAAATGGCGCAGTAGCACTAGATTTATTTGCAGACCAAGAAGTAGATGTACTATTAACGGATATTCAAATGCCAGTGATGGATGGCTTAGAACTGATTGATGCTTGGAAAAAAAGACAACCAACAACTAAAACCATTGTTCTCTCAGGTTTTGAAGATTTTCATTATGTAAAACGAGGACTTTCAGCGGGAATTGAGAACTATTTACTAAAACCGTTGAACGAACAAGAACTAAAAGAAACATTTATACAAATAGAGAAAAAACAATTAACAGATAGTGTGATACCAAGGGAAGAGGCATACTATATTTTACGGGATAATACCATTTGGCGTTGGCTGAATTTACGAATTAATAAAGAAGAATGGGAAGAGCGCCTTGCTTTATATGATATGACCTTAAATCAAAATGATCATGCGGTCCTTATCAAAATCCAACCTACAAAAGAAATTATTAAGACTGAATGGAAACAACTTGTGGAACATTATCGAGAGCAATTTCCTTTTATGCTAGTGACTCCAGATAATGAAATAATGATAGGAATGACTGAAAAACAATCGCTATCCGAACAAATATTAACCGTGCAACAAGATATAAAAAAACAGCTTACTAATAATGCTTTTTATATGTTTGTCAGTGAAAGAATACAAGATGAAAATATGTATCCGCAAGCCTTTCGCCAACTTAATCGATTGATTCCAGAACGACTTGTTCAAGAGGCGGGAAGCTTAATTGCTTATCAAAAAAGGACGAAACATACTTGGCGTCCTAAAAGAAAACAACATCAACTTGCAAAGCTGCTTGTTGTAAATAATGAGAAAGAAATCAAAACATGGATTAGTAATTTTTTTCAAGAATGGAGCGATCATAAATTAGAAAGTGATCCACATCAAATGCTTCATATTTTGAATGAGCTACTTGTTATGATGGCAGAATCCGATCCAAAAGAATTAAGTGAATCAATGGGGCGAATTGCGGAAGAAACAAGCATTGAAGGGTTAGAAGCGGCAACATTAACATATGCTATTCGGTATTACAATCGTAAAAAACAAACCGATGAATCTAAAAGTCCGATTATCCAAAACGTTTTATCCTATGTAACAGAACATTTTGCAGAGGGTATGTCACTTAAAACGTTAGGGAACGATTTTCATATTAATGCAGTTTATCTTGGGCAACTGTTCCAAAAAGAAATGGGAGAGCATTTTACGGACTATCTGAATCGCTATAGAGTCAATTATGCCAAAGAGGAATTACTGCAAACCAAAGATAACTTAACAATTATTGCTAGTAAATCTGGTTATACAGATATGGCTTATTTCTACAGACAGTTTAAAAAACATACAGGAGAAACGCCAAATCGATACCGAAAAATTCATCAATAAAATCATTTCTAATATTTGTCTATAAATCTAAACATCCGCAACTATTTTAACCCTCTTAAAAACGATAAACTTAAGATGTTGAAAGCACTTACAAAAAAAGAGGGGTGGATGGATTGAAAAAAGTTTTATCACAAATTCGCGCTAATCGAATTTGGTTGTTCATGGTACTTCCAGGTCTTCTATGGTTCCTGGTTTTCTCATACTTACCGATGTTCGGTACGATTATCGCATTCAAAGATTACAAAATTGATGGGAAAGGATTTTTATCCAGTATTATGAGTAGCGACTGGGTGGGACTTGAAAATTTTAAATTCCTATTCCAAACAAACGACGCTTTTATTATTACACGAAACACCGTTCTTTATAATTTAGTATTTATTATTGTGGGACTATTTCTTGGTGTTGCACTTGCCATTGTCTTTAATAGTTTACTAAATAAACGAGGAGCAAAAATTTATCAAACAGGAATGCTTTTCCCCCATTTCCTATCATGGGTTGTTGTTAGTTACTTCTTATTCAGCTTTTTGAGTGAGGACAGCGGATTAGTAAACAACATTTTAGTAGCATTCGGGCAAGATCCAATTTCATGGTATAACGATCCAAAATATTGGCCATTTATTTTAATAATGATGAACGTTTGGAAAGGCCTTGGGTATGGTAGTATCGTTTACCTTGCTGCGATTGCCGGAATAGACAGGACGTATTATGAAGCAGCGATGATTGATGGTGCGGGCAAATGGCAACAAATTAGACATGTAACTATTCCAGCACTTACGCCATTAATGGTTATTTTAACGATATTAAATGTTGGTAAAATCTTTAACTCAGATTTCGGTTTGTTTTATCAATTACCGCGAAATTCAGGACCACTTTATCCTGTGACGGATGTTATTGATACATATGTATACCGGGGATTAACATCGCTCGGGGATATGAGTATGAGTGCGGCAGCTGGTTTCTATCAGTCGATTGTCGGCTTTATTCTAGTGTTACTCACTAATTACATCGTGAAAAAAATAAATCCAGAATATGGCTTATTTTAAAAAAGGAGGCGAAATTCTTTGGCAGAACAACTTGAGGCAGTGAGTGAAATAGAACAAGTTCGAGGCGAGATGGAAAAACCAGCAAAAAATAAACCCGCAAAAGATATTATTGGTTTTGGCAAAAAAATGAACGTTGCAATGAATATTATGCTCGCTATTCTAGCACTCATTTGTATTTTTCCATTTTTATATATTATCGTTATTTCGTTTTCAAGTGAATCATCTCTGGCGGCAAATGGCTTTCAACTGATACCAAAAGAGTGGAGCATGGAAGCTTATGAATACTTATGGAAGATGAAAGGACAACTCTTACAATCATACGGTATCACCATTTTAGTAACAGTAATTGGGACTGTATGTAGTGTGGCGATGATTGCTCTTTACTCTTATGCAATTTCAAGACCGCAATTTAAATATCGCCGTCAGTTTACGTTTATCGCATTCTTTACGATGTTATTTAGTGGCGGTATGGTACCAGCATATATCGTTATGACACAATTTTTGCACTTACGAAATAGTATTTGGGCAATGATTTTACCACTAGCAATGAATGCTTTTTACATTATGATTATGCGTACGTTCTTCTTACGCTCCATTCCAGAGCCAATACTTGAAGCAGCACGGATTGAAGGTGCCGGAGAACTAAGGATCTTTTTACAAATGGTTGTTCCGCTATCTTTACCTGGACTTGCGACAATTGCACTTTTCTCCACATTAGGCTACTGGAATGACTGGTTCCAAGCGTCACTTTATATTGATAATCCAAATTTAGTTCCATTACAATCTCTGCTTATGAAAATTGAAAACAACTTAGAATTTATGCGGCAAAACTCAGAAATTGCTTATACTGCCGGCGCATTTAAGTCCATACCACAAGACGGTGCAAAAATGGCGATGGTTGTTATTTCTACCTTACCAATCGCAATCACTTATCCGTTTTTCCAAAAATACTTTATTAGTGGACTCACAATTGGCGGCGTAAAAGAATAAAAAAAGATGGAGGGAATTTAATGAAAAAGAAATGGGGAGTAATCATCGCATCACTCTGCTTATTGCTAGCTTTAAGTGCATGCGGAGGCGATGAAAAGGCAGATGCAAATGAAGTTCCAACGTTGAAATGGTACATGATTGGTACACCACAAAAAGACACGGAAGAAGTAATGAAAGAAGTAAATAAATATACGGAAGAAAAAATCGGTGTCAAAGTAGAAATGACACAAATTGACTGGGGAGATTACGGTAAACGTATGCAAACGGTCATTAACTCAGGTGAAAACTTTGATATCGCTTATTCTGCAGCAGGAGAATTTGTTTCATACTCTCAAAAAGGTGCTTTCTTGCCATTAGATAAGTATTTAGATAAAGAAGGCAAGAATATGAAAGCAGAGCTAAATAAAGTTCTTTGGGAAGGAGCTACCATCGACGGGAAAATTTATGGAGTTCCTTCTAACAAAGAAATCGGAGAACAACAAGTATACGTTTTTAACAAAGATTTAGTAGATAAATATAAAATGGATGTTTCTAAAGTGAAAAACTTTAGTGATTTAGAACCTCTGTTGAAAACTATTAAAGAAAATGAACCAAGCATTACGCCGATTGGTGGAAATAAAGACTTTAAACCAGCGTTTCCATACGATTATTTAATTGATAATGCTGTACCACTTCCATTTGCTGTAAATCAGTATGAAGATACTGGCAAAATTGTGAATTTTTATGAACAAGAAGATACGTTAGCTATTCTGAAATCACTGCATAGTTTTTATCAAAAAGGTTATGTAACAAAAGATATTGCTACATCCACGGATCCATGGTCTTATGATAAAGAAAACTGGTTTGTTCGTATTGAAAAATACCAACCATATGCAGAAAGTATTTGGGATAAAAATACTGGTGGTAAATACAAAGTAGTTACACAACCGATTGCGGAAACACCAATTGTTAAAAACAACTCTGTAACAGGTGCAATCCAAGCTGTATCAGTAACTAGTCAACATCCAGAAGAAGCAGTAAAATTCCTTGACCTATTAAATACAGATGAATATTTACGTAATTTAGTTGACAAAGGAATTGAAGGGACTCATTACAAAGAACTAGATGATGGCAAAATTCAAGATTTACCAGCACGTGTAGAACGTTATAGCATGCCAACTTATGCGCTTGGAAATCACTTTATTCTTAAACTATATGAAGATGAGCCATCAGATAAATGGGACCAATTTAAGGCTTTCAACAGAAAATCAGTTGCATCACCAGGTTTAGGTTTCTATTTTGACTCTTCTAAAGTAAGGACAGAAATAGCTTCGATTACGAACGTATGTAATGAATTTGCACCGGCGCTTCTTACAGGAACAGTAGATCCAGAAGAATATACTGAGAAATTCAAATCTAAATTAAATGATGCAGGTATGAAAAAAGTAATGAAAGAAATGCAAAAACAATATGATGAATACCGCGATTCCAAAAAATAACTACTAGAAAGAACTTAGTTTATCTAAGTTCTTTCTTTTTTTATATAACAGTTTTTTTATAATTGTATAACAGTTTTGATTCAATAGCCTTGCATTAATTCTTTTGAGTAGTATAATAAATCTTGTGAATAGGAATCTATGATAATCTGTACTATTAAAATATATATTATTAATATAACAAAAGGATGATGGAAATGGCAAAGCTTGAAAAAGACCAAGAAAAAGCAATATCTAAAAGTAAATCAGGAGCGGATTTAGTTGTTGATAGTCTAATTAACCAAGGAGTAACCCATGTTTTTGGAATTCCGGGTGCAAAAATTGATAAAGTTTTTGATGTAATGGAAGAAAGAGGACCTGAATTAATTGTCAGTCGACACGAACAAAATGCAGCTTTTATGGCTGCGGCTATTGGCAGGTTAACAGGAAAACCCGGTGTAGTTCTTGTAACTAGTGGGCCGGGAGCTTCCAATCTTGCTACAGGACTTGTTACTGCAACGGCAGAAGGGGATCCAGTAGTAGCAATTGCAGGAAATGTAACAAGACAAGATCGCTTGAAAAGAACCCACCAATCAATGGATAATGCTGCTCTTTTCCGTCCTATTACAAAATATAGCGAAGAAGTAGTTCACGCTGAGAGCATACCGGAAGCTATTACTAACGCATTTCGTTCTGCTAGTGAGCCTAATCAAGGTGCAGCGTTTGTAAGTTTGCCACAAGATATTGTAAACGAAACAAATGTACCAGTAAAAGCAATTCGACCACTTGCTAAACCTGAAAATGGTCCTGCTTCCAAAGAACAAGTCGCTAAACTCGTTTCTCGCTTGAAAAAAGCGAAATTACCTGTATTACTATTAGGAATGCGTGCATCTAGCCCCGAAGTAACAGGCGCAATCCGTCGCTTACTTCAAAAAACGAGTATTCCTGTAGTAGAAACTTTCCAAGCTGCTGGTGTGATTTCACGAGATTTAGAAGATAATTTCTTTGGGCGTGTGGGACTCTTCCGTAATCAGCCAGGCGATATTTTATTAAATAAAGCGGATTTAGTTATTACGGTAGGTTATGATCCGATTGAATATGATCCAAAAGCTTGGAATGCTTCCGGTGATAGAACCATTGTTCATTTAGACGATATCCGTGCTGATATTGATCATTATTATCAACCTGTGACTGAATTAGTAGGTAACATCGCGCTTACTTTAGACCGAGTGAATGCGAAATTTAGCGGTTTAGAATTAGCAAATAAAGAATTAGAAACTCTAAAAGAACTTCATAGCCAATTAGAAGAAAGAGATGTTCCGCCTTTAAGTGATGAAACAAACCGTGTACACCCGCTATCTGTCATTCAAACGCTTCGTTCAGCGATTGATGATAACGTAACCGTAACGGTCGACGTTGGTTCCCATTATATTTGGATGGCGCGTCATTTCCGTTCCTATGAACCTCGTCGTTTGCTTTTCAGTAACGGTATGCAAACGCTTGGTGTCGCGCTTCCTTGGGGAATTGCTGCAACACTAGTACATCCAGGTGAAAAAGTGGTTTCTATTTCCGGTGATGGAGGTTTCTTATTTTCTGCAATGGAATTAGAGACAGCAGTCCGTCTGCGAGCGCCACTTGTTCACCTTGTATGGAATGATGGTAGCTATGATATGGTAGCTTTTCAACAAAAAATGAAATATGGTAAGGAAGCTGCTGTTCGTTTTGGTGATGTCGATATTGTGAAATTCGCTGAAAGTTTTGGTGCGAAAGGCTTACGAGTAACTAGTCCAGCAGAACTCGCTGATGTGCTAAAAGAAGCGCTAGAAACAGAAGGTCCAGTAGTCGTGGATATTCCGATTGATTATCGCGATAACATCAAACTTGGTGAAACTTTACTACCTGATCAATTTTATTAATAGAGCTAAAAATCTCTTGGGAAATTTCCAAGGGATTTTTTTTAGAGTTTATTGTTGACTTGGAGTGAACTTCAAGGTATATGCTATAGAAGTACTAGAAATGAACTAGGAGGGTTTTGAATGGAATATGTTAAATTTGGTAATACGGGAATGGATGTTTCGAAAATCTGTTTAGGAACAATGGGGTTTGGTGATAAAGACAAATGGGTTCATAAATGGGTATTGGACGAGGCGAATAGTCGGCCGATTATTAAAAAAGCACTTGATTTGGGCATTAACTTCTTTGATACAGCCAATATTTATTCTTATGGCGAAAGTGAAAAAATAGTTGGGCGTGCAATCAAAGATTATGCTAACCGAGATGATGTGGTCTTAGCAACAAAAGTCCATCAAACGATGCGCCCAGACCGCCCGAATAGCGGTGGTTTATCCAGAAAAACAATTTTAAGTGAAATTGATTATAGTTTAAAACGATTAGAAACTGATTATGTTGATTTATATATTATTCATCGTTTTGATGAAAACACACCGATTGAAGAAACGATGGAAGCTTTACATGATGTTGTTAAATCGGGTAAAGCGCGCTACATTGGTGCGAGCGCAATGTATGCTTGGCAGTTCCAAAAAGCACAGAGAGTTGCAGAAAAAAATGGATGGACAAAATTTGTTTCCATGCAGAATCACTACAACATGATTTATCGTGAAGAAGAAAGAGAGATGATTCCATTTTGTCGTGATGAAAAAATCGCTATTACACCATATAGTCCGCTAGCATCAGGCAGACTAACCCGCGATTTTTCGGAAACTACTTATCGTTCTGAAACAGACTCAATTCAAAAATCAAAATATGATGGAATGATGAATTCCGATCAAGCTATTATCGAACGTGTAGCTGAACTTGCTGAAACGCATCACGTGTCACGAGATAAAATTGCACTCGCTTGGTTGTTAAATAAGGAAGAAATCACTTCCCCAATTATTGGTGCACAAAAAGAAAGTCATTTGGAAAGTGCGGTCGGGGCTCTTGATATAAAATTAACAGCCGCAGAAATTACTTATTTAGAAGAGTTATATATTCCGCATCCAGTCGTTGGTGCGCTACCTACAACTAAATAATAATACAGAGTATGAATTAGTTATAAATCTAATTCATACTTTTTTTATATTAAAAAGCTATTGACAAATAAATTGCAACCGTTTACAATGAAGTTGGTATTAAAAGTAGTTAAAGCTATATCTTTTTAGAAGTAAGAATAGATGATATGAGAAAAGAGGTGGGAGTATGGAATATAAAGACCTATCGCCAGCTGTTCAGAGTGAAGAATTGTTAAGACAGCTCATCGAAGAAAAGATAGCAGAAGGCGAAACCGGTTTTCCATCAGAAAGAATGCTTGAAACAGAATTAGGGGTTAGTAGAACAACACTTAGAAGATCTCTTGATACGCTTGAGAAAGAAGCTGTTATTCAAAAAAGAAGCCGTAAAGGAATCGAAATTAACCAAAAGCAAACCATTAATATCTTAAAAATGAACTCCATGAGTAGTCAATTACCAGGAGATCAAGTGGTTGAGGTATTATCACAAAAAATAGTGGATGGCGTGGAAGAAGTAAACCAATTTTTAGAACTAGCTATAAATAGACCTCTGTTTAAATTAGTACGGCGCAGAATTATAGATGGAAAGCCATTCTCCTATGAAGTTTCTTATGTAGATAGTGCAAGATTTGCAGGAATTGAAAATATAGATTTAAATAATACATCTCTTTATAGCGTCTTAGAGGATGAGTTTGGAATTAATCCAACTTATGGACGAGAAGAATTGCGATTTGTTTCAGCGAATGAAAAATTAACAGAAGCCTTAAAAATACCTCTAAATACTCCTCTTTTTGAAGTGGTTAGTAAAGCTTTTGATCAAAATGATGAACCGTTTGAGTACAGTAAACAATATCTAATTGGTAATCAAATCAAATATAAAATCAACGCAAAAAATATATTTGATTACTTGGAGGATGAATAAAAATGGGGACTAAAAAACCGCTTTTTGAAGTAATTGCTTCAGAAATAAAAGATAGTATTAATCGTGATGAATATAAAACGGGAATGTTAATGCCGAACGAAACAGCCTTACAGGAAATTTATTCAAGTAGCCGAACAACGATTCGCCGCGCTGTAGATTTATTAGTTGATGAAGGTTTAGTTGTCCGCAAAAACGGTGTGGGATTATACGTGCAACCAAAATTAACCGCACAGAATATTTTAGAAATGACAGGTGTTATGAAAAATGATACCAATGAAAATCTAAAAAAAGAAATAAAAGATTTTTATGTTCGTAAAGCAGGAAAATTTTACGCAGAAAAGTTTGGGATGAAAGAAAACGAACTTGTTTACTCTATCAAGTTTGTTCAAAAGAGTGAACATGGTGTCACACTAGATCGCTTAATTTTACCTTTGAGTTTATATCCTGATTTACAAGCGAAGGATTTTCAGATTATCAATATTATTGAGCTTGTTAATTCAGGTAAATATAAATTATTTGAGCTTGAGCAGGAACTTCAACTTATTTTAGCTGGAAATGAGCAAATCAAAAATATGCATTTAAAGGAAAATGATCCTGTTTTTAAATTAAGCAGTATATTTTATGCAGAAAATGATGTGCCTATTGCCATCCAATATCATTATGAAGATGCTGAATCAACCAAATATGTAGTTGATTTTAACTAATAATAAGGAGGAAGAAAAAATGATTCAATTTCTAAGAGTAGACCACCGTTTGTTGCATGGACAAGTAGCAGTATCTTGGTTCAACGCATTAGATGTAAATACAATTTTAGTTGCTAACGATGGGGTAGCAGCGGATGATTTTCGTAAGTCTGCCATCCGTCTAGCTAAACCTGAGGCGGCAAAATTAGTTATGAAGAGTATTGATGAAAGCATTGATTCCATTAATTCGGGAGTTACAGATAAGTATAACTTACTTGTTGTTGTAGAATCAGTTGAAGACGCTTACAAGTTAATAATTGGTACTAATGGAAAAATCCCGATGTTAAATTTAGGCGGAACGAAACAAAGAGAAGGAACTGCTAATTTTTCGAAAGCTGTTAACTTAACACCAGAGGAAGTAGAAAAATTAACTGCACTTCAAACGCAAAACGTAGATGTCTTCATGCAACAAGTACCAAACGAGAAAAAAGTAACTTTTGAAGCATAAAAAAAGGGAAGAAGGGATAAGATTATGGAACAGTTGGGAACTGCAATTTTGCTTGCACTTGCAGCAATGCTAGCAAATGGAGAATATTTATTTGGCTCATCAATGCTGTCAAGACCACTTGTTACATGTACACTCGCTGGATTAATTATGGGTGATGTGCAAATGGGGATTGTTATGGGCGCCACTTTAGAATTAGCATTTGTAGGATCGTTTTCGATTGGTGCGTCTATTCCACCTGAAATTATTTCAGGTAGTATTTTAGGAACGGCGTTTGCCATTGCAACTGGAGAAAGTACAGCAGTAGCATTAGCGCTTGGAATTCCGATAGCGTCATTAGTGCTAGTTGTTAAAAACTTATGCTTTATTTTTGTACTACCTTATTTTGTCCATAAAGCAGATAAATATGCACTTGAGGGAAATTCAAGAGGGATAAGTCGAATGCAATTGTTAGGTGGATTTTTATCTATTAACTTGCCAATTGGTATCATCGTTGCTACATCTTATTTAGTTGGAAGCCCAGTTATTCAAAATGTACTTGATGCCATTCCAGCATTTGTTATTGCAGGTTTAGGTATTGCTACAGGCTTACTACCAGCTTATGGTTTTGCTTTATTACTTAAGTTAATGGTCAACAAAAAGAATGCAGTATTTTTCGTATTTGGCTTTGCTTTAGCTGTTTACTTAAAAGTACCTGTGACCGGAGTAGCCATTTTTGGAGCATGCTTAGCGCTAATTTTAACTGGTTATGCGACACTTAAAAATGATAACGGACCAACAAAAAATAATACAGAGCCAGCGCTTGCGAATGAGGGGGGCATTAATTATGAAGATGAAGAATTCTGATGTACTAACAAAAAAAGATTTAATGAAAGTTTTCTGGCGTTCATTCACAATGGAATGGTCATGGAACTATGAACGACAATCCAATATGGGTTACGGCTTCTCAATGTTACCAGCACTTAATAAAATTTTTAAAAATGATAAAGATAAACGAATTTCTTCTTATCAAAGGCATTTAGAATTTTATAATGTAACTCCTTGGTTGTCCACTTTTCCACTAGGGATATCGATTGCAATGGAGGAACAATCAGCGAAAGATAATGATTTTGACACAGACTCTATCAACAATATAAAAGTGGCTTTAATGGGACCTTTAAGTGGAATAGGGGATTCGTTTTTCTGGGGAACATTGCGTGTAATTGCCACAGGTATAGGGACTTCTCTTGCACTACAAGGAAATATTTTAGGGCCAATTTTATTCCTTCTTATTTTCAATATTCCAGCTATTCTGACTCGTTATTATGGATTATTTATCGGTTATAACATCGGAGCTAATTTTATTGAAAAAATTCAAAAAACCGGTCTTATGGATAAATTATCATACGGTGCTTCTATCATTGGTCTTGGAGTAGTGGGAGCGATGGTTGCTACCATGGTAACCATCAATATGCCTATGAAATTTGGCTCAGGAGATGAAGCAGTAACTATACAAAGTATTTTTGATGGAATTGTTCCTGGGATTTTAGCATTAGGTTTTACATTCTTTATTTTCTGGTTAGATAAAAAAGGGCTTAAAGCACACTGGATTTTACTCTTAATAGCAGGAATCGGAATTCTAGGTGCATTTACAGGATTATTAAAATAAGTAGGTGAGAATATGAAAAATATGGATTATTATATCCGGTCGGAACAAGCTGTTTATGAAAGTATTATCCAAAACCGCAAAAATCTTTTAAAAGAACTAATTGAAATGAAACATGCTGATTATCAAGCAGTTGTGATTTTTGCAACTGGTTCAAGTTCCAATGCAGCATTTGCAGCACAACTTTATATGTCAGCCAAATTAGCTATTCCAGTATATGTAGAAGAACCGTCCGTATCAGCTAATTACATGCTCCATTTAAATAAAAATATCTTATATATTGCGATTTCTCAAGGCGGACACAGTTATTCCACTATTCATCTTGTAAAAGAGATTGAACGACAAGGCGGCACGGTGTTTACTTTAACAAGCGATTCGAATAGTCCAATTGCGAAAGAAGGAAGCCGAACAATCAACCTTGGAATGGGGATAGAAGAAATGCCCTACGTCACTCTTGGTTATAGTGCTACCATATTAGTGCTAAATCTATTAGCGCTTGAAATAGCTCTTTTACAAGCAAAAATTTCAGAAGATGACTATCACGCAGATATTTCTGAGTTAGAGAAAATCACAGCACATTTAACAAAAGTTATTGAAAAAGGGGCGAACTGGGTCGAAACGCATACAGATGAATTATTAGAAGCGGAACGAATTTTCTTCATTGGTTATGGTGCGGCTTATGGTGTTGCTCGTGAAGGAGAAACAAAAGTAACGGAAACCATCCGAATTACAGCTTTCGGGAAAGAACTAGAAGAGTATATGCATGGTCCTTATATCGGGCTGTCCGAGCAAGATTACATTATCTTCATCGAACCACAAGGATTATTAGAAAACCGCGCAGATAAACTGAAACAATTTTTAAAAGGACATGTAAAAAATATCCGAACTATGTATGCAGACACAGGTGGTGAAAGTGAGGATGATTTATTGCTTGGTTTAGCAACAGATGAACTATTAACACCACTGTATATGACTATCCCGGTACATTTATTGTCCTTTCAAATTTCCAAGAAAAAAGGAATTAATTTAGAAACATCAGCTTTTCCTGAATTTGATCAAATAACAAAATCAAAAATTTAATAAAAGAAAGTAGGAATGTAAAGTGCTTAAATTTGATGAACAAAAAGTAAAAGAAAACATGGAAGGGGCGCTAAAATTACGCCCACAAATAAATGAAGTTGTAGACCAAATTCATGAACGTGGTTTTAGTAACATTTGTTGGCTTGGAATTGGCGGGACATACGCATCCGCAATGCAAGCTGTGGTGCATATGAAAGAAAAAACGGCACTCGAAACATTTTATGAAAATGCGGCTGTTTTTTTAACAACTGGTAATAAACGTGTCACAAAAGATACGCTGGTAGTGATTTCATCTGTTACTGGTAGTACGGAAGAAGTAGTGGATGCTGTAAAAAAATGTAATGAAATAGGAGCTACTGTCTTTGGTTTTATCGACAAAGCAGAAGCAGAACTTGCTACTTTAGTTGACCACTTAATTTCCTATCCATTAAATGAACAATTAAAATTCTTTATGGTGGCAGATCGTTTCATGTATCTCGCTGGTGAATTTGATGAGTATGATGAATTTTATAATGAAATGGATCAGCATTTTGCACAAGGAATTGTAGAAGTGGAGAAAGCAGCGGATAAATTCGGTCAAGAATTCGCTCTAAAACATCATCAAGATGAGATTCATTATTTTGTTGGTGCAGGTAATCAATGGGGTGCAACCTATTCTTACGCAATGTGTTACTGGGAAGAACAACACTGGATTAAAACGAAATCTATTGAGTCACACGAATTTTTCCATGGGATGTTTGAAATTGTGGAACGCGATACGCCAGTCACTATTTATGTTACAGAAGATAGTCAACGCGCTTTAAGTGAACGTGTAGTCAACTTCATTCCGCAAATTTGTGGTAATTATACAGTTATTGACGCAAAAGATTACGATATGCCAGGGATTTCCACTAAATTCAGAGGTGCATTATCACCGTTTATTATTCATGCAGTAAATAATCGAATTGATGTTCATATCGAAAAAATCAACTGCCATCCAATGGAAATTAGAAGATATTATCGTCAGCTAGACTATTAAAAAGGCGGTTTGGAAAATGAAAGCAATTTTTGTTTGTACTCATGGAAATGCCGCAAAAGAACTCATTCAATCTGCTGAAATGATATGCGGAAAACAAGAAAATACTAGTTTTGTCCCATTTGAAGTGAATGAATCTGCGGAGAATTTACAGGGAAAGATAGTAGCGGAATTAGCTAAGCTTGATGTGACAGAGGGCGTTTTATTTCTTACTGATTTAAAAGGCGGAACTCCATTTAATGTGCTAGTCAGATTACTTGAAAATTTTACGGAAGTAGAGCTTTTAGCAGGTGTGAATATCCCGCTACTACTTGAAGCATTCCTTAGTCGAGAAATGTTAACTTTAAAAGATCTCGCGAGTCAAGTTGCGGAAACTGGCCGTTTAGGAATTTATGAGTATGCGATGCCAGTGGAAGAAATAGAAGAAGATTTTTAGAAAAAAGGCAGCCGCGGCTGCCTTTTTTCTATTACCTCTCGAACTCTTACTGATCTTACGTTATACTAAAAAGAAAAAGATGGAGGGATGAAATGGACAAACAAAAAGAACAGCTTAGTGTAGAAGTTGCAAAGCTTTATTATCAGTCTGATTTCAGTCAACAAGAAATTGCAACTCGTTTAGGCGTTTCACGACCAACAGTATCCAGATTGCTCCAAAACGCGAAAACAAAAGGATATGTCAAAATAGAAGTCCAGGATCCATTTTCCAACCTTACGGAACTAGCAATTGCTCTAAAAGAAAAATATCAATTGAAAAATGTAACAGTCACCTTCAGCCAAACCAATGATTATAGCGAAATTTCCAAGCAAATTAGCCAAAGTGCAGCTGAATATGTAGAAGAAATTATTTGTGATGGCGATATTCTTGGTGTTAGTTGGGGAACAACCATGTACAAAATTGCCCAAAAGCTTTCCCCATTAAAAACAGAAATAAAAGTAGTTCAGTTAAAAGGTGGCGTTAGTCATTCAGATGTGAATACCTATGCTGCCGAAACACTAGCGTTATTTGGTGCAGCCTTTGACACAGCACCCGTATCACTTCCGCTTCCTGTAATTCTTGATAATCCACTTGCGAAACAAATGGTGGAAGCGGATCGTCACATAAAAAACATTATCGAACTCGGTAAGAAAGCCAATATTGCCATTTTTACAGTTGGAACTGTACGCGACGAAGCATTACTTTTCCGCCTAGGATATTTTTCGAATGAAGAAAAATTACGTTTAAAAGAAAAAGCAGTCGGCGATATCTGTTCGCGCTTTTTTACGATTGACGGTGAAATTGCTGACCATAAAATGGATGAACGCACTATCGGTATTGACTTAGAAGATTTAAAGCAAAAAGAAACAACCATTCTTGTCGCAGGGGGAGAACGAAAAATAAAAGCGATTCATGGTGCGCTTCGGGGTGGTTATGCTAATCATTTTATTACCGACCAATTTACGGCCAAACAACTACTTGAACAAAATTTCAGCAATTAGTTTACAAATGTTCTGTAGTACGATATGATGAAACCAAATCCAATTTTAAAGGAGTTTTTAAAATGACAATTGCCAAAATGATCGACCATACTGCTTTAAAACCAGACACAACGAAAGAACAAATTTTAACACTAACAAAAGAAGCAAGAGAATACGGTTTTGCTTCCGTTTGTGTTAATCCAACTTGGGTAAAATTATCCGCAGAACAACTTGCTGGAGCAGAGTCTGTTGTATGTACCGTTATCGGTTTCCCACTTGGAGCAAATACACCAGAAGTAAAAGCCTTTGAAGTGAAAGATGCCATTCAAAACGGCGCAAAAGAAGTGGACATGGTTATCAATATCGGTGCGCTAAAAGACAAAGACAATGAATTAGTTGAACGTGATATTCGCGCTGTAGTCGATGCTGCTAAAGGAAAAGCGCTCGTGAAAGTGATTATCGAAACATGTTTATTAACTGATGAAGAAAAAGTTCGCGCATGTGAAATTGCTGTAAAAGCAGGAACAGACTTTGTTAAAACATCCACTGGATTTTCAACAGGTGGCGCAACTGCCGAAGATATCGCCTTAATGCGTAAAACTGTTGGACAAAATATCGGTGTAAAAGCATCTGGTGGAGTCCGTACTAAAGAAGATGTAGAAAAAATGATTGAAGCAGGCGCAACTCGTATTGGCGCAAGTGCAGGTGTCGCAATTGTTTCCGGCGAAAAACCAGCTAAACCAGATAATTATTAATTTTGGATGAAACCCCTTTATTATTATTCTTAAATGTGGCAAAATAAGGAGAATAGATAATCTGACTGGGGGAGTTTAAATGGCTGCAACCATCCGCGAAATAGCAGAAAAAACAGGCGTTTCAATTACAACGATTTCTCAAATTTTGAATGGTAAAGGGGAACGATTTAGCGATTTAACTCGTGAAAAAGTTCTGAAAACAGCAAAAGAGATGTCTTATAAACCAAACTTTTTCGCAAAAAACATGATTGTTAGTCACACGAACACCATAGGAATGATTGTCCCAGAAGTAACCGATCCATTTTTCTCACAAATGGTGAAAGGGGCCGAAGATTACCTAAATAAAGAAGGTTATATGATTATGCTCTGTAACTCTTCCAATGATAAAGAACGAGAAGATTTATATGTAGAAGAATTACTTCACCGGGCTGTCGATGGCTTAATTATCGCCAGCCCTAATATTCTGCTTTCAGGTGTTATTAAACGCATGGAAGAGAAGCGTTCTCCGTATATTTTACTCGATCGTCAGCGGAACCCAAGATTAGAAGGGAATATCGCCATTGACGATTTCAAAGGTGGTTATATGGCAACCGAACATTTAATTGAACTGGGTCATACACGCATTGGAATCATTATTTCAGATACCTCTTTTTATAACGTACATGAGCGCTATGAAGGTTATCTGGCATGTATGAAAGAGTATAAACTTACTGTAAAAGACAACTGGATTGTGAGCGGAGACCAAACGATGAAAGGCGGTTATATTGCCTCACAAAAGTTACTCCAAGAAAATATTACTGCCATTTTTGCAACTAATGATTTAATGGCGATGGGAACATATCGTGCGGCGTTAGAAAAAAATCTGAGCATTCCTAATAATCTTAGTGTCATCGGATTTGATGATATTGAACTTTCCGAATATATGACACCGCCACTTACCACCATTCGCCAACCAATCTATGGTATCGGCGAAATTGCTGCCGAACTATTACTGAAAAATCTTCAAAATCCAACAGAGAAATTAGAGAATCGGTTACTTGATATTTCTTTAATCAAGCGCAGTAGCACAAAAACTATTGACAACAAGTGAGCGAGTACGATATAGTGAGCATGTTAAGCACATGTTCTTGTTTAGTAAAACGGTTTACTTAAAAAGTGTAACCGTTCTCAATAAAAGTACATAATATGCTAAAGTGGACAAAAAGAAAGGGTGAAGAGAAATGAGAATGGTGGATATTATTTCCAAAAAAAGGGACGGCAAAGCTTTATCAACAGAAGAAATTCAGTTTTTCATTGATGGGTATACGAATGGGGAAATTCCAGATTATCAAGCAAGTGCTCTAGCCATGGCGATTTTTTTCCAAGATATGAACGACCAGGAACGCGCAGATTTAACAATGGCGATGGTTGGTTCTGGTGATACGATTGACTTATCTGCAATTGAAGGAATCAAAGTCGACAAACATAGTACTGGTGGTGTTGGTGATACAACGACACTTGTCCTTGCTCCACTAGTAGCCGCAGTTGGTGTCCCAGTTGCAAAAATGTCTGGCCGAGGTCTTGGTCATACAGGCGGCACCATTGATAAACTAGAATCCATCGAAGGTTTTCATATCGAACTAGATAAAAAGGATTTCATTGACTTAGTTAATCGCGATAAAGTAGCAGTTATCGGCCAATCAGGAAACCTTACTCCTGCCGACAAAAAAATGTATGCTCTTCGTGATGTAACAGGAACAGTGAACTCCATTCCGCTTATTGCAAGCTCCATTATGAGTAAAAAAATTGCAGCTGGCGCCGATGCAATCGTTCTTGATGTAAAAACAGGTGCAGGTGCATTTATGAAAACGGATGAAGATGCAGAAAACCTAGCACATGCCATGGTTCGCATTGGTAATAATGTTGGTCGTAATACAATGGCAGTCATTTCTGATATGTCTCAACCACTTGGCGAAGCAATCGGTAACGCTTTAGAAGTAAAAGAAGCTATCGATACACTTAAAGGCCAAGGACCAGAAGATTTAACGGAATTAGTTCTTGTACTTGGTAGCCAAATGGTTGTACTTGCCAAGAAAGCAGCCACTTTAGATGAAGCCCGCACTAAACTAATGGAAGTAATCGAAAACGGAGCAGCACTTGAAAAATTCAAAACATTCCTTTCTAATCAAGGCGGCGATGCAAGTATTGTCGATCATCCAGAAAAACTTCCACAAGCGAAATACCAAATCGAAGTACCAGCAAAAACATCTGGTTTTGTAAGTCAAATCGTTGCCGATGAAATTGGTATCGCTGCAATGATTTTAGGCGCCGGTCGCGCAACAAAAGAAGACGAAATCAATTTAGCGGTTGGCTTAATGCTACGTAAAAAAGTGGGCGATGCAGTGAAAGAAGGCGAGTCCCTTGTCACCATTTTTGCTGATCAAGAAGACGTAGAAAATGTGAAAGCAAAAATTTACGAAAACATCCAAATTTCCGCGCACGCAACAGCACCAACACTTGTTCATAAAGTTATTACAGAATAATTATACAAACCGCAAAAATTCTTTAAAAATCTAAAAGAATTTCTGCGGTTTTTTTGTAAACAAACAGATTAAAATGTTTTATCGACTTGATACTTTTATGATACTTTTCCCACAAAACTATGTGATATAATTAATTTAAGTTGAAAACGATTGCAAAATTATTTTGTTTTCTTCTTACAACATAAGAATAGGGAGATGGGAAAATGAAAAAAGTTTTATCAGTATTATGTATTTTTGCTATTGTAATGGGGATGTTTACGCCATTCGCCATAAAGGCGAGCGCAGCAACTAATACCAACAGCACATTTGACGAACTTTATGCAGAAGCTAAGAAACATCTGGGAAAACCGTATACATGGGGGGCAAGAGGGCCAAATACTTTTGATTGTTCTGGTTACACACAATATGTCTATAAAGCTGTAACTGGTATAAAAATTGCTGATACTTCAGCTGCACAGTATGCTGCAGCGGATAAAGTGAAAAATGGTGATCAAAAACCTGGAGACTTAGTATATTTTACTGAACCAAATCATGTTGGAATATATATAGGTAATGGTCAAATGATTAATGCGCAAGATAATGGAGTAACAATTGATAATCTTAATGTTAGTTATTGGAAACAGCATTTTGTTGGATATGGAAGAATCTTTAATTTCTCTGAGAAAAAAGGAACTAAAACTGCCTATGCTGTATCAGACTTAAATTTGCGTTCTAGCAATAACTGGGATAGCTCAGTAGCTGGGGAAATTCCACAAGGAGCTAAAGTATCCATTGATTTAGATAGTGATAAAAATGGTTGGTGTATGATAACTTATAATAATATTAAAGGTTATATGCTAAATACAAATATTTATTTTTCCGATACACCTGTAATAAAAACTTACTATGCCAAGGATAATTTAAACTTAAGAACGAAAGCGACATGGGACAGTGAAGTTGCTCAAAAAGTACAAAAAGGTGAAAAAGTAACAGTTAATTTGAAAACTAGTGTTAATGGATGGTATCAAGTAACTTACGGTGGAAAAACCGGTTATATGATTTTAAATAACAATTACTTAGTGGAAAATCCATTGGACATGCAAACTTATTATGCGGTTGGAACCTTAAATCTTCGCAGTGAAGCGAAATGGGATAGTAGCATAAACCTTGTTGTTCCAGAAGGTCAGGCTGTAAAAGTAGAAATGAATACGAACAGTGGTTCTTGGTATAAAGTGACATATCAAAACCAAACAGGGTATATACCACTAGTAGATGAATATCTATCCTCAACTCCTGTATTAAAAACCTATTATGCAAAGGACAATTTGAACTTACGTAGTGAAACAAAATGGGATAGTGATGTCATTCAAAAAGTACAAAAAGGCGAAAAAGTAACGGTTAATTTAAAAACTAGTGTAAATGGTTGGTACCAATTGACTTATAATGGTAAAAAAGGTTATATGATTTTAAATGATAACTATTTGGTTGAAAAAGCATTAAATATGAAAACTTATTATGCAGTAAGTAACTTGAATCTGCGTAGCGGAGCCAAATGGGATAGTGATATTAGTCAAGTTGTTCCAGAAGGCAAAGCTGTAAAAGTAGAAATGGATACAAACGAGGGTAGTTGGTTTAAAGTAACCTACGACAATAAAACAGGTTACATGCCTCTATCAGATCTATATTTATCCGAGACAGCAGTACTAAAAACATATTATGCAAAAGATAATCTGAATTTACGTAGCGAAGCGAAATGGGATAGTGAAATTTCTCAAATTGTAGAAAAAGGTGAAAAAGTAACAATCAATTCAAAAACGAGCATTAATGGTTGGTATGAAGTTACTTATGGCAGTAAAAAAGGTTACATGGTTTTAAATGAGAATTATCTAGTGGATCAGCCGCTGAACTTAAAAAACTATTATGCAGTAAACACCTTAAACTTACGCAGTGAAGCAAAATGGGATAGTAGTACTAGTCAAGTGGTTCCAGAAGGAGCAAAAGTAAAAGTAGAAATGGACACAAATAATGGTAATTGGTTTAAAGTAACCTATGACAATAAAACGGGTTATATGCCATTAAATGATTTATATTTATCTGACACAGTGGTATTAAAAACTTACTATGCAAAAGATAATCTCAATTTACGTAGTGAAGCGAAATGGGATAGTAAAATATCTCTCATTGTACAAAAAGGTGAAAAAGTAACAGTTAACTTGAAAACTAGTGTTAATGGATGGTATCAAGTAACTTACGGTGGAAAAACAGGATATATGTTGTTAAATGATAACTATTTAGTAGATCAACCGCTAAATATGAAAACTTACTATGCTGTCAACGCATTGAATTTAAGAAACGAAGCTAAATGGGACAGTGATATAAATCAAATCGTACCTGCGGGAGCAGCAGTAAAAGTAGAAATGGATACAAATAACGGAGTATGGTATAAAGTCACCTATCAAAATAAAACAGGTTATATGCCACTTACAGATGATTATTTAACTTTAACAGCAAAATAAATTTAAAAAGAACTCCTCTATTTTTTAGAGGAGTTCTTTTATCAATTTTCCGCAGCTTCAATCTGTTCCAACATATCTGGCGTACTTAAATCACTTCTTAAGAATTCTGTCGTTTGAGGTAATTGAAGTTCGAATTCGGTTTGTTGAGCAACCTCTACCGTGCCTTCAAGCATCTCATAGTCAAATACATGACCTCCGATTTTGCGCATATCATCAATAAAATGCACGTGATAACCAGAAACTCCAATACCGCTAATATAAGCAGGTGTCCAAAAACCAACAATGGTGCCAGTGATATATTCGAAATGATAGGTTGGCTGTTCTTTTACCGCTTCAATGAGTGGTGGATATGGTCTTTGTTGTTTCGGTACGACACGAGTATCTACATAACGAAAATTACCTGTCATTTTCACCGCATAAAAAACATTCGGTCCTTGTACTAATTCCGCAATTTTTTCCTCGACCGCTTGTTTAGAAGTAGTCTCTGAGATGACAAAAGAAGTGTCCGCTTCAAAAAAAGTAGTGCTTGCATAAGGTGTCGTATCTTCTGGTTTTACTTTGTAAGCTTGCCCGTCAGACCGGATTTGAAAAGCTTCTCCGTCCAAAATAATTAATTCGCCATCAAATTGATCAAGTGTTCCTATACCAAGGTCACCATGTTGTAGTAATTCTTTGAAATTTGTCGTTCCACTAAAAAGTCCACCAACAAGTGCTGCCATTGTAGAATGCTGAAATAATCGATTTTTTCTTATTGCGTCCATTATTGCCACTCCTTGAATTGTTATATAAAAAATATGTTTTTATATAATACAGTTTTATATCTATACGCTTATTATACTACTTTATATCCTTAAACAAAAGGTTTTAAACTATAAGCGTAAATAAAATACTGCTATAACAGCCAGACAAACTGTAATATAAAAAGAGATCCCGCGTCCTGCGAGAACTCTTTTTAAACAAGTAAAGTGTAAAGGGTTTGATTGTCATTAATCGGAATATAGTTGGGATCAAAAGCTGCAACCCGGTCGAGTAAGCCTTCGTAATCATTTTTATCTTGCAATAAAACACCAATGATAACAGGTCCATTGCCGCGATTTACCTTTTTTGTATATTCAAATTTAGTGATATCATCATGTGGGCCAAGTACATCGTTCACAAATTCTTTCAAAGCTCCAGGGCGTTGCGAAAAATTGACGATAAAATAATGCTTTAATCCTTCATGGAGAAGGGAACGCTCTTCAATTTCTTGCATCCGGTTGATATCGTTGTTTCCGCCACTAACAATACAAACAACCGTTTTATCTTTAATTTCTTCGCGATACTTTTCAAGAGCAGCCACGGAAAGTGCGCCAGCTGGTTCTGCAACAATCGCTTGCTTCGTATACATATCTAAAATGGTAGAACAAACCGCCCCTTCAGACACCGTTGCCACTTCATCAACCAACACTTTTGCATGTTGAAACGTCAAACTACCCACTTCTTTTACTGCGGCGCCATCGACAAATTTATCGATTTTATCCAGTGTTACGACTTGGTTTTGTTTTAAAGCCTCAGTCATGGAAGGGGCACCAGCTGGCTCTACACCGATAATTTTAGTAATAGGGCTTTTCGCTTTAAGATAGGTTGCAACACCACTAATTAAACCACCACCACCAATGCCAGCAAAAACATAATCTGCTTGCTCATGTGCTTTATTTAAATCTTTTACCATTTCAACAGCGAGCGATCCCTGACCAGCAATAATATCTGGATCATCAAATGGAGGAATAAAAGTCTGACCATGAAGTGCGGCGTATTCTTTTGCAGCAGTGGCTGACGCATCAAACGTGTCACCAACTAAAACAACTTCGACGTTACTACCACCGAAAAACCTTACTTGAGATACTTTTTGTTGTGGGGTAGTTGTTGGCATAAAAATCGTTGCAGGAACTGTCATTCGTTTACAAGTGTAAGCGACTCCTTGGGCATGATTTCCAGCACTTGCACACGCTACTCCTTTTTCTAGTTGTGCTGCTGATAATCTAGAAATAGCATAAAAAGCACCACGCAATTTAAACGAACGAACCCGCTGTAAATCTTCACGTTTAAGGTACACATTGCAATGATATTTTTCTGAAAGATAAAAATCATATTCCAGTGGCGTATGTTTGACGACAGATTTTAATGCATCATAGGCTTTTTCGACATCTTCTTCTGTTACTAATAAATCAACTAACTCCATCATCCTCACTACCTTTTCTTATATGGAATCTACTTTTTGTTCATAGGCTTTAATCGCATCAATATGTTCAAATGTAATAGCGATATCATCCAGTCCATTAATAAATTTATTTTTCCAAGTTGCATCAATTTCAAAAGGATAGGTGCCAACTGAACTAATGACTTGTTGATTTGGCAAGTCAATTGTGACATCCTCATCCGCAGCGATTTCTGCTAGTTTTTCCCGAGCATCTTTAGGAAGAACGATAGGGAGCACTCCATTCTTGGTACAATTCATATAAAAAATATCACTATAACTTCCAGCAATAATTACACGAAAACGATAATCAAGTAGCGCCCATGCGGCATGCTCTCTAGAAGAACCACAACCAAAATTATCTCCTGTAATTAAAATAGTTGCTTCTTGACGATCCGAGGCATTGAGTGGGAAATCTGGATTGGGTTTACGATTCGGAAGGTAGCGCCAACTATCAAATAAAAATTCACCAAAACCAGTTCGTTCAATTCGTTTTAGAAAACTTTTAGGTATGATTTGATCGGTATCAATGTTGTCATTCATTAGCGCAACAGTTTTTCCAATGTGTACTTTAATTTCCTCCACTAATAACCGCCTCCTTTCGAATATCAATAAAGTGTCCGTTGATTGCCGCAGCTGCAGCCATTGCTGGTGAAACGAGATGAGTACGTGCACCTTTACCTTGACGTCCTTCGAAATTACGATTCGATGTAGATGCGCAGTGAACACCATCTGGTACTTGGTCAGGGTTCATTCCTAGACACATCGAACAGCCAGGTTCACGCCATTCAAATCCAGCCGCTATAAAAATTTTATCCAGCCCTATAGATTCGGCCGCATTACGAACTTGCCGAGAACCTGGAACAACTAGTGCGCGAATATTATTTTTCACTTTGTTTCCTTTAACAATACGAGCAGCTTCTTCTAAATCAGAAAGTCGAGCGTTGGTACAAGAACCTATAAATACATAACCAAGCTCAATTTGTTCTGCTTTTTGTCCGGGTTTTAGTCCCATATATTCATAAGCGCGCTCATAGTTCATATCTTTAATTTCCGGAAATGCTCTAGAAAAAGGGACACCCATTTCGGGGTTCGTTCCCCAAGTAACATATGGTTCTAGTGTACTTGCATCCATTTCGATATGAAGATCATATTCCGCATCAGGATCAGTTTGGAGCGTTTTCCAATCGCTAATGGCTTTTTCCATATCAGTCGGAGCATATTCACGACCGCGAACATATTCAAAAGTAGTTTCATCTGGTGCCATCATTCCCATTTTTGCGCCACCTTCAATCGCCATGTTGCAAATCGTCATTCGTTCTTCCATCGACATATTCTGAATCGTTTCACCGTAATATTCCACTGCATAACCAGTGCCAAATGCAACCCCATAAGTGGCAATCAAGTGTAAGATAATATCTTTTGCATACACGCCTTTTGGAAGTTTGCCTTTAATTTCGATGCCCATTGATTTTGGCTTTTGTTGCCAAATCGTTTGAGTGGCAAAAACATGTTCTACTTCACTAGAACCAATCCCGAAACCAATCGCTCCGAAAGCGCCATGAGTCGCTGTATGAGAATCCCCACAAACAATAACTTTACCAGGCTGAGTTAGTCCGGTTTCAGGTCCAACCATGTGAACAATACCTTGACGATCACTGCCCATATCTGCTAGCGTTACACCAAATTCTGCGCAATTAGTTTGCAAGGCCTCAATTTGCTTTTTAGCAACAAGGTCTTGAATGTTGAAAATATCTTCAGTTGGAACATTATGATCCATTGTAGCAAATGTTTTATCTGGTCTACGTAGTGGCCGATTTTCCATTCTCAGTCCTTCAAATGCTTGAGGAGAAGTAACTTCATGAATCAAATGAAGATCAACATATAATAATTGCGGTTCACCTTCTTTGCCATAAATGACATGACGATTCCAAAGTTTATCAAAAAGCGTTTTTCCCATTTTATTCTCCTCCTTCAATTTGTTTTAGAACTTCGCTTGTAAAATCCGTTGTAGAAGTATTGCCTCCAAGATCAGCGGTTAAAAATCCAGCTTTCATAGTTCTCGTTGCAGCCGCATCAATCGCATCCGCTTCTTTAAAAAGGGAAAAGGATTGGCGGAGCATCATTGACACAGAAGAAATCATCGACATTGGATTGGCGATATTTTGGTTGGCGATATCTGGCGCAGAACCGTGAATTGGTTCATATAAAGACGGCCCATTTTCCGCATGACTAGCAGAAGGGAGCATCCCCAGTGAACCTGTGATAACAGAAGCTTCATCACTTAAAATATCTCCAAATAAATTTTCTGTCACAATAACATCGAATGTAGTTGGTCGCTGAATCATTATCATTGCAGCGGCATCTACGTATAAATGTTCTAGCGTAATAGCTGGATGACGACTAGCTACTTCTTCGGCGATTTTACGCCATAATTTACTAGAAGCAAGAACATTTGCTTTATCTACAGAAGTTACTTTTTTATTTCTTGTTGCAGCGATTTCAAACGCTTTCTCAATAATTCGCTCGATTTCTGCACGAGTATACGTCAAAGAATCAATAGCGCACTCGTCATTCCAGTGTTTTGGTTCCCCGAAGTAAAGACCCCCAGTTAGCTCACGAACAACCACGAAATCTGTATGCTCAACAATTTCCTTTTTTAAAGGAGAAAGGTGGCTGATTGCACTTGGAACTTGGATAGGGCGGATATTAGCGAAAAGGCCAAGTGCTTTTCGTAGAGCAAGTAAGCCATCTTCGGGACGCTTCGTTGCATTATCCCATTTAGGACCGCCAATTGCTCCAAGTAAAATGGCGTCTGCATCTTGACATGCTTTTAAGGTTGCGGGAGGGAGCGGACTGCCAGTAGCATCAATTCCTGCACCACCAAACGGATGCGCTTTAATTTCAAAAGTATGGTGGTATTTTTTTGCAATTAACTCCAATACTTGGATTCCAGCAGACATGATTTCTGGACCAATTCCGTCGCCAGCTAAGGAAGTAATTTTATATGTCACGTTATTTTACCTCCTCAAAATCAACTTGCTTTGTAGTGCTTTTACTTTTTCCTGAAGCTTGTAAATAAGCTTTAGCACTAGCCGTTAAAACATCAAAGTCGATGCCGATACCGTGGAATTCAGTTTCATTATTATCTTTAATAACGACATGTACTTCTGCTTGAGCGTCTTGGCCAGCCGTAATCGCTTGGATGCGATAATCAATTAATTCAATATCCTGTTTCATTAGACGATTAATCGTGTTATAAATGGCTTCAATACTACCAGAACCTGTTGCAGCATCTTCTATCAAAGCGCCATCACGTTCTTCGATACGAACGATGGCACCTTGTACACCGCCAGAAACATATTGTACTTGTAGATGTTTTAATTCGAAATTATCAGTGGATTCAGAAGACTGCCCAAGAATGAGCGCATGCAAATCTTCTTCCGTTACTTCTTTTTTAGCATCCGCGAGTTGTTTAAAACGTTTAAAAGTATCTTTAAGTTCTTGTTCGCTTAACGTATAGCCCATTTCTTCCATTCGTGTGTGGAAGGCATGTTTTCCAGAAAGCTTACCAAGTGGAAGGGAATTTTTATCTACGCCGACTAGTGCGGGAGTGATGATTTCGTACGTATCAGGATTTTTTAGCACGCCATCTTGATGAATACCAGATTCATGCGCATAAGCATTTCCGCCGATAACTGCCTTGTTACGAGGAACTGGCATACCAGACAAACGACTAATCAAATCACTTGAGTTTTTAAATTGATTTAAGACGATATTGGTTTCCGCTTGATAAAAATCTTTGCGGATGTGAAGGGCTACGGCAACTTCCTCTAGGGCTGTATTACCGGCACGTTCACCAATTCCATTAATTGTACCTTCGACGCGTCTTGCACCGTTTTCAATTGCTGCTAGTGCATTAGCGGTCGCCATGCCAAGATCATCATGACAATGAGAAGCAAAAATAATATCATCAAATTGCTTTATTTCACGGCGCAAATCTTGGAATAATTGCCCGAATTCGGTTGGATTTGTATACCCGACCGTATCTGGAATGTTGATGACAGTCGCGCCTGCATCAATCGCTGTTTGAACTGCTTCAATCAGAAAAGCTCGATCTGACCGAGTTGCATCTTCTGGTGAAAACTGTACGATATCAAATTTTTGTCTTGCGTAATGGATGTGGTGTTTAATGGAAGCAAGTACTTCCGCCCGACTCATTTTTAATTTGTATTCCATGTGCACATCGCTTGTTGCTAGGAAGATATGTATTTGCGGAGAAACAGCTTCTTTAAGCGCTTCTTCTGCACGGTCGATATCTCCTTCAACGCAGCGCGCTAACCCTGTTACAGAACAATGTTTAATCGCTTTAGCAATGGCCCTGACACATTCAAAATCTCCAGGAGAAGAAATCGGAAAGCCGGCTTCAATCACATCAATTCCAAGTTTTTCGAGTTGTAAGGCAATCTGGATTTTCTCCTTTACGTCAAAATTAACTCCAGGGGTTTGTTCGCCATCTCTTAGTGTAGTATCAAAAAACTGGATTTTCTTCATTCGATTTCACCTCTTGTTTTATATTAGATAGGGAAGCTTGGATTTTTCCTGCTTTCAGTATCAGTTTAGGAAAGAAATAGGTTCTTCCTTAAACTCATATGGAAAAAAGGATAAACGGTTGCTAGGTGAGAATTTCACCTAGCAATCCGAGTTAAGTATTAATGTTGTGGTTTGACAAATGGCATCATTTCTCGAAGTTCTGCACCGACTTTTTCAATTTGATGGCCTTGTTGTTCTTTGCGCATTCTATGGAATTCTTTAAAGCCATTTTTGTTATCATCGATGAAAGACTTGGCAAAGTTACCATTTTGAATGTCAGTAAGTACTTCTTTCATTGCTTTCTTTGTATCTGCTGTAACAACACGCGGACCAGATACATAATCACCATATTCAGCTGTATTTGAGATAGAGTGGCGCATTTTCTCCATACCACCTTCATACATCAAATCAACAATTAGCTTCATTTCATGTAGTACTTCAAAATAAGCAAGTTCGGGTTGATAGCCAGCTTCCACAAGTGTTTCGAATCCTGCTTGGATAAGATGAGTCGCACCCCCACAAAGAACTGCTTGTTCGCCAAATAGATCGGTTTCTGTTTCTTCCTTGAAAGTTGTTTCAATAACGCCAGCACGAGTTGCTCCAATACCTTTTGCATAAGAAAGTGCTGTTTCACGAGCGTTTCCAGTTGCATCTTGGTAAATAGCAAATAGGGAAGGTACCGCGCCACCTTCGACGAATGTACGACGAACTAAGTGACCAGGGCCTTTTGGAGCTACTAGGAAAACATCTACATCATTTGGAGGGTTAATTACATCAAAATGAATGTTAAAACCGTGAGCGAAAACGAGGGAGTTACCAGCTTTTAAGTTAGGTTTGATTTCGTTTTCATATGTTTCACCTTGTGTTTCATCTGGCAAAAGAATCATGATAACATCTGCTTTTTCAGCGGCTTCACTGACAGAATAAACATCAAAGCCATCGTTTCTAGCAGATTCAGCAGATTTTCCTTCGCGGATGCCGATAATAACATTATTACCATTATCACGTAGATTTTGAGAATGTGCATGCCCTTGCGAACCATACCCGATTACTGCTACTGTTTTACCTTCTAGTGCGTTATTTTTTACTGCATCTTCATAATAAACTTTTGTCATTTTTCCTAACCTCCAACTAGTTTCTTTTTATATTTCAGAATAGCAATGTGCTTATCTGATGCTAACAAAGCAACGAATTGCTTTGTAGTCAATGATTTTAACCCATTTTTTTAGAACTTCTTGTGAAACCTGTTACGCCTGTTCTAGCCATTTGCTTAATACCGTATGGGCGAACTGTGTCAACAAAAGCATCAATTTTTTCGCTTGTACCAGTTACTTGGATGACGACATTTTTAGTGCCAACATCAATAACAGTCGCACGAAATGGTTCAATTACTGCATTTAGCTCAGAACGTAAGGCAGCAGGGGAGTTGATTTTGAGTAAAGCAAGTTCACGTTCAATATGCGCGTCATCTGTAATATCACTCACTTTTAGCACATCGATTTGTTTGTTAAGCTGTTTTGTTACTTGTTCGATTTCGTAAAGTGAATCAACATGGACGACGATAGTAATTCGGGAAACATTTGGGATTTCAGTCCAGCCAACTGAGATACTATCAATATTGTATTGGCGTCTAGAGATAACCCCAGTAATACGATTAAGTACGCCAGAAGAGTTGTTCACAGTAGCAGTAATGATTCGGCGCATTTATTCCACCCCTTCCATTTGGTGATTTGGTTTGCCGCTTGGAACCATTGGAAGTACAAGTTCGTCTTTTGCGACATGAACATCAATAACAATTGGACCCGGATGAGCGAATGCTTTTCTTAAATCTTTTTCAAGCGTTTCAGGATTCGTCAAACGAACACCTTTGACACCATATGCTTCAGATAATTTAACAAAGTCTGGTTGGCTTGTAAAAATTGAATGAGAATATCTTTCACCATGGAATTTCTCTTGCCACTGACGAACCATTCCAAGCGAACCATTATTGATAATAACTGTTTTAACATTGATTTGATAATCGTTTAAAATCGCTAATTCTTGGTTGGTCATTTGAAATCCGCCGTCGCCAACAACTGCGACTACAGTCTTTTCTGGGAAAGCAAGTTGTGCACCAACCGCTGCTGGAAAACCAAAGCCCATTGTGCCAAGACCACCACTTGTAATAATTTGGTGATCAAATTGGAAAGGGTAGAACTGCGCTGTCCACATTTGATGTTGTCCTACATCAGTGGAAACAAGCGCCTCACCTTGTGTGATTTCGCCAATGAGTTCAATCACACGCTGTGGTTTAATTTCTGCTTTTTTTGTTTTGTCAAAATGGAAAGGATGGCGATTTTTGCGTGTCATATTTAATTTGTACCAATGAGATGTATCTGGATAAACCGGGAGTTCCATCTGTAGTAGTTGAGTAAGCGTTTCATTAATGTCAGCTACGATTGGAATTTGTGTTTCAATAATTTTGCCAATTTCAGCAGGGTCAATATCGATATGAGCAATAGTTGCTTTAGTGGCAAATTCTTTTGGCGCACTTGCAAGACGATCATCAAATCTTGAGCCAAAATTAATGAGTAAATCGCAATCTGTCAATGCCATATTTGCTGCATAAGAGCCGTGCATTCCTCCCATACCTAAGAATAAATCATGACTTTGCGGAAAACTTCCAAGGCCGAGGAGTGTATTAACAATTGGAATTTGATAACGTTCAGCAAATTCGAGTAATTCAGCTGTAGCTCTAGAATGATTGACTCCAGCACCTGCAAGAATAAGTGGCTTGCTTGAGGCAGAAAGAGCTTGCATTAATTTTTCGAGCTGAAGTGGGTTCGGTGAATAAGTCGGTTGATAACCCGGCAAATCTATCGTATCTGGACGAACAGTATCTGTTTGGATAATGCCCATATCTTTTGGAATATCCACGACGACAGGTCCTTTTCGGCCAGTACTTGCGATATGAAAAGCTTCATTGACGATTTTTGGCAAATCTCGTACATCGCGAACTTGATAGTTATACTTGGTGATTGGAATTGTAAGCCCAATCATATCAGCTTCTTGGAAAGCATCTTTTCCAATTCCAGGTGTATGAACTTGTCCAGTGAAAATAACTAGCGGAATTGAATCGCTCATTGCATCTGCTATACCAGTTAATACATTCGTTGCACCAGGTCCACTCGTTACAACAACAACACCTGGTTTTCCAGTTACACGAGCATAACCTTCCGCAGCATGAATGGCTCCTTGTTCGTGCCTAGTTAGAATATGGGGAATATCACAGTCATAAAAAGCATCATAGAGAGGTAGAACAGCGCCACCTGGATAACCAAAAATCATGTCTACTTGTTGCTTTTTCAAGGAGTCAATTAACAGCTCTGCGCCACTTTTATTTACCTTTTTTGTCGCTTTTTCATTTGTTTTTGTCGTATCAATCACGCTTATCACCTCATTTTTTAGTCGATTAAATCTTCTGGGATTTGCAAAATACCACCAGTATGTGCGCTAGTTACAAGAGCGGTATATCTAGCAAGATAACCAGTTTTTACTTTGGCTTTAAATTTCGGTAATTCTTTTCTTCTCTCTTCTAAAACTTCATCCGAAACATCTACATTTAAAGTTCGGTTTGGCAAATCAATTGTGATAATATCACCATCATGAACGAGTGCGATTGGGCCACCAGCAGCAGCTTCAGGTGAAATGTGACCAACTGCTATACCACGAGTAGCTCCGGAAAAACGACCATCTGTAATTAAAGCAACATCTTTTCCTAAACCTCGGCCCACTATACTAGACGTCGGGGCCAGCATTTCAGGCATTCCTGGCCCGCCTTTTGGTCCTTCATAGCGAATAACAACCACATGACCTTCACGAACAGTATGGTTATCTATTGCTTCAACAGCCTCATCATGAGAACTAAAGCAAATGGCCTCTCCTTTAAACACTTGTACGGAAGGATCTACACCCCCAACTTTGATTGCAGCTCCTTTTGGTGCGATATTACCGAACAACATCGAAAGTCCGCCAACTGGGCTATAAGGATTTTCTTTAGGATGAATAACATCGGTATTGTTAATTTTTGCATCGGCGACATTTTCACGAATAGTTTTACCAGTAACAGTAATTCGGTCTGGATGAATAGCGCCACCAAGGTCAACGAGCTCTTTAACGATAGCAGAAACACCACCAGCTTCATGAACATCGTGCATAGAATAAGAAGAGGAAGGTGCAATTTTTGAAAGGTAGGGAACGCGTTTGGCAATATCATTGATACGCTCTAAATCGTAATCTTCAATACCAGCTTCATTTGCAAGTGCGAGTGTATGTAATACGGTGTTTGTCGAACCACCCATTGCCATATCAAGTGCAAATGCATCGTCAATAGCATCTTTTGTAATAATGTCGCGAGGACGAATATCTTTTTTTACTAAATCCATTAGGTGAAAAGCAGATTCTCTAATAAGTTCGCGGCGTGCATCGGAAACAGCAAGCGTAGTACCATTTCCAGGAACAGCCATACCAAGGATTTCCATTAAACAATTCATGGAGTTAGCTGTAAACATTCCTGCACAAGACCCACATGTCGGACAGGCATTAGCTTCCATATCCAGAAAATCTTCTTGTGACATGCTGCCATCCTTGAATGCACCGACTGCTTCAAAAACAGAAGAAAGGGTGAGCGCTTTTCCATGAGCGGATAACCCAGCTTTCATTGGACCACCAGAACAGAAAATAGCAGGTACGTTTGTGCGGACAGAAGCGAGTAGCATGCCAGGTGTAATTTTGTCACAGTTAGGGATATAGAAAACCCCATCAAACCAGTGTGCATTTATAACTGTTTCTGCTGCATCCGCGATAACTTCACGAGAGGGGAGGGAATAACGCATACCAATGTGTCCCATGGCAATTCCGTCATCTACACCAATCGTATTAAATTCAAATGGGATACCGCCAGCTTCTCTAATTGCTTCTTTAGCCACATCCGCAAGTTCTCTCAAATGCACATGACCGGGAACAATATCAATATAAGAATTACAAATAGCGATAAATGGTTTATCCATATCACCTGGACTTTTAATTTGACCTGTAGCATGTAATAAACTTCTTGCTGGTGCTTGTTCTACACCTTTTTTTATTTTGTCACTACGCATTTGAATTTACCCCATTTCTAATTAAGAATTATTTGCCGACACTGAATTTTTAGAATTCACTAAATAGCGCGGCATTAATATATATGATTAAGTATTTATCTGCTTGATAAGTGCTTTTCTATGCTTGAAAACTCGAAATCTAGCTAAAGAAAAAGCACCCCAATGATGAAAACAATGGGATGCTTTGCTAGAATCCCATTTAACGTAAACAGGACTCAAACTACTGTAAATTTCTACAGCGCTCAAAGTCCTTCTAGAGTAATAAAATTGTAATGACTGATTTGGTCGTTTTCATAAGTCATTATCCCCTTCGTTAAATGGTTTTAGATTTCCGATTAGTCGCACATTTTTGAAAAAATTAATATCAAGAAATGTTATGTTATTATTTAATATATATGGTTGTCAGGCGATTGTCAATTGTTATTTTGAAAGTTTTCCGTCAGTTTGCACAATTCAAGCAACTTACACTTTTACTTCAAATTAGTACCTGGTCTTATAATTAAAGTATAATGCAAATGGAAGCGCATTCAAAAATGAAAGGTCAAGCATATAGTCAGAATAGTTTTATTTTTATAGTTTTTTCTATTTGCTTCATAATTTGGAAGAAAAATCACACATTAGTTGCGTTCTTCTATCCAATTCTGCTAAATTGAAAGTAATAAATTAGTAGGAAAGTCGGGTTTTTGCTGTGGATAATTTGGAAACAGATCGATTAATTTTGATTAACTACACATTAGAAATGATTCAAGCTACAATTGGTGGAACAGAAGCTTTAGAGAGAGCAAGTGGCTACCAAGTGTCCCCAGACTGGCCGGGGATTGATTTCTTTTTTTATTTACCATATGTGCTAGAAAATGTAAAAAAAGACGATAGGATGATTAAATGGACGCGTTTAGTCGTTTTAAAACAAGAAAATAAAATTATCGGTGAAATTGGTGGTCAAGGAAACCCTGATGAGACTGGGGAAATAGAGCTAGGATATAGTATAGTGCCAGAATATCAAAATAAAGGTTATATGTCAGAGGCGCTTAGCGAAATGATTGCTTGGCTAGCGGAACAGCCTAACATTATTCGTATATTTGCCAGATGTTATGAGCAAAATGAGGCATCTATCCAAGTGTTAAAACATAATCGTTTCGTACATATAGAAGAAAAAGATACCGAAGAGAGACAAGGAAGCGTGATGATGTGGGAATATCCAATAAAACAAACCTGATAATTATCGCATCAGGAAAACCGAAAATATGGGATAAATATCCAAATATTGGTCCAATGAAAGCAAAAGAAGTTTACACTGGAACCTTTCATCGTTTGAGTAAAGCTTATGCAGAGCAATTTGCGAATGATTATTTAATTTTATCTCCTAAATACGGCTTTTTACGACCAGATGATATTATTTCAGAAACATACGATGTTCGTTTTACGATACAAGGGACAAATGACAATACCATTCAGATGGAGGAACTAAAAAAGCAGTGGCAAAAACTACAAATAAACCCTACTGAACGAGTACCGATGTTAGGCGGCAAAAAATTCAGAGGGTTATTAGCGAGTATTACAGACGGGAAACAGTTATTTAGTTTTCCGCTTGAAGGGGCAACAGGGATAGGAGTTATGCAGCGCGAATTAAAGCAAGCCGTCGAGACAAATACGCCACTAGATGGTGCTGAGTAGAAGCAGGGCAGCAGTAATGAGCAAAAACATAACACCCATATTAATATTTTTTCGAATGAAGAAATATATGGTTTGTAACGCCATCAAAATAGCGAGTGATATGGCAATAAGATGTAGCATAAATGAACCTCCTAAATAGTACGCGGAAAATTATTGAAACAATTTGCGAACCTTCTCTAATAAAGAGACAGGTTCTTCTTCTTGTTCTACTGGTTCTTCTTTATATAAATGAATATCTTCTTTGTTTACCGCTTTTTGACAGGCGAGGACGAGGTAAATATCTGTTTCACCTTCTAAGCGACTAACGATGGAAAATTCATGTTTACATTTTTCCGCTAACTTAATGTAAGGGCGTAAAGAATTGTAATGCAGTAATCCATTTAAGAGAAGTTTGGAGTCATTATTCTCTAGTATTGCTTTTTCTAGTTCTGGAAGATATTCTTGGGTCAAAACTTCTTCTTTTGTAAGAGCGACTAATACTCGTTCACGGTAAGTTCCTAAATATTTCTTCTTCTCAGCGGGATTAATTTCTTTTGCCCCATACATGCCTTTTTCAAGATAGTCATCGATATTTTCAGCCATTATATGAGCTCCTTTAACTAGTTAGTTTTCCTCTCTATTCTAACATGCTAGGGAACTTTTGCAAGTAAACAAAGAAAACCAGAAACAGGCTAACTTAGCCATATTTCTGGTTTTTTGATTAATCGATTGGGAACCACTGGAATCCGTCGCGTTGAATAAGTTCGTCTGCTTCTTTTGGACCCATGGAGCCGGATTTATAATTAGGGAAATAATCTTTTGTATTCGTCCAAACATCCGCCACATGATCAATAAAGTTCCAGGAAAGTGATACTTCATCCCAATGAGAGAAGTAAGTCGCATCGCCGCGCAAACAGTCTAGAATTAATTTTTCATATGCTTCAGGTGTATTCATACCATCTGGAGAAGAATGAACATAGTTTAAATTAACTGGCATCGTAACCATTCCTTGTCCAGGCTCTTTCACATTTAGATGAAGAGTAATACCTTCATCAGGTTGGATATGAATAACAAGGACATTTCCACCAAGTGATTGTTGATGACCAAATAGGTTTAGCGGCACATCTTTGAATTGAATCGCGATTTGTGTAGTTTTCTTCGCAAGACGTTTACCAGTACGAATGTAAAATGGAACGCCAGCCCAGCGGAAATTGTCGATTTCAAGTTTGGCTGCCACAAATGTTTCTGTATTCGAATGTGGATCGACATTGTCTTCTTGACGGTAGCCTTTTAGTTCTTTACCATCCACTTCACCAGGACCATATTGTCCACGGATAAAGTTTTGATGTACTTCTTTTCCTTCAAAAACACGTAAAGAACGAAGCGCGCGCACTTTTTCATGTCGAATTTCGCGTGTCGATAAGTTAATTGGTGGTTCCATCGCGAGTAGGGAAACGATTTGTAAGATATGGTTTTGAACCATGTCTCGAAGTGCACCGCTTTCGTCATAATAGCGTCCGCGGTCCTCTACGCCAAGCACTTCTGTCAAAGTAACTTGGATATTATCAATATACCGATTGTTCCAAAGCGATTCAATAATCGAATTAGCAAATCGAATGACCGAGATATTTTGAATCATTTCTTTGCCTAAATAATGATCAATACGATAAATTTCATCTTCATTAAATGCTTGGCGAAGGGAATTATTTAATTCTTCCGCGCTAGCTAAATCATGTCCAAAAGGTTTTTCGATAATTAAACGATGGAAACCTTTTGTATCTACAAAACCTTCCGATTTAATACGGCTTGCGATAGTCCCAAAGAAATTTGGCGCCATTGCAAGATAGAAAAGACGATTACCATCTAGTTCATATTTAGCATCTAGCTCATCAGACAAATCTTTTAAAGTTACATAAGATTCTTTATTTGTTACATCATGGGATTGATAGTAGAAATGAGAAGCAAAGGCATCCGCGTCTTTTTCGGAACCATCAATGTCTTTAATAGACTCTTTTACTTTATCACGGAAGAAATCGTTACTCCATTCACGACGAGCCGTTCCAATAACAGCAAAATTGTCGCCAAGAGATCCCTTACTATATAAATGATATAACGAAGGGTAAAGTTTGCGATTTGCCAAATCTCCCGTACCGCCAAAAATAGTAATCAATGCTTTTTGTTCTAACTCATCTGTCATACGTCATTTACCCTCTTTCTTATTCTCTTAATGGCAAAAAATTAACTGCTAAGAAAAAGATTTCTTAGTTTGAAAAGAACCCCACAAAAAAAGGCCTTATTAAATGAGCTATTAATTTTCCTCATTAGTCCATACTATTTTATCCATAAAGAAGCATTTGTGCAACTGTTTGGTTCTAATATTTTTTTAATTTGACAGTTATTTCTGAATTATAAGGGTTTTAAGGCAAAAATGTTTATTTCCCGTTCGTTTAAGAATGTGATAAAATAAGACACGAACTGGGAAGGGACTGAAACGAAATATGGAACTTGTTTTTTTAGGAACTGGAGCTGGCGTACCGTCAAGAGGCCGTAATGTCACATCCATTGCACTTTCAATGCTCAATGAACGAAAAACAATCTGGTTATTTGATTGCGGAGAAGCGACACAGCACCAAATCATGCGTAGTCAAATTAAATTAAGTAAACTAGAAAAAATATTCATTACACATATGCATGGCGACCATATTTTTGGCTTACCAGGTTTATTAAGTAGCCGTTCATTTCAAGGTGGCGACTCTACAATCACAATATATGGACCTGCTGGAATTGCCGAATATGTAGAAACTTCTTTAAGATTAAGTGGAACTAGACTTACATATAAAATTATTTTTAATGAAATTGAG
Source organism: Listeria welshimeri serovar 6b str. SLCC5334 (assembly GCF_000060285.1). Classification (GTDB taxonomy): domain Bacteria; phylum Bacillota; class Bacilli; order Lactobacillales; family Listeriaceae; genus Listeria; species Listeria welshimeri. The sequence goes on along the minus strand of NC_008555.1, from coordinate 2,024,118 downwards.
CCAGGTTTAATTTTTGAAGATAAGATGTTTTCTGTTATTGCAGATGATTTAGAACACGGTGTTCGGAGTTTTGGTTACCGGATTGTTGAAAAAGATAAACAAGGGGCACTCAATGCAGAAAAATTAAAAGCTGAGGGTATCGAAGCAGGACCTATTTTCCAAAAGCTAAAAAATGGCGAAGTTGTTGAATTAGAGGATGGTCGAGTAGTTGATGGTAAGAACTACATTGGTGAGCCGCAAAAAGGAAAAATTATTAGTATTTTTGGTGATACAAAAGAAACTGCAAGTGAACTTGAATTAGCATTAAATGCCGATATTTTAGTGCATGAAGCTACATTTGAAGGCGATAAAGGAAAGATGGCAGGAGAATACATGCACTCTACAACGCTTCAAGCTGCTAATCTTGCCAAAAAAGCCAATGTGAAAAAATTAATTTTAACTCATATCAGTTCCAGATATGACCGAGATGCAAGTAAAGCATTATTAATAGAAGCAAAGTCTGTTTTTGAAAATACCGAAATAGCCTATGATTTAGCTGTTTTCGAGGTAGGAGAGTGACAAATGAACGCATTTTTAAAGAATAAAACAGTACTAATTACAGGTGCTTCTAATGGGCTTGGAGCAGAAATCACAAGACAAGTTGCCGCATCTGGTGCTAATGTTATCATTACAGCAAGAAGTACAGAAAAATTAATAGAGTTACAAAAAGAAATAAGTAACAATTTTTCAGTAGAGGCTACTTATTTTACCCTTGATATGACAGATTTTGAGCAAGTAAAACAAGTTAGTGCAGAGATAAATAAATTGTATCAAATCGATGTTTTAGTCAACTGTGCAGGTTTTGGTTTATTTGAAAACGCAGTAGATATCCCTTTTGAGACTATTGAAAAAATGTTTGACACGAATGTATTAGGTTTAATTCAATTAACTCAGCTTATCTTACCGCAAATGCAAGCACGTAAATCAGGCCATATTATTAACATAGCCTCTCAAGCAGCCAAAATTGCAACACCAAAATCAACCGTATATTCTGCAACGAAATATGCAGTACTTGGTTTCTCCAATGCGCTTCGCTTAGAATTGATACCAGATAAAATTAATGTCACTACCATCAATCCGGGTCCTATTGCTACAAATTTTTTTGATGTGGCAGATAAATCAGGTAACTATTTAGAGACAGTCGGAAAATTAGTTTTACAACCAGAAAAAGTTGCTCGAAAAACAGTGGAAATTATGGGAACGAAACGTCGCGAAATCAATTTACCTTTTGTAATGAATATCGCGACACGGCTTTATCAAGTTATGCCTCAAGTCATAGAATTTTTCGGAAAAGGCGCGTTTTTAAAAAAATAATAAAGAAGTAAATACCTTGTAACTAGGGGTATTTTTTTCTTGTAATTATTTAGGTGAGGGTATATAATTGATTAAGAACGTTTGTTCGATTTTTGGTGAGGGGTGCTGTTATGGATACGAGTAGAAAAATTATTCATATTGATATGGACGCTTTTTATGCCTCTGTAGAACAACGTGATCATCCTGAGTTTCGTGGGAAACCACTTATTATTGGAGGAGATCCTAATAAGCGCGGGGTTGTTGCAACCTGTTCTTATGAGGCGCGAAAATTCGGAGTGCATTCAGCTATGCCAACTCGCCAAGCCGCTAAACTCTGTCCAAATGGCATTTTTATTCATGGTAATATGGCTCACTATGTCGAAGTTTCTAATCAAATCCGCGAAATCTTTTCCAGATATACGGATATTATCGAACCTCTTTCTTTAGATGAAGCTTATCTAGATGTGACTGAAAATAAAAAAGGAATGAAATCCGCCACAATGGTTGCACGTGATATCCAACAGACTATTTATCATGAACTTGGCTTAACCGCTTCTGCCGGTGTATCCTTCAATAAATTCATTGCCAAAATTGCTTCTGACTTTAAAAAACCTGCAGGAATGACAGTAGTTGCCCCAGAAGAAGCAGAAGCATTTTTAGAACAAATTCCAGTGACAAAATTTTATGGGGTAGGAAAAGTAACAGCTGAGAAATTACATCGGCTTGGGATTGAAACAGGAGCAGATTTGAAGAAGTGGAGTGAGTGGGACCTTATTCGCGAATTACACAAACATGGCTATCATTTATATCGGCATGTTCGTGGTCGCTCTAACAACATTGTGAATCCGCATCGTGATCGCAAATCAGTCGGAAAAGAAACCACTTTTGAATTTAATGTGTTGGATAGTCGAATACTTGAACAAAGTCTTATGCAGTTCGCCAAAAAAGTAGAAGCGCGGCTCATTAAGTTACAAAAGCACGGCAAGACAGTAGTTTTAAAACTACGCTATAGTGACTTCACAACTATTACAAAACGTCTTACTTTGAACGAATATACCAATGATGCTAATCAGATTTATCAAGCTGCGGCGCTTCTTTTAAGAGAAAGCTACACTGGACAAGATAGTATTCGGTTAATTGGACTTACAGTAACTAATCTAAAACCTGTTTATTTTGAAAATTTACGATTAGAAGGTTTATAAAAAAAGGCTAGCGCCCATTTGGCGCCAGCCTTTTTATTTCATCTCTAGTAAACGGTCTTTAAGTTCTTGTTCCATTGTAACAAGTTCTTTTTCAGCTACGGCGCGTTTAGCACGGCCTTCTTGTTGGATTTTAAGTGTTTCTTGTAAGGTTTCAATCAAGCTAGATTGGGTTTCTTTAAGTGTTTCGATATCCACAATACCTCTTTCATTTTCACGCGCGGTCTCGATTGCATTTGTTTTCAACATATCGGCGTTTCGTTTTAGAAGTTCATTGGTCGTTTCAGAAACTTGACGCTGAGCTGCCACGGCTTGTTGTTGACGAAGCAAGGTGAGCGCAATGGCCACTTGGTTTTTCCAAAGTGGGATAGCAGTCATAATGGAAGACTGGATTTTTTCAGCAAGTGCTTGGTTTGTGTTTTGGATTAATCGTATTTGTGGCGCTTGTTGGATAGTAATTTGACGGCTTAATCGTAAATCATAAACACGTTTATCAAGACGATCCGCAAATTGAGTTAAGTCATTTACTTCTTGATAATCCATTTGATCGCCAGTTTGTTCAGCTTTTTTGCGAAGTTCTGGGAGCATTTTTGTATTAATTTCTTCTAACTTTAATTCTCCGGCAGCAATGTAAATATTTAATGCTTGGAAGTAATCTTTATTTTTATCATAAAGCTGTTCAAGGAAAGAGTTATCTTCCATTAAACGCTTTTTGGAGTGTTCCAGTTTCAACGCGATGCGGTCAATTTGGGTACCAATTTTTTGATATTTAGAAGTAATTTCATTGATAGATTGTTTTACTCGGTGGAACATTTTTGTAAAGACATTTTTGTTACGAGCTGCTAGTTCATCAGGGTCAGCTTCTTGTAAACGATACATTAAATCACTAATAATATCGCCAATTGGACCGACATCTTGTTTTTGCACATGTGCTAACATGGAATGTGAAAAATCATGAAGTTTAGCTTGAGCAGGGGCTCCGTAACCAAGAATGGCTGATTGATTTCCTGGTTCGATCTGTTTAGACAGTTCTAAAGCTTGTTTCTTATTTGTTTCGGTAAGCATATCTACTAAACGGGGAGCCGCATCTGTTTCACTATTGACGATATTTGCAGCAGTTTCGCCGTCTGATCCAAAAGGGTTAGCAAGTAGGTCATCTAATGTTTGGTTAAACTCTTTTTCAACAACTAAATCTTTTAATTCATTGGTTTCTTCACTTGGCTTGTTCTCGGTCATCTTTTGTACCCCTTTCAAATTTCTTTTTCTGTTTAGAAATGGAGTTTTTTGCTACTTCTAATTCAAAATCGAGATTGTTTACATCTTGATTTAAAAGTGTGAATAAATCCTTTTCAATCACGCGGCTTAAATCATTTAAAAGCGTGCGTGTGTCAGAAAGTGTTTGATAAATTTTCTTATCTTTTACTGGTTGTTTTTCTAAGAAAGCATATTTTTCAGTTAGTTCTACCAACGAATCAAGATGGGAGAAAAAGAAATCTTCTGCTTCATAAAAACGTTTTGGTTCATCTTTTACAATACCGTAAATTCTTTTGGTAAGTAGAAGTGTTTTATTACGTTCTTGGAAAGAATATAATGCTTTGTTTTGTGTCATGATTTTTTGAAGACGAATGATTTTCACGCGAGCTTCTTCTAAGTTAGTACGAATATATTTATATTCTTTCTTGGTTAATCCGGTGGCAATCATTTGCGCTCGGTCCCCAGCTTTAGATGAAAAGAAAAATAGGATAGCTGCAACTGCGATAACTATTGTTGCAATTACCAAGCCACTTTGGATAAGTGAAGTTAGAATACCACCCAAAATAATGACAAGTAAAATAGAACCTGTGAATGCTAATATCTTTTTAAAAACGGTCATTATACATCTTCTCCTTTAAGTACCTATTTAAAAGGTCCGCTTTTCTTATTGTATATTTTTCTAAAAATAAAGTTTGGTGGAAAATAACCTACCATTTAAGTATATTTTGTAAGTGAAATCTAGGCAAGTTGCATGATTTATTCTATTTTAGAAAATGCCCTTTATTTGTTCTTATCATACCATAATTAGAAAATAGATGTTATCAGTCGTGCGATGTAAATTAAACTCGGACTTAGTTATGTTATAATGAAAAAAAACGAGAAGTAGGTGACATAGGTGGATTCTTTAAACGAAAAAACACTGCACACAGAAAAGATTTTTAGTGGTAATATTATTCAGTTGCAAGTAGATGATGTAGAGTTGCCAAATGGAGAACAAAGCAAGCGCGAAATTGTTAAACATCCAGGAGCCGTTGCAATCATTCCTTTTTCAGCGGATGGAGCAATGTATTTAGTAGAACAATTTCGAAAACCGCTAGAAAAAACCATTATTGAAATACCCGCTGGTAAAATCGAGCAAGGAGAAGATCCTCTTATAACCGCAAAACGCGAATTAGAAGAAGAGACTGGTTTTCAGTCAGATGATTTAACTTATTTAACTTCTTTTTATACATCACCTGGATTTGCTGATGAACTTTTACATATTTATGTAGCGAAAGATCTTCGGAAAATCGAGCAACCGCTAGCCCAGGATGCTGATGAATTTATTAATTTAGTAAAAGTAACTCCAGAAGAAGCAAATCAATTAATCGAGCAACAACTTATTCTTGATGCTAAAACAATGTATGCGATGCAGTATTGGAAATTACAGCTTTTAATAGAAGAAAACATTTAAATAATGTAGAACTTTTATTTGTTAAAACTTGGAAAAAAGACTGGAATTAGCTAATAATAGAGAGCCATGTGGTAACATGACTTTGAAATATAAGCCCATTTAAGTTGACAGCCAATTTAATATGTTATAAAAATAACCACTAAAGCGTCCGAAGTTTATGAGTGGTTATTTTTTTTATGCTGACTGGTCCATAAAAAATGCTCCTTCTTGTTGAAAGTGCTAGCGACCCCCAAAATATATTATGGCACCAGAAATAGGATTATCCTATGCAGGATAGGGCGCTTAGTGAAATTAGTAATAACTGGCTGAAAGTTGTATTTCTGAGTCTAAAAACGTATGGAAAATAGGAATTTAATTGCTTTTACTGATTTTAGTTGCTCCTATGTGAAGTGAGATTTAGAACTGTAAAAAATATAGTGTGGTTATTGATTGACTACCTGGTCAAAAGTGATATACTCAAGTTGACTTAGTGGTCAATATGAGTGCGGAGGAGAGAACATGGAAGCAATTAAAGTGGAGTCGCTCACAAAAAATTATCATAAAAAGCGAGCAATTGAAAATGTGAATTTGTCTGTAAATGAAGGGGAATTATATGGTTTTATTGGGCCAAATGGAGCGGGGAAATCAACAACGATCAAAGTCTTGCTGAATTTTATTTTTGCAACTAGTGGAAGGGCAACCGTATTTGGAAAAGATGTTGTCAAAGATTCAGCTGAAATTAAAAAAATGGTCGGATATGTACCAAGTGAAGTGCGCTATTATCCACAAATGACAGCTAATGATATTATCCATTATGCTGCGAGTTTCCATCATATTGAAAATGCGACTCAAAAAATGAATAGATATTTTGAAATGTTTTCGATTGATCCTAAAAAACGCTTTGGCGAAATGTCACTTGGAAATAAGAAAAAAGTGGCTGTGGTAGCTGGGCTAATAACCGAACCACATCTACTCATTTTGGATGAACCGACCAATGGATTAGATCCTTTAATGCAACATCATCTATTTAAAGAAATGACAGAGAAAAACAAAGCAGGGATGACCATTTTCCTCTCTAGTCATAATTTACGGGAAGTTCAGGAATATTGCACAAGAGCTGCATTTATTCGTAGTGGAAATATTATTGCTGTGGAAGATATCGCTAATCAACAAATGACAGGTAAAGTAATTGTACTAAAAGGAAGCCATCTGCCTCTAGAAAAATTGACGAACGCAGGTGCAAGAATTATTGAAAAGGAAAACGGGAAAGCACGCCTTATTTTTGATGAAGACATTAAAACGATTTTGCCTTTGTTACAAGAAAAAGAAATTACTGATTTAACGATTACGAATCAAGAATTAGAAGATAAATTTATGACGCTATATGAAGGGGGAGAAATCAAGTGAATATCTTACACATTGAGTGGAAAACGCGGATAAAAAGTTTAGTCGTTTGGTCTGCTGTAGTGATAGTGATTTTAGGTGTTTTCATGGCTTTCTTCCCTAGTATGCAGAGTAGTGGGATGCAAGACTTGGTCAATACGAAAATGAATGCTCTTCCGCAAGATATGATGAAAATTTTGCATATGGATTCAATGGCGGATTTAACAAATATTGATGCTTATTTTGCTTATGTTTTTCAATATATATTTATTGCGGCATGTGTTTATGCGGCGTTAATAGGTGCGCAAGCCTTAATAAAAGAAGAAACAGATGGTACAATTGAGTTTTTATATGCCCAGCCGATTACTAGAACTAGTCTTGTTTTTTGGAAAATGATTGGAAATTTGTTATCGTTTGTAGCTTTTTGGGCAATTACATTTATTGCATCTGTAATCCTTGTTCTTTTCTTGAAGCCAAGTGGGGTAAGTAGTGGCAATTTAGTGATGGAGCTTGGACGGGTGTTTTCTAGCGAGTTAATCGTGGCTGTCGTATTTATGAGCGTTGGTTTTATGATTTCTGCAGTGCTTCGATCAGCAAAGCAAGCCTCTCCAGTCGCACTTGCGCTCGTTTTTTTAACATATATTTTAGGGATTATGGCTGGTTTGAATGATAAGGTGGATTTTTTCAAATACTTTTCCCCAATCAATTACGCGATTCCTTCAGAAATTATGGATAAAGGAATCTCTGGAACAAATGTGATGATTTCTTGTAGCGTGATTATCGTTATGGTAGCGGCCACTTTTATTCTTTATAACAAAAAGGATTTGAAAGTGTAATGGATGAAAAACGAGTAAAAATTTTAGATGCAGCGATGGAAGAATTTACGGAAAAAGGTTATCAAGCGGCTAGTACGAATAAAATTTGCGCGAAAGCTGAAGTGTCTAAAGGGCTTATCTTTCACTATTTTGGTTCTAAAGAAAAACTTTATATTGCAGCTGTGAGTTATGCGATTGATTTTGCAGCGAATGAAGTAAGTTTGGAAAGAGAACCCTGGGCAGATTTTGTTGAGATGGCGATTTGGTCCACGAAGATGAAACTGGATTTTAATCGTAAATATCCAGCAGTATTTGGCTTGATTATGCAAGCTTATGGTAACCCACCAACGGAATTAAAAGGTAAATTAGATGGCTTTTTTGATAAAGCAATAGAGCAATCAAAAGCGCAAATGAATCAAGTTTTAAGTGAAATGAAGTTAAAAAAAGGTGTAAATATGGATGCGACACATAAAGTGATGGCGGCTCTCTTTCAATATATTACAGAGAAAAGCACGATTTATTTACAACATCATCCAGATGCGACGATGGATGACTTTATTCCGCTTGCGAATGAATTTACGGAAATGATGCGAATTGTTGAATTTGGTATATGTGATGAAAAAAAGGATTTGGGCGAGTGAGCCCAAATCCTTTTTTTAACCAATAAAGCTTTCGTGGTGAGTGCTGATCATTGCTTCATCAGCAGCAGTTGGTTCTAAATATTTTTTTGCGCTATTAATCGCAATCGGCCCTTCATGTAATCCAGCTGCAATAATGCGAAGTTTTCGAGGATATGTGGCGCTATCTCCACAAGCAAAAATGCCAGGGACAGTCGTTTTCATTTCATCATCTACAACGATACCAAAATCAGCTTGTTCGAATCCCCACTCAGCCATCGTTCCAAGATCTACTTTCACTCCATGATTAATGAAGAGTGCTTCTGTTTCAATAGTTTTAGTAGCTTGTGTTTGATTGCAAATAACACTTATTTCAGCTAGCTGGTTGTTCGTTCCAAATAATTCATGGATTTCATGGTGAATATGAATTTTGACGCGAGAGTTTTTAAGTTCACGAACGCTTTCTTCATGTGCTTTAAAATCTTCTCCGCGATAAATAAGATGTACTTGTTTAGCGATTGGCTCAAGTGTTTGGGCCCAGTCAATAGCTGAATTTCCTCCACCGGAAACGGCAACAACTTTATCTCGAAATTGCTCGATATTTTTCACATCGTAATGAATCGCTAGTGGAAAATCCTCCACATGTAATGCTTCCAGTTTATTTACTTCAAAAGTTCCACTACCTGTTGCGATAACAATTGTTTTAGAAAAATGGATGGAACCATTATGAGTGATTAATTGAAAAGTACCATCCGTTAATCTAGTCACATCCACTACACGCTCATTACAAACAATAGTTGGATGGAACGTCTCGGCTTGTTCTTTTAAATTTGCAACAAGATTTTCACCAGTAATAGCTGGAATACCACCAATGTCGCGAATAATTTTTTCGGGAAAAAAGTAACGGACTTTGCCACCAACAGCTGGTTCCGCATCAATTATTTTAGTTTTCATTGAACGTAGGCCACTATAAAATGCGGAAAAAAGTCCAATTGGACCGCCGCCAATAATGGTGACATCATATACTTCATTTGGCAATGGAATCAAGCTCCTTTACAATTTCGCATCCATTACAAGTTTCGTACGGGAGACAAAGAGGGACGCCGCTGCGTGGATCAATCAAAATATCTGCTTTGATATTAAAAACATCTTCTAATGTTTGTTCGGTCATTACATTAGCTGGTGAACCTTCAGCAACTACTTTTCCTTCTTTAATAGCAATCATATGGTGTGCGTAACGAGAGGCGTGATTTAAATCATGAACAACCATAACGATAGTACGGTTTTCTGATTGGTTTAATTGTTTCAATAAATTAAGCACATCTAGTTGATGGGTCATATCTAAAAAAGTCGTTGGTTCATCAAGGAATAAAACGTCTGTTTCTTGAGCCAGCGACATTGCAATCCAAGCTCGTTGGCGTTGTCCACCTGATAAACTATCAATTGGTCGATCGGCAAATTCTGTTAAATTAGTGACACGTAATGACCAGAAAATGATTTCCCGATCTTTTGCAGTGATGGATTTAAAACTACTTTGATGAGGAGAACGACCATACGAAATTAATTCAAATACCGTCAAACCATCAGGTGCAGAAGGATTTTGTGGCAAAATAGCTAATTGTTTGGCAACTTCTCTTGTTGGTTCATTATGAATCGTTTTACCGTCCAAATAAACAGCACCTTTACTAGGTTTCATTAAGCGGGACATCGTTTTTAAAATAGTCGATTTCCCAGAACCGTTTGCGCCAACTAAGGCGGTTATCTTATTAGCTGGAATGGCTATATCTAAACCATCAACAATGATTCGTTTGTCGTATGAAATTTGTAAGTTTTCTGTATGAAGGTCTTTCATTTTCATCGCTCCAATTTAAAGTTAAGGTGATAATCATTCTCAATGGTTAAGTATAGAGTTTTTATAGCAAAGATGCAAGTGATGATTTGCACTTTATGAGGAAAGTTGCTATACTAACTGAGAATTATTATCAATTACAGGAGGGATTCGTTTGAAAAAGGGTATCATGTTACTCGTATTAATGCTTTTAACAACCATAGTTTTGACTGCTTGTGGGGATAACAAATCGGCTGGAAGTGATAAAGTCGAGATGCGTACATATACAATGGCGAATGGGAAGAAAGTAGAAATTCCTGCTCATCCAAAACGGATTGTAGCGTCGGAATACTTAGGAAATATAGTATTACTTGGAATGAAACCAGTTGGTGCTAGAGCAAAACAAATGGAAAATCCATTTTTAAAAGGAAAAGTGGATGGAATTGCAGATATTGGCGATCCAGTTTCAGTGGAAAAAGTTGCTGAATTAAAGCCTGATTTAATTGTTGTTTCTAATGAAGATGAGTTTGAAAAAATGTCTAAAATTGCTCCTACTGTCTTGATTCCTTATGCGACTTCTAAAAATGTGGAAGAAGATGTACGCCAAATTGCAGATTTAGTAGGTGAAAAGAAAGCTGGAGAAGAGTGGTTGGATAAATTCCATCAAAAAGCCAAAGACAGCAGAGCGAAATTAGCAGAAAAATTAGATCCAAATGAAACAGTGGGAATTTATGAAGTACAAGATAAAGATTTTTATGTGATGGGACAAAATATGGGACGCGGTGGTCAAGCGATTTATAATGCTTTACAACTAAAAGCACCAACGAAAATCCAAAAAGATGTTCTGGATGGACAAGATTGGCAAAAAATTTCACTTGAAGTTTTACCTGATTTTGCAGCGGATAGAATGTTCGTAACGAATACTTCTTCAGGTGAAGCAAAAGATGGTGAGAAAACATTAAAAGATTTAACTAACTCACCGATTTGGAAAAACTTACCCACTTTTAAAGCAGGGAAAGTGTACCAAATGGACTTTGATACAATGTTTTACTATGATCCGTTAGCGGTAGAAGGGCAGTTGGATATTATCGTAGAGAAGTTACTTGAATCCAACTAAAGATTGCGCTTAGTGAATGATATTGATATAATTTTCCTTGCGATTGATAATTATTATCACTTGATTTGAGCGGATAATTTAGATGGAAGGAACATGTGCAGATGGTTAAGTCAAAACAGATAAAAATGAATACTAGACCGACTGTTGCTAAATTTATACTATCGGGCGGGATTTTACTGCTTCTCATTCTTGCGTTGTTCGGAATTGCGGTTGGAGCGGCCGATATTAATTTAAGTACAGTTTGGGATGCACTTTTTCATTATAATAGTACGGATACGGAGCATCAGATTATCCGGAGTTTACGTGTTCCTCGAGTTATTGCAGATATGGCTATTGGGGCTGCTTTTGCGGTAGCTGGAGCAATTATGCAGGGAATTACAAGAAATCCACTGGCTGATTCAGGCTTACTTGGATTGAATGCTGGGTCAACTTTTATGGTAGCGATTTGTTTTGCGTTTATGCCATGGCTTAGTTATAACTATTTGATTTTATTTTCTTTTGTTGGTGCAGCGATTGGAGCATTCTTGGTATTTGGTGTGAGTTCGATTGCTGGGAGTGCGATGTCGCCAACACGCTTAGTACTTGCTGGTGCGGCAGTAAGTTCGCTTCTCACTGCACTTAGTGAAGGGCTCGCTATCTATTTTCAGCTAAGTCAAGATTTAGCATTTTGGTATGCTGGTGGTGTTGCTGGAGTAAAATGGAGCCAGCTTGCAGCGATGTGGCCATGGTTACTTGGAGCACTGATTGCGGCGATTTTGTTAAGTAAATCGATTACGATTTTAAGTTTAGGGGACGATATTGCAGTTGGATTAGGTGAAAAAACGACTTTTGTTAAAATAGCTTCTATGGTGGTCGTTTTAATTTTAGCTGGACTGGCGGTATCGGTTGTTGGGCCGGTTGGTTTTATTGGTTTAATTGTGCCACATTTAGTACGATTTTTGGTTGGGGTAGATTATCGCTGGATTATTCCTTGTTCGGCTGTTGTTGGGGCATTTTTGACTTTAGCAGCAGATATTGTTGCAAGGACGATTAATCCACCATATGAAACGCCAATCAGTGTTATTTTTGCGTTAATTGGTGTTCCTTTCTTCTTATATGTAGCTCGTAAAGAAAGGAGGAACTTATAATGTATATGACTATTGCGGAAAAGCAGAAAAGGTCGCGACGTATATGGACTTTAATAATTTTAAGTGTGCTCATTATTTGTACATTTACATATAGTGTTAATGCTGGTTATTCGAAATTGCCTTTTTTAGAAGTAATTAAATCTTTCTTTGGGATGGCAGATGCAGGGACACAACTGATTGTGACTGAATTTCGATTACCACGCATTGTCATTGCGCTTTTAGTGGGCGCAGGGCTTGCGATTTCAGGGACGATTTTGCAAGGGATTTCTGGCAATGGGCTAGCTGACCCTGGTATTTTGGGAATAAACAACGGAGCTGGTTTGGCAGTCATGCTTTATATTTCCTTCTTTCCATCTACAATGGATGTGCCGGTTTTATTTATGCCGTTGATTGGATTTATAGGAGCGATTTTAACTGCGTTTGTGGTGTATGGCCTATCTTATAGTAGAAGTGAAGGGTTACTTCCTAATCGATTGCTACTAACAGGTATTGCAGTTGCTGCAGCGATTGCGGCTTTAATTACTTTACTTACTGTTCGACTGGATCCGCAAAATTATCAACGTTATGCTGAATGGATGGCTGGAAATATTTGGGCATCCAGTTGGCAATATGTATTTGCGCTTTTACCGTGGTTACTAATTTTAGGAGCGATTGCTTTTATGAAAGTAAAAACACTTGATGTACTCTCATTTGGCGACCAAGTAGCGACAGGACTTGGGGTTCGAGTAGAACGTGAAAAATTTGTTCTATTAATAGTAGCTGTTGGTCTGGCAGCAGCTTGTGTCTCCGTTAGTGGTGGAATTGCCTTTATTGGTCTGATTGGCCCCCACATTGCTAGAAAATTAGTTGGTTCATCGCATCGCTGGGTAATGATTACGGCAGCCCTTTCTGGGGGGCTATTATTATTACTTGCTGATACGATAGGCCGTTTGATTATCCAACCTTCTGAAATATTTGCAGGCATTGTTGTGGCAATCATCGGTGCACCATATTTCTTGTTCCTTCTTGCTAAAGCTAAATAATAATTATTATTAATAACGAGAAATTGTACAGTAATTGATAATCATTGTAGACAGCCTATTGCTTTTGTGATATCTTAGTAAACATAAGTAATAGGAATTGACTACGTGCCATTTTTAACGTGAAAAGTGAATTTTGAACTTGCATTTTAATTATAATTATTATAAACTGTATTTATTGTTAAATGATAATGATGATAATTTAGAACGACAACTTGTCATAGCAACCAAGGGAGGAAATACAATGGAAGGTCGTATTGGCCGCATTAAAGCACAACTTCATGATGCTAGTTATAAATTGACACCACAACGAGAAGCTACTGTTCGCGTTTTACTGGAAAATGAAAAAGATCATTTAAGTGCTGAGGAAGTTTTCTTGCGTGTGAAAGACATTGCGCCTGACACTGGCCTTGCAACTGTATACAGAACATTAGAGTTATTAACAGAACTACGTGTAGTAGATAAAATTAATTTTGGCGACGGCGTATCTCGCTATGATTTGAGACAAGAGGGAGCTAAACATTTCCATCATCATCTTGTTTGTTTGGAATGTGGGTCTGTAGAAGAAATTCAAGAAGACTTACTTGAAGATGTGGAAAAAATCGTTGAATCAAAATGGAATTTTCTCGTGAAAGACCATCGTTTAACTTTCCAAGGAGTATGCGCAGATTGCAGACAAAAATCAAAAAAGAATAATAGCTGAGTTTGGGATCATAAATCTCAAACTTTTTTTATGTTTAAAAGGATGGACTGAATTGCGCGAAAAGTATTACAAGTTTTTTTCTATTACTTAAACGTTTTCAGTGGGAGTGGAACATGGTAGAATAGGACTTGTGGAGGAAATGCTTATGAATGATTTAATTGAAGATTTTTTACATTTTTTAATTGTAGAGAAAGGCTTATCCGCTAATACAATCAAAGCATATCAACGAGATTTACGCTATTTTGTTTCTTATATGGAGACTTCTAAGAATTTGACAGATCCAAATATACTGGAAAGAAGTGACATAGTAGGATTTATGGCGTTTGCTAGACAAGAGGGAAAGTCAGCAAGAAGCGTAGCGCGATACATTGCTTCCTTGCGATCGTTTTTCCATTATTTAATGCATGACGGAAAAATGTCACATGATCCAATGATCCAAATTGAAACACCTAAACAAGCACAAAGCTTACCGAAAGTTTTAAACCTAGATGATGTTGAAAAGTTGCTAAGTTCCTCGGATATAAGTACACCACTTGGTCTTAGAGATCAAGCAATGATGGAAATTTTATATGCGACGGGGCTTCGGGTAACAGAACTTGTCAGACTTAAAATGGACGATTTGCATCTTCATATGGGTTTCATTCAAACTATTGGTAAAGGCGATAAAGAGAGAATTATCCCGCTTGGCAAGACGGCAACCACTGTGTTGGAGCAATATTTAGAAGAGGCAAGGCCAAAGCTCAGAAGGCCAAAGTATCGAAATGATTTTGTTTTTTTGAATCACCATGGTCAAGGTCTTACAAGACAGGGTTTCTGGAAGATTTTAAAAGGAATTGCGAAAGAATCAGGTATTGAAAAGCCGATTACACCGCATACTTTGCGTCATTCATTTGCCACCCATTTGCTTGAGAATGGGGCTGATTTAAGGTCGGTACAAGAACTTCTTGGCCATGCCGACATCTCCACTACACAAATTTATACACACGTAACAAAGCTGCGCCTAAAAGATGTGTACAAACAATTTCACCCGCGCGCTTAAAAAATATAGTTGAAAAGGATGAATAAATATGCCAGATAAATTTAAACGAGTACATGTAGTTGTAATGGATTCAGTTGGTATTGGAGAAGCACCAGATGCTGCTAAGTTTGGTGATTTTGATGTAGATACATTTGGACATATTGCGAAACATGTTGGTGGCTTAAACATGCCGGAGATGGGTAAATTAGGTTTATCCAATATCCGCGAAATCGACGGAATTAAAAAAGCTGAAAAACCACTTGCATACTATACGAAAATGCAAGAAGCTTCTAATGGTAAAGATACTATGACGGGTCACTGGGAAATTATGGGACTTTATATTGATACACCTTTCCGCGTATTTCCGGATGGATTTCCTGATGATTTAATCAACCAAATTGAAGAAAAAACTGGTCGAAAAGTAATCGGGAATAAACCTGCAAGTGGTACAGAAATCATGGCTGAACTCGGAGAAGAACATGTGAAAACTGGCGCCCTAATTGTTTACACATCGGCTGATTCTGTTTTACAAATTGCGGCTCATGAAGATGTGGTGCCTTTAGAAGAATTATACGAGATCTGTGAATTTTGTCGGGAAATTACACTAGATGATCCTTATATGCTTGGTCGCATAATTGCACGTCCATTTGTCGGGGAACCAGGTGCGTTTGTTAGAACACCAAACCGTCATGACTATGCGCTAAAACCTTTTAAACCAACTGTAATGGATGCTTTAAAAGATGGTGGTAAAGATGTGATTGCAATTGGTAAAATTTCAGATATTTTTGATGGGGAAGGTGTAACGGAATCTATCCGTACGAAATCAAACATGGACGGAATGGATCAATTTATTGCTGTATTAGATAAAGATTTTAATGGAATGAGTTTCCTTAATCTGGTTGATTTTGATGCGCTTTTCGGACATCGCCGTGATCCTCAAGGTTATGCGGATGCGCTCGTTGATTTTGATGGCCGTTTAGTAGAAGTAATGGAAAAATTGACAGAGGATGACCTATTAATTATTACAGCTGATCATGGAAATGACCCAACTTATACGGGTACTGATCACACGCGTGAATTTGTTCCATTACTTGTATACTCACCACGTTTCAAAAATGGCGGTTCAGAATTAGAGTTGCGCAAAACTTTCGCTGATCTTGGCGCAACGGTTGCTGACAATTTTGATGTAAAAATGCCTGAATATGGAAAAAGTTTCTTAAAAGACTTGAAATAGGAAAAGGGAGGAACAAAAATGAGTTTAGAAAAAGTAAATGAAGCAGTTGCAAAAATTAGAGAGAGTTATGCTGGAACACCAAAAATTGGTTTGATTCTTGGATCAGGTTTAGGTGTACTTGCAGATGAGGTAAAGAATCCTACAAAACTTTCTTATAGCGAAATTCCTCATTTTCCTGTTTCAACAGTAGAAGGACATGCTGGACAATTTGTTTTTGGTGAGCTAGAAGAAAAAGAAGTTGTTGCAATGCAAGGACGTTTCCATTTTTATGAAGGTTATTCTATGCAAGATGTTACGTTCC
The DNA here is from genome assembly GCF_000060285.1 of Listeria welshimeri serovar 6b str. SLCC5334. Taxonomy (GTDB): domain Bacteria; phylum Bacillota; class Bacilli; order Lactobacillales; family Listeriaceae; genus Listeria; species Listeria welshimeri. Next base: position 2,007,739 of record NC_008555.1, on the reverse strand, counting down.
CAGTTCGTGTTATGAAAGAGCTTGGCGTAGAAATTCTTGTGGTTACGAATGCTGCTGGAGGCGTGAATGAACTATATTCCGCTGGAGATTTAATGTTGATTTCTGATCATATCAACTTTACTGGAACGAGCCCACTTATTGGAGCAAATGATGATCATTTTGGTCCGCGTTTCCCAGATATGTCAGAAGCTTATAACTTGGCTTTACGTGTAGAGGCAAGACTTATCGCGCAAGAACTGGATATAACTATTCGCGAAGGTGTTTATGCTGGATTCAGTGGTCCAACTTATGAAACCCCTGCTGAAATTCAAATGATGCGCACACTTGGAGCAGATGCGGTTGGGATGTCTACTGTACCAGAAGTAATCATTGCTAATCATGCTGGGCTACGAGTGCTTGGTATTTCTTGTATTACCAATATGGCGGCTGGAATTCTGGACCAACCACTTTCTCATACAGAAGTTATTGAAACAACAGAGCAAGTTCGCAGCACATTTTTACAATATGTAAAAGCAATTGTTGCTAAAATTTCATAAGATAATCGTTAGCAAAGCTCAGTCCAAGTTCGTTATTTTCTGGAGTAAGAAGATAATGGATTTAGGCTGAGTTTTTTATGTATTTGATAATATTTTCAGATAGTTATTGTCGCTCGCCTTCTTAGTATGCTACTATATAAAAGAACTTTTAAAAATCTATAATGTAAAGGTGGGATTGGCGTGACGTTTGAACGGCTAGGAACAATGAATGTAAATGCAGAAGGACATCTCGAAATTGGTGGGGTGGACACTTTAAAGCTTACTGAAAAATATGGTACGCCTCTTTACGTTTATGATGTAGCGCTAATCCGTGACCGAGCAAGAGGATTTAAGAAAACATTTGAAGAGTTAGGTGTAAAAGCACAAGTTGCTTATGCGAGTAAAGCATTTTCTGCGGTGGCAATTTACCAATTAATGGCTGAAGAGGGTTTATCACTCGATGTTGTTTCGGGCGGAGAACTTTATACGGCGATTAAAGCGGATTTTCCTCCTGAAAGAATTCATTTTCACGGAAACAACAAAAGCGTAGAAGAAATTCATATGGCACTTGATTATGGTATCGGCTGCTTTGTTATTGATAATTATTATGAAATTGACTTATTAGAAAATATATTAATAGAAAGAAATGAAAAAGCTTCTGTTTTAATTCGCGTAACACCTGGTATAGAAGCACATACACATGATTATATTTTAACTGGACAGGATGATTCAAAATTTGGCTTTGGTCTGACAAATGGTCAAGCTGAAAAAGCAATTAAGCAAGTGCTTCATGCGAGTGCTTCTTTTGATTTGATTGGACTTCATTGTCATATTGGTTCACAAATTTTTGAAACAACTGGTTTTAAATTAGCGGCTCGTCGCATTATGGATAAATTAGTTGAGTGGCACGGCACACTTGGCTTTGATTCCAAAGTCCTTAATCTTGGTGGTGGTTTTGGTGTCCGTTATACGGCAGAAGATGAGCCACTAGAGCCAAGCGAATATGTGCGTCAAATTATGGAAGAAGTGCGTGATGTGGCAAACAGTAATGCTATTGCTATTCCTGAAATTTGGATTGAACCAGGGCGTTCTCTTGTTGGTGAAGCAGGAACAACTTTATATAAAGTAGGTTCTCGTAAAGAAGTACCGGGAATTCGGAATTATATCGCGGTTGACGGCGGAATGTCAGACAATATCCGTCCAGCGTTATACGATGCACATTACGATGCGGTCCTTGCAGCTAACCCTGAAAAAGTTGCAGAAGAAACAGTGGCAATTGCTGGGAAATGTTGTGAGTCAGGTGATATGCTCATTTGGGATCTTCCACTACCAAAATCGAATGCGGGCGAAGTGCTAGCAGTCTTTTGTACAGGAGCGTATGGTTATGCGATGGCAAGTAATTATAACCGAATACCAAGACCACCAGTTGTTTTTGTGGAAAACGGTGTTGATAAATTAATCGTTGCCCGTGAAACATATGAAAATTTAGTGCAAAATGATCTTTCATTATAGTAGGGCGGGACAAATATGGTAGAAATGAATTTTAAAGTGGACGCATTCGAAGGGCCGCTTGACTTACTTCTTCATTTAATCGGACAATTAGAAGTGGATATTTATGATATTCCAATGGCTGAAATTACCGATCAATATATGGAATTTGTTCATACAATGCAAGAAATGGAATTAGACGTTGCAAGTGAATATTTAGTGATGGCAGCTACTTTACTAGCAATTAAAAGTAAAATGCTTCTTCCAAAACAAGAACTTGAAATTGATTATGATACACTAGAAGAGGAAGAAGATCCACGTGATGCGTTAGTTGAAAAGCTAATGGAATATAAACGCTTTAAAGAAGCCGCAAAAGAATTAAAAGAAAAAGAGGCTGAACGAAGCTTTTATTTCAGTAAGCCACCAATGGATTTGGCTGAATATGATGATGGGACAAAAGTAGCGGAACTGGATGTATCGTTAAATGATATGTTAAGTGCTTTTAACAAAATGCTACGACGAAAAAAATTAAATAAACCGTTGCATACTAGAATTACAACTCAAGAAATTTCGATTGATGATAGAATGAATTCGGTGCTTGGAAAACTTAACCAACAAAAAAATCACCGTTTGCGTTTTGATGAATTGTTTGAGGAACAGACAAAAGAGCAGCTTGTCGTTACGTTTTTAGCTTTGCTGGAATTAATGAAACGAAAATTAGTCGAAGTGGAGCAATCGGAAAGTTTTGCGGATTTATATGTGCAAGGTAAAGGGGAAGAACTATCGTGAACAGAGAAGAACAATTTGGTATACTAGAAAGTTTGCTTTTTGCGGCGGGGGATGCAGGTCTTTCAACGGAACAATTAACGGAAGTCATGGAAATCACGCATATTGAAGCACTCAATTTATTAGAACTTTTAAGTGAACGATATAACGGAAATGCGGATAGAGGCCTTATTTTATTAGAGCTTGCTGGCACATTTCAATTAGCTACGAAAAAAGCACATGCAGAATACTTACGTAAATTAGTGGAAGTTCCGAGCAATACGGTTTTATCACAAGCATCACTCGAAACTTTAGCCATTATCGCGTATCGTCAACCTGTAACAAGAATGGAAGTGGATGAGGTTCGCGGGGTTCAAACAGACGGACCAATTAGAACGCTTGTTGCAAAAGGACTAGTTACTGATAAAGGTCGCGTTGACGGAGCGGGACGAGCAAAGCTTTACGTTACTACAAGTGAGTTTTTAGATGCTTTTGGACTTAATTCTTTAGAGGATTTACCAAAGCTTGCTGACCCAGAAGCAGACGACCCAGATCAAAATGAAATGGACCTGTTTTTTGACCGGTTTAACCAAAGTAAAGAACAGGAGGAGGAATAAGAATGGAACGTTTACAAAAAGTGATTGCGAATGCAGGTATTACATCTAGAAGAAAAGCAGAGAAGCTTATTCAAGAAGGTAAAGTAACAGTGAATGGTAAAGTAGTTACTGAATTAGGCGTTAAAGTAAGTGGAACAGAACGAATTGAAGTTGAAGGAATTCAGCTTACAAAAGAAGAACATCGCTATTTCCTTTTTTACAAACCAAGAGGCACGGTATCAGCTGTCACGGATGATAAAGGTCGTACAACTGTAGCAGATTATTTTACTGATATTCCAGAAAGACTTTATCCAGTTGGAAGACTAGATTATGATACATCTGGCTTATTATTAATGACGAATGACGGTGATTTTGCCAACTTACTTATGCATCCAAAAAATGAAGTTTCAAAAACATACATTGCTCGTATAAAAGGAATTCCAGAACGCGAAGTTATTCGTGAATTAGAACGTGGAGTAGTAATTGATGGTCGCAAAACTGCACCAGCAAAAGTAAAAGTACGCTCCTCTGATAAAGCAAAAAATAAAGCTATTGTAGAAATCACGATTCATGAAGGTCGAAATCGTCAAGTGCGTAAAATGTTCGAAGCCGTTGGTTTTGAAGTGCAAAAATTATCGCGTGAAGAATATTCATTCTTAAATTTACGTGGTTTAAATGCAGGGGAACGTCGCGAATTATCACATCATGAAGTAAAACAATTAAAAACAGAAGCGAGATTTGGTAAGAACAAAAAGTAACTATTCAATACAAAATATACTTTCTAATAGCGTGTTTTGTGAAAAACATGTATAATTTAAAACGTAGGAATTTTGGTATAGGAAATTGTATGGCTTTTTCGTATGTGGGTACGAGAAATTCCATTTATTTATTCGTTTAAATTTAAATGGGAAGTATGAATGTAAATGAGAGTTAGGGGATGAGTACTTATGAGTGAACAAGTTAGAGTGCTTGTTGTTGATGATGAGGACCGTATACGCCGTCTTCTTAAGATGTATCTTGAAAGAGAAAACTATCGAATTGAAGAAGCTAGTGATGGAGACCAAGCATTAAACATGGCACTGAACAATAATTATGAAGTAATCCTACTTGATTTAATGATGCCCGGCAAAGACGGAATTGAAGTATGTCGTGAACTTAGAGAATATAAATCCACACCAGTAGTAATGCTGACAGCAAAAGGGGAAGAAGCTAACCGAGTACAAGGTTTTGAAGTGGGTGCGGATGACTATATTGTTAAACCATTTAGTCCTAGAGAAGTAGTGCTTCGTGTTAAAGCGGTTCTTCGTCGTGCCAAACAATCCTCAGAAGAAGCAACTGGAGGAACGCCGGGAGATATCATCACATTCCCACATTTAAAAATTGATAACGAGGCTCATCGTGTTATTGTAGATGGAAAAGAAATCGGATTAACACCGAAAGAATATGATTTACTTTATTATCTAGCTAAATCACCGGATAAAGTATTCGACCGCGAATCACTTTTAAAAGAAGTGTGGCGTTATGAATTCTTTGGTGATTTGCGTACAATTGATACTCACGTAAAACGTCTTCGTGAAAAATTACATGATGTATCCGAAGACGCCGCTAGAATGATTGTAACGGTATGGGGTCTTGGGTACAAATTCGAAATTCCGGAAGATTAATAAAACTAATTAAGATAGCGGGCAAAGACGTTTATCGGCAAGTGTTATGCCGCACGTGCTTTGTTCGTTGTTTTTTTGTGAACTGAGGTGAGGCAGATGAAAATTTGGAATAGTATTGTTGGTAAAATATGGAGTACTATTATCCTTTTATTGATTGGTATATTGGTAATTTCTGGCTTTTTAGTGGCAATGATTTATGAAAAAAACAATATGGAACAAATTACGAAAGAATTAGAAGAAAAAACGGCTAGCATTGTAGAAATTATGAAAAAAAATAATTCCGTGATTTCAGCTGAAAACAATAATGTTTCAGCACTATCTCTACTGGATGATACGATGGGGGTAGTAATTGAACAAGATGGAAAGAATATTTATCAATCACAATCTACAGACACTGTATCAAATGCTTCTGCTAATAAACTAATTCATGATGAGACGCTTAATGAAGCACTCGAAGCAGATAACATGGTAACAATGAAGTATAATTTTAAAACGAAGGATAGTTCATTACCAGTAGAAATCTCGGCACAAAAATTTGATTTAGATAATGGAGAATCTGGTGTTGTTTATGTTTACCAAGCGTATCACGATATTTTAAAAGTTAATCAAAAAACGATGAGTACTCTTATCATTTCTGGAATTATTGCGATTGTGATTACTTCTATTCTTTCTTTTGTCTTCTCATCCAGAATGGCATTTCCGCTTCGTGAAATGAAGAAAATTGCCATCGCCGTTTCAAAAGGGAACTTCGATAATCGAGTACCAACTTATACTCATGATGAAATTGGCGAACTTGGTGTTGCTTTTAATGATATGGCCAAGCAACTAAAATATAACATTAGTGCCCTCAGACAAGAAAAGGAACAATTATCAAATATCTTAGTTGGTATGGCTGATGGTGTGATTAAATTTAGTGTAGATAAAACGATTATTTTAAGTAACCCGCCCGCAGAAGAATTTTTACATAATTGGTTTTTCTCTCCTGAAAATTCGGAAAAAGTGTTAATCCCGGTTGCATTAGATGATTTATTAAATGAAACACTAGATAAGAAGGAATCACAAGTAGGAGAAATAACTTTTGCGGACCGGACATATGTGGCCATTTTAACTTTACTTTACACGGGTGAACATGTTCGCAGTGTTGTTGCAGTCATTCGAGATATGACAGAAGAGAAACAACTCGAAAAAATGAAAAGCGATTTTGTTAATAATGTATCCCATGAACTTAGAACACCAATTTCCATGTTGCAAGGTTATAGTGAAGCCATTATTGATGGTGTCGCTCAATCTGATGAAGAAGTGCGGGAATTTGCGCAAATTATTTATGATGAATCACTGCGTATTGGTCGTTTGGTGAATGATATGCTCGATTTAGCTAGAATGGAAGCCGGATTTAACCATATGGATAATCAAAAAATGCCAATTGCTCCTTTACTCGAAAAAGTAATTGCTAATTTTGATGTACTTGCTAAAGAAAATTTTGTTGAACTGGGGTTGGAACTAGAAACACCAAATTTGGAATACTCCTATGATCAAGACCGTATGGAGCAAGTATTGATTAATTTAATTATGAATGCTATTCGTCATACTGGTAAAGAAGGTTATGCAGGAAAAGTTATTTTAAAACAAACGATCGATAAAACAAGAAATAATCTTGTTATTACTGTATCTGATAATGGTAGCGGAATTGCTGAAGAGGACATTCCATATTTATTTGAGCGTTTTTACAAAGCCGATAAAGCTAGAAAACGCGGCAAGGCAGTAGGAACAGGAATTGGCCTTGCGATTGTTAAAAATATTGTAGAAGCACACAATGGAAAAATTTCTGTTGAAAGTGTATTAGGTGAAGGCTCAGATTTTATCATCACTTTACCTTTGTAAAAATAGATAGGGGCGAGAAAAATGGAAAAAAGACCAACAAAATTTTGTAAAGAATCATTAGTAATCAAAACAAGTCGGGTATTCCCGTCGGATACAAATAATCATAATACGCTGTTTGGCGGAAGATTAATGACCTATATTGATGACACTGCTTCGATTAGTGCATCTCGTCATTGTCGTACAGAAATCGTAACAGCTTCTACAGACTCGGTTGATTTCTTAAAGCCAATAAAAAATGATCACTCTGTTTGTTTAGAATCTTATGTTGCTTCTACTGGTAGAAGTTCAATGGAAATTTTTGTTAAAATTATTGCTGAAAATTTAAAGACGGGTGAGCGTTATTTAGCAGCGACATCGTTTCTGACATTTGTAGCACTTGATAATAACGGGAAAACGGTAGAAGTTCCACTTGTAGAACCTGAAACAGAAGAACAAAAAAGAATCCATGCTGGAGCTGAAGCAAGAAGTATTGCACGTAAAATTCGTTTAAAAGAAAATCAATTATTAGCGGAATCACTGTCCACTAACATTCCGTGGTAGTCGACCTAAAACCAGACAAATATCTGGTTTTTCGTTTCTTTTATAAGAAAGCGCTTACGTGAAAAAATATACAAAATGGCTTGCGAAAAAATTTTTTCATGGTAAAATAAAAATTGTAATAAAATATTCGTTCATCTTCGGGGCAGGGTGCAATTCCCGACCGGTGGTTAAAGTCCACGATCTGCTTTTAGCAGTTGACTCTGGTGTAATTCCAGGACCGACAGTATAGTCTGGATGGGAGAAGATGTTGGCAGACCTTTTCGTTTGTCTTCACGAGCACGTGGTAGCAAGCTTGGATGCTTATTTAAGTATTCTGTTCTTGTTTATTTATTCACAAACTCTCCCTCAACTTTTTTTAGTTGAGGTTTTTTATTTGCTTGGGTTGCATTCGTTAAGTGATGTCACTCGCTTCTTGGTGAACATCAAGGGAGAAATGACAATGAAGAATTATTCAATGAAGGTTTTTGTAAGCGTGGCGGTTCTCGGCACATTAGCATTTATTTTGATGATGTTGCAATTTCCGTTACTACCGAGTGCACCATTTTTAAAGCTTGATTTTAGTGATATTCCAGCTTTAATTGGTGGCTTATTATTTGGACCACTCGCGGTGATTTTAGTAGAATTAATCAAAAATGTTCTACTTTACATTGTGTCAGGTAGTCCAGTTGGAGTTCCGATTGGAGAATTGGCCAATTTTATTTCGGGAATATTTTATGTGTTACCGATTTATTATTTATTTCATTGGTTGCGTTCAACTAAAGGGATGGTGCTTTCGACCGCTGTAGGAACACTACTAATGACAGGTGCAATGGCGCTTTTCAACTATTTTGTACTGCTACCATTCTATATAAAACTTGGTGGGCTTCCTGCGAACACGGACGTTGCTTGGTTAATCACCTATGCGATTATACCGTTTAACTTGCTAAAAGGAGTTATTGTCAGCGGGGTATTCTTACTATTATATTCAAGACTTAAAAAATGGATTGCTAAAAATCAAACAATAAAAGAACGACGTAAATTTGAAAAAAAACGGCAAGAAATGAGTCATTAAATAAAAAAATCCGTGCGCTTTAAAACATAAGCGCACGGATTTTTTATGTAAACGGGGTATCAGAAACTTTTATAGAAAGTGATGGACAAGCAAATTCTGCGTCAATCACCATTTCGGTTAAATCATTAGGAATTTCTACTTTTCCAGTGTTATTATCTAACATATTAAAAGCAAGACCTTCTGTATCATAGTCAAAAACATCAGGTGCATGAATAGAACAAGCTCCACAAGCGATACATGTATCTTTTTCGACGAGACAATACTTCAATTTCTCCGCTTCCTTTCTAAAAACAACTATTTGAAGCTAGATTTTTTCTTTTTCTATTGTAACATATTTTGAAAAAGTTTTTTTAAGGAAAACTAATGTAGAACAAATGTTTCTGTGGTATGATTATAATTACTAAAAAAGGTGGTGGGAACGTCTTGGATAAGCTAGATGATTATATATTAACCGTCTTAAAGAAATGTATAACACCTAGAAAATTACCATTTTTATATACCATTTTAGCTGGGAGAAGAACTGGGCAAGCTGTTCAAGATGCCCATCTTTTTCAAGTGCAACATTTATTTGGACTTATGCCTAACTTGAAGTCAAGGTTTTTGGAAGCTAGACTAATAGAATTGACGGATCAAGGGATGGTTGCCTCTACTGAGAATGGCTATATAGTTCAAACCGATATAGAACTATTCTTTGAACAAGACTATCCAAATTTTCAAGGTTTTGCCTTTCAAAGACAAGCGTTCGATTTTTTTGCTCATTTAAGACTTGCGGTACAAGTGGTTAGTAATAAACACCATCAAAAAAGTTATTATTTACCCATTATTCGTGATAAAAATGTCCAAGGTTTTATTAAGAATTGGCTGCGAAATAAGGACCAAACAGTTCTTGCAAATCAATTATATGAAGAATTATTTGAGTGGATTAAAAAACTAAACGTTGCCAAACCAGCATTTTTAATTGAGCGTTTTTCTGGTGGTGATTTAATGGGTAATACAACTGAACAAATTGCTGCTAAATATCAGGTAGAAAAATGGGAAGTGTATTTTGAAGTATTACATGAAATTCATCGCTTGCTCGCTTTTATTAAGAAAAATCCGCAAGAATGGGTGCTACTTGAAAGTTTAGTTCCATCCGAAATAACTGCTCTTACTAGTTCTGCTCTACAAACCTATACACTTTGGCAAAATGGTGCAGATCTAGATACAATTGAACAGATTCGGAATTTAAAAATAAGTACAATTCAAGATCATTTTGTGGAAATTAGAGCAACCTATAAAGAAGCTAGAGTCCCGTATTTACCAGATGATGAATTAATAAAAACAATCAACCAAAGTAATTGGCGTTTGTTGCGAGAAATTAAAGCCGCATTTCCAGACTTGGATTATTATCAAATTCGATTAGCTGTTGTTAGTAAGGAGGGTGACAAATGAACTTAGAGCAAGAACTAAAAGCTTATCTTGGTTTTGAAGAATTTCGCCCTGGTCAAAAAGAAGTAATTGAAGCAGCTCTAAGAAAGAAAAATTGTTTTGCTATGTTACCCACTGGTACAGGAAAAACAGTCTGTTATCAATTAGCCGGTCACTTGATGGAAGGACTAGTATTAATTGTGTCACCGCTACTTTCTTTAATGCAAGACCAAATGGAACGAATGCGAGCACAAGGAGAGAAGCGAGTCGCTGCCTTAAATAGCTTTTTAAAAAGGGAAGAAAAAAGCCAAATCCTTGCTAATATTCATTTTTATAAATTCCTATTTTTATCACCAGAAATGTTAAATAATGAAACAGTAAAAACGCTGTTACTAAAACAAAAAATCAGTTTGTTTGTTGTGGACGAGGCGCATTGTATTTCTCAGTGGGGGCATGACTTTCGACCAGATTATTTAATGTTAGGTCAGTTTATTGAAGAAGCTAAATTTCCTGTGTCAATGGTTTTGACTGCAACAGCTACTAAACAAGTAAGAGCTGATATTTTAACACAGCTTCATTTAACTAATTGTGAACAAGTCATTTATTCGGTTAACCGGCCAAATATTTCCTTGCAAGTAGAAAAATTCAGCAATCAGCATTTAAAAAAAGAACGACTTTATGAATTGGTTTCAAAATTACAAACGCCGGGTATTATCTATTTTTCAAGCAAAAAATTAGCAGAACAGACAGCTCATGAGTTAAACGGAATGGAAGGCTTAAAAGTTGCTTATTATCATGGGGATATGGAACCAGAAGATAGGATTGTGATTCAACAGCAATTTGTCTATGGTCAATTAGATATTATATGTGCTACTAGTGCTTTTGGAATGGGAATTGATAAGGCGAATATTAGATTTGTTATTCATTATCATATGCCTGCTGATTTAGAAGCTTATTTACAAGAAATTGGACGCGCTGGTCGTGACGGGGTTGCTAGTGTCGCTATTTTGCTTTATGCAAGTGGAGATGAATTTATCCAAATGCAGTTAGCAGACCAAGATATTCCAGATGTCAGCTTAATTCATTTATCCAAAGATCAACTTAAGACTTTACCAGAAACGGAGCAACGTTTTATCGATTATTATCAGAGGAGTGGGCTTAGTTCTGCGGAATTAACTGCCAAAATAGACTACCGTAAGAAATGGAAGCGAAGAAATCTTCAGCAATTCATAGGTTACTTACATACAGAAGATTGCCGGCGTTATTATATTATGCACTATTTTGAGGAAACCCCGGATAATCAAAACAAACCTGTTAATTGTTGTGATTTAGATGGTGCAGGGATCTCTAGTTATGAAAAACAAGAACGCGTAGAATCAAAAGAACTTCCTAGCTGGGAAACGTATTTAAGTTATTTATTACAATAATTCTATATGTTACGAAATTCGACAAAAAGTAGATTATTTCACATTTTTTTATTAAAAAAGGCTTGTTTAATAGATAAAATATTGTTATTATTTTGTTCAGTAATCTGTGTGAAACGGAGAGCGAATCTATGCCAGGAGAACTAAATTATAATTATTATTGCTTTTTTTACTAAAAAAGTGGTTTAAGTGTTGTTGTATGTTACATTTATGGGTATAATTATTTCAAAGGCATTTCATTTATTAGGATTATATGTAACACTTCTCTGTGCCAATAATAGTGCATAGGATAATTTTAAAAAGCACTAAAGGAGGAACTTTGAGTGGCGAGAAAAAGAAAAGATAAACGGGAATTTGAAGAACCGGCTGATTATGATATGAATTCAGAAGGGCAAGACGAATTTAATAATGAACCGCCAATGTTATCCCGTTCTGATAGCAGAAGAGGAAAAAAGAAAACTATTTTTAGATATCCATTACTTAATTTATTAATTGTATTCTTTTTATTAATACCAATTGTTATTGTGATTGTATTTGTTACAGTGCAAAATCTGGGTTCGTCTGATGAAGTGAAAACAGAAACAGAATCCACTGTAAACGTATCAAATAATACAGATGCAAAAGAAGAAAAAGCAAAAGCGAAAAAGGCTGCAGAAGAAAAAGCGGCGGCAGAGAAAGCCGCTGCCGACAAAAAATCTGCAGATGAAAAAGCCGCAGCAGAGAAAAAAGAAGCAGATGCAGCCAAAGCAGAAGCTGCTAAAAAAGAACAAGAAGCAGCTGATCAAAAAGCCGCGGAAGAAAAAGCTGCAGCCGATAAAGCAGCAGCAGAAGAAAAAGCCAAAGCAGATGCCGCTCAGAAAAAAGCAAATGAAGAAGCTGAGAAAAAAGCCGCTGCTAGTTCTCACACTGTTCAAGCAGGTGAAACATTATACGGCATTGCGCGTTCCGCATATGGTAGTGCTGGTGCAGCTGCAGGCGTAGAAAAAATTAAACAAGCCAATGGACTTGGAAGTAATGATGTTCCGGTTGGCACAGTTTTAAAAATTCCACAGTAATGAACGACAATGAATGGGTCTGGGAAACGCTTCCGAGACTCATTTGTTTGTTCATATGGATAAAGTAGGGGGAAATAATGATGGCAAAAGTTGCTTTAATCACGACAGGCGGTACGATTGCAAGTAAAAAAACGGCATCAGGAAAACTTGCTTCTGGAGAATTATCCGGTGAAGAATTAGCTGCACTCTGTCAATTGCCAACAGAAATTCAAATAGATATTTATTCTACTTTTCAACTTCCATCCATGCATATTACCCTTCCAGATTTAATTAGTTTGAAACAGTTAATCGAGTCTATTTTTATGGATGAAACTTATGATGGTATTGTCGTAACACATGGAACAGATTCGCTTGAAGAAACGGCATATTTCCTTGATCTTGCAATCACAGATACACGACCGATTGTAGTTACTGGTTCGCAAAGAGCACCAGAAGAACCAGGAACAGATGCGTATGTTAATATTCGGCATGCTATTTATACAGCTTGTGAAAGCAATTTACATCAGGCAGGGACGGTTGTTGTATTTAATGAGCGGATTTTCGCTGCTCGCTATGTAAAGAAAGTACATGCTTCAAATATTCAAGGTTTTAGTGCATTTGGCTTTGGTTATCTAGGAATTATTGATAATGACCAAGTTTTTCTTTACCAAAAACCGTTAGAACATGAGTGTTTTGATATTCGTTTAGATTTACCAGAAGTAGTAGTTATTAAATGTTATATTGGTGCAGATGGGCTATTTATTGATGCATCGATTGATAATGGCGTATCGGGAATAGTCCTTGAAGGTGTCGGTCGCGGACAAGTTGCGCCAAAAATGATGCCAGCAATTATCCGTGCATTAGAGGCTGGAATTCCAGTAGTTATTACGACAAGTGCGGAAGAAGGAAATGTATATACTACATATGATTACGAAGGTAGTACATTTGATTTGTATAATCGCGGAGTTATTTTAGGAAAAGATTATGATAGTAAAAAAGCGCGAATGAAGTTAATGGTTCTTTTAGCATCACAAGAAGAAATTAATCAAACCAATTTCAGATAAAAGGAGTTTTATTTCTATGACTAAGAAAATATGTATTGCAATCGACGGGCCAGCTGCAGCAGGGAAAAGTACTGTAGCGAAGATTGTAGCGAAAAAATTGCGCTTTGTTTATATTGATACAGGCGCTATGTATCGAGCTGTGACTTATATTGCTCAAAAAAACAATCTTGCCTATGAAGATGAAACAGCTATTGCACAGTTACTTCAAAAAACGGTGATTCGTTTTGAACCAGGTGAAGTACAACAAGTATTTATTAATGATGAAAACGTAACAGAAGTGATTCGATCTTTAGAAGTAACGAATCACGTTTCCATTGTTGCTGCCCATCCTGCCATTCGTGAAGCATTACAAGAAAGACAACAAATTTTTGCGACAGAAGGCGGTATTGTGATGGATGGTCGTGATATTGGGACAGCAGTGCTTCCAAACGCAGAACTGAAAATCTTTTTATTAGCAAGTGTGGAAGAAAGAGCTGAACGTCGTTTTAAAGAAAATGTTGCAAAAGGTTTTGCTGGGGATTTAAACCAACTTAAAAAAGAAATTGAAGAACGAGATCATTTGGATTATACAAGAGAACACTCTCCACTTAAAAAAGCAGAGGATGCCATTGAAGTAGATACAACTTCTATGTCAATTGAAGAAGTGGCAAATAAAATTCTTTCGTTAGCAGAACAAAAAATCAATAATTAATAAAAAAGTGCTACATTTTCTGAACTAAATGAAAATGTAGCACTTTTTTAATTTAACCGTGAAACACTAAACAAGCGGAGCGATTTCACGGCTTATAAGCAGTTCTCTCATCTTAAAAGAGCTTGACAAATGACTGGATTTGTAGGATGTTATAAGAGAGATTTTTTACTTTGTGAAAAGTATCTTGCAAGGATTTTCTAGCCAAAAGATCAGTTTGACTAAAGGTGTAATTGATATTTTTTCTATTTTTTCAATCAGAAAGTGCCTATCTAGGAAAACTAGTCAAGAAGGTGAAGCAAATAAATATGTTGCTTCTGAATTAGAAAATTCTAAAATTCGACTAACGAATGGAGGGCTACACATGTCTGAAGATTTATTTGATGTAGAAGTTAAAAATTTTGAAGAAGGAGACAAAGTCACTGGCACAGTTACGAGTGTGGAAGATAAACAAGTTTATGTTGGTATTCCTGATAGCAAACTTGATGGTGTCGTTCCAATAAGTGAACTTTCCAATATACATGTGGAGACAGCTTCTGACGTTGTAAGCGTAGGCGACACACTTGATTTAATCGTTACTAAAGTAGAAGACGATGTACTTGTTTTATCTAAAAGAAAAGTGGATGCAGAAAAAGCATCTGATGATATTAAAGCTAAATTTGAGTCTGGTGAAGTGTTTGAAGCAGTTGTCAGTGATGTTGTAAAAGGCGGTTTAGTAGTTGACTTAGGTGTTCGTGCTTTCGTTCCAGCTTCTCTAGTAGAAGATCATTTCGTGGAAGATTTCGCAGATTATAAAGGAACAACACTTACTTTTAAAGTTGTAGAATTTGAACCTGAGAACAACCGTGTCATTTTAAGTCACCGTGCAGTTGTAGAAACAGAAAAAGCGAGCCAAAAACAAGCGTTATTAAGTGAAATCAAAGAAGGCGATGTCATTGAAGGCGTTGTAGAGCGATTAGCTAATTTTGGTGCATTTGTTGATATTGGTGGCGTTGATGGCCTAGTTCACATTTCCCAGATTTCTTACCAACATATTGCTACACCACAAGAAGTACTAGAAGAAGGACAAAAAGTAACAGTTAAAGTTATCGGAATTGATCCTGAAAACGAACGTATTTCCCTTTCTATTAAAGCAAACTTGCCCGGACCATGGGACGGCATTGCTGAAAAAGCGCCTGTTGGTTCTGTATTAGAAGGAAAAGTAGTTCGCTTAGTTACTTTTGGCGCTTTTGTGGAAATATTCCCTGGAGTGGAAGGTTTGGTTCACATTTCCCAAATCTCACACCAACATATTGGGACACCACAAGAAGTTCTTTCAGAAGGACAAACTATCGAAGTAAAAGTACTTGAAGTAAACGAAGCAGACAAACGTTTATCCTTAAGCATTAAAGATTTACAAGATGCTCCAGTGGAAGAAGCTGACTATGAGCTTCCGGAAGAGAATACTGGATTCCAAATGAGTGATTTAATTGGAGATAAATTAAAAGGTCTTCAAAACGACGATAAATAATTGTACGCAAAAGAGCCTAGGGAGACTGTTCCCGCGGGCTCTTTTTCTTTTATCGATCGAACTTTTCATTGCCAGTAAGCTGTTTTACTGATAAACTAAAGAAAGTTTGATAAATAGGATTCGAGAAAAAAGAAGGTGAAATAATGGCAAAACCAGTTGTAGCGATTGTCGGACGTCCAAACGTTGGCAAATCGACTATTTTTAACAGAATCGTTGGCGAACGTGTTTCCATAGTGGAAGATGTTCCTGGTGTGACACGTGACCGCATATATAATTCAGCGGAATGGCTTGGAAAAGAATTTAACATTATTGATACAGGTGGTATTGATCTTTCCGATGAACCATTTTTAGAGCAAATTCGTGCACAAGCGGAAATCGCAATTGATGAAGCAGATGTAATTATTTTTATTACCAATGGTCGTGAAGGGGTTACCGATGCAGACGAACAAGTAGCAAAAATTCTTTACCGGTCTAATAAACCAATTGTTTTAGCGATTAATAAAGTAGATAACCCAGAAATGCGTGATCAAATTTACGACTTTTATTCACTTGGGTTTGGTGAGCCGTATCCAATTTCTGGTTCACATGGACTAGGGCTTGGCGACATGCTTGATGCTGTTCGCGCTCATTTTCCAAAAGAAGAAGAGGAAGAATATCCAGATGACACAGTGAAATTTAGTTTGATTGGTAGACCAAATGTTGGTAAATCATCCATTCTAAATGCCTTACTTGGAGAAGACCGTGTTATTGTTTCTGATATTGCAGGAACAACACGTGATGCAATTGATACAACTTATACGTTTGATGGTCAAGACTATGTCATGATTGATACAGCCGGCATGAGAAAACGTGGGAAAGTGTATGAAAGCACAGAGAAATATAGTGTGTTACGTGCGATGAGAGCCATTGAACGCTCTGACGTTGTTCTTGTGGTTATTAATGCGGAAGAAGGTATTCGTGAGCAAGATAAGCGAATTGCTGGGTATGCGCATGATGCTGGACGTGCAATTATTATTGTAGTAAACAAGTGGGATGCAATTAATAAAGATGAAAAAACAATTAATGTATGGACAGAAGATATTCGGGAACAGTTCCAATTCTTGAGCTATGCACCAATTGTCTTTGTTTCTGCTAAAACAAAACAACGCTTAAATAACTTATTCCCACTAATCAATCAAGTAAGTGATAATCATTCTTTACGTGTACAATCAAGTATGCTAAATGATGTTATTAGTGATGCAGTGGCAATGAATCCATCACCAATGGACAGAGGAAAACGACTTAAAATTTTCTATACAACACAAGTGGCTGTTAAACCACCAACCTTTGTTGTATTTGTTAATGATCCAGAACTAATGCATTTTTCTTATGAACGTTTCTTAGAAAACCGGATTAGAGAAGCATTTCCGTTTGATGGTACGCCAATTCGAGTAATTGCTCGTAAGCGTAAGTAAAGTTTTCGGGAGGAAAATATAATGACACAGAAAAAAGTAGCTATTCTTGGCGCTGGAAGTTGGGGAACAGGTCTTGCACTTGTCCTTGCTGATAATAATCATAAACCAGTTATTTGGGGAAACTTAGATAAAATTGTGAATGAAATTAACGAATCGCACACGAATAGTCACTATTTGCCAGATATTATTTTACCAACTGAGGTAAAAGCGACATTATCACTGGATGAAGCTATAGACGGTGCTGAAATTGTCGTGATTGCTATTCCAACAAATGCGATGCGCGTGGTTTGTAAGCAGTTAAATGAAGCGCTAAAAGAACCAACTATTTTAGTTCATGTTAGTAAAGGTATTGAACCAGAAACGAATCTTAGAATGTCCGAAGTGATTGAAGAAGAGATTGATGCAAAAAAACGAAATGCACTTGTTGTTCTTTCAGGGCCAAGTCATGCAGAAGAAGTAGCTCTTCGCCACCCAACGACGCTTTGTGCGAGCTGTAAAGATTTAAAAGCAGCCGAAGTTGTTCAAGATCGCTTTATTAATAATAACTTACGAATTTATACAAATGATGATGTGATTGGTGCAGAAATTGGTGGTGCGCTTAAAAATATTATTGCACTTGGCGCAGGAATCTCTGATGGCCTTGGTTACGGAGATAATGCAAAAGCAGCACTAATGACAAGAGGCATGGCAGAAATCACTCGTCTCGGTGTTGCAGTGGGCTCTAACCCGCAAACCTTTTACGGACTAACTGGTATAGGTGACTTAATCGTTACTTGCACGAGCGTGCATTCACGTAATTGGCGTGCTGGGAATATGCTTGGTAAAGGCGAGAATTTAGATGAAGTATTAGAAAAAATGGGTATGGTCGTTGAAGGGGTTCGAACAGCCAAAGCAGTGCACGGTTGGGCGAATAAGCTGGATATTGATATGCCAATTACCGAATCTATTTACGCGATTTTATTTGAAAATAAAGATGCTCGTGAAGCAGTTGATTTATTAATGGGTCGTAAAAAGAAAATCGAAAAAGAATCATTTTAATAGAAGGGTCAAGATGAGCTATTCGCTTATTTTGGCTCTTTTTTTATGAATTATGCTAAAATAAAACAGAAGCACTAAATTTGAAAAAGTAGGTGGAAAATATGGAAATCACGCGTAAAGATAAGACTGTAACATTAACATGGGAAAAGGGAGAAGTCAGCGAAGGAACAATGGTTTTTGTCAGCAGTCAAGCTACCTTAGAAGCAAATATGAAACCTGTTTTCATCGTAACAGATGATGTCAATCACTATACTTATGAAACAAAAGATGTACCTATTTATTTCTTTTTACAGACTCCAAATGGGGATAAATTAGTGATTTCAGAACGGATTTTACCATTAGAAAGTGTATTTAATTTTCGTGATATGGGTGGATACGAATCTAAAAATGGTCAACATGTTCGCTGGGGGAAGCTATATCGATCTTCTAATTTAGTGCATATAAGTAAAGAAGACACAGAATTGCTTCAAAAATTACATATTAAATGGATTTGTGATTTGCGTAGTAGTTCGGAAGTGAAAGCTCAGCCAACGCCAGCCATTCAAGGCGTACTTAATAAACATATTCCTATTGGTACAGCGAAAAACGAGGAAACTACTCTACCTATAACAAATGATCAAGCAATTTATGAACCCTTAATGGGAGAAAGCTATCGTGTTTTTGTTCAATCTATGGAAGGGTTTAAAGAGATTTTTGATGAAATCTTAAAAGATGCTGAAGCCGGAGTGCCTTTTGTGTTTCACTGCACAGCCGGGAAGGACCGTACAGGCGTTTTAGGAGCATTATTACTAACATTACTAGATGTGCCTGAAAAAACGATTTTCGACGACTATACCCTTACTAATCGCTATCAGGATGAAATCTTGGCCGAAATGGGTGGGATTATTTCATTATTCGCAAATGAATCTGAAAAAATCGACTTGGAAACATTCCGCCCAATGGCAGAAGCGCGTCCAGCATATTTAGAAATTGCCTTTGATGAAATGAGAAAACAATTTGGTTCAGTCGATAAATATTTAGAAGAAGGAATCGGAATTACTGCAGAACAAAAAGCTGCTTTTCAAAAGTTATTGTTAGAATGAAACTAGGCTCAGAAACCTAGAGTTTTCAGGTAATAACAACAAATTTACACATAATTTTATGAAAAAAGAACTATTTTGGCTAAAAATAGTGGTATCGCTTGCTATTCTAAGACTTCCAAGTTAGTATTATGGTTAACAGGTTGATACTATCACGTTTTCAAGCTTTTATAGAAAAATATGTGATTGAAAATGTTAAGAAACAGTGTCAGTTTGGCATTATTCCTTGCAGTTACAGGGATTATGTGATAATCTTTTATCAGAATTACTGTTAAGGCTTGTAGTTAAGCCATTTCAGTCATGATTCTCCTTAAATTTCCAAAATCAATTTTATTTTTGGAAAAAAAGAGAAATACAGGTACCATCTTGTGCCTGCTTATTTTGTAGTATTCTGTGAAGGAGGTGAAAAACACAATGGCAAATAAAACTGATTTAGTAAACAGTGTTGCTGAATTAGCTGATCTTTCTAAAAAAGACGCAGCGAAAGCAGTTGAAGCTGTATTCGAAACTATTCAAACTTCTTTATCTAAAGGTGAAAAAGTTCAATTAATCGGATTTGGTAACTTTGAAGTACGTGAACGTGCTGCCCGTAAAGGTCGTAACCCTCGTACGAAAGAAGAAATCGACATCCCTGCAAGTAAAGTACCAGCGTTCAAACCTGGTAAAGCGCTTAAAGAAGCTGTTAAATAAGTTACATAGACTTTTTAAGCACTAACTCTAGTCTGGCCTTAATTTTATAATTAAGCTAGGCTAGTTTTTTTTGCGCATTTTTTGGTGGTTTTTCTGATAAAGAAATAGGGAATATAGTAAACGAAGCAAATTAACCCTATTTCTCATTTATTTAAGCAAATTAAATTTACCTTGATGTTCGGCTGTGTTAAGATATACAAGGTATATAATGCAAAAAGATAGGGGAATGAAGGATGGAGCAAATAGATAAACAAAAGATTGCTGATGCGGTAAAAGTTATTTTAGAAGCAGTGGGAGAAAATCCAGAACGCGAAGGATTAATTGATACGCCCATGCGTGTAGCTCGTATGTATGAAGAAGTTTTTTCAGGGTTAAAAAAAGATCCTTCTATTCATTTTGATACTATTTTTGCAGAGCAACACGAAGAATTAGTACTTGTAAAAGATATTCGTTTTTCTTCTATGTGTGAACATCACCTTGTGCCTTTTTTTGGGGTAGCTCACGTGGCTTACTTGCCTCAAAACGGACGAGTTGCTGGACTTAGTAAACTTGCTCGAGTAGTGGATGATGTGAGCAAACGACCACAGCTTCAAGAGCGTATAACAACAACTGTTGCAGAAATTATGATGGATAAGTTAAAACCCCTCGGAGTCATGGTAATAATGGAAGCTGAACATATGTGTATGACTATCCGCGGTGTTAATAAACCTGGAACAAAAACAATAACGAGTGCAGTTAGAGGCGCTTTTAAAAACGATGATAAGCTGAGAAGTGAAGTTTTAGCTTTAATAAAGCATAATTAAATATCCTTTATGGTATAATTTATTTTACGTAATAAAGAGATTCAAAAGGGGATTGTTAAATGACTTATCAGGCAAAAGAGGCTGGGCTAAAGGAAGTGGAGCAGTTGGTACATGAGCAAGCAGTCTATCAATATTTACAAGAGAATAATGAAGGCGGGCAAATGGATAAAGATCAAATGCTATTTCTTCATGAAGCGATTTCAGGCTCTGATTTGACTGATGCTGCAGCACATCGAGTAGTGAGTGCAACACTGTACATGATTTTAGCACATGATACGCATGAAAAAATTGATGAACCAGACGATATTATACAATTAACTCGTAAAGAACAAGAATTAACAGTTCTTGCTGGGGACTTTTATAGTGCACTGTATTACCGGACGCTAGCTGAATTAGAAATGATTCCATTGCTCCGCGCTTTACAAAGTGGTGTACAAGAAACAAATACAGCAAAAACGAACATTTACCAATTACATGTAGCAACAGATGAAGAATATCTTACACAACTCACTATGACAAATGCGGCAATCTTTACTAAGTTTGCGAAGTACTTCATGAAAGATCAAACATTTATCGAATTAGGTTGTCAATTTTTCTTACTTAAAAGATTACAAAAGGAACTAACAACTTACCGGGAAATTGGTGCGTCTAGGTTGAAGCGCGCCTACGATCATGGTTACTTTGCGAAAGAAGCTGTAACTAATTTTGAAAGCTGGTTAGTTGCTATTATTCGTGATGTAAAAAGTGAAGTGGAAAGATTAAATAATGAGTCTGAAACGCTTTCTAATATATTGGAAAAAAGAATCATCAAAGTTATTAATGACTGATAAATAGAAGGAGATTCGGGATATGACGGAAACTAAAGAAGAAAAAGTACATAAAGTATTTGAGAAAATTTCGCCAAGTTATGACCGAATGAATAGTGTTATTAGTTTTAAACTACATGTGAAATGGCGCAAAGAAACAATGAAACTAATGCGTGTTCAAAAAGGGACGAATGTGCTTGATGTTTGTTGTGGAACGGCAGATTGGTCCATCATGATGGCTGAAGAAATTGGTCCAGAAGGTCATGTAACAGGACTTGATTTTAGTGAAAATATGCTGAAAGTCGGCCGTGAAAAAGTGAAAGAAGCAGATTTGCATAATGTAGAACTTATTCACGGGAATGCAATGGAGTTACCTTTTCCAGACAATAGTTTTGATTATGTAACAATTGGATTTGGACTTAGAAATGTACCAGATTATATGCAAGTGCTGCGTGAAATGTATCGTGTGTTAAAACCGGGCGGACAGCTTGCGTGTATCGATACATCGCAACCAAATATTCCTGGTTGGAAACAAGTTTTTAATGCTTATTTCCGTTATGTAATGCCTGTATTTGGGAAGTTTTTTGCAAAAAGTTATAAAGAATATAGCTGGTTACAAGAATCAACACGAGAATTTCCAGGGATGTCAAAACTTGCGGAAATGTTTCAAGATGCCGGATTTTCATACGTAAGATATATTTCACACAGTGGCGGCGCAAGTGCAACTCACTTTGGATTTAAAAAGAAGGAATAATAAGGTGGCAAGCATGAAACTTAACTTTTTATATGCAAATATGCAAAAAGACATTGACTTAGTGGAAAAAGAACTAAAAAAAGCTCTTTCTGGTGCAGCTGCTGAAACAACATCTGATACAGCGCTTCATTTGTTAGAAGCTGGAGGAAAACGAATTAGACCAATGTTCGTTTGTCTGTCTGCGAGACTTTCGCCTGATGCGGATTTCGGGGCAGTGAAAAATGCGAGTGTTGCGATTGAATTAATTCATATGGCATCTATTGTTCATGATGATGTAGTAGATGATGCGGATTTGCGGCGTGGGCGTGAAACAATCAAGTCAAAATGGGGTAACCATATTGCGATGTATACTGGCGACTTTTTATTTGCGAAGTCTTTAGAATATATGACAGAAATTAAAGATGTTGCCGCACACAAAATGTTATCGCATGTGACTGTGGAACTTTCTACCGGCGAAATCGAACAATTAAAAGATAAATATAATTTTGATCAAAGTGTGCGTAATTATTTACGGCGCATTAAACGAAAAACTGCTTTACTAATCGCAGCTAGTTGTGGACTTGGTGGTATTGTTTCTGGTCAAAGTGAAGCGGATTATCAGAAGTTATATCGTTTTGGTTATTATGTTGGTATGGCGTTTCAAATTACGGATGATGTACTTGATTTTGTTGGCTCAGAAAAAGAACTCGGTAAACCAGCTGGAGAAGATTTAAGACAAGGGAATGTGACGTTGCCAGTATTTTTTGCAATGGAAGATCCTTTTCTAAAAAAACGAATCTGCCAGGTAACAGAGGAAACGCCAGCAGAAGAAATTGCCGCTTTAGTAGAAGAAGTGAAAAAATCAGGAGCAAAAAAAGCAGAAGATATCGCGACAGCTTACTTAAAAAAAGCCGTAGGAATGCTCGATTCTTTACCGCAAGTTCCTGAATTAAAGCCGCTGAAGCAAATCGTTCGTGTTTTAGATAAAAGAAATTATTAACGTGAGGGAGGATTCTATCATGGAACAAACTTATGTAATGGTTAAGCCGGATGGTGTGGAACGAGGACTTATTGGTGAAATTGTAGCTAAAATAGAGAAAAAAGGTATAAAATTAGTAGCTGGTAAATTAATACAAATTGACCGAAAACTAGCAGAACAGCATTACGCTGAACATATTGGTAAACCTTTTTTTGAAGATTTAATTGGATTTATTACTTCTGGTCCTGTGTTTGCGATGGTTTTAGAGGGCGATGATGTGATTAAAATAGCGCGCCGAATGATGGGTAAAACAAATCCATTAGAAGCAGATGCTGGAACAATTCGCGCGGAATATGCGGTACATACGAATAGAAATGTGATACATGGCTCTGACAGTCCTGAGAGTGCGAAACGAGAAATTCAGTTGTTTTTTGAACCACATGAAATTTTAAGTTATGAAAAGGCAGTAGATATTTGGGTTTGATATAATGGAGAGTTTAGGGAAACCTAGGCTCTTTTTTCATAGAGAAATTACCCTTTGGCGCGGTTTTTTGATATGATAAAGAATGAGACTAAAGTATTGTGTTCTCGCTTGGCATATGTTAAGATATTACACATATACTTTAAAGCGCTAAAATATCATTGCTAGAAAATCTAGCTTAAATAGAAAAAGGAGAGTTGTTGAAATGAGATACTTAACGGCAGGAGAATCACATGGGCCAGGACTTACAACTATTATTGAAGGTTTACCAGCAGGAATGCCCTTACTTGCAGAAGATGTTAATAAAGAATTAAAAAGAAGACAAGGCGGACATGGTCGTGGTGCTCGTATGCGAATTGAAAAAGACCAAGTGCAAATCACAGCAGGAATTCGCCATGGTAAGACACTCGGCGCACCTGTAGCGATGTTTGTTGAAAATAAAGACTGGAAACATTGGGAAACGGTTATGAGTATTGAACCAGTTCCAGAAAAAAATGAAAAATCTCGTCGTGTATCTCGCCCGCGTCCAGGACATGCGGATTTAGTTGGAGGCATGAAATATGGCCATAACGATATGCGTAATGTTTTGGAACGTTCTAGTGCGCGTGAAACAACTGTCCGTGTAGCAGCAGGTGCAATAGCGAAAAAACTATTACATGAACTTGGTATTGAAGTTGCAGGTCATGTACTTGAAATTGGTGGTACTCGTGCAAATTTAACACGTGATTTTTCAGTTTCAGAAATAAAAGAAACGTCCGAAGCCTCTCCAGTACGTTGTTTAGATGAGGTAGCTGAAAAAGAAATGATGCAAAAAATTGATGATGCCAAGAAAAATGGCGATACCATTGGTGGAATCGTTGAAGTTGTAGTTGGCGGCGTACCAGCAGGACTTGGTAGCTATGTTCAATGGGACAAAAAATTAGATGCGAAAATTGCTCGTGCGATTGTAAGTATCAACGCATTTAAAGGTGCTGAATTCGGTGTCGGTTTTGAAGCTGCTAGAAAACCAGGTAGCGAAGTAATGGATGAAATTTTATGGAGTAAAGAAGATGGTTATACAAGACGCACAAATAATCTTGGAGGATTTGAAGGCGGAATGACAAATGGTATGCCAATCGTTGTTCGTGGAGTAATGAAGCCGATCCCAACATTATACAAACCACTTCAAAGTGTGGATATTGATTCTAAAGAAACATTTAATGCAAGTGTGGAACGTTCGGATAGTTGCGCGGTACCTGCTGCAAGCGTGGTAGCTGAAGCTGTTGTTGCTTGGGAAGTAGCTGTTGCTGTTTTAGAAAAATTTGATGGCGATCGTTTTGATACGCTTAAAAAACATGTGGAGGAACACCGAAACTTAACGAAGGAGTTTTAAACATGCCAGAAATTACAGTCCGTGCCAAAAGTAAAACATACCCAGTATATATTAATGAATTCGCCTTAGATGATGTCCGAGGAAAATGGACAGAGAGTCTAGCTAAGTATTCACACGTGTTTGTCTTAACGGATGGACACGTGGCGGAACTGCATAAGTCAAAACTTGACGAGATTCTTACTGATTTACCTGTAGTTACTTATTATGTAGCGCCAAATGGGGAAGAAGCAAAAACCTTCCGTGTTTATGAAGATGTGATGACAAAAATGATTGAATCAGGACTTGATCGTAAAGCTGTTTTAATTGCTTTTGGTGGCGGCGTTATTGGGGATTTAGGTGGATTTGTGGCTTCTACTTATATGAGAGGGATTCCATTTTATCAGGTACCTACAACAGTTCTTGCGCATGATAGTGCGGTTGGTGGTAAGGTCGCGATTAATCATCCGCTTGGTAAGAACATGATTGGAAATTTTTATCAACCGGAAGCCGTTATTTATGATACGCAGTTTTTTGCTACTTTGCCAGAACGGGAAATGCGTTCTGGTTTTGCGGAAATGATTAAACATGCACTTATTAGTGATTATACATTGCTGCGTGCTTTGATGGACACTTTTACAGAGCCAAAAGACTTTTATACGAAGGACTTGACTCCATTTTTACAGCGTGGAATTGAAATCAAAGCGAATATTGTAGCTCAAGATGAAACAGAGCAAGGTGTGCGCGCGTATTTGAATTTCGGTCACACGTTTGGCCATGCATTAGAAGCTTATGGTAACTTTAGCAAATGGCTTCATGGTGAGGCGATTACCTACGGGATGATTTACGCGTTAACGATGAGTGAGACGATTTACGGACTGGATTTCAACTTAGCAGAATTTAAAACTTGGTTAAGAAATCTCGGTTATGATACGACTTTTGATGTGACAGTTCCTTTTAGCAATATACTGGAAAATATGCGTCATGATAAAAAAACAACTTTTAATGAAATAAGTATGGTTTTACTTAAAGAAATTGGGAAACCAGTCATTTTCAAAGCGGAAGACGAGTTGATTTTTGAAACATACAAACGGGTAATGAGAAATGGAGAGGATGCATTTTGAGAGCAATTCGCGGGGCAACGACAATAGAAAATAATACACCAGAAGAAATTTATGCAGCAACGAAGGAATTATTTGAAGAAATTTTAACTCAGAATGAAATTGGAAAGAGTGAGCAACTGACATCGGTTATTATTACGGTGACAGAAGATATTTTTGCTGCTTTTCCAGCGAAAGCAGTGCGCGAAACAGCTGGTTTTGAATATGTTCCTGTAATGGGAATGCAAGAGATTCCGGTACCAAATTCGCTTCCAATGTGTATTCGCTTCATGGTATTCACAGATTTACATAAGCCACTTGAAGCAATCAATCATGTCTATTTACGAAAAGCAAAAGTATTACGCCCAGATTTAGTGAAAGAGGAGGATGCGTAATGAAATGGAAAAAATCACTTACAGGTCTGTCTTCTTATAAACCTGGGAAACGCGAAGAAGAAGTAATGGCAGAACTTGGTTTGACGGAAATCACGAAACTATCCTCCAATGAAAACCCGCTTGGAACTTCTCCAAAAGTGGCGGCTATGCAAGCAAATTCATGTGTGGAAACAGAAATTTATCCAGATGGTTGGGCTTCAAGTTTGCGTAAAGAAGTAGCTGCTTTTTATCAGTTGGAAGAAGAAGAATTAATTTTTACTGCTGGTGTGGATGAATTGATTGAATTATTAACAAGAGTACTGCTAGATAATACGACTAATACGGTCATGGCAACACCAACATTTGTACAATACCGTCAAAATGCTCTCATTGAAGGTGCGGAAGTAAAAGAAATCCCACTTCTTGCAGATGGAGAACATAATTTAGAAGGTATGCTTGATGCGATAGATGAAAAAACAACGATTGTCTGGATTTGTAATCCAAATAATCCAACAGGAAATTATATTGAATTAGCAGATATTCAGGCGTTTTTAGACAAAGTGCCAAGCGATGTCCTTGTGGTCTTGGATGAAGCGTATATTGAATATGTAACGCCACAACCTGAAAAACATGAAAAACTAATTCGCACTTATAAAAATGTGATTATTACTCGAACTTTTAGCAAGATTTATGGTTTGGCAAGTGCACGCGTTGGTTATGGTATCGCGGATAAAGAAATTATCAACCAGCTTAATATTGTCCGTCCACCTTTTAATACAACAAGTATAGGTCAAAAATTAGCCATAGAAGCAATAAAAGATCAAGCTTTTATTGAAGCATGTAGGACGTCCAATGCAAATGGAATTAAACAATACGAAGCATTCGCTAAACGTTTTGAACAAGTGAAACTGTATCCGGCGAATGGGAACTTTGTTTTAATAGATTTAGGAATTGAAGCAGGAACTATTTTTAGCTATTTAGAAAAAAATGGCTATATCACACGTTCCGGGGCAGCACTTGGTTTTCCAACAGCGGTTCGAATTACTATCGGAAAAGAAGAAGAAAATAGTGCGGTCATTGCACTTTTAGAAAAATTATTGTAAGTGTTTGGAGGCGTTTTTGAATGAAAGGGACGGTAGTTATTGTTGGGCTTGGGTTAATTGGCGGTTCTATTGCCCTTGCGATTAAAGCCAAACATCCAGAAGCACATATCATCGGAATTGACGTTTCTTATCATTCCTTAGAAGTTGGAAAGTCTCTCGGCGTTATTGATGAAATTGGCGAAAGTATTTTAATAGATGGCCCAAAAGCGGATTTACTTATTTTCTGTTGTCCGGTAAAAGAAACAGAACAGTTATTAACACGCTTACCTGGACTGCGTCTAAAGAAAGGTGTCATTGTAACAGATACCGGAAGTACAAAAGGTACTATTATGGAAGCATCCACCGCACTCAGGAAAAGTGGCATGACATTCATCGGCGGTCATCCAATGGCCGGTTCGCATAAAAGTGGCGTTCGAGCTGCGAAGGAACTATTGTTTGAAAATGCTTATTATTTGTTAACGCCAACGAAAGATGTAGCAGAAGACAAAGTGGCTAAACTAAAAAATTGGCTATCTGGAACGAATGCTAAATTCTTAGTGTTATCACCAAAGGAACATGATGAAATTACTGGTATGCTGAGCCACTTGCCTCATATTGTTGCAGCAGCTTTAGTTAATCAGACACAAAGTTTTACAGAAGAACATCCTGCTGCTTTTCGACTTGCAGCAGGTGGATTTCGTGACATTACGCGGGTTGCTTCTTCAGATCCAAGAATGTGGACGGACATTTCTATCAGTAACCAAAAAACGTTAACAAAACAGCTGACGATTTGGCGAGATAGTATAAACCAAGCACTTAAGATGCTTGAAAGTGAAGATGCTCGTGCGATTTATGCCTTTTTTGACGGAGCAAAAGAATTTCGAGATTCCTTGCCAGTTCATCAAGGCGGCGCAATTCCATCTTTTTACGATTTATTTGTCGATGTACCAGATTATCCAGGTGTTATTTCTGAGGTAACTAGATATTTGGGCGAAGAAGAAATTAGTTTAACGAACATCAAGATTTTGGAAACACGCGAAGATATTTTTGGTGTGTTACAAATTACTTTCCAATCAGATGAAGATAGGGATAGGGCAAAACGTTGCATTGAAACTAGAAGTAACTATACATGCCATTATGAATAGGAGAGAAATGACGATGAAATTAATTACAAATAAACAAGGGCTAGTTGGTAATATCACAGTCCCTGGAGATAAATCAATGTCTCATCGTAGTATTATGTTTGGGGCAATTGCTGAAGGAAAAACGGTCATTCGTCATTTCTTGCGTGCAGATGATTGCCTCGGAACGATTAAGGCATTTAAAGCTTTAGGTGTAAAAATTGAAGAAACCGATGAAGAAATTATTGTCCACGGTACTGGGTTTGATGGTTTAAAACAAGCAGATGGTCCGCTTGATATTGGTAACTCTGGAACAACCATTCGTTTAATGATGGGGATTTTAGCTGGACGAGATTTTGATACAGTTATTTTAGGTGATGAATCCATTGCAAAAAGGCCAATGAATCGTGTTATGCTTCCACTGCAAGAAATGGGCGCAAAGATGCACGGAAAAGATGGTTCTGAATTTGCACCAATTACTATTTTAGGGAAACAATCCTTAAAACGGGTGGAATATCATATGCCTGTTGCAAGTGCGCAAGTGAAAAGCGCCATTATTTTTGCAGCTTTACAAGCGGACGGCGAAACAATTATCCATGAAAAAGAAAAAACACGTGATCATACCGAACACATGATTCGCCAATTTGGCGGTGAGATTGAAATGGATGGCTTAACAATTCGCGTTAAAGGCGGCCAAAAATTTATCGGACAAGAAATGACTGTTCCAGGAGATGTTTCCTCTGCGGCTTTCTTCATCGTAGCTGGTTTAATCATGCCAAATAGTGAAATCGAGCTAACTCACGTTGGTTTAAATCCAACAAGAACTGGAATTTTTGATGTGGTAGAACAAATGGGTGGCAGTTTAGTTGTAAAAGATTCTAGCAGAAGTACTGGTAAATTAGCGGGAACAGTGGTTGTGAAATCTAGCGAATTAAAAGGAACAGAAATTGGCGGCGATATTATACCTCGTTTAATTGATGAAATTCCGGTTATCGCTCTTTTAGCAACGCAAGCGGAAGGAACTACTATCATAAAAGACGCTGCTGAACTAAAAGTAAAAGAAACAAACCGAATTGATGCAGTGGCTACCGAACTAAACAAAATGGGTGCAGATATTACACCCACTGAAGACGGCTTAATTATTCGTGGAAAAACACCTCTCCATGCAGCAAATGTAACGAGTTACGGGGATCATCGTATTGGGATGATGCTTCAAATTGCTGCACTTCTTGTAGAAGATGGGGATGTGGAACTAGACAGAGCAGAAGCGGTTTCGGTTTCTTATCCCACATTCTTTGAGGATATTCGCTCTCTTTTAAAATAAAATTAACTACCAGTGCTATGTGAAAACTACATTAGCACTGTTTTTTTATTTAAGAGAGGCAATCACTTTTTCTTATGAGGAAAGAAATGGTATAATAGGAAAACGACTTATTAATAAAGAAGGTGCAGAATTGGATTTAGCTAATAAAATGTTACATGCGTTAGAGCATGAAGATATGGTACTTGCAAAGAAGTATTTTGATGAAGTAGTGCAAGTGGGGACTGATGAGGAACAATATTATTTAGCAGAAGAGTTATTTACACTCGGATTTTTAGATGAAACAGAAGATTTATATGAACTTCTGATAGCGAAATACAAGGATGAGGGCGAACTGCTTGTCCGTGCAGCGGAAGTGGCGCTTGAAAAAGACGATATGGATTCTGCGCAAGATTATTTAGAAAAAGTGAACAAAGAAGATGAAGCATACATTGAAAGTTTGCTCGTTTTAGCTGATTTATATCAAATGCAAGGTTTGTTTGAAGTAAGTGAGCAGAAATTACTTGAAGCTAAACAAATGGCACCTAATGAGCCAATTATTGATTTTGCTCTAGGAGAATACTATTTATCACAAGCTAGATTTGCTTCGGCGGTGCAGTCTTACCAAACGGCTGTGGAAGCAGGATTAACAGTTATTTCTAATGGTGCTGTGTCTGTATATGAACGTATTGCGGAAGCCTTTGCTGCAAGTGGGGCGTTTGAAGAAGCGTTAACTTACTATGAACGTGCGCTAGAAGATAAAGAATCGGTGGATACACTTTTTGGAATGGGGCTAACGGCTTATCAGGCAAAAGATTACACAAAAGCAATTCATGCATTGGAACATTTACGCGAACATGACCCGTCCTACACAACGCTTTATTCTTATTTAGCAAAAAGTTATGAGGAAAACGGGGAGGCAGAAAAAGCCATTGCGGTACTTCGAGATGGATTAACACAAGATGAATTCAACAAAGAAATGTTCTTAGAAGCAGGGAATCTTGCTGTGACACTTCGTTTGCCAGAAGAAGGAGAAGAGTTTTATCGTCAAGCGATTGTGCTTGATGAAGAATTTTCAGAAGCGATTATGCAATTGAATAAATTATTACTTGCGAAAGAAAATTATGAAGGCGTTATTGAATTAGTTGAAGGGCTTGGCGAAGAAATTATTTCTGAACCACAAATTTTCTGGGACGTAAGTGTTGCATATCAGGAAACAGAACAATATAATAAAGCAAAAGCAAATTATGAACTGGCTTATCCTCATTTTACAAGTAATCCTACTTTCTTAAAAGAATATGGTTTATTTTTAAGAGAAGAAGGGGAACACGAGAAATCACAAGAAATTTTGCGTAACTACTTAGCACTTGAGCCAGAAGACACAGAGATTTTATCTTTATTTGATTAAATAAAAGAATGCAGGAAGGGACTGAGGAAAGATGAAAGCATCCATTTCAATAGATGAGAAGAAAGATTTTATTCGCTGGTTTTTAAATAAACACCAAATGAAGACCAGAGAAGCAATGTGGGTTTTAAATTATATTGCTGGCCATGATCAAATTGTAAAATATGTTCATTTTGTTGATAATTTGGAAGGGTGTGCGCGAGGACTTTCACTTAGTGCTCACGGTGTTGAATCCGAGCCATTCCTATTTTTCAAAGGTAATATTATGACAACAGATCCAGAAAAAGCATTTCACGATATTCGGTTAAACTGGGACGAGGAGCTATATATTGAACTTCATTTTGAAGAAGCGTTAAGCTCACCAGAATATGCGCTTGTTCGTGAAGACAATCCTTTTACAGCATTGAAGCTTGCTGATGAGGAAAAAGAAATGGCGGATGCACTTATTTATCAATCCGTTAATCAATTTTCAAGGGGAAAATTATTACAACAAATTGATGATGCGCTTGATGCTCGTGATGAAGCTGTTTTTCATAAGTTGGTTCGTATTTTACATCAGATGGATAAGAAAGAAGAATAAGAAATACATCCTAGGTGGTAATGAAATGAAGTGGGATATAGCTTCATTTTGTTACTCAGCTAGGATTTTTTAGGGAGTTGGGAGAATTTGTTTTATAGCTTACTCGCAAATCGAGCATTTTTACGATTACTTTTTTTTGGTAATTTACTAGGGGCGATTTACGGATACATATGGTATTTACCACAATTACAAATAACTGAGCCGCGATTTTGGTTGTTTGTGCCAGATAGTCCAACAGCAATTCTATTTTTCACTTTAGCATTAGTTGCTTTTCTTGGGAAAAAGCACTGGCCTTTAATGGAGGCGCTCGCATTTGTTTGTTTAGTAAAATATGGTTTATGGGCTGTTGGCATGAATGTTTTTTATATGATTGATCAGGGAACCATTGTTTGGGCAGGTGTAATGCTTATTTTAACGCATGGTTTTATGGCAGTAGAGGGTATTCTTTATGCTCCATTTTATCGTTTTCGGATTGGTCATTTTATGGTGGCAGCTGTATGGGCCTTTCATAATGACATCATTGATTATTTATTTGGGCAAATGCCGATTTATATGGGATTAGAAAAATATTTACCTGAAATTGGTTATGCGACTTTTTGGCTGACGGTTATTGTTTTGTGGCTTGTATATGATAAAACGATAAAAAAAGGGCATCATACATTAGAATTTCCTCATGATAAGTAAAAGCGTTTGAGTCTTGGAACAGCTTCATCTATACTAATAAGTAAGAGAAATTTTTTGAAAAAAGTAATAGGAGGAAGATGATTAGATGACATTTAGTCAGTATATTATTTATTTTATTATAGTTGCTGCCATCCCGCTTTGGGCGCAGTATCGAGTTAAAACTACGTACGCACATTATTCCAAAGTTGGCGTAGCGAATGGTTTAACTGGTGCCGAGGTTGCACGTCATATTTTGGATACAAATGGTTTAACAAACGTTCCAGTTCATGAAACAAAAGGAATGTTAAGTGATCATTATGATCCAAGAAAAAAAGCAGTTTTCCTCTCTGAAGCTAACTTCCGCGGTCGTTCTATCGCCGGTGCAGCTGTTGCGGCCCATGAAGTAGGACACGCGATTCAAGATCAACAAGATTATGCTTTTATGCGATTTCGTTCCGCACTCGTTCCTGTAACGATGTTTAGTTCCAATATTTCTTGGGTGTTCCTCATTATCGGAATGCTTGCAAATTTTCCAGGTTTCATGCTACTAGGAATTATTTTGATGGCAGTAGGGGTGCTTTTCCAATTAATAACATTACCAGTCGAATTCGATGCAAGTAAGCGCGCACTTGTTCAATTAGAAAGTGGCGGTCTAGTATCATCATCCGAACTTCCACAAGCGAAGAAAGTGCTTAGTGCCGCTGCAATGACTTATGTTGCTGCAATGGCTGTAGCTGTACTGGAACTTCTAAGACTATTACTTATTTTTACGAATATGAATCGAAATTAGAATGAACGAAGGACTTGAGAAAATTCTCAGGTCTTTTCTTTTGATGAAAAAGGGTTGGCAGTGAACCAAATGCTTGCTATACTTATACTCGGATAAAGTAAAGGAGCGGGACAATCAATGGATTATGATGTAATTGTCATTGGTGGTGGGCCATCTGGACTTATGGCAGCGATCAGTGCAGCGGAGAAGAACAAACGCGTTTTGTTAATTGAGAAAGGTCCAAAGCTAGGGCGTAAATTAATTATGTCTGGCGGTGGACGTTGTAATGTAACGAATAGACGACCAGCAGAAGAAATCATCAAACATATTCCTGGTAATGGTCGTTTTTTATATAGTGCGTTTCATGCGTTTGATAATGAAGATATTATTCGTTTTTTTGAAAGATTAGGTGTGGCGTTAAAAGAGGAAGACCATGGAAGAATGTTTCCTGTATCAAATAGCGCACGTTCTGTTGCAGAAGCGATGATTCAACGGATGGAAAAACTTGGTGTAAAAATTTATATGCAAACGACGGTGAAGCAAGTTGATTACGAGGGTGGCCATGTCAAAGGTGTGACTTTAAAAGATGGTCAAGAAATTTCAGCAAGTGCTGTTATTGTTGCAGTGGGTGGTAAATCTGTTCCTCGGACTGGTTCGACAGGTGATGGCTATGCTTGGGCAAAAAAAGCGGGACATACCATCACAGAACTTTATCCGACAGAAGTTCCAATTACTTCTAGTGAACCTTTTATAAAGCAAAAAGTGCTACAAGGGACGTCGCTCCGAGATGTATCACTTTCGGTATTAAATGCAAAAGGAAAACCGATTATTACACATCAAATGGATATGATTTTCACGCATTTTGGCGTATCGGGACCGGCAGCACTTAGATGTAGTATGTTTGTGCTTCGCGAATTAAAGAAAACGGGTGCTAGTAAGGTGAAAATGCGTCTGGATTTATTCCCGAATGTATCAGCTGGTGAACTTGCAAAAGATGTTTATAAAATGTTAAAGGAAAATCCAAAAAAAGCATTAAAAAATTCGCTAAGTGCTCTTTTACAAGAGAAGTTATTGTTATTTTTACTAGAAAAAGCAGAACTAGATGAAACAGCTGAATATAAACAAGTAAGTCCTAAAAAAATCGAACAGTTTATTCATTTATTAAAAGATTTTACGTTTGAAGTAAATGGGACGCTTGATTTTGAAAAAGCATTTGTGACAGGCGGTGGGGTTTCTGTAAAGGAAATCAAGCCAAAAGAGATGCAGTCTAAATTGATGGAAGGATTATTTTTCTGTGGGGAAATACTTGATATCAATGGTTATACGGGTGGATATAATATTACTTGCGCACTAGTGACTGGACATACGGCAGGAGCCTATGCGGCGGAAGTATCGAATGCATAAAAAAAGAACCAAATCTGTTTTTTCGCAGATTTGGTTCTTTTTCTTATTAACCGATTAATTTTTCGTGGAACATTCTTTGGCATAGTTCCATTTTTTGTTCTTCATTTAAGTCTTTTGTATTTAAGCAGTAACCACTGATACGCAAGATTACTGGAATACCAGCTTTGATTTTTTCGATTACTTCGTCGTGGTTAAGAACATTTAAGTTAATATGTTGACCGCCTTTTGTAAAGTAACCATCTAGAATACCAACGAGATTGTGATGTTGTTCTTCTGTTGTTTTACCGAACATTTTTGGAGCTCCTTGGATAGTTAAGGAAATTCCGTCATTTGCATAATGGAACGGTAATTTAGAAAGACTAGCAAGGTTATCTAAGAAACCACCTTTTGCTTTGTTAGAAGGGTTAGCTCCAGGACTGAAGAATTCTGGTTCTTTGACGATTTTTCCATTTTCATCAAATACAGGTCCTTTATGCACTGGGGAGTTACCACATTGTTTAGAATAAGCAACGTTTGAAGTGATTGTTAGAACAGAAACAGTTGCTTCACTATCTTTGTAAAGTTTGTGGGAGTCAAGTTTGTCTTTGAACATTTTTAGAACCATTACAGCGATATCATCTGCACGGTCATCATTTTCACCGTAACGAGGGAAGTCGCCTTCTACTTCATAATCATAGACAAAGCCATCTTCGTCACGAATAGTTTTTACTTTTGCATGCTTAATCGCACTTAAACTATCTACTACATTAGCGAATCCACAAATACCAAAGCCCATGTTGGCTGTTACTTTTGATGGTAAGAAGGCCATTTGCATGCTTTCGTAATTGTATTTGTCTGTCATAAAGTGAATAATATTCATAGCATCAACGTATGTGTCTGTTAACCAATCCATTGATTTATCGAATTTTTCTAGTACTTCTTCGTATTCAAGGTATTCAGTTGTAATTGGTTCTACAACATCGAATACTTGGTTTTTATGAAGATCATCTTTACCACCGTTGATTGCACCAAGAAGACATTTAAGCACATTAACACGAGCACCAAAATATTGCAGGTTGTGGGTTTCGCCTTTGTCTTTGTCAGCTTCTGGGTTAAGTGGACTAACACAACAGCTGATACATTGCATATCCCCGTAACCTTCTTCTTGCATTAATTTATCATTTTCATATTGAATAGAGGAATGTTTCACGCTCATTTTCATACAATATTCTTTAAAACTTTCAGGTAAACGAGCATCCCAAAGGACGGTTAAGTTAGGTTCCGCGGAGTTTCCTAAGTTGTCTAGGCAGTGTAAGAAACGATAATCTGTTTTAGTTACACGATGACGACCGTCTGCACCCATACCAGCCATAGAAGTTGTTACGAATGTTGGGTTGGAAGCATAAAGTTCATTGTAACCATCTGTTCTTGCAAAACGAACCATTCTTAATTTAAGGGTTAATTGTTCGATTAATTCTTGCGCATCGAATTCTGTGATAATTCCTTTTTCTAAATCACGTTGGATATAAATATCAAGGAAAATTGGAATACGACCAAAAGAGCTTGCAGCACCGTTTGCTTGTTTGATAGATGCAAGGTAACCCATGTAAGTCCATTGTACAGCTTCTGTAGCATTTTCAGCTGGACGATCAAGTTCTAAACCATATTCATTACCTAAAACGATTAAGTCTTTAAGTGCTTTGATTTGTAACCAAATTTCTTCACGTAAGCGAATGTTTTCGTCCGAAGAAATCGCAATTTTTTTCAAGTCTTGTTGTTTTTCGGCGATTAAACGATCTACACCGTAAAGAGCTGGTTTTTGATATAAGCCGATGATTCTTCCGCGAGAATAGGCATCTGGAAGACCACTAACGATATGCGAGTGACGCGCACGTTTAATATCATCTGTATAAGCTCTAAAAATACCATCATTTGCAGTAGAACGGTTTTTTACATAAAAGTCATGTAGTTCTTGGTCTATAGAATAGCCATTGTCTGTTAAACATTGTTCTGCAGTTCTAAGACCACCATTTGGCATAAATGCTAGTTTGAAAGGTTTGTCTGTTTGTAAACCAACGATGACCTCATTTTCTTGGTCTACGTAACCTGCTTTATGAGAAGCAACATTGGATACGATAGCGTTATCCATATCAAGAACGCCACCTTTTGCATCCATTTCTTCTACAAGTTTATTTATTTTTTCATTTAGTTTCGTTGTTCTTGGTGTGCTTTTTTCTAAAAAGCTTTCATCACCATCGTAAGGAGTGTAGTTATCTTGAACGAATTGTCCTACACTAATATTTTCTTGCCATGCGGTTCCTTTAAAACCATCCCATGCTTTTGTCATTATTTCTTCCTCCTTCATTTGTGTTTCTTTTCACTTAAAAACAGAAACTTGTTCTTAGAATCTTTCTTCATTGAACAGCATACTCCTTTGTGAAAATGAATACAATATAAAATCGCAAAGAAATTAAATTTCTTTTATATAACTAGAAAAGGCTTTCATAGACTGTGTTAATACAGATTTTTGGTGGGAATGGTAGGGGATTGAATGAAAAAGCCAATCTATTATTTTGTAAACGGATTGCGAAAAGTAACGCTGGAAATTGATGGTAATAGAAAAAACTAGATTCAAAAGATTGTAGAGACAATATAGTTAGAATTTTTCGGATTGTCTGATTTGATCAAAATTACTGTAAGATAGGTAAGCGTCACAAAATATCCATAGACAAAGAAAATGAGCTTGTGATATTGTATACTTGTAAAAAATTAAAACAGGTGGAGATGAAGTAAAATAATAGGACAAATTAGAATGAGTCCAGCTTGAGCTACGGGATTGTGCCAAAATTTATGGTACGAACGCTCGAGATATTGAACATATACTATGACATTTATTCCAAAGCTAAAAACAGCTTCGTAGTGAATGGAAAGGTCAATTGTTGTACGATTTGATAAACAGTTTAATCAATTAAAATCAAAAGTGACGGAGTTTGCGAACTTGATGGAGCAAATTGAACAACAACTTCAAAAACAGCGACGGCGGTGGAAGAACAAAATCAACAACTTTCACAAAAACTTCGGATTTTAATCCTAATACCGAATAAGTTGTATATAAGAATCTCATAAACGGCTTATTTTATAAAATTGAGAAGGAGAGGATGAGGAATGAGCATAGTAGCGAGTGATTTGGGACAAGCCACAGAAAAAGCCACTGCGCTTCAACAAGCTGTTTCAATCCTTGAGAAACAAGGAACAACCGTTATGAAAGATGAAGCGACGACATTGGGAGGCAATACACAAGCACACATGGCAATTCAAGCAGAAAAGGAAGCAGTATCTCAGATTGCAAGTGCTTTAACGATGGCAAGTACAAACTTGCAGAGTGTCGCGGAGGCTTTTGCTGCAAAAGATGCAGAAATTGGGGCTAGCCTTTCATCGATTGGAGGCCCAATACCATGAAGACGTGGACTGAGTGGCAGCAAGAGGAACGTCGGTTAATGGGAAAAGAAGACGAAAACCAACAAAAAAGACGAACTGTCCAGCAACTTCAAGAAGCCTATGAAATCCATTTTCGACAAGGGCTTCAATTTGTGGAGAAGGTTAGCTGGCAGTTTCGGAAAAATGATCAAGCCTTTTTGCATGAACAAATGCAAGAACGGGTTTTCTCTCTCTCACGTTCAACGCAAGAACACCTTGAAGTCATGGAAGAAGTCTTGCAACAAGAAAAAAGAGAACTGGAAGAACAAATCAATGAAGTCGCCTACGAAAAAAGAAAAGCATTCTTAGACGAACGGGAGGCGAAAGCATGAGTCTAGATATGTATGTATCAAAATCCAAAGCCCAAGCGACCAGTACAAGTCAAGTTTGCCAGCAACATATAGAGGGCTATGAAGCTCTTCAACAAGCGATTCAACAATTTACAGCAGATAGCCCTTTACTGAAAGGAAAAGCATATGATTCAGCAAAAGCTTTTTATAACGCGGTTCTTTTGCCCCTTGTTCAGGCTGGAATTCTTTTAACAGAAGCTACCAAAGAAGCTGTCCAGAAATTTCCTGAACGCTATCAGAGTGAAGTCGATAGCGGAGATCTCAAACAATCAGAATTGGAAGAACAAATTCGAGAAGCAAATGCTCTAATCAATCAAGCGAATGCGCTTCAAAACCAATTGATACAATCCCGTCTTCCGGAGTCTGATCATCGAATGCAACTCAATCTCAATCAAGCCTTGATTGATGTTTATCAAAGAAGTAAAAAAGAACTTGAAGAAAAACTTCAAAAATTAGTCGCCTTTCATGCGAGTTCACCAAGTATTTTTTCGGAAATTGCTAGTCTGAAGCAAGCCGTTAATCAAGGAATTGCTCAAACAAAAACAGCTTGGAATTCTTCAACAGGGACTTTTGTGGTTCCGCCTGCGAATGATTTAACCTGGACGCAAAAAATAAATAAAATGTACACGGACAAGAAAATGAAAACTATTTTAGATAAGATTCCCGACTTGAATCAAGATGATTTAAGATTTTTATTAGAATTTGCCAATAATCATCCAGATGATGAAGTACCTGCCTCATTAATTAATTATTTAAAAGAAAACAAAGATGATATCATTTCAGATATAAAAAATGATGTTCTATCAAACTTTGTCGAACAATTAGGCGTTGGTATTAAAAGGTTTTCTGGTATAATTAACGTTTTAGAAGGGATTAAAGGACCTGATGGTGTAAATTCCTTCGTGATGGTTAATCCAAATGGTGTAGGATCACAAATGATAAAATACGGGAAAAATATTTCTACTGCCGGAAAGTCCTTAGGTTAT
Organism: Listeria welshimeri serovar 6b str. SLCC5334; assembly: GCF_000060285.1. Taxonomy (GTDB): domain Bacteria; phylum Bacillota; class Bacilli; order Lactobacillales; family Listeriaceae; genus Listeria; species Listeria welshimeri. The sequence continues at coordinate 1,968,111 of NC_008555.1, read as the reverse complement.
GGCTTCGTAGTTGCTGGATTTGGGCTAGGAATGTATGATGATATGAATGATAAAGGAAAAACTGTAGGTCAAGCCATTTCGCACAATACTATTTCTACTGGAATAGGTACTGGTGCTGGTATACTTGGAACAGTTGGTGTAGGGTTACTTGTATCTAATCCAGGTGGATGGGCGGTTCTTGGAGGTATAGCTGTTGGTACTATTGTTAGTGTAGGATTTGATTATTTATATGATAATAATATTCTTCATATTCAAGACGGCTTAGACTGGGCTGGGGATAAATTAGATTCTGGTATTGATTGGGCTAGTGATAAAATTGATGAAGGGGTCAGTTGGTCAAAAGATAGAATAAAAGATGTTGGTCAGGCGATTAGTCATGTAGGCGAGTCAATTAATCCAATGAATTGGGCGTGGTGAAGATTAATGTTGGAAAAATCAGACCTATTTTTAAAAATACACGTTATAAAATTTTAGAATATGATTCAAAATTTTATTTGATAGATATGGATAGAGGTTTCTATGGATTTATTCTTTTTGCTTTAAGTTGGCTAATACCAAAGAAGGCTATTTTAATTCCTCAAATGGATGCTGATGATTTAATTATAAAAAAAGCTTATAAGTCTAGTCATTCAATTCGAGTTATTTTATTGATGTGTGTAATAATTATAAGCAATTTAGTCCTTCCCTCGTTTTTGATGAAATTTTTCGAGGGCGGTCTAATTTTAAGTTTATGTATTTTATCTATTTTTGGTGTGCTTATTCGAATAATTTATAGCAAAAGAAATAAAATTAAGTGCAAAAATAGAGAGGGTAATCAAGAAGTTCTGATAAAACTAAGACCACAAAAATGGCCTTATTATTTTAAATCTGTATGTGTCTATGTTTTATTTTTAGCAGTACTAGTAATAGGAGCTTATTTATTTATTATAGTAAAGGGCTATTGGATACTTTCATTTTGCTACACAATAGTCATATTTATATTTTTACTAACAAATTATCTAGCATATAACGCAGATGAGTATAAAATTGAAATATTGGAGGTAAATTAGATGCTGACTATAGGAAGTGTAGTATATTTAAAAGAAGGATCAAAAAAAATTATGATTTTAAATCGAGGTCCCTTGGTAGTAGTAGATGGGAGAACGAATAAGTTTGATTATTCGGGATGCGTTTATCCTGTAGGCTTAGTAGCGAGCGAGGTATTATATTTTAATGCAGAAAATATTGATGAAGTATTGTTTACAGGATTTTATGATGAAGATGAAGCTCGATTCCAAGATTTATACTCAAACTGGGCAGAAAATAATGCATCGAGAATTAAGAAAGGCGTTGTTGATAGACCCTTGGAAAACAATGAAATCTAATTAATATGTAATCGCATGCTAAGAGTTAACAAAAGCACTTCAACAAAATGGTCAACCAACAGAACTAGGGAAAATCATTATTTTAAAAATTGAAGTTATGATAAAAATGCACATAGCGAATAATAATATGAGGTTGAGGCATAAATAAAATCGGGTCTTAAAACCTCCAAAACAAAGAAGCAGAAATCACTTTATAGAGCTATTTTGTAAAATGGTGTATATAAGATTCCTGCTTCTTTTTCTATACTAAAAGCAAAAAATAAAAAGTCATAGAGTGTAGGTAAAATGATTTCTCGTTTTGTATACACTCTTAGGAAGTTTAGCTTATAAACTAATTGCTGTAACTTCTTCTAAAAAAACATCAACAATGCTCTCTCTTTTTAAGACGAAATTTGGATTGGCACGGCTTGGGTGGACTCGGTTAGATAAAACGATAAGGCTTGCTTGGTGTTTTAAATCGAGCACCATAAATGTGCCAGTGAATCCAGTGTGATATAAAACAGAATCACCATGAAGATCCCATCCAAGTCCACGTGTTCTGTTTAGGCCTGGTGTGTGATTAGTTTGCATTAATTGTACTGTTTTTTCTGAAAGGATAGGGGAGCCGTTTTGTAGAATAAGTGCATCACGAAATTTGGAAAGATCCGCTAATGTACTAAAAAGCCCCGCGTGACCTGTATTTGACTTCGCTATCCAAGCCTTGAAATCATGTGCTTCTCCTTGAATTAAGCCGCGTTTTTGGTCGAGTTCGGTTGGAATGACTTGATTTTTATTAGTAGGATGAAAGTTGGAATGAGTCATTTGCAGTGGTTCTAGTATGTTTTTTTGGATGGACTGTTCGTAATTACCATCCAATTGATTAATCAAATAACCGAGAAGTAGAAAATTGGCATCGGCGTACGTGACATTTGTTCCAGAAGGATTTATTTGCGGCGTTGCATAAACATATCTTTTAACATCTTCTTTAGTTTCCATTAGGAAGTTAGGTATATTTTGCGCTAGTCCAGAGCTATGAGTGAGTAAATGCAAAATAGTAACGTCATCAAACCGAAAATCTGATAGGTAGGATTGAACTGGATCTTCTAATTGAAGCTGTTGTTGCTCCACAAGTTGTAATATACGTGTCGTTGTAGCAATTACTTTGGTTAGAGAAGCGATATCGTAAATATTTTCTATAGACCTAGGGAGAATCTCTGCTTCTGGAAAAACAGATTTCAGCCCCATTATATTATTTTCTTCTGTATCTTTTGTTTTAATTTGATAACTAATTCCTGGGGTAGAACCGTTTTGAACAAGCCTATCAAGCGCGTGCTTTGTTTTATAGAACATAACTAAACTCCTTTGTAAGTGGGGTGCCACATCTCTCGTTCGACAGCTTCACGGATGTTTGTTAATTCGATTTGATGGATATTTTCTTTTACCGCTTCGTTAGCTACAGCAATAGCCACGGCCTGAGAAGTCTCCCTAAGTGTACGCACGTGGGGTAAAAGAGCTGCTCCTGGTTCGCTCGGTGAAATTTGATCAGCAACTGCTTTCGAAGCCGCTGCTAGCATCCCATCAGTAATAAATTTGGCACGTGTAACAAGCGCGCCAAGCCCTAAACCTGGATAAAGAAGCGCATTATTTGCTTGCCCAATTTCATACGTCGTGTTTTGATATTCTACTGGTTCAGATGGGCTGCCCGTTACGATAAGAGCTTTACCGTCTGTCCAGTTGATTAAATCTGCTGCAGTTGCTTCGGCTAATTTAGTTGGATTAGAAAGCGGCAAAATAGCTGGACGTTCAGTGTGGTCGCTCATTTTTCTGACAATGCTCTCCTTAAACGCACCAGTAACGCCAGAACAGCCAATCAGCATTGTTGGGTGGATTGCTTCAACTAACTCTTCTAAAGTACCAGCAGGCATGCTAGCCCATTCAGAAGCTTGTTGCGCATATTTCTTTTGACCAGTAGTTAAATCCGTCATATTATCAAGTATTAATCCATTTCGATCTACTAAATAAAAATGTTTTTTTGCAGTATCAAAAGGAAGACCGGTTTCGCGCATTAATTGTGCGCTAAGTTGATCAGCAATTCCAATTCCAGCAGTCCCAGCGCCAAAAATAATAATCTTTTGTTTGTTTAAAGGAATATGAGAAACGTGAATTGTGGCAAGTGCTGCTGCTACTACCATTGCACCAGTTCCTTGAATATCATCATTAAAAGTGCAAATTTTATCGCGATAATGTTGAAGAATACGGCTCGCATTTGCTCTTCCAAAATCTTCCCAGTGAAGAATCGCTTTTGGAAAGACTTCATTCATGATTGCAACGAATGAAGCAATAAAAAGATCATATTCCTTTTCTGAAAGGCGTGGTCGTTTATTGCCTAAATAAAGCGGATCATCAAGTAATGACTTATTATTTGTACCAGCATCAATCACCACTGGAAGAACGCGGTCGGGAGCAAGCCCAGCAGCAACGGTATAAACAGCTAATTTTCCAACAGCGATTTTGACGCCATTTACACCCCAGTCTCCAATACCGAGAACGCCTTCCCCATCAGTAATAACAATCATATCGATAGCTGGATTATTTTTTGCATAGTTTTCAATAGAGGTTTTTAATTTTTCAGGAGCAAAGGCATCAATAAATAAAGCTTCATCAGGTGCGGAATATTCTTTGTGATAGTTTATTACGGCATCCCCAATAGTTGGAGTATAAATAAGGGGCAAATATTCCGTAACATTTTTGGAAACAACATAATAATAAAGTGTACGATTTTCGTTATATAAATTTGTTAATAGTTGATGCTTATGTAGTGCGGTTTCTAAATTTTTAATTTGATTTTCAATACGGATAGCTTGTTGCTCCATTGTTTCAATGATTGGTGGCAGTAATCCGTCTAAATTGTAGTTAGATCTTTCTTCTTTGGTAAAGGCTGTTCCTTTGTTTAGTAGTGGATTATTCATGATGTCAAAGCCGGGTTTAAAAGTCATTTTCAACACTCCTTTTTCATTCTATTCTATTTTACATGGGGGAAGTGAGAATAACAACTGATTCCAAATAAAAAGAAAACCTGAAAATAAATCAGATTTTCTTTTGTAAAGCTTAATGAAAATAATAACCTTGGGCATATGGAATGCCGATGTCTTGGAGAAATTTCAGTTGCTCTTTTGTTTCGACACCTTCGACAATCAAGGATTTATGGTGTTTCTTAACATAATCATGAAGTTGCTGAAAGAAGATTTTTTTGCCATCACTCTCGAATAAATCTCGTAGTAATAAGCGATCTGTTTTTACAAAATCAGAATGGTGCGCAAACACGCGATGCAAATCAGCGTAACCGGAGCCAAAATCATCAATAGCAAATTTAGTCTTATGCTTTTTCTGGAATAAATGTAGTTGTTTTTCTAAGTCGTTCATGCGATCTTGTGGTAACATGGATGTTTCCAAAAATTCAAAAACTATTTTCCCGTTATCAAGAAGAGTTTCATGTAGTTCTTCTTGATTTTCTAAAAATGTATCATAGGAAATATTGACAAATAGTGGCGTATTTTCGCCTTTTTTAAAGCGTTTGACTGCATTGTGTAGTGTGAGCAGTTCAAAGGCTTTTTGCAGACCATCCTGTTCCGCTTCTTCGATAAAATCACTAATGGCGTTCCAGTGATTCGTTTTTAAGCGAGTGAGTGATTCATATCCGAAAACCTGCGTATTTTCAACAGCAACAATCGGTTCGTATATTGTATCAAAAAGATTTTGATCAATAATCTCACTTATGGAGGGCTTTTTCATTTGTCCAACTTCTTTCCGTTATTTCTTAAGAGTTATTTCTTTATTTATATAATCGAAAAAATGAGTCGTTTCAGGATTGGATGTATCCATTTTCGATAATAACTCTGTGGTGATTTTACCATTTTTAGTTTGATTTGTCTTGTTAAAATACTGTGTCAAAAAGGCATAAACCGCACTGGATTCGTTTTCAGAGTTTGGTTTTTGTGTATCTCTGTCATATCTAGCATAAATTTTTCCTTTTGAAGCAAGTTCTGTTTGCAAAAATTTATCGAAATTTGGCTCTATAGTGCCGTTTTTATCATAATAAGCTAAGGCAATAAGCATTTGATCAATCATGTTGACTTCTTTTTGGTCTGCATATTCAAATTGTTCGTTTTGAAACACTTCTGTAAAAAATGGCTGAGCGGTAACGTTTTGAATAGGTGAATAGGCTTTTTTATTGTAATTGAAATGTTGCATCGCTTGGATATTTAAATAACTCAAATGTAACGTACTTGCTTTTTTCTTCTGGACGAAATCATAGAAATCTACAGGAACATTTTTTATGGAGCTATATTTTTGGGTATTAGCTATCAGTTGATCTGCAAGCGTTTTGTAACTTGGATAATGAAATTTTTCACTCGCTTGATAAAGTGCCTCGGTAATTCGAAAGTCATCAACAATAGCATTAGTAGTTGTTTTTTCTGTTGCTTCCCATTTGATAAAATGATTCTCTGTAAGAAAGTTTTTTTGTAAAATACTTACTTGTTGTTGGAAAGTTTTACTATCATTTACCATGACTAAATATTCCATATAAAGGCCAATGCTCTCTGCTAAATAATGCGGTTCTTTTGCATCCTTATAATCAACAATTAATCCGTTTTTTGTTGTATAGTTTTCTTTTACATAAGTCTGAACAGTAGTGGAAGTTGGGGTCGTTTCTTTTGGGGCACTTGAAGTTTCCTTCACTTCAGGTCGAAAGAGAAAATAAAGTCCAAGAGCAATCAGCAATATTGGAATCATAATAAGGACGATTCGTTTCATTTGTTTTCCCCCTGATGAATGGCGATTTGGTTACGTCCATTTTGTTTTGCTTGATAGAGTGCTTGGTCAGCAGCTTCAAAAAGTGATTCGGTAGTTGCAAAATTGCCATTTGTAGCAGCTACACCAATCGATACAGTGACATTTCCGCTTGCTGGATTATAGGGGAATTTAGCTCGTTCAATTTCTTCCCGCAAAAAATCTGCAATCAAGGCCGCTTGCTCGGTCCCGACATTTTGAAGTAAGACAGCGAACTCTTCGCCACCAATGCGCGCAAACATCGTTCTAGGAGGAAATGTGCGATTTTTAAGGATCGTGCTGAACTGCGCTAAGACAGTGTTTCCAGCTTGGTGACCATGAAAATCATTAATTTCTTTAAAATGATCAATATCAATAATGAAGAGGGAGAGTGCTTTTTTTCTTTTCTGCGCTTTATTAAAAATCCATCCGAATTGTTGGGTAAAAAAACGCATATTTGGTAAATTAGTTAAGCTATCTGTCATCGCGGTTTCGGTTAAATTTTGGATAACGAGATTACTTTTATCGATATAATTACATGCATAAAATACGAGTAAAGCTGTTACGAAGAAAAGTAGGAAGTACTCGATGATTTCAAAGCCACGTAAAATTCGCTCTTGCTCGAAATTGTTTACGAAATAATAAAGTATCGCTGGAAAATTTAAAATGATTAAAGCGATAAATTTAGAGAAGCGCTGTTTTTTCCAATAAGAAACGAGTAAACAAGCAGCAAAAATTAATGTCATTAAAATAACATAACGACTAGTAACGGGGGAAGCCACATCAAAGCTAATTCTTCCAAAAAGCATGATTAGATAAGTAACAACAAGTGGAATACGACCACCGAAAACCGTTGTAACCATTAAAATTAAAATTCGCATATTCGTATAAATGATAGGGTTGTTTTCGTAAGCTCCTTCATAAATGAAATAAATACCAGCCAAACCATAATAAATACCTAGAAGAATTGAAAGAAACAATCTTCTACCACCATTTTGAAACCAATTTGGGCGATATTGTCTTATTTTACGAAAAGACATCCCTTGAATAAAAAGGATAGCTAAAAAGAGTGCTAAACTGTCTATGTATGAATTAACTAGTTCAAACAAACGGACTCATCTCCTTTTTACTCTCTTAAATAACTGGCTCTGTTTGACGAATGTGTACTTGATTTCGCCCATTCCGTTTTGCTTTATAAAGGGCTTGATCAGCTGCATGGAGTAATTCATCCGCTGTTGGATAATTGTGCCCATCATAATTCGCGATTCCAGCAGAAATAGTAATAACTGAACCAGATGCAGCAATTGGAATCTCGATTTTTTCGACTTTTCGTCGGATTTTCTCTGCCAAATGCTCTGTTTCGCTCACATTAATATTTGGCAAGATAATCGCAAATTCTTCGCCTCCAATGCGAGAGATAACTGTATTTGGTGGAAAGCTAATTTTTAAAAGCATTTGACTAAAAGTAGATAAAACACTATTTCCTACTAAATGGCCATATGTATCATTTACCCGTTTAAAATAATCAATATCAATAATGATGATACTTAAATTCGATTTTTTTAAAGTGGCATGATGAAAGGCGGTTTCAAATGTTTTGTCAAAATGACGGAAATTCGTTAAGCCTGTAAGTGGATCAAGGATTGTTGATTGTTGTAAATCATATATTAGCTTATTCGATGTATCAATATAATAAGCTGCTGAAATAAGAATAAAAGTAATAAAAAAAGAGACCAAAAAGTAAAGAATCCAAGTAGGCAGGTCATCTAGTGTATATTCGAGGTGTATTTTTTGATGTAAGTAAAAAAGCATAAGTGGTACTGCACTAAGCTTGACTAAAATGACTTTTTGAACAGAACTAAGTCGTAATTTAGCAACTTCCATACAAATAAAATGAAATCCAATAATTAAAAACACATAAACTAAATTAGCGAAAAGAGCATCACCTAGAAAAAGTTTACCCGTAATAATAAGAAGTAGCGCAATAGTAGCTGGTCCTGCTGATGAAAATAAATGTAGAACAATTAAAATATTTAATAACATATCTGTATAAATTCCAGAGTCTGTGCCAGGTAATCCGCGGAGAATAAAATAAACACCAAGAAAGCCATAATAAATGCCCAGTGAATAATTAATAATTTCATTTGCAAATTTAATTTGGAACCAAGCTGGCTTTTTTTCTCTAATGGACCGAAGCGCCATTCCGTGAAAAAAAAGCGCTGATAAAAAAAGCGCCATGCTGTTCCATAATGAATCAAGAATATTTGGCATAAAAAATCTCCCATATCTCAGCATAACTAATCAGCTGAAAAGTTAATTTAGACAGATTTCAAAAAATATAAGAATTTTAGCATTACGTAGTTCATCAAACCAATCAACGGGTAATTACGGTCGATTGATAGGAACGTCGAAACAAGCTAAAATCTGCCTTTTTGTAATTAAAGCTGGATTTCAGTACAATGGATAGAATGAAGTAGAGGATTTTTAGTAGTTTGTAAACTTAACTATTTTCACATATTATTACAAAGAGTTATAAAAAAGTCAACTTGTGTCACAATTGATATAGAGGGGTGTAAACATGGAAAAAATAGTCATCATTGGTGGTGGAATTGTCGGAGCTACCGCAGCATACATATTATCGAAAGAAGCTGTTCACGTAACGTTAATTGATTCAAACGAACCGGGGCAAGCAACAAGAGCAGCTGCCGGAATTATTTGTCCATGGCTTTCCAAAAGACGAAATAAATACTGGTATGAATTAGCAAAAAATAGTGCTACCTTTTATAAGGAAATAGCAGGAATGCTTAGTGAAGAAACTGGGCGAGATCCCGGCTATAAACAAGTCGGCGTTCTTGCCCTACGACAATCAGATGAAAAAATAATGGAACTTTTCAACCTTGCGAAAGAAAGACGGATAGAAGCGCCGATTATGGGAGAAATTGAACAATTATCTGAAGCGGAAACGAGGCAAAAATTTCCTTTAGTAAAGCCCGGATTTCGTTCTATTTATGTAAGTGGAGCGGCGCGAGTGAATGGTAGCTTATTTTGTGATACTTTACTTTATGCAGCGAAAGAAAATGGTGTCGACATTAAATCAGGACGAGCGCATTTTTCTTCAAACGGAGATATTCATGTGGATGGAAATAAAACAAGCTATGATAAATTAATTATCGCCTCAGGTGCTTGGCTAGCTGATTTACTGCAAGAGGCAGGTTTTCATACAGATGTTTTAGCGCAAAAAGGGCAATTACTTGAATTAGATTTTAGTGAGTTTGAAACAGATGATTGGCCAGTAATACTTCCTCCTAGCGCAAAATCAATTGTTCCTTTTGATAATGGGAAAATTATTGTGGGAGCAACACATGAAAAAGCTGCTGGATTTGATACAGAACCAACAGCCGCCGGTCAAACGGAAATATTAACAGAGATTACCCAGTTTATGGAAGGCGATTTGGAACGAAAAATTGCTCATGTAGCTGTTGGAACAAGACCTTACACACCCGATTTTGCGCCGCTGATTGGTAATTTACCAGGCTTTGATTCCGTTTTTTTAGCTAATGGACTTGGTGCTTCTGGATTAACCACTGGACCATATGTTGGCAAACTTTTGGCAGACTTAGCACTTGGCCATTCAGTGGATTTACCTTTAGAACATTACAATCCAGATAAATATATTAGTAAATAGGGTTTTTATCTTCATCAAGTGTGAAACCTTCGCCCATCACATCATGAACAACACTTACGGAAACAAAAGCATGAGGATCGACTGCTTGAACAATGTTTTTTAATTGAATAATTTCATTTTTGGCAACCACAATATAAAGAACATCCTGCTCAATTTTAGAAAATCCGCCGCGACCTTCAAGCACAGTCACACCTCGATTCATTGAGAGCATCACATGAGAAGCAATGGCGTCATTATCTTTGGAAATAATAAGAGCACCCCGAGCCGCATAAGCTCCTTCTTGCACAAAATCGATTACGCGTGAACCGATAAAAACAGCGACAAGCGTGTACATTACTTGGCGAACATCTAAGTAGGATAAGGAAGCGGCAAGGACAATTGCATCAATAGCAAAAAGGGTGCGTCCCATGCTAATTCCTTTTGTATGATGAAGTAATTTGGCGATAATATCACTTCCGCCTGTTGTTCCACCATATCGGAATACCAGTCCTAGCCCAATACCACTAAAACCACCAGCAAAAAGTGCTACCAAAAGTAAATCGCTATGTAAATCTAATGTGTAAGGGATACGCTGAAAAATCCATAAAAACAGTGACAAGCTGACGGTTCCAATTCCGGTATAAATGAGTGAACGATTACCAAGAATACGCCAACCTATGATGAATAAAGGGATATTTAATATTAAGTTAGAGTATGCAGGATCAATTTGGAAGAAGTGAAGTAAAAATAATGTAACTCCAGCTAGCCCGCCTTCACCAAGATTATTCGCGATATTAAAGTTAACTAATCCAAATGCGTAAATCGCCGTTCCAAGCATAATAAAGCATATATTTTTTGTGCGCAGTGTTTTTAGCATCGTTTTTCCCTCCCTGAAAACTATTTAATATGTAAGTAAAAAATCATGGACTTGCATGTATTTGTTTAGGTATAATGAAATGAAGTTAACAATGACGCTTAAAATCTATTTTAGTTTACCACAAAAAGGGGGAAAACCTATGGCGAAAACAATGGCAGAAATACAAAAAGAAGTGGATGATTTCATTGGTGGATTCGAGGAAGGTTACTTTTCCCCGCTCGCTATGATGGCTCGTATTACAGAAGAAACGGGAGAACTGGCCAGAGAAATCAATCATTATTATGGTGAAAAACCAAAGAAAACAAGTGAGCAAGCAAAAACTGTAGCAGAAGAACTGGGAGATTGTCTCTTTGTTTTGACGTGTATGGCTAATTCACTTGATATTGATATGGAGCAAGCACACGATACGGTCATGGCGAAATTTAAAAATCGTGATAAAGACCGCTGGACTAAAAAGGAGGAAAAATAAGAATGAAAGTAGCAGTATCTGGATTTAAAGGTAGAATGGGACATGAGGTTGTTAAAACCGTTTTAAGAGAGGAAGATTTAGAGTTAGTTGCAGTACTTGACCACGAACCAAAAGAGAAAAACATCCGCGAAATCGTGGAGTTTAGCTCATTAGATGTACCTGTTTATGCTAATTTAAGTGAAATGTTAGAAGAAGCAAAACCAGATTGTGTGGTTGATTTTACGACGCCTAAAGTAGGGTATAGTAACACGAAAACTATTTTAGAACATGGTGTACGCGCAGTTGTTGGAACTACTGGCTTTACACCAGAACAAATCGAAAGCTTAAGAGAAATTGCTGAAACGAAAAAAATTGGTGCATTAATCGCGCCAAATTTTGCTGTGGGTGCTGTATTAATGATGCAATTTGCTCAAAAAGCGGCTAAATATTTTCCAAATGTAGAAATTATTGAATTACATCATGATAATAAATTAGATGCGCCAAGTGGTACGGCTGTGAAGACAGCTGAGATGATGGCAGAAAATCGTACATTCGTTAAGCAGGGTGCCGAAGATGAAGTAGAATTAATGGAAGGCGCAAGGGGAGCAGAATATGAAGGAATGCGTATTCACAGTGTACGTTTACCTGGACTGGTTGCGCATCAAGAAGTTATTTTTGGAGCAGAAGGACAAGGCTTGACTATTCGTCACGATTCCTATGATCGGATTTCATTTATGTCAGGAGTGGCGCTTTCTATTCGTAAAACCAAAGAACTGGAAACACTTATTTATGGCTTAGAAAATATTTTAGACTAAGGATAGGTGAATGAGATGCATATCGCATTAATCGCGCATGATGAAAAGAAAGATTTGATGGAAGAATTTGCAATAGCCTACAAACATTTGCTTGAACCACATCAGTTATATGCAACTGGGACAACTGGTTTACGAATTATTGAAGCTACTGGTCTCTCTGTTCATCGTTTTAAATCTGGACCACTTGGCGGGGACCAACAAATTGGCGCACGTATTTCGGAAAATAAAATGGATTTAGTTATTTTCTTACGTGACCCACTAACTGCTCAGCCGCATGAACCCGATGTGACTGCACTCATTCGATTATGCGATGTATACGAAATTCCTTTGGCAACAAATATTGGTACAGCAGAGATTTTAATTCGTGGTTTAGAGTCTGGATTTCTAGACTGGCGAGATTTAAGAAGGAATGATGAATAAAGGAGCGATGACAGATGAATGACGTTTTTCTAAAAGCGCTTCCTGTATTGCAAAAATTAACTACTGCGGGATTTGAAGCGTATTTTGTTGGCGGATCTGTCAGAGATTACTTGCTATGTAGAACGATTTCCGATGTTGATATTGCAACCAGTGCTTTCCCAGAAGAAGTAAAAGAAATTTTTCCATCAACTTATGATACGGGGATTGCGCATGGAACCGTTACCGTTAGAGAAAATAAAGAATGTTATGAAGTGACTACTTTTCGAACAGAGGGTACTTATGAAGATTTTCGACGTCCCAGTGAAGTGACATTTATTCGCTCGCTAAAAGAAGATTTGCAGCGTCGCGATTTTACGATGAATGCGATTGCGATGGATGAACATTTCGAATTACATGATCCATTTTTCGGGCAATTAGCCATTCAAAATAAGGAAATTAAAGCAGTAGGCAAGGCTTCCGAACGTTTTCAGGAAGATGCGCTTAGAATGATGCGAGCAGTTCGCTTTCTTAGTCAACTTGATTTTCACTTAGACAAAGAAACCGAAAACGCCCTGCAAAAAAATATCGCTTTATTACAGCATACTTCTGTGGAACGAATCACGGTTGAATGGGTGAAGTTAATGAAAGGGCCAGCTGTGAAACGCGCAATAAATGTTCTTTTGAAAGTAGAAATGGAAACCTATTTGCCGGGCTTAAAAGGAGAAAAATCAGCACTAATTCCTTTTGCTAGTTGGGAATGGGATAAACGGACAACTGAAAATGTCATTTGGCTTGGGCTTGCTGTTGCTGTTAAAAAAGCGAACGTTACCTCTTTCTTAAAAGCGTGGAAGTTACCAAATAAAACGATTCAATTAGTTAACCAAGCCTATCAATACGCACTAAACGGAAAAGAATATTGGCAGAAAGAAGAACTCTATTACGCTGGCAAAGAAGTATTTTCGTTAGTGAATGAAATAAATGTGATTCGGGGACAAGAAAACAAACAAAATGAACTAGATCAGCTGTACGAAACACTGCCAATACATTCCAAAAAAGACTTAGCCATTACTGGAGGCGATTTGCTTGAATGGGCAGACAAAAGCGCCGGACCATGGATAAAAGACACGTTGGATAAGGTTGAGTCAGCTGTACTTTCCCAAGCAATTAATAATGACAAAAAACATATTAAAAGGTGGCTAGGCTATCATGAAGAATAATCGAGAAAAATTACTTGCGTTATTTACAGAAAGTGATGGCGCTTATTTATCTGGGCAAGAAATTGCGGATAGCCTAGGATGCTCGCGTACGGCCGTTTGGAAACAAATGGAAGCATTACGTAAAGAAGGTTTTGAAATTGAAGCGGTTAGAAATCGTGGTTATCGTTTATCCGCAACGGCTGAACAATACACAAAAGATGCGCTTTTACTCGGTCTAGAAACAAAATTTATTGGTCAACATATTGAAATCCATGAATCGGTAAGCTCTACACAAATCATTGCCCATCAACAAATAGATACGAGCCCAGAAGGAACCGTTATTGTGGCGGATGAGCAAACCGCTGGCAAAGGTCGTTTACTTCGACCGTGGAATTCCAAAAAGGGTGAAGGAATATGGATGAGTGTCATTTTAAAACCTCAAATCCCTATTCAAAAAGTACCACAATTCACATTTATCGCCTCGCTTGCTATCACTGAAGCAATTGAAAATATCACGAAACTCGAACCAAGAATAAAATGGCCAAACGATATTTATATTGGTAAACGAAAAATTTGTGGTGTATTAACAGAAATGCAAGCCGAAGCAGAAACCATCCACGCGGTTATTATTGGCATGGGAATTAACGTAAATCAACAAGTATTTCCAGAAGAAATTAAAGATAAAGCTAGTTCACTCAAACTTGAATTAGGTGAAAGCATCTCTAGAAAAGCACTATTACAAGAAATTTTAGCATCCTTAGAAAAATATTATGAACTTTTCTTAGATAAAGGGTTTGCACCAATAAAATTACTATGGGAAACAAAAGCAATTCCATTTGGTGAAAAACTAACCGCTAGCACGACAAAAGGAAAAATATATGGAAAAGTACAAGGCATTTCTGATGAGGGCGTGCTTTTACTTCAAGATAATTTAGGAGAAGTTCATTCGATTTATTCCGCAGATATTTTGTTGGATAATGAAAAATAATGAATCTGCTATGAAAAGAAGTATTTTAAGCTAATAAAATAACCGAAAACATATCTTTTAACTCGAAAATATAGTGTGAAAATCACTTTTTCGAGTTTTTCTTTTATGAAAAAAATTTAGTATAATAAGCACGAAGGAGTTGTTTGTATGAAAAAAATTCTATTACTAATAGCGATAATTACTACAGTTCTTACACTTGGAGCATGTGGTGAAGATAAAAAAGAAACGGAAGAGAAGGCAAACCAAACAGAAAAAGAAAGCGCCACTTTTTTAAATACCATTTCCACCAAAGATTTCAAACAACAAATGGCTGACAAAACAACTGGATTTGTGTATGTAGGAAGACCTACATGCGAAGATTGCCAAGCATTTCAACCTATCCTCAAGAAAGAACTGAAAGAAAGAAAACTAAATCAAAACATGAACTATTATAATACGGATAAAGCCTCTGAAAAAAGTCGTGATGATATGATTGCGCTCTTAAAAAAAATGGATATTGATTCTGTTCCCACAATGGTATATTTAAAAGATGGAAAAGTAGCGTCCACCTATGCAGCAACAGATGAACCAGAGAAACTAACTCATTGGATGAATAAAGTAACTGGAGAGGTTTCAGAGTAAGCCTCTCTTCAATTTACATACTTTAAGTAAGCTCTTATTTATGTTATTATACTTATGGTAGCAAAGAGTGGATGATACCCTTACCGGATCATACTAATGCTACTACCAAAAATATGTTTTTGCCTTGATTAAAGCCATTTAACAGGGACGAAAAGGAGCTAAGAAAATGAAAAGACCAGTAGATTTTTATGCTATGAAGGAAAGTGGAGAGAAAATCACGATGATTACTGCTTATGATTATCCTTCTGCAAAGAACGTGGAGCAAGCAGCAGCTGATATGATTTTAGTTGGGGACTCCCTTGGAATGGTAGTCTTAGGCTATGATTCAACGGTGCCAGTAACGATTGATGATATGATTCATCATACAAAAGCTGTGAAACGTGGTGCCCCGAATACGTTTGTTGTCACAGATATGCCTTTCATGACATATCATGGTTCTGTGGATGAAACGATTCAAAACGCTCGTCAAATTATTCAAGAAAGTGGCGCGCATGCTGTAAAATTAGAAGGCGCAGGAGAAGTTGTTAATAAAATTGCTCGTTTGACAGAAGCAGGTGCACCGGTTGTAGCACATCTTGGTTTAACTCCACAAAGTGTTGGTTTAACGGGGAGTTATAAAGTACGTGCTAAGTCTGTTCAAGAAGCACAAGAATTGATTGATAATGCTTTAGCTGTCGAAGCGGCAGGTGCTATTGCCATTGTGCTTGAAGCAATTCCTCGTCAACTAGCTGAAAAAGTAACCAAAGCGCTTACTATTCCAACGATTGGTATTGGTGCGGGAGTGGAAACAGACGGCCAAGTGCTTGTTTACCATGATATTATTGGTTATGGCATCAGTCGTCGAGCAAAATTTGTAAAAGCGTATGCAGATATTGATGAAACAATTGAACCAGCGCTGACAAGTTATGTGAAAGAAGTTAAAGAGCAAACATTTCCAGAAGTAAAACATAGCTTCACAATGGCAGAGGAAGATTTAAAAGGCCTTTATGGAAGGGAATAACCAATGTTAATTATTCGAAATAAACAAGCGCTTAAAGAAGCCATTCTAAAAGAAACACAGGTAAATAAAACAATTGGTTTTGTACCAACGATGGGTTTTTTACATGAAGGTCATATGACACTTGTGAAGCATGCAAGAAAAGAAAATGATGTCGTGGTTATGAGTGTTTTTGTGAATCCAACCCAGTTTGGACCTAATGAAGATTTTGATGCTTATCCACGGGACGAAGCTCATGATGCAAAACTTGCAGAAGAAGGCGGAGTAGACATTTTATTTGTACCTAGTGTAGAAGAAATTTATCCGGTCGAACTAGCCACAAAACTACATGTAATCAAGCGGGTTTCTGTGCTAGATGGTGCTGATCGTGAAGGCCATTTTGATGGTGTAGTGACAGTTTTGACCAAATTATTTCATCTAGTAAATCCAAATAATGCTTATTTTGGTCAAAAAGATGCTCAACAAGTAGCCGTTGTTTCAGGTTTAGTAGAAGATTACTTTTTTCCGGTAAACTTGCGAATTATTTCTACTGTAAGAGAAACCGATGGACTAGCAAAAAGTTCACGGAATGTCTATTTAACAGATAAAGAACGTAAAGAAGCGCCGGTTATTCACGCTGCTTTACAACTGGGGCGACAATTAATTGAATCTGGTGAGACAGACGAAACAAAAATTGTCCAAATGATGACAGATAAAATTAACGAACAAACAGCTCATGAGAAAATCGCTTATCTAGCGTTATATGCTTATCCTGACTTTACGCCAGTGACTGATTGGTCAAAAGGAATAATTATTGCTGCGGCAGTGAAATATTCAAAAGCTCGTTTAATTGATAATGAATTAATAAATGTAAAGAGGCGGTAAAAAATGTTTAGAACAATGATGAATGGCAAAATTCACCGAGCGACTGTAACAGAAGCCAATCTGAATTATGTTGGGAGTATTACGATTGATTCCGCTATTTTAGAAGCGGTGGATATGCTTCCAAATGAAAAAGTTCAAATTGTAAATAATAATAACGGTGCGAGAATTGAAACATATATAATTCCAGGTGAGCCTGGCAGCGGAGTGATTTGTTTAAACGGAGCAGCTGCAAGACATGTTCAAGTTGGTGATGTAGTTATTATCATGAGTTATGGCATGTTTACTACAGAAGAAGCAAATAAACATGAACCAAAAATTGTAGTTTTAGATGAAAAAAACCATATTGAAATGATTCTACCGGAAGAAAAAACGCATACGACTTTATAATCAGTTCGGGGAGCTTGAGCGGATTTCTGCTCAAGCTACTCGTTTGTTTGAATCATTATTTTTGAATAAAAGCAGTGAAAGAGAGGTGGAGCAGATGAAACAGAAACGCTATATTGTCGTTGATTTAGAAACAACAGGAAACCAAGCCTCACGAGAGGACAGGATTATTCAATTCGCTGCATGTTTTGTTGAATCTGGAAAACGACTGGAAACCTACTCTACTTTTTTGAATCCAGAGAAACCTATTCCTGCTTTTATTCAAGAATTAACGGGAATCGCTCCAAAAGATGTTAAAAATGCACCTCTTTTTGAAGATGTTGCACCGATTATAGCAAGTTTATTAGAAGATACTATTTTTGTGGCGCACAATGTTTCATTCGATTGGACTTTTTTAGAACGAGAAATGACGCGTGCTGGTATCTCACTTGGAAAGATGAAGAAACTAGATACTGTTGAACTAGCAAGAATCATGTATCCAGGAATAGATAGTTATAAATTGCAAGATTTATCAGATGAATTTGGTCTTGGTCATGATAAGCCTCACCGCGCTGATAGTGATGCCGAAGTAACAGCTGATTTGCTACTATTACTTCTTGAAAAACTAGAAAATTTACCCCTTCCTATTATTCGTCAAATGGCAACAATATCAGGAAGTCTAAAAAGCTATTTACCAGAGCTTTTATTTGAAATGGAAATGAAAAAAGAACAAGCAAATGAGCCACTTGATCCAGCATTTCTTGAACATCGTGGACTAGTGATTCGAAAAAAAGAAGTCGAAAAACCGACATATAGCAGAGCGGATTTGCTTGGATTTCCTGAAACAGATGAAGCCAAAATGGCATTATTTAAAAAAGCAGGAGCGCCCCTGTATGCAAGAAGTGGTCAGTTTGAAATGATGAATTTGGTTTTTCAAGCGATGAAATCAGGCAAACATGCTTTAATTGAGGCTGGAACTGGGATTGGGAAATCGTTAGGATACTTTTTACCTGCTATTTATCAAGCTAAGCAAGCAGAATTACCGGTTGTGATAAGTACATATACCAATCTTCTTCAAGCACAATTGTTTGAAAAAGATGTCCCACTTTTGACTAAATTAACTGGTTTTAAAGTGAAAGCGAGCTTACTTAAAGGGCGCGATCACTACTTGAATTTATTTAAATTTGAACAATTACTTCAAGAAGTGGATGCGCAGTACGATGTAGTGGTAACGAAATTGAAATTACTTGTTTGGCTTACTGAGACAACGACCGGTGATATTGATGAAGTGAACTTATCAAGCGGTGGAGAGCTGTTTTGGAACCGAATGAAACATACTGGCTGGTTTTTATCTGAAAAGCATGATCCATGGCTAGCACATGATTTTTATAAATTTAATATTGAACAAGCAAAAAATGCTGATTTAGTCATCGTGAATCATGCTCTTCTTTTAAGTGATCATTTTTCTGGGAGACAGACACTACCTAAATATGCGTTTGCTGTTATTGATGAGGCGCACCATTTTGCAGACAGTGCGAGGACACAAGGAAGCTTTATTCTTTCTTATCGCAAACTCAAATATTTCCTGAATCAGCTTGGTTCACTCGAAAAATATTCGCTGCTAACAAGACTCGCGATGGCTTTTCCAGAAGCTGACAGTTTATATGATTTAGACATCGCTGTCATGAAGCTTGGCGAGGCAGTAGAAGAATTTTTCACTCTCTTAAAAATGAAACTAAATGACACGCGCAAAAATTTACAAGAAGTAGTTTTAGTAGAAAATAGCGAAAAAGATGCTTGGAACGATGCAATATATTACGCAGCTGAAAAAGTACTTCGCTTACTTCATGAATCTGAAAAAAATATGGAAACACTCCTTGAACAAGGTAAACAAGAAGAAAACGAGTTGGGAGAAGCTGAAAGTGCGTTTTTAGAAGAGATGTATGCCTTTTTACTTGATTGGAAAAATATGGTTAAGCAGTTAGAGCAGATGCTACACAAAAAATCTCCCATCTTAACTATTTATTTACAAGCAGATAAAAATCATTCTATCTCAAGTATTCGTCTAAAAGCTGTATTAATGGAAGTCGAACCAACCCTTGGGAAAGAATTTTTTGCAAAAAAAGAAAGTGTCATTATGACTTCGGCAACTCTCACAGTCAATGGAAAATTCGATTATTTGCGAAAAAGTCTTGGTTTAGAAAAAGAGCAAGTAGTTGAAAAACGTATTCCGTCGCCATTTGATTATAAAGAAAATGCGCGCGTGATGATACCAGATGATATGCCTCCTATTAAAGACACACCAATCGAACGCTATACAGCAGAACTGGCTAAATATATTCGTCATATAGCTGTGAAAACAAACGGTCGGATGTTAGTTCTTTTTACTGCTTCAGAAATGTTGCAAAAAACGTATTATCATATGAAAAATGAAAAGTCATTAGAAGAATATGTTGTTCTAGCGCAGGGCGTTTCAGCAGGAAGTGTCGCAAGACTAACAAAGCAATTCCAAATGTTTGATAAAGCAATTTTACTTGGAACGACAAGTTTTTGGGAAGGGATTGATATCCCAGGGGAAGATTTATCTTGTCTTGTTATTGTGAGGCTTCCTTTTGCACCAATGGATGACCCTTATACCAAAGCACAAATTGCTCTAAGAAAAGAGCGAGGGGAGAATGCTTTCCAAACTTATTCTTTACCAGAAGCAGTTTTGCGTTTTAAACAAGGATTTGGCAGATTAATTAGACGTGAATCAGATCGTGGAATTGTTTTTGTATTTGATAACCGGGTGGATACAACCAGATTTGGAAAAGCATTTTTAGAATCTATTCCTAGCGCTCCGATTTTAAAAGGAAAACAAGCCGATTTGCTTGAAGAAGTGAGTGAATTCTTTAAGGAAGGTTAAATTTTTGCTGATATGACTTCAAATCTATGGCTGCTATTGCTATAATGTATCTATGCGAAAATGAAATTGCATATAGCCGGGAAATTTTCCGGTAATTTAGAAATAGAAATGAGCGAGATTATGTTGCGAAATAGAAAACCTAAGCGTAAGATTGGCAAATGGATAGCGATTATTCTCGGCATAATTATTGTGCTTATCGTGGCAGCTTTTCTGTATTTTCGATATGCAGAGAAACCTGTAACCAATGCAGAGACAGAAGCTTTAGACAGAATCAGTGGTCAAGTTGATATAAAAACTACTGATAAATTTTATTTGTATAATGGTCCAAAAGAAGTCTATTACGTACTAACTGGTAAGAATAGTAAAAATAAGAATATTATTGTCTGGGTTCCAAAGAAAAAATCCGGCAAAGTATATGTTAAATACGCGTCTGAAGGTATTACAGCAAAAGAGGCGCGTGACAAAGTAACAAAAGAGAAGAAACCTAAGAAAATTTTACATGTTACTTTAGGAATGGAAAAAGGAACTCCTATTTGGGAAGTTGCTTATTTAGATGAGAATGACAAACTAAATTACTTTGACATTGACTTTGAAACAGGTGAATGGTACAGAGAAATTGAGAATTTGTAATTAAATTGGAGGAGGGAATAAAATGGACTTACCGCTCTCAAAACGTGTCAAAGGAGTAGCCCCGTCGCCAACACTCGCGATTACGGCAAAAGCAAAACAAATGAAGCAAGAAGGAATTGATGTTATCGGATTAGGTGCTGGGGAGCCAGATTTTAATACCCCGCAAAATATTATCGATGCAGCAATACAGTCTATGAATAAGGGATTTACGAAATATACTCCTTCAAGTGGAATAATCGAATTAAAGCAAGCAATTGTTGATAAACTCGAAAAAGACCAGTCATTAACCTATAAAACCAATCAAATTTTTGTTGGGACAGGGGCAAAGCATGTCTTATATTCTGCATTTCAAACGATTTTGGATCCTGGTGATGAAGTCATTGTTCCCGTTCCATACTGGGTTACTTATCCAGAACAAGTAAAATTAGCTGGCGGGGTTCCCGTTTTTGTAGAAACCGGTTTTGATGCAGATTTCAAAATTTCGGCAGCTGACTTTGAACAAGCGATTACTGATAAAACAAAAGCAATTGTGTTAAATTCGCCCAATAACCCATCTGGTATGTGTTATACAAAAGATGAATTAGCAGCGATTGGAGCAGTAGCTGAAAAACATCAGATTTATATTTTATCAGATGAAATATACGAGAAATTATATTATGGTAACAAAGCTGATTTAGTTTCTATCGCAAGTCTGAGTGAGCGTTTGTATGATTTAACTATCGTGATTAATGGCGTATCAAAAGCGTATTCCATGACTGGATGGCGTATTGGTTACGCTGCTGCGAATAAAGAAATCATTGCTGGAATGAGTAAACTGGCGGACCATTTGACAAGTAACCCAACAGCCAATGCCCAGTATGCAGCACTGGAGGCTTATGTTGGTAGCCAAGAAGTTCCAGAAAAAATGTATAAAGCTTTTGAAGAACGAATGGAGCGCTTTTATCCAGAACTAGACAGCATTCCAGGATTTAAACCGAAAAAACCAGATGGCGCCTTTTATTTCTTTATTGAAGTAAAAGAAGCGGCACATAAAAAAGGTTTTCAGGATGTAGATGCTTTTGTAGCAGCTCTTTTAGAAGAAGCGAAAGTCGCAGTGATTCCAGGCTCAGGATTCGGAATGCCCGACTATATACGCCTTTCTTATGCAACAAATCCAGACTTATTCCAAGAAGCTATAAATCGAATAAAAAGTTTTATGAAATAGGGAGTGTAGACAAGTGAAAATTACAATCAATCAAGCATCCGAATTTGTCGGAAAAGAAGTAACAATTGGGGCATGGCTTGCGAATAAGCGTTCAAGTGGTAAAATTGCTTTTTTACAATTACGTGATGGAACAGGATTTATGCAAGGCGTTGTCGTCAAAGCAGAAGTTGGCGATGATATGTTCGCTTCAGCAAAAGCATTAACACAAGAAACAAGCCTTTATGTAACGGGTACAATTAATGAAGATACACGCTCGCCATTCGGTTATGAAATGGCTGTATCTGGGGTAGAAGTAATCAGTGAATCGCATGATTACCCTATCACACCGAAAGAACATGGTACTGAATTTTTAATGGATCATCGTCATTTATGGCTACGTTCTAATCGTCAACATGCGATTATGAAAATCCGTAATGAAATTATTCGCGCTAGTTATGAATTTTTCAACAAAGAAGGATTCCTAAAAATTGATCCACCAATCTTGACTGGTAGTGCACCAGAAGGAACAACCGAACTATTCCATACGAAATATTTTGAAGAAGATGCGTTTCTTTCTCAAAGTGGCCAATTATATATGGAAGCTGCAGCAATGGCTTTCGGGAAAGTATTCTCATTCGGACCAACTTTCCGAGCTGAAAAATCCAAAACACGCCGCCATTTAATTGAATTCTGGATGATTGAACCAGAAATGGCGTTTTACAAATTAGAAGATAGCTTACAAGTGCAAGAAAACTATGTAGCTTATCTAGTAAAAGCAGTTTTAGATAACTGTCGCTTAGAGCTAGATAGACTGGGCCGTGATGTTAGTCATTTAGAAAAAATGGTTGCGCCTTTCCCGCGTATTACTTATACAGAAGCTATTGAACGTTTACATGAACTTGGCTTTGATGATATTGTTTGGGGAGATGATTTTGGTGCACCGCATGAAACAGCCATTGCGGATAGCTTCGAAAAACCTGTATTCATTACTCATTATCCAAAAGCCATTAAACCGTTCTATATGCCAGAAGATCCAGAAAACAATCAAGTTGTTTTATGTGCTGATATGATTGCTCCAGAAGGTTATGGAGAAATTATCGGTGGTTCTGAACGTATTCACGATTTAGAAACACTGCAAGCTAGAATGGAAGATTTCGACTTAGACCAAGAAGCATACAGCTGGTATCTTGATTTAGCGCGTTATGGTTCCGTACCACATTCCGGTTTTGGACTTGGCTTGGAACGCACAGTAGCATGGATTTCCGGAACAGAACATGTTCGTGAAACAATTCCATTCCCACGCTTATTAAACCGTCTATATCCTTAATTAAAAAGTGAGGCCAATTACTGGCTTCACTTTTTTTGTGTCAACTACATGATAGAAAAATTGGTTTTCTAATGGATTTGATTATTTTAGCAGTACTTTTATATTTTTCCCCTGAAAACCATGTTATAATTTTGTAGTGAGGTGTTTATAATGAATCAAAAAATTCTCGAAAAATGGATGACAGAAGGACAAGTGACATTACCACAAGTATTAGTGAAGAATTATGCTAAAATCGGCTTAAATGAGATGGAACTAGTACTTTTAATTCAAATACAATCATTTGCGTCAGAAGCTGAATTTTTTCCTTCGATGGAAATGTTAACAGATCGTACCACACTTCGATTAGAAGAAACCATTAAAACAATGGACTCTCTTCTAAAAAAAGGAGTAATTGCCATCGAGCAAAGCCAAGATCATTCACTTATGATTTCAGAGCAATACAATTTAGCACCTTTATGGGGGAAATTAGTGGCTTTATATGAAAATAGGGAAGCGGATGCAAAACAAGAAAAACAGATAGAAAAACAAACTAATTTATACAGCCTTTTTGAAACAGAATTTGGTAGACCGCTTTCGCCAATGGAAGCAGAAATGTTGTCTGCATGGCTAGACCAAGACCATACAAGCCCTGATTTAATAAAAGAAGCATTGAAAGAAGCCGTTATCTCTCAAAAATTAAATTTCCGTTATATTGATCGAATTTTACTAAATTGGTCAAAACAAGGTGTTAAAACGATAGAAGACGCTAAACGAGTAGCAGAAGAATTTCACCAAAATGGTCGTACAAGCCAGACTATCAACCAAAGTGAAGTGAAAAAAAGCGCAGGATCTATTCCATTATACGATTGGCTTGAAAAAAGAAAAGGGTGACGTGAGCAAATTGTTATCAAATAAACAAACTGTTTTATGTATAGAAGAAATGGCGAAAATGTTTCCAGCAGCACACTGTGAATTAGTGCATAAAAATACTTTTGAATTATTAGTTGCAGTTGTATTATCCGCGCAATGTACGGATGTTTTAGTCAACCGAGTAACTGCTTCTCTTTTTGAAAAATACCATCGCCCGGAAGATTATTTGGCTGTTCCTTTAGAAGAATTGATGGATGATATTCGTTCGATTGGTCTTTACCGAAACAAAGCAAAAAATATTCAAGGATTATCCCAAAGAATATTAACTGAATTTAATGGCGAAGTGCCAAAAACGCATGCGGAACTTGAGAGCTTGCCCGGTGTAGGTAGAAAAACTGCCAATGTTGTTCTATCCGTAGGCTTTGGTATTCCTGCCATTGCGGTAGATACGCATGTGGAACGAATTAGCAAGCGCTTAGGAATTTGTAGGTGGAAAGATTCTGTTGTTGAAGTAGAAGAAACATTAAAACGAAAACTTCCCAAAGAAATGTGGTCAGATGCGCACCACTACATGATTTTCTTTGGCAGATATCATTGCAAAGCTAGAAATCCAGATTGTCCGACCTGCCCTTTACTGTATTTATGTAGAGAAGGAAAGAAACAAGCGAAAGTGAGGGGATTTGATGGCTGAATTTAAATACGCAGTGGAATTAACCCATGTCGATTTCCCTGCACCAGATGTCATAGCAGAAGAGTATGATCAGGAATCTATTTATGTAAGTGGTCTGCCTTTTTGGCAAGAGCAGCAGTTTTTCACAAAAGGTGGGGGAGTTCTTCCTTGGAAAAATGAAACGGATAGAGCTTGTCGGAAATTAGCAAAACATATGACTAATTTAGCAGAAAGTATGGAAGCGGATTTGAAAGTACATAAAAAACCGTCGCCTGTCACCGTTAGAGATGCGCTAGGAATCTTTTTATCTATTTTGTTTTGGAGTAATCATCGTCCAGTGCAACTTAATAATTTAATGGAACAAATTAAAACGCTTGAAATAAAACCACTCAATTTAGAAGAACGATTAGAATATGTTTTAAAACGAGGAAATACTTTTTTAGGTTTTCGCCAATTAAATGAATTGACACTTGAGCAACGTAAATTAATTGCAAAAAAATAATCTTATAGGGATATAACAAAAAGAGAAGACGAAACTCGTCTTCTCTTTTTGTTATTACTTTATTAATCAGAGGGCTCTTCAGCTGGAATCTTGACGGTGGTGGAGGATGCTGGACTCTTCTTACCATCTTTTACGGCGACAACATTGATCGAGATTGTATCACCAGGGTTTCCACCACTTACTGAAACGGATGTAGAAGATACTGTCGTTGTGGTTCCATTGACATTCACTTCATAAGTCGCACCATCTACTGCAGCCCAAGAAACATTAATTTGCTTAGAGTTTGCGTCATAACTTGCTCTTAAGCCAGCAGGGGCAGTGAGGGCTTTTGCGGCTTCCTCTTCCTCAGCCTTCTTCTTAGCCTCTTCTTCTGCTTTTTTCTTTGCTTCTGCTTCATCATCTGCTTCTGATTTTTTCTCATCTTCTTTTTTCTTCTTCGCTTCTTCTTCCGCTTTTTTCTTCGCTTCTGCTTCTTTTTTCTTCTTCTCATCTTCTGGAGTGGAAGCAGTTTTCGTTGGAGCAGTTCCAGCTAAGAATAGTTCGTAGCTTACCTTATCACTAGAAGTACCAGATGCAGCACGAGCAATTGGGTTACTACCTTTTAAAATTGGAACAGAAACGACATTACTTGGCATTTTGAAGTCTGCCGTATTTTTATTAGCAGATGCATGAGCCATTAATTTACTAAACAGACGTTGAGCAATTTTTTGTTCACTTGCTGAAACGTATTTTTTCTTATCATCATAACCAGTCCATACAGCGATAGAATAATTTGTGGTATATCCAGCAAACCATGAGTCACGAGCGGCACCACCAGGGTAGTAGTACTTCGAAGTGAATTCAGGTGGGATATTTGTAGTACCAGTTTTACCTGCAGCAGGCACTCCTGGAACGGCTGCTGAAGTACCTGTTCCGATAGATAGAACATCTTTTAGAACATCAGAGACCATATAAGCAGTTGATTCTTTCATAGCTACAGTGCTTTTTGGTTCTGTATCAATTTCAGTTTCGCCATCAGATAGGACAATTTTGATAATAGTATGAGGTTTATTGTAAATACCTTTATTACCAAATGCAGCATAAGCACCAGCCATTTGCATTGGATTGGAACTATTTGCTCCGATAGCATTAGATTCTACGTTTTGACCTTTATCATAAGTGATACCAAGTTTATTAACAAATTGCTCGGATTTTTCGAGTCCAACAGCTTGTAGAGTTTTAAGTGCTGGAATATTACGTGATTGATAAAGCGCTTGTCTGACAGAGATAGGACCTTTATATCCGAAATCCCAGTTATTAATAGGTGTTCCACCAGTATACGTATAAGGTTCATCTTCTAAAATATGTGCAGTAGACCAGTCTAGATATTCAAAAGCTGGACCATAATCGGCAATAGGTTTCATCGTGGAACCAACAGAACGCTTCACTTGCGTTGCGTAATTATAACCACGTGTTACCTTTTGATTACGTCCGCCACCAATTGCTTGAACTCGACCGTTTTTTGTATCTTGAAGCACGATACCGGCTTGCATTTCTTTATCAGAGAAATTAACGATTTCATTTGTATTAAGCATTTTTTCGGTGTATTCTTGTGCGCTACGATCAAGTGCAGTGTGGATAGTTAGACCATCACGGTAGACATCATATTCTTTCGGAATCTCACTTAAAACTTGCGTTACATAAGAATCGTATTTGTAAATTTTATCTTCACGATCTTTTTGAGAGCGTAGTCCGGAGTTGATAGGTGTTTTTTGTGCTGCCGTCATCTCATCTTTTGTAATTTTATTATGAGAATACATATTAGTTAACACTTGATCACGACGTTTTTTGGCTGCTTCTGGATGTTCATACGGATTGTAATTATTCGGACTTTGAGGCATGCCAGCAAGGAGCGCTGTTTGTGCTAAACTAATGTCTTTAACGCTTTTGCCAAAATAATGTTCGGAAGCGGTTTGCATCCCGTGAACACGGTCTGACATATAGACTTTATTGACATAAATTTCTAGAATATCATTTTTGCTATATTTCTGCTCTAATTCAAGAGCAAGCCATGCTTCTTGTGCTTTTCGCGCTAATGTTTTGTTGGTGTAATCAAGATAAGACATCTTGATGATTTGCTGAGAAAGTGTACTTGCACCTTCTGAACCAAAACCGTCTTTGACATTAGCAATGACTGCTCCGCCAAGTCGAATAGGGTCAATCCCATCATGTTCATAAAAACGCGCATCTTCTGTTGTTAGAATCGCATTTTTTAGTGCTTCAGGTATATCTTTGTATTCAATATATTCCCGCCGTTCGGTTCCAACTTCTGCGAAAACCTTGCCATCTTTATCAAGTAATTTAGATGAAAGTGGATCTCGTAGCTTGGAGTCGGTCAGTTTTGGTGCATCTTTTGCATAACTATAAAAGACTGTTGCACCAGCCGCAACACCAAAAAAGGCTAAAAATAGTCCTAAGAAAAAAATAGTTTTAAAAATATTAGCTGCAACTCTTTTTCCTCGTTTAGATGGATTCTTTTTAGAATTTCCATTTTTTTTGCTGCGATACTGAGATCTTGTCTGCGGTTTATCTGCCATTAAAAATCTCTCTCCTTTAAAAAAGCTGACTAGAAGTATAATTTCTCGATTGATTTCAAGAAGTCAAGCCTTGGATTTAGACCATAAGGAATTTGGTCTGATACATCTTGTATTTCTGCAATAGTGACGGATTTTCTGCCGCCGCTTTGCATTCTTTGCCAAAATGGATAAAACTTTTCAAAGGGAATGAAATAAGTTTCACCGATTTTTTGGAAGGCAATAATGACAAAAACAATGCCATCTTGTTTTAACACATTTGCCATATGAATCATTTGGTGGTCGTGAAAATTACTTAATGGAAAGGAGGTAGTATTTTGCGTTTCTTTTGCTTCAAAATCAATATACTTTCCTTTGTATACACCATTATAGTCTGTCGTGGATGGTGTTTTGAAATAGGCTTCCTTAATTTTTGCACTACTTCTTTTTGGATAATCCACACTGACAATTTGGACTGGGGTAGGTTTTTTATGAATGACGGCGATATCTTGAGCTAGGTAATAAGCTATTGTATCATTTAAGTCATCTTCCAAAGACATACCACGTTTTCCATAAGTAACAGGAGCTTTCCGTTTTTTTTGCGGAATTCCCTCGTGACTCGCTGCATACTTCTTGCCGTTAGGATAGCCAATAGCCATTTTTTTCACCTCAATCAGAAAATTTCTATTCTGAATTTTAGACTATCATCTATTATAACAAATAAAAATGAAAATGATAGTAGTAAATAAATGCAAAATAGGTCTTTTCTGCATCAAACTGGTTCATAAATAGAACGTACCTTCGTCTATTTTACCATATTTTCGCTAATAATCTAATTTTAGGCAAGATTTCTCTTCCTATGCTATTCTTGAGGTAAGCGAAATTGGAATGAAAAGAGTGATAGTATGGAACTTTTAGAACGCACGGAAAAATTACTTCTTCAAAATGAAAAGAATTGGGAACTTTATTTAAGTAACCGAGAAGAAGCACAACCGTTTGATTTTTATAAAGATATGAAACCGTTTGTTGATGAGGCGAAAGCTTGTGCAGATGCTTTTTTAGAATTAGCCATTCCTTGGGTTATAAAAGAACGACCACCTTACTTAGGAGAATTACAACTAAGACAAGCTTGTGATAATATTCAAATGACGGCTGTGAGCGCATTTAATGGAAAGTCTTTTTATAAACACTTCCTAGATCACTACCAATCTTCTCAGTATACACTAACAAGAGTAAGAGATTTCTTAAAAAGAAAAGAGGAATTAATGTGAAATCCATCGCAGTAACTGGATATAAAAATTTTGAACTTGGAATTTTTAAAAAGGATGCGGATGAGGCTATTTACATTAAAGAAACAATGAAACGTCATTTAGTACCTCTCATAGAAGATGGGTTAGAATGGGTAATTATTTCTGGACAGCTCGGAATTGAACTTTGGGCGGGAGAAGTAGTTGGCGAACTCAAAAAAGAAGCATATGCCATTAAGCTAGCTATCTTAGAACCGTTTGAAAATCAAAGCGGTAATTGGAATGAAGCCAATAAAATATGGGCAAGTGAAGTGCTTACTATAGCAGATTATCATGCTTTTATTACAAAACGGCCATATGAGAACCCTTCGCAATTTGCAGCAAGAGATGGATTTATTATTGATAACACGGATGGAGCGATTCTAGTTTATGATTTGGAAAAAGAAGGCTCACCGAAGTTTTTTTATGATCGTGCCAAATTAGCTAAAGAAAGATCGGATTATTATTTAGAGTGTATTGATTTTTATGCGCTTCAAGATGTGGTGGAGGACATGAATCAAGCGTTCTAATATGGAAGAAAGTAGTTATTTCGCAAAAAATACCCGTATAGATTGACAAATGGTGTGAGATTTGGAAAAATAAGGGTAAGTATATTATTAGAACAAAAATACGTAAGAATAGAGATAGAGGTGGAGTTATATGACTTCGGAACAATTTGAGTATCACTTAACAGGTAAAGAAATTTTGGAAAAAGAATTTAAAACTGGGCTTCGTGGTTATAATCCAGAAGATGTTGATGAGTTTTTAGACATGGTTATTAAAGATTACAGTACTTTTACACAAGAAATTGAAGCACTTCAAGCGGAAAATATTCGTTTAGTACAAGAATTAGATAATGCGCCAGTACGAACAGCGCCACAACCAGCACCAACTTTTCAAGCGGCTGCGCAACCAGCTGGAACGACTAACTTTGATATACTGAAACGTCTTTCTAATTTAGAAAAACATGTTTTTGGAAATAAGCTGGACGATAACGACTAGGTGTGCTAGTATAAGTAAGTTAAGAATAAATGAATAACGTTCGGATAATCGCTGTTTTCTTTTGAAAACAGAGGAAAGTCCATGCTCGCACGGTGCTGTGATGCCCGTAGTGATCGTGCCTGGTCAAACAATAAGCCAGGGCATTCCGGATTTCCGGTTTGACGGCAGGTGAATGACCTAAGTCTTCGGATATGGTCTTATAACCTTGAAGGTGCCACAGTGACGAAGTTCCGGCAGAAATGCTCGGAAGTGGAACGAGGTAAACCCCACGAGCGAGAAACTCAAACTTATGGTAGGGGCACTTTTCCCGAGGAATCAAGAACGAGGGACGAGGTACGAATGAATTTTCGTGCAGATAGATGGTTATCTCTTTGCTATTACCCTGTATATAGTAAAGAACAGAACATGGCTTACAGAGCGTTATTTACAGGATTAATTTAACATTGAAGGCTGTTTTAGAAGGCCGGAGCGCAAGTTTTAAGGTGGGTGTTCGACCTGGTTGAATGCCTATTTAAAACAAACCTCCTCCTCTTAAAGCAGCTTTTTTCATTAGAAATTTAATTAAAGGATGGGACACAATGAAAACATTTCAGTTGGTGGCGACTGCAGCTTCTGGTTTAGAAGCGATTGTTGGGAAAGAAGTAGCGCGTTTAGGATATGACCCAAAAGTAGAAAATGGGAAAGTTTATTTTGAAGGAGATTTATCCGCAATTGCTAGAGCAAATCTTTGGCTTCGAGTAGCTGACCGCGTGAAAATTGTGGTTGGTGTCTTTAAAGCAACGACATTTGATGAACTTTTTGAGAAAACGAAAGCTTTACCTTGGGAAGATTACTTGCCGCTTGATGCTGCATTTCCTGTTGCCGGAAAATCAGTTAAGTCAACGCTTTATAGTGTGCCTGACTGCCAAGCAATTGTAAAAAAAGCGATTGTGAATCGTGTGAGTGAAAAATATCGTCGTTCTGGTCGATTGATGGAAACTGGGGCGTTATTTAAATTGGAAGTGTCGATTTTAAAAGATGAAGTAACGCTAACGATTGATACAAGTGGTGCTGGATTACATAAACGTGGTTATCGTTTAGCGCAAGGTAGCGCACCAATCAAAGAGACAATGGCGGCGGCGCTTGTGTTACTTACGAGTTGGCATCCGGATAGACCTTTTTATGATCCTGTCTGTGGTTCTGGAACAATTCCTATTGAGGCTGCACTTATTGGGCAAAACATTGCGCCTGGTTTTAACCGCGAATTCGTGTCAGAAACTTGGGACTGGATGCCGAAGCAAATTTGGGCAGATGCAAGACAGGAAGCGGAAGATTTGGCCAATTATGATCAACCACTAAATATTATTGGTGGCGATATTGATGCTCGATTAATCGAAATCGCTAAACAAAATGCAGTTGAAGCAGGTCTTGGTGATTTGATTACTTTTAGACAACTACAAGTGGCTGATTTCCAAACAGAAGACGAATATGGTGTGGTAGTTGCCAATCCGCCATACGGGGAACGTTTAGAAGATGAGGAAGCAGTGCGCCAATTATACCGTGAAATGGGTATTGTTTATAAACGAATGCCAACATGGTCAGTGTATGTTCTTACTTCTTATGAACTTTTTGAAGAGGTTTATGGTAAAAAAGCGACGAAGAAACGAAAATTATATAATGGCTACTTGCGCACAGACTTATATCAATACTGGGGTCCAAGAAAACCACGTCCTAAAAAAGAAGATTGAATGGAGGAGTTAAGTTTGGTAGAAACATTAGAACAGGAATTTTTAGCGTATATCAAAAAGATGGAAGCTTTGGAAGAAGCACTTGCTTTAGTTTATTGGGATCTTCGTACTGGTGCACCTGCAAAAGGAATGGAAGGCCGCTCTGATGTTATTGGCGTTCTTTCAGAAGAGATTTTTAATATGCAAACGTCTGAAGAAATGGCTGCTTTTATTGCTGGGCTTAACCAAGAAAAAGAAAATCTATCTGAAATTACACGTAAAACTTTAGAAGAATCGCAAAAAACATATGATTTAAATAAAAAAATTCCAAGCAAAGAATATGCAGAATATACGAAATTGGTTGCGCAAGCTGAAACTGCTTGGACAACTGCCCGTGAGCAAAATGATTTTGCGGCATTTGAACCATTTTTAACAAAAATTCTTGAAATGAAGCGCAAGTTTGTGGAGTATTGGGGTTATGAAGAAAATAAATATGACACACTACTAGATCAATATGAGCCAGGCGTGACAGTTTCCGTGCTAGATTCCGTATTTGAAAAAGTACGTGATGGCATTATGGCGATTCGTGAAAAAATCGCAAATGAAGGTGTAAAACCAGATGCGTCCATTTTAAATACCAAAATTTCAGAAGCAAAACAAAAAGAATTTAGTATTCGAATTCTGAACAAAATGGGCTTTGATTTTGAAGCAGGTCGTTTAGATGAAACAGTTCATCCGTTTGCAACTGGCTTAAATACCGGGGATGTACGCATTACAACACGTTACAATGAAAATGATTTTAAAATGGCTGTGTTTGGAACTATTCATGAAGGTGGTCACGCGATTTACGAACAAAATTTTGATCAAGCCCTTGTTGGGACGCCACTTGCAAATGGAGCTTCTATGGGGATTCATGAATCACAATCTTTATTCTATGAAATTATTATTGGCTCTAGCTTGGCGTTTTGGAAGAGTAATTATGCCGATTTTCAAGCAATTACAAAACCAGCTTTTGATCATGTGAAG
Organism: Listeria welshimeri serovar 6b str. SLCC5334; assembly: GCF_000060285.1. Lineage (GTDB taxonomy): Bacteria > Bacillota > Bacilli > Lactobacillales > Listeriaceae > Listeria > Listeria welshimeri. The sequence goes on along the minus strand of NC_008555.1, from coordinate 1,935,068 downwards.
TTAGAAGATTTCTACCGTGCAGTAAATATCTCTGAAAGTTCCCTTATCCGAATTGAGGCTGATACTCTCACGTACCCCCTTCATATTATGATTCGTTATGAACTGGAAAAAGCACTTATTAATGGTGAATTAGAAGTGAAAGATTTACCAAAAGCTTGGGGCGATAAATACGAAGAATATCTAGGGATTCGTCCAGATAATGATACAAATGGCGTATTGCAAGATATTCACTGGGCTGGCGGAGATTTCGGCTATTTCCCGTCCTATGCATTAGGTTTAATGTATGCCGCGCAGTTCTTCCATCAAATGCAAAAAGAAATTACGAATATTGATGCTATCATTGCTAGTGATGATTATACGGAATTAAAAACCTGGTTAACGGAACATGTTCATACATTCGGTAAAACAAAAAAACCATTAGATATTCTAACAGATACAACAGGAGAAGGCTTGAATCCAACGTATTTACTAGAGCTACTAGAAAAAAGATACGCATATGTTTACCAATTTAATAAGTAAAAAATTTGCTTGACCGTGCTCCTTTGGAAAGCTATAATAAACAACATAACTTAAAACCGAAATACTTATATAATAGTTGCGATTGGGCAACGAGTTTCTACCTGGTTACCGTAAATAACCGGACTATGAGTAGTTGGTATAAAGAAGTCACTCCGAAAATTGGTGGCTTCTATACTGCTTCTCTAAATTTAGAGGAGCAGTTTTTTTATTTTGAAAGGAGAATATCTTTGAAATTACTGGAAGAGTTTATTAAAGAAAAAGGTACCGTTTTACCAGGAAATGTTTTAAAAGTAGATGCATTTTTAAATCATCAAATTGATCCTGGTTTAATGCAAGAAATGGGAAAGGCATTTGCTGAACGCTTCCAAGATTTAGGCATTACAAAAATCGTCACAATCGAATCATCGGGCATTGCACCAGCAGTTTTTGCAGGACTTGCGCTTTCGGTGCCAGTCGTTTTTGCTAGAAAGAAAAAATCAGTGACATTAACAGACAATTTGTATACGAGCACAGTTTATTCGTATACAAAAAAAGAATCAAATGATATTTCCGTATCGAAACAATTTTTAACCGATGCAGATACTATTTTAGTTATTGATGATTTTTTAGCAAATGGTCAAGCAGCTCTTGGGTTACTTGAAATTGCGGAGCTTGCCGGAGCAAAAGTGGCAGGAATCGGAATTGTTATTGAGAAATCTTTCCAGCAAGGTCGAGAACTATTAAATAAAACAGGAATTCCAGTTTACTCACTAGCACGAATTGCCTCACTTGAAAACGAAGGAATTTTATTTTTAGAGGAGGAATAGGAGTAAATGTTAGGTAAAGGGAAAATTGCAGCTTTAGGATTTCAGCATGTTCTAGCTATGTATGCAGGAGCAGTAATCGTTCCGTTATTAATTGGTGGGGCGCTAGGTTTCAATGGAGAAGAAATGACATATTTAGTTTCGATTGATATTTTTATGTGTGGAATTGCAACATTGCTACAATTAACAGTCAATCGTTTCTTTGGGATTGGTTTACCTGTTGTACTTGGGTGTGCAGTTCAGGCGATTGCACCAATTATTTTGATTGGACAAGACATGGGAATTGGCGCAATTTATGGTTCGATTATTGTTTCAGGACTTTTTGTATTATTAATAGCACCTTTTTTCTCCAAAGTTGTGCGGTTTTTCCCTCCTGTTGTGACTGGTTCCGTTGTAACAGTGATAGGTTTAACTCTTATTCCCGTTGCCATTAATAATCTTGCCGGCGGGGCAGGGGCAAAGGATTTTGGTTCGATGTATAACCTCGGTCTTGGTTTTGGGACATTATTATTAATTATTTTAGTATATCGTTTTGGACAAGGTTTTTCGAAAGCTATTGCTGTTTTGATTGGTCTTGTTGGAGGTTCGCTCTTTGCAGCACTTTATAAAGGGATTTCGCTTGGGCCTGTTAGTGAAGCAAGTTGGTTTCATATGCCAAAACCATTTTACTTTGGAACACCGACATTTGAGTGGCCGGCGATTATTACGATGATTTTAATTGCGCTTGTCAGTATGGTAGAATCAACGGGGGTTTATTTTGCTTTATCAGATATTACCGAACGAAAATTAACGCAAAAAGATTTAACTCGTGGTTACCGTGCAGAAGGGCTAGCGATTATGCTTGGCGGAGTTTTTAATACATTCCCTTATACCGCTTATTCACAAAATGTCGGACTTGTTCAGCTTTCTGGCATTAAAACGCGTAAAGTGATTTATGCGGCAGCTGGTTTCTTAATCGTTTTAGGTTTAATTCCAAAAATTGGCGCTGTGACAACGATTATTCCAACGCCAGTTCTTGGTGGCGCGATGGTTGCGATGTTTGGGATGGTTGTTGCGCAAGGTATTAAGATGTTAGGAAAAGTTAATTTTACTTCTCAAGAAAATTTATTAATTATTGCGTGTGCAGTCGGTGTTGGCTTAGGCGTAACGGTTGTACCAGATTTATTTAATGCCTTCCCATCTTTTGTTCGTTTATTTACGAGTAATGGGATTGTAGCTGGAAGTGTTACTGCAATTACACTCAATATTATTTTCAACATGATTCCGCATCGCAACGATAAAAAAGTAGCGGATCCAAAACCACAACATGCCGAGTGAAAAAATAAAACAGTTTTAATTGGGCTATTTTTTCTCATATACTTATAAACATTTATTTATTTGAAAGCGGAATTGGTCTATATCAATTTCGCTTTTTTACTGTTTTTCTAGTTTTGTTTTCAGTAGGCTGGGTATTTTCTAGTAGCTCCAAAAAAGCACGTTTGGGGTAGATAAAGTAAGGGGGAAAAGTAGATGAATGGAAAACAAGTAATGGTTGGTGGTTTGTCTTTACTATTAGTTGGCGCGGGACTGGGAGCATTTGGCAGTACGGCACAAGCAGCGACGGATGATGCTTCTGTTATGCCAGATATTTCTAACAAACAGGTGCTAGTTGGATACTGGCATAGTTGGAAATCAACTGGGAAAGACGGTTATCAACAAGGAACCTCGGCTGATATTGCGCTGAAAGATACACCAAAAGCTTATAACGTGGTAGATGTTTCCTTTATGAAAGGGGACGGAGTAAATCGCATTCCAACATTTAAACCAGTGGGAATAAATGATAGCGATTTCAGAGCGCAAGTAGGTGCGTTAAATAAAGAGGGGCGTGCAGTGCTTCTAGCGCTCGGTGGTGCAGATGGTCATGTGGAACTTAAGGCAGGAGATGAACAGGCATTCGCAAACGAAATTATCCGCCAAGTAGAAACATATGGTTTTGACGGATTAGACATTGACTTAGAACAAAGTGCGATAACAGCAGGGGATAATAAAACAGTTATCCCAGCAGCGTTAAAAATCGTCAAAGATCATTATAAAGCAGAAGGCAAAAATTTCTTAATCACCATGGCGCCAGAATTTCCATATTTGAAACCTGGAAGTGCTTATGAAAGTTATTTAACTTCCTTGGCTAATTATTATGATTATATTGCCCCTCAACTATACAACCAAGGTGGCGACGGTGTCTGGGTAGATGAAACGAACCAATGGATTGCGCAAAATAACGATACATTAAAAGAATCATTCTTATATTATATGGCGGATTCTTTCATTAACGGAACTCGTGGCTATCTGAAAATCCCTGCCAATAAATTTGTCTTCGGCTTGCCAGCAAATGTTGACGCAGCAGCAACTGGTTATGTAAAAGATCCTCAAATCGTTAAAAATGTATTCAATCGTTTGCAAACAAAAGGGACTCCAGTGAAAGGAATTATGACATGGTCTGTTAACTGGGATGGAGGAAAAAATAGCGCAGGAGTTGCCTATAATAATGGATTCTCCAATGCTTATGGTCCGATTGTTGGAACTAAATAAACTAGAAACCGATACCTGGCTTAGAGGGTATCGGTTTTTTTGAAACAATAGACTTGCTTTCATTTTAAAATGGGCGTATGATATAAATCGGAATGATTATTATTTAAGAAAGGAGAAACTTTATGGCTAAAAAATCAAAAGTGGTTAAACATGAACGTCAAAAAGCGCTTGTAGAACAATACGCTGAACTTCGCCGGACACTAAAAGCAGAAGGTCGTTATGAAGAGCTACGCAAATTACCTCGCGATTCCACACCGTCTCGACTACACAATCGTTGCGCCTTAACAGGACGACCACATGGTTATATGCGTAAATTCGGAATGTCACGGATTCGTTTTCGTGAGTTAGCACATCAAGGACAATTACCCGGCGTGAAAAAAGCAAGCTGGTAAAATACTCCTTTTTTCTGCGAGCCAGATATAATTATGCTACAATAGATGGCAGTAGAAGGAAATTGGAGGATTATATATGAACGAAAATCGAGAAAATTTGCTCGTTGTGGATGGAATGGCATTACTATTCCGAGCATTTTATGCAACAGCCGTTTCAAAGCAATTTATGTTTAATCAAAATGGAATTCCAACGAATGGCGTGCAAGGTTTTATGCGTCACATGTTTGCCGCTATTCGTCAAAGCAATCCGACACATACACTTATTTGCTGGGATATGGGTTCACAAACATTTCGTAATGAATTGTATGATGGTTATAAGGCAGGTAGAACAGCTCCACCAGAAGAAATGATTCCACAATTTGATTTAGCAAAAGAAGTAGCTGCAGGTTTTGGTTTTGTCAATTTAGGCGTGCCTGGTTTTGAAGCGGATGACTGCATTGGTACGATTACAGTTCAAACAAGTAATACAATCGCTACAACTGTTTTAAGTGGCGACAAAGACTTACTACAACTAATCCGACCAACTAATGAAGTCTGGATTATGCAAAAGGGATACGGCAATTATAAACGATATAATGAAGCAACATTTTTTGAAGAAATGGGCATTACGCCGAAACAGTTTATTGATGTAAAAGCATTGATGGGGGACACTTCTGATGGATATCCTGGTGTTCGAGGTATTGGCGAAAAAACAGCAATTAAGCTGATTCAAGAATTTGAGTCTATTGAAGGTGTCTTAAATAATCTTGATAAACTTAAACCAGCTCAACAAACAAAAATTCAAGAAGACTTAGCAATGTTAGAACTAAGCCAAAAACTAGCTAGAATTCACACAGAAGTTCCACTAGAAATAAACCTAGCTAATTTGAAATACGACGGTTTTCGTGAAGATGCTTTTAGCGTAGTAGAAAAATACGGATTAAAAACATTGACGCGCGATATCCAATAAAAACAGAAGCAATCTGGTTAATTGATGCCAGTTTGCTTCTGTTTTTTGATAGCTTGACGCGCAAGTTGGTCGGCTTGTTTATTTTGACTTACATTGCGCCACTCAGCAAAAAACAATTCTACAGAATCTGCCATTTCTAAAATAGCTTCTAAATGAGGCTTGAATAAAGGGTTTTTAGCGTGCCGTTTGTGAATAGCTTCAATGGCAACTTTCGAATCAGAGTACAAACGAATGAACGTTGCTTGTGTTTTTAATGCTTCCTCTAGTCCGAGTTTAATAGCGATAAATTCGGCTTCATGATTTGTCATAACAGCAAGTGGAACGGCAAATTGTTCATAAATACCTTCTGCTTTTAAAACAATTCCAGCACCACTTGGACCAGGATTTCCAGCACTTGCTCCATCAACAAATACTTCCATATTATGTCCCTCCTAAAGTGTGAGTAGATGTGGCTTTATTATAGAAGGAAAGCTCTTTTTTTGCAATAAAAAAACCGGCAAATACATACCGGTTTTAAGTCCGTGTCTAATTGGCAACAGGTTTAGGCTTTTTCTACATTAGCTGCCTGAGCGCCGCGATTACCTTCGACAACTTCAAATGTTACCGCTTGGCCTTCTTCTAAAGATTTGTAGCCGTCACCTTGGATCGCTGTGAAGTGAACGAAAATATCTTCGCCGCCGTCTGATTCGATAAAACCGTAACCTTTTTCATTGTTAAACCATTTTACTTTCCCATTTTGCATTGAAATAAATCCTCCTAAGTATGGCTAATAATTGCTAGAATATTTTTTTAAAACGCTTTCATTTAAGCTGAAAAAATTTTTCTAACAAATACTACCTTTTCAGTTCATAGCGTTGCCGCATATGATACTAACACTATAAATCAAAATACCTATAAACGTCAAGCAGATTTCCAATATTTTTTAAATTTTTGGACTTGTAAAGGCTTACTTTTTACTTTTATGTTATATTTTGTTATTAAATTATATATTTTACAGAAAAAAATGCGTAAATGTCCTAGGAGAAATTTCGCTTTAGAAAGGGTAATTACTTTTAGAAAGGCTGATATTATAGTACAATTGGCTATGTGAAAGAATTTAAGTTGGAGGGTAAGAGCTATGCCAACACCTAGTATGGAAGATTATATTGAAAAAATCTATTCCCTTATTGAAACGAAAGGTTATGCCCGGGTTTCGGATATTGCAGATGAACTATTTGTCCATCCTTCTTCTGTAACAAAGATGGTACAGAAACTGGATAAAGATGAATATTTAATTTACGAAAAATATCGTGGATTAATTTTGACACCAAAAGGAACACAAATGGGGAAAAGACTGCTAGAAAGACATGCATTACTAGAAAGTTTTTTGAGTATTATTGGCGTAGATTCGTCCCATATTTATCATGATGTGGAAGGTATTGAACACCATTTAAGTTGGAATTCGATTGACAGAATCGGGAATGTTGTTCAATTTTTTGAAAATCATCCGGATGCGCTTGAGGCGCTTAAGGCAATGGAGACGACGAAACCAGAAACAAATGAATAACGGTAATCCAAGGTTGAGATATTGATTTTTGCGCAATCAGGCTTTACTTTAGAATCAAAATAGTGTTACATCGCTTGGTGTCACGCTTTTTTGATGCTCCGGTGAGCCAAAATATCTTCATTCTTTGTTACAATATACATATTCGGAGGGGATATCATGTCAAATAAAGTGAAATCAGATATTGAAATTGCATCCAAAGCAGAAATTCTACCAGTGACAACTATTGCGAAACATTTAGGGCTTGACGCGGATGCACTCGAACTTTACGGAAAGTATAAAGCAAAGTTATCTTATGATACCATTCACTCGTTAAAAGACCAAGAACCAGGGAAACTTGTTCTTGTGACTGCAATTAACCCAACACCAGCTGGTGAAGGGAAATCTACTGTAACAGTTGGACTTGGGGATGCACTCTCTAAAAAAGACAAAAAAACAGTCATTGCACTTCGGGAGCCATCACTTGGACCTACGATGGGAATCAAAGGTGGGGCAACTGGCGGGGGTTATGCGCAAGTTATTCCAATGGAAGATATTAATTTACATTTTACAGGCGATTTTCATGCGATTACAGCAGCAAACAATGCTTTATCTGCTTTTATTGATAATCATATGCAGCAAGGTAATGAACTAGGCATTGATGGTAGACGTATTGTTTGGAAACGGGTGGTTGATTTGAATGACCGCGCGCTTCGAAAAGTAGTTGTTGGTCTTGGGGGCCCTGTTCAAGGGGTGCCACGTGAAGATGGTTTTGATATTACTGTCGCTTCTGAAATCATGGCAATCATTTGTTTAGCAAGCGATTTAAAAGATTTAAAGAAACGCTTAAGTGAAATTGTGATAGGTTATAATTATAAAAAAGAGCCGATTACCGTTGGCGAAATGGGTTACGAAGGTGCATTAACATTACTATTAAAAGATGCGTTAAAACCTAATTTAGTTCAAACATTAGAACATACTCCAGCAATCGTACATGGCGGGCCTTTTGCGAATATTGCACATGGTTGTAATAGTGTGTCTGCAACAAGTACGGCACTTAGATTAGGTGATTATGTTGTGACAGAAGCGGGCTTTGGAGCAGATCTTGGAGCTGAGAAATTTTTAGACATTAAAGTTCCTGCCCTTGGAAAAGCACCAGATTGTGTTGTCATTGTAGCAACGATTCGCGCGCTGAAAATGCACGGTGGCGCTTTAAAAACAGAACTAAGCGAAGAAAATGTGGAAGCGCTGGCTAAAGGTTTTACTAACTTACAAAAACATACGGAATCTATTCAAACATTCGGTATTCCATATGTAGTTGCGATTAATAAATTTATCACGGATTCGGATGCTGAAGTAGCGAAATTAGAAGCACTTTGCGAAGAACACGGCATTCCTTTCTCCTTAACAGAAGTTTGGGAAAAAGGCGGTGACGGTGGACTTGAACTCGCAGATAAAGTAATTGCAGCAGTAGAAAGTGGAGAAGCAGACTATAATCGTATTTATGATGATGCTTGGTCCATGGAAGAAAAATTGGAAGCAATTGTGACGAAGGTATACGGCGGTATTGGTGTGGAACTTTCTAGTAAGGCACAAAAACAAATCGTGGAATTTAAAAAATATGGTTGGGATCGTTATCCAATTTGTATGGCGAAAACACAGTATTCTTTATCAGATGATCCGACATTACTTGGTCGCCCAACTGATTTTGTGATTCATATTCGCGAATTCATTCCAAAACTCGGCGCTGGTTTTGTCGTTGCTCTCACAGGTGATGTGATGACGATGCCGGGATTACCGAAAAAACCAGCAGCATTAAATATGGATGTTGATGAAAACGGTAATGCACAAGGTCTATTTTAAAACTAAAAGTTCCAAAAGTGGATTCGCGCTTTTGGAACTTTTTTCATCTTAAGGAATTGCTATGTTCTATGTTTTCAGCTAGAATAGATAAGGACAGAACGGAAATGGATGGGACTAAATGAAACAATTAAAAGTGGAAAATTTAACAAAAACATATGGTGAAAAAAGCCTGTTTGAAAATATCTCGCTAACGATAACAGAAGGCGAACGTATTGGTTTAATTGGTGTGAATGGCACAGGGAAATCAACGCTATTACAAATTATTTCTGGAAGTGAATCCGGAGATAAAGGTACTGTCACCAAAGCGAAAGATTATACAATTGGTTATTTGGCGCAGGATCCTGTTTTTAATGAAGAGGATACAGTGCTTTCGGCTGTTTTTGATGGAGATACTGCGGCGCTTCGAGCAATGCGTAAGTATGAAGAAGTATTACTGGCGATGTCACTTGATGCTGAAAATACTAAATTACATGACGCTTATACAGCCGCTAGCCAAGAAATGGATGCTAGTGCGGCTTGGGATATGAACACAGAAGCAAAAACTATTTTGGAAAGACTGGGCATTACTGATTTAACAGCGAAAATCAGCGAGCTTTCTGGTGGCCAACGAAAACGTGTCGGATTGGCCCAAGTCTTAATTGAAACACCAGATTTACTGATTTTGGACGAGCCTACCAACCATTTAGATTTTCAGTCGATTCGTTGGCTGGAAGAATATTTAAATCGGTTCAAGGGTGCTGTCTTGCTTGTGACGCATGATCGTTACTTCTTGGATCGTGTGACAAATCATATGGTGGAACTAGATCGTGGTTCCGCTTATCGTTACGTGGGAAATTACGAAAAATTCATGGAATCTAAAGCTATTCGTATGGAAAATGAAGTCCGTGAATCCGAGAAAAATAAAAACCTTTATCGTAAGGAACTAGCTTGGATGCGTCGTGGTCCTCAAGGTCGTGCAACGAAACAAAATGCCAGACAAGACCGTTTCCATGATTTAGAGAAAAAAGTGAAAACAAAAACCGATGACTCGGAATTGGCAATTGATTTTGTTACTAGCCGTCTCGGAAAAGATGTGTTTGAACTAAAAAACTTAGAAAAACGCTTTGATGAAAAGCAAGTATTACAAGATTTTAGTTTGATTATCCAACCAGGAGAACGCCTTGGTATTACAGGGAATAATGGAACTGGAAAATCAACTTTACTGAATATGTTAGCTGGAAAACTAGCACCTGATGCTGGTGAAGTAATCACTGGACAAACCGTACAAATCGGTTACTATACGCAACAAAATGAAGAAATGGACCCTGATATGCGAATGATTGCTTATTTGCAAGAAGCCGGAGAACAAGTGACGACTTCTGGAGGAGAAGTGATTAGTGTTAGCGCTATGCTAGAGCGTTTCTTATTCCCGCCAAATTCACACGGGAAGAAAATCGGCAGTTTATCGGGTGGTGAAAAACGTCGCTTATTCTTATTACGTATTTTAATGGAACGACCAAACGTTTTACTATTGGATGAGCCTACCAATGATTTAGACACACAAACATTAACCGTTTTAGAAGATTATTTAGAATCATTTAACGGTACAGTTATCACAGTAAGCCACGATAGATATTTCCTTGATAAAGTGGTGAATAAACTACTCGTTTTCCGGGCAATTGGGGAAGTAGAAATTTTCTACGGAGAGTATAGTGATTATTTAAAAGAACTGGAAGCTAAAGGAAAACCAGCAAAATCTATGAAAAAAATGGCAAATACTTCTGTCGAAAAGAAAACACCAGAGAAAAAAGAGAAAGTTAAATTAACCTATCAAGAACAGCTGGAATGGGACGGAATTGAAGAAGCGATTAGCAATCTAGAACAAGCAATTGAATCACTAAATGAAACGCTCGAACAAACCGGAGCAGATTTTACAAAAGCAGCAGAAATTAGCGAACTTATTACTTCGAAAGAATTAGAGCTCGAACAAATGATGGAGCGCTGGGAATTTTTATCACAATATGCGGAATAAGGAGTGCGAACGATGAAACAATATTTGGATTTAGAAAAGTACGTTTTAGAGAATGGAACACAAAAAGGAGATCGCACTGGGACTGGAACAATCAGCACATTTGGTTATCAAATGCGTTTTGATTTGCAAGAGGGCTTTCCTATCATGACAACCAAACGTGTACCATTTAAACTTGTCGTAAGTGAGCTATTATGGTTTTTACATGGAGATACAAATATTCGCTACCTTTTACAGCATAACAATAATATTTGGAATGAATGGGCTTTTGAGCGTTTTGTGAAAAGTGCTGATTATAAAGGCGAAGATATGACTGATTTTGGCCTAAGAGCAGAACGTGATCCGGCGTTTAAAGAAGTGTATCAAGCGGAAATGGAACAGTTTAAAACGCGCATTTTAGAAGATGAAGGATTTGCGAATAAATACGGTGAATTAGGTAATATTTATGGAAAACAATGGCGCGAGTGGAAAACTTCTCAAGGAGAAACGATTGACCAGTTAGCAGATGTGATTGAAATGATTAAAACAAACCCAAATTCTCGCCGCTTAATTGTGTCTGCTTGGAATCCAGAAGATATTCCGAATATGGCTTTACCACCATGCCATTCCTTGTTCCAATTTTATGTAGCGGATGGGAAATTATCCTGCCAATTGTATCAGCGTAGTGCAGATATTTTTCTAGGGGTGCCATTTAATATTGCAAGTTATGCACTTCTGACACATCTTATTGCTCGAGAAGTGGGACTTGATGTGGGCGAATTCATTCATACAATGGGAGATGCACATCTTTATAATAATCATATTGAGCAAGTGAAAGAACAATTATCGAGAACACCGCATGCACTTCCAAAATTAGTGCTTTCAGATAAACCTACAACCATTTTTGATTTTGATGTAGCGGATATTTCCCTCGATGGTTATCATCCAGATCCAGCAATTAAAGCACCGATTTCAGTATAAGGGAGGTTTTCTTGAATGATTATTTTTGTTTGGGCACAAGACCGCGCCGGTAATATTGGAAAAGATAATACAATGCCGTGGCACTTGCCAGGAGATTTACAGTTTTTCAAAAAAACGACAACTGGAAAAACCCTTGTTATGGGTCGCAAAACATATGAATCACTAGGAAAAGCTTTGCCAAATCGAAAAACTATCGTATTAACTCGCGACAAAGAACTTCAACTAGATGATGCGGAAATCCTTCATTCTCGCGAGGAGGTTTTAGCGCTAACACAGACTGGCGAACCGATTTATGTCGTTGGCGGAGCGGAAATTTATCGTTTATTTATGGATGTAGCAGACAAGCTAATTGTGACAAAAATTGATGCCGAGTTCGATGCAGATACGGCTTTTCCAGAAGTTGATTGGGAAAATTTTTCGGAAATAGCAAAAGAACCTCATGAAAAAGATGAAAAAAACAAGTATAATTACACATTTTATACGTATGAAAGAAATTAGTAGAAACGTTGCCTATTTGCGGGCAACGTTTTTCGAGTGGAGTGAAGACTAATTGTTATCAAAAATGGAGATGAATAAGTTAGCGATGCAAGAGAGTGTGGCGCTTCTTGCATGCCCGATTTGTGGCGGAGAACTCATTTTTAACGAGCCACATTCGTTTGTATGTCCAAAGCATCACGGGTTTGATGTTGCAAAACCAGGATACTTACATCTACTCAAACAAGCCCATAAGACAAAATATGATCAAGCATTATTTGAATCGCGTAAAAAAGTGATTGCGAGTGGCTTTTTTGAAAAGATAATCGAACGTTTGACTGAAATTATTGCAGATATAAATAAAAAAGAAATTGTTATATATGATGCAGGTTGTGGTGAGGGAAGTCATTTAGCTCATGTGGTAAATGCGCTTCAAGAAATGGGTCGTAATGTGCGTAGCGTTGGACTAGATATAGCAAAAGAAGGCGTCAAACAGGCTGCACGAGACTATCCAGGGATTGTATGGACAGTAGCTGATTTAGCCAATTGTCCAAACCAAGCAGAAACAGCAGATGTTATTTTAAATATTTTATCGCCTTCGAATTATCAGGAATTTAAACGGCTATTAAAAACAGACGGCTTTTTGTTAAAAGTAGTACCAGAAGCAAATTATTTACGAGAATTACGCGAATTTATTTATGTTGATGAAAAAAGTAGTTATTCGAATGAGTCAGTCATAGCTCGACTGGCAGAAAAATTAACAGTAGAACATGTTGAACGAGTGACCTATAAAGCACCCATTGCCAAAGCATTATTTGCAGATTTTCTTGAAATGACACCACTTGGTTGGCATATTGAAGCAGATAAAAAAAGCGAATTATTAGCCAACCCACCTGAAGAACTGACAGTAGACCTGCAAATCATTATTGCAAATAGAGCACATCTTTTGTAAAATCTATGTGAATTTTGCGCATTTTAAGCTATAATGAAGGGGAAAAATATAGAAGCTGGAGGAATGACATGAATCAATCAGAAACGAAAGCGTTAGAAGCACTGCAAAACGGATCAGACATACGTGGAATCGCTATTGCTACGGAAAAATATCAGATTACGCTAACAGACGAACGTGTTGAAAAGATTGCTTATGGATTTGCGAAATGGCTTAAAGAAGAGAAAAAAGTCGAGGGTAGAGCGAAAGTGGCAATTGGCCATGATAGCCGACTTTCAGCGGAACGATTAAAAACAGCTCTTATAAAAGGACTTACTTATGCGGGTATTGAAATTGTTGATGTAGGACTTGCAACTACACCTGCTATGTTTATGGCAACTCAGTACGAAGATTATAACTGTGATGCCGGGATTATGATCACAGCGAGCCATTTACCTTTTATGTATAATGGACTTAAATTATTTACGAAATCTGGCGGAGCAGAACATGAAGATATTGATTATATTGTCGCTCACGCAGATAAATCTTTCTTAGATAAAAATCAACATTCAGGTAAAGTAACCAATCAAGATTTACTTTCTACATATGCGGCAGATTTAACGGATAAAATTAGAGCAGGTATAACAGATGCAGCGGATAAAATGAGGCCGCTCCAAGGAAGTCATATTATTGTTGATGCGGGAAATGGGGCAGGCGGATTTTTTGCTGAAAAAGTGTTGGCAGAGCTTGGCGCAGACATTTCTGGAAGTCAATTTTTAGAGCCAGATGGTAAATTTCCAAATCATATTCCAAACCCTGATAACGAGGAAGCAATGGCCAGCTTGAAAAAAGCGGTGCTTGCTAGTGGAGCCGATTTGGGCGTGATTTTTGATACAGATGTGGACCGCGCTGCAATTATGGATAAAAATGGTGAAAGTTTAAACCGTAACCCATTAATTGCTGTCATATCTAGCATTATTTTGAAAGAAAAACCAGGAACCACTATTGTGACAGACTCCACAACATCCGGTCATTTACAAGCATTTATCGAAGCAAAAGGTGGTAAACAACATCGCTTCAAACGTGGTTATCGTAATGTTATCAATGAAGCTTTGCGCTTAAATGAAAATGGAACGCCATCGGAAATTGCGATTGAAGTGAGTGGTCATGCAGCATTAAAAGAAAACTATTTCTTGGATGATGGCGCGTATTTGATTGCTAAAATTTTAATGACTTATGCTACATTACGTAAAAATGGTCAAGATTTGCCAGATTTAATAGCGGACTTAAAAGAACCGGCAGAAAGTGAAGAAATTCGTTTAAATATCACAGCATCCGATTTTAAAACATACGGAAAAGAAGTGTTAGCTGATCTTCTTACATTTGTAGAGGAAGATGAAGAGATGGAACTAGAGCCTTCTAACCAAGAAGGTGTTCGTGTAAATACAAGTGGTTCTCTTGGCGAAGGTTGGTTCCTACTTCGAATGAGCTTACACGAACCTGTCATGCCGATGAATTTAGAGAGTGATGAAGCAGGCGGCATTCAAAAAGTGAAAGATCGTTTAGCCAGATTTTTTGCGGATAAAGTAGATTTGAATATGTAAAAGGAGAGAAGCTGATGAATTTCAGCTTCTTTTTGTAATATTGTTAAATTTCTAAATAATGCTATTTGCATAGTATATTATATTTGTGAATATGGTATCATAATAATACAGTAGATAAATACGTCAAAAATAGCTCCTAAGAATACTTATTTTATACGGGAAGTTTGAATATAATACAAAGTGAAGCATCAAAGATAAATTTTTCACGTATTTATTTACTAATAGATAAAAAGGAGATACAACTATGAAAAAACTTAGAACACTTACTTTAATGCTTGCTTTTACTCTGTTCTTATTAGGTGGAGGAATTGTAGTTCAAGCAGCAGATGACGCAACAATCGATGAAAAAGTAGTTGGCGAAACAGTAACAAATGACGGGGAAGATTTTATTGTTGATGAAATTAGTGATTTAGAAGATGTTAATGCAACAGAAGGGACATTAGATACATCTGATGCGGAGGAAGTAGATTTATCAGGAATTGAAGTTATGAAGGATGAACAAGAAATTATTCCTGGCATTAAAAGTATTTTTGGATCAGACGGAAGAAAGCTCGTAACCAATACTACACAATATCCTTATTCTACAAGTACTTATATTTTAATGAAATTTCCAAGTGGAAATGAGTTTAAGGGAAGCGGGCAAATAATTGGTGAGGATTCTGTTCTAACTGCTGCTCACTGCCTATATGATAAAAATGAAGGCGGTTGGGCAACTAAAGTAACAGTCTATCCCGGGTATAATGGCTCAGTTGCGCCTTTTGGTAAAGCCAATGCTAAAAAAATCTATATACCAAAAAAATGGGCAAAAACAGAACCTCCCGCAGAAGATTATGGTGTTATTAAATTGGATAAAAATATAGGGCAAAAAACTGGTACGATGGGTTTAACAACAAATACATCTGGAGCAATTACTATTAGTGGTTATCACCGTGATAAAAATGGTAAATTGTTCACGCAAACAGGAAGTATTTCTAAAACAACGGCAAATAGTGTTTATTACAAATTAGATACAACTGGCGGTAGTAGTGGTAGCGGCGTTTATAACTCTAAAAAACAAATTCTAGCCGTAAATGCTTATGAATATAGAGATCGTTCAGAAGATAACTATGGTACTCGAATAACAAAAGAAAAACTAAACAATATCTATTCGTGGGCATTTGATAACAATCTAGCTGTAAGTAAGCAAAAGGGAATAAATTACGAACTTCATGTCCAAAGTAAAGGATGGATGGGGAACGTTGCCAATAGTACAACATCCGGTACAGTTGGACTTGGTTTGAGAGCAGAAGCAATGAAAATTAGTCTATCTGGGATGCCTTATTCTGGGGATATCCAGTACCGCTCTCATGTACAAGGTAACGGCTGGCAAGGTTGGTTGAAAAATGGTGAAATTTCTGGAACTCGTGGGCAATCGAAACGCCTAGAAGCTTTCCAAGTAAAATTAACTGGAAACATGGCCAAAAACTATACTGTTCAATATAGAGCACATGTTCAAAACAAAGGTTGGCAAAGTTGGGTTAAAGACGGAGCTACAGCTGGAACAACGGGAGAAAGCTTAAGAATAGAAGCGGTACAAATGCGACTAGTTGCAAAATAAATTTAAAAGAATTTGGTGTATTTTACATCAAATTCTTTTTCTTTTCACCAAATTCATTGAAAAAGCGGAGTTAGTGTAGTAAACTTAAAAAGCAAGCACTTACTTTAAAAGGGAAATAAAGTACAGGAGTGTGTTTTTTGGAAACTTGGATTACAGGTATCATGGCTGATTTTGGCTATATAGGTATTTTTTTATTGATTATGGTAGAGAACTTGTTTCCGCCGATTCCCTCTGAGATTATCTTAACTTTTGGTGGATTTATGACAACCGTTTCGTCGCTAAATGTAGTGATGGTTATTATTGTAGCGACACTGGGTTCTGTTGTAGGTGCTATTTTACTTTATAAAGTGGCCTCGTATTTTGGAAAAGAACGGCTAACGAAAATTGTTTTAAAATATGGTCGAATATTGCGACTCAAAGAATCGGATATTGAACGAGCGGAAAGTTTCTTTTTGAAATACGGAAGCTGGGCAGTATTTTTATGTCGGATGATTCCGCTGATACGAAGCCTGATATCAATTCCAGCTGGCATGACGAAGATGAAAATGTCGCGATTCTTAGTCCTAACGACTGCGGGAGGCTTGCTTTGGAATACGGTTTTAATTGGACTTGGGGCTTTGCTAGGTGAATCATGGAATGAAATAGTTGTTTTCATGGATAGTTTTTCGACGATTATTTATAGCATTATAGCAGGACTTTTAATTGTGGGCTTAGCATTCTTTATTCGAGCACGTTTCAAAAAAACATTGGATGAAGAATAAATATTGGAACCTTGAGGTATCGTCTTCAAGGTTTTTCTTTTGCGTTTTTCGCTTTCATGCTATGATAAGTTGGACATAGAAAGAGGGGGACAGGACATATGCGGATTGGCATGCGAACGGTGAAAACCGCCATTGCAGCGACACTGGCGATTATTTTGGCGGAATGGCTCCATTTGGAATATGCAGTTTCGGCAGGAATTATCGCGATATTAAGTGTACAAAATACGAAAAAAGGATCTTTACAATTAGCGATTCAGCGAGTTTATTCGACTGTTTTAGCACTAACGATTGCAGCAATATTTTTTATGCTTATTGGTTATAATGCAGTGAGTTTTGGTCTTTATTTATTAATTTTTATTCCTTTAGCTGTGAAATTACACGTTGCTGACGGAATTGTTGTTAGCTCCGTCCTTGTATCACACATTTTATTAGAACAATCGCTATCATTCTTTTGGTTTAAAAATGAACTTTTACTTATGGCAGTCGGCGCGGGTATAGCTATTATTTTAAATTTATACATGCCAAAAATGGAAGATGAATTAAAGCGAAGCCAACAAAAAATTGAAGCAATCATGCGACAAATTTTGACAGAAATGACGCAGGGGCTCCGGAATCAGTCTGATTATCATGATGAATTTGGCTTATTAAACCAATTAAAGGGTACATTAGACTATGCACAAGAAAAAGCAGCGAGAAACTTAGATAATCAGTTCTTTTCCTCGTCACATTATTATTCTCAGTATGTGGATATGCGGCTTGTTCAATACCGGATTTTGACACAAATGAAGCGACATCTTGTAGCATTTCACCATTCTTCGGAGCAAAGCATGGCACTTGCGGAAATCACAGAAAAAACTGCACAGACTCTAGATGAACATAATACTGCTGAAGATTTGGTTGCTGAAATTACTACAATGGTACATGAATTTAGAAGCAGTAAGCTCCCTGAAACACGCGAAGAATTTGAAAATAGAGCAATTTTATTTCAATTTATGAATGATTTGCGCTATCTTTTAGAAATGAAGCGTGACTTTTATGCGGAGTTTGGTTTAAAAGAAAAAGAATTAACGAGAGGGCGATGAACCATGATTGAAAAAATTGGTCAAGTAATGTTATATGTAGAAAATCAAGCAGCAGTAAGAGATTTTTGGGTAGAAAAATTAGATTTTGTTGTAGTTTCAGAAGAAGTTGTAAATGGAGAGATTCAGTGGATTGAAATAGCTCCAACAAAAGGATTAGAAACTTCTTTTGTACTCCAAAATAAAAAGAAAGTTGCTGAAATGAATCCAGATATGAACCTCGGAACACCGTCAATATTACTGTTTGGAAAAAATGTCGCAGAACTGTATGAAACATATAAAAATAAAGGAATAACGGTGGGGGATTTAGTAGATTTACCAATTGGCCGGGTCTTTAATTTTGCGGATATTGAAGGCAATTATTTTGCGATTTGTGAAAAATAAATATGAAAAAATCCAGATGGCAGTCTTACCGATTGCCATCTGGATTTTTTATAGAGTAGCTACTAATTGCTTAGTGCCTAATGCTGCTTGAGCTGCTGCTAGTCGTGCAATAGGTACACGATAAGGAGAGCAAGAAACATAGGTTAGTCCTAATTGATGGAAGAATTGGATAGAATCTGGATCTCCACCATGTTCGCCACAAACACCCATTTTTAAATGTTCATGCGTCATCCGTCCTCGAGTAACAGCCATCTCTACTAAAGCACCAACCCCGGCTTTATCAATTGTCATAAATGGATCTTTTGCTAAAATATCTTTCTCGTAATAGTCAGCTAGGAATTTGGTAGCATCATCACGAGAGAAACCATAAGTTAGTTGGGTTAAATCATTTGTCCCGAAGCTAAAGAATTGTGCTTCCTCGGCGATTTCATCTGCAGTTACGCAAGCACGAGGAATTTCTATCATCGTACCAATATCATAAGGTAGCACCATTCTTTCTCTATCAAAAATGGCATGGATTACTTGTTTTATTTCTTTTTTTATATAGCTTAGTTCACTTTTAGTAGCAATAAGTGGAATCATAATTTCTGGGTGAACAGAGATTCCTTCATCATGAACGATAACGGCGCTTTCCATAATTGCTTCGGCCTGCATACGATAAATTTCTGGGAAAGTAATGGCAAGTCGGCAACCGCGATGACCAAGCATTGGATTAGCTTCTGCAAGTGCTTCTATTCGCTTTCTTATTTGAGGAACAGTTCGGTTCATGTCTTGTGCTAATTGTTCGATTTCATGGTCAGTTTTTGGTAAGAATTCATGTAATGGCGGATCAAGTAAACGAATATTAACTGAACGACCTTCTGCGATTCGGAACAACTCACTAAAATCCGCTTTTTGCATTTCTTTTAAAATGGTTAAAACAGATTCACGTTCTTTTAAGGACTCTGCTAAAATCATTTGTCTTACATATGGAATCCGCTTTTCATCAAAAAACATATGCTCTGTGCGGCAAAGTCCAATACCTTCTGCGCCAAATAAAAGTGCTTTTTTAAAATCAGTAGGTGTGTCTGCATTAACACGAATCATCAGTTTTTTCGCTGCATCAGCCCAGCCCATTAATTCATCAAAATGACCGCCAATAGACGCTTCTGTGAGTGCAATTTCGCCAAGGTAAATATTGCCGGAACTGCCATCAAGAGAAAGATAGTCACCTTCGTAAAGCTTTTCGCCAGTTTTAAGGGTAATTGTTTTTTCCTTTTCATTGATGGTTAATTCAGAACAGCCTGCTATACAACATTTGCCCATTCCACGAGCAACAACGGCTGCGTGAGAAGTCATTCCACCATGTGCGGTTAAAATAGCATTACTTCTTGCCATGCCTTCAATATCTTCAGGAGAAGTCTCGTTCCGTACAAGAATGACAGAAATTCCGCGTTCGGCTGCTTGGACTGCTTCTTTTGCTTCAAAATAAATTTGACCTGTTGCAGCACCTGGGCTGGCAGGTAAACCAGACGCGATTACGTGACCATTTTTAAGAGCGCTTTCATGAAAGGCTGGATGAAGTAATTGGTGTAGTTGCTTCGTTTCCACTCGCATGATGGCTTCTTCTCGAGTGATTTTTCCTTCATGAACAAAATCAACGGCTGTTTGGATAGCTGCCTTAGCTGTTCGTTTCCCGCTTCTTGTTTGTAAGACATAAAGTTTTCCTTTTTCAATCGTAAATTCAATATCTTGCATGTCTAAGTAGTGGTTTTCAAGAAGTTCGCATGTTTTAAGAAGTTCGTTGTAAACCATTGGCATTCTCATCTGTAGCGCACTTATCGGTTCAGGTGTACGAATACCTGCTACAACATCTTCTCCTTGTGCATTAAGTAAAAACTCGCCAAATACTTCTTTTTCCCCAGTCGACGGATTTCGGGTAAAAGTAATTCCAGTTCCACTTGATTCGCCAGTATTTCCAAAAACCATGGCTTGAATATTCACGGCAGTACCCAAGCTCGCATCTATATCATGTAGTCTACGATAAATTACAGCACGAGGATTCATCCACGAATCAAAGACAGCGATAATTGCGAGTCTTAGTTGTTCCAGAGGGTTTTGCGGAAAATCATTGCCGGTTGCTTGGCTGAAAATCAGTTTATAAGCATCTATAAGTTCAGTCAAATCATCTGCAGTTAATTCTGTATCTAAAAGGTAATTGTTCGCTTTTTTAATACGACTCAGCGCCTGTTCAAATTGATAGCTAGGAATTTCAAAAACGACATCACCAAACATTTGAATAAAACGACGATAGGAGTCATATGCAGAACGAGCGTCACCGGTTAAATCAGCTAAGCCTCTAGCCGCAGAATCATTCAAACCAAGATTTAAAACGGTATCCATCATGCCAGGCATCGAAAAAGGAGCACCAGAACGTACCGAAACTAGGAGAGGATTTTCTGTACTTCCGAAAACTTTTCCAGTTTGTGTTTCGAGTTTAGACAAATGAATTTTCACTTCTTCAAAAATCTCTTCGGATAGATGTTTATTGCCAGTTGTGTAATCATTACAAGCATCGGTCGAGATAATAAAACCAGGAGGAACAGGTAAACCAATATTCGTCATTTCGGCCAAATTAGCGCCTTTTCCTCCTAATAGATTTTTCATGTCTTTAGATCCTTCACTGAACTGATAAACAAATTTTCTCACATTATTCACCTCTTCTAATTAGTGGTAACTCGTGATAATTTCCGTGATTAGGGCAGCGGTTTCTTCTATTGCTTTGTCTTCTACATGGATGACCTGGCAGCCAAGTTTTTTGAAAGTGTCATAACCATATTCTAATTCTTCTAAAATACGTTTTTCACTGGAATAGCTACTTGATTCATCTAAACCGATGGATTTCAATCGAACTTTACGAATTTGCGCCAGTTTTTCTGGGGTAGTGGTGAGACCAATAATACGTTCATTAGGAATTTGAAAAAGTTCATCTGGAATAGGAATCTCTGGAACTAATGGTACATTTGCAACTTTCCAATTTTGATTAGCAAGAAAACTACTTAGGGGAGTTTTACTCGTTCTTGAAACACCAACAAGGACAATATCTGCATCTATTAAGCCGCGGGGGTCTTTACAATCATCATATTTAACGGCGAATTCAATTGCGGCGATACGATCAAAATAATTGCTATCAAGGCGACGCATATTGCCGGGATCTTGTTTGGATTTTAGACCAGTTTTTGCTTCCACAGCGGCGGTTAAAGTATGTAATAAATCGATGTTAGGAATGTTATTTTGAGCACAAAAGTCAGTGGCATATTCGGCTAGTGGAGATTGCACGAGCGTTTGCACCACGATACCATCTGCGGCCTTTGCTTCTTCTAACGTTTCAAGTAAAGCTTTCTCATCACGAATAAAAGCATGGCGCCGAATATCAGCCGGTTTATTAAGTGAAAACTGTGCCGTTACCGCGCGAATAATATGTTGAGCAGTTTCTCCGATAGCATCTGAAATAACGTATATAATAACCGATTTTTCCATATGTTCCTCCTATTAAACCTTTTTTATTGTATCAACAAATAATGCAGTAATACGTGTTTTTGATATTTTCCCGATGACTTTTGCTTTACCAGATTTATTTTCAAGCACAGGAAGGGAATCAATTTGATGAAAAACGAGTTGTTCTGCGGCGTGCAAGACAGTGTCATTTTTAGCGACAGTAACAAGGTTTGGCATGCGCGTCATAATTGTCGCTATAGGAGTAGCCTTTGTGTCAGCATCTGCAAGTGCTCCTTTAAGTAAATCCTTTCTGGAGACAAGACCAACTAATTCCTCTTCATCAATAACGTATAAACTACCAATATCTTCCATAAAGAGCATTACAATAGCGTCATAAACACTTGTTTCTTTTTTTGCGAAAAAAGGTTGTGTCATAATTTCAGAAATTTTTAATTGACGGATTTCATCAAAATGAATAGGATTTGTTTCTAAACCAGAATAGAAGTAGCCAACTTTAGGGCGGGCATCTAAAATTCCAGTCATTGTTAAAATGGATAAGTCAGCTCGTATGGTGGCTCGTGTTAGTTTTAAATGGGCGGCAATGGAGTCACCAGTAGCTGGCTCATTCGCGCGTACATAGGCAACAATTTGATGTTGTCTAGGGGAAAGTTCGATGGGAATCACATCCTTTTATTATGTTATGCTAATTATTATATAGTATGACATAATTAAAAACAAGCCTCAATTATGTCATACTATATAAAAACCTTCTCAATAATGAGAAGGTTTTAAAAAGCGTTATTTAAACATAAAATAAAATACAGAAGTACATAAAGGCTGTTCCTGCGATAACAAATAAATGCCAAATCGCGTGCATATAAGGTACTCGGGGGATACTGTAAAAAATTGCGCCAACTGTAAACATAATGCCACCAGTTGCCAGTAACCAAAATCCGGTCGGAGTTAGTCCGACGTAGAGTGGCTTAATCGCAAGCAAGACCATCCAGCCCATTATTAAATATACACTAGTGGATAAAAGTTTTAATTTGCCAGTCATAAATATTTTATAAACAATTCCTGCAATAGCTAATCCCCAAATGACACCAAATAAGGTCCATCCAAGTGTCCCTTGAACAGTAATCAAAACAAATGGTGTGTAACTACCAGCAATTAAAACATAAATTGCCGCATGGTCCATAATATTAAAAACAGTTCGTGCCTTACTAGGTTTAAAACTATGAAGCAGCGTGGAACAAATATAAAGCAACATGAGTGAAATTCCATAAATTAAAAAACTTGTTAAATATAGAGGATTATCTTTACTGGCGGCGAATATAATAAGTAAGACGAGCGCGGGAATACTAAGAATAAATCCAATACCATGCGTAACTGCATTAGCTACTTCTTCTTTCCAATTGTAAGAAGTGACATTCATTTTATCACCATACTTTTCTACAAAATTTTGTGAATTAATATATTTCTATCATACGCTAAAAAAAGAAGAATAGAAAGACTAATACCATTTCTTTCTCTTTTCTTAAAACTAGTTTATAAGTTGTGTATACAGCCGGTAATGTTATAATAAGATTAAAATAAGCAAAAATGGATGTGTAGCTATATGAGGAAAATAAAAATTATCACAGACTCAACTGCTGGATTAACATTAGAAGAAGCAGCAAAATGGAATATTGAAGTTTTATATTTGACGGTAGAAATCGACGGAAAAATTTATAATCCTAAATCAGACATTACACCAGAAGAATTCATGGTGCGAATGGCAGAAACAAAAGAATTACCAAAATCTTCTCAACCAGCTATTGGTTCTTTTGTGGAAGCATATGAAAAATATACGGCTGAAGGATATGAAATCCTTTCTATTCATTTAACTGAAAAACTTAGCGGAACTGTGAATGCAGCACGCCAAGCAGCAGATATGGTAGAAGGTAATATTACGGTAGTCGACTGTGATTATACAGCTCGCGGACAAGCCTTCCAAGTATTAAAAGCAGCTGAAATGGCTCAATCAGGTGATTATTCTGTAGAAGAAATTCACGCGAAAATTAATGATATTCGTGACAAGACGAAACTTTATATTGTTGTAGTAACACTTGATAATTTAATCAAAGGTGGTCGTGTTGGCCGAATGCAAGGTTTCTTAGGCAGCCTTTTAAATATCAAATTAATTGCTAAACTAACAGATGGACAATTGGAAGAAGAAACCAAAGTCCGGAGCAATAAAAAAGTATTACAATATTGCCTTAATCTAATCAAAGAGGAACCGAAAAAAATTCAGCATCTGGACGTTGTTCATGCCAATGGGCTTAATCTTGCAGATGATTTTATCGCAGAATCTAAAGAAATAACCGGTTTAACTGAAATTCCTCTATTTTTTGCAGACCCAGTCATTTCCACACATGCTGGAGCAGGCGCGTTTGCATTTATGTACTATACTGACTAAGTGAGTGATTGCATATGACAAAGAAGAAATGGCTGTGGCTTGCAGGAAGCGTACTCGTTATTGCGCTTTTTGTTGGCGCAGTTTTTGGTATCAAGTATTATAAAGAATCAAAAGAGATCCCAATTAATGTAGTTGCCATGGGGGATTCATTAACAGAAGGTGTTGGTGATGAGAAAAAAGAAGGCGGCTATGTTGGTATAATCTCGAAAGAACTAGAAGAAGAGCCTCAAATTCCAAGTGTGAAAACACATAATTACGGAGTTGCTGGCAATAAAATAACCCAACTCGAAAAACGTTTAAAAACAAATAAAGAATTCCAACAAGATGTGAAGAACGCGAATGTTATCACGATAACCATTGGCGGAAATGATGTCATGGCTATTTTGCAGTCTCGTCTTTTAAATGTAAATGTCGATGATTTTACAAAAGCGAACAAAGATTTCCAACAAGAACTTCAAACATTATTAAAAGATATTCGCTCTTATAATAAAGATGCAGCGATATTTTTAATGGGTATTTATAATCCGTATACAACTTATTTCAGTGATATCAAACAATTTGATGAGGTTATTTCTGACTGGAATAAGGCATCTAAGAAAACAATACAGCAAGAGGACAATACTTATTTTGTTCCTATTGCAAAAGTACTCGAAAATCGAAATAAAGATAATAAAGACAAACCCAATCCGCTTCTATCAGATGATTATTTCCATCCTAATCATAGAGGTTATGAAAAAATGGCAGCGGAACTAGACAAAGCCATTGTGAAGCAGTTGGATGATGGCAATATTCCAAAATAGAAAGGTGTTAAAATCTTGCAGATAGAAACCCGATCAGCTCCAAAAAAACCAAGACGTAATTATTGGAAATGGATCTGTCTTACATTAATTAGTTTGCTACTTATTCTCGCTGGTTGGATTTATGTAGCAGTATTTATCCTAAGCCCGCAACAAGAACCAACACCGTCACTTATTAGTAATAAGTCAGCGGTTGAGTTTCAAACCAGTACAACTAAATCCGATTTAAATCAATTAATTAGTACGTATATAGAAGATTTTAGTAAAGATCAAGATATTGGTTATAAAGTTTTTGTCGCAAATAACGTGAACTTTACAGCAGAAGCGAAAATTTTTGACCAACCAGTGGAGCTTCATTTGAAGTTTTCTCCTAAAGTAGTAGATAATGGCAATGTGGAATTAACCCTTAAAGACATGTCTGTAGGAGCATTACCACTACCAGTTTCTTATGTAATGAATTATGTAAGCAAAAACTATAAATTTCCTAATTGGGTCACAATTATCCCTAAAAAAGAAAAAATCTATCTATCACTAGATAAATTAAAGCTTAAAGGCGATACAAAAGTGCGCGTTGATACACTAAATTTGAAGAAAGACGATATTTCGTTTACACTTTTAGTACCAGTTAATTAATTTGGCTGGCCTAATCCTAGTTAGGGGGCATTTTTATGACAAAAGAATCACTTGAAAAAGCAACATTTGCTGGAGGGTGCTTTTGGTGTATGGTAAAACCTTTTGATACGCAGCCAGGAATTGAAAAAGTCGTGTCTGGTTACACGGGAGGCCATACAGTTAATCCAACCTACAAAGAAGTTTGCAGCGGGACAACAGGACATACAGAAGCAATTGAAATCACATTTGATCCGGCAATTTTTCCGTATGAAAAATTAGTCGAAGTATATTGGCAACAAACCGATCCAACTGATGCAGCAGGCCAATTTGTTGATCGCGGCGATTCGTATCGACCAGTTATTTTTTGCCACAATGATGAACAAAAAGAGATTGCTGAAAAATCGAAAGCGGCTCTTGATGCAAGTGGAAGATTTAAAAAACCAATTGTAACAGAAATTGCAAAAGCTGAAACTTTTTATCCAGCAGAAGAATATCACCAAGATTTCTATAAAAAGGAAAAAGCGCACTATGAAGGTTACCAAGTTGCTTCAGGACGTGCTGCATTCATAGATGCCAACTGGAAAGGGTGAAGTCAAATGGATGAAAGTAAAAAGAACGAGCGACTTAAACAACTTACAGATATACAATATAATGTAACCCAAAAAGCGGGTACCGAACGCCCATTTCAAAATGAGTTTTATGATAATGCGGCAAAAGGCATTTATGTAGATATTGTTTCAGGAAAGCCGTTATTTTCATCCACGGATCAGTACGATGCTGGTTGTGGTTGGCCAAGTTTTACCAAGCCAATTGATGAAGCAGAAGTAAAAGAACATAAAGATCGTACACATGGCATGATTCGAACAGAAGTGAAGTCCGTTGATGCTGATTCACACTTAGGGCATGTTTTTCCAGACGGACCACAGGATAAAGGTGGACTGCGTTATTGTATTAACTCAGCGGCACTTAGATTTATTCCTGTAGATAAATTAGATGACGAAGGTTATCAAGCATATAAAAAAATTTTTGAATAAACAAATGATGCCAGAAAATGAAATGCGTAGAATAATATCGCGAAATCATTCTCTGGCATTGTTATGAAAAGGAGTTTTTCCAATGTTAAAAGTAGCAGTAGTAGGACTTGGTGGAATCGCACAAAAAGCATATTTACCAGTTTTTGCAGAAATGGAAAATATCGAAGTACATCTTTATACAAGAAATGCACAGAAATTAAAACATTTAAGCGAAAAATATCGTTTTGATCATTATCATCAAAGTATCAATTCGATGATTGAGTCTGGTATAAATGCAGCTTTTGTTCATTCTTCTACAGCTAGCCATCCAGAAGTAATTCGTACATTTTTATCGCATAATATTCCGGTGTATGTGGATAAACCAATTGCTGATAATTTAGAAGAAGTGGAAGAATTGACTCGTTTAGCAGCTGAAAAGAATACGATATTAATGACCGGATTCAACCGGCGTTATGCTCCAAAATATCAAGAATTAAAAGCTCTATCAGACACGAATATGATTGTAATGCAAAAAAATCGTGTAGCGCAAGCAGGTGAAGCTCGTACTTTTATTTACGATGATTTTATTCATGTAATTGATACAATTCGTTTTCTATTAGATGCAAAAATCGATCAAGTAAATGTTTTTCCTGTTTGGCAAAAGGAACTTTTATCTAGCATAACAGTGCAAATTTCTGCTGGAGACAAAGTGGCTACAGCTATTATGAATCGAGATAGCGGCGTGAATGAAGAACGTTTAGCAGTTATGACACCTGGAGCTAAATATGAAGTGGAAAATGTAACAGAAAGGCATATTTATGAAGGTACAACGGAACGATTTGAACGATTTGGGGATTGGGAAACGACGCTTTATAAAAGAGGTTTTGTTCCAATTATTCAAGCCTTTTTAACGGCTGTTCGTAATGGGGAAAAAGCACCAATTTCAGAAGAAGATGCGCTACAGACCCACCAACTTGCAGAACAAATTTTACTTCAATTAGAAAATTAACTTTATTTTTTAGTAGAAATCAACTATAGTTAAAGCATAAAAAGAGCGGAGTGTGTTGTACGTTGGGAAGATCATTTTATCATTTTTTAATGACATATCGGGACCCGAAACTAACAGATCAGAAAACGGAATTTGCCAACAATGCATACCGAGATCATAGTTTTCCAAAGCAAACAAGGAATTATCATATCCTTTGTGACTATCTAGAGTTTAATGCACCATACTTACCGGGAATGTCTATTTTCGATGAACTTTGGGATGCTTATTTGCTAGATGAAGAGAAAAACAAACACTAGGAGGAAAAATGTATGAGCGTACATATCGAAGCGAAACAAGGGGAAATTGCAGAAACTATATTATTACCAGGAGATCCACTACGAGCGAAATATATAGCGGAAACTTTCTTGGAAGATGTCGTGTTATTCAACCAAGTAAGAGGAATGTTAGGTTTTACTGGTACATACAAAGGTGAAAAAGTCTCTGTGATGGGTACTGGAATGGGAATTCCATCAATTTCGATTTATGTAAATGAATTAATTCAAAGTTATGATGTGAAAAATTTGATTCGTGTGGGGACAATGGGCGGAATTCAAGCAGACGTGAAAGTGCGTGATGTTGTCATTGCACAAGCTGCTTCTACAGATTCACAAATTAATCGTAATACATTTGCAGGCGTAGATTTTGCACCAGTAGCAGATTTTTCTCTTTTAAAGAAAGCATATGATGCGGGTGTGGAAAAAGGATTATCTCTTAAGGTAGGGAATGTTTTCTCTGCTGATCGTTTTTACAATGACCAATTAGATAAGCAGCAATTAGCTGATTATGGAGTTCTAGGAATCGAAATGGAAGCAGCGGCTCTTTACACATTAGCACAAAAATACGGTCGTCGTGCGTTAGCCATTTTAACAGTAAGTGATCATATCTTTACTGGGGAAGAAACATCTGCCGAAGAGCGCCAAACTACTTTTAATGATATGATTGTTGTAGCTCTAGAAGCAGCAATAAAATAAGTATAACGACAAACCTAGAAAGTCGCATGAAGTATACAGGAAGGTTGATAAACATATATGAGTTCTTTATTATCTATTGCTTTAGCCGTTAGTATCAGTTGTGTGCATACTGTAGAAGACCAATATTTTGGCGGGCAAAATGCAGAGCCAGTTGCAGAAATTGAAAAAAAAGCATCCACATCTAGTGAGAAGCTGTCATTAGCAGAATTAGAAAAAGATCCACTATATCCGTATATTGATAAACAAAATAAATTAGTGGAAAGAAATGGGATTCAGTATATTGAAAACGAAGATAATATCTTAGTCCTTGCTAACAAAGATTACTCTTTACAACCATCGTATACCCCACCTGATTTAGTTCGACCAAATGTCACATTTTCTTTTGGTGATGAAAAAGTGGAAAAAGCGCAGTTGCGTAAAGAAGCTGGAACAGCGTTAGAAGAAATGTTTACTGCCGCGAGCAAAGATGGACACAAGTTGTTTGCTGTATCGGGCTATCGTTCTTATAAACGCCAACAAGAAGTATTTCAAGCGGAAGTAAATTCAAAAGGTGATGAAAAAGCGAGAGAAGCAGTGGCATATCCTGGTACAAGCGAACACCAAACAGGATTAGCAATGGATATTTCATCTGAGAGTCAATCCTATGAACTAACGGAAGCATTTGGCAATACACCAGAAGGCAAATGGGTACAAGAAAATGCTCATAATTACGGCTTTATTCTTCGTTATATGAAAGGTCGAGAAGCAATTACTAAATACCAATACGAATCTTGGCATTATCGTTATGTGGGAAAAGATGCCGCAACCATTATTTATAAAAATAACTGGACTTTAGAAGAATTTTTTGAGCATGTGGAGGCACTTCAAAAGAAAGTAGATGCCGCCAAACAATAAGCTTTTGAGTCATAAACAATCCTTTGTTTATGGCTTTTTTTATTGGTGTTAGAAATTAAATGGTTGCATAATATACCTATAGGGGGTATACTGTTAATTGTAGAAACAAAGGAGGAGAAAAAATGAAACATGATCAACCTATTGTTCCACGTAAAGAAGACGAAACGAAATTACTTCAAAATCGTTTGCGACGTATCGAAGGCCAAATCCGGGGTATTGCACAAATGGTCGAGGATGATAGATATTGTACAGATATTTTAGTTCAAATTTCAGCAGCGAATAAAGCCCTTAAAAATGTTGGATTACAAGTATTAGAACATCATACAGCACACTGTGTGGTGGATGCTGCAAAAAATGGTGAAGACGATGTAATGGAGGATTTACTTAAAGCAATTCGTCAATTTTCTAAAACCTGAGGGGGGTATATGAATTGAGTGATAAATATGTAAGACAAGATTTGAATGTTTTTGGGATGACCTGTGCGGCGTGTTCCACGAGAATTGAAAAATCATTAAATAAAGCAGAGGGTGTAGAAAAAGCAAACGTTAACTTAGTGACTGAGAATGCTGCAGTATATTACGATCCTGAAGTGACATCAACAGAAGATTTAATTAAAGTTGTTAAACATGCTGGTTATGATGCCGCAGAAAAAATGTCAAAAGAAGAAAAAGATGCTGTTTTGGAGAAGAATTTTAAAAAGGAAGTAAGACGTTTTATTCTCTCTGCCGTTCTTTCCTTGCCTTTACTTCTTACGATGGTAACGCACATTCCGTATATACATGAAATGGCATTTGCAGAAACGATTGCTAACTGGATAAATCCAACTATTCAATTAGTACTTGCAACCATTGTTCAATTTTATATTGGTTGGCGGTTTTATGATGGGGCTTATAAAGCACTTCGCGGTAAAAGTGCAAATATGGACGTTTTAGTTGCGCTCGGTACATCGGCTGCTTATTTCTATAGTGTGGTGGAATATATCCGTCATATGATTGATCCAAGCGTGATGCCACATTATTATTTTGAAACAAGTGCGGTTTTAATTACGTTAATTTTATTAGGTAAATTACTAGAATCGTATGCAACTTCCAGAACAACCGAATCTATCGCTGGATTACTAGAACTACAAGCGAAGGAAGCCACTGTTATTCGTGAAGGAAAAGAATGGTTAGTGCCAGTAGATTCTTTAAAAATTGGTGATATTATCTTGGTTCGTCCTGGTGAAAAAGTTCCAATGGATGCAGAAATTATTTCTGGTGAAACAAGTATTGATGAAGCAATGATTACTGGTGAACCTGTGCCTGTGGAGAAGAAACCAGGTGATTCGGTCATTGGTGCAACGATAAACTTTGATGGGGCTTTCCAAGCAAAAATCACTAAAAGAATGGAAGAAACGGTCTTAGAATCCATTATTCGGTTAGTTGAGGAAGCACAAGGAATTAAAGCGCCAATTCAACGTTTAGCAGATAAAATCTCAGGTATTTTTGTACCAATTGTACTTGGAATTGCTGCTTTGACCTTTATTATTTGGTATCTTGTGACCGGAACGATGGACGGGTCACTCGAAGCTGCTATCGCTGTATTAGTTATTGCCTGTCCCTGTGCACTCGGACTTGCAACACCAACCGCTATCATGGCAGGAACTGGTAAAGGTGCGGAAAGTGGGATATTATTTAAAGGTGGAGAACATCTAGAACGTACTTCCAAAGTTGATACAATTGTTTTTGATAAAACTGGGACTTTGACAGAAGGTAAATTAGAAGTTAGCGATAAAAAAGCAACAAGTAATCAATTTTTCCCTTATTTATTCTTAATGGAACAACAATCAGAACATCCGATTGCAAAAGCGATTATCAAAATGTTAACATCTGATAATATGGATGTATCCAGTATTAAACAAGGTAAAATTCGCGCTAAAGCTGGACATGGAATGACTGGTACTCTAGATGAAAAAAAAGTGGAGCTTGGCGCTTATCGTTATGTTTCTTCCATTACATCCATTCCTAAAGAAGAAGATGACTTAATTGCAAGTTGGATGAATGCAGGAAAAACAGTCGTAGCAATGGCGATTGATGGTGTGTATGCTGGCGCGCTTGCTTTATCCGACACACCACGACCTGAAGCAAAAGAAGCAATTCAAAAATTAAAAGCACAAGGGATCAAAACGGCTATTTGTTCCGGTGATCAATCTGTTGTAGTTGAAAATATGGCGAAAGATTTAGGAACGGATATGTTTTTTGCGGAACAATTACCAAACGATAAAAGTGCCTTAGTAGAAAAATTACAACAAGAAGGTCATATTGTTGCTTTCGTTGGAGATGGCATTAATGATGCACCAGCCCTTGCTGCAAGTGATATTGGAATTAGTATTGGAACAGGAACAGACATTGCAATAGAAACAGGTGATGTAACGCTTGTAAGTCATCGGTTAACCTTAATTCCAGAAACAATAGAACTTTCCAGAGCAACAATGCGCAATATTCGTCAAAACTTTTTCTGGGCACTTGCATATAACTGTGCTGGTATTCCGATTGCCGCACTTGGCTTACTTGCACCATGGGTAGCAGGACTTGCGATGGCGTTCAGTTCCGTTTCTGTAGTAACCAACGCTCTACGCTTAAAAAGATATAAATTTAAATCATAGGAGGAATAAACATGGAAAAATTAACTTTGAATGTAGAAGGTATGACTTGCGAACACTGTGAGGCTCGTGTAACAAAAGCATTATCAGAAGTAAGTGGTGTGAAAAACGCTGTCGTTTCGCTTGATGAAGGAACAGCAACCGTTGAATTTGAAAAAGGAGAAGTAACAGAAGATGCTTTAATTGATGCGGTAGAAGAAGTTGGATATGAAGTAGCTTAAGTTTAGAAATGTGAGGGGTTCTTGAATGGATCCCTCTTTTTTCTATGTCATGAAAAAAAGATACCAAAATAGGTGGAAAACTGGTAAAATAAATGAGTTAAATAAAATGTGCTAGTAGTAGCTACATTTTACATAGAAAGTGGTGAAGAAAGATGGAGCAACCCCCACAAAATGGAGAAGACAAAGTAGAAAAAAACGAAGAGCAGAATCCAAAACCCGGAAACGGTATTATTAGAATGAAATTGTTTCCATTTATCATGCTATTATTTGCTTTTGTATTTGTAACAGCCTTAGTGACCACTATTGTGATGTCTTTAGGGGACGATAAACAAGTAAAAGTAAGCATTCCAGAACGGAAAGAATTCACTAAATTATATGATGTTTATGACGAAATCACAGAGAAATATTATAAGGATACGGACTCCACAAAAATGGTGGATGGGGCTATAAACGGCATGGTTAATTCCTTAGACGATCCTTATTCTAGTTTTATGTCGAAAAAAGAATCAAGTGAATTTAACGATACGATATCCTCTAGTTTTGAAGGAATTGGAGCTGAAATCCAAGAAAAAGATGGAGCGATTATGGTTGTTTCACCAATCAAAAATTCTCCGGCCGAAAAAGCAGGTTTACTTCCGCAAGATATTATTACTAAAGTAGACGGCAAATCACTTAAAGGCGATACAGCTACAGAAGCAACTCAAAAAATCCGTGGTGAAAAAGGAACAAAAGTAACCTTAACCATTCAGCGCGCAAGTGAAGAAAAACCATTTGATGTAACGATTACACGTGACGAAATTCCAATTGAGACTGTGTATAAAGAAATGGGCAAAGACAAAATTGCGCACGTAACGATTAGTACTTTTTCAGAAACTACTTATGATGAACTTGAAAAAGCACTTAAATCTCTTGAAAAAGATGGTATGAAAGGTCTTGTAATAGATTTACGAGGAAATCCTGGTGGTTTACTTGATCAAGCTGTTTCGATTTCTAGTCTTTTTGTTCCAGATGGTAAAATTGTCGTTCAAGAACAAGGGAAAGATGGCGAAAAATCAGCTATCAAAGCAGATAGTTCAGCTCACGGGGACTACAAGGTAAAAGTACCGACCACCATGCTTATTGATGGCGGTAGCGCAAGTGCATCAGAAATTCTTGCAGCAGCAGCCAAAGAATCTGGTGGCATCAAACTAGTTGGGACTAAATCTTTTGGAAAAGGAACTGTTCAAACAGCTACAAGTTTATCCGATGAATCCACTTTAAAATTAACAGTAGCAAAATGGTTAACACCAGATAGTGAATGGATTCATGAGAAAGGTATTACACCTGATGAAGTTGTAAAAATGCCAGATTATGCAACCATGACAATACCTTCTTCTACAAAAGTTTATAAAAATGGCGACTTCGGTGATGATGTGAAAACTATCGAAACATTGCTTAGAGCGCTAGATTATAACGTTGGAAAAGTAGATGGTTTGTATGATACAGATACAGAATATGCAGTACAAAGATTCCAATCAGCGAACAAACTAGATGTAACAGGAATTATGACTGGAGTGACAACAGATAAACTAGTCGAATTAACGCAAAAACATCTAAAAGAAACCGATCCACAACTGCAAAAAGCAAAAGCCTTGGTGAAGTAAACATTTGATTTTTGAAAAACTGGAGGTAGCAAAAATGGAAACATACTTAGAGATCGAAACATTGATTAAGCGGATTTTCAATAGTTTTCGTCATGAAGTAGAAGCAGTGCTCGATAAAAGACTGAGTGGTAGTGAGTACAGGGTTTTGAGTTTAATTTCGAGTGGACTTACGAAAACATCAGAATTAGCAAAAACGCTTGATGTTTCAGCTAGTCATATTACCGCCATTACTGATACTTTAGTCGAAGAACAATTTATTACCCGTCATCGCTCTGAAGTAGACCGCCGAATTATTGAATTAAAATTAACACCAAAAGCCGAGGAATTCGTTAAAGAAATTGATAAAAAGAAAAAAGAAATGATCGTAAAAAGATTTGCTGTATTTTCCGAGTATGAGCAAGCAGAGTTTCGCAAACTCCTAAAAAAATTAGCAGATGGATCAATTAAATAATAAACAAATCCCGTAGTTTTAAAAGACTGCGGGATTTTTTTGTCCATTTTACTTTACAAGAAAACAATTCTTCGTTATACTTTATTCTAAAGTTGCTCTAAGGAAACATTTTTAGCTAAGAGTAAAAATTAGTCTTGAAGGAAAAGGGTGGTTCATATGAAAATTCAAGGTTTAACAATCGCTTACAAGCAAAAAGTGGCAATAGATAATGTCACACTTCAAATAGCATCAGGAAAATTAACAGGAATTGTTGGTCCAAATGGAGCTGGAAAATCTACTCTATTAAAAGGAATGATGGGTTTAATCCCACGTGAAGAAGGTCAAGTAACATTAGAAGATAAGCCACTTTCTTATTGGAGAAAGAAAATCGCTTATGTACCTCAACGTAGTGAAGTGGATTTAACTTTCCCAATTACGGTATTTGATATGGTATTACTTGGTACTTATCCGGCACTTGGGTTAATAAAGCGTCCTGGCAAAAAAGAAAAACAACTAGCATTAGATGCTTTAGAGCAAGTGGAAATGACAGGATTTCTGAAAAGACAAATCGGAGAGCTATCTGGTGGACAATTGCAACGTGTTTTTATTGCACGTGCCCTTGCCCAACATGCGGAAATTTTCTTTCTAGATGAACCATTTGCTGGAATTGATATGACGAGTGAAGCGCTCATTATGAAATTATTAAAAAAACTAAGAGACAATGGAAAAACAATCGTTGTCGTTCACCATGACTTTCATAAAGTGGCCGCATATTTTGACGATATTATTTTACTCAACAAAAAATTAGTGGCGCACGGTCCAGTAGAACAAACATTTACGGAAGATAAAATTAAATTTGCTTATGGTGATGCGCCGGTAGCATTTCAAGCGGGGGTGTAGTGAAGTTGTTTTTAGAAGGTTTAATGCAATATAGTTTTTTACAAAAAGCACTGATTACTTCTGTGACAGTTGGAATTGTGTCAGGAGTCATCGGTAGTTTTATCATTTTACGTGGAATGTCACTAATGGGAGATGCGATTTCACATGCAGTTTTGCCAGGTGTAGCGATTTCTTACATGATGGGAATGAATTTCTTTATTGGAGCTGCAACATTTGGTATTGCAGCAGCACTCGGAATTGGTTTTGTGAATCAAAAAAGTCGTATAAAAAATGATACAGCAATTGGCATAGTCTTTAGCGCATTTTTCGCACTCGGAATAATCTTAATTTCTTTTGCGAAAAGTAGTACGGACTTGTATCATATTTTATTTGGAAATGTGCTCGCAGTTAGAAGTTCGGATATGTGGATGACGATTATTATAGCGATACTAGTAATTTCGTTAGTCGCCCTTTTTTATAAAGAATTTTTAGTGAGTTCATTTGATCCAGTGATGGCAGAAGCATATGGGTTAAATGTGAAATTTTTGCACTATTTTTTAATGTTACTCTTGACGCTTGTGACAGTTTCAGCATTACAAACAGTTGGGATTATTTTAGTAGTAGCTATGTTAATTACACCTGCTGCAACAGCCTATCTACTGACAAATAAATTATCAAAAATGATTGTTTTAGCTTCCACATTTGGTGCAATAAGCGCAATTGTCGGTCTTTACTTTAGTTATATTTTTAACTTAGCATCAGGTGCTGCAATGGTTTTAGTTGCAACGGTTATTTTCTTTATTGCCTTTTTATTCGCCCCAAAACAAGGATTAATATTTTCTAAAAAGAAGGAGGTAGTCGAATGAAAAAAATAATAGTTATGGCATTTCTCGCATTAGTAGTTGTACTTGCGGGGTGTTCTAGTCAAAATAACGATACAAAAAAAGCAAATGGCAAACTAAATGTGGTTGCAACCTATTCGATTTTAGCCGATATAGTTAAAAATGTAGGTGGGGACAAGATTGAGCTTCATAGCATTGTGCCAGTTGGGGTGGATCCGCATGAATACGATCCATTGCCAGCCAATATCCAAAGTGCAGCAGATGCAGACCTAATTTTTTATAATGGGTTAAATTTGGAAACGGGAAATGGTTGGTTTGACCGCATGCTTGAAACTGCTGATAAATCAAGAGACGACAAGGATCAAGTAGTGGAACTAAGTAAAGGAGTCAAACCAAAATATTTAACCGAAAAAGGAAAAACTTCTGAAACTGATCCGCATGCTTGGCTGGATTTGCACAATGGGATTTTGTATACAGAAAATGTACGGGATGCCCTTGTCAAAGCTGATCCAGATAATGCTAGTTTTTATAAAGATAATGCTAAAAAATATATCGCTAAACTAGCTGCGTTAGACAAAGAAGCAAAACAAAAATTTGCTGATTTACCAGATAATCAAAAAACATTAGTAACAAGCGAAGGCGCATTTAAATATTTTGCTGCTCGTTATGGCTTAAAAGCTGCGTACATTTGGGAAATAAATACAGAAAGTCAAGGAACACCCGACCAAATGAAACGGATAGTTGGTATTGTGAAAAAAGAAAAAGTGCCCAATTTATTTGTGGAAACGAGTGTCGATCCACGCAGTATGGAAAGTGTGTCAAAAGAAACCGGTGTACCAATATTCGCAAAAATTTTCACAGATTCCACAGCGAAAAAAGGGCAGGAAGGTGACACATATTTGGACATGATGCGTTACAATCTGGATAAAATTCATGATGGTTTAGCCAAATAAAAAAAAGCAGAGATTAGCTCGAAATCTCTGCTTTTTTTGCCTGTAATGAAAGTTTGTGTTCTGTTTTGCGAACTCGAATGGATAAAATAAATGCGGCGATAAACAGTCCCGTACTTAAACCTATCCAGTAACCAAATGGCCCTAAATTTGTAAACGATAAACCATAACCTACCGGAAGTCCAATCAACCAATAGGAGATAAAGGCAACAACGGAAGTAACCGTAACATCTTTATATCCCCTTAATGCTCCTAGAACTGGAGATAACACAGCATCCGCGAATTGGAAGAGTATCGCATAAACTAAGAAATGCTTAATTAGCTCAATTAATTCTATATCATTCGTGTAAAAGCCAGCGATGATATCTCGGAAGAAAAACAGTATTGCACCGTTAATAAATCCAATTAAAATTGCAGCAGTCATGCCGATATGCCGATATTGTTTAGCATCTTTTAACCGTTTAGCTCCGGTTTCATAGCCACCAAGAATGGTTAGTGTAGAAGCGACACTAAGCGGAAAGGCATAGAGCAATGTACAAACACTATTTGCTGATTGATGAGCGGCAATCGTTTCTGTCCCAAAAGCGCCCATTAAAATTGTCACAGCTGAAAAAATACTCGTTTCAAATAAAATGGTTAGACCATTCGGAACGCCAATCCCGATAATTTCCTTTATTTTGGAGAAATGAAGTGCAGTAAAGCCTTTAAAAATGTCAAATTTGCGTAATCTAGTTTGCGTTTGGATTAAAATCACGCTAACTAAAACGACTAGCCAATAAGTAATCCCCGTTGCGTAACCACTACCAGCGCCACCCATTTCCGGGAAACCAAAGTTCCCAAAAATAAAGCAATAATTTAAAAAGATATTAAAGGGAACGGTACAAAGTGTAATAAGCATTGTCACTCTGGTTAAACCAAGCGAATCAATAAAAGAACGTAAAATCGCTGAAATAAAAAAAGCGGGAATTCCAATACAAATCCCATTTAAAAAATGGCGAGCAATATGCGCTACTTCTGCTGTAACAGGCATATGTGTCAAAATCATAGGAACGACCATAAAATTAATAAGAATTAAAATAAAAGCTAACAATAATGCGATATATAGGCCGTTATGCACTGTGTTTTTGACTTCTTTTTCTTTTTTTGCACCGATTAACTGGGCAATAATAGGGGTAATTGCCATCAGTAAACCGGAAAAAGCAGCATTCACGGGAGCCCAAAAGGAACTACCAATTGCCACACCAGCAAGCGCCTGATTCGAATAATTTCCACTCATAGTTGTATCGAAAAACGTCATGGAGAAAAGTGTGAGTTGGGTAATTACTATTGGTGTAAATATTGTTAAAAATTGTTTCCATTTTGCTCCATATGTGACTGTTTGTTGCAAGTAATCATCTCCTTTTTGTATCCATTCAGATTATAGCATAAATTAAGTGAACTGGTAGTCTAACCAAAAAACTTTTCCTTTCGTATATTTACTATCTTTGTTATAATAAAGTTCTGTGGCAGGGGCAATACTCTGCGGGTTGGGAGAGGGACAATTTCATAATGAGGAAAAAGTATGCAGAAATTTTTCAACAAAGTATTTCGGCTGAACGAGCATAAAACCAATATCCGGACTGAATTTTTGGCTGGAATGATTGGCTTTTTTACGGTGGCATATATTATTGTTGTCAATAGTTCGATTTTAGCCGAGGCTGGAGTTCCTTATCAAGGAGCAGTCCTTGCGACGATTTTTATTTCGGCGTTAGGTTGTTTGATTATGGGATTTTGGGCAAATGCACCACTTATTCTAATGCCGGGAATGGGGATTAATGCGCTTTTCGCTTATAACCTCGTGCAAGGGATGGGACTAAGTTGGCAGGTTGCGCTTGCTGCTGTTACAATGAGTGGCTTACTATTTATGATTCTTGCGTTTACACCACTTGCAGGAAAATTAAATGAAGCTATCCCGCTCATTTTAAAACAAGCGATTACGGTGGGATTAGGAATATTCTTAATCTTCCTAGGGCTTGAAAAAGGCGGAATTGTAACAAGCGGAAAACATGCCATTATTGCCGTTGGGGATTTAAGTGATCCATTTGTTTTAGCTACGCTTGTAACACTTCTACTTACAATGATTCTAGTTATTCGGAAAATTCCAGGTGCATTTTTATGGAGTTTAATCATCGGAACGGCTGTTGGGATGATGTTCGGTGTCGCTGGGAAAATTGGCGGGGCTTCTATGAGTGTTGCACCGTGGAGTGATGTACTCTTTCAAGCTGATTTTTCTGGAATGGCGAGTGTGAGTTTTTGGAGTGCAGTCTTCACGATGACGATGGTGATTGTGTTTGAAACAGTTGGCCTAACAAACGGACAAGTAAGGCAACTGAAACAAACCGAAAAATTACCTCGTATTTTAAAAGCTAGCTCACTAACTGCCTTTTTATCAGGCCTATTTGGTACAAGCCCAACTATCTCTGCGCTTGAAAGTGGTTCGATGTTTGCGAGTGGAGCAAAAACAGGCCTAGCAACAATAACGACAGGTATATTCTTCATCGCTTCCCTTTTCTTGATGCCAGTATTATCTTTTATTCCTAACAGTGCCATTGCGCCTATTTTAATAGTTATTGGGATGTCAATGTTACAAGAATTTAAAGAAATGGATTTATCCAATGCGGCAGAAACTTTTTCAGCACTATTGATTATTGTATTAATCCCGCTGACATATAGTATTGCAGACGGAATTGCGGCTGGGTTTATTGCGTATCCAATTCTTCGTGCTTTCACGAAAAATAAAGAACGTACTTCCCCAATCATGTATGTAATTGCAGCTTTATTTTTGCTTCAATTTATCATACAATAACAAAGAAGTAATGCGCTCTTGCTGTATTTACGGGAGAGCGCGTACTTTTTATTTAACTGATGTGAAAAGAGGGTTCGAAAAAATGTATTATTATCTAATCACCCTAGCCGTAATTGCGCTAGATCAATTAACTAAGTGGTTTGTTGTTCAAAATATGGAAATTGGACAAAAAATAGAAGTTATTCCTGGTTTCTTATACTGGACAAGCTATCGTAATGACGGAGCAGCTTGGAGTATTTTAGAAGGGCATATGTGGTTTTTCTATCTTATTACAGTAATTGTTATTGGAATTATAATTTATATTATGCAAAAATATGCCAAAGGAAAGCGACTATTTTCCATTAGTTTAGCGTTTATTCTAGGTGGTGCGATTGGTAATTTTATCGACCGGGTATTGCATCAAGAAGTAGTAGATTTTGTACAAACAGTATGGGGAAATTATTACTTTCCAATTTTTAATGTGGCAGATGCCTCGCTTTCAGTTGGTGTCGTACTAATGCTCGTGTATGTTTTTGTAGACGACCGCAAAACGAAAGGAATTAAATAATGCAGAATGAAACATTGATTATAGAAGAAAGTCATGCGCGTGAACGTGTGGATAAAGTGATTGCTGAAATGATGGGAAAAAGTCGTTCAGCGATACAACTTATGCTAAAAAACGGTGATATTACCGTAAACGGAGAACTTGCTAAGCCCAATTACAAAGTGCAAGTAGGCGACGAAATTCATTATGAAATTCGCGAACCAGAGGAACTGGAAGTATTAGCGGAAGATATTCCCCTAGATATTTACTTTGAAGATAAAGATATGCTTGTGGTAAATAAACCTGAAGGAATGGTTGTTCATCCATCAGCTGGCCATGCAAGTGGTACACTCGTGAATGCTTTACTGTTCCACTGTGACGATTTATCTGGTATTAACGGCAAAATCCGACCAGGTATTGTCCACAGAATTGATAAAGATACATCGGGATTATTAATGGTAGCGAAAAATGATCATGCCCATGAATCGCTTGCCAAACAATTAAAAGACAAAACTTCTGATCGAGAATATATCGCACTTGTTCACGGCGACATTGTCCATCAAAAAGGAACGATTGAAGCACCTATTGGCCGAGCAAAAGAAGATCGTCAAAAAATGGCAGTCGTGCGTGATGGTAAAGAAGCAAGAACACATTTCGAAGTTTTAGAACGCTTGCCAGGTTATACGCTTATTAATTGTAAACTTGATACTGGACGTACGCATCAAATCCGTGTACATCTGAAATACATCGGA
The DNA here is from genome assembly GCF_000060285.1 of Listeria welshimeri serovar 6b str. SLCC5334. Lineage (GTDB taxonomy): Bacteria > Bacillota > Bacilli > Lactobacillales > Listeriaceae > Listeria > Listeria welshimeri. The sequence goes on along the minus strand of NC_008555.1, from coordinate 1,893,661 downwards.
CATCCTTTAGCAGGAGATCCAAAATATGGTCCTAAAAACACGATTAAAGGCAACGGTCAATATCTTCATGCCGCAAAATTAGGATTCGATCATCCAACAACAAATGAGCGAATGACTTTTGAAGCACCACTTCCAGCATCCTTCGAAAAAGCACTGAAATCATTACGACAAGAAGATTAAAAAAGAAGCAAGTAACGAAACTAAAACTCGTTACTTGCTTCTTTTTCTTTTATAAGCGCTCTAGTTGCCTGACGTAATGTGGGGAAAATTTGAATACCTTTTGGATGTTTCATATGGCTATTGATCATGATTTTTGCAGTTTCGGGCTGCATTCCGGTAACAATAGGCGTAACACCAACTAACTTTAATGATTCAAAAAATTGATTGATATATTCGCCAATATGTCGAGATTCAAGTTGCATCCCAGATAAATCAATAATTAAGTAGCTTACAGGTTGATCGGAAGTTTCAAATAAGGCGCTTTCAATTATTTGCTGTGCTCGTATTTCGGTCATCGTTCCTGATAAAGGCAAAAGAAAAACTTGTTCAGCAATACGGATTAATTTAGTAGAGTTCTTAATCATTTGGTTTTCTTTTTGTTGCATTAATTCTTCTGTTGCAATGGTGTAACCTTCAATTAGATTTTGAGTGAAATTACTAAATACTTCATGAAGAGTCATATTAAATTCATATAAATCTTGGTAATTTGTAGAGGTATTAGTCACTTCTAATGCGTATTCAAGCATAAATTTCTCTAATAAACGAATATGAAATAAAATGTGCGATATCCCTAAAGAAGTAATAAATTGTGCTTTTCCTAGTTCACGAGCAAAAGTATTCATTTGTTGTTTTTCTTCTTTCATTCCAATAAATAAATTATCTAAAACAAGTCTTGTTTCGTCTTTTAGGCGGGTATCGTTTTTAAGGGTAAAAATATAAGGATCATCCACAGATACATAATATGAAAGCCACTCTTTCACGATGATTTCTTTTTGTTGTACTAAATGATTCATAATAGTCATTTTAGCTCCACCTCTTAAGTACTTGATTATAAGCAACTAAATCATAGCACAAAGATAATTAAAAAAGGAATGATTTCCAAAGGCTATCCCTTTTTTAAAATCTATATATGTATAAAATGTGAAAACTTAAAAAAGACCACAAAAAAAGAATCATCTTCTTGGTGATTCTTCTGTTTCTTACTATAAAGATATCCTTTTTTTGTTTTGGTTTGTTTGGAACTTAAATCAAGTAGCGCAAACGGACTTCGTTTTATTTCTGGATTTAAATGACCCGCGCGAACTAACTTTTGGCGTTTCTTTTTTGCTTTAGATGTAGCCATATGTTTGGCCTCCTTTATTTTAGTACAACTAGTATAACATGTTTTTTATTTTTATGTTTGACAAGGAGCGTTCTTTCGGGTAAGATGAGTCTAATGAAATAAAGTCCTTTAACATAGTCCAGAGAGGCTAAGAAGGTGACGATAATTTGACGGGATTATTCTATACCCGTACGCGTTCCCTTGCTTATACTGGCAGAGGGTTATTTTTTTGCACAAAAGGAGAGATTTCGGATGCAAAAACAAGTAGTTGTTATGGATGAGGCGGCAATCAAACGCGCACTCACTCGTGTTAGTTACGAAATCATCGAGCGAAACAAAGGTACAAAAGATCTTGCACTTGTTGGTATTAAGACGCGTGGTATTTATCTTGCAGAACGATTGCATACACGGATACTTGAAATCGAAGGTATGGATGTTCCAGTTGGGGATATTGACATTACACTTTACCGAGATGATTTATCCTACAAAGATGATGACACTCGCGAGCCAGCAGTTCACGGAACGAACATTCCATTTGATATTAATGGAAAAAAAGTTGTGCTTGTAGATGATGTGCTTTACACTGGTCGAACAGTGCGTGCCGCAATGGACGCATTAATGGATGTAGGAAGACCAGCACAAATTCACCTTGCAGTACTTGCTGACCGGGGGCATAGGGAATTACCTATCCGGGCAGACTACGTTGGAAAAAACATTCCAACATCTGCAAATGAGCGAGTTGAAGTTCGTTTAACTGATGTGGATCATGCGGAAGATGCGGTAATTATTAACAAAAATGAATAACAATGTAACACTTTTTTAAAAGCAGTCCTGTGAGGCTGACAAAGAGTGATTAATTTCTATATATTTAGGGGATTATTCTATACTCTTTGTCGACACAGACAAGGGGTATTTTTTATGAAGAAAGAGGGAAGAAAATGACAGAAACGACAGAAACAGTGACAAAACCAGTACTAGATATACATGAAAAACCAAGCTTTAATAAATGGATTATTCTTAGCATTCAGCACCTTTTCACTATGTTTGGCTCTACTATCTTTGTGCCAAGTGTGACAGGGTTAAGCCCGGGGGTAGCGCTTGTATCTAGCGGACTCGGGACACTTGCTTATCTAGGAATTACACGTGGAAAAATACCTGCATATCTAGGTTCATCATTTACCTTCATTGCACCAATCACCGCATTACTTGCAGCAAAATCTGGCGGAGGTCCTGGCGCTGTAATGGTTGGTACTTTTTCAGTCGGTGTTGTGTACGCGATTGTTTCTTTGATTGTTTACTACGCTGGTGTGGACTGGATTCAAAAAGTGTTACCACCAATTGTTGTTGGACCAGTAATTATGGTCATTGGTTTGTCGCTTGCTCCAAGTGCAGCTGCGATGGCGATGGGAACAAACAAAGGCGCTTATGATTTGAAAACATTAGGAGTAGCACTTATCACGCTTCTAGCAACCATAATAGCGATGATGTTTTTCAAAGGGTTTATGGGTTTGATTCCGATTTTGTTTGGCTTCACAGTAGGTTATTTAACTAGTATGGCATTTGGAATGGTAGACTACACTTTAATCAAAAATGCCTCGTTTTTCCAAATACCAGATTTTAGTATTCCATTTGTGAATATTGATCCAGTCATTACCGTTACAGTTGTTCTTAGTATGGCGCCTCTTGCGTTTGTAACGATGGCAGAACATATGGGACATCAATTACTTCTTAACCGAATTACGAATAAAAACTTTTTTAAAGACCCTGGACTTCACCGTTCCTTGCTTGCGGATGGTACTGCTTCGATTATCGCATCGCTAATCGGTGGACCTCCTGTTACAACATATGGCGAAAATATTGGCGTCTTAGCAATTACAAAAGTATATAGCGTGTTTGTTATCGGAGGAGCGGCAGTCTTCGCTATCCTCTTCGGATTTATTGGCTACATTAATGCAGTTATCACCTCAGTCCCAACAGCAGTTCTAGGCGGAATTTCCCTGCTACTCTTTGGGGTGATTGCGACAAGTGGACTTCGAATGATGATTGAAAATAAAATTGATTTAAGTAGCAACCGTAATATGATTATTGCTTCTGTTGTACTAGTAGTCGGGATTGGTGGACTTACTATTAAATCTGGTACATTTGAACTTCCGGGTATGGCAATGGCAGCAATAGTTGGGATTATCTTAAACTTAATATTACCAGCCAAACATAAATCAGCATAACACATGACAAAAAACCTCTGCAGACAAAAAAATCACAGAGGTTTTTGTATAAATTGAATGAGAAAAGGTGGCGCTTTGAATGAAAAATTTGTTGTCAATGGAAGCATTAACTGTCCATGAAATCGAGCATTTATTAGAGCAGGCGGCACAGTTTAAACACGGGAAGAAAGCCACTTTTAAAGAGCAGACTTTTGCGGTGAATATGTTTTTTGAACCGAGTACAAGAACACATACGAGTTTTGAAGTAGCGGAAAAAAAGTTAGGTGTGGAAGTCATTTCCTTTGATGCCTCGAGTTCTAGTATGACAAAAGGGGAAACGCTCTACGATACACTGCTGACAATGCAGGCTGTCGGGGTTAATGTCGCGGTGATTAGACATTCAGATGAAAACTACTATGCAGGACTTGAAAATCTAGATATTGCTATCGTAAACGGCGGGGACGGCTGCGGGGAACATCCAAGTCAATCACTGCTAGATTTATTCACGATAAAAGAACAATTTGGTACTTTTCAAGGATTGAAAATAGCCATTGTTGGTGATATTCGTCATAGTCGGGTAGCCAATTCAAACATGAAAGTTCTGAAAAGACTTGGAGCAGAGTTGTTTTTCTCAGGACCAAGAGAATGGTTTGATGATAGTTACTTAGCGTATGGGACGTACTTATCTATCGATGAGATGGTTGAAAAGGTTGATGTGATGATGCTTTTACGTGTACAACATGAGCGCCACAGCGGCACAGAACGATTTACGAAAGCAAGCTACCACGAAAAATTTGGTTTGACGGAAGAACGGGCGATGAAGTTAAAAGAAGATGCAATCATCATGCACCCAAGTCCGGTAAATCGCGATGTAGAAATTGCTGATAGTTTAGTAGAAAGCGAAAAATCACGCATTGTTACACAAATGACAAATGGCGTTTTTATAAGGATGGCAATTTTGGAAGTAATTTTAAAAGAAAAGAGCAGGAGGGCGAAAGTATGTACGTATTAAAAAATGGACAAATTTTAAATGAATCAGGCGAACTCGAGAACAAAGATGTTCTTATTCAAAATGGTAAAGTCAACTTGATTGCAGATTCGATTGAGGTAACAAGTGGTGAGGAATTTGACGCCACAGGTAAGCTAATTGCACCAGGCTTTATCGACGTCCATGTACATCTTCGTGAGCCAGGCGGGGAACATAAGGAAACTATTTTGACAGGAACGAAAGCGGCAGCACGTGGTGGTTATACGACAATTTGCTCGATGCCTAATACAAAACCGGTTCCAGATTCCAAAGAAGTAATGGAAAGATTACAAGCGAAAATTAAAGAAACAGCAGAGGTTCGTGTTTTACCGTACGCATCAATTACAACAAGTCTTGGAACGGACGAACTAGTAGATTTTGAAGCTTTAAAAGAAGCAGGCGCATTTGCTTTCACAGATGATGGGGTTGGCGTGCAATTAGCTGGAACAATGTATGAGGCGATGAAGCGAGCGGCGGCACTAGATATGGCAATTGTGGCTCACTGCGAAGATAACTCACTTATTTACGGCGGTGTTGTCCATGATGGGATTTTTGCTGAAAGAGAAGGCTTGAAAGGTATTCCAAATATTGCTGAGTCGGTTCAAATTGCGAGGGACGTTTTGTTAGCGGAAGCGGCGGGCTGTCACTATCATGTTTGCCATATTTCTACAAAAGAATCTGTTCGGGTTGTACGAGATGCGAAACGGGCCGGAATTCGCGTTACTGCAGAAGTTTCCCCACATCACTTAATTTTAGACGAAGAAGCTATTCCAGGAAATGATGGTCAGTGGAAAATGAATCCACCACTTCGGAGCAAAGCTGATCGGGCGGCGCTTTTAGAAGGATTACTTGATGGGACCATTGATTTTATTGCAACAGACCATGCCCCACACGCAGCGGAAGAAAAAAATGTGCCGATGGAGCAAGCGGCATTCGGAATTGTAGGTCTAGAAACAGCATTCCCATTACTGTATACACATTTTGTTCAAACGAATGAATGGACATTAAAACAGCTAATTGACTGGATGACGGTGAAACCAGCAGAATGCTTTAAACTACCATATGGCAAACTAGAAGAAGGTACAACAGCGGATATCGTTGTGCTTGATTTAGAAAAAGAAGCTACCATTGACCCAGACACTTTTTATTCAAAAGGAAAAAATACACCATTCGTTGGAGAAACGTGTATCGGCTGGCCAGTGGCGACGTTTGTAGAAGGAACACTTGTATACAAGGAGGGGGAAAGCAAATGACAAAACGAATTTTAATGCTAGAAGATGGCAATTATTTTATCGGGGACGCGATTGGTAGTGAAAAAGAAACTATAGGAGAAGTTGTTTTTAATACAGGAATGACAGGTTATCAAGAAACAATCACAGATCCTTCCTATTACGGTCAGATTATTACTTTCACCTATCCACTCGTTGGGAATTATGGAGTGAATCGCGACGATTTTGAATCCATCAATCCAGCTGTCAAAGGCGTTGTAGTGCGGGAAGCTGCTGAATTTCCTTCTAACTGGCGCAATCAAATGACATTAAATGAATTTTTGAAAGAAAAAGGTATTCCCGGAATTGCGGGGATTGATACGCGTAAATTAACGAAACTAATCCGTAAAGAAGGGACATTGAAAGGCATTTTAGCAGCAGAAACAGCTAATAAAGAAGAATTGTTACACCATTTGCGTTCAGTTCGTTTGCCGGTTGACCAAGTGCATGAAGTTTCCTCGGCTAAAGCATTTGCAAGCCCAGGTGGTGGTAAACGAGTCGTGCTAGTTGATTACGGTGTGAAAAGCTCGATTTTACGTGAATTAAATAAACGTAATTGCTATGTGACAGTTGTTCCATACAATACAACAGCCGAAGAAATTCTTGCAATGCACCCAGATGGCGTAATGTTATCAAATGGACCTGGGGATCCAAAAGATGTTCCAGAAGCACTAGAAATGATTCGTGGTATTCAAGGTAAACTACCATTATTTGGAATCTGCTTAGGGCATCAACTGTTTGCACTTGCGAACGGAGCAGATACATTTAAGTTGAAATTCGGTCACCGTGGTGCGAATCATCCGGTAAAAGAACTAGCTACAGGACGAGTGGACTTCACTGCCCAAAATCACGGTTATGCAGTAGAAAAAGAATCGCTAATTGGAACTGATTTAAAAGTAACGCATATTGAATTAAATGATGAAACGGTAGAAGGACTGGCACACAAGGAATATCAAGCATATACAGTACAGTATCATCCAGAAGCAAATCCAGGGCCAAGTGATGTAAATTACTTATTTGATGAATTTATGGAAATGATGAATGGGAAAGAGGAGAGTGAAATCCATGCCTAAACGTGACGATATAAAAACAATTCTTGTAATCGGTTCTGGCCCAATTGTTATCGGACAAGCAGCGGAGTTTGATTATGCGGGAACACAAGCTTGCCTGAGTTTGAAAGAAGAAGGTTACCGAGTGGTTTTAGTGAACTCGAACCCAGCGACGATTATGACGGATGCCGAAATGGCGGACAAAGTATACATTGAGCCAATTACCCTTGATTTTGTATCGCGCATCATTCGTAAAGAGCGCCCAGATGCCATTTTACCAACGCTTGGAGGACAAACGGGGCTGAATATGGCAATGGAACTTTCTGCTGCTGGAATCTTGGATGAATGTAACGTAGAAGTACTTGGAACGGATTTAACAGCGATAAAAAAAGCGGAAGACCGCGAAGCATTTCGTGATTTGATGAATGAACTTGGGGAACCAGTGCCAGAAAGCGATATTATTCATAATTTGGACGAAGCTTATAGTTTTGTCGAACGAATTGGTTATCCGGTTATCGTTCGTCCAGCTTATACGCTTGGTGGTTCTGGTGGTGGGATTTGTCACAATGAACAAGAATTAATCGAAACTGTGACGAGTGGTTTAAAACTTAGTCCAGTTACACAATGTTTATTAGAAAAAAGTATTGCTGGCTTTAAAGAAGTGGAATATGAAGTCATGCGTGATGCGAACAATAATGCCATGGTGGTTTGTAATATGGAGAATATTGACCCAGTTGGCATACATACAGGAGATTCGATTGTTGTCGCACCAAGTCAAACACTTTCCGACCGCGAATATCAACTGCTACGAGATGTATCATTAAAAATTATTCGCGCGCTTGAAATTGAAGGCGGCTGTAACGTTCAGCTGGCACTTGATCCGGATAGTTATAATTACTATGTTATCGAAGTAAACCCACGTGTGAGTCGTTCTTCTGCGCTAGCTTCCAAAGCGACGGGCTATCCAATTGCAAAACTAGCAGCAAAAATCGCTGTTGGTTTGACGCTAGATGAAGTTAGAAATCCAGTGACAGGAACAACTTTTGCTCATTTTGAACCAACACTTGATTATGTTGTTGCTAAAATTCCACGCTTTGCTTTCGACAAATTTGAACAAGCGGATCGTCGTCTTGGAACACAAATGAAAGCGACAGGAGAAGTAATGGCAATCGGTCGTTCCTGGGAAGAAGCGCTTTTAAAAGCAGTGCGCTCACTAGAAGTCGGTGCTGACCACTTATTACTAGAGGAAGCGGAGAATGCAGACGAAGAAACTTTAGAACGTAAAATTTGTTTCCCAGAAGATGATCGTTTATTCTTTCTCGCAGCAGCCTTGCGACGTGGGCAAACAATCGAACAACTCCACGAGAAAACAAAAATAGATTTATTTTTCCTATACAAATTAAGCAAATCAATTGAACTAGAAAATCGTGTGAAAGAAAATCCGCAAAATGAAGCGATTTTAGCAGAAGCAAAACGGGCAGGATTTTCCGACGCTTTCCTTGCAACTTGTTGGAATATAGACGAACAAGCGATTTATGACTTACGCAAAGCGCAAAATCTTTTTCCTGTATATAAAATGGTTGATACGTGCGCAGCTGAATTTGAATCGACCACACCTTACTTCTATAGCACTTACGAAGAGGAAAATGAGTCAACACGCTCAGCAAAAGAAAGTGTGATTGTCCTTGGATCGGGTCCGATTCGGATTGGACAAGGTGTCGAATTCGACTATGCGACTGTACATTCGGTATGGGCAATTCAACAAGCAGGTTATGAAGCAATCATCATCAATAATAATCCAGAAACAGTTTCGACGGACTTTAGTATTTCGGACAAATTATATTTTGAACCACTGACATTAGAAGATGTGATGCACGTAATTGAAATTGAGCAGCCACTAGGGGTTGTTGTACAATTTGGTGGACAAACGGCTATTAACTTAGCGGATGGATTAGCTAAAAGAGGCGTTAAAATTCTTGGTACAAGTTTAGAAGATACGGATCGCGCGGAAAATCGTGATGCTTTTGAAAAAGCGCTAGAAATCTTACAAATCCCGCAACCAGCTGGGAAAACGGCCACTTCAGTAGAAGAAGCAATCAAAGTAGCAACTGATATTGGCTATCCGGTTTTAGTACGCCCATCCTATGTTCTTGGTGGTCGAGCAATGGAAATTGTAGAGTCAGAAGAAGCGTTAAAACATTATATGACAAACGCTGTAAAAGTAAATCCGAAACACCCCGTTTTAGTAGACCGTTATGTTAGCGGCCAAGAAGTAGAAGTGGATGCCATCAGTGACGGCGAAAATGTGCTAATTCCAGGAATTATGGAACACATTGAGCGCGCAGGTGTTCATTCAGGCGACTCGATTGCTGTTTATCCAGCACAACGATTAAGCCAGCAGGTGAAAAATACGATTGTGGATTATACGACAAGACTAGCAACTGGCTTAAATATTATCGGTATGCTTAACATCCAATACGTGGTAGATGGCGAAGAAGTTTTCGTCATTGAAGTAAATCCACGTTCCAGTCGAACAGCACCATTTTTAAGTAAAATTACGGAAATTCCAATGGCAAATGTGGCGACGAGAGTGATTTTAGGAGAGAACTTAATCGACCTAGGCTACACGCCAGGACTTGCACCAGAAAAACAAGAAATTTTTGTAAAAGTACCAGTGTTCTCTTTCGCAAAATTACGTAGTGTCGACACATCACTTGGACCTGAAATGAAATCAACAGGAGAAGTTATGGGGAAAGATGTGACGCTTGAAAAAGCACTCTATAAAGGCTTTGTAGCGAGCGGGACAACGATGCATGATTATGGAACGGTACTTCTAACAGTAGCTGACCGTGATAAAAAAGAAGCAGTTGAACTAGCGAAAAGATTTAATCGAATTGGGTTTACCATTATGGCGACAAAAGGAACAGCCAGCACTTTAGAAGAAGCAGAAATTCCTGTTTCGCAAGTGAAAAAAATTGGTGAAAATCAAGAAACACTAATTGATTATATTCGAAACGGCCAAGTAACTCTCGTTGTAAATACTTTAACTACAGGAAAACGTCCAGAACGAGATGGTTTCCAAATTCGTCGCGAATCCGTCGAAAATGGTATCCCAGTATGTACATCGCTCGATACAGCAGAAGCTATCTTGCGTGTACTTGAATCACGCTCTTTTGAACTAGAATCCATGAATGCCAGTGAAGTGAAGCAACCTAAAGTACGAGTTTAAATAGAAGAAACGGGGGTGGAACCGTGTTACAGACGGAAATGAAAGTCATTCAGCAAACCGAAATTGCAGATAAGGTATACGAACTAATTTTATCAGGAGAATGTGTAATGGATATGTCGCCGGGACAGTTTTTAATGCTGAAACCGAGTCGTTCTGATTTGCTTATGAGACGACCGATAAGTATTTGTTCTTATGATAAATCAGCCCAAACATGTATCCTGTTATACCGAGTTGAAGGAGATGGAACGGAAGATTTCAGCAAACTTTCAAGTGATGATACTATCGATGTGTTAGGTCCGCTTGGAAAAGGTTTTGATATTGACCGGACTCCTGAACCAAAAACCGCTCTTTTAATTGGGGGCGGAATCGGTGTTCCTCCTATGTATCAACTTGGTAAAGAGTTAGCTGGAAAAGGCGTACAAGTAACGTTTGTAAATGGGTTCCAATCTGCGAAAGATAGTTTTTATGAAAAAGAAATGACCAAATATGGCACGGTTCATATTGCGACAGTGGACGGCACGCTTGGAACGCAAGGTTTTGTCACAGATATTACAAAAAACTTCCTAGAAGAACCAGATGTCATCTACAGTTGCGGACCAAAAGCGATGCTCGAAGCAGTCAAAGCCAGTTTTCCAGAAACAAAAACGTATCTATCATTAGAAGAACGGATGGCTTGCGGTATTGGGGCATGTTACGCATGTGTTTGTCCAAAAGCAGATGATAGAAACAAGCAATTTAAAGTTTGCGAAGACGGCCCAGTCTTTCGTGCAGATGAGGTGAGCTTATGAATCGATTGGCTGTAGAAATTCCCGGATTATCGCTCAAAAATCCCATTATGCCAGCATCAGGATGTTTTGGTTTTGGACAAGAATATAGTAAGTATTATGATTTAAATAAACTCGGTGCGATTATGGCTAAAGCTGTCACACCAGAACCTAGACTTGGAAATCCTACGCCACGTGTAGCAGAAACAGCGAGCGGAATGCTTAATGCTATCGGTTTGCAAAATCCAGGACTGGAACATGTATTAGCCCATGAACTTCCATTTTTAGAACAATTTGAAACGCCGATTATCGCTAATGTGGCGGGGGCAACGGAGGACGATTATGTTGAAGTTTGCTCCCGAATTGGTGAGTCCAAAGCAGTGAAAGCAATCGAACTCAATATTTCGTGTCCAAATGTAAAACACGGCGGTATCGCATTCGGAACAGACCCAGAAGTAGCGCATCGTTTAACTAAAGCGGTGAAAAGTGTTGCAAGTGTGCCTGTTTACGTGAAATTATCACCGAATGTAGCGGACATTGTTTCCATCGCGCAAGCTATTGAAGCGGCGGGTGCAGATGGGCTCACAATGATTAATACTTTGCTCGGTATGCGTATTGATTTAAAAACAAGAAAACCAATTATTGCAAATGGAACAGGTGGACTTTCTGGTCCAGCGATTAAACCAGTGGCTATCCGAATGATTCATCAAGTTCGTTCTGTAAGCAATATTCCTATCATTGGCATGGGCGGCGTGCAAACAGTTGATGATGTACTAGAATTCTTAATTGCAGGAGCAGATGCAGTCGCAGTAGGAACGATGAATTTTACCGACCCATTTATTTGTCCAAAATTAATTACCGAACTTCCAATACGAATGGATGAACTTGGCATTTCTTCCCTACAAGAACTTAAAAAGGAGCGAGCAAACCAATGAATAAACCAATTATCGCGCTAGATTTCCAAACTTATGAAGAAGTAGAGACTTTTCTAGCCAATTTTTCCGGAGAATCTTTATCTGTAAAAGTAGGCATGGAACTTTTTTATAGCAACGGTCCAATTATTGTTGAAAAAATAAAACAGCAGAATCATGCCATTTTTCTAGATTTAAAACTCCACGATATCCCCAATACGGTCAAAAGTGCAATGATTAGTTTGGCGAAATTAGGCGTGGATATGGTTAATGTACATGCGGCTGGTGGGAAAAAAATGATGGAATTTGCTCGTGAAGGTTTAGAAATAGGAGCTGGTAGTGGAAAACGTCCCAAACTGATTGCAGTGACTCAGCTTACTAGTACAAGTGAAGCAGCTATGCAAACGGAACAAATAGTAAAAGCAAGCCTTCTAGAATCCGTACTACATTATAGTGATTTAACGAAACAAGCGGGACTAGATGGGGTAGTTTGCTCTGCACTGGAAGCGGAAGAGATTAGACTGCAAAATGGGGAGGATTTTTTACGAGTAACACCGGGAATTCGACTACTAAGTGATGCAGCCAATGACCAAATCCGTGTTGTCACACCTGAAAAAGCTCGTGTCATTGGATCTACAAATATTGTTGTTGGTCGTTCTATTACCCGAGCGAATGACCCAGTCAAAGCCTATAATCAAGTTTTAAAGGAGTGGAATGTATGAGTATTGAAAAACAAGTAGCCGAACAATTATTAGAAATCAAAGCAGTCTTTTTAAAACCAAATGATCCATTCACTTGGGCTTCAGGAATTAAATCCCCTATTTATTGTGATAATCGCTTAACATTAGGTTTTCCAAAAGTCCGCCAATTTATTGCCGAATCACTGGCAGAAAAAATTAAAGAAACATTTGGCGAAGTAGATGTTGTTGCAGGCACCGCGACCGCTGGAATTCCGCATGCCGCATGGGTAAGTGATTTACTTGATCTACCAATGGTCTATGTGCGCTCAAAAGCAAAAGAACATGGTAAAGGAAACCAAATCGAAGGACTCATCGCGAAAGGTCAAAAAGTAGTCGTGATTGAAGACTTGATTTCGACAGGCGGAAGCTCTTTAAAAGCGGTAGAAGCTTTAGAGGAAGCGGGAGCAGAAGTGCTTGGAATCGCAGCAATCTTTACATATGGTTTAGATAAAGGGAAAAAATTATTAGCAGAATCGAATACAAAATTAATTACATTAACAAACTACGATGAGCTAATTGAAGTAGCTTTAAATAAAGATTATGTAACAGCAGAAGATATGGCGACATTAAAAGAATGGAAGAAAAGTCCAGAAAACTGGGGCAAATAAAAAAGAGAAGTTCACCATTTTTGGAGGTGAACTTCTCTTTTTTTATTAATATACTTTGTAAGTTTCGCCAGTTTGGGCGCCAAAAACACTTTTTTCAAAAGCATGTGCGACTTTGGCAGCTGGGACTGGAACGAACCCTTGGAAAAATGATTCTAGTTTGTCCCAAGACTCTTCTAAAACATTTGGACTTACTGTGTTAATCCGAATTCCGCGTGGCATCTCAATCGCAGCGGATTTGGCAAAAGCAGTAACCGCACCATTTGCCATTGCAGCAGAGGCCCCTTGAACGATTGGGTCTTCCATCATAATACCAGTAGTGAGTGTAAAACTCCCATTATCATTCAATGAGTTCATTCCAAGTAAAACTAAATTAATTTGACCACCTAGTTTACTACTAATTGTCACAGCATTTTTCTCTGGAGTTAATTCCGCTAAAGGGGAAAAAGTGGCGCTCCCAGTTGCTGACACAATCGCGTCTATCTTTCCAACCTGTTCATACATTTTTTTGATACTATCGACACTCGTAATATCCACCGTTACATCGCCACTATGTCTGCCAGCAGTAATCACTTCCGCTTTTTTCTCCAAACGTTCTTTCACCGCAGAACCAAGCGTACCAGAAGCCCCAATTAATAAAATTTTCATTTGTTTATCATCCTTCCAAAATGTAATGTCCATTAATCTGTACCCTAAAAAAAGAAAGCAAAAACGGCTCCATGGAGGAACCGTTAATTTTTCAACCCTAACACAAGTTTTTCATTGGGCGTAACAAAATAAGTCGTTTGATTATCGTAAATAACATAACCAGGTTTGGCGCCATTTGGTTTTTTAACATGTTTTACTAAGGTGCCATCGACTGGAACGGTGGCGGATAGACGTGCTTTTGAGTAATAGGCGGCAATCATCGCGGCCTCTGTAATCGACGCGTCATCAGGGTTGCTTGATTGAATTACCACGTGCGAACCAGGTAAATCTTTCACATGGAACCAGTATTCATTATTTCGAGCTAATTTATTTGTTAAATAATCATTTTGTTTATTGTTTTTCCCCACCAAAATCGATAAGCCTGTTGAAGAGGTATATTTTTCTGGTGCTGGTAAAGTGGCTTTTTTACGACTGCCTTTTTTCTGTTTGTAACGAAGATATCCTTGTTCAGCAAGTTCTTGACGGATTTCTTCCACATCTTGCGGGCCAGATGTTTCTAGCTGTGACTCAACAGATTCTAAATAAGTAATTTCTTCTTTTGTGAGCGCGATTTGTTCTTTTACTACTTCGACGGCATTGCGCAGTTTTTGATAACGGCTGAAATAACTTTGCGCATTGGCGGATGGGGTTTTCCTCGAATCAAGTGGAATAGTCATTTTTTTCATCTCATCGTAAAAATTTTCTACGGTGATTTCTTCCATTCCGCGCTCCATTAAATGTAAATTGGCTGTTAAAAGTTCCCCTTGTACTCGGTAAACATCTGCTTTTTCTGTTTCGAGTAAAGTGTTTTCAAGCTTTTCGATTTTCAGTCTACTACGAGCGAGTTCATTGGATAATAGTTTTTCTAAATCATGCGCGAATTGGTGGACACGATCACGACGCGCTTTACCAATATAAAAATGGTCCAAAAGAGAACTTAAATTAGCAAATTCGGTTGTTTCTGCATCAATATGACGGAGCGGGAAGAAGTAGTAATCTTCTTTATTTTGAATGCGCCATTCGTTTGGAACTGCTGAACTTCCTAGATGCTCATTCACAAGCCCAATCACTTCAAAAAAGGCTGTGACAAGAGAATCTGCGGTTAAATTCCCCGCACGAAAAACAATTTCACGAGCGAATAGCGGACTAAATCCTGCAAAATTTTGCACAAGCTGTTTATCGATTCGACCTGCTTGAAAATCCAGTCTATCTAGTAATTGCTCTGCAGTAACCTCGAAAGGATTTAATTTATCTGTTGTTGGAGGTAGCACATAAGTCGCTCCTGGCAAAAGTGTTCGGTAACTATTTTGTGCTGGGGAAACGTGCTTAATACAATCAACAATCACGTTTTTTGCACGATCAACAAGTGTAATATTACTATGTCGTCCCATAATTTCTACAAATAAATCACAAAATCGATTTTCGCCGATATCATCTTTACCGCGAATACTAAATTGTAAAATCCGTTCATTTGGAAGTTGTGTAATCGATTCAATAATTGCGCCTTCTAAATATTTCCTAAGTAGCATACAAAACATTGGTGGTGTTGCTGGATTCTCAGGGATATCATCTGTCCACTGAATCCGCGCATAACTAGGATGCGAAGAAATAAGCAGACGTTTATTTTCACGATTTTTTCGGATATATAAAACAAGTTCATGCGAAAACGGTTGGTGGATTTTCATAATACGTCCACTTTCTCCGTGTTCGGCAAGTTCTTCGGTTATTGCTTTTAAAAACATTGCATCAAACGCCATGAGTTTTTCATTCCTTTATGAGTTAGTTACTTTCTATTTTAACATACATTCTGAAAATGTATTGTATGCAGGGAGTAGCTTTGGTATAATAAGAAGTCAGAACAAATTTCAAGTAATCTTACTGGAAACTTTAAGAGATGAAAGGTGTCTTGCCAAATGGTGAAAAGCATGACGGGATTTGGACGTGCCACAAAAGAGTTTGAATCGTTCAAAGTAACCATTGAATTAAAAGCAGTCAACCACCGCTACTCCGAATTTCTTTTTCGGATGCCTAAGCAGCTCGCGTACTTAGAAGGAAAATTAAAAAAGACAATAAGTAAGCAAATTAAACGTGGTAGAATGGAATGTTTCTTTTCCATCACAGGAGAGCAAATTTCAAAACGGGCTTTACATATTGACTGGGACCTCGCAGATAGCTATTACCGTTTTATCAAACAAGCAAGCGCTAGATATGAATTAAAAGATTTGCCAACTACTGCGGACTTACTTCAAGAACAAGCCTATCTTTCTATTGAAGAAGAAGTAGAAGCAAGTAGTGATTTAGAACGATTAGTTTTGGAAACACTTGCCCGTGCAACGGAACGACTAGATGAAATGAGAAGTATGGAAGGAGCAGAATTACTGCTTTATTTCAAACAGCATCTTAGTGCAATTGAGAAAAGCTTGGAAATCATTCAAGCAGAAATTCCAAACACAGAAAAATACTATCAAGAAAAATTGGAAACCCGTTTACAAAACGTTGTGGGGGAACAATTTGATCCTAGTATCGTTCTTACCGAAGTCGCTTTACTACTTGAAAAAGCAGATATTAACGAAGAAGTTGAACGAACAAAGAGCCATTTAAAGCAATTTTATGGTATTATATTACTCGAAGAACCAATTGGTCGGAAGCTGGATTTTCTTATTCAAGAGATGAACCGCGAAGTCAACACGATTGGATCAAAAGCAAGTTCTCTAAAAATCACTGAACAAGTGGTGGAAATGAAAACGACGCTAGAAAAAATTCGAGAACAAGTGCAAAATGTGGAATGATATCGGAGGGGAAATGATGACAGAAAGAGGACTGTTAATTGTACTTTCAGGTCCATCTGGAGTAGGTAAAGGAACGGTTCGGGAAGCTGTTTTTAAAGATCCGGAAACAAGTTTTGATTATTCTATTTCTATGACAACGCGTCTTCCTCGTGAAGGCGAACAAGACGGAGTCGATTATTATTTTCGTTCGCGAGAAGTTTTTGAACAAGCTATCCAAGATGGGAAAATGTTAGAATATGCAGAGTATGTCGGTAACTACTACGGCACTCCGCTTGAATATGTCGAGGAAAAACTAGCCGCAGGGGTGGATATTTTTCTCGAAATTGAAGTGCAAGGAGCAATGCAAGTTCGAAAAGCGATGCCAGAAGGAATTTTCATTTTCTTAACGCCACCAGATTTATCCGAACTTAAAAACCGGATTATCGGTCGCGGCACAGAATCGATGGAAGTTGTTGAGGAACGCATGGAAACAGCGAAGAAAGAAATCGAAATGATGGCGTCTTATGATTATGCTGTGGTGAATGATGTGGTATCAAAAGCCGTACAGAAAATCAAAGGCATCGTCGAAACAGAACACTTAAAAACTGAGCGAGTAATTCATCGCTACAAAAAAATGTTGGAGGGATTACAATGATGTTATATCCATCAATTGATAATTTATTGCTAAAAATCGACTCAAAATATTCGCTAGTTACTGTGGCTGCCAAACGTGCACGTTACATGCAACTGGAAAATGATAAAGGTGTACTTCCGAGCTATCAATCTGACAAATTTGTCGGTAAAGCATTAGAAGAAATTCATGCTGGGAAATTAGTTTTAAAAAACGACGAGAAATAAGCTTAACTGCTCCGCTTCATTGCGGGGCTTTTTTGTTAGCTATATAGATTATAAAAATAAGCAAAAATCTAGTTTCTTCCTAGTTTTGTCCTGTCCTAATTTAAGGTATAATGGAATTAATGATTTTTCATATTAAAATGAGGTGACTTATCGATGCAAGGAAAAAATATTTTACTCGCAGTGTCTGGTGGCATTGCTGTCTATAAAGCAGTTGCACTTACAAGTAAATTAACGCAAGCGGGGGCAAACGTCAAAGTCATGATGACCGAACACGCACAAGAATTTGTTCCGCCACTTTCATTTCAAGTATTATCTAAAAATGATGTATATACCAATACATTTGACGAAAAAAAATCTAACGTGGTCGCGCATATCGATTTAGCAGATTGGGCAGATTTAGTTATTGTTGCACCTGCAACTGCAAATATCATTGGTAAAATGGCAAATGGGATTGCAGATGATATGATAACAACAACTATTCTGGCAACAGAAGCGCCAGTTTGGGTCGCACCAGCAATGAATGTCCATATGATTCAGCATCCAGCAGTCATTCGGAATATTAACAGACTATATGCTGATGGTGTTCGTTTCATTGAACCAGAAGAAGGTTATCTGGCTTGTGGTTATGTTGGGCGTGGACGTCTCGAAGAACCTGAAAAAATCGTTCTCCGTATTGCGGAATTCTTTCAAGAGGATAAAGATTTACTCCTAGGCAAAAATATTCTAGTGACCGCTGGAGCAACTCGTGAAAAATTAGATCCAGTACGCTATTTTACCAATCATTCTACTGGAAAAATGGGATTTAGTATTGCAGAATCGGCAGCTCGTCATGGTGCGAAAGTTACGCTTGTTACTACAAGTAAAGCACTTCCCGTACCACCTGGCGTAGAAGCTTTATATGTGGAATCAGCGGAAGAAATGTACCAAGCTGTTAGTGAACATGAAGCGGCTCAAGATATCTTTGTAATGACTGCAGCAGTTGCTGACTACACACCAGCAAAAGTTTCCGACCAAAAAATTAAAAAACAGCCTGGCGATTTTACGGTTGAAATGAAACGAACAAAAGATATTTTACTCGAAATCGGTCAAAATAAATCAGCAAATCAAGTAGTAATTGGTTTTGCTGCCGAAACAGAAAATTTAGAAGAAAATGCACTCAAAAAACTAACGTCCAAAAATGCCGATATGATTGTCGCAAACAATATCAGCGAAGCAGGCGCCGGTTTTTCTGTAGATACAAATATCGTGACTTTTTACCGAAAAGATGGATCTAATAAGGCGTTACCAATATTAGATAAAAAAGAAGTTGCTGAACATATCATTCAAGAAGCCGCTAACCTTTTAAGGAAGTGAACAAATGATTAATATAGCAAAAGTGATTGTGGACGTTCCAGCCATGCAAGTGGATCGTCCCTTTGATTACTTTATTCCCGAAGATTTAGAAGAACTTATTCGCCCTGGTATGCGGGTGAGTGTCCCATTTGGAAATCGCAAAATACAAGGTTTTGTTACTTCTCTTGACGAAACGGAAGAAAATCCAAAACTAAAAGGTATTGATGGCGTGATGGATTTAGCGCCGGTTTTAAATGAGGAATTGATGGAGTTAGGAGACTGGCTTGCGGAAGATACACTTAGTTTTCGTGTGTCTGCTTACCAAGCTATGTTACCAGCCGCGCTCCGAGCAAAATATGAAAAATATTTTTTGCGCTTAGATGATGAGAATGAAGAATTAGAACAATTGTTTGAAGGTTATGAAACGCTAGACTGGAAAGTAGCAGAAGCACGGGGTCTTCTTAAACAAATCGGCAAATGGGTGAGAGAAGGTAGTGTAGAAGTTGTCTACCAAGTAAAAAATAAAATCACCAACAAAAAAGTTCGTGTTGTCAGCTGCTTGAAATCACCATATCAACTAACTGAAATAATAGAAGATATGCCTAAAAATGCCAAAGCACAATCACGTGTACTTGCATTTTTTCAAGCATTTGAAGGAAGCGAAATCCTCGTCTCTGAATTAAAAAAACAAGCAGGAACCACCGATACAACCATTAAAAAATTAGCAGACTTAAACATACTGACTATCCAAGAGAAAATCATTTCGCGTGACCCATACCAAAACCACCAATTTGAAAAAAGTGAATCGCTCCAGTTACTACCAGATCAACAAACAGCCTGCTGGAAAATTACTGCAGCAACAGAGCAAGAAACTTTCTTAATACACGGTGTGACCGGAAGTGGAAAAACCGAAATTTATTTACAAACAATCGAAGCAAAATTAAAAGAAGGCAAAGAAGCAATTGTTTTAGTACCAGAAATTTCCCTTACACCACAAATGGTCGAACGGTTCAAAAGCCGCTTTGGAAGTGAAGTTGCAGTCTTACACAGTGCACTTTCTTCTGGAGAAAAATATGATGAATGGCGC
Source organism: Listeria welshimeri serovar 6b str. SLCC5334 (assembly GCF_000060285.1). GTDB lineage: Bacteria > Bacillota > Bacilli > Lactobacillales > Listeriaceae > Listeria > Listeria welshimeri. The sequence continues at coordinate 1,873,811 of NC_008555.1, read as the reverse complement.
AAAATTGAACGTAAAGAAGCGAGAGTGGTTGTTGGTGCCCGCTCTGCTGTGTTCGCTCCACTTGAGAATTTAGGGATTATTATTATTGACGAAGAACACGAAGCGAGCTATAAACAAGAAGATAATCCGCGTTATCATGCAAGAGATGTAGCTATTTGGCGCGCGAATAAATATCAATGTCCAGTCGTTCTCGGAAGTGCCACGCCATCCCTTGAATCTTTTGCTAGGGCGAAAAAAGGAGTTTATACATTAATTGAACTTCCTAGCCGGGTAAATGATCGTGCAATGCCAGAAGTTAGCGTAGTAGATATGCGCGAAGAATTACGCAAAGAAAATCGTACAGAATTCTCTACTGAATTATTAGAAAAAATCAAAGACCGAATTGCTAAAAAAGAACAAACCGTTTTAATGTTGAATCGTCGTGGCTATTCTTCTTTTGTCATGTGTCGGGATTGTGGTTACGTTGTAGAATGTCCTAACTGTGATATTTCGCTCACCTATCATCAATCAAGCAACCAAATGAAGTGTCATTACTGTGGTCATGAAGAACGTGTCCCACAAAAATGTCCAAGCTGTGAAGGGGAACATATTCGCTATTTTGGAACCGGTACACAAAAAGTAGAGGAAAGCCTGACAAAATTAATCCCAGAAGCGCGCGTTATTCGGATGGATGTGGATACAACAAGAACAAAAGGCGCTCACGAAAAATTGCTTAAAAGTTTTCGTAATCATGAAGCGGATATTTTATTAGGCACTCAAATGATTGCAAAGGGACTTGATTTTCCAGATATTACCTTAGTTGGCGTATTAAATGCGGACACGATGCTCCATTTACCAGACTTTCGCGCCTCGGAACGTACTTTCCAACTTCTTACCCAGGTAAGCGGACGCGCAGGCCGGCATGAACGGACGGGAGAAGTCGTTGTTCAAAGTTACAATCCAGAACATTACAGTATCGAATTTGCTAAAAAACATGATTTTATTGGTTTTTATAATCACGAAATGCAATTACGAAAAATGGGCTCTTATCCGCCGTTTTATTACTTAACAATGATTAATGTCAGTGATGAAAATGAAATGAAAGCTATTCGTACTATTCAAGAAATGGCTCAGTTTTTACGAGGAAAGTTAGGACCAGATGCCGTTGTTTTAGGCCCTGTTCCAAGCACTATCACGCGAATTAAAAATAAATATCGCTATCAGTGCATTCTAAAATATAAAATTGAGCCAGATTTAAAAAAAGAACTAAAAACGTTAATCACTCATTATCAAAAAGACCAACAAAAAGGTTTAACGATAACTATTGATGTACAACCATACGTATTAATGTAAAAGGAGCGAACCGATGACAAAAATCATTTTTATGGGAACACCCGCATTTTCTGTCCCTATTTTAGAACAATTAGCTAGCACATATGATGTAATTGCAGTTGTTACACAACCAGATCGACCAGTTGGGCGCAAACGTATTTTAACCCCACCGCCAGTAAAAAAAGCCGCTTTAGAATTAGCTATTCCAGTCTTTCAACCAGAAAAATTACGCACTTCAAGCGAACTAAATGAACTTATTGCGTTAGAAGCCGATTTACTTGTTACAGCAGCGTATGGACAAATTTTGCCAAATAGTTTACTTGAATCCCCAAAACATGGCGCAATCAATGTCCACGCATCTCTATTACCAGAATATCGCGGCGGTGCTCCGGTTCACTATGCACTACTTGATGGTAAAACGGAAACAGGCGTTACTATCATGTATATGGTAGAGAAATTGGATGCTGGCGATATGATTAGTCAGCGTAAAATCCCAATTACAGAGGCAGATAATACAGGAACCATGTTCGATAAATTAAGCAAACTAGGCGCAGAACTTTTAATGGATACATTACCTGACTTTTTAGCTGGGAAAATTACTGCTATAGCTCAAGACCCAGAAAAAGTCACATTTGCGCGTAATATCTCTAGAGAACAAGAAAAAATCGATTGGACACAACCGGGACGCACCATTTTTAATCAAATCCGTGGACTTTCCCCTTGGCCAGTTGCATATACAACACTGGAAGAAAAACCGTTTAAAATTTGGGAAGCGACTTATGATGACACAAAAGTAGAAGGTGAACCAGGTACGATTTTAATGGATAAAACATCTCTTAAGATTATAGCTGGGGACGGGACTCTTATAGTACCAACAGTAATCCAACCAGCAGGAAAACCGAAAATGGATGTCCATTCATTCATGTCCGGAGCTGGCAGAAATTTAAGCAAGTCGACAAGGTTTGGTGAATAAATGAAGAAGCAAAAAACAGTTCGCGCCATCGCATTAGAACTCATTATCAAAATTGAAAACAATCAATCATATAGTCATTTATTAATTAATGATGCGCTAAAAAAACAGAAACTAAATCCACTAGATAAAGGGCTATTAACGGAATTAGTATATGGAACTACACAGCGTAAAATTACACTCGATTACTATTTGGCTCCATTTTTAAATAAAGAACCGGATAATTGGGTGAAAAATTTACTCCGAATGTCCGTATATCAATTAACTTTTTTAGATAAAGTTCCTGAGCACGCGATTTTAAATGAAGCAGGGGATATTGCTAAAGATTTAGGACACCAAGGCGTAACCAAATTCGTCAATGGGGTGTTACGTAATGTAATCCGAAAAGGCGTCCCGAGCATTGATGAAGTAAAAGATCCAGTCCAAAAAATCGCAGTCGAAACAAGCTTGCCAGAATGGTTAGCAAAAAGATGGGCCGATCAATATGGCGTCCAAAAACTGCGTGAAATTGGGCTAGCTTTCTTAGTAGCTCCACACCAAAGTATACGTGTCAACCAAACAGAAATTCGCACCGAGCAACTAATTAAAGAATTGAATGACCAAGGAATTACAGTTACTCAAAACGAATTTATTGACGAAGCTTTACTTGTTGAAAAAGGTTCTGTTGCAGAAACAAAAGCTTACAAAGACGGTAAATGTAGTATCCAAGACGAGAGCTCGATGCTCGCAGCCTATGCACTTCAATTAGAAGACAATTTAACCGTACTTGATGCTTGTGCGGCACCTGGCGGAAAAACAACGCATATTGCAGAAAAGATGCATGGCACAGGAATGGTTCATGCGCTGGATATCCACGAAAAGAAAACCAAGCTTATAGATCAAGCAGCAAAACGTTTGCAACTATTAAATATTCGTACAGCTCATCAAGATGCAAGAACTGCAAGTACCATGTTTGAACCAGAAACATTTGACCGTATTTTAGTAGATGCCCCTTGCTCAGGTTTTGGTGTTCTTCGTAGAAAACCAGATATTAAATATGCAAAAACAGAAAAAGATATCCACAAATTAGCAGAAATTCAATTAGCAATTTTAGATGACGTTAGCCAACTAGTAAAAGAAAATGGTATATTAGTTTATAGTACTTGTACGATTGATAAGGAAGAAAACGAAACAGTCCTGCGTGCGTTCTTAGAAAAACATCCAGAGTTTTCGCTTGAACCTGTAACACTTCCTGAAAAATTGGCACATATCAAGAAGGACGATTTTGTACAACTTTTACCGACAGATATTGGAAGCGATGGTTTCTTCGTTTCAAGTTTAAGAAAAGTGAAGTCCTGAAAAATAGTGAGGTGCGTTTAAATGCATGCAGAATTTAGAACAGACAGAGGCAGAATTAGACATCATAATGAAGATAATGGCGGTGTGTTTGAAAATAAAGACAACCAGCCAATTGTAATTGTAGCAGATGGAATGGGTGGACACCGTGCAGGAGATGTTGCCAGTGAAATGGCTGTACGTTTGCTTAGTGACGCGTGGAAAGAAACTACTGCACTTTTAACTGCTGAAGAAATTGAAACATGGCTCCGCAAAGAAATTCAGGAAGTAAATAAACAAATCGTCCTTTACGCGGAAAGTGAAATGGATTTAAACGGCATGGGTACAACACTTGTGGCAGCTATAATGGCAAAATCACAAGTTGTGATTGCGAATGTTGGGGATAGTCGTGGTTATTTACTTCAAAATAATACATTACGACAATTAACAGAAGATCACTCCCTTGTTCATGAATTACTACGCACGGGTGAAATCAGCAAAGAAGATGCAATGAATCATCCGCGGAAAAATATTCTTCTACGCGCATTAGGTGTCGAAGGAAAAGTTGAGGTAGACACATTTGTAGTACCATTTCAAACAACAGATACCTTACTACTTTGTTCCGATGGACTTACAAATATGGTACCAGAAACAGAAATGGAAGACATTTTAAAAAGTAAACGTAGCCTCTCTGAAAAAGCGGACGTATTTATTACTAAAGCTAATTCTTATGGGGGAGAAGATAATATCACCGTATTATTGGTTGAACGAAATCTGATGCAGAAAGGGAGGGATGCTTCATGATGATAGGTAAACGCCTAAACGATCGTTATAAGATTTTACATGCTATAGGCGGCGGTGGAATGGCCAATGTTTATCTTGCTCATGACATGATCCTTGACCGCGATGTTGCAGTGAAAATTTTACGAATTGATTTAGCTGATGAAAGTAATTTAATTCGTCGTTTCCAAAGAGAAGCGCAATCTGCAACTAGTTTAGTTCATCCAAATATTGTGAGTATCTATGATGTTGGTGAAGAGAATGATTTACACTACATTGTTATGGAACATGTAGATGGCATGGATTTAAAACAATATATTCATGAAAATCATCCTATTAGTTATGAAAAATCAGTGGATATTATGCTACAAATTGTTTCAGCAGTTACCGTCGCACATCAACATCACATAATTCACCGCGATTTAAAACCACAAAATATCTTAATTGATCATGATGGAGTCGTGAAAATTACCGATTTTGGGATTGCAATGGCGTTGTCTGAAACATCTATAACCCAGACTAATTCATTACTTGGCTCTGTTCATTACTTATCTCCAGAACAAGCCCGTGGCGGCATGGCAACACAAAAATCAGACATCTATTCACTTGGAATCGTTTTATACGAACTACTAACTGGAAAAGTACCTTTTGATGGTGAATCCGCCGTTTCTATTGCCATTAAACATTTACAAGCGGAGATTCCTTCTGCAAGAGAACAGAATCCAGAAATACCTCAAAGTCTAGAAAATATTATTATTAAAGCCACAGCGAAAGATCCATTTTTACGTTATCAAAATGCAGAAGAAATGGAAAAAGATTTACAAACCTGCTTAAATAAAGAACGCTTGAACGAACCAAAATATATATTTCCAACAGACGATGGGGATACAAAAACCATTCCCATCATTGCGACTAAAGAAGCCATGCAAAATCTCGATAAAACTATTGTCCCAGAAGGAAAAGTAGCCGCACAAGAAGTTGCTTCCGATGCAACTAAAGGAAAGAAAAAGAAAAAAATGAGCAAGAAAAAGAAAATTGCTTGGATTGTATTTTCAGTGATAATCGTGTTTATTATTGGGATTTTATTATTATGGTTATTAGGTAAAAGTCCTGATGAAATAGCGGTCCCAGATGTTTCTGGTAAAACAGAAGACCAAGCCATCGCACTGCTTCAAAAAGAAGGATTTGTTATTGGCAAAACAGCTGAAAAAAATAGTGATGAAGTAGAAGAAGGAAAAGTAATTAATTCTGATCCTGAAGCTGGTGAAATGAAAGAAAAAGGAACGAAAGTCAATTTATTTGTAAGTATCGGTTCTAAAAAAATTACATTAGATGACTACAGCGGAAGAAGTTACTCTGATACCAAAGCTTTACTAGAAGAACAAGGATTTGAAAGTATTTCTGCGGAGGAAGAGTATAGTTCAGATGTGGACAAAGGAATGATTATAAGCCAAACACCTTCAGGCGGATCAGAAGTCGTAGCCAAATCTACTAGCGTGAAGTTTGTCGTAAGTAAAGGCGCAGAGCCAATTTCTCTTAAAGACTTACGTGGTTATACAAAAACAGCGGTAGAAGATTATGCTTCTCCTCTTGGATTTAAAGTATCTAGCACAGAAGAAAACTCAAGTTCTGTTGAAAAAGGACAAGTGATTTCGCAATCACCATCTGCTGGAACCACGATGAATCCGGGCGATACAATCCAAATCGTTATTTCTGCTGGACCAAAAGAAAAAGAAGTGAAAGAAGTAACGAAAACATTCAATATTCCTTATACACCAAGCGATGAAGAAAACCCAGAACCGCAACATATCCAAATTTATATTCAAGATAAAGATCACAGTATGACAAGTGCTTACCGTGAAATGGATATTAGCCAAAATACATCTGTAGAAGTAACTTTCAAAATAGAAGAAGGTTCTAGCGGCGGTTATAAAATCATCAGTGACGATAAAGTAATCGATGAAGGTACAGTCCCTTATCCAAACTAAAAAAGAGAACGGAGGAAATGTGCTGGAAGGACAAATTATCAAAGCGTTGAGCGGATTTTACTATGTATTCTCTGAAGGAAAAGTATACCAATGCAGAGCACGTGGAAATTTTAGAAAACGAAATATTTCGCCGCTAGTTGGGGACGATGTGGAATTTCAAGTAGAAAATAAAACAGATGGCTATATTTTAGATGTTATGTCGCGGGAGAATTCACTTGTACGACCTCCCGTTGCTAATATCGATATCGCGATTTTAGTATTTTCTGCCGTAGAACCAGATTTTTCTACGAATCTAGCAGACCGTTTTTTAGTTGCTATTGAGAAAGAAGACATTCAGCCAGTCATCTGTATAAGCAAAATGGACCTGGCAACGGAAGCTGAAAAAGAACAAATCATGGTTTATAAAGAAGTTTATGAAACAATTGGCTATGATGTTTTTGTCACTAATGATGAGCCAGATAAAGAAGCGATTAAAGATTATATAAGCGGTAAAACAGCCGTTATCGCAGGGCAATCTGGTGTGGGTAAATCAACCTTATTAAATAATTTAAATAGTGATTTAACCTTAAAAACAGCTGAAATATCCAACTCACTCGGACGTGGAAAACATACAACAAGACACGTAGAATTAATGCCAATTGGAGATGGCTTTGTCGCTGATACTCCTGGATTTAGCTCTATCGAATGGGATGATTTACAACCTGAAACATTACAATTTTGTTTTCCAGAAATGGAAGACCGTCGTAGTGGCTGTAAATTCCGTGGTTGTATGCACGATAATGAACCAAACTGCGCTGTGAAAACAGCTGTTGAAGCAAACGAAATAGCAGATTTTCGTTACAAACACTATATCCAAATTTTACAAGAATTAAAAAACAGAAAGCCGAGGTATTAATAATGGGAAAAATAGCTCCTTCGATTTTAAGTGCAGACTTTGCAAATCTTGCAAGAGATATTAAAGAAGTAGAAAATTGCGGCGCAGATTATATCCATATTGATGTAATGGATGGGCATTTCGTTCCGAATATTACATTTGGTCCAGCAGTCGTAAAAGCAATTCGTCCGGAAACTAAACTACCACTTGATGTTCATTTAATGATTGAAAACCCGGATACATATATTCCGGAATTTGCAAAAGCTGGCGCAGATTATATTACGGTTCATGTCGAAGCATGTACACACCTTCATCGTACGCTACAACTTATCCGCTCTTATGGTGTAAAAGCTGGCGCAGTCCTAAATCCAGCAACACCAATTGATGTTTTACAACATGTGTTAAATGAACTCGATATGGTTTTATTCATGACTGTAAATCCTGGATTTGGTGGCCAAAAATTCATCCCAGAAGTGCTAGAAAAAATTAGCGCCTTCAAAAAGATAGTGGACGAAAAAGGCTTAGATATCGAAATAGAAGTAGATGGTGGCGTAGATCATGAAACAGCTAAATTATGCCGTGATGCTGGCGCAAATGTTTTTGTAGCCGGAAGTTACATCTATGGAAATAAAAACCGTCAAACACCAATTGACAAATTACGTGCTATTGTAGGCGAATAATATTTTGGAGACTGGGACAGATTTTTTCGTTCCAGTCTTATTTATTAGGAAAGAAGGGAACACGAATATGAAAGTAATTAATATTATGGTTGGTGGGCCCGCGTCAGAAATTCCTGATTTAACACCATATACGAATGCAGATATTTGTTGGGTTGGCGTGGACCGTGGAGCTAAACGTTTATTAGATAGAGGAATTATACCAACTGTTGCAATGGGGGATTTCGATTCTTTAACGAAAGAGGAACTAGCCCATTTAAAAACAAAAGTAGCAGATGTGCTAGAATACCCTGCTGAAAAAGATGAAACTGATACCGAAATTGGGCTAAGTTGGGCAATGAATCAGCATCCAGACAAAATACGCATTTTTGGAGCAACAGGAGGCCGGCTAGACCATTTACTTGCGAATCTGATGATGTTGACCAAGCCACGTTTTTTAAGCGCGGTGCCGGTCGTAGAAATGATTGACCGCTATAATTACATCAAAATGTACACGCCTGGAAGCTATACAATTGAAAAACTGCCAGACAAGAAATATGTCGCATTCACCACAATGCAAGATGTCACAGGACTTACATTAAAAGGATTTGCTTATCCACTGGAAAATGCGACTTATCCAGTAGGATCCGCGCTTTCCAGTAATGAGTTTGTCAATCAAATTGGCAAATTTTCCTTTACTAGTGGAATGATTTTATTAACTCAAAGTAATGATTAATAGAGGATACAGGTGGTTTTTGCCTGTATTTTTTTATATTTGGACAAAGAAAAAATGCACCGACATAATTGTCGCTGCACTTGATTTCTCCTTCGATTAAACGCGTTCCACTTTACCAGATTTAAGCGCACGAGCAGATACCCAAACTTTTTTAGGTTTGCCGTTAACCAGAATCCGTACTTTTTGCAAGTTAGCTTTCCAAGTACGTTTGCTGGAGTTCATTGCGTGGGAACGTTTGTTACCGGAACGTGATTTGCGGCCTGTAATAACACATTCTTTAGCCATAGTTTACCCCTCCTTACAGAGCTCTTCGGATAATTTATTTAAAATAACCTATCCATTTGTTTTTCATACACTAGAATAATTTATCATAAACAAGTATACTTTGCAAGAGGATATGCGAAAATAGTGCAAAGAATTTTTACTTGACAGTCTAAACACCGATTTAATCAGCCAAATTTGTGATATGCTTTCCAAAGGGCTGTGATTATAGTAAAATAGGTAAGGACAACTTAACAAACAAATAAAAACAATAATAAAAAATAATGGAACGAGAATATAATCCGTAGGGAGGAATATAGAATGGCAATCGAAATCGACACAAAGCTAGGCAAAATTGATATTACTAGTGATGTTATCGCCACAATCGCTGGCGGTGCTGCCGAAGAAAACTTTGGAATTGTAGGTATGGCAAGCAGACATCAAATACGAGATGGTTTAACAGATATTCTTAGAAGAGAAAATTATACAAAAGGTGTTATTGTAAGACAAGAAGAAGAAGGCATACATATCGATATGTACATTATTGTTAGTTTTGGGACGAAAATCTCAGAAGTTGCTCATAATGTACAAGAACGCGTAAAATATACACTCGAAAAAACACTCGGTATTACAGTAGAATCTGTAAATATTTATGTTCAAGGTGTCCGAGTAATCAAGGAATCTTAAGGAGGATTATGTAAGTGAGTATTTATCAGTTAGACTCAGAGAAATTTGCATCAATGATAGCGCTTGGAGCCAAAAATTTAGCAAAAAATGCTGATTTTGTTGATTCATTAAACGTTTTCCCGGTTCCAGATGGCGACACGGGAACAAATATGAATTTATCGATGACAAGTGGTGCAGAAGAAGTTGCAAAGAATGATAAAGAAACAATTGGTGCTGTTGGTGCAAACCTTGCAAAAGGATTACTGATGGGCGCTCGTGGAAACTCTGGCGTTATTTTATCCCAACTTTTCCGAGGCTTTTCTAAATCAATTGAAAATAAAGAAACATTAAATGCAGAAGAATTTGCAAATGCCTTTGTAAAAGGTGTCGAAACGGCGTATAAAGCTGTTATGAAGCCAGTGGAAGGAACTATTTTAACCGTAGCTCGTGAAGCCGCTAAAGCTGGAATTGCAGCAGCTGCTGAACATCAAGAAATCGAGTTAGTTATGGAAGCGATTTTAAAACAAGGGAAAGTAGCATTAGAAAAAACGCCAGATTTACTTCCTGTTTTAAAAGAAGTTGGTGTTGTTGATAGTGGTGGTCAAGGTCTGATTATTATTTATGAAGGATTTTATGGCGTACTAACTGGCAAGATGGCGGAAGCTCCTGACTATATGGCGTCTATGGGTGAATTAATTAATGCAGAACATCATCGTCATGTACAAGATTTTATGTCCACAGATGATATTCATTTTGGTTATTGCACCGAAATCATTGTTAAAATCAATGAAAATAAACCGGGTCTAAAGCCTTTTGATGAAGAACAATTCCGTCAAGATTTAAGTGAAATGGGCGATTCTCTACTTGTAGCGGCTGATGATGAAGTGGTAAAAGTCCATGTTCATGTAGAGCATCCTGGTGAAGTATTCAATTACGGTCAACAATATGGTAGTCTACTTAAAATGAAAGTAGAAAATATGCGCGAACAGCATAATGAAATCGTTGGTAATGAAAAAACACCAACAAAAGAAAAAGCTTCTTATGGTATTGTCACTGTGTCTGCTGGTAACGGATTAGAAAAATTATTTGAAAGTATGGGCGTATCGGTTGTACTTTCTGGTGGTCAGACGATGAATCCTAGCACAGAAGATATCGTAAAAGCAATTGAATCAGCAAATGCAGAACAAGTTTTTGTTCTTCCAAATAATAAAAATATCCAAATGGCCGCAGAACAAGCAGCACAACTTTTAGGAGAAGATAAAGTACAAATTATCCCTACTAAAACAATTCCACAAGGACTTACTGCTGTGCTCGCTTTCCAACCAGAGCAAGATTTCACTTCAAATGCAGAAGCAATGCGAGAAGCTATTAACGATGTAGCAAGTGGTCAAGTAACAACTGCTGTACGCGATACAACGGTCGAAGGTGTAGAAATTAAAAAAGACAGCTTTATCGGTATGGTAGAAGGAAAAATCAAAGTTAGTCATGATACGTTAGAAGCAGCAGCGTATGAAACATTAGAAAAATTACTTGATGAGGATAGCGAAATCGTTACAATCATTTTTGGCGAAGATGCAGATGCTAATAAAGCAGAGGCTTTAGCAGATAGACTAACCGAAGCTTATCCAGATGTAGAAGTAGAAATACACGAAGGTAGCCAACCAGTTTACCCGTATATTTTTGCTGTTGAATAAGAACTTATTTTAAATGAATACAAGAAAGGATGATTTTAGTGAAATTTAATAGCGTGTTTGATATTATTGGTCCGGTGATGATTGGTCCATCAAGTTCTCATACTGCTGGTGCTAGTCGTATTGGTGCCATTGCACGAGCTGTTTTTAATGAACAACCATCCCAAGTAGATATTCATTTATATGGTTCTTTTGCTAAAACATACAAAGGTCATGGAACAGATGTAGCGCTTATCGGCGGACTACTCGGTTTTGAGCCAGATGACCCGCGTATGAAAGAATCACCGAAGCTTGCCGAAGAATGGGGAATGCGTATTCAGTTTATTGAGGAAGTGGAAGAACCACCTCATCCAAACACGGTTAAGTTAGTCTTAAAACACGGTATGCAACAAATGACATTAATTGGTGCATCCATTGGTGGCGGAAAAGTAGAAATTATTCGCTTGAACGAATTTGAACTAGAATTCACTGGAACTGCGCCAGCTATCCTTATTTTACATCAAGATAAATTTGGTGCCATTGCAGCAGTATCATCCGTTATTGCTGACCATAAAATTAATATCGGCCAAATGAAAGTATCACGTAAAGTAAAAGGTGATGAAGCATTAATGGTAATTGAAGTTGATCAACAAGTGGAACAAGATCTAATTACCAAAATTGCTGAATTACCAGGGATTTATCAAGTAGCAAGTGTCATGATTTAATAGGTTTGGAATTTATCTCTAGTAAATCGGTGGCTTGCACTCGATTTGTGTAAAGCCAAATGTACGTAAATAAAACGTGCGTTTGGCTTTATTTTGAGTTCTAAATCAGGTATGTTGGTAAAGAGTAAAGAAAGTGAGTGTGGACAATGTTTAGAACTGTAGCAGAATTAGTAGATATCGCTGAACGCGACAACCTAACTATTGCTGAAATTATGATTAAACGTGAAATGAGTATTTCTGGTTTGCCGCGGGAGGAAATAACTGCTGCGATGGAACGGAATTTAGATATTATGGAAGAAGCTATTCGCGAGGGTGAGGCGGGAGTTACTTCTACTACTGGCTTAACAGGTGGAGATGCAGTCTTAATGCAAGACTATATCAAAAAAGGAAACTTCTTGTCTGGTGAAGTGTTACTCGATTCTGTAGCAAAAGCAATTGCAACGAATGAAGTGAATGCTTCCATGGGTGTGATTTGCGCTACCCCAACTGCAGGAAGCGCAGGTGTTGTGCCAGGTGTTCTTTTTTCTTTAAAAGATCGTCTTGAAATGACGCGAGAAGATATGGTGAATTTTTTATTTACAGCTGGCGCATTTGGCTATGTAGTTGCGAATAATGCTTTTATAAGCGGAGCGGCTGGTGGTTGTCAGGCGGAAATTGGATCTGCAAGCGCAATGGCTTCAGCGGCGATAGTAGCAGCTGCTGGAGGAACACCTGAACAATCAGCGCATGCGATGGCGATGACAATGAAAAATATGCTTGGTCTTGTTTGTGATCCTGTAGCAGGGCTTGTAGAAGTTCCATGTGTAAAACGAAACGCGCTAGGTTCCTCACAAGCAATCATTTCAGCAGACATGGCTCTTGCGGGTATTAAAAGTCGTATCCCATGTGATGAAGTGATTGAAGCAATGCACCGCGTAGGCTTACAAATGCCAAGTTCATTAAGAGAAACGGCAGAAGGAGGATTGGCGGCTACACCGACTGGACGTGCCATTCAGCGGAAGATTTTTGGCCTGTCGCCAGAAGATACTAGTGAGTGAACTCAAAAAAATTCCGACAACTGAAATCAAAGGAATTGGTGAAGAAACAGCTAAAACTTTAAAAGAGCTAGGTTTATCAACCGTGCATGATTTGCTTTGGAACTTCCCGTACCGCTATGAAGATTATCGGTTGCGGGATTTATCCGAAGTGGCGCATGAAGAACGAATTACGGTTCAAGGTGAAATACTCACTGAAGCAACTGTCGCTTTTTACGGTCGAAAAAAATCTAAGCTCTCTTTCCGTGTGTCAACAGAAGGCCAAGTCATCAAAATCGATTTTTTCAACCAACCATATTTAAAAAGTAAAATAATAGTTGGAGAAATAGTGACGATTTCTGGTAAATGGGATAAAAGTCGCGCACAAATTACAGCCAGCAAAATAAAGCTAGGTGCTGTAGAAAATGAAGAAGAGCTAGAGGGCGTCTATAGATTAAAAGGAACCCTTCGTAATAAAACAATGCAAAAATATACGCGGCTAGCTTTTGATAGCTATAGTAAAGATATCGAGGAAGTTATCCCAACCAATTTGCTTGAAAAATATCAATTAATCGATCGTTTAGAAGCCGTGCGCATCCTTCATTTTCCAAAAAACAATGAGGAATTAAAGCAAGCAAGACGTCGGATGGTTTATGAGGAATTCTTGCTATTCCAATTGAAAATGCAGTTTTTCCGTAAAATAGAACGTGAAAAATCAGGTGGGATTTCGATTAATTATGATGTAGAAGATTTGCGCCATTACATTGATTCCTTACCATTCCCACTTACAAAAGCACAAAAACGTGTGGTAAATGAGATTTGCGGCGACATGTTATCACATTTCCATATGAATCGTTTGCTGCAAGGAGATGTTGGATCAGGGAAAACAGTGGTAGCATCCATTGCGATGTATGCCGCAGCTAAAAGTGGTTTTCAAAGTGCGCTCATGGTTCCAACCGAGATTTTAGCCGAACAACATGCGAATTCTTTAGTGGAACTGCTACAACCTTTTGACATTACAGTTGGTTTGCTCACAAGCAGTGTCAAAGGGAAACGACGTAGAGAACTACTAGCGATGCTTGAAAATGGTTCAGTAGATGTTTTAATTGGCACACATGCCTTAATCCAAGACGAAGTAATTTATCATCGACTTGGATTAGTTATTACAGATGAACAACATAGGTTTGGCGTAGCACAGAGGCGGATTCTTCGTGAAAAAGGGGAATATCCAGATGTGTTGTTTATGACTGCAACCCCAATTCCAAGAACCCTTGCAATCACAGCGTTTGGTGAAATGGACGTATCCATTATTGATGAACTCCCAGCTGGACGAAAAGAAATCGAAACTTATTGGGTAAAACACCAAATGCTAGATCGTGTCATCGGATTTATGGAAAAAGAGATTGACAAAGGGCACCAAGTTTACATTATATGTCCTTTAATTGAAGAATCTGAAAAACTCGATGTGCAAAATGCGATTGATGTTTTCAATATTTTGCAAAACAAATGGGGCACTAAATACGTTCCAGGTCTTATGCATGGAAAACTATTACCAGCAGATAAAGAACAAATCATGCGCGATTTTAATGATAAGAAAATTGACTGTCTTGTATCAACCACGGTAGTCGAAGTTGGTGTGAATGTTCCAAATGCTACGATGATGGTCATATACGATGCTGACCGTTTTGGTTTAGCGCAATTACATCAGCTGAGAGGGCGAGTTGGACGTGGGGCTGATCAGTCTTATTGTATTTTAATTGCTGATCCAAAAACGGAGGTAGGTAAAGAGCGGATGATGATTATGTCAGAAACGAATGATGGCTTTGTTGTCAGCGAACGCGACTTAGAACTTCGTGGACCAGGAGATTTCTTCGGCAGAAAACAAAGTGGCGTGCCAGAATTCAAAGTGGCTGATATGGTTCATGATTATCGCGTACTTGAAATAGCTCGCCAAGATGCCGTTCATATGATATTTGAAGAAAATATGTTAGAAAATAAAGTTTATGCTAAATTAGTGGCTCTTCTTGAAGAAGAAGGCGTCTTTACCGAACAAAAACTAGATTAAACCTCTGTAACAAACTTTAAAAAAACTTGCAACTTTGCTTGATTTTTAATAACATATTAAGGTACCAATAAATACTGGGAAGTTCTGAAGCTTATCTAAACAGAGGTAACTTCCTTTTTTTAGCCAGTGTTTAGTAGCTGGTGTTAATACCTTTCACAAAAAAAGAGATGAGGAATCGTGCATGAAAAAATATTCTAAAAAGGATCGACAAATGAAACTTCAAGTTGCTATTGAAGAAAATCCTTTCATAACAGATGAGCAGCTTGCAGAAAAGTTTGGGGTTAGTGTGCAAACCATTCGTTTAGACCGAGTAGCACTTTCTATTCCTGAACTCAGAGAGCGAATCAAACATGTTGCGAGTGTCAATTATGCCGACGCGGTTAAAAGTCTTCCCATTGATGAAGTGATTGGTGAAATTATTGATATCCAACTTAGCAAGAGTGCAATTTCCATTTTTGACGTGCGAAGTGAGCATGTTTTTAAACGAAATAAAATCGCTCGAGGGCATCATTTATTTGCCCAAGCTAATTCCTTAGCAACCGCAGTCATTCCAAATGAGCTTGCTTTAACTACTCAAGCAACCGTTCGCTTTGTCCGTTCTGTAAACGAAGGCGAACGCATCATTGCAAAAGCAAAAGTACGTCCAGCAACTGACAACAGAGCCATCACAATAGTAGATGTAAAAAGCTATGTTGGAGATGAACTTGTACTCAAAGGTAAGTTTGAAATGTATCACGCAACGCAAAAATGAAAATAAAGGACTGACGTATAATGAAAATTGCTGTAGATGCGATGGGTGGAGATCATGCACCAAAAGAAATTGTTTTAGGTGTTATGAAAGCTGTTGCCCAATATAAAGATATTGAAATTCTTCTTTTTGGAGACGAAACCAAAATAAATGAATATTTAACAGATAAAACACGCGTGAAAATCATACATACCGATGAAAAAATTGAAAGTGACGATGAACCAGTTCGTGCTGTCAAACGGAAGAAAAAAGCATCCATGGTTCTCGCTGCTCAAGCGGTAAAAGATGGAGAAGCAGACGCATGTATTTCAGCTGGTAATACAGGTGCACTTATGTCTACTGGACTTTTTGTTATCGGACGAATTAAAGGAATTGACCGTCCAGCCCTTGCACCAACGCTTCCAACCGTTACAGGAAAAGGTTTTGTTATGCTTGATTTAGGTGCAAATGCAGAAGCAAAACCAGAACATTTATTGCAATTTGGTTTAATGGGATCAGTTTATGCGGAAAAAGTGCGTAAAATTGATCGTCCACGTGTAGCTCTTTTAAACATCGGCACAGAAGAAACAAAAGGAAACGATTTAACGAAAAAATCATTTGAACTAATGAAAAACCAAGATGCGTATGAATTTATCGGCAACATCGAAGCGCGTGATTTATTAATGGATGTAGCAGATGTGGTTGTGACAGATGGATTTACAGGTAACATGGTACTCAAATCCATCGAAGGAACAGGAGCCGCTTTCCTAAGTATGTTAAAAATGAGCTTACTCAATGGTTTTAAAAATAAAGTTGCAGCAAGTTTCTTGAAAAAAGATTTAATGGAACTTAAAGCAAAAATGGATTACAGTGAATACGGTGGCGCATGCTTATTCGGTGTTCAAGCACCAGTCGTAAAAGCACATGGATCATCTAATGCAAACGGTATTTTCACCACTATCCGTCAAGTACGTGAAATGGTTGAAAAACAAGTCGTTGAAACAATTAAAGCAGAAGTAGATAAAGTAAAAGTAGGAGGAACAGAAGCAAATGACTAAAATCGCATTCGTATTTCCTGGTCAAGGAGCACAAAAGATTGGCATGGGGCAAGATGTAGCAGCAGCATATCCTGAAGCAAAAAAAATCTATGATGACGCTGATGAAAGATTAGGTTTTTCCATCACAGACATCATTACAGAAGGACCAATGGAACTATTAACCAAATCTGAAAATGCTCAACCGGCGCTCGTTTCCACAAGTGTAGCAATTTTACGCGCATTAGAAACATATGGTGTGAAAGCAGATTACGTAGCTGGACACAGTCTTGGTGAATATAGCGCGCTTGTTGCAGGCGGATTTTTAGAAGCAAGTGATGCCATTTATCTTGTTCGTAAGCGCGGTGAATTAATGGAAAAAGCTGTACCAAATGGTGCTGGCGCAATGGCTGCGGTTCTCGGTGTAGACCGGGAAGCATTAAAAGAAATCACAGAAGAAGTAACAAAAGCAGGGGATGCAGTTCAACTAGCAAACCTCAATTGTCCAGGACAAATCGTTATTTCTGGAACAACTACTGGCGTTGAAAAAGCAGGCGAAAAAGCAAAAGCAAATGGAGCGAAACGTGTATTACCTCTTGCAGTTAGCGGACCATTCCATTCTAGCTTAATGGAACCAGCTGCACTTGCTTTCCGTGACATTTTAGCAGAAGTAGAAATCGCTGATGGTAAAATCCCAATTGTGAACAATGTAGATGCCAAACAAACAACCGATAAAGCTGAAATTAGCGATAAACTAATTAAACAAATCTATTCCCCTGTTTTATGGGAAGATATCGTAGAAGAGCTTATTGAAAACGGCGTAGATACTTTTGTGGAAATAGGTTCTGGTAAAGTATTAGCTGGTCTGATTAAAAAAATAAATCGTGATGTTACCGTATTATCTGCAGGTGATGTGGAATCAGTGAAAAGCGTTGCGGAAACATTAAAAGGAGAATAACCTATGACTTTACAAGGAAAAGTAGCTGTAGTAACTGGTGCTTCACGCGGAATCGGTCGTGATATTGCCATCAAATTAGCGAAAGAAGGAGCAAATATTTTCTTCAACTATAACGGCAGCCCAGAAGCAGCGGAAGAAACAGCTAAACTTGTTGCTGCAGAAGGTGTGGAAGTAGAAGCGATGAAAGCAAATGTAGCAATCGCAGAAGATGTAGATGCGTTTTTTAAACAAGCCATAGAGCGTTTTGGCCGTGTCGACATTCTAGTGAATAATGCGGGAATTACTCGAGATAATTTATTAATGCGTATGAAAGAAGACGAATGGGATGACGTGATTAACATCAACCTAAAAGGTACTTTCCTTTGTACAAAAGCAGTGACACGGACCATGATGAAACAACGTGCTGGTAAAATCATTAATATGGCATCTGTCGTTGGATTAATTGGTAATGCTGGACAAGCAAATTATGTAGCAAGTAAAGCAGGAGTTATTGGGCTAACAAAAACCACTGCTCGTGAATTAGCTCCACGTGGAATTAATGTTAATGCGGTCGCTCCAGGCTTTATCACAACAGAAATGACCGACAAATTAGACGAAAAAACAAAAGAAGCTATGTTAGCGCAAATTCCATTGGGTGCTTATGGAACAACGGAAGATATTGCGAATGCCGTCCTTTTCTTAGCAAGCGACGCATCAAAGTATATTACTGGTCAAACTCTATCTGTTGATGGCGGAATGGTAATGTAAAAAGGGTTAACGAATGCGAATTAACTTGGCTCGCATTACTTTAAATATTTTTGTTTACGTAGGAGAAATAATCCTATATAATACTTGGAGGGAGGTGAAGTGAAAAATGGCAGAAGTATTAGAAAAAGTTACAAAAATCATCGTAGACCGTTTAGGTGTCGAGGAATCCAAAGTAACTTTAGAAGCTTCCTTCAAAGATGATCTAGGTGCAGATTCCCTAGACGTTGTTGAATTAGTTATGGAACTTGAAGACGAGTTCGGAGTTGAAATCTCTGATGACGACGCTGCGAACATTAACACAGTTGGTGATGCAGTGAAGTACATAGAGGAAAACGCATAAAACTTTATGTGACCGGATAAATGAGGGTGCCCGTGTTACTTATCTTCGCTGTGGTAACTTCCGCACGTGAGATAAGTAGTATAGGTATCCTCTTTTTCAAGGTTAAGGAGATTTGTTGGTTCATTTTCTAAGCAGCTTTGTTCGTGGCTGTTTAGAAAATGAACTTGCTTATTTAGTAAAGAGAGGGGCAAGTGAAATGAATCAATGGGAAGAATTACAAGAAAGTGTCGGTTTTGATTTTCAAGATGTAGAATTATTAAAACAAGCATTTACGCATTCCTCATACGTGAATGAACATCGCCGGGAAAATGTGAAAGATAATGAACGCTTAGAATTTCTTGGTGATGCAGTTCTGGAGCTCACTGTATCTAATTATCTTTTTAATAAATATCCAGATATGGCAGAAGGACATATGACAAAAATGCGTGCAGCGATTGTTTGTGAACCATCTTTAGTGGAGTTTGCAGAAGCAATTCACTTTTCAAAATATATTCGTCTTGGTAAAGGGGAAGAAAAAGCAGGAGGTAGAACTCGTCCAGCGCTCCTTGCTGATGTATTTGAATCGTTTATTGGGGCACTTTATTTAGATAATGGTATTGATAAAGTAGTTACTTTTTTAGAGCGCGTTATTTTTCCAAAGATTGATGCAGGAGAATATTTGCAAACGGTCGATTATAAAACGCAACTACAAGAAATTGTTCAACGGGACCGGGATGTTTTAATCGAATATGATATTCTTGGTGAAACAGGACCAGCGCACAACAAAGCATTTGACGCACAAGTAATTGTTAACGGACAAGTACTTGGAAAAGGCAGCGGTAGAACAAAAAAACAAGCAGAACAAAGTGCGGCACAATTTGCGATTAATCAACTAACACACAGATAAACAAAAATGGAGGTGTCCGGACATGTTATTAAAACGATTAGAAATGAATGGCTTTAAATCTTTTGCTGATAAAGTTGCGATAGATTTCGTGCCCGGCATGACTGCAGTTGTAGGGCCAAATGGCAGTGGAAAAAGTAATATTACTGAAGCTATCCGCTGGGTTCTTGGCGAGCAGTCCGCTAAATCGCTCCGTGGTGGCCGAATGGGAGATGTTATTTTCGCAGGAAGTGATACACGTAAACCTATTAATTTTGCGGAAGTATCACTTGTTCTTGAGAATGAAGACCATTTTTTACCACTTGATTATAGCGAAGTAGCTGTTACTAGACGTATTTATCGCAATGGTGATAGTGAATTTTTGATTAATAAAGAGAATTGTCGACTGAAGGATATTGTCGATTTATTTATGGATTCTGGACTTGGAAGAGAATCCTTTTCGATTATTTCGCAAGGGAAAATTGATGAAATTTTAAATAGTAAGCCAGAAGAACGCCGCTCGATATTTGAAGAGGCCGCTGGTGTGTTGAAATATAAGCATCGGAAAAAACAAGCAGAAAATAAATTATTTGAAACCGAAGAAAATTTAAATCGGGTACAAGACATATTGTATGAATTAGAGGGGCAATTAGAGCCTCTTGAAATGCAAGCTTCCATTGCCAAAGATTATTTATTCCAACAAGAAGAATTGGAAAAATACGAAGTGACATTACTGGCAAGTGAAATCAGTTCCCTGACAACCAAACTAGCCGAAGTCCGTCAAGAATTTGGTGAAAATCAAACCGTTTTAATTAAGTTACGTGAAGAATTACATGCAGAAGAAGCAGTTATTTCCCATGAAAAACAGATGTTGAATGAAGCGGATATTGCGCTTGAAAGTTTGCAAGAGCGCCTTTTAGTAGAAACCGAAAAATTGGAACAACTAGAAGGAGAACGAAATCTTCATTTAGAACGTAAAAAACACAGTAGTGAAAACGAACAAGTATATGCAGAAACTTTAGCGACTATTACTGAAAAAATTACTGCTCTTGAAGAACAAAAAGAATTATTAACAAATGCAAAAATCGAAAAAGAAACTGCACTTGAAATCGCGATAAAATCAAAAAAAGAATTAGAAGTAACACTCGCAAAATATGATGATTTATCCGAAGAAGCCATTGAAAGTCGTAAAAGTGATTACATTGATTTACGCCATACACAAACTACCATTAATAATGATTTAGGCTATATTGAACGCCAAATTGGTCAAATTACTGGTCGAATTGATAAATTAGATTTAGAAAATAGCCAGCATGTGGATGAAAGAAAAGATATGCTAGCTCAAATCGACACTACAAAAACACATCTAACGAATATCCAAAATGAACTAAAAGAACAAATGGAAATTTACCGAGAAGTGCAACAAACTTTAGCAAAACAAGAAGCTGTATTTGAAACACAAGAGCGTGCCTTATATAAACATTATGAAACAGTACAACAAATGAAATCTCGGAAAGACACATTAGAAGAATTAGCAGATGATTATGCGGGATTTTTCCAAGGTGTACGAGAAGTATTAAAGGCAAAAAAAGAAATTCCAGGTATTTTGGGGGCTTTAGTAGAACTTATTGACATTCCAGCGAAATATCAACAAGCAATGGAAACCGCGCTTGGTGCAAGTGCACAAAACGTGGTGGTAGAAGATGACCGTGTTGCTCGCGAAGCAATCAGTTTTTTAAAGAAAACGAAAAGTGGTCGTGCCACATTTTTACCGCTCTCAACGATTCAACCAAGAGAACTTCCGGCAGCAACAAAAAATGCGCTAAATAACCAACCGGCTTTTATTGCACTTGCTAGCGAAGTAATTTCTTTTGATGAAAGAGTTTCCCCAGTAATTCTAAATGCGCTTGGTACAACCATTTTAGCAAAAGATCTAAAAGGAGCAAATACTTTAGCGCGCCTAGTAAATTTTAGATATCGCATTGTGACACTTGAAGGTGACGTGGTAAATGCCGGTGGATCTATGACTGGTGGCGCAACTAAAGGCGGAAAATCGTCTATCTTAACAAGAAAACATGAATTAGGCCAATTAGCTGAAAAAATTGCCGAATTAAATGAATCTACACGAGAACTTGAATCAGCAGTTCAACTTGCCAAAGATAGCATGACTAAAAAACGAGAAGAACTGGAAGAAACACGTGTTATCGGTGAAAATTTACGTTTACAAGAAAAAGAATTGCTTGGAAAATTAGACCGAGAAACAGAAAATCTAGATCGTTTTAATAAGCAATTACAACTTTATGATATTGAAAAGGCAGATGGCAGTGAAGAATTAAATACATTACTAGAACGCAAAGAAGCTTTACAACAAGAGCAAACAGCTACTATGAAAAAAATCGAAGCAACAGATGAAGAAATCAAAGAAATGACAAGCTCGAGCAAGGCATTAGAAAGTAAAAGGTCAGCTGATTTAGAAGGTTTATCCTCCTTAAAAGCACAAATTGCCGCTAAAAAAGAGCAGTTACAATCAGCAGTGGAAGCAGTGGACCGCGTGACAACAACGTTATATGAGAACTATGAACAAAAAGAAGCAGCGGAGCAAAAATTAGCTTCCTTGAAAACAAACTTAACGAGTGTTCATACAAGTGAAGAAACTGCCAGAAAATCTATTGAAGAACTACGCAAAGCAAAAGCTGAAACAAGCGAAAAACTAAATCAAACAAGACATACTCGTGCAGCACTTCAAGAAAAAATCGAACTATTAGAAGCCGAGTTAACGCAAAAAAATAACCAAATTAGTTTTTATGTGGAACAAAAAAATAATGCTGAGATTAGTATTGGTCGTTTGGAAGTAGATATATCTAACCGAATTGATCGTTTACAAGAAGCTTATTTATTAACACCAGAGCAAGCAGAAGAAAAAATCTTGCCGGAAGTGGACACGGAACAGGCTCGTTCGAAAGTTCGCTTATTAAAACGCTCGATTGATGAGCTAGGTATCGTTAATATTGGCGCTATCGAAGAATTCGACCGCATTCAAGAACGTTTTGACTTCTTAACTGGTCAACAAGCGGATCTTTTAGCTGCGAAAGAAACCCTATTTAAAGTGATGGATGAGATGGATGAAGAAATGAAAATCCGTTTCAGCGAAAGCTTTGAAGCAATTAAAACAGAATTTGCGATTGTTTTCCCAGAATTATTTGGTGGTGGTAGCGCAGAACTTGTCCTACTTGATCCGGAAAATTTACTGACTACAGGGATTGATATTGTCGTTCAGCCACCTGGGAAAAAATTACAAAACTTATCACTACGATCCGGTGGAGAACGTGCGTTAACCGCGATTGCTTTACTATTCGCTATCATTCGCGTTCGTCCAGTACCATTTTGTATTTTGGATGAAGTGGAAGCAGCCCTAGATGAAGCTAATGTGACGCGTTTTAGCCGCTATTTAAAACAATTTGAATCAGGCACTCAATTTATCGTTATCACGCACCGAAAAGGAACAATGGAAGAAGCAGATGTATTATACGGCGTCACTATGCAAGAATCCGGCGTTTCCAAACTAGTTTCGGTTCGCTTAGAAGAAACAGCCGAACTTATTAAATAAAAGGAGTAGACAAAATGACCTTTTTTAAAAAATTAAAAGATAAAATTACCCAGCAAACCGATGCTGTTTCTGGAAAATTTAAAGATGGCTTATCCAAAACTCGCGGTAACTTTTCCGGGAAAATCAATGAAATGGTCGCTCGTTATCGTAAAGTAGATGAAGATTTCTTTGAAGAATTAGAAGAAATTCTTATTGGAGCAGATGTTGGTTTTGAAACGGTTATGGAACTAGTCGATGCACTACGACGTGAAGTGCAACTTAGAAATATTAGCGATCCGAAAGATGTCCAAGAAGTTATTGTCGAGAAGTTAGTCGATATTTATCAAGGCGACGAAAATGAAGACGAAACACTAAACATCGAAGAAAACGGTCTAACTGTTATTTTATTTGTTGGAGTGAATGGTGTTGGTAAAACGACCTCTATTGGCAAAATGGCACATCGTTTTAAACAAGAAGGTAAAAAAGTGATGTTAGCAGCTGGTGATACGTTCCGAGCTGGCGCGATTGACCAACTAGAAGTCTGGGGCGAGCGAACGGGTGTGGATGTGATTAAACAAGCCGAGGGGAGCGACCCTGCGGCAGTTATGTTTGATGCTGTTCAAGCTGCAAAAGCAAGAAAAGCAGATATTTTACTTTGTGACACAGCTGGCCGACTGCAAAATAAAGTCAATCTTATGAACGAACTTGAAAAAGTAAAACGTGTTATTACACGGGAAATTCCAAATGCGCCACATGAAGTTTTACTAGTACTTGATGCGACAACCGGTCAAAACGCGTTCGTTCAAGCCAAACAATTTAAAGAAACAACGGACGTAACCGGGATTATTTTAACTAAACTAGATGGAACTGCAAAAGGTGGAATTGTTATCGCTATCCGCAATGAACTTGATATTCCAGTAAAATTTGTTGGTCTTGGGGAACAAATGGACGACTTACAAGCCTTTGATGCAAATGAATATGTTTATGGCTTATTTGCTGATATGGTTGATAACGAAAAATAATCAGAGAAAGCCGAATGATGCTTGTCATTCTGGCTTTTTTCTCTTTTGTTTAACCTTCCTTGACATTCCCGCGATTTCCCCGTATCCTTTAAAAAGGAGAGAGGTGAAATGCCTTGTTTGAGAAGACAAACCGAATGAATTTATTGTTTGATTTTTATCAAGAATTACTAACAACTAAACAAAAAGCCTATGTTTCTTTTTATTACCTAGATGATTACTCCCTGGGCGAAATTGCCGAAGAATTTGAAGTGAGCAGACAAGCCATTTATGATAATATTAAAAGAACTGAAGAAAGCTTAGAAAAATACGAAGAAAAACTAGGAATGCTCAAAAAATATCAACAACGTGAAAAACTTTTCAGTGAATTAGAAGCACAATTAACGAAGAAGAATTTTCTGGACGAGCAAGTGAAAGATACGCTTGAACAGCTTAAAAATATCGATTAGGAGGCCAGAATCATGGCATTTGAAGGACTAGCTGGAAGACTCCAAGAAACAATGAACAAAATTCGCGGTAAAGGGAAGGTAAACGAAGCAGACGTAAAAGAAATGATGCGTGAAGTTCGTCTTGCTTTACTCGAAGCTGATGTTAACTTTAAAGTGGTTAAACAATTTATTAAAACAGTAAGCGAACGTGCTGTTGGCGCGGACGTTATGAAAAGTTTAACACCTGGTCAACAAGTTATTAAAATCGTTCAAGAAGAATTAACAAGTTTAATGGGTGGCGAAGAAAGCAAGATTGGAACAGCAGACCGCCCACCAACAGTGATTATGATGGTAGGTTTACAAGGAGCTGGTAAAACAACCACATCCGGTAAACTTGCTAATTTATTACGCAAAAAATATAATCGTAAACCGTTACTTGTTGCAGCGGATATTTACCGACCTGCAGCCATTAAACAACTAGAAACATTAGGCAAGCAATTAGATATGCCAGTTTTTTCTCTAGGTGATCAAGTGAGCCCAGTAGAAATCGCCAAACAAGCTATTGCTAAGGCTAAAGAAGAACATTTAGATTATGTCATTATCGATACAGCTGGTCGTCTTCATATTGACGAAACGTTAATGGATGAGTTAAAACAAGTGAAAGAAATCGCTACACCAACGGAAATTTTACTTGTAGTCGATTCGATGACTGGACAAGACGCAGTAAACGTAGCGCAAAGCTTCAACGAACAATTAGAAATTACTGGTGTTGTATTAACAAAACTAGACGGCGATACACGTGGTGGAGCAGCACTTTCTATCCGTTCAGTTACAGGGAAACCAATCAAATTCGTTGCCACTGGTGAAAAAATGGAAGCAATCGAAACTTTCCATCCAGATCGTATGGCTTCCAGAATTCTCGGCATGGGAGATGTGCTTTCGCTTATTGAAAAAGCACAAACCGATGTAGACGCAGAAAAAATGAAAGCCATGGAACAAAAAATGAAAGACAATAGTATGACACTAGATGACTTCCTAGAACAATTACAACAAGTAAAACAAATGGGACCACTAGATGAACTACTTAAAATGATGCCCGGGGCAAACAAAATGAAAGGCCTTGACAATATGCAAGTAGATGATAAACAACTTGGCCATATCGAAGCAATTATCAAATCAATGACCAAAAATGAAAAAGATAACCCAGATATCATCAATGCAAGCAGAAGAAAACGGATTGCTCGTGGTAGTGGTCGTCCAATTCAAGAAATTAATCGTCTTCTAAAACAATTTGCTGAAATGAAAAAAATGATGAAGCAAATGACTGGCGGAGGAAAAGGTAAAAAAGGCAAAAACCCATTTGGCAATTTCAAAATGCCATTTTAATTTAAAAGCCAAAACCGAAGTTCGGTTTTGGCTTTTTTTTATACATTAACATCTTGCATATCTTATCTTTACAAACCCTTCATTCAATCAATAAATTCCATCGCTATAATGAAAATTAAGCTTACAAAAGGAGGAGAAAGAATGAAGAAGTGGGTTAAAGTAACAGGAGCAGGGGTTTTAAGTGCAACATTATTACTTGGGGGATGTGGTAGTCAGTCAGAAGATAAAGCAGAAGCGAATGTTAAAACCGAAAAAACGCTCCAACCTGGTAACCAAATAAAACTACAAGGAGCTGTTAATGTCCGTGATTTAGGTGGTTATAAAACGACAGACGGCTTAACAATTAAACCACACAAATTAATTAGAAGCGCTGAGCTTGAAGCGTTAAGTGATTCCGATAAGAAAAAACTCATCAATACTTATAAACTTTCCCATATAGTTGATTTTAGAACCAATACAGAAGTAAAAACCAAACCAGATCCAGAGCTTAAGGGTGTCAAGTACACACATGATTCTGTGATGAAAGATAATGGTGCGTCAACAAGTACACAAGATTTAACAGCAAGTTTAGCGAAAATGGATAATCCAGAAACCTTTTTAATTAATGCTAATAAAAGTTTTGTGACAGATGATACTTCCATTCAAGCATACAAAGATTTTTTTAATGTACTATTAGAAAATAAAGATGGCTCTGTTCTCTGGCACTGTACCGCGGGAAAAGACCGAGCGGGATTTGGAACAGCACTCGTACTCTCGGCATTAGGTGTAGATAAAAATACTGTAATTGAGGATTATATGTTATCAAATAAATACCGTGCAGCCGAAAACGAAAAAGCAATCCAAGCAGTTGCTGCTAAAACTAATAACAAAAAAGTTATCGAAGGAATGACAGCAGTAATGGAAGTTCGTGAATCTTATATCAATGCAGCTTTTGATGAAATTAATACTAAATATGGTTCGATGGATCATTTTTTAGAACAAAAACTTGATTTAACTGAAAGCAAAAAAGAACAACTAAAAAAAATATATCTTTACTAAAAAAGGTAGCCCTCTGAAGAAGGGCTATTTTTTTGCGTACAAATAGAATCGAAGTGAAGAACCATTCAGAAATCATTTGTATACAATTGCAAGACAATTCATGTAAAGTTGACTTTAGTAGATATATTTACCTACTATAAAACGGTACTAAAGTTTAAATGTAAGCCTTAAATACGCATATTTGTATAACTTTTAGACTAATAGGTTTGAATTGAAGTATTTTTCTTTTCTAGTACTTTTTACTTTAATTTTTAAAAATATGCTATATAGTAAAGTTATCTAACGGGTTATAACAACTAATGATAGGTTCCAAAAGAAAGGAGGAGCATGTGCGAAAATGATTTTAATCTGATATTGAATAGAGGTTCAGGGGATACTTAATAGTTAGCTTATTAATAAAACATAATTTAATACCTTTATTCTATTTTCAGTTATTTTTCAAAATCAAGAACAATTGATTTTCAAGGGGGAAAAATGATGAAAAAAAAGAATGTAGATTATAAAAGAAGATTGGATCAAAAGCGAGCGCAAAAGGCGAAATTAATTGCTGCCTTAATTACAACAACAACCATGATGGTAGCACCTGTCACTGTGAATTATGATTCTTTTAATCACAAATTTGCACTTAGTGGGGTTCAAGCGGATGCCGCAACCATTGATTTACTAGGAAATTCCAATTTGAATACTCAATATGCAAACGGGAAATTAGTGATTACATTATCTGGGAATCAATTAGTTAGTGCTAGTGCAGTATCTACTTACTATCCATATTTTGAATTACCAACAGAGCTATCTTCTATTCTGAGTAATCCTAATATTAGAGCAAATACAAAAATCGATTATAAAATTGCTTATCTAGGAGTAGGGAATATTGGATTATTCAATCAAGGGACTGTAAATGGGAGCAGTTCAAGTAATTTCTTTATTGATCCAAGCAGAAATGCATTGGGAGCAAAAGTA
The DNA here is from genome assembly GCF_000060285.1 of Listeria welshimeri serovar 6b str. SLCC5334. Lineage (GTDB taxonomy): Bacteria > Bacillota > Bacilli > Lactobacillales > Listeriaceae > Listeria > Listeria welshimeri. The sequence goes on along the minus strand of NC_008555.1, from coordinate 1,845,697 downwards.
AACCACCTGCTTGGAGTTGGGGTAGGAAGTGTATCTACCTTTACATTAACAATTGACTTATTAGCTCTTGGTGTTACTGCGCTTCCTAGTGCAAATGATGGGAAATTAGATTTTGCTGCTAGAACTGGTGATGGATTATTAGATGTGGATTTGTTGAATAGTAATGCGGCTCGAGGGTTTATAACGACGGATGTTGGGGATGCGGATGCGGATGCAGATGCGGATGCTGACGCCGATGCGGATGCGGATGCTGATGCTGACGCTGATGCTGATGCTGACGCTGATGCAGATGCTGACGCTGACGCTGACGCCGATGCCGATGCTGACGCGGATGCGGATGCTGACGCCGATGCGGACGCTGATGCCGATGCTGACGCGGATGCGGATGCGGATGCGGACGCTGATGCTGACGCCGACGCTGATGCTGACGCTGATGCCGATGCCGATGCGGATGCGGATGCCGATGCCGATGCGGATGCTGATGCTGACGCTGATGCGGATGCCGACGCTGATGCTGATGCCGATGCGGACGCCGATGCCGATGCGGATGCTGACGCCGATGCGGATGCCGACGCTGATGCCGATGCTGACGCTGATGCGGATGCGGATGCTGATGCCGATGCTGACGCCGATGCCGATGCGGATGCCGACGCCGACGCCGATGCGGATGCTGACGCCGATGCGGATGCCGACGCTGATGCCGATGCTGACGCTGATGCCGATGCGGATGCTGACGCTGACGCTGATGCGGATGCCGATGCCGATGCTGACGCTGATGCCGATGCTGACGCCGATGCGGATGCCGACGCGGATGCGGACGCTGATGCGGATGCCGATGCTGATGCTGACGCTGATGCCGATGCTGATGCTGACGCCGATGCGGACGCTGATGCCGATGCTGACGCTGATGCGGATGCGGATGCGGATGCTGACGCCGACGCTGATGCGGATGCTGATGCCGATGCGGACGCTGACGCCGACGCTGATGCAGATGCCGACGCTGACGCCGATGCTGACGCTGATGCTGATGCGGATGCCGACGCGGATGCGGACGCTGATGCGGATGCGGATGCTGACGCCGATGCGGATGCTGACGCCGATGCTGATGCTGATGCCGACGTAGATATCGACTGGAGAGATTTCCTAGTTGAAAAACCAACAGTAAATCCAATTTATGAAGGAACAAAAACTATTACTGGTAAATCCAATTATAGAAATCTTAATATGAACACTCTTTTAAAATCATTACAAGCAGATGCTCCAGCTGGAACAGTTTTCTATATTAATTTGACGCTTCCAGATGGAACTGTGATTGGCAATGTATTAATCAATGCAGACGGAACCTATAAAGTAAATATTCCTAATTATAATTTAAAAGCTGGAGATGTGATTCGTGTTCAAGTATCAGCTAAGTATGGTGAAGAAGTAAAAACAAGTGATGCAGTTTCAGTAACTGTATTACCTCTAGTAGATTCAGATGCCGATGCCGATGCTGACGCGGATGCTGACGCCGATGCTGATGCGGATGCGGATGCTGACGCCGATGCCGACGCAGATGGTGGAGTATCAAGTAGTCCGAACAATGGTGGAACAACCGGAACAACTGGGACCTCGAATGGTGGGACTCAAGTTTCTACAGCAAATATGAGTGCAAATGGAGGAGGAACTATGCTTGCATCAGGTTATAACGCTGATGGTAGTGTATCGACCTTATCCTCAAACGATCTTCCTTCAACAGGCGATACAAGTAGTAGTCTTCCTTGGGTTGGACTAGGGCTCTTCTCAATAGCTGGCGCGTTTTTATTACGTCTTTTCCGTAAATAAAGCCACAAAATATTGCGTCCCTGTCGCTAAGTACCTATTAGCGGCAGGGATATTATAAAAGGAGTGGTACATATGCCTTGGAGAGGTATATTAGATGAACTTGAAAATAAAATTATTGATCAAATGACAGAAGCAGAAGAACATGCTACATACAACGGGAAATGGCATGGCTTTTTAACAATTGGCTATAAAAATAAACGAGCTACAGTAATTAATTTTAGTTATCTTTGTTTAGCAAATTTAATTAATGAAATGAAAAAAAGTGCATTGAAAAATCAAACCGACGAAGCCATTTCCTTTAAAATGGATATTGCAGTGAACTACCAATTAGAAAATTTGGGAGAATGGAATAGAAAAGCTTTAAAAACAAAGAAAAATTATTATCGACGGGGTATTGCTTTAAACGAAAATTTTAAAATGGCTTTAATGGAACAGGAAATTAATGCGAATGCTATCCTTTTGCCAGCAGATGAGGGACTAGCTATCAACATTGAAAATATGAATAGATACTTAATGCAATCTAATAAAAACCAAGCGCAGTTAAATTTAACTACAGACTCAAACATTGTAACGTTTGATACACTAGGTTGGTTTTTTGATGGGAAAAAAATTCATGAGTTAGAAACAACTGAATGGAATCATGGACGTAGAAAAACAACACTATTGAAACCTGAAATAGTAGCTGAATTAGTCGGAAATGCTGGAAGATATCTAGCAAATCAAGTAAATGCAACGGGAGAATTCAACTATGGCTGGTTTGCTTGCTTTGATAAGAAAATCAAGCATTATAATAGTTTGCGCCACGCTAGTACAACCTATTCGATGTTAGAAGCATATGAACTAACAGAGGATGAATTTATTTTAGAAGCCGCAGCGAATGCGTTAGCTTACTTGCAAAAAAATTTCATTTATGAAAAAGAAGATTTAGCTTTCTTAATTGAACCTGAACTCCGTGAAGTCAAACTAGGTGGAGCAGCGGCGACTTTACTTGCTTTCACAAAATATATGAAAATTACAGGAAATAAAACCTATCTACCTCTTTGCCGAAAAATAGCCAATGCCATTCTTTCTTTACAAGATAAAGATGGAAAGTTCACGCATGTGTTAGAGTATCCAACCTTAGAGGTAAAAGATATCTTCCGGATTGTTTATTATGACGGAGAAGCTGTATTTGGATTACTTCGCTTATATGAAATTGATCGTGATTCAAGATGGTTAGATGCAGCCGCAAAATCCTTTAATCATTTTATTCGTGATAACTACTGGCAAAATCATGATCATTGGTTAAGTTATTGTGCTAATGAAATAACGAAATATATTCCAGATGAAGCTTATTATGAATTTGGACTTCAAAATGCTTTTGATAATCTACCATTTATTTATGCACGAGAAACGACTTTTCCCACATTTTTAGAGCTTACGGTAGCTACAAAAGAAATGACTCTCCGTATGGAAAAAGAGGGACTTCAACATTTGCTTCTTGATTATTCCATAGAAGAACTTGAAAAAACCATCACTAAACGTGCACATTATCAATTAAATGGTTATTTTTATCCAGAGCTTGCGATGTATTATAAAAATCCAGCTAGAATAGAAGGAAGTTTCTTCATTCGTCATCAATCTTTCCGTGTGAGAATTGATGATGTGGAGCATAATATTTCCGGATATGTGCGTTATTATCAGCTACTAAAACATGGGAAAATAAGGGTGGAGACTGAAACCGTCCAATAAAATGAAAAAAATATCCTCTGTAAAGAAAAAACACTTTACAAACAATTCCTTTACTGGTAATATATATACTTGTGTAAGACTTTATGGAGGTGTAATTAAACTATGGCAGTTAAAATTCGTTTAAAACGTATTGGTTCTAAAAAGAAACCTTTCTACCGTATTGTAGTCGCTGATTCTCGTTTCCCACGTGATGGCCGTTCAATCGAAACTATTGGTACTTATAATCCATTACTAGATCCGGTTGAAGTGAAAATCGACGAAGAAGCAACTTTGAAATGGATGCATAATGGTGCGAAACCATCTGATACAGTTCGCAATCTTCTTAGCCGCGAAGGTATCATGGAAAAATTCCATAACCAAAAATTAGGTAAATAAGGAGGTCTCGGCGCGAATGGAAGAACTCATTCTCTCAATCGTGAAACCCCTTGTTGACCACCCGGAAGACGTTGTTATCACGCCAGAAGAAACGGATACATCGTTAACCTACAAATTGTCTGTCAGTAAAGAAGACATGGGACGCGTGATTGGTAAGCAAGGTCGTATTGCGAAAGCGATTCGTACTCTTGTCTATGCAGTTGGCTCCAAAAACGATAAGAAGATTCGTCTTGAAATTATCGAATAACAAAAACTCGTCAATTTGGCGAGTTTTTTTATAACTTTTTTTAAGAATCATCAAAGAAGCAATTACCTCATTAAATGTTGTAAAATAAAATAGAAATGGAGGAATTGTGATGAAGCCAGTTATTGGAATTACAGGAAACAGATTAGTAAAAGGAGTGGACGTATTTTACGGACACCGCGTAACCTATACACAACAGCGATATGTAGATGCTATTCAAAAAGTTGGCGGATTTCCTATCGCTTTACCAATAGATGACCCGTCTCTTGCCGTTCAAGCAATTTCTCTTGTAGATGGTTTGCTTTTAACCGGTGGGCAAGACATTACACCACAATTTTATTTAGAAGAACCATCCCAAGAAATTGGTGTATATTTTCCGCCGCGTGATAGTTATGAAATCGCCTTAGTTCGGGCAGCCTTAGATGCTGGAAAACCCATTTTTGCGATTTGTCGAGGTATGCAACTCGTTAATGTTGCCCTAGGTGGATCACTTTATCAAGATATAAGTCAAGTGGAAACGAAGGCACTACAACATTTGCAGCGCGTCGATGAACAACTAGGCTCTCATACAATTGATATTGAACCTACGAGCGAACTTGCAAAGCATCACCCAAATAAAAAATTAGTCAATTCGCTGCACCACCAATTTATCAAAAAATTAGCACCTAGTTTTAAAGTAACTGCACGAACAGCGGATGGAATGATTGAAGCAGTGGAAGGCGATAATTTACCAAGTTGGTACTTAGGTGTGCAGTGGCATCCAGAATTAATGTTCCAAACAGATCCAGAAAGTGAGCAATTATTCCAAGCATTAGTAGATGAATCCAAAAAATTTATGGTAAAATAAGGACATAATCGCAAGTGGAGGTGTCCTGTGGAAATCATCCAAAAAGTTGTCGTCAAACAAATTCTGACAGAAGCAAGTAAACAAGAATTGATTGAGTATTATACTGAACAAAAACGACAAATAGAACAAGAATGCGATCAACTGCATTTTGAACAAAAGAAAATGGAACGAAAAAGTAAATTTCAACCAGACCAAGTAGCAGATTATTTTGTCCACGAACTTGAAATACGTAGAGAAAAGAAGAAGCTAATCCAGTTCCAAATGGAGCAATTAGAAGTACTTGAACTTGGTAGTGAAATTCGCGAACGTGAAATGGAAACAATTATTGATGTACAAGTAGGAGATAAGTGGGATAAATCCATTTTTGATAAAACCATTGTTGTCAAAGATGGAATCATTGTAGAAATACGCTAGAGGTGACTTATGGAAAAAATGTATAATGTAGGAAAAATTGTCAATACCCATGGTTTAATTGGAGAAATTCGTGTTATCGCGACAACGGATTTTCCTGAAGAACGGTTCCAAGTAGGAAATACTGTATACTTATTTGAAAAAAATAGTAAAAAGCCAGAAAAACTAATCATTCGCTCACACCGTAAACATAAAAACTTTGATTTGCTTATGTTTGAAGGACTCACTGGAATTCATCAAGTAGAGCGGATGAAAGAAGGCGTACTTAAAATCAAAGAAACGCAACAGACGGATTTGGAAGAAAATGAATTTTACTTCCATGAAATTATTGGTTGTACAGTTGTGACGACAGATGGGGAAGAACTTGGCGAAATTATAGAAATTCTGACACCAGGTGCTAATGATGTATGGGTTGTAAAAGGCGCAGACAAAAAAGAAAAACTCATTCCGTATATTGCTGACGTTGTGAAAGAAATTAACACGAATGACAAAAAAATCACCATCGAAGTCATGGAAGGGCTGCTAGATTAATGAAAATTGACATTCTATCTATTTTCCCAGATATGTTTTCGGGGGTGACTGGTAATTCCATTATTAAAAAAGCCATCGAAAATGAGCGTGTCGAGGTTGAAGTGACTGATTTCAGGGAATATGCAGAAGGAAAGCATCATATTGTCGATGATTATCCTTATGGTGGCGGGGCAGGCATGTTGCTTAAAGCCCAACCAATATTTGATGCTGTTCAAGCTGTCAAAGAGAAACAACCAGAAACAAAGCCAAGAGTCATTTTAATGGATCCAGCTGGCAAACGCTTTGACCAAAAAATGGCGGAAGAATTCGCTGAAGAAGAGCATTTGGTCTTCATTTGTGGACATTATGAAGGCTATGATGAACGAATTCGTGAACATCTTGTAACAGATGAAGTTTCCATCGGGGATTATATTTTAACTGGTGGTGAAATTGGTGCAATGATTGTGATGGACAGCGTTATCCGCCTTTTACCTGGCGTACTTGGTAATAAAGATTCGGCAGTAACGGATTCGTTCTCGACTGGATTACTCGAACATCCGCACTATACTCGACCAGCCGATTTTCGAGGAATGAAAGTACCAGATATTTTACTCAGCGGAAATCACGCTTGGATAGAAGAATGGCGTGACAAAGAATCGCTTAAAAGAACTTACGAACGCCGCCCAGATTTACTCAAAAACTATCCCTTAACAGACAAGCAAAAAACTTGGCTCAAAGAATGGTCCGACAGTAAATAAAAAAGGACGTGATTTTAAATGGCAATTTTCGGAACCCCAGATGAAAAAGAATCAAAAAAATCCGAACGTCAAAAAGAACGAGAAGCTTATGTGCAAGAAGAAAATGACCAAAAACGAATTGGACAAAAATGGCAAGATGTTCAAGTCTCCACAGGACCAATTAACGTGAATCACGATATTCTTACAGTTGTTTTCGCCAAAAGCGTTCGCCCAAGAATTAAAAGCGACCCAGAAGCATACTTAGAAACAATAGGCTTTGAAAATTTATTACAAGAATTACAAAAGAAAGCCTTAGATGCAGGTGGCAATGGATTGATTCATTGTTCATTTACCGAGCAATTCGTCGACGGCCTCGTCTACCAACTCGCATATGGAACAGCCGTTAACATTAAAATTACGAGATTTTAAAAAAAGACTAGAAAACCAATAGCTGGTTTTCTAGTCTTTTTGCGTGATAGATACCCTGGCCCGGTTTTTATCAAAGAAAAAGTAAGAAAAAAACTTTACAGCGAAACTAGTTTATGGTAACCTAAATAAGGTGACTGGAGAGACCAGTCTGATAACGATATTCCGCTTCATTATTAATATGAATGAATGTTTGTTGGAAGGAGAGAAAAACATGAACAAACTGATTGATGAAATCACAAAAGGTCAACTAAACCCAGATGTTCCAAGTTTCCGTCCGGGTGATACTGTACGTGTACATGCGAAAGTAGTCGAAGGTACTCGCGAACGTATCCAATTATTCGAAGGCGTTGTAATCAAACGTCGCGGAGCTGGAATCAGCGAAACTTTCACTGTTCGTAAAATTTCTAACAGTGTTGGTGTGGAACGTACTTTCCCAGTACATACTCCACGTATCGCAAAATTAGAAGTTATCCGTCGTGGTAAAGTACGCCGTGCAAAACTTTACTACCTACGTAACCTACGTGGTAAAGCGGCTCGTATTAAAGAAATTCGTTAATCATTTAACGGCTAAAACCCTTGAGAAATCAAGGGTTTTTTGTTTGTTTGAAAGCTGTATAGAAAATAAATAAGTTCGATTTCATAATAATATTACTTTAAACTTTACATTAATTGACAATTCACCTCTATATAGTTAGTATACTAACTATATAGAGGTGATGAAAATGGATAATATCGGCTATTTATTTATGAATTGTTCCAAAAAATTGAAGTATGAGCTAAATGAGGCATTGATGATGAAAAATATTACGATTCAGCAATGGACAGTGATGAACCAAGTTGAATTAAATAATAGTTGGGGAAAAACAAGTACCTCAGTAGAAATAGGGAAAAATTTAGACATGGATAAACCTACTATATCTGGAATAGTGAAACGTTTGGAAAAGAAAGGTTATATAATAAAAGAGCGAAATATAGAGGATAACCGTTCATACTATTTGCAGTTGACAAGCGATGGCAAGCATATTGTTCAGGCATGTCAGCAATTAAGTGACGAGATCGTAAAGTTTTTTTTAAAACCTTTAACCAAGCATGAAATTACCAATTTACAAAACATACTGATGAAATTAAATAAGGAGGAATTCTGATGGAAACAATATTAATAATTGGTGGCACAGGAAATATAGGTTATCCATTAATAGAAGCACTTACCAAAAAAAAGAATGTTAATCTTGTTGTTGGTGCGCATAATGTAGAAAACGCCAAGAAAAAATTAGCGCATTTTGATCAATTAGAAGTGAAAGCATTTGATTTTTTAGATGCTTCAACTTATGAAACTTGTTTGAAAGGGATAGATCGCCTATTTTTTGTGCGCCCTCCTGAGTTATCCAACCCTAAAGAAGATATGTTTCCATTTTTGGAAAAAGTGAAGCTTCTTCAAATAAAGCAAGTAGTATTTGTTTCTTTAATAGGCGTGGAGAAAAATCCAATGACTCCTCATAATAAAATAGAGAAAAAAATAGAAGCTTTAAACCTGCCATATACATTCATAAGACCTAGTTTTTTTATGCAAAATTTAAATACAACCCATCTGGAAGATATTAGAGATTATCATGATTTATTTGTTCCGGCAGGAAAGGCACTCACTAGTTTTATTGATACAAGAGATATTGGAGCGGTTGCGGCAGTTTGTTTATCCGAAGAAAAATATATAGGGCGAAAAATAGAAATTACTGGAGCTAAAGCTATTTCTTATTACCAAGCAGCTGAAATAATGAGTGAAGTATTAGGCGTTCCCATTTCTTATAGTAAACCTTCACTATGGAAATTTAGAAAAGTGATGTTGCGAAGAAGTATACCAAAGAATTTTGTTAATGTAATGGTAATGCTTTATTTTATTACTCAGCTTGGTAATGCAAAAAAAGTGGCACATGTTGTAGAGGAAATATTAAATAGAGAGCCTATTTCTTTTGCGAAATATGTGGCAGATAATAAAGAACAGTTTTTATAAAGCATAGAAACGGAAATTGCTGAGAATGCGGAAGTCTATGCCAGCGAGTTCAATTATACTTTCTAACTATTTTATTTGCTATTCACCTTGACACTAAAAACCCCATATGATATAGTAAGTAAGGTTATTAAACAAGAAAGAAGAAGCAACCCGCTTCTCGCCTCGTTAACACGAACGTTTTCAGGCAAAAAATTCAAACTTTCGTCGCGTAACTTACGCGATTTTGAATGTGCGGGATTGCTGAAAAGCAGCCCGTTTTTTTATGGCCTCTGAACGAACGAGTTAGCAGGCCGCAGATTTGAACAGCTATTTTCTATCTTGTTGTAACAAAATTAAGTGGAGGTGGCTCACCATTAGCAAAGACATGTTGGTAAACGATGGGATTCGTGCACGTGAAGTAAGATTGATCGACCAAGACGGTGAACAATTAGGCGTGAAGAGTAAAATCGATGCGCTTCAAATTGCTGAAAAGGCTAATCTTGATCTAGTGCTTGTTGCTCCAACAGCGAAACCGCCAGTAGCTCGTATTATGGACTACGGTAAATTCCGTTTTGAACAACAGAAGAAAGATAAAGAAGCCCGTAAGAACCAAAAAGTCATCGTAATGAAGGAAGTTCGTTTAAGTCCAACAATCGACGAACACGATTTTGATACGAAGCTACGTAATGCACGTAAATTCCTTGAAAAAGGCGATAAAGTAAAATGCTCTATCCGTTTTAAAGGCCGTGCGATTACACACAAAGAAATCGGTCAGAAGGTGCTTGACCGTTTTGCAAAAGCGTGCGAAGACCTTTGTACAATTGAGCAAAGACCAAAAATGGACGGACGTTCGATGTTCTTAGTCCTAGCACCACTTCATGAAAAGTAAAGTTTTGAGGAGGAAATATTCATGCCAAAAATGAAAACCCACCGCGGTTCCGCTAAACGTTTCAAGAGAACAGGATCTGGAAAATTAAAACGCAGACACGGCTTTACTAGCCATATGTTCGCTAACAAATCCCAAAAACAAAAACGTAAATTGCGTAAATCAGCAATGGTATCAGCTGGCGACTTCAAACGTATTCGTCAAATGGTCGCTAAAATGAAATAAGAGAAACAACATTTTTGTAAATTCTAGGAGGTAGACAATATGCCACGCGTAAAAGGCGGAACAGTAACACGCAAACGTCGTAAAAAGATAGTTAAATTAGCCAAAGGGTATTATGGCTCTAAACATTTATTATTCAAAGTAGCTAACCAAGCGGTAATGAAATCTTACCAATATGCTTATAGAGATCGTCGTCAAAAGAAACGTGATTTCCGTAGATTATGGATTGCACGTATCAATGCGGCAGCTCGTATGCAAGATCTTTCTTACAGCAAATTAATGCACGGCTTAAAATTAGCTGGTATTGATATTAATCGTAAAATGCTTGCAGACTTAGCAGTAAATGATATTGCATCATTCAACACACTTGCTGATTCAGCAAAAAAAGCATTAGCTAAATAATTTGAAAAACCCTCACTCTTTTGAGTGAGGGTTTTTTTATGAACTAATCTGTAACCAGTATTTTATCCACTAGTAGCATTGTTTGAGGCCAGCCGATATAAAAAGCCAAATGTGTGCATAAACTAGTTAATTCCTTTTTCGATACACCATTATTCCGCGCTGTCTCCAAGTGAAAAGTCATTTGTTCTGAATTACCAAGCGCTGCTAAAATACTAAGTGTAACAATACTTCGAGTTTTTGAATCTAATTGTTCATCTAACCATACCTCTTTAAATAAAATATCATTTGTATAAGTTGATAGGTTAGAAAAGTGCTCTTTGAATGCAGGGCTTAAATCTTCAACAATAGGTTTATTAGCCATTTTTTATCCTCTTTTCTTTTTAAATCATTTGTGCATAACCTTCTCCAAAAGACCAATTTTGAAGCGGAACTTCATTTAATAAAATAAATAAATTTTGTTTAGTCACAGTAGTTTCTCTTTCCACTTTTAAAGCAAGCATTTCATACAATTGTTTTTTCTGATCGTCAGAACGTCCAGGCCCGCAAAAAATTTCGATATACATGAACATATCATTTCTTTTTCCATGAGTGAGTAAATAATTTTCGTCGATAAAATGAAAGGCTGGATTGGTAGGAATCCAAATTTGGAAGGTGTCATCTTCAGGTACTTGAAAACATTCCTTTAAAGAAACATGGATAGCTAGGTTGATTTTGTGTACCGTTTCTACATCGAATTCTTTTCCATAAAAAATTTTTACAATTGGCATAAAAAATCGCCTCCTTAATGAGTAATTTAAGTATATAATAGAAATGATAATAACGATAATTCATGTTTTGGTGTATAATTATTCTAAAAAGGAATGAAGGTGGGCATGTTGAATATTACTGAACTGATTACATTTAAAGCAGTTGTAGAGAAAAAGGGTTTCTCCACAGCGGCAGAATTTTTAGGTTATTCCCAGTCGAATGTAACCAAACATATTAAAAAAATAGAAGAGACAGTAGGTTTCGCATTATTTGATAGAGGTTGGAAAGCAACTTTGACAAAAGAAGGGGAGCTTTTTTATAAAGAAGTAGATAGTTTAATTGATCATTGGAAAAGCGTTTCTAGTGTATCAGAAGAAATTGGCACTGAGCAGATAGGAGAAATCCGAATTGGAATAATCGAACCGCTCGCTAAAGAACTATTACCGCAAATAATGGAATGGCTTCAAACAAATAAACCCAAAATGAATGCTGTATTTGAGATGGGAAATACGAAAAGATTAACCGACCTTATTCAAAGCAATGAACTTGATTGTGCTTTTTGTGGTGAAAATAAGGACATGCCTGCTGAACTAGAATTTGAAAAGATAGTTGAGGATGAAATTATTTTGATAGCATTAAAAGGGCATGAACTATCCTCCAATAACTCAACTGATTTAAAAGATATTTTAAACTATCCATTAATTTATGGTGACAAAACGTGTTTAAGTTATCAAATATTTACACAAAGCTTACAAAAATCAAATTTGCTTCAGGAGTTAAAAACACATTACATTTGTTCCAATCAACTATTAATCCCAGAAATTTTACTGCAAACACAGATTGCTATTGTGCCACGTTCTATTATGGATGAAAACACGAATGAGGTGGTAGTGTTACCTTTTACTTCTAAAGATTTCCAAGTGGAATATGGCATGGTGAAGAAGAAAAAAGAATACAATTATTTAAAAGAAACCATTCAATCTATTACTGAATTAGTGAGGACATAAAAAAACGAGTTTGCACGAAGCAAACTCGTTTTCTATAAATTAAGTTCCAGTTCCACCGGGCAATGATCTGAACCAAGTACTTCCGAATGGATTTTGGCATCCACTAATTTGTCTTTCAGTCGCTTGGAAACAACAAAATAGTCAATCCGCCAGCCAGTATTCCTAGCACGAGCGTTCATTCGGTAAGACCACCACGAATAAGCATCAGTCAAATCTGGATAAAAGTAACGGAAACTATCAATAAATCCAGCATCTAAGAACGCAGAAAACTTCGCGCGTTCCTCGTCCGAGAATCCTGCATTTTTGCGATTTGTCTTTGGGTTTTTTAAATCAATTTCCTCGTGCGCAACATTCAAGTCACCACAAAGCACAACCGGTTTTGTTTTATCCAAATTCTTTATATATTCCAAAATCGCATCTTCAAAAGTCATACGATAATCCAAACGTTTTAATTCAGCTTGCGAATTTGGGGTATAAACTGTCACCATAAAAAACGCTTCAAACTCAAGGGTGATAACGCGACCTTCTGTATCATGCTCCGGTATCCCTAAGCCATATTGCACAGACAATGGTTCCACTTTCGTAAAAATCGCGGTACCAGAATAACCTTTTTTCACTGCATAATTCCAGTAATCCTTATACGCTTTTAAATCCAGTTCGATTTGACCTTCTTGTAATTTTGTCTCCTGCAAACAAAAAATATCTGCATCCACTTCTTCAAAATACTCCAAAAAGCCTTTTTTTACAGCTGCTCGAAGTCCATTTACATTCCAAGAAATTAATTTCATCTAAAGACCTCCCATCACTAATAGCTCTATTATAACGTATGTGACATGCTATAATATAATTAAACGATTGGGGGGGACTAGATGGAAAAATACGTCGCTTTACTAAGAGCAGTAAACGTTGCCGGTAAAAATAAAGTGAATATGAAGGATTTAAAAAATGCTTTAGAAAAAGAGGGATTTCAAAATGTAATAACTTATATTCAAAGCGGCAACCTTGTTCTAGATTCTATTTTACAGTCAGAATCAGAAGTAGCTGTCGAAATAACAGAAGTAATTAACATGAGATTCAACTTAAATATTGATGTATTTGTATTTTCCGCACAAAATTACAATCAAATTATTAACAATAATCCATTTCCTAATGAAACAATCGGCAAAGAAGAACGTTGGATGGCAGCTTTCTACAAGGAAGACATCCAAATTCCAAAACAAAAAAATACTCAAGCTGAAGTAATGGCAATAGGACGTGTCCTCTATATTCATATCTTTTCAGGCCAAATCCATACACTAAAATTACCCGCTTTCCTTGGAGAATATAAAAAGACGATAACGACAACACGCAATTGGCGAACGACTCTTCAATTACAAACAATACTCAACAGTCAAGAATAGAATTTTTTGAAAATCAAGTTTATAATGAAAAAGAACCAATCTAAGGGAGTGATAGAAATGAAAGAAGAATTATTAAAACGATTTACAAAATATGTAAAAGTAGATACACAGTCGAATGAAGAGAGCACAGTTTGTCCAACAACTAAAGGGCAAATGGAACTGGCAAACATTCTCGTTACAGAACTAAAAGAAATTGGTATGCAAGAAGTTACTGTGGACGAATTCGGTTATGTAATGGCAACACTTCCTTCCAACACAACGAAAGAAGTTCCGGTTATTGGGTTTTTAGCTCATTTAGACACAGCAACAGATTTAACAGGAAAAAATGTCCAACCACAAGTTCATGAAAATTACGATGGGAAAGATATCGTTTTAAACAAAGAGTTAAATGTTGTATTATCACCTAAACAATTCCCGGAATTAGCTCAATATAAAGGGAAGACTCTTATCACGACAGACGGAACGACGCTACTTGGTGCAGATGATAAAGCCGGTATAACAGAAATAATGGTTGCAATGAATTATTTAATTAACCATCCTGAAATAAAACATGGTAAAATTCGCATTGCTTTCACGCCAGATGAAGAAATTGGTAGAGGACCTGAACGTTTTGACGTAGAAGCATTCGGAGCAAAATACGCTTATACTATGGACGGCGGACCACTTGGCGAACTTGAATATGAAAGTTTTAACGCAGCTGCAGCCAAAATCACTTTTAATGGTAATAGTGTTCACCCTGGAACTGCTAAAAATAAAATGGTTAATGCCGTTAAAATGGCGATGGAATTCGATGCACGCATTCCTAAAGAAGAAGCACCAGAACATACGGATGGATATGAAGGTTTTTATCATTTGATTTCCTTAAATGGTGATGTAGAACAAGCAAAATCCTACTATATCATTCGTGATTTTGATCATCTAAAATTTGTAGAGAGAAAAACGCATATCGCCACTGTTGCTAAAGAGTTAGAAGAAAAATATGGCAAAGGATCAGTAGAATTAAAGCTTAATGATCAATACTATAACATGCGCGAAAAAATTGAACCTGTTAAAGAAATTGTAGATATCGTTAGTGCAGCAATGCGAAACTTAGATATTGAACCAAAAATCAGCCCCATTCGTGGCGGGACAGATGGAGCCCAACTTTCTTACAAAGGACTACCAACACCAAATATTTTTGGCGGTGGTGAAAACTTCCATGGTAAATTCGAATATGTTGCGTTAGAAAGTATGGTAAAAGCAACAGAAGTAATCATCGAAGTAGCACGTTTGTTTGAAGAAAAAGAATAATATAAAAAAAGTGAGCCTAGTTAATCTAGCCTCACTTTTTCTATGCGTTCGTTTACCCGAGATGCAAATACATTTGCTTCGCCGTTTGCTACAAGTAATGTATAGCTTTCTTTATTTTTAAATCGTAAAATCAATTTTTTGGTCATTGACATAATACTTATTTTTTGTTCTAAAGCCTCGATATCTTTATAAGTAAATTTCTTAAGTAAGTAAACATCCTCGTTTTCTAAGTAAAAGATAAATGCATCCTCATTCGAAATCCAAAGCCCAGTCAAATCCATTAGCTCGCCTTCCACGCTATAAGTAAACGAACCATAAATCAAACTAGTATTCATATCAAGTAATTCGTGGGTACTAGCTTTTGCAATCATTGTTTCATACAACGCATTTCGCTCCTTCACATACTCATTTTCCTACTATAATCAGTTCATTTATTTTGGATAGACCGCAATGGCACCATCTTGCATTCGAATTAACTCCACAGGCTTTTGATAAAAATCTTGCAGAACTTTTTCTGTTAAAAGTTTTTCTGTTTTTCCGTGATGAGTTATTTCCCCGTCACGTAGTAAAATGATATTATCAAAGCAGGAGGGGATTTCTTCCGTATGATGTGTAACAAAAAGCATGGTAGGTGATTCAGGCAGTGCTGCAATTGTTTTGATACGTTCTAGCAAACGATTTTTTGCGAATAGATCAAGCCCATTACAAGGTTCGTCCAAAATCAGTAATTTAGGACTTGCCATTAAAGCACGAGCAATTAAAACAATTTGGCGTTCTCCTTGAGATAAAATGTTATAAGATTTTCCTATAAGGGAAACACCACCACAATCAGAAAGTATTGTTTTCGCTTGATTTATCTCAGAATCTGTCACTTTCGTATAAATACCAATACTAGCAAACTTGCCACTAAGCACAATTTGTTCACTTAACTCATAATCTTTCAACCGATGATCTAAAGCATTGCTAACCCACCCAATTGATTTCCGCAATTCTGGCAAAGACGCTTGTCCAAAAATATGCCCGAGCACTTGAAGTTTCCCACTACTTGGCCAAAGATATCCGTTCAAAAGCTGAAGTAAAGTAGTTTTACCTGATCCGTTAAGCCCAAGTATCGCCCAATTTTCATTCTCATTAACGACCCAATTAATATCCGATAAGATAGTTTTGTTTTCACGCTTTAAATAAACATGTTCAAATGCAAACATCGAATACCCCATTTCTATTTTCTACCATTGTACATGAAAATGAATTAAAAAGGAGCTTAAAACAATGAATAAAGAAGAAATAATTACCGAAGCTAAAAATTGGATGCAATCTCATTTTAAAAATGAAATGACTGGACATGATTGGTCACACATAAAACGAGTGTGGAAATTAAGTAAAGACATCCACTCAAATGAAGGCGGCGATTTATTTACTATCGAGCTAGCAGCACTTTTTCACGATTACGCTGACACAAAACTAACAAATAACGAAACAAAAGCCACCGAAACGCTAATCGAATGGATGGAAACGGAAGAAATGCCAACTAATCAAATCCAACAAATCATCCGAATCATTCAAGCAGTTTCATTCAAAAATGGTAAAAACGCCATAAAAGCAATAACAATAGAAGAAAAAATTGTTCAAGATGCAGACCGCTTAGATGCTATCGGAGCAATCGGTATAGCTAGAACCTTCACATACGGTGGGGCTCATAACAGAGAAATAGCTAACCTTGATAATCCAAAAAACACCACATTGCAACACTTTTACGACAAACTGTTGCTTATCCCAAACCGATTAAACACAAAAACAGCTAAAAACATCGCAATAGAAAAACAACAAATTATGCAATATTTTATACAGTCATTAGAAAAGGAATTAAATAATTAATTCAAAACACTTGTATTTAATGAAAAGGTATTATATAATAATAAAGCTGAATTGATACAAGATAATTCATCAAAAAACATTTTAAAAATTAGTTGTTGACGTGATTCTTACTTTATGGTAAGATTTAAAAGTTGCGTTAACAAAGCAACTGACCTTTGAAAACTGAACAAAGAAGAAGACGGAAAGCAATGAGACGTAAAGTCTCACTGGTAATCGCAGGGCAGAAAACAGAAAGCTGTTTTCAACAAAAACAAACTAGTAATTTAATTGCTAGCGAAGTCAATTTGACGCAAGGAATCTTATTCACGGTGTTGAATAAGTATTCAAATTCAATTTATATTTTAAAGAGAGTTTGATCCTGGCTCAGGACGAACGCTGGCGGCGTGCCTAATACATGCAAGTCGAACGAACGGAGGAAGAGCTTGCTCTTCCAAAGTTAGTGGCGGACGGGTGAGTAACACGTGGGCAACCTGCCTGTAAGTTGGGGATAACTCCGGGAAACCGGGGCTAATACCGAATAATAAGTGGTGGCGCATGCCACGGCTTTGAAAGATGGTTTCGGCTATCGCTTACAGATGGGCCCGCGGTGCATTAGCTAGTTGGTAGGGTAATGGCCTACCAAGGCAACGATGCATAGCCGACCTGAGAGGGTGATCGGCCACACTGGGACTGAGACACGGCCCAGACTCCTACGGGAGGCAGCAGTAGGGAATCTTCCGCAATGGACGAAAGTCTGACGGAGCAACGCCGCGTGTATGAAGAAGGTTTTCGGATCGTAAAGTACTGTTGTTAGAGAAGAACAAGGATAAGAGTAACTGCTTGTCCCTTGACGGTATCTAACCAGAAAGCCACGGCTAACTACGTGCCAGCAGCCGCGGTAATACGTAGGTGG
Source organism: Listeria welshimeri serovar 6b str. SLCC5334 (assembly GCF_000060285.1). Taxonomy (GTDB): domain Bacteria; phylum Bacillota; class Bacilli; order Lactobacillales; family Listeriaceae; genus Listeria; species Listeria welshimeri. Next base: position 1,827,881 of record NC_008555.1, on the reverse strand, counting down.
CAAGCGTTGTCCGGATTTATTGGGCGTAAAGCGCGCGCAGGCGGTCTTTTAAGTCTGATGTGAAAGCCCCCGGCTTAACCGGGGAGGGTCATTGGAAACTGGAAGACTGGAGTGCAGAAGAGGAGAGTGGAATTCCACGTGTAGCGGTGAAATGCGTAGATATGTGGAGGAACACCAGTGGCGAAGGCGACTCTCTGGTCTGTAACTGACGCTGAGGCGCGAAAGCGTGGGGAGCAAACAGGATTAGATACCCTGGTAGTCCACGCCGTAAACGATGAGTGCTAAGTGTTAGGGGGTTTCCGCCCCTTAGTGCTGCAGCTAACGCATTAAGCACTCCGCCTGGGGAGTACGACCGCAAGGTTGAAACTCAAAGGAATTGACGGGGGCCCGCACAAGCGGTGGAGCATGTGGTTTAATTCGAAGCAACGCGAAGAACCTTACCAGGTCTTGACATCCTTTGACCACTCTGGAGACAGAGCTTTCCCTTCGGGGACAAAGTGACAGGTGGTGCATGGTTGTCGTCAGCTCGTGTCGTGAGATGTTGGGTTAAGTCCCGCAACGAGCGCAACCCTTAATTTTAGTTGCCAGCATTTAGTTGGGCACTCTAAAGTGACTGCCGGTGCAAGCCGGAGGAAGGTGGGGATGACGTCAAATCATCATGCCCCTTATGACCTGGGCTACACACGTGCTACAATGGATGGTACAAAGGGTCGCGAAGCCGCGAGGTGGAGCCAATCCCATAAAACCATTCTCAGTTCGGATTGTAGGCTGCAACTCGCCTACATGAAGCCGGAATCGCTAGTAATCGTGGATCAGCATGCCACGGTGAATACGTTCCCGGGCCTTGTACACACCGCCCGTCACACCACGAGAGTTTGTAACACCCGAAGTCGGTAGGGTAACCTTTATGGAGCCAGCCGCCGAAGGTGGGACAGATAATTGGGGTGAAGTCGTAACAAGGTAGCCGTATCGGAAGGTGCGGCTGGATCACCTCCTTTCTAAGGAAAAGGAAACCTGTGTGTTTTCGTTCTTCTCTGTTTGTTCAGTTTTGAGAGGTTACTACTTCTCTGTATGTTTGTTCTTTGAAAACTAGATAAGAAAGTTAGTAAAGTTAGCATAGATAAGTAATTATTTATGACACAAGTAACCGAGAATCATCTGAAAGTGAATCTTTCATCTAATTCGAAGTATCATCGCTGATACCGACGATTAGAAAAACAACCTTTACTTCGTTGAAGTAAATTGGTTAAGTTAGAAAGGGCGCACGGTGGATGCCTTGGCACTAGGAGCCGAAGAAGGACGGGACTAACACCGATATGCTTTGGGGAGCTGTACGTAAGCGTTGATCCAGAGATTTCCGAATGGGGGAACCCACTATCTTTAGTCGGATAGTATCCTTACGTGAATACATAGCGTGAGGAAGGCAGACCCAGGGAACTGAAACATCTAAGTACCTGGAGGAAGAGAAAGAAAAATCGATTTCCTGAGTAGCGGCGAGCGAAACGGAAAGAGCCCAAACCAAGAAGCTTGCTTCTTGGGGTTGTAGGACACTCTATACGGAGTTACAAAAGAAAGTTATAAATGAAGCGGTCTGGAAAGGCCCGCCAAAGACGGTAACAGCCCGGTAGTTGAAATAGCTTTCCCTCCAGAGTGGATCCTGAGTACGGCGGAACACGTGAAATTCCGTCGGAATCCGGGAGGACCATCTCCCAAGGCTAAATACTCCCTAGTGACCGATAGTGAACCAGTACCGTGAGGGAAAGGTGAAAAGCACCCCGGAAGGGGAGTGAAACAGTTCCTGAAACCGTGTGCCTACAAGTAGTTAGAGCCCGTTAATGGGTGATAGCGTGCCTTTTGTAGAATGAACCGGCGAGTTACGATTTGTTGCAAGGTTAAGCGGAAAAAGCGGAGCCGTAGCGAAAGCGAGTCTGAATAGGGCGCATAAGTAACAGGTCGTAGACCCGAAACCAGGTGATCTACCCATGTCCAGGATGAAGGTAAGGTAATACTTACTGGAGGTCCGAACCCACGCACGTTGAAAAGTGCGGGGATGAGGTGTGGGTAGCGGAGAAATTCCAATCGAACTTGGAGATAGCTGGTTCTCTCCGAAATAGCTTTAGGGCTAGCCTCGAGGTAAAGAGTCATGGAGGTAGAGCACTGTTTGGACTAGGGGCCCTTCTCGGGTTACCGAATTCAGATAAACTCCGAATGCCATGTACTTATACTCGGGAGTCAGACTGCGAGTGATAAGATCCGTAGTCGAAAGGGAAACAGCCCAGACCACCAGTTAAGGTCCCCAAATATATGTTAAGTGGAAAAGGATGTGGGGTTGCTTAGACAACCAGGATGTTGGCTTAGAAGCAGCCACCATTGAAAGAGTGCGTAATAGCTCACTGGTCGAGTGACCCCGCGCCGAAAATGTACCGGGGCTAAACATATTACCGAAACTGTGGATGAACCTCTTCGGAGGTTCGTGGTAGGAGAGCGTTCTAAGGGCGGTGAAGTCAGACCGGAAGGACTGGTGGAGCGCTTAGAAGTGAGAATGCCGGTATGAGTAGCGAAAGAAGGGTGAGAATCCCTTCCACCGAATATCTAAGGTTTCCTGAGGAAGGCTCGTCCGCTCAGGGTTAGTCGGGACCTAAGCCGAGGCCGATAGGCGTAGGCGATGGACAACAGGTAGAGATTCCTGTACCAGTGCTAATTGTTTAACCGATGGGGTGACACAGAAGGATAGGGAATCGCACGAATGGAAATGTGCGTCCAAGCAGTGAGTGTGAGAAGTAGGCAAATCCGCTTCTCGCGAAGCATGAGCTGTGATGGGGAAGGAAATAAAGTACGGAAGTTCCTGATTTCACGCTGTCAAGAAAAGCCTCTAGGAAGAGTAGTACTGCCCGTACCGCAAACCGACACAGGTAGATGAGGAGAGAATCCTAAGGTGAGCGAGAGAACTCTCGTTAAGGAACTCGGCAAAATGACCCCGTAACTTCGGGAGAAGGGGTGCTCTATTAGGGTGCAAGCCCGAGAGAGCCGCAGTGAATAGGCCCAGGCGACTGTTTAGCAAAAACACAGGTCTCTGCAAAACCGTAAGGTGACGTATAGGGGCTGACGCCTGCCCGGTGCTGGAAGGTTAAGAGGAGTGCTTAGCTTCGGCGAAGGTACGAATTGAAGCCCCAGTAAACGGCGGCCGTAACTATAACGGTCCTAAGGTAGCGAAATTCCTTGTCGGGTAAGTTCCGACCCGCACGAAAGGCGCAACGATCTGGGCACTGTCTCAACGAGAGACTCGGTGAAATTATAGTACCTGTGAAGATGCAGGTTACCCGCGACAGGACGGAAAGACCCCGTGGAGCTTTACTGCAACCTGATATGGAATGTTTGTACCGCTTGTACAGGATAGGTAGGAGCCGAAGAGACGTGTGCGCTAGCATACGAGGAGGCAATGGTGGGATACTACCCTGGCTGTATGACCATTCTAACCCGCCACGCTTAGCGCGTGGGGAGACAGTGTCAGGTGGGCAGTTTGACTGGGGCGGTCGCCTCCTAAAGAGTAACGGAGGCGCCCAAAGGTTCCCTCAGAATGGATGGAAATCATTCGCAGAGTGTAAAGGCACAAGGGAGCTTGACTGCGAGACTGACAAGTCGAGCAGGGACGAAAGTCGGGCTTAGTGATCCGGTGGTTCCGCATGGAAGGGCCATCGCTCAACGGATAAAAGCTACCCCGGGGATAACAGGCTTATCTCCCCCAAGAGTCCACATCGACGGGGAGGTTTGGCACCTCGATGTCGGCTCGTCGCATCCTGGGGCTGTAGTCGGTCCCAAGGGTTGGGCTGTTCGCCCATTAAAGCGGCACGCGAGCTGGGTTCAGAACGTCGTGAGACAGTTCGGTCCCTATCCGTCGCGGGCGCAGGAAATTTGAGAGGAGCTGTCCTTAGTACGAGAGGACCGGGATGGACACACCGCTGGTGTACCAGTTGTTCCGCCAGGAGCATCGCTGGGTAGCTATGTGTGGCAGGGATAAACGCTGAAAGCATCTAAGCGTGAAGCCCCCCTCAAGATGAGATTTCCCATTTCTTCGGAAAGTAAGATCCCTGAAAGATGATCAGGTAGATAGGTTTGGAGTGGAAGTGTAGCGATACATGGAGCGGACAAATACTAATCGATCGAGGACTTAACCAAAAAATGAAACGAAGTTACCTAACTGAACCCTTTCTTCTCTAGTTTTGAGAGAGCAATCTTTCAACAACTGTATATTGTCTGGTAGTTATGGCGAGAAGGTCACACCCGTTCCCATCCCGAACACGGTAGTTAAGCTTCTCTGCGCCAATGGTAGTTGGGGGTTTCCCCCTGCGAGAGTAGGTCGCTGCCGGGCAATTTAAAAAGTCCTAATTATTTAGGGCTTTTTTTGTTGAAGTGTTTCTTTTGTCAGCTATCTTTTTGGATGTTATATTAATTAAAGACTAGCAAATAGAAGTGTTCGGATGTAGTATTTTAGTTGGAGGGGTATTTTAGTGGATAATGGTTTATTTATAGTAGTGACAATTTTTGTTGTGAATATCTTGTATGTGACGATTTATACGGTGAGACTGTTACTTACGATGAAAGGGTATCGTTACTTAGCCGCGCTTTCTAGTGTGTTTGAAATGATTATTTATGTAGTGGCGCTCAGTTTAGTATTAGATAACTTAAATAATATAGCAAACGTCTTAGCTTATGCGATTGGTTTTGGTGTTGGGGTTATCGTGGGAATGAAAATTGAAGAACGAATTGCTTTAGGGTATATTACGGTAAATGTTATCACAAAAGAATATAACTTGGATTTACCTAATCAAATTCGCGACTTGGGCTATGGTGTGACAAGTTGGATTGCTAGTGGTCGGGACGGAGAGCGAATGATGCTTGAAATTTTAACACAAAGAAAAAATGAACGGAAATTATATAAACAAATTATTGAAATTGATAATGGAGCGTTTATTGTTTCTTCTGAGCCAAAACAAATTCATGGTGGCTTTTGGATAAAACAAGTTAGAAAATAAAATGGAACTTACCTATAATGGTAGGTTCTTTTTTTGCATATTTAGTGAAAAGTGCTACATAACTAAAGGAAATGAAGCAAAACACGAACGTTAACAAAATGTAACAATTTAATGTTCGATTTTCCGTTGACAATTGAGATGGCTATTGTTAGAATGAAGGAGTCGAAAAGAGATTATTAAGGAGTTGATCACGGAATGCCTGCGGAAATTGGTGTCATTATGGGGAGTACCTCAGACTGGGATACAATGAAAAAAGCATGTGATGTATTAGATGAATTAGAAATAGCTTATGAAAAAAAAGTGGTTTCAGCTCATCGTACACCGGATTTAATGTTTCAATATGCAGAACAAGCGCGGGAACGTGGTTTGAAAATTATTATTGCGGGTGCTGGAGGTGCGGCACATTTGCCAGGTATGGTTGCTGCTAAGACAACATTGCCTGTTATTGGTGTGCCTATTAAGTCAAAAGCGCTTAATGGAATGGATTCATTATTATCCATTGTGCAAATGCCTGGAGGAGTTCCAGTTGCTACTGTTGCAATTGGTGACAGTGGTGCAGTGAACGCTGGACTATTGGCGGCGCAAATTTTATCGATTACTGACGAGGCAATTACTAACAGATTGCAAAATAGACGTGCTACACTAGAAGAAACAGTTCTAGAAAGTAGTGATTCTCTTGGATAAAAAATTTTTACTGACAAATAATACTATTGGTATCATTGGTGGTGGGCAACTTGGACGTATGATGGCACTTGCTGCAAAAGCAATGGGTTATCGAATTATTGTTCTTGATCCAACTGCTGACTGCCCAGCTGCTCAAGTAAGTGATGAGCAAATTGTTGCGGATTATGATGATAAAGTAGCTTTACGTGAACTATCAGAAAAAGCAGATGTAGTTACATATGAATTTGAAAATATTGACTACGATGCTTTAAAAATGACACAAAATTTAGTATCGGTGCCACAAGGTTCGGAATTGCTTTCGATTACGCAGGACAGAATTTTAGAAAAAGCGTATTTGGAATCTGCGAATATTAATATTGCTCCGTATGCCGTCATTGTTGATAAAGAAGAAATAGAGAGTGATATAAAAAGTATTGGTTATCCAGCAGTACTGAAAACGGCTCAAGGTGGTTATGATGGCAAAGGTCAAGTCGTTCTTCATGATGCGAATGATATTGATACAGCTGCACGACTGTTGCGATACGGTTCGTGTGTACTGGAAGCATGGATTCCGTTTGAGAAAGAAATTTCCATTGTTGTAGCACGGAATTTAGATGGGCAGGTAGAAACATTCCCTGTGGCTGAAAATGTGCATGTGAATAATATATTGCATACAACGATTGCGCCTGCGAATGTGACTGATGATGTACATGAGGAAGCGGAAGAAATTGCTAAAAAATTGGCTGATGTACTTCAATTATGTGGAGTTTTGGCCGTAGAAATGTTTGTGACTAATTCTGGTGCAATTTATGTGAATGAACTTGCTCCTAGACCTCACAATTCCGGACATTTCACGATAGAAGCTTGTTCGATTTCTCAGTTTACACAGCATATCCGTGCGATTGTTGGCTTGCCGCTCGTAAAACCAGAGCTATTGAAACCAGCTGTAATGATTAATATTTTAGGGCAGCATGTGGAAGCAGTGAATGAACATATGGCTGAGTATCCACAGTGGTTTGTACATTATTATGGTAAGAAAGAAGCAAAAATTAATCGCAAAATGGGTCATATTACTGTTTTGACTGATGAGCCAAAAGCGATTTTGAGTGAGATAGAAGAAACGCAAATTTGGAAGTAACTGGAGGAATTTAAAAGGATGTTAGAACGTTATACTCGTAAAGAAATGGGCAACATTTGGACAGAACAAAATCGTTACCAGGCATGGTTAGAAGTGGAAATTTTAGCTTGTGAAGCTTGGGCGGAACTTGGGGACATTCCAAAAGAAGACGTAGAGAAGATTCGTGCTAATGCTAAATTTGATGTTGATCGTATTCATGAAATTGAATTAGAAACAAGACATGATGTTGTGGCGTTTACTCGTTCGGTTTCTGAATCACTTGGCGAAGAGCGTAAATGGGTTCATTATGGTTTAACTTCAACAGATGTAGTAGATACTGCCAATTCTTACTTACTAAAACAAGCGAATGAGATTTTACGAAAAGATTTGGAGAATTTCATTGCGATTATTGGGGAAAAAGCGAAAGAACATAAATATACTGTAACAATGGGTCGTACGCATGGGGTTCATGCCGAGCCTACTACTTTTGGTTTAAAACTAGCTTTATGGTACGAGGAAATGAAACGTAATTTAGAACGTTTTAACTTTGCAGCTGATGGTGTAGAGTTTGGGAAAATTTCTGGTGCAGTTGGGACATATGCAAACATTGATCCATTTGTGGAAGCCTATGTATGTGAAAAATTAGGAACAACACCCGCTCCGATTTCCACCCAAACTTTGCAACGTGATCGTCATGCAGAATACCTTGCAACGCTTGCGCTAATTGCAACTTCTGTAGAAAAATTTGCGGTAGAAGTACGTGCTTTACAAAAAAGTGAAGTACGTGAAGTAGAAGAATTTTTTGCAAAAGGACAAAAAGGGTCTTCTGCAATGCCACATAAACGCAATCCAATTGGTTCTGAAAATGTCACTGGACTAGCACGCGTTATTCGTGGTCATATGGTTACAGCCTATGAGAATGTACCACTTTGGCATGAGCGTGATATATCTCATAGTTCAGCTGAACGGATTATTTTGCCGGACTCCACTATTTTACTTGATTATATATTAAATCGTTTTGGTAATATTGTGAAAAACTTGACGGTATTCCCAGAGAATATGAAACGCAATATGGATAGAACGCTTGGGCTTATTTATTCACAACGTGTCTTGTTGGCACTTATTGATAAAGGCTTAGCTCGTGAGGCGGCATATGATGTCGTACAACCAAGAGCAATGGAAGCTTGGGAAAAGCAAGTACCATTCCGTGAATTAGTAGAACAAGATACGACCATTACTGAAAACCTCTCTAGAGAAGAAATTGCAGACTGCTTTGATTACAACTATCACCTGAAGAATGTCGACTTAATTTTTGATCGCTTAGGATTATAATTACGGACAGAATACAACCTAACCTCTTTGATATTTATTTTTTCAAAGAGGTTAAGTAATTTATAAGGAGATAAATTATTGTGACTAATGAACTGGTTTATGAAGGTAAGGCAAAACAACTTTTTAAAACAGAAGAAGCAGGTGTCTTGCGGGTTGCTTATAAAGATGACGCGACTGCGCTTAATGGCGTCCGTAAAGAATCTTTTGCTGGTAAGGGTGAGCTTAATAATCAAATCACAGCACTTATTTTTTCTTATTTAGAAGAAGCAGGAATTCGAAGTCATTTTATTCGAGCGATTTCAGAAACGGAACAATTGGTTAAAGAAGTATCTATTATTCCGCTTGAAGTGGTAGTTCGTAATGTGATAGCAGGGAGCCTTGCAAAGCGTCTTGGGAAAGAAGAAGGCGAGGAAATTCCGTCTGCGATAGTAGAATTTTATTATAAAGAGGATGCGCTAGATGATCCATTTATTAATGATGACCATGTGCTTTATTTAGAAATTGCGACAACGAATGAGATGGAAGTGATTCGGAAGGCAGCTCGGTCCATTAACGAGGTTTTACAAGTGTTATTTAATCAAATGAATATTACGCTGATTGATTTTAAGTTAGAATTTGGTCGTGATGCGGACGGAAATATTTTACTAGCGGATGAAATTTCACCAGATACATGCAGACTTTGGGACAAGGAAACAAAGCAAAAGCTCGATAAGGATGTCTTTCGTCGGAATATTGGCAATTTAACAGATGTGTATACAGAAGTATTGAATCGATTAAAGCAAGTTCAAAACTAGGAGGCCACAAAATGTATAATGTCAAAGTTTATGTCACTTTAAAGAAAAGCGTATTAGATCCACAAGGGGTCGCTGTAAAAGATGCAGCGAAAAGTATGGGTTACGTAGAAGTGGAAGATGTTCGTATTGGTAAGTTTATGGAATTAAAAGTAGCGAAATCTGATAGAGATATTCATGAAGTATTGAATGAAATGTGTGATAAATTGTTAACAAATCCGGTGATGGAAGATTACCGATATGAAATCGAGGAGGCTTAAAAGATGAAATTTGCTGTCATTCAGTTCCCAGGTTCTAATTGTGATCTTGATATGTTACATGCGATTCGCGATTCTCTTGGCGAGGAGGCGGAATATGTATGGCATGCGGAAACGAGTCTTGAAGGCTTTGACGCAGTATTACTTCCAGGTGGATTTTCTTATGGAGATTACTTGCGAACTGGCGCGATTGCGAAATTTTCAAGTATTATGCCCGAAGTTTTACGCTTTGCTGAAACCGGGAAACCAGTGCTTGGTGTATGTAATGGATTCCAAATTTTAACGGAAATTGGATTGCTACCAGGTGCTTTAATTAGAAATAATAATTTACATTTTATTTGCAAAACGGTGCCGCTTCGTGTGGTAAATGGTAATACGATATTTACTGGACTTTATGAAGATAATGAGGTTATTCATGTGCCGGTTGCTCATGGGGAAGGTAATTATTATTGTGACGATGAAACACTTTTGAAATTAAAAGAAAATAATCAGATTGTTTTTACATATGATAGTGTTAATCCAAATGGAAGTCGTGCGGATATTGCTGGTATTGTTAATGAACGTGGAAATGTGCTTGGGATGATGCCGCATCCAGAACGTGCAGTAGAAGATATTATTGGTGGTACAGATGGGTTAAGACTTTTCCAATCGATTGTACAAGCTTGGAAGGAGGAACAAGTAAATGCCTAACATGGAGCCAACTACAAAAGAAATTAAAGAACAAAAGATATATCAAGAAATGGGTTTAACGGATAGTGAATATGAGCTTGTTTGTTCCATTCTTGGACGCGAGCCTAATTATACAGAAACAGGACTTTTCTCGGTTATGTGGTCCGAACATTGTAGTTATAAAAACTCGAAACCAGTACTTCGGAAATTTCCGACAGAAGGAAAACAAGTATTGCAAGGTCCAGGTGAAGGTGCGGGGATTGTAGATATTGGTGATGGTTTAGGCGTTGCTTTTAAAGTTGAAAGTCATAATCATCCTTCATATGTAGAGCCGTATCAAGGTGCGGCAACTGGTGTTGGGGGAATTATTCGCGATGTATTTTCAATGGGAGCTAGACCGATTGCGATGCTAAACTCGCTTCGTTTTGGAGAGCTAGATACACCTCATTCGAAATACTTAGTGAGTGAAGTGGTTGCTGGGATCGCGGGATACGGTAATTCGATTGGGATTCCTACTGTTGGCGGCGAAATCCAATTTGATCCTTGTTATACAAAGAATCCGCTAGTGAATGCGATGTGTGTAGGTTTAATTGAAGCAAAAGATATTCAAAAAGGACAAGCAAAAGGAATTGGCAATCCGGTTATGTATGTAGGTGCGAAAACTGGTCGTGATGGGATTCATGGTGCCACTTTTGCTTCTGTAGAGTTTAGTGAAGAAGGCGAACAACAACGTTCTGCTGTGCAAGTGGGTGATCCTTTTATGGAGAAATTGTTGCTCGAGGCTTGTTTAGATGTGATTCGTGATCATTCGGATATTTTAGTGGGAATTCAAGATATGGGGGCAGCTGGTCTCGTTAGTTCGAGTTCTGAAATGGCGTCAAAAGCTGGTGCTGGCTTGGAATTAATTATGGATGATGTGCCGCAACGAGAATTAAATATGACACCGTATGAAATGTTGCTTTCAGAATCTCAAGAACGGATGCTTCTATGTGTGAAAAAAGGTCATGTAGATGAAATTCAAGCATTGTTTGACCGTTACGGTTTAGAGGCTGTCGTTATTGGTAAAGTAACCGATGATAAGATGTACAAAATTATTCATCATGGTGAAGTAGTTGCTAATGTGCCTGTGGATGCACTTGCGGAAGACGCGCCGGTTTATCATAAACCTTCCACAGAACCAGCTCGTTATCAGGCTTTTCAAGAAGAACAGCCTTTTGTGCCGGTGATGGAAGATGTGGTCGAAGTGTGGAAAGAATTGCTTGCTCAGCCAACGATTGCAAGTAAACGACATATTTATGAACAGTACGATTATCAAGTTCGGACGGACACAGCTGTTGTTCCTGGCTCGGATGCGGCGATTGTTCGTGTGCGTGGAACAGAGAAAGCAATAGCGATGACAACGGACTGTAATTCGCGCTATTTATATCTTGATCCAGAGGTCGGTGGAGCAATAGCGGTTGCAGAAGCAGCGCGTAATATCGTTTGTTCTGGTGGGAAACCATTAGCTATTACAGACGGACTAAACTTTGGTAATCCAGAAAAACCAGAAATATTTTGGGAAATTGAAAAAGCAGCAGATGGTATTAGCGCAGCTTGTTTAGAATTAGATACGCCTGTTATTTCGGGGAATGTGTCGCTTTATAATGAAACTGACGGAACAGGAATTTATCCAACACCAGTCATTGGAATGGTTGGTTTAGTAGAAGACTTGGCGCATATTACCACGCAAGATTTTAAAAACAGTGGTGACGTGATTTTCTTAATTGGTGAAACAAAAGCGGAATATAATGGCTCAGAATTACAGAAATTACAACAAGGGAAAATTAGCGGACGCGCGCCAGAATTAGATTTAACGACAGAGAAGAAATATCAAGAGTTACTTTTAACAGCGATTCGCGAAGGATTAGTTTCTTCTAGTCACGATTTAGCAGAAGGCGGATTCGGGGTTGCACTTGCGGAAGCGACTTTTAAAGCAGGTCTTGGCGCGGATGTAGAAGTGCCATTTGCATTAAATCAGCTTTTCAGTGAATCACAATCGCGCTTCTTAGTTTCGGTAAAACCTGAAAATGAAGCTGTTTTTGCTAAAATAATGGAACAAGAAAAAGTATATCGACTTGGAGTAGTAACAGCAGATGAAACGATTCGTGTGAAATATAAGGAAGAAGAGGTAACAGCTAGTACGACTGATTTACGATCCATTTGGGAAGGGGCTATTCCATGCTTGCTGAAGTAAAAGGACTTAATGAAGAATGTGGTATTTTTGGTATTTGGGATCATCCTAATGCAGCAGAAATCACCTATTATGGGTTGCATAGTTTACAACATCGCGGGCAAGAGGGTGCCGGAATTGTTTCAACAGATGGAGAAACGCTAAAAGGTCATCGTAATCTAGGGCTTTTAGCAGATGTATTTAAGCACGGTGAACTAGACGATTTAAAAGGTAAGGCAGCAATCGGCCATGTTCGTTATGCAACAGCTGGTCAAAAAAACTTAGGGAATGTGCAACCATTTTTATTTCACTTTCATAGTTCTTCTTTAGCGCTTGCACATAATGGAAATTTAGTTAATGCGAAAAGTTTACGCCGTGAATTAGAAGAAGAAGGCGCTATTTTTCAAACGAGTTCAGACACAGAAGTATTAGCACATCTAATCAAACGTAGCCATACAGGGGACTTTGTAGAAGATTTAAAAGTGGCTTTAAACAAAGTTAAAGGTGGCTTTGCTTATATGCTTCTTACGGAAGATACGATGTATGCTGCACTTGATCCAAATGGTTTTAGGCCGCTTTCGATTGGCCGAATTGGTGATTCTTATGTTGTAGCTTCGGAAACTTGTGCTTTTGAAACAGTCGGCGCAGAATTTGTGCGTGATGTAGAACCAGGTGAACTAATTATTATTAATAATGACGGACTACGAATTGAAAAATTCACGGAAAATGTGACGCATTCAATTTGTAGCATGGAATATATTTATTTTGCTCGACCAGACTCTAATATTGCTGGGATTAACGTCCATTCGGCAAGAAAACGTTCTGGGAAAAGGTTGGCAAAAGAAGCTTTTATTGATGCAGATGTTGTGACTGGTGTACCGGATTCGAGTATTTCTGCAGCGATTGGGTATGCTGAAGAAGCTGGACTGCCTTACGAACTTGGTCTTATCAAAAATAGATATGTGGCAAGAACTTTTATCCAACCTTCACAAGAACTTAGAGAGCAAGGTGTCCGAATGAAGCTTTCTGCGGTGCGCGGAGTTGTAGAAGGGAAACGTGTTGTCATGATTGATGATTCGATTGTCCGTGGAACGACGAGTAAACGAATTGTGCAACTTTTACGAGAAGCAGGAGCAGCAGAAGTTCATGTTCGTATTGCTTCCCCACCACTTGCTTTTCCTTGTTTTTATGGAATTGATATTCAAACGCGAAATGAATTAATTGCATCTAATTATTCTGTTGATGAAATTTGCCGAATTATAGGGGCGGATTCATTAGAGTATTTGAGTGAAGAAGGTTTAGTGGATTCGATTGGAAGACCGTATCCGAATGAACCATACGGCGGACTTTGTATGGCTTATTTTAACGGTGATTATCCAACCCCTTTATACGATTATGAAGCGGAATATTTAGCGAGCTTAGAAGCAGAAAAATAATGAGGAGTGACAAATCGAATGGCAGAGAATGCATATAGTAAAGCAGGCGTGGATGTAGAAGCTGGCTATCAAGTAGTCGAACGTATCAAAAAACATGTGGCTAGAACTGAGCGGATGGGCGTGATGGGAGCACTTGGTTCTTTTGGAGGCATGTTTGACTTAAGTAGTTTGAATTTAAAAGAGCCTGTCCTTGTCTCTGGTACTGATGGAGTTGGAACGAAATTACTTTTGGCTATTGAAGCAGACAAGCATGATACTATCGGGATTGACTGCGTGGCAATGTGCGTTAATGACATTTTAGCTCAAGGGGCTGAGCCATTATTTTTCTTAGATTATATCGCAACAGGTAAAACTGATCCTATTAAAATGGAACAAATTGTTAAGGGTGTGGCTGATGGCTGCGAACAAGCAGGAGCAGCGTTAATTGGCGGAGAAACGGCGGAAATGCCAGATATGTATGGAGCGGACGATTACGATTTAGCTGGTTTTACTGTTGGGGCTGTTGAGAAAAAGAAACTGATTACAGAAGGTGCTGTCAAAGCGGGAGATACACTAATTGGTATTCCCTCAAGCGGGATTCATAGTAATGGTTATTCTCTTGTTCGGAAAATTTTCTTCAAAGACAATGACTTTAAGCTCAATGCAGAAATTACGGAACTAGATGTGCCACTTGTGGAGGAACTGCTTAAACCAACACGCATTTATGTGAAGCCAGTTTTAGAAGTCTTAAAAAAAGTGGATGTTCACGGAATTACACATGTGACTGGTGGCGGATTTGTAGAAAATTTACCACGGATGTTAACGAAAGATTTAGCAGTAAAAGTGGAGCTTGGATCATGGCCGATTCTTCCGATTTTTGACGTCATGCAAAAATATGGTCAATTAAACGAGCTTGAAATGTATGAAATTTTCAACATGGGTATTGGTATGGTTTTGGCAGTTAAGAAAGAGGATGTTGAAAAAACATTAGAAGTACTTGTCCAAAACGGTGAAGCAGCCTATGTTATTGGTGAAGTGACGACACGTGAAAACGATTCGGTTATCTTTTCAGGAGGCTTAAACAAATGAATATAGCCATTTTTGCTTCTGGGAACGGTTCGAATTTTCAAGCTTTAGTGGACGATAAGCTCATTAAGCCTCATGTGAAATTACTTGTTTGTGATAAACCGAATGCGTATGTTTTAGAACGTGCGAATAAGGCACATATTCCGGTTTTCCTTTTTGAAGCGAAAAATTATTTGGATAAGGAAGCTTTTGAAACGGAAATTTTGCTGGAACTACGAGGATTAGAAATTGATTTATTAGTTCTTGCGGGATATATGCGCTTAATTGGGCCAACATTACTTGCAGAATTTCCAGAGCAAATCGTTAACTTACATCCATCACTATTACCTGAGTTCAAAGGGAAAGATGCGATTGGTCAAGCGATTCGGGCGAATGTTTTAGAAACGGGTGTTACAGCGCATTTTGTAGATGCTGGAATGGATACAGGGCCGATTATTGATCAAGTGAAAGTGGCGATTGATAAAGCGGAAACAGTAGATACTTTAGCGAAAAAAATCCATCAAATAGAACATATTTTTTATCCAAAAGTGATTCGAGGATTAATTCAAAATGGAGGGAACGATTAATTATCATGAAAAGAGCGCTTATTAGTGTATCAGATAAAAACGGCATCGTGCCATTTGCAGAAAAATTAGTAGAGCTTGGTGTAGAAATTATTTCAACTGGTGGAACAAAAGCAACATTTGAACAAGCCGGCATACCCGTGACTGGCATAGAAGATGTAACTAAATTTCCAGAAATGCTTGATGGCCGAGTAAAAACGCTTCATCCAGCAATTCATGGCGGTTTACTTGCAAGACGTGACACAGCGGAACATATGGAAGCTATTGCGGCACACGATATTGAGCCAATTGATTTAGTCGTCGTTAATTTATATCCTTTCCAAGAAACCATTCAAAAACCGGGTGTTACATTAGAAGAAGCAATTGAAAATATTGATATTGGAGGGCCTTCGATGTTACGCTCAGCTGCGAAAAATTATGCAGCAGTAACAGTAGTAGTGGATGCAGCTGATTACGATACAGTACTTACAGAACTAAAAGAGCACGGAGCAACTACATTTGAAACAAGACAACGCCTAGCTGCCAAAGTATTTCGGCATACAGCGGCTTATGATGCTGTCATTGCAGAATACTTAACAAAAATTACTGGAGAAACTTTCCCAGAAAAAGTGACATTCACTTATAATCGAAAACAAGCCTTGCGTTATGGTGAAAATCCTCACCAAGATGCAGCTTTTTATACAGAACCAGTAGCGCTTCTAAACTCTATTAGTGCTGCTAAACAATTACACGGCAAAGAATTGTCTTATAACAACATTCGTGATGCAGATGCTGCTCTTAAAATTGCGAATGAATTTACGGAGCCAGTTGCGGTGGCAGTAAAACATATGAATCCATGCGGCGTTGGTGTTGGCGAAAATATTGAAGAAGCTTATTTAAAAGCCTATGAAGCAGATGAAACCTCTATTTTTGGTGGGATTGTTGCTTTAAATAAAGAAGTGGATGCAAAAACAGCGGAACATATGAGTAAAATTTTCTTGGAAATCATTATTGCACCAAGTTTTTCAGAAGAAGCTTTTACCATTTTAGCGAAAAAGAAAAATATTCGATTGCTAACTGTTCCATTTGCTGGTTCGGTGGAAAGTTTGGAAAAAACATCTGTAAATGGTGGGCTTCTCATTCAAGCGAGCGATTCTTTTGTGGAAGATAGTGCGGGCTATGAAGTAGTAACAGAAAAACAGCCAACAGAAGCGGAAATGAAAGCTCTACTTGCCCAGTGGAAAATTGTGAAACATGTGAAGTCTAATGCGATTGTTGTTGGTTCTGATAAACAAACACTTGGGATTGGTGCTGGCCAAATGAATCGAATTGGTTCGGCCTTGATTGCGCTAGAACAAGCCGGTGAAAAAGCGAAAGGCGCCGTTCTTGCATCAGATGCTTTTTTCCCAATGGACGATACAGTGGAAGCAGCAGCAAAAGCGGGAATTACAGCAATTATTCAACCTGGTGGATCTATTAAAGATAAAGAATCAATTGCAATGGCAGATAAATATGGGATTTCAATGGTCCTAACTCATGTACGACACTTCAAACATTAATCCTCATAAAAAGGACGTGTAATCAAATGAACTTATTAGTAGTTGGTAGTGGTGGTAGAGAACATGCCATTAGTAAAAAATTATTAGAATCAAACAATGTCGAAAAAGTTTACTGCGCTCCAGGAAATGATGGAATGCGTTTGGACGACATAGAGTTAGTGGCTATTTCTGAAACGGATAAAGCAGCTTTAATTGCTTTTGCTAAGGAAAAATCTATTGGCTTTGTTATCGTTGGACCTGAAGTACCTCTTTTAGAAGGGGTAGTCGATGCTTTAGAAGAAGCCGGAATCAAAGCATTTGGTCCAAAAGCAAATGCAGCTTTAATTGAAGGTAGTAAAGATTTCGCGAAACAATTTATGGAGAAATATGCTATTCCAACTGCAGCATCTAGAACCTTCACAGATTATGAGGAAGCTAAAGCATACTTGGATGAGCGTGGTGTGCCAATCGTTATCAAAGCAGATGGACTCGCAGCAGGAAAAGGCGTCACAGTAGCGCTAGAAATGGAAGAAGCTGTTCTTGCGTTAAAAGATATGATGTTAGAAGAAAAATTCGGTGACGCATCTCTTAAGGTGGTTATTGAAGACTTCTTAGCGGGTGAAGAGTTTTCACTGATGGCTTTTGTGAATGGTGAGGAAGTTTACCCAATGGCGATTGCGCAAGATCATAAACGTGCGTATGAAGGAGATAAAGGACCTAATACTGGTGGAATGGGCGCTTATTCACCGGTCCCACATATTTCTGAAACTGTAGTAGAAGAAGCCGTTAAAAACATTCTTCGTCCAGCTGCAAAAGGGATGGTCAATGAAGGCCGTTACTTCCGTGGAATCCTTTATGCGGGACTTATCTTAACCGAAAGTGGACCAAAAGTAATTGAATTTAATGCACGATTTGGAGATCCAGAAACACAAGTTGTCTTGCCTCGTTTAGAAAGTGATTTTGCAGCTCTTATTGAGGCTTTACTAAATAACGAAAAACCAGATGTTCGCTTTAAAAAAGAAGGTATTACGCTAGGTGTTGTTTTAGCAAGTGCTGGTTACCCAGAACATTATGAAAAAGGGAATAAACTAACTGGTTTGGCAGATATTTCAAATGATGTTGTGATTTATCATGCGGGGACAAAACAAAATGAAAGTGGCGACTTTCTCTCTAATGGCGGACGTGTTTTACTACTAGCAAAAGAAGCAGAAACGATGATTAGAGCGCGTACATTACTTTATCCAGAAATGGAAAAACTCGATAACCCAAACTTCTTTTATCGAATGGATATTGGTACAAAAGCAGAATAAAAATAAGTACTATCTTGGAATAAAATTCTCAGATAGTACTTTTTTTGTTTATTTAGTGAAGAGAAACGTTTGTGTTTTACACGTTGGTACGTTAAAATATGAAAGTAGGATATATGAGATTATTTGGAGGTAAAGTTATGCAAATAGAGAAGTTGCGTGGACAAGGATTGGATGAGTTCTTCCAAGGGATTTTAACTCTTGAGAATTTAGAAGAATGTTATGCTTTTTTTGACGATGTTTGTACAGTGAATGAAATACAATCCATGGCTCAACGTTTCCAAGTAGCAAAAATGCTTCATGATGGAAAAACATATAATGTGATTGAATCGGAAACAGGTGCAAGTACAGCAACCATTTCACGTGTAAAACGTTCACTTCATTATGGCAATGATATGTACGATGTAGTATTTTCAAGAATGACGAAGCCAGAATAAGATTGGTCGGGATGGAAGTTGAAAAAGTTTAAGAGTAAAACCTATCAGGTTGTGATCATCTCTATTCTTGCTGTTGCAGTTATTTATTTTGTGATTAATATGTTTACTACTGGCACAGGACTTGATTTTTCATTACTTTGGCACTGGGTCTTTATTATTTGTTTTATTTTCACAACACTAGCAAATGTGAGAGAAAAGCGAGCAATTGGAACGACAATTGGCCTTAGTGGAATCCTGATTTGTGTAGCTAGTATCGTCCTTATGGCAATATAAGAAAAGCAATCCGCTTATTATTTAGCGTGATTGCTTTTTTCATTAAAAGAAGAAATCCATCAATCCAGTTGCGGATAGAAAAACAAAAATAATGGCAATGGGAGCAATATATTTAATTAAAAAGAGCCAAAGAATAAACATTTTTTTACCAAAATGGCTACTGGTTGTAAATTCTTTTAAAAGCATTTCGCGTGGTAGTCTATAGCCAACAAAAATCGCAATAAATAAGGCGCCTACTGGTAAAATAATATTTGATACAAGAAAATCAGCAGCATCAAAAATACTCAGTCCAAATAGTTGAACGTCACTCCAAACGCCAAAACTTAGTGCACTTGGGATAGCCATTATAACGATCACTAGTCCCATCAAGAGGCTTGCTTTTTTACGATTTACACCAGCATTCATCAGTGGCGCAACTGTCGCTTCAAGCATCGAGAAACTAGATGTTAAAGCAGCGAATAAGAATAAAATCAAAAATATAATAAAGAACAACATTCCAAATGGCATTTGGTTAAAAATGGATGGCAGAATAACGAATAGCAATCCAGGTCCTGCATCTGGTGTAATATTAAACGAAAAAGCTGCTGGAAAAATTGCTAACCCAGCAAGGAGTGAAACAAACACATTCATTAGTGAAACCGAAATCGCTGACTGTGGTAAACTAACCGAGCGATTCAAATAAGAACTGTATGTCACCATTACAGAAATCCCCACACTTAAGGAAAAGAATGCCTGACCAAGTGTTATAAGGACGGTTTGAGCAGTAAAATGGCTAAAATCTGGTCGTAAGAAAAAGGCTACTCCCTCCATTGCCCCAGGAAGCGTCAAGGACCGGATTATCAAAACAATAAATAATATAAAAAGAGCTGGCATCATAAACTTACTCATTTTTTCAATCCCGCTAACAACCCCGCGGCTAATGACAATCACATTAAGTAAAATAAAGAGAATCGTTGCACCGACAGATATCCATGGATTCGCTGTCGTCACTTGAAAATCATGTAGCAGACTCGCTTGGTTTTCTCCAGCGATACCACCAACTAATGTTTTTATTAAGTAAGTGATTATCCAACCACCAACTACACTATAGAACGAAAATAAAATACTTGCGCCAACGACACCTAATTTTCCAAGGAGATTCCACTTTGTCAAAGGAGCGAGCGTTTTATAAGCTTGAACAGCATCTCCGCCTGAACCACGCCCAATGACAAATTCGGCAATCAAAAGTGGCATAACAACGAGTAAAGTCAAAACTAAAAACAATAGGAAAAATGCGCCACCTCCTGCAGTTGCAGCCACATAAGGCAGTTTCCAAATCGCACCGATACCTATTGCAGACCCAGCGGATGCTAAAATAAATCCGATTTTTGAGCCCCATTCTTCTCTGTTTTCTTGCATAATATCCCCATTTCCTTTTTTCTATGTAAAAACCCTGATGTCATTATAAAATCAAATTTTCCTCATCATACCATAAAATAAAAGCTATCCCAACTACAACTGATAAAAAAAGCTTAAAAAAAGTTAAAATTTCCACTTGTAAGGGTGCGATGAAATGTAACTAATGCTATAATAAGATATCCCATTATAGAGACTTGGAGGAGCAAATGAAGCATTTATTCAAGTTAGACCCAGCAAAGAATTTACCTCATAATAGTGTTACACGACTCATTCATTCTGGGACCGATGGATTTATTATTGGTGGAACAGATAATTTACAAACAGAAGCAGTCGAAAACTTGTATGAATTGTTAGCTGAAACAGACTTGCCCATTTTTCTTGAAGTAAGCGATGAATCCATGATTTTGCCTGAAGCAGAGCATTTTTTAATTCCAGTAGTATTAAATACGGAAAATAGCAAATGGACACATGGTTTACACAAAGAATTAATCAAGGAAATGGGAGAGTTTATCCCTTGGAAGCGAGTTACATCAGAAGGTTATGTAATTTTAAATAAAGATGCAAAAGTTGCCCAATTGACAGAAGCGAAGACGGACTTAACAGAGGAAGATATTATTGCTTATGCACGTTTGGCGGAGAATATATTTCGTCTGCCCATTTTTTATATAGAATATAGTGGGATGTATGGAAATCCGGAAGTCGCAAAAAAAGTAAGTGCAGCTTTAGATGATACAAAATTTTGGTATGGCGGCGGGATTCGTTCCAAAGAGCAAGCTGCTGAGATGGCCGAATACGCAGATACGATTATAGTGGGCAATATAATTTATGAAGATATAGAAAAAGCACTTGAAACTACAACTGTCTTTGCAAAGAAAACGGTTTGAATATAAGGTGTAGTATGATAAAATAAGAACAAATGTTTGTATGGTGGTGTATAGGAGAATGCAATTGAATGCAAAAGAATTAGTTGACGGATTAAATCCTGAACAACGAAGAGCAGTAGAAAGTACAGAAGGACCTTTATTAATTATGGCTGGTGCCGGAAGTGGTAAAACACGTGTTTTAACACACCGGATAGCTTATTTAGTGAGAGAACGTAGTGTGAATCCGTATAATATTTTAGCGATTACGTTCACAAATAAAGCAGCTCGTGAGATGAAGTCACGGATTGGTAATTTAATGGGCGGTGAAGCAGAATCTATTTGGATTTCTACGTTTCACTCGATGTGTGTAAGAATCTTACGTCGCGATATAGACCGAATTGGTTACGAACGTAATTTTACAATTTTAGATGGTAGTGACCAATTATCGGTCATTAAAGGTATTTTAAAGGAAAAGAATGTCGATCCTAAGAAATTTGAGCCACGGGGTATTTTGGCTTCTATTAGTAATGCAAAAAATGAACTTATTACAGCAAGCGAATATGTGAAAGAAGCAAGTGGGTTCTATGACAAAATGGTCGGCGAAGTCTATGAAAAATACGAAAAGAAACTGAAGAAAAACCAAGCGCTTGATTTTGATGATTTGATCATGGTGACTATTCAATTATTTGAACGAGTTCCGGACGTTTTAGAATATTATCAGCGTAAGTTTCAATATATTCACGTGGATGAGTACCAAGATACGAACCACGCACAATACTTGCTTGTAAAACTACTTGCTTCCAGATTTAAAAATTTATGCGTCGTTGGGGATTCAGACCAATCCATCTATGGCTGGCGCGGGGCTGACATAAGTAACATAATGTCCTTTGAAAAAGACTACCCCAATGCGAAGACTATTTTACTAGAAGAAAATTACCGCTCGACCAAACGTATTTTAGAAGCAGCAAATCGTGTCATCGAAAACAACGGTAATCGTAAACCTAAAAATCTTTGGACTAGTAATGCAGAAGGGAAGAAGATTTTTTACCATAAGGCGTTAACTGAAAAAGAAGAAGCGGCTTATGTAGTAATGAAAATCCAAGAAGAAGTAAACAATTCGAATCGTCCACTTTCTGATTTTGCTATTCTTTATAGAACCAATGCCCAGTCGCGTGTCATGGAAGAATATTTCATGAAGTCAAATATGGCTTACACTATGGTCGGCGGCACGAAATTCTATGACAGAAAAGAAATTAAAGACATTTTGGCTTATTTACGTCTAATCAGTAATAATGAAGACGACATTAGTTTGACACGTATTATTAATGTACCAAAACGTGGAGTTGGGCCTGGCACATTAGAAAAACTAAACAATGTTGCCGCAGCTTACGATTTAAGCTTGTTTGAAGTACTAAATCGAATTGAATTGGCGGGAATTTCTGCTAAAATAAGTAAAGACTTAGTCGCTTTTCACGATTTGGTTCGAGGATTCACGCAAATGCAAGACTTTTTGTCAGTAACAGAACTTGTAGAAGAAATTCTCGAAAAAACGGGTTACCGAGCAATGCTAAAAAATGAACGAACGATTGAAGCTCAAACTCGCTTAGAGAATATCGACGAGTTTTTGTCTGTCACACAAAACTTTGAAAAAGAGAACGATGATAAAACATTACTCGCGTTCTTAACAGATTTAGCACTTGTTGCCGATGTAGATAAGTTAGAGGAAGACAATGAAGAACAAAACGGTGCTGTGACATTAATGACACTTCACTCAGCCAAGGGGTTAGAATTCCCGGTTGTCTTTTTAGTTGGGATGGAAGAAGGGATTTTCCCTCATTCCAGAGCCATTTATGAAGAAGATGAAATGGAAGAGGAACGACGCCTTGCTTACGTTGGGATAACTAGAGCAGAAGAAGAGCTTTTCTTAACGAGTGCGTATTCACGTATGCTTTACGGTCGCCCATCCTCGAATCAAGAATCTCGCTTTATTGGTGAAATTCCTCGAGATTTACTAGAATTAGGTAATGAAAATAAATTAAAAACTGATAAACCATATGCCAAACCACGTATGCCACAAAAAGCAACAACGGCTTACAAATCATCAGGTGCAGAAACACTTGGATGGACAGTCGGTGATAAAGCTAGTCACAAGAAGTGGGGCGTAGGAACGGTTGTAAGTGTCAAAGGAGAAGGTAGTGGAATGGAACTGGATATAGCATTCCCAAGCCCAACCGGCGTCAAAAGATTGCTTGCAGAATTTGCGCCAATCGAAAAAGTATAAATTTGATAAAAAGCAGGTGAAGAAATGGCTGATAAAAAACGGTATGAGGAGTTAATAAACATACTTGATCAATACAGCTATGATTATTATGTAATTGATAATCCAACAGTAGAAGACGCGGAATACGATCAAAAGATGCAAGAACTACTTAAAATAGAAGAAGCGCATCCTGAATGGGTTACACCTGATTCTCCTTCAAAACGAGTTGGCGGTGAAGTGTTAGAAGGTTTTACAAAAGTAGCGCATGACACGCCAATGTTAAGTCTTGCCAATGCTTTTAACCGAGATGATTTGGCTGATTTTGACCGCCGAATTCGCGATAAAGTTGGTGACGATATTGCTTATATGTGTGAGCTGAAAATTGATGGCTTGGCTGTATCACTTCAATATGAAAATGGAAAATACAAACAAGGGGCTACTCGAGGTGACGGAACGGTTGGGGAAGATATCACTGCAAACTTGCGTACGATTCGCTCCATTCCAATGAAACTTCAGAAGGATTTCTCTATTGAAGTACGCGGTGAGGCTTTTATGCCAAAACGATCTTTCCAAAAATTAAATGAGATACGCGAAGAAGAAGGTCAAATGCTATTTGCAAACCCACGAAATGCAGCGGCAGGCTCCCTCAGGCAACTAGACACTAAAATTGCCGCATCAAGAAACCTAGATATATTTCTTTATGCTGTAGCTGATTTTGGGGAAATGGGAGTTACGACTCATAGTGAAGGCTTAGACATGTTGGAGACGCTAGGACTTAAAGTCAATAAAGAGCGCCGACTTTGTAATAATTTAGAGGAAGTCTATGCGTATATTGATGAGTGGACAGAAAAACGCGCTGAGTTAGCCTACGATATTGATGGTATTGTTTTAAAATTAAATGATTTAGAACAACAACGACAAATGGGAACAACCGTTAAATCACCACGATGGTCGATTGCTTATAAATTTCCAGCAGAAGAAGTGCCAACTAAACTACTTGATATTGAATTAAATGTTGGTAGAACGGGTGTGATAACTCCAACAGCTGTTCTAGAACCAGTAAGAGTTGCTGGAACTACTGTCAGCCGCGCGTCGCTCCATAATGAAGATTTAATTACAGAAAAAGATATCCGCATTGGTGATACTGTTTTAATAAAAAAAGCAGGCGATATTATTCCAGAAGTCATTAAAAGTATTACCGAAGAACGGAGCGGCAGTGAAGAACCTTTTCATATGCCAAAAAACTGCCCAACTTGCGGTAGTGAACTTGTTCGTTTAGAAGAAGAAGTAGCGCTCAGATGTATTAATCCCAAATGTCCAGCTCAAATTAAAGAAGGACTTATCCATTTTGTTTCTAGAAATGCCATGAACATTGATGGACTTGGGGAAAAAGTGATTATACAGCTATTTTCAGAGCATTTAATTAAAGATGTAGCAGATTTGTTTTTCCTTTCCAAAGAGAAACTGTTAGAATTAGAAAGAATGGGTGAGAAATCGGTAACCAATTTATTGGCATCCATCGAAGCAAGTAAACAAAATTCGCTTGAAAAATTACTATTTGGTTTGGGAATCCGCCATGTTGGTGCCAAAGCAGCCAAATCGCTTGCCGTTCATTTTGAAACAATGGATAACTTAAAAATGGCAGACAAAGAGACACTGACAAGCATCAATGATATTGGGGAAAAAATGGCAGATAGTATTGTGACTTATTTTGCGAATGAAGAAGTACATGATTTATTAGAAGAACTAAAAAGGGCTGGCGTGAATATGACCTATACAGGGCCAAAACTAGAAGACATGTCCGAGGAAGAACTTGTTTTTGCAGGAAAAACAGTTGTTTTAACTGGGAAACTAGAGAAGTTAACACGAAATGATGCAAAAGCATTAATCGAATCTCTCGGCGGAAATGTTTCTGGAAGCGTCAGTAAGAAAACAGATGTTGTTGTAGCTGGCAGTGATGCTGGTTCTAAACTAGCCAAAGCGGAAGAACTAGCAATTCCTATTTGGTCCGAAGAAGACTTAATAGAGTACTTACCAGACGAAGGTGGATTAAACTAATGAAAAAACTCATAATTGCAGCGCTCGGTTTAACGCTTATTCTCTCTGGCTGTGCCCCAAAACTCGATTCCAACGATAAAGTGGTACAAAAAGATGATAAAAAAGCAGAAACGGGCATCATGACAAAAAATCAAATCTCATCCAATTATTACAAAACTGTATTACCGTATAAACCAAGTAAATCTCGTGGGCTTGTTGTATCGAATATTTACTCTAGATATGATATTAATGAGCTAGAATCTGGTTTAATGCGAGTTTCTCAAAATGAATATTCTCCAGATAATTATCTTTTCCAAGAAGGACAATATTTGGATAAAGACACTTTAGAAAAATGGTTGGATCGTAAAAGCAAGAAAAATCCTAATGGTCTAAATCCTGAAAGTAATGGAAACGGAAAAGATCGCAAACCTATTTATTTAGCGCATATTTTAGAACAGGATTATTTGAAACAAACGGATAAAGATACAGTTGCTCTCGGCGGGATTTCGATTGCTCTTGCAATGAACTCTGTAGACTATTATCAAAAAGAAAAATTTGGAGATACTTACGAGCAAGCAATTAGCGATAGTGACTTACTTGCGCAAGGAAAAGAAATGTCTACTACTGTGTTAAATCGAATTCGCCAAACAAAGGGATTAGAAAACGTCCCAGTGACAATTGCTATTTATAAACAAGGTGCACGTGATGCTGTAGCTCCGGGTAATTTTATCTCGTATACAACAGCAAGTGGAGATAGTTTGTCGAACTGGAAAAATATTGATGAAAAAAATTATGTGTTACCATCAACAGAATCTGCAAAAGATCACAAAACCGACAACGATAATTTCCTTAACTTCAAAAAAGCAATAGAAGATTATTATCCAAACTTTACTGGTGTAGTCGGACGTGGAAGATATGAAGACGGACAATTAGCAGAACTTAATATTGATATTCCATTACAATTTTATGGTCAAGCTGAAATCATCGGCTTTACCCAATATGTGACGGATTTAGTTGGTCAACATATTCCAAAAACCGCAGACTTACAAGTAAATATTTCGACTTCAGATGGTCCTGCAGCCTTAATTACTAGAAAAGCAAACGAAGATGCAGCAACCGCACATATTTACGATTAATAAAAAACAATGCGAATTGTTCTTTCCTGTTGTATAATTATGCAGGAGAGGACAGTTCTTCCCATTTTTAAAAGGCGGGAAGTACTACCGCGTAGAAAGTAACACTAAAAAGGAGGATGGCATTTTGTCAAATATATCTAAAGAAACAGTAGAGAAAGTAGCAAATCTTGCCAAATTAGAAGTATCAGAAAAAGAAGCAACTGCTTTTGCTGGTCAGCTTGGTAAAATTATTGAGCTAGTGGAGCAATTAAATACACTAGATACAAACAATGTAGAACCAACTAGTCATGCGATTGATGTATCGAATGTGTTACGTGAAGATGTAGCAACGAAAGGTCTTGATCGTAAAGAAGTACTAAAAAATGCGCCGGATGAACAAGACGGCATGTTTAAAGTACCAACCATAATGGAACAATAAACACGCTAAGGAGGGAAAATATTTTGGGCTTATTTGATTTTTCAGTAAAAGAATTACATGATAAATTAGTAAAAAAAGAAATTACACCATTTGATTTAGTAACAGAATCATTCAACCGAATTGAATCCGTAGAGGATAAAGTTGGTTCATTTATTACCTTAAACAAAGAAGCAGCATTCGATGTGGCAGAAGAGCTTGGAGATGCTGGTATAGATCCAAATAATATGCTTGCAGGGCTTCCTATTGGTATTAAAGATAATATCGTTACAAAAAACTTGCGTACAACAGCAGCAAGTAAAATTTTAGAAAACTTCGACCCAATTTATGATGCAACGGTTGTTTCAAAATTAAAAAATGCTCAAACAATTAATATTGGAAAACTAAATATGGATGAATTCGCGATGGGTTCTTCTACAGAAACATCATATTTCCACAAAACACATAACCCATGGGATTTATCAAGAGTTCCTGGTGGTTCTTCAGGTGGGAGTGCCTCAGCTGTTGCGGCAGGAGAAGTATTATTCTCACTTGGTAGTGACACTGGTGGCTCCATTCGTCAACCAGCAGCTTTTTGTGGGGTAGTCGGAATGAAACCTACATATGGTCGTGTATCTCGTTTTGGTTTAATTGCTTTTGCATCTTCTTTAGATCAAATCGGCCCAATCACCAAAAATGTAGAAGATAATGCTTATTTGTTAGAAGCAATTTCTGGTTTGGATGCGAATGATTCTACTTCCATTAATCAACCAGTAGAACGATTCTCAGATAACTTAACAGGAGATATTAAAGGCTTACGCATTGGTGTTCCAAAAGAATATCTTGGTGAAGGGGTTGACCCTGGCGTAAAACAAGCAGTTTTAGATGCGCTTAAAACATTAGAAAAACTTGGCGCTACTTGGGATGAAGTTTCTTTACCTCATTCTGAATATGGTGTAGCAAGCTATTATATTTTAGCCTCCAGTGAAGCTTCTTCTAACCTATCGCGTTTTGACGGTGTTCGTTACGGATATCGTTCTCCAAACGCACATACTTTAGAGGAACTTTATAAAAAAACACGTTCTGAAGGTTTTGGAGATGAAGTGAAACGTCGTATTATGCTTGGAACATACGCACTTAGTTCCGGTTATTATGATGCTTATTACAAAAAAGCACAACAAGCACGTACACTAATTAAACAAGATTTTGTTAATGTATTTGAAAAATACGATGTTATTATTGGCCCAAGTTCTCCAACAACAGCATTTAAAATTGATGGAATGATTAATGATCCGATTACGATGTATTCTAATGATATTTTAACGGTTCCAATTAACTTAGCAGGAGTCCCAGCTATTTCTGTTCCATGTGGGTTCTCAGAAGGCTTACCTGTTGGCTTACAAATTATTGGTAATTACTTTGAAGAATCATTACTATACAAAGTGGCGCACGCATTTGAACAAGAAACAACATTCCATAAAGAAAAACCAAACTTATAGGAGGCGTAGCAATGAATTTTGAAACAGTTATTGGACTTGAGGTTCACGTAGAGTTAAAAACCAATTCAAAAATATTTTCTTCTGCGCCAGCTCATTTTGGGGCAGAACCAAATACAAATACAACCGTGGTAGACTTAGGTATGCCAGGTGTTTTACCAGTTTTAAATAAACGTGCTGTAGAGTATGGTATGAAAGCAGCAATGGCAATTAACTGTGAAATTGCTGAACATACAAAATTTGATCGTAAAAATTATTTTTATCCAGACAATCCCAAAGCATATCAAATTTCTCAATTCGATAAACCAATTGGTGAACACGGCTGGATTGAAATCGAAGTGGGCGGCAAAAAGAAAAAAATCGGCATTACTCGTCTTCATTTAGAAGAAGATGCTGGGAAAAACACCCATACATCTCATGGTTACTCATTAGTGGATATTAACCGTCAAGGAACACCACTAATCGAAATCGTTTCTGAGCCGGACATTCGTTCAGCTGAAGAAGCATATGCATATTTAGAAAAACTAAAATCTATCATTCAATATACAGGCGTTTCTGATGTGAAAATGGAAGAAGGTTCTATGCGCTGTGATGCCAATATCTCCATTCGTCCAATAGGACAAGAAGCATTTGGTGTAAAAACAGAATTAAAAAACCTAAATTCATTCAATAATGTGCGTAAAGGTATTGAATATGAAGAAAAACGCCAAGCAGAAGTACTTCTTTCTGGTGGCATTATTGAACAAGAAACACGTCGTTTTGAAGAAGCAACTGGGAAAACTTCCTTGATGCGTATCAAAGAAGGATCCGATGATTATCGTTATTTCCCAGAGCCAGACTTAGTAGATTTATTTATTGATGATGCTTGGAAAGAACGCATTCGTGCAGAAATTCCAGAACTTCCAGATAAACGTCAAATTCGTTATATAAATGATCTCGGTTTACCAGCATACGATGCAATGGTTCTAACACTCACAAAAGAAATGTCTGATTTCTTTGAAGCAACTCTTGCAGCCAGAGCAGATGCTAAACAAGCCTCTAACTGGTTGATGGGTGAAGTTTCTGCCTATCTCAATGCAGAACAAAAAGAACTAAACGAAACAGGATTAACACCTGAAAATCTAGCAGGGATGATTAAATTAATCGAAGCAGGCACCATTTCCTCTAAAATTGCCAAAAAAGTGTTCCGTGAATTAGCACAAAATGGCGGCGATGCAGAGCAAGTTGTTAAAGATAAAGGGCTTGTCCAAATTTCCGATGAAGGAGCTTTACGTACTATTATTGGAGAAATTTTGGATAATAACGAACAATCTATCACCGACTATAAAAATGGTAAAGATCGCGCAGTTGGTTTCCTTGTTGGTCAAGTAATGAAAGCAACGAAAGGCCAAGCGAACCCGCCGATGGTTAACAAGTTATTACTGGAAGAAATGAATAAACGTTAATGATAAGTAGTGAAGCATTTTTGCTTCACTACTTTATTTATTAGGAATTTAAAACGAAATTTGCTATAATATTACTATCATGTGTCAAAACGCGCTTTTCTTTTGAACAACGCTGTTTGAGTAAGGAGAGGACGAACACAATGCAAAAACGCGCTCGAGTTATTTACAATCCTACGTCTGGAAGAGAGATTATTAAGAAGAATCTTGCAGATGTCCTTTCGATATTAGAACAGGCAGGGTATGTAACATCTGCACACGCAACAACGGCAGAACCAGATGACGCCAAACACGCAGCAGAAGAAGCTGTTAAGGCTAGATATGATTTAATTGTAGCTGCTGGTGGAGACGGAACTATTAACGAAGTCATTAACGGCATTGCAGAACAAGAATATCGCCCTAAAGTAGGAATTATTCCCACTGGGACGACAAATGATTTTGCCAGAGCCGTACATGTTCCAAGAGACGTGATAAAAGCAACGAAGATAATTGCAGCAGGTCAAAGCGTAGCAATGGACATAGGTAAAGCAAATGATACTTATTTTATTAATATAGGTGGCGGTGGACGCCTAACAGAACTTACTTATGATGTGCCTAGTCGTCTAAAAACAATGCTTGGTCAACTGGCATACTACTTAAAAGGTATTGAAATGCTCCCATCTTTAAAACCAACTAAAGTAAAGGTTGAATATGATCAAGGCGTTTTTGAAGGCGAAATTATGTTTTTCCTACTGGGCTTAACTAATTCTATTGGCGGTTTTGAAAAAATCGCCCCTGATGCCAAACTGGATGATGGGAAATTTTCATTAATTATCGTGAAAAAAGTTAATTTAGCAGAATTCATCCGATTAGTGACACTAGCGCTCAGAGGAGATCATATTAAAGAACCAAATGTGATTTATGTGAAATCAGAAAAAGTAGTAGTTCATTCAAAAGATAAAATGTTGATTAATCTGGACGGAGAACTTGGCGGTGAGACTCCGATGGAATTCCAGAACTTGAAACAACATATTGAGTTTTTTGCTAGTGTAGATGACATCCCAGCAACCGATTTATTCATAAAAGAAAATAGCTAAAAACTGCCAGATTTGGTAGTTTTTTTCTTTAGCCTAAACGTCCTAAATGAAACATAGTAAAAAAGATGTAATTTTTGTTAGAAATTTGTCTTATTTAATTAAAACAAGTATAATAGATATTCTGACAAGAAATGAGGTGAAGGCGATATGGCAAGTGAATCTGTTTTTAAGAAATTCACAAAGATAATAGTTATTCTTATCATTGCAATAGTCGCAACAGTTTTGTTTTTTATTTGGCAAGTAGATGCAGAAGAACCATCGCCAGAAGTAAGTAAAACAGAATTAATTGAAAGTAATAAAGTATGGGTAAATAATCAAATGCAAATCCCATTACAAGAAAATATAATCCTATCCATTCCGGCTGCGAACACAGAGGCAACGATCGCAACCAATGGAGATTTAATTATAGCAACATCAAACAAAGAAATTTTGGAACAACTGGCTACATCAAGTAATCGTTATAAAGGAATAAAGGCTTATCGACTGCGGATTGAAGCTAAAAAAGTTTCTGAATATGTCACAAATACAAAATATCGTTTTCCCACTTCGTCTATTCAAAATAATTTAACCAATTACGAAATTACTGGTGGAGAACGTACGGTTAAAACAGAAAAAAATCCAGTGAAAGTAAAAGCGTTTTCCGGAAACAATATTATTTTAGATTTAAAAACCACTTATTCCAGTGATGATGCAGAGATTGCAACGGATATATTTACAAATAATATTCCAGAAAAACTTACTATCACAGACAATACAAAACAATTAACAACAATGAAAAATGTTGCTATTTATCCGAAATCTTTTGTATATGATTTTACGTTACAAAAAAGCACAATGCTGATTTTTAAGGAACGAAAAGAAGAAATGATCACAGAACCAATTGGTATCGAATATATTATTAAGTAGAACAAAGAGAGGGGCAAGGGAATTTGGAAGCATCCCTTTTAAAAAAGAACCAATCTGTAGAACTTATTATTGAAGATTTAACACATGATGGAAGTGGTGTTGGTAAGATCGATGGGTATCCACTTTTTATACCTAACACTTTACCTGGCGAAAAAGTAACAGCAAAAATAATTAAATTAAATAAAAATTACGGTTTTGCTCGGATGGAAAATATTGAAATTGTTAGTTCAGATCGAGTAGAGCCGCCCTGTGATGTCTATTCAAAATGCGGGGGTTGTAGCTTGCAACACTTAAGTTATGACGGACAGTTAGCCTTTAAACGTAATCAAGTTGAAGAAACGATGAAACGTATTGGTAAGCTAGAAGTAGAAGTACCAAAAACACTTGGAATGGAAAATCCTTGGCGTTATCGTAATAAATCTCAAGTGCCAGTTGGCTTTGTTAACGGTAAATTAACAGCAGGTTTTTACCAAAAAAGAAGTCATGATATTATTGATATGTCGACTTGCCTTATTCATAATGAGCAAGGTGATTTCGCTGTACAAAAAACCCGAGAAATCCTTGCAAAATATGGTACAGAACCATATAATGAAAAAACTGGAAAAGGCGATATTCGTCATATTATGACTCGATTTGCACACACTACGGGGCAGTTAATGATTGTTCTTGTGACAAATAAAGATCGAATTCCTTTTAAAGAAGAAATTATTCGTGACTTAACGGAACAATTAGAATTAACCTCTATTGTACAAAATATTAATTCTCATAAAACAAATGTGATTTTCGGTGAACGTACGAAGACGCTTTGGGGAAAAGATATTATTGAAGATACGATTCATGGCATTCGATTTGCCATTTCTGCGCGTTCTTTTTATCAAGTAAACCCACTTCAAACAGAAATTTTATATGCGCAGGCACTAGATGCTGCAGAATTAACTGGAGAAGAAACAGTGATTGATGCTTATTGTGGAATTGGTTCAATCTCACTATGTCTTGCAAAAAAAGCGAAACATGTTTACGGGGTAGAAATAGTTGATCAAGCGATTCAAGACGCCCGAGCAAATGCAGCATTAAATGAATTAACCAATACTACTTTTGAAACTGGTAAAGCGGAAGAAGTGATTCCCAATTGGTACAAAAATGGA
This sequence comes from Listeria welshimeri serovar 6b str. SLCC5334, assembly GCF_000060285.1. GTDB lineage: Bacteria > Bacillota > Bacilli > Lactobacillales > Listeriaceae > Listeria > Listeria welshimeri. The sequence continues at coordinate 1,795,059 of NC_008555.1, read as the reverse complement.
ATAACAGCAGATGTATTAGTCGTGGATCCTCCAAGAAAAGGTTGCGATGAAAAATTACTAGAGACAATTTTAGCAATGAAACCAAAAAAAGTAGTATATGTTTCATGTAATCCAGGAACATTAGCTCGCGATATGAAAATTTTGACTGATGGCGGCTATGAAGCGAAGAAAGTGCAGCCGGTAGATATGTTTCCTATGACAACACATATTGAAGCAGTCACTGTTTTAAACTTAAAATAACACGCAAAAACCGCCATAATGGGATAAATGGCGGTTTTTGTTTTCGAGTGTGTGTGGTTGATTAATAATTTATACAGACAAGATTGCATATATCGAGTCATAATTTTATTTAACCATGAATCCAAAAAATGGTCAAAAGTATAAAATTTAACATTTCACTAATGAAAAAGTGTGTAAAAACGTGTTAATAAATCTGGAACGTTAAAAAAAACACCAAATAAGCAAAATGTGTTTAGAAAAGAGTCGGTAATTTGTCATAATTTGTTCTTCTTCCAAAAGAACAAGTAATTTGGTAAGATGAATGTAAAGGATTTCACATGAATGGAGGAAATTTTAATGGCAATTACTATGTACATTGATCAACCAGAGAAAAAGTTAGACTTAGAAACTACTCATCCGCATTTTAAGGAACATTTTAAAGCAAGTTTTTATTTAGATAAAACAGATGTATATGCCCCGTTCGGCTATGAAGATGGTCTTGAAGTATTACGACGTTTAGAAGAATATTTTAGTGATAAAAGTGACCAAGGTCTTAATTTATCCGCGTTTCCCAAGTATATGATGGAGACAGTGAAGAAATCCACATACGTCCCAGCAAAAGATGACGGAGAAGAACGTCTTAAACAATTGCTTGCAGAGTTTGGAGATGCGGTGAGAGAATCCGACCGAATCACTGTATCAGCTGCGTTAGCTCAAATAAAAATTTCTGGGTATGTATTGCCGGCACTTCGAGATGCAGCCCTCGAGTCATTACATCGTAAAATAGAATTAAATAGAATCGAGCAAACCGATACTGGTCATGCAGATAGTATGTTTTATGATTTACTTACCTTTACGAAGGATTATACATCTGTACTGCCTGATATGTGGTGCAGACATTGTACGGAATAGAAAAACAGCGCTATTAATTTAGCGCTGTTTTTGTTCGTTATCAAGCATGTCTATAATTGCTTTCGCTACTTCTTGTTGATTACGGTTATCTGTGTTGACAATAAAGTCAGCAGAAGCTTCATAATGGGCGATTCTAGGTTCGAAAATCGCTTGAATTTCTTCAGGTGTTTTTTGTTGAACAAGAGGGCGAGTAGTATCACCTTTTAACCGGTTCATAAATACTTTTGGATCAGTCTCTAAATAAATTACGGGATATGTATCATTCAAAACTTTTCTATTTTCAGGATTTAGAACAATGCCACCGCCTGTCGCTATAACGGCTTTGGTGCCCATTAACTCTTTTAATTTTTCATGTTCTAGACGTCGGAATTCTTTTTCACCATGTTTGGCAAAAATATCGGATACACTCATTCCTTGCTCGCTAATAATTACTTCGTCAATATCAATATATGGTAAATTAGCCATTTTTGCGAGTATATTTCCAACCGTTGTTTTTCCAGCTCCCATGAAGCCAATTAAAATAACTTGATCGATGATGTTCTCCTCCTTTGTTAATTATCACATTTTACTACTTAAAAGCATTAAAGAAATTATATCACAAATGCCAAAAAGGTCAACCGGAATTTATAATTTAGCATACAATTATTCAAACTAAACGTCAAACTGGAGAATGCTTTCTTTCCAATAAGCTATAATTCTAGTACAATAGAAATAATAGATACGGGGAACTGGGGGAGAAGAATGGTAGAAAAAGAACTGGAACAAGAGAAAAAAACGGAAAAAATAGAATTCGGAGTCAATCGTCGCTTAATTTTTTCGAGTTGTTTATTGTGGGCTGCAGTAGGATTATTACTTTATGTTGTTTTTAGCCATATTAAAGGGGTAAACGGGACGGAAGAAATTATTTTGCTTGTTTTTATTGGTCTTTGTATTTTACGGCCACTTTTTCGGTTTATTAATATTGCACCAACTGTAGAGCTGACGGAGCGAGGACTTGCTTATCGTGGTGATTTCAAACCTTGGAATGAAATTAAAGAAACCGAACTAAAGAAACCGACTATCATACTTTTTTCACAAGGTCGTTTAAAAATCATGACTTCTATTAATGGAAGAAGTGAGGTAGCTTGGGATATTATTGCAGCGGATGTTTCTATTAGTCTAGAAGAATTAGCAGCATTAATTCATTCGATGCGTGATACATATACGGATGATGAAACCATTGGAACTGAAATTTTTGTTGATAAGAAAGTATAATAAAAAATCATTTTTCTGTACGTTAAAACAGAAGAATGATTTTTTAAATAAATACAACTATAGCCCATAGTATCTTGTCCTCATTTAAGGTAAAATAAGCAAATAATGGCGTATCAGGAGGAATAGGATGGAAACAGTGCTAAAGGCGCATAAAGTTAGAAAAGTATATGGCTCAAAAGGAAACTTGTTTTCTGCGCTTGGCAGTATCAGTTTAGAGATACAAAAAGGTTCTTTTGTTGGAATTATGGGGCCTTCGGGTGCAGGGAAATCAACGTTACTGAATGTGTTATCTTCCATAGACAAACCAACCTCTGGCGAAATCGAAATTGGCGGAAAATTACTTTCCAAAATGAAAGCAAAGGAATTGGCAGTATTTAGAAGAGATCAACTAGGATTTATTTTTCAAGATTATAATTTATTAGATACTATGTCGGTGAAAGATAATATTGTTTTACCGCTTGCACTAGCGCACGTTAAACAAGCGGAAATTGATCAACGTTTCGAAATTATTGCTAGACAATTTGGTATTTATGAACAACGAAATAAGTATCCTTCCGATATTTCAGGGGGACAAAAACAACGGACTGCTGTTTGCCGGGCGATGATTACCGAGCCAACACTAATTTTTGCGGATGAACCAACTGGCGCATTAGATTCTAAATCTGCCACAAACTTACTAGAAGGACTTTCAGAAGCAAAAGAGATTCGGGATTCTACTATTATGATGGTAACGCATGACGCATTTGCCGCCAGTTATTGTGAACGGATTATGTTCATTAAAGATGGAGAAATTTTTACAGAAATCTATCGTGGTACGAGTACGAGAAAACAATTTTTCCAAAAGGTGTTGGATGTTTTAGCACTTCTTGGAGGTGACGAAAACGATGTTATTTAAAGTGGCGCTCACCAATATGCGGAAAAATTTCAATCAATATATTGTTTATTTTGTTTCGCTTATTGTTTGTGTGTTAGTGTTTTTTACATTTGTGTCGCTCTCGTATAATCCGCTTATAGATAAAGTATTTAAAAAGTGGGAATTATTCGGTCCAGCCATGTTTTCAGCGGCTAGTATTATTTTAATATTATTTATTTTCTTTTTTATATTTTATTCAAATAGCTTTTTTCTTAGAAGGCGAAAACGAGAAATAGGATTGTATTCCTTACTTGGTTTGCGTAAATCTCAAGTTGTTTTTGTTTTATTTATTGAAAATGCCATGTTATATATGCTTGCTACCATTTTTGGTATTTTAATAGGAATTTTCTCTTCTAAATTATTTGCTATGCTTTTATTTTGGATTGTTGGCTTAGCGATTGATGCAGAGTTTATTATTTCTTATCGGGCAATACTCGATACTGTGATTGTCTTTTTTGGAATTATGTTATTTACTTCTTTATATGCTGTTTTTATCATTATTCGATATAATTTAAGTCAACTATTTAAAAATGAAGATAAAGAAGAAAAAGTGGCTAAAGGATCACTTGTTTTTTTGTTAATAGGATTGATGTTAATTATTTTTGGTTATTATTTAGCCACTCAAAACATTGAACAATCCCCTATTTGGCTTACATTTGATTTTTTTGATTTACTTCTTTTGATATTATGTTCAGTTATTTTAGGGACTTGGTTAATGGTTCGTTTCGGGACCCCTTATGTGATTCGAAAACTTTATCATCATAAACGCTTTTTTTATAATGGAACTAATATTATTGGAATTACTTCGCTTCGTTTTAGATTAAGGAAAAATGCTGGAACAATTGCGATGATTGCTGTTTTGAGTGCTACAACTTTAACTATTATTGGCTCTATGAGTAGTTTTTATGTGCGGACTATTAATGATATTGCAGAAGATAATCCTTCTAGTTATCAAGTGCTTAATATAACAGCTGAAAATGAACGACAAATTATTGATACAATCAAAAGTGACAAAGAACACCAATTAAAGAACATTATGCATGCTGAGATGGTTAGTGTGACATTCAAATATAAAGATAAACCTAAATATAAAACAAAAATGGACACTTTGATGCATTCCGTTGTCTCCTTATCAGAATATAATCGGGTAGGTGCTAAACAACAAGCTGGGTTTATTCCAATATATAAATTATCCCATGGAGAGGCTGTTTTACTTGGCAAAAGCACGTATGATGCCCGAAAAGAAATTCAAGATAAGTGGTTAACAAGAAAGCTAGAAGTAAAACCGGATAAACCAGTAGATAAAAAAATAGATTCTATGAAGGTGGTTGATTTTCGAGAATTTTCGATTTTTAATACTGGGATTTCGTATGAAACATTTGTTGTATCAGATGATTATTATGCAGAGTTAAAACAGATAACTTCTACAGAATTAGTTGGAATGTTTAATATTACAAACCCTAGTCATAGTGAAGAATTAGATAAAAAAATTCAAACAATTGTGGATGGACAGCCTTCTTTATTCTCAGAAAATGTCTCTTCTTATTATACGAATTACCATATGATTTCTACATTAGTAGGTTCATTACTATTTATCGGGATATTTATTGGCGTGGTTTTCTTTTTAGCAACAGGAAGTATTATTTACTTTAAACTCGTTACAGATGCTGTCACTGAAAAAGCGAAATTCGAAATTTTATTTAAGTTAGGCGTGACGGATAAAGAAGTTCGGAAAATCATTTCCAAGCAAATTTGGCCAATTTTTGTTATTCCATTATTTTTTGGAATCGCGCATTCTATGGCTGCATTGTGGGGAATCTCGATTAATTTAATGGATAATATTAAATATCCAGTATTGATTGGGACAGGTATTTATATTATTTGCTATACAGCTTATTATTTCTTATGCGTCAATTCATTTACAAAAATTGTTATGGCAGACAAAAAATAATTGGCTTTTGGTATTATTTCAGCTAAAATGAAAAGAGAGTTCTGCCGAGGAGGTACAAAAATGGTAAAGGTATATATTGTAGAAGATGATGAGGTAATTCGTGATACAATCCGGAAACATTTAAGTAAATGGGGATTTGAAATAGGTGTAGTAGAGGATTTTAATAATATTTTACAAGAGTTCTTGGCTTTTGAACCTCAGCTAGTTATTTTGGATGTTAATCTGCCTTTTTTTGACGGATTTTACTGGTGTAATCAAATCCGCGAAGTTTCGAATGTACCGATTATCTTTTTATCATCGCGTAATTCGCGAATGGACCAAATTATGGGCATGAACATGGGAGCGGACTATTATATTGAAAAGCCTGTTGATTTAGATGTTTTGATGGCTCGAATTAATGCGCTTTTAAGACGGACATATTCTTATGCAGATTTAGAAGAAGCAAATGTAATGGAACATAATAATGTTTTTCTTCACATTGATACTAATACATTAACGCACTTAGAAGATAAAATTGAACTAACCAAAAATGAGTTTTTAATTTTATATGAATTAATGAAACAAAAGGGCAGTATTGTGAGTCGTGATGAAATTATGCGTGCGCTTTGGGAAGATGAAAGCTTTGTGGATGATAATACACTCACGGTCAACGTTGTACGAATTCGTAAAAAATTAGCAGAAATTGGCTTAGATGAATTTATTAAAACGAAAAAAGGGCAAGGTTATATGATTGAATGAGTGAGTACGAAAACAGGAAGATAGCGCCAAAAAACGCGAACTTCCTGTTTTTCGTAAATTAAGGAGGAGTCAAAATGAAGATTTTAGTATTTGGTGGTACACGTTTTTTTGGAAAGAAATTAGTAGAACGACTTGTTTCTGCCGGTCACGATGTCACAATTGGGACAAGAGGAAAAACAAAAGATGATTTTGGCGATTCTGTGAAACATGTTGTTTTAAACCGAGAATCAAGAGATGCCTTATTCCAATTAGCAAAAGAAGAATGGGATGTCATTTATGATAATATTTGTTTTTCCCCTCGTGAAGCACTATACGCGGTAGATGCATTTAAAGGAAAAGTAAAGCGATACATATATACATCTTCTTTGTCTGTTTATAGCCAAAAAGGGCACGGACTAGTTGAAGATGATTTTAATCCAAAACAGTATGAAATTGTTATTGGAGATAAAGAGGATTTCGATTACGGGGAAGGAAAACGTCTTGCGGAAGCTGTATTTTTCCAAAAAGCTTCTTTTCCAGTTGTTGCTGTGCGTTTTCCTATTGTTCTAGGCCTTGATGATTATACAAAACGTCTCCATTTTCATTTAGAACATATGAAAAATCACGAAGAAATAGGTATTAGTAATGGACAAGCAGAAATAGGTTTTATAAATTCAGATGAAGCAGCGCGGTTTTTGGAATGGGTAGGAGTAGATTCGGATGTTACAGGGCCAATTAATGCTACATCAAACGGTACATATTCATTAAATGCTTTCATTAAAATGATTGAATCAAAAACCGGTGAAGTAGCACTTGTAGAAGAAGTAACAGATGATGTGGATGATTCACCATTTAGTATCGAGAAAACGTATTATCTTGATAACACCAAAGCAACAAAAGCTGGATTTGAATTTGATGATTTACGTGAGTGGTTACCAGCACTCGTTAAAGATATTTTAAAAGAAAATTAATTTTGGAGGCAAAAATATATTATGTTAAATTTTGAAGAGAAAAAAGCGCTTATAGAGTCGATGGATGGTTTTGAACTACATGAAATCTCTATGGGACGTTTAAATGTACATTATCCAGCGAGCAAACGGGATAAAAAAATTATCGTCAAACATTTGCATCCTAATGGTAATGCATTTGTTTATGCGCCGTTTTTGGAAGTAGAGCCGTTAGATAAGCAAGGTTATGTTAATGTAAAAGATTACTCTGAAAATGAAATTCGAGTACTTTTACTAGAAGCGAAAGAGTTTATGGATAATGATGAAGATGGTTTTAAAGAAGGACTCACAAAAATATACCAAGATAATGATGGCGAAAAACTTTCTTTAGTCTATGAAAATAAAATGTGGGTTATCTATACTGGAGATAATTTAGAAGCAGTCTTCCCTACACTTGAGGCAGCGGAAGGGTACTTATTGGATGAAGGTTTTTTTGAAGCGTAAATAACGGAGGCGAAAATCGGTGGAAAATTTAAAACAACTGCAAGAACGGGTGGCAGTAAGTGACGGCCGTGAAAAAGCAGATTTAGTAATTAAAAATGGACGGATAGTCAATGTTTTTTCAGGTGAAATTATGGAAGGCGATATTGCAATAAAAAATGGCTATATTGCTGGAATTGGAGATTTTTCAGAGGCAGAACAAATAATGGATGCAGCTGGAGAATTTATTGTACCTGGTTTTATTGATGCGCATGTTCACGTAGAAAGTGCGATGGTAACCCCCGCCGAGTTTGCCCGAGTCTTACTTCCTAATGGCGTAACGACAATTGTTACAGACCCACATGAAATCGCTAATGTTGCTGGAGAAAAAGGCATTGAATTTATGTTAGAAGATGCGAAAGGCGCACCACTCGATATGTTTGTAATGCTACCATCATCTGTTCCAGCGACAGAGGGGGAACATAACGGAGAAACTCTTCATGCCAAAAAGCTTCACCCTCTATATAAACATGAAAAAGTAATCGGACTTGCAGAAGTAATGGACTTTCCATCTGTTGCAAAAGGTAGCTCCGACATTTTAACAAAAATTATCGATGCAAAAAAAGAAGGTGGCAGAATTGATGGTCATGGGGCAGGTTTAACAAGTGCAGATTTAAATAATTATCTTGCTGTTGGTATTCGCACGGATCATGAGAGTACAAATGCAAAAGAAGCGGTGGACCGGTTGCGTGCTGGAATGTTTGTTATGTTACGTGAAGGAACGGTTGGGAGAGATTTGCTACAAACTATTTCCGCTGTATCTGAAAAAAATAGTCATCGTTTTTGTTTTTGTACCGATGATAAACTGATAAACGATTTAATTACAGAAGGATCCATAAATTATAATATCCGACTTGCAATAGAAAATAACATTGATCCAATTACAGCTATCCAAATGGCAACAATTAATGCAGCAAACTGCCATAATTTACCATACCTTGGTGCAGTTGCAGCAGGCTATCAAGCGGATATAGTTTTTCTAAAAGACCTACAAACCATTGAAATTAGCAAAGTTTTAAAAAATGGACAGGTCGTTGTTGAAAATGGTGCGCGAAACGAAGCTGCTTTTGAAAAAAAACACTCCGAAACATTCATTTCGCCAAAAATTCAACATCATTTATCTAAACAAGACTTAGAGTTGCCTTTAACAAACGACACGTGTTATGTCATTGGAATGAAGCAAAACAACCTTTTTACAGAAAAACTCATGGAACAAGTCAATGTAGAAAATGGTAAATTTGTGCCATCAATTGAAAAAGATTTATTAAAAATGGCAGTGGTGGAACGTCATCATAATACTGGGTGTGTTGGTGTCGGCATAGTGAAAGGCTTTGGATTAAAAGAAGGAGCCATTGCAACGACTGTAGCACATGATTCTCATAATATTGTTGCGGTTGGCGCGAGCGATGAAGCCATGGAAAAAGCAATCAATTATGTGACTGAAATGGGCGGAGGAATCGCTGTAGTAGATGAAACAGGTAAAGTTTTACATGATTTAGCACTTCCGGTTGCTGGACTTCTTAGTAATAAACCATACGAAGAAGTAGAAAGAGATTTAGCGGGATTGCTAAAAGCTTTTAATCAAATCAGCAATGCTAAAGGGTTTGATCCTTTCTTAACATTGTCTTTCTTAACATTACCAGTTATTCCTGAATTGAAATTAACCGATCAAGGCTTGTTTGATTTTGCGACATTCCAAATTATCCCTAATGAAGTAAATTAACAAAACAAGGAGGTACAACATGAACTGGTGGAGTTATATAAAAGATAAACGATTTTTCTTATTGTTTTTTTGCAGTATTATGTTCTTTGTTGGTGTATTAATTTCCATCGATCCAAACAGTAAATTAACCCTTGGGAATTTTATTTATTTATATGTTTTTGTTTTAGTCTTTTTACTTTCTTACTTAGTGCTAGGTTACTTTTTTAAATATAACTATTGGCGTGAAATGAAAGATTTAGTAAGCGGGGAAATCGAAGAAAATATTATTGAATTATTACCAAAACCACGAACTCGTGAGCAAGCTTTTTTTAATCAATTAATGGCTAAAAAACACAAAGAAGAATTGCGGACTATTAGTAAATTACAAGATAAACAGCAAGAATACCATGATTTTATTTTATATTGGGTACATGAAGTGAAAACGCCAGTTGTAGCAAGTAAAATGTTAATTAATAATCCAGATTTAAATGATACCGAAACTATTTTTAAACAAATTGATGAAGAATTAACTACAATAGATAAATTAGTCATGCAAGCACTTTATTTTTCTAGACTGGATACTTTTTCTAAAGATTATTTTATTCAAGAACAAAATCTTGGTGTAGTAGTTCGAGAATCTGTTAAACGTCATTCTAAGCTTTTCATTGGTAAAAAAATGAAACTAGATTTACAAAACGTGGATATCGATGTTCGGACAGATAGTAAATGGCTTGGTTTTATTATTGATCAAGTGATGTCCAACGCGTTAAAATATACGGAAGATGGCGGCGAAATTCAGATTTGGTGTGATACGGAAACAACAGGTAAAAAAGTGCTTCACATGAAAGATAATGGAAGAGGTATTAAAGAAGAAGACTTACCGCGTGTTTTTGAGCAAGGTTTCACTGGCACAATCGGTCGTCAAGAGAAAAAAGCGACGGGAATGGGACTTTACCTATCTAAACAAATGGCTAAAAAATTAGGCCATGAGATTTGTGTAGAGTCTAAAAGTGGAGTTGGAACAGAAGTGCGTGTCTATTTTGAGCAAAAAGATGATTACTTATTAATAGCAAAAGATTAATAGAAAATGGTGAGCGGATCTCAAATGATTCACTTACCATTTTTTATTTAAGTAAAAATGTTGACTCTGCCACTTTATCGTGGTAGAGTATTAGCAAGAAGAAGTAATGGCGATGAACAGAACAAGTAGAGCGTGATTCTTTTTTAAGAGAGTCCTTGGTTGGTGCGAAAGGATAAAGAGAACGTTATCGAACACATCTGAAGAGCTGGTTTGCTGAAACATAAGCGAGTAAGTGAACTCGGGATAAGCCCGTTATAGCTTGTTAGTCTCGAACTAACGGAGGCTGGTACTGCGAAGTATCGGTAAATTGAGGTGGAACCACGTGAATATTATTCTCGTCCTCTTGGCAATTTTGTGCCAAGTGCGACGAGATTTTTTTATGCAAAAAAAGGAGCGAAGAATTATGGATTATATTATGGAAATTTTACCAGCATTACTTGACGGAGCAAAAACAACACTGCTCGTTTTTGCCGTCACTCTAGTTTGTTCTATTCCACTCGGAGCTATTGTTGCAGTTGGAAATATTAGTAAAATAGCGCCACTTAAATTTATTTTAAATATCTACATTTGGATTATGCGTGGGACACCTTTATTATTACAATTAATTTTTATTTATTATGGTTTACCGATTATTGGTGTTGTTTTTGACCGGATGGATGCAGTGTTTATAGCTTTTATTTTAAATTATGCGGCTTACTTTGCTGAAATTTTTCGTGGTGGATTTCTCTCTATTGAAAATGGACAATATGAAAGTGCTAAAGTTCTAGGTCTTACTTACGGTCAAACGCTTCGAAAAATCGTCTTACCACAAGTTGTTAAACGAGTATTACCAGCAATCGGGAACGAAGTCATCAATCTAGTAAAAGATTCTTCTTTAGTGTACATTCTCGGAATTGGAGATTTACTAAGAGCAGGAAAAATTGCTATGAGTCGAGATGTGACACTAATTCCACTAGTTTTAGTAGCAGCAATCTACTTAGCGCTAACTGCAATCCTAACAATACTATTTAAACAACTGGAAAAACGTTTTAGTTATTATAAATGAGGTGAAGAAAATGTTGGAAATTAAAAATTTATCGAAAAAATTTGACCAAAAAACAATTTTAGATAATGTTAATATAACGCTTCAAGAAGGCGAAATACTCTCTATTGTTGGACCATCAGGTGGTGGGAAAACGACGTTACTTCGCTGTATTAGTGGGCTGGAAAAAATGGACGCGGGTGAAATTTTTATTGATGGGGAAAAAATTGATCCCATGTCTAGAAAAGATGTGGAAAATACCATTGGTGTTGTTTTCCAAGAATTTCACTTGTTTCCGCATTTAAGTGTGTTAGACAATTTGATTTTGGCACCGACTCTCGCTAGGAAAACACAAAAAGAAGAAGCCATCAAAGAGGCAAAACGGTTACTTGGATTACTTGATTTAGCAGATAAAGAGGACAGCATGCCTTATCAATTATCTGGCGGACAAAAACAACGAGTAGCGATTGCACGGGCCCTTGCGATGAATCCAAAAGTATTACTATTTGATGAACCAACATCTGCACTTGATCCAGATTTACGTGACCATGTGGCATCATTAATTTTGAGTTTGAAGAAGGTTGGTATTACGCAAATTATTGTCACTCATGATCATACTTTTGCTGAAAAAGTTGCCGATCAAATGATGGAAGTCGAACCACTAAAAAAGGAGGCAATATAACATGAAAAAAGGATTATTAATAACAGTAATGGTAGTAGTGATGTTAGCGCTTGGAGCTTGTTCTGGAAGCGAATCTAAAGAGGATCAGTGGAATAGAATAAAGAAAGATAAAGAGGTAGTGATTGGCTTAGATGATAGTTTTGTACCAATGGGATTTCGTGATAAAGACGATAATTTGGTTGGTTTTGATATTGATCTTGCAAAAGCAGTTTTTGCAGAATATGGTATTAAGGCAAAATTCACGCCGATTGATTGGACAATGAAAGAATCTGAATTGAAAAATGGCTCTATTGATTTAATTTGGAATGGTTATACTGTAACAGATGCTAGAAAAAAACAAGTTGCTTTTAGTAAGCCGTATATGAAAAATGAGCAAGTTTTAGTGACTTTAAAATCAAGTAAGATAAATAAATTTAGTGATATGAAAGATAAAACCCTTGGTGCCCAAAATGGAGCAAGTTCGATTGATGATATGGCTAAAAAACCAGAAGTGTTGACGGATATTATCTCAAATAACGAACCCGAATTGTATGATACTTTTGATACCGCATTTATTGATTTAAATAATAAGCGTATTGATGGATTAATTATTGATGAAGTATACGCGCGCTACTATATTGATAAACAAAAAAATAAAGATGATTATAATATAATAACTGGTGGTTTTGATCCGACAGACTTTGCAGTAGGTATGCGTAAAAGCGACAAAGAACTACAAACGAAAATCAATAAAGCTTTTGAAAAATTATACAAAGAAGGAAAAATGCAAGAAATTAGTAAAAAATGGTTTGGCGATGATGAAATAGCTAAACAATAGCCAGATTGACAGTAGGTTTAAGTTCCTATACAATTTGAATTATAAATGTCGCAGCCGAATATCCGACCGTGCCAGACAGAAGGGATGATTTTTGTTGAATAAAGAATTGATTGTACGCGGAGCTCCGCAAGAGTATTTTTGCCAAGTAGGCGCTTGGGAAACATTACCTACCCATTTAGAACGCCGCGGTTTGAAAAATGTTTTAGTTGTTCGTGGAAATGCTTCTTGGGAAGTTGCTAAAAAGAAATTCCCTGTATTATCAACCGTTACATCTACTTTTGAAGTATATAATGGTGGTTCTACTTATGAGGAACGCGATCGTCTGGTAACGATAATGGAAACAAATAATATGGACGCAATTATAGCAGTTGGTGGTGGGAAAATTGCCGATGTATGTAAAGCGGCAGCAGCAGTTTTACGCTTACCAGTTATTATTTTGCCAACACTTGCTTCTACGTGTGCAGCTTATACACCGCTTAGTGTGATGTATGACGAAGAAGGTGCGATGATTCGTTATGATGTATTTGCTAGTAGTAATGCTTTACTCTTAATTGATCCAGAAATGATATTAGATTCACCAAGAGAACTTCTTATTGCCGGGATTGGCGACACTCTAGCAAAATGGTATGAAGCTGATGTCATTATTAATTCTTTACCAACTAAATCAGTCGAAATCGAAATAGCACACTTTGCTGCCAAAATGTGCCGAGATAATTTACTTCAATTTAGTGAAGAAGCGCTTGCTGCAATGGACAAACAAGAGCTAAATGAAGCTTTTATTAAAATTATTGAAACAAATATTTTAGTTGGCGGAATGGTTGGTGGTTTTGGAGATGATTATGGTCGTTGTGCTGGCGCGCATTCGATTCATGATGCGCTAACGATGGTTCCTGAAACACACCATTTACTACATGGTAATAAAGTGGCTTATGGAATCTTAGTTCAATTAGTAATAGAAAATAGATGGGATGAAATCGAACAATTATTACCGTTTTATTCCAAATTAGGACTTCCAACGAGTTTATATGAGATGGGCCTAGAAGCACTTGCGGAAGAAACGCTTGTTGCTGTTGCTAAACGTGCTACGGAGCCGCATGAAACCATCCATATGATGCCAGGTGAAATGACAGCAGAAGTGGTCTTAAATGCGATGAAACAACTGGAAGACAGTATGGCAATGAAGCGAGTGACTAGATAAAAATGATTATTCGGAAAGAACAACCACAAGATTTTCAGGCCATTCGTCGTGTGAATGAAGAAGCTTTTAAAGGAACCGTGGAGGCAGACTTAATTGAAAGTATCCGTTCATCTGATTATTATCAGCCAAGTTTATCATTAGTAGTCGAAGCTTTTGATGGTAACATTGTTGGTTATCTTATGTTTAGTGAGATTTCACTTGAAGCAGCTGGGCGAAGTAGATTTATTTTAGCGCTCGCACCTTTAGCTGTTTTACCAGAGTATCAGGGTTCTCGAATTGGCTCGAAGCTTATGGAAGAAGGCATCCGATTGGCACGCGAAAAAGCATATCCGGCTATTGCTGTGCTAGGACATGCTGATTTTTATCCGAGATTTGGATTTATTTCTTCCGAGCAATTTGGTATCCGAGCTCCGTTTGATGTACCTGCTGAATATTTTATGTTGTTAGAATTATATGATGGTAGTTTGGAAAATCTAGCAGGAACAATTCATTATCCAGCTGCTTTTTCGGAAAATAATTAATGGGAAAAGAATGAAATAATAAAAGAACGGAACAAATTCTCAGAAGGGGATAGGTTCCGTTTTTTGGTTGTAATAATTCCAACCGAACGTCGCAATTCTTTGTCGCGCAAAACAATACTTTTCGTTTCTTTAAAAATGGCACCATCCAAAATCATTTCTGGTAAAATGCTAATACCAAGTCCTGCTCCAACTAAACCCTGAATGGTATAAAAATCTCTACTTTGAAAGGCAATTTGTGGTTCAAAGCCTTTTTTATTTGCTGCTTTCGTAACAATTTTATATAAATCAAAGTCTTCTGGATAGAGTACGAATTTTTCATTGGCGAGTTCTTTGAGTGACACATTGAAGTTTTCTGCAAGTGGATGGGTTGTTGGAACGATTAATTTCAACTTTTCATCAAAAAAACGGATAGCTTCGATTTGTTCATTAGATTCAGGGACAGGTGAGAGGAAAGTCATGTCAAGTACACCATTTACAAGCATTTCGGTAAGTTCTTCATTTGTTCCTTCCATAAATTGGTAGGTAATTTGTGGATATTTTTCTCGAAAAGTAGAAATAACAGATGGCAAGACTTTGGTAGATAATGAATTTGGTAAACCAACACGTACAGTTCCTTGAGTGGGGTCGGTGTATTCAGTCACGAGGGCTTCGGCTTTTTGTAATTCATTTAAGGCAATAGCCGCTTGATTTAGGAAATCTTGGCCAACACTTGTAAGCTGCATATTTCGACCAACACGATCAAATAAAGGAACACCTAATTCTTCCTCAAGTTTCGTTATCTGTCTACTAACGGCAGATTGGGCTACGTGCAAATTCTCGCTAGCTTTGGTCATATGCTCGACGCGGGCTACTTCCATGAAATACTTTAATTGTCTAAGTTCCATTACTTACCTCCGATTGTTCTCGAAATGAGATTGTTTTATTCTATTATATATATTGTTTCGATAAATGAAAAGGAATAAAATAGATACTACAAGAAATGTAAGGTAAGCTGGATTGCCAGTTAATTATCAGTTAATTTGAATAATTTAGATGGTACGATACGGATGATTCCGTTTTTGAAGAGGAGGAACTAGGATGAAACAAACTAATTTACCAAAAAAACACGGCCTTTATAATCCGGAAAATGAGCATGACGCTTGCGGAATTGGATTTGTAGCTAATATTAAAAAGATTTCTTCTCATAAAATTGTGGAGCAAGGCATTCATATGCTTTGTCAACTCAAACATCGCGGCGGGGAAGTGGGCGGTGATACCGGTGACGGGGCTGGTATTTTACTTGAAATTTCTGACTCTTTCTTCCGGCGTGAGTGTCAAAAACAAGGTATCGAGTTACCAGAAAAATATCATTATGCAGTTGGGATGTTTAATTTCCCGCAAAATAAAGAAGAACGTGAGTGTCTAATGAATGAAACGGAAAAACTAATTGCTAGTGAAGATCAAACTTTTCTCGGTTGGCGCAAATTGCCAACCGATGTAACAAAAGTAGGCGCAGGTGCTAGAAAAACAGAACCAGCTATTTATCAATTATTTATCCAAAAAAATCCTTTATTAGACGAAGCTGAATTTGAACGGGCACTTTATTTAATCAGAAAACAAATCGAAAAGTTTGCTGCTACTTCGGAGTTAATTACGGAAACTTTTTATGTTCCTAGTTTATCCACTAGAACCGTTATTTTTAAAGGGATGTTACTACCAGAACAAATTAATCAATACTATTTAGATTTAGCGGATCCCGCGTATGTGTCGGCTTTTGCGCTAGTGCATTCTCGTTTTTCAACGAATACTTTTCCTAGCTGGGAAAGGGCGCATCCATATCGTTATTTAATTCATAATGGTGAAATCAATACGCAACGTGGGAATGTCAACTGGATGAAAGCTCGGGAAAAAAGAGCAGAATCCGCACTATTTGGAAAAGATTTAGCTAAATTATTACCGGTTGTTGATGAAAATGGAAGTGATTCAGCAACTTTGGATAATGCGTTAGAGTTTTTAGTGCAATCGGGGAGGTCGTTACCTCATGCGGCGATGATGCTGATTCCAGAACCATGGGACAAGAATCCACATATGACGGATCCAAAACGTGCTTTTTATGAATATCATAGTACATTAATGGAGCCTTGGGATGGACCGACATCTATTTCATTTACAAACGGTCGTGTGATTGGAACGATTTTAGATAGAAATGGTTTACGTCCGGCGCGTTATTATGAAACGAAGGACCATACGATCATCTATTCCTCAGAAACTGGTGTTGTGCCTATCGATCCGAGCGAGGTTATTCGCAAAGAAACAGTGGGTGCGGGAACGATGTTGTTAATTGATTTAGAAGAAGGAAGAATTGTGACAGATTCTGAACTAAAAAATGAACTTACAACAGAAAACAACTACCGTGAATGGCTAGATGCGGAAATGACGGAGATTGCCGATTTAGTAACAGCGGATTTAAACTATGAGTCTATGGATAAATCAGAGCGTTTCAAAAAGCAACGGGCATTTGGTTACACACAAGATGAATTAAATAAAATTTTGATTCCAATGGTAACAGAGAAAAAAGATCCAATGGGAGCAATGGGTTACGATGCGCCACTCGCTGTTTTAAGCCAGCGTCCGCAAGTATTATTTAATTATTTTAAACAGCTTTTTGCTCAAGTAACGAATCCACCAATTGATGGTATTCGTGAAGAAACGGTTACTTCTGCGATGACATTACTGGGAGATGAAGGCAATATTTTAAATCCAACTGCGAAAAATGCTAAGCGTATTCGCTTGAAAACTCCTATTTTATCACGAAAAGAATTTGCGGCACTTATGTTTCAAACCAAATTCACGAAACCAACTGTCACCTTACCGATTTTATTTAAAGCAGAAGAGCGTGATGGACTAGAAAAACGCTTAGATGAATTATTTATAGAAGCAGACAAAAAAATTGCGGACGGTGCAGAATTAATTGTTTTAACAGATGATGGGGTGAATGCGGACTGGATTGGGATACCGGCATTACTGGCTGTAAGTGGCTTACATCACCATTTAGTGAAAGCAGGAACGCGAACGAAAGTAAGTATTATTGTCAAAACGGCAGAAGCAAGAGATGTACATCAATGTGCGCTTTTAATCGGTTACGGCGCGGACGCTGTTTTCCCAAGTCTGGCTATTGATACTTTTGATGGCTTAATTACTGAGGGACGAATAAAAGGATTTACGCTTGATGAGGCGGAAAGTCGCTATATTGAAGCAATTACGGATGGTATTCTAAAAATTATGTCGAAAATGGGCATATCTACAGTTCAAAGTTATCGTGGTGCGCAGATTTTTGAAGCTATTGGAATTGGTGATGAAGTAATTAGTCATTATTTTCCAGGTACAGCTTCGCAAATTGGTGGGATTCCACTTGAAGTAATTGCGCAAGAAGCTTGGCTGCGGCATCGTGAAGCTTATCATGATATCGGCTACCAAAGCTTCACCCTTAATACAGGCGGGGAATATCAATGGCGTTCAAATGGAGAATACCATGTGTATAATCCATTGGCAATTCATTCCTTACAACAAGCTACTCGGGAAAATGATCGAGAAACTTATAATTTATATGCTGATTTGATGCAAAATCAAAACAATGCCTTTTTAAGAGGATTGTTAACATTTACTAGTGACCGTAAACCAATTCCTATAGATGAAGTAGAACCTGCAGAAGCAATTTTTAAACGATTTAAGTCAGGTGCGATGTCTTATGGTTCGATTAGTCAAGAAGCTCATGAAGCGCTTGCTATCGCGATGAACCGTATTGGAGGAAAAAGTAATAGTGGAGAAGGTGGCGAAAATCCGAACCGCTTTACGCCTGACGAAAACGGAGACTGGCGTAGAAGTGCTATTAAACAAATCGCTTCTGGTCGTTTTGGTGTTACAAGTCACTATTTGGTTAACGCAGAAGAACTGCAAATCAAAATGGCTCAAGGTGCAAAACCAGGTGAAGGCGGACATTTGCCAGGAAATAAAGTGTATCCGTGGATTTCGAAAACGCGTGGTTCAACGACAGGAGTTGGCCTCATTTCACCACCACCACATCATGATATTTATTCCATTGAAGATTTATCGCAACTTATTTTCGACTTAAAAAATGCGAATCAAAAGGCACGTATAAATGTAAAATTAGTTTCGAAAACTGGTATTGGTACAATTGCTGCTGGGGTGGCGAAAGGAAATGCGGATGTTATTTTAGTAAGTGGTTATGAAGGTGGCACTGGTGCGGCAGCAAGAACAAGTATCCGACATGCAGGCGTACCGTGGGAAATTGGTTTAGCAGAAACGCATCAAACACTACTTCTCAATGGTTTGAGAAACAAAGTGGTTGTTGAAACAGATGGCAAATTAATGACAGGGAAAGATGTTTTAGTTGCCGCTATGCTAGGTGCAGAAGAATTTGGATTTGCTACTGCCCCTCTAGTAACGCTTGGATGTGTCATGATGCGCGTTTGTCATTTAGATACATGTCCAGTTGGTGTAGCTACTCAAAATCCAGAACTTAGAAAAAAATTCGGTGGATCAGCAGATTATGTAGTGAATTTCTTCCATTTTATCGTTGCGGAAATGCGTGAAATGATGGCAGAACTAGGGTTTAAGAGTTTAACAGAAATTATTGGACATAAAGAATATTTAACGACACATGAGAAAAAAGATTCCCACTGGAAAGCGAAATATATCGACTTTTCGAATATGCTTTATAGTGATGATTTTTATAAAAACCAAGTCCAATATTGCACAAAAAATCAAGATCACAAAATCGACCAAACATTAGATATGCGTGAAATTGTTCCATTAATTCAACCAGCTTTAGAAAACGGTGAAAAAGTAACAGGAACTTTTGCTGTACGTAATGTAGACCGCGCTATTGGTACGATTGCAGGCTCTTTCATTAGTGAAAAATACGGCGCAGAAGGCTTACCTGAAGACACCATTTCTCTTGATTTTGTTGGTTCTGCGGGTCAGAGCTTTGGGGCTTATACGCCACTTGGTATGACACTTCGAATCCACGGTGATGCGAATGACTACTTTGGAAAAGGACTATCAGGAGGCAAATTGATTGTTAGTCCCGATCAAAAAACACCTATTAATGCCCATGATTCAGCGATTGTTGGAAATGTTACGCTATACGGCGCAACAGGCGGATATGCGTATATGCACGGTAAAGCAGGTGCACGTTTTGCAGTACGTAATAGTGGTGCGACAGCTGTAGTGGAAGGAATTGGCGACAATGGTTGTGAATATATGACAGGAGGTGCGGTTGTTATTCTAGGTGAAATCGGCGAGAACTTTGCAGCCGGAATGTCTGGAGGGGTAGCTTACATTTATACGAAAGATATCCAAGAAACAACTGCTAAAATCAATCATGAGCTTGTAAGCAGCCGGTCGACTTTAAATACACCTGAATTAGCTAAATTAAAACAATTAATTGAACAACATGCTAAACTAACTGGAAGTGCTTTTGCGAAAGAAATTATCGCTAATTGGGAAAAAGAGAAAACGAATTTTATTTTCGTTATTCCAAATGAATATGAAATGATGTTAACAAGAATAACCTCGCTAGAACAAACTGGAAAAACACATGATGAAGCAGAGTTACAAGCTTTTTATGAACATAAAGACGGAAAATTAGTTGCCGGAGCGGCGAAATAGAGAGGAGTGATACCATGGGAAAAGCAACTGGATTTATGGAATATGACCGAATTCCCTCCAAAGGGCGCGATCCGAAAAGCCGGACACGTGACTGGAACGAATATAGTTTACCAATGCCGGTAGCGGATTTAACGTTACAAGCTGCTCGTTGTATGGATTGTGGTGTTCCATTTTGTAGCGTAGGAATGGAAATTAAAAACGGCGTATCAGGTTGTCCGCTGCATAATTTAATTCCAGAGTGGAACGATGCCGTTTACCGAGGTGACTGGTATGAGGCATTACAACTCCTGTTAAAAACAAATAATTTCCCTGAATTTACTGGTCGAATTTGTCCTGCGCCGTGTGAAGGTGGTTGTACAGTAGCCATCTCTGAACCCGCTGTTGGAATTAAATCAATCGAAAAAGCGATTATTGACCGTGGTTTTGAAGAAGGATGGATTAAACCAGCGCCACCAAAAAAGCGTACCGGGAAACGAATCGCAGTTATCGGCTCCGGACCAGCTGGGCTTGCTTGTGCTGATCAATTAAATAAAGCTGGGCATAGCGTGACAGTCATTGAAAAAAGTGATCGAATTGGCGGCTTATTAATGTACGGTATACCAACAATGAAGTTAGAAAAAGAACAAGTGACACGTCGAGTAAACTTGATGGCTGAAGAAGGCATTGAATTCGTTACAGGTGTTGCAGCGGGGACAGATATTACTTTTGCAGAACTACGCGCTGAGTATGATTCTATTGTGCTTGCAACAGGAGCTGGTAATGCACGTGATATTAAACTTTCTGGTCGTGATGCAAATGGTATTCATTTCGCTGTTCCATATTTAACCCAAAGTACACGAGATAATTTAGATAATGGTGGCGTTCAAACACTCTCTGCTAAGGGGAAAAATGTGGTAATCATTGGTGGCGGGGATACAGGCGCTGATTGTGTGGCGACCGCGCTAAGACAAGGTGCCAAAAGTATTTACCAATTCGGTATTCAAGACAAATTACCAGAACAAAGAAATAACAAAAATCCATGGCCAGAATATCCACGTGTGTTCAAAATGGATTATGCACATGAAGAAGCAGAGGCTGTTTATGGAAAAGATCCACGTGAATACCTCATCAATACTACTTCTTTTGAAAAAGATGCAGCTGGTAACCTTATTGGACTAAATACAGTAGAAGTGACTGCAGATAAAGAGATAAGAAAATATACACCAATCGAAGGTAGCGAAAGATTTTTTGAAGTAGATATGGTTTTAATCGCGATTGGATTCGCAGGTACGACAGAAGATATTTTTGCAAACTTTGGTGTTGGAAAAACTGACCGCCATACAATCGATGCAGCCAAAGGTTTTTATCGCACAAGTGAAGAGGGCGTATTTGCATGTGGGGATGCTCGGTTTGGTCAAAGTTTAGTTGTAACCGCCATCGCAGAAGGAAGAGAAGCTGCACGAGAAGTAGACTTTTACTTGATGGGAGAAACATTTTTACCATAATAAAAAAGAGCTTATCCTAAAAAAAGGGTAAGCTCTTTTTGACTAATTATTTCATTCCAGATACATTGAAACCTTTTAAAATGTATTTTTGGAACGTCATGAAAATCAAGATAATTGGTATAACCATGAATGTTGCTCCGGCCATTTGTAAGGCGTAGTTGCTGCCATATTGTCCTTTTAGTAATTGGAGTCCAACTGATAAGGTATAGAATTTTTCGTCGTTGGCAATGATTAATGGCCATAAGAACGAGTTCCAACCAGCTATAAAAGTTAGAATTCCTTGGACGGCAAGGACTGGACGTGAGATTGGAATAACAATTCGCCAGAAAATATAAAATTCGCTAGCCCCGTCAAGTCTTGCAGCTTCTAATAAATCATCAGAAATGGTGGACATAAATTGTCGGAATAAGAAAATCCCGAATGCACCAACGAGTCCTGGAAGTACAATCCCTGTCATGGTGTTTGTTAATCCAGCCGCATTAAGCAGTAAGTAAACTGGAATCATTGTTACTTGCCCGGGAATCATCATCGTAGCAAGAACGAGGTAAAATAACTTGTTTTTCCCTTTAAATTTAAATTTAGCAAAACCATAACCTGCCATCGCATTTAAAAATAAACCGAAAAACGAGAAGAACACAATAATTAATGTGTTTTTTAAGTAAATAGCAAAGTCCATTTCCGTAAATAATTTGGTGAAATTATCCAGTGTAAAAGTTTCTGGCCAAATAGTAGGTGGAATTTTTAAAATTTCTGCATCCGTCTTCAAAGAGGAGAGAACCATCCAAATGAATGGTAAAATCATAAAGAATCCGCCAACGGTTAGTATAGTAATGACGGCAATTTGAGAACCGCGTGATTTTTGTCTATATTGATTCATTTATAAACACTCCTCTCTTAAATATCCCCATCATTATTTTTGCGCTGAATACGGAATTGAATAATCGTGATGATTATAATTGCAATAAACAAGATGAATGATCCAGCAGCGGCATAACCAAACTTACTTAATTGGAAACCGTTTTGATAAATAAATAGTGCGACTGAGTTTGTGCTATCGAGTGGGCCACCTTCTGTCATAACAAACGGTTCCTCGAAGAATTGCAACCAACCGATCATCGTAGTGACTGTTACAAAGAAAATCGCGAAACGAAGCATAGGAACCGTGATTTTAAATAATTGTTGACGGCTATTCGCTCCGTCAAGAGAGGCAGCTTCATAGTATTCACGCGGAATTCCTTGAAGGGCGGCTAAGAAAATAATCATATTCACACCAATAGCGCGCCAAACGGCTAGTATAATAAGTGATAGTTTGGCAATCGTTGGGTCTTGTAGCCAAGGTATAGGACCAAGATCTAAGAACGAAAGCAAGTAATTAAGTAAACCAAACCGTGGATTATATAAGTAACTCCAAACAACTGCTACAGCGACAACATTTGTAATAGAAGGCGTGTAGAAAATTAATCGGAAGAACTGGAAAATCTTTGCTTGCGAAAAGTTAATCATTAGTGCAATGCCAAGGGAGCATATAATAACTAGCGGAACACCAATAACAACATAGAATAGTGTGTTAAAAATAGATTTTAAAAATACCGGGTCTTGCATAATATTGACGTAATTGTCCACACCGACAAAGTTAATTTTTGAGTAATCAGCAAGCCCTACTAAATCAATATCGGTAAAACTAATCACAAAAGCAAGCAAAATAGGAAGTAAAGAAAATAGTAGAAGCAAAAACAGTGCTGGCGAAATAAACAAATAGGGGGTGTTTTTATTTAAAAATTGTTTCATAACATCAGTTCCATTCTAAAAGGGCAAATGGCAAAGTGGATCATTTGCCCTTTTTATTCGTTATTTTTTAAGAAGTGTTTCTACTTGATCGTTAAAGGAATCCATTTGTGTTTGTACATCTACACCACCACGATAAATTTGCTCCCAAGATTTGCCATATAATTGCGCAATTTCTTCAAATTGTGGGATAAGTGGCATTGGTTCAGCAGTCTTCATTTGTTCACCGAATACTTTGTAGTAAGGGTCGTTTTTTAGCATGTCATCTTCCCAAGCATCCATACGAGCTGGCATGGAGTTAGTATCTTTTAACCACGATAATTGCACATCAGGTTGACTCATATAATCCATGAATTTTAGTGCATCATCTTTTTTATCACTATATTTGAAAATGGAAAGGTTAGCGCCACCTAGGCTGGATTCATTATTTTCTTTTTTAGGTAATACAGCAGTAGCCCATTTGCCGTCAATGTCAGGAGCAGTGTCTTTGAGTGTATTAACCATCCAAGGACCACTCATGAACATCGGCACAATTCCGTCGCCACCAAAGCTTTGTGAAGCATCTAATCCAAGGTCAGTGTCTGGTGCGGAACCGTTTTTGATGAAACTGTCTAAATAAGTGACAGTATCTACGAATGGTTTTTTATTGAAAACTGGTTTGCCATCTTTATCAAAAAGAGGGGAGCCGTTTTGGCGTCCGAAAATGAAACCAGTTGTTTGTTCATTTGGATCAATTGCAAAACCATACATATCTTTTCCACGTTTAGAAAGTTTAAGTGCAGCATCAGATAGCTCATCCCATGTTTTTGGTGCTTCATTATAACCAACTTTTTTCAGTAAGTCAGTACGATAAAATAATACACGAGTTTCTGCATACCAAGGAACACCGTAAGTTTTTCCGTCAAATTGTGTAGTTTTCACTGAACCGGGGAAAAATAAATCTGAGTTCATATTTTTACTTTTTTCGACATCTTTTGTAATATCAAGTAATGCCCCAGCTTCAACAAATTCTGGCATCCAAGTAGTTCCCATTTGTACTACATCAGGACCAGATTTAGAAGCAACAGCAGTAAGTAATTTATCATGTGCATTTGCCCAAGGGATAACTTGGACTTTTACTTCAATACCAGTTTCTTTCGTGAATTTTTGTGCGAGTTCTTTTAATGACTTGGCTTCATCTCCCATTGCCCAAACATTTAGCACTTTGGAATCGCCTGATTTTGCATCGTCCTTTGACCCACAACCCATTAGGACCAAACTAAGTGATAAGACCAAAGCTAAAATTACAAACATTTTTTTCTTCATGATTTTTCCTCCATTTTTTGTTTTTTTCAAAGCAACTTTTCCTGACTGAAGCTGTTAAAGAATAAAAACTATTGTACGGAATAAAAGCGTACCGTACGGGATGAAGTAAATTGTGAAAATGAATTCACATACACAATATTTCATAGAAACGTTTCGACAAGGTTATTATAGTCCATTATGTAATCGGTTTCAAGTGAATTGCTGAAATTTTTTTATTATAAAGTTATAAACTGTTACATACCAACGATTTTTTATTGCTAAATTTTTTAAGTGTCAAATTATGGAAAAACAAGATAGTATAGAAGAAACTGAAAATAAACGCTTTTTATCCATGTGAATGGCATTTTTGGTTGACTAAAGAAAAGAAAGCGCTTATACTGTTGTTATATTTGAATAGAAACGTTTCGAAAAATGTGTTTAGGAGGTTCCTATGAAACAAGAAAAAGTACAAGATTTAGTCCAACAAATGACCTTAGACGAAAAAATTGCCCAATGCCTTCAACTTTCGCCTTTTCTTTTTAAAGGTACGAATAAAAATGCAGAACTAACAGGGCCGCTTCTTCAAGAAATGAAACTAACGGATGCGCATACTGAAAATGCTGGTTCGGTGCTTGGGTCAAGTTCGGCACTTGATATGATTGGCATTCAAGAAGCATATTTAAAAACAAATCGACTAGGAATTCCGCTTGTTTTTATGGCGGATGTTATACATGGTTATAAGACAGTATTTCCAATTCCACTTGCGCTTGGTTGCTCTTTTGATAGAGAAACAGTTCGAGTGATGGCGGAAGTTTCAGCACTTGAAGCAACAGCGGATGGACATCACGTTACTTTTTCGCCAATGCTTGATTTAGTACGTGACCCTCGTTGGGGACGTGTGATGGAATCAACTGGAGAGGATCCATTTTTAAATAGTGAGCTTGGGAAAGCCATGGTAGACGGCTATCAAGGTGATGCAAGTATGTTAAATGAAAACTTAAAACGAATGGCTGCTTGTGTCAAACATTTTGCGGCATACGGAGCAGCAGAGGCGGGACTGGAATATAACACGGTGAATATGTCCACTCGCGAACTTTATCAAAACTATTTACCAGCTTATAACGCAGCAATTCAAGCAGGAGCGAAATTAGTTATGACTGCCTTTAATGTGGTGGATGGTATTCCAGCTACAATGAACAAATGGTTAAATCGCACTGTTTTAAGAGAAGAAATGGATTTTGACGGTGTCCTTATTTCTGATTGGGGCGCAGTTGCAGAAGTGATTAACCACGGAACTGCTAGAAATCCAAAAGAAGCGGCGCAGTTTTCAATGGAAGCGGGCGTGGATTTGGAAATGATGACGACTTGTTATATCCATGAATTGAAAAGCTTAATTGAAGAAGGTAAATTATCTGAGAGCCTTTTAGATGAAGCGGTATTACGTATGTTAAATCTAAAAAATGATTTAGGGCTATTTGAAGATCCTTATCGCGGTTTAAAAGATAGCAATCGTGCATCAGATATTTTAACAAAAGAAAGCCGTCAGAAAGCTCGCGCAGCTGGTGTGGAATCTGCAGTGTTATTAGAAAATAAAAACCAATTACTTCCACTAGATAAAACGACTAAGATTGCTTTATTAGGACCACTGGCAACATCACCCGATATTCTTGGGGGGTGGAATGTGTACGGGGAAGAAAAAGATGGAATCAATGTGGAAACAGGCTTGCGTGAAGTGTTTGATTCTATCACAACCGTTTCAACGGATTACACTGAATTGTCGGAGAAAGACAAAGTCGCTGTTAAGTCTGCCGTAGAGAATACAGATGTCGTTGTTGTTGCTTTAGGAGAAAAGAATGAATGGGGCGGGGAAGCTGGAAGTTTAGCGACAATCCGTTTACCAGAAGCACAATATGACTTAGCAAAATTTGTACGAACACTTGGAAAACCTGTTGTGATTACATTATTTAACGGTAGACCTCTAGAAGTAAAAGAGTTAGCGGAATCTAGTGATGCGCTCCTTGAACTTTGGTTTCCAGGGACAGAAGCGGGACGTGTTACTGCCGATTTATTGAGCGGTAAAAGTAATCCTTCTGGAAAATTATCAATGTCTTTCCCACAAACAACCGGTCAAATTCCTGTTTATTACAATCATTTGCGTACCGGACGACCACAAACACCGGAAAATAAGGGCGAACGATATGTGTCGCATTATCTTGACATTCCAAATGAACCATTTTATCCATTTGGATATGGAAAAAGTTATAGCGAATTTGAACTCACAACGGGAAATCTTCCAAAACAGTTAAAACTAGGCGAATCGCTTCATGTAGAAGTAACGATAAAAAACACGAGTAAAATCGCTGGAAAAGAAGTCATTCAAGTATACTTACAAGATGTGACAGCGAGCATTTCGCGGCCCGTCAAAGAACTAAAAGCTTTTGAAAAAGTAACGCTACTAGCTGGCGAAGAAAAAACAGTAACATTTGAATTAAATAGCGAAGCATTTTCATTTTATAATCACCAACTCGAAAAAGTGCAGGAATCAGGCCTTCACCGAGTTTTTGTTGGGACCAGCAGTGAAGATGTTGACGTTTTTGAAGTGGAAGTGGGTGGATATGTATGACCATGTTAAAAGAAATTAAAAAAGGGGACCTGACAGCGGTATTTTATCCAAGTGGAGAAATTGCTTGGTTGAAACTAAAAGATATTATGTTGAATCAAGTAATCCAAAACCCTTTAGAAAACCGCTTATCACAAATTTATGTTCGTGCACATTTAAAAGATAGAGTGGAAGCATATCCGCTTTTAACTGCGGATGCCGAAGTTGGTTTTAATGAGAGTGGTGTCGAGTATCGAGGGATTGCTGGGCCATTTCGTTATACGATACAGATGAATTTTCATGAACATGGTTGGTTTTATGATGTTTCAGTGGATGGTGCAGAAACGTTTGATCTGATTTATATACAAGACTTAGGGCTTGCAGAACAAGCAGCAGTGAGAACAAATGAAGCATACATGTCACAGTATATTGATTATCACGTAACAGAAGGAACTAACGGTTTCACTGTCCAAGCGCGCCAAAACCAACCTCAGAACGACCGGTTTCCAGCAGTTCAAATGGGTGCTCTAACAAAAATAGTAGGATACGCAACGGACGGCTTTGATATTTATGGAACTGATTATAAAGTGACAAATGAAATAGCAGCACTTGCAAAAAAATCACTACCAAATCGGGTGTATCAATATGAATTTGCACAAATTTCCTTGCAAACAGAGCTATTTACTAATCATGCGGAAACTCATTTTTACAGTTATGTAACCGAACATCAGCCAAAAGCATCCGGAGCTCCACTAGAAAACTTAACTGAAATAAAAGCAAGCATTCCAAAAAAAGCTTATCAACCAAGTACTAAAGTCATGCGAGAAAAAAACATCGGAACACCAATTACAGGAGAAACTATTTCAGACAAATGGCTACAAGCAAAATTTCCAGATCGGATTCAAGAGGAAAAGCAAGACGACACTTTGTTTTCCTTTTTCACACCAAATTATGCGCATGTAGTGACACGCGAAAAAGAAGCAGCACTAGAACGTCCGCATGGCAGTATTTTATTAGATAAAGTGGATGTGTTAAATCCAGAAGCTACTCTTTCGGCAACAACCTATATGTACGGAGCGTTTTTATCACAGTTAGTTGCTGGAAATACGAATATGAATAAATGGAATAGCCATGCGCGTAATCCACTTAATATTCTTCAAACAAGCGGTTTAAGAATATACGTGGAACAAAATAATGAACTTCGGCTGCTTGGGGTACCATCTGTGTGGGAAACAAGTACGAATTATTCCACTTGGTATTATCAGTGGAATGACGACTTAATTACAGTACAAACGACCTTAACTGCCGAAAGCAAAGAGGCATTTGTTACTTTCCATTCTGAAAAAGGGCGCGCCTATAAATTAGTCGTAACAAACCAAGTAACTATGGGTACAAATGAATATGATACTACCGTGAAAAAAGAAATAAAAGATGGAATTGTAACTTATTTACCAGCAGAAGATTCACCGATTTTAGAAACCTATCCAGCGCTCCAATTTCAAGTAGATGGAACTTTTGAGGAAATGACCGACGAAAGCTATTTTGCAAAAGAGTATGCGGGAACAGCTGGTTTGGATGTGTTTCTTTTTCAACCAAATAATAAAGCGACTTTCCATGTTCAAGCTAAACTAGCTGATACTTTTTCAAAGCAAAACACAGATATTGAGAGTTCGACAAAAGAAATTCGCGCTAGTTATGATGAGTTAACAGCTCAATTCCATCTAAATCATCCAAGCACAACAGCGGAAAAATTGAATTTAACGGTTTATTGGTATGCACATCAAATGTTGGTGCATTACGCATCACCACACGGATTGGAGCAATATAGTGGGGCTGCTTGGGGTACACGTGATGTAAGCCAAGGACCATTTGAGTTTTTCTTAGCAACAGGCAATAAAGCAGTGTTACGTCAATTAGTATTAACCATCTTTTCGCATCAATATCAAGATACAGGTGACTGGCCACAGTGGTTTATGTTTGATAAATATACGTCCATTCAACAAGAGGAAAGTCATGGGGACGTCATTGTTTGGCCGCTGAAAATTATTGGTGATTATTTGGAAATGAGCGGTGATACAAGTATTTTGGAAGAAATCATTCCTTTTGTCGACCGAGAATCGAAAACATTTACGAATGATAAAGGAACGCTTCTTGAACATATAGAATTAGCCGTAAAAACTATCGAAGCTCGCTTTATGAAAGGAACCGCGCTCTCTAACTACGGGGATGGGGACTGGGATGATACGCTTCAACCAGCTAATGCAAAGCTTAAGAAAAACATGGTTTCTAGTTGGACAGTGGCACTAACCTACCAAACGTTCAAACGGCTAGCAACATTTTTACCAG
Source organism: Listeria welshimeri serovar 6b str. SLCC5334 (assembly GCF_000060285.1). Taxonomy (GTDB): domain Bacteria; phylum Bacillota; class Bacilli; order Lactobacillales; family Listeriaceae; genus Listeria; species Listeria welshimeri. The sequence continues at coordinate 1,765,416 of NC_008555.1, read as the reverse complement.
CGGGCGAAAAATACGGCGAACTAGCAAGACGCGTCCAAGCAGATTTTGCCAAATATATGACAGCGGATACGGATGTCATTCCAGGTTTCCTTTATTTAGAAGAGGGCAAATCACCTGTTTGGATGATTCACCCAGAAGATAAAGAAACCAATATTAAATATCGCTTAATTCCACTTACGAGAAGCGTTATTGCTGAACTAGTCGATAAAAAGCAAGCAAATCGTAACTTTGATATTATTGATGAGCATTTACTACATCCAGATGGCGTAAGATTGATGAGTGAGCCGGCGCATTATGCGGGAGGTGTGAGCACCCATTTTAAACGCGCTGAGCAAGCTGCCAATTTTGGTAGAGAAGTCGGTTTGCAGTACGTCCATGCACACATTCGTTATATTGAAGCATTAGCAAAAATCGGGGACAAAAAAGCTTGGCGCATGCTGGATGTCATTAATCCAATCAATATTAAGGAAGTGGTACCAAACGCAGCACTCCGCCAAAGTAATACCTATTTCAGTAGTTCCGACGCAGCATTTTTAGATCGTTATCAAGCGCAAAATGAGTTTAGCCGCGTGAAAGAAGGCTCTATTCCAGTAAAAGGCGGTTGGCGAATTTATTCTAGTGGTCCGGGAATATACTTACATCAATTAATCAGTTCAGTTCTTGGTATTCGTCAAACAGAACAAGCGTTTATTTTTGACCCGATTTTACCAGAAGAATTGGATGGCTTAGAATGTCATATGGAACTGGATCATTATCCGCTAGACATCACATTTGAAAGCGCAGATAAAGCTGGCATTGTAGTAAATGGAGAAGAAGTGTCGGTTAAAAACGAAGCAAATGCGTATCGGACTGGTGCTCTAATTTTACCAAAAGAGAACTTAACGTCAAAATGTTCACAAATCACGATTAAATTTCAAAAAAATAACCGTCTCTAAGGTTGTTTTGTGTATAATAAAAGAAAAAAGAAAAGGATGCGATTCACGTGGTAGGAATTAAAGATATCGCGAAAAAGGCAGGGGTCTCCATTTCAACAGTATCCTACGCGCTTAATGGCAGCCCAAAAGTAACCGAAAAAACGCGAAAACGAATTATGACCATCGCAAACGAATTGAATTATATTCCCAATATGGCAGCACGAACGTTAAAAACAAGAGAAACAAAAATTATCGGCGTTTATTTAACCAACTACGGCGGGATTTTTTACGGAACATTACTTGAAGGTTTAACGCAAACGCTGTATAAGCATGGATATGAACTCATCGCTTGCAGTGGTACGAAAACACACCGATTTTTACCCGAGAAAATGATTGATGGTGCTATTATTTTAGATGCGAATTTTCCGTCGAATGAAATCCTTAATTATGCAAATCGTGGCCATAAATTAGTGGTGCTTGACCGGGAACTCACTCATGAGAATGTATGCCAAGTATTACTAGATAATAAAGGTGGCGCAACACTTGCGATTGATTATTTATCTACTAATTTTAAAGGTGACTTCTATGTAATTACTGGTCCAGATGATTCTTATGATGCAAGAGTCCGATTAGAAACTGCTAAACAAGAACTTGCTCGTTCTGGCGATAAAAAAGTGCATATCATTGAAGGAGACTTTTCAGAAGAAAGCGGCGAAAAAGCAGCAGCCATGATTGCTAAAAATTGGAAAGCACCAGTGTCTGTATTTGCGTTAAATGATAATATGGCTATCGGTATGTATCGTTATTTTGCAGGGACGGATTTACAAATTGGCAAAGACGTTCGAATTATTGGCTTTGATAATACTGACATTAGTGAATATTTAGTTCCACGCCTTGCTACTATTGAATATTCAAAATATAAATGGGGGGCAGTTGCGGCGGATAAACTTGTGGAACTACTGGAAGGTGAAGAAACCGAAAATGAAATAATCTATACAACTAGAATTAGTGGACCATCTGTTTCAAACAATTAGTACGCTTTTTTCCTTATTTTAAGGTATACTTAAGATAAAATTAAAGGAGCTGTTGGCTAATGAAACTTGGAATTATGGGAACAAACTGGATTACGGATTCTTTTATCGAAGGCGCTATTAATTCGGGCGAATGGAATCTTACTGCTGTTTATTCACGAACAGAAGAAAAAGCACGCGCATTTGGAGAAAAATATGGAGAGCTGACTTATTTCACTGATGTTGAAGAAATGGGTAAATCAGACGCTTGTGACGCTGTTTATATCGCTTCTCCTAATGCGCTTCATTATCAACATGCGGTTAGCTTACTTAAAAACAAAAAGCATGTTATAGTGGAAAAACCGATTTTTTCTACTGTTACAGAATTAGAGCATGCGCACCAAATCGCTCGCGAAAACAATGTCTTTTTATTTGAAGCAGCACGTCACATTCAAGAGCCAAATTTCAAACGTTTGCAAGAAAATATCGAAAAAGTCGGTACAATTCATGGTGCAACATTAGCTTATATGAAATATTCCTCAAGATATGATCAAGTTTTAAACGGCGAAGAACCAAATATCTTTTCCTTGAAATTCTCTGGTGGCTCGATAGTGGATTTGGGTGTTTATCCACTTTATTCCGCCATTACATTATTTGGTGAACCAGTAAAATCAACTTATTTCGCAACTAAATTACCAACTGGTGTAGACGGCCTCGGACCGATTATCTTAGAATATCCTACATTTAATATCACTATCATCCAAGGGAAAAATTCCCAGTCGTTCCTACCAAGCGAAATTTATGGTCAAAAAGGTACGCTAATCATAGACCCGCTCACCGGCATTGAAAATATTACTTTTTATGATAATGCAACAAAAGAAGAAACAGCACTCGCTGGTCCGGTTGTTGCAAATGACATGCAATTTGAGGCAGCTGAGTTTGCTAGAATTATCGAACAAACTGACCGTGATACATATGAATACTTAGCAGATTTAAGCTTAAAAGTATTACGTGTCTCCAACGAATTACGTCATCAAAATGATATTTGGTTTGATGCAGAAAAATAGTAATTTAGAAGCTAGGAAGAGGCTACCACGCTGCTTCCTAGCTTTTTTTGTGCTTGACAAATAAGTAAAGCTCAGTGTACTATTTACTTAATACACTAGTATAACTATACAAAGGAGGTAGCGATGAATCCAACCTTTCACGCGGATAAACCAATCTACAGTCAAATCTCTGACTGGATGAAAAAACAAATGATTACAGGCGAATGGAAAGGCGATGACAAGTTACCTTCTGTTCGAGAGATGGGCGTAATGCTTTCAGTGAACCCTAATACAGTAAGTCGCGCTTATCAAGAGCTAGAACGCACCGGTTATATTTATGCGAAACGCGGAATGGGTTCTTTTGTCACCTCAGACAAAGCGATTTTCGAACAACTAAAAAAAGAATTGGCCGAAGAAATAACAGATCGCTTTTTGGAAGAAGCAAGAAGTATCGGTCTAGATAATGAAGCAGCAATAGAATTACTAACAAAAAGGAGTAGCCACCATGAATGAAAATCTTATTAAAATTACGGGATTAACAAAAAAATACCCCAGAAAAAAACCACTAAATAATATTCATTTATCACTCGAAAAAGGAAAAATAATTGGTTTACTTGGTCCAAATGGGGCAGGTAAAACAACACTATTAAATGCGATTTCAGGGCTTCTTAAACCAACAGCTGGAACGATTGAGTTAGCTGGAAATAGCCGCGTTGCTTACTTACCAAGTGAAGATTTTTTACCGAACATGGTGATTCGTAACTTTTTTCAAATTTATCATGGGTTTTTCCCGGATTTTGACATCCAAAAAGCAACAAGAATGATTCATTCACTTGGAATCAATGTCAAAGAAAACACGAAATATTTATCTAAAGGTAATGCTGCGAAAGTAATGCTAGCCCTTATTTTATGCCGTGATGTTGACCTCTATCTGCTTGATGAACCTTTTTCAGAAATTGATTTGATTGCACGGGATGATTTGGTCAAAAGTATTACAACCTTTTTAAAAGAAGGCGCAACGCTTGTTGTCACAACACACTTAATTCAAGATTTGGAAATGATGTTTGATGAAATTATCTTTATGAAACGTGGCAAAATAATTGATCGAATAGAAACAGAAATCCTTCGAGAAGAGTACGGGAAATCAGTGGTGAATTACTATCGGGAGGTATTTGGACATGCTTAAAGCACACTGGAAATTAGAATGGAACGCACATCGGTATATATTTTTCGCAACTTTTTTAGGGTGGATTATCTGTTTACTAATTGGTCTTTTCTTTAAACTCGGCAAAGGCTTATCAGAACCGCTTATGCTAGAGACCGGTATGGATGGGGCTGTATTTGTTTCTGGAGATAGTGTTTTTACTGCCTTAATTGAAATTGTAGGCTCAAGTTGGTTACTTATTTGGTTGGTACTACTTTTAGCGGCTGCTCGAGCAGGTGTTTATGATGAAAAGCGCTACTTATTTTTTCAAACTAAAACGCCTATTCGAAAAACATTAATAAATAAATTTCTTGTTGCCATGATGGAAACGACTATTTTAACGGCAGGTTTTCTGGTTATTACCATCAGTTTAGCAATCGTTGGCGGTGCAGAAACATCTTTGTCAACAGGACTTATGATGATTTTGGAAACTTTTTTAGCTATTTGGCTTATGACCTCTTCTTTTATTTGCATCTTTTTTATTGCGACGGCTTTAAGCATGATTCCGGTAGGCGGTTACAGATTTGGTTTTATAGCTGCAATAATTTACGCTTTAATAATTAATGAGATCCAAATACAACTGGGAAGCAACATATTACCAGAAATTGGCTCCAAAATTTATTTTCATTATACACTTTTTTTAAGTTTCCACGTAACAATTTTACAAGCAATTTTTAATTTGGTCATGGATATCCTTCTCTTTTTCATCGCAATAAAAATTCTAAATAAAAGTGCAGACTTGCAGTAAGCATGGTATGATAAAGAGAAGAACTAATAAAGGAGTCGGGTCATGACAGAATCAAATATCCCTAATTTTTGGGCGGAAAAATGGCAAGAACATGGTTATGAAACGCCAACGGAAATTCAGCGCGCGATGTATCAACCTATCAAAGACGGCGCGGATGTACTCGCAGTATCACCAACTGGAACGGGAAAAACGGTAGCCTATGCACTGCCAACCCTTGAAAAAATAGAAGCAATACCTAAGACACAATGGCTTGTTTTAGCGCCATCACATGAATTAGTTATGCAAATCACGGAGGTAATTCGTTCATGGTTACCGAGTGATGACTTAACGGTCATATCTTTAATCGGTGGTGCCAATGTCAAACGACAAATCGAAAAATTAAAGAAAAAACCACAAATTATCGTAGCTTCTCCAGGGCGTGCGTTAGAACTAATCAAACAAAAGAAAATCAAAATGCACGAAATCAAAATGATTACATTAGACGAATGTGACCAACTACTTCGTCAAGAAAACTTTAAAAGCACACTTGAAATCGTTGAAAGTGCGGTGCGTGATCGCCAACTCACCCTTGTATCTGCAACAAAACTAGAAAACCCAGAGACGTTTTTCAAACAAACAGAAAAAACGCCGGTAACGCTTGAAGTGATAGCAAAACCGGAAGAATTAACGAATGTAGAACATTTATATATGGATGTAGAATCACGTGATAAAGCTACTCTTTTACGTCGAATTTCTCATATCAAGGACATGCGTGGCTTAGTTTTTGTGAAAGACAAACCACGAATGGAAATTTTATTAGAAAAACTGCATTATGATAAAGTAAAAGCAGCTGGAATTCACGGTGAAATCCGCAAAGAAAAACGCAAAAAATATTTAGATGACTTTAAAAAAGGTACTTTAACTTATTTAATCGTGACAGATGTTGCAGCTCGTGGACTAGATATAGAAGATTTACCATATGTTATTCATTATGACTTAGCTGCAAGCGAAAAAGAGTATACACATCGTTCTGGACGTACGGGACGAATGGGTAAATCTGGCACGGTTATTACCTTTGCCAATCCACGTGAAATACGGACGCTAAAACAATATTTAACAATCCATCATTTAAAAGGAAAACAAGTCCGCTTTTACCAAGGGAAACTGCTTGATGGAGCTGTTCCGGAAAATAAAATTGCTAAAAAAGCAACCAGACCACCTAAGCAAGTTCAAAAAGGCAAAAAAGACGATATGAAAAAACCTTTCCGAAAAGCAAAACCAGGCGATGTAGCAGGAGGGCGTAAAGAAAAGCCTACTAGTTCCGCTAAACCAAAACACAATAACAAATCAAGTAAATTCAATAAGAAACCAAACAATTTTAAAAAATCATAAGATGTGCTGAATGCTTTTCTCTCTTAATAGATTGGAAAGCATTCGCACTTTTTTTTCACTAAATTTTTATCGTTGCGAGTATGCTATTTAAAAAGGTATAATGGAAACATAGAGTTTTAAAAAGGAGTAGAGTAGATGTCTAGTAGAAAAGAAGAAGTCCTCCAACTTCTAAATAGAAAAGAAGAAAAAGTATCTGCTGCAGATGTCGCAGAATTGCTTCAAATGGACCGAGCAAACGCTAGTCGTTATCTAAATGATCTTTTTAAAGAAAAAAGAATTGATAAGCTTCCAGGGAAACCTGTCTTTTATCAAGCGTTACAAACTGTCTCAAAAACAACAGAAACTAGCGTCTTCCAAAATTCAGCTTTTGGTAGATTAATTGGGTCTGAAGATAGTTTAAAAGTGAGCATCCAACAAGCCAAAGCAGCCATTTTATACCCTCCAAACGGTCTTCATAGCTTAATCCTTGGACGTACTGGTACTGGGAAATCTCTTTTTGCGGAATGTATGTATCAATTCGCTAAAGAATCGGAAACTATTCCAGCTGACGCGCCCTTTATCTCTTTCAACTGTGCTGATTACGCTCAAAATCCACAGCTTTTATTTGGTCATATTTTTGGTGTTATTAAAGGAGCATATACCGGAGCAGAAGAAACACGTGAAGGTTTACTAAAAAAAGCAGATGGCGGGATTTTGTTTTTAGATGAAATTCATCGTTTACCACCAGAAGGTCAAGAAATGCTCTTTACATTTATCGATAAAGGCGAATTTCGGCCACTTGGAGAAAGCGCTAACGTTCATCATGCGCAAGTGCAAATCATTGGAGCTACAACGGAATCACCCGACAACTTTCTACTAGAGACTTTCACAAGACGAATTCCAATGACAATCACTTTGCCAGCGCTCGCAGACCGAAACTTGGAAGAACGCTATCAATTAGTAGAGTTTTTCTTAAATCAAGAAGCAATCAGACTTCACCAATCCATTCGGGTACACAGAAAAGCCCTCATTGCGTTTTTACTTTATCATGCTAGCGCCAATGTAGGCCAACTACAAAGAGATTTAAAACTTGCGTGTGCTAAAGCTTTTTTACATTATAAAACGAAAACAGCTAATTATATTTTAATTGAACAAGATGATTTGCCTATTCATGTTCAAAAAGGTTTACTACACTTAAAAGATGAACCAGAAAAGTTAAACCGTTTAATTGATGTGAATAAAACAATATTTAAATTCGTAGATACAAGTGATGCAACAATTGAAATAGATGCCGAAGATGTGCACGATGTTTATCATGCTATTCAAGAAAAAGCTGATCAGTTAATGAAAGAAGGAAAAGACCAAAGCGAGCTAGAGGAAGCACTTTATGTTGACGTAGATCAATATTTCCATGACTATATGGTCCAATTACCTACACATCAAACAGCCAAAGAAATTATCGCGCCAGCTGTTTGGGAATTAACTGGAAAAGTATACGCCATGGCAGAAGAAAAATTAAACCGTAAATATAATGAAAAAATGAAATTTGCGTTCTCATTACATTTACAAAGTACCATTGAACGAGTTCGCGAACAAAAACATATTATACACCCAGATTTAAATAATATTCGCAAAAAATATCCAAAAGAATTCCAAGTTGCAATTGATTTATCAGCGCTCATTGAGCAAGAATTAAGCATTGAAATTCCGTTTGATGAAATTGGGTTTTTAACGATGTTTTTGACCGAAGAAGTCGTTGATACTGCGCTTTCTCAAGAAAATCAAGTGGAAGTTATTGTGATGATGCACGGGCGATCCACAGCAACAAGTATGGTAGAAACGGTGCAAGAATTACTTAGCATCGAAAGTGGGATAGCGCTTGATATGCCACTTTCTGTTGAAGTAAAAGCGATGTATGAAAAACTAAAACAAACCGTAATCAAATTAAATCCTGTCAAAGGTGTATTATTACTTTCTGACATGGGATCGCTTACTTCTTTTGGAAATATGCTAACAGAAGAACTAGGCATTCGTACGAAAACTGTAACAATGGTAAGTACACCAGTTGTGCTTGAAGCAATGCGCAAAGCATCTTTAGGTCGCGGTTTAGAAGATATTTATCAAAGTTGTGAGCAATTATTTGAAAATAAATATAAAGCACATGTTTTACGAGCGAAACCAGTGAAAAATGCGGTTATCTTCACTTGTTTTACAGGAGAAGGTGTGGCAGAACAGCTCCGCAAGGTCGTATCGCCAATCATTGATGAAACAAAAATCGAAATAATCGTTTTGCAATTTCTGCATAAAGAAGCTTTTCGAGAACGAATTGATCAGCTAATGGAAGAATATAATATTTTAGCAATTATGGGTTCAGTTGCTTTTGAATACCGAGATATTCCGTTCTTTAGTGCATTAGAGGTTCTATCTGAAGGTGGAGTAGGAATCGTTTCTCGAATTTTAAATGATGAAGTGCCATATGAGAAATTAATTGCTTCCTTAGAAGGTAATTTACAAGCTGTAAGTTCAGCCGAAGAACTTGTTTATTTCTTAAGAAAAGTAATTTCCGAATTACAATTACAATTAAATGTTATTCTCGAATCAGGTGTAGATATTGGTATGATTCTTCACTTAGCATTCCTTATTGAACGTGTTAAACTGGGTGCTGTTGATAGAGAGTTTCCAGACTTAAACGAATTTGCAAAAAATCATATGGTTGAAATGCAAATCACTCAACAAATGATGCAAAATGTAGAAATTGAATACGACATCGTCATCCCACAATCAGAAATCGCATACTTAACGCAGATGATGCTCTCTAACCAGGTAGAAGTAGATTAGAAAATATCCTGCCAAGTGTGTATTGTTTTACACACTTGGTTTTTTTACTTGTGTAAGTACAAAGTAGGACTAAAAGCAACTTATAAAAAGAAAAGTTGGCACATATCTTGCATATTATATAGTCGTGCAGCTTTTCAAACTAGGAGGAAAATTTTATGAAAAACATCATGTTAGTTTGTTCGGCCGGTATGTCCACAAGTCTTCTCGTGAAAAAAATGACAGAAGCTATCGAAAATAAACAAATAGAGGCAACAGTTATAGCCGTTGCGGAAGCTGATTTTGATAAGCACAAAGATAATGTTGACGTAGTATTACTTGCGCCGCAGGTTCGTTTTTTAGAAAAAAACTTGAAGCGTGTGCTTGATCCACTTGGTATTCCAGTTTCGATTATTAACGGGATTGACTATGGAACGATGGACGGCGAAAAGGTGCTAAATGAGGCACTAGCAATGATTGATAAATAACCTCGAGTTCGATACTGCTTGAAGAAGCAATAGAAACAAGTTCGATAAATGAAAAGGATGTGTAAAAACAATGGAATTAGAACAAACAATTATGCAATTAATCGTACACGGGGGAAACGCTAAAAGCGACGCAATGTTAGCTATCGAAGCGGCAAAAAAAGGGGATTTTGACGTTGCCGATGAGCAAATTAAAAATGCAGAAGCAGCATTACTTGAAGCACATCATTCACAAACTTCTTTAATTCAAGGAGAAGCGCGCGGAGAAAAAGCAGAAGTATCTTTACTACTCGTTCACGCACAAGATCACTTAATGAATGCTATTACTTTTAAAGATTTAGCAAAAGAAATTGTTGATTTATATCGCTCCAAATAAGCTTTTGAAAGGATGATTTAAATGAGAAAATTGGGTATATCCGTCTTTCCACAACATGTATCACTTGAAGCATCATTAGAATATATTGAAACAGCAGCTAAATATGGTTTTAGCCGTATTTTCACTTGCTTAATTTCAGCTAATGATGAAGCAGAATTTGCTAAATTAGAAACAATTTGCAAACGTGCAAAAGAGTTGGGATTTGATGTTATTGCGGATGTCGATCCTACTGTTTTTGAATCATTAAATATTACTTATAAAGAATTAGACCGTTTCAAAGAGCTTGGTTTAGCAGGTCTACGTCTTGATTTAGGTTTTTCTGGTTCAGAAGAGGCTGCGATGTCTTTTGATGATACAGATTTAAAAATCGAACTAAATATTAGTAATGGAACACGTTACGTGGAAAATATTCTTTCTTATCAAGCAAATGTAGGGAATATTATTGGTTGCCATAACTTCTACCCGAGAAAATACACTGGTTTATCCAGAGAACATTTCTTACGTACAAGTAAACAATTCAAAGATTTAAATCTTCGTACAGCGGCTTTTGTCTCTTCTAATAGTGGCGAATATGGCCCATGGTTTGTTGTCGATGGTGGACTTCCAACGATGGAAGAACATCGTGGTATGGACATTACAGTTCAAGCAAAAGATTTATGGAATACCGGCTTAATCGATGATGTCATCGTAGGAAACATGTTTGCTTCAGAAGATGAGTTACGTGCTTTAAGCGAATTAAATCGTAATGAATTACAATTAGCTGTGGAATTTTTAGACGGTGCAACAGATGTAGAAAAAGAAATTGTTTTAACACAAAAACATTTCAATCGTGGCGATGCTTCCGAGTATGTTCTACGTTCCACAATGACGCGCGTCAACTTTAAACAGTACGATTTCGAACCACATGATACGGATACCATTTCAAAAGGCGATGTGACTATTGATAACAACGGTTACGAACGCTACAAAGGCGAAATGCAAGTAGCCCTGCAAGAAATGGAAAACTCCGGCAACACAAATATTGTTGCTAGAATCATTCCAGAAGAGCGCTACTTACTAGACACCATTCTTCCATGGCAACATTTTAGATTGGTTGAGAAGTAAAAAATAATTAAAAAACACCTGCAATCCATTGTATAAATGTTGATTGCAGGTGTTTTTACATATCATTTATAGTTTGATTATTAACTAAGATAATGTTTATATAAGGAAGAACACAAATTTACTACTCTTAATTATATCGGGACACCAGGAGGTAATAATAGAAAATGTTAAAATTATATAAAAAAGAACAGAAAGACACATACTATGCAGAATATTGGATAGATGGGGAACAGGCTATTATTCATTATGGTAAAATAGGTCACATAGGACAAACTGAAAAAATAGAAAACTATTTAAAAAGTTATAAAGATGAAGCTAGTTTCCAAGCAGAATTTGTTCAACGCTTTCACTCTCAAGGTTTTATTCAAATTTCAGAAGAAAAATTCTGGATACTCATTCAATATCCAATGAAAAGTTTAAAAGGAACTAAACGAGATGTATGGCTTAAAGACAGGGTAACAAAAATATTAAATTCTGATTTAGGATGGAAAGGGTTAGGTCATGTTGATGGCTATGATATGGGGAAAACCTCAAATCCTCAAAAACAATTTGCCTTAAACATATTTTGTGTAGTAGTTGATGAAGCTAAAGGGATAAAGGCGATTAAATCAGCATTAAGGAATAATACATGTGACTTCACTAACGTCAAAATTGCTGCAAGACCCTTTTCCGACGATATAGAATATACTTTAAAGTTCTCAGCAAAGAAAAAAGACTTAGATTTTTATGTTTAAGCGGCTAATTTAAATGCTTAATCAAGTGATAAGCCAACCATAAATATCTATAAATTCACTTCTTTTCCTAGAAAAAAGTGATACTAGAACACAAAAAAACCAGAATTTTCATAAACGAAAAATTCCGGAGCAAGTTTTCTAATGTCCCCTGCAGGAATCGAACCTGCACTTAAACCTTAGGAGGGTCTCGTAATATCCATTTTACTAAGGGGACTTATATGAAGTTTTTGTACAGACAACAGATGTAATTTTACCAGAAATAAGTGTTTTCAGCAAGCTAAATAAGCAGTTGGCGCCGCGTTTCAGCCTGCCAACTGCTTATTTATTTATTAAATTTTGGACAATTTATCTGCAAAAACAAGGGACTTACCTGTGCCGATTGCCACGGATTCAAGAGGACTTGGAGCCATATGTACAGGAACATCAATTTCTTGCACAAGCCAGTCACGGAATCCTTGAAGAAGAGAACCACCACCACTTAAAATAATGCCACGATCAACAATATCGCCACTTAACTCTGGAGGGCACATTTCAAGTGTGTTTCGAATGGCTTCAAGAATTCGTTGTAATGTTTCTGAAAGAGCGCTTTGAATTTCTGTAGAACTCACTTGAACAGTTTTTGGTAAACCAGTGAGTAAATCACGACCGCGAATTTCAGCGGTTTGAACGACATGTTCAATCGGAGCAAATCCTAATTCCTTTTTAATGCGTTCAGCCGTGGTTTGGCCAATTAAAAGGTTGTAATTCTTGCGGATGTATTGAATAATTTCTTCATCCATGTGGTCGCCGCCAGTTCTAACTGAAGTACTAGAAACAACGCCACCATACGAAATAATCGCAATTTCACTCGTACCTCCGCCAATATCAACAATGACATTTGCTACGGGTTCTGCAACAGGCAAATCTGCACCAATAGCAGCAGCAACAGGCTCTTCAATGAGAACCACCGAACGAGCACCAGTCGATTTTACAGCATCAGAAATAGCTCGACGTTCCACAGAGGTTGCGCCAGTAGGGGTACAAACAACCACATTCGGTTTTCTAATCCCATTAGTTGAGATTCTACGCATAATTTCACGCAATAATCCACTAGTCAAATCAAAATCAGCAATTACTCCATCTTTCATTGGTCTTATAGCTGAAATAGAAGTTGGCGTTTTACCAATCATCTCTTTTGCTTCATGGCCAATCGCGAGCACCGTTCCATCACTCGTATTTAGAGCGACCACAGAAGGTTCATTCAAAATAATTCCTTTTTCTTTACTGTAAACTAAAATATTCGCAGTACCTAAATCAATTCCAATAGTTGTTGTTCCAAACATCCTTACACCTAACTTTCTATTAAAAATAGCGAGTAAATTCTAGGTGTACAACTAACAGTATAGACTTTTTTCACCTTATAAGCATTATTTAAACATGGATGACATGAAAAGGTAATTTAAAACGATGATATAACAGGTGTTTTCAGCATTTCGTAAATAAATCGTAAAAATCGTAATCAAACCAAAAAACGACTATCAAAATAGATAGCCGTTTTTCTTAAGCTTGACGTTGTTTTTCAAATTCTGCATACATGTAGTAGTAAATGAGCCCACTAATAAGTGCTAAAATGCCAATAATGACAAAAGTGCTTGTATAGCCGATTAATGCCGCAAGTGTAATGGCAAGAGGCGCAATTACTTTACCAAGCGTGTAACGAAGACCAGCAGCAGAGAAATACATCGCGCGCTTATCTTCAGGAGCTAATTGAGAAACGAAATTTTGTTGTAAACCAACCGTCATTAGTTCCGCAAAACTAAAAAGGATAATCGCAAAAATGGCTACCCATGGACCAGTCGAAATACCGAAAATGAATATCGCAATCGCATAAAGGAAAGAAGAATTCATAAAGACGAATTTTTCTCTAAAATGGCTCATCCAGCGAGTAACAACAACCGTAAGCGCTGCAACAAAGAAGCCGTTGATAGAGACAATAACGCCAAACAACTGTTCACCAGTAAAATGAAAAGAGAACAAGTCAGATGCACCAATTACTTCTTTAATATAAAGCGGGAATAACAAATCCAGTTGCATAAACGACTGAGAAATAATAATCCCAGCAATAATGTATAAGAAGAAAATCTTATCTTTAAAAATAATCTTATAATTTTTTAATTGCTCTATTAACACTGTACCAATGCTTTTCCGTACAGCTTCTTTTTTAAGAGCTGGATTAGTCAAAAGTGGCGCCGTTTCATGACCGAATTTTTGAAGTAAAAAGAGTAGTAATAAATCTGCGCAAACAATCGCAAGTAATGTTTCTGTTGTAAAATTATAAAATAACACCGAACCAAGAATCGGTCCAATAACTACCGCAATATTAATCATCATATAAAAAACCGAGTAAATATGTGTCCGGTGTTCAAGTGGAACCACATCGGCAATCATCGCTTGACTCGCTGGCTGATAAAAAGCCATAAAGACACTCGCAATTGCAAAACCAGCAAAACTTAAATAAGGGGAGTTTACAACATGAAGTGCACCTATTGCAAAAACTAGAAAACCAAAACCTTCCCCAATAACAGAAATACTCATCATCCGTTTTCTACCAAAATTATCTGCAAAATAGCCGCCAAGTAATGCTGTAAAAACCGCCAAAATTTGCGAAATAATTAGCAAGATACTTGTAAGTTCACGCCCAATACTTTCCGAAAAGTAAATAGTGAGAAAGGGGAAGACCATCCAAAAAGAAATATCGAGCAGTGCTTCCCCAAAAAGCCTCACTTTTAAATTGATGTCCCATGTACTAAATTTCATCTAATGCACCTCACTCTCTTTTATAAAAAATAACAAACGAAAACCCTTGAAAGCAATAAGCTACAAGGGTTTTACGCAAAAAGGCATAAGTTTAAAAAAGTTTAGAACGCCCAGTCGCCTTTACGGAAAACAGGAACAACTTCACCAGATTCGGTTACACCATCAATGTCCATTTCAGAAGAACCAATCATAAAGTCAACATGCGTTAAACTATTGTTAACACCAGCTGCTTCTAATTCTTCACGAGACATTTCTTCGCCACCTTTAACATTAAATGCATATGCACTACCGATTGCTAAGTGGTTAGAGGCATTTTCATCAAATAGTGTGTTGTAGAATAAAATGCCGGATTGAGAAATAGGGGAAGGATCTGGAACTAGAGCTACTTCTCCTAAATAGTGAGAACCTTCATCTGTTGCGATTAAATCTTTAAGAATTTCTTCGCCTGATGCTGCTTCTACACCTACAATTCGACCTTTTTCGAAAGTGATTTTGAAGTCATCGATAATATTTCCTGCATAACTAAGTGGTTTTGTACTAGAAACATACCCTTCCACTTTTAGTTTATCCGCACAACAGAATACTTCTTCTGTCGGCATATTGGCCATAAATTCATGCCCTTTTTTATTCTTACTACCAGCGCCAACCCAAAGATGATTTTTTGGAAGACCAATTGTAAGGTCTGTTCCAGGAGCCGTATAATGTAAAGAAGTAAATTGTTTTTCATTTAAACTATCTGCTTTTGCAGCAAGAGTCTGATCGTGGTTTTTCCAAGTTTCTACTGGATTTTCCGTATTAATACGTGTTGTTTCGAAAATAGCTTCCCAAAGTGTTTCCATTTGTTCTACTGGAGTTAAATCTGGGAATACTTTTGCTGCCCAACCTTGTGAAGCAGCTGCAACAACTGTCCAGCTTACCACGTTTGCTTGCATTAATTCGCGGAATTCACTCATTGCGCCACCCATTGTTTTTTGGAATGTTGCAATTTTGTTGCTATCCACACCGTTTAGTAAATCGGGGTCTTCTGATGTAATGGAGATAAAACAAGCGCCTTCTTTGGCAAGTTCTGTTTTTTCTGCAACACGGTGAACTGGAGCACTTTCGAAAACGCGTAATGGAGCATTCTTATAACGTAAAGCGCCTAATTCTTCATCGCGCCAATCCATAATGACATCTTCTGCGCCAACTTCAAAAGCGTACTTAGAAATAAGACGAACGAGTGGAGCTGCGTCAACTGGAGCCATAATTACCACTTTCTGCTCAGGTTGGACATTTACCCCAACTTTTACAATCAATTCTGCATACTTTTCTAACTTTTCACTAAATACTGTCATAATTAATCACTCCAATCTTTTTATTCAATATGAGAATTGTATCTTAATTAATGAGGTAAAGCAACCACTAGGCGACTGTTTTCGCTATTTTTAATGAAATAAAAAAAGCAAGCTCCCAAAACGGATGCTTGCTTTCGAATTAACCTTTTAATACATCAACAAATGTTTTTGCGTAGCTTTCAGCGCGAACCACGTCTTCTTCATCTGGATCAAGATCGACTTTTAGCCCGGCAACAGGAACAGTCGCACCTTGTTCTTTTAGACGAGTTTCAATTAAATCTACTGTTAAACAATATTCATCATAAAAAGTATCGCCAGAACCGAAAGAAGCGCAAATTTTGCCGCTAAAATCAACATCTGCCATATCTTCATAAAAATCAACGAACTCATCAGGAAGTTGTCCATCATCATAGGTATAGCCGCCAATTAATGCGCCATCATATTCGAGTAAATCTTCAGGATCAACGGAAATACATTCTTCAATTTCTACTTCAATATCATATTTTTCTAATTCTTCACCTAAAATATCGGCAATTTCTTGTGTATTACCAGTCATGCTGGCATAGACGATCATCACTTTTGTCATTTTGCATCACCATTTTCTGAATTTTTTATTGTTTAAAATGGCACAAACCTGTTCACCATTTTTTTACTGATACTTACTATTATAAATGTCTTCAGAAAAACTGCAACCTTTTTTCCAGATTACTTTATTTCTAGCGGTTTTCGAGCTATAATAGTAAATAGCGGAAATTTTAGGAGGGAATAATGAAAATGATTACACTTAAATCAAGACGCGAAATCGATGAGATGAAAGCAGCAGGGAAAATCCTTGCCGATACGCATAAAGAACTAAAAAAAATCATTAAACCAGGTATTACTAGCTGGGATTTAGAAGTATTTACAGAAGAATTCTTACGTAAAAATGGTGCAACTCCAGAACAAAAAGGGTTTGAAGGTTACGAATATGCTATTTGTGCAAGTATCAATGACGAAATTTGTCATGGCTTCCCGCGCAAACAAAAGCTTAACGAAGGCGACATTATCACAGTGGATATGGTCGTGAATTATCACGGCGCACTTGCTGATTCTGCTTGGACTTATGCAGTAGGAGAAGTACCAGACGATGTGAAGCATCTAATGGACGTTACCCATAAAGCACTTTATTTAGGAATTGAACAAGCCAAAGTTGGCGCTCGAATAGGCGATATTGGTCATGCGATTCAAACTTATGTAGAATCTGAGAATCTTGCAGTTGTACGTGAGTTTATCGGTCATGGTGTCGGACCAACTTTACACGAAAAACCAGATATTCCTCATTTTGGTCAAGCTGGCAAAGGTCCACGCTTAAAAGAAGGCATGGTTATTACAGTAGAGCCAATGGTAAATATGGGCGCTTGGAAAGCAAAAATGGATGATAATGGTTGGACTGCGAGAACAGTTGATGGTTCTTTATCTGCACAATATGAACACACTTTTGCCATTACACAAGATGGTCCAGAAATTTTAACTTATCAAGGCGAAAATGATTAATTGAACTATTTAGCCAGATGTTATTAGAACAGAATTCGAGTAAATACACGTGTATTCGTTACATTTGTTTTTACTTTGACGTTTTTTTCTAGGCATCTGGCTTTATTTATTAAGGTGGTGACAGAAAAATTGGGAGAAAAAATGGCTATCTGGCGAACAAAAAAACCAGCAACAAAACAAAAAATCGTGTCTGATTTGAGAAAAGCGGGTATTAGAGAAGGAGATACGATTATTTTTCATGCTTCCATGTCAAAAGCGTATTGGATATGTGGTGGACCTGTGGCAATAATATACGCGCTTCAAGAAGCTGTGGGTACTGATGGAAACATTGTCATGCCTGCGCAAACAGGTCAATTAAGTGATCCTGCCAAATGGGAAAATCCTCCAGTGCCGGAAAGTTGGTGGAAAACGATTCGAGCAGAAACTCCACCTTTTGATCCAAATGTCACACCAACACGAGGAATGGGAGTGATAGCTGAAACCTTTCGGACTATGCCTGATGTAGTACGCAGTTTTCATCCGTATCATTCATTTTGTGCATGGGGAAGACAAAAAGAGGAAATAATTGCGAATCAGCCACTTGCGAAAAGTTTAGGTGACGAATCACCCCTAGGGAAATTATATGAACTTTCAGCCAAGATTATTTTGTTTGGAATTGATAATGATAATAACACATCTCTCCATTTAGCAGAAGAACGTTCGAATGTATTCCCGCTCATAGAAAACCAAGCTGCATTTCGGAAACAGGGCGAGATAGTCTGGAGGAAGTATGCTGAAATCGACTATAATAGTGAGCTTTTTATTGAGCTTGGCCGTACATATGAGAAAGCGCGCGACTTCCATCCGACGACAATTATTGGTGCACCGACAAAGATTTATGATATGCGTGACTTAGTTGATTTTGGGACTAATTATTTCCAAACAAAAAACCACTAAAAAGTGGCCGGAATTTGCTTTATTTTCTAATTCTGCGTAACTCTTCTGCAAATAATTGCATTTCGCGGGGACTAAAATTTGATTTGCGTTTAATTAGCTGATAAATATCAATAAGTGCGTTATAATCAACAGAGTCAAGCTCAAGATTTTCAAAAACACCAACATTCACCATCTTTAATTTAGTGGTAATTTCTGTTAACATAAAATTCACGTTTTCCTGTGAAGGGGTTTCAAGATTCATCTTTTTGCTCCTTTCAAGCTAATAGACAAAATTTTACCATAACAGAAGAAAAACTTCCAGATGAATGACTAGAAAAGGGGGGCCTTATACGTGTGGGTGAAAATAATTAAATCTATTAAAAATAATGGGATAGTCCAGGTAGGACAAGCAGTAAGTGCAAGGGTTGGACGAAATGATGTATCTGGTAATGCTGCACAGTTAGCATATTATATGTTGTTTTCCATTTTTCCGATGCTTTTAATCGCAGCAACTTTACTTGCTTATCTTCACATTGATAAAGATTCAGTTTTCAATATGATAAAAGAGTTTGCGCCAGATCAGATTATGGACTTTCTAGAAGAAAATTTAAATACTTTACTGACGCAAAAAAATGGTGGATTACTTTCTATCGGGATTATCGCGACTTTATGGTCGGCTTCCAATGGAATGAATGCCGTTATGAAATCACTCAACAAAGCATATGGCGTAACGAATAAGAGAAATTACGTTGTACAACGTTTATTATCAATGTTTTTCACTATGTCCATGCTTGCAACAGTTGGAGCCACTTTACTATTACTTGTATTTGGACAACAAATTGGGATGTTTTTAATTAACCATTTGCACTTCTCAGAAGACTTTCTTAGCTTTTGGAATAATCTTCGTTGGACTGTTACACTTATTGTGATTTTTGTTGTCTTTACCTTTTTATATTGGGTGGCACCAAATAGACGCAGTACATTAATTAGTGTTCTTCCAGGAGCGCTGTTTTCGACAATAGGCTGGACTGTAGCTTCGGTTGGTTTTGCCTATTATGTGAATAATTTTGGTAATTACTCAGCAACATATGGTAGTATCGGTGTGATAATTATTTTAATGTTATGGTTTTATCTGACAGGTATTATTTTAATGATTGGCGGAGAGCTAAATGCAACCCTTGCTATTCGTAAAAAGAAGAAAGAATTAGGCGAAATAAATTAAAAAAACGCTAAAACAGTACGTGCTGTTTTAGCGTTTTAATTTTTCATGAATAAGTTGCATGACATAATCTGCGTCATTTGGTTTATTAATATCAATTTCGTCAATATTAATTACAAGTGTTTCACTCTTATCATAAGATGCAAACCAGCTATCATAACGACTATGGAGATGTTTATAATATTCAAGTAAACCAGGATTAGCACCAATTTGTTCGTAAGGACGTCCCCGAAGAGAAATTCTACTTAAAACCGTGTCCAAACTCCCACGTAAATAAATTAACAAATCCGGTGCTTTTTTTGGCATATAAGCAAGTTCTTCCATCATATTGTCGAGTAAATCAAGATATGTATCCATCTCAGGTTCAGAAATATTACCTTCTTCAAAATTAATTTGTGTAAAAAGGGCGTCTTCATAAATGCTCCGATCTAGCACATTATTTTGATCCGTTAACGCGGCTTTGATACTACGAAAACGAGTATTTAAAAAATATATTTGTAAGGCAAAAGCCCATCTTTTTGGGTCATCATAAAACATTTCTAAGATCCGATTATCCTTAATGCTTTCATAAAATGCTTTTGTTCCAAGTTCATTTGCAATTAGCTCTGTATAACTACTTTTTCCAGCGCCAATCATTCCTGCTAAAACAATCACTTTATTTCCTACTCCTTCCATAACTCGAGCAGCCTCCTTTTTGGTCGACTATTTGTTCATTATACTACTAATTTGCTTAATAAGGAGATTTTTTGTACGATAAAAGAGAAGAAATGAGGGATAACGATGACAAAACCATTAAAGCTAGTTTATACCGAAAATGGATTTGACACAGGAGATTTATTAATTGATGACAAAATGACTGCTCATACACCAGCTGATTTGATGTTGATGTCGATTGCTAGTTGTAGCGCGATTGTTTTCCGTAATATTTTAAGAAAAAAGCGAGTTGATTTTACTGATTTATGGGTAGACGCGACTATGGAACGTATTCCAGAAGAAGAAAATCGAATCAGTGCGATACATCTTCACTTTAAAATTACAGGTTCTCACTTAGATCCTCATCCACTTGAAAAGGCACTAAAATTAACCCCAAAATACTGTTCGATGGTTCGTTCTGTCAAAAAAAGCATTATTGTCGATGAAAGTCTTGAAATCATGCCATAAACTGCTGACAAGTGACTATTTTTTTGTTAGTATTAATGAAGACTTGGAATGATGGAGGAAAATAATGAATCAAAATCCAGTAGAAGAAGGCCAAAAGTTCCCACTGACCATTCGGCGCATGGGAATCAACGGAGAAGGAATTGGCTATTTTAAAAAAGCAGTTGTATTTGTACCCGGTGCAATTACCGGAGAAGAGGTAGTTGTAGAAGCAGTCAAAGTTCGTGACCGATTCACCGAAGCAAAATTAAATAAAATTCGTAAAAAATCTCCCAACCGAGTTACCGCACCTTGCCCAGTGTACGAGGCATGTGGCGGTTGCCAGTTGCAACATGTGGCTTATAGCGCACAACTTGAGTTAAAAAGAGATATTGTTATTCAATCAATCGAAAAACATACAAAAATTGATCCAGCTAAATTAAAAATTCGCCCAACAATCGGTATGGAAGACCCGTGGCGTTATCGTAATAAAAGTCAATTCCAAACAAGACTAGTAGGCAGTGGTCAAGTCGAAACAGGGCTTTTCGGCGCCAATTCTCACCAACTTGTTCCGATTGAAGACTGCATCGTCCAACAACCAGTCACCATCAAAGTAACCAATTTTGTACGTGATTTACTCGAAAAATACGGCGTTCCAATTTATGATGAAAAAGCTGGTAGCGGAATCGTACGCACGATCGTTGTTCGCACCGGTGTAAAAACTGGCGAAACCCAACTCGTTTTCATTACAAATAGTAAAAAGTTACCTAAAAAACGAGAAATGCTCGCAGAAATTGAAGCAGCTCTTCCAGAAGTGACTTCGATTATGCAAAACGTCAACCAAGCAAAATCCTCACTTATTTTTGGTGACGAAACGTTCCTATTAGCTGGAAAAGAAAGCATTGAAGAAAAATTAATGGAACTCGAATTCGATTTATCAGCTCGTGCCTTTTTCCAATTAAACCCGTTCCAAACAGAGCGACTCTACCAAGAAGTGGAAAAAGCACTCGTACTTACTGGGAGCGAAACTCTAGTAGATGCTTATTGTGGGGTTGGTACAATCGGCCAAGCATTCGCCGGCAAAGTAAAAGAAGTTCGCGGCATGGATATTATTCCAGAGTCAATTGAAGATGCCAAACGAAACGCCGAGAAAAATGGAATTGAAAACGTTTATTATGAAGTAGGTAAAGCAGAAGATGTTTTGCCTAAATGGGTAAATGACGGTTTCCGCCCAGATGCAGTAATCGTTGACCCTCCAAGAAGTGGCTGTGACCAAGGTTTAATTAAGTCACTCTTAGAAGTAGAAGCAAAACAACTTGTTTACGTATCTTGTAACCCATCCACATTAGCACGCGACTTGGCTTTACTTGCGAAGAAATACCGCATTCGTTATATGCAACCAGTCGATATGTTCCCGCAAACAGCACATGTCGAAACGGTAGTGCTTTTGCAATTAAAGAATTAAATAGAAGAACAGCCATGCATTCTTTTGTAGATAAAGGATGCATGGTTGTTTTATAAAATTTTACTTCTAAATTATGTTCTGTCTGATTTATTAAGCTGTTTCTGTTATACTCATATTAGTTGTTTTGGGGAGGCACATTTTATGGGAATAGAAGATTTAATTCCAAAAGATAAGTTTGATGATAGTCATATTGATGAGTTAAATACAATAGACAAAATAGAGGTAATTCCTATTCTTGGAACTTTATTAGGATGGTTAAAAGACCCAAATTGGCCAGTAGCACAGGCATTATTTCCAGTTTTGCCTCGATTTCAGTTTGAGTTGATAGACCATATTTTAGAGATTTTTCATTCTTCTGATGATATATGGAAAAATGAAATATTGCTTCTAATGGCAAACTTTGACAAAGAAAATATAGTCATATTAGCGCCCGAAATCAAACGAATAAT
Source organism: Listeria welshimeri serovar 6b str. SLCC5334 (assembly GCF_000060285.1). Lineage (GTDB taxonomy): Bacteria > Bacillota > Bacilli > Lactobacillales > Listeriaceae > Listeria > Listeria welshimeri. The sequence goes on along the minus strand of NC_008555.1, from coordinate 1,742,783 downwards.
GACCAATCCAACCTCAGGAGAACGCTTAGAAGGAACGGTTGATTATGCTAAAACTTTACTTGATAAATTTGCTTTATAATTTAATTGAAAATAAGAACTTTCCAAAAGAAATTATTAAAGCAGCTTAAATCTACTTTAGTGGAGGTAACGCTTTTTCGCTTTTTATAGAAAAAATTTTCTGATTGCAGGGCTATGGATATGTATTATGGAAGGCGATTTTTCACAAGAGAGAGCCTATATATAGCATTTGAAATTCAAGCCGAAGAAGTATATGTTCCCGCAAACAGCACATGTCGAAACGGTAGTGCTTTTGCAATTAAAAGATAACTAAAGGACTGGTGATTGCATGATTTCAGGATTAAGCCATATAACTTTAATTGTGAGAGATTTGAATAAAACAACCACATTCTTGCAAGAAATTTTTGATGCAGAAGAAATCTATTCTAGTGGCGACAAAACATTTTCGCTTTCCAAAGAAAAGTTTTTCCTCATAGCTGGACTGTGGATTTGCATTATGGAAGGCGAATCGTTACAAGAGCGCACTTACAATCATATTGCTTTCCGAATTCATGCGGAGGAAATGGATGAATATACTGAACGAATTAAATCACTGGATGTGGAAATAAAACCAGAACGCTCTAGAGTAACAGGTGAGGGACGTTCCATTTATTTTTATGATTATGATAATCATCTATTTGAATTACACGCTGGGACATTAGAAGAGCGCTTAAAAAGTTATCATGGATAGCAAATACAGCAGGAACTACTATGAAAAAACTATTTGTTGAAACGAAAGAATTTGAGAATAAGTACTAACGAACTATTTGGTAAGGTTATATTGAAAATGAATTTGAAGTAATTGATACAATAAAGTAGCTAATGCAAAGCGATCTTGCAGAAAAAATGGCTAATCCAATCGAAGCAACACACTGGGTTTTCTGCAGGGGGATGCAAGCTGGTATGGCGATTGGTCATAAAGTCCACTCTTCCATAATGGTTCGCCGACGTGATAACAAGTTGCTACTCCAATACAACATGAGCGGTTTTCCATTTATTACCGTGTTTGAAGGAACGACATACTTTAAAAATCAGTTCGAACAAGATTTGAATGTATAAAAAAAAGATCCCACCTAACAACAGGTGGGGTCTTTTTCATCCAAGTTCTTTCCAGTGCCAATTGCCAATATGTAAACCCTGATTCATCTCACTAGTTGTAAAACTATCGGCTCTAGCTTCGGTTTTCGCTCGGTTTAATGAAGTCGCACTTCCAAAACTATTTGAGGTTTCATAGTGGTACTCTTGGTTGTTCAAACGAATAATAATGGCACGACCAGAAGGATGTTTTCCAATTAGTTTCAAGACTTCTTCGCTCCTTTTTTCAGTCGGTTAAATCATTTTTGTGAAAGCACCGGCATTTTGATCCAAGGCAGTAGAGGCAGATTCAATTTGATTAAAATCTTCTAAAGATAAAATAAGGACTTCTTGGCTTTCCTCGACTTTTGCTTCGACACGTTCTGTACCACTTGAAATCGTATTAATTTCTTGTGTGATACCATTGACACTTTTTTCCACTTCTTTAATAGCTTCTTCCACACGACTCGAAAGTTTGCGCACTTCTTCAGCTACAACACTAAATCCACGCCCAGCATCGCCAGCACGTGCGGCTTCAATCGCTGCATTCAGTGCAAGTAAATTTGTTTGAGAAGCAATACCATTAATTGTATTAATAATTCCGTGAATATTTTGTGCTTCTGTTTGTAAATCATGCAGTGTAACTGTATTTTCGTTTGATTCTTTCGTGATTGATTTCACGAGATTAAGGAGAGCTTCACTACGCGTTTTTCCAACACTAGAATGTTCTTTTAAATTCGTTGCCATATTTTTTAAACCAGAAGCAAAATCATGCACAGTTTCTTCTCTTCGTGTGATATCAGTGGCGATTTTTGCCACACCTATAACTGTATTTTCAAGAAAAATGGGTATATAAGTTGCTTCAAACCAAACTCGTTCACCGCGAGCATTTTTTCGTTCAATTTTATTTTGAAATTTTTGACCAGCAAGTAGATTGGTCCACATTTCTTTGTAAGTTGCTGTTTGAACAAAATCAGGAAAGCATAAATCCGGATGAGATAATTCCAACATTTCTTCTTCCGTATATCCCATAGCTTCCGCAAAAAGTGCATTCACGTAAGTTACTTTTTTATTAATATCAAAACGCATTATTGCTACATTTTGAAGTAAACCATCGAGAAGGAGAGTTGCGTCTTCTTTGTCCGCATAAACATTCATTGTAAAACCTCCATTTTTTAGAAAAATAATATAAAAACGACTAACAACAACATAATAACACACTTGTATTCGTAATAGAAGATTTATTTTTTAATAAAATAAGAAAAACAGGAAAATATGCTTTATAGTGATACTTGCAATCATGTTAGAACAATCTTATAATTTAGAAAAATAGGGGAGGGATAGGGATGCAGATTACGGGAAAACGGATTTACTTAAGACCTTTTCAAATAGCAGATGCGAATCAAAAACTAGCTTTTCATATCGCGAATAAAGCTTTTTTTGAAGGATACTCTATGGAGCGAGAAGCACGTTTTTACACGATAGAAGAACAACAAACGCTTATTTTACGTTTAGAAGATTTTGCTGCGAATGATGTAGAATATTATTATGGGATTTTCTTGAAAGATACAGAGGAACTGATTGGAACGATTAATTTATTTAGTATTTTACGTGAATCATTGCAATCAGCGTTTGTTGGTTATTTTTTGGATAAAGCTCACAATGGAAATGGTTATGCAACTGAGGCTGTGCAATTAATAGTAGATTTTGGATTTGATATCCTTGGACTTCACCGTATCGAAGCAGGTGTTATGCCACGAAACGAACGATCCAAACAAGTTCTTTTGAAAGCTGGTTTTCATTTAGAAGGGCTCGCGATTCAAAATGTGCGTATAAATGGAACTTGGGAAGATCATCAAGTACTTGCAATCATTAATCCAGAAGACTAAAAAAAGCCAAGTGTCGCATTTCGCGCACTTGGCTTTTCATATTCTATCGTCCGTCGCCGTATTCCCAATTACGAATCGCATCATCTTCATCAAAAGAAATCAGTACATCAGCAACTCCGCGCAATTGTCCAATATTTTCTTCTAGACGGTCTTTAATATCATCGACTTCTGCTAGAGTAAGGGACGGATCTAATTCAACTTCCACATCAACATGAAAAACATCGCCTTCTTTTAATACCGTAAGTACTTGAATATCTCGCACATCAGGATCACTCATCACCAATTGTCCTACAGTTAAATGCATGCTTTGATCAGATTCACCAATAACTCCAGCCGCATTATCTAAAAATACTTTACCAACAACGATAAACATCATGACACCAATTAACATTGAAGCAATACCTTCCGCTTGGTGAAAAGGGGTATAGTGAGAAATAATGACCGCAATTACCGCTAAAAGTCCACCACCAGTTGCAACAGAGTCTTCTAAAAACACAAGTTTTGTTGCTGCTTTTGCCTTACCAAGATTACGAATACTATCTTTAAATAATGTAAATCCTTTTGATTCTAGACCAACATCATGAGCAATCTCATGCATTGCCTTCACTAGAACAGAGAATTCCAATACCGTACAAAGTAAAAGTACTACAAGGTTAATAATAAAACCGGTAGAACTAGTTGGATGGATAATATGTGCAAAACCTTCTCGAATGGTTTCAAATGCCATAATTCCTACAACTATTACTGCGCCAAGTAATACTAAATTAACCATTCGTCCAAAACCATTTGGAAATCGTTTTGTCGGTCGTTTTTTACTTAAGGCAGAACCAATAAAAACGAAAAACTGATTCGCTGCATCGCCAAGACTATGTAAGGTTTCTGCAAACATCGCAATATTTCCTGTAAAAAAATAAGTGACACCTTTTATAATAGACACAATTGTATTAACAAGTGCAGCTGTTAAAGCTGATTTATTACCTTCTTTGAGTAAGCTTAATAATTCTTTCATCCTAGTCTCCTCCACAATTATCATTAAGAAATTGTAGCATTTTTTTGGGTAAAATGAAAATAAGAACCTAAAACCCTTACAGAAGCTTGCAAAAATGTAAGTATAAACAAGCTTTCTTTTCATTTTTATATCTGCTAAACTGATACTAGGAGCTTATTCAGAGCGTATATAAGCTGATTTTGAAACGGAAGGCGTTGGAATACGAAAATGCAAGTCCAAAAATGCCGTTTTTTTGTATTGTTATTGCCAGTATTATACCTCTTATATGGGGTTTCGCTTGCATTGCAATTTGGAGATAACGCAGATTTAATTAATACAATCGCAAATAGTTGCTTACTTTTCATAGCAACATTAATCTTAACCAAAATGGCCAAATTAAAAAATTGGCTAGACTTTATCTGGTTTAGTGTATTTATTTTATATATATTCGTTCTTTTACATCTAGTGGCATACATATCCATTGGAGATTTTGTAAATAGTACATACACAGGAAACTTCCATATTCAAAAAGAAATGATTAATTTAATACCATTTACAACGATAGAAAATACATTTAAACAAACTTTACCAACGATGCCAACTATAATCCAAATTTTAGGAAATATTTTATTACTATGTCCGCTGTCGTTCTTTCTACTTTACTTCAAGATTACGAATTCAGGATGGAAAGCATTACTCGTAGTATTCCTAACCTCTTGTGGCATTGAATTACTTCAGTTTGCGCAAACAACAATGATTACTGGATTTGATAGCATGGCACTTCCACCTGAGCGCTCAACAGACGTAGATGATATTATTTTAAATACATGTAGTGGTTTGATAGGCGTGTTACTCGCTTATGCTTTCCCACCAGTTAGGAAACGAATAAATAAAAGAAGATGAATGGAATTTGCTAAGGAGAGTCTAATATGAAAGAAAAATTAATGAAAGCCTATGGTTGGTTTCAAAAAAATAGTACGATCGTAAAAATTGTTTTTATTACATTTGTCATGGGATTTGTGATTTTTGAAATTGTTAATATTGCAACAGGGATTGATTATCCTTCCTTAAAAGTTAATATAACTTCCCAAAGTCCTGAACAAATCTTTATTATGTTTATAGTAGGTTTAATCGCGGTCACACCGATGCTTTTATATGATTATGTGATCGTTAAGCTATTACCAGGAAAGTTTTCACCAATTCATGTCGTCGCATCTGGTTGGATTACCAATACCTTTACGAACATTGGCGGATTTGGTGGGGTATTAGGTGCAAGTTTAAGAGCAAGTTTTTACGGAAAAAATGCTTCTCACAAAGAAATACTACTTGCTATTTCTAAAATTGCCCTATTCTTAGTATCTGGCTTATCCATTTACTGTTTAGTATCATTAACGACCTTACTAATTCCTGGATTTGCAGATCATTTTGTTAATTACTGGCCTTGGTTGCTTGCGGGTGGGCTTTACTTCCCAATTTTATTTACAATCACAAAATGGAAAAGTAAATCATTATTTGTAGATTTGCCAATTAAAAGAGAATTAACCTTAATCGTTGCTTCGTTATTAGAATGGGGCTTTGCATTTGGTTGTTTTGCAATTATTGGCGTTTTAATGGGAGAGCCTGTAGATATTTTCAAAGTATTTCCACTATTTGTTATTGCCTCCGTTATTGGGATTGCTTCTATGGTACCAGGCGGTGTAGGTACATTTGATGTCGTCATGATTCTAGGACTTAGTCAATTAGGCGTTTCTCAAGAATTAGCACTGGCTTGGATGCTATTTTATCGTATTTTCTACTATATAATTCCGTTTGTTGTAGGACTACTTTTCTTCGTCCAAAAAGCCGGAAAACGATTAAACGACTTTTTAGAAGGATTACCACTGCTGTTTTTACAAAAAGTGGCTCATCGCTTCTTAGTAATTTTTGTATATGGCTCAGGTCTGTTATTAATATTATCTTCGGCCGTTCCGAATGCGATATATCATGTGCCGTTCCTATATAAAATCATGCCATTTAATTTCTTGTTTACATCGCAAATCACCATTGTTGCTTTTGGATTTTTACTTCTCGGACTGGCCAGAGGAATTGAATGTAAAACTAAAAAAGCGTACATTATAACAGTCATTGTGCTAGGTTGCGCTATATTTAATACATTAGCTCGAGTATTTTCGATGAAGCAAGCTATTTTCCTTGGTATAGTACTACTTTGTTTATTCCTTGCTAGAAATGAATTTTACCGGGAAAAACTTGTATATACTTGGAGTAAAGTCATAATTGATAGTATTATCTTTATTGTATGTTTAGCTGGTTATATTGTTATCGGTATTTATAATTCGCCAAACATCAAACATTCGAAAGAAATTCCTGACTATCTCCGCATTGCTTCGGAACATTTATGGTTAGTCGGATTTGTCGGGGTCTTTATTGCTGTCGTTAGTTTAGTTATTATTTACATTTACCTATCTACTACAAAAGAAAAACTTGGATCGCCATTTGAAGCGGTAAAAGTGCGCGAACATTTAGCTAAGTGGGGCGGGAATGAAGTTAGCCACACGATGTTCTTAAGGGATAAATTACTTTTTTGGGCAGCAGACGGAGAAGTGCTATTCTCTTATCGACTCATTGCTGACAAAATGGTCATTATGGGAGAACCAACTGGGAATATGGATAAAATGGAAGATGCGATTGAGGAAGTTATGACAAATGCTGACAGGTTCGGTTACCGCCCAGTTTTCTATGAAGTTCGTGGTACAATGATTCCTTATTTACATGACCATGGTTTTGATTTCATTAAACTTGGAGAAGAAGGCTTTGTAGATGTCCAAAACTTTACAATGAGTGGTAAGAAGAAAAAAGGTGAGCGGGCACTAATGAACAAATTAGAACGCGAAGGCTATACTTTTGAAATCATTCAGCCGCCATTTGATAAGGCTACATGGAAAACATTACGAGCCGTTTCTGATGAATGGCTTGATGGTCGAGAAGAAAAAGGATTTTCACTAGGGTTCTTTGATACGTATTATTTAGAGCAAGCAGATATCGCCATTGCTAAAAATGTTGAAGGAATAGTCGTTGGATTTGCTTCCATGATGCCTTCCTATACAGAGGAAATGACGTCTATTGATCTAATGCGTTATTCAAAAGAAGCGCCATCAGGTATTATGGATTTTCTTTTCATTCATTTATTTGAAAAAGCCAAAGAAGATGGTTTCCAAACATTCAACGCCGGTATGGCACCACTTGCAAATGTTGGAGAAAGTAAATATGCGTTCTTAGGTGAACGTTTAGCTGGACTTGTATACCGTTATAGCCAAGGATTTTATGGCTTCAAAGGCTTACGTAATTTCAAATCTAAATATGTGACGGAATGGGAACAAAAATTCGTTGCTTTCAGGAAGCGTAGTTCGATTGCATTTACGATGTTACAGCTTATGATTCTTGTAGGTAAAAAACGACCACTTGCAAATAATCAAATTGTCCTTGATTTCCCACTAAATGAAGAAGCAAAAAAACCAGATTCTGAGTAAAACAGAATCTGGTTTTTTTCTAATCCACTAAATCATCTAAAGCTTCTTGTAAAGTTTGGAAACGAAATTCAAAATGATTGCTCATCAGTTTTTGAGGATAAGCTCTTTGACTATCTAAAATCGTCACTGCCCGTTCACCAAGAATGAATTTAATAATTTTTTTCGGAACCGGTGTTTTATATGGTTTATGCATTTTTTTACCAAGCCGTTCAGCAAATTTCTTTTCTTGAACAGGATGAGGAGCAGTAAAATTAACAACTCCATCAATCTGCTCGTGATCAAAAATAAATAAAATAGCCCTAACCACGTCATCTACATGAATCCAAGAATACCATTGCTTACCACTGCCGAATTTTCCACCAGTATAAGTTCGGAATAGCTTCTCAAAAACGGGGAATGAACCTCCGCCAGTTCCAAGTACAAGCCCAAAGCGAGCATAAACAACACGAATACCTAAATCACTCGCTGCACTAGCTGTCTTTTCCCATTCATAGACAGTTTTTCCTAAGAAATTATCTGCATAACTATTTTCTTCTGTATCAAGATAAATAGTGGATTTGGAAGATGTGTAAGCGCCAATTGCACTCGCGTTAATCCACAATTTTGGCTTGGATTTCATTTTCTTCACAATGGATAAGAGTGCAGAAGTAGCTTCGATGCGGCTATTTACAATCACTTTCTTTCTATCGTAAGTCCATTTTTCATCCATTAAACCAGCACCAGCAAAATTAATACAAATATCTACTGGTAAATCGTCTAAATTTGGTAACTTATCATCATTTAACCATTCAATATAATGTACATTTGCGCGGTTTTGAAGTTTTTGTCTTGTTAAAATATAAAGTTCGTGATCAGATTTTTCCAACTCATGTACTAAATGATCACCAATAAAACCCGTTGCGCCTGTAAGCAAGATATTCAATATTATCACCTCTTTATAGTCCTAACTAGTTTATTCCCTTTTTAGTAGTATTAAAACCAATTTTTGCGGTATGATAGAGAAGTGAAGGAGGCGTATTATGAAAATCACGTCCATTAGTGTCCAACAGAAAAATAAAGAACGTTATAACATTTTTATTGATGAAAAATACAACTTTAGTGTAGATGAAGAGGTTTTAGCGCGGTTCCAGCTCATGAAAGGAAAAGTGTTGACTGAGGCCGAGATAGAGGAAATTAAACAAGCAGATATGGTTCGCAAAGGTCTTAATAAAGCGATTAACTTCTTGTCTCACCGTGTGCGCTCAGAAAAAGAAATTCGCGATTATTTAAAGAAACAAGAAATGGAACCTTTTGCTATTGATGAGATTTTAAAAAAATTAGCTGATATGGATTATATTAACGATGTTGAATTTGCAGAACTATATACAAAAACGCAAATCAAGACAACGCTCAAAGGCCCACGAACAATCGAACGTGAACTAGTCGAAAAAGGCTTAACAAGAGAAATCATTAGTCAAGTGATTGAAGAATATTCAGATGAAAATCAACTTGAAAATGCCACTAAACAAGCAATGAAAATCATGAAGCGAAACAATAAAAGCGCTAAGAAAATGCTTCAACAAAAAATCACTACAGATTTAATCCAAAAAGGTTATTCAAGTGAAGTAGCCAAAGCTGCCTCATTAGAAGCAACAAATGAATTAGATATGGCAGATGAAGCAGATATTTTACAAAAACAAATCGAAAAAACAATGCGAAAAAATAAACGTTACAAACCAAGTGTCGCTAAACAAAAAACAATTACATCGCTAATGCAGAAAGGTTTTTCTTATGATACAATTCAATCATACCTAACTGAGAATGAAATCAGTTTCGAGGAGGAAGAATGAATTGTATACTTATTTAGATGAACTAACAGCGGAATTAATGGCTAAAAACCCGCATTTAGATAAAGAACAGGCTCTGTGGTGGATTGAAATGCTTTGGTCGGATTTCGAAAGTTCCTACGCAAAAGCAGGCTATCCTTACCGAGGACCTGAGTACGCGGCGGATTATGTCCGTCAGCAAATCGAGCGGCACGGTAGCTTTTTACATCAAGTAGAACGAAAAGACCCAAACAAATAGGAGTGAGTGAATTGAAAGTAAGAGGATTTGAAGTAGTTAATGAAGCAAGTAGAAAGTTTCCAGAACAAACAATATCGCTACCAATACGCGGTGACAAAGGTTCAGCCGGTTATGATTTTTTCTCCAATGAAACAGTAACTATTGCACCAGAAGAAAAACATATTTTCTGGACTGATATTAAAAGTTATATGCAAGAAGATGAAGTTTTAAATATCCATGTTCGTTCTTCTATTGGTATTAAAAAAGGTTTATTACTTTGTAACGGAACTGGAATTATCGATTCTTCTTATTATAGTAATCCAGGGAATGATGGTAATATTGGCATTGCTATCAAAAATTTCTCTACGACACCAGTTGAAATAACAGCAGGAGAACGTGTTGCTCAAGGTATATTCCAAAAGTATTTAGTAGCAGATACAGATATTCTTGCAAATGAATCACGTGTTGGTGGAATTGGCAGTACAGGTAGATAAACAAAGAAGACCCGGAAAATTCCGGGTCTTCTTTAAATACTAACTGGTGCTAATTTTTTGTGTAATTTTTCTGTTGAGAAAATCCAACCAGTATAAGATGAAATAATCTTTAAATCATCGTCTAATTTAACTACTGCTACAAAAGGATAGTGCCCATTACTTCGATAACGCAAATCGGTAAAAGTAACATAAGTACCATCTAGTTTTTCCTCGATTCGCCAATTGTATACTTTGGAGAATGAGATGAAAGCTGCAAGGTTTTTATCTTTTTTCGCAGAACGGATGATTTCATTATCTGGAACTGGTAAACGATCAAATTTTTCGTAGATAGAGATGTTTCGTTTAAAAGCTCGGCCTACATAGTAATGATCTTTAGTTGTTACTGCCACGCGCCACTGAAAGAAGTGAATTGTAGAAGCGATAATGATTTCTTCTGAATCTGGAATTAGATTTTGAACCGCATGCTTAATCATTCGTTGTGTGACAAATCTTGCCACATAATAAAGTGCCAAAATAACGTAAAGCGTTACAAACGTTGCGAGTACAGGGGATCCTAGTAGCCAAGCCGCAATTGCAACAACATGGGAACCAAAAATAAACCAATCAAAGGTATTGATAAACCCAAATGCGACCCATGTTTCCTTAAACGGCCTAACAGCTTGTGTCCCGTATGCGTTAAAAATATCTACAAAAATGTGTAGCCCAACCGCGATAAATGTCCATAATAATAAATGGATAAACGTGGCTGCTGGAAAAATGAAATACAGAATAGATGAAATAAGTAATGGCCAAATGGCAAGCATCGGCAAGGAATGCGTGATTCCACGATGATTTCTAATATAATCAGCGTTGTTTTTAAGTTTTAATACAGTGTCAATGTCTGGAATTTGAGAGCCAATAATTGTTGCTGTCATAATACCAATGGCAGCTTGAGAACTTCCGGCAACTACCGGGTCTACGGTTGCTAATGCTCCGAGTGCAATTCCCATTACTACATGTGTGCCAGTATCCAAGTGACTTTGCCTCCTCTAAAATCGGTCTTTAATAATACAAGCAGTATTGCCTAAGAAAGCACAACACTATCCAATCAAGCCAGCATTCTGTATAATAGAAAACGGCTTAAGAATGGGTATATTATTTTATTCCCTGTTTACATTATACTACACATCTGGAGTATCACACATTAGAAATCTATTAGAATTACGAGGAGAAAATGAGAAAAAATGAAGAGACTAACATGGGATGAAACAAAAATAACCGCTTTTCAAGAAGCACTTGTTTCCTGGTATGAAGCGAATAAACGAATATTACCGTGGCGCGAAAATACCGAGCCTTACCGAATTTGGGTCTCAGAAATCATGCTTCAACAAACAAAAGTGGATACAGTAATTCCTTATTTTAATCGCTTTATGACTCAGTTTCCGACAATGGAAAGTTTCGTAAATGCTGATGAGGCGGATATATTAAAGGCTTGGGAAGGTTTAGGTTATTATTCTCGTGTCAGAAATCTCCAAACAGCTATGAAACAAGTAATGGCAGATTTTTCTGGAGTAGTCCCAAGTGATTTAACAACTATTTTATCACTTAAAGGTGTTGGACCATATACGGCAGGCGCAATTTTGAGTATTGCATACAACCAAGCCGAACCAGCAGTTGATGGAAATGTTATGCGTGTTATAGCACGTGTTTTAGAGATCAGTGAAGATATTATGAAAGCATCTACTCGGAAAATTTTTGAAGAAGTGTTATACCAATTAATTGATCAAGAAAATCCAGCAGCTTTTAATCAAGGATTAATGGAAATTGGTGCACTCGTTTGTACACCAACCAAACCAATGTGTTTGCTTTGTCCCTTACAACCTTTTTGCGAAGCGCATAAAAATGGTGTTGAAACCAACTATCCCGTAAAAATCAAGAAGACAAAAACGAAAACTAAAGAACTTTTAAGTATTATTGTTCTCTCAGAGGATGGGAAAATAGCTATAGAAAAACGTCCGGAGAATGGACTGCTTGCAAATATGTGGCAATTTCCAACTATTGAAGTTGCTAAAAAAGAAAATATGGAAGTAGCCAAATTACAATTTTTGAACCATTATGGCTTAGATGTTTTATTAAATCAGGACCCAATTGCGCATATCAAACATGTTTTTTCTCATTTGATTTGGAAAATGGACATTCGTGTGGCAAATCTTCAATCCGCAGTTCCGAATGAAAATTGGTATTTTGCAACAGAAGAAGAAATGAAACGGCTTGCTTTTCCAGTACCATATCAAAAAATGTGGCAAGCTTGGAAAGAATTTAAGGGGGAGTAACAAATGAATAAAGTAGCATTAGTAACAGGAAGTAGTAGGGGACTTGGTAGAGAAATTGCCATCGCCCTTGCAAAAGAAGGATATGATATAGCTGTTAACTTTTCTAGAAATCGCAAAAAAGCAGAAGAAGTGCAGCAAGAGATTGAACAACTAGGACAAAAATGCGCTATTTTTAAAGCAAATGTTGGCGATGTAGAAAAAGTGAGAGAATTATTTAAAGCGGTCGATGAAGAATTTGGTCGATTGGATGTATTTATTAATAATGCAGCGAGTGGTGTGCTTCGTCCTTTAATGGAACTAGAAGAGTCACACTGGGACTGGACAATGAATATTAATGCCAAAGCGTTATTATTCGCTGGACAAGAAGCAGCTAAATTAATGCAACGTCATCAAAGTGGGAAAATTATTAGTTTAAGTTCGATTGGCTCTATTCGATACTTAGAAAATTATACAACAGTTGGAGTTTCAAAAGCAGCAGTAGAATCCCTTACTCGCTATTTAGCAGTGGAACTTGCCCCGCTAGGCATCGTCGTTAATGCTGTTTCTGGTGGTTTAATTGAAACAGATGCGCTCAATCATTTTCCAAACCGTGAAGAGTTATTAAAAGATGCTGTAAGTAAAACACCAGCTGGCCGAATGATTGAGCCGAGTGACCTGGTAAATGCGGTTTTATTCCTCGTTAGCGATAAAGCAGATATGATTCGTGGGCAAACTATTTTAGTAGATGGCGGAAGAACTCTTTTAGTATAGTAAAGCAAAATGGATGAAAATTAGCTATTTTACCTGAAAAATAGCTTTTTTTTAGGAAATTATTCCGTTTCAGCACGATATTGTTTTTTTGCAGTCTTGCCTTATGTTATAATAATAATGATTTTGATAGTACATGAGGAAAGTAGGATAAAGGATGTACTTACCCAAAGAGAAAGAAATAATACAGATCAAGAGCTACAAACATAACGGAAAACTTCATCGTACTTGGAAAAAGACAGTGGTGCTTAAATCTACGGAGAATATTATTATCGGTGGAAACGACCACACATTAGTTGTGGAAGCAGACGGACGTAAATGGGTAACGCGTGAACCATCTATCTGTTACTTTCATAGTGATTACTGGTTTAATGTAATTTCAATGATTAGAGAAGATGGCATTTATCATTACTGCAATTTAGGAACTCCTTTTGCAGTTGATGAACAAGCGCTTAAGTACATTGACTATGACCTCGATATTAAGGTTTTCCCAGATGGAAGGTTTCATTTGCTTGATGAGGGCGAATATGAACAACACCGTCGCCAAATGAAGTATCCAGACTCAATTGACCGGATACTAAAAACGAATGTAGATGTGCTAAGCCACTGGATTTTGGACAAAAAAGGTCCATTTTCTCCTGACTACATTGACATTTGGTATGAAAAGTATAAAGAATACCGTTAAAAAAACGAGCTTTGGAGTTTATCTCCAAGCTCGTTTTTTTATTCTTCATTTACATTAATATCGATCTGGTTTTCATCTGTATGTCTAAGTTTAAAGCTATGAATTATTTTTTCTAGATAATCGATTGTTTCTTGGTAGGCAAAGATGGATGCAATAATACGCATTAAATGATATTTATCCATCATATCTTCATACTCATCTTTTTCAGTTTCTTCCATTTCGCGTAGGAAGAGTTGCATTAAATCTTGGGGATCTTGTGCTAAATGAGACTCTACATAATCAAGATCAATAGAAACTTTGTCAATATACGTTAGCAGTAATTGTTCATGTTTATCTGTTAAATAATCAATATGTTGTCTAATCAATTCTTGTTTATCTGGCGGAAGTTGCAAATAATCATTTTCATAACGGTGTTGGATTTTCAAAAGTTCAAAACCCTTTTGAGAGCAAAGCAACATTTGTCTATATACAGCAATTTTCCGGCCTTTAGAGACAGCATTTTTCTTCAAGAAAGTTCGCTCTTCTCGATATAATCCATATAAGTTACGAGTCTGATTTAACTGCTTTTGCATCCATTCCATATCTTTTTTTAGAAGGGGAAAGTCAGCAGCGTGCCGAAGATTTAATTTAATCCAACGCACAATTTCGCTATTCGTATTATAAATTAGTTGAAACAAAGAAACTTCATATTTAGGCGGTAAAAAGAATAAATTGACGATAAATGCAGCAAGTAAGCCTAGCATAATCGTGCCAAAACGAATAAGTGCGATTTCTAAAAAGTCGTTACCTGGAGAATCCATGACGATAATAAGTGTTACTACAGCAAGGCCAATCGTATTTTCCAAACGAAATTGCATCAATAAAGCAACACAGATGATGGCGGCAACTCCAATTAAAATAAAATCATTACCAATATAAAGTCCAAAAATAATGGCGATAAGAGCTCCAATAATGTTTCCTTGTGCACGTTCTAAAATAGTTCGATAGGACCTATAAATAGAAGGTTGGATAGCAAAAACGGCGGAAATGCCTGCCAGAGTTGGAGAGGGTGAATTGCAAAGCTGAGCGATGAATAACGCCAAGGTGATTGCAATACCAGTTTTCAAAATTCTAGCTCCGAATTTCATGGAAGGTTATTCCTTTCTATAGACTATTTGAGCGGGATATTGAACTATTCCCGCTCATTCTTCTTCTATTATAACGTTTATCGTCAGTTTATAAAGCAATAATACCTATTTATCTTGAACCATTTTTGCAAAAACTGTATCGACTGCTTGAATAGTTTCTAAAATATCTGCTTCAGAATGTGCGGAGGTAATGAACCATGCTTCATATTTGGAAGGCGCTAGGTTAATACCCTCTTCTAACATACCTTTGAAGAAACGACCGAATAAATCACCATTTGTAGCTCCAGCTTCTGCATAATTAGTCACTGGTTCATCTGTAAAGTAAACAGTTAGAGCGCCAACAATTTGGTTAACCGTTACTGCAATACCATGTTTCACAGCGGCTTTTTCAATTCCATCTTTTAACATGGAGCCATATTTTTGAAAGCGATCATAAAGTCCTTCTTCTTGTAAAACTTCAAGACAAGCGATACCTGATAAAATGGAAGCTGGATTACCTGCGTGTGTTCCAGCTTGATATGCGGGTCCTAAAGGTGCTACTTTTTCCATAATATCTATTCGTCCGCCGTAAGCACCTATTGGAAGACCTCCGCCAATAATTTTACCCATAGCTGTTAAGTCGGGAATAACACCTAAATAATTCTGAGCTCCACCGTACATAAAACGGAAAGCTGTGATAACTTCATCATAAATTACTAAAGAGCCATTTTCATGTGCAAGTTCATTAATAGCTTCTAGAAATCCTTCAGCAGGCTCAACCATTCCAAAGTTTCCAACAATAGGTTCTACTAAAACTGCTGCAACTTGATTTCCCCAAGTAGCTAATGCTTCTTTGAAGGATGCAAGGTCATTAAAAGGTACTGTAATAACTTCCTCGGCAGTCGATTTTGTCACACCAGCAGAATCTGGAATTCCTAGTGTAGATGGCCCAGAGCCAGCTTCAACTAATACTAAATCAAAATGTCCATGGTAGCATCCGGCAAATTTAATGATTTTGTCTCGTCCCGTATAAGCACGAGCTACACGAATAGTTGTCATAACAGCTTCTGTGCCGGAGTTTGTAAATCGAACTTTTTCAAGAGAAGGAATTGCTTCTTTTAACATTTTTGCAAAGGTTATTTCATGTTTTGTAGGTGTTCCGTACAAAACGCCATTTTGCGCCGCTTTTGTAATTGCTTCTGTAATATGAGGATGCGCATGTCCAGTAATAATCGGTCCAAATGCAGCTAAATAGTCAATATATTTATTTCCATCCACATCATAAAAATAAGCACCATTTGCTCGTTCCATTGTGACAGGAATTCCACCGCCAACTCCTTTGTTTGACCTAGATGGGCTATTAACCCCACCAACTATATGTAAAAGTGCTTCGTCATGCAATTTTTTTGACATTGAATGATCCATTTCGTCATCTCCTCAATAATTTAATACCTTCTATATTCTATGCGAAAAAATGAGAAGTCGCAATTGAAAAAACAATATAATTGCCGACAAATGAAAAAAAGCATAAAATTAAAGTATCATTAAAAGAGGGGAAGTGTGGCAAGATGAAAGTTTTATTTACTTTAGATGTACCTAAACACCTTCAACAATTGCAAGCGGAGAAATTTCCAGATGATACTTTCTACTATGAAGGCAATAATCATTTTGCCAATTTAGCAGAAGTGGATGTTATTGTCACTTATGGCTCGAATATTAAAGAAGAACAAATAAAACAAGCTCAAAACTTAAAATTAATTATGGTTTTTTCAGCAGGCGTGGATAGTCTTCCAAGAGAAATTATTCAAGAAAGAAAAATAAAAGTGGCAAATGTAAGAGGAATTCATGCAGTACCAATGGGAGAATTTGCTTTATCTTTTATGTTATCTCATGTGAAAAAAGCTGCTTTCTTCTATCAAATGCAAAAACAAGAAAACTGGTCGAGTGAAGAACCTATTACAGAACTTGCGGGAAAAACATTAATTGTAGCAGGAACAGGAGCAATCGGAGCAAAAGTGGCGCAATTTGCCAAAGCCTTTGACATGGAAGTATTAGGTGTAAATACAACAGGTCACCCGGCTGAACCATTTAAAAAAACTTACGCTATGACAGATATAGAAGAAATTGCGCCCTTAGCTGACTTTTTTGTCAGTGTTTTACCACAAACGAAAAAGACAACAGGCATGTATAAAGAAACATTTTTTGAGAGGATGAAAAGCAGTGCAGTTTTTATTAATATAGGAAGAGGCAGTGCAGTGGAAATAGATGTGTTAGAAAAAGCTTCTAAACAACAACAAATTGCTCATTTTTATTTAGATGTATTACCAGAAGAACCACTTTCTGCTGGCAGTTATCTATGGCAAGCAGACAACATAACTATGACACCGCATGTATCGGGCCATTCGGATAAATATTTGGATCGTAGTTTTGAAATATGGTTTGAGAATATGAATCACTTGAAAAAAAATACTAAATTACGCAATGAAATTGATTTAAATAAAGGTTATTAACCTACAAATTATGCCATTCTATTGACAGTCAAGCCTTATTTCCGGTATTATGAATATAATAATTATTTTTGGAAGGGAGTGCATGGCGGTGTCTAATGCAACTCTAAAAGAGGCAGTAGATGTCTTGAAGAAAACAGGAGTAAGAATCACTCCTCAGCGTCATGCTATACTTGAATTCTTAATTAACTCACACACTCACCCAACCGCGGATGATATCTATCGGTCTTTAGAAGGTAACTTTCCTAATATGAGCGTAGCAACTGTATATAATAATTTGCGAGTTTTTCGTGATGCAGGTTTAATTAAAGAATTATCTTATGGTGATGCATCTAGCAGATTTGATTTTTCCACATCTAATCATTATCACGCAATCTGCAATGTTTGCGGGAAAATAGTAGATTTTCATTATCCGGGTCTTGATGAAGTAGAACATTTCGCAGCTCATGTAACCGGATATGAAATTGATAATCATAGGCTGGAAGTATATGGTACATGTCCAGAATGTAAAGAAAAACAAATTAATAATTAATCCAAAACACTTAGCCTAGCTAGGTGTTTTTTTATGTTTTTTGCAATTTTTTTCATTTTTATTTAATTTTATGCATAATTCGGTTGACATATATCTCAAAACTTGATATATTAGTTTTCGGCGCTACAATAGCAGTGATTTAAAAGATTTTTATTCGTAAAATAAATTTAAAAAGTTGTTGACAGATAGTTGCTGAAATGATATGATTTAAAAGTCGCAAAAAACAAATGAAAACATTCGTACATCAAGCATGAAAGCGACTAACTGACCTTTGAAAACTGAACAAAGAAGAAGACGAAAAGCAATGAGACGTAAAGTCTCACTGGTAATCGCAGGGCAGAAAACAGAAAGCTGTTTTCAACAAAAACAAACTAGTAATTTAATTGCTAGCGAAGTCAATTTGACGCAAGGAATCTTATTCACGGTGTTGAATAAGTATTCAAATTCAATTTATATTTTAAAGAGAGTTTGATCCTGGCTCAGGACGAACGCTGGCGGCGTGCCTAATACATGCAAGTCGAACGAACGGAGGAAGAGCTTGCTCTTCCAAAGTTAGTGGCGGACGGGTGAGTAACACGTGGGCAACCTGCCTGTAAGTTGGGGATAACTCCGGGAAACCGGGGCTAATACCGAATAATAAGTGGTGGCGCATGCCACGGCTTTGAAAGATGGTTTCGGCTATCGCTTACAGATGGGCCCGCGGTGCATTAGCTAGTTGGTAGGGTAATGGCCTACCAAGGCAACGATGCATAGCCGACCTGAGAGGGTGATCGGCCACACTGGGACTGAGACACGGCCCAGACTCCTACGGGAGGCAGCAGTAGGGAATCTTCCGCAATGGACGAAAGTCTGACGGAGCAACGCCGCGTGTATGAAGAAGGTTTTCGGATCGTAAAGTACTGTTGTTAGAGAAGAACAAGGATAAGAGTAACTGCTTGTCCCTTGACGGTATCTAACCAGAAAGCCACGGCTAACTACGTGCCAGCAGCCGCGGTAATACGTAGGTGGCAAGCGTTGTCCGGATTTATTGGGCGTAAAGCGCGCGCAGGCGGTCTTTTAAGTCTGATGTGAAAGCCCCCGGCTTAACCGGGGAGGGTCATTGGAAACTGGAAGACTGGAGTGCAGAAGAGGAGAGTGGAATTCCACGTGTAGCGGTGAAATGCGTAGATATGTGGAGGAACACCAGTGGCGAAGGCGACTCTCTGGTCT
The DNA here is from genome assembly GCF_000060285.1 of Listeria welshimeri serovar 6b str. SLCC5334. Lineage (GTDB taxonomy): Bacteria > Bacillota > Bacilli > Lactobacillales > Listeriaceae > Listeria > Listeria welshimeri. The sequence goes on along the minus strand of NC_008555.1, from coordinate 1,723,613 downwards.
GTAACTGACGCTGAGGCGCGAAAGCGTGGGGAGCAAACAGGATTAGATACCCTGGTAGTCCACGCCGTAAACGATGAGTGCTAAGTGTTAGGGGGTTTCCGCCCCTTAGTGCTGCAGCTAACGCATTAAGCACTCCGCCTGGGGAGTACGACCGCAAGGTTGAAACTCAAAGGAATTGACGGGGGCCCGCACAAGCGGTGGAGCATGTGGTTTAATTCGAAGCAACGCGAAGAACCTTACCAGGTCTTGACATCCTTTGACCACTCTGGAGACAGAGCTTTCCCTTCGGGGACAAAGTGACAGGTGGTGCATGGTTGTCGTCAGCTCGTGTCGTGAGATGTTGGGTTAAGTCCCGCAACGAGCGCAACCCTTAATTTTAGTTGCCAGCATTTAGTTGGGCACTCTAAAGTGACTGCCGGTGCAAGCCGGAGGAAGGTGGGGATGACGTCAAATCATCATGCCCCTTATGACCTGGGCTACACACGTGCTACAATGGATGGTACAAAGGGTCGCGAAGCCGCGAGGTGGAGCCAATCCCATAAAACCATTCTCAGTTCGGATTGTAGGCTGCAACTCGCCTACATGAAGCCGGAATCGCTAGTAATCGTGGATCAGCATGCCACGGTGAATACGTTCCCGGGCCTTGTACACACCGCCCGTCACACCACGAGAGTTTGTAACACCCGAAGTCGGTAGGGTAACCTTTATGGAGCCAGCCGCCGAAGGTGGGACAGATAATTGGGGTGAAGTCGTAACAAGGTAGCCGTATCGGAAGGTGCGGCTGGATCACCTCCTTTCTAAGGAAAAGGAAACCTGTGTGTTTTCGTTCTTCTCTGTTTGTTCAGTTTTGAGAGGTTACTACTTCTCTGTATGTTTGTTCTTTGAAAACTAGATAAGAAAGTTAGTAAAGTTAGCATAGATAAGTAATTATTTATGACACAAGTAACCGAGAATCATCTGAAAGTGAATCTTTCATCTAATTGGAAGTATCATCGCTGATACCGACAATTAGAAAAACAACCTTTACTTCGTTGAAGTAAATTGGTTAAGTTAGAAAGGGCGCACGGTGGATGCCTTGGCACTAGGAGCCGAAGAAGGACGGGACTAACACCGATATGCTTTGGGGAGCTGTACGTAAGCGTTGATCCAGAGATTTCCGAATGGGGGAACCCACTATCTTTAGTCGGATAGTATCCTTACGTGAATACATAGCGTGAGGAAGGCAGACCCAGGGAACTGAAACATCTAAGTACCTGGAGGAAGAGAAAGAAAAATCGATTTCCTGAGTAGCGGCGAGCGAAACGGAAAGAGCCCAAACCAAGAAGCTTGCTTCTTGGGGTTGTAGGACACTCTATACGGAGTTACAAAAGAAAGTTATAAATGAAGCGGTCTGGAAAGGCCCGCCAAAGACGGTAACAGCCCGGTAGTTGAAATAGCTTTCCCTCCAGAGTGGATCCTGAGTACGGCGGAACACGTGAAATTCCGTCGGAATCCGGGAGGACCATCTCCCAAGGCTAAATACTCCCTAGTGACCGATAGTGAACCAGTACCGTGAGGGAAAGGTGAAAAGCACCCCGGAAGGGGAGTGAAACAGTTCCTGAAACCGTGTGCCTACAAGTAGTTAGAGCCCGTTAATGGGTGATAGCGTGCCTTTTGTAGAATGAACCGGCGAGTTACGATTTGTTGCAAGGTTAAGCGGAAAAAGCGGAGCCGTAGCGAAAGCGAGTCTGAATAGGGCGCATAAGTAACAGGTCGTAGACCCGAAACCAGGTGATCTACCCATGTCCAGGATGAAGGTAAGGTAATACTTACTGGAGGTCCGAACCCACGCACGTTGAAAAGTGCGGGGATGAGGTGTGGGTAGCGGAGAAATTCCAATCGAACTTGGAGATAGCTGGTTCTCTCCGAAATAGCTTTAGGGCTAGCCTCGAGGTAAAGAGTCATGGAGGTAGAGCACTGTTTGGACTAGGGGCCCTTCTCGGGTTACCGAATTCAGATAAACTCCGAATGCCATGTACTTATACTCGGGAGTCAGACTGCGAGTGATAAGATCCGTAGTCGAAAGGGAAACAGCCCAGACCACCAGTTAAGGTCCCCAAATATATGTTAAGTGGAAAAGGATGTGGGGTTGCTTAGACAACCAGGATGTTGGCTTAGAAGCAGCCACCATTGAAAGAGTGCGTAATAGCTCACTGGTCGAGTGACCCCGCGCCGAAAATGTACCGGGGCTAAACATATTACCGAAACTGTGGATGAACCTCTTCGGAGGTTCGTGGTAGGAGAGCGTTCTAAGGGCGGTGAAGTCAGACCGGAAGGACTGGTGGAGCGCTTAGAAGTGAGAATGCCGGTATGAGTAGCGAAAGAAGGGTGAGAATCCCTTCCACCGAATATCTAAGGTTTCCTGAGGAAGGCTCGTCCGCTCAGGGTTAGTCGGGACCTAAGCCGAGGCCGATAGGCGTAGGCGATGGACAACAGGTAGAGATTCCTGTACCAGTGCTAATTGTTTAACCGATGGGGTGACACAGAAGGATAGGGAATCGCACGAATGGAAATGTGCGTCCAAGCAGTGAGTGTGAGAAGTAGGCAAATCCGCTTCTCGCGAAGCATGAGCTGTGATGGGGAAGGAAATAAAGTACGGAAGTTCCTGATTTCACGCTGTCAAGAAAAGCCTCTAGGAAGAGTAGTACTGCCCGTACCGCAAACCGACACAGGTAGATGAGGAGAGAATCCTAAGGTGAGCGAGAGAACTCTCGTTAAGGAACTCGGCAAAATGACCCCGTAACTTCGGGAGAAGGGGTGCTCTATTAGGGTGCAAGCCCGAGAGAGCCGCAGTGAATAGGCCCAGGCGACTGTTTAGCAAAAACACAGGTCTCTGCAAAACCGTAAGGTGACGTATAGGGGCTGACGCCTGCCCGGTGCTGGAAGGTTAAGAGGAGTGCTTAGCTTCGGCGAAGGTACGAATTGAAGCCCCAGTAAACGGCGGCCGTAACTATAACGGTCCTAAGGTAGCGAAATTCCTTGTCGGGTAAGTTCCGACCCGCACGAAAGGCGCAACGATCTGGGCACTGTCTCAACGAGAGACTCGGTGAAATTATAGTACCTGTGAAGATGCAGGTTACCCGCGACAGGACGGAAAGACCCCGTGGAGCTTTACTGCAACCTGATATGGAATGTTTGTACCGCTTGTACAGGATAGGTAGGAGCCGAAGAGACGTGTGCGCTAGCATACGAGGAGGCAATGGTGGGATACTACCCTGGCTGTATGACCATTCTAACCCGCCACGCTTAGCGCGTGGGGAGACAGTGTCAGGTGGGCAGTTTGACTGGGGCGGTCGCCTCCTAAAGAGTAACGGAGGCGCCCAAAGGTTCCCTCAGAATGGATGGAAATCATTCGCAGAGTGTAAAGGCACAAGGGAGCTTGACTGCGAGACTGACAAGTCGAGCAGGGACGAAAGTCGGGCTTAGTGATCCGGTGGTTCCGCATGGAAGGGCCATCGCTCAACGGATAAAAGCTACCCCGGGGATAACAGGCTTATCTCCCCCAAGAGTCCACATCGACGGGGAGGTTTGGCACCTCGATGTCGGCTCGTCGCATCCTGGGGCTGTAGTCGGTCCCAAGGGTTGGGCTGTTCGCCCATTAAAGCGGCACGCGAGCTGGGTTCAGAACGTCGTGAGACAGTTCGGTCCCTATCCGTCGCGGGCGCAGGAAATTTGAGAGGAGCTGTCCTTAGTACGAGAGGACCGGGATGGACACACCGCTGGTGTACCAGTTGTTCCGCCAGGAGCATCGCTGGGTAGCTATGTGTGGCAGGGATAAACGCTGAAAGCATCTAAGCGTGAAGCCCCCCTCAAGATGAGATTTCCCATTTCTTCGGAAAGTAAGATCCCTGAAAGATGATCAGGTAGATAGGTTTGGAGTGGAAGTGTAGCGATACATGGAGCGGACAAATACTAATCGATCGAGGACTTAACCAAAAAATGAAACGAAGTTACCTAACTGAACCCTTTCTTCTCTAGTTTTGAGAGAGCAATCTTTCAACAACTGTATATTGTCTGGTAGTTATGGCGAGAAGGTCACACCCGTTCCCATCCCGAACACGGTAGTTAAGCTTCTCTGCGCCAATGGTAGTTGGGGGTTTCCCCCTGCGAGAGTAGGTCGCTGCCGGGCAGTATTTCTGGAGGTTTAGCTCAGCTGGGAGAGCATCTGCCTTACAAGCAGAGGGTCAGCGGTTCGATCCCGTTAACCTCCATTTTTTATGCCGGCTTAGCTCAGTTGGTAGAGCAACTGATTTGTAATCAGTAGGTCGCGAGTTCGACTCTTGCAGCCGGCACCATTAATATTAACTTTATAATAATACATATTTTTATTGTAGAGAGCCGTTAGCTCAGTTGGTAGAGCATCTGACTTTTAATCAGAGGGTCGCTGGTTCGAACCCAGCACGGCTCACTTTTGCGGGTGTGGCGGAATTGGCAGACGCACCAGATTTAGGATCTGGCGCCGCGAGGCGTGGGGGTTCAAGTCCCTTCACCCGCACTTATTATAAAATATGCGGAAGTAGTTCAGTGGTAGAACATCACCTTGCCAAGGTGGGGGTCGCGGGTTCGAACCCCGTCTTCCGCTCCAAATTTTATAGTAACAACGCCGGGGTGGCGGAACTGGCAGACGCACAGGACTTAAAATCCTGCGGATAGTGATATCCGTACCGGTTCGATTCCGGTCCTCGGCACTTATATTTGCGCCCATAGCTCAACTGGATAGAGTACTTGACTACGAATCAAGCGGTTAGAGGTTCGACTCCTCTTGGGCGCACTTTATTAAACGGGAAGTAGCTCAGCTTGGTAGAGCACTTGGTTTGGGACCAAGGGGTCGCAGGTTCGAATCCTGTCTTCCCGATTGTTTCATCTTTTATAATGGGGCCTTAGCTCAGCTGGGAGAGCGCCTGCTTTGCACGCAGGAGGTCAGCGGTTCGATCCCGCTAGGCTCCACTTACTTCACATTTTAATCACATAATGAAAGAAAATAGTAGCCTTATTATTATGGCGGCGTAGCTCAGCTGGCTAGAGCGTTCGGTTCATACCCGAGAGGTCGTGGGTTCGACTCCCTCCGCCGCTATTTTCAATCTTGGACCTTTAGCTCAGTTGGTTAGAGCAGACGGCTCATAACCGTCCGGTCGCAGGTTCGAGTCCTGCAAGGTCCACTTGTCACTTTATTATTATCATGGAGGAATACCCAAGTCTGGCTGAAGGGATCGGTCTTGAAAACCGACAGGCGGGTAATACCGCGCGGGGGTTCGAATCCCTCTTCCTCCGTTTTTCACTTGTGATATGTGGACTAAATTAAATATTATTGTCGCGGGGTGGAGCAGTCTGGTAGCTCGTCGGGCTCATAACCCGAAGGTCGTAGGTTCAAATCCTGCCCCCGCAATAGTGGTTCCGTGGTGTAGGGGTTAACATGCCTGCCTGTCACGCAGGAGATCGCGGGTTCAAATCCCGTCGGGACCGCCATTATGGCTTGGTAGCTCAGTTGGTAGAGCACTTGATTGAAGCTCAAGGTGTCGGCAGTTCGATTCTGTCCCAAGCCATTCTTTTAAAAAAACATTTTTGCCTTATGGCGGATATGGCGAAGTGGTTAACGCACCTGATTGTGGTTCAGGCATTCGTGGGTTCGATTCCCATTATCCGCCCTTTGTTTTTAAATTTTATATTATGCGGGTGTAGTTTAGTGGTAAAACTACAGCCTTCCAAGCTGTTGTCGTGGGTTCGATTCCCATCACCCGCTTTTTACCATGAAGTTAGTTTTACTAGGGGCCTATAGCTCAGCTGGTTAGAGCGCACGCCTGATAAGCGTGAGGTCGATGGTTCGAGTCCATTTAGGCCCATTTTATTCCACAGTAGCTCAGTTGGTAGAGCAATCGGCTGTTAACCGATCGGTCGCAGGTTCGAGTCCTGCCTGTGGAGTTATTCTTTTAAAAGAGAATAGGATTTTTATATCTGGGGAAGTACTCAAGTGGCTGAAGAGGCGCCCCTGCTAAGGGTGTAGGTCGCTCGCGCGGCGCGAGGGTTCAAATCCCTCCTTCTCCGCCAGATATGGCCCGTTGGTCAAGCGGTTAAGACACCGCCCTTTCACGGCGGTAACACGGGTTCGATTCCCGTACGGGTCATCTAAAAAGCAATGTCGAACTTCGACATTGCTTTTTTATTTAGTATATTTTTGGAGGTAGCTTATGGGAACAAAAGGAAAGTTTTGGATTTTAACAATGGTAGTTGCGATTTCTGGGTTATCACAAGGAGTCTTATTGCCGCTTATTGCAATAATATTAGAAGAGAAAGGTATAAGTGCTGGAATAAATGGATTTCATGCAACTGGTATCTATTTGGGAGTGTTAATTATCTCTCCATTTATTGAAGCACCATTACATAAGTATGGCTATAAACCGATTATATTAGTGGGGGGAGGGCTTGTAGCATTAGCAATTTTAGCTTTTCCAATCTGGTTTAATTTATATTTTTGGTTTATATTGAGGTTGTTTATTGGTGTAGGGGACCATATGTTACACTTTTCGTCACAGACTTGGATTGGTGCAATGAGTGATCCTAGTAAGCGTGGTCGTAATATGGCTATCTACGGATTATTTTTCTCATTAGGATTTGCAGTGGGGCCACAACTGGTTAATTTGGCAAAGATAAATGCTAATCTACCGTTCTTTTTATCAGGAATCTTAGTGTTAATTGCTTGGGGGCTAGTTTGGTTTATTAGGAATGATTTTGTTGGAGAAAAAGCAGTTATACGCAAAATTTCTTTTTGGGGGAGTTTAAAGCGATTTTCAGATGTATTTAAGTTAGCTTGGGTTGCGATGATTCCACCATTTTTATATGGAATTTTGGAAACTGGGCTTAATGCGACATTTCCAGTTGTGGGGCTGCGAGACGGACTTGACACGGTCATGATTGCGATGATTATTTCTTCTTTTTCTGTTGGAACGATTATTTTTCAAGTGCCGATTGGGATTATTAGTGATAAGTTCGGACGAGGGAAAATGTTGCCGCTTTTGACAGGTGGGGGAGCTGTAGTTTTTGTTTTGACTGCTTTTGTTAAGATTCCTGTTTTATATGTGGTTTTCTTCTTTATTTTAGGGATATTGCTAGGATCTTTGTATTCATTGGGGTTGTCTTATATGACCGATTTAACGCCACTCGAATTACTTCCAGCTGGGAATATTTTGGTGGGAATGTGCTTTAGCTTGGGAAGTATTATTGGTCCGAGTGCAACGGGGATGATGATAGGGATTTTTGGTAATCAGATATTTTATTTTGTGGTGGCTGGAATCCTTGTACTAGGCTGTTTTCTCCTAGCTTTTGGTTCCCATAAAGAACTTAAAGAAAAGAAAATAGACATTTAATGATTGACAGTTTTTAGTTGCAAGTGGTATGATAATTTCAATCCAATTTAAGTGATTAAAAAACTAAATAAATTACTCTTATTATGAGTGGTAGAGGGACTGGCCCGTTGAAACCCAGCAACCTTTCAATCCGTTGAAAAGGTGCTAAATCCTGCGAAGTGTGATGCTTCGAGAGATAAGAGAGACTTAAAAAGTTTCACTGTATTTGTGTATTGAAACTTCCAAACCTCTCTAGTTCTCTAGGGAGGTTTTTTATTGGCAAAAAACGAGAGGAAAAGGTGATAGATATGGTGAAGGCTATTAGTTCAAATTTAGGATACCCGAGACTTGGTGAGAAGCGTGAATGGAAACGTGCGTTAGAAAAATTTTGGAATGGTACAATTACAGAAGAGGAATTGTTAGCAGAAACAAAGGCTTTACGATTACATGCATTGAAGAAACAACAGGAAAAAGGAATTGATTTGATTCCAGTTGGTGACTTTAGTTTTTATGATCAAGTGCTTGATACGAGTGTAACATTTGGAATAATTCCAAAACGTTTTCAGCATGAAGGTGGAAATGTTTCGCTAAATACATATTTTGATATTGCGCGTGGAAAGAATGATGCCGTAGCTTCTGAAATGACTAAATGGTTTAATACGAACTATCACTATATTGTGCCGGAACTGGCTGATGCAAACCCGAAGCTATTAAATAACCGAGCGCTTTACTATTACGAAGAAGCAAAAAAAGAGCTTGGCATTGAAGGAAAGCCGGTACTGGTTGGCCCGATTACTTATTTAAAACTTGGAAAAGGGAGCAATGCAGAAAGTTTTGAAGTATTGCTAGATAAATTTATTCCAGCATATATAGAAATTTTGGAAGAACTTGAAACTGCTGGGGTGGAATGGGTTCAAATAGATGAACCTTACCTTGCAACGAGTTTTGAGAAGAAAGAAATAGCTTTATTTGAAAAAGTGTATCAATCATTTCAAGAAGCAGTGCCGAATTTAAAAATAGAGTTACAAACTTATTTTGAAAGTTTGGATTATTATGAAGAGGTTGTTAATTTACCAGTTGCTGCGATTGGGATTGATTTTGTTCATGACCATGGGGACTCGTTGCAAGCATTAAAAACTTACGGATTTCCTCAAGATAAATATTTAGCAGCTGGCGTGATTGATGGGCGAAATGTTTGGCGAAGTAATTTGGATGCGAAACTAGCACTTTTAACGGATATTGCACATTATGTAGCTAAGGATAAATTAATTGTTCAGCCATCTAATTCATTACTACATGTACCGGTAACAAAATTAAGTGAGCCTGATTTGGACGAAGTGATTCTGGGTGGTTTATCATTTGCTGATCAAAAATTAGATGAAATTGTTATCTTAACGAAGGCTTTGACAGAAGGTGTGGAAAGTGTAGCAAAGGAACTAGAAGAAGCCCGTAAAGCTGTCAAAGTGCTAAATGAATCAAGTCATAGAAATAATTTAGAAGTTCAAGCAGCAATTGCTAATTTGAAAAATGTTCGGGTTGATCGAGAATTAGTCTTTGCGGAACGGATTAAATTACAGCATGCTTGGCTTAATTTACCACTGTTTCCAACCACGACTATCGGAAGTTTTCCACAATCACCGGAAGTTCGGAAAACTCGTGCTGATTGGTTAAAAGGGAATATAACGGATGCGGAATATAATGCTTTTATTGAAAAAGAAACGGCGCGCTGGATTAAAATTCAAGAAGAATTGGATATTGATGTATTGGTCCACGGCGAATTTGAACGGACGGATATGGTGGAATATTTTGGGCAAAAATTAGCAGGTTTCCAAGCAACAAAATTTGGTTGGGTGCAATCATATGGTTCGAGAGCGGTTCGTCCGCCGCTTATCTACGGGGATGTTGCTTTTACAGAGGAAATTACCGTGAAAGAAAGTGTCTATGCCCAGTCGTTAACCAAACGTCCAGTGAAAGGAATGTTAACGGCGCCAGTGACAATTATCAATTGGAGTTTTGTTCGTGATGATGTCCCTGAAAGTGTCGTTGCGAATCAAGTTGGCTTGGCGCTTCGTAAAGAGGTAGAAGCATTAGAACGTAATGGTATTAAAGTGATTCAAGTAGATGAGCCAGCTTTACGTGAAGGTTTGCCACTGAAACAAGCTCGTTGGGAAAAATATTTAAATGATGCGGTTTATTCGTTTAAATTAACGACAGCTTCAGTTCAAAACGATACGCAAATTCATACGCATATGTGTTACTCGGATTTTGACGATATCATTGATACGATTAGCGCATTAGATGCGGACGTTATCTCAATTGAAACATCAAGAAGTCATGGGGAAATTATTTCGACATTTGAAGAAGTGACATATGACAAGGAAATTGGACTTGGAGTTTATGATATTCATAGTCCGCGTGTTCCTACTGTTACAGAAATTCAAGACAATATTCGCCGGGCGTTACGCGCTATTGATGCGAAACAATTTTGGATTAACCCAGATTGTGGTTTAAAAACGCGACAAGAGCCTGAAACGATTGCGGCGCTACAAGATATGATTAAAGCAACTAAAGAAGTTCGTGCAGAATATCAAGTATTAGAGAAATAGAGAAATGGAGGAGAGGTAATATGGCAAAGCTGAAACAAGAGACGATAGCAGCGCAAATTGGAAATAGAAAGTGTGAAAGAACGGGTGCTGTCAATATGCCAGTCTACTTCTCTACAGCTTACCAGCATGCCGATCTAGGGGTATCAACGGGATATGATTATACGAGAACTGGGAATCCGACGCGAGATGCGTTACAAGAAGCACTTGCGGAACTTGAAAACGGGACACAAGCTTTTGCAACAAGTTCGGGTATGAGTGCGATACAACTTGTTTTCCAGCTTTTTAAAACTGGGGAACATATTATTAGCTCGCAAGATTTATATGGGGGTACTTTTAGATATTTTGAACAGTTTGGAGCACAGTATAACATTGGATTTTCTTACTGGAACGGGATAAATATTGCTGATTTAGAAAAACTGGTTCTCCCGGAAACAAAAGCAATTTTCATTGAGACACCTACGAACCCTTTGATGCAAGAAACGGATATTGCGGCTGTGGCAGAATGGGCACATGAACATGATCTGCTAGTTATTGTCGATAATACATTTTATACGCCTGTTTTACAGCAGCCTCTTAATTTAGGTGCGGATATTGTGATTCATAGTGCGACAAAATACCTTGGTGGGCATAATGATGTTTTAGCTGGATCCGTTATTGTAAAAGAAGAACAGCTTGGAAAATTCTTTTTTGATCAGTTAAATGCGACGGGAACAGTGCTATCGCCATTTGATAGTTGGTTGTTAATTCGTGGTTTGAAGACACTTGTTTTACGGGTGAAACAGCATCAGGCGAATGCACAGAAAATCGCAGCATTTTTGGAAAATCATGAATTAGTGGAGGAAGTACGCTATCCGGGACGCGGTGGAATGATTAGTTTCTTCATTCAAGATGCAGCGCTCGTATCGCCACTTTTAAAAGAGCTAGAGTTGTTTACTTTTGCAGAGAGTTTAGGCGGAGTGGAGAGTTTAATCACTTACCCGACGACACAAACGCATGCAGATATTCCAGTGGAGTTACGAAATTCTTATGGGCTTACAGATAAATTATTACGGATTTCGGTTGGGATTGAAGCAAGTGAAGATCTAATTGCTGATTTATCTAAGGCGCTGGATACGGTTCTGGAAGGGGTGAGCGCGCGTGGCTAAAGAATATACACAAGATACTGCTGTGATTAAGGCTAGTCTTGGCGTTGACAAAGAAACCGGTGCGCTGAACACACCAATACATCTATCATCCACCTTCCATCAGCATGATTTTGATAACTATCATGCCTATGATTATGCGAGAAGTGGTAATCCAACGAGAGAAAAAGTGGAACAAGCGATTGCAGAGTTAGAAGGTGGCACTGACGGCTTTGCTTTTGCAAGCGGGATGGCTGCTGTATCTGCGGCGTTATTCACACTTTCTAAAGGGGATCATTTTATTATTGCTAAAGATGTGTATGGCGGTACATTTCGCTTAGTGGAGCAAATTTTGCCACGGTTTGGTATTACACATACGTTTGTGGATACAACAAATATTGATGAGGTTGCAAAGGCTTTTCAAGAAAATACCAAGTTGGTTTATTTAGAAACTCCGTCTAATCCATTGTTACATGTAACAGATATTCGGACAGTGGCAAAGCTTGCGAAAGCGAACGGTTGCTATACGTTTGTGGATAATACCTTTTTAACACCACTAATTCAAAAACCTTTAGAATTAGGTGCGGACTTAGTCATTCATAGTGCGACGAAGTTTTTAGGGGGGCATAGTGATATTTTAGCGGGACTTATTGTCACAAACAATCCTAGCTTGGCTGAATCGGTTTACTTTTTACAAAATTCGACAGGGGGAGTTCTTGGGGTACAGGATTCGTGGTTGCTACTGCGTGGACTTAAAACACTTTCGGTTCGAATGAAAGCTGGGACGTCAACCGCAGAAAAAATAGCGCTCTTTTTGAAGGCGGAACCTAGTGTAGAAGCAGTACATTATCCAGGACTACCATCTCATGCAGGTTATGAAATTCAAGTGGAGCAAGCGACAAGTGGCGGGGCTGTATTGTCTTTTGATCTTGGTAGTGAGGATGCTGTACGTGAACTAGTGACACATTTGGAATTGCCGGTATTTTCTGTAAGTTTAGGGGCAGTAGAGAGTATTATATCTTACCCGGCCAAAATGTCTCATGCTGCAGTTCCAGAAAAGGAACGTTTGGAACAAGGAATTACACCAGGTTTATTACGTTTTTCAGCAGGATTGGAAGATGCTGATGATTTAATTGCTGATTTAAAACAAGCACTTTCGTTTATTAAGAAGGGAAGTGTCGTCAAGTGAATTTAAGAAAAGATTTAAGTGAAAAAGTATTAATTGCTGATGGAGCGATGGGGACTTTACTTTATTCTTATGGGGTAGATCGCTCATTTGAAGAATTGAACTTGTCACATCCGGAAGATATTGTGGCGATTCATAAGGCTTATATAGGTGCTGGTGCGGATATTATACAAACAAATACGTACGGTGCCAATTATATTAAATTAGCGAGATATGGCTTAGAAGATGAAGTGAAACGTATTAATCAAGCGGCGATTCGATTAGCAAAGGAAGCGGCGAGAGGGACTGGCACGTATATATTTGGTACGATTGGCGGGATAAATGGGGCTGTGGATGCAAGACTTCCAGCGGCTCCGCTAGAAGAAATCAAGCGAAGTTTTAGGGAGCAACTATATTGTTTTTTACTAGATGGTGTAGATGCAATTTTGCTTGAAACGTATTATGATTTGGATGAACTTAAAACGGTATTAAAGATTCTTCGTGAGACGACTGATTTACCAGTTGTTGCGAATGTGTCTATGCATGAACCGGGTATCCTCCAAAACGGGAAGAAATTACCTGATGCGCTTGAAGAACTGATTACACTCGGGGCAGATGTTGTGGGTATTAATTGCCGACTTGGACCATATCACATGGCGCGAGCACTTGAAACAGTTCCGCTTTATGAAAAGGCTTATTTGGCTGTTTATCCAAATGCAAGTTTGCCAGAGATGCAGGATGGAAAAGTTATTTATCAATCAGATACTGATTATTTTGCACATTATGGGGAGGTTTTTCGGCAGGAAGGTGCTCGGATAATTGGCGGTTGCTGTGGGACGACTCCGGATCATATCCGTGCTTTACGACAAGGATTAGAAACAACGAAGCCAATTTTGGAAAAAGAAGTTCGGCCAATTTTAGAGCTCGTTCCGGAAGAAGTGGTGGATGAAGAAGCTGGTGAGCGGTTACTTGATAAGGTAAAGGAACGTTTGACGATTTTGGTCGAACTGGATCCGCCAAGAACATTTGATACTACGAAATTTTTTGAAGGGGCAGAGGCGTTAAATAATGCAGGAGTTGATGCGATTACGATTTCTGATAATTCGCTAGCCACACCTCGGATTAGTAATATGGCGCTAGCTTCCATTTTAAAGCATGAGTATGGAATTAAGCCCCTTATTCATTTGACAACTCGTGATCATAATCTAGTGGGGATGCACTCGCATGTTATGGGTTTTCATAAGTTAGGGTTACATGATGTGCTTGCAATTACTGGTGATCCAACTAAAGTAGGTGATTTTCCGGGTGCTTCTTCTGTTTTCGATTTAAGGTCAGTGGAGTTAGTTCAACTCATTAAAAAGTTTAATGACGGCATTTCATATACGGGGAAATCGTTGAAAGAAAAAGCTCGATTCCATGTTGGAGCTGCCTTTAATCCAAATGCACTCAATCTAGAAAAAGCCGTGCGATTAATTGAAAGAAAAGTGGAATACGGCGCGGATTATATTATTACGCAGCCAATTTATGATGTAAATAAAGCTGTTTTACTAAAGGAAGCTTTGCAAAAAGCAAACATTGATGTGCCGCTTTTCATAGGAGTTATGCCACTTTTATCTAGTCGGAATGCAGAATTTCTTCATAATGAAGTTCCAGGAATTCGTTTGACAGAGGAAGTGCGAGAGCGTATGAGAGAAGCGGAAGAGCACGGTTATGCAAATGAAGAAGGAATGGCGATTGCTCGTGAATTAATCGATGCTATTTGTGAGCATTTTCAAGGGATTTATATTATTACGCCGTTTTTAAGGTATGATTTATCGGTGGAACTTGCAAAATACATTCAAAAAAAACAGCAGGTTGAAATCATCTCCAAATAAAAAACTGGTTGTCATTGTGACAACCAGTTTTTTTACATGAATAAATTTCTAGATAGTAGGCTTAATAGATACGCAATTGCAAGTGTAATTCCAAAAATCGTTAATGCTTTGGAAGTGGATTTCATTGCCGGAACCATTGTGATTGGCGAAGTTTTACCAACAAAACGACGCACAGCGCGAATGGCTTCTGGCAAACTAAGTAAAATTAAGAGTGTCCACCACGGAGCATCTTGTGTAAAAATTAGGGCGATTTCAAATACATAACTGAAAAGAAAGGCTGCTGCAAAAAGAACAATGGCCCATTTCCGACCAAGTAAGATAGCTAAAGTCAAACGCCCATTTTTCTTATCAGGCACTAAATCGCGAATGCTGTTGGCAAGTAGTAAGTTACCAACGAGTACCATTACTGGAATTGAAACATATACGATAAATGAACTAATGAATTCTGCTTGAATATAGAAGGAAATGAATGTAATAATTCCACCCATAAAGAATCCCGCCATAATTTCACCAAAAGGCGTATAAGCAATCGGATAAGGTCCGCCTGTATAAAGGAAACCAACAAGCATACAAATTGCGCCAAGTAAACCAACATACCAATTAAGTTCGATGGATAAATAAACTCCACCAAGAATAGATAAAATGTATAAAAAGATTGCTAGGAACAAAATAAAACCTGGTCGCATACCATTACGAACAATAGCACCACCATTTCCAACCGAATGCTCATCATCTTGTCCTTTTTTATAATCAAAATATTCATTGAATAGATTGGCCGATGTTTGTATAAAGAAACAAGCAATTAGCATGACGATAAAACGTGTAAAGTTAAAGCTGGTGTAGCTCATTGCAACAGATGTTCCAAGGAAAACCGGAACAAAAGAGGCTACAAGTGTATGGGGGCGAAGTAGTGACCACCATTTCTGGAATCCAGTTTGTTTTGTAAGTGCAGATTTTGAGGCATTAGCCATGATTTTCTCTCCTTTTTCACTTCCATGTGTTTCAGATGTCTACCCTTCATTTTAGGGAAATATTGTAAGTACGTCAATAATTAATAACGAAAAGGAGGAAAAAACGCAAATCAAGCAGTTTAACTCCATATTTGTTATAATAGAAGATGTGAATGTAAAAGGAGAGATAAGCATATGAATACTAAATTGCCTCTTGATTTATTTAATCAAGCGAAACGTAGCGCAAGCCAAGATCAACCGGCTCTATTTAGCTGGGTAACTGAGTTAGATGAATTAGTGTCTCCAGTCAAATTATTTAAAAAGGCTGGCACGGCTTTTAAAGGTGAACGATTTTTCTGGCAAAATCCAGAAATGACACTGACGATGACAGGTTTTGGCGTAACGAAACAATTTTTGGCGGAAAAGAAAAAAGATGCTTTTCTTGGATTGCAAGAGAAAATTGAAAAAAGACTACGCACTAGTGTAACAAATGCAACTATAGATGCAACAGGACCAGTTTACTTTGGCGGTTTTGCCTTTGATCCTGAACGCGATACTGAAAAAGAATGGCAAAGTTTTAAAGACGGCTTGTTTTATTTACCGCTATTTATGTTAACAAATAAAGATGGTAAAAGTTATTTAACTGTTAATTTGTCAGTCTACTCAGATGATACGGAGAGCAAATTAGATGCTGTTTTTAATCAATGGCAAAAAATCATTCATCAAGAGGTTAATGAAGCTGAAATGGCATTGCTTACAGATTTCAAAGAGATTGGGAAAGAACATTTCCTTGAAACTGCGAGTGAAATTATCGATATGATTAATCATTCAGAAGATGTAAAAAAAGTAGTTTTAGCCAGAAGAATGGGACTACGTTTCCAACGACAAGTAGATAGCGCTATTATTCTAGAAAATATGCTTGCAACACAAGAAAATAGTTATTTCTTTCTAATTGAAAAAGGAACAGGGGTCTTTTTTGGCGCTAGTCCAGAGAGACTTATTGCAGTAAACGGAGATACCATTCATTCTTCTTGTGTAGCTGGTTCAACAGAGCGAGGCACGACCGAAGAGGCAGATGAAGCACTTGGTAATGCTTTATTAAAAGATGCAAAAAATTTACGAGAGCATTCCTATGTAGTCCAAATGATGGAAGAAACATTAAAACCATTTACAACAGGGCTTTCGCTATCTAGCCAACCTGTACTTCTAAAAAACCGTGATATTCAACATCTATACATGAATATCTCAGCGAAGAAAAATCCGGATGTGACAATCCTTGAAATGGTTAAAGCGCTTCATCCGACACCAGCACTTGGTGGTTTACCGCAAAAAATGGGACTGGCGATTATTCGGATGAAGGAAGAAATGGACCGTGGATTTTACGGGGCACCAATTGGCTGGATTGATTTAAAAGGAACTGGTGAATTTGCTGTTGCGATTCGTTCTGGTTTAATTGTTGATTCACAAGGGCTAATCTATGCTGGTTGCGGAATTGTTGGTGATTCTGTACCAAAAGAAGAATTACAAGAAACAGCGGTTAAATTCCAACCGATGTTACGCGTATTAGGAGGCATAAAGAAATGACAAACCATGAACAAGTGCTAACAGACTATTTAGCTGCTTTTATTGAGGAACTTGTACAAGCCGGTGTAAAAGAAGCAATCATTAGCCCAGGCTCACGTTCAACTCCGCTTGCACTGATGATGGCAGAACATCCGATTTTGAAAATTTATGTGGATGTGGATGAACGTTCAGCTGGTTTTTTTGCACTAGGTTTAGCAAAAGCTTCGAAACGTCCAGTTGTTCTGCTCTCCACTTCTGGGACAGCAGCGGCAAACTATTTCCCAGCAATTGCTGAAGCGAATTTATCCCAAATCCCATTGATTATTTTAACTGCTGATCGGCCGCATGAACTTCGAAATGTTGGAGCACCACAAGCGATGGATCAGTTGCATTTATACGGTTCACATGTAAAAGATTTTACCGATATGGCACTTCCTGAAAACAGTGATGAAATGCTTCGTTATGCAAAATGGCATGGTAGTCGCGCGGTGGATATCGCAATGAAAACGCCACGTGGTCCAGTGCATCTTAATTTTCCTTTGCGTGAACCACTTGTACCAATACTCGAACCTTCTCCATATACAGCTACTGGAAAAAAACATCATCACGTACATATTTATTATACGCATGAGGTTTTAGATGATAGTTCTATTCAAAAAATGGTGACGGATTGTACTGGCAAAAAAGGAGTATTCGTTGTAGGTCCCATTGACAAAAAAGAAATTGAACAGCCAATGGTTGATTTAGCGAAAAAGCTAGGTTGGCCGATTTTAGCTGATCCGCTTTCTGGACTTCGTTCTTACGGGGCAAAAGATGATGTTGTGATTGACCAATATGATGCATTTTTAAAAGAAGCGGCTATTTGGGATAATTTAACACCGGAAGTAGTCATTCGTTTTGGTAGTATGCCGGTTTCTAAACCACTTAAAAATTGGTTAGAACAACTTTCTGATATTCGTTTTTATGTGGTGGACCCTGGGGCTGCTTGGAAAGATCCAATTAAAGCAGTGACAGATATGATTCACTGTGATGAACGCTTCTTACTGGATATCATGCAAAAAAACATGCCTGATGATACAAAGATTTCCGCATGGTTAAATAGGTGGACGGCATATAATCAAACTGCGCGTGAAATCGTTTTGACAGAAATGGAGAATACGACGACTTTAGAAGAAGGTAAGATTGTTGCGGAATTGCGTCGCTTATTACCTGATAAAGCTGGTTTATTTATTGGTAATAGTATGCCTATTCGTGATGTAGATACTTATTTTTCCCAAATTGATAAAAAAATAAAAATGCTTGCAAACCGCGGAGCTAATGGTATTGATGGCGTTGTATCTTCAGCTCTCGGTGCGAGCGTTGTGTTCCAACCAATGTTTCTACTCATTGGCGATTTATCATTTTATCATGATATGAATGGTCTACTTATGGCGAAAAAATATAAGATGAATCTAACCATTATTATCGTTAATAATGACGGTGGCGGGATATTCTCATTTTTACCTCAAGCAAAGGAACCAAAATATTTTGAGTCCTTATTTGGCACATCAACTGAACTTGATTTCCGATTTGCTGCTGCGTTTTATGATGGGGATTATCACGAAGCAAAATCAGTAGATGAACTAGAAGAAGCAGTTGACAAAGCAACTTATCACAAAGGTTTGGATATTATAGAAGTGAAAACAAACCGTCATGAAAATAAAGCAAACCATCAAGCACTTTGGGATAAAATTGCGACCGGTTTAAAGGCATTAGATTAATATGTTAGTTAATGGTCAAACGTATTATGTAACAAATACTGTAAACGGAGAAAAGGCAGTTTTGCTGATGTTACATGGTTTTACTGGTTCAAATAAAACATTTCAAGAAAGTATTACACATTTAGAAGAGCACTTTAGTATTGTGGCGCCAGATTTACTCGGGCATGGGAAAACGGACAGTCCAGACGAAATAGCACGTTATTCTATTGAAAGAATAGTAGATGACTTAGTAACGATATTACAAGAGCTAAAAATCATGCAATGCTTTGTGCTTGGTTATTCGATGGGTGGGCGAGTGGCAACAGCTTTTGCATCCGCTCATCCTGAGATGGTGCGTGGACTTATTTTAGTCAGCAGTTCCCCTGGGCTTGCGCAAAAAGATCTTCAGGAAAGCAGAGTTCAAGCAGATAATCGTTTGGCTGATATGCTTGAATCAGAGGGTATAAGATCTTTTGTTGACTACTGGGAAAAATTAGCTCTCTTTGCTTCACAGGAAGTTTTGTCTGATGAACTAAAAAAACGCATTAGATTGGAACGATTAGCGCAAAATCCAAACGGATTAGCTATGAGTTTACGCGGAATGGGGACTGGAAAGCAGCCTTCGTACTGGAATCATTTAGCTGATTTTACTTTTCCTGTGCTACTAATGACTGGTTCTTTAGATGAGAAATTCGAAAAAATCGCGCAGGAGATGCAACAACTTATACCAAATAACACGCATGTCACGGTGCAAAATGCTGGACACGCTGTTTATTTAGAACAACCAAACATTTTTTTAAGTCAGCTCACTAACTGGCTGGAAGTTATTTTAAAGGAGGAAGAAAAATGAGTTTTGATTGGCAAACAGAAAAAGTATATGAGGAAATAAAATATGAAAGCTACGAAGGAATTGCGAAAATTACCATTAATCGTCCAGAAGTACATAATGCATTTACACCAAAAACTGTAACAGAAATGATTGATGCATTTAATTTAGCGCGTGATAATTCTAATCTTGGTGTTATTATTTTAACAGGAGAAGGCGAAAAAGCATTCTGTTCTGGTGGAGACCAAAAAGTGCGCGGTCATGGTGGTTATGTTGGCGATGACCAAATCCCACGTTTAAACGTCCTTGATTTACAACGTTTAATTCGCGTTATTCCAAAACCAGTTATCGCGATGGTTGCTGGTTGGTCAATCGGTGGAGGAAATGTTCTTCAATTAGTATGTGACTTAACGATTGCTGCAGACAATGCGAAATTCGGACAAACTGGACCGAATGTTGGTAGTTTTGATGCAGGTTATGGTTCTGGCTATTTAGCACGTGTTATTGGACATAAGAAAGCGAAAGAAGTATGGTTCATGTGCCGCCAATACACTGCGGACGAAGCACTTGAAATGGGTTGGATAAATACAGTAGTTCCAGTAGCAGACTTAGAAAAAGAAACTGTAGCTTGGGCAAAAGAAATGTTACAAAAAAGTCCAACTGCGCTTCGTTTCATCAAAGCTGCTTTCAACGCCGATACAGATGGTTTAGCAGGTATTCAGCAATTAGCTGGTGATGCGACACTTTTATATTATACAACGGACGAAGCCAAAGAAGGACGCGATGCCTTTAAAGAAAAACGCGATCCAGACTTTGACCAATTTCCAAAATTCCCTTGATTTGAAGGTGTAAAAATGGATATGACAAACTGGCTTCAAAAACGAGTGCGGCTTTCTCCCAAAGAGACCGCGCTCGTTTTTGAAGGAAAAGAAGAAACTTTTGAAGAAATAAATCAAGCAGTAGAAATACTTGCGGGGAAACTATTCGCGCGTGGTATTAGAAAAGACCAAATGATTGCTCTACTTGGAAAAAATGATCGAATGACATTTTTACTCATTCATGCGTTGCAACAACTTGGGGCGGTAACTTTATTTCTTAATAACCGTTTGACAAAAAAAGAGATTGCGTTTCAACTTATGAATGCAGAAGTAAAAGAAGTGATTGTGGCAGATTCGTTGGAAGATAAAATAACGACTGGCATTCGTTATACTGAGTTACAAGAAACGGAGTATGAAAAGCCAGAACTTCTGGAAACTTGGGATTTAACGCGCGTTTCTTCCATTATGTATACATCAGGAACCACTGGTAAACCAAAAGGTGTTATACAAACATATGAGAATCATTGGTGGAGTGCGGTATCTTCTGTTTTGAATTTAGGATTGACAGAAAAAGACAGTTGGCTGTGTGCCGTGCCGATTTTTCATATTAGTGGTTTATCCATTATGATGCGCTCCATTATTTACGGAATTCCCGTATATTTAGAAGAGCATTTTGATGAAGCAAAAATTACTCAATTGCTAGAAAGCGGACATGTTTCGACTATTTCTGTAGTGACTTCGATGTTAGAACGGTTGTTAAAAATGAAGGAAGGAAGTTATCATCCAAATGTGCGAACAGTTTTGCTTGGCGGAGGACCAGCGAGTAAGACGGTTTTAGAAATTTGCAAGCAGCGTGATATTCCTTTAGTTCAGTCGTTTGGCATGACAGAAACGGCTTCACAAATCGTTACATTACCACCAAAAGATGCTCTAAACAAAATCGGTTCTTCTGGCAAAGCATTATTTCCAGCAGAAGTGAAAATTGCCGATGATGGGGAAATTTTACTTAAGGGACCATCGATTACGCCAGGATATTTAAACAATGAAGAAGCAACAAATGCAGCTTTTACAGACGGATGGTTTAAAACGGGAGATATTGGTTATCTAGATGATGATGGTTTCTTATTTGTGTTGGAGCGCCGTTCTGATTTGATTATTTCGGGAGGAGAGAACATTTATCCAACCGAAATAGAACATGTCATAACAAGCTATGGTGCGGTAAAAGAAGTAGCAGTGGTCGGCAAGCCGGATGATAAATGGGGAAGTGTTCCTGTCGCTTATGTCGTTGTGGACGAAGTGTTTAAAGAAGCTGAACTATTTGGCATATGCGAAACCAACTTAGCTAGTTATAAAATTCCTAAACAAATCGTCATAGTTGATAAGCTACCAAAAACAGCATCTGGAAAAATTCAACGCAATAAATTAAAAGAAAGGCACTCTAAGTAAAAAGAGCGCCTTTCTTTTTTTAATAATTAAGACCTTCTTTTAAAGCTTTCAGGTTATCGTTCATGATAGAAAGATAATCACGATTCTGGTCCATATCTTTTTTAGTTAGTGTTTCTAGATTATGAAGTGTTAGTGTTTTTGTATTTGTTTCTTGTTGAATAACATCCGCTATTTTTGAATTAGTATTTTGTTCAAGCATGATATATGGGATTTTTTCTGCTTCGATTTTTTCAACAATTGATTTAAGCTTCTTTTGTGAAGGTTCATCGCTTGTTGACACGCCAGCAATTGGTATTTGATGTAAGTTATATTCTGTTTCCCAGTAACTATAAGCAGCATGTGCAGTAACAAAATCTTTTTGTTTTGATTCGCTAGTGACTTTACGGAAATCTTGATCTAGCTTTTTCAATTTTTCTTCGACTGCTTGATAATTTTTTTCAAAGGTTTCTTTTTGGTCAGGTATTTCTTTTATTAATTGATCTTTTACAATAGTAGCCATTTGCTCCATGTAAACAGGATTGAGCCACACGTGTGGATTGATGTCGCCGTGTTCGTGTTCTTCTTCGCTTTCGTGATCATGCTCTTCCTCTTCAGCTGCATCGGGATCTTTTGGTAAATCTAATTTTTCAGCAGTGGGGACGAAAGTAACTTGCTCATTTGCAAGTGTTTTTTTTGCTTTATCAACAAAACCTTCCATACCAAGACCAATATAGAAAAATAAATCGCTATCAGCTATTTTCATCATATCTTTTTGTGTTGGTTCAAAACTATGGGCATCTGAGCCGGGTGGATAAATACTTTTGACGTCCACATATTTACCACCAATTTGTTCTGTTAAATACTGCAAAGGATAAACGGTCGTATAAACGGTTAATTTATCATTCTTAGTTTTATCTGTATCGCTATTGTTCGAACAGCCTGTAAGTATTAAGAAAACTGATAATAGTGCTGATAATGCAATTTTATAGCTCTTTTTCAATCCATTCACTCCTCTAAATCGAAATTATTCTTGTTTAAACGCTATGCTAATCGTAGCAATTACGATTTATAGTCCGAATTTGATAATACCTTATTCTTTCTTAGGTGGCACGAAATCTAGTCCACCTTTATGGAAAGGGTGACATTTAGAAATACGTTTAATTGCGAGATAACTGCCTTTTAGAGCACCGTGCGTTTCTATTGCTTCAATTCCATAAGCAGAACAAGTGGGATAAAACCGACAAGTTGCAGGAGTGAAACGCGAAATATATTTTTGATAAAGTCGGATTCCTCCGATAAGCATTTTTTTCATTAGTATTCATCCTCTAAATTTCAACTTAATTACAGCTTACCATATTTTTGAAAAAAGAAAAGGAAGTGGGATTTTGTTTATTTATAAAGATATATTGGGAAACAGAGTGACTGTATATTTTGAAGCACAAGAAGAGCATCCGGATGATGTGCTTATTATTCCTAAAACGAAAGATGGCTGGTTGTTTACTGAGCATAAAATCCGTGGTTTGGAATTCCCTGGTGGAAAAGGAGAACATGGCGAAACTAATTTAGATGCCGCAAAACGAGAATTATTGGAAGAAACTGGAGCAATAAGTGATGAATTTCATTTCGTAGCAGATTATTTGGTGGAATCTAAAGAGCGTACTTTCACCAAACGAGTTTATACAGCTAAAGTTCTTTCAATAAAAACGCAGGTAGATTATTTAGAGACTAAGGGGCCAGTTATTCTTCAAGGAGATTTAGGTAAATTCATCTTACAACCAGCTTTTAGTTTTTTTATGCGTGATGCTGGAATGAGTGAAATTGTGAAGCAAGCTGAGCGTATTTGGGACAGTAAAAACTAGTCAAGATAGGGTAAACTCTGCTATGATAAAAGAAACTGGAGGTGAGAAAATTGGGTATGCCACTTGAGGTAAACACAATGATCGTAACAAAAGGAAATGAAAAAAGAATTTCGGATAATTTCTTTGAACTTGAAAAAATAGGATATCGAATTTATCCAATTGATGTTCCAATCGCTGTTCGTAAAACAAAAGAAGGCGAAACACTTGGAGAAGCAATTCCTCGAAAACTTGTATGGGAAAATAATAAAACCATTATTAAATATGAATTAATCGCTTTAAATTCAAGTAACTAATTTTGGAGGGGATTTTTTGAAACGAAAAGTTGGTATAATTGGTGCTGGTCATGTTGGAAGCGACGTGGCTTTTTCTCTTGTAACGCAAGGGATTTGTGATGAAATTATTTTAATTGATAAAGTAGAAGCAAAAGCAGAAAGTGAAGCACTTGAACTACGAGATATGTCTTCCATGACACATTTCCATACAACAGTTACTGCAAATGATTGGGAAGGGCTTAAAGAGGCAGATGTAATAATAATGGCTGTTGGTCCCGAAACATTACTGCGACAAGACCGTATGGAAGAGCTCGTTGAAACAAGCCGGTCAGTGGCTGAAATCGTGCCCAAAATTTTAGCAACAGGCTTTGAAGGGATTTTTGTGAATATTACGAATCCATGTGATGTAATAACAATGCTAATTCAGAAAATAACTGGTTTTGATCATTCACGAGTATTTGGAACAGGGACATCCCTTGATACTGCAAGAATGAGAAGAGTTGTTGGAGAAGCTTTACATATTAATCCGAAGAGTGTAGAAGGTTATGTCCTTGGTGAACACGGGGAATCACAATTTGTTGCTTGGTCTACTGTGAAAATTGGCGGTGTCCATATTACGGATTATAAAACTGAAACGACACTTGATTTGCCAGCTTTAAAAGATACAGTTCGTTTTGGTGGCTGGAATATTTTAACTGGCAAAGGATGGACAAGTTTTGGTATAGCAACAGCTACAGCAAACATTGTGGGTGCACTTTTAAGTGATGCTAAACAAGTTTTTCCGTTAGCAGTGTTTTCGGAACAAACAAATACTTATATTGGTCAACCAGCGATAATTGGTGCAAATGGCGTTATTGATATTTTAGAACCAACACTAACAAAAGAAGAACAAGCAAACTTTTCCAATTCGGCTGCAGTTATTCGAAAAGCATTTGATTTACTTTGAAGTTGAAAATGTATATAAAAAAAGCTAGCTAAGTTAAAGCAATTCATGCTCTACTTAGCTAGCTTTTTAGGCTGTTTTTACTTTTTTTTGTTTAGGTTTCTTTGATTTTTTAACGATAAAGCGTATAAGGCTAATAATTAAGGAAACGATATATTCACCGAAAGCCCCAATAAAAATGGCAATTGCTATTTCTGTTTGGGCCATTCCTCCACCATAAAAACTGATGAAAAAAACAACCCCACTTGCTATTAAACCCATTGTTGCCAAGAAATATTTAAACCAGTACCAACGAAAAACAAAATCAAATAAACATACAACCGCTAAAAAACCTAGAAAAATAATCGCGGATAACGGAATTAGACCCATAGTTACAATCTCCTTTAGATAAATAAAACATCTTTTTTATCCATCTATCATACCACAGGATGGAAATAATGATAAGTGAAATATAAATGGAATCATTTTTAGCGTATAAATAGTATTTATTTCATTGCATATAACCTTACTTTATGGTATTCTATCTTAGAATTAAAATTTATCTCTTATCCAGAGCGGTAGAGGGACTGACCCTTTGAAGCCCAGCAACCTACACATATATGTGAAAGGTGCTAATCTGTTGCAGGAGTAAGATTTCCTGAACGATGAGAGCAAAGGTATAATTATAGCCTTTCTCTATTCGTGCGCGTTTTGTGCAAAATAGAGGAAGGCTTTTTATATGAAACGTATTTGGAGAGAACTAAAGGAGGAAAATAAAATTGGCTAAGAACCGTCATCTATTTACATCAGAATCGGTTTCTGATGGACATCCAGATAAAATTGCAGATCAAATATCTGATGCAATTTTAGATGCAATTATTTCAAAAGATCCAGACGCACGGGTGGCTTGCGAAACTACTGTGACAACTGGTTTAGTTTTAGTAGCGGGAGAAATTACGACTTCTGTTTATGTAGATATCCCTAAAATCGTTCGTGATACAATTAAAGAAATTGGGTATACGCGTGCAAAATATGGTTTTGATGCAGAAACATGTGCTGTTTTAACGGCTATTGATGAACAATCACCAGATATTGCCCAAGGAGTAGACGAAGCATTAGAATCAAGAAGTGGTAGTGAAATTGATGCTGCTATTGAAGCAATCGGAGCAGGCGACCAAGGTTTAATGTTTGGTTTTGCAACGGACGAAACAGAAGAATTAATGCCGCTTCCTATCTTTTTAGCACATGGTTTAGCTCGTAAATTAACAGAGTTACGCAAAACGAAAAAATTAGATTATTTAAGACCAGATGCAAAAACCCAAGTAACTGTTGAATATGATGAATTGAATCAACCTGTTCGCATTGATACAATTGTTGTTTCGACTCAACATCATCCAGATATCACACAAGAAGAGATTGCTAAAGACTTGCATACGTATCTTTTCCCAGAGGTGATTGATCCTTCTTTTTTAGATGAAGATACGAAATACTTTATCAATCCAACGGGGCGCTTTGTTATTGGTGGACCACTTGGCGATGCTGGCTTGACCGGCCGTAAAATCATTGTGGATACATACGGTGGATATGCACGCCACGGCGGGGGAGCTTTCTCAGGTAAAGATCCAACCAAAGTAGACCGTTCTGGTGCTTATGCTGCAAGATATGTGGCTAAAAATATTGTGGCTGCTGGACTTGCCAAAAAAGTAGAAGTGCAATTAGCTTATGCTATTGGAGTGGCTCGTCCGGTTTCGATTTCTATTGATACTTACGGAACAAGTGACTATTCAGAACAAGAGTTAATTGATGGTGTTAATGCATTATTTGACTTACGACCAGCTGGTATTATCCATATGTTAGACCTGCGTCGCCCAATTTATCGTCAGACTGCTGCCTTTGGTCATTTTGGCCGTAGCGATTTGGATTTACCTTGGGAAAGAACCGATAAAGCAGAAGCCTTGAAAAAATTAATTGTAAAATAAGTCTAACCGAGCATTTCATCTTAGGAATGTTCGGTTTTTTTCTTTCTAAACAGTGCAAAGAAAGCCTAGTTATGATATGATAGACGTTGTGAAAAAAAGATAAAATGATTATCTATATAGAGGAGAAATGTTACCATGTGTGGATTTGTAGGATGCGTACATGACCGCATTACAGAAATTACTGGCGCTGATAAAGAAACCTTTAGACAAATGAATAGTATGATTACGCACCGTGGGCCAGATGATGAAGGATACTTCACAGATGATCACGTGCAGTTTGGTTTCCGCCGTTTAAGTATTATTGATGTAGAAAACGGTCATCAACCCTTAACGTATGAAAATGAACGTTATTGGATTATTTTTAATGGAGAAGTTTATAATTATGTGGAACTCCGCGAGCAATTAGTTGCTGAAGGAATGACATTTGAAACCGAAAGTGATACCGAAGTAATTATCGCTACATATGCGAAATATAAAGAAAAAACAGCAGAACGTCTTCGCGGAATGTTTGGTTTTGTAATTTGGGACAAACAAGAAGAACTTGTTTACGGCGCACGCGACCCATTTGGAATAAAACCATTTTTCTATGCAGAAGAGGACGGCAAGCTATTCATGGGTTCTGAAAAGAAATCCATTTTGCATGCGTTAAAAGAAAAAGAACTAGATGAAGTATCATTACAAAATTACATGACTTACCAATTTGTTCCAGAACCAGATTCCTTAACTAAAAATGTAAAACGCTTAGAGCCAGGACATCAGTTTACGAAAAAAATTGGTCAACCAATGGAAATTTCAACTTATTGGAAAGCATCATTTGCACCAGTAACTAAATCAGAAGACGCATGGATCAAAGAAGTGCGTGACGTGATGTATGATTCTGTAAAAATGCATATGCGTTCTGATGTGCCAGTTGGTTCATTCTTATCTGGTGGTATTGATTCATCGATTATTGCTGCAATTGCTAAAGAATATCATCCAGCAATCAAAACATTTTCTGTTGGATTTGAACGCGATGGTTTTAGTGAAATTGATGTAGCAAAAGAAACAGCAGACAAACTTGGTGTAGAAAATATTAGTTATGTTATCTCGCCAGAAGAATATATGAAGGAATTACCAAAAATTGTTTGGCATATGGATGATCCACTTGCTGATCCGGCTGCTATTCCGCTTTATTTCTTATCAAGAGAAGCGCGTAAACAGGTAACAGTAGCGCTGTCGGGTGAAGGCGCAGATGAACTATTTGGTGGTTATAACATTTATAACGAACCGAATTCACTTGTGATGTTTAACAAAATGCCAGGCGTGTTCAAATCCATGCTAAATAGTGTAGCACGTATCATGCCAGAAGGAATGCGTGGTAAAAGTTTCTTAGAACGCGGAACGACTCCGATGGAAGAACGTTATATCGGAAACGCGAAAATGTTCACGGAAAAAGAAAAACAAATTTTACTTCCAAAATACCAAGCTGGTCATGATTATACGAATATTACGGATCCATTTTATGCGGAAACAAAAGATTATCATCCTGTTGAAAGAATGCAGTATATTGATATTCATACTTGGCTTCGTGGAGATATTCTTCTCAAAGCCGATCGCATGACAATGGCTAATTCACTGGAAGTCCGCGTACCTTTCCTGGATAAAGAAGTGTATAATGTGGCAAGAAATATTCCAGATACAATGAAAACCACCAACGGAACTACCAAGTATATTCTACGTAAAGCGGCAGCAACATTTGTACCAGAACATGTACTTAATCGCCGTAAACTAGGATTCCCAGTACCAATTCGTCACTGGCTAAAAGACGAAATGAATGCTTGGGTTAAAAATATCATTAAAGAATCACCAACAGATCATTTAATTAACAAACAATATGTTCTAGATTTACTAGATGATCACTGTGCTGGGAAATTCGACTACAGCCGTAAAATTTGGACTGTCGTTATTTTCATGATTTGGTATGACGTATATGTAGCAGACAAATACGACTTTGGAAAATAAAAGAAAACCTAGACTGGCTATTAATTAGCTTTGTCTAGGTTTTCTTTTTTCGATGACAATAACGAATGGAGCATCGTTTTTCTGATTAATAAAGTTATAAGATAATACGTGAAAATTTTGTTGCGGGATTGCTTCACAAAAAGTCACGACAGCATCTTTTTCTAGTTTTCCAGCAGGATGACCGTGATAAATAACAAGAATAATCACGCCGCCGACTTCGAGCAGCCGCATTAAATGACCCAAACTTTCTAATGTAGAATCAGCAGTTGTTGTAATTTCTTTGTCGCCACCTGGTAAGTAGCCGAGATTGAAAATAGCAGCGCGAACAGGTTTTGTTGCATATTTTGGAATGAACGCATGGCTAGCACATACGAGCTCCACTTGTGGTGTGACACCCGCATTTTCTAAACG
Source organism: Listeria welshimeri serovar 6b str. SLCC5334 (assembly GCF_000060285.1). Lineage (GTDB taxonomy): Bacteria > Bacillota > Bacilli > Lactobacillales > Listeriaceae > Listeria > Listeria welshimeri. The sequence continues at coordinate 1,694,703 of NC_008555.1, read as the reverse complement.
AGTTTTCGTCGCGTTAATTGCTTGTTGTTGAATATCAAATCCAAGCACATGTCCATTAATACCAACAAGGTCTGCTAGTAAAAGCGTATCGTGCCCATTACCACAAGTAGCGTCAATCACATAATCACCAGGACGAACTACTTTCCGCAGCGTATCGTGAGCGAAGGGGAGAATGCCTCTTAAATTCATTCAGAAATCACTTCCACAGGTTGATAGAGTTTCCCTTGCCAACTATCTCTTCGAACGAGTTCTGCATCAATCGCATTCAGTACTTCAAACTTATTCAAACTCCATACTGGTCCAATTAAATCATCTACACCACCATCACCTGTAATTCGGTGAATAACCATTTCAGGAGGTAAGATTTCCAGTTGATCAGCCACTAAGTTCACATAACCATCACGAGTTAAAAATTCTAAGTCGCCTTTTTTATAATCTTCCACCATTGGCGTTCCTTTTAATAAATGGAGCAAATGGATTTTAATACCATCCACGCCACTTTCAACTACTTTTTGTGCGGTTTCCATCATCATTTCCGGAGTTTCTTTCGGAAGACCGTTAATGATGTGTGTACAAATGCGGATATTATGTTTTTGCAGTTTGCGCACACCTTCTAAATAACAATCATAATCATGCGCCCGGTTAATTAAGCGGCCAGTTTCATCATGAGCGGATTGTAAACCAAGTTCTAACCATAAATAAGTCCGTTCATTTAATTCAGCCAAGTATTCCACGACATCATCCGGTAAACAGTCTGGTCGTGTCGCAATAGAAAGTCCAACCACACCAGGCTCATTCAAAACCGTTTCGAATTTCTCGCGTAGTTCAGCAACAGGAGCATGGGTATTTGTAAATGCTTGGAAATATGCAATACATTTGCCGTCTTTCCACTTTGTCTGCATTTTGTCACGCACTTGTTGGAATTGCACTTTTAAATCGAGCGCCCGGTTTCCTGCAAAATCTCCAGAACCAGCGGCACTACAAAAAGTACAGCCCCCATGCGCTACTGTACCATCACGATTCGGACAATCAAAGCCGCCATCAAGCGCCACTTTGTACGTCTTTTGACCAAATTCTTCTCGTAAACAGTAGTTCCATGTATGGTATCTTTTATTATCATTACTATATACAAATGGATTCGTTTGTTTCACTAGTTTTAGACTCCTTCAAATGAAATTCTCCATTCATTTTAGCACATTTTACTACGAAAGTTAGATAAATCTTCAGACCGCTTGCTAAAAAAATGAAATTCAGCTACAATAAGACTAATGAATTTTGCGAAATAGCGATGAATTGGAGTAGTAATCTGCATATTTTGATGTGAAGAGAGCTGACGGTTGGTGCAAGTCAGTCACAAAATCCGGATGAACTTACCATGGAGCTTGGGTATATCCCCGTTTTCCGCGTTAAGGAATTATGAAGTTGAGTGGTCAAACACTAATGTGGGTGGTACCGCGGGAGAAGCATCTCTCGTCCCATGGCGATAAGCCGTTGGGATGTAGGGATTTTTTTGTAGCCAAAATTCGATATTTTAAGGAAAAGAGGATGAGTAAAGTGACATTTAATCATAAAAAAATGGAACCGAAATGGCAACAATATTGGAGTGAACATAACACTTTTAAAACAACAGAAGATAAAGATAAAGAAAACTTCTATGCACTTGATATGTTTCCTTATCCCTCTGGAGCGGGTCTTCATGTAGGACATCCAGAAGGCTATACTGCAACAGATATTTTGTCTAGAATGAAACGTATGCAAGGGAAGAACGTCCTTCATCCAATCGGTTGGGATGCTTTTGGACTTCCAGCAGAACAATATGCAATTGATACGGGGAATGATCCAGAAGAATTCACCGCACTGAACATTGCCAACTTTACTCGCCAAATTAAATCACTAGGTTTTTCCTACGACTGGGACCGTGAAATCAACACAACAGATCCCGAATATTATAAATGGACACAATGGATTTTTGAAAAACTATATGAAAATGGCCTAGCTTATGAAGCCGAAATCGCTGTAAACTGGTGTCCAGCACTTGGAACAGTTTTAGCCAATGAAGAAGTTATTGATGGTAAAAGTGAACGCGGAGGCTTCCCAGTTTTCCGTAAACCAATGCGCCAGTGGATGCTTAAAATTACCGCATATGCGGATCGTTTGCTAGATGATCTTGATCTAGTGGATTGGCCTGAAAATATTAAAGATATGCAGCGCAACTGGATTGGACGTTCAGAAGGCGCAGAAGTTACTTTTAAAATTAAAGATAGCGATGAAACGTTTAATGTCTTTACAACACGGCCGGATACGCTTTTTGGCGCAACATATACCGTTTTTGCACCAGAACATGAACTTATCGAAAAAATTACTACACCAGAGCAAAAAGAAGCAGTAGAAACTTATAAAAAACAAGTAGAACTAAAAAGTGAACTAGAAAGAACCGACCTTGCAAAAGATAAAACAGGCGTCTTCACAGGAGCTTACGCAATTAATCCAATCAACGGTGAAGAAGTGCCAATTTGGATTGCGGACTACGTGTTGATTCAATATGGAACGGGTGCGATCATGGCCGTACCAGCCCACGATGAACGTGACTTTGAATTTGCGCAACAATTTGGATTAAACATTCGACCAGTTCTTGAAGGTGGCGATGTAACAAAAGAAGCTTTCACTGGGGACGGTCCACATATTAATTCTGAATTCTTAGATGGTCTTGCTAAAGAAGAAGCAATTACTGCTGCCATTGATTGGCTGGAAAAAGAAGGCATCGGTAGCCGTAAAATCACGTATCGTTTGCGCGACTGGTTGTTCAGCAGACAACGTTACTGGGGTGAACCAATTCCAGTTATTCACTGGGAAGATGGCGAAACCACGCTTGTACCAGAAGAAGAATTACCACTTCTTTTGCCAAAAGCTACAGAAATCAAACCATCAGGAACAGGCGAATCACCACTTGCCAATTTGCATGATTGGGTAAACGTAACAGATGAATCTGGGCGAAAAGGTCGTCGTGAAACAAATACAATGCCACAATGGGCTGGATCAAGCTGGTATTTCTTGCGCTATATCGATCCAAAAAACACCGAAGCAATTGCGGATAAGGAAAAACTAATAGAATGGCTTCCAGTTGACGTTTATATTGGCGGAGCGGAACATGCCGTACTTCACCTTCTTTATGCACGTTTCTGGCATAAATTCTTGTATGATATTGGCGTAGTGCCAACAAAAGAACCTTTCCAAAAACTATTTAACCAAGGAATGATTCTTGGTGAAAATAACGAAAAAATGTCTAAATCACGAGGCAATGTGGTTAATCCGGATGAAGTTGTAGAAAAATATGGTGCAGATACACTTCGAATGTATGAAATGTTCATGGGACCTTTAGACGCATCTATCGCTTGGAATGAAAATGGTTTAGAAGGAGCCCGTAAATTCCTAGATCGTATTTGGCGCCTGTTTGTGACAGAAGAAGGAATCCTAGCTGAAAAAGTCACAACAACAGCCAATGCTAATTTGGAAAAAGCCTATCATCATATGGTGAAAACAGTAACGAACCATTACGAAAACCTGCGTTTCAATACAGGGATTTCTCAACTAATGATTTTCATCAATGAAGCATATAAACAAGACTCGATTCCAAAAGAATATGTTGAAGGTTTTGTGCAACTCTTGTCACCAATCGCGCCACACCTTGCAGAAGAATTGTGGGAAATTCTAGGCCATACAGAAACAATCAGCTACGTAACTTGGCCAACCTACGATGAAACGAAACTAGTAGAAGATGAAGTAGAAATTGTTCTCCAAGTTAATGGCAAAGTGAAAAGTAAAATCACCGTTGCCAAATCTCTAGGAAAAGAAGAACTAGAAAAAATCGCACAAGAAGACGACAAAATGAAAGAAAACCTAGAAGGCAAAACAATCCGTAAAGTGATTGTTGTTCCAGGGAAACTAGTAAATATTGTTGGGAATTGATTAGTAAAAAACTGTCAGCATTTTTGTTGGCAGTTTTATTTTTAGTTATTTTTTTGGTATAATAACAAAAAATGGAATGGAGAAAAGTAAATGAGTAGTGGTAGTATCATCAACCGAATAGAAGGTATTTTACATGATTTACCAACGTCTGAAAAAAAGATTGGGCAAACAGTGTTAGCAAATCCAGAATTCACTACTACAGCTTCTATTCATAAACTTGCTCAAAAAGCAGATGCAAGTGGTGCCGCAGTGGTTCGCTTCTGTAAATCGATTGGACTTCAGAGTTTTCCAGAATTGAAACGACAATTATCGCTGGATTTAGCTCAACCTCAAAAAATAGGATACTATGATATTGAGCCAAATGAAGATTTCCATACAATCACAGATAAACTAGTCTCTAATATGATGCAAACGATGAACGATACAGCAAGTCAACTTGATGAAACAAAAGTGCTCACTGCATGTGATTTATTAGGAGATGCTGACACCATTTATACATATGGAGTAGGTGCATCATGGTTAGTAGCAGAAGATATTTCACAAAAATGGTTACGTGCAGGAAAACATGTTTTAGCTACACAAGATGCCCATGTTCTCGCCATGGCCTTTGCAACAGGGAAAAGAAAATCGGTTTTCATTGCTATTTCTAATAGTGGTGAGACCTCAGAAGTATTGCAACTCGTTGATCAAGCAAAATTAAACGATGTGACAGTTATAAGCTTAACGCGATTTGGAAATAATAAATTAAAAGAAAAAGCAGATTTAGCATTAGAAACATCACGTGCGCCTGAAGCGGAAATCAGAAGTACTGCAACAAGTTCTCGGCAAGCACAATTATTAGTCGTGGATATTTTATTTTATTATTATGCTTCCCATCATTATGACGAAATGATTCAACAAATTAAACAATCTCGGGAAGCGACAAATCGTTTTAGAGAATAAATAGAGAGGTATTCGCTATATTTTGAGCGGATACCTTTTTTTACTATAAAATAATATAGTAAAAATAAAGTTTTAATAATATTATTATATATTGAAATTTTATTTCGTTTATATTATACTGTTTTGGAAGGAGTGGTTAATGTGTTAGAGAATTTAGCAACAGAAGAACGGAATAAGAAAACAATTGATTTAGATAAACTTTCCCCAAAAGAAATTCTAATGGTAATGAATGAGGAAGATGCGGGAGTCACCACAGCTATAAAAAAAGAATTATCTAAAATCGAAAAAATTGTAAACGGTGTCACAGAAAGTTTTAGAAAAGGAGGAAGATTAATATATTTAGGCGCTGGAACTAGCGGGAGGCTAGGAGTTCTGGATGCTGCAGAATGTGTGCCGACTTTTGGTGTTTCAAAAGAACAAGTGATTGGACTAATTTCGGGCGGTGAGAAAGCTTTTGTTTCAGCAGTGGAAGGAGCGGAAGATTCCCTGTCACTAGGTAAACAGGACTTAGAAAAAATCAATTTAGTAAAAGATGATTTTGTTATTGGCATTGCGGCGAGTGGTCGAACGCCTTATGTAATAGGAGCACTTGATTATGCAAGATTAATTGGCGCAAAGACAGCAGCCATTTCATGTAATGCAAATGCAGAAATTTCAGCACATGCAGATATACAAGTGGAGATTGTGACAGGGGCCGAAGTTTTAACCGGATCGACTAGACTAAAGGCTGGTACAGCTCAAAAATTAGTACTAAATATGATTTCTACAACATCCATGGTTGGTATTGGAAAAGTGTATAAAAACTTAATGGTAGATGTTTTACCAACCAATAAAAAATTAGAAGAACGTTCTAAACGAATTATTATGGAAGCGACAGATGTGGATTATGAAACTGCTAGTAAATTTTATGAAGAAGCAGAAAAACATGTCAAAGTAGCGATTGTAATGATTTTGACGAACTCGCACAAGGAAGAAGCTTTAAATAATTTAAAAAAGGCAAACGGGTTTGTTCGTAATACAATTCAAAAATAAGGGGCTGGAATAATGACGAAAGAAGCAGAAATCGGAAAACAGATATTTATTCATGTAGGTGGAATGGGCAATGTTTCTAGAATCGCTCATTGTATGACAAGGGTAAGACTTGGTATTATTAACAGTGAACTTGTAAATATTGAAGAATTAAAAAAAGTTCCTGGTGTTATTGGAGTAGTAGAAGATGATACTTTACAAATTATAGTAGGCCCTGGTGTTGTTAATAAAGTAGCAACAGCAATGGCAGATATGGCGGGCGTGAAAATTGGAGAAACAATTCCTGAAAATCTGGATAGTAATCCTAAATCCGGAAAAGAATTAGTAGAAGAAAAAGCATCTAAAACAAAAGCAGAACTTAAAGCAAAACAAAATAATTCATCAGGATTTAAAAGACTATTAAAATCTATTTCTAATATTTTTGTTCCACTTATCCCAGGTTTTGTTGGGGCTGGATTAATTGCTGGTATTGCTGCAATTATCACTAATAATATAACAGCTGGCAATCTGGACCCAGCCGTTTGGACGCAATATGTCGATATCCTTGGGGTTATTAACAAAGGTATATTTGACTTCTTAGCAATTTATGTTGGTATTAATGCAGCCAATGAATTTGGAGGAACACCAGTATTAGGTGGAGGTATAGCCGGCATAACAATGCTTTCAGGTTTACTTGAAGGACATACAATCACCAACATTTTTACTGGGGATCCTATTTTAGCTAGGCAAGGCGGGATCATTGGTGTCCTTTTAGCTGTGTGGTTAATGTGTGTGCTCGAGAAAAACTTGCGTAAAATAATTCCGAATGCGATAGATATCATTTTCACTCCCACATTGGTGCTACTCATTATTGGTGTAGTAACTATTTTCTTAATCATGCCATTCGCCGGACTTGTTTCTGATGGATTAGTGAACGGAATCAACTGGGTTATCGAAGTTGGCGGTGTTTTTGCCGGATTTGTTCTTGGTACATTATTCTTACCAATGGTCATGTTTGGTTTACATCAAGTTTTAACACCAATTCATGTAGAAATGATTGCCCAAAGTGGTTATACAATATTATTACCGATTTTAGCAATGGCAGGTGGTGGACAAGTCGGTGCATCCATCGCTCTTTGGGTTCGTTGTCGTAAAAATAAACCACTTGTTAACATGATTAAAGGTGGGCTTCCAGTAGGTATTTTAGGAATTGGCGAGCCATTAATTTATGGAGTTACCATTCCACTTGGTAGACCCTTTCTAACTGCTTGTCTTGGTGGTGGTATTGGGGGCGCAGTGATTGGATTCTTCGGAAACATTGGTTCGATTGCCATTGGACCTTCTGGGGTAGCGCTTGTTCCATTAATCGCTAACAATGAATGGTTGGGATATATCATTGGTCTAGTAGCTGCATATCTAGGCGGATTTATCTTAACGTATTTCTTTGGTACGCCAAAAGATGCTATGCAAAATGTGGAATTATAAACTAAGTTGACTAATCAAAGCGCATTAAAATGAATTTATTATTTTAATGCGCTTTTACTAATTTACAAAATAAAAGCAAATATAAAATGTTAAAAATCAGAAGAGAAAGAGTATTTGAAGTAAAACGATGGTTGCATATTTCTCGTTTTTATGGTATATTAGGAAACGGTGTTAAATCACACACGCACGGTGACAGACTGAGAAGGTGCTTGATACTTATTTGTTCAAGTTTTTCAGCTGGTTGATCCATGCGGAGGGCGGTTATCCGCAAAAAATAAACCAATAGGAGGGAATAACACAATGCCTGTTATTTCAATGAAACAATTACTCGAAGCAGGAGTTCACTTCGGTCACCAAACACGCCGTTGGAACCCAAAAATGAAGAAATATATCTTCACAGAAAGAAATGGTATTTATATCATTGACCTACAAAAAACAGTGAAAAAAGTAGACGAAGCTTTCAACTTCATGCGTGAAGTAGCTAGCGACAACGGAACTATCCTGTTTGTAGGAACTAAAAAGCAAGCTCAAGAATCCGTTCGCGACGAAGCTATCCGTTCTGGACAATATTTCGTGAATCATCGTTGGTTAGGTGGTACTTTAACTAACTTTGAAACTATTCAAAAACGTATTCAACACCTTAAAAAAATCGAAAAAATGGAAGCTGATGGAACTTTTGAAGTCCTTCCTAAAAAAGAAGTTGTCCTTCTTAAAAAAGAACAAGAAAAACTAGAACGCTTCTTAGGCGGAATCAAAGACATGAAAGGTCTTCCTGATGCACTATTCATCGTTGACCCACGCAAAGAACGTATTGCGGTTGCAGAAGCTCGTAAACTTCATATTCCTATCATCGGTATTGTTGATACAAACTGTGATCCGGATGAAATCGACTACGTAATCCCTGCAAATGATGATGCTATCCGTGCGGTTAAACTTTTAACTGCTAAAATGGCTGACGCTATCATCGAAGTGAACCAAGGGGAAGAGTTAACGGAAGCGGAAGTTGCTCCTGTAGAAGAAAAAGCTGCAGAAGAAACTACTGAAGCATAAGATTTTATTTGAAACTTTCAAGGTGATAAGGCACTATTCTTATCACCTTTTTTAAAGAGAAAAATTGGAGGGAAAATAAATGGCTAATATTACAGCTCAAATGGTAAAAGAATTACGTGAAAAAACTGGTGCTGGTATGATGGATTGTAAAAAAGCGCTTGTAGAAACAGAAGGAGATATGGAAAAAGCAATTGATTATCTTCGTGAAAAAGGAATCGCTAAAGCAGCGAAAAAATCTGATCGTGTAGCTTCTGAAGGTATGACTCATGTAATCAGCAATGAAAAACATGCTGTAGTACTTGAAGTAAATGCTGAAACAGATTTCGTTGCTAAAAACGATAACTTCCAACAATTAGTTGATGCTTTAGCTAAACAAATTCTTGCAGTTCGTCCTGATAGTTTAGAAGATGCACTTAAAACAGAAATGCCTAATGGCCAATCTGTACAAGATTACATTACAGAAGCAATTACAAAAATCGGTGAAAACATTTCCCTTCGTCGTTTTGAAGTAAAAGAAAAAGCAGACAACTCTGCTTTCGGTGAATACATCCACATGAACGGACGTATTGGTGTTCTTACACTTCTTGAAGGAACTACTGATACTACTGTTGCTAAAGATGTTGCAATGCACATCGCTGCAATTAACCCTAAATACATTTCTCGTGATGATGTTTCTTCAGAAGAAGTAGCACACGAAAAAGAAGTATTAACGCAACAAGCATTAAACGAAGGCAAACCAGCTAATATCGTTGAAAAAATGGTAGAAGGCCGTTTGAAAAAATACCTAAGCGAAATTTCCTTAGAAGACCAACCTTTCGTTAAAAACCCAGACATCACAGTAGGCGAATACGTAAAACAAAGCGGTGGTAAAGTAGTATCATTCGTACGTTTTGAAGTAGGCGAAGGAATCGAGAAAAAAGAAGATAACTTTGTTGAAGAAGTTATGAGCCAAGTGAAAAAATAAAATCATTTTATATGATATTAAAACCCTGTATTTTCTTAGGATATACAGGGTTTTTGCTTATTTTAATTTTTGAATATGTATGGTCGGAAGAAATCGTGTTAAGATCATTTTGAAAAATAGGGCGATCCTATCTTGTTAGATTGAGACTTCAAAAAATAATAAGGAAATATTTTTACTTATAATTAATTTTTGATATACTTTAAAAGTAGGAAATTAACATCATGATATGACGGGAGAAGAAGATATGAAAATTAAAATTATTATTTTTGGTTTGCTTAGTGTTACCCTACTTGCTGCGTGTTCAAATAATAAGGAAGTAAAAGAAAATAAAACACAAGAAGTTTTAGTCACAAGCAGTCCACAACCTAAATATGCGTATTTAGGGGAAGATTTGAAACAGTTAAATGAAATGTCCTCGCTTATAATTATTGCTACCAAAATTTCTGAAAAAGAATCTTCAACTGATTTAAGCACAATGAGTAAACTGGAAATAAACAAAGTGGTTAAAGATGAGATTGGACTAAATAAAGCCGAAACGATACAATTGTCAGAAGATAATGTTAGTGATTCAAATATAGATCGCAACAATGGAAGTGACTATAAAAGGATGGAGAATGGCAAAGAATATATTTTATTTTTGAATAAAGATAAATCAGAAGGTGAATATTTTTTTGCTAACGGTCCATTAAGTAAATTCCCACTTAAAAAAGTATCGGAAAGCGAATTGTCTGAAGAAAATACATTGAATGATACTTACACAAAAATTTATTCAGAAGTACTACAACAATATTAAACCACAAAAGGAGAACAGCATGAAAAAATTCATCAAGATTATTTTAATAGCCTCATTTATTCTTTTTTTATTCAATAATATGTGGACCATGTTTAAAACGAAAGAAGGAATTGACTCCCCACTATGGATACAGTTTGCTCTTTTAATATCATACCTTGTTTCTGCAATTGTTACATATAAATCAAAATGGTTTGGCTTTTTTTCTATTTTTGTAGTTGGTGTATTACTTATGCTTGTTAGTATTCTAGTTAGTTTTTAAAAAATAATCTCACTAAATTAGTGAGGTTGTTTTTTTTATTATTTTATTCAGTTTTAATGAAATTATTAGTGCATAAAAAAGAAAGGATTGATATTGAGCTGCTAATAATGGAATAGTAAAGAAGATAAGCTGAAATGAGTGATTTCGAAGCAAGTTAAAGGTTATTTTAAATCGTTCATGAGAAGAATCGGAAATTTCATTACATTTTTGGTTATACAATCCTATTTTATGCTACAGTAAGTTTATATCAAAAATAAAAACAAAAAGGAGAATGAAAATGAAAAAAATTATAACATTTTTAATTATTGGCGTTTTAGGCACTAGTGCTAAACATGGCTATGCGGTGAGAATAACAAGAGTTAGTATTCCATTTGGACCTCAGTATATTGTTTCGGGTGTGTGGCGCCAATAATGAAAATAAATAAAATTATCGAATATATTGTAGTAGCAACAATAGTTTTGGGATGGACTTACTTAATTGTAATTAAAGAAATTCTTCCTAAAAACCTAGGATTTATTTCATTAGTAATTTTATCAATAGTTCTATATTTTATAGGTAAATGGTTGAATGGGAAAGAAAAATAGAAAAAAGAACTGAGGGTTTTTAAAAAATAATCTCACTAAAATAGTGAGGTTGTTTTTTTATTATTTTATTCAGTTTTAATGAATATTTATACGTTTTAAATCTGACAATTCACACGTATTCTTCTGAAATGAGGAGTGATTTCATTATTATGATAGGGTAAAGGTGAACGTTTTGTGACAAATGAGTTTTATTATGCATAAAAACCATGAAAACACTCATATTGAGTTGTTAAATGTATTATAGAGATGAAAAGAAACTAAAATGAGTGGATTTGAAGTGAGTTAATGGTCTTTTTAAGTCGTTCATGACAAGAATCGGACATTTCATTACATTTTTGGTTATACATTTCATATACGTGTTACAGTTTGTATACGACATTATTTATATCATCTAAGGAGCATTACATGGCAGAAAAAAATATTTGGACAAACAAGATTATTTGTACTAAAGCAATTTTATTTCTTTTAAGTATTGGAATTAGTTATCTATTGTTTTTTAAAGTTTTTTTTTTAATATACTACCAGTTTATTTTGGCAATATGGAAAGTTTAAATAAGAATATTTTAGCATTCTTTATTATGCTGTTAGCAATTTATATTTTATTGAAAATGGTCTTTAATTTTCAATCTAAATGGGATGGATATTTATTACTTTTTCTGTATTTTTTTGTCTTGGTTTTAGGATTATTAAGACCGGATGGGGCCATTTATGTAGAAACAATGATTAATTTTAACCTTATAAGTTTTATTAATGATTTGCAAATGAATCAGATTTCTTGGTTAATATTCTTTATTAATATGATTATTTTCATGCCATTATATTTTTTGCTGACTTTTATTCCTATATGGAACAATTTTATAAAAAGATGGATTGTTTTTGAAATTATTATCATTATATTTGAAGCTTTACAAGTATTTCTTCATGTCGGTGTCTTTGATTTGGCTGATTTAATCTTGTATAATATTGGCTTTTTCATAGGAGCGGGAATAGTGATCTTTTTCCAGAAAATGCTCGCTATTTATTCCAAAAAAGGAGTCAATATTTAGGAATAAAGTTAATTTTATATTATTCCTTTTGCTCACTTAACCAGCGCGAATGTTCAATTTGGAAATTATGTTACTAAAGAGTATTTTTATGCAGTGATAGTTATTTTACTAGAACCAGCATTTTATATAGCAACATTTTTAAGTTTTATGGGTACTTTGTTGGCGATAATAAATTTAATTCAAGTCAAAAAGAATGTTAAATTCGACTAGTTTCTAGGATTAATTATATGCTCACAAAAAAATTAGTTTTAAAAGATTAAAAGGCAAGATGAAGTTTAATTTTTATCAAAAAAGGATTAAAAAGAGGAGCGGAAAAATGAAGAAAATTTTAGCATTGTTAGTAGTATTTACATGTGTAGGAACTATGTTAATACCAGGTCAAGAAGCAAGTGCAGCAGCAAAAATCAATAGTTGGGATTTGGTGGATAGTAGTAAACACATGGATTATTCCGGAAATTCAAAGTATATGTCTTTCGTAAAAAATGGAGCAAATACTTGGAATGCCTATAAAAAAGGAGTTATTAGACCAGCTTCAGCTACAAATAAATCGGATGTTTACTGCAGTGATGTTTCTGTTACAAATAATATTAATGCAACAACATACAGTAACGGTAAGATCACATTTAATAAAAAGAATATGGACAAAATAAATAATGCGGGCAAGCAAAATGTAGCAACTCATGAACTAGGGCACGGTCTGCGTTTAGCGCATAATACTTCTGTAGATATTATGTATTCATATGGGACTTCAAGAACTACTTTATCTACTAATGACAAACAATCTTATGATGCAGCATACAAAAAATACTAATTAAGGGGTACTTAACATGAAAAAAATGACAATGGGAGTTATTGGTGGAACAATAGCAATTCTAGGCCTTGGTAGTTTATTAGCTATCAATCTATATACAGACAAACCAGAAGCTCAAAAAAAGGAGATTCCAACATATGCAATTCATTCTGATTATACATTAGATGTAGACAATCCAAATGAAGTAGTAGCAGATGCAGATTATGTTTTTGTGGCGAAAGTAAAGAAAGAAACGGAAACAATCTATAAAAATAAAACCCCAATGGAACAAGAAAATGGCTCTATCGAATATATTGGAGAAGCTTATACACAATATAAAATAGAAGTTATTTCTAATTTAAAAAATGAATTAGAAACAAATAAAGAAATTTCACTGGAGAAGCAGGGAGGGATTCGTGAAGATGGATCTGCCTATGATGTTTTTGAAGATGATCAACTTCCGATAGTTGGTGAGGTTTATATTTTTACTGCGTATAAACAAGATGATGGCTCTTTATTAGTTTCGGGTGCGAATTCCACGATATCTTTTGATGAAAAAACAAAAAATATGGATAGTGAAAAAGCAGTTGCTCAAACAGAAGAGTTTGATACCTATGAAAAAGCAGTGGAAAATCAAGCCACCGAATAAAACAATCAATGATTTTAAGAAACATAACGATATTTCAAATACCGTTATGTTTTAAAAAAGGGAGTATTGAAATGAAAAAAATTTGGTTAGGATTGTCATTTTTTGTATTGCTTTATGGTTTTTTCATCATGCAAGCAACAGAATTAAATATTCAAATAATGTTAAGGACATTTTTGATGACATCTATCATTAGTTGTTTGTTTCTGTTCATTATTTGGTTAGTAAAAGTAATCATCAGAGGACTAAAAACTAAACTGGAATGATAAAACTACTTGAAAGCTAATAAAATTAATTTTTAAACAATTTGCAATTATTTGTTGCGCTTTCAAAAAAAATCGGTTAAACTAATAACGTTGCATAATAAAACAAAGGAGGAATGGACGATGAATAATTATATTACGGCTTCAAACAAGACATTATTGCGCTTAAAAATAGAATTTATCTCACCGGACCATTTCAGGAACAAGGGAGCTCTCCTTTAATTTGGTTTTATTTTATACAAAGTGGTGACAAATAATTATATTTTTTCGGGTAATAATGGGCAGAAAGAGGTCCATTATTTTTATTTGTCCAAATTTAAGGAAAAAAGGGAGGGATCATTGTTTGAAAATTTTTAAAGCATTAAGTTGGTTTTTTAAAGAAAATTGGAAATCTTATGCGTTTGGGGTAACAATTCTATTTACAATTGCGCTTTTGCAGTTAGTTCCGCCGCAGATAATTGGCTTTACGGTGGATGCGGTGACGAACGACTCACTGACAAAAGATAAATTGATTAAATGGATGGTTATTCTAGTCGTGGCTGCTGTTCTCGCTTATGGTGGTCGCTATGTTTGGCGGATGTTAATTTTTGGTTCTGATAACAAATTACAACGGACATTACGTTTACGATTATTTGAACATTTTACGAAGATGTCGCCATTTTTCTTTCAACGTTATCGGACGGGAGATTTAATGGCACATGCAACAAATGATATTACTGCTATTCAACAAGTAGCTGGAATCGGTGTTTTGACGTTATCGGATTCGGTTTTAACTGGAGGAACAGTGATTGCAACGATGGCGATTACTATTGATTGGCGTCTAACCTTAATTGCCTTACTTCCAATGCCGTTTATGGTACTTGGAAGTTCGATTCTAGGGAAAAAACTACATGACCGATTCCACGGGGCGCAAGCAGCTTTTTCCATGTTAAATGATAAAACTCAAGAAAGTATCTCAGGTATAAAAGTTACACGAACATTTGGTCAGGAAAAAGAAGATATTCAAGATTTTGCTAAACAAACAAAAGGAGTCGTTCAAAAAAATATTTCTGTTGCGAAAGTGGATGCAATGTTTGATCCGATGATTTCCATTATTGTAGGAATTTCATTTGTACTTTCTTTAGGATTTGGCGCAAAATTTGTGGTGGATGGAGAATTGACAATTGGACAAGTAATTGCCTTTTCGAATTATTTATTCTTATTAATTTGGCCGATGCTAGCATTTGGATTCTTATACAATATTATTCAGCGCGGGAACGCCTCTTATGATCGTGTCCAACATTTACTTGCAGAAAAAGAAGATATCCTTGATCAAGAAGATGCGATTGATGTTGTTCCGGAAGGTAATTTGCAAGTGAAAATTAACGCTTTTACTTATCCTGATGAAAGTGAGCCAGTTTTGTCTAATATTGATTTTGATTTAAAATCTGGAGAAACACTTGGTATTGTGGGACGAACTGGTTCAGGGAAAACGTCGCTGCTCAAACTATTAATGCGTGAATATGATTCGTATGATGGCGAAATTACTTTTACTGATATAAAAATTCAAGATTATACTGTTCGAGCATTAAGAGAAGCAATTGGTTATGTACCACAAGATCAATTTTTATTTTCAACAACCGTGCGGGATAATATTCGTTTTGGGAAACCAGATGCGTCGCAAGAAGAAGTAAGCAAAATCGCGCAACTGGTATCAGTTGATGAAGATATTCTTGGTTTTGAAAATGGCTATGACACAGTCGTTGGGGAGCGTGGAGTTTCGCTTTCTGGTGGACAGAAACAGCGTCTTGCAATTGCACGTGCCTTAATTATGAATCCAGAATTGCTTATTTTGGATGATGCACTTTCGGCGGTAGATGCTAAAACAGAAGAACAGATTTTATCTAACTTAAAAGAAAATCGTTCTGATAAAACAACAATCATTAGCGCGCACCGACTCAGTTCTGTGGAACATGCTAACTTGATTATTGTTATTGATAAAGGGAGAGTTGTGGAACGAGGGACGCATAATGAGTTAATGACACTAGATGGTTGGTATGCGGAAATGTTCCGTGAGCAACAACTAGAGGAAGCTTTGGAAGAAGGGGGTGCAGCAGATGGAAGCAATGAATGAGCAAGATGAAATGTTAGTGATGTCCGGTAAAGAACATCGTGAAGTATTAAAAAGAATGCTTAGCTATACAAAATATCATATTCCAAGTTTGATTTGGACTGGGGTGCTCGTTCTTCTTGTGACGCTTGCAGATGTGTTCGCACCAATTTTGATTAAAATATTTTTGGATGATTATTTAACGCCAATGAATTTGGAAATGAAAGCTTTGCTCATTCTTGGAGCGGGCTATCTTGGGCTAACGATTGGGAAATCTATTGTTTGGTATTTCCAATTGCTTTATTTCCAAAAAATTGCGCTTGAAATAGTCCAACAAATGCGGATTGATATTTTTACCAAACTTCATTCACTAGGTATGCGTTATTTTGATAAAACGCCTGCCGGAAGTATCGTTTCGCGTGTAACAAATGATACAGAAGCTGTGAAAGATATGTTCATTAACGTACTTTCAACAGCGATTCAAAGTTTGTTTATGCTGGTTGGTATTTATGCGGCGATGTTTGCTCTCAATGTTCAATTGGCCCTTTATAGTTTGCTTTTATTTCCGCTTATTGTTTTTATTATTTTTGTTTATCGGAAATATAGTTCACAGTTCTACCGGGCAAGACGAGAAAAATTAAGCCAATTAAACGCAAAAATTGCTGAATCTATCTCTGGAATGTCCATTGTACAACAATTCAATCAAGAGCGTCGTTTAGTCAAAGAATTTGAGAAAATTAATAAAGATTATTACGATGTTGGTATGAAAAACATTAAATTTAATGCCTTATTACTTGGCCCAGCAATTGACTTGATTTATGCGTTAGCCGTTGTGATTATTCTTAGCTTTTTCGGTGCGGAATCTTTAATTGGACCAGTTGCGATTGGTACCATTTATGCGTTCATTAGTTATTTTGACCGTTTTTTAGAAGCAATTTATAATGTAATGGAACGACTCGCAATGTATCAAGAAGCGATTACGGCTGCCTCAAGAGTATTTCGCATTATGGATGAAACAGAAGAAGTACCAGCCCAATTAAACGATCCAGAGGCGAAAATCACTCGTGCTAAAATTGAATTTAAAGATGTTTCTTTTGCTTATGAAGGTGGGCGTGATGTCCTTAAAAATATTAGCTTTACGGCGGAACCAGGGCAAACTGTAGCACTTGTCGGTCACACCGGGAGTGGTAAAAGCTCGATTATTAATTTAATGATGCGATTTTATGAATTTGAACGCGGAGATATTTTAATTGATGGAAAGTCAATTAAGTCACATGAAATTGCTGAATTACGTAAGAAAACAGGACTTGTTTTACAAGATAGTTTTATGTTTTATGGCGATATTAATACAAATATTCGTCTCTATGATAAAAACATTACTGATGAACAAATTGTAGATGCCGCGAAATTTGTTCAAGCAGATGGTTTTATTCAAACTTTATCAGATCAGTATCAGCATAAAGTTATTGAACGCGGGGCTTCCTTTTCAAGTGGACAAAGACAGCTGATTTCTTTTGCTAGAACAGTGGTCACAAATCCACAAATTCTTGTATTAGATGAAGCGACTGCGAATATTGATACAGAAACGGAAAGCTTGATTCAAACGGGGTTAAAACGGATGAGGGAAGGACGCACGACGATTGCGATTGCGCATCGACTTTCGACAATTAAGGATGCCGATTTAATTTTAGTTTTATCCAAAGGAAGAATCATTGAGCGTGGGACACATGACACTTTAATTGCAGAACAAGGAGTGTACCATTCGATGTATCAATTACAAAATAGTGGAATGGATTTAGACGAAGCACTTTAAGCAGAGAATTTTATTTCAAACGGTAAAAGGAATATAATGAGGAGCGAAGTGTTACAGCAGATTAGTAGGGGGAATTAAACGTGTCATTAATCATTTCAATTATCATTACACTTGTTTTTGGAGCTGGAATTATCATGATAAGAATGAAAGCATCGAAGCGCCCAGCAAGTGTGAAAGGGATTATCATACCACCAATTATGATGTCAACAGGCGCACTTATGTTTGTTATTCCTTTTTTCCGTGTTTCGTTAGTTGATATTTTAGAAGCGGTTGCTATGGGACTTGTATTTTCTATTATTTTGATTTGGACAACGAAATTTGAAGTTCGACATCAATATGTATTTATTAAGCGTACAAAAGCTTTTCCAGTTATTTTGATGGGACTTTTACTCATTAGAATTTTCATTAAGTACTGGATTAGTGGTAGTTTAGAAGTGGGAGAGTTATCTGGGATGTTCTGGATAATGGCATTTGCAATGATTGTACCTTGGCGCATCGTGATGTATTTCCAATATAAAAATACGGAAAAAGAGCTAAGTAAAGTAGAAGTTAGTGGCGAGTATGAATAATAGTGAAAGCATTTTCTAAAACAGCTTGAAAAATGCCGTGCGAATAGCTTATAATGAATAATGTTACATCGTGAGTAATGTTACTTGCCGGATGGGTGAAGCATATCCGAGACTGACGCGGCCAGTTACAAAAGGGCTTCCGAGTTTGGCTTGAAAAAAAGGAGGACATTAACTTGAAGAAATGGTTATTAGTAGTATTAACTTTAGCACTAGGATTGTCGCTTGCGGCTTGTTCTGGTTCTAGTAATTCCGACAAAAAAGAAGACACAAAAAAAGAAACAACAAGCGATAAAGATAACGTATTAAATTATTACATGGATTTAGTAAACGTTATTAATGAAAACAATGGCGATTATAACGCTTATGTAGGAGCAGTTGGCGCAGATCCTAAACCATCTGAAGCAGACCTTGCAGCTCTTGCAAAACCAGCTAGTGAATCAGCACTTAAAGTTTCTGAAGCACTTGCTAGTGAAAAAACACCAGACCTTGGTAAATACAAGGATGATTTCAAAGCAGCTGTTAAACAATTAAGTGATGCTTATAAATTAGAAGCAGATGCACTTAAAGCTAGTGGTCGTGATACAACAAAAGCAGACGAAGCAATGGCAAAAGCTGATGAAGCAATTGCTGGCGTATTAAAAGATGCTGGACTTAATCCTTCAAGCATCACAACTGATACAGCTTCCTGATAAAACAAAAGACAGCTTCCCGAGCGGAAGCTGTCTTTTGTTTTATTTATTTTTTGTTTGATTAATTTCATTTTGAAGCTGTTCGAATGTCGCCATTAATTCTTGAGACTTAACTTCTAGTAGCTCTTTTTGGTCAAGTTCGGTATCATTGAATAATACTGGATCACCAAAACGAATAATGATTTTTTTACGTTTTAAAATCTCTCCAAATGTTTTTGGTCCATCATAAACAGCGGGCAACATAGGAACTTTTGCTTTATGAGCGATTGTTACAGCGCCGCGTTTTAAATGAAGGTTGGTTGTTTTTCTCGTACCACTCGGAAAAATCCCAACTACTTTGCCAGATTTTAGCATCCGGATTGGTGCTTTGATGGCACTTGGTCCAGGATTATCACGATTGACAGGGAAGGCGTTAAGGTGTGTCATTAGCCAGTTAAGGAATTTTCCTTTGAATAGCTCTTGTTTGGCCATATAATGCACTGGTGTTGGTGATAGGGCGAAACCAAGGTACAAGATTTCAATCCAAGACGTATGCGTAGACACAACAACATAAGGTGCTTCAATAATTTTTTCTTTGTTTTGTACTTGAAATCGTCCACCAATAATAATTAAAATAAAATGAACGAGGTTTTTTGCGAAATGATAAAACAACTTCTTCACTCCCAGTATTGCTAGTTATTTTTTTAAACTATATCTAGTATACTTAAAAATGATGAGTTTTGCATTAAAAATAAATAATCTCCGAGAAAAAGAAAAGAGGAAGCTAATGAAATTTTTACATACAGCTGATTTACATTTAGGGAAAATTGTATCAGGAATCTCGATACTTGCGGAACAAGAATATATTTTGGCACAAATAACGAAGATTGCCGAGGAAGAACAAGTCGATGCACTAATTTTAGCGGGAGACTTATATGACCGTGCTGTGCCGCCTGCTGATGCGGTTAAAGTATTAAATGATATTTTAGTGAAATGGAATGTAGAGCTTGGAATACCGATATTCGCAATTAGCGGAAACCATGATAGTGCCGAGCGACTTGCATTCGGTAGCCAGTGGTATGAAAGTAGTAAGTTATATATGAAAGGAAAATGTACCTCTCAGTTTGAAGCGATTCCTTTTATGGATGCGGAAGTGTGGCTGGTCCCTTATCATGAACCAGCAATTATTCGGGAAGTTTTTGCAGATAATACGATTCGTAGTTTTGAAGATGCGATGCAAGCTGTAACGAAACAAATTCGTTCCAAATGGGATCAAACGAAGGCGCAGATTTTGGTTGGTCATGCATTTGTTTCTGGAGGAATTCCGAGTGATTCAGAGCGTCAACTTGCAATTGGGAATGTCGACCGTGTTTCTACAGATTGTTTTGATGGTTTTACTTATACTGCACTGGGTCACTTGCACCATCCGCATGCGATCCGCCATCCGTCTATCTATTATAGTGGTTCGCCTTTAAAATATTCATTTTCAGAAGCAAATGATGTTAAAAGTGTGCGGATTGTAGAAATAAAAGGAAAAGAACTTATTAGTGTGACAGAACGTTCTCTAACACCAAAACATGATATGCGTATAATTTCTGGAACACTAGCGGAACTTACAGAAAATTTGGTGCCGAATCCGAATGATTTCTTTCAAGTGAATTTAATGGATGAAGGTGCGTTAATTGATCCAATGGGCAAATTGCGCCAATTCTATCCCAATATTTTACATTTAGAGCGAACAAAACAAACATTAAAAGAAACGGAAGATAGCTTTGAAGAAATCATGAAAAAAGATGATTTAGAGCTATTTGGGCAATTTTTTGAGCATGTAAATGGAACAGAATTAACCGAAACACAAAAACAAAAGTTAGTGGATGTTTTTGAACAAGCGAGAAAGGAGGAAGTTGAATGAGACCAATTAAGTTAACGATGCAAGCTTTCGGAGCGTATGCTAAAAAAGAAGTAATCGACTTTGAAAAACTAGGAACGGAACAGATTTTTGTTATCTCTGGTAAAACTGGCGCTGGTAAATCCACTATCTTTGATGCCATTAGTTTTGCGATTTTTGGTAAAGCAAATACGTTTGATCGAGAAAGCTTTTCGATGCGTAGTCATTTTGCGACGGATAAAGAAATAACGGAAGTAACGCTTGTTTTTAGATTAAAAGACAAGATTTATCAAATTAGCCGCATTCCGCAACAAGAAATTGCCAAGCAGCGCGGGAATGGAACGACAACATCTCCTCAAAAAGCTGAATTATATGAACTGATTGGCGATGAAATGAAGTTACTTGCGAGTTCAGTTCGTGATGTCAATACGAAAATGGAAGAATTAATTCAACTTAATGTGGATCAATTCAGACAAATTTTAATGATTCCACAAGGTGAATTTAGAGAATTACTCGTATCAGATAGTAAAGAAAAAGAAGCGATTTTACAACGTTTAGCTCATACAGTGTATTATGAAAAAGTGGAGAATTTATTATGGGAAAAGCAAAAAGAAGCCGAAATTTTAGTAGTTGAAGCTCGAAAAAAAGTGGCAGAACTCGCCGAACTTAGTTTACCAGATGTGGAAATTACTGGGAAAACAACAAGCGAAATTAGTGTTTTACAAACAGAAGCCATTCAAAAAGAGCAAACGGTTTTAGCGGAATTAGAAAGTGAATTAAGCATTATTCGGAAACAAACAAGTGAAGCCGTCGAAAAAGTGACACTTGCTAAAGAACAGTTGCTTGATTGGCAAAATTTAGATTTATATATAGAAGAAGTAGCTAAACTAGAAGCTGAACAAGGAGTTTACCGAGCAATAGAAGGGCGAATAGAAGCCGCCAAAAGAGCGAGCAATATACGGTCTCAAGATGCACTATGTATTCGTTTAAAAGAGCAATTAGAAACAGCAGAACATACAGAAAAACAAGTTGCTACCGCGACAGAACAAGTGAAAGCACAATTTTTACATGCAAAAAAACAAAAAGAAACACTCGCTGAACAAGAAAAAGAACTAGAAACTAATAAACGTACTCTTTTTCAATTAGAAGAAATGGAACCGAAGATAATGGAATTCGAGACTGTAATCATTCAAAAACGGCGCGCTGAAATGGAATGGAAAGAAGCGACGGACCACTTGGAAAAAGTAATGAAAACGGAGCAGGATGTAATAGCAGAAATAAAGTTAGCAGAATCTCAATTAACAGAAATAAATCAAGCGGAACTTGCGCACTTAGAAGCCATTAATAAACATACAACCGTCAAAGCACTCATCGAAAAAAATCAAGAACTAGTTAATAAACGAGCGAAAATGGCAGCATGGGATTTAGAGAAACAAACAGAAGAACAAACATTAGCCCAACTCTTAACAGAGAAAACTACCATAGAAACAACAATTAAACAACAAGAAACAAATCTGCAAAAAGAACAAGCCGCGTCACTTGCGACACATTTACATGAGGGGGATGCTTGTCCTGTCTGCGGTTCTGTATCACACCCCAAGCTTGCGGAATTTGGAGAAACAGCCAATTTTGAAATACTGGAAGCAGCTAAAGGACAATTACATGAAAAAGAATTAGCAATTAATGAGGCGGAAAAATCCATCAATCAACTAGAATGGCAACTAAATGAATGGGCAGATGTCACAGAAGTGAACTTAGATGAAACAAAACAAATCCTAGCCGAAAATAAGTTGCTAGCTGAAAATTTAGCAAAAAAAATTGACCAATTACAAACTAAAACAGCCCAAAAAGCAACTGTTCAATCAAATGTGGAAACATTAAAGAATAAACAAAATGAAACAGAAACAGTAAAAAACCATATTGCTCTTCAAGTTGAAAATTCGCATCAACAAGTACAACTAGCTACTGGGAAATTAAGCTATTTAGAAGAGTCCATCCCAGTAGATTTAAGAGATAAAGTAATGTTTGATAAGAAAAAGAATGAACTAACTACAAGTATTGAAACGCACCTTAAACAAGCTGAGCAAGTGGATGCTTCATTTAGGCAAGCAGATAAAGACATTACTCGACTAGAATCCACTTTACAATCTGCCCAAAAAACAACCGCAGATGCGCAAGAAGCATTACAAGTACAACGTGAAATTTTTAAAGAAGCAATGAAACAAAATGATTTTCCGACGTATGAATCATATAAGCAGGCATTAATGTCTGTAGATGAGCTGAAAGTACAAGAAGAAAAAGTGACAAACTTCGAACGAAAACGTCATTTAGCCATTTCACGTCAAGCTGATTTAACAGAAAAACTTAAGAATAAACAAAAACCAAATTTGGAACAACTAGAGTTTAGTATGAAAGAAAAACAACAACAACTCACAAAAGCGGAAGAAAGTACGATGAAACAACGGGAATTAGTTACTAAACAAAAAGAGGTAGTTTTAAACTATCAAAATAGTATACAAGCTGTAGAGAAGGCGGAGGAAGACTATGCAGATATTGGTCTATTAGCAGATGCAGCAAGAGGCAAAAATGCGCGTAGATTAACTTTTGAACGCTACATTCTCGCAATGTTTTTAGATACGATTATCCAACGAGCAAATCATCGTTTATCGAAAATGACTAGTGGGCGCTTTGAATTGCAACGAAAAATGGAAAAAGCAAAAGGAAATGTCCAAAGTGGCTTGGAATTAGAAGTATTTGACGAATATACAGGATTAACGCGGCATGTAAAGACTCTTTCGGGCGGGGAAAGTTTTAAAACTTCTTTAGCGCTTGCTTTATCACTTGCTGAAATTGTCCAAGAAATGGCTGGTGGGATTTCGCTTGAAACAATGTTTATTGATGAAGGATTTGGTACGCTGGATCCTGAATCTCTTGAAGTTGCGGTAGAATGTTTGCTGGAAACACAAGAAAATGGTCGACTTGTTGGTATTATTTCTCATGTACCTGAACTTAAAGAAAGAATTTCAGCAAGGCTTGAAGTGACTGCGACGAACCATGGAAGTACTACTAAATTTGTTACTGCTAGTAGCTAAAAGACCGCTTGCGTTGCCGTCACTCGTCTTTTCCTATATAATAGTAGTTTAGAGTAACGGACGGTTTTGGGAGGAAGAAGTAATGGAGCACTTTACATCAATTCAAAATAAAATGATTCCATATAGTGTGAAACAGGCTGGAAAAAAACTGATGGAAGACGGAGAAATCATTCAGTTTCGTGAAAAAGACGCCTCGGACCATTTTTTAACGTATTTTATTGATCAAAATGTCGTAGAAGATACTGGCAATGAGAGTTTTGCATGTAGCTGCGCCGATTTTCAATTAAATGCTATTTGTAAGCATATCTATGCTACACATTTAAAAATAGAAAAAGAAAAACAAAAAGCAGCCAAACAAGATTTTAAAAATCGAATTCTCACGCAAGAATCAAATACACTTCTATCCCTTTTTCAACAAAATATGGCGCAACAACTTGAAGTGGAAGAAGACAATACGAATAAAACGCCGCTTCAAACCCAATACATCATTCGATTAAAACAGGATGATTCTAGTTATATTATGACTATTGAAGTCAAAGTGGGTACGGACAGAACTTATGTTGTGAAAAATATGAATACATTCTTAGCTGCAATTCGTGATCGACAGTGGCTTGTATTTACCAAGAATTTCGCCTATGATCCAAATGAACATTTTTTTGGAGAAGAAGATAAACAAATTTTGGATAAACTACTTCAAATTAGTGAAATTGCCAAAATGTATGATACGGATTCTTTTTATTGGTCGAAATCTTATGCAGAAGAGAAGAACTTAACCATTCCTCCTAGCATGGCAAGTGAGTTGCTGGAACTTCTCACAAAACGGGATACAACTTGTATTATTATGAAAGAACGTGTGGAAGATATTAAATATCGCGGAATTAATGTTCGCCATGACAACCTGGATTTCATTTTTGAACTTAAAAAAAGCGCCACTGATAAATACCAACTAGAAATGGAAGATTTACAACAGGCCATCTTTTTTGAGGCTTATCAATTACTTTTCTTTGATGGAACTTTTTTCATCCCAGCAAAAGAAGTATGGGAATCGTTAAAACCACTAATGGAATTTCATAAAGTTACGAAAAATGAGGTTGTGCAATTTTCAGAATCGCAATTGAGTGAAGTGATTTCTTATGTTTTACCAGCTTTACAAAAAAGCGGGAAATTAAAACTAGATGACTCTATTTCAGACCGGATTACGCAGCAACCACTTGATTGTAAATTATTTATTGCGCTTGAATACGGAGAGCATACGTTACGGCTTGAATACCACTATGGCAATCAATTATTTGATCCGTTTGCGACCACTGAAGAAGAAAATGAAAAAATCATGATTCGTGATGTGGAAAAAGAAGCACGGGTAATGAATATTATTGAGAGCGCACCTGTTCATTTTTCAGGAACAAAAATGGTCGTTAATAAACAAGAAAAAGATTTATACCAATTTTACTATCGAACTATTCCAAAACTCGCTGAATATGCGGAGATTTATATGGAAGATGGTTTAGAAGAAATGGTAGAAGATAATGTGCGGCCAGTGACGACGTTAGATGTTTCAGGAGATAATGATTATTTATCCGTTTCATTTGATTTCAAGGGCATTCCGGAAGAAGAAGTCCAAAGTGTCCTAGAATCTTTGCGTGAAAAACGGAGCTACCATCGCCTCAGAAGTGGTCGTTTCTTGTCCCTTGAATCAGAAAACTATAAACAAATGGAAGATGTACTACAAATGTTAGAAGTGCGTAAAAAAGATGTGCAGCCAAATATGCAAGTACCGCTTTATCGCGGGATGCAAATTTATGATATTTTAGGCGCAGGAACGCAAGACGAACATCATAAATTCAGTCGTTCGTTCCGTGAATTACTAACAGATATAACCACTCAATCCGAAGACAGTTTCTCTTTACCAAAAGGGTTAAAAGCCGAGTTGCGTGATTATCAGTTAACTGGTTTCGAATGGATGAAATCACTTGCTAAATATAATCTTGGCGGTATTTTGGCAGATGATATGGGGCTTGGTAAAACCGTACAAACGATTAGCTTTTTAGCCTCTGAGTTAGAAGATAATCCAAATTTAAAACCAGTCCTAATTATTACTCCAGCATCTCTACTATATAATTGGCAAAGTGAATTAGAAAAATTTGCGCCAGACATTCCTGTGACTGTTTTACATGGAACAAAACAATCACGTATTGCAGAAATGGAAGAAATCAAACATGGACATATTTATTTAATTTCCTATCCTTCCCTTCGCCAAGATATAATGAACTTGGCGGATATTCCTTTTTCGAGTGTTATCATTGATGAATCACAAGCGATAAAAAACTATCATACGAAAGCGTCACAAGCTGTTCGCGCACTTAAGCGAAATCATGTTTTTGCATTAAGTGGAACACCTCTTGAAAACAGTATTGATGAACTATGGGCTATATTCCAAACATTAATGCCAGGATTTTTCCCGTCTTTACGTAAATTCAAAGAAATTTCGTACGACAAAATTGCTACAATGATTCGTCCATTTTTACTACGCAGATTAAAACAGGATGTAGTAAAAGAACTACCTGACAAAATCGAAACCAATCTTTATTCTGAATTAACAGATGAACAAAAGACGATCTACTTGGCTTACTTAGAAAAAATTCAAGCTGATTTAGAAGAAAGTAATGGGAATGCAGGGGAAGAGCGAATTAAATTGCTTGCAGGATTAACACGTTTACGCCAAATTTGTTGTGACCCGAGCCTTTTTGTTGAAAATTATCAAGGTGAATCTGGTAAATTGTTACAGTTATTTGATACAATACAGACAGCTAGAGAAAATGGTAAACGAATACTAATTTTTTCTCAGTTCACGGGTATGCTTGCAATTATTCGCCGTAAATTAGAAGAAGAAGGTCACTCACTATTTTATATGGATGGTAAAACACCTGCAAAAACAAGGTTGGATATGGTAAATGCTTTTAATGAAGGAGAGAATGATATTTTCTTAATATCTCTAAAAGCAGGAGGCACTGGACTAAATCTTGTAGGAGCAGATACTGTCATTTTATACGATTTATGGTGGAATCCAGCCGTGGAAGAACAAGCAACCGGACGCGCACACCGAATTGGTCAAAAACGTGTCGTCCAAGTGTTCCGAATGATTACTAAAGGAACAATTGAAGAACGAATCTTTGACTTACAAAAGAAAAAACAAGCATTAGTGGATGAACTTATCCAACCAGGCGAACAAATGCTAGGCAAGTTAAGTACAGAAGAAATTAAGCAAATTTTACAATTGGATAATGGAAGGGATGACAAATAATGAAAAAATGGGAAGTATTCGCGGTTCAAAATGTTGCAGCAGCTGAGGAAATCATTGATAAATTAGTAAGTGAGGGCTATGAAAAAGAAGATATCTCTGTTCTAGCCAAATCAAAACACAATAAAAACTTAGAAACATTAGCAGAAAAAGAAAATATCGAAATCGAACGCCCGGTAAATGAAGAAGCATTCGGTATTATTTCAGGTATACTCCAATCCCTTAGTGGCGCAATTGTTATTCCACAAGCATATAATCCAAAGTATGGTGCTTTATATGCAGCGGGTCCTTTTGCAAAATGGTTCTCTAAAACAGATGATAAATCTGTCAAAAAACTTCTAGAAGATTTCGATCTAACTGATGAGCAAGTAAATAAAATGATTGAAAACTTACATGCAGATAATATCTTGATTTTTGCAAGATAATATCGACGTAAAAAAGGAGAAGTTTATGCAAATTCAGCAGTTTTTAGTGAGTCGTCGTTCAGAATTAGTTAAGATGTTTTATGAAAATTATTATATTGAAACAGATGAATTTAAGTTAAGGCTGAGTAGTGGAGAAAGCGAAGAATCCATTCGCTCTTTAAGTACAGCATCTTGTGGCATGATTATCGATGAAATAACTGGAGTAAAAAAACTCGATTTTGAGAATATCGGTAAAAGACGTTTTAATGATAAAACGGACATAAGAAAAATCCATCAACATATGAGTGAAATCGACAAATTTATTATAACTAGTTTGCTTAAATGGAGAGAAACAGAAGAAGTTTGTTTTACAGAGTCGGATATTATTCAATTTATGCTCGATATAAAAGATACACTTGCTTCCATTCAGCAACAACTTTTAGAAGGCTTTATGGAAGAAAATAGAAATCAAGTTGCAGCTCAGCGTAAAGAAATTATTCAATTATCCACGCGTATCATCCCAATCACTTCTTCCATCGGAGTGTTACCTATTGTTGGAAGTTTAGATGATGATAGAGGTTATTTTATGAAAGAAAAAGCAGTCGAATCTGCCGATAAGTTAAATTTAGACACAATAGTGATAGATTTTTCGAGTGCAGTGTTAAAAGATGATTTTGCAACGAAGCACATGGAAGATATGATTCAATCATTTAAATTAATTGGCTTAGCACCAATACTTTCCGGTATGCAACCAAACTTTGCACAACGTACAATTAAGCTAGGTTCTAATATTTCTACGCTTAAATCATTCGGCTCACTAGAACAAGCATTAACAAATTTAGGTTTATAAAGTAAAGATGAATGGCAGGCTGTTGTCATTCATTTTTTGTTATAAGAAAAAGTTATTGAAATATGGCGGATTCTCTTTGTTTACTTATCGCTTTTTTTTCAGTACAATAGATGAGAGACCAATCGTTTCAAGAATTGAAGGAGGAAACGTGGATGACTAATTGGAAAGAAAAAGCAAAAGCATCGTTTAAATTGAACGAAAAAACATATCATTATTACAAACTAAAAACCTTAGAAGAGGACAAGCTTACTAACATTGAAAAGTTACCTTATTCAGTACGTGTTTTACTTGAATCTGTATTACGACAAGCAGATGGTAGAGTGATTACGGATGCACACGTAGAAGACTTAGCGCACTGGTCAAAAGATGGCAACGAAGGGGAAGTGCCTTTTAAACCGGCTCGTGTTATTTTACAAGATTTCACTGGAGTTCCAGCAGTCGTTGATTTAGCTTCCTTACGTAAAGCAATGGCAGATCTTGGCGGAGATCCAGAAAAAATCAATCCAGAAATCCCCGTTGATTTAGTAGTCGATCACTCTGTACAAGTTGATAGTTACGCCAATCCAGAAGCACTTAAAATCAACATGGAACTGGAATTCAAACGCAATATGGAGCGTTATCAATTTTTGAACTGGGCGCAAAAAGCATTTGATAATTACCGTGCCGTTCCACCCGCAACTGGTATTGTTCACCAAGTTAATTTAGAGTATTTAGCAAACGTCGTTATTGCGAATGAAGTGGCAGACGGCGAATTTGTAGCGTTCCCAGATTCCCTTGTTGGAACAGATAGCCATACGACTATGATTAACGGTATTGGCGTTTTAGGGTGGGGTGTTGGTGGTATTGAAGCCGAAGCCGGTATGCTCGGTCAACCTTCTTATTTTCCAATTCCAGAAGTAATTGGGGTGAAATTACTCGGTGCTTTGCCAAATGGTGCTACTGCAACTGATTTTGCTCTAAAAGTTACTCAAGTCTTGCGAGAACAAAAAGTAGTAGGTAAATTTGTAGAATTTTATGGTCCAGGAGTTGCGACGCTTCCACTTGCTGATCGTGCAACTGTTGCTAATATGGCTCCAGAATACGGCGCAACTTGCGGATTTTTCCCAGTAGACAAAGAAGCACTTAATTATTTAAAATTAACTGGTCGTGATAAAGAACAAATTGAACTCGTAGAAGCCTATTTAGAAGCAAACGATTTATTCTTCACACCGGAAAAAGTAGAACCAAACTACACCCAAATCGTGGAAATTGATCTTTCCGCCATTGAACCAAACTTAGCTGGACCAAAACGTCCACAAGATTTGATTCCACTTTCCAAAATGAAAGAAACATTCCGCGAATCGATTACAGCGAAAGCGGGTAACCAAG
Organism: Listeria welshimeri serovar 6b str. SLCC5334; assembly: GCF_000060285.1. Lineage (GTDB taxonomy): Bacteria > Bacillota > Bacilli > Lactobacillales > Listeriaceae > Listeria > Listeria welshimeri. The sequence goes on along the minus strand of NC_008555.1, from coordinate 1,664,867 downwards.
GTTTCGGTTTAGATAAATCTAGCTTAGACAAAGAAGTCAACGTTACATTTGGCAACGGCGACCAATCCACAATGAAAACGGGATCCGTTGCAATTGCAGCTATTACAAGCTGTACGAATACCTCTAATCCATACGTTATGCTAAGCGCCGGTTTGGTTGCTAAAAAAGCAGTCGAAAAAGGATTAGAAGTACCTAAATTCGTAAAAACTTCTTTAGCGCCTGGTTCCAAAGTCGTAACAGGCTACTTGGAAAAAGCAGGTTTACTTCCTTATTTGGAAAAACTTGGATTTGATCTTGTTGGGTATGGTTGTACAACATGTATCGGGAACTCTGGTCCTTTAAAAGAAGAAATTGAAGAAGCTATTCAAGAAAGTGATTTGCTTGTTTCCGCAGTATTAAGTGGTAACCGTAACTTTGAAGGCCGGATTCATGCGCTTGTGAAAGCAAATTTCTTGGCTTCACCACCACTTGTCGTTGCTTATGCGCTTGCTGGGACAACGAATGTTGATATGCTAACAGAACCAATCGGACGCGGTAATAATGGCGAAGAAGTCTTCTTAAACGATATTTGGCCAAGTTCCGAAGAGGTGAAGGCACTTGTTGAAGAAACTGTAACGCCAGAACTTTTCCGTGAACAATATGCCCATGTTTTTGACGAAAATGAAGCTTGGAATGCAATTGAAACAACTGAGGATGCCTTATATAAATGGGATGACAACTCTACGTATATCGCTAACCCGCCATTCTTTGATAATTTAGCAAAAGAAGCTGGCAAAGTAGAAGCCTTATCTGGACTTCGAATTATTGGTAAATTTGGCGATTCTGTTACAACGGACCATATTTCACCAGCTGGAGCCATTGGTAAAGATACACCTGCTGGCAAATTCCTTCAAGAACAAGGTGTAGCGATTCGTGATTTTAACTCATACGGTTCTCGTCGTGGTCATCATGATGTGATGATGCGTGGTACATTTGCGAATATCCGCATCAAAAACCAAATCGCACCAGGAACAGAAGGTGGCTATACAACTTACTGGCCAACTGGCGAAGTGATGTCGATTTATGATGCTTCTAGAAAATATATCGAAAACAGTACTGGTTTAGTCATTCTTGCTGGTGACGATTACGGAATGGGATCTTCGCGTGATTGGGCTGCCAAAGGAACGAATTTACTAGGGATTAAAACTGTTATCGCAAAAAGTTATGAACGGATTCATCGTTCTAACTTGGTAATGATGGGCGTTTTACCACTTCAATTCCAACCAGGTGAAGACGCAGAAACATTAGGTCTAACTGGTTCAGAAAGTTTACAAGTGGCAATTAGCGAAGAAGTATCACCAAGAGACTTGGTAAATGTAACAGCTGTTCGTGAAGACGGTTCAAGTCTCACATTTAAAGCACTAGCACGCTTTGACTCAGAAGTGGAAATTGACTATTATCGTCACGGCGGGATTTTACCAATGGTACTTCGTGGTAAATTGAAATAAGTTTAAGCAAAGGCGGATAAAAATTCCGCCTTTTTTATTTCTACTTGCAAAAACAGAACATATGTTTTATGATTAATAAATAGGAGGCTTGAGTGAATGAGATATCAAAAGATAAGTTTTACGATGACAAGTATAATGGCAGTAGTAGTAGGATATCTTATTTTCACAAGCAATTATCGGCCTGACATTCCAAACTGGCTACTCTTTTTATTTTTAGTGTTAAGTATTGCAGTTACAGTTAGTCAGTGGAAAGAAAAACATTTAATTTGGAGTTGTATAGGACTATTCGTTGCTGTTTTGATTAGCGTACATTACATTTTAACTATATAGGAGGAACTCAATTTGTCCGAAGAATTACGTTGCCCATGGTCGATTAATGACCCGTTTGAACTAGAATATCATGATGCAGAATGGTGTGTCCCGAGTAGGGACGACACTTATTTATTTGAAATGCTTAATTTAGAAGGAGCACAAGCTGGACTATCATGGAGATTAATTTTACATAAAAGAAAAGCTTATCAAGAAGCTTTTTTTCACTTTGATATTGATAAATGTGCACTCTTAACGGACGATGAGCTGGCGACGATTGTCGAAGAAGCGGCTATTGTGAAGAATCGTCTTAAAGTGAAAGCAGTGCGTACGAATGCTTTAGCTACGCAAAAAGTCCAAGCCGAATTCGGCTCATTTGCAAACTATATTTGGGGTTTTACGAATAATGAGCGTATTATTAATGAATGGCAAGGCATGGGAGAGGTCCCTGCTAGCACCGAACTATCTGAGAAAATAAGTAAAGATTTAAAGAAAAGAGGATTTAAGTTTGTTGGTCCAGTAATTATTTATTCCTACTTACAAGCTATTGGTATTTTGGATGACCATCTACGTTCATGCCCATTTCATACATTTAATAGGGAGGCGACGAAATGATTCCAGCAAAATTAAAACAAGGGGATGAAATTCGTATTATTGCGCCAAGTCGCTCTATCGGTATTATAGCGGAAAATCAAGTGGGAATTGCCGTTAAGCGTCTAAATGAGATGGGTTTTAAGGTTACTTTTGGCGAACATGTGTCAGAAATGGATTGTATGTCGAGTTCAAGCATTCGTTCTCGTGTAGCTGATATTCATGAAGCTTTCAATGATTCGAGTGTCAAAGCTATTTTAACGGTTATTGGTGGTTTTAATAGCAATCAATTGTTGCCTTATTTAGATTATGATTTAATTTCGGAAAACCCTAAGATTTTATGTGGCTTTTCTGATATCACAGCCCTTGCAACAGCAATCTATACACAAACGGAACTAGTTACTTATTCCGGAGCCCATTTTTCTAGTTTTTCAATGGAAAAAGGTTTGGAATATGTTATTGATTCATTTAGTGCGTGCTTATTGCAAAAAGAACCATTTATTCTGGAGGAAAGTGTTTCTTGGAGTGATGATGAATGGTATTTGGATCAAGAGAATAGAAATTTTATACCAAATGAAGGTTTAGTTGTTATGCAATCTGGAGAGGCAGAAGGAACGATTATTGGCGGAAATCTCTGCACACTTAATTTGCTTCAAGGAACAGAATATATGCCTCATTTAGCTGGTGCAATTTTATTTCTTGAAGACACTAGTATGAGTGATCCTGAGACATTTGACCGCGATTTAGAATCACTGCTTAGTCAACCTGGAGCAGATGAAATTCAAGGTCTGGTAATTGGCCGTTTTCAAAAAGAATCAGCAATGACAGCAGAGAAACTTGCTTTTATTATTAAAACTAAAACAGCTTTGCAAGAGATTCCGGTTATTTCTGGCGCAGATTTTGGTCACACACAGCCAGTTGCGACTTTTCCAATTGGCGGAACAGCAGGAATCAATACAAATGCAACAGACAAAATTCAAATTATAAAGCATTAAAAAAGAGGCTGCCCGTAATGGACAGCCTCTTCTAATCTTAACTTAAAGCGACATCTCGTTTTTTGAATAAGAAGAATGTAAAGAAGAGAATAATCACTGTATAAACGCCTAAGCCAGCGATGACTTGCCAATCTGCTAAGCCGCCAGCGATTTTTTCACCGCCTACTGTATCGTTTAGACTAAGTAGGTTGAAAATAACCCATTTCATCCAGTCATATTTTTCGATAGCAAGTGGAAGGAGTTGACGGATAATTCCACCTGAGAATAATACGCCGACCCCAACACCTACTGCGAGTGCTTGTGAACGAACAACAGATGAGAAGAAGAAAGCGATAGTTGCATATACAATCATCAGTAAGAAGTTTGTTCCAAGTAAGGTTAAAGCGTGATCCCAAGCCGTCATTGCACCAGTAGAAGGAGCAATTGGCATGAAGATAGATTGCTTAGGTAAAATGAATGAAAAGATAAAGCTAGCTAAGAATAGTGTTATCGAACTAATGACACTATAGACAATACACATAATATATTTAGAGAACAAAATTTGGCTTCTTGAATAAGGTCGTGCTAGTAATAACTTAATCGTACCACCAGAAAATTCTGTAGCTACAATAATACTTGCGACAACGACAACTAACATTGTTGCAACAGCGCCGGAACTGCCTAAGGAAGAAAAGAAATCGGCACTTGAAATTCCAGCAGAATTATTGGCTGGTTTTTCACCTGCATCCACATAAGCTTGATAGTAATCAATTTGATTTTGAATCGATTCTTTAGCTTCTTTGGAAGTAGCAGCTTTTTCTTGTGTTTTTAAATAGGCAACAGAATCAGTTAGAGACAAGGTTTCAGATTTATACGTTGGGTTACCATCTTTATCAGCTGAATTCCAGTATTCTTCTTCAGTAACTGGAGCGCCTTTATCATCATAATAGGCTGTAATACCAGCATTACTGGCATCTCCGCCTTCCATGCCACTTGTATCTATTTTACTAACAAAAAACATAAGTAGAGCTAGAGTTAGAACTGCTGCGAATAATACAATTTGCATAATCCAACTTGATTTTCTCGAGAATAATTTAATGAATTCATTTTTTATTAAAGATATCATACTTCTGCACCTCCGCCTTTCGTTAATTCTAGGAATCGTTCTTCAAGGGAGGCTTGAAGTGGAACCATTTCGAGTAAATCAACGTCTGCTTGAATAATCGCACGTGCAATGAGATGCACATCTTCATGAGCAACTTCCACTTTAAATGAGTTTTCTTTTTCAGCAACAAGTTTTACTGGGAGAGTTGTTAGTATATTTTTTGTTATTTCGGGATTCGTGACTTTCAGTTGATAAACAGCAACATGGTTTTCAAGAAGATCACTCATTTTTTCTATGTGCGTTAAAACACCTTTATTAATAATAGCGAAACGATCAGTTATTTGTTGAATTTCGCTAAGTAGATGACTAGAAATTAATACTGAAGTACCATTGGTTGCAAGGTCTCGAATTAATGTTCTAAATTCTGCCATTCCTTGTGGATCAAGTCCATTTGTTGGTTCATCTAGAATAAGTAGGGCAGGGTTGTGAACTAATGCTTGTGCAACACCTAAACGTTGGCGCATACCTAGAGAATAGGTTTTTACTTTCTGATTAATCGCGCCAGTCAGTTTTACAAGCTCCACAATTTCGCGAATTTGTTCATCTGTAATATTCTTCTGGCTCATACGTGCAAATTGTTTTAAATTCGCCCATCCAGACATATACATGTAAAACTCTGGATTTTCAATAATTGCGCCAACTTCTGAAATAGCGGACTTGAATTCAATATCCACATTTTTACCATTAATAAAAACATTACCTTCTGTTCGGCGAATTAAGCCAACAATCGAGCGGATAATAGTAGTTTTACCTGCGCCATTTGGACCAAGTAAACCAAATACTTCTCCTTTATGTATGTCAAAGCTGATATCATGGACAATATTTTTTTGTCCGATTTTTTTTGTGACATGTTCTAATTTTAAAACTGTCTCAGTCATAAACTCACTCCTTTTTTTCTCTCACTGTTAAATTATACTATTTTTTCGTTCTTAAGACATTCGGCTAGAGAATGGGGAAAAGTCATACTTAAGTAGTAGTCTCATTTTCTAGATTAAGATGCCAGTCAATACTATAGTGATCAATTACTTTGGCATATTTAGCATCCCAAAATGTCTTTTGAATAGGAACTTCAACTGTTCCTGTTTTAGAAAGTAGTACGAACGCATGGACAAAGCTTTCTTCGGTTTGAAAATTAACCGCAAGTGACAGTCGATTTCCCGCATCTGTTTCGCCTTCCAATGTATCGGAGAAGTAAAATAAATCTTTTTCATCTTTAGTAAGTCTAGCGTGAAGAATTCGTTCGCCTAAGAGGTTATCTCCTGAAAATCCTTCCATTTCATGAAAGTAGCGAGTCTGGGTGATTTCAGCTTGAAATACTTTTTTATAGAAATTTAGAGCTTCTTGGGCTTCTCCGTCAAAAGTAAAGTAAGGTACTGTTGCTTTTATCATTAAATCAACTCCATTCTTGTTCTATTATACTAATTTAGACACTAAAGCGAAAGCGCAAGCCCTGGGATGGACTTGCGCTTTCTTCTAACTTTATATATTAATAGTGGACAAGTTAGCTAGTTTCAAACCCCTTTGTAAGCTTCAAGATAGATTTCTTTCAATTCGCTTACAAGTGGTTGTTTAGGGTTGGCAGTAGTACATTGGTCCATGAATGCGCGATCAGCAAGCGTATCTACTACAGCATCCAAGTCTTTTTTAGCAACATTTTGTCCTTTAAGACTCATGTCGATACCAACATCTTTACCAAGTTTGATAATTGCATCTACAAGAGATTTAACGCCTTCTTCTGTAGTTGCAGCTGGTAAACCGATAATACGAGAAATACGAGCATAATCTTCATCGGCACGGAAGCTTTCATATCTTGGGAATAACGCATGTTTTTTAGGTTTAAGTGCGTTATAGCGGATAACATGTGGCATAAGGATTGCATTCGCACGACCGTGAGGAATGTGGAATTCAGGTCCAATTTTGTGTGCCAAGCTATGGTTAATTCCTAGGAACGCATTCGCAAATGCCATACCAGCTAGGGCAGAAGCATTATGCATTTTTTCACGTGCATCTGGATCACCAGTAAGAACGGATTCACGTAAGTTTTCAAAAACAAGTTCGATTGCACGGATGGATAATCCACGAGTATAATCGCTTGCCATTACGGATACATAAGATTCAATTGCATGAGTTAGAACGTCCATACCAGTATCAGCAGTAATGTGTGCTGGAACAGTAGTTACATATTGTGCATCGACAATCGCAACGTCTGGAGTTAATTCGTAGTCAGCAAGAGGGTATTTAATGTTATTTTCTTTGTCTGTAATAACCGCAAATGGAGTTACTTCAGAACCAGTACCACTTGTTGTTGGAATTGCAACGAATTTCGCTTTTCCACCAAGTTTAGGATATTTGAAAGTACGTTTGCGGATATCTAAGAATTTTTGTTTCAAGCCAAAGAATGAAGCTTCTGGGTGTTCATAGAATAACCACATACCTTTAGCAGCATCCATTGCAGAACCACCACCAAGAGCGATGATTGTATCTGGTTTAAAGTCTTTCATTAATTCTGCACCTTTATAAACTGTAACGTCAGATGGATCTGGTTCAACATCAGCGAATACTTGGTAAGCTACGTCGTTACCGCGTTTTTTCAGGTGTTCGATTACTACATCAACGTATTTGAATTGAACCATACCTGGGTCAGTTACGATAAATACGCGTTCAACGCCTTCCATTTTTTGAAGGTATTGAGTGGAATATTTTTCAAAGAAAATTTTTGGTGGAAGTTTGAACCATTGCATATTATTTCTCCGATCCGCGATACGTTTAACGTTCAGCAAGTTAGTCGCACTTACATTTTGTGATACAGAGTTTTTACCATAAGATCCACAACCAAGTGTTAGGGAAGGGATGAAGCCGTTATAGATGTCACCAATACCACCTTGAGCGCTTGGTGCATTTACAATGATACGGCAAGCTTTCATACGGATACCGAATGCTTTTTGAACTTCTTTATCTGTAGAGTGAATAACTGCAGAGTGTCCAAGTCCTCCGTATACGAGCATTTCTTCACAACGATCGAATGCTTCTGCTTGGTTAGCTGCTTCGATGAATGCAAGAACTGGGCTTAATTTTTCATGAGATAGTGGGTATTTATCGCCAACACCTTTAATTTCAGCCACAAGAATTTTTGTGTCTTCAGGAACTTTGAAGCCAGCTTGGTTTGCAATCCATGCAGGGGATTTACCAACTACATCTGGGTTAAGTGTTCCTTTTTCAGGGTTGATTACATAGCTTTCTAATTTTTTAAATTCAGCGCCTTTAACGAAGTAGCATTTATTGGCTTCCATTTCTGCTTTTACTTCTTTAGCGACTTCTTTGTCCACGATAACTGCTTGTTCAGAAGCACAAATCATTCCTTGGTCAAAAGATTTAGAAAGAATGATGTCATTAACAGAACGTTTGATTTTAGCTGTTTTGTCAATGTAAGCTGGTACGTTACCCGGGCCAACACCTAGTGCCGGTTTACCAGTAGAGTATGCTGATTTAACCATTCCAGCACCACCAGTTGCAAGTACAAGTGCTACTTTATCGTGATTCATTAATTGTTTGGTTGCTTCTAGGGAAGGTTTTTCTACCCATTGAATACAATGTTCTGGCGCTCCAGCTGCAACTGCCGCATCATAAACAACTTTTGCTGCTGCTGCTGAACAACGTTGTGCACTTGGATGGAAAGCGAAGATGATTGGGTTTCGTGTTTTAATTGCGATAATTGCTTTGAAAAGTGTAGTAGATGTTGGGTTAGTTACTGGTGTAACCCCGGCAACAACACCAACTGGTTCTGCAATTTCGATAACACCAGTTTGAACGTCTTCGTGAATAACGCCGACTGTCTTGTTGTTTTTAATGTTGTTCCAAATATATTCTGTTGCAAAGATATTTTTAATACATTTATCTTCGTATAATCCTCGTCCTGTTTCTTCTACTGCTAATTTTGCAAGGGGCATATGTTGGTCGAGTCCGGCAAGCGCCATTGCATGTACGATATTATCTACTTGTTCTTGGTCGTAATTCTCAAATGCTTTCAATGCTTGTTGTCCATTGTCTGCTAATCTGTTAATCACTTTTTGAACTTCTAATACTTCTTGGGCCGCATTTTCTTTAATTGCCATTTTCCAGAACCTCCTAATATTTGTACGGGACTCTAAACGTCCATAGTAGACTTTTGACGTCCCTGATAATCCAAAAAAATTTAGCTTGTTGCTTTGCCGTATTCTTTTGTTTTATTTGATTACAACGTTAGTATAAGCCATGAATAAAAGTTTGTCCAGTATTTCACGTGAAAATATTCACAAATGGTTGAAAATGAGTGAATAGTCCTTTTAAGAAAGCACTTTTTAGTTAATAAGACATAGCTTATATGAGTAGTTCTTTCATGTTTTTTTAAGGGGATTATCATCTTTGAATAGCTCGCAATAAAAGAACTTATATACTAATCGAAATTTATTTAAATAGAAATAATGTCATGCATTTGTATCAATGAATACGTATGTTGGTTATAGTTCTTTTTACTTAGTTGTTTATTAATTGCTCTTTCTACTATTTTCATAAAAATTTGGTTTTATATTCTTGACTTTCTGCTTGTTCTTATGTAAGATGAACACAAGTAAAAAATGATAGCTTTGATGAAGAGTAAGTAGCATAATGAAAGTTTTTAGAGAGCTGACGGTTGGTGAAAGTCAGTAGCGGACATGATGTGAATGGACTTCTGAGCTCTGATCTGAAAAGAGGATTCTTAGTAGGATGCAGCGATTAGGCCTTATCGTTACACAAGGCACCCATTCGGAATTTGGATGGATTAAGTGAACTGTTTTTGCAGTTAATCAAGGTGGTACCACGGGTTTCTCGTCCTTGTCTAGTATATTTGCTAGGCTTGGAGAGAGACCCTTTTTTAATTCCATAAAAGAAAACATGAAACAAGAATAGTACTTTTTTATCGAATTTTACAGAGAGTTAGCGCATGGTGAGAGCTAATAAATAGATAAATAAGGAATGGGCCTTGTGCGTGATACCTTGAACGAAAGTAGGGGTGAACGGGAGCTCCCGTTATAGAGCAGCTGCAAAAAAAGCAGCACTTAAGATAGGGTTTAGTCCCTAAAATGAGGTGGCACCGCGATAACTCGTCCTCTGGAAAAGCATCATTATGCGCTTTTCCAGAGGGCTTTTTTATTTAATTGAAGAGGAAAGGATGATTTAGATGAGAAAAATGAAAAGAATGGATGCAGACACATTAACCGCAATTTTGGCATTTCAAAGACTTTCTGGAACTGGCAAAAGTTTACTTGAAGGAGCCGCGAAAGATGCTGATGCAGGACGTTATTCTATTATTGCTATTAATCCAGTACATGAAATTAAGGTCTATCAAAATGATTATTATATAGATGGAACACATCAAGTTGTGAGGGACCCACTAAAAGAAATAGAATCATTTATTGAAAAAGGGAAGACAGATGAAGAAGATTTGCCGTTAGATTCGGGAGCAATTGGTTATGTTGGTTATGATGTGATTGCGCTTTATGAAAACTTAGGGGATATCCCAGCTGAAAACAGAGATTTACCAGACATTCGTTTTTATGTATATGAAAGTTTTGTCATTATGGATCATCAGGCAGAAGAGCTCATTTTAGTACAGGATAATTGTTATTCTGGAAGAAGCGAGACTGAACTTGATAAAGCTCTTGAAGAGATGACGCTAGAACTTACAACACCTAAAGAAAACGAGCATAAAACTATTCATGTTCCCAAAATGACTTATAAAAGCAATTATACAAAAGAGGAATTTATGAATTTAGTTAAAAAAGCGAAAACGTATATTCAAGAGGGGGATTTCTTTCAAATAGTACTTTCTCAACGATTGGAGTCAGATTTTACAGCAACGCCATTTGATTATTACCGGAAATTACGATTACTAAATCCATCGCCTTATCTTTTTTTCATTGATTTTGGTGAAACGGTTTTAATTGGTTCTTCTCCAGAGAGTTTAATTAAAACAAAAGGACGATCGGTTATTACCAACCCGATTGCTGGAACGAGACGACGCGGGGCAACAAAACAAGAAGATGAACTGTTAGCAGCGGAATTATTATCTGATGAAAAAGAACTTGCGGAGCACCGAATGTTAGTAGATCTAGGTCGAAATGATATCGGAAAAATTGCAGAAACTGGATCGGTTCATGTACCTGTTTACCTAACAATTGAACGATATCGATTTTTAATGCATTTAGTTTCAGTTGTAGAAGGAACGTTAAAATCTGGACTAACAGCGATGGATGCTCTTCGCTCAACGCTTCCAGCAGGTACGGTTAGTGGTGCGCCGAAAATAAGAGCTATGCAACGAATTTATGAATGGGAAAATGTGAAGCGCGGACCTTATGCAGGAGCGGTTGGTTATTTGACGAAAAATGGGGATGCTGATTTTGCACTTTCGATTAGAACGATGGTACTTCATAGTGGGAAGGCATATGTTCAAGCTGGAGCAGGGATAGTGTATGATTCAGACCCAGAAAGTGAGTACCTAGAAACATTGCAAAAAGCAAAAGCACTTTTGGAGGTGGGAGAATGATTTTATTAATTGATAACTATGATTCTTTTACATTTAATTTAGAGCAGTATTTGTCAGAGTTTACCGAAGTTGTAGTAAAAAGAAATGATGCGATTGATTTAATGAAGGTAGCGAATCTAGCTGATGGGATTGTTCTCTCGCCGGGACCTGGAAAACCAAGTGAAGCTGGATGTTTAGAAGAAGTAGTTGTGAAATTTGCGAAAGAAAAACCGCTACTCGGAATTTGCTTAGGTCATCAGGCCATTGGTGAAGTATTTGGTGGAGAAGTAAAACGAGCAGAAAAAATTCGTCACGGTAAAGTCTCAGTGATGCGACAAACAGGAGGAGCTATTTTCGCCAATTTACCAGAAAAAATGCCAGTGATGAGATATCATTCTTTAATAGTAGATAAAAAAACATTACCAGATATGTTGGAAGTATTAGCAGTAGCTACTGATGATGGCGAAGTAATGGCTATGAAAGTGAAAGATTATCCCGTTTATGGTTTGCAATTTCACCCAGAATCTATTGGGACTGATGATGGGAAACAAATGATGGAAAACTTTATTAATATAGTAGAAAGGGTGCGAGAAAATGGAAAGCTTACTACAAAAAGTCTATGATCAAGAAAACTTAACCAAAGCGGAAATGAATATCCTTGCGACAGAAATTTTTGAAGGTCGTCTTTCGAAAACAAAAATGGCTGCTTTTTTAATGGCACTCAAAGTAAAAGGTGAAACGGCGGAAGAAATGGCGGGAATAGCAGAAGCCATGCAAGAAGTAGCCATTCAAGTTGCTTTTCCTGCTGGAACGGCGATGGATAATTGCGGAACTGGTGGAGATAAATCCAATAGTTTTAATATCAGCACAACTTCCGCTTTCGTCCTTGCAGCAGCAGGAATTCCGGTTGCGAAACATGGAAATAGAAGTATCTCAAGTCGTTCTGGGAGCGCGGATGTTTGTCAGGAATTAGGCATTGATATTAATATGCGCCCCGAAGATATGACTTATTTACTGGAAAAAGTCGGGATTGCTTTTTTATTCGCACCACATGTGCATCCTAATATGAAGTATGTCATGGATGTTAGAAAAGAATTGGGAACACCAACGATTTTTAACTTGATTGGACCTTTAACAAATCCAGTTCATCTAGAAACACAATTAATGGGAATATATCGACGCGATTTACTCAAACAGACAGCGGAAGTGTTGGGACAACTTGGAAGGAAACGAGCAGTAGTACTTAATGGCGCTGGCTTTATGGATGAAGCATCATTAGCAGGTGAAAATCATTATGCGTTATATGAAAGCGGAGAAGTTCAATTATTTACCCTTAGTCCTGAGGAAGTAGGTTTAGCTAACTATCCACTGGAAGCAATTAGAGGAGGGGATGCAAAAGAAAATGCAGCAATCCTACGTAGTGTGCTTGAAGGAGAACCTGGAGCTCACTTAGATACAGTACTATTAAATGCTGGATTTGGTCTATTTGCAAGTGGCAAAGTGGCAACGGTAAAAGAAGGTGTGAATTTAGCAAGAGATTTAGTTAGAAGTGGTTTAGCTAAACAAAAATTGGCGGATCTAATTACTTACCAAAAAGAGGTGTTAACAAAATGACATTTTTAGAAGAGATTTTAGCTCAAAAAGTGATAGAAGTGGCAGAAATGCCTTTAGAAAAAGTAAAAGATAAACGAGAAACTTACTCTTTTTATGATTTTTTAAAAGCCCATCCAGAGAAGATGCAATTAATTGCTGAAGTAAAACGAGCTTCGCCTTCGAAAGGTGAAATTAATATGGGAGTTGACCCTGTCACTCAAGCGAAATCCTATGAAGCAGCTGGTGCAGGCATGATTTCTGTTTTAACCGATCCTGTTTTCTTCAAAGGTTCCATTGAAGATTTAAGAGAAGTAGCGAGAAATGTGAAAATTCCGGTAATCTGCAAAGATTTTATTATTAGTGAAAAGCAATTAATTCGTGCTCGAAATGCGGGAGCTACGGTTGTGTTACTGATTATTTCTGCACTTTCGGAAGCTGCACTTAAGACTCTTTTTGAACAAGCGACGGCACTTGATTTGGAAGTGTTAGTAGAAGTACATGACCAAAAAGAATTAGCTATTGCGCAAAAACTTGGTGCTAAATTAATTGGTGTTAACAATCGGAATTTGCATACGTTTGAAGTAGATATAGCGGTTAGCGAAAAGCTTGCGAGAGATTTCTCCACAAATGTATGTTTTATTAGTGAATCGGGTTTTAAAACAGCAGAAGATGTTGGACGAGTTAGTAAAGAATATAATGCGGTACTTGTTGGAGAGGCACTTATGCGAGAAAAATCTCCAGAAGTAGCAGCAAAAAGGTTGAAGGTGAAACGATGATTGTTAAAATTTGTGGGCTAAAAAAAGCGGTGGATGTACAAGCAGCGGTCGAAAATGGTGCTGATATGATTGGTTTTGTTTTTGCGAAAAGTAAACGCCAAGTCACGATTGAACAGGCTCATGAACTAGCTAAAAACATTCCAACTAATATCAAAAAAGTTGGCGTTTTTGTCAATCCAACCGAAGAAGAATTAACAGCAGCGATTAAAGGAGTACCACTTGATATTGTTCAGCTTCATGGTCAAGAACCGACCAGCCAAGCAGAGCGAACTGATGCCGAAGTAATTAAAGCATTTCCGGTTAAAGAGGGGAAACTACCTGATAATATAAGTGATTATAAAAATGCGTATATCTTACTTGATGCTCCAGCAGAAGAATATGAAGGTGGAAGCGGAAAGACTTTTGATTGGGATAAAATAAATAGTGATGTTCTCCTAAAAAATAAATTAATTATTGCAGGTGGACTAAATGCTGAAAATGTTCAAGAAGCCATTCATCGATTTGAACCTTATGGAGTAGATATTTCTTCTGGTGTAGAAACAAATGGTGAAAAAGATCCTGAGAAAATAGAAATCTTTATCAAAACAGCAAAAGGAGTGGAATAATAATGACTTATCAAGCGCCAGACGAAAATGGCTTTTATGGAAAATTTGGTGGCAGATTTGTGCCAGAGACATTAATGAAAGCAGTAATAGAATTAGACGAAGCATATCGGGCTTCCAAAACAGATTCAGCATTTCAAAAAGAATTGAACTACTATTTAAAAGAATATGTGGGACGAGAAACACCGCTTTATTTTGCAGAACAATTAACTGCTCATGCTGGTGGAGCAAAAATTTATTTGAAACGAGAAGATTTAAATCATACGGGTGCGCATAAGATTAATAATACCATTGGTCAAGCTTTACTCGCTCGTCAAATGGGCAAACACAAAGTTGTAGCCGAAACTGGTGCAGGCCAACATGGTGTCGCAACAGCAACAGTAGCAGCACTTTTTAATATGGAATGTACTATTTTTATGGGGGAGGAAGACGTTAAACGCCAATCTTTAAATGTTTTTAGAATGGAGCTGCTTGGAGCAAAGGTAGTAAGTGTGAAAGCAGGAAGCAGAACATTAAAAGATGCAGTAAATGAAGCGCTCAGGTTCTGGGTTGCGAATGTGGAAGATACGCATTATATTATGGGATCCGTTCTTGGGCCACATCCATTTCCTGAAATTGTGCGTGATTACCAAAGTGTTATTGGAATAGAAGCTCGTAAGCAACATATGGAAAAAGAGGGCAAACTTCCTGAAGCAATCGTGGCTTGTGTTGGCGGCGGTAGTAACGCGATGGGTTTATTTTATCCTTTTGTAGATGATTCTTCTGTTCAAATGCACGGTGTGGAAGCGGCAGGACATGGTTTGGAAACAGAATTTCATGCAGCAACGATTTCAAAAGGAGAAATTGGAATTTTGCATGGTGCGATGATGGATGTCTTACAAGATGAAAATGGTCAAATTTTGGAAGCATTTTCGATTTCAGCTGGTTTAGATTATCCGGGTATTGGTCCAGAACATAGTTTTTTCCGTGATTTAGGACGTGCAGAGTATCATTCTGTTACAGACGATGAAGCAGTGGAAGCTTTTCAACTTTTATGTCGTACAGAAGGGATTATTCCAGCACTTGAAAGCTCGCATGCAATTAGTTATGCAGTCAAACTTGCTAGCAAGATGCGCCCAGAGGAAAGCATGGTTGTTTGTTTATCCGGTCGCGGGGATAAAGACGTTAATCAATTAAAAGAACGATTGGAGGAGCAAGCTAATGACTAAAACATTAACAAAAAAAATATCGAATAAAAAGCATGCTGCTGTGGTTACTTACATTATGGGGGGAGATGGTGGTTTAGATAATTTAGAAGAACAGTTATTATTCCTTGAAAAATCAGGTGTAAGCGCGATTGAAATTGGGATTCCGTTTTCTGACCCAGTTGCCGATGGTCCAATTATTCAACTTGCAGGATTGCGAGCTTTAAAAAAGCAAGTTAGCCTAGAAGCTATTTTAAATAAACTAGCAACGAGTCAAGTGCAAATTCCGCTAATTATTATGAGCTACATTAATCCGATTTTTCATTTAGGAATTCCAAAATTTGTTGAAATGGTACAAAAAACACCAGTAAAAGGACTAATTATACCTGATTTACCTTATGAACATCAAACGCTTATTACGCCAGAACTTGAAGGAACAGATATTGCGCTCATTCCACTCGTTTCCCTTACAAGTCCCAAAGAGCGCCTGAAAGAAATTGCTAAACAAGCAGAGGGTTTTATTTATGCTGTAACAGTGAATGGAACAACAGGTGTCAGAAATAAATTTGATACACATATAGATACACATTTAGCTTATTTAAAAAGTATTAGTCCAGTTCCAGTTCTTGCCGGTTTTGGTGTCTCTTCTATTGAACATGTGGAAAAATTTGCGCATGTATGTGATGGTGTGATTATCGGAAGCAAAGTGGTGCAAATGTTACATGAAAATAAAAAAGCAGAACTAGGAACGTTTTTACAAAAGGCAGCAGAAGTTCGAATCGAAAACTAAAAATTACTTACAATTTCTCTTTAAATATGGTAAAGTCTGGTGTATAGAATGTTAAAGAGGAGTTGTAGGGATGTCTGTTGAAGTTAAACCAGAGCATGCTAGAATGTTCAATAACACAAAGAATGTCACACTTGGAATAGCCATTGTATCCGCTATTCAAGCTGTATTAAGTACGATTTCTATCGTAAGTCTTTTTGGACTACAACAAAGAAAAGAAGTGCTTGCTAATGCACATGCAACCGCGATTGTTCAGAATATGATTATGACAACAACTATTATGGCTGTTCTTTGTATTGCATTTACCGTTATGTTATTTCTTTCTTTTAATAAACTTAGAAAAGGTATTATCATCACGCCAATTGTCTATTATTTATATATTGCTTTTACTATTCTTGGTATTGTTTTATCCATGATTAATAGTGGTGTACAAGTTGTTTCGCTTATTTTACCAGCAGTACTACTTGCTTTAAGTGTCATTTGTATTTTAAATCTTAGACGAATGCGATAAAAGTAGTAATGTAAAGATGATTTTTACATCATACATAATATAAAGTCTTAAAAGAAAAAATCAATAGAGGTAATAGAAATTATGAGTTCAAAACTAATGCGAGGAACGGCTGTACTGACAGCAGGAACTTTGTTGTCGAAAATTTTAGGGATTTTATATGTGATTCCATTTTATTGGATTGCTGGCGGGGAAGAGGCAACTATTCTCTATCAATACGGTTATGTGCCGTATCAAATTTTCTTAAATATTGCAACGGCAGGAGTCCCTCTTGCTGTTGCCAAATATATATCTAAATATAATTCGTTAAATGAATATGCTTTAAGTCAAAGATTATATAAATCAAGTACCTATTTAATGATCTTTACTGGGATTATTAGTTTTTTGATTATGTATATTTTTGCACCATTACTAGCAGGAATGCAAGAAGTCAGTGGTGGGACGAGCATTGAGGATATTACGACGGTTATTCGTGCTGTAAGTTTTGCATTACTTATTATTCCGGTAATGAGCTTACTTCGCGGTTATTTTCAAGGGTTTCATTCGATGGGACCGTCTGCTGTATCCCAAGTAATTGAGCAAGTAGCTAGAATTGTCTTCTTACTTGCTAGTACGTATATTGTGCTTCACTTAATTGGAGGAAGTCTTGTAACGGCTATGAGCTTAGCAACGTTTGCGGCTTTTGTTGGTGCTTTTTTCAGTTTAGTATGCCTTATTTGGTATTATCGCAAACGAAAACCAGGTATTCAAAAAATGATTGCTAGCAGTGAGAATAAGCTGCAAGTTTCTACGCTGCATTTGTTGAAAGAAATATCCATTTCTGCTGTACCTTTTATTATTGTAGGAATGGCAATGTCGCTTTATCAACAAATTGATTTGTTCACATTTGCGCGAGTTTTAACGTATGATGGCATGTCAGGGAAAGCAGCAGAAGATTTACTTTCTATTTTCAACTTCTCGGTTCAAAAAATCATTATGATTCCGGGGACGTTAGCGTTGGCATTTTCGATGACACTGGTTCCTTTAGTAGCAGCTTCTTTTCATAAAGGACGTATTCGAGAAGTTCATCATCATTTAACGGCTGTGTTTCAAGTATTATTATTTTTAGTAGTACCTGCATGTTTAGGGATTGCATTTTTGGCAGATCCGCTTTATACCATTTTTTACGGGTATAATGCAGATGGTTCCATGTTACTTAGTTTTTTTGCGCCATTTGCCATTTTCTTTTCATTATTTAGTGTGACGGCGGCGATTCTTCAAGGAATTGACGAGCAACGTTATACGGTTCTAAGTTTACTGCTTGGATTATTAACGAAATCTGTATTACAAATGCCTTTAATCTTACTTTTTGGAGCAAAAGGTGGAGCTCTTGCAACAGGGCTTGGATATATAGTTTCTGTTATTTTCACTATTTTCATTATAAAAAAATACGCTAATTACTCATTTAAATATATTATCAGAAGACTAGTATTAATTCTTGGTATCAGTTTTATTATGCTTCTTAGTGTTTGGATTATCTATCACGGATTAATTTTATTTTTAAATCCGCATGCAAGATTAACAGCTTTAATTATTGTTTTTGTTTCTGCTGGTGTTGGAGCTTATGTGTATGCGTTTTTAGCTGCAAAAGCTGGTTTACTCAACTATATTTTAGGTGATCGGATGTATAAAATTCGTAAAAAACTGCATTTAATTTAAGCTTTTTATAAAGAGCAAGCCGATAATTATTTTGGTTTGTTCTTTTTTTTTAAAAGAGTTAATGGTAAAGTAAACAAGGATGTATAATTTAATGTAAAGGAAGTTAGATGATGGGTTCAAAACTGCTCAGGGGAACATTTATTCTGACGCTTGGGACATTAATCTCCAAAGTGCTTGGAATATTATATGTGATTCCGTTTTATGCGATTATTGGAGGAGATGAACCAGCACTTCTATATAATTTCGGTTATGTACCGTATCAATTATTCTTAAGCATTGCAACTGCTGGGATCCCGCTTGCTGTTGCCAAATATATAGCGAAATATAATGCGATGGAAGAGTATGCAGTAGGGCGACGCTTATTTAAAACAGGTGTCTATTTAATGATTTTTTCGGGAATTGTTTGTTTCCTTGCAATGTATGGACTTGCTCCAACTCTTGCTCGGATGCAGCAATTAGAAGGCGGATATAGTTTGGCAGATGGAATAAAAGTTATTCGTGCGGTTAGTTTTGCCTTGCTGATCATACCAGTAATGAGTTTACTTCGTGGTTTTTTCCAAGGATATAACTCGATGGGACCATCTGCTGTATCCCAAGTTTTAGAACAAGTTGTACGTATTGTATTCTTGCTTGCTGGAACTTTTATCGTCATGTATGTCCTTGATGGAAGTGTAGTTACTGCAATTAGTATCGCTACGTTTTCAGCATTTGTGGGTGCTTTTGCGAGTTTGCTCTTATTGCTTTGGTATTTTTACAAACGAAAACCTGGACTGGACCGAATGCTTTTAGAAGATAGAGGAACGGTGAAAATCTCTATTCCAACTTTATATAAAGATATTATTCTTTCGGCAATTCCCTTTATTATAGTTGGATCGGCTACTTCGCTTTATCAATTAATTGACCAATTCACTTTAGGAAGAGTGCTAGAATACATTGGAACAGCACCTGATTTGGTTAATTCATTTGTCGCGATTATTAACTTTGATGTACAAAAATTAATTATGATTCCAGGGACATTAGCAATTGCATTTTCCATGGCACTTGTTCCACTTGTAACTGGTGCATATGTACGAAAAGAGTATGCGCAAGTGAAGCGCCAACTCAATGATGTCTTTCAAATTTTACTATTTTTAACGATTCCTGCTTGTTTCGGAATTGCGATGTTAGCTAGGCCATTGTTTACTGTGTTTTTTGCACCTAGCGATAATGGAACAGCACTTTTACAATTATTTGCACCAATAGCTATCTTATTCTCTTTATTTAGTGTTTCAGCCGCAGTTCTTCAAGGGATTGATGAACAACGTTTTACAGTACTTGGTTTATTACTAGGTTTACTAGCAAAATCTGTCCTGCAAATGCCACTTATAATGCTATTTGAAGCTCAAGGATCCATTATAGCTACTGGGATTGGTTATGCGGTTTCTTGTATCTTTATGTTATTTATTATTAAAAAATATGTTCGTTTCTCTTTTAAAGTTATTTTGCGGCGAACGGTGCTTTTCTTAGTAATCACAGCTCTGATGGGTGTTCTTGTAATAGGTCTATATTTGGGACTTTCCAATTTTATTAGTCCAAACCGAAAAATGTCAGCATTCCTTTTGACGATGATTTGTGGTGGAAGTGGCGCTGTTTTCTATGGTTATATGGCATTCAAACTACATTTATCTGATAAATTATTTGGCCCAAGAGGCACAAGATTACGTGAAAAATTAAGAATTCGCTAGGAGGATTGTATGAAAAAAACACCATTTATAATTAGTGGATTTGCCCTCCTTGGATTTATTTTCTTTATGGTAGGGGTTATGACTGGAGCGGGTTGGATCCATAGTTTTGATGATTACTGGAATAGTATTATTCGTGTTGGAATTACAGATACAAAAACGACGATAATTTCCTACTTAACCGATATTGGTGGCGTGGCGACTGTTTGTATTTTAACTGTAGTTGTTATCGCTTCACTTGTGTTGAAGCATAAAGTTGATATGGCGATTTGGTTTGGCGGAATAGTCTTAATAGGTGGCGCACTTATTCCGTCTATTATTAAAAATATTGTTCAACGACCAAGACCAACATATAAATTAATTGAACAAGGAGGCTTTAGTTTTCCAAGTGGACATTCCACTGGATCCACGGTTTTTTATGGAATGCTAGCTTTCTTTTTAATTCTTTATGTTAGTCACAAGTGGCTCCGGTTGCTGATTGGGATTTTTATGCTAGGTCTTGTATTGTTTATTATGTATTCCCGCGTTTATTTAGGTGTTCATTTCCCAAGTGACGTTGTAGCAGGTTTCTTTATCGGAAATGCTGTCCTTTTCAGCGGAATAGGTTGTTACTTTATATGGAATGAAAAATTAACTTTATGGACTAGAAAATTTAAAAAAGCATAGAAAAAATCCTCCCTTTTTAACGGGGAGGATTTTTTTAAGCGTGTTCGTCTGTTTCGCTAAAAATTTTTAAATATGTTGGTAGTTCTTCGGCGATTTCAGTTGGTAACACAACATAACGTTTTTTCGCTAAAATTTCTCCGATGTAGCTATGAAGAAAAACGGCAGCGAGTGTGCCTGTAATTGGTTTTTCTGTTTGTGCCATTAACCCACAAATCGTTCCTGCCAGCGTATCACCCATACCACCTGTTGCCATAGCAGGAGTTCCATACATATTTTGCCAAACTGTTTCACCGGAATATACTTTTGTACGGTGGCCTTTGAGAACTATTGTTGCATCTAAAGCTATTGCGGCATCTAGCATTGTTTCCGCATTAGGTACTAAAACTTTAAGCCGTTCCCATTCTCCCAAATGTGGTGTAAAGGTAAGCTTGGATGCGGGGTGCGAAATTTCTCCCTTAGCATATATAGTAATACCATCACCATCAATAATTATTTGCTGATGTTCAGTTGATTTTTCTAATACCAAGCGAAAAATTTCTTCTGCATGAGCATCTAGCCCAAGACCTGGACCAATTAAAATGGTATCAAATTGACTTATTTGGTCACTTAAACTAGTGATATTTTCATAGTCAATGAACATACATTCAGGAATTCTTGTTTGAAGGGCGGGGCGGTTAACACTATCAGAAGCAACCGTTGTTAAACCTGCACCACTTTTGACACAGGCTTCTGCAGCCATAATAGCAGCACCGCCAAATTGCTTATTTCCAGCGACAATTAAAACGCGTCCATAATCTCCCTTATGTGTTTCATCTTCTCGTTTTGGAATCCATGCACACATTGCTTTCGGTGTAATCTTCTTCACTTTTGTAAAACCTCCTTATGACACTGGCATTTATCTACTCAACCGGGTAAAATAAAGAACAGATAAATCATGTTTATCTTAAATGAAAAGGAGGCTTTTGTAAAATGAAACCTATATATCCTGCTGTAAAAGCAGTTATCGTAAAAGATGGCCAATTTTTAGCACTCAAAAAAAGAGGCGTAGAAGGAGAAGTGTTTGAACTTCCAGGAGGGCGCATGAATTACGGCGAAACTCATGGAGAGGCCCTTTTTAGGGAGGTTTATGAAGAAACGAAGCTACAGGTCCAGCCGTTTATCCTATATGATACATGGGAATTTTTCCACGAAGACTACCAAATTACAGGAGTCATCTATTTAGTAGAAATGCCAGAAGAAGGAGAAATCGAATTATCCGATGAACATGAGGAATACCGTTTCTTACCACTAGAAAAAGAAAGCTTAAATATCATAGATGTAGTATTTTCTAGCCGGATGGAACGTTGGGATTTTGAAGCAATTAAAGGTTTTATGAAAAAATAGATAGTTCCGGCTTCCAAGCTACGTAAAAAGAGTTTACAATAGAGAAGATAAGTTTGAAGGAGGGAATAACAATTATGACAGAAATTAACTGGCAAAAAGAAGTGGAATCTCGTAAAGATGATTTCCTAGAAGATTTAAAAGGGCTTCTTCGCATTCCAAGTGTTCGCGATGATAGTAAAAAAACAGAAGATGCACCGTTTGGACCAGACGTTAAACGCGCACTCGACTATATGATTGATCTTGGTAAAAAAGATGGCTTTACCGCAAAAGAAGTTGGAAATGTAGCGGGACATCTTGAATATGGACAAGGAGAAGAACTGGTTGGCGTTTTAGGACATGTCGATGTTGTTCCAGTTGGGGACGGCTGGACGAATGGACCGTTCGAGCCAACATTACGCGACGGCAAATTGTACGCTCGTGGAGTTGCCGATGACAAGGGCCCAACAATCGCTGGCTATTACGCATTAAAAATCATTAAAGAATTAGGGTTACCACTTTCTCGTCGGATTAGAATCATTGTTGGTTCGGATGAAGAAAGCGGCATGAGCTGTGTAGAACGTTATTTTGAAACAGAAGAACAACCAACCCTTGGTTTTGTTCCTGATGCTGAATTTCCAATTATTCACGCTGAAAAAGGTATTTCGGAACTCGATGTATCTTTCAAAGATGGGGAAGCAAGTGGTGAAGCAGCGTTCCGTTTACTTAGCGTAGAATCAGGTGAACGCTACAATATGGTGCCTGATCATGCAACAGCTATAATTGAAGATGTAAAAGATTTTGATAAAGTAGCAAGTGCATTCAAAACATTCCTAGCGAACCATCCAGTAGAGGGAACGTTAGAAGAAAACGGTAAATCTGTTAAAATTAACATCGTCGGAAAATCCGCCCACGCGATGGAACCAAATAATGGCGTAAATGCTGGCCTTCATTTGGTAGCTTTCCTTGGTAAATTTAAATTAACTGGAGCTGCAAATGATTTTGTGACATTTGGTCGTGACTATCTATTTGGCGATTCTCGTGCAGTAAAACTTGGTATTAGTTACGAAGATGAAGAAAGCGGCGAGCTAACAATGAACGTTGGTGTCATTCGTTATGACGTAGCAGAAGGCGGTAAATATGGACTGAATTTCCGTTATCCTGTAACAGCTAACATGGACAAACTAAAAAATAAAATGCAAACAGTGGTATATGAATATAACGCGCAATATACGCATTATAGTGATTCCAAACCACTCTTTGTACCAAAAGACCATCCACTTATTCAAACTTTACAAGAAGTTTATACAAAACAAACAGGTGAAGAAGCTACTTTACTAGCAATTGGTGGCGGGACTTATGCGCGTCATATGGAAACAGGAGTAGCGTTTGGCGCACTGTTCCCAGGCCGTGAAGACACGATGCACCAAAAAGACGAATTTAGCTATTTTGATGATTTATTGAAAGCTACTGCAATTTACGCAGAAGCACTTTACAAATTAGCGAAGTAAGGGTTATAATTGAAAAAATTAACTGCTGCAAAGCTTAGTTTTGTGGCAGTTTCTTTGTTTCAGTAAGTTTTTAGATAGTTCCAAAAATTAAATACGCAAGGAGAGACTTGAGATGAAAGTATTGGTAAATAACCATTTAGTGGAGAGAGAAGAAGCCACTGTTGACGTGGAAGACCGCGGATATCAATTCGGGGATGGTGTATATGAAGTAGTTCGTCTGTATAATGGAAAATTCTTTACATATGATGAACATATTGATCGCCTATACGCTAGCGCCGCAAAAATCGACTTAGTTATTCCTTATTCCAAAGAAACGTTACGTGAATTATTAGAGAAATTAGTAGCTGAAAATAATATTAGTACTGGTAATGTCTATTTGCAAGTAACTCGAGGTGTTCAAAAACCACGTAATCACGTGTTCCCAGATGATTACGCACTAGAAGGTGTCTTAACTGCCGCAGCTCGTGAAGTACCTCGTAATGAGCGTCAATTTGTAGAAGGTGGAACAGCAATTACTGAAGAAGATATACGTTGGTTACGTTGCGATATTAAGAGTTTAAATCTACTTGGAAATATTTTAGCTAAAAACAAAGCACATCAACAAAATGCATTAGAAGCAATTCTTCACCGCGGAGAACAGGTTACTGAATGTTCAGCTTCCAATGTTTCTATTATTAAAGACGGTGTACTCTGGACACACGCTGTTGATAATTTAATTTTAAATGGTATTACGCGTCAAGTTATTTTAGATGTAGCGAAAAAGAATGGTATTCCAGTCAAAGAAGCTGATTTTACTTTAACGGATCTTCGAGAAGCGGATGAAGTATTCATTTCCAGCACCACAATCGAAATTACGCCAATTACCCATATTGATGGTGTACAAGTAGCTGATGGAAAACGTGGTCCAATTACTGCGCAACTTCATCAATACTTTGTTGAAGAAATCGTACGTACATGTGGCGAATTAGAATTTGCAAAATAATAAGTGTGAGCCTTCCTTTTTTAGGAAGGTTTTTTTAACACCTTCTACCTATGTAAAAAATTATATAACTTTTTTATTCGTTGAAACCACTTCATTGTGTCCGCTTTCAGCTGTGAAAGTACTGTTTTAAGCAATTGACAAATTTTTTTGAAGGTGTATAATTCAAAAGGCTAATAGTTCGTATGCGAAATATTTGCTAGCGAACAATATGGAGGGAAGTTAATGGACGAAAAGTTAGTGAAAGAAGTTATCTTTTCTTTTCGTGAAGTGCAACGAAAGACACATCATGTACTAGCGGAAGAAGCAGCAAACAGAGAAATAACTACCACACAATTACTAGCAATTAGAGAATTACAGAAAGAGTCAGAACTAACACTAGGAGAACTTGCAGACCGGATGAAACTAGGTAAAAGTACTGTTTCTGGCATAGTCGACCGATTAGTGAAGGCTGGATTTTTAAAACGCACAAGGAATGAGAGCAATCGCCGCGCGCTTAGCTTAGAATTAACTGAAAAAGGAGCTACGAAAGCGGCGGAAACTTATCATGTATTTTTCAATCGTTTAGAACCTATTTTAGAAATTGGAGAAGATAAGTTAAAAGAAATGCTAGAAGTACATCAAGAGATTATTACTATTTTAGAAAGGGAAGGTGCACGAGATTGAATATGAAAGCAGCAAGTACATCAGTGAAGCGTAACGGTATTTTAATAGTTATGCTTATGGGCGCCTTTGTTACAATTCTCAACCAAACGTTGATGAATGTCGCGCTACCAAGCATCATGAAAGATTTTGGAATTACGGCAAGTCAAGGACAATGGTTGTCAACTGGATTTATGTTAGTGAATGGTGTCATGATCCCAATGACCGCTTTTTTAATTGAACGATTCACAACTCGACAACTTTATTTATTCGCGATGGTTACATTTGCCATTGGTACAGCGATTGGTGGATTTGCAACAGATTACACAATGCTTATTGCAGGTCGTATGGTACAAGCAGTTGGTGCTGGGATAGTAATGCCACTTCTAACTGTTGTAGTATTAAATTTATTCCCGATGGAACGAAGAGGGCGAGCGATGGGCTTGATTGGTTTAGCCATGAACTTTGCTCCAGCGATTGGTCCGACTCTCTCGGGTTGGATTGTTCAAGAATATGATTGGCGCAATTTATTCTTCATAATTATTCCTTTTGCAATACTTGATATTATCGTTGCTATTTTCTTACTTAGAAATGTTGGAAAAAGAACATTCCCGAAACTCGATATTCTTGGCGTTATTATGTCGACGGTTGGGTTCGGTAGTTTATTACTTGGATTTAGTAATGCCGGAGACCACGATTGGTTAACGTGGAAAGTAGCTGGATTTATTATTCTTGGTTTAGTAGTACTTGGAATATTTATTCGTTATCAATCAAGCAATAAAGCACCACTTCTTAACTTTAGAGTATTCAAAAATACAACTTTTGCGCTTACAACAGCTATTAGTTTCTTTGTAGTGATGGGACTTTTTGGAGGGATGTTATTATTACCGATTTTCTTACAAACTGTTCGAGGATTTTCGCCGCTTGAATCTGGATTAGTACTACTACCAGGAGCACTTGTTACAGCCGTGCTTTCTCCTGTAACTGGAGTTATGTTTGATAGATTTGGTGCAAAATATTTATCCTTAGTAGGTTTAATTATTATGGCAGGTTCTACATTCATGTTTACCAATTTAGATGAATCTACTACGTTGACCTTTATTATTATTGTCCAAACGATTCGTTCTGCGGGTATGGCAATGGTTATGATGCCGCTTCAAACTGCTGCTCTTAACTCATTACCACTAGAAATGGCATCTCACGGATCGGCGATGTTTAATACAATGAGGCAAGTTGCTGGCTCCATTGGTACAGCTGCATTAATTACGGTCATGTCCAAAAGTGCCGCTAGTTTTGCTGACAATCTTGGTCCAGCAGATGTGATTGGCAAAACGAAAACAGAGATTGCCAACCACGTGCTTATTCACGGAATTGAAACGGCCTTTTTAGTAGCGGGAATACTTTCTGTCGTAGCTTGTATTTTAGCACTTTTTATCAAAAAAAATAGAAGTGCAATGGACCCAATCGTTACAAAAACGGAAAAAGCATAAAATAGAAAAAGCCCATTCCTTTCATCGAGAATGGGCTTTTTTTATGGAAAAAAGGAATATATTAAAAAAAACCAAGAGAACGAACATATGTTGACTTGACGAGAGAGCCTAAGAGAAGTAAAATCATGAATAGTTACCAATTTGTTCGGAAGTGAAATACGAGGGATAATGAAGTTGCAAAGAGCTAATCAAAGGTGTGCATGTAAATGAAAGATAACTTTTTTGGGAGAGAATATGACATAGCGCCGGCTGGAGGGGAAACTGGCCAAGCATTTGTTGCAACACATGAAGACGAAAAATTCTTTTTAAAAAGAAATTCTTCGCCTTTTTTAGCAGCGCTTTCTGCCAAGAATATTGTTCCTAAATTAATCTGGACAAGACGGGTAGAAAATGGAGATGTTATAACCGCGCAAAAATGGATTAATTGTCACATTTTAACACGTGAAGAAATGGTTGGTCCAAGAGTAGCAAAACTTTTAGCTAAAATTCATCACTCAGAAAATCTCCAACATATGCTAGAAAAAATTGAAAACTGTTATTTTTCTGCCACGCAATTATTGGCTCGTCTTAAAGCAGAAATCTCTGCAAAGAACGAGATCAATACTGGAATGCTAGATGCGATTCAATATTTAGAAAAAAATGTATCAGCTGTTGAAACAACGGATTATGTTGTTTGTCACGGTGATGTGAATCATAATAATTGGATTATATCAGAAGAAAATGAATTATTCCTTGTTGATTGGGACGGTGCCATGCTTGCTGACGCTGCGAATGACATAGGGATGATATTATATCAATATGTGCCACGTGCTGATTGGAATAATTGGCTTTCTCATTATGGAACTAAATTAACGAATGAATTACATCGTAAATTAAAATGGTATACAATTTACCAAACTGTTATGCAACTTACGATTAATCAATCAGAAGAAGCATACGAACGAGCAAAACAAATTTTTCAAAATGCAATGGAAGATGATGAGGTGTAACGAAAGATGCGTGTAAAACATAAACCTTGGGCAAAAGATCGCTTGGAAGAATTTCCAGCGATTTACATTAAAAACCCAGAAGATTTTAAAGGACGCTGGCAAGAGGTGTTCGGAAATAATAACCCAATTCATATCGAAATCGGATCGGGCAAAGGTCAATTCATTAGTGGCATGGCCAAAGCAAATCCAGAAATTAATTATATTGGTATCGAAATGATTGAAAGTGTCTTAGTTTCAGCGCTTGATAAAGCAATAGAAGCAGATGTTCCTAATTTGCGCCTTGTAGCTAGAGATGCCAAATTACTTGAAGAATGCTTTGAAAAAGGAGAAATAGCACAAATTTATTTAAATTTCTCTGATCCTTGGCCGAAAAAACGTCATACGAAACGTAGATTAACTAATCCGACTTTCTTAACTATTTATGAGCGATTACTGCCAAAAGCAGGGGAGATTCATTTCAAAACCGATAATCGTAGTTTGTTCGAATATTCGTTAGTAGCTTTTTCAGAATATAATATGTTACTAACTTTTGTTTCGCTTGATTTGCATAATAGTGATTACGAAGGAAATATTAAAACTGAATACGAAGAAAAATTTTCAGCTAAAGGATTCCCAATCTATCGTCTTGAAGCAAAATTTGATAGAAATTAAATAGGATAAACCAGGTGCAATTGCTGCATCTGGTTTTTATTTTTAACTGGAGGCGTTACAAGTGGATTCAATTCAAATAGGAGAAATAAAAATATATTGGTTACGAGGAGGATATACTCATTTTGATGGTGGGGCGATGTTCGGTGTTGTACCCAAACCTTTATGGACAAAAAAATATCCAGCGAATGAAAAAAATCAATTAGCCAACGTTACAGATCCAATGTTTTTTAAATACCTAGGGAAAAATTATCTCATTGATAGCGGGCTAGGGAACAATCGTCTTACAGATAAACAAAAACGTAACTATGGCGTGACAGAAGAGTCATATGTATTAGAAAATTTAGCTGAACTAGGTGTTGCGCCAGAAGATATTGACTATGTTCTAATGACGCATTTGCATTTTGATCATGTATTAGGTTTAACAGGCGTTTCGAAAGAGGGGTATTACTCTATTTTTCCGAATGCGGAAATATGGACTTCTGAAATCGAATGGGATGAAATGCGACATCCGAACATCCGTTCAAAAGCAACTTATTGGCAAGAAAATTGGCAAGCGATAGAAGGGCAAGTTCGCACTTTTTCAGTAGAAAAGCAATTTAGTGATGCAGTTAAAATGACACATACGGGTGGACATAGTGCTGGGCATTCGGTTGTTTGGTTTGACTCCAACGATGAAAAAGCGATTCACATGGCAGACATTTTTCCGACATTTGCTCACCAAAATGTTTTATGGGTAACTGCGTATGATGATTATCCAATGACTTCTATCTCCGCAAAACAAGCAATTTTTAAACAAACATTCGGAAAAAATTATTGGTTTTTATCTTATCATGACGCCAGATTTCGCGCAGTTAAGATCGCCGAAAACGGGGAAATTGAATCTGAATTGAAAATAGAACATCGAAATTAAGAAGTGATATTTCACTTCTTTTTTTGAGGGTATTTATATTTTATGTTATTATATAGATTGTAAAGTATTTATTAGAGCCAAAAAAGCAACCAGGGCAGGGGGTTATATAACGGTATACTATAAGGGGGTATATATGGATAACGGACAAAAGAAAGCGTTAGTAACAAGATTTGCAAAAATAGAAGGCCATGTACGCTCGATAAAAAATATGACAGAAGATGAACGCGATTTAGAAACGATTATGCAGCAAATTGCCGCAGTCAAAAAAGCCATGGATGCAGCAGCGAAATTAATTTACACAGAACAAATGAAGGAATTAATCGAGCAAGGCGAATTAGACGAAACAGTTATTAAAAAGAAAATTGATAGTTTTATACGATAAAAATTTGCGCCAAAATATGATTAAGTCTTATTTTGGCGCAAATAGAAACGACCCCTAAAATTAGGAGTCGTTTTAATTTTTTATGCTAAATAAACATCAATAATTGTTCCTGTGTTAGCGTCTGCGATAAATTCGAATTGTTTTTTCTCACCTTCACGAATGCAAGTGATGCCACCGTGATAGACAAAAGTGTCAATCGCAAATTTTTTGTAATGTTGTTTTTTTAATTGAATCCATGACCCTTCAATTGGTCCTTCTTGTTTGAAGGCATCTTTTACTCTTTCTAAGATGACGTCTCCAGAAATTGTTTTATCGCTAAGTAAATAATGATAAACAAGGTGTCCAGCCGCTGCTCCTGCTCCAACGCCTGCAATGAAAGCTTTCCAGTTCATCGCTTTTCCTCCCTAGTGTTTGCTATTCTTTTTAAAAAATGCCTTAGTAAAAGTTACTACGAACATCTCTTTTAATCATTATACTACAAATTTTTGATTATAAAAGGATTTTTGAACACGCTTTCGATAAAAAGGAAGAGCGAAGCGAGCGCGGATGGATATTATTTGCTATAATAAAAGAGATTTCAGACGAAAAGAGATGATTATTAATGGAAAAAGAAACGCTAGCAATGTTTAAAGAATTAACGGAACTTCAAGGAACTTCAGGTGATGAACATAGAATTCGTGCATTCATGCGAAAAGAGCTTGAACCTGTTTCCGATGAAATTATTCAAGATGGCTTAGGTGGTATTTTTGGTGTGCGTCATGGAGCGACTGATGGTCCGCGGGTACTCGTTGCGGCTCATATGGATGAAGTTGGTTTTATGGTTACGCAAATTACAGATAACGGTCTGCTTCGTTTTCAAACGATTGGCGGATGGAATCCACAAGTTTTACAAGCACAGCGAGTACAAATCATGGCGCCGAATGGTCCGGTAATTGGTGTAGTTGCTTCAGTTCCGCCGCACCTATTATCAGAAGCGGAACGCAGTAAACCGACCGATCCGAAAAACTTGCTTATTGATATCGGTGCAGATGATAAAGCGGATGCGGAAAAAATTGGTATTAAACCAGGGCAATTTATCGTTCCTGTAGCAGAATTTACACCACTTGCGAATCCAAAGAAAATTATGGCAAAAGCATGGGATAATCGTTATGGTGTCGGGCTTGCCATTGAACTGATGAAAGAATTGAAGGGCGAGCCATTACCAAATACACTTTTTGCTGGAGCGAACGTGCAAGAGGAAGTTGGATTGCGCGGGGCTGGTGTGAGTGCGAATATGATCAAACCGGATCTGTTTTTTGCGCTTGATGCGAGTCCGGCTAATGATACAACGGGAAATAAATCCCAATTCGGTCAAATTGGACAAGGGTTTTTATTGCGTATCTTTGATCGAACAATGATTATGCACCGTGGTATGCGTGAATTTTTACTAGACACAGCTGAAACAAATAAAATTCCATACCAATATTTTGTTTCGCCTGGTGGGACGGATGCTGGTAAAGTTCATACCTCGCTAAGTGGTATACCGAGTGCGGTTATTGGTGTACCAGCTCGATATATTCACTCATCTAACTCGATTTTACACGTAGATGATTATGCGGCTGCGAAGGAAATGATTACAACGCTTATTCGTGGTTTGGACAAAACGACTTTTGAAACAATAAAAAACAATGCGTAAAATAATTGGTAAACCAGTTTGGATTGTTGGGATCTTGCTTTTAGTGTCGAGTTTATTATTTTTAATAGGCTATGCTGTAGGGATTTCGTATTTTCGAAATTCGGAACTTGGCTGGATTATCACGACTCTTGTAGCGGGGATTATTACATTAATAGCTGCTTTTATTAACGATTATTTAGAAAAGAAAAAAGCACGTTCTAAAATACGGTGAAAAAGTTTGGCTCTTCAATGGAGCCGGGCTTTTTTCTTGAGCGTTATTCTGGACGAACGTGCCACTAACCGTTAGGATTTAACTAGAATGAAAGAAGAAGGAGCATGTGAAAATGAAAAATTTGGAATCTGTAGAACAATTTGACGTTATTAAATCTGAAGGTAAATCTGTTTTTATGTTTAGTGCAGATTGGTGTGGAGATTGTAAATATATTGAACCGGTTATGCCTGAAATCGAGGCTGAAAATGAGGATTTCACCTTTTATCATGTTGATCGTGATGAGTTTATTGATTTATGTGCGGATTTAGCTATTTTTGGAATTCCTAGTTTTCTTGTGTTTGAGGATGGGGAAGAAGTAGGTCGTTTTGTGAGCAAAGATAGAAAAACAAAAGAAGAAATTAATGATTTTTTAGCTGCTATTTAAAAAAGTAGCTGTTTTATGGAAGGGGAGGCGCTTATGGCGAAAATGACAACGCTAAAAATGAAAGAACGACTAGAAAAAGAATTAAAGGCGCCGAATCGTCAATTTGCGTATAACCGAGATAATGATACGCTTTCAATTACGCAAGATGGGAAAAAGGTGACATTAACTATTCCGCAGATTATCGCAAACTATGAAAATGATGGCGATGAGGCAATTGAAAAAATTATCTATTATGTAGAAGAAGGTTTTCAAGCTGCATCTGGTAAGGTGGAACTTCGGAATAATCAATCAAATATTTACCCAGTAGTGCGCGCGACCTCATTTCCCGTTGAAACGAAAACTGGTGAAAGATTATTGGCGGATGAACATACTGCGGAAACAAAAATCTTCTATGCGTTTGACTTAGGTAAATCTTATCGGTTTATCGAAGAAAGTATGCTTGAAAAAGAAAATATAACGCGAGAACAAATAAGAGAATTCGCTTTTCAAAATCTAGCCAAGTTAGATATTCCGTTAAAAAAAGATTCGGTTAATGGAAATGATTTTTATTTTGTTCGCACAAATGATGGTTATGATGCTAGTCGTTTGTTAAATGTCAATTTTCTTCGTGATATGCGCGAGAAATTAACAGGCGAAATGGTGTTGGCTGTACCGCATCAAGATGTTTTAATTATTGGAGATATTCAAGATAATACAGGTTATGATGTTTTGGCTCATATGACAATGGATTTCTTCGCAGACGGGCTTGTACCGATTACCTCTTTGCCATTTGTCTATAATAATGGTAAACTTGAACCGATATTTATAATGGCAAAAAACAGATTAAAGGAGTAGAAGACGTGATAGTAAACGCATTTTATAATGAAAAAGGGGTAGGGGACACTCTGCTAATTGAAACAGGTGAGGTTACTTTTTTAAATCGCGAATGGGAGCGCCGTTCTGATGTTGCTCGGATTTTTGATCGTGAAACAAAAGAAGTAGCTGGATACAATATTTTTAACAGCTCAAAATACTTTGATATTACTGCGAATGGTAAGGTGGAATTGACGGAAGAATTAGTTGCGTTAATGAATCAAGTTATCGAAAAAGCTGGATTCGAACCTGAAATTGTTGCTGATTTATCTCCTAAATTTGTAGTGGGGTATGTGGAGTCAAAAGAGAAACATCCTAATGCTGATAAACTAAATGTATGTCAGATTAATGTAGGAGAAGAAGTATTGCAAATTGTCTGTGGTGCCCCGAATATTGAGGCAGGACAAAAAGTTGTTGTAGCGAAAATTGGTGCAGTGATGCCAAGTGGTTTGATCATTAAACCATCTAATTTACGAGGAGAAGATTCGTTTGGTATGGTATGTGCAGCGCGTGAACTTGCAATTCCTAATGCACCTACTGAAAAAGGAATTTTGGTTTTAGAAAATACTGCTACACCTGGAGAAGAATTTTCGGTTAATTTTTAAATAAATGATTATTTTTTAGCGCCTGATGCTATTTCAGGCGTTTTTTTATTGCAATTTATTATAGATTGTGAAACTTCCTATATAGTAGAACAATATATTGTCAATTGTACACAATTTAATATAAAATTGTACAAAAAATGAATAATTTTGAGGGTATAATAAAAACTTATATTAGGTTTGAATGCAGTAATATCAAGGTATTATAACGAATATGACTCAAAAAATGACGATTTCACAATTTTGTCATAGATTATTTTGTTTTTGTCTGTTAAAATCAAACAAGAAAATTAAATTGTAGGGTGATAATGAATGGGATGGTTTAAAGATTTTTTCTTTGGCGATATGGACGAGGAAATAGATACATATGAAAATACGCCTACTAAAAAAGTAGAAAAGAAAGTTGAGCGCGCGAGTGAAGTGGCGCCGAAATCAAACGTTACAGCAATTAAAACAAAAGAACGTACTATAAGAAAAGAACGACCAATGCCATCTAAGACTATGCCAAAGCAAAAACAACTACAACCAGTAAAACGAAATGTGAAAACACAAATGGTATATCAATATCCTAAAGGTGAATTTCGATTCCCGTTAATACCTGATAAACCAGTAAACCAACCAAAACAATCACAGACACAACCAAAGAGAAATATACGTCAAAATACTGAGCAACCAATCGCAAAAGAAGAAGTGCGTAAACGTCCTTTTGCGGCAACTGATGTGCCATCTCCGGTATATGCATTCAATAAACGTCCAAGTAAATTCGAATTTGCTGTTTCTCAAGCGGAAGAAATACAAGAAGAGTTAACTATCCCACCAGTTGATTCACCTGAATTTGCTGAGGCAGAAACCATTGCTTTTGATACTGAAATTGAAAAACAAATTGAAGAAACTTATCCAGATGAAGTCGGGGTAGAGGAAATAGCAGCAGAAGAACCAATTTTGGTCGATGAAGAAGTAGAAACGGTTGAAGAAGCACCGAAACGCGTTACTCTCATTCAAGAAGAAGCAAACCAACCAACAACGTCGTCTGCCAAAAAACAACACGTAGAAACAAACAGGCAAGAACAAATGCTAAAAAGTAGAATTCCATTTAACGTAATGATGGTTAAAAAAGATAAACAGGCTCTTCAAAAAGAACAAACAACGGAAATCATCCCAGAAAAAACGATAAAAACTGATAACTCACAACCAACTAGCGAACAAGTAGAAAAAACAGTGATAGCAGATAACCAAACCGACTATCAATTTCCGTCATTTGGTTTGCTTCATCCGCCAGTATCGAAACGTGAAGATGATTCCTGGCTACAAATGCAACAAGAAATGCTAGACGAAACATTAGAAAATTTCAATGTTCAGGCAAATG
Organism: Listeria welshimeri serovar 6b str. SLCC5334; assembly: GCF_000060285.1. Taxonomy (GTDB): domain Bacteria; phylum Bacillota; class Bacilli; order Lactobacillales; family Listeriaceae; genus Listeria; species Listeria welshimeri. Next base: position 1,630,222 of record NC_008555.1, on the reverse strand, counting down.
TTGTAAATAGAACGCAGGGACCAGCTGTTACAAGATTTGAAGTACAACCAGAAAAAGGCGTAAAAGTGAGTAAAATAACTAATTTAACAGATGACATTAAACTAAGCCTAGCAGCAAAAGATATTCGTATTGAAGCACCAATCCCAGGAAAGAGCACAGTGGGTATTGAAATTCCGAATCAAACGAGTCGTCCAGTTATGCTTTCTGAATTAATGAACACAGAAGCTTTTCAGTCTTCTGCCTCACCACTAACCGCGGCACTTGGACTAGATATTTCAGGAACACCCATTATTACGGATTTGCAAAAAATGCCCCATGGTTTAATTGCGGGTGCAACAGGGTCAGGTAAAAGCGTGTGCATCAACTCATTACTTGTGAGCCTGCTGTATAAAGCAACACCAGATCAATTGAAGTTACTTTTAATTGATCCAAAAATGGTCGAACTAGCACCTTATAATCGTATTCCACATCTTGTAAGTCCAGTCATTACTGATGCAAAAGCAGCAACTGTCGCGCTAAAATGGGCTGTGGAAGAAATGGAACGTCGTTATCAACTCTTTAGTCATACGGGAGTCAGAAACATGGAAAAATATAATGAGTATGCAAGTCATCCAGATCATACTGGAGAAAAATTACCTTATATTTTAATTGTTATTGATGAATTAGCTGATTTAATGATGGTTGCGCCAAATGATGTAGAAGAATCTATTAGTCGTATTGCTCAAAAAGCTCGTGCATGCGGCATTCATATGATTGTAGCCACACAGAGACCATCTGTAGACGTTATTACAGGTCTTATTAAAGCGAACATCCCAACACGTGTTTCTTTCTCTGTATCGTCGCAAATCGATTCTAGGACGATCCTTGATGCAAGTGGTGCTGAGAAACTTCTTGGAAAAGGGGATATGCTCTTCTTACCAAGCGGTGCAAGCAAACCAGTCCGCTTACAAGGAACATTCGTGAGTGATGAAGAAATCGATGCGGTTGTTGCCCATGTTCGCAGTCAAGGCGAGGCGAATTACATTTTTGAAGAACAAGAATTACTTGTAAAAGAATCTGTTAAAGAAAACACCGATGAATTATTTGAGGAAGCTTGTGATTTTGTTTTAAGTCAAAATGCTGCATCCACCTCTTTATTACAAAGACATTTTAGGATAGGGTATAACCGAGCAGCTAGATTAATGGAATCGCTTGAAAATCATCAAATCGTTTCTGGAATAAATGGTTCCAAGCCACGAGATGTTATTATTACTAAAGACCAGTTGGCTAAACTTAGAAACAAAGAAACTTAATTTTGTAGTACTAAACTAACATGATTACTAATAAGTTTTGTATTTTATGGCAATTTTCATGAGTAATTTATCTTATATTTGGTGAAAGATTTTTCTATTTACATGGAAAGTGATATAATAAGCTGGTGAATTATTGGCTAACCAAGAATAATAACTTAAAACACAATTGGAACGTAAGATGATGTCTAGAAAACGGAAGCTCTATACTGTTTTCAAAGTTAAGACTTAGTGCTTAACAGTTAACATGTTTTTTTTAGGCACCCTCTTCAAGATAAATTAATGGGGGTTCAAATAATGACTATCTATCATTTTGTTGGAATAAAAGGATCAGGAATGAGTGCACTTGCTCAAATCCTGCACGATAAAGGTTTTCAAGTGCAAGGTAGTGACGTAGATAAATATTTCTTTACACAAAAAGCGTTGGAAGAAAAACAAATTCCAATTATGACTTTTTCGGCAGATAATATCAATGAAGGCCTAACAATCATTGCTGGGAATGCATTTCCAGATACACATGAAGAAATTGAACGCGCGCTGGAACTTGGTCTTCCAGTGATTCGATACCATAAATTTTTAGGTCAATTAATTGATGGTTATACTAGCATTGCTATCACTGGCTCGCACGGAAAGACATCCACAACGGGCCTTCTTTCTCATGTTGTTGGCGCGATTCGTCCGACTTCCTACTTAATTGGTGATGGAACTGGTAGCGGAACGAAAAATGCCCAATACTTTGCACTCGAAGCATGCGAGTATCAACGCCATTTCCTTGCATATAAACCAACTTATGCCATTATGACAAATATTGATTGGGATCATCCAGATTATTTCAAGAGCGTGGATGATGTATTTAATGCGTTTGAAACACTAGGCAAACAAGTGAAAAAAGCTGTATTTGCTCTGGGTGATGACGAAGAATTACGCAAATTATCCTTAGATATTCCGATTATTTATTTCGGTTTTGATGAAGAAAATGAATTCCAAGCCAAAAATGTTATTAAAGAAACAACAGGAACACGTTTCGATGTATATCATCGTGATGAGTTTTTAGCTTCTTTTGAAATCCCAGCTTACGGAGATCATAATGTATTAAATGCCTTAAGTGTCATTGCTCTTTGTGATTATGAAGGTTTACCAGTTGAAGCTGTAAAAAAAGAATTAAAAACATTTGAAGGTGTAAAAAGAAGATTTAGCATTACGGAAAAAGGCAATCAAGTTTTAGTTGATGACTATGCCCACCATCCATCAGAAATTCGCGCAACGGTGAATGCTGCTAGACAAAAATATCCAGATAAAAAAGTTGTTGCTGTGTTTCAGCCCCATACTTTTACACGGACACGCACATTCTTACAAGGTTTTGCAGATAGCTTAAACCTAGCAGATGAAGTTTACCTTTGTGATATTTTCGGTTCAGCCCGTGAAAAAACTGGTAATTTAACCATTGCTGATTTAGCGCACAAAACAAAAGGAAATCATATTATTAAAGAAGAGCATACGGAAGAATTACTGAAATATCCTGGCGCCGTTATTTTATTCATGGGAGCAGGAGATGTTCAAAAATTCCAAGCCGCATATGAAAAAGTACTTGATAATGAAGTTGTAACAAAATCTGACTTCAAAAAAAGTGCTATTAATTAATAAGGAAGCATGCCAAATAGGTGGCATGCTTTTTTCTTATTTATAATTAGTATAAATAAAGCTTTACACTATTTCAGAGGTGTATTAGAATATACTATGTGATACAAAATACAACTACATAGAATAATGGAGGGATAAAAGTGGCAGAACGTTTAGTAGGCACACAAGCTCCAAGATTTGAAATGGAAGCTGTTATGCCAAATCAGACTTTTGGAAAAGTAAGTCTAGAGAAAAATATAGAAGATGATAAATGGACAGTACTCTTTTTCTATCCAATGGACTTTACCTTTGTTTGTCCAACAGAAATCGTTGCAATTTCCGCTCGGACAGATGAATTCGATGCCTTAAATGCGCGTATAATTGGAGCTTCAACTGATACGATTCATTCCCATCTTGCATGGACGAATACACCTATCAAAGAAGGTGGAATTGGTAAATTAAACTATCCATTAGCGGCCGACACTAACCATCAAGTAGCAAGTGACTATGGGGTATTAATTGAAGAAGAGGGGGTTGCTTTACGCGGACTCTTCATTATCAATCCAAAAGGAGAAATCCAGTACGAAGTGGTGCATCATAACAATATTGGTCGTGAAGTTGATGAAGTTTTAAGAGTATTGCAGGCCTTGCAAACTGGTGGACTTTGCCCAATCAACTGGCAACCTGGTGAAAAAACAATTGTTTAAATGTAAAAGACGCTTAGGATCAGATCCTAAGCGTCTTTTTTATACTAGATTTTCTGGATTAAGAGGAGCTAATTCTGGAAGGACAAAAATGCCGTCTTTACGAATAAGAACATCATCAAAGTAAATTTCGCCACCGCCGTAATCAGCACGTTGAATATTTACTAAATCCCAGTGAATAGCCGACTGGTTACCATTGAAGGCTTCATCATAACATTGACCTGGAGTGAAATGGAAACTTCCTTCAATTTTTTCATCAAAAAGAATATCTTGCATTGGTTCGTGAATGAAAGGATTCACTCCAATAGCAAATTCACCAACAAAACGAGCGCCTTCATCTGTATCTAATACTTTATTAAGACGATCTGTATCATTTGCAGTTGCTTTAACGATTTTTCCATCTTTAAAAGTGAATGATACATTTTCAAAAGTAAAGCCTTGATACGGGGAAGGTGTATTATAAGTGAGTGTACCATTGATAGAGTCACGGACTGGAGCGGTAAATACTTCACCATCGGGAATATTCATTTCGCCAGCGCATTTAATTGCAGGAATATCTTTAATACTAAAAGTTAAATCTGTTCCAGGACCAATTAACTGGACTTTGTCGGTTTTATTCATAAGTTCAACTAAACCATCCATTGCGGTACTCATTTTACCATAATCTAAATTACATACATCAAAATAGAAATCTTCAAAACCAACTGTGCTCATTTTTGCAAGTTGCGCCATGGAGGAGCTTGGGTAACGAAGAACAACCCATTTTGTTTGTTTTACACGAATATCTGAATGCATTTTACCAACTGTTTCACCGTGGGTTTTTAATTTATCTGCTGGTACATCAGATGTTTCATTAATATTTTCTCCAGCTCGTAAGCCTATGTAAGCATCCATTTCTTTCATCACATTGCCTTCGAATTCAGCGATTTTTTCATATTGTGCTTTGTCAGCCCCAAGCATCATTGCACGGTCAATTTGTGGTTCTTTTAATGAAACAAACGGAAATCCGCCAGCTTTGTAAGCTTCTTCCACTAAAGCCATCACTAATTCTTTTTGAACACCAAAGTTCTCGATAAGTACTTTTTCACCAGCGCCAAGTTTGACGGAATAATTGATTAAATTATGTGCTAGTTTTTCGATTCTTACATCTCTCATATAGTTACCTCCTAAATTTTAACTAAAAATAGGCATAAAAAAAGAAGCCTGTATCCATTTTACTCTAAATCCTACTAAAAGCAACCTTCTACAACAAATTAACGTGTTTCTTTCTTATTAGTTTATTTTTCAGCAGTTACTTGCTAAAATGAAGCTAATACCTTTTCTTTTTTACATTTTGTACATAGATTTATTAGAGAAGAAAGTTTTAGAGGGAAATACTCAGGGTATAGAAAAAGGAATATGGAGGTGTGGATAGATGATAGTAATTTTGTATATTGCAGCACTCATTGCCGCAATTGCGCTTTTAGTTATTGCAATCTATTTGGGAAAAACATTAAAATCAACATCCCAAACAATGGATGAGGTAGCTAAATCGCTAGAAAAGATAACAGTAGAAGTACAAGGAATTACAGGCGAGTCACAAAAACTGCTTGATAAAACCAATACACTTCTAGAAGATGTAAATGGCAAAGTTGCAAAAGTTGATCCAGTATTTGATGCGGTTGGTGATATTGGCACGTCTTTACTAGGATTAAGTCAATCTGTTCGTGAACTTGCAACACTTGCAACAAACAAAGTAGAACATAATGAAGCGAGAATTTCTCAAGCTGTTTCAATTAGCAATTCGATTCTTTCATTCAGAGAAAAAATGAAAGCGAATAAAGCAGCGAAAGAAGCTGCAAAAGAAGCAGCAGAACAATCTAATTTCTAATATATTTGGAGGGATTTATAATGGCAGGAAAAGACGGTATTAATACAAAAGATTTTCTAATCGGTGGTTTAATTGGTGCGATCGTTGGTTCAGCGGCAGCACTTCTATTCGCACCTAAATCAGGTAAAGAATTACGTGGAGATTTAAATACACAAGTAGATACAATCAAAGAAAAAGGTAATCAATGGAAAGACGTTGCTTACGAAAAAGGTATCGAAATCAGTGGCGTAGCAAAAGGAACAAAAGATAAATTAGTTGACTCCGCTGGCGGTTTTGTGGATGTAGTAAAAGACAAATCAGGTAAATTAGCTGATACAGTTGCTAAACAAGGTAAAGCTGTAAAAGAAGTTGTTACTCAAAATAAAGAAGAAAATCAAGAAGCCGCAAAAGAAGCAGCAGAAACAGTAAAGAGTGAAGCGAAAAGCGTTGCGGATGATGTAGAAAAAGCAGCAGAAAAAGCAAAAAAAGAGTCAAAAAAAGCATTCGAACAAGGTAGCGATGAAGCGAAAAAAATTGCTGTTGATGCTAAAAAAGAAGTAAAATAATATTAATTGGAAAATGTAGTGACCCCCAAAAGTTGGACAATTTGTAGAGTGGATTTTTTCCACTCTATTTTTGTGCTATTAATAATTGATTTTTTCGAAATTCAATAGGGCTTTGCCAATGAAGTTTTTCTTTCATACGATATTGATTATAATAGTGAATATAATTTTTAATAGCTTGCTTCAGCTCATGGTAATTAGAATAAATCTTGCCATAATATATTTCTTGCTTGAGAAGACCGAAGAAATTCTCCATGGGAGAATTATCTAAACAATTTCCTTTTCGAGACATACTTTGAAAAATACGATGTTTTTTTAAGGCGGAACTATAAGCAGTCATTTGATAAGCCCAACCTTGATCTGAATGAAAAGTTCGGCGGTAAGGACAGTCACTCGTTTGCTTTATGGACTCTTCCAGGCCAGTCATAATTGCTTGAGCAGTAGGGCGTTCAGAGATAGTATAGCTAATAATTTCGCTGTTATACAAATCCATAAATGGATTTAGATACATTTTCTTCTGCCGAAGTATACCAGATGAATCTGTTTCAACATATTTAAACTCTGTCGTATCTGTGGTTATCTTTTGATGAGGTATAGCAGTATAAAAGTGTCTTTTTACGAGATTTTTAGCCGTTTTCCCTACATTTCCTCTATAGGAGTTATACTTTCGAGATTTACGGGTGAATGATTGGACTTGTAATCTCAATTTTTGAATTAAGCGTTGCACTTTCTTTTTATTTATTTGGAAGCCGCGACGTTTCAGTTCTTGTGTCATTCGTCTATAGCCATAATTAGGATGTGCTTGACGAATAGCTTTTAATTCATTCTCTACTTCTTCTGTCGGATTTTCTCTATTCAAATGCTTTTGCCAATACATATAGGTAGATTTAGGAAACCGAAGGGTTTCTAAGATTTCAGTTAATCGGAAGCGTCTTCGGAGGCTGTGAATGACTCGTGCAATTCGCTCATTTTGCGTTCGTCCTCTAAACGCAGCCTCCTCAACTCCTTTAAATAAGAGAGCTCTATTTTTAACATGCGATTCTCTTTCTCTAGCTTTTCAAGCTGAGTGAGGTTATCCTGTACAGATTTCTTTCTTTTTTTAGCATCCATTTTTGGTGGTCGTCCTTTCGTTTTGGAGAGCCCATCTACCCCGTCTTCCCGAAATTTTTTCATCCAACTAGCGATTAATGCAGGATTATTGAGACCAATTTGGTTAGCAATTTCACGATAGGATAGCTCCCTTGTTTGATATAACTCTATCGCATTTAACTTCGCTTGAAAAGAATAATGTGTATTTTTCTGCTTTCGTAAAAGTCCTTCCATACCGAATTGTTGATAAGCGTTCACCCATTTCTGAACTTGCTGCACCGTTTTAATACCATGTTTTTTCGCTAGATAGGTATAACCACCTTTCTTGCCAAGATATTCTTGCACTATCTTTAACTTCAATTCAGAACTATATTTTGCCATAAAAATACCGACCTCCAAAAGTTAGATTTTTGGTCTAACTTTCGGGGGTCGGTTCAAAACAGCCTTTCGGGGCTGTTTTTTTATATAAAAATACATAGGTGCTTGTAATTTTTTTAAAAACATGTTAACATTAATTTTACATTGTTCGCTTTAATGCTTAAAAGCGATTAAGTATAAAAGTGGATTCGTGACAAATCATCTGTTTTCCTCTATAATGGGAAATAATCTTGGAGCAGATTTTTAGAAGGGTGGAAGTAAAATGGTTAACACAAATTTAGAGGAACTTAGAACAGAGGTGGATCAATTAAATATTGATTTGCTGGAATTGATTAGTAAACGTGCTAATTTGGTACAAGAAATTGGTAAAATTAAAGGCACTCAAGGTTCACTTCGTTTTGATCCATTACGTGAAAGAGAAATGCTTAACACGATTCTTGCAGCAAATGAAGGTCCTTTTGAAGATAGTACAGTGCAAAAATTATTTAAAGAAATTTTTAAAGCTGGATTAGAGCTTCAAGAAGAAGATCATTCAAAAGCATTACTCGTTTCTAGAAAAAACAAACAAGAAGATACGATTGTTACTGTTAAGGGTGTACCGATTGGAAACGGGGAACCAGTATTTGTTTTTGGACCTTGTTCAGTGGAATCCTACGAACAGGTTGCTGCTGTTGCTGAATCTATTAAAGCTAAAGGGTTAAAACTTATTCGCGGTGGAGCATTTAAACCTCGTACTAGCCCATATGACTTCCAAGGATTAGGCTTAGAAGGCTTGAAAATTCTAAAACGTGTTTCAGATGAATATGGTTTAGCAGTTATTAGCGAAATTGTAACGCCAGCAGATATTGAAGTGGCGCTTGATTATGTAGATGTTATTCAAATTGGTGCAAGAAACATGCAAAACTTCGAGTTATTAAAAGCAGCTGGTCGTGTGGATAAACCGATTTTACTAAAACGTGGTTTATCTGCTACAATTGAAGAATTTATCGGTGCTGCTGAATATATTATGTCACAAGGTAATGGCAAAATTATACTATGTGAACGAGGTATTCGCACATATGAAAAAGCAACGAGAAATACACTAGATATTTCCGCTGTTCCGATTTTGAAAAAAGAAACGCATTTACCAGTTATGGTTGATGTAACGCATTCTACTGGACGAAAAGATCTATTACTTCCATGTGCTAAAGCTGCTCTAGCAATTGAAGCTGACGGCGTAATGGCAGAGGTTCATCCAGATCCAGCGGTTGCTTTATCAGATTCTGCGCAACAAATGGATATTCCAGAGTTTGAAGAATTTTGGAATGCCATCTTAGCTAGTAATTTAGTTCCTCATAAAATAAAATAAATGGAAAAACCTTGGTACGCCAAGGTTTTTTATTTTGATTAAATGTATCAATGTGTAAAAGGCATTGGAAACATAATTATAATGCCATTTTGATATGAAAATAAATGAAAATAAAAAGTGAAAACAATTGCATATCGAAAAAAGTTGTCGTATTATTAAAGGAAGGCTAGTTTGATTACGTTTCCAAATGGTGTATAGAGCCATTAAAATAATGAATATGGAGTGTGAATAGGGATGAATGTAACAATTTATGATGTTGCTCGTGAAGCGAACGTTTCTATGGCAACAGTATCGCGGGTAGTTAACGGTAATCCGAACGTTAAACCAGTAACACGAAAAAAAGTATTGGATGTTATTAATCAATTAGGCTATCGACCTAATGCTGTAGCTAGAGGTCTTGCCAGCAAACGTACGACTACTGTTGGTGTAATTATTCCTGACATTTCTAACGTGTTTTATGCAGAACTAGCACGTGGAATTGAAGATATTGCTACTATGTATAAATATAATATTATCCTTAGTAATTCGGACGAAAATGAGGATAAAGAACTTCAAGTATTAAATACGCTTCTTGGAAAACAAGTGGACGGTATTATTTATATGGGCGAACGTATTTCGGAACAATTGCAAGAAGAATTTGATCGTTCTCCAGCGCCGGTAGTTTTAGCGGGTGCAGTAGATATGGAAAATAAATTAGCTTCTGTCAATATTGATTACAAACAAGCGACAAAAGAAGCGGTGAAACGTTTTGTGAATAATGGTCATAAACAAATCGCTTTTGTAAGTGGTTCTCTAAACGAGCCTGTAAATCGTGAAATGAAATTGGCTGGTTATAAAGAAGCTCTTGAAGAAGCTGGTATTAAATACGAGGAAGACTACATTATTGAAGCAAAATATAACTACAATGCTGGTGTGAAAGTTTGGGCTGAACTAAGTGCTTTGACGAAGAAACCAAATGCAGTTGTTGTCGCTGATGATGAATTAGCTATTGGTATTTTGAATGCGGCACTGGATGCAGGCATTAAAGTACCAGAAGAACTTGAAGTAATGACAAGTAACAACACTAAATTAACATTAATGTCGCGTCCACAACTTTCTACAATTGTTCAACCTTTATATGATATTGGTGCAGTAGCAATGCGTTTACTAACAAAATTAATGACAAACGAAGAAGTAGACGAAAAAACAGTTATTCTTCCACATAGTGAAAAACTTCGTGGGACAACCAAAGAAAAAAAATAAGTTGACAGCATTTTTGACGGTATGTTATAAATGTAAGTATACTTTTCATATTGAAAATGACTATGAACGGACGAAGTAGTTGCTTATTCTTATTTTTAGAGAGCTAGTGGTTGGTGAAAACTAGTAGAGATAAGTAGTCGAATTACATCCCGGAGTCACGCTGCGCAGGAAAATGGTGCGGCCGGTGTTGAGCCGTTATTTTTTGAAGTAGGAGTTTTCCTAAAAGTAGGGTGGTACCACGTTAATTAATACGTCCCTTCGCTAAAGTTTTTTGGCGGAGGGGCGTTTTTTATGTCCAAAAATAAAAGGAGCTTGATTGAAAATGAATATTATTGATGAATTAGAGTGGCGCGGAGCTATTTACCAGCAAACAGATGAAGAAGGATTACGCAAATGGGTGGAAGAAAAACAGATTTCTTTGTACTGCGGGATTGATCCATCTGGAGATTCCATGCATATTGGTCATTTAATTCCATTTATGATTTTACGCCGTTTCCAAAATGCTGGGCACCGTCCGATTATTTTAGTTGGTGGAGCGACAGGAACGATAGGGGATCCAAGTGGTAAAAAAGAAGAGCGGAAGTTACAATCAATGGAACAAATTAGCAGAAATGTGGAAAGCTTACGTGTGCAGCTTGGGAAAATCTTTGACTTTGAGGGTGATTCCGCAGCTAGCATGGTAAATAACTATGATTGGACAAAAGATGTAAGCATTCTAGATTTCTTGCGTGATTATGGAAAAGAATTCAATGTAAATACAATGCTTTCCAAAGATATTGTTGCTAGTCGTTTAGAAGTAGGAATTTCTTTTACAGAGTTTGCTTACCAAATTTTACAAGCGATGGACTTTAATCATTTATATGAATTTAATGATTGTCGTTTGCAAATTGGTGGTAGTGACCAGTGGGGGAATATTACTGCTGGACTTGACTTGATTCGTAAAAAACAAGGTGAAAATGCCAAAGCTTTCGGGCTAACAATTCCACTATTAACTAAAGCAGATGGCACGAAATTTGGTAAATCAGAAGGTGGCGCGATTTGGTTAAATCCAGAGAAAACAACACCATATGAATTTTACCAATTTTGGATTAACACAGATGATCGGGATGTAGTGAAATACTTGAAATACTTTACATTTTTGACGGAAACAGAGATTGATGAATTAGCGAAAAAAGTGGAAGAAGAACCACATTTACGAGCTGCACAAAAAACATTAGCTGCTGAAATGACTAAATTTGTGCATAGTGAAGAAGCATTAGAACAAGCGCTTAAAATTTCAAAAGCATTATTCAGTGGAGATGTAACAGCTTTAACTGCGGATGAAATTGAACAAGGTTTCAAAGATGTTCCAACATTTGTCGCGGAAGACGCGGAAGTAAACTTAGTAGATTGGTTGGTATCACTTGGGATCGAGCCATCAAAACGCCAAGCTCGCGAAGATGTAACTAACGGAGCAATCTACATTAACGGTGAACGTCAGCAAAACGTAGAAAAAGTAATTGATGCAAGTGACCGGATTGAAAATAAATTTACAATTGTAAGACGTGGGAAGAAAAAATACTTCTTAGTTTCTTATAAATAAGAAGAAAAGCACTCGTTTTTAAAGGCGAGTGCTTTTTTTGTGCATAAAAAAACCCTACAATCACAACCGAAGTCATGAATTGTAAGGTTTTTATTATAATTAATTTAACAATTTTATATGAACGACTTGTAATTTAAATGTTATTAATATAATGTAAAAGATATATATAAATAATATAATAAAAAGTTGAATCTTACTAAAAAAGAAATAAAGGAAGAATCAGCATATTAGAAACAGCTAGTTGATGAACTGAAAAGTGCGGATGATAATGGGAAAAGATTGTTAAGGAGTATTTAGCCAGTAATGAGAATGCTATTGCTAATAAGATAGGTAATTCTGAAGATTCACCAGATTTATTGATGCATATATTATCAATGATACAGAAGTTATGCTAGACGCAACTGAAATGTCAAATGAAAACGAAGCGACATCAGAAGAGGAAAAGTTATTAAGAGAAGAAGATTCAAATGAATCTATCGTTTCAAGTATTAAAGATTTTGGTGAAACGGTTTTTTTTTGGTAAGAAAGTATATGCTGCTTCGTCAAAAACAGTATCAGCTCGACATACACGTACTGTGTATGCTAAGGTTTCAGGTAATAAATTGTTCACTGCTGGTATTGGCGCCAAGTTCACTTATAATGGTGCTAAGGTGACTGCACAAACTACAGAAAACTATGTTAAAGTGAATGGTATTTCTGGTGTTGTTTGGTCAGTGCATAATAAAAAAATGGTGTACAAAAACCGAGTATCAAGAAAAGAGTAGTATATCAACAAGCTACCGCTAAATCGGGCTTAAAATATAAAGGAAATGGACTTGTAGTGGAGGAGAAATATATTCGAGTAAATCTGGAATGTAATCATTTGGGCAAGGTGAGTAAGTCATCTGTAGTTCGATAAGTGCGTAGGAGAGGGAGAACAAATTAATGAAAAAAACTATTTTAATTGTAGCTATGTTACTTTTTATAATGCTTAGTTTTATGGATATTATGCTAATTAATGATGCGAATATATCAACTATTATTGGAGCTCTAATATTAGGTGCAATGCAAACAATAATTGTACTCGTGCCTATACTTATTATTATGTTGTTAGTGAAGTTGCTAAAGCGTCGTAGTACAAACTAAAGTGTAGTTGATAATACAAGAAAGAACATCCGAGTTGTAGTCCGCCTCTAAAGTTAGATTTTTTAATCTAACTTAGAGGCGTATTTTAATGGGTCCAATATGAGGATGATATAGAAAAAAGTATTGAATGCATATTTAAACGACAGTACCCTTCTGTTTATAACAGAATTTGGTCGTAGTTCTATTCAATATTTTTTTGGCGAGTGCTTTTTTGTGCATAAAAAAACCCTACAATCACAACCGAAGTCATGAATTGTAAGGTTTTTAGCTCTAATTAACGGCTGTAGAATTCTACGATAAATGCTTCGTTGATTTCAGCAGCAAGTTCAGAACGTTCTGGAATACGATTAAGTGAACCAGTAAGAGTTTCTGCATCGAAAGTTACGTACTCAGGCACGAAGCTTGAAACGTCTAGGCTTTCAGCGATTGCAGAGTTTTTAGCAGATTTTTCACGAACAGAGATCACTTGACCAACAGAAACTTGGTAAGAAGGGATATCTACGCGTTTGCCATCTACAGTAATGTGGCCATGGTTTACGAGTTGGCGAGCTGCACGACGAGTGCGAGCAAGACCAAGACGGTAAACGATGTTATCAAGGCGTTGTTCTAGTAAGATCATGAAGTTCTCACCATGTTTACCTTGTAATTTACCAGCTTTGTTGAACGTGTTTTTGAATTGACGTTCAGTTAATCCATACATATGACGCAATTTTTGCTTTTCAGCTTGTTGCAAACCATATTCTGAGATTTTTTTACGTTGAGTTGGGCCGTGTTGACCTGGAGCATACGGACGACGCTCTAATTCTTTACCTGTTCCAGAAAGTGAAATTCCTAAACGACGGGAAACTTTCCAGCTTGGACCTGTATAACGAGCCATAAGAGACTCCTCCTTTTATTTGTTTTTGGTATAAAACAAACGTGACGTAAAACCAAATCAGGGCAGTTTACCTTCATATACCATCACCATAGCAGCCGCCGGTTACGCGATATACCACAGAATTAAATCTGGGGGTAAACAACACACTCATTCATTTTACTCAAGCTGCATTTTACACATCTTCCAGTATAGTATAATTACTAGTGGCTTGTCAATTGATTTCGTTAGGTAATTCTAGCGTAATGGCATCACGAATTTTTTCTAACCACATTTGATCGACTTTATCAAAACGATTAAAGAGGGGACTATCAATATCAAGGACACCAAGTAACTGTTCATTTTTTACAATTGGTAAAACGATTTCTGAATTAGAGGCGGCATCACATGCGATATGTCCAGGGAAATCGTGGACATTTTCTACTATATAGGTTTTTTCTTCGGAGGCAGCAGAACCGCAAACGCCTTTACCGAGTGGAATACGAATACATGCAGGTAATCCTTGGAATGGACCGAGCACTAATTGGTTTGTTTCTTTTTCTAGTAAATAAAAGCCTACCCAATTAATATCAGAAAGTGCTTGATTTAATATAGAAGAAACATTGCTTAAATTTGCAATTAAATTTGGTTCGCCGGCAATCATTGCTTGCACTTGTTTAAAAGCAAGCGCATAATTTTCTTCTTTTGTACCAGTCATTTTTTGAATTTCAATCATTTTTTATCCCCACATTTCTTTTTGAATAATGTCTTTAGTATAGCATGAACGACAAGGGATTTCGGGAATTTTGTTTCATCAAAGAGCGGATTTTAACTACTTTGAATTTTTTTTCGCTAAACGCAAGTAATTCTAACCAAATCGTGGTAAAATAAAAGATGTGTATAATGAACTGAAAATGAGGAATAAAATATACTACATAAGGAAAGATGTACATAATTGAAACGATGTATGAGCAGCACTAAAATAGCTGTTTTTCTTTCACAAGTTAACGTTGATGGGAGGATTTTGGATGTACTACATGTTAATCGGCTTTATTATCGTAGTAATTGCAATTATTAGTGCAGGCTACATACTAAAAAGGAAACATTACCAAAGAATAAACGAGTTAGAAGAGACAAAGATTAAACTCAGAGAGCGGCCGGTTATTGACGAACTTTCAAAAGTGAAAAAATTAAAACTAACTGGACAAACAGAAGCGCTTTTTGAATCTTGGCGTTCATCCTGGGATGAGATTGAAACAAGATTATTTCCAGATTTAGAAGAAGTATTATTAGAAGCTGAAATGAACACAGATCGTTATAAATTCCGTTCTGCTACATATGTTGAAAATGATATTGAGCAAATGCTCGTTGTAATCGAGAAACAAATGGACCAAATTCTTGGCGGATTAAAAGAATTACTTATCAGTGAAGAGAAAAACGCCAAAGAAAGTCGGATGACAAAAGAAAAATTTGCGGAACTGCGTCGTGAAGTTTTAACGAGAGGGTTTAAACTAGGGGATACACTTCCTTATGTAGAAACCAAACTTGATGAACTTGCTGAAAACTTGAATCGTTATGACTTATTAACTGATCAAGGCGATCATTTAGAAGCTCGCGAAATTGTCTTAATTGTGCAGAAGGAAATGAAAGTTATCGAAGCACAAATGGAAAGAATTCCGTCTCTTCTTCATGAAACAGATACCATTTTACCAGAAGAAATGAACAAACTTCGTGCTGGTTATGAAGAAATGGTTCGTAAAGGTTATTATTTAGCACAGATGGAACTGGACAAAGAAATTACTCGCATGAAAACGCAAATCGACAAAATGAAACGAAATGTAATTAACCTTGATTTAGATGAAGCAGAACAAGGTATAGAAGAATTACATAACGAAATTGACTTGTTTTATGACACACTTGAGCATGAAGCAGAAGCTCGTCATTTTGTTAAAGAAAATCATAGTCCTACATCAGATAAATTACAACGTCAAAATACAGTATCAGATGCCTTAGCGGAACAAATTACTGAAGTAAAACAAACATATCATGTTGCTGAGGATGATTTAGCGGTTTATCTTAAAACTAGTGCCAAATTAAGTGAAGCGAAGGAAAACTTTGAACAATTAACTGCCCTTATTGCTAGTGGAGAAATTGCTTATTCAGCTGCGCAAGATACACTAAAAGAAATTGATGCAGCTTTAATTAGCATTGGTGCTGAACAAGATAAATTTGCGGAAGAATTACGTTCGCTTCGTAAAGATGAATTAGAAGCGCGTGATGATGCAGAACGAATGAGACGCGCCATTGTAACGCTTGACCGGAAGATGGAACGTGAACGCTTGCCGGGACTTCCTGAAGAGTATTTATCGCTTCGTGAGCATATGGGAGAATCTATTGATGCGCTGGAAAAGCGTTTAGAAGAAAAACCTTTAAACATGAAAGCTGTCACTCAAGATTGGCGCATTGCTGAAGAAGATTTAAATCATTTAACAGAAAAAGCGGAAGAAATGATGGAGAATGTTCGACTTGTGGAGCATGTAATCCAGTATGCAAATCGTTACCGTTTACGTAACAAGGAATTGGCAGATGAGCTAGTTCAAGCTGAAAATCATTTTTACAACGATTATCAATATAAAAAAGCACTTGAAATTGCTGTAACAGCACTTGAAAAAGTAGAAACCGGTGCATTTAAAAAAGTCGAAAAAGCTTATGAATCAAAAGTAAGTGTAGATGATATCGAATAAAGCCATAAAACAAGGATTTCTATTAGTACAATAGAAATCCTGTTTTTTTATGAAAATAGTAGTTGGAAAGTGTTGGAATTATGATAAAATGGAGAGTGGAATATTTGGGAGGAGAATCAATTTTTTATGATTTATTTCGATAATAGTGCGACAACTAAGCCAAATGATGCCGTGCTTGAAACATATACGAAAGTAGCTAGTAATTACTTTGCTAATCCATCTTCACTTCATCGTTTTGGGGCTAAATCTAAAGAATTGCTGGATACATCTAGAAAACAAATAGCCACTATGCTTGGCGTTTTATCAGAAGAAATTATTTTTACATCTGGTGGCTCAGAAGGGAACAATTTAGCAATAAAAGGGCTTGCTTATAGTTATAAAAATCGTGGAAATCATATTATTACTTCGCGTATCGAACATCCATCAGTGCGAATAGTAATGGAAGAATTGGAAAGTAACGGTTTTAGAGTAACCTATTTACAAGTAAATAAAAATGGTGTGATTGATTTAGAGGAATTAAAAGCTGCTTTAACAAAAGAAACGATTTTAATTTCAATTATGGGTGTAAATAATGAAGTGGGAAGTATTCAGCCTCTTCAAGAAATTGGTGAAACAATTGCTAATCGAGAACATACTTTCTTTCATGTTGATTTTGTTCAAGGTATTGGCAAGGTTCCTTTAGAAATCGGACAAATGGCGATTGATTTACTTACTTTTTCAGGGCATAAATTTCATGCTTTGCGTGGAACGGGAGTCCTTTTTAAAAAGAAAAATGTTCATTTGCATCCAGAAATTCTTGGTGGTGGTCAGGAAATGGGCTATCGTAGTGGAACAGAAAATTTAGCTGGAGGAGTTGCTTTGGCTAAAGCTTTAAGGTTAGCTCTGGAAAACGAACAAAATACCTCAGAATTAATCGAAATTCGCGATTATTTACTATCAGAAATTGCTTATATGCCAGATATGACCGTTCATACGAAAAAAAGTGTTGCCGCTCCGCATATCATTTGTTTTTCGGCAAAAGGTCATCGCGGGGAAGTCCTAGTTCATGCACTTGAAAAAGAAGATATTTACATTTCAACAACAAGCGCTTGTTCTTCTAAACAAAAATTGGCAAGTAGTACGTTGAAAGCAATGGGCGTAACAGATGAAGAGGCAACTGGTGCAGTAAGAGTGAGTCTCTCTTATGAAAATCGTTTGTCAGAGGCGAAAATTTTTATTCAAAAATTGCAAGAAATTATTGAAAATCTAAATAAAGTGGTGAAATAAATTGGAATTTGATCGTATATTAATTAGATATGGAGAATTATCTACTAAAGGAAAAAACAGAAAGCAATTTGTGACAAGGCTAGCGCATAATGTAAAACGGGCAATGAAAGATTTGCCAGAAGTGCGTATTCACGGAGAACGCGACCGGATGTACATTATTTTGAACGGGGAAGATCACAAGCTTGCAGAAGAACGTTTGAAACCAATTTTTGGCATTCAATCATTTAGTCCAGCTGTCCGAGTGAACTTAGAGCTAGATGAAGTAAAAAATGCGGCACTGGCCTTAGTTCAAGATGTTCACGAGCAAAATGGTACTTTTAAAGTAGCTGCAAGACGAAGCCACCGAGAGTTCCCACTTGATTCGAATGAAATAAATCAAGAAATCGGTGCTTATGTGTTGCAAAATATAGAAGATTTATCAGTAAATGTAAAAAATCCCGATGTGAAATTAACGATAGATGTACGAAAAGAAGGCGTGTTTTTGTCATGTCGAACAATTATTGGGGCAGCAGGTCTTCCAGTTGGTTCATCAGGTCGAGCAATGTTAATGCTATCTGGTGGAATTGATAGTCCAGTGGCGGGCTATTTAGCGCAAAAACGTGGTGTGGAAATTGAAGCGGTGCATTTTCATAGTCCACCTTACACAAGTGAACAGGCAAAACAAAAAGCAGTGGATCTTGCAGCAAAATTAGCAAAATATGGCGGCGAAGTGAAAATGCACATTGTTCCATTTACTGAGATTCAAGAAATGATTAAGCAGCAAATTCCTGAAAGTGTGATTATGACTGTTACACGTCGAATGATGCTTAAGATTACAGATGAACTTCGTCGTAAAAGAAATGGGTTAGCAATTGTTAATGGAGAAAGCTTGGGACAAGTTGCCAGTCAAACATTAGAAAGTATGCTAGCAATTAATGCAGTAACTACAACTCCAATTATCCGTCCAGTTGTTTCGATGGACAAAAATGAAATTATTCAAATAGCACAAAAAATTGATACTTATAATTTATCTGTCCAACCATTTGAAGATTGCTGTACAATTTTTACGCCACCTTCCCCTAAAACAAAACCGAAACTAGATAAAATCGAGCGTTATGAAAGTTTTACTGATTTTGATAGTTTAATAACGAAAGCATTAGATAATATTGAAACCATCACAGTTAACATTACGGAAAATACACAAGTGAAAGATGAATTTGCAGATTTATTTTAAGATAGGCCGTTTATCCTTTTATAGGGTAAACGGTTTTTTTGTATATTAAATACATAAAAACGTAATTAAGTGCATAAAATAGTTTTAATAACTAATAAAAAACCATTTGACTTTATAAATATACATGATTATAATGAAAAGTATCCTTTAATAATTAACGGGAGGGGTTAGAGTGAAAGTTTCCATCATTGGAGCGACGGGATATAGTGGGTTAGAGTTAATTCGTTTAATTCAACAGCATTCTTCTGTTGACATTGCAACGTTACATAGTTTTTCAAACCAAACTAACTTACTATCAAACTTGTATCCTCATCTAAAAAATTTAGAAGCTAGTCCTTTAGAAAAAATAAATCCAAAAGATATCATCGAAAAAAGTGAAACAGTTTTTCTTGCTACACCTTCTGGCATTTCAAAAGATATTGCCTTACCTTATATAGACGCAGGGCTAAATGTCATTGATTTATCCGGAGATTTTCGACTAAAGAATAGTCAGCTTTATGAAAAATGGTATGAGAAAAGTGCGCCACTAGAAAACTACTTAATGAGAGCGGAATATGGCTTAGCAGAATTTCGAGAGAATAAAGAATCAACTTTTATTGCTAATCCGGGATGTTATGCAACCGCGACATTGTTAGGGCTAGCGCCACTTGTGAAAAAGCAGTTAATTGAACCTACCTCTATTATTGTAGATGCTAAATCTGGTATATCTGGGGCAGGAAAAGTACCATCTACCAGCACTCATTTCACAGAAACAAATGAAAATATGACTCTATATAAAATGAATTCTCATCAACACATTCCGGAAATTATGCAGCAATTAACGAAATGGGATGAAAGTATCCCAGCAATCCAATTTTCTACTTCACTAATTCCGATCACAAGAGGAATCTTCACAACTATCTACGTAAGACCGAAAAAACCAATCGCTTGGGAAGAACTACATAAACTATATGAATCCACCTACGAAAATGCGCCATTTGTCCGCATCCAAAAAGAAAATGTTTATCCAACTGTCAAACAAGTAACTGCTTCTAACTACTGTGATATTGGACTTGCTTATAACGAGATAACAAACGTAATCACGATTGTTTCTGTGATTGATAATTTGGTCAAAGGAGCAGCTGGTCAAGCAATTCAAAATTTAAATATAATGGCGAATTTTGCTGAAAATGACGGATTAGGTTTTATTCCAGTCTATCCGTGAAAGGGGAAATTTAAATGGAACTTATTAAAGGGGATATCGCTTCGCCCAAAGGTTTTTATGCTGACGGTAAACATGCGGGGCTTAAAAGAAAAAGGAATGATATTGGGTGGATTTATTCAGAGGTTCCAGCTAATTCTGCTGCTGTTTATACGATGAACCAAATGCAAGCCGCACCCATTTTTGTAACAAAAGATTCTTTTAAAAATAACGCGAAGTTACAAGCAATTATCGTAAATAGCGGAAATGCTAATGCGTGTACAGGGAATCAAGGGATGTTAGATGCACTTTCCATGCGGGCGAAAACTGCTGAAAGACTAGAAATTCCACTTGATTCAGTCGCAGTTGCTTCGACAGGGATTATTGGCGATATGCTACCAATGGAAAAAATAATTGCTGGAATCAATATGCTAGAAAAACAAATGGGAAATGCAGCCAATTTTGAAGAAGCTATTTTAACGACAGATACTTTTCAAAAACAAATCAGTTTCCAAATTGAAATTGCTGGTAAAAAGATTACAATGTCAGGGGTCGCGAAAGGGTCGGGAATGATTCATCCGAATATGGCGACCATGCTTGCTTTTATTACGACAGATGCCGATATTCCAGCTGAATTATTGCAAAAATTATTAAAAGTTAAAGTAGACAAAACTTTCAATCAAATAACCGTAGATGGTGATACTTCTACGAATGATATGGTAGTTGTCATGGCAAATGGGTGTGCGAAAAATCCGCCACTTGAAGAAGGAACAGCTGAGTTTGAAAAATTTGCTGACATGTTTCAAGCGGTCACTGAACACCTTGCCAAAAGTATTGCGCGAGATGGTGAAGGCGCAACGAAACTCATCGAAGTCCAAGTAAATGGTGCAACAAAGAAAGAAGATGCAAGAATGATTGCTAAAAAAATTGTTTCTTCTAGTCTCGTAAAAACGGCGGCTTTTGGCGGAGATGGTAATTGGGGGCGTATTATTTGCGCTATTGGATATTCAGGTGGTCGATTTGCACCAGACAATATTACAATTAAAATCGGTGGTATAGAAATACTCCATCATAGCAGCCAAACAATTTTTAATCAAGAAGCGTTAGATGCCTACTTGGAAGAAGAACATATTGTTATTGAAGTGAATCTTCATATCGGTCTTGAGTCAGGGACAGCGTGGGGTTGTGACTTAAGTTACGATTATGTCAAAATCAATGCATGCTACCGAACGTAAGGAGGCGTAAGAATGGAAAATATAATAGTCATTAAACTAGGCGGCACAGCAAGTGATAATTTAACAGAAAATTTCTTCCAAAAAATTACGGAGTGGCAAGGTGCAGAAAAGAAAATAGTTCTTGTTCACGGTGGTGGTCATTATATAACAAAAATGATGGAGGCTCTGCAAATTCCTGTTGAAACTAAAAATGGTTTACGTATCACTAATCAACAAGCGCTAGAAGTTACAAAAATGGTCTTAATCGGTCAAGTGCAACCTACTATCACATCAGCTTTTCAAAAACGAGGCATTTCTGTTATAGGTTTGAACGCTGGGGATACAGGTTTACTGGAAGCGGAGCGATTGAATGATAGGGACTTAGGGCTCGTTGGTAAAATCACAAAAGTAAAAACCAATTTAATCGAACAATTGCTAGCTGGAAATATCATTACAGTCATCGCACCTCTTGGTATAGACAACACCTATAATTGGTTAAATGTCAATGCTGATACTGCAGCCTGTGAAGTAGCTAGCGCATTAAAGGCAGAAGCTCTTTACTTACTAACAGACGTCCCAGGTGTAAAAAACGAATCAGAAATTATCAGTGAAATTAATACCACAGAAATAAATAAATTACAAACATCTGGGGTTATAAAAGGTGGAATGATTCCTAAATTAGAAAGTGCTGCTTTTGCCGCTAAACATGGGGTTGGCCAAGTGATTATTACAGACTCTCTAGAAAATGCAGGAACAAAAATAAGAAGCAAGGTGGCGATTGGGTGAAACATGTTTTTCCGACTTATAATAGATTTCCCATTGATTTAGTCGAAGGAAAAGGGACTGTTGTGACAGATAAAGCGGGTAAAACATATCTTGATTTTACCAGTGGGATTGCAGTTTGTAACTTAGGACATTGCCCAGATAATGTGACAGAAGCACTTCAACTTCAAGTAGCGAATATTTGGCATACATCGAATTTATACGAATGTGCTTTACAAGAAAGCGTGGCAAAATTAATTACTGACGGGGACAATAAGCAAGTTTTCTTTTGTAATAGCGGAACAGAAGCTAATGAGGCTGCTCTTAAATTAGCAAGAAAATATACAGGTAAAGAGAAAATAATCACTTTTGAAAAATCTTTCCATGGCCGCACATTCGGTTCTATGTCAGCTACAGGACAAGCGAAAATTAATCAAGGTTTCGGAGGACTGGTTCCCGGATTTACATACGTACCTTACAATAATATAAAAGCTTTTCGAGAAGAATTAGATGAAAACACAGCTGCTGTCATGTTAGAAATTATTCAAGGGGAAGGTGGCGTAATCCCAGCAAATGCAGCATGGTTACTAGAAGTTCAAATGCTTTGCAAAAAAGTGGGCGCGCTATTAATTATTGATGAAGTCCAAACAGGGATGGGTCGAACAGGAACTCTTTATGGTTTTGAGCAAATTGGTTTAGATCCGGATATATTCACCTTAGCAAAAGGACTTGGAAATGGCTTGCCGATTGGAGCAATGGTTGGAAAAGTAAACTTAAGTAGCGCTTTTGGTGCAGGAAGCCATGGTTCTACTTTTGGAGGAAACAAACTGGCACTTGCTTGTGCAAAAGAGATTTTATTAACAATGAAGCAAGCGGGATTTCTCGAAGATGTAAATGCCAAAGCGGATTATTTCAGAAACTTGTTGGAAGAAGATGTGGAAGTATTAGATAATGTTTCAGCTGTTCGCGGCGAAGGTTTTCTTATAGGAATAGAACTGGAAAATACGGCAGAACCAGTTGTAAAGGAACTACGAGATAATGGGTTATTAATACTAACTGCTGGGCCAAATGTGCTTAGAATCTTGCCGCCTTTAACCGTTAGTTATGCAGAAATCGATCAAGCCGCTCATTTATTGAAAAACGTTTTGGAAAACCAATTGATTGGGAGTGAAGAGGGATGACAATGTATGCTAAAAATAATACAACTGGTAAAGATATGCTCAGTTTGCTTGAATGGAACAAAGAAGAATTGATAGATATTATTAAGTTAGCTGTCGCGATGAAGACGAATCCAGCTCATTATAGTCATATTTTAAGTGGGAAAATTTTAGGAATGATATTTGATAAACCTTCTACAAGAACACGGGTTTCTTTTGAGGCGGGAATTTTACAATTAGGTGGGCAAGCAATTGTGATGAGTTCCAAAGAATTGCAAATTGGTCGCGGGGAACCAATTAAAGATACGGCACATGTGATGTCAGAATATATTGATGCGATAATGATTCGGACGTTTAGTCATGAAAAAGTAGAAGAATTAGCACATCATGCGGCAATTCCGCTAATTAATGGCTTAACTGATTTACATCATCCATGTCAGGCGTTGGCAGATTTAATGACTATTTATGAATGGAAAGATCAGTTGGAAGGTATCAAATTAGCCTATATCGGTGATGGTAATAATGTGTGCCATTCATTACTTTTAGCTAGTGCGATGGTTGGTTTAGATATTCGCCTTGCGATGCCAAAAGGGTATGAGGTCGACGAAACAATTCTCGCTACTGCAAAAAAATTGGCAGACCAAAGTGGCGCTAATATTTTGATAACTGAGGACCCGAAAATGGCGGCTACAGATGCTGATTTTATTTACACTGATGTTTGGACAAGTATGGGCCAGGAGGATGAAAATGCAAAACGTTTGGCAGATTTTGGTAAAAAATACCAAGTGAATGCTGATTTAGTGAGTGTTGCAAAGCCGGATTATCATTTTTTACATTGTTTACCAGCACATCGGGAAGAAGAAGTGACAACGGAAATTATTGACGGAGAGCATTCGGTTATTTATCAACAAGCAGGAAATAGACTTCACGCACAAAAAGCATTACTAGCAGCTATTTTGGAAGCAAAATAAAAAGAGTCTGGCAGCTACGCCAGACTCTTTTTATTATAAGAAATTACGCTTAACTTTATCCCAGAAAGAATTTTTCGGAAGTTTGATAATATTGATAAAACGATCGCCTACTTCTAGGTTTACCTCATGAACATGTTGAATGCTAAGTGCTTCACTGTCCATTCCAATCATTGGGAACTCATTATTCCCTTCTTCAGACGCAATCTCAATACGTAGTTTACGTTTTGGACTAAGAATGAAAGAAGACCCTAGTGTACGGAATTTGTTATTGTTAATAGAAGCTAGTTCACTTACTTGCATAGATGGAAGAAGTGGATCCACGATAGAACCATTTACAGATTTATTATAAGCTGTACTTCCTGTTGGTGTGGAGATAACCATTCCATCGCCTCGGAACGTCTCAAAGTGAGAATCATTAATATAAAGATCTATTGTCAGGGTTCTGATAATAGAAGAACGAATATTAAATTCATTCAACACATAAAAAGCTTTAGTATTATTTACTGTACCGTAAATAGTTGGATAACGACGAACTAACCAACGATCTTCAATGGCAGCTTTAATGATTTCATCCAATTGATTAATATGGAAATCGCAATACTGACCTAATTGTTCTGTTAGCGCAATTCCTGCATATAAACAATCTTGACGGAAGCCGGTTTCTCTTACGGATTTAAGAAAAGCACCATCACCACCAATACTGATAATAACGTTTGCTTTTTGATAGTCATCAGTTAATTCATAACCATAATCAGTCGTAATTTTCTTTAGTTCTTTTGCTTTTGCATGTAGTTCTTCTGTTTTTCGATAGGAAAAATAAAAAATAGTTTTTGCCATGTTAGTTGTCCCTCCAGAATCCAATTTTAATCAACAAACTTATTATAACATGACTTAGAAGCAATTTCTTTCTTCATCTAGTAAAAAAGTGAAATGGGACACAATTTAAGAGAAAATTTGTACAAAATAAAGAGGACTGGTATTATTACAGTATCTAAATGAAAAAAGGGGAGAATTTAATGAACGCTAAAAGATGGATTGCACTTGGAATTGTTTTTGCACTTTTAATTGTTAGTGCATTAGCAAAAGTGACATCAAATCAGTTTGCAGCTAAAGAAAAAGAAGAGGAAACAGCCATTATTGATAGCTTATTTGCAGGGACAAATGAACTTACAGAAACAGTAATTGAAGATGCCGGACCAAATAAAATTGCCGTTTTATCTGTTGATGGAACAATCCAAGACACAGGAGAAACTAGTTCTATTTTTGGTTCAGAGGGCTATAATCATTCGTTCTTTATGGATCAGTTAGAGCAAGTGAGAGATGATGAATCAATTAAAGGGGTTCTCTTATATGTCAACTCACCAGGTGGCGGAGTAATGGAATCAGCACAAATTAGAGATAAAATATTACAAATCCAAAAAGAACGCTCCATTCCGTTTTATGTTTCTATGGGAAGTATGGCAGCTTCTGGCGGATACTACATTTCAGCTCCAGCCGATAAGATTTTTGCAAGTAAAGAGACATTAACTGGTTCGCTTGGAGTTATTATGCAAGGCTATGACTATAGCGAATTAATGAAAAAACTAGGAATTTCAGACAATACAATTAAAAGTGGGGCTCATAAAGATATTATGAGCGCAACAAGACCAATGACTGAGGAAGAGAAAAAAATTATGCAGTCGATGATAGATGATTCCTACAATGAGTTTGTCAAAGTTGTTGCTAGTGGCCGAGATATGAGTGAAGAGCAAGTACGTAAAATTGCAGATGGTCGTATTTATGATGGACGTCAAGCAAAAGAAAATGGTTTAATAGACGCATTTGGTTATCAAGAAGATGCCCTTGAAGCCCTGAAAAAAGAAAAGAAATTATCCAACGCTTCTGTCATCCAATATGATGAACCAACTGGTTTTAGCTCTTTATTCTCAGCAACTGCCCAAAAAATAACTGGACAAAATACAGATATTACACAATTAATTAAATTAACAGGAACCCTAAAAGCACCAAGGATGATGTACTTATATGGAGAATAATCTGAAAGGAGAAGCACAAATGGGCAACGAAAACATGGCTTTTGAGAATAAGCGTCAAGTCTATCATTATGAACCAGCCATTCCGCCAGAGGAAGCAATACCTAAGCAATATTTTGCTGGCTTTTGGATACGGTTTTTGGCTTATATAATTGATTTAATTGCTATTACAGCAATTAGCGGCATTATCGTAAATCCTATTTTCCGAGTAATGGATTTATCAATGGATACTAGTTTTTTCACTACTTATTGGATTTTAACTACAGTTGTCTTTTTGATATATTTTATTCTCATGACTAAATTTTTTGGACAAACGCTTGGGAAAATGCTTTTTGGTCTTCGTGTAGTAAATTTAGATCGGACGAAATTAACTTGGCTAACAGTGCTTTTCCGAGAGGGAGCAATGCGGTTTGTATTAAAAACAATTTGGCCTTTATATGTTGTATGTGCTTTTACACCAAACAAACAAGGAATTGCTGATTTACTGGAATCGACATCTGTAGTCCATGTAGGTTACTTAGAGCTAGATGAAAAATGGACAAATGGAGCAAAAAATTAGCTTATAGTGATTATCTTCTTTAAAATGAAATAGAAGCTTCAAATTAAAGGAGGAAGAAAAATGACACAAGTAACATTTAAACATAATCCAGTTACGTTAGTTGGTACGGAAAGAAAAGTAGGCGATAAAGCGCCAAATTTCACTGTGGTAAATAGAGACTTAGAAGAAGTAACTTTGCACGATTATGACGGTAAAGTGAGACTTATCAGTGTGGTTCCTTCAATTGATACAAGTGTTTGTTCTACACAAACCCGTAAATTTAATGAAGAAGCAAGCAATCTGGATAATACAGTTGTTTTAACCATTTCCGTTGATTTACCATTTGCACAAAAGAAATGGTGTGCTGCGGAAGGGTTGCCAAATGCTATTACTTTATCTGACCACCGTGATCTTTCTTTTGGAGAAGCATACGGTGTGATAATGAAAGAACTTCGCTTACTAGCGCGTTCCGTATTCGTTATTAATGCAGCCGGAGAAATAGTATATAAAGAAGTAGTTCCAGAAGGCAGTGATCATCCAAATTATGAAGCCGCAATTGAAGCAGCGAAAAAAGCATAAATTTTAAAAGTCTTCCTTTGAACAGGAAGGCTTTTTCTGTATTAATACTAAAAATAAACTGTACTAATTCTAATTAATTATTCTCAGTAGATAATTCCTATTTTACTATAGAAAATCCTTTCACATTCTTTGAAAATACTGTATAATGTTTGGTGGTGTTAGTAATGATAAAAATTCGAGGTGTTACTTTTGGCAAATGAAGCAACGCAAGAATTATTTCAAGTGCTTGATAATACAGCTATTATCTTGCAAAATGAGCTTGAAATAAGCTATTTGGAAGCGGTCTATGAAACAGGAGAAAACTTGTTTCAAAAAGAAGTTTTACAAAAAGAAGAGTTGTCTTCTGAAAAACAATTGAAATTGCAAGAGTCTTACGAAAGTATCGAACTCGAGAATTTCTCAAATGAAGAAATCCGCAAAGGTCTTCAATTAGCACTACTTAAAGGCATGAAACATGGTATTCAAGTGAATCACCAGATGACACCAGATTCCATCGGATTTATTGTGGCATATTTACTTGAAAAAGTGATTCGAAAGAAGAAAAATATCTCTATTTTGGATCCAGCATGTGGGACAGCAAACCTTTTAACCACCGTGATTAATCAACTAGAGCTAAAAGGTGATGTAACAGTTCATGCGAGTGGTGTGGATGTAGATGATTTGCTTATTTCTCTTGCACTCGTAGGAGCGGATTTACAACGACAAAAAATGACTTTACTTCATCAAGATGGATTAGCTAATTTATTAGTGGATCCGGTAGATATAGTAATTAGTGATTTACCAGTTGGTTATTATCCGGATGACGAAAATGCGAAAACATTTGAACTTTGCCGTGAAGAAGGGCATTCATTTGCACATTTCTTGTTTATAGAACAAGGAATGCGCTACACAAAACCAGGAGGATATCTATTCTTCTTGGTACCTGACGCAATGTTTGGGACTAGTGACTTTGCTAAGGTGGACAAGTTTATCAAGAAAAACGGTCATATTGAGGGAATTATTAAATTACCTGAAACACTGTTTAAGTCTGAACAAGCACGAAAAAGCATCTTGATTTTACGAAAAGCGGATGTAAATGTAAAGCCGCCAAAAGAAGTTTTACTGGCCAATCTCTCTTCACTAACAGATCCAAGCGTAACAGCACCGATTTTAGCTGAAATAGAGAACTGGTTCAAGAGGAAACAATAATGGAAGGAATTGACAAAAACAAAATGGAAAAAACGATTGCAATTAACGCCGGAAGTTCTTCACTGAAATTCCAATTATATGATATGCCATCTGAACGTGTTATTACAGCAGGGATTGTAGAAAGAATTGGTTTAAAAGATTCTATTTTCACAATTACTGTAGACGGAGAAAAAATCAAAGAAATTATTGATATTCCTGATCATGAAATTGCTGTTCAAATGCTACTAGAAAAATTAATTAACCATAAAGTTATTGGTTCTTATGACGAAATCACTGGAATAGGTCACCGTGTAGTTCATGGTGGAGAAAGATTCCCTGAATCCGTTTATATTGATGACCAAGTAATTAAAGATATTGAAGCATTATCTGAACTTGCGCCGCTTCATAACCCAGCTAATGTTACTGGAATTAAAGCTTTCCGCAAAATTCTACCTGATGTTATTTCAGTTGCTGTATTTGACACAGCTTTTCACCAAACAATGCCACCAGCAAGCTATCTATACAGCTTGCCATACAGCTACTATGAAGACTATGGTATTCGTAAATATGGTTTCCATGGTACAAGTCACAAATATGTATCCGAACGTGCAGCAGAACTTCTAGGTCGTCCTGTGGAAGAATTACGTTTACTTACTTGTCACTTAGGTAATGGCGCTAGTATTGCTGCAATTGAAGGCGGGAAATCAATGGACACTTCTATGGGATTCACTCCACTAGCAGGTGTTTCTATGGGAACTCGCTCTGGTAATATTGACCCAGCGCTTATTCCATTTATTATGGAAAAAACAGGTAAAACGGCAGAACAAGTACTTGATGTATTAAACAAAGAATCTGGAATGCTTGGCGTATCTGGTATTTCAAGTGATCTTCGTGATTTAGAAGATGAAGCAGCGAAAGGAAACGACCGCGCAGAACTTGCACTTCAAGTTTTCGTGGACCGTATCCATAAATACATTGGTTCTTATGCAGCTCGCATGAATGGTGTAGATGCAATTATCTTTACAGCAGGTATTGGTGAAAACAGTTCTTACATTCGTGAAAAAGTACTTCGTGGACTTGAATTCATGGGCGTATATTGGGATCCAGCACTTAACCAAGTGCGCGGAGAAGAAAGATTCCTTAACTATCCACACTCTCCGGTAAAAGTTATTATTATTCCTACAAACGAAGAATTAATGATTGCTCGTGATGTAGAAACAATTAAAAATAACCGTTAAAACCCAAAAAAGCTCCTTCTTTTAAAAAGAAGGAGCTTTTTTTCATTTTATTTATAATCAGGTACATCGTTACGAACAACAAGAACATCACAAGGGGAGTGGCGAATAATATATTCAGATACACTACCAATCAATAACCGTTCTACGGCGTTTAGGCCAGTAGCGCCACACATGATCAAATCTGCTTGGAAAGCTTTTGCTGCTTCTTTTGTAATAGCTGTTTTTGGTGAACCATATTCGATGTAGCTTTCTACTTTTGTTACTCCTGCTTTTAAGGCATCTTCTTTATAACCACTCAGTAATTCATCCGCATATTCAGTAGCTTTGTCAGCCATGCTAGTATCATAATTGGCAACAGATGAAAATGCGCGTGTATCAATAACATGAACTAGACCAAGCGCTGCATCGTTACGATTAGCCACTTGAATTGCTTTTTGGAAGGCTCTTTCTGCTTCTTTGGATCCATCAACTGCTACTAAAACTCTTTCGTATTGCTGTAACATAATAATTCCTCCAATCAAGATATATGTATCTTCTATATTTATATTTTACCCTTTTTTTCCTAAAAGAACCATAAAATGAAAAATAAATTAACTTTCCATAGATATTTTGTATTTTTTCTAAATCTTTTGTTTGAATTTCGATTAGTTAATTTTTTACAACTTAGGTATATTGTGTTAGCATGGGGGTGTAGAAAATCTTTTATAGTCTATTATACCTATACTGAGGAGAGTGATTTTCATGTTAATCGGCGTACCAAAAGAGATAAAAAATAATGAGAATAGGGTAGCGATGACCCCGGCAAGTGTTTTTTCTTATGTGAATGCAGGTCATACTGTATATATTGAAAAAGGCGCGGGGATTGGCTCTAATTATCAAGATGCTGATTTTGTGCAAGCGGGAGCAAAAATTGTTGAAACGGCTAAAGAAGCTTGGGATGTGGACATGGTTGTAAAAGTGAAAGAACCAATTGCATCAGAGTATACTTATTTTAAAGAAAATCTATTACTTTTCACTTATTTACACTTAGCAAATGAACCAACACTTGCAAAAGCTTTGATGGAAAGTAAAGTAAATAGTGTCGCCTATGAAACAGTAGAACTTGCGGATCATTCATTGCCATTACTTTCGCCAATGAGTGAAGTTGCTGGACGAATGGCAGCGCAAATCGGTGCCCAATTTTTACAAAGAACGAATGGTGGAATGGGTGTGCTTTTAGGCGGAGTTCCTGGAGTGGAGAAAAGCGAAGTGGTTATTATTGGCGGTGGAATTGCTGGAACAAATGCAGCTAAAATCGCAGCAGGTTTAGGCGCAAATGTAACGATTCTGGATATGAATTTAAAACGACTTCGCGAATTAGATGATATTTTTGGTAATCAGGTACAAACATTAATGTCAAATGATTTTAATATTGAAACAGCTGTGAAAAAGGCGGACTTAGTTATTGGGGCAGTATTAATTCCAGGAGCAAAAGCGCCGAAACTTGTTAAAGAGCACGTTATTAAACAAATGATTCCAGGTTCAGTGCTAGTAGATATCGCAATTGATCAAGGTGGGATTTTTGAAACAACCGACCATGTTTCCACTCATGATAATCCAACTTATGAAAAATATGGCGTGCTACATTATGCGGTTGCGAACATGCCAGGAGCAGTTCCGCGGACGTCTACTTTAGCACTTACAAATGCAACATTACCATTCGGATTAAAACTGGCCAATCAAGGACTTGAAATAGCAGTGAAAAAAGACCCATACTTACTTCGTGGTTTAAATACTTATCAAGGTCATATTACTTATAAAGCTGTTGCTGACTCACTTGGATTAGTTTATACAGATAGTAAAGAATTACTTTAATAAAACAGCGAACTTCCCAGAGGAAGTTCGCTGTTTTATTATTTGATTACTTGTAATGTTTTCGGAAACTCTGTCAGTACTTGTACACCATCTTTTGTGACAACGAGGTCATCTTCAATACGCACACCAGCAACACCTGGAACATAAATACCAGGCTCAATAGTAAATACCATATTTTCTTGTAACTCCATATTGTTTGTTTCCGTAATAGAAGGGAATTCATGCACACTCGCGCCAAGTCCATGACCAAGACGATGTGGGAAATAATCGCCGTATCCAGCTTCACGAATAATATTTCTAGCAGTTAAGTCGATTTCGCTTGCTTTCACTCCAGCTTTTACTTTTTCCACTGCAGAAACTTGTGCTTCTAAAACAGTGTCATAAATTTTTTTCTGTTCATCAGAAATATCACCAAAAGCAACTGTACGTGTAATATCAGAGCAATAGCCTTTGTGAACAACACCTAAATCAAATAAAACTAAATCGCCTTTTTTGATTTTTGTTTCACCAGGTGTCCCATGAGGCAAGGCGCCATTTTTTCCAGTTAGTACCATCGTATCGAAAGACATCGCCGTTACGCCTTTTTTCTTCATTTCATATTCGATTTTTGCAACGATTTCTGCTTCTGTTTTACCTTCTGCGATTTCGTCTACACCTACTTGTACTGCGTAATCAGCAAGTAAAGCAGCTTCTTTTAAAATCTTCAGTTCTGCTTCTGTTTTAATAAGACGAACTTGTTCAATCTTGTGTTCAATCGGAATAAAAGAGCAACCCGAGAAGAGTCCGCTTAATTGTTCAAAACGGTCTACACTCATATGTTTTTTTTCAATAGCAAATTTAGTTGGATTTGCTACACGTTTTTTGATTTCATCTGCAATGATGGTGAACGGATTTTCTGTATCGTTATATCCATATGCAGGATGTGTCCAATCGCCGCCACGCAAATCTTCTACCTCTAATGCTGGCGTAAATAAAAACGGTTCACTTTCAGGGAATACGGCTAAACCAAGTACACGTTCATGAGGCTCGCTATGATAACCTGAGAAGTAAGCGATATTCTCTGGATCTGTCAAAAATGCAACCTCGGCACCTTGGTCTTTTAACCAATTTTGTAAGACATCGATATTTTTTTCCATTATTGTACCTTCTTTCCAATTGATTTCACTATCATGATAACATGTGATGGAAATATTTTGCTAATAAACACCTCATAGTTTACGAGGTGTTATATATTAGTTTATAATAATAGTGGTACAATAATACACATAGAATAATTAATCGGGAAGGAAGTTTTTAACATGAAGATTTCATTTCATGGTCAGTCTTGTATTAAAATTATTACTGGAAATACAACTATTTTAGTTGATCCATTTATTTCTGGAAATGAAAAGTGTGATTTAAAAGCAGAAGAGCAAATGCCGGATTTTATTGTTCTGTCGCATGGACATGATGATCATGTTGGTGATACAGTTGAAATTGCTAAAAATTCTGGAGCAACAGTCATCTGTAATGCAGATTTAGCTTCATTTTTAGCTGTAGAAGATGGTCTTGAAAATATTGCAGCAATGCATATTGGTGGGAAAAGACAATTTGAATTTGGTCAAGTGAAGTTGACACAAGCTTTTCATGGTTCACAAACAGTTCGCAATGGACGTATAATTAATCTTGGTTTTCCAACTGGGGTTGTGTTTACGATAGAAAATAAAAATATTTATTTTGCTGGTGATACAGGTTTATTTTCTGATATGAAATTAATTGGGGAATTAAATCCGTTAGATGTAGCTTTCTTACCGATTGGCGATAATTTTACAATGGGACCGGAAGATGCGGCAATTGCGGCACGGTTTTTACAAACAAAATTAGTTATTCCAATGCATTACAATACATTTCCGTTAATTGAGCAAGATCCACATAAATTTGTTGCATCACTGGATGAAGGTATTTCTGGAAAAGTACTTGAAATTGGTGAAAGTATCGAAATCTAACTAAATAGGAATGGGTGAACGAGTCGTGGCCACAAAACATGAACAGATTTTAAAATACATTGAAAATCTAGCAGTTGGAGAAAAAATATCTGTACGAAAAATCGCGAAAAACTTGTCTGTTAGTGAGGGAACTGCTTACCGGGCGATTAAAGACGCGGAAATAATTGGGTTTGTTTCTACTATTAAACGAGTTGGGACACTTCGAATTGAGCGGAAACAAAAAGATAGTATCGAGAAGTTAACTTTTGCTGAAATTGTAAATATGATTGATGGACAAGTGCTTGGTGGCCGTGCTGGGCTTTATAAATCGCTTAATAAATTTGTCATTGGCGCGATGACGGTGGAAGCAATGGAACGATATACGGATGCTGGAAACTTGTTAATCGTCGGGAACCGAGTAAGTGCGCATGAATTAGCTTTAAAACGTGGTGCTGCGGTGCTTATTACTGGTGGTTTTGATACGGACGACGAAGTGAAACAGTTAGCTGATGAGAAAGAATTACCAATTTTGTCGACTTCGTATGATACGTTTACAGTTGCGACAATGATCAACCGGGCGATTTATGACCAATTGATAAAAAAAGAAGTGGTGTTTGTAGAGGATATTTTAACGCCACTCGAAACAACTGCTTATCTATCCACATCCGATAAAGTAGAAGACTGGCATAAAATGGAAGAAGCAACTGGACATAGTCGTTTTCCTGTAGTAAATCGGGCAATGCGACTAACGGGTATGGTTACGAGTAAAGATATCTTAGAAAAAAATCCAAGCATTTCAATCGAACGAGTGATGACAAAAAACCCGCTAACTGTTGGTCCGAAAATGAGTGTTGCTTCAGTAGCTCATATGATGATTTGGGAGAGCATTGAAGTCATTCCGGTCGTCAAAGATGATTTAACATTAATCGGAATTGTTAGTAGACAGGACATTTTGAAATCCATGCAAATGATTCAAAAACAACCTCAAGTCGGTGAAACCATTGATGATACCATTGCGAATCAACTTTCCGAAAAAGCGGATGCTGGTGAAGAAGCGGATTATGAATTTAAAGTAAGTCCGCAAATGACCAATTCGCTTGGGACTTTATCCTACGGTGTTTTTACCCAAGTGGTATGTGAAGTCGTACAACAAAAATTATTTTCTATGAAAAAACGTAATGTGGCAATTGAAAATGTAACAATGTATTTTCTTAAACCTGTTCAAATGGACGCGACAATTGTTATTAAACCGCGAATATTAGAAATGGGACGTAAAGCTGGTAAGTTAGATGTGGAGCTATACTTAGAAGGAATTTTGACCGGAAAAGCTATTGTCGCTTGTCAAATGATGGAACGTTAAAAAGAAACAGAGGCGAAACAATGAAAAGTAAGATTTTAAACGAAATAAAACAATATGAAACGATTATTTTGCATAGACATGTAAGACCAGATCCAGATGCATATGGATCGCAAATGGGACTTGCGGAAATTATTCGAGCAAGCTTTCCTGAGAAAAAAGTGTACTCGGTTGGAAATGATGAAGAGTCGCTCCAATTTCTTGGTGCAGTAGATGAAATAACCGATGAAATCTATAAGGCTGCGCTTGTGATTGTCTGTGATACCGCGAATCAAGAACGGATTTCTGACAACCGTTTTAACTTAGGTAAAGCATTAATCAAAATTGATCACCATCCAAATGATGATGCTTATGGCGACTTGCTATGGGTAGATACGACTGCCTCTTCTTGTAGCGAAATGATTGTCAGTTTTTGGGAATCTTTTTCAGAGGAATTAATTCTAAATGAAACTGCCGCGAGACTTCTTTATGCGGGGATTGTTGGCGATACAGGACGTTTCTTATATCCAAGTACGACAGAAGAAACTTTACGTTTATCTGCGCATTTAGTAACATTTCCGTTTGATCGTCCGGCACTTTACCGTGAATTATATGAACTTCCGAAAAACACAGTCAAACTTTCCGGCTATGTTTTACAAAATTTTGTTATGGATGAAAATGGTGCTGCTACGGTATATTTAAGTGATACACTTTTAGAAGAATTTGAAGTGAATCCGCGCGATGCTTCTGCACTTGTTTCTTGCATCGAAAATGTAAAAGGAATCAAGGCCTGGATTATGTTCATTCAAGAAGGACCAGTTTTTAGAGCGCGTTTACGTTCAAAGGGTCCAGTTATTAATGAGCTGGCCAAAGAATACGGTGGTGGTGGTCATCCGCTTGCTTCGGGTGCTACTCTGCATAATGAAAAAGAAATAAAAGCAATGACAGCAAAACTTGCGCAAATTTGTGCAGCCAAATAAATTAAGAAATAAAGCTGGATACGCTATCTGGCTTTATTTTTATATAAAAACACGAACACACTTTCTTTTTTTTAGCTTAACCGATATAATGGAAAAAGAGAGTTTTGAAAGGAGAGAGGATAGTGGGATTTGTTCATTTACAAGTTGCGAGTGCTTATGATTTGCTTTCTAGTACAGCATCCATTGATAAGCTCATCGCTAAAGCAAAAGAATACCATTATCCAGCCTTAGCAATTACGGATAAAAATGTACTTTACGGAGTAGTCGAGTTTTATCAAAAGTGTTTAGCGGCGGATATAAAACCAATTATCGGGATGACAGTGACAATACAAGGTTACTTCAATCCAATTAATTCATATGAGTTGATATTAATTGCGGAATCAACCGCGGGATATCATCAGTTATTAAAAATCGCAAGTGCCATTCAAACGCGTGAAGAGGGACCAGAATTACCCCAAAGTTGGCTGCGCGCTTATAGTAGTGATCTGATTGCTATTTCACCAGGAGCCAAAGGAGAAATCGAGCGCCTTCTCATGGAAGAAAATCGTGACGGAGCACTTGAAGCCTACGAAAACTTAGTTGCGATATTTGGCAATTCATCTGTTTATTTATCAGCACAAAAAGAAAATCCGCGCCTTTTCGCCAAAATAGAGGTTTTTTCCGCGGAAGAAGAGGTGCCGGTTGTTGCGACAAAAGATGTCCAATACTTGGAACCAAAAGACGCTCAAGCGAAGGAAGTTTTGACTGCGATACGCGATAATCGCACTGTTGACTGGACAACATTACCACTCGCTGGCCCAAATTATTTCAGCTCCCAAGATGAAATGGAACGTGACTGGCAAACTGATTTTGAAAAACAAGCATGTCTTGAAACGGGGAAATTAGCTGAGCGATGTCATGTTGAGATTGCTCTAGATCAGCATTTATTGCCAAGATTTCCATTAGATGAAAAGCAAAACGCATCTGATGTTTTGCGACAAACTGCTTATGCAGGCTTAAAAGAACGTGATTTATTAACAAGAGAATATCAAAATCGTTTGGATTATGAGTTAAAAGTAATCACGGAGATGGGTTTTGCGGATTATTTCTTAATTGTATGGGATGTTATTCGTTATTCTCGAGAAGCGGGAATCTTAACTGGGCCTGGTCGGGGCTCTGCAGCAGGTTCGCTTGTTTCCTATGCGCTTAGAATTACGGATGTAGATCCCATTCGTTATAATTTGTTATTCGAACGATTTTTAAACCCAGAACGAATTACGATGCCCGATATTGACTTAGATTTTCCAGATAATCGCCGGGATGAAGTTATTTCTTATGTGGTTTCCAAATACGGAGAAGCACATGTTGCGCAAATCGGGACATTCGGAACATTAGCAGCGAAGGCGGCAATTCGTGATACAGCAAGAAGTTTTGGTTTAAATTCGGTACTTTTATCGGAATGGTCGAAGTTAATTCCGAGCCAACTAGGAATGACCCTGCCAAAAGCATTACAAGAAAGTCCACGCTTAGAAAATCATATTAAAAGTTCCAAAGAAAACGAAATGATTTGGGAAGTTGCTTGTCAGCTTGAGGGCTTACCACGCCATATTTCGACACACGCTGCTGGGATTGTTATTAGTGATAAGCCACTTGTTGAACAAGTGGCGTTACAATTAGGTAGTGGGGATGCTAGGTTAACGCAATTTGCTATGGGTGAACTCGAAAAAATCGGTTTGCTTAAAATGGATTTCCTTGGACTTAGAAATCTTAGCTTATTAGATCGTGTCTTAAAATCAGTTAATTACGCAAGTGAAAAACCATTAACATTAGCGGATATTTCCTTAGAAGACAAGAAAACATTAAC
Source organism: Listeria welshimeri serovar 6b str. SLCC5334 (assembly GCF_000060285.1). Lineage (GTDB taxonomy): Bacteria > Bacillota > Bacilli > Lactobacillales > Listeriaceae > Listeria > Listeria welshimeri. The sequence goes on along the minus strand of NC_008555.1, from coordinate 1,592,544 downwards.
GCTTTTCCAAACAGGAGATACAACAGGCGTTTTCCAATTTGAATCAGATGGAATTCGCCGAGTACTTCGGAAGTTAAAACCAACTTCTTTTGAAGATGTCGTGGCGGTAGATGCCCTATATCGACCAGGTCCAATGGAACAAATTGATACGTTTATTGCTAGAAAGCATGGAAAAGAAAAAATTCAGTATCCGCACCCAGATTTAGCGCCTATTTTAGAAGTAACTTACGGCGTTATAGTTTATCAAGAGCAAATCATTCAAGTTGCCAACCAAATGGCTGGTTTTTCTCTTGGTGAAGCCGACTTATTAAGACGAGCTGTCAGTAAGAAAAAAGCAGATGTTTTAAATGAAGAACGAATTCATTTTGTTGAAGGCGCCAAAAGTAAGGGCTATTCAGAAGCTAGCGCTAACCAAGTATATGATATGATCGTCCAATTCGCGAACTATGGATTTAACCGAAGTCACGCAGCTGCTTATTCCAAAATCGCTTTTCAATTAGCTTACTTAAAAGCACATTATCCAGCAGCATTTATGTCGTCACTTCTTAGTTCTGTGTTTGGGAATGATGATAAAATTTCTCAATATATTACAGAAGCAAAGAATTATGGTATTAATATGTTAGCGCCAAGTATTAATCACAGTAATTACTATTTTCAAATGGAGAATGAAACGTCTATACGTTATAGTTTTCGTGTCATACGCAAAGTTCCAGCAAAATTCATTTTAGAAATCATCAATGAAAGGAAAAAAGCGCCTTTTCGAGATTTCTTTGATTTTTGCGAAAGAATGCCACATAAAATGCTCTCAGAAACAGTCTTAGAAGCACTTGTTTTTTCTGGTTGTTTTGATGAGTTTGGTGAGGACCGGGCAACCATATTAGCAACCATTGATGCTGTTTTACAATACATTTCTTTACTAGGGGAAGATTCAAAAGGAATGAATCTTTTCGCGGAAGATGATGAGTTTTTGAAAAAAATGAAACCACGTTACCGGAAAACAGCGCCAATTTCAATTGATGAAAAGCTCGAAAAAGAAAAATTATACACCGGTCAATATGTTTCGGCGCACCCAGTGTCTTATTATCAAAATAAATTACAAAACCTTTCCATTACCAAACTCGCCAATATTACTTCTGGTAAAAATTATCAAGTCGCAGCCTATGTTCATGAAGTGAAATCCATTCGAACAAAAAAAGGTGAAACAATGTGCTTCTTGACAATTAGTGATGACTCAAAAGAATTAAGTGCAGTGATGTTTCCTGAAAGCTACCGTAAGTATGCTAATTTTGCACAAAAAGGAGAAATTCTTTTCTTACAAGTCAAATCAGATACAAGAAATGGGGAACTTCAGTTAATCGTCAATAAGGCGGAAGATTTAAAAGAAATCAAAGCGCCAGTGAGACTATTTTTAAAATTAACAGAAGCTGTGCAAATAGAGCAAATAAAACCAATTCTAATGCGCCATAAAGGGGATTGTAAAGTTATTATTCATCAAGCGATAACCAAACAAACAGCGGAACTAAAAAATATCCAAATCGCCCCATCAAATGAGCTTGAAGAGGCTTTAATAGAGTTACTCGGCAAAGAGAATGTGGTGATTAAGTAATCTTAGACTTTCTATATTTATGGAAAGTATGTTATAGTTTAACGTGGAAAACAATATTGCGCAGTCTGTCCATTTATAATTCGGGCGGACTGGCATTTTGTCTTCTTGTGGGAAAATTCGATTAAAAGTGTGTTTTATGTCTTTATTCATTTTTTATTTATACAGCATTAAAGAATCGTTAATAACCACAATAGAAAGCGTAAATGGGGAGGGTTATCCTTGCTAGGAGACTTGTTTACAAAACCAAAAAAGAGAAAATATGCCACAATTCCTTCTGATGGAACGAAAGCAGATGTTCCAGAAGGTATTATGACAAAATGTCCAGAATGTAAAAAAATAATGTATACCAAAGAATTGCAAAAAAATCTGATGGTATGTAATTATTGTGGTTTTCATCATCCGATTGGGGCGAAAGTTCGAATTGATATGCTTGTTGACGAAGGATCTTTTGAAGAATTAGATGCTAACTTAACAACAGCAAATCCACTTGGTTTTGAAAATTATATGGATCGTATCGAGAAAGATAAGCAAAAGAGTGGTTTAAATGAAGCTATTGTCACTGGTCATGCAACAATAGCTGGGAATCCGCTTGTTATTGCTGTGATGGATTCTCGGTTTAGAATGGCAAGTATGGGATCAGTTGTCGGTGAAAAAATCCTACGTGCTGTGGAAGAAGCTGACAAAACAAATAAACCATTTGTTGTCTTTACGGCTTCAGGAGGCGCACGTATGCAAGAAGGAATGATTTCCCTTATGCAAATGGCAAAAACTTCCGCTGCCTTCAAACGATTTAGTAATCACGGTGGTCTTATTATTACTGTGATGACCCATCCAACAACAGGTGGCGTATCCGCTAGTTTTGCATCACTTGGAGACTATAATTTTGCGGAACCTGGTGCTTTAATTGGGTTTGCCGGTCGACGTGTAATTGAGCAAACAGTTCGTGAAGAATTACCAGAAGACTTCCAAACTGCCGAATTCTTATTGAAACATGGTCAATTAGATGACTGTATTTCACGTCTTGATTTGCAAAATAAATTAAGTTTTATTTTGAGAATTCATGCTAAAACACCTGAAACAGGAGGTGAATCTGATGGCGAATGAGATGGAGTTTGAAAAACCTATTTTAGAACTGAAAAGTAAAATTGCCGATTTAAAAGAATACAATGAAACTTCGGACGTTGATTTGACTAATGAAATCGAAAAGCTGGAGAAACGTTTAGCTAAGTTAGAAGCAAGTGTTTATAGTAATATGACGGCATGGGATAAATTTCAAGTAGCACGTCATCCAGAACGACCTACAACACTTGATTACATTTCTCTTTTGTTTGAAGATTTTATGGAACTTCACGGAGACCGTGCATTTGGCGATGATGCTGCGATTGTAGGCGGAGTTGCTACTTTTAATGGTATTCCAGTGACAGTCATTGGACACCAACGTGGTAAAGATACCAAAGACAATTTGCATCGTAATTTTGGTATGCCACATCCAGAAGGCTTCCGTAAAGCCCTGCGATTAATGAAACAAGCAGATAAATTTGGTCGACCAATTATTTGCTTTATTGATACAAAAGGCGCTTATCCTGGACGTGCAGCCGAAGAACGCGGACAAAGTGAAGCAATTGCTAGAAACCTTTACGAAATGAGCGATATGAAAGTACCAATTATTTCCATTGTTATTGGTGAAGGTGGTAGTGGTGGTGCACTTGCACTCGGTGTTGGGAACCAAATTTTCATGCTTGAAAATGCTGTCTTTTCTGTAATTTCTCCGGAAGGTGCAGCAGCTATTTTATGGAAAGATGCTGGGCAAGCCAAAAAAGCTGCAGAATCAATGCGCATTACTGCAGACGATTTGTTTGAATTAGGCATTACTGATGGAATTATTCCAGAAGTAAAAGGTGGCGCTCATCGTGATTTGACCGCGCAAGCAGCAGAAATTAATAAAACAATTACGAAATCCTTACATGCTTTAATGGCATTTTCTGAAGAACAATTAATGAATCAACGCTATGAAAAATTCAAAAAAATTGGTGTATATGAAATACTATAATTAACGAATGAAGATGCTTTCCTTAATCTTGGGAAAGCATCTTCATTGGTATACACCAAAGATCGAAAAGAAAGTTTATTGGTTCACAAGTATAGACCGATTATCCTTCTTTTTAGTTATAAAGCCATTTAATCGTCTAATAGGAATAGACCAATACGATAATTGGCTTGTTCGTAAGCCTGTCATCGAAAAAAGTGCTCTATTGGAGCTTTTCATTTAACCTTTTTTCATGTAGAATAAACACATGTGATGAAAAACAATATCATTGTCTGAGGTGGTAAGTAAAATGAAACGAATTGCAATTTTAACAAGTGGAGGAGACGCTCCAGGAATGAATGCAGCCACTCGTGCTGTTGTACGGAAAGCAATCTATGAAGGACTTGAAGTTTATGGAATTAACTATGGCTTTTTAGGGCTAGTCAATGGTGATATCCGTAAATTAGAATTAGGTTCTGTTGGTGATTTACTTCACCGCGGTGGTACCTTCCTTTATTCCGCAAGATATCCTGAATTCGCTACAGAAGAAGGACAACTTAAAGGAATTGAACAATTGAAAAAACATCAAATCGATGGCCTAGTGGTTATCGGTGGAGATGGTTCTTATCATGGAGCGGAAGCACTTACAAAACGCGGCTTCCCAACTATTGGTATCCCAGGAACAATTGATAATGATATTTCTGGAACTGATTTTACTATCGGTTTTGATACAGCGCTAAACACTGTTTTAGATGCACTTGATAAAATCCGCGATACAGCGACAAGTCATGAACGTACTTTTATTATTGAAGTTATGGGTCGTGACGCTGGTGATATCGCACTTTGGTCTGGACTTGCTGGTGGCGCTGAAGCTATCATCGTTCCAGAAGAAAGCTTTAATATGGATGATGTCGTGGATCGTTTAAACAAGGGTCGCGAACGTGGTAAAAAACATAGTATTATCGTTGTTGCAGAAGGCGTAATGTCTGGTAATGAATTTGCCAAACAATTAGCTGAATATGGCGATTATCATGCACGTGTAACTGTTCTTGGACATGTTCAACGTGGTGGTAGCCCAACTGCATTTGACCGTGTACTTGCAAGCCGTCTTGGCGCGCGTGCGGTTGAATTATTATTAGAAAACCGCGGAGGATTAGCTGTTGGAATCCGTGAGAATAGAATTGTCGAAAATAATATTGGTGAAATTTTAAAAGAAAAACACACACTTGATCAAAAACTATTTGATCTTGCATCTATTTTGTCGATTTAAAACGGCTGAAGAGCTGGCTGCCATGACAAAGCATGGTAGCCTTTCTTTGTGAAATTTTTTAGTAACGTATTAAAAATAAACAAGGAGAAAATGAAAAGCTAATTGTTAATCAGCATGATGTAACAATCTGGAAAACGTTTTCTTGTTATCGTTACCACACATCACGATTGCGATTATTTTCACAATCTTACTTGTTTTACAAGGTTGTGACTGGTAATATAGGTAATATATGTTTATAATGAATACGAATGAATAGCTAAGTTCTAGGAGGAGTAATAACATGAAAAAAACGAAAATTGTATGTACAATTGGTCCTGCAAGTGAGTCAGTTGACACATTAGTTCAGTTGATTGAAGCAGGAATGAACGTTGCACGTCTTAATTTCTCTCACGGAGATTTTGAAGAGCACGGTGCGCGTATCGTAAATATCCGTGAAGCATCGAAAAAAACTGGTAAACAAGTTGCTATCTTACTTGATACAAAAGGTCCAGAAATCCGTACAAATGACATGGTTGGTGGGAAATTAGAATTCCAAACAGGTGATGTTGTACGTGTTTCAATGACTCCAGTTGAAGGAACAAAAGAAAAATTCTCTGTTACTTACGGAGAACTTTATGATGATGTAGAAATCGGATCTTCCATTTTACTTGATGATGGTTTAATCGGTCTTGAAGTAATCGAAAAAGACGAAGCTAATCGCGAACTAGTAACTAAAGTACTTAACCCAGGTGTACTTAAAAATAAAAAAGGCGTTAACGTGCCAAACGTTTCTATCAATTTACCAGGAATCACAGAAAAAGATGCTGCTGATATCCGTTTTGGTTTAGAACAAGGTATCGATTTTATCGCTGCATCTTTTGTACGTCGTGCTACAGATGTTCTTGAAATCACTAAGATTTTGGAAGAGCATAACGCAACACACGTACAAATCATTCCTAAAATCGAAAATCAAGAAGGCGTTGACAATATCGACGAAATCTTGCAAGTATCCCAAGGTCTGATGGTTGCTCGTGGTGACCTAGGTGTTGAAATTCCAGCTGAAGAAGTTCCGATTGTACAAAAAGAACTTATCAGAAAATGTAATAAGCTTGGTAAACCAGTTATTACAGCAACACAAATGCTTGATTCCATGCAACGTAATCCGCGTCCAACTCGCGCTGAGGCAAGTGACGTAGCGAATGCGATTTTTGATGGAACAGATGCAATTATGTTATCCGGTGAAACAGCTGCTGGGGATTATCCGGTAGAAGCAGTTAAAATGATGGCGAAAATCGCTATTCGTACAGAAGAAGTACTTGTTGCTCAAGATAAATTTGCACTTAAACTTCATGAAAATACGGATATGACTGAAGCAATTGGTCAAGCAGTTGGTCATACAGCGAAAAACCTAAACGTTCAAACAATCGTTGCTGCGACTCAAAGTGGTCATACAGCGCGCATGATCTCTAAATATCGTCCTAAATCTCATATCGTTGCTGTAACATTCAACGAGCATGTGTATCGTGGTTTAGCTCTTTCATGGGGTGTTTATCCTCGTCTAGCTACTCCAGTAAGCAACACAGATGAAATGTTCGACCTTGCAGTGAAAGAATCTCTTGCTTCTGGCGTTGCAAAACAAGGCGACCTAATCATTATTACAGCTGGTGTTCCAGTTACAGAAAGCGGAACAACAAACGTGATGAAAATCCAATTAATTGGTGAAAAAGTAGTTAAAGGTCAAGGAATTGGTAGCAAATCTGTTATTGGTAAAGCAATTGTTGCAAAATCCAATGCAGAAGCGCTTGAAAAAGCAGAAGAAGACGGAATCTTAATCGTTAAAACAACAGATAAAGAAATCCTTCCTGCATTCGAGAAAAGTGCGGCAGTTGTTGTGGAAGAAGGCGGCTTAACTAGCCATGCAGCAGTTGTTGGAATCAATCTTGGAATTCCTGTCATCGTTGGCGCTAAAGATGCAACATCTCTTGTAAAAGACGGTGAAACTATCACTGTTGATTCTCGTCAAGGCGTTGTTTATAACGGCAAAACAGCAACTCACTAAAAAACTTTTTAAAAGCGTCCCGTTTATGGGGCGCTTTTTTTATATGCGCACATCTATTGTTTTTCGATTACGTTAAAATAGGTTATAATAGGCATTAAGTATTGGAGTTGATTTTATGAGAAAATTTATTCTTTATTGGGCCTTATATGGCTTAATAGAATTGATTATGTACGTTTGGCTGTTCCAAGTCATCGGTTTCTGGCCACTTCTTTTTATTCAAATAGCTTCAAGTGCTTTTGGAATTTTTATTTTCAAACGTCTTGGCGGCAACCTTTTCCGAAATTTAAGAGATGGACGCACAGTCGCGCCATATTTACTTGATAGTCTTTGTTTTTTTATCGCTGGTTTTCTATTAATTATTCCAGGAATCATCACAACTATTCTTGGATTACTCATTTTCATTCCATTTTCTCGAAAACTATTAAAGCCGAAATTAACGAAATGGCTTGGAAATCAAAAGAAACACACACAATATTATTATTTTGATATGTGAACAAAACCTCTATGGGAAAGACTTTCTATAGAGGTTTAGTTGAAAAAAAGGCAATTCATTTTCCTTATGGCATTTTAGTATTACTATAAGGTATGTTTATGATATAATAATTGTTATCTCGCTTCTTAGATGTGGGATATTGAAAGGTGACTTAGTATGTTTACGGAAAGTATGTTGTTTTTACTTCTTTTTTTACTTCTAGGACTTATAGCAAAAAATAATTCGCTAATAATTGCTGTAGCTGTCGTTATTTTGTTGAAGTTATTTCACGTTGATGGCAAGGTAATGGAAATGGTTCAAGCAAAAGGGATTAATTGGGGCGTCACTATAATTACTGTGGCCATCTTAATTCCAATCGCTACTGGCCAAATTGGTTTTAAAGATTTAATAGATTCTTTTAAATCAGCAGCTGGTTGGATAGGACTTGGAGCAGGAATCGCAGTTTCTATTTTAGCGAAAAAAGGTGTAAGCTATATGGCCGTCGATCCGCAAGTAACTGTTTCACTTGTGTTTGGGACGATTTTAGCAGTGGTGCTTTTCAGAGGGATAGCTGCGGGACCAGTAATTGCAGCGGGTATTGCGTACATGGCAATGCAGTTAGTTGCATTCATAAAATAAATTACATACGTAAAAAAGGATAAAGGAGGAAATGAAATGACATTATCTAAAGGGTTAGAAAATGTATATGTTGCTGAAACTTCTATTAGCTCTATCATTGATGATATGTTAACTTATGTTGGATATGGTATTGACGATTTAATGGAAAATAATGCTTCTTTTGAAGAAGTAATTTATTTATTATGGCATTTACGTTTACCTAATAAAGATGAATTTAAAAAGTTTAAATTAGAAATTCAAGAAAATATGGCAGTATCTGAAACCATTATTACGAGTTTGAGAATGCAAAATCATCAAAAATTGCATCCAATGAGTGTTTTAAGAACAACGGTTTCTATGCTTGGTGTATTTGATACAGAGGCAGAACTAGATGATGGGGAAGCTGTTTATCGAAAAGGATTACGGTTACAAGCAAAAATGCCAACTATTGTTGCCGCATTTTCAAGGATTCGTCGTGGTTTAGACCCAATCCCACCAAGAGAAGATTTAAATATGGCCGCGAATTTTTTATATATGATTACCGGAGAAGAAGCGGATGAGCTTTCTGTAGAAGCAATGAATAAAGCCCTTGTTCTTCATGCAGATCATGAATTCAACGCATCTACTTTTACAGCTCGGGTTTGTGTGGCAACGCTTTCGGATGTCTATTCTGGTGTGACAGCTGCAATTGGCGCATTAAAAGGACCACTTCATGGTGGCGCTAATGAACGTGTATTTGACATGCTTGAAGAAATTGACGCGGCTGGAGATGTACGTAATTATATTCAAGACAAAATCGATACAAAACAAAAAATCATGGGCTTTGGCCACCGAGTTTATCGAGGTGGAGATCCACGCGCACAACATTTACGTGAGATGTCTAGAAAACTGACTGCAGAAAAAGGGGAACAAAAATGGTTTGATATTTCTATGCAAGTAGAAGAGTCTGTATGGGAATTAAAACACTTAAAACCAAACGTTGATTTCTATTCAGCTTCTGTTTATCATGCGCTTGGTATTGACCGGGATCTATTTACTTTAGTCTTTTCAGTAAGTCGTGTATCTGGTTGGTTAGCGCATATTTTTGAACAATATCGTGATAATCGTCTTATTCGTCCACGTGCCATTTATGTCGGCCCTGAAAATAGAAGTTATCTACCTGTAGAAGAAAGAATTTAATCGAGGAGGAACAAGCTTTATGAGTCAAAAAATTCAAGTAGAAAATGGTGTGCTTAACACGCCAAACAACCCAGTTATTCCTTTTATTGAAGGAGATGGAACAGGTCCAGATATCTGGGCAGCTGCAAAACGTGTTTTAGATGCAGCGGTAAAAAAAGCTTATAATGGTGAAAAAGAAATTGCCTGGAAAGAAGTATTAGCTGGTGAAAAAGCATTCAAACAAACGGGTGAATGGCTTCCGCAAGCTACTTTAGATACAATTGATGAATATCTAATTGCGATTAAAGGACCACTTACAACTCCTATTGGTGGCGGTATTCGTTCGCTGAATGTTGCTTTAAGACAAGAACTAGATTTATATGTTTGCTTACGCCCAGTTCGTTATTTCAAAGGGGTACCTTCTCCAGTAAAACGTCCGGAAGACACAGATATGGTCATTTTCCGTGAAAATACGGAAGACATCTATGCGGGTATTGAATTTAAAGAAGGTAGTGAAGAATCGAAAAAATTAATTGCTTTCTTAAAATCTGAATTTGGTGTGGATAAAATCCGTTTCCCAGAAACTTCCGGCATTGGTATTAAGCCTATTTCAAAAGAAGGAACTGAGCGTTTAGTTCGTTCGGCCATCGAATATGCAATAAAAGAAGGGCGTAAATCACTAACACTTGTACACAAAGGTAATATTATGAAGTTCACAGAGGGAGCTTTCAAAAATTGGGGCTATGATTTATGTGAACGCGAATACGGCGATAAAGTATTCACTTGGAACGAATATGATCGTATTAAAGAGGCAGAAGGCGCTGAAGTCGCAGATGCAAAACAAAAAGAAGCACTCTCTGAAGGGAAAATTTTAGTGAAAGATTCGATTGCGGATATTTTCTTACAACAAATTTTGACACGTCCAGCTGAATTTGATGTAGTGGCTACGATGAATTTAAATGGGGATTACATTTCTGATGCCCTTGCAGCTCAGGTAGGTGGCATTGGTATTGCTCCAGGAGCGAATATTAACTACTTAACTGGTCATGCGATTTTTGAAGCAACACATGGTACTGCTCCGAAATACGCTGGTCTAGATAAAGTCAATCCATCATCGGTTATTTTATCTGGAACGCTTTTACTTGAACATATTGGATGGGGTGAAGCAGCCGCATTAATTAACCATTCAATGGAAAAAACTATTGCTGCAAAAACAGTAACATATGATTTTGCTAGATTAATGGATGGAGCTACAGAAGTTAAATGTTCGGAATTTGCGGATGAACTAATCAAGAACTTCTGATTATAGTTGCAAATTAGATTTAAAACTAGTCTGTAATTTCATTTTTAATAATAAATGTACGTATTTGAAACAAACCATTTAATCCCGTTCGGATAAGTGGTTTGTTTTTATGTTCCTATGGTAAAATAGACACAAGTGAATGACAATATTGAGGAGGATATCCCTGTGAATAAATTAGTATTAATTGATGGAAACAGTATTGCGAATCGCGCGTTTTATGCGTTACCGCTTTTAAATAACGATAAAGGCGTCTATACAAATGCAGTGTATGGATTTGCAATGATGTTGATGAATGTACTCGAAAAAGAAAAGCCTAGCCATGTACTGGTTGCTTTTGATGCCGGAAAAACCACATTCCGCCATACAACTTTTAAAGGCTACAAAGGTGGTCGTCAAAAAACGCCAAGTGAGCTATCTGAACAATTTCCATTTATTCGAGAGCTTTTAACTGCTTACGATATCCCACAATATGAACTTGCTAATTATGAAGCAGATGATATTATCGGAACATTAACGAAACAAGCAGAAGCAGATGGGTTGGAAGTAGCCATCATTACTGGGGATCGTGATTTAACGCAATTAGCTTCAGAAAAAACCACCGTTTATATAACTAAAAAAGGTATAGCGGATATGGAAACAAATACACCAGAAACTTTAAAAGAAAAATACAATTTAACACCAACACAAATCATTGATATGAAGGGCTTAATGGGCGATTCATCTGATAATATTCCTGGTATCCCTGGTGTAGGTGAAAAGACAGCGTTGAAACTACTCCATGAATTTGGTGGAACAGTGGAAAGCGTACTAGAACATGCCGAAGAAATTTCTGGTAAAAAATTAAAAGAAAAAGTACTAGAAAACAAGGAATTAGCTGTTTTAAGTAAAGAATTAGCCACAATTAATGTGAATTCCCCAATCGAATGCACAGTCGAAAGTACGAAATACGACGGCTATCAAACAGAAAAAGTCATTCCATTATTAAAAGAAATGAATTTTACAACCCTTTTGAAAAATATCGAAGGTGGCGCACCAGAAGAAGTGAAAGAACTAAAAGAATTATCTTATGAAATAGTAACCGAATTAAAAGAAAAACATTTTGGTGGGAAAACGGCGCTTTATGTAGAATTAGAAAATGATAATTACCATACAGCGAACTTCATCGGGCTGGCGATTCATTCTGATCAAGGAACCTATTTCTTTACAAAAGAAACTGCGGAAAATAGCGTATCGTTCCGGGAATGGGTGGAAAGTGCTCAAACGAAAGTAGTGTATGATGCGAAGAAAACAATGGTAGCAATGAACAGAATGGGATTTGCTATTTCAGGAATCACATTCGATATTATGTTAGCTTCCTACTTGCTAAACCCTTCTGATTCCATTGATGACTTTACAAGTGTAGCAGTGCGACATGATTATACCGAAGTAGAAACAGACGAAGCAGTTTATGGCAAAGGGGCAAAAAGAAGTACACCAGAAGAAAGCATTGTTGCGGGACATTTAGCTAGAAAAGCGGTAGCAATTGCAGAATTAGAGAAAAGACTGGTAGATGATTTAGAGAAAAATGAGCAATTAGCTTTGATGGAAGACTTAGAGTTGCCACTGACATTTGTTTTAGCGCAAATGGAAATGCAAGGGGTTAGTGTAGATACAGAACGTCTTGAAAATATGAAAGTAGAACTAGCTGGCCGTTTAAAAACATTAGAAACGTCTATTCATTCACTTGCAGGGGAAGAATTTAACATCAATTCACCAAAACAATTAGGTGTCATTTTATTTGAAAAGCTAGAACTACCTCCAGTGAAGAAAACTAAAACAGGTTATTCAACAGCGGCAGATGTGTTAGAAAGCTTATCTGGAAAACATGACATTATTGATGAAATCTTGTTATACCGTCAACTTGGTAAGATTCAGTCTACTTATATTGAAGGATTACTTAAAGTTACTGACAAAGAAACACATAAAGTTCATACACGTTTTAACCAAACACTAACACAGACTGGTCGCTTAAGTTCGGTTGATCCAAACCTTCAAAACATTCCAATTCGACTTGAGGAAGGACGGAAGATTAGACAAGTGTTTGTGCCAAGTAAACCAGGTTGGAAAATATTTTCTGCCGATTATTCTCAAGTAGAATTGCGAGTTTTGGCGCATATTTCAGAAGACGAAAACCTAATTTATGCGTTCAAACATGATTATGATATTCATACTAAAACAGCAATGGACGTTTTTCATGTGGAGCAAGAAGAAGTAGACTCTTTAATGCGTCGTCAAGCCAAGGCAGTTAACTTTGGTATAGTGTATGGTATTAGTGATTATGGCCTATCTCAAAACCTTGGTATTACTCGAAAAGATGCCAAAGATTTTATTGATCGTTATTTTGTGAGTTATCCAGCCGTGAAAGAATATATGCACGATATCGTCCGTTTTGCGAAAGAAAAAGGTTATGTAGAGACCATTTTACATCGTCGTCGCTATATTCCGGAAATCGTCAGCCGTAATTTTAATGTTCGAGGATTTGCTGAAAGAACCGCAATGAATACGCCAATTCAAGGTAGTGCCGCCGATATAATCAAAAAAGCGATGATTCTTATGAGTGAACGCTTAGAATCTGAACAATTAGAAGCAAAATTATTGCTTCAAGTGCACGATGAACTAATTTTTGAAGCACCTGAAGCTGAGATAGCTAAATTAGAAGAGATTGTACCAGATGTTATGGAAAATGCAGTGGAACTTTCTGTACCACTTAAAGTGGATAGTGCATTCGGTGACACATGGTATGACGCGAAATAAAGAATGAAACGGGGAATTTTGATATGCCAGAAATGCCGGAAGTAGAAAATGTCCGTGCAACTTTACAAGAATTAGTCCCAGGTAAAAAAATAGATCAAGTAATTGTCCGTGTCCCAAAAATGATTGTAACAACGCCTCCCGATGAGTTTGTTCATATGCTAGTCGGGCAAGAAATAGAAGCTGTGCGCCGTCGCGGCAAATTCTTATTGTTTGATTTGACTAACTGTACGATTATGTCTCATTTACGAATGGAAGGTAAATTCCGCTTAATGGATGAGAAAGACGAAGTTAGTAAACACACACATATTATTTTCCATTTTGAAGATCATACCGAATTACGATTTTTAGATGTAAGGAAGTTTGGTACGATGGAAGTAACGAATAAATACGGGGAAAATGAAACACGTTCGATAAAAAAACTTGGCCCGGAACCGCTAACTAATACATTTACATTAACTGATTTTGCAACTGGTGTGAAAAAAACAAGTCGCGCTATCAAAACAGCTTTACTTGATCAAAAATTAGTCGCTGGTATTGGGAATATTTACGCAGATGAAATTTGTTTTGAAGCAAAGGTTCAGCCAGAAAGACCAGCTAACTCTCTTTCGAATAAAGAAATTAAACGTATTTTTGAGGCAACGATAAGTATTATGACCGAAGCAGTAGCCCTTGGTGGTTCGACGGTTAGAACTTATGTGAATTCACAAGGTAAACTGGGACAATATCAAGATAAATTAAAAGTGTACGGGAAAACTGGGGAGCCGTGTGTTGTTTGCGGTACACCTATTGAAAAAATTAAATTAAATGGACGCGGGACGCATTTTTGTCCGCATTGTCAAAAGTAGAAGGGGAGCTTGAATCATGGGAGAAACAATTGGATTAACAGGAAGTGTAGCGACAGGTAAGTCGACTGTTAGCAACATGATTCAGCAAGCCGGAATACCCTTAGTGGATGCTGATATTGCGGCAAGAAAAGTAGTGGAACCAGGTACCGATGGGCTAGCTGAGATTGTCGCATATTTTGGGAAAGGAATATTACTCACTGATGGCACTTTAAATCGTCCTAAATTAGCAGAACAAATTTTTAGAAATAAAGAAAAACGAGAAAAATTAAATGAAATTACACACCCTCGAGTGAAAGAGTATATGTTAGCGGAACGAAAACGTTATTTTGAAGCTGGTGAAAAAGTTGTTTTTTTTGATATTCCACTATTGTTTGAAAGTCATTTAGAGTCATTGGTTGATCAAATTATCGTTGTATGGACCACACCAGAAACAGAGTTAAAACGGTTGATGGAGCGAAATAATCTAACCAAGAAAGATGCTTTAGCAAGAATTAATAGCCAAATGGGAATTGATGAAAAGGCTAAAAAAGCAGATTTTGTTATTGATAATAATGAGTCACTTGAAAAAACTCAAAAACAGGTTCTTGCAATTATCGATCGTTTTGTTAAGAACAAATAGCCACCCTTACTTTCACATGGTATAATGAGGCATACAAATAAACAGATAATGAAATGCTAGAGATAGGAGTGATATTTTGTGAGATGTCCTACTTGTAAATATAATGGCACACGTGTTGTAGACTCAAGACCGGCTGACGATGGCAATTCCATCAGGAGACGGCGTGAATGTGAAAAATGCGGATTTCGTTTTACTACTTTTGAAAAGGTAGAAGAGAGTCCTTTAATAGTTGTGAAAAAAGACGGAGCAAGAGAAGAATTTGCTCGTGAAAAAGTAAGACGTGGCTTAATAAGAGCATGTGAAAAACGTCCTGTTAGCGCGGAACAAATTGAAGAAATCGTTAACGAAGTGGAGCGCGAACTAAGAAATATTGGTGATAGTGAAATCGCTTCAGACTTAATTGGTGAAAAAGTAATGAATAAATTAGCGAATCTTGATGAAGTTGCCTATGTGCGCTTTGCTTCGGTGTATCGACAATTTAAAGATATTAGTGTATTTGTAGAAGAACTAAAAGATTTGATGGAAAAAAATAAAGATAGGTGAGTAAATTGACGGAATTTTGGATGGAACTTCAGGCGGTAGATAGCTATCAAGTGAAAGCTAGTGGAATCTTAACAGGTGCCGACAGAAAAATTATTACAATGTTATACCAACCGCTTATGGGAGCGGAATGTCTTGCTTTATACCAAACCCTGTTCACAGAAGTGGAAGAAAACAGACTTTGGTCAGAAGCGCATTCGCACGTCCAACTTTTAAATATGCTTGATATTAGTTTGAAAGCGTTATTCGAGGCACGATTAAAATTAGAAGGTTTAGGCCTTTTAAAAAGTTATGTAAAAACCGAGAATGACCAACGTTTTTATGTATATGAAATCTTGCCGCCGTTATCACCAGAAAAGTTTTTTTCGGATGGTCTCTTAAATATTTATTTATATAGCAAAATCGGCAACGCGCAGTTTCAACGTTTGCGCCGATTTTTTGCAGATGAGGCGTTTGAAACTGATACATATAGCGAAATTACTCGTTCATTCCAAGATGTTTTCGAACCATTTAAAGGAGGCGCTAGTGCAGCTGAACCTGTTTCTAACCAAGTGTTAGTGGATAAAGTGGCGGCTAAAGAAATCGAATTTGATGATGCTAGTTTTGATTTTCATTTATTTCTAAGTTTGCTTTCACCAGGTATGATTACAAGAGAGAAAATAACAAAAGAAGTACGCCAAACCATTTTAAAATTGCACGGAATTTACCAAGTTTCCGAGAAAGATATGCCTAGTTATTTGTATCGTTCGCTAGATTCAAATGGCGAAATTGATATTGTTTATTTGCGGAAAATTGTTCGTGAAGGCTACACGATAGAAAATGGTGCTCCACCAAAACTCCAAATGAAGCACGAAACATCCATCAAGGAAGAACCCGAAGTTAAAGAAACATTGAATGATGAAGAAGCCCTTCAAGTATACTTAGAAAGCATCACACCATTTCAATTATTGGTGGACATTTCAGACGGAGCGGTACCTGCTGAAACCGATTTACGCGTAGTAGAAGAAGTAATGAATCAACAAAATTTACCAGTTCCTGTGATGAATGTATTAATAGAATATGTCTTACTTCGCCTTGATCGAAAACTGTCCAAAAATTACATGATGACCATTGCGGCCCATTGGAAACGAAAAAATGTGAAAACGGCGAAAGAAGCAATGGATCTGGCGTGGCAAGAGCACGAAAAATATAAACGTCTCCAAGAAGAGCCAGCCACACCTAAAAATACTAATTACAACAGAAATTATCAAAAATCCACTCGAAAAGAGATTTTACCAGATTGGTTTGATAAAGAACAAGTTACTCCAGCAGAAAATAAAATGACAGACAAAGAAAAACAAACATTGGAAGAACAAGTTCGCGAAATTAAAGAACGATTAAATAAAAGGTAGGTGAAGATTATGGATAACATTGAAAGAACATTAGGACAACTTTTTGAAGGACGCGATTTTGAAAAAGAATACCAAGGTTTGAAACAACAAGTTCTTCATTATCAACCGATCCAAGATTTTTTTAAAGAGCATAAAGAAGATATTACAGAACAATTGATTAATCAAAACTTATCTAATTTATATGAATTTATGACCCAACATAAAAAATTTACTGAACAAAAAGAGACGCTAATGCCCGGCTATGCTCCAAAACTTGTCCTTAATGGGGAGTTCATCACTGTCACCTATTATCCGACAAAAGAAAAGATTGAAGAAGATAAACGCCGTGCGGTAGAGCGGAGAATTCGTTCGCTTTATATGCCGAAACAAGTAGTAGATGCGAATTTGGCTGATTTTTATACGGATGAGGAATCACGACAGTTGGCACTCGTTGAAGCATATCAATTTTTAAATAATTATCCTGCCAAAAACGGAGAGCGTGTGAAAGGTTTATTTATTCATGGCAGCTTTGGGACAGGAAAATCGTACTTATTAGGTGCACTTGCGAAAGAGCTTGCACTAAAAGGTGTTTCAACGACACTCGTTTATTTACCGGAATTTATGCGCGAAGTAAAACAATCTATTTCGGACAATACAGTTGGTGAAAAAATCCAGTTTGCCAAAGAAACAGAAGTATTAATGCTTGATGATATTGGTGCGGAATCAATGACGGCATGGACGCGTGATGAAGTACTAGGTGCGATTTTACAATTTCGAATGCAAGAAGAATTACCAACGTTTTTCTCATCCAATTACAACATGGATCAACTAGAAAATCATTTAATGTTTGCACAAAACGGCAATGAAGAAAAACTGAAAGCTCGTCGAATCATGGAACGTGTGCGCTATTTATCGAAAGAGGTTAACTTAGAAGGTAAAAATCGCCGTTTCTAAAAAATACTTGCAAATATATTTAATCGGGCTTATAATTTGAAGTAATATAAAACAAAGTGATGAAAAGGACAACCAATTTAACGGAAAATTTTAGAGAGGAAGGGGTAGCTGGGAACCTTCTATTGGAACTTAAATTTGGACCACCTTGGAACTTCTATTAGGAACATCTTTTGACTAGTAATAATAGACGGTTCGCTCCGTTACAAGCGACAAGAGTGAAGTAGTTGATTTTAGCTATTTCTGAATCTTGGGTGGAACCACGAGCATAAACTCGTCCCTTGACAACAGGAGGGATGGGTTTTTTATTTTGCCCTCCTAACTACACTTAAAAAAAGAAAAGGAGAGATTAGTATGAAAATCACATTTCCAGACGGTGCTGTAAAAGAATTTGAGCCAGGCGTATCAACAGCAGATATTGCTGCTTCTATCAGCCCGGGTCTGAAAAAGAAAGCACTCGCAGGTAAATTAAACGGAGAATTACTTGATTTAGTAACTCCCATTCATGAAGACGGGGCAATTGAAATTGTCACACCAGACCACGAAGATGCGCTTGGTATCTTGCGTCATAGTACAGCTCATTTAATGGCTCAAGCATTAAAACGACTTTATCCAGATGTGAAGTTCGGCGTTGGTCCAGCGATTGAATCTGGTTTCTACTATGATATTGATACAGAAGCAGTAATTAGCGATGAATCTTTAGTAGAAATTGAAAAAGAAATGCAAAAAATTGTTCGCGAAAACGTACCAATTGAGCGCGAAGTTGTTTCTCGTGAAGAAGCGATTAAACGTTTTAAAGCGATTGGTGATCAATATAAATTAGAACTTATCGAAGCAATCCCGAAAGATGAAACAGTAACAATTTATACGCAAGGTGAGTTTTTCGACTTATGTCGTGGCGTTCATGTTCCTTCTACTGGTAAAATACAAGTGTTTAAACTGTTAAGCGTGGCTGGTGCTTACTGGCGCGGAGATAGTAATAATAAAATGCTTCAACGTATTTATGGTACAGCTTTCTTCGACAAAAATGGCTTAAAAGAATTTATCCAAATGCAAAAAGAAGCGAAAGAACGTGATCATCGTAAATTAGGAAAAGAACTTGAGTTATTTACAAATAGCATTGAAGTGGGGCAAGGTTTGCCACTGTGGCTACCAAAAGGTGCAACTATCCGCCGAGTTATCGAACGTTACATCGTGGATAAAGAAGAACGTCTTGGTTATAATCACGTTTACACTCCAATTATGGCAAATGTGGAACTTTACAAAACAAGCGGTCACTGGGATCATTATCATGAGGATATGTTCCCAACTATGAAAATGGACAATGAAGAACTCGTTTTACGTCCAATGAACTGCCCGCATCATATGATGATTTACAAAAACGACATTCATAGTTACCGTGAATTACCAATCCGTATTGCAGAACTCGGTATGATGCATCGTTATGAAATGAGTGGAGCCCTTTCTGGACTGCAACGTGTTCGTGGAATGACTCTCAATGATGCACACGTATTTGTCCGTCCAGACCAAATCAAAGATGAATTCAAGCGCGTAGTGGAACTCATTTTAGAAGTGTATAAAGATTTTGATATTAAAGATTACTCATTCCGTTTAAGCTATCGTGATCCGAAAAATACAGAAAAATATTTTGACGATGATGCTATGTGGGAAAAAGCGCAAGCAATGCTTAAATCCGCAATGGACGAAATGGGAATGGATTACTTTGAAGCAGAGGGTGAAGCTGCATTTTATGGTCCAAAACTAGATGTTCAAGTGAAAACTGCTATCGGAAAAGAAGAAACACTTTCCACTGTACAACTGGATTTCTTACTTCCAGAAAGATTCGATTTAACTTACATCGGCGAAGATGGCGAAAAACATCGTCCGGTCGTAATTCACCGTGGTGTTGTATCAACAATGGAACGATTTGTCGCTTACCTAATTGAAGAATACAAAGGTGCGTTCCCGACTTGGCTTGCTCCAGTTCAAATGGAACTTATTCCAGTTAACGCAGACGCACATTTAGATTACTCAAAAGGTGTACAAGATAAATTGCAACGTGCTGGACTTCGATCTGAAGTGGATGATCGTAATGAAAAATTAGGATACAAAATCCGTGAAGCTCAAACTAAGAAAATCCCTTATGCTTTAGTACTTGGTGATCAGGAAATGGAAGCAGGTTCTGTTAACGTTCGCCGTTACGGTTCTAAGGATTCGGAAACAATGGATTTAGATGCCTTTATCGCACAAGTTGTTGCAGAAGTGAGTAAATATTAGTAACGAAAATACTGTCTCCAAGTGAGGCAGTATTTTTTCATGGTGCTTTTTTCCTCTTTTTCCGTTATACTAGTAAAAGATAATTAATAGAACAGGATGGAAAATTATGGATGTAAATAATGTAGAACTAATAATAAGCGCTGTTCGACCGGAGCAATACCCTGAAACAGACCTTCCAGAGTACGCACTTGCAGGTCGATCAAACGTTGGTAAATCATCTTTTATTAATACGATGATTCGTCGTAAAAGTATGGCAAGAATTTCACAAAAACCAGGGAAAACACAAACGCTAAATTTTTATAAAATTGAAGAAGCACTTTTCTTTGTCGATGTACCGGGCTATGGATTCGCAAAAGTATCAAAAACGGAACGAGAAAAATGGGGTGTCATGATTGAAACCTATATCACTTCTCGTGAGCAACTTCGTGGAGTTATTCAAATTGTCGATCTTCGTCATAAACCTACAGAAGACGATCGAATGATGTACGAATTTCTGAAGTATTATGAAATCCCTGTTATCGTCGTGGCAACAAAAGCAGACAAAATCCCGCGTAGTAAATGGCAAAAAAATGCTAAAATTGTTCGAGAAACGCTTGATTTTGATCCCGATGACAAATTTGTCTTATTTTCCTCTGAAACAAAAATGGGAAAAGACGAAGCATGGCAGTTTATCAAAGAAGGAATGGAATAATAGAAAGAGTTGGAATGAAATGTCCAGCTCTTTTTTCCGTCTAAATATATAAACGGACTATTTGGTGTCATCATCGAAAAGTGGTAGAATGTATAAGAGTTCAATTTGATTTTAGGAGGATTATCGAATGTTTATTCTCACCATGGGGCTGAATCATCATACAGCACCAATCGACATCCGCGAAAAATTAGTTTTTAAAGAAACAGAAGAAGAAATGGCATTAATAACATTATTACAGGAAAAAAGTATCCTTGAAAATGTTATTATTTCAACATGCAATCGAACGGAAATTGTAGCAGTTGTAGATCAAATACATACTGGCAGATATTATTTAAAACGGTTTATGGCTAATTGGTTTCAAATGGATATGGAAAAAATTGAGCCTTATTTGTTTTTCCATGAAGAAAAAGAGGCTGTTAATCATCTATATAAAGTAACCGCGGGACTCGATTCGCTTGTACTAGGAGAAACACAAATTCTCGGACAAGTAAAACATGCATTCGAAATCGCTAAACAAACAGGAACAACTGGTACATTATTAAATAAACTTTTTCGTGAAGTAGTTACTTTTGCAAAAAAAGTACATCATCAAACAAAAATTAATGAAAATGCAGTTTCTGTTAGCTATGCAGCAGTAGAAGTTGCAAAAAAATTATATGGTTCATTAGAAAACAAAAAAATTGTTCTGGTCGGCGCTGGGGAAATGAGTGAACTTGCTCTACAGAACCTTGCTGGAAGTGGAATTGCAGATATAACAATAATTAATCGCACAAAAGCCAACGCAGAAATATTAGCGGATCAATTTCAAGCTAAAGTGGGAACATACGAAGAGATGAACAATTATTTATCTATAGCAGATATTGTCCTTGTATCCACTAGTGCAGACGAACCCATCATTAAACAAAAAGATATGCAAATTTTGATGAGTCAAAAATCAACTTCTATGCTTGTAATCGATATTGGTTTACCAAGAAATGTTGAACATGATTGTTCATATATTCCCAATTTCCATTTATACGATATTGATGATTTAGCTGGGGTGGTTAGTGCAAACTCATTAGAACGTCAAAAAATAGTTCTAGCGCTTGAAAATACGATTGAAACAGAAGTACAAAACTTTTTTGAATGGGAAAAACAGCTCGGTGTCGTACCAGTAATTCGTGCCTTACGTGAAAAAGCGCTGGAAATGCAAGAAATTACGATGACAAGTTTAGAAAACAAACTTCCTGGTCTAACAGAGCGCGAATATATCCAAATAGGTAAGCATATGAAAAGTATTATTAACCAGATGTTAAAACAACCTATTTCAGAACTAAAAGAAATGTCTGTTGAAAATGATGCACCTACAAGCATTGAACATTTTAAACGTATATTTGGTTTGACAGAATTGGATATAACTTTATCTGAAAAAACGCAAGAACAAGCTGAAACGAGGAGTTAATCTATGAAAAGGAAAATAATTGTTGGTTCCAGACGAAGTAAATTAGCTTTAACACAATCTAATTGGGTGATTAATAAACTCAAAGAACAATATCCAGAATTTGACTTTGAAATAAAAGAAATCGTTACAAAAGGAGATCGCATTTTAGATGTGACGCTTAGCAAAGTAGGTGGTAAGGGTTTATTCGTATCGGAAGTGGAGCAAGCTTTGAGTAACAGTACAATTGATTTTGCGGTACATAGTATGAAAGATGTTCCTTCTAGTTTGGAAGAAGGACTAGTCATTGGTGCTATTCCTAAACGCGAATCGCCACTAGACTGTTTTGTTTTTAATCAAGTTAGTTCACTTGATGATTTGCCAAAAGGAGCAATTGTTGGTACAAGTAGTCTACGCCGGGCAGCCCAACTTTTAAAACATCGTCCTGATTTTAACATTAGACCAATCCGCGGAAACATTGATACTCGCCTTCAAAAATTGCATGTCGAAAATTTTGATGCGATCATTTTGGCTAAAGCTGGACTAGCTCGAATGGGATGGTTAGAAAATACCACATTAAAACTAGAAGATATTGCACCCGAAGTATGTTTGCCAGCGGTTGGACAAGGAGCGCTTGCGATTGAGTGTCGAGAGAGTGACCAGTTAATTCGAGATATGTTAGCGACGATCCATCATGAAGAAACAGGTATCTGTGTAGAAGCAGAGCGAGTTTTTTTAAAAAAATTAAATGGTGGCTGCGAAATCCCGATTGCTGGATTTGCTACTAAGATAGGTGAGCAAATTCATTTTAAAGGGCTGGTTGGAAATGCAGATGGTTCTAAAATTCTTGAATCAAAAGAAATTGGAGAAAATCCGGGTCAAATAGGAAATAAAGTAGCAGAAGTTTTGCTAAGTGAAGGCGCAGAAACAATTATTGAAGAGTTGAGAAATAAATGATTAAAAAAATTATTTTAACAAGAGAAGCAAATAAAAATAAGCCTTGGAATGAATATTTTTCTCAAAATGGTTTTACTGTTGAATCTATTCCGCTAATTGAAACCTATCCGAAACATATTATTTTTGATTTAGCGCAGAAAGAGGCAGATTGGGTTTTCTTAACAAGTGTAAATGCAGTAGAGTATTTTTTTGCAACTCGAATAGATAAAGCTCATTATAAATATGCAGTTATTGGTGAGAGAACGAAAGAAAAGTTAGCTGAATATGGTTATAAACCTGCTTTTGTGCCATCCATTTATCAGTCAGAAGTATTTTTATCAGAGTGGTTAAATGAAAATCAACAACAAACAAGAATCTTATTACCACAAAGTAATTTAAGTCGTTCCATCATGGAAGATACATTGATAGCAAAAGGACATCTTGTTTCCCCAATTGTATTGTATGAAACAATTTTTCCTAATGATTCGAAAGCTTTATTAAAAAAGCAATTACAACTAAATGAAAAGAAAATAATCGTTTTTGCTAGTCCATCTGCTTGGAAAAACTTTTATTCAATTGCAGGTTCATTTTCGAATCAAAAAGACAACTGGTGTATTGCTTCAATTGGAAATGTAACTACGGAAGCTATTTTAGCAGATGGTTGGAAAGTAACTTATCAACCAAAAACCTTCACCATGAAGCACTTAGCTGATTTGATAATACAGGAGGAATTAAAATGAATAACCAATTTGATAGACATCGTCGTCTAAGAAAAAATAAAACAATGCGTGATTTAGTGAGAGAAACGGTTTTACATACAGATGATTTAATCTATCCGATTTTTGTCAAAGATGGCACAGAATCAAAAACAGAAGTAGTTTCGATGCCAGGAGTTTTTCAATTTCCTTTGCACGAATTAGAAGAAGAAATGCGCACCGTAGAAAGTCTTGGAATTAAAGCAGTTATTCTATTTGGAATACCTGCAGAAAAAGATGCTGTTGGTACGCAAGCTTATCATGATCACGGGATTATTCAAGAAGCTACAAAACTTATTAAAAATAATCATCCTGAAATCATAGTAGTAGCGGATACTTGCTTATGCGAATTTACAGACCATGGCCATTGTGGAGTTATCGAAAATGGTGAGATTTTAAATGATGAATCACTTGAATTACTGAAAAAAACGGCTGTTAGTCAAGCTTCTGCTGGAGCGGATATTATTGCACCTTCTAACATGATGGATGGATTTGTTCAAGTAATCCGTGAAGGGCTTGATGAGGCTGGATTCTATGATATTCCCATTATGTCTTATGCAGTAAAATACGCATCTGCCTTTTACGGACCTTTTCGAGATGCTGCTGGAAGTGCTCCACAATTTGGCGATAGAAAATCTTACCAAATGGACCCTGCTAATAGAGAAGAAGCTTTACGTGAAGCAATATCCGATGAAAAAGAAGGGGCAGATTTCTTAATTGTTAAGCCGTCCTTATCTTATTTAGATATTATGCGCGACGTCAAAAATAATACAAACTTGCCAGTTGTTGCCTACAATGTCAGCGGTGAATATGCAATGGTGAAAGCAGCTGCACAAAATGGCTGGATAGATGAAGAAAAAATTGTTTTAGAAATGTTAACTAGTATGAAACGAGCAGGAGCAACACTGATTATTACTTATTTTGCAAAAGATGTCTCTAAATACTTAAATAAATAGGAGGTAGAAAATTTGCTAAACTATTCAAAATCTGAAAAAGCTTTTAAAGAAGCAAAGAAAGTTTTACCTGGTGGTGTAAATAGTCCAGTTCGAGCATTCAATTCTGTAGACGCGACGCCAGTCTTCATGGATCATGGGAAAGGAGCATATATTACAGATATTGATGGAAATGAATATATTGATTATGTGCTATCATGGGGACCTCTGATTTTAGGTCATGCTAATCCTTCTGTTGTGGATGCTATTACAAAAGCAGCTATGAAAGGGACAAGTTTTGGAACACCTACAGAAATCGAAACGGAACTGGCCAAATTGGTTATCGAACGTGTACCGTCCATTGAGATAGTTCGTATGGTCTCATCAGGAACAGAAGCAACAATGAGTGCTATTCGTTTAGCACGTGGTTATACAAAAAGAGAAAAAATATTAAAATTCGAAGGAAGTTACCATGGCCATGGGGATTCTTTATTAATTAAAGCAGGTTCAGGTGTAGCAACTCTTGGCTTACCAGACTCTCCTGGCGTAACTAAAGGTCTTGCTGCAGATACAATCACAGTTCCATATAATGATGTCGAAGGTGCTAAATTAGCTTTCGAAAAATATGGTGAAGAAATTGCAGCAGTTATTGTGGAACCAGTTGCCGGTAACATGGGCGTAGTCCCACCAATTGAAGGTTTTTTAGAAGGACTTAGAGATTTAACGACTAAATATGGCGCTTTACTAATTTTCGACGAAGTAATGACAGGTTTCCGAGTGGATTACTATTCCGCACAAGGTTATTACGTGGTTACTCCGGATATTACTTGTCTTGGAAAAGTAATCGGCGGCGGTTTGCCTGTTGGTGCATATGGTGGTAAAAAAGAAATTATGGAACAAATTGCTCCGGCAGGTTCTATTTATCAAGCAGGAACATTATCTGGCAATCCTTTAGCAATGAATGCTGGTTTCGAAACGGTTCGTCAATTAACTCCACAACATTATGATGTTTTCCGTTCTTTGATTAAGCGAATGGAAGAAGGGTTAACAGAAATCTCTACTAGACGAGAAGTGCCAATTTCTATTAATAAAGCTGGGTCGATGTTCGGATTCTTTTTCACCGATCAAAAAGTGATTAATTTTGATACTGCGAAAACAAGTAATCTGGAATTCTTCCGGAATTATTATCGTGAAATGCTTAATCAAGGTATCTTTTTACCGCCATCTCAATTTGAAGGTGTATTCATTTCGACCATGCATACCGAAAAGGAAATAGATAAGACTTTAGAAGCTTTTGATCATACTTGTAAAACACTTCGCGGTTAATTGACGAATCTATAAACTTTTGTTAAAATTATTTTTAGATTATATTATCAAATGCGATGAAGAGGAAGAGTAAGACTTTTATTTTTCAAAGAGAGAAAGCGGTTGGTGTAAGCTTTCAAAAATAATGTCTGAAGGTAGCCTTGGAGCAGTATTCCTGAATTAATTAGTAGGGAATGACCGGTAGATTTTCTCTATCGTTAACCTAATGAAGTGCCTACATTTTTTCTGTGGGTAAAAAGGTGGTACCGCGAATAATACTCTTTTCGTCCTTTTATTAGGATGAGAAGAGTTTTTTATTTTGCTCAAAAAAGGAGGAATCGTTATGACAGAACCAAATGAAATAAATATGCCTACTAAATATGAACCTAGCAAAGTAGAAGAAGGAAAGTATAAATGGTGGCAAGAAAAAGAATTCTTTAAAGCAGAAGGAAATACAGACAAAGAACCTTATAGTATTGTAATTCCGCCACCTAACGTAACTGGAAAGCTCCATTTAGGTCATGCTTGGGATACAACACTTCAAGATATTATTACTCGAATGAAAAGAATGCAAGGCTTCGATACTTTATATTTACCAGGAATGGATCACGCAGGTATTGCTACCCAAGCTAAAGTAGAAGCGAAATTAAAAGAAAATAACATTTCCCGCTATGATCTTGGACGTGAAAAATTTATTGACAAAACTTGGGAATGGAAAGAAGAATATGCGGATTTTATTCGTGAACAATGGGAAAAATTAGGTCTAGGATTAGACTATTCAAGAGAGCGTTTCACGTTAGACGATGGACTTTCTGATGCTGTAAAAAAAGTGTTTGTAACCTTATACAACAAAGGTCTTATTTACCGCGGACAATATATTATTAACTGGGATCCAGAAGCAAAAACAGCGCTTTCTGATATTGAAGTTATTCATAAAGATATTGAGGGCAGTTTTTACCATCTTAAATATCCACTTACTGATGGATCTGGATTTTTAGAAGTAGCAACAACTCGTCCAGAAACTATCCCTGGAGATACCGCTGTTGCAGTTCACCCTAAAGATGAAAGATATCAACATTTAATTGGTAAAACAATTATGTTGCCAGTATTGAATAGAGAAATCCCAATTGTAGCAGATGATTACGTAGAAAGAGAATTTGGTTCTGGCGCTGTTAAAATCACTCCAGCTCATGATCCAAATGACTTTGAAGTCGGGAATCGTCATGATTTACCTAGAATCATAGTTATGCACGAAGATGGCAAAATGAATGGAAATGCTGGCAAATATGAAGGCTTAGACCGTTTTGAAGCAAGAAAAGCGATTATTCAAGATTTCAAAGACTTAGACTTATTTATTAAACAAGAACCTCATCTTCATTCAGTTGGACATTCAGAAAGAACTGGAGCTGTTGTTGAACCATATCTTTCATTACAATGGTTTGTAAAAATGGAGCCACTTGCTTCAGAAGCTTTAGCACTTCAAAAAACAGAAGACAAAGTGAATTTTGTACCCGCTAGATTTGAAAAAACTTACGAAACATGGATGGATAATATTCATGACTGGTGTATTTCACGTCAGCTATGGTGGGGACATAGGATTCCAGCTTGGTATCACAAAGAAACAGGTGAAATTTATGTTGGAGAAAAAGAACCTGAAAACAGTTCAGAATGGGAACAGGATGAAGATGTACTTGATACATGGTTTAGCTCAGCATTATGGCCATTTTCTACAATGGGCTGGCCAGATACAGAAAACCAAGATTTCCAACATTTCTTTCCAACAAATACACTTGTAACTGGTTATGATATCATCTTCTTCTGGGTTTCTCGAATGATTTTCCAATCAGTAGAATTCACAGGTGAAAGACCTTTCAAAGATACTTTAATTCATGGTTTAGTGCGTGATTCAGAAGGACGTAAAATGTCTAAATCACTTGGAAATGGTGTAGACCCAATTGAAGTAATTGATAAATATGGTGCTGACTCATTACGTTATACATTAGCAACAGGTTCTTCTCCAGGTCAAGATTTGAAATTCAGTTTTGAAAAAGTAGAATCAACTTGGAATTTCATTAACAAAATATGGAATGCTTCTCGATTTGTATTAATGAATCTAAATGATATGAAGTATAGTGAAATTGATTTAACAAAAGTTAGCGAAGTTAGTGATAAGTGGATTCTAACGAGATTAAATGAAACTATTCAGGCTGTTACCTCCTTAGGTGAAAAATATGAGTTTGGTGAAGTTGGAAGAACACTTTATAACTTTATTTGGGATGATTTTTGTGATTGGTATATTGAAATCGCTAAAATTCCTTTATATGGAGAAGATGAAGATGCTAAACAAACAACAAGATCTGTGCTTGCATACACTTTGAATACTACGATGCGCTTATTGCATCCATTTATGCCTTTTGTAACAGAAGAAATTTGGCAAAACTTACCTCATGAAGGCGAATCCATTACTATCGCTGAATGGCCAAAAGTTAATGAAAAACAAATGGATTCAAAAGCATCTAAAGCAATGCAAACGTTAGTAGAAGTAATTCGAGCTGTACGAAATATTCGTTCCGAAGTAAATACACCTTTAAGCAAACAAATTGATTTAGAAATTAAACCTAAAGATGAAGCCTATAAAGAAATTTTTGAACAAAATATTGCTTATATTGAACGTTTTTGTAATCCAGAACATGTAACAATTGCCTTTGATATTGAACCATCTAAAACTGCAATGACAGCTGTTGTGTCAGGTGCAGAAATCTTTATTCCGCTAGAGGCTTTGATTGATTTAGATGTTGAAATCGCACGTCTTGAAAAAGAACTAGAAAAATGGAACAAAGAAGTTGCAAGGGTTCAAGGTAAACTTAACAATGAACGCTTTATTAGTAAAGCTCCTGAAACCGTTGTAGCTGAAGAACGGTTAAAAGAAAAAGACTATCTTGAGAAAAAAGCATCTGTTCTTGAAAGAATTGAAACCCTAAAAGAAGTTTAATAAATAAATTGACCTTATCATGAAAACGAATGGTAAGGTCCATTTTTTGAGGTGATAAAATAATGACATTGAAATCATATGAAGAAGCACTCGAATGGATTCATGGAACATTGCGATTAGGAATAAAGCCGGGTTTAGCTAGAATGGAATATATCATGGAAAAGCTTAATCATCCTGAAAAAGCAAATAAGTGGATACATATTGCTGGCACCAATGGAAAAGGTTCCACGCTTACTTTTATAAGGAACTGTATAGAAGAAGCTGGGTATACAACAGGGACTTTTACTTCACCTTATATTGAAACTTTTAATGAAAGAATTAGTGTAAATGGTAAACCTATTAGTGATGATAAAATTTTAATCTTAGCTAATCGAATGAAGCCAATTGCAGAGGAATTAAAAAACACTATTTATGGTCCGCCTTCTGAATTTGAAATTATAACAGCAATGATGTTTTTATATTTTGCAGAATATGATTCTATCGATATTGGTATTATAGAGGTTGGGCTGGGTGGAAGATTAGATTCAACTAATATTTTACTGCCCCTTGTTTCAGTTATAACAACTATTGGAATGGATCATATGGAATTCCTTGGAAATACTATTGAAGAAATTGCTAGCGAAAAAGCAGGAATAATAAAACCAGGAACTCCAGTAATATCTGGTGTTATACAGTCAGAAGCACAAGAAGTTATAAAAGCAATTGCCTCAAAGAATAAAGCTAATTTTGCTCAATTAAATCAAGATTTTTTTATCCAATTAGACGGAAAAACAGCAACTTTTAAGACAAAGCATGGGGAAGAAATAGTAGATTTAGTAACTGGCCTAGATGGTTTTCATCAGCTAAATAATGCTTCGCTAGCAATCAAAGTAATACAATACCTAAACACTTATTCATTGTATGATATAGATGAAAAAGCAATCAAGGCGGGCTTAAAAAAAGCATTTTGGCCTGGACGAATGGAAACTATTTTAGAAAAACCACTTATTATTGTCGACGGAGCGCATAATCCAGAAGGAATTGAAACATTAAAACATTCAATTAACAGGTTTTCAGGTCATAAAATAATCATAGTAAGCATTTTGAAGGACAAGAATTACAAAGAAATGTTAAGCAGTTTAAAATCAATTCCCGATTGTGAAATAATATTAACGACTTTCGATTACTCGCGAGCAATGTCAGCACAAGAAACTATAAATGTTGGAAAACTAGAAGATATTGCTGTAAATCCTGTCTGGCATGACGCTATAAATGATACTGTCCAATCAAAAAATGATTCTAAAATATTTATTACAGGATCCCTTTATTTCATCTCAGAAGTACGAAAATTTGTATTCAACTATTTAGCATAAAAAAAGTATACTGCGAGAAATAAAAAAGCTCAAATACCTAAAATTGTTTTTTGAACACTTATTTGCTTTGAAAACACCTATTTTCTTTTAAAGTAAAATAGGTGTTTTCGTATTTTTAAATACCTGAAAATACAATTTTATCAATGTGCAAAAATAAATCATCTTTGCTATTCTTGTTTTATCAACTCGGAGGTGACAAATGGTTCCTTTTCTTATAATTATTTATAGTGCTATTATTATATCTTTTATTCAAGTAGCAGCGGAATGTTTCCCAATTAAAAAACCATTTTTATTTCGGTTCTCTGAATGTAATTACTGCAAAAAAACATTAACATTTTTACAAATAATTCCTGTGTTTTCTTTCTTGTTTTTAAAAGGGAAATCTAAGTGTTGTAAGGTTTCCATTCCGTTTACTTATTTTTTACTAGAAATAATTACACCTTGTTATATGGTCTTTTTATATGTGGAGTTTTCGTTTTCTCAGCACTTTTTTATCTATTGTAGTATTTATTACTTTTTAGCATTTTTTCTTATTACAGATATTTTATATATGTATGTTCCGAATGCTATTATGTTTCTTTTCTTTAGCACATTATTACTATTCTATTTATTATTTCAACTTCCTTTTTCAACTCTAGTTTACTCTATAATTTTAAGTAGTCTTTTTTATTTATTATTTTATCTTATTTTCCGTAAAGGAATTGGATTAGGGGATATCAAAATATTCATTGTCTTAGGCTCTTTTTTAGGTTTTAAAATGGGGTATTTTATTTTCTTTTCAGCCATTTTACTGGGAACCTTTTCTCTATTGACTGCACTTGCATTGAAAAAAATAAAGAAAGATAATCAAGTGCCATTTGTTCCTTATATTTTTACATCTTTTATACTGATTAGTATTTTAATAACGTAAGGAGAGGACTTATATGCTTACAAGTGAGATTTCAGAAAGCGAAAAACCACGTGAAAAACTTCAAAATTATGGGATAGAGGCTCTTTCGTCATCGGAATTAGTCGCGTTAATAATTGAAACAGGCACAAAAAATGAATCGGTTTTAACAATAGCAAATAGAATTATCATGAAATTTAAGCATGTAGCAGAAATGCAATATGCTTCAATCGAGGAATTCCAACTTGTGAATGGAATTGGAGTAGCAAAAGCCTCAAAAATAATGGCAGCAATTGAGCTGGGTAGGCGTATTAGTATTGTAACTAATCAAGAAGAAATTGTTATTAGATGCCCTGATGACGCGGTGAAATTAGTAATGCCTGAATTAGCTTTTTTGTTTCAAGAACATTTTCACTGTATTTTTCTAAATACTAAGAATCAAGTCATTTATAGGCAAACTATTTTTGTTGGAGGATTAAATGCATCGATTGTTCATCCGAGAGAGGTATTTAGATTAGCACTTAGAAAGTCCTCAGCAGCTATTATGTGTTTTCATAATCATCCTTCTGGAGACCCAACACCTTCAAGTGAAGATTTACTTGTTACTAAAAGATTAGTAGAAGCTGGTAACATAATTGGTATTACATTGTTGGATCACATTATTATTGGTAAAAATAAATATATTAGTCTGAAAGAAAAAGGCTATTTTTAAAATATATTAAGTGTTCACAAAATATCCACAGACAAGTTTTCATTTTTTATGCTAAAGTGAGAACCTATTAAATTGCAAAAGGTGGGTCACAATGCTTAATAGATGGAGAGTTTACAAAGATAATATTATTGTGTTTTCAGTAATAGTAGGCATGTTTAGTATCCCAATTTTACTTTGTATTGTTGAATATTTAAAACAATAAGAAGTTATATTAGGAAACGTATTTCATTGATTTTAATGAGTTAAAATATATATTTTTAAAGAAAAGTTAAAATTTTTTTCTTCTAATGAAAAATTAATGTCTGATAGTCTTACTTATGTTATAATAAGATGGTTGTTTATGTGTTTATAAAGAAACCTTGACACAAAGAGATAAGGTAACATTAATTTAATGGACGAATAGGGAAACTTAATGTATCCTGTAGAATATTACGAAGGAAAAGGAGAATACAGATGTTTGGATTTGGTAATAAAGATATTGGAATTGATTTAGGAACAGCGAACACACTTGTCTATATGAAAGGAAAAGGAATTGTCCTTCGTGAGCCTTCCGTTGTTGCGATGAAAAAAGACACACAAGAAATAGTTGCAGTTGGTAGCGATGCGAAAAATATGATTGGTAGAACTCCAGGGAATATTGTTGCAATCCGTCCAATGAAAGATGGAGTTATTGCGGACTATGATACCACAGCAGCAATGATGAAATATTACATACAAAAAGCTGGAAAAAGTGTTAATGCAAGTAAACCACGTGTGATGATATGCGTACCATCTGGAATTACAGGTGTAGAAAAACGTGCTGTAATTGATGCAACTCGTCAAGCAGGTGCAAAAGATGCTTTCACAATTGAAGAACCTTTTGCTGCGGCTATCGGTGCTGGTTTGCCGGTCGGTGAACCAACAGGTAGTATGGTAGTGGATATCGGTGGTGGTACTACAGAAGTTGCTGTAATTTCTTTAGGTGGAATTGTAACTAGTCGTTCAGTAAGAACTGCTGGTGATGATTTAGATGAAGTTATTATTAACTATATTCGTAAAAAATATAATCTT
Organism: Listeria welshimeri serovar 6b str. SLCC5334; assembly: GCF_000060285.1. GTDB lineage: Bacteria > Bacillota > Bacilli > Lactobacillales > Listeriaceae > Listeria > Listeria welshimeri. The sequence continues at coordinate 1,559,630 of NC_008555.1, read as the reverse complement.
TTAATCGGTGATCGTACTGCAGAAGCAATCAAAATGGAAATCGGTTCAGCTAGTCCAAAAGGTTTGGATTTGTCTCCATTTAGTATTCGTGGACGTGATTTAGTGACTGGTCTTCCAAAAACAATTGAAATTACTCCAGAAGAAATTAGTGAAGCGCTAGCAGATACTGTAGCTGCAATTATTGATGCAGTTAAAGGTACGCTTGAAAACACTCCTCCAGAATTATCAGCGGATATTATGGATAAAGGTATTGTGTTAACTGGTGGTGGAGCTCTACTACGCAATTTAGATACAGTTATTTCAGAAGAAACAAAAATGCCTGTAATTATTGCAGATGAACCACTTGATTGTGTTGCAATTGGAACTGGTAAAGCTTTAGAAAACATGGATATGTACAAACGTAAGAAAATGAACTAAATGACACACTCATTTATTCATATAACAAGATGAATTAGTTTCAAAAAAGCGAAAAAAGAGTACTAACGAGATGAGGTGTCGTTATGCCGCAATTTTTTCTTAATAAACGTTTGATTATCTTGTTAATCTCAATTATTGTTCTCGTCGCGTTAGTCGGTTTTTCTTTACGTGATCGTGAGAATGCTTCGTGGCCGGAACAATTTGTGAAAGATGTTGTTGGATTTGGCGAAAATATTGTAGCTAAGCCTACTTCATTTGTCTCAGGTGTTTTTGGTGGAGTTGCAGACTTAAAAAACACTTACACTGAAAACCAACATCTGAAAGAACGTTTAGAAGAATTGGCACAACTTGAAAGTGAAGTTGCAGACTTAAAAAAAGAAAATAAAGATTTAAAAGAAAATCTTGATATTACTGAGAGTATCCGCGACTATGATCCATTAAATGCTTCTGTTATTTCTAGAAATCCAACCAATTGGAACGATCAAATAGAAATTGACAAAGGATCAAGTGATGGAGTAAAACCTGATATGGCTGTCACTACACCTAGTGGTCTTATAGGAAAAGTTACAACTACTGGTGCTAAATCAGCTACAGTTGAATTACTCACTTCATCTGATGTTAAAAACCGTGTTTCAGCAAAAGTGCAAGGTGCGGAAAACGCATATGGTATTATTAATGGATATGACAGTGATACTAAGTTGCTTGAAGTAAAACAATTACCATACGATATGAAATTTAAAAAAGGACAAAAAGTTGTTACTTCTGGTCTTGGCGGGAAATTCCCAGCAGGTATTTTTATCGGGACTATCGAAAAAGTAGAAACGGATAAAATGGGACTATCTCAAACCGCGTTCATCAAGCCAGGTGCTGATATGTATGATTTGAACCATGTAACTGTTTTGAAGCGCTCAGCTGAAACAGGAACTACGAGTGATGATTCAACTAGTTCGGATACGTCTGGAGGGCAATAATCATGAATGTAAAGAAAAACATTGCTCTTCCAGCAATCATGGTTGGTACCTTTATTTTAGAAGGGGTCTTTAGTCTTCAATTTGGTAACGGACTCTTCAATGACAAGCATCTATTTATTCCACACTTTTTACTTGTAATGTTGACAATAATGACATGTTTTTATAAACGTAATACGACTTTAGTGTATGCTTTTATTTTGGGGTTATTATTTGATATTTATTATACTGGTGTCATGGGAATTTATTTTGCAATCTTTCCATTTACCGTTTATATTACGGACAAATTTATGAAAGTATTGCAAAACAACATTTTTCTGGTGGGTTTAATTACTATTTTCAACGTTATTCTTACGGAAAGTTTAGTTTATGCTTTTTATTATTTAATTGGTTCAACCACAATGAGTATTCCTGTTTTTATTGATCAACGTTTATGGACAACCATTTTGTTTAATCTGGCATTCTTTTTAGTTATCTTTTTCCCGTTCCGATTATTCTTAAATCGGCTGGCGAAATCAGAATAACTAAAGTAATTTTATCAGTTTGAAATCGCTATTACTTGAAAAAGTATGATTGTGGAGATAGTTCTGCAGTTTGCGATTTCAAGCTGTTTTTTTCAGAAAAAGTATTTTTTTATTATCATTTAATTTGAGTTAGTGTATACTAAAGGCTAGAGTATAAATGTTGCGGGGTGAAATGGTATATGAAAAAGAATGTTCAAATTAAAGGCACAAAAGATGGTATAAGTATTTTTCTTAGTGACAAAGCGAGTATATTGGAATTGCAACAAGAATTATCCCAATTGCTAGCAGATAAAAAACAAAACCCATACTCTGGTGAAAAATTAGAGGTTCAAGTTCAAATTGGAAACCGCTTGTTTTCAGAGGAAGAAGAGCTTGAGATATCCACTATTATCCATAACAACAGTCAAATGGAAATTAGTGCATTTTATAGCAATGTTATGTCCAAAGATGATGCGAAAAAATGGAAAGAACGTGACCAAATTTTTTCAATGGCTACTATTATTCGATCAGGTCAGGTTGTGCAAGTACCAGGAGATTTTTTGCTCATAGGTGATGTGAATCCTGGTGGACAAATTCGCTCTAACGGAAATGTTTTTGTGTTAGGTAATATCAAGGGGATCATACATGCTGGCTTTGAAGGTGATAAGAATGCTGTAGTCGCTGGAAAATTCCTTTATCCGTCGCAAGTCAGAATTGCTGACAAAGTATACGGGTTTGATAGTGAAGATTATAAAGAAGTGGTTGATACGGATTTGTTCTCTGCATTCGTAAATGATACTGATGAAATAGTAATTGATGAGATACATAAGATAAGAAAAATTAGACCGGAAATTTCTAATTTTCAAGGAGGGCGTTAAACATGGGAGAAGCTATAGTCATTACTTCTGGGAAAGGTGGAGTAGGAAAAACTACTTCAACTGCTAACCTAGGAACGGCACTTGCTCTTCAAGGTAAGAAAGTGTGCTTGATTGATATGGATATCGGCCTTCGCAATTTAGATGTTGTTCTAGGTCTTGAAAATCGTATTATCTATGACTTGGTAGATGTAGTGGAAGGACGCTGCAAAATTCACCAAGCTATGATTAAAGATAAGCGTTTTGACGATTTACTTTTCTTGCTTCCAGCTGCGCAAACAACGGATAAAAATGCCGTCTCAGCGGAACAAATGGTAGACTTAATCAATCAGTTAAGACCAGATTATGATTATATTTTAATTGATTGTCCGGCAGGAATTGAAACTGGTTATAAAAATGCTGTTGCAGGAGCGGATAAAGCTATTGTTGTGACTACTCCTGAGATTTCAGCTGTCCGTGATGCTGATAGAATTATTGGTTTATTAGAAAAAGAAGACATTGAACCACCTAAACTTATTATTAATCGTATCCGTACGCAAATGATGGTTAATGGTGATGTAATGGATATTGATGAAATTACAACACATTTATCTATTGAACTTTTAGGAATCATTATTGACGATGATGAGGTTATTCGTTCATCTAATAGTGGGGATCCTGTAGCTATGATACCAAATAATCGTGCTTCTCAAGGATATCGAAATATTGCAAGACGAATCCTTGGAGAATCTATTCCTTTAATGTCAATTGAAGCAAAAAAACCAGGCTTTTTTGCACGCTTAAAACAACTTTTCGGTGGAAAATAAAAAACTAAACCCTTTATCTTTTGGATGAAGGGTTTTTATAAAAGGTGATTGAATGAAAAAACTAATAATTAATGCGGCTCATATCGAAAAACGCGTTGCAGTATTGGAAGATGATACGTTAATTGATATGGAAATTATCCGTCCGTCTGAAAAAGTGCAAGTAGGAGATATTTTTTATGGTTTTATCCAAAAAATTGATCGAAAAATGGATGCGGCATTTGTGGACTTAGGTAATCAGAACAAAGGTTTTATACACCTAAAAGATATTCCGGAAATTTTTGAAAAGAACCAAGGAGCTAAAATCCCTGTTCAAATTGTTCGAGAAGGTAGTGCTACGAAACTGCCACTTTTATCAGCGGTACTAGAATTCCCAGGTGATTTACTAATTTATTTACATGGAAAAGAATATGTTTCTATTTCGAAAAGAATTGCTGACAAGGAACCCTTGAAAAAAATAATGGAACTACTTTTGGATGAAAATGAAGCAGTAATTATCCGTTCGAATGCGGAGAACTCATCAAATGAGCAGTTAGAAATCGCACTAAATCAAGCGAGAGAAAAATATCAATTATTAATAAAAGATGCAGCGACAAGAAAAAAACCAGGCTTATTGTTAAGTGCTGCTTCAGGCGTCTTTACGAGTGCTAAACAGTTTATTCAGCGTTATTCACCGACTGAAATTATGACAGATGATTTTGAATTTGCAAAGACATTGGAAGTCCATTTTCCTAATAGGGAAATTGTTTTAAAAAAAAGCTCAGATTTATTTGCTGACATAGGAATTAAATCACAAATAGAGCGTCTTAGTCGGCCAGTAGTCCATCTTCCAAATGGATCCTCTCTTTTTATTGAAAAAACAGAAGCTATGTGGGTAATTGATGTGAATTCCAGCCGTTTTAAAGGAACTGCTGCTAAAGAAAAAACAGTTGAATCGGTAAATATAAAAGCTGTTCCGGAAATTTTTAGGCATATCCGACTTCGTAATATGAGCGGAATGATTATTGTTGATTTTATTGGTGGGATGTCAGAAGCAGGGCATGAGGAGCTATACGAGGCGATAGAAAGACAAAGTCGTGAAGAATATACGACGACACAAATTGCAGCTTTATCACAGTCAGGGCTTTTACAGTTGACGAGACGAAAGAAACAGCAGTCGTTTTTAGAATTTACAACAATCCCTTGTCCGGTTTGTTATGGAACTGGTCATGTTGCTTCAAAAGATACGCTTGCTTTTCAACTTGAAAGAGAGCTTGCTGGAATTATGCAAGGAGAGCCAAACAGCATTCAAATTATTACCACTGAAGATGTCTTAGATGCGTTTTTAGATTTGAATACTTTCAATCATGCGCCAATTGACTGGGAAGTAGCAGATGAACGAATTCCTTTTTATCAAATTGCTCGTGTTGAAAATTAAAGTTAACATTTAATTGACATGGCTGGCTTAATTGTGCTATTATTTTACTGTTATGTTTGTAGCGCACCAAGCTACAACCGCACAGAGCTGGGTTAAGTATTTACCATGTGTAAGTCCCCTGTGATGGCGAGTCTTAGTATATGAGGAGGTGCAAGTATGTACGCAATTATTGAAACAGGTGGGAAACAAATCAAAGTAGAAGCAGGCCAAGAGATCTATGTTGAGAAATTAGCTGGTGAAGTTGGAGATGTTGTTACTTTTGACAAAGTTCTATTCGTAGGCGGAGATTCCGCTAAAGTTGGCGTGCCATTCGTGGACGGAGCAACTGTAACAGCTAAAGTTGAAAAACAAGGCCGTGCGAAGAAATTGACAGTTTATAAATATAAACCGAAAAAGAACTACCACAAAAAACAAGGTCATCGTCAACCTTACACAAAATTAACTATTGATGCAATCAATGCTTAATTTGAAAGGACGAAAAAAATGATTCAAGTCGATGTTACGCGAGAAAACAACCAAATAATTTCTTTTACAATGAGTGGACATGCTGATTTTGCCGAACATGGCAGTGATTTAGTATGTGCAGGAGCTTCGTCAATTGCTTTTGGAATGGTGAATGCTATTTCGGAGGTACGTGATTTTGAACCTGTAATAGAAGAGTCTGAAGGTTACCTTTACTATTCTGTACCTGCTGATTATATTGGAGATGAAGTGGTTCAAATCTTGCTTACAGGGATGGAAAATCAACTAAGGTCATTAGCGTACAGCTATCCTGATCATATAAAAATTAACTCCAAATAGGAGGTGGAATTTCATGTTAAAATTTGATATTCAACATTTTGCGCACAAAAAGGGTGGCGGTTCGACTTCTAACGGACGTGACTCTGAATCAAAACGTTTAGGTGCAAAACGTGCGGACGGACAATTTGTTACTGGTGGATCTATCCTTTACCGTCAACGTGGTACTAAAATCTATCCAGGAACTAACGTAGGACGTGGCGGCGATGATACTTTATTTGCTAAAACTGATGGCGTTGTACGTTTTGAACGTATGGGACGCGACAAGAAAAAAGTTAGCGTTTATCCTGAAGTACAAGAAGCTTAAATACAAAATTAGAAACCGTCATTCGTGGCGGTTTTTTTGTGTTTTCATCTTTGTGAATTAATTTCTTTTAAAAAGGGTTACAACTCTCCAAAATTGGGGTAAATGTAAAGAGGCAGATGAAGATACTTTGTGAAAAATAGGACAAGTCGTTTGATTGACAGCGTTTTCTTGATATGATTAAATAGACTCAAGTTAATTAAAATGTCAGGAGAAGAGATGACAATCGAAACGATGCAAGGGTACTAGTCTGCCTACGTTTTGATTGTCATTCTTTTTTTGAAGTTAATTGATAATCGGAATGTAAGGGGACAAGTAAGGGTTAAAATTCCGGTGCTACAAATAAGCATGAAGAAGGAGTTGGAAAAAATGATTGACACAAGTTTAGCAACACAATTTCTAGGTGAGGTTATTGGTACTGCCATCCTAATTATCTTAGGGGCTGGGGTAGTAGCAGGCGTTTCACTAAAAAGGTCTAAAGCGGAGAATGGCGGTTGGGTCGTTATTACTTTAGCTTGGGGGTTAGGTGTTACAATGGGTGTATATGTTTCAGGATATATGAGTATGGCCCATCTTAACCCGGCAGTAACTATCGGTATGGCGCTTGCAGGTGCTTTCCCATGGAACTATGTATTGCCTTATATTATTGCTCAGTTTATTGGAGCTTTTATCGGGGCAACACTCGTATGGTTACATTATTACCCGCACTGGAAGGCTACAGAAGACAAACCAACAAAACTAGGTGTTTTTGCAACAGCACCAGCTATTCGCCATTTTACATCTAACTTTTTTGGTGAAGCATTAGGTACTTTTATTTTAGTGTTTGGATTATTATCATTAGGCGCAAATTCCTTTTCAGATGGATTAAATCCACTTGTTGTTGGCGCATTAATCATAGCTATCGGGATGTCTCTGGGTGGAACGACTGGTTATGCAATCAACCCAGCTCGTGACCTTGGCCCAAGAATTGCCCATTTTGTTTGGCCGATTTCAGGTAAAGGTGGATCAGATTGGGGATACTCATGGGTTCCAGTTATAGGACCAATTATGGGTGGAGCATTAGGTGCTTTAGGATACAATGCCATTATCAACGGCGACTTTGGAATGTGGTTCTGGGTATTCGCGGTATTATTTATTTTAATTCTTATTTTAACAATGCAACTCGACAAGAAAAAAGATTTAGCATAAGCTAGAATTATAACTAGCTCTAAACGAGAGTCTTCGGGCTTTCGTTGTACTTAAAACTAGAGGAGGAATTTTACATGGAAAAGAAATATATTTTAGCACTGGATCAAGGAACAACTAGTTCAAGAGCGATGATTATTGATGAAGAAGGAGAAGTAATTGGTGTTGCGCAAGAAGAATTTGATCAAATTTTTCCAAAGCCAGGTTGGGTGGAACATAGCGCCAATGAAATCTGGGCTTCCATTTTAGCTGTTATCGCAGGAGTTTTACTAAAAACAAATATTTCTTCTAAAGAAATCGCTGGAATTGGTATTACAAACCAACGTGAAACAACTGTTATTTGGGATAAAGAAAGCGGAAATCCAATTTATAATGCTATTGTATGGCAATCTCGCCAAACAGAAGATATTTGTAAGCAACTTCGTAAAGACGGTTATGAAGATACTATTCGTTCTAAAACTGGTCTTTTGATTGATCCGTATTTTGCTGGAACAAAAGCTCGCTGGATTTTAGATCATGTAGACGGAGCGCAAGAACGTGCTGAAAAAGGAGAACTTCTTTTCGGAACAATTGATACTTGGTTAGTTTGGAAATTAACTGGTGGACGTGCTCATATTACTGACTATTCGAATGCTTCTCGTACGCTGCTTTATAATATTTATGATTTAGAATGGGATGATGAGCTTCTGAAAATGCTTAATATCCCGAGAGCGATGCTACCAGAAGTTCGTCCATCCTCTGAAGTCTATGCGGATACAGTACCTTATCACTTCTTTGGAGAAGAGGTTCCAGTTGCTGGTATCGCTGGTGACCAACAAGCGGCATTATTCGGACAAGGTTGTTTTGAAAAAGGAATGGCGAAAAACACTTATGGTACTGGTTGTTTCTTACTTATGAACACTGGAGAAAAAGCAGTACGTTCTGAAAATGGTCTTTTAACAACTCTAGCTTGGGGAATCGACGGGAAAGTGGAATATGCACTAGAAGGTAGTATTTTTGTTGCGGGTTCTGCTATCCAGTGGTTGCGTGACGGTTTACGGATGGTTCGTCAATCCAGTGATTCCGAAAACTATGCGAGTCGTATTGAATCAAGTGATGGTGTATATGTTGTACCAGCATTTGTTGGTTTAGGCGCTCCTTACTGGGATTCAGATGTTCGCGGAGCTGTATTTGGATTAACCCGTGGTACGGAAAAAGAACAATTTATTCGTGCGACTCTAGAATCTCTTGCGTATCAAACAAGAGACGTCCTTTATGCAATGGAACAAGATTCTGGAATTAGCTTAAAAACATTACGAGTGGATGGTGGAGCTTCTGCCAATAATTTCTTAATGCAGTTCCAATCGGATATTCTAGGTGTTCCAGTAGAACGTCCAGAAAATAAAGAAACTACTGTATTAGGCGCGGCGTTCTTAGCAGGTCTTGCGGTAGGCGTTTGGAAAGATAAAAATGAAATTAAAAAACATTGGAAACTAGACAAACGTTTTGAAGTAGAAATGAAGGAAGAACAAAGAGAAGATCTATATGATGGCTGGCACAAAGCTGTCAAAGCAGCACAAGCTTTTAAATAATCTTCAAAAAAGATGCGCCAAATGTGTAAAAAATCATTTGGCGCATTTTTTCTATGTTAAAATAAATATTTAGAAATGGAAATAAATATAGTGACAGATGTATAGTTTGTTCGTTATAATGAAAGATAAGACTTTTAAGGAACGGGAGAATATAAAAATTATGTTTGTAGATCAGGTTAAGATATATGTAAAAGCTGGTAATGGTGGGGACGGTATGGTGGCATTCCGCCGCGAAAAATTTGTACCAAACGGTGGACCTGCTGGCGGTGACGGCGGTAAAGGAGCAGACGTTGTATTTGTAGTAGATGAAGGTTTACGTACATTAGTAGATTTCCGCTTTAAACGAATTTTTAAAGCAGAACACGGCGAACACGGCATGAGTAAAAGTATGCATGGGCGCGGTGCAGAAGATTTAGTGGTTAAAGTACCACAAGGAACTATTGTGAAAGATATTGATACTGGCGAAATTATTGCAGATTTAGTGGCGCATGGCCAACGTGCAGTCATTGCAAAAGCCGGACGTGGTGGACGTGGTAACAAACGATTTGCTACTCCAGCAAACCCTGCTCCAGAACTATCCGAAAACGGAGAGCCAGGTCAAGAACGAAATGTACAATTAGAACTTAAAGTATTAGCAGACGTTGGATTAGTTGGTTTCCCGAGTGTTGGTAAATCTACTCTACTATCCGTCGTATCTGCAGCAAGACCTAAAATTGCTGCTTATCACTTTACAACGATTGTTCCGAATTTAGGGATGGTTGATGCAGGAGATGGCCGTAGTTTTGTTATGGCTGATTTACCTGGTTTAATTGAAGGGGCTAGCCAAGGTGTTGGTTTAGGACATCAATTCTTACGTCATATTGAAAGAACACGTGTTATTGTACATGTGATTGACATGTCTGGTTCAGAAGGACGTGTGCCTTATGAAGATTATATGGCTATTAATAATGAATTGGAACAATATAATTTGCGGTTAATGGAACGTCCTCAAATTATCGTAGCAAATAAAATGGATATGCCAGAAGCGGAAGAAAATTTAAAAGAATTTAAAACTAAAATCGCTGAAGATATCCCCGTATTCCCTATTTCCGCAGTAACAAAAACAGGGTTACGTGAATTGCTTCTAGCTATTGCAGATAAATTAGAAACAACACCAGAATTTCCGCTTAATGAAATTTTGGAACAAGAAGACGAAGATACAGTTCTTTACAAATATATTGCTGAAGAACCTGATTTCGAAATTACTAGAGAACCAGATGGTACTTTCGTATTAAGCGGTACGAAAATCGAACGTCTATTTACAATGACTAACTTTGAACGGGATGCTTCAATTAGTCGTTTTGCCCGTCAACTTCGTGCAATGGGTGTCGACGAGGCGCTTAGAAAACGTGGCGCTAAAGATGGCGATATCGTTCGCTTGCTTGATTATGAATTTGAATTTATGGATTAAACAAAGTGCTGCGCCAATCATTTGGTGCACGCTTTTTTCCTAACTACGATAAAAAGGAGACTTGAAAATGAAAATTGCTTATTTAGGCCCAGCAGCATCTTTTACTCATGCAGCAGCAGCAAAAGCTTTTCCAAAAGAAGAGATGGTTGCTAAAAGCACCATTCCTGATTGTATTATGGCAATCGAAAAAGAAGATGTGGATGTGGCAGTTGTTCCAATTGAAAACACTATCGAAGGAAGCGTTAATATTACGCTGGACTATTTATTTCATTTTTCAAGCGTTCCTGTAGTAGCGGAAATTGTGTTGCCAATCGCGCAACATTTAATGGTTCATCCAACACATGTGGCAACTTGGAAATCTGTTCAAAAAGTGATGTCTCATCCTCAAGCGCTTGCCCAGTGTCATACTTTCCTTCAAGCAGAGCTGTATGGTGTAGAGCGCGAAGTAACGCCTTCTACTGCTTATGCAGCAAAATGGGTCAGTAATAACCCAACGGAACTTGTAGCAGCTATTGCGCCTCGTATGGCAGCTAGTGAGTATGGCCTTGAAATTGTTAAAGAAAATGCCCAAGACTTGGAATTGAATCAGACGAGATTTTTTGTTTTAAGTCGTAAGCCAGTGTCGATTTTATTGCCTAAAGAAGAAGAAAAGACATCTATTTCGGTAATATTACCTAATAACATGCCAGGGGCGCTACATAAAGTATTATCAACATTTGCTTGGCGCGACATTGATTTAAGTAAAATTGAATCAAGACCGCTTAAAACCTCTTTAGGAGAATATTTCTTTTTGATAGATGTTCTTTCAGCAGGGAAAGAGACACTTGTCACAAACGCCCTTGATGAAATTACACTTTTAGGCGGTACAGCGAACAAGCTCGGCACTTACTATGTACATCGCCTACAAACTACTTAGATAACGAGTTACCGCATTTTTTTGCGGTAACTTTTTTATTTGCGAAGAGTGCTTTTTTACGTTAAAATTTGTAGGAGAAAAGCTTTACTAAAACTTGAAGGAGTGAAACAGATGTCAGGACATTCAAAATGGAATAATATCCAAGGTCGAAAAAACGCACAAGATTCGAAGCGTTCTAAAGTATTTCAAAAGTTAGCGAGAGAAATTTTTGTGGCAGCAAAAAAAGGCCCTGACCCGAATCTGAATCCAGCACTCCGGTTAGTTATGGATAAAGCGAAAGCAGTCAATATGCCAAACGACAATATTAAACGTGCAATTGATAAGGCTGCTGGTAATACAAGTGGCGAAAATTATGATGAAGTTACTTACGAAGGATACGCGCCAGGTGGGATTGCTGTACTTGTCCATGCGCTAACAGATAATAAAAACCGCACAAGCACTAATGTTCGTGTAGCATTTAACAAAAATGGTGGCAGTCTTGGTGAAACAGGGAGTGTCAGTTATATGTTTGATCGTAAAGGTTATTTAGTAATTTTAAGAGAAGGTTTAACCATTGATGAAGACGAATTTATGTTAGAAGCAATTGAAGCGGGTGCAGATGATGTAGAGGTAAGTGAGGATGTATTTGAAATCTTCACGAATCCTGCCACATTTTCAGAAGTAAAAGATGCGCTTCAAAATGCTGGTTATACTTTTGCTACAGCAGAGCTTTCAATGTTTCCGACTGTGTATAATGAAATTGCGGAGAATAATCAAACACAATTTGATAAGATGATGGAAGCACTGGAAGATGATGATGATGTACAAGAAGTTTACACAAACGCTGAAATAAATTAAGTAAAACACCCCTTTTTCGAATCATTTGAATGGGGGTGTTTTATATAAATAATAGGAGGAAATAAAAATGAAACCACGTAAAGTGATGATAATTGGGGCAGGTAATGTAGGATCAGCTGCGGCCCACGCATTTGTAAATCAAAAATTTGTTGAAGAATTAATCCTTGTTGATTTAAATAAAGAACGTGTAGAAGGAAATCGGAAAGACTTGGCAGATGCAGCTGCATTTATGCCTGGGAAGATGGATATTTCTGTACGTGAAGCTAGTGATTGCGCAGATGTAGATATTGCAGTGATTACGGTAACAGCCGGCCCATTAAAGGAAGGTCAAACACGCTTAGACGAACTTAGAAGTACATCAAGAATAGTTGCTAGCATTGTTCCAGAGATGATGAAAGGCGGTTTTAAAGGGATTTTCTTAATTGCTACCAATCCGTGCGATATCATCACCTATCAAGTGTGGAAATTATCAGGCTTACCAAGAGAGCGAGTACTTGGAACTGGAGTTTGGCTTGATACAACGAGATTACGACGCTTATTAGCAGAGAAATTAGATATCGCTGCCCAAAGTATTGACGCATTTATTCTAGGAGAACATGGTGATTCCCAGTTTCCAGTTTGGTCCCATTCATCTATTTACGGAAAACCAGTCAATGAGTATAGTATGGAAAAACTTGGTGAATCACTCGATTTAAAATTAATTGGTGAAACAGCTCGGGATACTGGATTTGAAATTTATCATCAAAAAGGTTGCACTGAATATGGAATTGCTGGAACCATTGTGGAGATTTGTCGTCATATTTTCAGTGGTAGCCAACGGGCGCTTACCGTGTCATGTGTTTTGGACGGAGAATATGGACAAACAGGATTAGCAATCGGAGTTCCGGCTGTCTTAAGCCAAAACGGTGTGAAAGAAATTATTTCTTTAAAATTAGATGAAGAAGAACAACAGGCTTTTGATCATTCAGCTTTTGTTATCAAAGAAAATATCCAATTTTTATAAAGACGTCAATAATATTATTATGTAAACTAGATATCAATTCCTTTTATGAACAAAAACTAGTACAGACGTTCCTTTTTATGCTATCATATAATGTATGACGTGAAACGAAAAGAGGACGAATAAATTGTACGATTACATAAAAGGAAAAGTTACAACAATTACACCTGAATATATAGTTGTCGAAGCTGGACAAATTGGCTATCAAATAATTACAGGAAACCCGTTTTCCTTTCAACGATTAGAAGGATCAGAAGCACAAGTGTTTTTATATCAGCATGTGCGGGAAGACAATATTTCTTTGTTCGGTTTTCAATCAACAGAGGAACGTTACTTATTCAAAAAGCTACTAAGTGTTTCTGGAATTGGGCCAAAGAGCGCCTTAGCAATTATTGCTTCTGGAGATGTTGTGCCGCTTATTACAGCGATTGAATCAGAAGATGATGTTTATTTAACAAAGTTCCCAAGTGTTGGCAAAAAAACGGCGCGCCAAATTATCCTTGATTTAAAAGGAAAATTGGCCGATGTTGTTGCTAGTGAAATTGTCTTTAAAGCTCCAGAAAACGATATCGTTCATGGGCTTTCTCCGCAATTAGAAGAAGCAGTTTTAGCACTAGAAGCATTAGGCTACAGCACGAAAGAGCTTAAAAAAGTAATTCCAAAACTATCTAAAGAAAATGACTTAACGAGTGATGCATATATCAAGCTAGCACTACGATTAATGACAAAATAGAGAGGAGCTTGTGGCATGGATGAACGAATTATTTCAAGTGAAACGGTAGACGCAGAAGAAGTATCTTTTGAAACTAGTTTGCGGCCACAGACCCTTTCACAATATATTGGTCAAGACAAAGTAAAGAACAATTTAACGGTCTTTATTGAGGCGGCAACGCTCCGAAATGAAGCACTGGATCATGTGCTTTTATATGGCCCACCCGGACTTGGTAAAACCACACTTGCGATGGTGATTGCTTCTGAAATGGGGAGTCAAATTAAAACAACGAGTGGTCCTGCGATTGAACGACCAGGCGACTTGGCGACTATATTGACAAGTCTTGAACCTGGAGATGTTTTATTTATTGATGAAATCCATCGTTTATCACGAGCGATTGAAGAGATTTTGTATCCAGCTATGGAAGATTATTGTTTGGATATTGTCATTGGAACTGGTCCCACCGCGCGTTCTGTACGATTAGATTTGCCGCCATTTACACTTATTGGTGCGACGACTCGAGCGGGTCTTTTGTCAGCACCACTTAGAGATCGTTTTGGTGTTATTGATCATTTGGAATTTTATACAGAAGAGCAATTAACTGAAATTGTCCTTAGAACTGCTGGTATTTTGGATACAAAAATCGATGATCTTGGTGCGCGTGAAATTGCTAGGCGTTCACGGGGAACCCCGCGAATAGCTAATCGTCTATTAAAACGTGTGCGGGATTTTGCGCAAGTGCGCGGAAATGGAACCGTTACAGAAAAATTGGCGAAAGAAGCACTCACATTACTTCAAGTTGATCCAAGAGGACTCGATACGATTGACCAAAAATTGTTGCATACGATTATCCAATCTTTTCGAGGTGGTCCTGTCGGCTTGGACACAATCGCTGCAAGTATTGGCGAAGAGCGCGAAACTATTGAAGATATGCAAGAACCATACTTACTACAAATCGGATTTCTACAAAGAACGCCGCGTGGAAGAATCGCAACCGAAACTGCATATAACCATTTAGGAATAAGTTATGAAAAAGAGGTATAAAGAATGAAAGTAGAAGATTTTGATTTTGATTTACCAGAAGAATTAATTGCGCAAACTCCACTACTAGACCGAACTTCAAGCAGGCTAATGGTACTTGATAAAAAGTCAGGCGAAATAAAAGACCAACATTTTACAGATATTTTAAGTTATTTAAATGAAGGAGACGCGTTAGTATTAAATGATACACGTGTTTTACCAGCGAGACTTCATGGAACTAAAGATGAAACTGGCGCGCACATAGAAGTTTTACTTTTAAAACAAAAAGAAGGAAATGCTTGGGAAACTTTAGTAAAACCAGCTAAAAGAATTCGTAAAGGCGGCACAATTACATTTGGTAACGGAGCTCTAAAAGCCACATGTTTAGAAGAACTGGAACACGGTGGGCGCATCTTAGAATTTTCTTATGAAGGTATTTTTTATGAAGTATTGGAGCAACTTGGTGAAATGCCGCTTCCTCCATACATTAAAGAACAACTTGCAGATCAAGACCGTTATCAAACAGTTTATGCAAAAGAAAATGGCTCTGCAGCAGCTCCAACTGCGGGTCTTCATTTCACAGAAGATTTATTAGCTCAAATTAGCGCAAAAGGGGTAGAAATCATTTTTGTTACGCTTCATGTTGGGCTTGGAACGTTCCGCCCAGTGGATGTGGAAGATACTGCCAATCACAAAATGCATTCTGAATTTTACCGTTTAACGGAAGACGCTGCTAATCGAATTAATAAAATTAAAGCAACTGGAGGAAAAGTTGTCGCAGTTGGAACCACATCTATCCGAACTTTAGAAACAATTGCGAGTCATAATGAAGGTAAACTAGTTGCAGAATCTGGTTGGACAGATATTTTTATTTCTCCAGGATATACGTTTCAGGCAGTAGATGCGCTAATAACTAATTTACATTTACCAAAATCGACATTGATTATGCTTGTATCCGCTTTATCTAATCGAACAAATATTTTAGCTGCCTACAACCATGCAGTAGAACAACAATATCGCTTCTTTAGTTTTGGTGATGCGATGTTTATTCATTAATTTACGAAAAAAAATAACATAAAAGCTTGTTTTCATCAGTGATTTTCGTTATGCTAGTGAATAGAGTAAATTAGAAAGAGGTAACACATGTCTGCCATTCGTTATGAACTAATAAAAACAGATAAACAAACTGGTGCTCGTCTTGGTAAAATTCATACGCCACACGGCACATTTGATACACCAATGTTTATGCCAGTTGGAACACTTGCAACGGTAAAAACAATGTCGCCCGAAGAACTAAAAGCAATGGGCGCGGGTATTATATTAAGTAACACCTATCATTTATGGTTACGCCCCGGGGAAGAATTAATTCGAGAAGCGGGCGGACTACATAAATTTATGAACTGGGATCAACCAATCTTAACGGATTCGGGCGGTTTTCAGGTGTTTAGTTTGAGTAAAATGCGTGATATCAAAGAAGAAGGTGTTCATTTCCGTAACCATCTAAATGGGGACAAACTTTTCTTATCACCAGAAAAAGCAATTCAAATTCAAAATGCGCTTGGATCAGATATTATGATGAGTTTCGACGAATGTCCACCGTATCCAGCGTCTCATGAATATATGAAAAAATCAGTTGAAAGAACATCACGCTGGGCTGAACGTGGCTTACAAGCACATGCTAGACCAGAAGACCAAGGTTTGTTTGGTATTGTCCAAGGTGGAGCCTATGAAGATTTACGGGCGCAAAGTGCAAAAGACCTAGTGTCACTGGACTTTCCAGGATATTCAATTGGAGGTTTATCAGTTGGTGAACCAAAAGACGTGATGAATCGAGTTTTGGAGCATACTACACCACTATTACCAGCTAATAAACCACGTTATTTGATGGGAGTAGGTTCACCTGACTCATTAATTGATGGCGTTATTCGAGGAGTGGACATGTTTGACTGTGTTCTTCCCACACGTATTGCACGAAATGGTACTTGTATGACATCTAGTGGTCGCTTAGTTATTAAAAACGCTAAGTTCACACATGACTTCCGTCCAATTGACGAAAATTGTGATTGTTATACGTGTAAAAATTACTCTCGTGCCTACATTCGACACTTGATTCGTTGTGAAGAAACATTTGGAATTCGACTTACAACTTATCATAATCTTCATTTTCTGTTAAACTTAATGAAGCAAGTTCGTTCCGCTATTATGGAAGATCGTCTTGCTGATTTTAGGGAAGAATTTTTTGAGCAATATGGATTCAATCGTCCTGATGCAAAAAATTTCTAAATATATATAAAGTATTGAAAGGAGTTGGAAAATATGGGTGGTAGTGGTATTTTAGCATTTGTCCCAATCGTCTTAATGATCGTTTTGTTCTATTTCTTACTAATCAGACCTCAACAAAAACGTCAAAAAGAAGTACAAAATATGCAAAGCAGTTTAGCAAAAGGTGATAAAATTATTACCATTGGTGGACTTCACGGTATTGTAGAAGCAATTGAAGATGGCACAGTCATTTTGAAATGCGGAAACAGCAAATTAACTTTTGACCGTAATGCAGTAAGAACTGTCCTTGAAAAAGGGAATGCAGTTTCTAATCCAGTTGTAGCAGAAACAACTTCTGATGACACTGATGTTGTAGAAGACAACAAATAATACTCGAAATAAAAATGCCATTTCCCTTTAAACGGTGGAGTGGCATTTTTTAAACATAAAAATAGAGCTTATACTTCCCATTTAAGCTTTTTTTAGATAAAATGGGAATATGCTTATTGTTTAAGAAAGGGGATGACTTGATGACGGATAGATTTTCGGCTTGGTATGAAGATTTAGAACCAGCAATTTTAATTAAAGTGGAAGATTTTCATATTCTAGGTTACCGGGAAATCAAGACTAGTCACATTTGGGCATTTTTAACAGAAGAAAAATGGAAGAATAACCCAGCCCCAGCATTACATGAAAGAATAAATGATGTAATGCAAATGAAAATCGGACAATTAATGCAATTTATTATGACAACGGCTGAACAAGAATCTAATAACCATGTTTCTCAAGCGGAAAATACGCTTCTACCAAATATGGAAGATTAACAGTCTAATGATAAGTACTTAGAAATAGAAATGTATTCATATACAATAGGAGTATTTGTTGTTTGACTGGGATTTGTTATGGTTTAGATGAGGGAGGAACGAAACAGAAATGGTAAAAAAGAGTAAGATAGTTATTTTCTTTCTAGTAGTTGCAATTATCTTTGGTGCTGTATTTGGTACCGCAAAAATGGTTATGCAAAATATCAATCTTGGTTTAGATCTTCAAGGGGGTTTTGAAGTTCTTTATGAAGTGTCACCAGCTAATGGAGATGGAAAAGTATCTAAACAAACATTAACAGATACTGTAACTTCACTTGATAAGCGTGTCAATTCATTAGGGGTAGCAGAACCAAGTATTCAAATCGAAGGAAATAACCGGATTCGTGTTCAACTTGCTGGGATAACCGACCAAGCAGAAGCACGAAAAATGTTATCCACTACAGCTCAATTATCATTTAGAGATGCAAATGATAAAATGATGATGAATGGTAGTGACTTAGTTGCAGGGGGTGCAAAACAAGCATTCGACTCCAGCAATAATCCAATTGTTACTTTAAAACTAAAAAGCGCTGATAAATTTGCTAGTGTAACAAAAACAATTTTGGCAGAAGCTCCGGACAACCAATTAGTTATTTGGTTAGATTGGAAAGAAGGTCAAAAATATAAAACAGAGCGCGAAAAGAAAGATCCGGCATACTTATCTGCACCAAATGTAAGTAGTGTGCTTGATACAGACAAGGTAGAAATTTCAGGTAGTTTCACGACAGAAGAAGCAAAAGATTTAGCTGAGTTGTTAAATTCAGGAGCATTACCTGTAAAAATGAAAGAAGTGTATTCCACATCAGTCGGAGCACAATTTGGTCAGGATGCCTTACAAGAAACAATTTTAGCTGGTATTATTGGCGTTATCGCTATCTTTATTTTCATGATGGCCGTATACCGTTTACCAGGTGTAGTAGCATCTATCACATTAGTTGCTTACACTTATTTAGTACTACTCATTCTAAGTTTACTTAATGCGACACTTACTTTACCAGGAATTGCAGGGTTAATTCTGGGGATAGGTATGGCAGTTGACGCGAACGTAATTACCTACGAGCGAATCAAAGAAGAAATCAAAGTCGGAAGGTCGACTAAAGCTGCATTTGAAGTTGGTGGAAAAGAAGCTTTCCGTGCAATTTTAGATGGTAACTTAACGACACTTATCGTGGCTGCGGTTCTCTTCTACTTTGGAACAAGCTCAATCAAAGGTTTCGCTACAGTATTAATCATTAGTATTCTAGTCAGCTTCTTAACTGCTGTTTGGGGTTCCAGATTCTTACTTGGATTATTAGTGAAAAGTAATTGGCTTAACAATAAACCAGGATTCTTTGCCGTTAAGCGCAAAGACATTCATAACTTGCACGAAGGCATTAATAGCTTTAGTTTAAAAACACACTTTGATCGGTATGACTTTGTTAAACATCATCGTCTGTTCTTATCTACTTTTGCTGGAATAGTTATTGTTGGTATTATCATATTGTCCATATTTAGATTAAACCTTGGTATTGATTTCGCCAGTGGGACTCGAGCAGAGATAACGGCCAATCAAACACTTACTGAAACACAAATTAAAAAAGATTTAGATACGATTAATATGCCATCAGATGATATTGTTTTCCAAGGAACAGGTTCTAAAACAGCCGTAGTTTCTTACAAAGGTACATTATCACAAAATGATGTAGCTAAGTTCAAAGACTACTTTAATGACAAGTACAAGCATGAACCGAGCATTAGTACAGTTTCGCCAACAGTTGGTAAAGAACTTGCCAAAAATGGCTTCTGGGCGCTTGGAGTAGCTTCTATATTGATTGTATTATACATTGCTGTCAGATTTGAGTTTTATATGGGTATTGCGGCGATTCTTTCCTTACTATTCGACGCATTTATCATCTTTATCTTCTTTAGTGTAACAAGGCTGGAGGTTGACTTGACCTTTATTGCCGCGGTTCTGACGGTTATCGGTTATTCCATAAATGATACGATAGTCACCGCAGACCGAATACGAGATATTAGTATGAAGATGCAACGTTTCAAAACGAAAGAAGAGATTGCAGATGCTGTTAATAAGGCATTACGTCAAACTTTCACCCGTTCTATAAACACCATTTTAACAGTGGTTTTCACTGTACTCGCATTAGTACTATTTGGTAGTGAGTCCATCTTAAACTTCTCCATTGCTTTACTTGTGGGGCTGATTTCAAGTGTATTCTCTTCTATCTTTATGGCCATGCAATTATGGTATGTATTTAAAGCTAGACAACTACGAAAAAAAGGACCTATTAGTACGGTTAAAAAGAAAAAACCTCGCAATAATGGGCAACCTGTAGTATAAAAAGGACAGCCGAATTTCACAAAATGGAATTCGGCTGTTTTTAATAAGAAGTAAACGGGTAAATAATAAGATATCTATTGCAAGGAGGGAGAAAATATGAAAGAAAATAAAGTACAGTGGCAAGTAATTGTGGGGATAATTTTAGCACTTATTATTGCGATTTTTGCAGTTATTAACGTAGACCCAGTCGAAGTTAACTTTTTATTTGCTCAAGCAGAATGGCCTTTAATATTAATTATTCTAGGTTCCGTCTTATTTGGTTGCTTGATTATCTTTTTCTTAAATATCGCGAAATCTCGTGGCATGAAGAAAAAAGTAAAACAATTAACGACCGAAAAGACAGAGTTAGAACGTCAATTAGCTGCTGCTAAAGCGATGAAAACTCATTCATCTCAAGTAGAAAAACGCGATACTGAAAAAGTAGTAGAACCAATTGAATAAAGAGTAAGATGCTAGCTTAATCAGCTAGCATTTTTTTGTTTTGAAGATTCCTCTTGGTTTTTCTAGTGATTTTAGATATAATAGGAAGGTTGAGAGGTGGGGTAATGTGATTCATTCTAAATACTTATGGAATATCGAGGAAGTAGCAGAAGATAAAGCGATTCATTTAGCTGAACAACTAAAAATTGCGCTTCCACTTGCAAAATTACTGTTAAAAAGAAAAATTACAACGCAAGGGCAATTCGATAAATTTTTCCACCCAGAAAAATATGAAAGTTACGATCCTTTTTTATTGGCTGAAATGGACCTTGCTGTTGCTCGGATAAAGGAAGCAATTAAGCTAAATGAGCAAATTTTAGTATATGGAGATTATGATGCTGACGGAGTAACAAGTATCGCAGTATTAATGAAGACGTTAAAACACTTAGGTGCGAACGCAGAATTTTATATTCCTAATCGTTTTACTGAAGGTTATGGACCTAACATTCCTGCTTTTGATATGGCGAAAACACAAGGTGTCGATTTAATTATTACTGTTGATAATGGTATTGCGGCACTGGAAGTTATGACGCATGCGAAAGAAATTGGATTGGATGTTATTGTCACTGATCATCATGAGCCCCGTGAAGTTATGCCGGAAGCAATTGCGGTGATTCATCCAAAACATCCTAAATCAGCTTATCCGTTTGATGAATTAGCTGGAGTTGGCGTGGCTTATAAATTGGCTCACGCGCTTCTTGGTGAGGAACCAAAAGAGTTACTGGACCTTGTTGCTGTCGGAACAGTAGCAGATTTAGTTTCCTTAACGGATGAAAATCGTCTGTTAGTGCAACTTGGATTAAGACAATTGCGTGAAGGAGCAAATCTAGGTTTAGCAGTTTTAGCGAAAAAAGCGAGCTTAAAATTAGAAGAAGCAACTGAAGAAACAATTGGATTTGGTTTAGCGCCGCGCCTTAATGCTGTTGGTAGACTAGGTCCGGCAGATCCTGCTGCTGATTTGCTTTTAACAGAAGATCCAGAAGAAGCACTTTTCTTAGCAGAGGAAATAGATGATGCTAATAAAGAACGGAAACAAATAGTTGTAGACACTACAAAATTAGCGATGGAAACAATCGAAGCAAAAGAATCGTTAGGAAATGTGCTCGTGGTATACGGTGAAGGATGGAATACAGGAATCCTTGGAATTGTAGCATCCAAATTAGTAGGTGTATATAACAGACCGGCAATTGTCCTTGGCATTGATCCAGTGACTGGTGTTGCAAAAGGTTCAGGCCGTAGTGTAGAGGCTTTTCACTTATATGAAGCTTTGGATAAACATCGCGATTTAATGACTGCATTTGGTGGACATCCAATGGCAGCAGGTTTAACTTTGCCGGCAGACAATCTAGCAGAACTAGACACACTCCTACAAAAAGAAGCAAGTTATCTTTCTGAGGCAGATTTCAGACCTTCATTAAAAATAGAAGAAAAATTGAAACTTACGGATATATCTGTTTCTTTTATTACTCAGTTAGAAAAATTAGCGCCATTTGGGATGGATAATCCTAAACCAATTTTCCTTTTAGAAAAGATGAATTTAAAAGGAACCAAAAGAATCGGAGCAGATAAGACACATTTAAAAACATTGCTTCAAGAGGATGAGAGTGAGGTCGCTTTGGATGCAATTGGCTTTGGTGTAGGAGACTTAGTTGAAAAGATTTCACCTTCCGCAGCTGTGGATGTAGTTGGAGAATTATCCATTAATGAATGGAATAATATCAAAAAACCACAATTACGATTGATGGATATGGATGTGCCGCATTGGCAGTTGTTTGACGTTCGAAATAAATCGGAATGGTCGCGAATTCTCCAAGAACAAAGCGATTCAAGGATTTTTGTTTGTTTTGAAGAAAGAACAGTAGCAACTCTTGGAGATCAAAATCATATTTTGGTGAATGAAACGGAAAGCTTTACTGCGGATTTCCAAACAGAAGAACTCGTTTTTGCGGACATTCCAACGAATATGGAATTAATCGAGCAGATTGTCCGTGAAACAAAACCAGAACGAATTTTTGTTCATTTTGATGCAGCGGAAGGGAATCAAATTCCGACCATACCAGACCGGGTTGCATTTGCTGAACTCTATAGTTTAATTAAAAAATTCCAACCATTTCCAATCGAAAAATACACACCTAGATTAATACAAAAATTTGGCTGGAACAAAGAACAAATTGATTTCATGTCAAACGTGTTTTTTGATTTAGAATTTGCTAAAATGGAAAGTGGTCAGATTATTATTAACCAAGTTGTTGAAAAACGTAATTTGGATGAATCCACTGTTTATCAACAAAAAGTAGAAGAAATAACTACTCGAAAAAAACTGTTATACTCCAATTATACTGAGCTTCATAGTTGGATGAAATCAATGATGGAAACATCAATTTACCCGAATGCGGAGGAACTAGAAAATGGAAATTAAAGATTTGCAAGATTACGTAGCAATTGTAAACGATTGGCCGAAGAAAGGTATTGTTTTTAAAGATATCACGCCGCTTATGAATGACGGTGAGGCATATCGTTTTGCTACTGATAAAATTGTTGAATATGCAAAAGAATTGAAAATTGATATTATTGTTGGACCTGAAGCTCGCGGATTTATTATTGGCTGTCCAGTAGCTTACGCGCTTGGAATAGGTTTTGCTCCAGTTCGTAAACCAGGTAAACTTCCTCGTGAAACTATCGAAATGGAATATGACTTAGAATATGGAACAAACAAATTATCTATGCATAGTGATGCCATCAAACCTGGTCAACGAGTTCTTATCACAGATGATTTATTAGCAACAGGTGGAACAATTGAAGCAACTATCAAACTAGTGGAAGAACTAGGAGGAATCGTTGCTGGTTGTGCTTTCCTTATTGAATTAAAAGAGCTTGAAGGACACAAAAAATTAAATGGTTATGATCGTTTAATTCTGATGCAATTATAAAAAAAGAACTACTCCTAAACTTTTAGGGGTAGTTTTTTTACGAAAAATGCCAAAACTGCTAGAAAATGTGAAAAAACAAGGAAAAGTGCTTTCTAAACAAACAAGCGTCATGCTATAATATTAGACAAGAATATTTTTTGGAACACTCAGTTTTTGGGTGTTTTTAAGTTGTATATATGACATAGATATAAGAGGGTGAATGTAAATGGCGAAAGAACAAAATCTGACAGCTGAGCAAGTCATTGATATGGCTTCTCATTATATGAATCAGGAACATCTTGCGCTTGTAAAAAAAGCGTACGAATTTGCGCGCGATTCTCATAAAGAGCAATTCCGTAAATCAGGTGAGCCGTATATTATTCATCCAATTCAAGTTGCTGGCATTTTAGTAGAATTAAAAATGGATCCTTCGACAGTTGCTTCTGGGTTTTTACATGATGTTGTGGAAGACACACCGGTTACACTAGCCGATTTAGAAGAAGCTTTCGATAGCGAAGTAGCAATGCTTGTAGATGGGGTTACAAAACTCGGTAAAATTAAATATAAATCGCATGAAGAGCAACAAGCGGAAAATCACCGGAAAATGTTTATTGCAATGGCACAAGATATCCGCGTCATTTTAATCAAACTAGCGGACCGTTTGCATAATATGCGCACATTAAAACATCTACCTGTAGAAAAACAACGTAGAATCGCGAATGAAACATTAGAAATCTTTGCTCCACTTGCTCATCGTTTAGGTATTTCCCGTGTTAAATGGGAACTTGAAGATACGGCTTTGCGTTACTTAAACCCGCAACAATATTACCGTATCGTTCACTTGATGAAACAAAAGCGGGATGCAAGAGAACGTTATTTGCATGATGTGATTGATGGTGTGAATGAAAACTTAGATGAACTTAATATTCAAGCGGACATTTCTGGTAGACCAAAACACATTTATTCCATTTACCGGAAAATGAGTGAACAAAACAAACAATTTAATGAAATTTATGATTTGTTGGCGGTTCGTATTGTTGTAAGTAGTATCAAGGATTGTTATGCTGTTCTTGGTATCATTCACACGCGCTGGAAACCGATGCCAGGGCGCTTTAAAGATTATATTGCGATGCCGAAGTCGAATATGTATCAATCCATTCATACGACGGTTATCGGACCCCAAGGCGAACCGCTTGAAGTGCAAATTAGAACACATGAGATGCATCAAATCGCTGAATACGGGGTTGCGGCACATTGGGCTTATAAAGAGGGCAAAGTCGTTAATTCGAAAACATCCTTCGATAATAAACTTACTTGGTTCCGTGAAATTTTAGAGTATCAAAATGAATCGGATAATGCCGAAGAATTTATGGAAAGTCTAAAACTAGATTTATTTGCTGACGTCGTTTATGTTTTCACACCAAAAGGAGATGTTTATGAATTACCGAATGGCTCCGTACCACTAGATTTCGCTTATCGTGTCCATACTGAAATCGGAAACAAAACCATTGGAGCAAAAATTAATGGAAAAATCGTTACTTTAGACTATAAATTAAAAACAGGCGATATAATTGATATTTTAACATCGAAACACTCTTACGGGCCAAGTCGTGATTGGCTTAAGTTAGTCCAAACTTCGCAAGCTCGCAATAAAATTAAACAATTTTTCAAACGACAAGCGAAAGAGGAAAATGTCGAAAAAGGTCGCGATTTAGTCGAAAAAGAAATCAGACAGCTTGGATTTGAAACAAAAAAAATTATGATACCAGAAAATTTACGGAAACTAGCGGACAAATTGAACTTTTCTCATGAGGATGATCTTTTTGCAGCTGTTGGTTATAATGGTATTACGGCTTTACAAGTGGCGAATCGTTTAACGGAAAAACTTCGAAAAGAACGAGAACTAGAAGCTGAAACGGAGAAATTATTAACACAATCCGAAAATAAACCTTCTAATTCAGATGCTAATAATGAAAAACTGAAAATCAAACATAATGCTGGTGTGGTTGTACAAGGCGTGGGTAACTTATTAATTCGTCTTTCTAGATGCTGTAACCCTGTACCAGGGGATGCTATCGTTGGTTATATCACGAAGGGCCGAGGAATTTCTATTCACCGACAAGATTGTCCCAATGTGCAAGCCATTGAAGCAGAGCGCTTAATTGACGTAGACTGGGAAGATGCAGACGCACAAGCAAAAAATGATTATAATGTTGATATTGAAATATATGGCTATAATCGTAATGGTTTACTAAATGACATCCTTCAAGTAATCAATAGCTTAACTTCTAACATTAATGGAGTCAATGCCAAAGTAGATAATAATAAAATGGCAACGCTTGTTGTCACGCTACAAATTCATAATATTAATCATTTACAACGGGTTGTCGATAAAATTAAACAAATTCCGGATGTGTACACGGTTAGACGATTAATGAATTAAAGGAGTGAAGGCTATGCGAGTACTACTTCAAAGATGCTATGAAGCTTCAGTGAGCGTGGAAGAAGAAGTAATTAGTGAAATTGCTGGCGGACTTTGTTTGCTAGTAGGATTCACACACGATGATACACCAGAAACGGTAGAATACATGGCGAAAAAAGTTGTTGGATTACGAATTTTTGAAGATGAATCGGAGAAAATGAATATCTCTTTAGCCGAAAGAGGAGGAGCAATTCTCAGTGTCTCTCAGTTCACATTATATGCAGATGTAAGTAAAGGGAAACGTCCAAGTTTTACTAAATCTGCTCCCGGAGAAAAGGCGGAAAGATTGTATGATTTATTTAATACTAAACTTTCAGAAGCTGGTTTTATTGTAGAAACTGGGGTGTTTGGTGCATTTATGGATGTGAAAATCATTAATCATGGACCAATCACAATGATGTTAGACTCCGCAGAAATGCGCAAATAAAAAGCAATCATTCAGATGGAAAAATCGTCTGAATGATTGCTTTTTTTAATTAGAAAAATAATTCGATAAGCCATCTGTAACGGAATCTGCAATTTGACTTCTGTAAGAAGCTGAATTAATATTTCGTTCGTCTTTTTTAGAGCTTAGATAGCCAAGTTCGAGCAATACAGCCGGTTGGGAGTTTTCTCTTACTACATAATAATCGCCAACTCTAGCTCCTCTGTTAGTAGTAGGGAGGTCGCTGCCAAGACTTTCATTAATGCTTTCGGCAAGCGATTTATCATTATTATTATTGTAATAAGTTGTTTGTCCACTAACTCCAGAATTACTGTCCTCTAAACTATCAAAATGGATACTGATAAAGACATCTGCATTATTTTCAGCTGCGACATTCGTTCTTGATTTTAAGGAAACATATTTATCACTATTTCTCGTTAAAATTACTTTGGCGCCTCTAGATTCTAATTTTGATTTTAATTTCTTAGCAGTTTTTAAAGTCATTTCTTTTTCAATGGTTCCATTTGCGCCTTTTGCTCCAGGGTCATTTCCTCCGTGACCGGGATCGATAACAATAGTCGCTTCAGATAATTTCGTTGTTTTGCTTCGAGGGGAGGATGTTTGACCTTTATCGGATACATCTACAACCCAATTGGCTACATAACCTTCTTGTCCGCTAGTTGTACGAATTTTATACCAATCACCTTGGACACCTTGAATAGCAAAACCTTGGCCGGAATTAGCTTTTTCAATAACGTCACCATCTCGGCTTGGTTTATTTCGAATATTTGTGGAGTCTTCACGAATTGTTACTGTTTGTAGTTCACTTTCGTCAACTTTTGTTACAGATTCGCGAATGTTTAGGAAATCGGAACTTACCCACGCGCTTTTCCCTTTATACTGGATTTGTGCCCAGCCATTTTGTTGACTTGTTACAGTTACTTGATCACCATTATTTAGTAATCCAAGCGAGGCACTAGATGTACTTGGTTTTTCGCGTACATTTAGACCACCATCAGATGAAACAATAGCTACACTGTTACTTGCTGCACTGACGTCTGTATTTTCAACTAACCAACTTGCAACCCAACCAGTATTACCATTATCTAATTGGACTTTGTACCATTCGTTTTCTTCACCGACTACCCGGAGTACTTCATTTTTTCTAGCTTGACTTGTAACATCATAAGCCAAACCAGGACCGCTGCGGACATTTAATACTTCTGCCTTTACAATGACTGAATTTGCGTTCGCCATTGCAATGGTTGTAACAATACCTGCTGCAATCAGTAAAATGGAGACAACGGTGATAAAAATGAATTTATTCTTCATTTAAAGCTGACACCACCCATATACTCATAAACTTTTATCTGACAGTAAAATGTTACCATAAAATGCGCTTTCAGGGAACTAGAAAGTAGGTTTTTATAAAAAAACTGACAAAATGTTGACTTTTCAGTGTGTTTTTAGTAATCTTAGAATAATTCATATTTAAAACTAGCGACAGAGAAAAGTAAGAAAAGCAATGCTATAAAGAGAATTTACCCCATTTGGCTGAAAGGGTAAAGATAGTATATTTTCTGAAAAGACACTCTCGAAGTTTCTTGTTGAAATTTAGTAAACAAGAACGTATTCAGGCGTTAACTGACTTAAGTGAGAACTTTTTTATTCGTTCTAATTAGGGTGGTACCACGGGTGTAAATAAACTCTCGTCCCTTGTTTTTATAACAAGTGACGGGGGTTTTTCTTTATATTTTGAAGGAAATAAAGGAGGTTTATGGTGATGGATTTGCAATTACCAAGAGGGACGCGAGATATTTTACCTGAAGAGGTTAGTAAGTGGCATTTTTTAGAAGATGAGTTTAAAAAAGTTTGTGAAAACTATCAATACGAAGAAATTAGAACGCCAATTTTTGAACATACGGAATTATTTGAACGTGGGGTTGGTGATTCCACAGATATCGTATCGAAAGAAATGTATACTTTTCAAGATAAAGGTGGTAGAAGTTTAACATTAAGACCAGAAGGAACTGCTTCTGTCGTTCGAGCTTTCGTTGAACATAAGCTATACGGCGAAGTGAGTCAACCAATTAAAATGTACTATAATGAACCTATGTTTCGTTATGAACGTCCTCAGGGTGGAAGACAGCGCCAGTTTACCCAAATGGGAATCGAAGCTCTTGGAAGTGATGATCCTTCTATTGATGTGGAAGTTATCTCACTAGCAATGGCGTTTTTTAGAAAAATTGGATTAACAAATATTAAATTAGTCATTAATAGCCTTGGAGATAAAGAAAGCCGTTTAAAACATCGAGAAGCGCTCGTTGCTCATTTTGAACCACATATTGATGAATTTTGCGCAGAATGTCAAGTGCGTCTGCATAAAAACCCACTTCGGATTTTGGATTGTAAAAAAGATCATGAAAATCCGCTTATAAAGTCAGCGCCATCTATCTTGGATTTTTTAAATGAAGAATCTATTGCTTATTTTGAAAATGTTAAAAATTATTTAACCGCTTTAGAAATTCCATTTGAAATCGATCCAACAATGGTTCGTGGTTTAGATTATTATAACCATACCACTTTTGAAATTATGAGTGTGGAAGAAGGATTTGGTGCAAAAACAACGCTTTGTGGCGGTGGGAGATATCACGGTCTTGTCCGAGAATTTGGTGGTCCAGATACTCCAGGGATTGGTTTTGGAATCGGTGTAGAACGAATTTTACTTGCTTTAGAAAAAGCTGACATTAAAATACCTGCAAAAAAACCACTTAAAGTGTATGTTATTACTGCGCAGCCGGAAGCGGAATTAAAAGCAGTAACACTTGTAAACAAATTAAGACAGAATGGCATTAGTGCCGAAAAAGATTATTTAAAACGTAAATTAAAAGCGCAATTAAAAGATGCCAATAGAAAGAAAGCAAACTACACGATTATACTAGGTGAAGAAGAATTACAAACAGGTAATTATCAATTGAAACATATGGAATCAGGCGAACAAGAAGCTGTTTCTGAACAAACTATTATTGAAAAACTAACAATAGCCAAGGAGGAGAAATAGAATGGAAAAACGTACAAATTATTGCGGGGAATTAAATGAAACTCATATTGACCAACATGTCGTCCTTCACGGCTGGGTGCAAAAACGTCGTGACTTAGGTGGACTAATTTTTATTGATTTACGTGATCGCGAGGGTATTGTACAAGTTGTTTTCAATCCAGAATTTTCAAAAGAAGCGTTGGAGATTGCAGACAGTGTCAGAAATGAATTTGTTGTTACAATTAAAGGAAAAGTTCACGCGCGTGGCGAAAAAGCAATCAATGAAAAGCTGGCAACAGGTAAAGTAGAAATTTTGGCAGAAGAAATTACTATATTAAATACGTCTAAAACACCGCCGTTTTATATTGAGGATGGCGTGAATGTTTCAGATGAACTGCGCTTAAAATATCGTTACTTAGATTTGCGACGTCCAGAAATGAACAATATTTTTAAAATGCGTCATACCGTTACGAGAACATTCCGTAATAAGCTAGACGCACTTGGATTCTTTGATATTGAAACACCTTATCTAACAAAAAGTACGCCTGAGGGTGCGCGTGATTATCTTGTGCCAAGCCGAGTTTATCCAGGTAATTTCTATGCGTTACCACAATCTCCACAAATTTTAAAACAGTTGTTAATGACAGCTGGTTTTGACAAATATTATCAAATCGTGCGCTGTTTCCGTGATGAAGATTTGCGCGGTGACCGCCAACCTGAATTTACACAAATCGATTTAGAAACAAGTTTTTTAACTAAAGAAAAAATTCAAGCGATTACGGAAGATATGCTGATTGATGTGGTCAAAGAAGCGAAAGGCATTACGATTGAAAAGCCGTTTCCTCGAATGACTTATAAAGAAGCAATGGATCGTTTTGGTAGTGATAAACCGGATATTCGTTTCGGTTTAGAATTACAAAATGTTTCAGAAGTGGTAAAAGACGTAGATTTTAAAGTATTCCAATCTGCTATAGAAAATGGTGGAGAAGTGAAAGCTATTAATGCAAAAGCTGCAGCAGCTAATTTCTCTCGTAAAGATTTGGATGCACTTGGCATTTTTGTTTCTAACTACGGAGCAAAAGGACTGGCTTGGTTAAAAGTAGAAGCTGGTGAACTAAAAGGTCCTATTGCTAAATTCTTCCCGGAAGAGAAAGCGTTAGAATTAAAAGCGGCATTAAAAGCAGAGGATGGCGACTTATTATTATTTGCAGCAGATAAAGCAGATATCGTTGCTGCATCACTTGGAGCATTACGTAATAAACTTGGTAAAGACTTGAACTTAATCAATGAAGATGAACTTGCTTTCTTATGGGTAACTGATTGGCCGCTATTTGAATATGATGAAGAAGCAGGGCGTTATGTATCCGCACACCATCCGTTCACTTTGCCAAAAGAAGAAGATATCCCGCTTCTTGAAACAGATTCTTCCAAAGTGATGGCAGAAGCTTATGATATCGTGTTAAATGGTTATGAAATCGGCGGAGGTTCATTACGGATTTATAAAAAAGAAGTACAAGAATCGATGTTTCGTGCACTTGGTTTCACAGATGAATCTGCAAAAGAGCAGTTTGGCTTCTTGATGGATGCGCTAGAATATGGTACGCCACCTCATGGCGGGATTGCGCTTGGTTTAGACCGCATTGTCATGATCTTAGCTGGCAGAAACAACCTACGCGACACTATTGCTTTCCCTAAAACTGGAAGTGCTGTAGACCCGCTTACAAATGCTCCTGGCGAAGTGAGTGATGCTCAACTAGACGAATTAAAACTCCAAATAACTAAAAAAGAACTTAATTAATGTAAAAGAAGCTGAGCATTCGCGCTCAGCTTCTTTTTGTTTTTAAAAATCATCACTTAATTCTTGAATGTTTTCTACCTGTACTTTATTTACTAATAATCCTTGATTGGAATCATTAGACCAAAACGGACCATCGAGTTCTTTCGCTTCACTGGAGCTGATTTTCTTTTTATTATAAAAAGTGGCTTCCACATTGTAGCGATTCCCTTTTTTTACTGTATCCCAACTCTCTTTAGAAAGCGGTAATGTAATGGATTTATTTCCAGCGCCATCAATTTTTCCGGTGATGGTATTATTTTTATCTTTTTGTTCCACCACGAAATTAAAAGTAACATCTACTTTTGAAGAAGCGTGTTGGTAAAGATAATAACCTCCAAAAAGTAGTATAGCTGCTAGAAGGGTGAAAATGGGGATTTTACGCATAGGGAATTTCGCGCCTCCTTATCTGTTCTAAACGTTCTTCCTTTTTCATTATAAGTGTAAAAGCGAAGAAGCGGAAGGGGAAAACGTCATTTCTCATTGATTTTTTAGAATAGAGGCCCCATTTTTAATTATTTCACCATTTTAACTATTTATTTAGTAGGTTTATCTTGTAATGCATCAATTCCGGTTTCGCCAGTACTGATTTTCACCACATCAGAAAGTGGGTAAATAAATACTTTTCCATCACCTGGTTCGCCTGTTCGAAGTGTTTCTTTAACAACTCGAAGGACATCTTCTACTGGAACTGTAGAAACTACAATTTCAATTTTCATTCGTTCATGAATATTGCTTTCCTTTTTAGTACCACGATAAAGTTCAATAAACCCTTTTTCTAAGCCAGTTCCTAATGCTTTTGTAACGGTTAAGCCACTTACGCCAATTTTTGCAAGCTCTTTTTGAAATAAATTAAAACGATTTGGACGAGTGATGATTTCAATTTTCGTTAATCCTGACATATTGTTGCCCCCTTATTCTTGATATGCTTTTTCGCCATGTAGCGTCAAATCAAGTCCTTTATATTCTTGTTCTTCATTTACTCGGATTGGTAAAAATAACTTAATAATTACGACAATGAGAGCCGTTGCAACAGCTACATATGCGACAGTAGAACCAATGGCAATCAATTGTTTTACCACGAGAGAGGCGTTACCGTAAAAGAGACCGTCAGCTCCAGCCTCATTTACTTTAGTTGTTGCAAAAAGACCCGTTGCGATACCGCCCCAAATACCTCCAATGCCATGAAGACCGAACGCATCTAGTGCATCATCGTATTTTACTTTTCCTTTTAACCAGAATACAGCCCAGAAGCAAAGTGCTCCGCCAAGGAAACCGATAATAAGAGAACTTGGTACGGTAACAAAGCCAGCAGCGGGAGTAATAGAAACTAAACCAGCGATTGCTCCAGAAATTGTACCGAGCATTGTTGGTTTTTTATTGATCAGCCATTCTACTAACCCCCAACCGATAATACCAGCAGCTGCGGCGGTGTTAGTATTGACAAAAGCTGTCATGGCCACATTATCAATAGTTAAAGCACTACCAACATTAAATCCATACCAGCCAAACCAAACTAGAATACCACCAATAAGTGCGAGAGGTAAGTTATGTGGTGAAGCAGAGTCCGCTTCTTTTCTTCGACCTATCATAATCGCAAGTACTAATCCTGTGACACCAGAACTAATATGAACCACGTTTCCGCCAGCGAAATCAAGTGCTCCTAAATTACGTAACCAACCACCATCACCCCAAACCCAGTGAGCAACAGGGGAATAAACAAGTAATGACCATAAGATAATGAAAATTAAGTATGCAGAGAAATTCATCCGCTCTGCAAATGCTCCAGAAATGATAGCTACAGTCAAAATAGCAAAAGTCATTTGGAACATCATAAATAAAACATGTGGAATTGCATCTGAGTAAGTATCGTTTGTCGCAAAGCCGACATTATGAAGGAAAGTCCAGTCAAAACTGCCAATAAAGCCATTTCCGGGTGCAAAAGCTAATGAATATCCAACAATTACCCATAGAATAGAAATAATTGCCATAGAGCTAAAACTATACATTGCGGTACTTAACACATTTTTGCGTCGAACCATACCGCCATAAAATAATGCAATCCCAGGTGTCATCAACCAAACCAATAAAGTACAAAAGTACATAAATACTGATTCCATACTCAACTCTCCTTTTGTTAGATAAACTAACATGTAATATTTTATTTATGCGTTTATAATACACTAATTTTAAATAAAGGCAAGAATATTTTATCAATTCAATCAATTTTGTTAGATTATCTAACATGTAGCGTTTTCAATTGAATGGTTTTTGGGTTTATTTCGGAATAATCAGATAATTAAAGGGCGTAAATTCCGTTTAAATGGCAGATAAAAAGCCTACTTTTAAAATAGGCTTTTTTATCAAATATAAAACATGTAACCATCAGACAACTCAGAATCCGTAGAATGTTTTAGTAGGTCGGCAAGGGTTGTTTGATCTAACACGTCACGGACAGCATTGCGCATTCGCGTCCATAGTTCTCGTTGGGCAGCTTCCTCGTCTTCCATGCTTTCAACAAGTACGATAGGACCTTCTAATGTACGAATGATATCACCAGCAGTGATTTTTTCTGGGTCGCCGTTTAAAATATAACCTCCATGAGCTCCGCGAATACTTTTAACAATTCCTGCATTACGCAGTGGTCCGATTAATTGTTCTAAATAATGTTCGGATAGGTTTTTATCTTGTGCGATACTACGAAGAGAAATAGGACCATCACCAATTCTTTTCGCTAGTTCAAGTGTTATTGTTAGGCCATAACGACCTTTCGTTGTAATTTTCATTTTTATTTAACCTCCAGTAATTTCAAAAAACACTTATATCGTACTTATTATATCGGAATTACGGATAGAAGGCAAAGGAAACAAGCGGCTAAACGTACAGATGTTCTTATGGTATAATAGAAATCAAGCAAATGAGAAGGAGCGGTTATATGGCAATTCAACCTTTAGCTTACCGAATGCGCCCGAAAGCACTTGATGAAATCGTGGGGCAAACACATTTAGTCGGTAAAGATAAAATTATTTATCGGATGGTCAAAGCAAAACAATTATCTTCTATGATACTATACGGACCGCCTGGAATTGGAAAAACCTCGATTGCTAGTGCAATTGCGGGTAGCACAAAATATGCTTTTAGAACATTGAATGCAGTAACGAACAATAAAAAAGATATGGAAGTAGTAGCAGCTGAGGCAAAAATGAGTGGAACGGTTATTCTTCTTTTGGATGAAGTACATCGCTTAGATAAAGCAAAGCAAGATTTTTTGCTACCATTACTTGAAAGTGGTGCGATAATTTTAATTGGTGCAACGACGAGTAATCCATATATCGCAATCAATCCAGCGATTCGGAGCAGAACGCAGATTTTTGAACTGAAACCTTTAACAGTGGAAGATATTATGATAACTATGGACCGAGCTCTTTTAGATAAGGAGAGAGGCCTTGGGAATTATCAAGTGGAAATAGATGAGTTTGCGAAAAAACACTTTGCAACTGCGAGCAATGGGGATGTGCGTAGTGCGCTTAATGCGCTTGAATTAGCAGTTATTTCTTCTGAAGCAAATGAGGAAGGAATTATTCATATAACGCTTGATGTAGCGGAAGAGTGCTTGCAAAAGAAAAGTCTAGCACATGATAAAGACGGAGATGCGCATTATGATGTT
Organism: Listeria welshimeri serovar 6b str. SLCC5334; assembly: GCF_000060285.1. Lineage (GTDB taxonomy): Bacteria > Bacillota > Bacilli > Lactobacillales > Listeriaceae > Listeria > Listeria welshimeri. The sequence continues at coordinate 1,524,558 of NC_008555.1, read as the reverse complement.
TTAAGTGCTTTCCAAAAATCGGTCCGTGGTAGTGATGTCAACGCGGCGCTTCATTATATGGGTCGTTTAATTGAGGCAGGAGATTTAGTGAGTATTAGTAGGAGAATGCTAGTTATGGCTTATGAGGACGTCGGTCTTGCAAATCCACAAGCTGGTGCTCATACACTTGCTGCTATTCAAACTGCAGAAAAAGTAGGTTTTCCGGAGGCACGAATTCCACTTGCTAATGCCGTTATTGAATTATGTCTTTCACCGAAATCGAATTCTGCTATCTCGGCAATTGATGCAGCATTAGCAGATATTCGGCAAGGGAATAGCGGAGAAGTACCAGATCATTTGCGTGACGGTCATTATTCTGGAGCGCAAAAACTAGGGCGAGCAATTGACTACAAATATCCGCATAATTATGATAACGCTTGGGTGGATCAACAATATTTACCTGATCGCCTCCAAAACAAATTATATTATGAGCCTAAATTTACTTCTAAATTCGAACAAACCATAGCTGGTGTTTACCAAAAAATAAATGAAAACAAGTCGAAAAAAGAATAAAAAATCTCCTAGAAGTAAAGTCGCCAACATTGAAATTTTGTCTTTCATATGGTATTCTAAATGAAGAAAGAAACCCTAATGTATTCGATATAGTTCCTGATATTTTTGAACCGAACAATTTTTTATACCTAGGGAGCTTGGAGTTCCGGCGCGGCGCACATGCCTTCACACGAGGAAGTGCAAACCGTTAGACAGAGCACCCACCTGCTTTAATTGAGAGCGGGTTCAAAGGAAGGGAATCCTAAACGGTACGATTGGGGTTTCTTTTTTGCGTGTAAATAGGAGTTATTCCTCTTTACTTTACAGGAGTATTGCTGTTACAATAAGAAACGATTAACGGCGAACAGGAATTCGTCTACAAAAAAGGACGCGATAAAAATGGAAAACAGAATTTACTTAGACCATGCTGCGACAAGTCCAATTCATCCAGAAGTTATCCAAACCATGCTTGGAGCAATTACAAATACGTACGGCAACCCTTCCAGTATTCACTATGCTGGACGTGAAGCAAGAAAAGCACTGGATGAGGCTCGCCATAATATAGCTGAAAATATTCACGCGGAAGAAAAAGAAATTATCTTTACAAGTGGTGGTACGGAAGGCGATAATCTGGCACTTATTGGAACAGCTCTAGCACATAAAGAAAACGGAAAACACATTATTACTTCTCAGATTGAACATCATGCTGTCTTAAAAACATGTGAATATCTTGAAACACAAGGGTTTGAAGTTACTTATTTGCCAGTAAATGCGCATGGGACTGTGTCCGCAGAAAGCGTAAAAAATGCTTTACGCCCGGATACAATTCTTGTTTCCATTATGTACGGCAATAATGAAATTGGGACTATCCAGCCGATTATGGAAATTAGTGAAGTACTTCGTGATCATCAAGCAATTTTCCATACGGATGCAGTGCAAGCTTACGGGCTATTAAATATAAATGTAACCGAACTTGGAGTAGATTTATTAACTACTTCTTCCCATAAAATAAATGGACCTCGTGGTGTAGGCTTTTTATACGTCAAAAATGGTACTCGCCTTGTTTATCAAATGCACGGCGGAGAACAAGAACGAAAACGACGCGCCGGAACAGAAAATCTAGCAGGAATTTGTGGTTTTAGTGCAGCCTCTAGCATTATGAATAATGAACGTGAACTGAAAAAAGAGGAATATGTATCCTTCAAAAAGCGAATGGCAGAAATATGGCGTTCGGCTGATATTGATTTTGAAGTGAATGGTTTAGAAGCGCATACGTTGCCACATGTTTTTAGCGTACGTTTTAAAGGCGTTTCTATTGAGCAATTATTAATGAATTTAGATATGGAAGGAATCGCTGTTTCAAGTGGATCGGCATGTACAGCGGGAACAGTAGACCCGTCGCATGTTTTAGTTGCTCTTTTTGGAGAAAGTCACCCAGCGATTCAAGAGACCGTTCGAATTAGTTTTGGACTAGGAAACCATTTAGAAGAAGTGGAAACAGCGGCTACGAAAATTAGTGAAGTAGTTACGCGTTTAATGAAAATATAAGAAGGTGAGGGGCGAACTTTGAGTACAAATAATAGTGACATTCGTGTCGTTGTCGGCATGTCAGGCGGAGTAGATTCATCAGTCACTGCTCATATATTAAAAGAACAAGGTTATGATGTTATCGGGATTTTTATGAAAAATTGGGATGATACAGATGAATTTGGCGTTTGTACAGCAACCGAAGACTATGATGATGTTATTCGTGTAGCAAACCAAATCGGTATCCCGTATTATGCAGTAAATTTTGAAAAAGAATATTGGGATAAAGTGTTTACGTATTTCTTAGAAGAATATAAGCTTGGTCGAACACCAAATCCAGATGTTATGTGCAATAAAGAAATTAAATTCAAAGCATTTTTGGAACATGCAGAAAGTCTTGGGGCGGATTACGTAGCAACTGGCCACTATGCCCAAGTGAAAAAAATTGGCGACGAAATTGAATTGCTTCGTGGAGTCGATAATAATAAAGATCAAACCTATTTTTTAAATCAACTTTCGCAAGATCAATTAAAAAAAGTAATGTTCCCACTGGGCGGCATGGAAAAAACAGAAGTGCGTGAAATTGCAACTAAAGCTGGTCTTGCAACTGCAAATAAAAAAGATAGTACAGGAATTTGCTTTATTGGTGAAAGAAATTTTAAACAGTTTTTAAGTGAATATCTTCCGGCACAACCTGGTGAAATGAGGACTTTGGACGGTGAAGTGCTTGGGAAACATGATGGATTAATGTACTATACTATTGGTCAACGTCATGGTTTAGGTATTGGTGGAGACGGTGAACCTTGGTTTGTTGTTGGCAAGGATTTAAAAGCTAACGTCTTGTTTGTAGAACAAGGTTTTCATCATGAATCATTATATTCAGATTCTTTAATTGCAACAGATATTTCATTTACTACAAATGCAGAAAAACCAAAAACATTTGAATGTACAGCTAAATTCCGTTATCGTCAAACAGATACAAAAGTAACAGTACATTTACGTTCAGATGGTACAGCAGAAGTTGTTTTTGCAGATCCAGTTCGTGCCATTACACCAGGCCAAGCAGTCGTTTTTTATGATGGCGACATTTGCCTAGGCGGAGGAACAATTGATACGGTATGGAAAAATGAAGCAAAATTAGATTATGTTGGCTAAAATTGGAACCGGAGAATCTTGTTTTCTACGAGACTCCGGTTTTTTCCTGTGTAATGGAGTTATTTTAAGTGATTTTTATGGTAAAATATTAAACGAAACAAGGAAAGAGGTCCTTTATGAAAAAGTTAGCGATTATTGGGAGTGCCGTTGTTTTATTTTGTCTTCTCATTTGGGGATATTTTTATTTTAACTCTGAGCCATCGAATGTAGCGGAAGATGCTGCAAACTCGACAAAAACGGTGGATGTGCTTGAGGAAAATGATATTCTTGTCTTTACCCCGCGAAAATCAGATGCAGGATTAAGCGTTATTTTGTATCCAGGAGCTTTTGTGGATGCTTTAAGTTATGCGCCACTTGCTAATAATCTTGCTTCCAGCGGTTTTAAAACGTATGTTGTGGAAATGCCACTTAATTTAGCTGTTTTCGGAAAAAATCGCGCGACAGATATTATTGATGAAGCACCTGATGAAAAATTTGTTATTGGTGGTCACTCACTCGGTGGCGTCATGGCATCCAGATTTGCACATGAAAACAACAATGAAATAGAAGGTGTATTTTTCTTAGCTAGTTACCCTGATAAAAAAGGCTCTTTAAAAAATGCCTCTTTTCCAGCAATTTCCATTACTGCGACCAAAGATAATGTTTTAAATAAAGAGGCTTATAATAAAAATAAAAAATACTTGCCAAAAGATACCACTTTTGTTTCTATTGAAGGTGGAAATCATGGCCAATTTGGTTCATATGGAGAACAACATGGTGACGGAAAAGCTACCATTAGCGGGACAGTTCAAACGGACCAAGTAACGAATGCGCTTATAGCATGGTTAAATACATCTGTAAAAACTCAAGAAAGATAGAGGAGAAATCAAAATGGATAAAAATCAATTAGGAATCAAACAAATGCAAGAAGGAAACTTAGAAGAAGCAGTTAAACTATTTACTGAAGTGATTGAAGAACATCCAAGTGATCCAGTCGGTTATATTAATTTTGGTAATGTTTTGTTATCAATGGATGATTTTGAACGTGCAGAATTATTTTTCAAAAGAGCGTTAGAGCTGGACGATACGGTTCCGGCAGCTTATTATAGTTTAGGAAATTTATATTATGAATTAGAGCGTTATCAAGAAGCGGCAGACAGTTTTCAAAATGCAACAAAACAAGGAATGGAAAATGGTGACTTGTTTTTCATGTTAGGAATGAGTTTTGTTCAAATGGAAGTGCTAACACTTGCGATGCCATACTTGCTTAGAAGTGTAGAGCTAAATCCAGAAGACGCTGAAGCACTATTTCAATATGGGATTGTCCTTGCGCGCAGTGGTTTTTATGAAGATGCGATTAATATGCTTGAGCGTGTGTTGCTTGTTAAATCAGAAGATCCAGATGCACTTTATAACATTGGAGCTGCTTATTTAGCATGGCAAGGCGATATTGTACTTGCGAAAACTTATTTTGAACGCGCACTTGCAGACGGAACAACGCATGAACTTGCTGAGAATGCTTTAAATGCAATTCAAGATTTAGAGAACGAAGCGGAGTAAATTTAGAAAGGAGGAGGCTAAGATGGCAGAACAAGAATCTCTTGCCTTATTTGACGATACACCAGAAGAACTTTTTATGAAAGGCACGATGCTGTCTACCATTTTTTATAATGCCGAAAACCTCTTTTCTGTGGTACGGATTTTAGTTAAAGAAACCAATGCGGACTGGGATGAAAAAGACATTATTGTGACTGGTTTTTTTCCTGCGCTTCATGAACAAGAAGTATATACTTTTTATGGGAAAATGCAGGAACATGCTAAATTTGGTCAACAGTTTAAAGCAGATAGATTTCGAAAAGAAATGCCTCAATCTCGTGCCGGATTAATTAATTATCTTTCTGGTGAACTTTTTAAAGGAATTGGCAAGGTCACAGCAGAAAATATTGTTGACACAATTGGTGATGATGCTATTACAAAAATATTATCAGATCCAAGTTTACTAAATACTGTTCCCAAATTGCCATCAGGTGCTGCGGAAAGTTTGCTTGCTTCCCTTAGAGAAAATCAAGGTCTAGAACATGTCATGGTTGGTTTGAATGAATACGGTTTTGGTCCGCAATTATCAATGAAAATTTTTCAAGTATATAAACAAAATGCTATTGAAGTTTTAGAAAATAATCCGTATAAGCTAATTGAAGATGTAAAAGGGATCGGATTTCAGCGTGCCGATGAGCTTGGACGAAAACTGGGGCTCGGTGGGAATCATCCAGAACGCCTTCGTGCAGGTGTTTTATTTATGCTAGATTCTGTTTGTATGCAACAAGGTCATGTGTATATGGAAAAAGAGGTTTTGCTTGGTGAAGTAACTTATTTGCTTGAAGAAAGTGAAGGCATCAGGATTGACCAAGCTATTTTATTACAACAAGTGGAAAAGCTCGCAGAAGAACAAAAAATCATCACTGAAAATACTCGTGTATACATGCCGTCACTATACTATTCAGAAAGCGGTTTTGCTTATCATGTAAAACGGATGTTAAAGCAAACCGAATATCAAGAACAATTTCCGCAATCTGAGTTTTTATTAGCACTTGGAGAATTGGAAGAACGTATTGGAGTACATTACGGAGATTCTCAGCGTGAAGCGTTAGAACAAGCACTAATGTCGCCAATGTTAGTTTTGACTGGTGGACCTGGTACTGGGAAAACAACTGTTATAAAAGGGATTGTGGAACTCTACGCGGAATTAAATGGCCTAAGCCTTGATCCGCACGCGTATAAAGATGGTGCTACTTTTCCAGTGTTACTTGCTGCGCCAACAGGTCGGGCAGCTAAACGGATGTCTGAATCTACCGGTCTTCCAGCAATGACCATTCACCGTTTACTTGGAATGAATGGACAAGAACAAATGGATGACGATGCCGAAAGATTAATTGATGGTCGGCTTTTAATTGTAGATGAAATGTCAATGGTTGATATTTGGCTTGCGAATCAATTATTCCGAGCCTTACCAGCTCATATGCAAGTAGTACTAGTTGGCGACCAAGACCAGCTTCCATCAGTTGGACCTGGCCAAGTTTTGAAAGATATTCTACATTCAGAGCAAATTCCAACTGTCGCTCTCTCAGATATTTATCGTCAAAAAGATGGTTCATCCATTATTGAAATGGCCCATTATATTAAAGAAGGGATGCTACCAACTGATTTTGCGAAAAATAGTGCAGATCGCTCGTTTTTCCACTGTACAGTAAACCAGATTGGGGATGTAGTTGAACAAGTCGTAAAAAATGCTAAAAATAAAGGTTTCCGCGCAAAAGATATTCAAGTGTTAGCACCGATGTATCGCGGACCAGCAGGAATTGATATTTTAAATAAAAAGTTGCAAGAAATTTTCAATCCTAATGATACCGGCCGCCGCAAAGAAGTACAATTCGGGGAAATTAAGTATCGGGTTCACGACAAGGTACTGCAATTAATTAATCAACCTGAAAAGAACGTTTTTAACGGGGATATTGGTGAAATAGTTTCGATAATCTATGCGAAAGAAAATACTGAAAAACAAGATTTGATTGTGGTTCAATTTGATCAAACGGAGGTTTCTTATTACAGACAAGAATTTAATCAATTAACCCATGCTTATTGTTGTTCGATTCATAAAGCCCAAGGGAGCGAGTTTCCAATTGTGATTATGCCAATTGTGCGCAGTTATTATCGAATGTTACGCCGTGATTTACTTTATACAGGAGTGACAAGAAGTAAACAATTCCTTATCCTGTGCGGAGAAGAAGAAGCTTTTCGAATGGGCGTAGAGCGTGTGGATGAAAACAAACGAAATACAACCCTCTCTGAACGTTTAATGAGCGAAGATGTAATGCTAGAACAAATGACGAATAAACGCATATTAACGACGGAAAATATTACAGAAATTGATCCTATGATTGGAATGGAAGGGATTACCCCAGAACAATTTATGGTAGGATGAAAAACACCCACTCGCAAGTGGGTGTTTTTTTACTGTTCATTATCTTGGAAAAACGGTAAGCGAATAGTAAATGTAGTGCCTTCATTTGGCTTACTTGTAACGCTAATTGTTCCATCATGATACTCAATTAACTGCTTCACAATAGAGAGACCAATTCCTGATTCCCCAAAAGCTGTATTTGTTCGGGACATATCTGCTTTATAAAATCGTTCCCAAATTTGTTCCAATTCTTCTGTATTCATGCCGATTCCCGTATCCGTGATAGTTAATACAGATTCTTTATAGTCTTGCGTACCAGTTAATGTAATTTGACCATTTTCGGTAAACTGCACACTGTTTTTAACAATATTAATAAAAACTTGTGTTAATCGGTCATAATCAGCATAGATATTCATATCCTGATCAATATTTACTGTAATAGTATTGCCTTTTTCGGTTGCTACATAATCTAGTTGTTCTTTGATTAACTCTAAAAATTCTCGACCGTTAAAACGAGTTTTTTGTAGTTTGATTTTATTACTTCTTATTTTTTCATAATCAAGATTTTCATTGACCAATTTTGTTAATCGTTTTGCTTCTGTATCAATGAGTGCAATACAACGATCCGTTTCACTTTTTGGAATAATATCATTTACTAATCCCTCTGTCACACCGCTGATCGTAGTCAGTGGGGTACGCATCTCATGAGAAACATCCGCGATAAACTGACGGCGCCGCTTTTCTTGACGTTCGATTTCTTCTTGAGACTTTTCAAGCGTTTGCGTCATTTTATTAAAATCAATAGCAAGCGCGCCAATCTCATCAAAATTATTTTCTTTTAGACGTGCTTTATAATTACCTTGGATAACGTCTTTGGTCGCAGATCGTAATTTATTGATACGATTAACTTGAAGCTTAGACAGAATGGCACTCAAAATAAGTGCTATCGTAATTGAAAGTAAAATAGTATAGAACATATAACGATTTATGGTTCCTATCACTTGCTCTGTTCCACTAATTGGAGAATTTAAGACGATAGAACCAACAAATTTATCCCCGTTCATGATTGGCACATAGACAATTGTCATTTCACGGTTAAAACGATTATCGATTTTTTTGCTGACCGTTTCGCCGCTTTTTAATTTCTTTTTATCATCTTTAGAAATGGAGAAATCTTTTGGTAAGGGCTGATTCATTTGAGTTGGATAAATCGTTTCATCATCTGCATTTTTGATGGTGTAATGAATTTTTTTCACATCTAAAATACGTTGGTAGGTATTAAGTACTTGGACGGTTGCATCTTGAGGGGAATGCCTGATATCCATTGAAATTGTTTCACCATAACTAGTTAAATCATCTACTTGGCTTTGATAAAAATAATCTTTTAATGAATGGGAGACTAACACCCCAATCATAATACAAGCAATGAGCAAGATGATAAATTGTGTGAAAAAAAGTTGATAAGCATATTTAAATTTCATTCGCTTCATTCCGTTTCATCAAATTTGTAGCCCACACCCCAAACAGTGTGTAAAAACGGCTTCGTATCTGTGGCAATTTTTTGGCGTAAACGTTTAATATGAACATCCACAGTACGCTCATCTCCATAAAATTGATAACCCCAAACTTGCTCCAGTAATTGTTCTCTTGAAAAAACTTGACGTGGATGCTGCATTAAAAAGTAAAGTAAATCAAATTCTTTTGGTGTTAAAGCATCTAAAAGCTTTCCTTGATAAAAAATTTCGCGAGTACGTTTACTGATTTTAAAATAGTTTGTTTCTAAAATATCTTCCTCGTTTTCATTGGAAGAACTATTATTTTTCCGACGAGTGACAGCTTTGATTCGAGCCATTAAAGTAAGTGGGCTAAATGGTTTTGTTACATAATCATCCGCACCCATTTCAAGTCCAAGTACCTGGTCTGATTCTGATTCTTTCGCTGTTAAAATAATGATAGGAACATCGCTGACTTCACGTATTTTCCTGCAAATAGTCATGCCATCCATATTTGGCAACATTAAATCAATAATCGCAATATCAAAATCATCTTTAAAAAATGTTTCAAAGCCAAGTTTGCCATCGTGCACAAACGTTGCATCAATTTCTTCTTTCATAAAGAACATTTCTATCATTTCACAAACACTCACATTATCTTCTATCATCAGTAGTTTCATAATTTGTATTCACTCCTCTTACATTAAAATTAGACTAATTAGACCCAATAATCAAGCCAAATTATTTTTTTCGCGAAAGTTTAAAATATGCATCATAGTTTGTTCATACTTTCTTCATAACTCCCCAGTAATCTTAGTGGAGTAGAAACCGAATGGAGGAAACCACATGAATTTTTTTAAACGAGCATGGCTCAGCATGAAAGCGAGAAAAGGAAGATCTGTTTTACAACTAATTATTTTCACTGTAGTCTGTGTGCTTATTTTATCAGGCTTTACCATTCAATCAGCCGCTGATAAAGCAAGCGAGTTAGCTAGAGAACAACTTGGCGGAACAGTGACACTTACTGTTGACCAAGAAAAACAAATGGCTGCGATGCAAAAAGAAGCTTCAAGTAGTGATGAAACTTCGACAGATACAAAACCAAAATTTCAAAGCAATCCTATTGATGTAAGTGATGCAAATGATTTAGCAGCATTAGAACATGTTAAAAGCTATAATTATTATTCTAGTACACAAGCATTAGCATCTGGTTTTGACCCGATTGAATCCTCGGGAGATACTTCGACAAGTGATGATTCTACTAGCTCTAAAGATACAGAGGGACCAGGTGGAGGTAACGGCGGCCCGCAAATGGTGGATGCTGACTTGAGCATAAATGGTTTACTGGATTCTGAAACAAGCACAGATTTTGAAGCAGGAACAAGCGAATTAACTAGTGGTGTAGCAATTACAGCAGATGATAAAGGCAAGAATGTAGCGATGGTGGAAGAAAATTTAGCCAAACAAAATGATTGGAAAGTTGGCGATTCTTTCACAGTGACTTCCAGTGATGGGAATACTAAAGTAACTTTAAAAATTGTCGGCATTTATAAAACGACTGATTCTGGAAGCGATATGGCGCAAAATTTCTCTTTCCTAAATCCCTATAACAAAGTATACGTTCCTTACACAGTAGCAAATACAATTAAAGGTTCTGACTATAAAAATACGGTAGATTCCGCAGTTTATACAATGGATGATGCAGCAAATATTTCTGCTTTTGAAAAAGAAGCAAAAAAAGTGGATAGCATTGATTGGGATACATTTAAACTAGATGCTAATGATACACTTTATCAACAAATGATTGGTCCAATTGATAGTGTAGCGTCGTTCTCTAAAAATGTAGTGTATATTGTCAGCATTGCGGGAGCTTTAATCTTAGGTTTACTTGTGATGATGCAAGTACGTGACCGTAAATATGAAATGGGTGTTCTTTTAGCCATTGGTGAAAAACGAGGTAAATTAATTGCTCAATTCTTTGTAGAAATTTTAATTGTTGCACTGATTTCCTTTGGATTAGCAGCTGCCAGCAGTCATTACGTAGCGCAACTAGCGGGAAATCAACTTCTGGAGCAACAAAATTCATCGACAACTGAAACAACTAATAATACAGAGAATCGCGGTCCTGGTGGCGGTGGACAAGGTGGTCCAGGCGGTTTTGCAGGAAGTGTTAGTAACCTAACAAAAAATACAGAACAAATCAAAGAGCTAGACATCCAAGTAACATTAGAAGATATGTTGAAAATGGGCGGAATCGGAATTGGAATAGCCTTTATCTCGGTTCTTTTGCCAGCCGCACTGGTTCTTCGTATGAATCCAAAAACAATTCTAACTAAACAGGAGTAGGTGACGATATGACGAAAGTATTGACGTTTGAAAATATTTCTTATTGGTATAAAACAAAAGATGAATCGATTTTGAGTGATATTAACTATGATTTTGAATCGGGTGTATTTTACACTGTAGTCGGCAGCTCTGGCTCTGGAAAAACCACCTTTTTATCACTTGCTGGAGGGCTAGATACGCAAAAAGAAGGCGACATTTATTATAAAGGTAGCTCGCTTAAAAGTATTGGATTGCAACAATTTAGAAACAGATATGTATCTATCGTATTTCAAAGTTATAATTTATTAACTTATATGACAGCTCTTCAAAACGTCACAACTGCAATGGAAATAACACATGTTAATCAACCCGATAAAAAAGCTTTTGCACTAAGCATGTTAGAAAAAGTTGGTATTACAGAGAAAATGGCACGCCAAAAAGTTCTCACCTTAAGTGGTGGTCAACAACAGCGAGTGTCGATTGCACGAGCACTATGTTGTGAAACGGATTTAATTGTAGCGGATGAACCAACTGGAAACTTGGATGAACGCACAAGTAAAGAAGTAGTTACTTTATTCCAAGATTTAGCGCATAAAGAAGGAAAATGTGTCATTATGGTAACGCATGACCCAGAAATTGCAAAAGTATCAGATGTAAAACTAACGCTTAAAAACGGTAGCTTTGTTGAAAAGAAACAATCAACAAGCAGCTTAATAAACAGTTGACATTTAGCCATCCGTTCTTTATAATTTAGTTTATTGTTGAATAAAAAATTGATACATGATAGGAATATGATTTTGGCTTCCACGTGATTAGAGAGTTTTCCCTTGGCTGGAAGGAAGACCACGCTTGTACCAAAGTTGCTCTCCCATTAGATGGTCCGTCTTATCCACGTTAACAGATAATTGAAGAGGTAATGATACAAAGTCTATATCATTGCAAGCAGGGTGGTACCGCGATTTCACCAAAATCGTCCCTGTGAGCAATCATATAGGCTTTTTTTGTTGAAAAAACCAAAAGGAGGAAATAAATAATGAAACAATTATCAAGCGCAGAAGTTAGACAACTATTTTTAGATTTCTTTAAAGAAAAAGGGCATACAATCGAACCTAGTGCGCCACTTGTGCCGAATAACGATCCAACGATTCTTTGGATTAATAGTGGCGTTGCAACAATGAAAAAATACTTTGACGGTTCGGTTATTCCTGATAATCCAAGAATGGCTAATGCTCAAAAATCAATCCGTACAAATGATATTGAAAATGTAGGTAAAACAGCACGCCACCATACTTTTTTTGAAATGCTAGGAAACTTTTCTATTGGTGATTATTTTAAAGAAGGAGCTATCGTTTTTGCTTGGGAATTCCTAACAAGCCCTAAATGGATTGGCTTTGATCCTGATAAATTATACGTAACGGTGTATCCAGAAGATGAAGAAGCGAAAACTATATGGCGGGAAAAAATCGGTTTAAGTGAAGAACATATTGTAGAAATTGAAGATAATTTCTGGGATATCGGTATTGGACCAAGTGGCCCAGATAGCGAAATTTTCTATGACCGCGGACCTACTTTTGGAGATGATACAAGTGATCCAGAACTTTATCCAGGTGGGGAAAACGAACGTTATCTAGAAATTTGGAATTTAGTATTTTCTCAGTTTAACCATAATCCAGATGGAACTTACACGCCACTTCCTAAACAAAATATTGATACTGGGATGGGGCTTGAACGGATGGTTTCTATCATTCAAGATGCACCAACTAACTTTGAAACAGACCTATTTATGCCAATTATTCGAGAAGTAGAACAAATTGCTGGTGTGAAATACGGCCATAATCAAGAAAATGATGTAGCATTTAAAGTAATCGCTGACCATATTCGGACAGTTGCATTTGCGATTGGCGATGGCGCATTACCATCCAACGAAGGACGCGGCTATATTTTACGTCGTTTACTCCGCCGAGCTGTTCGTTACGCAAAAGTCTTAACAATCAACGAACCTTTTATGTATAAATTAGTACCAGTAGTTGGAAAAATCATGAATAGTTTCTACCCAGAAGTAGAAAATCAAACAGACTTTATCCAAAAAGTGATTCGCACAGAAGAAGAACGTTTTCACGAAACATTAAACGAAGGTCTAGCAATTTTGGAAACAATCCTAAAAACTGCCAAAGAAACAAACGAACAAGTAATCAAAGGCGCAGATATCTTCAAATTATATGATACATTTGGCTTCCCAGTAGAATTAACGGAAGAATACGCAGAAGATCATGGCTTAAAAGTCGATCATGCTGGATTTGAAGCGGAAATGAAAGAACAACGTGACCGCGCTCGTTCTGCAAGAGCTGACGTGAAATCTATGCAAGTCCAAGGTGAACTTCTTGCAAACCTGACAGCTAAAAGCGAGTTTGTTGGTTATAATGCAACTGAACATGTTTCGGAAATCTTATATATCATTCAAGATGACGCACTTGTAGATGAAGTAGCGTCTGGAAAAACAGCACAAGTTATTTTCAAAGAAACCCCTTTTTATGCAGAAAGCGGTGGTCAAGTTGCTGACAAAGGAACGATTGAAAGTGAAACTGGCCTTGCCTATGTAGAAGATGTTCAAAAAGCACCAAATAAACAAAATTTACATCGTATTTCCGTTAAAGAAGGCGTATTAAAAACAGGCGATACAGTGAAACTTGCTGTGGACAAAGTAAAACGTCGTGAAACAATTAAAAACCATACTGCAACCCATCTTTTACATCGCGCATTGAAAGATACACTAGGCGAGCACGTTAACCAAGCGGGTTCACTAGTTTCTCCTGATCGTTTGCGTTTTGACTTCTCTCATTTTGGTCAAATTACAGAAGAAGAACTAACAAAAATGGAAGAAATCGTCAATGAAAAGATCTGGGAACAAATCAATGTTGTGATTGAAGAAATGCCTATTGCAGAAGCGAAAGAACTTGGCGCGATGGCATTGTTTGGCGAAAAATATGGCGATGTCGTTCGTGTAGTTCAAGTAGGAAAATATAGTATTGAGCTTTGTGGTGGGGTCCATGTGCGCAATACCGCTGATATTGGCTTATTTAAAATTGTATCCGAAACCGGTATTGGAGCTGGCACTAGACGTATCGAAGCAGTTACGGGGAAAGAAGCCTATCGCTTTGTAACCGAACAAGAAAATACGCTAAAACATACGGCTAACCTTTTAAAAGCGACCACAAAAGAAGCGCCGCAAAAAGTAGAACAACTACAAGCGGATTTACGTGAAGTGAAACGTGAAAATGAATCATTATTAAGCAAATTAGCAAGTGCTGCAAGTGCTGATATTTTTGAATCACCAGAAGAAATCGGTGGCGTCAAAGTAATCGCTAAACAAGTAAATGCAAAAGATATGAACCAATTGCGTCAGTTCGTGGATAATTGGAAAGATAAAAAAATTGGTGGAATCCTTGTTTTAGGAGCAGTACAAGGAGAAAAAGTGAACTTGATTTCTGCTGTTTCAGAAGATGCTATTAAAGCCGGCTATCATGCAGGTAAATTACTAAAAGAAGTAGCAACAAAATGTGGCGGTAACGGTGGTGGACGTCCTGATATGGCTCAAGCAGGTGGTAAAAATCCAGCAGAACTAGCAACTGCCCTTGATTATGTTTCCACATGTGTGAAAGAACAACAAGCATAAATTTCATCAAAGTACCTCATTTTTCTTTGTTATTTCTCTTCACATAGTGTAAAATGAATGGAGATACATGAAGGAATGAGGTGCTTCGATTATGGATTCAAAAGATCAAACAATGTTTTACAACTTCGGTGATGATTCTATTGAAGAAGATGTAAAAAAATTAATGAAACAAGTCTACGTTGCTCTTGAAGAAAAAGGCTATAATCCCGTTAATCAAATCGTTGGCTATTTGCTTTCAGGCGATCCTGCTTATATTCCTCGTCATAAGGATGCCAGAAGTCTGATACGTCGTTTAGAACGAGATGAAATTATCGAGGAACTTGTCAAAGCGTATCTGAAAAATAACGAAATTGGTGAGAAATGAGAATTATGGGTTTAGATGTCGGCTCGAAAACAGTCGGCGTAGCGATAAGCGATCCACTTGGCTGGACCGCGCAAGGTGTTGAAACCATTCAGATTGACGAGAAAAGAAAACAATTTGGCTACGACAGAGTAAAAGAGCTTGTGCTCGAATATGAAGTTGAAAAAGTCGTTGTTGGGCTTCCTAAGAATATGAATAATACTATAGGACCTCGCGCTGAAAGTTCGAAAATCTATGCTGAAGTACTTGAGGCAAGAATTGGTTTGCCTGTTGTACTTTGGGACGAACGGTTAACCACATCTGCTGCGGAAAGAACTTTGATTGAAGCAGACGTTTCGCGTAAAAAGCGAAAAGAAGTGATTGATAAGTTAGCTGCAGTAATGATTTTACAGTCCTATTTGGACACTACTAATTAATTTGAGGTGAATTTAATGGCAGAAGAACATAACCATAACCATGAAGAAGAAAATATTATTTGGATTACAAACGAGGAAGGAAAAGAAGAAGCTTTCGAAATTCTTTTTGACTTTGACTCCGAAGATTTTGACAAATCTTACGTGTTATATTTCCCAGCAGGTAAGAGTGAAGATGAAGAAATCGAAATTCTTGCTTCTAGCTACATTCAAGACGAAGAAGGTAAACAAGGCCAACTTAAACCTGTTGAAACAGATGAAGAGTGGGATATGATTGAAGAAATTCTTGCAACATTCCTAGCTGATGAAGACGAAGAATAAAACAAAAAGCATGTCTTGACGAATATGGTCAAGACGTGCTTTTTATTTTGCGTTTCTAGCCCTTTTATTTAATACTTTATAAGCAAG
Organism: Listeria welshimeri serovar 6b str. SLCC5334; assembly: GCF_000060285.1. Classification (GTDB taxonomy): domain Bacteria; phylum Bacillota; class Bacilli; order Lactobacillales; family Listeriaceae; genus Listeria; species Listeria welshimeri. The sequence continues at coordinate 1,508,735 of NC_008555.1, read as the reverse complement.
ATATATGACGATTGCAATAACCAGAGCTAACATTAAGTAGCTAATTGGTCGCGTATATTTTTCGACAACACTCCAATTGGAACCTAATGAATAACCGAGCCACGTAAGAAAAATGTTCCACGGGATACAGCCTAAGATTGTATATATAACAAATTTCCAAACATTCATTTTAGCAATACCAGCCGGTAATGAAATAAATGTTCTAATAACTGGTAATACGCGCCCGAAGAAAACAGCTCTTGCTCCGTAGCGTCCAAACCAAAGTTCAGCTTTATCTAGATGTTTGACATTTAAGAATATATACTTACCAAATTTTAACACTAAAGCTCTTCCACCGAATTTACCAATGTAGTAGGCGATGAGTGAACCAACTAAATTCCCAGCAATACCAGCAAATACAACCAACCAAAAATTTAACTGCCCAGCCTCAGCCATAAATCCGCCAAATAGCATAATGACCTCACTTGGAAGAGGTATGCAAACACTTTCGATGAGCATTCCAAGAAAAATTCCCCAGTGGCCAAGAGCATCTACTAACCACATCGTGAAATCTTGCAAACTTTGTATTAACGTATGTAACATTCAAAAGACTCCTTCAATCTATATTTAAATGGCAGAAAAAAGTCCTTGACTGATTCTGTCTTGTTCGTTAAATCACGCTACTTATTATACCGAAAAAACATAAAAACGTCACTTTTTAAGAAAAATTTTTGTATTGAATAGCATTTTTTTTAGATAATCGGTATAATAGATAAGAATTGTTTTCTATGAAATGAGGTCTAGAATGAAGAATACAAAAGGCAAGAAAATTACAATTATTATTTCTATTATTATTTTGATTTTAATAATCGCTACTTTTTCAGGTTATTATTATGTAAAATCCCAGCTAGAACCGAAAAATGAAGAAAGTAAAGAGAAAATCACTGTAGAAATACCAGCGGGTTCAAGTATTTCAGATATTGCTACTATTTTAGAAGATAAAAAAGTGATTAATAATGCTTCCATTTTCTCTTTTTATGTTAAATACAATAACGATACGAATTTAAAAGCAGGAAATTATGAATTAAGTCCAGCTATGAACACGGATCAAATCGTTACAAAAATGCAAGAAGGTAAGACCCTAGCTCCAGCGAAACTAATTGTCCCAGAAGGATATACACTAGATCAAATCGCTGACAGAATTGTGCAATACCAACCAAAATTAAAAAAAGCAGATGTTTTAAAAACAATGGATGACCCAGATTTTGTAGCTTCTATGATTAAAGCGTATCCTGAAACGGTAACAAACGATGTTCTAAATAAATCTATAAAACATCCATTAGAAGGCTATTTATACCCAGCTACCTATACATTTAAAGGATCAGATGTATCTGCTGAGACGATTATCACTGAAATGGTAAAAGCCACGGATATTAATATTGCCAAATACCGCGAGGAACTAACCAAACAAAAAATGTCTGTCCATAAATTCCTTACAATGTCTTCTATTATTGAAAAAGAAGCGACAGCCAATGTGGATCGTAAAATGATTGCTAGTGTTTTTTATAATCGTTTAGCAAAAGATATGCGTCTCCAAACAGACCCGACAGTACTTTATGCGCTTGGAGAGCATAAGAGCAAGACAACTTATAAAGATTTAGAAGTAGATTCGCCTTATAACACTTACAGAAACAAAGGTCTGCCACCTGGTCCAATTTCAAACAGTGGAGAAACATCTATGGAAGCAGCACTCTATCCAGAAAAAAGTGATTACTTATACTTCCTAGCTAATACAAAAACAGGTAAAGTTTATTTCTCTAAAACTTTAGAAGAACACAATAAATTAAAAGAGGAACATATTACAAAAAATAATTAAAACAACCACTTGTCAGAAGCATGTTAATCATGTTTTTGGCAGGTGCTTTGTTTGTTAAGATAAGGAGAACTTACAGTGAATGATATTATTCATGACTATTTATTGAAGAATATACCTAAGAGCGAGCCTTTTTTTGAAGCGTTAGAGATATATGCGAAAAAGCACGAAGTTCCTATTATGGAACCAGATTCTTTACACTGTTTACTACAGATACTAGATATTCAAAAACCTAAACGTATTTTAGAACTTGGTACGGCTATTGGCTACTCTGCTCTAAAAATGGCGGACAAACTGCCTAATACACAGATTATCACAATAGAACGTGATGAAGAACGTTATCAACAATCAATACATAATATAGCACGTTACGGAGCTACTGACAGAATAAAAGTTATATTGACCGATGCACTGGAAGGCTCAGAAGAAATTTTAGCGTATGGGCCATTTGATGCAATCTTTATTGATGCAGCAAAAGCTCAATATGAAAAGTTTTTCCATATTTATACAGATTCTCTTGCTCCAGATGGTGTTATTTATAGTGATAATGTGCTTTTCAAAGGACTGGCTCTTGATATGTCACCAGAAAAACAACGCAAACTTCGAGTTGCCCGGAAAATGCGCCATTTTAATGATTTTTTAGTAACACATCCTGATTTTGATACTACAACTATTCCACTTGGAGATGGTTTATCTATTTCAAAAAGAAAGAAAACTGGAGGCAAATCATGACAAAAAAACCTATTGTAGTTGGAGTGACAGGCGGTTCAGGTTCGGGAAAAACAAGTGTAACAAAAGCAATTTGTGATCATTTTAGTGGTCATTCTATTTTAATGATTGCGCAAGATGTTTATTATCATGATCAAACAGATATTAGTTTTGAAGACCGCTTAAAAGTTAATTATGATCATCCATTAGCTTTTGATACAGATTTACTTATTTCTCACATAGCAGCACTCCGTCGTTATGAGACTATTGAAAAGCCTATTTATGACTACGAGAAATATACACGCAAACAAGAAGTAGAAATCCAAGAACCTCGGGAAGTAATTATTTTAGAAGGGATTTTAATTTTAGAAGATAAACGATTGCGTGACTTGATGGATATCAAAGTATATGTTGACACAGATGACGATATTCGTTTTATACGCAGATTATTACGTGATATGAAGGAACGCGGCAGAACGATGGATTCAGTTATTGATCAATATCTATCTGTAGTAAAACCAATGCACAATGAGTTTATTGAACCCACAAAAAAATTCGCAGATATTATTATTCCAGAAGGCGGAGAAAATCATGTTGCCATAGATTTAATGACAACAAAAATTGAATCAATTTTACAAAAACATGTTTAAACAACAGGTAAGGCTTGTCAAACAGAAAAATATAAGGTAAAATTTCCTAATGAAAAGAGAGACAATTGCTTGCTATTTCTAGCGTGACATGTTAATCTTTCTGACGAGTAGTAATATTTTTTTGAGGGTGCGGAGCGATATCTCCGTGCTTTTCTATACAATAATGAACAAACAAAAGGAGCGAAATCGATTGGCGACAGAAAAAGTATTTCCAATGACCCTTGAAGGGAAAGCAAAATTAGAAAATGAATTACAAGAACTGAAAACAGTAAAACGAAAAGAAGTAGTAGAACGGATTAAAATTGCCCGTAGTTTTGGCGATTTATCTGAGAACTCCGAGTATGATTCCGCAAAAGACGAGCAAGCTTTTGTTGAAGGTCGTATCACTACGATTGAAAATATGATTCGTAATGCTCAAATCATTGATGCCGCCGAAGCACATAATGGTTTAGTAACACTTGGTAACACAGTTACTTTTATCGAATTACCAGATGGAGAAGAAGAAACTTACACTATTGTAGGTAGTGCAGAAGCTGATCCATTTGAAGGGAAAATTTCTAATGATTCTCCAATTGCCAAAGGTTTACTTGGCCACAAAGAAGGGGAAGAAGTAACTATCCAAACACCTGCTGGCGACATGAACGTTAAGATTGAAAAAATTACTGCATCTTAACTAACTTATGTGCTAGTTGTGTTTTTTTACAGCGGTTACTTATAAGGTGGTGAATGCAAAATGGCAGATAATCGACAATCAAATAACCGTCGCATTAAACAAAACATGGTCGAAGGATCTCGCTCTCAACAAAATACAAAACGAAAGAAAACCAATTTGGTCTTAAATATCTTAATTATCGTGGTAAGCTTACTCATCATTGGTAGTTTGTATTTTGTTTTGTTTAAAACAGAGAGCGATCCGGCGCAGCAAGAAAACAAGACGGCATCTTCCACTCAGAAAAAAGAAGATGCCGCTAAATCTAAAAAATCATCTGAAAAAGAAACATCATCAAATGATAAAACGACGGAAACTACCCAAAGTGATGATCCGAATGTGGCTAAAGTCATTACAAAAGACTGGAAACCAATCGGTACTGAACAAACAGGTGACCATGTGAATTCATACAGTTCAACGAGTACAGACTGGCAAGAAAAGCGTAAAGCATTTTCAAAAGCAACAGATATTCCTATTGAAAATACTTCACTATGGTTTGTTGAGCAAGGTGCTGACCCTGCCACACAAGCAATTGGAACACTATCCACAAAAGAAAGCCCTGATAAAGCATACCGTGTTTATATCACTTGGGTAGACGGAGAAGGATGGCAACCAACTAAAGTAGAAGAACTAAAAACAAACGACAAAAGATAAAAGCGCAGAAGTTAGCTGTTAACGACTGTGCTTTTTTGGAGGTTACATAATGACAATTGGCATTATCGGAGCAATGGAAGAAGAAGTAGAATTATTAAAAAACACTATGCCTCATGTAGAAGAAGTAGTTATTGGTGGGGCAAAATTCTATGTTGGAGAAATAGCAGGGAAAGAAGTTGTATTATTAGAGTCAGGAATTGGCAAAGTAAATGCTGCTATTGGAACAACACTTCTAGCTGATCGATTTAAACCAGAAATAATAATTAATACTGGATCAGCTGGAGGAATGGCAGAAGGCTTAGCTGTTGGAGATGTTATTATTTCTGATCGTTTAGCGTACGGGGATGTGGATGTAACAGAATTTGGTTATACTTATGGACAAGTTCCAAGGATGCCAGCCTTTTATCAAGGAGATGCTGTTCTTTTAAAGAAAGCAGAAACTATCTATCGTGATTATTTTTCTCAAAGTGAAAATAAAGCAGTATACGGTTTAGTCATTACCAATGATTCATTTATTATGCGCCCGGATCAACATGAACTTATTCGTACATTTTTCCCGGATGTTAAAGCGGTGGAAATGGAAGCTGCTGCAATTGCGCAAGTTGCTTACCAATTTGATATTCCGTTCTTAATTATTCGTGCGATTTCTGACTTGGCTAACCAAGAGGCGACCATTTCATTTGATGAATTTATCCATTTAGCAGCGAAACAATCTGCTACTTGTATTATCGAATTACTAAAAACAATCTAAAAAATGCCTGGAGTTTTAAGCTCCAGGCATTTTCTTATTTTACATATTCTTCTGTTAAAGCAAGGAAATCTTCTACATCTTTAGCAGCAAGAGCCACAGCTTCTTCCCAGAAATTCGCTTTTCGCAAGTCTACTCCGAGATGCTTTTCAGCAAGTTGTTCTGTTGTCATGGAACCAGTGTCTTGTAGTAATGCAATATATTTATCTTCATAACTAGCACCTTCAGACTGCGCTTTATGATAAATTCCAAGCGAGAATAAGTAACCAAAAGTATATGGGAAATTATAAAACGGTACATCAGCAATATAAAAGTGTAACTTAGAAGCCCAAAATTGTGGGTGATATTCATCTAATGAATCCAAGTAAGCTTCACGTTGCGCTTCTTCCATCAAAGAATTAAGTCTATCTACAGAAAGGACACCTTGTTTACGCGCTTCATAGAAGTTGCATTCGAAAATAAATCTAGCGTGGATATTCATGAAAAAGGCAATACTACGGCCAATTTTATCTTCTAGTAAAGTGATTTTCTCTTCTTTTGTTTTCGCATCTTTCACAGATGCATCTGCAATAATCATCTCCGCAAAAGTAGAGGCAGTTTCTGCAACATTCATGGCATAATCAGTGTTTTCAAAAGGCTCATCGCGAATCACATGAGAGTGAAAGGCATGTCCTAGTTCATGTGCAAGTGTTGCGACTGTTCCAGGAGCCCCATCATAAGTCATGAAGATACGACTTTCTTTCTCAACAGGGAAGTCTGTACAAAAACCACCCGGACGTTTGTTATCACGATCTTCTGCCTCTATCCAACCTTTTTCAAAAGCAGATTGTGCAAAGTTTGCCATTTTTGGACTAAATTTATTGAATTGCTCTATAATAAATTCTGCGCCTTCTTGATACGTATATTTTTTTGGTTCACTTGAGAATACAAGAGGGGCTTCCACATCATAAAAACTTAATTTTTCTAGACCTAGTAATTTCGCTTTTCTATCCAAAAATCGGACAAAAGTTGGCTTATTCGTTTGAATAACATTCCACATAGATTTTAACGTTTGTTCATCTAAACGATTAATTGCAAGAGGTTCATCTAGTATATTATCCCATTTACGAATATCATATGTAGCGAGGCGAAAACCAGATAAATGATTTAAAGTATCGCTAAACAAACGAGATTCTTCTTGCCAAACACGTGTATATTCTTTGAAAACTACTTGACGAACAGCGCGGTCAGGATGATTAAGAAGATTCAGTGCTTGTCCAGCAGATACCTCTTTTTCTTCCCCATCAATTGTAACGTGCATGCGAAGTTTCGAAACGATCGTATCATAGTGATCAGACCAACCGCGATAACCATCTACAGCTAAAGAATTAATAGCTGCTTCTTGTTCTTTACTTCCTTTTTTACGACGATTTGTGCGTGCTTCACTCAAAATAAAGCTGATTTGTGATAAACCATTTTCTTGCATTAATTCATTCCAAACACGGTCAGAAACTTGTGCGAATTTATCATGCCATTCGTCCTCAGCAGTTGCAAGAGTTGCAACATATTGGTAAATTAACGCAGAAAGTTCATTTGCGCGAGTATCATTAATATCAGCTGAAGCTAGGCATTCTAAAAAAGAACTTGCTGTCAGTAAAATTTTAGAAATATCTGCATTTTGATTAACTAGAAGTAAAAATTCTACAGAAGCTTCTACATTTTCAGGCACTTCCCATTCTGCTACATTTACGACAAAGCTATCTAAATCAGCTTTTACCTCTTTTAGAGTTTGTTGTAATTCTTCAGAACCACTACCGCCAGCATATATATTTTCTAAATCCCATGTTAATGCATAATCTTTTGACATTTGTTTGCCTCCTTAAGAAATAACGTTTCCTTTCACATTATAGCATTTTTCTTAGATTTTTTTGTAAAATAAGCAGAAAGATGGTAAAATTTATAGATTATTAGTCTAATTGAATGTATGATAGAATAGACTGTACTAAATAAAAGAATGAGGTGCCAATACGTGTTAAAGCAATTCTCACCAGATAAAATGTTGAATACTCCGTTTGGAATAACAGCAGAGCAACTTCGCAAAATGGGAAAGACTACTATTTTAACGGATCTTGATAATACTTTGCTCGCATGGGATCAACTAGATGCAACGGATGAAGTAATCAACTGGTTTACAATATTGAAAGAAGAAGGAATCAAAGTAATGATTTTTTCTAACAATAATGAAGAACGAGTTGCTCGTGTGGCAAAAGCGATTAATGTTCCTTATTTAGCGCGGGCAAAAAAACCCCTTGGTGCTAATTTTCGATGGGCACTAAAAGAAATGGGTGCAACACCAGAAGAAACTGTGATGATTGGTGATCAAATTATGACAGATATATTCGGTGGAAATCGTCAAAAGTTAACTACTATTTTTGTTCGCCCTGTTAAACAAACAGATGGTATGGCGACAAAATTAAATCGAATGATGGAGAGCATTATTTTAAAACGTTTAGCAAAGAAAAACCAGATTAAGTGGGAGGAATCACTTTGACAGAAGAAATTAGATGTATTGGTTGCGGGGCTATTATTCAAACAGAAGATCCTGAAAAAATCGGCTATGCACCAAAATCATCCCTAAATAACGAACAAGTTATTTGTAAAAGATGTTTTCGTCTAAAGCACTACAACGAAATTCAAGATGTTGCGCTAACAGATGATGATTTTTTACGTATCTTAAACCAAATTAGTTCTAAACAAGCCTTAATTGTTTACGTGGTCGATATTTTTGATTTTGATGGCAGTTGGTTGCCTGGACTTCCTCGTTTTGCAGGTAGCAATCCTGTATTACTTGTCGGCAATAAAGAAGATGTGTTACCAAAATCTTTAAAACGAGACAAATTAACGCGTTGGATGAGAACTCGCGCTAAGGAACAAGGCTTGGCAGCAACAGACGTTGTATTAGTTAGTGCCGAAAAAGGTCATGGTTTTGATACGCTTTTAGAAAAAATTGAAGAACTACGTAATGGGCAAGATGTGTATGTTGTTGGATGTACAAATGTTGGTAAATCAACGCTGATTAATCGTATTATTAAGCAAGCATCCGGCGAAAATAATGTAATTACCACATCACAATTCCCAGGTACAACGCTTGATAAAATCGAAATCCCACTTGCGGATGGCAATGTTCTTGTTGACACACCAGGAATTATTAACCATCACCAAATGGCACATTTTATTGATACAACAACATTAAAAGCTATTACACCTAAAAAAGAAGTAAAACCAGCCGTGTTTCAATTAAACGAAGAACAAACCTTGTTTTTAGGAGCACTTGCTCGTTTAGACTACGTATCAGGTGGTCGCAAATCGCTTGTTGTTTATGTATCTAACAATTTACCTATTCACCGGACAAAACTAGAAAAAGCAGATGACTTATATGAAAAACAAGCCGGGTTTGTACTTCAACCACCAACAGAAGATGGAATGAAGACACTTCCAAAACTCGTTCCATATTCCTTTACAGTGAAGGAAAAAGCGGATATTGTCTTTTCAGGCCTTGGATGGATTACTATTCCAGAAGGTGGCGCCAAAGTAACTGCCTGGGTTCCAGAAGGTGTGAGCGCAACTATCCGAACGTCACTCGTTTAAAACTAAGGAGGCCTGTCATTTGGAAAAATATGTTGTTATCGGAAATCCTATTCGTCACTCGTTATCACCAGCTATGCAAAATCGGATTTTCCAAGAACTTGGAATGAATGCGGAATATAACTCTGTTTTAATAGAAGAAGACGCATTTGAAACAGAAATTAAAAAATTAATGGATTCCGGTGTACGCGGCTTTAATATCACTACTCCGTTTAAAGAGCGTATTTTACCATTTTTAGACGAATTAGAGGATCTTGCAGCAGCTTCTGGCGCAGTTAATACGGTGCTTAGAAAAAATGACAAATGGTACGGATTCAATACAGATGGCAAAGGCTACTTAGAAGGATTAGAAGAAATTCGACCAATTACAAAAGACGATTCTATTTTAATTACTGGCGCGGGTGGTGCTAGTAAAGCAATTTATCTTGCACTTAAAAGCCATACAAACGCTAAGATAACAGTTGCTAACCGAACATCTGAAAAAGCGATAGATATGACAAAAAATAATGATAATCACCATGCAATGACACTGCAACAAGCAGAAAAAGAATTGGCTGGTTTTACTATTATTATTCAAACAACTTCTATCGGCCTAGAAGCTTCTAAAAATAAAAGTCCAATTTCGCTGGAAAATGTAACTAAAGGAACGATTTGTTCAGATATTATATATAACCCAGCCGAAACAGCCTTTTTAAAAGAAGCAAAGAACAATGGAGCTATTACTCAAAATGGCTTACCAATGTTTGTTAATCAAGGGGCACTTGCCTTTGAAATATGGACTGGCATTAAACCAGAGCGATCACTGATGAAAGAAGCAGTACTCGAACAATTAGGAGGAAACTAATGTTAACAGCTACACAAAAACGTTTTTTAAGAAAAGAAGCACATAATATTCAACCAATTTTTCAAGTAGGAAAAGGAAGCGTGTCACCAAACTTAATTATCCAAGTTAAAGAAGCTTTAGAAGCAAGAGAATTAATTAAAATCTCGATTTTACAAAATTGTGAAGAAGACAAACAAACTGTTGCTGAGAAAATTAGCGCTCGTTCAGGTGCAGATATTGTACAAGTAATTGGTAGAACGATTATTCTTTATAAAACTTCTGTAAATAAGCAACAAATCAAGTTGCCGTAAAGTTGGAGGAAATGTGTGATGAAGCATAAAGTTGGTATCCTAGGCGGAACATTCGATCCACCTCATTTAGCACATCTCCAAATGGCTGAAGTGGCTAAGCAACAACTGAATCTCGAAAAAGTCCTTTTTCTTCCTAACAAAATCCCGCCGCATAAACATATTAGCGGCATGGCTTCAAATGATGCACGTGTAGAGATGCTTCGCTTGATGATAGAAGGTATAGATTATTTTGAAGTAGATCTGCGTGAACTTAAACGCGCAGGAAAGTCCTATACGTATGATACAATGCGTGATATGATAAGCGAACAGCCGAATACTGATTTTTATTTTATTATCGGCGGAGACATGGTAGAATACTTACCGAAGTGGTATCATATAGAGGACTTAGTAAAAATGGTGACTTTTGTCGGGGTTCATCGCCCACATTATCAAGCAGAAGTTCCGTATGATGTTGTTAATATCGACATGCCGGAAACAACTATTTCTTCGACAGAAATTAGAAATAACATTGAACATGCAGAAGCCTTTTTACCAGAAAAAGTATGGTTATATATAAAGGAGCATCAACTTTATGGAAAGAAATGACGTGCTAAAAAAAGTAGAAGCAGCTATGCCAAATGCGCGATTTAAGCACACTCTTGGTGTAGAAAAAGCAGCAGTAGAACTTGCAGAACATTATCATATAGATGTAGAAAAAGCGAGAATAACAGCTTTATTACATGATTACGCGAAGTACTATGAAGATGATAAAGCAAGAAAAATCATTGAGGACGAGGGATTTGATCCGCGTTTACTACAGTTTCATCATTCACTCTGGCACGCTCCAGTTGGCGCTTATCTAGCAGAAAAAGAATTTGGTATTACTGATCCAGAAATACTGGAAGCTATTCGAGTGCATACAACAGGAAGTGCTACTATGTCTGACTTCGATAAACTTATTTATTTAGCCGATTATACCGAACCAGGTAGAACTTTTCCTGGCGTATATAAAGCACGTAGACTAGCGCTCAATTCGCTAGATGAAGCCATGCTGTTCGCTTTATCTAACACGATTACGCATTTAATCAAGAAACAACAATTGGTATTTCCAGATACTCTGGACGCCTATAATTATTTTGTTAATTTAAATTTGGAAGGAGACTATTAATAATTTGAACAGTTACGATACATTAATGCTGACCGCAAAGGCAGCAGACGATAAAAGAGCAGAGGATATTTTAGCACTAGACATGAAGGGGTTATCCAGTTTTGCGGATTATTTTGTTATCTGCCATGGTAATTCAGACAAACAGGTGCAAGCAATTGCTCGTGAAATTAAAGAAAAAGCGTTAGAAAACCAAGTAGATGTGAAACGTTTAGAAGGTTTTGATGCGGCCCAGTGGATTTTAATCGATTTAGGTGATGTTATTATCCATGTGTTCCACAAAGAAGAGCGTTCTTATTATAATCTAGAAAAACTGTGGGGAGACGCGCCACTAGTGGACGTTTCTGCTGCGTTTATTTCTTAATAATTAACCGAACAGGCGGGAACAATCTCGTCTGTTTTTTTAAGGAGAAATGGATATGAGTTATGAATATTTCCCAGGATTTTATGACAGACTTATGGATTCTGAACTTTATGATGAATGGATAGAGTTTTCAGCAGAGTTTATTGATGATTCTCCAAAAAAAGTACTTGATTTAGCCTGTGGTACTGCGGAATTTGCGTTAAGATTAAGTTTTTTAGGTCATCAAGTAACTGGCGTAGATTTATCGAAAGAAATGGTAGCAGTTGCTAAAGAAAAAGTCGCAGCTGCTGAAATAAATTTACCTATTTTAGAGCAAGACATGTCAAAATTAGCTTTAAATCAATCCTTTGATGTAGTCACTTGCTTTTGTGATTCTCTTAATTATTTGGAGACAGAGCAAGCATTAGAAGAAACTATTCAAGCGGTGTCAACTCACTTAGAACCCAATGGCTTATTTTTATTTGATGTCCATTCTGTTTTTAAAATAGATCAAGGTTTTAAAGATTATACTTATGGTGATAGTGATGAAGAAATTTCTACGATTTGGAACTCATTTCCCGGAGAATTTCCACATTCCGTCGAACATGAGTTGACATTTTATATTTTAGGAGAAAATGATACGTATAATCGGGTAGATGAATTACACAAAGAACGAACCTATCCAATTACAACTTATGAAAATTTATTAAAAAAATATAATTTTACTAAAATAGAGGTTTACGCTGATTTTGGCTTTGAAAAACCAACAAATACAAGCGAAAGAATCTTTTTTGTAGCTAGAAAGTAATTTTTCATGATTACTTTCTTTTTTTTATATATTTTTCGCTTAAAATCCAGAAAAGGAATATAGAATAGTATGGCGAATAATATAATTAAGGGTGGTGATATGGATGATAGAACTATTAAAAAAGCACAAAAATTATTTTTTAATAGCTATTGCGATTTTTGGTGTTATATTAATATACGTTTGTTTACCAGAAGAGCAGGCGGAAGAAATTACCACGAATCAACCTGTAAACAAAGAAGAGAAGACAGAAAAAGAAACTGTAAAGAAATCGAACGATATTTACATCGATATCAAGGGAGCAGTGCGCTCTCCAGGCGTGTATAAATTACCAGTTGATGCCAGAGTACAAGATGTGGTTAAAATTGCTGGCGGGCTTACTGGAGAAGCGGACAATAGCAAACTTAATTTAGCAGAAAAACTAAAAGACGAAATGAGTATTTATGTGTATAAAAAAGGAGAAGAAGGTCCAGAACTACCGGTAAATAAAACAGAAGATGGCGCCACATCATCTGGTGAGAAAATCAATATCAATAGTGCAACAAAAGCAGATTTACAACAAGTGCCAGGCATTGGCGATTCAAAAGCAACTGCAATTATAGAGTATCGTGAAAAAGAAGGGTTATATCAAACAATTGAAGACTTAAAAAATGTATCTGGCATAGGAGAGAAAACAGTAGAGAAACTCAAAGAATATTTGGATGTTAATTAATAAAAGTGGTTGACGAACTTCCTTATAAACACCTATACTAATATTTATCAAATCATAAGGGAGTTTTTAATGTGCAACGAATCGCATGGGATCAGTTTTTTATGGCACAAAGTCATTTAATATCATCAAGAAGTACATGTACAAGATTAATGGTGGGTGCAACAATAGTACGCGATAAACGTATTATTGCAGGCGGATATAATGGGTCAATCGCTGGTGGTGATCATTGTGCAGAACATGGTTGTTATGTTGTAGACGGTCACTGTATCCGGACGATACACGCAGAAATGAATGCAATCTTACAATGTGCCAAATTCGGTGCTTCAACAGATAGAGCAGAATTATATGTCACACATTTCCCTTGTCTTGCATGTACGAAATCTATAATCCAAGCAGGAATAAAGAAAGTATATTTCGCTAAGGATTACAAAAATCACCCGTACGCCTTAGAATTGTTTAATATTGCTGGTGTCGAATTACAAAAAGTGGAATTTGATGAATCTGTTCTACAAATAAATAATTGGAATGCAGAAAAAATGCATACCTTGGTAAAAGAAGCAGCAGCAGAAATAAATATTGAACCCGAAAAGGCAGAACAACTTTATCTGAAAATCTCAGAGAAATTAAACTAAATAGGGAGGGGACGTTATCGAGCGATATTTAGCTAGTGTAGTTTTAGCTATTATTTGTACATCTTTCACAAGCTCATTCGTTCCCATATGTATTTGTTTGCTCGGCTTAATCGCATTTATGAAAAAATCCAAAATAATTCTTCTCTTTATCTTCGTTTATCTCCTATGCTGTTGTTTTTTATTTTTTGTAGAAAAATCGAATATATCATCTTGGAAAGCAACTGAATTTAACGGAAGTTGTCAAATAATTAATGATTTAAAAGTAGATGGTGATAGCTTTCAAGCTGTAGTAAGATGCAATAAAGAAAAAATTCAATTAACTTACAAAATTAACTCAGAAAAAGAACAGCAAAATCTGACAAAACTCAGATACGGTCAGTTTATTTCTCTATCTGGCAATTTAGAAACTCCTCCAATTAATCGCAACCAGAATCAATTTAATTATCAAACTTACCTTAAACATCAAAACATTAATTTTATACTCCAGGCCAACTCGCTTTATATCACTGAACATTTTGATCCTTCTCCATTAATGCGTATGCAAAATATCAGATTAACCATAATAAAGTATCTTTCAAACAATATTTCTCCAATAGTCAGTCCTTATTTTCTTGCATTAATTACTGGTGAAAACAATGGTTTTTCGCCTGAAATGTATGAAGCCTACCAACAAATGGGAGTTGTTCATCTATTAGCGATTTCAGGGCTTCATGTTAATCTCTTGATTGGAGCCATTTATTTTTTATTGCTAAAATTCGGTATGACACGTGAACGAGCTATAATATTTTTGCTAGTTTTTCTACCTTTCTACGCTATTCTTACAGGAGCAAATCCGCCAGTTATTAGAGCAGCGACCATGACGGCATTACTTTTGTTATCCGAGAAATATAGTACTAAATTTAGTGCTTTCTCTGTTATTTGTTTATCATTCATTTTATTTTTTATACTACAACCATATGTTATTTACGAAGTTGGTTTTCAACTTTCTTATGCCGTGTCATTTGGTATTATTTTATCATCACGCCAAATATTGACAAAACAGCAAAACCCATTTGCTAAGTCATTTGCTATATCTCTTATATCCACTATGATGTCTTCTGTTGTAATGATGTATCATTTTTATTCATTTTCTTGGGCTGGGATTTTCTTTAATTTACTTTATGTGCCCATTTTTACAGTTATAATATTACCAAGTTGTTTTGTAGTGTTTTTTATTTCTCTTATATTCCCCGCATTCCTAAACATGCCTGAATCATTGCTCATTTTTATCATCCAATTAATGGAAAAGATAACAAATATTTTTGCGCAAATCCCTTATCAAACAATTGTTACTGGAAGGCCAAATACATTAATACTCATTTTAATGATTTTGACTATATTATTACTTTTTTATCGATGGCAAAAAAATAAGTTTCCGCTGGGACTTCTATTTTGCTTTTGCGCATTATGTTACATCGCTAGTTTTAATTTTAGTGGAAAAGTCAGTTTTATTGATATTGGACAAGGTGACAGTATATTAATTCAATTACCAAATAATGCAGGTAACTATCTAATTGATACTGGTGGACAACTACCATTTGAAAAAGAAAATTGGGCAAAAAAACGCAAACCATTTACAATTGGTGGAAGCACACTTACTCCTGTTCTAAAATCAAAAGGAATTAATAGTCTTGATAAAGTAATTATTACGCATAGTGATGCAGATCATATGGAGGGGCTTGATGACTTACAGAAAAACATCATTATCAAAGAGCTTGTTTTTGCAAAAGGCGCTGATACTAAAGCTATAATGAAAGACACACTTGCCGTTATGCCGGAAGTAAAGCGTACTATTATTTTAGCTGGAGCTAAGTGGCAAGTAGATAAGAATAAGTTTGAGTGTTTATACCCGGTGAAAGCTGGTGAGGGTAGTAATAATGATTCGATTGTTATAAAAGCAACATTAGATAATAAGATATGGTTGTTTACTGGTGATTTAGAAGCGGAAGGTGAAAAGGCTATTTTAGACAAGGGCATTAAAGCTGATATTTTGAAAGTAGGTCATCATGGAAGCAAAACGTCTACATCAATAGAATTTATCCAAAAAGTAAAACCAAGCTTAGCAGTTATTTCTTGCGGAGTAAAAAATCGTTTTGGCCATCCCCATGAAGTAACTTTGAATACACTAGAAGAAGCAAATGTAAAGATTTTGCGAACAGATTTACAAGGGGAAATAATCTATACCTTTGGACAAGGCTTTGAAACGACACTGAAATAAAACTTGCTATCTCTTATTTCATGTTTTACCATAGAAAGAGAAATAAGAGTGAAGTGAGGCGAAATTTATGCTGCCAGAATGGAAACAGATACGCTCGAAAAAAATAGCTCCTGTATATTTAATTATTGGGACAGAAGATTATATTATTAACGAAACAAAGCAACTTTTAATCGATAATATTTTAGATGGTGAAGAAGTTGAGTTTAATTATGCTAATTTAGATTTAGAAGAAATGCCGGTTGAAATGGTTATTCAAGAAGCAGAGAGCATGCCTTTTTTTGGTGATAAACGTTTAGTAATGGCTAATAATCCCATCTTTTTGACCTCAGAAAAAAGTAAAAATAAAGTCGAACATGATACGGCGAAATTAGAAGCTTATCTAAATGAACCAGTAGACTATTCTGTTTTATGTTTTGTCGCACGTGTAGAGAAGTTAGATGAACGTAAAAAGCTTACAAAATTACTCAAAAAAACGGCTACAGTAATAGAAGCAAAGCGGCCAAATGAAAATGAACTAAAGAAATGGCTTGAAGCAAAACTAACCGAAAACAACATGCAAATGGAACAAGAAGCTATTATCAGGCTCATTGAACTCACTAGCGGTCAGTTAACTACTGCCATGAATGAATTACAAAAATTAATGTTGTACTGTTTTGATTCCAAAAAAATTACAATTCAAAATGTAGAATCTTTAGTTGTTCGGTCACTAGAACAAAATATCTTTTTGCTACTCGACAAGATGATTGCAATGGATATTAGTGGAGCGCTTAGAATTTATTATGATTTATTAAAACAAAAAGAGGAACCCATCAAAATATTGGCGTTAATTTCTAGCCAATTCCGTTTGTTAAATCAATTAAAGCTATTAGAACAACAAGGTTATTCACAACAACAAGCTGCCACTAAATTAAAAGTACATCCGTTTCGTGTGAAATTAGCATCAAAACAAGCAAAAAATTTCTCGGAACTTCAATTAAATCGTGCTTTAAAGCGATTAGCTGAAATAGATTTTGAGATGAAAACTGGTTTTGGTGATAAAGAACAGAAATTAGAATGGTTTTTATTCGAATTACAAGATAATCGACAAAAAACAGTATAGAGAATAGCTTTGTCACTAAAGACAAAGCTATTTTTAAAAAATAAAAAACACCACACAAGGTGTGATGTTTTATACCATAATCGGTATTATTTAGCTAATTTAGCAGCTAAGCGAGATTTGTTGCGAGCAGCATTGTTTTTGTGAATCAAACCTTTGCTCACAGCGCTATCTAATTTTTTCGATGCTTCTACGTAAAGATCTTTTGCGTTGTCCGCATTGTTTGCAGCTGCTTCATCAAATTTTTTGATTGCAGTACGCATTGCAGAACGTTGAGATGCATTACGGCTGTTGCGAGTGTCAGCAGTTTTTACACGTTTAATTGCAGATTTAATATTTGGCATTCCATTCACCTCCGTCCAAACTAATGAGGTAGTATTTATTTCATATAACATACCTTTTTAAATTATATCAGAACAAATGCTATTATACCGAAATCACAGCCATATTGCAATAATACTTTCTATTTTATTTTAAATTTATCTGTATTTAATAAAGAAGTCATTGAATGTTAAGCGTTCTACTGATATAATCAAGGATAGCTTGCCATCGGATTTATGCGATGAGTTCTAATCAGGAGCTGGGGAAATGAACAAAGAAGAAATGAATGCAAGACAAAAGAAAATTAGAAACTTTTCGATTATCGCGCACATAGATCATGGTAAATCTACACTCGCTGATCGGATTTTAGAACAAACTGGTGCTTTAACGCATCGTGAAATGAAAAATCAGCTACTAGATTCGATGGATTTAGAACGTGAACGCGGGATAACCATAAAATTAAATGCTGTACAATTAAAATATAAAGCAAAAGACGGGGAAACTTATATCTTTCATTTAATTGATACGCCTGGGCATGTCGATTTTACCTATGAAGTATCAAGAAGTTTAGCTGCATGTGAGGGAGCAATCCTTGTTGTAGATGCTGCGCAAGGAATTGAAGCACAAACCCTTGCCAATGTTTATTTAGCACTAGACAATGATTTAGAAATCTTACCAGTAATAAATAAAATTGATTTGCCAGCAGCTGACCCAGAACGCGTTCGTGCAGAAATTGAAGATGTCATTGGTTTAGATGCTTCTGACGCTGTACTTGCTTCTGCAAAATCTGGTATTGGTATTGAAGACATTCTAGAACAAATTGTTGAAAAAGTTCCTGAGCCATCTGGTGATGTAAATAAACCACTAAAAGCGCTCATTTTCGACTCTGTTTTTGATGCGTATCGCGGTGTTATTGCCAATATTCGTATCATGGACGGCGTTGTAAAGGCTGGCGACAGAATAAAAATGATGTCGAATGGCAAAGAATTTGAAGTGACCGAAGTAGGTGTTTTTTCACCAAAGGCAACACCGCGAGATGAGCTACTTGTTGGTGATGTAGGGTATTTAACAGCAGCCATCAAAAATGTTGGAGATACTCGAGTTGGTGATACTATCACACTTGCGAATAATCCAGCGGAAGAAGCACTAGATGGTTATCGTAAATTAAATCCAATGGTATATTGTGGTCTTTATCCAATTGATTCTTCTAAGTATAATGATTTGCGTGATGCACTTGAAAAGCTTGAACTAAATGATTCGGCTTTACAATTTGAAGCAGAAACTTCTCAAGCATTAGGTTTTGGATTCCGTTGTGGGTTCTTAGGGTTGTTACACATGGAAATTATTCAAGAAAGAATCGAGCGCGAATTTAATATAGACTTAATTACTACTGCACCAAGCGTAATCTATCATGTGAATTTGACAGATGGATCTAATATTGTGGTTGATAATCCAGCAGACATGCCTGAACCTGGTGTCATTGAAAGTGTAGAAGAGCCTTATGTAAAAGCAACTGTTATGGTGCCAAATGATTATGTTGGTGCGGTAATGGAACTTGCACAAAACAAACGGGGTAACTTCATTACGATGGAGTACCTGGATGATATTCGAGTAAGTATTGTGTACGAAATTCCACTATCTGAAATAGTATACGACTTCTTCGACCAATTAAAATCATCTACAAAAGGCTATGCTTCTTTTGATTATGAATTAATTGGCTATAAAGCTTCTAAACTTGTGAAAATGGATATTCTATTGAACGCAGAAAAAGTCGATGCTTTAAGCTTTATTGTTCATCGTGATTTTGCTTACGAGCGTGGAAAAATTATCGTAGAAAAACTAAAAGAACTTATTCCTAGACAACAATTTGAAGTCCCAATTCAAGCAGCAATTGCAACAAAAATTGTTTCTCGTTCCACTATTAAAGCACTTCGTAAAAACGTACTTGCAAAATGCTATGGTGGGGATGTATCGCGTAAAAGAAAACTTTTAGAGAAACAAAAAGAAGGTAAAAAACGAATGAAACAAATTGGGTCAGTTGAAGTTCCTCAAGAAGCCTTCATGGCAATCTTAAAAATGGATGAATCAAAATAATAACAAAAGTTGTGCGGAGATTTTATATTTTCAGCACAACTTTTTTATATAGAATACAGCTTATTTAAAATCTATACTGATATAACCTATAAAATAATGTATTGAAACAAAAAGGAACATTCTAATTATTGATGATAAGATTATTAGCTCGATAAGTGAATCTCCCACATAAATACTTAAAAATATGTTAAACTGGCTAATGGACAAAGAAGCCAATTTTTAGTGCAAGGAATTGATAATAATGATAAATATGAATCAATCGAGTAATGAAAGTTCGGCGGTATATATCCATATTCCGTTTTGCGAACATATTTGCTATTACTGCGATTTTAATAAAGTATTCTTAGAGGGACAACCGGTCGACGAATACGTAGATTTACTAATTAAAGAAATGGAATTAACTGCTGCAAAGGGACCTATTGCGCCAGTCGATACTGTCTTTGTTGGCGGCGGGACACCGACAACCTTGAATGAAGCCCAAATTGCGAGACTTTGCACGGCTATTCAAGACATACTACCTCTAAAAAAAGATATCGAATTTTCCTTTGAAGCAAATCCAGGTGATCTTTCATTATCCAAAGTACAAACCATGCAAGATCATGGCGTTAATCGTATCAGTATGGGAGTTCAAAGCTTCAACAATGAACTTCTCAAAAAAATTGGTCGCATTCATACTGTAAAAGATGTCTATCAATCAGTTGAAAATATGCGCAAAATCGGGTTCGAAAATGTAAGTATTGACTTGATTTTTAGCTTGCCTGGTCAAAAAGAAGCAGACTTTAAAGATACCCTAAAACAAGCAATTGATCTCGATTTACCGCACTACTCAGCTTATTCGCTAATTATTGAGCCCAAAACGATTTTTTATAATCTTATGCAAAAAGGGAAATTATTCTTACCCGGCCAAGATGCAGAAGCAAACATGTATGATTTACTATTAAATGAAATGGAAAAAAATAATCGCAAGCAATATGAAATTAGTAATTTTGCAAAAGAAGGATTTCAAAGTAAACACAATATTACTTACTGGAGCAACGAACACTATTATGGTTTTGGCGCCGGCGCACATGGTTACATTGGCGACACACGTTATAGTAATTTCGGTCCAATAAAAAAATACATGGAACCATTACAGGAAAATCAACTACCTACATTCCAACAAAAAGAACTGACTTTAAAAGAAAAAATGGAAGAAGAGATGTTTCTAGGGCTTAGAAAAGTAGATGGTGTGAATAAGATTCATTTCAAACAAAAATTCGGTCAGAACTTGGATACTACTTTTGCAAAAGCTATTGAAAAAACAACTGCAAAAGGTTGGCTCGAAAACAATCAAGAAAATGTAGCACTAACTAGAAGTGGAAGATTTTTAGGAAATAATGTTTTTCAAGAATTTCTCTAAAATCGCTCTATCTGACCTTTTTTGACCAAACAATCCTACTTTAGTCTGAAATCGAGTGTTTTCGGTTGACTAAGGTGGAATTGTTTGGTAAATTTATACTTGTATTTAGCACTTGATGTTATTGAGTGCTAAAAGAGGTGATAGATATGTTAACAGAAAGACAACTTTTAATTTTCCGTGCCATCATCGATCATTTCACGTGGACTATTCAGCCGGTTGGTTCGAAAAATTTGCTGAAAGAAAAAGGTTTGCCTTATAGTTCAGCGACTATCCGTAATGAGATGGGCGTCCTCGAAGAATATGGCTTTATTGAAAAAACACATTCTTCGTCTGGACGAGTTCCTTCTGAAAAAGGATATCGCTTTTATGTCGATTATTTACTCCAGCTCAAAAAGTTAGATAAATCCGACAGACAAATGATTCGTTCTTTCTTTTCAGAGAATTATTATGAAATGGAAGGACTTATCCAAAATTCAGCATTAATGTTATCCGATTTAACCAATTACACGTCCATCTTGCTCGGTCCTGAAGCAACGAAAAATCATTTAAGTGGCTTTAGATTTGTACCAATTAATAACTTTCAAGCAATGCTCATTTTAATTACCGATCAAGGGCATGTTGATAACCATCTAGTGACGATACCTGAGGGCACAACGCTTTCTGATATCGAACGAATGGTCAACATTTTAAATGAACGGTTAGTAGGGCTTTCGCTGGATGATTTAAAAGTACAAATACCAATGGAAGTGAAAGAACTTCTTGGAAAGCATGTTAGAAATTATGAAAGTTTTATGCATGTGTTTTCAGATTCTTTCGCCCAAGCAAGTCAACAAAAAGTGTATTTTGGTGGAAAAACGAATATCCTCAATCAACCGGAATTTCACGATATTAATAAGGTCCGTGAGATGCTTCATTTGATGGAAGAAGAACAAGATGTTTATGAATTGTTTAGGGATATTCCCGATGGACTTCAAGTGAAAATAGGCCGAGAAAACAATAATAGTCTTATGGAAGATTGTAGTATTATTACAGCAACATACAACATTGCTGGCGAACGTGTCGGTGGTATTGTGCTCCTAGGTCCAACAAGGATGGAATATAACAGAATGATGGGGTTAGTTGATGTAATGAGTCGAGATTTAACCGATGTGTTAACCAAACTTTATCGTGATAACCAAAATTAGGAAGGCTGAAAAAGCATAAGTTTTTTCAGGAGGTGGCTAAAGTGTCTGAGAAAAAGAACAAAAAAGAAAGACTAGCTGATGAAATCGAACAAGAAGAATTAAACATTTTAGATGAATCAGAAGAAACTGTTGAAGAAGAAGCTACGGCAGATGCTTTAACAGAAGAACAAGCGAAAATTTTGGAGCTTGAAAACAAACTTGATGAAGTAGAAAATCGCTATCTTCGTATGCAAGCAGACTTTGAAAATGTCAAAAAAAGACATATTGCAGATCGCGATGCAAGTCAGAAATATCGTTCGCAAAGCTTAGCGGAAGATTTACTTCCTGCGCTAGACAGTTTTGAAAAAGCACTTGCTACAACTTCTGACCAAGAAGAAGTGAAACAAATTTTAAAAGGAATGGAAATGGTGTATAACCAAATTCTTGTTGCTTTTGAAAAAGAAGGTATTGAAGTAATTCCGGCAGTTGGTGAGCAGTTCGATCCGAATTTTCATCAAGCGGTTATGCAAGATAGTGACGAAAATGCGGCAAGCAATGAAATCACTGCAGAACTTCAAAAAGGTTATAAATTAAAAGACCGGGTTATACGCCCATCTATGGTAAAAGTAAATCAATAAAAATAATTACTGAATAACAGGAGGAAATAACAATGAGCAAAATTATCGGTATTGACTTAGGAACAACAAACTCAGCAGTAGCAGTATTAGAAGGCGGAGAAGCTAAAATCATCCCTAACCCAGAAGGCGCACGTACAACACCTTCCGTAGTTGGTTTCAAAAACGGTGAACGCCAAGTAGGTGAAGTAGCGAAACGTGCTGCAATCACCAACCCAAATACAATTAGTTCTATCAAACGTTACATGGGTACTAACCATAAAGAAACAATTGAAGGAAAAGATTATTCTCCACAAGAAATTAGTGCAATCATTTTGCAATACCTAAAAAGTTATGCAGAAGATTACCTTGGTGAAACTGTAGATAAAGCAGTAATCACAGTTCCAGCTTATTTCAACGATGCCCAACGTCAAGCAACAAAAGATGCTGGTAAAATCGCTGGACTTGAAGTAGAACGTATTATTAACGAACCAACTGCAGCAGCACTTGCTTACGGTATGGACAAAACAGAAACAGACCAAACAATCCTTGTATTTGACCTTGGTGGTGGTACTTTTGACGTTTCAATCCTTGAACTAGGCGACGGCGTATTCGAAGTACATTCTACTGCTGGTGACAACGAACTAGGTGGAGACGACTTCGATAAAAAAATTATCGATTATCTAGTAGCTGAATTCAAAAAAGACAATGGTGTTGATTTAAGCCAAGACAAAATGGCGCTTCAACGTTTGAAAGATGCAGCTGAAAAAGCGAAAAAAGATCTTTCTGGCGTGACAAGTACACAAATCTCTTTACCATTTATCACAGCTGGAGAAGCTGGCCCACTTCACTTAGAAGTAACGCTTACTCGTGCTAAATTTGATGAATTAACACATGACTTAGTGGAACGTACGATTGCGCCAACTCGTCAAGCATTAAAAGATGCGAACCTTTCTGCAAGTGATATTGACCAAGTAATTTTAGTTGGTGGATCTACTCGTATTCCTGCAGTTCAAGAAACAATCAAAAAAGAATTAGGCAAAGAACCTCATAAAGGTGTAAACCCAGATGAAGTTGTAGCAATGGGTGCGGCTATTCAAGGTGGCGTAATTACTGGTGATGTAAAAGACGTTGTATTACTTGATGTAACTCCTTTATCTCTTGGCATTGAAACTATGGGTGGCGTTATGACACCGTTAATCGAACGTAATACAACTATTCCAACATCTAAATCACAAACATTCTCTACAGCAGCTGACAACCAACCAGCCGTTGATATCCATGTACTTCAAGGTGAACGTCCAATGGCTAAAGACAATAAAACATTAGGACGTTTCCAATTAGCGGATATTCCACCAGCTCCACGTGGTATTCCACAAATCGAAGTATTATTTGATATTGACAAAAATGGTATCGTAACAGTTCGCGCGAAAGATCTTGGAACTGGTAAAGAACAAAACATCGTTATTAAATCTTCTTCAGGTTTAACAGATGAAGAAATCGAAAAAATGGTTCAAGATGCAGAAGCGAATGCAGAAGAAGATAAAAAGAACAAAGAAAACGCAGAACTTCGTAACAATGCTGACCAATTAGTATTCACTGTAGATAAAACATTGAAAGAATTAGAAGGCAAAATAGACGAAGAAGAAGTGAAAAAAGCAGAAGCAGCGCGTGATGAATTACAAGAAGCGCTTAAAGGTGAAGATTTCGATGCAATTAAAGAAAAAACAGAAAGCTTAAACGAAATCGTTCAAAACTTATCTGTTAAATTATACGAACAAGCTGCAGCAGAGCAACAAGCAGCAGGTGGTGCAGAAGGTCAAGAAGCTCCTCAAAACGACGATGTAGTAGACGCTGAATTTGAAGAAGTAAATGACGACGACAAAGAAAACAAATAATCTTTTTAAAAGGTAAGGATAATGAGTCAAAGTCTACTGTGGCTTTGGCTTTTTATCTGAAATAAAGTTTTTACAACATCTCTTTCAAATGTTACAATACGTTAGGACTATAAAAATATATCATGGACAGGAGTGATGGCGGATGGCAAAACGAGATTATTATGAAGTGCTTGGTATTTCCAAAAGCGCCTCAGCGGACGAAATAAAAAAAGCTTACCGGAAACTGTCCAAACAGTATCATCCGGACATAAATAAAGAAGCAGGCGCTGATGAAAAATTCAAAGAAATATCAGAGGCTTATGAAGTATTAAGTGACTCGCAAAAACGTGCTCAATACGATCAATATGGTCATGTAGATCCAAACCAAGGTTTCGGCGGCGGTGCTGGTGGCGGATTTAGCGGCGGAGGATTCTCTGGATTTGAAGACATCTTTGACACATTCTTCGGTGGTGGAGGACGTCAACAAGATCCTAATGCACCAAGACAAGGTAGCGATTTACAATATACAATGCGTCTGAAATTTAAAGAAGCCGTTTTTGGTAAAGATGCAGAAATTGAAATTCCGCGCGAAGAAAACTGTGATACTTGTCACGGTTCTGGCGCGAAACCAGGAACTACTCCAGAAAAATGTAGTCATTGTGGTGGTAAAGGTTCTATTAACGTGGAACAAAACACTCCATTTGGCCGTGTAGTTAACAAACGCACTTGTCAATACTGCAATGGTACTGGTAAAGAAATTAAAGAAAAATGTTCAACATGTCATGGTAAAGGTCGCGTAACTAAAACGAAAAAAATCAAAGTGAAAGTTCCAGCTGGTGTAAATGACGGACAACAAATGCGCGTTTCTGGTGAAGGAGAAGCGGGTATTAACGGCGGACCAAACGGTGATTTATATGTTGTATTTGTCGTAATTCCTGATGAATTTTTCGAACGAGAAGCAGACGACATTTATGTGGAAGTTCCAATCACCTTCGTTCAAGCTACATTAGGAGATGAAATCGATGTGCCGACTGTTCACGGGAAAGTTCGTTTGAAAATTCCAAGTGGTACACAAACAGGAACAACTTTCCGCTTGCGTGGCAAAGGTGTTCCGCATCTACGAGGAAATGGAACAGGTGATCAACATGTCATAGTCAAAGTAATCGTTCCGAAAAAGCTAGATGACAAACAAAAAGAAATTTTACGTGAATTTGCTTCCACTACTGGAGACAGAGTAGACGAACAAACATCCGGTTTTTTTGACAAAATGAAACGAGCTTTTAAAGGCGATTGATGATTGATGAGGTCGATAGTTGTGCGAGAAGCAACCATCGACCTTTTCTACATAGTAAAGGAGTGTTAAAAATGGAATGGTCAGAAGTGGAAGTCCATACAACAAATGAAGCAGTAGAGCCAGTTGCAAATGTTTTGACAGAATTCGGTGCAGCAGGAGTTTCAATTGAAGATGTAGCAGATTTTTTACGCGAACGAGAAGATAAATTCGGTGAAATTTACGCATTAAAACGTGAAGATTATCCAGAAGATGGCGTGATTATTAAAGCTTATTTTCTGAAAACAGCAGAATTTGTTGAACAAATCCCAGAAATCGAAAAAACTTTAAAGAATTTGACGACTTTTGATATCCCGTTAGGAAAATTCCAGTTTGTTGTTAATGATGTAGACGATGAGGAATGGGCTACAGCTTGGAAAAAATATTACCATCCGGTTCAAATAACTGACCGGATTACTATCGTACCTAGTTGGGAATCCTATACACCATCTGCCAACGAAATAATCATTGAACTCGATCCAGGGATGGCTTTTGGAACAGGCACACACCCAACAACACAATTATGTATCCGTGCTTTGAGTGATTATTTGCAACCAAATGATGAAATTATTGATGTAGGAACAGGGTCAGGTGTACTCAGTATCGCCAGTGCTAAACTAGGCGCAAAATCTGTTCTAGCAACTGATCTTGATGAAATCGCTACTCGTGCAGCAGAAGAAAATATTATTTTAAATAAAACAGAACATATTATTACGGTAAAACAAAATAACTTGCTCCAAGATATCAATAAAACAAACGTGGATATTGTGGTTGCAAACATTTTAGCAGAAGTTATTTTACTTTTCCCTGAGGATGTTTATAGAGCATTAAAACCAGGCGGGATTTTTATTGCTTCAGGAATTATTGAAGATAAAGCGAAAGTAGTTGAAGAAGCACTGAAAAACGCAGGACTTGTTATCGAAAAAATCGAGCAACAAGGAGACTGGGTTGCGATTATTTCCAAACGAGGAGTGGAATAAATGCAGCGTTATTTCGTAACAAATGAGCTGGAAAATGACCATGATACGATTTTTATCACTGGAGAAAACTTCCATCATATCACTCGTGTTATGCGTATGAAAGAAGCAGATCAAGTTTTTATTGTTTTTCCGAGTAAAAAAACTTGTGTCGCTACAATTACAGCTATTAATGATGAGGAAGTAGTATTAAATTTAGTCAAATGGCTAGAAGAAAATACCGAGTTACCCATTGAAATAACCATTGCTAGCGGCTTACCAAAAGGTGACAAACTAGAACTTATTATTCAAAAAAGCACAGAACTTGGTGCGCATAAATTCATTCCTTATAAAGCAGAACGATCTGTGGCAAAGTGGGACGATAAAAAAGTCATCAAAAAAATCGAACGCCTTCAAAAAATTGCACAAGAAGCTGCTGAACAATCACATCGAACTGTTATTCCAGAAGTACAGTACGCGGCTAGTTTTAAAGAGTTAATGCTTAATCATGTTCATTATGACTATGTAATCGCAGCTTATGAAGAAAGCGCTCGAGAAGGCGAAGACAGTGCACTTCCTAGTTTATTTCAAACAATGAAGAAAGGACAGTCTGTTTTATGTATTTTTGGACCAGAAGGCGGTATTAGCGAAAAAGAACTCATACTTCTTCAAGATGCTAATACAACACTTGCTGGACTCGGCCCAAGAATTTTAAGAACAGAAACTGCTCCACTTTATGTTTTATCTGCTGCTTCTTTCTATTTTGATCTATTCAAAAATAAAAATAGCTAACATTTCAAAGTTTTATACGAAAGTTAACGATTTCATGTTGACGATGCCCGATGTTTCGTATATAATTTTTAATGAGTGAATGCTTATCTGCATTACTTCAGAATAATTCATAATTTATTTTCCGTTATGTCCTATTCTGGAACTTAAATGAAGGATTTAAGTGAGTGCATGTAAGTGCCGGAGGGAGGGAAAGAGAGATGTCAAAAACAGTAGTTCGTAAAAACGAATCGCTTGAAGATGCTCTTCGTCGCTTTAAACGTACTGTTTCCAAAAGTGGAACTTTGCAAGAATCCAGAAAGCGCGAATTTTATGAAAAACCAAGCGTAAAACGTAAGAAAAAATCCGAAGCAGCAAGAAAACGCAAATTCTAATTAAAAGGCGATGATTTCGTTGACACTGCTTGACAAGTTAAATGAAGATATGAAACAAGCGATGCGCGATAAAGAGAAAGAAAAACTTTCCGTTATTCGCATGTTAAAAGCAGCTTTACAAAACGAAGCAATTCACCAAGGTGTGAAAGATCTTACTCCGGATGATGAAGTAACCGTGATTTCCCGTGAACTCAAACAGCGCAGAGACTCTCTAGCTGAGTTTGATAAAGCAGGACGTAGCGACCTTTCTGATAAAGTCCGTTCCGAGATTGTCATTGTTGAGGACTATGCGCCAAAACAATTGACTCCTGAAGAGCTTGAGAACATTGTGAAAGCAACTATCGAAGAAGTTGGCGCATCTAGTAAAGCTGATTTCGGCAAAGTAATGTCCGCGATTATGCCTAAAGTAAAAGGCAAAGCTGACGGCGGTGCTGTTAACCAATTCGTAAAAAAATATCTTTCATAAACTAATTCAAACTAGTTTTGAAACAATAAGAAACAGGGTTCCTTCGTATTATATGAAGGATATCCTGTTTTTTTGTGCTTATTTTTGCCAGAAAATAGTTATTACTATCGCTTCGTTTTTCAACCAAGGGAATTTCGTGTATAATATAACTAATCAAGGCACTTATAACAGGTGAAGGGGTTAGCCAATGCTAAATGAATTTAATGAAGTAGTCGAATTATCTGATGATACAAATATCCAAGATTTATTCGGCAATAATAATAAGAATATCGAACTGTTAGAAGAATTGCTTCAAGTGAAAATTATTACCCGGGGTGAAGCACTCTCTATTACAGGAGAAGAAGAAGCAGTTCAACATACTATTGCTGTTTTAAATGAACTGATTTTGACCGTAAAACGAGGTATCCATATTGATGGACGTGATATTGCACAAGCCGTAAAAATGCAAAGAAATGGAACTCTTATATACTTCCACACTTTATTTGAAGAAGAAATCACTAAAAATGCAAAAGGAACACCTATACGACCTAAAACATTTGGACAAAGAACATACATACAAATGATCAAAAAACATGATATCGTATTTGGAGTCGGCCCGGCTGGAACAGGAAAAACTTACCTCGCTGTCGTTATGGCAGTAGATGCTTGGAAAAAAGGTAACGTCAGCAAAATCATCTTAACTAGACCTGCTGTGGAGGCTGGGGAAAGTTTAGGATTTCTACCAGGAGATTTAAAAGAAAAAGTAGATCCTTATTTGCGCCCTGTATACGACGCGCTGTATGACATTTTCGGGACAGAGCATACAACAAGACTAATGGACAGAGGCGTCATTGAGATAGCTCCTCTGGCTTATATGAGAGGCCGTACACTAGACCATGCTTTTGTTATATTGGATGAAGCACAAAATACGACGATTGCCCAAATGAAAATGTTTTTAACTCGTCTAGGTTACGATTCTAAAATGATAGTTAATGGAGATATGACACAAATTGATTTGCCAAAAGGTGCAACAAGTGGTCTTGTAAATGCAGAACAAGTTTTAAAAGACGTCAAAGATATCGGTTTTGTTTACTTTGAACACCATGATGTGGTTAGACATCCTCTAGTAGCTGAAATTATTAAAGCATACGAAGGAAAACAAAATTAGTAGAGAGGAGACAAAGATGTGAAGCTAGCCAAGAAATGGAGAGATTGGTACATCGAAAGTGGAAAAAAATACCTTTTTCCATTTCTCCTTATTTGTTTTGCTGTCGTAGCCTATTTCCTTGTCTGTCAAATGACAAAACCAGAGTCATACAATGTTAAGCTATTTCAAGTAGCCGAAAAAACCATTCGTTCACCTCAGACTGTAGAAGATACAGAAAAAACAAAAGAAGAACGTACCAAAGCAAGTGATGCTGTAGAAGACGTGTATGTTTATAATCGCGAAACAGGTCAAAATCGAGTCGCCTTAATTAAAAGCTTATTTGCATATGTAGGTGAAGTAAATTCAGAAGCAGAAGAAAATGACAAGAAAAATAAAGAAAAAGCCCAAAAAGACAAAAAACCTATACCTGCTCCGACTTCAAGCGAAACCAAACTAAAAAGTTTAAAGAGTAAATTGTCCAGTAATGTGTCTGAAAAAATCACTTCCACTATATCTGATGAAATTTTTACTACTTTAATTGAAGCAGATAGTAAAGATTTTAATGTGATGGAAGATGTGATTACAACAGAAGTAGCTAAAACAATGGAAAATAAAATCCGAGATGAAAATCTAAATGCTGCAAAAATTAGAGCTCGAGATGATATCGAACTATCGGCTATATCTAGCTATTATAAAAATGTATCGAAAGCACTTGTTTCCTATGCGATTGTTCCAAATGAAATTTATAATGAAGAACAAACGGATGAACATCGTAAAGATGCTGCTCAAGCTGTTGTTCCAGTGAAAATTTTGCAAGGGCAAGTCATTGTGCAAGAAGGGCAAATTGTGGATAGGGAAACTTATCGCCAATTAAATATGTTACATCTGCTAGACCAAAAAATGCCCGTGAAACAATATGCTGGTTTCGCCATTTTTATTATTGCGCTTGCTGCTATTCTTTTCTTCTATACAAAAAAACAAACTGTATCCAAAGCGAAAAAATTACAAAAAATGTTGATTTTTTCTTCGGTTTATATCATTTCTTTATTTATGCTAATGATTATTTTGTTCTTAGAAAATCAGAATGTATCGAATATCGCCTTTTTATTCCCAGCCGCTTTTGCCCCAATGATACTCAAAATCTTACTTAATGAGAAGTATGCCTTTTTAAGCGTCATTTATATCGCTGTAACTAGCTTATTCGCATTTCAAAATGATTCTACTAGCGGGGTTACTATATTTATTTTATTAAGTGGTATAACAAGCATTGTGGTTTTACGTGATTATAGTAGACGTTCTGCCATCATGCTTTCTGGATTTATGGTTGGCTTAATTAATATGGGTTATGTGTTTATTTTATTATTAATTAATAATAGTACGATTCTCCAAATATCCACATTAATGGCGATAGGTTATGCCTTTTTAGGAGGATTTGGCGCATTCATTCTAGGAGTCGGCGTTATTCCGCTTTTTGAAACGATGTTTGGCTTATTAACAACGAGTCGTTTAGTGGAGCTTGCTAATCCAAATCATCCGTTACTTAAAAAAATATTGATGAAAGCGCCTGGTACGTATCATCATAGTATGATGGTAGCTAATTTAGCGGAAGCTTGTGCAGATAAAATTGGCGCAAATAGTCTACTCGTTCGCGTTGGCTGTTTTTACCATGATATCGGTAAAACATTACGTCCACCATATTTTGTAGAAAACCAGCTTCAAGGAATTAATCCGCATGATAGGCTGACACCAGAACAAAGTCGTGATATAATTCTTGCGCATACGAAAGATGGCGCAGAGATATTAAAAGAAAATCATATGCCACAACCGATTATTGACATCGCATTGCAACATCATGGTACAACTTTACTCAAATATTTTTATTACAAAGCGAAAGAAACAAACCCTGATATAAAAGAAGCTGATTACCGTTATAGTGGGCCAAAACCACAAACGAAAGAAATTGCAATAATTAACATTTCCGATAGTGTTGAGGCTGCTGTTAGATCTTCAACGGAACCAACAATGGCTAAAATAACAGAAATTATCGATGGGATTATTAAAGATCGCTTCCTCGATGGACAATTTACCGAGTGTGATATTACGATAAAGGAAATTAAAATTATACGTGATACATTAATTGCCACATTGAACGGAATATATCATCAACGAATACAATATCCTGATGACAAAGATTGAAAATAGGAGGACAAAAGATGCCGGTCTTAGAAATAGATTTACTAGATGAAACAAATAAATTGCTAGATGAAGATAAACAACTAGTTGAAAACATTCTACAATTCGCAGCAGGCTATTTAAAAATTGATGAAGGCACAGAACTCTCTCTTACTTTTACAACTAACGAAGGCATAAGAGAAATTAATCGTGAATATCGAAATAAAGACCAAGCGACGGACGTTATTTCCTTTGCTCTTGAAGAAATGGGTGAAGGAGAAACGGAAATCGACTGGGCCGACTTCGATCTTGAGACGCCAAAAATGCTTGGTGATATTATCATTTCTACTGAAAAGGCAGAAGAACAAGCAAAAGATTACGGACATACAAAAGCAAGAGAATTAGGTTTTCTGGCAGTTCACGGATTACTGCATTTGCTAGGGTATGATCATATGGAGCCTGACGAGGAAAAAATAATGTTTGGCTTACAAAAAGAAGTGTTGGATGCTTATGGACTCGAAAGATAGAAAGTATAAACGTAGTAAAAATTATGCAGAATCTTTTCAGCATGCTTTTACTGGACTAAAAACTGCTTTTTTAGAAGAGCGAAATATGCGATTCCATACATTTGCGGCTCTTGCTGTTGTAATTTGTGGCTTTTTCTTTCATGTAACTAGGTCCGAATGGATTTTATTAATTTTATCTATTTTTGGCGTCTTAACTTTAGAAATGGTCAATACGGCAATTGAACGAGCAGTAGATGTAGCAACAGAACAATATATTGATGAGGCGAAAAAAGCGAAAGATGTGGCTGCTGGGGCAGTTTTACTTGCAGCAATAGTAGCTAGTTTTATTGGTCTCATCATATTCATACCATATTTTTGCCAGATGTTTTTATAAAAAGAAGGGATTGTGATTTGGTAAATGAAAGAAAATAATTTTATCTCACTCGCTAAACAAGCAAGAGAATTTGCCTATGTTCCTTACTCGAAATTCCCAGTGGGAGCAGCTCTTGTAACTGCAGATGATGAGGTCGTGCTTGGTTGTAATATCGAAAATGCCTCTTTTGGCTTAACTAACTGCGCCGAAAGAACAGCAATTTTCAAAGCAGTTTCAGAAGGAAAACGTGATTTTAAACAATTAGTTGTTGTAGCAGACACTGACGGACCAGTATCACCGTGCGGAGCTTGTCGACAAGTAATTAGCGAATTTTGCGCGCCAGATATGCCAGTCATTTTGACAAACTTAACAGGAAAAACAGCGACGGTAACTGTGAAAGAACTTTTACCGGGCGCATTCACATCGGAGGATATGTTATGAGTGAACCATTTAAATCAGGATTTGTAGCTATAGTTGGGCGACCTAACGTTGGAAAATCAACTTTATTAAATCATATTATTGGTCAAAAAATCGCTATCATGAGCGATAAAGCCCAAACTACAAGAAATAAAGTTCAAGGTGTATATACTACAGATGAATCCCAAATTATTTTTATTGATACACCAGGAATACATAAACCAAAACATAAATTAGGCGATTTTATGGTAAAAATTGCTTTAAATACATTTCAAGAAGTAGATTTAATTTATTTTGTTATTGATGCTTCTACTGGTTTTGGCCGAGGGGACGAATTTATTATTGAAAAGTTAAAAAATGTCCAAACGCCTGTTTTTCTACTAATTAATAAAATTGATTTAATTTCTCCGGAAGATTTGTTTAAACTTATCGAGCAATACCGTGAATTATTAGATTTTGAAGAAATTATTCCGATTTCTGCACTTCAAGGGAACAATGTGCCCAATTTATTAGAACAAACGAATGCAAACCTTGAAATCGGACCAATGTATTATCCAAAAGACCAAATTACAGACCATCCAGAACGTTTTATTATTTCTGAGTTAATTCGTGAGCAAGTGTTACAATTAACGAGAGAAGAAGTACCGCATTCGGTGGCTGTAGTTATTGAAGGTATCGAAAAAAATCCTAAAACAGAAAAACTAACCATTAATGCGACTATTATTGTTGAAAGAAGCACGCAAAAAGGAATTATTATTGGTAAACAAGGTCAAATGCTAAAACAAATCGGCATGCGTGCTAGAAAAGAAATTGAAAGCTTACTAGGTTCTAAAGTCTTTTTAGAAATTTGGGTAAAAGTGCAAAAAAATTGGCGAGATAAAGAACATTACTTACATGACTATGGATTCGATAGAGAAGAATATTAAGAAAAGCATCTGGCAAACGCCAGATGCTTTTCATTATTCTGTCCAGTTATAATTATCATACTCTACATCATATGGTCCAAAATTATAAACTTCATAATAGAGTACAAGTTCTTTTGTTTCGCCAGGTTGAACATCTCCTGAAAAACTTTTTTCAGTTATTTGTTCCCCGTATTCTTCGTCTGCATTATCATATAAGCTAACATCATCAGAAGAAAATGAAACTGTGTCATTACTCGTATTTTCAAATTTAACTCGTACTTTATAAACATCATAATCAGCTTTTTCACGATACATTTCCGGTTTGGAGATAGTGATAGAACTTTCATCCTCTAAGATTACTTCTTCACCGTAACTAACGTCTATATAATCATCTAAACTCTCTGTATCATCACCTTGTGAGTAATCATCAGAATAGTTATCTAAACCATTTCCATAACTCGAAAAAGAAAATGGATTACTGAATGTTTGAAGCAAGTTTGTCGTTACTAAGTTTAAACCAGCTATCATAATGCAAAATCCAATGCCAAGCGATAATCCGGCAACAATAATACCGGCCCATTTTTCCTTTCTTACAATAAGTAATACAATCCCCACAACTACACCTATGAATGTGAGTAGAAATAAGCCAACTAATAATGCAATTAACATATTCATAGCAACAAAATTCCCTTCCATCTCGTCTTTTTCTTTATTTTACAATAGGTGAGGAAGGAAAGATAGCAATAAATATAAAAAGACATTTTCATTTAGAAAATGTTATAATAAAAAGAATGAAAAAGGAGGAGTGCCGCATGGAAAAATGCGAAGGAATCGTGATACGCCAGACGAGTTACCGCGAATCTGATAAAATAGTACGCATGTATACACGTGAATTCGGAAAAATTGGTGTGGTTGCTCGTGGGGCAAAAAAAACAAAAAGTAGATTAGCTGCTGTAACCCAATTGTTTACAAACGGCTACTTCACTTTTTTCGGGGGAAATGGGCTTGGAACGCTTCAACAAGGGGAAGTTATCGAAAATTTTTCTTCTATTCAACAAGATATTTTTATGACAGCTTATGCTACGTATGTTTGCGAATTATTAGATAAAGCGACAGAAGAACGTCAACCAAATCCTTATTTATATGAACTAACTTTTCAAATTTTGCGCGATATTGATGAAGGATATGATCCGCAAATATTAACACAAATATACGAAATGAAAATGCTTCCTGTGCTAGGGCTTTATCCAACCATGGACAAATGCGCTATCTGCGGTGAAACGACAGGGCATTTTGATTTTTCAACAAGAAGTAACGGGATAATTTGCCATCGCTGCTTTGAAAAAGACCGTTACCGGATGCATTTGCCGGAAAATGTAGTAAAACTGTTACGGCTATTTTTTATTTTTCAATTAGATCGATTAGGAAATATTGATGTGAAACAAGAAACAAAAGATTGGCTTCAAAAAGCAATTGATACTTATTACGACGAGAATTCTGGTTTGTATTTGAAAAGCAGAAAATTTTTACGCGATATGGATAAATGGGAAAATATGTTAAAAAAAGATAGCGATGATTGACTTTTTAGTAAAAATACAGTATCTTTTAATATATCAACTAATAGGTACGTAGAAGGAAAATAGTAACAAAAAGCTCTACTTTTAGCGAGTCCGGGTTTGGTGGGAGCCGGGTATTTAACTTTTTGTGAAGGCGTTCTGGAGTACAGCGAAATCAAGGTGGGAATTATTTGAATTCCAAATAGGGTGGAACCGCGAGCTAACTCTCGTCCCTATATGCTTTAAATCAGCATATAGGGACGAGAGTTTTTATATTGTCTGAAATATTCTTGGAGGTGGAAAAAATGAATTTACAAACAATGATTAGAACATTACAAGATTATTGGTCCGAACAAGGTTGTATCATGTTGCAATCGTATGACGTGGAAAAAGGTGCCGGTACAATGAGCCCTTACACTTTCCTAAAAGCAATTGGTCCAGAACCGTGGAAAGCTGGTTACATAGAGCCATCTCGCCGCCCAGCTGACGGTCGTTACGGAGAAAATCCAAATAGATTATTCCAGCATCATCAATTCCAAGTAGTGATGAAACCTTCTCCTGATAATATTCAAGAACTTTATCTTGGTTCTTTAGAAAAATTAGGAATTAATCCACTAGAACATGATATTCGTTTTGTAGAAGATAACTGGGAAAACCCTTCACTTGGCTGTGCTGGTCTTGGTTGGGAAGTTTGGTTAGATGGTATGGAAATTACTCAATTTACCTATTTTCAACAAGTTGGTGGCTTAGAATGTTTCCCTGTTACATCAGAAATCACTTATGGAGTGGAACGTTTAGCGAGTTATATTCAAGATAAAGAAAATGTATTCGATTTAGAGTGGACAGAAGGAATTAGTTATCGTGATATTTTCTTCCAAGCAGAATTTGAAAACTCCACTTACGCTTTTGAAACGTCTAATACAGATATGCTCTTAACTCTTTTTGACACATATGAAAGAGAGGCCGCTCGCCAAATGCAAGAAGGACTTGTTTTCCCAGCGTACGATTATGTATTAAAATGTTCGCATACATTTAACTTATTAGATGCGCGTGGGGTTGTTTCTGTTACAGAACGCGCACAGTATATCGGTCGTATTAGGAATTTAGCAAGACGTGTCGCTAAAACATTTTATGAATCACGAGAAAAACTTGGCTTCCCATTAGTCAAAGAAGAGGGAGGAAAACGTCATGAGTAAAGATTTTCTTTTAGAAATCGGCTTAGAAGAAATGCCTGCACAATATGTGACTAGTTCTGTTGCACAATTAGAAAAGCGTGTGAGTGACTGGTTAAATGAAAATCAAATAACGTTTGAGAAAATAAAAACTTATTCAACACCAAGACGCTTAACTGTTCTTGTGGAAGCGATGGCAGAAGAGCAAGCAAATCGCGTGGAAGAAGCAAAAGGTCCAGCGAAAAAAATTGCCTTAGATGATGAAGGTAATTGGTCAAAAGCAGCATTAGGTTTTGCAAGAAGCCAAAAAGTAGAGCCTGCTGACCTGACTTTCCGTGAAATTAAAGGCGTTGAATACATCTACATTAAAAAAGAAGTAATTGGCGAAAAAACAACAGCGTTACTTCCGAGTTTAGAAAAAGTAGTAACAAGTATGACTTTTCCTGTAAGCATGCACTGGGGTAGCAATGATTTGCGTTATATTCGTCCTATTAAATGGCTTATCGCAATGTTTGGTGAAGAAATTATTCCATTTGAAATCACTGGTGTTTCAACAAGTAATACTTCACGTGGACACCGTTTCTTAGGTAAAACAGCAACCATCAAACAACCAAGTGACTATCCAAATGCGTTATTAGAACAATTCGTTGTCGTTAATGCTGAAGAACGTAAACAAGCTATTGTAGAACAACTACGTGAACTAGAATCTATGGAAAACTGGCAAATCAAAGAAGACGAAGATTTGCTAGAAGAAGTGACTAATCTTGTAGAATATCCAACTGTTTTAGCTGGTAATTTTGAGAAAGAATATTTGGAATTACCAGAAGAAGTTTTAATTACAACAATGAAAGAACACCAGCGCTATTTCCCAGTGTTTAGTAAAGACGAGGAATTATTGCCTCACTTTGTTACTGTTCGTAACGGAAACCATGAAAACTTAGATACAGTTGCACGCGGTAACGAAAAAGTATTGCGCGCTCGTTTATCAGACGCTGATTTCTTCTATCAAGAAGACTTAAAAATAACCATTGATGAAGCAGTTGCTAAACTACAAAATATTGTTTTCCATGAAAAACTAGGCACATTAACAGAAAAAATGAAACGAGTTCAAAAAGTGGCGTTAATGCTTGCGGATTATTTAGATTGGCAAGAAGAAGATAAACAAGATATTATTCGATTAACAAATATTTATAAATTTGATTTAGTAACAAATATTGTTGGCGAATTCCCAGAACTACAAGGTTTAATGGGAGAAAAATATGCCTTATTACAAGGTGAAAAGCCTGCAATTGCCATAGCTATTCGCGAACATTATTTACCAAGTTCAGCAGAAGGCGCTTTACCACAAACAGATTTAGGATCAATTATTGCTATTGCTGATAAATTAGAAACTTTAGTTGGTTTCTTTTGTGTTAATATCGTACCGACTGGTTCTGCTGATCCATTTGGTTTACGTAGAAGTGCTTTTGGAGCAATGCGTATTATTCAAGCAAATGGTTGGGACATCCCTGTACTAGAATTACTTTCTCGTATTGTTGATATGGAACGTGCAGAAGGAGCCGTTGAACTACCAAGTGACGATGTCAAAAAAGAAGTTCAGACTTTCCTAAAAAACCGTTTAAGAGTTGTATTACAGAATCACCATATTCGTCATGATATTATTGATGCGGTTATTGGTGGAGATCCTAATACTATTCCACAATTAGTTGATCGTGCGCAAATTTTAAATAAACATGTTGAATCGGACTGGTTCCGTCCAACGGTTGAAGCTTTGACACGTGTTATGAATATTTCCAAAAAACACGAAGGAAACGTAGAAGTGGATCCTTCCTTGTTTGAAAACAAATATGAGCAAGCGCTTTTTGATGAAATAGAAAAATTAAAATATGATTATGCTAATTTAACAATTGTCGATCGATTAAGAGCCTTTGCTGCTTTGAGAACGACTATTGATGATTATTTTGATAATACACTTGTTATGAGTGAAAATATTGAACTTAAAAATAATCGTCTGGCACTTCTATTCGAACTTGCAAGCTTTATTAAAGAATTTGCTCAAATGGACGAAATTAATGTAAAATAAAAGTAAGATTTTGAGCAAAGAGGAGGAAGTTTGTATGACTCAACCAGCCGTATACGTGGTTTCAGATTCAACAGGAGAAACGGCCGAACTTGTGACAAGAGCAGCACTTAGTCAATTTGGTCAAACGCCAAAATTTATTCATCGTTTTCACCATGTTGATTCATCTCATATGATTGAAGAAATTGTTGACTTAGTAGCGGTGAACAACGGAATTATCGTGCATACCATCGTACTTGAAAGCGTTCGAGAAGAACTTAATAAAACAGCTCAAGCTTTTGGTGTACCGATTATTGACTTATTTGGCCCGCTTTTAAATCAGTTAGAAGAAACTTATAAGATTAAACCACTCTCTGAACCTGGTCGTGTTCGTTCCATGGATGAAGCTTATTTCAATAAAGTAGCAGCAATTGAATTTGCCGTAGAAAATGATGATGGTCGAAATCCAAGAGGTATTTTGCAAGCTGATTATGTGTTAATCGGTATTTCAAGAACGTCTAAAACACCTTTGTCACAATATTTAGCTCTCAAAGGCTTGAAAATCGTTAATATTCCAATCGTTCCAGAAGCACAAATACCAGACGAACTTTTTGAAATTGATCCCCAAAAAATAATTGGTCTAAAAATTAGTAAACAGAAACTTACGAAAATCAGACAAGAACGATTAATATCAATTGGTTTACCTGGTGCTGGAACGTATGCAAGTAATCAACGAATTGATGAAGAATTAGCGATTTTTGATAAATTAGCTAGTAAATTGAATTGTTTTGTTTTGGATGTGACAAATAAAGCGATTGAAGAGACTGCAAATGAGATTTTAATCCACATTGGTGAAATTGTTGATGAAAATTTAGAATTATAAGAAGGACTTTTGCTTTTTGTGTCGAATATATATATTATACGGGGAAAACTGCTTGTAAAAGTTAGGTTCTTCCCGTATAATCTAATTTCGCGCTTAAAAAAGCTAAATCTACGAATAATATTAAAAAAACGGGTTAAAAACTCGTTTTTTAAGTTGCATTCATAGGTTTTGAGAGAGGATGGAATATGTGCCAAAAATTTTAGTTGATGCCGATGCCTGCCCGGTAAAAGCAGAAATAAAACAAGTCGCCGAACAATTTCAATTAGAAGTTATTTTTGTGGCTTCTTTTAACCATTACTCTGTCAACACAAACGGAGAAAACTGGATTTTTGTTGATACTGGAAAAGAATCAGCGGATATGCGAATGATGAATATAGCAAACAAAGGTGATATTATTGTTACTCAAGATATTGGTCTTGCTAGCATTCTACTTGCAAAAGGTACGTATGTATTTTCTAATCGCGGCGAACTTTACCGAGAAGAAGAAATGTCATTAATGTTAGATATTCGCTATAGACATGCCAAAGAAAGACAGCAAGGCAAATATAGCAAAGGTCCTAAAGCAATGAGCGATCAAGATCGTTCCCTTTTTAAAGACCGAATAACTACATTTTTGCAAAATAAGTAAATAGGAGTTGACTGTCAAGATGGCGCGGATTCCTGAAGAAGTAATTGATCAAGTCCGGAATCAAGCGGATATAGTCGATATTATTGGTAATTATGTCCAATTAAAAAAACAAGGCCGAAACTACTCTGGTCTATGCCCTTTCCATGGCGAAAAAACACCATCTTTTTCTGTATCACCAGAGAAACAAATTTTCCATTGTTTTGGTTGTGGTAAAGGTGGCAATGTATTTTCATTTCTAATGGAGCATGACGGACTAACTTTCGTAGAATCTGTCAAAAAAGTCGCGGATATGAGTCATTTAGACGTGGATATCGAACTTCCCGAAGAACGTGATACAAGCAATTTGCCTAAAGAAACTTCTGAAACTGCTAAAATGATTGAAATGCATCAACTTACAGCTAAACTCTATCATTATATCTTGATGGAAACAGAAGAAGGGGCAGCCGCTTTAACGTATTTGAAGGAACGAGGCATGTCTGAACACATGATGGCGTCTTTCCAAATCGGCTTTGCACCGAATCACCATGCAACAATAACCTCTTTTCTAGAAAAAAGAGGAATGGACTTGCAACTGGCTGGTATGGCTGGACTTTTGTCTGAACGCGACGATGGGCAAATGGTTGATCGTTTTCGTAATAGAATTATGTTCCCAATTACAAACGATCGAGGTCAAATTATTGCTTTTTCTGGTCGTTTATTTGACCGGGATGACGGACCAAAGTATTTAAATAGTCCTGAAACACCAATTTTTAATAAAAGGCGCACGTTATTTCATTTTTCAGAAGCAAGACAAGCTATTAGAAAACAAGAAGAAATAACACTAATGGAAGGTTTTATGGATGTCATTTCCGCTGAAGAAGCAGGTGTTCAAAATGCCGTTGCTTCAATGGGGACAAGCTTAACAGAAGAACATGCAGATTTAATTAAACGACTTACAAATCGGGCAATTATTTGTTATGATGGCGACCGAGCTGGAATTGAAGCTGCCTATAAAGCAGGAACACTTCTAGTAGAACGCAATCGTTTAGATGTTTTTGTTTTGCAACTCCCAGCAGGAAAAGATCCAGATGACTTTATTAGAGCAAGCGGAGCAGATAAATTCAAAGAAATCTACAAACAGCAGCGCATGACATGGACAGCTTTTAAAATCAATTATTTACGCAAAGAACGTAATTTACAAAATGAAACGGATCAAATCGCCTATATTGATGACTGTTTACGTGAAATTGCAAAACTTGATCAAGCCGTAGAACGAGAATTATACTTAAAACAACTAGCAGATGAATTTGAATTAACTATCGAAACATTAAAACAGCAACTCCAACAATCACTAAAAAATGCGCAAAAATCACGACAAATAACAAGCTATAATGAACCACCAATAGATGATTCTTTTATGGGAATGATTCCACAAGAAGATTCAGAAATGCTATTTTCATTTGAGCAACCAACACAGAAATTATCTGCACATACAACAGCAGAACAACAACTAATGAAAGCAATGATGGAAAATCGAGATAGTTTTCTTTTGATTAAACAACTTCTTGGAGAGACAGAATTTTATCATGATAATTATCAAGCACTATACACTTATTTAATTGGCTACTTTGCTGAAGGTAATGAAGCCGATCCGAATAAATTCATGGATAGCGTACCTGATGCTGCAATGAAAGGTCTTATTAGCAGTCTTGAAATGGTAATTAGTCCTGATGAACAAGGTAAAACACAGTTTGAAGACTATATTAGAAGTCTCAAACGGTTTAAATTAGAACAAACAAAGAGAAAACTTGAGCAACAACTCGCGGCTTTCAATCGTGAAAACGATAAAGAAAACGAAATTCGCGTCATGCTCGAAATCGTCCAACTCAATCGCCAGTTAAATAGCGGTCAATTGGATTAATAACGTTTTAAAACCGCGAAATGATGGTATTATTACCTAAGAGAAGCCTTTTAATGAGGTGAGCGGCATTTTGGAAGGAGGAATACAGGCAGTTATGAGTGATAAAACACAAAACACAAAACCAGTTGCTGAACTAAATGTTGAGCAAGTAAAAGAAGCCCTGATAGAAGAAGGTAAGAAAAAGGGGATTTTAACTTACGCAAAAATCGCTGCCAGATTAGCTCCATTCACTTTGGATTCCGATCAAATGGATGAATATTTAGAGCATGTAGGTGAAGCAGGAATTGAAGTTTCTGATGATGCAGATGATGAAGATCCAGATGAAACAGAACTTGTAAAAGAAGAAACCGAATCCTTTGATTTAACAGATATGAGTGTGCCACCTGGCGTAAAAATTAACGATCCTGTTCGCATGTATCTAAAAGAAATTGGTCGAGTAGACTTATTAACAGCGGATGAAGAAATTGCTTTGGCGAAACGTATTGAAGCTGGTGATATTGAAGCAAAAGGACGTCTTGCAGAAGCCAATCTTCGTCTTGTAGTTAGTATTGCGAAACGTTATGTTGGTCGTGGTATGTTATTCCTTGATTTAATCCAAGAAGGAAATATGGGATTAATGAAAGCCGTTGAAAAATTCGACTTTAATAAAGGATTTAAATTCAGTACCTATGCAACTTGGTGGATTCGTCAAGCGATAACCCGTGCAATTGCGGACCAAGCAAGAACTATCCGTATTCCGGTGCATATGGTTGAAACAATTAATAAACTAATCCGAGTGCAACGTTCGTTGTTACAAGATTTAGGTCGTGATCCATCACCAGAAGAAATTGGAGAAGAAATGGATTTACCAACTGAAAAAGTTCGGGAAATCTTAAAAATTGCTCAAGAACCAGTTTCTCTTGAAACACCAATCGGAGAAGAAGACGATTCACACCTTGGCGATTTTATTGAAGACCAAGATGCCACTTCACCATCTGATCATGCAGCTTATGAATTACTAAAAGAACAACTTGAAGATGTGCTTGATACTCTAACAGACCGTGAAGAAAATGTTCTTCGTTTACGTTTTGGTCTAGATGATGGTCGTACGCGTACATTAGAAGAAGTTGGTCGAGTATTTGGCGTAACGCGTGAACGTATTCGTCAAATTGAAGCCAAAGCTCTACGGAAATTACGTCATCCAAGTCGTAGTAAACAATTAAAAGACTTCCTGGAATAATGAACGACCGGGCAGGAGGACAAATCGTTCTCCTGCCTTTTTAATGATAATGAAAGTGGTGGACCCAATGAACGAAGAACAACTTTCTAAGCGACTTGAAAAAGTAGCTTCTTACATAACAAATAACGAACGAATTGCTGATATTGGTAGTGATCACGCTTATTTACCATGCTTTGCTATCAAAAATAA
Source organism: Listeria welshimeri serovar 6b str. SLCC5334 (assembly GCF_000060285.1). Taxonomy (GTDB): domain Bacteria; phylum Bacillota; class Bacilli; order Lactobacillales; family Listeriaceae; genus Listeria; species Listeria welshimeri. The sequence continues at coordinate 1,465,179 of NC_008555.1, read as the reverse complement.
AACAGCTTCCTTTGCCATTGCTGGTGAAGTAGTGGATGGTCCTTTTAAATCGGCACAAAAACAAGTACGCTCTCTAGGATTAACAGAACAAATTGATGTCCGAAAAGGAAATGGTTTAGCTATTATTGAAAAAGAAGATGCTATTGATACAATTGTGATAGCAGGGATGGGCGGCACATTAATTCGTACTATTTTAGAAGAAGGTGCGACTAAGCTAAGTGGTGTATCTAAGTTGATTTTGCAACCGAATATCGCTACTTGGCAGTTAAGAGAATGGTCTGAAAAAAACAACTGGTTGATTACTTCAGAAGCCATTTTACGAGAAGATAACAAAATTTATGAAATTATCGTTCTCGAACCTTCTGAAAAACCGGTTGTATGGACAAAGCAAGAAGTGTTTTTTGGCCCGTGTTTAATAAAAGAACAAAGTGCTATTTTCAAAAGCAAATGGCATCATGAAGCAAAAACATGGCAAAATATTATTCAAACTATTTCCAGCAACCAACCAATATCAGATGAAAATCAAGCAAAAATCCGCGAATTAGAACATAAAATTGCATTAGTAGAGGATGTGTTGAAATGAAAGTCGCAAATGGTTATGAATACACAGCAATAATGGAAAAAATTGCTCCTAAAAAATTAGCAATGAAAAATGATCCCATCGGACTCCAAGTAGGTGATTTATCCAAAAAGGTAAGAAAAGTTATGTTTACCTTAGATGTTTTAGAAGAAGTCGTTGATGAAGCCATCGAAAAAAAGGTGGATTTAATTATTGCGCATCATCCATTTTTATACCACCCAACACAACATATTGATACAACAACAAAACAAGGTAAAATGATCAAAAAGTTGATTAAACATGATATTACCGTGTTTGCTGCACATACAAATTTGGATGTTGCAAAAGGTGGAGTAAATGACATATTGGCAGATTTACTCCAACTGCAAGATACGACAATGATTGAAGAAACATACTCAGAACCATATTGTAAAATTGCTGTCTATGTGCCTGAAAACGAATTAGAATCTGTGCGTTTAGCACTTGTAAATAATGGTGCAGGACAAATTGGAGAAAATTACACAGAATGTACTTTCCACACAACCGGGATGGGTTCTTTTAAACCAGGTGCTGATGCGAATCCAACTATCGGAGAAAAAGAAACACTGACCTCTATTCCTGAAGTGAAAATAGAAGCAATTTTTCCAGAATATTTAACAGAAATCATTACAAAAGCAGTTAAAATTGCTCATCCTTATGAAGAACCAGCAATGGATGTTTACACGCTAGAAACACAGACTTATAAAGAAGGTCTTGGTCGTGTAGGCAATTTACCCAAAAAAATTAATATGGTTTCCTTTATCGACAAATTAAAAACGGCTTTTGCAATTGATAATGTACGTTATGTTGGTGATTTAAAAGCAAATGTACAAAAAGTAGCAATTATTGGTGGGGATGGAAATAAATTTATTCATCAAGCAAAAGCAACCGGAGCAGATGTTTTTATTACTGGAGATGTGTATTATCACACTGCACATGATTTACTAGCCATCAACTTACCAACAATTGATGCTGGACATAACATTGAGAAAGTAATGAAGGGCTACTTGAAAAACAAAATGGAAGAACAAGCAAAAATTTTAGACTATGAAGCAGAATTTATTGTTTCTGAAGTCAATACAGATCCTTTCCAATTTTGTTAATAACAAAACCGACAATTCTTTTAAAAATGAGGATAGTCGGTTTTTTAATGAGTATAATGGATTGTTTCAACAAAGTTGTCTTATAGCGCGCACGAATGACCTAATATGTGCTATAATGGCTACTAGGTATAGAACGGAGTGGAAATATTTTATGACGAAGAAATCAAGGTTTGACCAATTTGGCTTTCAACCTTTTATTGGACTTGCAATAGATAAATTAGGATTCTATGAGCCAACAGAAGTACAACAAAAGCTAATACCAGGCATTTTAAAAGGGGAAAGTATCATTGGCCAATCGCAAACAGGTACAGGGAAAACCCATACTTTTATTTTGCCAATTATTAACAATGTGAATCCTGAAAAAGATGCAGTACAAGCAGTTATTACGGCACCAAGTCGTGAGCTTGCTACTCAAATTTATAATGAAATTCGCAAAGTGACAAAATTCAGCGAAAAAGAAATCGCTGTGCAACTTGTTATTGGTGGTACGGATAAACAACGTGCGATTGATAAACTAAAAAAACAACCACAAATCATTGTTGGAACGCCTGGTCGTATTAATGACTTAATTCGTGAGCAAGCCTTATTTGTGCATACTGCTAAAACATTAGTTATTGATGAAGCAGACATGACACTTGATATGGGCTTCTTAAACGATGTCGACCATATTGCTGGAAAAATGCCAGCTAATCTACAAATGCTTGTTTTTTCCGCAACCATCCCACAAAAATTAAAACCATTTTTAAGCAAATATATGGAAAATCCGCGTTATGAACATATTCAACCAAAAGTTGCTGCTTCAAAAACAGTGGAACACCGTATTATGGCAACTCGTAGCCGAGATAAATTAGATTTACTTAAAAATGTGCTAGTTGGTTCGCAACCTTATTTAGCGATTGTTTTTACAAATACAAAAACAACGGCTGATGAAGTAGCAAACGGCTTAACTGAACGTGGTCTAAAAGTAGCCAAAATTCATGGTGACGTAAATCCTCGTGAACGTAAACGGACTATGAAACAAATCGAAAACTTAGATTATCAATATGTGGTTGCGACAGATTTAGCTGCTCGTGGTATTGATATTCAAGGAATTAGTCATGTTGTAAACTATGAGTTACCAGATGACCTCGATTTCTACATTCACCGTACTGGTCGAACAGGTCGTGCCGGACATTCTGGTATAGCACTGACTTTATTTGAACCAGCAGACGAAGATCGTCTAAACCAGTTAGAAAAAATGGGTATTGAATTTAAGCATGTTGACTGGAAAAATAAAGAATTCGTTACGCTAGAAGATCGAAATCGTCGTGCAAAACGTGAAGCTAAACGAGAAACAGCTGATCCACGTGAGATTGGTATGCGTAAAAAAGCAAAACAAAAAGGCAAACCAAACTATAAAAAGAAAATTAATTACAAAATGAATGAAATTAAACGTCGTGAAAGACGGAAAAAACGATAAGTGAGGAATGAATTTATGCTAAGACTAGGTTCTCATGTATCAATGAGCGGAAAGAAAATGCTTCTTGGCGCAAGTGAAGAAGCTGCTTCTTACGGATCTAATACGTTTATGATTTATACTGGCGCTCCGCAAAATACGCGTAGAAAGCCAATTGAAGAATTAAATATTGAAGCAGGTTTAGAACACATGAAAGCTCATGATATGGATGATATTGTTGTCCATGCCCCTTATATTATTAACATTGGCAATTCCGTTAAGCCGGAGACATTTGAACTAGGTGTTAATTTCTTACAATCTGAAATTGAACGTACACGTGCGCTTGGTGCCAAGCAAATTGTACTACATCCTGGCGCTCACGTTGGCGAAGGAGCAGACAAAGGAATTAAACAAATCATCCAAGGTCTTAATGAAGCATTAATTCATGATCAAGATGTACAAATCGCTTTAGAAACAATGGCTGGAAAAGGCTCTGAATGTGGTCGTACTTTTGAAGAACTTGCACAAATTATTGATGGAGTCACACACAATGAATTATTATCGGTCACTTTTGATACATGCCACACACATGATGCTGGTTACGATATTGTTAATGATTTTGACGGTGTATTAAATGAATTTGATAAGATAATTGGTATTGATCGTTTAAAAGTCTTACATATTAATGACAGTAAAAACGAGCGAGGAGCACATAAAGACCGTCATGCTAATATCGGCTTTGGTCATATCGGTTTTGACGCACTTCATTATGTTGTGCACCATCCACAATTAGCTAACGTTCCAAAAATACTTGAAACGCCATATGTTGGTGAAGATAAAGCATCTAAAAAAGCGCCATATAAATGGGAAATTGCTATGCTGAAAAATGGCGAATTTGATCCAGATTTATTAAATAAAATTCAAAACAGCTAAAAGGAGACGAAAATAATGACAAAAACACTTGTATTCGGTCATAAAAATCCAGATACAGATACGATTTGTTCTGCCATTAGTTATGCAGAATTAAAAAAAGCACAAGGGGCAGATATTGAAGCAGTTCGTTTAGGAGAGCTTAATAGTGAAACAACTTTTGTACTTGATTATTTCCAAGCAACCGCTCCTCGTTTAGTTCAAACTGTTGCAAATGAAGTTTCTGAAGTTGCACTTGTTGATCACAATGAGCGCCAACAAAGCGCGAATGATATTGATGAAGTAACGGTTACAGCTGTAGTTGACCATCATCGTATCGCTAATTTTGAAACCTCTGATCCACTTTATTATCGTGCTGAGCCAGTCGGATGTACAACAACCATTCTTCTAAAAATGTTCCGCGAAAACGAGGTAGAAATAAGTAAAACAGTCGCAGGCTTAATGCTATCCGCCATTATTTCTGATACACTTCTTTTCCAATCACCAACATGTACAGAAGAAGATAAAGTAGCAGCTGAAAAGTTAGCAGTTATTGCAGACGTTGATATTCAAACATATGGCATGGAAATGTTAAAAGCAGGAGCAGATGTTAGCAAAAAAACAGTTGCTGAGCTATTACTAGATGCTAAAGAATTCAACATGAACGGGAACAAAGTAGAAATCGCTCAAATTAATGTAGTGGATGTGAACGATGTACTAAACCGTCGCAGTGAAGTAGAGGCTCTTATGACACAGAATGTAGTTGATAAAGGTCTTGATTTATACTTGTTCGTTATCACTAATATTCTTACTAACGACTCTATAGGAATTTCTATAGGTTCAAAAACTTCTGTTGTTGAAGAAGCATATGGTATTAAATTCGTTGAAAATCAAGCGCCTTTAAAAGGTGTTGTATCCCGTAAAAAACAAGTTGTGCCAATTTTAACAGATACATTTGCTAAATAATAATTCTAACCTGGAAAGGTCGAACCACTTTTCCAGGTTTTTTTATCCCAATTTTTAATTCGAAGTAATTACGATTTACATTTTGATCATTATTTTATATACTAGTAAAAGCGGCTAGCAAATGCTGTTAAAGGAGAAAGATGAATGCACAATATCATAGAAGTAAATAATGTAAGTTATCATTATGACAAAGAACATGCCCTAGAAAACATTCATTTTCAAGTAGAAAAAGGCAGTTTTACAGGTTTAATTGGTCCTAATGGTTCAGGGAAATCAACCATGCTAAAGCTAATACTTGGCGTACTAAAAAAACAACAAGGTAATATCTCTTTATTTGGAGAAAAACAAGCGGATTTTAAAGATTGGGTTAAAATCGGATTTGTTTCTCAAAAATCAAATGCTTTTAATTCTGCATTTCCGGCCACTGTAAAAGAAGTTGTCGCAAGTGGCTTAACCAAGAAAAAAGGTTTATTTAAAACATGGGATAACAAAGATAAAGCAGATATTGATTATGCTTTGAAACGAGTGGAAATGACCGATTATTTGCATCGCAATATCGGTGAGCTTTCTGGTGGGCAACAGCAACGTGTTTTTATTGCACGTGCATTAGTAAGTAGACCAGAATTGTTGGTTTTAGACGAACCAACTGTTGGTGTGGATGTAGAAAATGTAAAAGCATTTTATGAATTACTAGCCGAATTAAATCGGACAGAAGAAATGACTCTTTTACTTGTAACACATGATTTGATGGCTGTAAATACGTACGTCAATCATGTTATTAGTATTAATAAGCGAATTATTTTTGATGGTTCAGCACATGAATATCAACATTATTTGGCTGACCGCGAACTTGAAATATTAGCAGAACAGCGGAGAAAGGAGGATGCTTGTCTTGATTGCGACGCTTCTCCAGTATGATTTTATCCGTAATACATTTATTGTTGGTCTTGTGATTGGGATAGTTGCTCCATTATTAGGAAGTTTTATTGTTGTTAGAAAGCTTTCTTTAATGGCAGATGCACTTAGTCATGTGACACTTGGGGGAATCGCTGTTAGTTTATTTTTAAGTAAGACTTATTTGCCTCTAGCAGCATTAAATCCACTTTATCTTGGTTTTGGTTTTTCGGTTGTAGGTTCTCTTTTAATGGAAAAACTACGCACTGTTTATAAACATTTTGAAGAACTAGCCATACCGATTATTATGTCAGCTGGTATGGGATTTTCTGTTATTTTTATTTCCTTAGCTAATGGATTTAACACCGACTTATTTAGTTATTTATTTGGTAGTGTTAGCGCAGTGAGTCGCACTGATATGATTACGATTGTCGTTACAGCGATTATTGTTTTTATCGTTATTTTATCTTTATATAAAGAACTCTTTCTGTTATCATTTGATGAAGAGTATGCAAAAGTTTCTGGTCTAAAAGCCAAAGTGTTCGATATTATTTTTATGGTTTTAGTCGCTCTTGTAATTGCTTCTTCCATGCGGATTGTGGGTATTTTACTCGTATCATCTTTAATGACCTTGCCTGTTGCAGCAGCAATTCGTATCGCAAAAGGGTTTAAACAAACTATTCTATTATCCATTTTATTTGGTGAAATTGCTGTGATTGGTGGTTTATTTACAGCTTATTATTTAAATTTAGCACCCGGTGGCGCGATTGTTATCATTTCCGTGCTACTTTTAATTGTCACCATTTTATATCAAAAAATACGTCAAAAAATCTTAATTTCAAAACGAGGTGAGGAAAATGGGACTTACAGCAACTGAAGCACTCATGAAAATGAAGGAAAAAGGCTACAAACACACAGATAAACGTGAATTTCTAATTAACTTACTAGCTCGTAAAAATAAATATTTGACAGCAAAAGATGTATTGGAAAATATGAAAGATGATTTTCCAGGGATTAGTTTTGATACAATTTATCGTAATCTCTCTCTATTTGTTGAATTAGGTATATTTGAAGAAACAGATCTTTCTGGTGAACGGAATTTCCGCTTAGCTTGTACACACGAACATCACCATCATCACTTTATTTGTATGAAATGTGGTAAAACAAAAGAAATCATGATGTGCCCGATGGATTTTTTAACCGAAGCTTTACCTGGTTATCAAATTGATGGCCATAAATTTGAAGTTTACGGCGAATGCCCAGAATGTTTACAAGCTTCCTAATAGCAAAAAGGTCCATAATATGGGCCTTTTTTTATTTTCTATATAATGTTCATAATTATTTCATATTTGTTTCTCACTCTGGACACTTTTTATCGTTAAAGTAATAAGTATCCGAAAGAAGAAGGAGAGGAACCATTTGACAAAATTAAAAAAAGTGATGATTTCCGTAATAGCAGCCACATTACTATTACTTGCAGGCTGTGGAAGTAGTGCGGTGGTGAAAACAGATGCAGGAAGTGTCACACAAGATGAGCTGTATGAGGCAATGAAAACAACATATGGCAATGAAGTCGTGCAACAACTTACTTTCAAAAAAATATTGGAAGATAAATACACCGTAACAGAAAAAGAATTAAATGCAGAATACAAAAAATATGAAGAACAATATGGTGACTCTTTTGAATCGACATTATCATCTAATAATTTAACCAAAACTTCTTTCAAAGAAAACTTAGAGTATAATCTATTAGTTCAAAAAGCAACAGAAGCAAATATGAAAGTTAGTGATAGTAAGCTAAAAACTTATTATAAAACATGGGAACCTGATATCACTGTTCGCCATATCTTGGTAGATGATGAAGCAACAGCAAAAGAAATCCAAACCAAATTAAAAAATGGTGAAAAATTTTCTGACTTAGCAAAAGAATACTCTACAGATACTGCAACAAAAACAAATGGTGGACTTTTAGATCCATTTGGCCCTGGTGAAATGGACGAAACATTTGAAAAAGCAGCCTATGCTCTAGAAAACAAAGATGATATAAGTGGAATTGTTAAATCTACTTACGGATATCACTTGATTCAATTAGTAAAGAAAACGGAAAAAGGCTCATACGAAAAAGAAAAAGCAAACGTTAAAAAAGCCTATATTAAATCTCAATTAACTTCTGAAAACATGACAGCTGCCCTTAAAAAAGAATTAAAAGCAGCTAATATTGATATTAAAGATAGTGATTTAAAAGATGCGTTTGCAGATTACACCAGCACTTCATCAACTAGTACAACTTCAACATCTAATTAATATTACTTCGGAGTTATCCATAATTAAAAAGCCCTTTACTGGTTTTGATTCCCGTCAAAAACACACTCCAGTAAAGGGCTTTTCTATGCGATGAAGCGTATTAAAGCCATTGAAATAATCCCAACAATAACAATCCACATTAAATTTTTAGTTAAAATGGCTGTTAAAATAGTTGGTAATGAAGCCAGCAAATTTTCTATGTTAACGGTTGGAAAGTCATTAGTGCGAGTGATTAAAAGACTTTGAACAAACAGTGCAGTTAATATACAAAGAGGGACATAAGACAAATAACGAATCACGATATCCGGTAACTGCAATTTGCGAACGAAAATAAATGGTAAGATACGTGGTATGAATGTGACTAGGCCACACCCTAGAATTACGAGTAATGTATAAGTACTTATCGCCATTTTTCTACTATCACTCCCATCAGACATCCAAGTAACGTCGAAACCAATATAGCAAGTTCAGGTGTCATCACACGCATAAATAGAATTAAAAATATAGCTACCATCAACATAACAAATAAACTTGTAGCGATTCTTTTACTTTTATCACTCACAACTTGCAAATAAAGCAAACCAATAAACATCGCTGTTAGAGCGAAGTCAAGCCCGAATTGTTCAGGATTAGGCAACCAATTGCCAACAAATGCGCCAATGATGCAAGCTATAATCCAAGCCAAATAAGCGGTCACATTAATACCATGCATCCATTTCGCACTAACTGGTTTTTTATTACCAATCTGATTCATTGATACACCAAATGTTTCATCTGTAAGAAGGGCGCCAATCCCAATATTATTCCAAAGTGAGTATTTCTTAAAATAAGGAGCTTCCGCCATACTCATCAAAAAATGCCTAGAATTAATTAAGAAAGTAGTAAAAATAATAGCTGAAATCGGACTCTGTAAAAGTAATAATCCAGAAATAATAAATTGGGCAGCTCCTGCATAGACAATAATTGCAAGCAGTGTAACTTCTAAGACACTTAAATGAGAAGCTTTGCTCACAACACCAGCAGCAATTCCAATACCAACATAGCCAAGCACAGTTGGTAAACATGCTTTAACTCCATCATAAAAACTTAGCTCTACTTTCTTTTCCATAAGAAAATTCCTCCTTATTAGGAGTCCATACTCCAATCTAAAACACGAGCAATCAAAGAATAATATTTTTTTATCATACCATTTTTCCCTCGTAAAATCACTTGAATTTATGCAAAAAAACCACTTGCAAAGAGTACAAGTGGTTCAGTTTTATTTTTCTAAAATAGTGGGTTCGCTTGGTGGAATAGTTCGTATCGCAAGGAAAACAAAGATCATACTAACAACCATATTTATTTCCATTCCAAACGGTACAACTACTTGAAGTGCTTCCATTACCATTGTAAAAACAGCAGCAAGTGTAATACTGTAGGAAGCCATCATCCAGTTTTGACGGAAAGAAATGCCAGTGCGTCCAAAACCAGAAAGGATAAATCCAAATAATGAATAAAGCGCTACTCGGAAGAAAATAGACCCAAGAGTAAAGAGGAAAAGTATAAGTAACGCAATTGGAATAAAGTATTTAGCCAGTGACTCAATCGATGTATATAAATCAACTAAATCTGCTTTATTACTAATTCCAGCAGTGTCATAACTAATGGACTGTGATACGCCTGCAGCAGTGAAGTAAATACTATCAGAAAGAAAAGCTACTGCACTATCATAAGAAGCTATTTTATTATCTACATCATCTTTATCAAGAGTCCCAGAAGCATCAAAGTAAATATGTAGTTGATCTTGATCAATAGAGATAGGAATGTTTTTCACTGAATCATCTGTTAGAACTAATTTGCCATCCTTCACATTAAAATCAGGAATTTCTTTTGTGATTGTTTCTTCGCCAACTTTAAGCGCATTTTTTGTAGTAACGTTTGTAAAGTATGCCAATGGAAGAAAGGTTACAAATGATAAAACAATAATGTAAACAATACTTTTTCTGATTTTATCATTTCGAAACGATGCTATATCCGCAGGGGAATATAGGCTCTTCCAGAAGCGTTTAAAAATATTCATTCTTTTTTCAACACCTCACCTAATGGTTTAACTTATTCATTTTCGGGAAAAAGATACATGTATGTGTAAAAGAGAGCACTTTTTCCACTTAGACTTAATCATAGCTTGAAATGATTGCAAAATCAATATTGAAACATCACTGAGCAGAAAAATTGCAAGCTTTTCTAGGGCGTGGTAGGCTAAATGGTGTAAAGAGAAACTTTTTTTAAGGTGAATTTTAGTTCTATTGAAATAGGACATGAAACTTTTGCCTTATACGTAATTTCTTTTCACATAAAATAAAACCAATTCAAGGAGGAATTTTTAATGACTTACGAATTACCTAAATTACCTTATACTTATGATGCTTTGGAGCCGAATTTTGATAAAGAAACAATGGAAATTCACTATACAAAGCACCACAATACTTATGTAACTAAATTAAATGAAGCAGTTGCTAACCATCCAGAATTAGCAAGCAAACCTGTCGAAGAGTTAGTTGCTAACTTAGATAGCGTTCCTGAAGATATTCGCGGCGCTGTCCGTAATCACGGTGGCGGTCATGCTAACCATACTTTATTCTGGTCTATCCTTAGCCCAAATGGTGGCGGTGCTCCAACTGGTAACTTAAAAGCAGCAATTGAAAGCGAATTTGGCACATTTGACGAATTCAAAGAAAAATTTAACGCTGCAGCTGCAGCACGTTTCGGTTCTGGTTGGGCTTGGCTAGTAGTAAACAACGGTAAATTAGAAATCGTTTCTACAGCAAACCAAGATTCTCCACTTAGTGATGGCAAAACGCCTGTATTAGGTCTAGATGTTTGGGAACATGCTTACTACCTAAAATTCCAAAACCGTCGTCCTGAATACATCGACACATTTTGGAATGTAATTAACTGGGATGAAGCTAACAAACGCTTTGACGCAGCTAAATAATAACAAAAAGACTCACTGAGGTGGGTCTTTTTTTATTTCTAATGAATTTCTAATCAACTTACAGTGGAAAAATGATGTTTTTTCAGCTACAATAAGGAAAGGTATTATTGAAAAGTGAGGTAACTATGCGTGAAACTAAATTTTAGAAAAAAGAAAAAAGATTCCACTAAGAAGAAACGCGCCATCATTCCACTACGTTTAAATATTTTATTCTTTATTATTTTCATACTATTTTCCGTGTTAATTTTGCGCCTTGGAATTGTTCAAATCGTGCAAGGGGATACGTACAAACGTCAATTAGAAGAAACAGATAATGTTACTGTCTCGAAGAATGTACCACGTGGTAGTATTTATGATCGTAATTATAATTTGTTAGTTGGCAATTCAGCTGTTAAATCTATTACTTACACTAGAAGTCAACAAACCGAAACTTCTGAAACACTTCATGTAGCGCAAACTTTAGAAAAATTAATCACCGTTGAGCCAGAAAAACTAACAGATAGAGATTTAAAAGATTACTGGATCTTAACCCATCAAACAGAATCTTTAAGTCGTCTTTCAGCTAAAGAACAAGCACTTGATTCTTCTAAAGCATACAAAATCCAAGTGGATAAAGTAACAAAAGAAGACATCGCAAGTCTATCAAAAGAGGACTTAAAAGTAGCAACTATCTATAAAAAAATGACAACTGGGTATGCTATGACGGAATCTGTTATCAAAAATAAAGATGTGACAGATGAAGAAATCGCTCGTGTAAGTGAAAATATGGATAGCCTACCAGGTGTTGATACAACAACGGACTGGAATCGCTATTATACTTATGATGAAACTTTACGTTCGATTTTAGGTTCCGTTTCAAGTGCAAAAGAAGGTCTTCCAAAAGACAAAGCCGAGTATTATTTATCACAAGGCTATAGCCGAAATGACCGTGTTGGTAAAAGTTATTTAGAAGCACAATACGAAAGCGTTCTAGCAGGATCAAAATCTCAATCAGAAAGTGTACTTGATTCTAAAGGGAACATCATTGAAACAGTTAGCAAATACGAAGGTTCGAAAGGAAAAGATTTAGTTCTTTCCGTAGATGTTGAATTCCAAAAAGCTGTCGAAGAAATTTTACGTAAAAATATTTCTCAAGGAAAACAATATGGTGGTTCTGATTTATTTGACCGTGCCTTTGTTGTTGCTATGGATCCTTATTCGGGAGAAGTCCTTGCACTTGCTGGTCAGAAATTAAATAATAAAGGAAAGTTTGAAGATTACTCTTTAGGAACTTTCACAACAGCTTATGCTATGGGCTCTGCTGTCAAAGGATCTACTATTCTTGGTGGTATTATGGACGGGGCTATAACTAATAGCACTGTTTTAACCGACCAACCAATTAAATTTAAAGGTACTCAAGCAAAAAGTTCTTGGTTTAATAGAACCGGAGCTGGTAACAGACCACTTGACCCGGTTGGCGCATTAGAAATTTCTTCTAACTCTTACATGTATCAAGTAGCTATGAAAATGGGTGGCGCGAAATACGTACCAAATGGTCCACTGAGAGCACCACTTAGCACTTTTGATGATATGCGTTACTACTATAATCAATTTGGTCTTGGCGTTAAAACTGGTATTGACCTTCCAGGAGAACAAGTTGGATATAAAGGTGACGACCAAACAATCGGTAAAATTCTCGATTTCGCGATTGGCCAATATGATTCATATACACCTCTTCAAATGGCGCAATATGCTTCTACAATTGCTAATGGTGGTTCTAGAATTGCACCAAGTATGGTAAAAGAAATAAGAAATCCAAGTACGAACGGAGACTCTGTAGGCACATTAGCTACAGCAAACAAACCGAAAGTACTAAATAAAATCGGCGTTTCTGAAAGTGATATGAAAACCGTTCAACAAGGATTTTATGAAGTAACACATGGTTCAACCGGTACAGCTAGAACAGTATTTACTTCCAGTGAATATGATGTAGCTGGGAAAACTGGTACTGCCGATGCCTTTTATGACGGTCCAAAAGAAGGTAATAAAATGGCTAGCGTTTGGAATACAACTTTCGTAGGTTACGCTCCAGTCAAGAAACCTGAAATCGCCATATCAGTTGTTGTTCCATGGGCTTATCGTCCGTATGGAACTGACCATAAAACAAATATGAATATTTCTAAAGAAGTATTCGATAAATATTTTGAGCTAAAAAAAGAACGTGCAAAATCCAATAAAGATGCTTCTAAAGTAGAGCAACCCATAAACAATAAAGATGCAGCAGCTAAAGCTCAATCTGAGCAAACAAAAAATTAACCAAAAACCCACATTCTTTCATAAGAATGTGGGTTTTTGTATTTCTAACTAATAAACAATTTAAAAAATGGTTATTAATACATATAAAAAACTGCGAAATGACTTAGTTTATGGTATGATAAAGTAAGTGTAAAATTAACCAGATTTCTGTTTTAAAGCAGAGAGACGAGGATTAAATTGAAGGAGGAATTGTAAACTATGACAAAAAGCTATCATGTCGCAGTTGTAGGTGCTACTGGTGCTGTTGGTACCCAAATGATTGAATTACTAGAAGAGGCGGCGACTTTTAAGATAAAGCAAGTTTCATTCTTGTCTTCTATCCGTTCTGCTGGAAAAAAATTATCCTTCCGTGGTGAAGAAATTACTATCCAAGAAGCTACACCGGAAAGTTTTGAAGGAGTAGATATTGCATTGTTTAGTGCAGGAGGATCTGTTTCCAAAGCGCTCGCTAAAGAAGCAGTAAAACGTGGAGCTATTGTAATAGATAATACCAGTGCTTATCGGATGGATCCTACAGTTCCACTCGTTGTCCCAGAAGTAAATGAAAAAGCACTCTTTTCACATAAGGGGATTATCGCTAATCCAAACTGCTCTACCATTCAAATGGTTGCAGCACTCGAACCGATTCGAGAAGCTTATGGTTTAAACCGTATTATTGTATCTACTTATCAAGCCGTTTCAGGTTCAGGTGTTAGTGCTATCAAAGAATTGCAAGATGGTAGCAGAGCTGTTTTAGATAACAAAGAATTTACTCCAGAAATTATGCCAGTAAAAGGCGATAAAAAACACTATCCAATTGCATTTAATGCTTTACCACAAATTGATGTTTTCACAGAAAATGATTATACATATGAAGAGATGAAAATGATCAATGAAACGAAAAAAATCATGGAAGATGATACAATCAAAGTTTCTGCTACTTGTGTACGGATTCCGGTAGTGAGTGGACATTCTGAAAGTGTTTACGTGGAAATTGATAAAGAAGGAGTCCAAGCTAAAGACATTCAAAACGTCTTAAAAAAAGCTCCTGGGGTTATTCTTGAAGATGATCCAGCAAATCAGATTTATCCGCAAGCTATCCAAGCAGCTGGCAAAAAAGAAGTATTTGTCGGCCGAGTTCGTTCTGACATTGACGATTCCAAAGGTTTCCACATGTGGATTGTATCTGATAATCTACTCAAAGGTGCTGCATGGAATTCGATTCAAATTGCTGAAAGCTTAGTCAAACTAGCAATTATTTAGAGGTGTAAGAAATGAAAATCATCGTTCAAAAATTCGGCGGTACATCCGTCCAAAATGAAAAAATTCGTTTAATGGCATTTAACCATATCAAACATGCACTTAAAGATGGCTATAAAGTAGTTGTAGTTGTATCTGCTATCGGACGTTACGGCGACCCATATGCAACAGATACTCTTTTAGAACTCATAGGTGCTAAGGACACTAAATTAACTCCTAGAGAGCAAGATACGTTGCTTTCTGTAGGTGAAACAATATCTGCTTCCGTATTTACCAATATGTTGAAAGAAGCAGATATTAAAGCAGAAGCATTTTCAGGCGGTCAAGCAGGAATTATTACGTCTAACCATCATTTAAATGCAAAAATCACTGAAGTCGACACAAGTCGTTTAAAAACAGCACTTAAAACGCTTGATGTGGCTGTTGTAGCAGGATTTCAAGGTAAGGCTAAAAATGGCGATATCACTACACTTGGTCGCGGTGGTAGTGATACCTCAGCTGCGGCTCTTGGTGTATCATTACAAGCAGATTATATCGATATCTTTACCGATGTAGATGGTATGATGACTGCAGATCCACGTATTGTGGAACATGCACGTTCACTTCCACGAGTTAGTTATAATGAAGTAAGCAACATGGCTTACCAAGGAGCCAAAGTCATTCATCCGCGCGCAGTTGAAATTGCTATGACTGCCAAAATACCAATGCGAATTCGTTCCACTTATTTAGAAAGTACTGGAACACTTGTTACATCAGTAGCAGATGAATTAGGTCATTTTGATGTAAAAGAGCGCATGGTGACCGGAGTTGCGCACGTTACAAATTTAACACAAATTTCTGTCAAAACAGATACTGTAAAAGCGCAACAACAAGCTTTTAAAATTTTAGCAGATGCTGGAATTAGCCTTGATTTTATCAATATTTTAACCGATTCTGTAATTTTTACAGTTCCAGAAGAAAAACGTCTCGTTGTTAAACTACTTTTAGAAGAAGCTGATTTACAAACCAATGTACGAGAAAATTGTGCAAAAGTTTCTATAGTTGGCGCTGGAATTACCGGAGTTCCTGGTGTAACAGCTAAAATCGTAGGAGCTTTATCCGAAAAAAATATACCAATTTTACAATCAGCGGATAGTCATACAACTATTTGGGTATTAGTAAGAGAAGAAGACTTAATTTCAGCAGTGAATGCTCTACATGACGTATTTTGTTTGGAAATTAAGTAAGGAGGAAATGAAAGATGGATTTAGGGAAAGTAATTACAGCAATGGTGACGCCAATTCACCCAGAAAAAGATAAAGTATGCAAAAAAAGAATTCACCATCTCGTGAATCACTTAATAGCAAATGGCTCAGATGGTCTAGTTGTCGCTGGTACTACTGGCGAATCTCCCACTTTGTCACATGATGAAAAAATAAAATTATTCCGTCAAGTAATAGAAACTAATGCAGGACGCGCTAAATTAATCGCAGGCACTGGTTCTAATAATACCGCAGAAACAATCGCATTTACTAAAGAAGTGGCAGAACTCGGTGGCATTGATGCAGTCCTTGTCGTAGCCCCGTATTACAATAAACCTAATCAAGATGGTTTATATGCTCACTTTGTTGCTGTTGCAGAAGCTTCTGATTTACCAGTAGTTATTTACAATATTCCTGGGCGTAGTGTTGTCAACATCGAACCAGAAACAATTATTCGTCTAGCAAAACTACCGAATATTGTTGGTGTCAAAGAATCAAGTGGCAACCTAGATAATATAAGTAAAATTATCGCTGAAACTCCAGAAGATTTTCTCGTTTACAGTGGGGATGACAGTTTGACTTTACCAATTTTGGCTGTTGGGGGAGATGGAGTTATTTCCGTTGCAAGTCATGTAGTAGGAAAAGAAATGCAAGAGATGATTCAAGCATTTGCGCGTGGAGAGGTTCAAAAAGCAGCAAGCATACATCGTTCGTTACTTCCAATTATGAATGGACTTTTCGCTGTACCAAACCCAGCACCTACGAAATATTTATTAAATCAGCAAGGAATTAGTGTTGGACCTGTACGGCTGCCACTAGTTGATTTAAATGCTGAACAAGGAACGAAATTACAAGCTATATTAGAAGGACTTTCTAAATAGTTCAAAGGAGGTCTACGCTTTGACAATAAAAAAAGCGAAAAACATAAAAATCATTCCACTCGGCGGTGTCGATGAAAGTGGTAAAAATTTATATGTAGTAGAAATAGACGAAGATATTTTTATTTTAGATGCGGGCTTAATGTTTCCAGAAAACGAATTATTAGGAATTGATATCGTTATTCCAGATTTTAAATATTTAGAGGAAAACAAAGACCGGGTAAAAGCAATTTTCTTAACACATGGTCATGAAGATGCAATCGGCGCACTGCCTTATTTACTTCAAAAAATTAAAGCGCCTGTTTATGGTACAGAATTAACCATCGCGCTAGCCAAATCAGCGCTTAAAGAGCATCGCAAACTACGCTTTAAAAATTTCCATATAGTAGATTCCGATACAACTTTATCATTTTCTAAAATTGATGTCTCTTTCTTCCGTACAACACACACTATTCCTGATTCTGTAGGGATTGTACTTGAAACAAGTGAAGGATCTATCATTTATACGGGTGATTTTAAATTCGACCAATCAGCAAAAGATGGATACGCTTCTGATTTAAGTCATATTGCTGAATTTGGCGAAAAAGGAGTATTAGCATTACTTTCTGATAGTTCAGAAGCTGAGCATCCTGGAACTACCTCTAGTGATAGCTTAATTGAAGAAGAAATTAGACATGCTTTTAGAATGGCAGATGGTAGAATAATTGTTGCTTGTGTTGCATCTAATTTAATTCGTCTACAACAAGTGCTCGATGCCTCCGTAGCAACGAAGCGAAAAGTAGCTATAGTTGGTAAAGAACTAGAACGTGTATTTGAAATTGCGGGTAGTTTAGGAAAAATCGAGATTGAAGAAGATTTAATGGTGCCATTAAAAGACCTTAAAAAATATAACGATGATGAAATTACAATTATCGAAACGGGAAATCTGGGTGAACCAATCCAGTCACTTCAATTAATGACAAAAGGTAATCATCCACAACTTAATATCAAACCTGGCGACACAGTTTATATTACAACAACGCCATCGCCATCACTTGAAACGATGATGGCGAAAACCATTGATATGCTCTATAAAGCTGGTGCAAAAGTATTAACAATGAGCAATAATCTTTTCATTTCTGGGCACGCAAGCCAAGAAGACTTGAAATTAATGATTAACTTATTAAAACCAAGATACTTCGTGCCAGTTCACGGGGAATACCGGATGTTAATTAGCCATGCTAAATTAGCACATGAAGTTGGAATGGCAAAATCAGAAGTATTCATCGTTGGTAAAGGCGAAATTTTAGAATTTAAAAATGATAAAATGACAGCTGGAAATCGTGTTTATTCGGGAAATACTTTAATTGACGGTTTAGGGGTAGGAGACGTTGGAAACATCGTACTTCGCGACCGTAAATTACTTTCAGAAGATGGTATTTTTATCGTAGTGGTTACACTTAATCGTAAAACTAAAACAATTACTTCCGGCCCTGAAATCATTTCACGTGGATTTATCTATGTTCGTGAATCAGAGCATTTAATTGAAGAATCGTCCAAAGTTGTCACAAAAATCGTGGAAAAAAATCTACAAGAAACAGGTTTTGAATGGGCGAAATTAAAACAAGACATTCGGGATCAATTAAATCGTTACTTATTTGAACAAACAAAACGTCGTCCAATGATATTACCAATTATTATGGAAGTATAAAAAAATGAACTGCTGCACATTTGTGTGGCAGTTTTTTCGTTTAAAAGTAAAATAGACGGGAAAACAAGCTAGGAAGGAGTGATTCAAATGACAGAATATACATATGATGTTGTTATAATCGGAAGTGGTGCAAGCGGAACAACTGTTGCTTTTGAAGCACAGGCTGCTGGATTAAAAGTAGCCATTATAGAGGAACGTAGTTGGGGTGGAACATGTGTCCTAAGAGGCTGTGATCCAAAAAAAGTACTTATCGGTGCAGCTGAAGCTAGAAATCTCTCAACAAGACTACGCGGCAAAGGAATTAAACAAGCTGCATCAATCAGCTGGCAAGATTTAATGGCTTTTAAAGAAACATTTGTAGAGGATGTACCTGAAAGTCGTTTAGAAAGTTTTCAAGAAGCTGGAATCGAAACTTTTTTCGGTCAAGCAATTTTTCAAGATTCACATACTTTGCAAGTTGGAAAGGATTTACTTAATGCAGAAAAAATTGTCATCGCAACGGGCGCGGTTCCAAGTAGCTTAAAAGTAGAAGGTCAAGAATATATTCAAAACAGTGATGATTTTTTATCGCTTAAAGAGTTACCTGAATCTGTTGTTTTTATTGGCGGTGGTTATATTTCCTTTGAATTTGCTTCAATTGCTTTAGCAGCCGGAAGAGAGGTGCATATAATCCATCACAACAGTGAGCCGTTAAAGAAATTCGATCCTGACTTTGTCGCTGCATTAGTTTCTAACATGAAAGAAGAAGGAGTTCATTTTCATTTCGATATAGATATTACTAAAATTGTAAAAAATAATGGAAAACTTCATATTGATGGAAAAAACAATTTCTCTTTAAACACGGATTTAATTATAGGCGCGACAGGAAGAACTCCAAATATTGCACATTTAGCATTAGAAAAAGCTAATATTGACTATACTAAAAAAGGCATCACTGTGAATGAAAAAATGCAAACAGTTAATAATGAGCATATATATGCTTGTGGAGACGTCGCTGCTTCAAAAGGTGCTCCTCTAACACCAGTTGTCAGTATGGAAGCTCTTCTGGTCGCGAAGAATATTTTAGGTAAAGATGAAAAAATTAATTATCCTGCCATTCCAAGTGTTGTTTTTACAAGTCCAAAACTTGCAAGTATAGGTATTAGTATGGAGGAAGCCAAAGCTAATCCTGAGAAATATCAAATTAAAAGCCATGACACAACTAATTGGTATACTTATAAACGCACAAACGAACAATTAGCACTCGCAAAAATAATTGAGGATAGAGAAACTGGTCAAATAAGAGGTGCTCACTTTCTTAGTGAAGAAGCAGATTATATGATAAATTATATCGCTATATTAATGAAAGCAAGCTTAACTTTAGCTGATTTAAATTCTGTTATATTTGCTTATCCTTCCCCAGCAAGTGACTTAACTGCTTTGAACTAAATGCTAAATATGTTATAGTTGGGTAGAAATTCGCATAAAAGGAGCAAATTAGATGGAAATTTGGATTATTGCCGGAATATGTGCTTTCTTAATTTTTATCGCTGGTATCGTTATTTTATTTTTTCCAGCCAAACGAAAAATCGGCGCAATTTTGACAAGCGCTGGAATGTTATTATTGGTTGGTTCTATTATTGGTATCATCGTTAGTTTTGTTCATTATCAACAAGTCCAAAATGATATCTTCAATTATTCTTCTAAAAATGCAAGTCCAGCATCTGCTGAAGAAACAAAAAAGTACCAAGTAAAATATGAAGATTCCTCAGATAATATTAAGAAAAAAATCACCTCTGTCACGGTCGAAAAGAAAGATACTTATTCTACATTAGAACGTAAGTCAGTTCCTGGAAGTATTACGTTAGAACTCGAAATCACTAATAACGCCACTAAAGACCTTGAAACTTATCCAAATCAAGGACAACTTGAAGCAAATAAAATTGATATAAATGGAGGAGATGCTGTTTTATCAGATTTTGAAACGACGACCATCAAGCCAGGTGAAACAGCCAAAGGAAAAATCGTTTTTCCTGTTGAAAAATTAGATAAAGCCTCTGATATTACATGGATTTCTTATAGCTTCCTAAGTTATTTAACAGATTCTTCCACACCAATCACAACTGAAACAGGCAAAATCGAACTTAAATAAAAAAACAATATCCCGCTAATGGGATATTGTTTTTTTGCTTATTCAGCAACATTCATAACTTCTTTTAGATATTCATCATAAGAAATTTCTTTATTATAAAATTGATCTTTAGATAAGTTAATAATACGAGTTGCAATTGTTTGTAGTAACTGATGGTCATGAGAAGCAAAAATCATGGCACCTTTAAATGATTCAAGACCGTTATTTAAGGCTGTGATAGACTCTAAATCCAAGTGGTTAGTAGGTTCATCTAGTAAAAGGACGTTAGAACCAGAAAGCATCATTTTTGATAACATACAACGAACTTTCTCTCCACCAGATAGGACGCGTACTTTTTTAAGTACTTCATCACCACTGAATAGCATACGGCCAAGGAATCCGCGTAAGAATGCTTCACTATCATCTTCTGGAGAGAATTGACGTAACCATTCTACAAGACTCATGTCGTTTTCCTCAAAGAATTCTGAGTTATCTTTAGGGAAATAACTTTGGCTTGTTGTGATACCCCATTTATAACTACCTTCATCAGGTTCCATTTCACCAGCCAAAATTTGGAAAAGAACTGTTTTAGCAACTTCATCATCGCCAACTAAAGCAACTTTGTCATTACGATTAATAGAGAAAGAAAGATTATCAAGTATCTTCACGCCATCAATTGTTTTTGACAAATTGGTCACTGTCAGAAGGTCATTCCCAACTTCACGATCCGGTTTAAACTGAATAAAAGGGTAACGACGACTAGAAGGTTGAATATCTTCCAGTGTGATTTTTTCGAGCATTTTTTTACGACTTGTTGCTTGTTTAGATTTTGATGCGTTCGCACTAAATCTGGCAATAAAGTCTTGTAGTTCTTTCATTTTTTCTTCTTTTTTCTTATTACGATCGCCCATCATTGTTTGAGCTAATTGACTAGATTCATACCAGAAATCATAGTTACCAACATATAATTTAATTTTACTAAAATCAAGATCCGCAATATGAGTACATACTTTATTCAAGAAATGACGATCATGGGATACAACGATAACAGTATTATCAAAGTTAATTAAAAATTCTTCTAACCAATGAATGGCACGAATGTCAAGGTGGTTAGTAGGCTCATCCAGAAGTAAGATATCTGGTTTACCGAATAAAGCTTGCGCAAGTAGCACTTTTACTTTTTCTCCACCAGTTAAATCTTTCATTAGTTTTCCGTGCAAGTCAGTAGGGATACCTAAACCGTTTAATAAAACAGCAGCGTCTGATTCTGCTTCCCAACCATCTAATTCAGCAAATTCACCTTCTAGTTCGGCAGCACGAATACCATCTGCATCACTAAAATCTTCTTTCATATAAATGGCATTTTTTTCGTCCATAATTTTATATAGACGTTCATGTCCCATAATTACCGTGTTGAGTACGAGTTCATCATCATACTGGAAATGATCTTGGCGAAGGACAGCTAGACGCTCACCTGAACCAATATGCACATTACCACTTTGTGAATCAAGCTCGCCAGAAAGCACTTTTAGGAACGTTGATTTACCAGCACCGTTTGCTCCAATAAGCCCATAACAGTTCCCTGGTAAAAATTTAATCGAAACATCTTCAAATAGCTTTTTATCGCCGTAGCGTAAGCCAACATTATTTACAGTTAACATTTTCTTCCTCCAATACTAAGTTACTTCTTCTTGAAATCAGAAAAAGCACAATTACTACTATTTTAACATGGTTAGTGTAGCAAAGAAAGCATACACGCATAAATAAATGTTATAATAGGAAGATAAGGGGGAGAAACCGATGAATTACGAGCAAACTTTACAAGAAAAAGTCGCGCTTTGTCTAACTTTACAAGGTGCTAAAGAAACTTTTCCTTTTGACAATAAAATGCACGCTTTAACTATTGGTGGTAAAATTTTTGCGCTTATTCATATGTATCATGGTGATTTATTCGTAAGTGTTAAATGCCAACCAGAAAAAATTGATCAATTACGCGATGAATATCAGAGTATAATACCTGGATATCATTTGAATAAAAAACATTGGATAACTTTAGTGATAAACGAAAAATATGATGTGGAACCTAAAATAGAAATGGCGTTAATTCAAAATAGTTATCAGCTCATTTTTGACAAACTTCCAAAAAAAGCACAATATACCGTTAAATTTTCCACTAATGACTAATGAAAACAAATAATTCTTTACAAAAAATCATCTCATGCTATAATAATTGATGTACGATAATTTCATAGACGTTACCACAGGGGGGGCTTCTTAGCTGAGATTGAATCCGTATGTTTTTGGATTCTGACCCTTTGAACCTGTTCGTTAATACGAGCGTAGGGATTGTGGCGATTGCATTTCTAACGATAGAAACTGCTTTCTTCTGGGGTACGTTTTTGACCAAAAAGAAGAGGGGAGTTTATTTTTTATGCAAAACAAACGATTAATTATTTTACTAGAATGTGCTATTTTTGCAGCAGTTGCAATGGTACTAAGTTTTATCCCGTTAGACATTGGATCCAGTTTCTCCATTTCACTTGGAATGATTCCAATGTATGTTATTGCTATTAGACGAGGCTTTTGGGCGGCTGGATTCGCGGGGCTTTTATGGGGATTGTTACATTTTTTAACAGGTAAAGCTTATATTCTAATGCCATCTCAAGCAATTATTGAATATATTTTAGCATTCAGTTTCATTGCATTTAGTGGTGTATTTAGTAAACAGGTTCGAATTAATTTAGCTGCAAACAAACTAAAAGAAGCGATTCAGTGGGCATGGGGGACTATGATTATTGGAGGAGTAGCTAGATATTTTTGGCATTATGTTGCAGGTGTGTTATTCTGGGGCGCATATGCTTTCAAAGGTTGGGGCGCTCAATTATTCTCCATTGTGATGAACGGGGCAAGCTGTCTTGGTACTGTCGTTGTTTCGGGTATTATCATTTCGATATTACTGAAAACCTCACCAAAATTATTCTTACCAAAATAACCACAAGGTCCAGAAGCAATTGCTTTTGGGCCTTTTTAAGTGTGTTATAATGAAATAAATACTATATTGCAGCTTATTACAATGCTCATTTTCACGATTACAAGTTTAGCATCGATGTCACACGTGCCATAAGTACGAAACCATCTTGTTTAGTAACTTCCGTTTGAATGCAACACTGTCTTTAGGCTGTTTTTTTGTATTTAAAAAGTTTAAAACTTTACTGGTTAGGGAAAAGATTTATCGATTGTCAATTTTTTGACAGTGGTAAAGAAAAATGGAGGTGTATAAGCGTGTTAAAATTTGAACACGTAACGAAGACTTATAAAGGGGGCAAAAAAGCCGTTAATGATCTAACTCTTAACATCGATAAAGGGGAATTTGTTTGTTTTATCGGTCCAAGTGGTTGTGGGAAAACTACAACAATGAAGATGATTAACCGACTTATTGAGCCAACAGAAGGAAAAATATTTATTAATGATAAAGACATCATGGCGGAAGATCCTGTAAAATTAAGACGCTCTATTGGATATGTCATTCAACAAATTGGCTTAATGCCACATATGACGATTCGAGAAAATATCGTCCTCGTACCAAAATTACTTAAATGGTCTGAAGAGAAAAAACAAGAACGCGCTAAAGAATTAATTAAATTAGTTGATTTACCAGAAGAATTCTTAGATCGCTATCCATATGAATTAAGTGGTGGACAACAACAACGTATTGGAGTTCTTAGGGCGCTTGCCGCAGAACAAAATTTGATTTTAATGGATGAACCATTCGGAGCATTAGATCCAATCACGCGTGACTCACTTCAAGAAGAATTCAAAAATTTACAAAAAGAACTTGGCAAAACTATCATTTTCGTTACTCATGATATGGATGAAGCAATAAAACTTGCAGATCGTATTGTTATTATGAAAGCTGGTGAAATCGTTCAATTTGATACACCAGATGAAATTTTGCGTAATCCAGCGAATTCGTTTGTTGAAGATTTTATCGGTAAAGATCGTTTAATTGAAGCGAAACCGGATGTAACGCAGGTAGCTCAAATCATGAATACCAACCCGGTTTCTATTACAGCCGACAAATCACTTCAAGCAGCTATTACCGTCATGAAAGAAAAACGAGTGGATACATTACTTGTAGTCGACGAAGGGAATGTATTAAAAGGCTTTATTGACGTAGAACAAATAGATTTAAATCGTCGTACTGCAACTTCTGTAATGGATATTATTGAGAAAAATGTCTTTTATGTGTATGAAGATACGTTACTGCGAGATACAGTACAACGTATTTTAAAACGTGGTTATAAATATATTCCTGTAGTTGATAAGGATAAACGTCTTGTCGGGATTGTAACCCGTGCCAGTTTGGTAGATATCGTTTATGATTCCATTTGGGGCACTGTAGATGATGTGACAGAAAACCAGGAGGAACAAGCGGATTCCGAAATGACAGAACCAGAAATGAAGCAGGAGGGATAAGTTATGGACGCAATAGTTACATTTTTTCAAGAAAACGGCCATAACTTGCTTGTTCAAACATGGCAACATCTTTTCATCTCCTTATCTGCTGTTATTTTAGGTATCGCAGTTGCTGTACCCGCCGGAATTTTACTGACACGTTCACCTAAAGTGGCAAATTTTGTCATTGGCGTAGTGAGTGTGCTTCAAACGGTTCCGTCACTTGCCATTTTGGCGTTTATTATTCCATTACTTGGCGTTGGTACGTTACCGGCAATTATAGCGCTATTTATTTATGCACTTTTACCAATCTTACGTAACACTTTTATTGGTGTTAGAGGGGTCGATAAAAATTTAATTGAATCTGGTAGAGGCATGGGAATGACGAATTGGCAACTCATAGTTAATGTGGAAATTCCTAACTCCATATCAGTTATTATGGCTGGTATTCGTTTATCAGCAGTATATGTTATCGCTTGGGCAACGCTTGCTTCTTACATTGGAGCTGGGGGACTTGGAGACTTTATTTTTAACGGCTTAAACTTATACCGCCCTGATTTAATTCTCGGGGGAGCAATTCCAGTAACCATTTTAGCCCTTATAGTAGAATTCGCGCTTGGAAAATTAGAATATCGCTTAACTCCAAAAGCCATCCGCGAAGCTCGGGAAGGGGGAGAATAGCATGAAGAAAAAATTTATCGCTTTATTCAGCGTATTACTACTAACTAGTTCTCTTTTCTTGTCTAGTTGTTCTTTACCAGGACTTGGAGGGAGTTCCAAAGATACAATCCGCATAGGTGCAATGGCCACAACGGAATCACAGATCGTTTCTAATATTTTAAAACAATTAATCGAACATGATACCGGTTTAAAAGTAGAAATCGTTAATAATCTTGGATCGACTATTGTACAACACCAAGCTATGTTAAATGGTGATGTAGATATTACTGCGACAAGATACACTGGAACTGACTTAGTTGGGCCACTAGGTGAAGAAGCTATTAAAGATCCAGAAAAAGCATTAGCAGCAGTTAAAAAAGGCTTTGAAGAACGTTTCCATCAAACCTGGTTTGATTCTTACGGCTTTGCTAACACTTATGTATTTATGGTACGACAAGATACTGCTAAAAAATACAATTTAAATACTGTTAGTGATATGAGAAAAGTGGAAAACGAGCTTACTGCTGGAGTGGATAATTCTTGGATGGAACGCGAAGGAGATGGCTACAAAGCATTCTCAAAAGCATATGATATCGAGTTCAAAAAAATCTTCCCAATGCAAATTGGCTTAATTTATACCGCACTTAAAAATAATCAAATGGATGTGGCGCTTGGTTATTCTACAGATGGTCGTATTCCAACTTATAATTTAAAATTATTAAAAGACGATAAAAAATTCTTCCCACCATATGATGCTTCTGCTTTAGCAACAGATGAAATTTTAAAGAAACATCCTGAATTAAAAACAACTATCAATAAATTAAAAGGTAAAATTTCTACAGAAGAAATGCAAAAACTTAATTATCAATCAGATGGCGAGTTAAAAGAACCATCCATTGTAGCGCAAGAATTCCTAGAAAAAAATAATTACTTTGAAGGTAAAAACTAAGGAGGTGCCAAAAGATGGACACATTAAAACAGTTAATTGATTATTATCAAACAAATGGAAGTTATGTCATGGAAGAGTTCTGGCGGCATTTCTTGATGAGCGCTTATGGAGTAATCTTCGCTGCAATCATCGCAATACCACTCGGAGTATACATTGCTAGGAAAAAACGCTTAGCTGGTTGGGTAATTCAAATCGCTAATATTATACAAACCATTCCAGCACTAGCTATGTTAGCTGTACTTATGCTTATTATGGGCTTAGGGACGAATACAGTCGTTTTATCGTTATTCCTGTATTCTTTATTACCAATTCTTAAAAACACCTACACAGGTATTAGAAACGTCGATGGAGCACTCCTTGAATCTGGCAAAGCAATGGGAATGACAAAATGGCAAGTTCTTCGTTTAATCGAAATGCCACTTGCATTATCAGTTATTATGGCAGGAATTCGAAATGCCCTTGTTATTGCTATTGGTGTTGCTGCAATAGGTACATTCGTTGGTGCAGGGGGGCTGGGAGATATTATTGTCCGCGGAACCAATGCAACTAATGGTACTGCAATCATTCTAGCTGGTGCAATCCCAACAGCAGTCATGGCTATTCTAGCAGATGTATTACTAGGTTGGGTCGAACGTACGTTAAATCCAGTTAAAAACAAAAGAAAAACACTTACCGAAGCTTTATAATAATCTTTGAAAACACAACCAATTATCTTCACAAAATGGTTGTGTTTTTCATTTGACAAAGAATGTTTCCCGTAGTAAACTTTTTACCATAAACGAAAGAAGGTCAGGGAGCATGAAAAAGGAAAAAACAGAACGCACAAAACAAAGCTGGAGAAAAGCACAAAATGCTCCCAGCTTAAGTGAAGTAAATAATTCAGTAGCTATTCCTAAAAACGCAAAATTCTTCCGGAAATTATTTGCCTTTATGGGGCCAGGTGCACTGATTGCAGTAGGGTATGTCGATCCAGGAAACTGGGCAACATCTATTGCTGGGGGATCAGAGTTCGGTTATACATTATTATCGGTTATTTTAATTTCTAATATTTTAGCTGTGTTATTACAATCACTTGCATCAAAATTAGGTATCGTTACAGGTCGCGATTTAGCTCAAGCATCAAGTGACCATTTTTCAAAACCATTTGGCTTTGTTCTATGGATTTTGGCTGAATTGGCAATTATTGCAACAGACATTGCTGAAGTGATAGGTAGTGCAATTGCGCTTAATTTACTATTTGGAATTCCGTTAATTTGGGGCGTTTGTATTACAGCATTAGATATTTTTCTCGTGTTATTCTTACAGCATAAGGGTTTCCGCTACATAGAAGTTATTGTCATTACACTAATGGTTACAATTCTCGTATGTTTTGGAGCAGAAATGGTGATGTCCCATCCTGATATGCAAGCCATTGCCAAAGGATTCATTCCACAATCAGAAATCGTAACTAATCCAGCAATGCTTTATATCGCGCTTGGTATTCTTGGGGCGACAGTAATGCCTCATAATTTATATTTGCATTCTTCCATCGTTCAAACAAGGCAATATGCTCGAACAAAAGAAGGGAAGAAAGAGGCGATTCGTTTTTCATTTATCGATTCTACTTTTTCTTTAACTATTGCTCTACTAATTAATGCATCCATTTTAATTTTAGCAGCTGCGGCTTTTTATACGACAGGACAGCATAATGTAGCCGGGATTGAAGATGCCTATAAATTACTTAACCCAACACTTGGGAGTAGCATTGCCAGCACAGTATTCGCGGTAGCACTACTTGCTTCTGGTCAAAACTCAACCTTAACAGGCACACTTGCCGGACAAATTGTTATGGAAGGATTTTTAAATATCCGTTTAAAACCAGTAGTAAGACGTTTGTTAACGCGTGTATTAGCAATTGTTCCAGCAGTAATCATTACAGCCTTATATGGAGCAAATGGAATAAATGAACTTCTTATTTTTAGCCAAGTTATTCTTTCCATGCAATTATCCTTTGCGGTTATTCCATTAGTTATGTTCACAAGTGATAAGGAAAAAATGGGCGAATTTGTTAACCCATCATGGTTGAAAATCATCTCTTGGGCGGTCGCTATTTTCATTGCAATACTAAATATTTATTTGCTATTTTATACAATCACCACATTATAAAATCCTAAGAGGACAATAATTATATTATGTAAACAATTAAAAATAATTTTCTCATTTCTTTCCCTCGAAATTTTCATCTTTATACTATATAATTGAATTATATAATACTAATGGCGTAGTAAAGGTGTTGATTAACGATGACGGATAAACTATTAAAACAACATAAAAGGCTTTTAGAACAGCAACATACACTCCCGTACACAATCAATTTAGACGGAGAAGTTTTCACAATTATTATTTATACGAAATTAAGTAAAGTAGCTGGCGTAACAGTATTAAAGTCAAATGAAGAATCGGCCACTATGAAAGAAGCAGAAGCGGTAGTTAATCTTATTCAAAAATATAATTTTTATTTTGAATACTTAGGAAAACGTGCGCATGTAGTGAAAGAACGCGATAGCATTATTGCGGAAAAAATCGAACAAACTCAATTAATTTTAAATGATAACACCATTTTCGGTGAAAAAATGCAGCCAACTATTGATGAACTTAATTTAGCGATGGAGGTTTATAAACAACAACAGCGCAAAATGGATGTTTATCAAGAAGATATTACTTTGCTCAACCAAAAAATCAAAATGCAAGGAGAGATTTTGGAAGAGGATTGGGAATCTGCTGAAGCTCTATCTATTGCATTTGCAAAAGCAGCTTATGCACAAAGCATTTATTTAGAAGCTACTAGAAAAAACCGCAAACAATTAGCGAAGTGGTTCCATCTACATCAAAAAGAATTGCCGACAGAAAAACAAAAAGCACTTGGGAAAATAGTATCTGTTCTCAGTGATACAAATGCTGGTCTCGTTTTTGACCAAATCATATCTCTTAGACCACTTCTAGAAGAAGGCTTAATGCTTGATCATGAGCAATCATTAACCCAACGAGCTAATGAATTCAACAAAGAGTTTGAAACACATTGTCGCTTCTACAAACCTAACATTAATAAAGTTAAAAATTTAATCAGACAATAAAAAAGAAGCTAAGTGGTTTATACACCACCTAGCTTCTTCTTTATTTAATGATTCCTTGATCCTGTAAATAATCTTTAGCAACAGTATAAGCTGATTTACCATTTACATTTACTTCATAGTTTAATTTACGCATTTCGTCATCAGTAATTTTCCCAGCAAGTTTATTTAATGGTTTTTTCAGCTCAGGATATTTATCTAATGTCTTCGTCAACATAAGAGGTGCGCCTTGATAAGGAGGGAAGAGTTGTTGATCATCTTCAAGTACTTTCAATTTGTATTGGGCCAATTCACTATCTGTAGAATAAGCATCTAACAAATTGATATCTCCAGATTTAATCGCATTATAGCGAAGTTTAGGTTCCATCGTCTTCAAGTTCGAGAATGTAAGTCCATATTTATCTTGGATACCTTTATAACCATCTGAACGGTCTTTAAACTCAAGTGTGAACCCAGCTTTTACTTGATCTGCTAATGGACCTAAATCAGATATTTTCTCTAAATTATTTTCTTTGGCAAATTCAGGAGAAACAGCAAGTGCATAGGTGTTGTTATATTTCATCGGTTTCAAGAACGTCATATCAAAATCTTTTGCAAGACCGTCACGCGCTTGGTTATAAACTTTTTCTGGATCATGAGTTTTTGCATTTTCTTTTAAGAAGGTTTCTAATACAGTTCCAGTGAATTCTGGGTAAATATCGATATCACCTGATTTTAAAGCATTAAATACAAAACTCGTTTTACCCATATTAGGTTTCACATTGACTTTTAAATCTGTTTCATCTTCAATAACCAACTTGTACATATTAATTAAAATTTCTGGTTCTGCTCCTAATTTCCCTGCAATCGTAATTTCTTTTTTATCAGAAGCAAAATAAGGAACAACAATGATTGCTGCAGTTAGTAAAATCCCCGCAGAAATGGTGATAATCGTACTTTTAAATGATGCTTTTTCAAGAAAGCGTAACAGAAAATCAAACAAAATAGCTAATAAAGCTGCTGGAATAGCACCAAGTAAAATTAAACTATTATCGTTTCGGTCAATTCCTAGTAAAATTAAGTCCCCAAGACCTCCAGCGCCAATTAGTGCAGCAAGTGTCGCAGTTCCGATAATTAAAACCATCGCCGTACGTATACCTGCCATAATAACTGGCATTGCTAAGGGTAGTTGTACTTTATATAATCTTTTCCATTTGTTCATTCCCATTGCACGTGAAGCTTCCACAAGGGCCGGATCGACTTCTTTTATCCCAGTATATGTATTTCTTAAAATAGGTAAAAGAGCATAAATAACAAGCGCGATAATCGCTGGAACTATTCCAATACCAACTAAAGGAATTAATAATCCTAGTAGAGCAAGGGACGGTATTGTTTGGAAAATAGCAGCTACTTGAATAATTGGTTCAGCAAGTCGCTTATGTCTTGTTAAATAAATTCCAAGAGGTAGGGCAATTAACACAGCAATAAACAGTGATACAAACGAAATTTGAATATGCTGTACTAAAGCAGTGAACAGTTCATCTTTACGGACGGCAAATGTATCTAGTATTGTATTCATACAAGCTCACCCGAACTTTCTAAATGACGCGCTAAAAATTGCATGACATGTTTATTAGTAATCGTGCCAATGAAATTCCCATTTTCATCCATCACAGGTATAGACTGTTCTTCGGCAATTCGGCGTACGAGATTTTCAACAGGTTCTTTGGAAGAAATCCCTAGAGTACCATCACTCGTTTGATAACCATAAAACAAATCAGCTTTAATTAAATCATTAACTATAAAGTTTGATTCTAAAATTGGTGTATTAAACGCATGTCCGGAAGCTAAAAAGTCTTTAACAAAATCATTTTCAGGATTTTTAATAATTTCTTGAGGTGTTGCTACTTGGACAATTTCTCCACCTTGCATCACACAAATGCGGTCTCCTAAGGCTAGAGCTTCTTGCATATCATGTGTAACAAACACAATTGTTTTTTTGATTTTCTTTTGAAGCGAAGAGATATCTTGCTGCAATCGTTGACGGGAAATAGGGTCAAGTGCACTAAAAGGTTCATCCATAAGAATAATACCTGGATCAGCTGCAAGGGCGCGAACTACACCAACACGTTGTTGTTCTCCACCTGAAAGCTCAGCTGGTTTACGATTACGATAGCTTTCTGGATCTAATCCAACACTATCTAATAATTCTGTGATACGGTCATGAATTTTTTCTTTGCTCCATTTCTTTAGTTCTGGTACGATGGCAATATTTTCTTCAATTGTCATATGTGGAAAAAGTGCAATTTGCTGTAAAACATAACCGATATCCCAACGTAGTTCATGAATATCATAATCACTAATTCGCTTTTCATTAATATAAATGGTTCCTGTTGTAAGAGGAATCAAGCGATTAATCATTTTTAAAGTTGTTGTTTTCCCGCAACCACTTGGTCCGATGAAAACGAAAAATTCACCATCTTTTATGTCCAATGTCACATTATTTACAGCTGTTTTATCGGCATCATATTTTTTGGATACATTATCAAAACGAATCATTTTTTCATCCCTTTCCTATTTAATCGAATGTATGTTCTAAATAATAACATTATTAATTTTAAATCTCAAGAACATACAATCCAATTACCCTAAATTCTTACTAAATATTCCTAATTTGATAAAAAAACTCAGGATTTCTTTGTAAAAGAGAGGTTCCATGATAAAATAAAGGAAATGATTTTTTAAAATTACATCCATGAAAGGTTTGAAATAAATAATGAACAACTTACAAAAACAATTTCCTCATATTTCGATTAAATTAAATGAACCCTTATCTAAATATACCTATACAAAAACAGGTGGAAACGCGGATATATTCGTTATGCCAAAATCAATAGAAGAGACACAAGAAATCGTCTCTTATTGTTATCAAAATACTATTCCTCTTACTGTTCTTGGTAATGGCTCTAACTTAATTATTAAAGATGGTGGTATTCGTGGTGTGATTGTCCATCTTGACTTACTCCAAACTATTGAACGGAAAAACACACAAATAATTGCAATGAGTGGTGCTAAATTAATAGATACGGCAAAATTTGCGCTTGGTGAAAGTTTGAGTGGTCTTGAATTTGCTTGTGGTATTCCTGGTTCTATTGGAGGAGCATTACATATGAATGCAGGAGCTTACGGTGGAGAAATTAGTGACGTGCTTGAAGCAGCAACAGTTTTAACTCCATATGGAGAATTAAAGAAACTCAAACGTTCAGAGTTAAAAGCAGCTTATCGTTTTAGTACTATTGCAGAAAAAAATTATATCGTTTTAGATGCCACTTTTTCCTTAGAACTAGAAGATAAAAACATTATTCAAGCAAAAATGGACGAACTTACAGCTGCAAGAGAATCAAAACAACCTTTAGAATATCCTTCTTGTGGTAGTGTTTTTAAACGCCCACCAGGTCATTTTGCTGGTAAATTGATTCAGGATAGCGGATTACAAGGACATATAATCGGAGGAGCACAAGTTTCCTTAAAACATGCTGGTTTTATTGTTAATATAGGTAATGCAACAGCTACTGATTATATGAATTTAATTGCTCATGTGCAACAAACGGTCCGTGAAAAATTTGATGTGGAGTTGGAAACAGAAGTTAAAATAATAGGGGAAGATTAGTAAGAGATTTAGTTTAGGAGGTTTTCCATTTTTGAAAGAACTTAATTCATTTTTACAGAATAGAAGTGTACGTCGTGTTGGTGTTTTTCTTTTAATTGCATTCGTTTTATATTTATTAAGAAGTCAAATGAATATTATTTTACTAACATTCATTTTTTCTTATCTCATTACCCGCTTAGAAAATTTTATATTGCGGAGAATTTCCATTTATCGACAAATTATTGTGTTACTTTTGTATGTAGTTATTGCAGCAGTAATTGTATTTGTTTTTGTAAAGTATATTCCTGTCTTAGCTGATCAAATAAATCAATTAGTTAAATTTGGTAATCATTTTTTAACAACGGATAGCAATAATGATTTCATTAACTATATTATTGGTTTAGCTAATCAATTTGATATTATGAAGTATACCGAGCAAGGCGTTTCAATGATTCTTACTTATTTAACTAATGTCGGCACAGTATTAATGAATGTGTTTATTGCGCTCATGTTAAGTTTGTTTTTCTCACTTGGAAAAGAACATTTAATTTCTTTTACCAATCAATTTTCAACAAGTAAAATTGCTTTTATTTATGAAGAAGTAAAATTCTTTGGTTCAAAATTTGTTGCGACTTTTGGTAAAGTGATTGAAGCACAATTTATTATTGCGCTCGTTAATGCTGTTTTAACCACTATTGCACTATGGATTTTAGGTTTCCCTCAATTAATGACGCTATCAATAATGGTTTTCTTGCTTGGGTTAATCCCTGTAGCAGGGGTGATTATTTCGCTCGTACCATTAACTATCATTGGTTATTCTATAGGAGGATTAGAATATATTTTCTACATTCTCATAGTCGTGATTATTATTCATGCCTTAGAATCTTATGTTCTTAATCCAAAACTTATGTCAGCAAAAACGAATCTACCAGTATTCTATACTTTTATTATCCTTATTTTTGGAGAGCATTTCTTCGGTATTTGGGGATTAATCGTTGGTATTCCGGTTGTAATGTTCTTCTTAGATGTGCTAGGTGTTACGAATCAAGAAGAAGATGAACAGCTTAAAGACACAATTAGTCATACGTAATTTACGCGGGGGTCTTCCAGATTTATTGGAAACCCTTTTTTTGAAGGGGGAACGAATAGTGGAAAAACACCTCATTGTTATTTCATTAGATGCACTGGGAGCAGTAGATTTAAAAGATACATCTGATTTACCAGTATTGCATGAATTAATCCAGTCTGGCACACATATTCAAGAAGTAGAGACAATCTATCCATCACTTACATATCCAGCTCATACTAGTATAATTACTGGGCATTATCCAGCGACTCACGGTATTATTAATAATACCAAAGTCCAGCCCGATAAGGATTCACCAGACTGGTTTTGGTATAAAATAGCAATTCAAGTACCTACATTATATGATTTAGCAAAAGAACAAGGTATGACAACTGCAGCTTTTTTATGGCCAGTGGCAGCAAAAAGTGGCATTGATTATAATATTGCCGAAATTTTTCCAAATCGTTTTTGGTTAACACAAATAATGGTCTCTTTACATGGTAGTTCACCATTATTTTTAATTGATATGGAACGGAAATTCGGGCAGTTACGAAAAGGGATTAATCAACCAGAACTAGATATATTTTTAACTGCGAGCGTAATGGATACGATTAAAACCAAAAGACCAACATTGCTCCTAGCACATTTAGTCGATATGGATAGTATGCGACATGCACACGGAGTCCATTCAGCAGAAGCAAAAGCTGCTTTAAAAAGACACGATAAGCGATTAGCTGAAATTATTCAAGCTACAAAAGAAGCTGGAATTTATGAAAATACCGTTTTTGCTATTTTAGGTGACCATTATCAAATCAATGTAACACATGCAATTCGTCTAAATATCCTTTTTGCTGAAAAAGGTTGGGTGACAGTGGAAGATAAGAAGATTATTAACTGGGAAGTATATGCTAAAAGCTGTGATGGTTCCTGTTATATTTACACGAAAAATACTAAATATAATCAAGAAATCGAACTTTTACTTCAAGATATGTCCGAATTGGAACAAATTTTAACTTCTGATGAAATAGCGCATCGCGGCGCAGACACTGGTGCTACTTTTATGGTAGAAGGAAAATCGGGTTACTACTTTATGGATGATTTATATGGGCCACTTTACGAAGAAGTAACGGAAGAAATGCTTGGGAAACCCGGCTATTACAAAGCAGTACATGGCTATTCTCCTAATAAACCAGATTACAAAACCACGATTATTTTTAATGGACCAGGTATTAACCAAGGCAAAAAAATAGCCAGTGCGCACTTAGTAGATGAAGCTCCAATATTTGCCAAAATTTTAGGATTACAATTTCCAAATACAGCAGGTACAGTGATAGAAGCGCTATTTGAATAGAAAAGGGGAGAAACATATTTGGCATATACAAAAGAAGAAAAAAGTTGGATTTTTCAAGATTGGGCGAACTCTGCCTATTCCATTATGATTACCACCGCCATTTTACCAATATATTTTAAAGGGGTAGCTGCTAATGCAGGAATTGCCGATACAACATCGACTGCTTACTGGGGCTATGCTAACTCTATTGGTACTTTACTTATCTCTTTACTTGCACCAATACTTGGTACGATTGCTGATTACCAATTTTTCAAGAAACGATTTTTTGGTCTATTTACAACAATTGGTATTGCTTTTACATTTTTATTAATTTTTATTCCTACAGATGCTTGGTTGTTACTACTAGGGTTTTACGTACTATCATTAATTGGCTTCTCGGGTGCAAATATTTTTTATGATGCTTTTTTAATTGATGTCACAACGAATGATCGAATGGACAAAGTATCATCTGCTGGATATGCCTATGGGTACCTAGGGAGTTGTATTCCGTTTATTATTTTCATTATTTTTCAAGCAACAGGGATTTTACCTATTAGTGATGCGGCTCTCGTAAACATTGGTTTTGTTATGACTGCCCTTTGGTGGCTGTTCTTCACAATTCCAATGTGGAAAAATGTTCATCAAATCCACTATATTCCTGCGGTAAAAAACCCTGTAAAAACTAGCTTCAAACGTTTATTTCATACAGTGAGTCATATTAGTGAACATAAAAATATTGTTATTTTTTTAATTGCGTATTTCTTCTATATTGATGGAGTAGATACAATTTTCCGCATGGCAACATCCTATGGAATTGATCTTGGTATATCACAAACGACATTGATATTAATTCTATTAATGACGCAATTAGTTGCCTTTCCGTTTACTTTGTTATATGGATATTTAGCTAAACGTTTTAGTGCTAAACCGCTCATTTTTACAGCAATATTTGTCTATATTATTATTTGTGTTTATGCCGTATTTATGAAAACAGCGCTCGACTTTTGGATGTTAGCGATGTTGGTTGGTACCTCACAAGGTGGTATACAAGCATTGAGTAGATCCTTTTTCGGAAAAATCATTCCTAAAAAACGTTCTAATGAGTTCTATGGTTTTTATAATATTTTTGGAAAGTTTTCAGCAATTATGGGCCCAGCGCTTATGGGTGTGATTACACAAATTACGGGTAAAACGCAATACGGGGTAGCTAGCTTGATTGTTCTTTTCCTCGTTGGCGGTATTTTATTTTTGTTTGTAAAAGAGAAAAACTTAGAAAATCTTTAAATCCTTTTAAGAAAGTCCTTATTTTCGTATGTTAATCTTGTTTTAACAAATGAAAAGGAGGGCACCAGGATGAAAAAATACTTTATCATTCTAGTTTTACCAATCGTTTCCATTTTCGCTTCAGTAATCATGTATTTTTCCTGGTTCCAAGGCTGGCTATATTTTTACTTAAAGCACGTAATGGCCACAGTTAGTCATATGGGCTACATTACAGTTGGTATCATAGCAATATTACTCTATCTAGTTGCAGTTCAATTAGTAAACTGGAAAATAAATAAGGCATTGCTCGTTTTTTGCTATATTATTTATTTCAGTATTCTATTTTGTTTATTATTCGGGAAAGCATCGGGGACTCAAGGGTTTTCAAGCGATACGTTTGGTTTTATTGACACATTCTTATCTGGGAATTTACGTGTTATTATAGTCGGAAATGTACTAGCTTTTGTACCTATTGGTTTTTTATTACAGAAACGAGGATTTTTCACTGCGTTACTAGCAGCCGGAATGTTAATTTTTGCAGTAGAAGGAGCACAGTATATTATGCATGTGGGATTCTTTGATACCGGAGATGTTTTCCTCAATGTTTGTGGTATAATGCTTGGATATATTATCATCAGGGTTTTCTCCAAGGGAAAATTCAAACAACTCAAAGTAAAACCGACTAGCTGATTTAGCTTAGTCGGTTTTTTAGTGTTATTTTTTTATATATTGACGTTTATGATCTTGAATACCTGTTAAAACAATTGGTGCAGGGTCGCTCGAAGGATCAATTTCAAAAGTAGAGCCATCTTTTGGTAGTTGTTGTTTAAATTTCGTTTCGTAGTCTGAAATAGAGAGTTTCGTACGATTTGCTAATAATTCAGCATGTTCCTCTGTACGAATATACTTTTTAAAATCTGGTTGAAGCGTTCCATGGAAAAATTCGCCAACAGCTCCGGAACCATAACTAAAGAATCCAATCTTATCATTTGCTTGTAAATTCGCTTGATTTTCTAGTAAAGAAATAAAACTTAAATATAAGGAACCCGTATAAATATTACCAACACTACGGCTATATAAGGTACTTAAGCGATAATTTTCTAGCAATCTTTCTTGTACATCACTCGGAGCAGTTTCAATAATGGTATCTAGTGCTTTTTTCCCCATTTTTGTATAAGGTAAATGGAAACAGATAGCTGCAAAATCATCTAATTTCTTACCGAATTTCTCTCGATATTTCTCCCAAATGGTTTGAAAGAAATGGATATATTGTTCAGTTGAGTATTTACCTTCTACACATGCATACTCAGAATAGACTGGACGCCAGAAATCCATAATATCTTCCGTATAAAACACATTATCATCTTCTAGTGTAATGCAACGTGGATTAGCCGAAATAACCATCGCAACTGCTCCAGCTCCTTGTGTTGCTTCACCGCCAGTCTCAAGGCCATAACGAGCAATATCAGAGCCGATTACAAGCACTTTACTTTCAGGATGTTTTGCTACGTAATCTTTGGCTAAATTAATACCAGCTGTAGCTCCGTAACAAGCTTCTTTTATTTCAATGGCACGTGAGAATGGTTGAATGCCTAGTAAACGATGAATATAAACCGCTCCAGCTTTTGATTCGTCAATTCCCGATTCTGTTGCTAAAATAACTAAATCAATTTTTTTCAAATCTTCTTCATTTAAAATTTGTAACGCTGCATTAGCGCCCATTGTTACGGAATCTTGGCTGATAGGGGCAAAAGCCATTTTATCTTGACCAATTCCAATGGTAAATTTATTTGGGTCAATATTTCTAGCTTCAGCAAGTTCTGTCATATCAACATAAAACGAAGGAGTATAAAAACCTATTTTATCAATTCCAATTTTCATTTGTAGTCTCAAGTCCTTTATATTTTATTTGTAAGTACTTCAATTTTAGTAGAAAAATGCTTAAAATACAATACATTGGGCTTAATCTAGTGAGTTTTTAGTAAGTTTCATGATATAATACGAGTAGATTACATTTAAAGGAGATTGCTATGA
This sequence comes from Listeria welshimeri serovar 6b str. SLCC5334, assembly GCF_000060285.1. Lineage (GTDB taxonomy): Bacteria > Bacillota > Bacilli > Lactobacillales > Listeriaceae > Listeria > Listeria welshimeri. The sequence continues at coordinate 1,426,048 of NC_008555.1, read as the reverse complement.
AAGAAGTAGTTATAATAGATGCCGCTCGAACACCAATTGGAAAATTTGGTGGTAGTTTGAAAGATGTAAGTGCAGTAGACCTTGGTGCTATCGCTTTAAAAGGCGTTTTAGAAAGAGCCAACATCGCTCCAGAACGCATAGACCAAGTTATTTTTGGAAATGTTTTACAAGCAGGTCTTGGTCAAAACGTGGCTAGACAAGTAGCTATCAAAGCCGGAATACCTTATAAAGTCCCAGGTGTGACAATTAATGAAGTTTGTGGATCAGGTTTAAAAGCCATTATGCTTGGTAGACAAGCTATTCAACTCGGGGAGGCCGATATCGTAGCAGTAGGAGGGACTGAAAATATGTCTCAAGCTCCTTTATTACTTAACCCTGAATTTTATGGCGAAGAAATTGATTCGAAAAACTTAAAGAATAGTATGCTGATTGATGGATTAACAGATGTTTATGGTGAATATCATATGGGAATTACAGCTGAAAATGTTGCCAAAAAATTTGCTGTATCGAGAGAAGAACAAGACAAATTTGCCCATAATTCGCAAATGAAAGCCGCAAATGCCCAAGAAAAAAATCTTTTTGAAGAAGAAATTGTTCCTGTTCGCTTACCGAATGGTTCATTTTTCGAGGGTGACGAAACAATCCGAGCTAATTCTACGTTAGAAAAATTAGCTACTTTGAAAAGTGTTTTTCAAGAAGATGGAACAGTTACTGCTGGTAATTCTTCTGGTATCAATGATGGAGCTTCTGCTGTTATATTAATGTCTAAAGAAAAGGCAATTGCTGAAAATATTCCTTATTTGGCTACAATCAAAGTTACTTCAGAAGTAGGTGTTGATCCGGCGATTATGGGCTATGCACCATATTATGCAGTAAATGAAGCTTTAGCAAAAGGTGAGTACTCTATAGATGATATTGATTTATTCCACTTAAATGAAGCTTTTGCCTCTCAATCAGTGGCAGTAGCTAGAGATTTGAAAATACCTGAAGAGAAACTTAACATATATGGTGGAGCAATCGCATTAGGTCATCCAATTGGTGCTTCTGGTGCTCGTATTGTTGTTTCGTTATTAAATGAATTAAAACATGAAAATAAACAAGTCGGTTTAGCTTCCTTATGTATTGGTGGCGGTATTGGAATCGCTATTGTTATTGAAAGAGCTTAATTATATTAATAAAAGCTAAAATCAGTTATTCTCTGATTTTAGCTTTTTTGATTGTATTTTTTGTCATTTTCGTGAACAAGAATAAGTTAAATTTGTGAAATATCTTACGAAAATACGCATTCAACCGTTTTTGGTGCTAAAATATAGTTATTCCAACAAACAGGAGGTCCTATGAAACAGCATAGAAGAAGCATATTTATTTTAATTATATTTATGTCCATCATTAGTTTGACTTTCAATCCATTTTCAGCCAAAGCAGCACCATTAATGCTAAATATACCAGCTCCTCAAGTTGATCCACTTTATATTGGTGATGACTATATTACCGGGAAATTGCAACAAGAAGTACCCATGCAGTATCCTGGTAACGCAGCTTATGTCCTTTTAAACAATAAACAATATTATATTACGGATTATACTGTAGAGAATGCTGAGAGTTTCCGCCTTAAATTACCTAAAACACTTGAACCAGGAGATACATTAAATTATTTCACTATCACTGGGAGTGTCATTGATCCTGTTGCTTATCCGGGGCAAGTATCATACAAATTAGCCGGGCCATTCACAGCGATTGAGAAAGCAAGAGTGCAAATTAATTTTGTGGATGAAGCAGGCCACACACTAGCACCATCAGATACAATGTCTGGGAAGCTCGGTGAAGAGTATAAAACCCTTCCAAAAACAATTGACGGTTTTCAGGTAAAAGAAACACCTACAAATGCAACTGGAACCTACACAACAAACACAAACATTACACAAGTGAATTATGTTTATGAAAAAACTCTTGTCGATGGAGAAAATGTGTCTATCCAATATGTCGACGAAGAGACCAATGAGGCAATCGCACCAGAAGAAATACTTTCTGGAAAAATTGGCGCTTCTTATCAAGCAGAAATAAAAACAATGGATGGTTACGAATTAAGCCAAATGCCTCCAAATCAAACTGGGACTTATACCAACCAGCCGCAGCTCGTCGTTTTCAAATATAAAAAAATGACGACTCCTCTAGAAACAGCAAAAGACGTCACTGTAACCTACGAAGACACAAATGGCAATCAACTTGCTGATCAAATCAATTTGACAGGGGAGATTGGGGCAACTTTTGAAACAGAAGAAAAATCTTTTGAAGGTTACTCATTAACTAAAATACCCACTAATCGGAGTGGCATATTTACAACTGAAAGCCAAGAAGTAGCTTATATTTATAGTAAAGATAACGACAGTGAGATAGTTGTTCCGACTAATCCAACCAAACCTATCACACCCACTATTTTAAGAAAAGGTATTTCGACAACAAATGAACCTACTAAAATAGTGAAACCTATTGTTGAAACAGTTACTCAAAGCTTATCAAACTCATTTGAAAAGCCAGTAAAAAATATTATTCAACCAGCAAACACTTATGAATTACCGAAAACAGGTGATACAACCAATAATTTATCTTCCATTATCGGTTTCGGCCTATTAATAGGTGCTATTTACATCTTTACTACAAGAAAAAGTACAAAATAAGTTGAATTAACCTTAATTACATTTGGTAGTTAAGGTTTTTATTTTCTAAATGGGAGCGAAGTTAATAGACTTGTCACAATTAATCTAAAAAATGACATGTTTAAGTAAACTATCATGGGAGTTATCTGTTATATTTAAAGGGTATATAATAAGTATGATATTATGATGAATTAAAAGGAGATTAAAAATGAAAACAAAATGTATTTTACTGCTTAGGATAACTCAAAATCTTCTAGCTTTAATGTTAATTGCAGCTGTCAGTATGTGGATTATTATAGGTAATGAAACAGAAGTACAAGCAGATACCATCACACAACCTACAGCTATTAATGAGCTTTTTCCTGACTCTGATTTAGCTGAAGTTATGCGAGTCGAATTAGGAAAGACCAGTGTAAATGATATAATCTCTCAAAATGAGTTGGACACATTAACAATCCTTAACGGGGGAAATAAGAATATCAAATCGATTGAAGGTATTCAATATTTAAACAATTTAGTGAAAATAGACTTAAATGAGAATGACATAAGCAATATAAATAATTTAGCTGGATTAACTAACTTAAAAAATCTTAATTTAGGTGAGAATTTACAACTAAAGGATATTACCGCTCTTTCTGGATTAACTACTTTAACCAATTTCACTGTAGGTTCACTGGAGTTAAGTGATATCAGTGCTCTATCTAATTTAGCTAACTTAACTGATTTATGGATAGCTTCTCCAAAATTAAGCAATATCAGTGCCTTATCTAATTTAACCAATCTAGAAAGTTTGACAGTAAGAATTTCTCCAATAAGCGATTTTAGTCCAGTAGCCAATTTAATTAATTTAAGAAATTTAGTTTTAGATCAAGATGGGTTAAAAGATAGTGATTTAATTTATTTGAACAATTTAACGAAATTAACGGAATTAAGTTTAATTGATAACAATATAAGTGATATTCGCTCACTAGTGAATCTCACTAGCTTAACATCTCTCTCGTTAGATGATAACCAGATTAAGGATATAAGTTCTTTATCCGGTCTAGCCAATAATTTAAGCTACTTGAATATTAGTGGTCAAAATATTAATAATCCTATTATACCTTTTCAAACTGATTTAAGTATTCCTAATAATGTGATAGGAATTGATGGCACTTTATTAGACCCATTACCTGATTATATAAGTGATGAAGGAAAGTATAATAGTCCAAATATCACTTGGAATTTGCCTACTTATGTTCCTGAAGTTAATTATGTTTATTACCAAACCATTCCAATTAGCCAAGGAGAAACTGCTATCTTTCAAGGTATAGTATATCAACCCTTGCAAGAAGAAGCAGTATCTTATAAAGTAGTTTTTAATATAGAGGGAAAAGAAACTAATGAAATGGTTGAAGTGGATAGCTTTTTAGAAGAACCTGCTACTCCAACGAAAGAAGGGTACACTTTTACTGGATGGTATGACGCAAAAATTGGTGGAAACAAATGGGATTTTGCATCAGATACTATGCCTGCAAATGATATCACATTATACGCACAGTTTAGCATCAATAATTATACTGCAACTTTTAACATTGACGGGAAAGAAACCACCGAAAGTGTTGCATATCAAAATTTAGTAACAGAGCCAACCGCTCCAGTGAAAGAAGGATACACATTCACTGGGTGGTATGACGCAAAAACAGGTGGAAACAAATGGGATTTTGCATCAGATATTATGCCTGCAAATAACATCACTTTATACGCCCGATTTGCAAAAAATACCAGTCCAAAAAATGATAAAGGAACACCTGCAAAAGGAAATAATGGATCAAATACGAATATGAAACTGACTGCAAGCCCCAATCCAATTGAAGGAAAAACCTCAAAACCTTCCAACAAACAGTTACCTTCAACAGGCGATGAAAATAACTTTTTACCAATCTTTTTAGGTGTTTTATGCATAAGCTTAGCAAGTGTTCTAGTTTTTTGGAGAAAACAACTTAAATAATAAAATTTTTTATCAAAAAAACTAGCAAAGAAGACGAAATTTGTCTTCTTTTTTTATGTACTTTTAATGAATAATACTTATAAAAAGTGTTCTAAATTGATAGATATGTTAAAATCATAGTGAAACTATAAACAATTATATGACTATTAAGTACTACTAAGTGAGGTAATATTTATGAATAAAGACGATTATATGCTATTTAAAGAAGGACTTTCACGTGGAGAGGAATATTTATTTACATACCATGATGTTAATTATTGGATTAGTCATGGGCCTAATGGTGACAGTAGTTTAGCTAGAGATGACGGAACATATTGTCAAGATTTCAATTCTTTGGAAGAGCTTCTAAAAAAAGCTAAATTAGAAGGAAAAACTTTAGATGAAGCGCGTAATGAAATTGAGTGGGGTATTGCTGAATAATTATTTAACTAATAACAACTAGGAGATGAATGTGTTGAGAAAAAGAATTATTAGTTTGTTTTTCGGAGTTATTATTATCTTGATTATTGGCTTGTATATTTCGTATATACATATGAATCAAAATTTCATTTGGATTGCCGGGATACTATTGTTGTTAGGCACTGTTTTCAATTGGTTTTTATATAACAAATATTTCTCTAAAAGATAATAAAAGATTGAGAGAGGGTATAAATTCTCTCTTAATTATACTTGTAATTTTCTAGTTTACATAATATATATTATAGGAAGTAATATGTATTATGTAAACAGACTTACTTATTAAAAATATAAAAAATCGTGCTAGAATTAACCAATCTAACACGATTTTTATTGATTATTGATTCTTACTCGCTAAAATCATCACTGACATATTCTAAAATATCACCTGGCTGACAATTTAATACTTTACATATTTCATTTAAAGTTGAAAAACGAATTGCACTTACTTTACCAGTTTTTATTTTAGATAAGTTGACGTTTGCTACGCCGACTTCTTTGGATAGTTGATTTAATGATATTTTACGATCGGCCATTATACGATCCAGCCTCAATACAATTGCCATCATTTTTCGCCCCATTCATAAAGTTTCATCTGATTCTTTTTGCAACAACGCCCCATAACGAAATATCTCTGTTAAACAATAAAAAATAATTGCAAAGAAAAATGACATGTTCAGTCCAAAAGTAAAACTATAACCCGGTATTAGTATGGTATGCAAAACAGAATACAATATTTGTGGAGCTAAGGCATAAATTAGTAATAAGCCTGCAATTTTCCGCAATCTATTGATTTCAATCTCACTGAAAGGCGTAAATCCAGTTGATAAGTCCTTAAAAATCAGACTAGCAATCCATAGTAGCCACGCGATTAAAATACAAGTAAAAATGGCAACACCAACTAAAATCCACTGCTCCGTTTGAATATACTGCTGATTATCTGGAATGGCAAAAAATTCTGTTTGAAAATAAAAAATAGTATCTGATTCCAACTTGTTCATTATTATATTTTTGCTATTAAATAATTTCATAAAAAAGACGATTATTGCTATTACCACTGAACTTACCGATAAAATTTTAAGTACAACATGCAGAAATGAACTCATTTTTTGTAAACGTTTTAGTTTCATGTGAATCTCTCCCTTTTTTCTTGATTATACCTATAAATAATAGTTCGTGTCAATATATTTTTAATGATAAACGTTAAATAATTAATTCTTAACATAAAAAAAGACTGAGTAAATTACTCAGCCACTTTGATTTTATTCACTTTTTACTGAAGTCGATTGTTGTAAGGTAAAATGTGCTGGCTTTAATTTAATGAAGAGTAAACCCATACCAGCTAAACAAATAACACTAGCAACAATAAATGGCATTTTCAGCCCAAATGCTTCACTGAGTAATCCAGAGCAAAGCGGTGCAAATGCTGCACCCAACCAACGCACAAAGTTATATGCGCCACTAGTGACACTTCTTGCATATGGTGAATGTTCCATAACAGTTGTTGTAAATAAAGCATTATTTATTCCTAAAATTAGTCCAGAAATAACGATTAAACCAATATCAACTGCTGTATTATCAATAAAACCAAGCAAGGCTAAAATTACCGCACAAGCAAGTAAGGAACCCTTAAGTATTTGTTTGCTATTAAATCGAAATTCTAGTGCGTGAGAAATTTTGGCAGAACCAAGTGCTAGACAAAGTCCCCAAGCGAAAAATACAAAACCGATTTGAATAGCTGATAATCCAAGAACGAGTGGTGAATAAGCTAGTATAGTAAAGAAACAATAATAGTAAAACATGCCACTAAATGCAATTTGCAAAAATGGTCGATATTTAAATAAATGTAACATTTGTTTAATGGCAACTTCATTTTTTTCAGTTGGAGCTTGCACAACCTTCTTAGGTTCTTTCACCTTAAATAAAATAAGTAAAAATGCAATAAAAATTAAACAAGCTGTTGCAAAAAATGGATAACGCCATGATATATTACCTAAAATACCACCTAGCAAAGGTCCAAAAGCCATTCCAAGCCCCATAGAAGCTTCATAAATACCAATTGCATGTCCTGGCGTCTCTGATAAAGCAATAAGCATTGTCATTGCTGTAGCCATAAACATCGAATTACCAAATCCCCAACCAGCACGAAAAATTGAAAGCGCCCCAATTGTATCTGACAATCCACATAATAACGCAAAAATAGTAACAATAAAAAGTCCGATAACAATTAGCTTTTTATCCCCTAATTTCCCTGCAACTATACCAATCGGAATCATCATAATCGCCATGGTAAAAATATAAGCAGTAAACAACATTTCTACTTGAGAATGCGATGCCCCAATACTTTCTGCTATAGAAGGTAAAAGTGGATCAACTACCCCTATTCCCATAAATGCGAGCAAACTAGCTGCTGCAGTAATCCATTTCCCTGTATTCATTTCCTTGTCTGTTATCATAATACAACTACACTTCCCTTTCCAAATAAAACTCAATTATTATATTACGCTTGATAAATACTAATGTCAATATTTACATATATAATTTATTACATATGTAAATATTTTACTTATTGATGTTTATCGCTTACAATAAGGTTAAATAGAAATTTAGAGGTGCTGTTGTATGATCCCAAATGTACTAGAATATACTTTATTACAAATGATTGCTCGTGAAGCATCAAGTGGTTATGAGTTAGCAAATCGGCTTCGAATTATGCAAAATACACATCACAGCCAAATCTACCCTTCTTTATCTAAGCTAGAAAAAGCAGGTTTGTTGGTTGTACATAAACATTCCCAAAATAAAAAGCCTGATAAAAAAGTCTATACTATCACTCAATCTGGTTTAGATTCTTTGCTTGAATGGTCAGAAACTCCACTTAAAATACCTGTAACCCGAGATGAATTTACAACGAAAATACAATTAGATTGGCTAAATAACACTAGAACTAAAGGACTTATTCAAGAAAGAGAGCGCTACTTAAAAGAACAATTAGGATTAATTGAAGAAACGCTTGACCACTTTGCCAAATTATTTGATTTAAAAACCAAACAAGACAAGTTAAAAAACATGTCTTATCAAGTGTATGCAAGACGATTAGATTTGATTCAAACAGAACTAAGATGGTGCGAAGAAATGTATAAAATACTATAAAAAAACCGGCGAATTTAGGATTCGCCGGTTTTTACTATTTATAACTACTTGTTTCTAAAATCTTATTAGCCAAAGCTACCACTTCTTCTTCTGGTGCTTCGATACCTTCTAAAGGATAACGAATGCCCATTTCTTTCCATTTATAAACTCCCATTGTATGGTATGGAAGTACATCCACTTGTTTTACATTTGGAAGTGTTTGAATGAATTCATGAAGCTTTGTTAAATCTTCAGGATCATCGGTTTTAGTTGGAATTAGTACATGTCTAATCCAAATCGGTTGCTCTTTATCACGCAAATAGTGAGCAAAATCAATAATTGGTGCATTAGATTTTGTAGTCAGTTTTAAATGTTTTTCTGGGTTAATTTGTTTAATATCAAGTAAAATTAAATCTGTTACTTCCATCAATCGGTCCAATTTCTCGATAAACTCAGGATCACGTGTGAAACAACCACCACAAGAGTCGATTGTTGTATGGACACCTGCTTTTTTACATAGCGTGAAAAACTCAATTAGGAAATCTACTTGAAGTAAAGGTTCACCACCACTAACTGTAACACCACCACCTGATGCATCCCAAAACTCTTTATATTTAATCGCTTCGTTGAATACATTTTGCGCAGAACGTTCTGTGCCAGTACCAATTTTCCAAGTATCGGGATTATGACAAAATTGGCAACGAAGCAAACACCCCTGCATAAAAACGATAAAACGGATACCTGGACCGTCTACTGTTCCCATTGTTTCTACTGAATGAACTCTTCCTAAAACCTCTGTCATAATTCTCCTCTTCCTTTCCTAAATAACAAGGATTGCTACTGGTGAGCAATCCTTGTTGAAGCGTTCTCGCCTATAATTACATAGATTCGTGCATTGTACGGTGAATAACATCTAATTGTTGTTCACGAGTTAATTTAATGAAGTTCACTGCATATCCGGAAACACGGATAGTTAATTGAGGGTATTCTTCTGGGTGATCCATCGCATCAAGTAATGTATCACGATTAAATACGTTGATGTTTAAATGATGTCCCATTTTTGTAGAATAACCATCGAGCATTGCCACTAAATTATTGATTTGAGATTCGTCTTCGCGACCTAATGCTTTAGGTACGATAGAGAATGTGTTAGAAATACCGTCTTGACCATATTCGTAAGGAAGTTTAGCAACTGATGATAATGAAGCTAAAGCACCTTTTGTATCACGGCCATGCATTGGGTTCGCACCTGGTGCAAATGGTTCACCTGCACGACGTCCGTCTGGTGTGTTACCAGTTTTCTTACCATAAACCACGTTAGAAGTGATTGTAAGAACAGAAGTTGTATGAACTGCATCACGGTAAGTTTTATGTTTTCTAACTTTTGTCATGAATGTTTTTAGAAGCTCTACTGCGATTTCATCAACACGGTCATCATTGTTTCCGTATTTAGGATAGTCGCCTTCGATTTCATAATCAACGACGATACCGTCTTCGTCACGAATTGGACGAACAGTAGCATATTTAATAGCAGATAAGGAGTCAGCTGCAACAGAAAGTCCAGCGATACCAGTTGCCATTGTACGTAATACTTCTGTATCGTGTAAAGCCATTTCGATACGTTCGTACGCATATTTATCGTGCATATAGTGAATTACGTTTAGTGTATTTAGGTAAAGTTCAGCAATCCATTCCATCATTGCATCATATTTTTCCATAACTTCTTTGTAATCTAATACATCGCCTTCTACTGGACGGTAAGCTGGTCCAACTTGTGCTTTAGATTTTTCGTCAATACCACCATTGATTGCATAAAGAAGTGTTTTAGCAAGGTTAGCACGAGCACCAAAGAATTGCATTTGTTTACCAACACGCATTGCAGAGACACAACAAGCGATTGCGTAATCGTCACCCCATTTAGGGCGCATAACATCGTCATTTTCATATTGAATAGCAGATGTTTTGATAGACATTTTAGCACAGAATTTTTTGAAACCAGACGGTAATTGAGTAGACCAAAGTACAGTTAAGTTTGGTTCTGGAGCTGGTCCTAAGTTATCTAATGTGTGTAAGAAACGGAAGGAGTTTTTCGTTACTAGTGGAACGCCTTCTTCCGTAATACCACCAATGGATTCAGTAACCCAAGTAGGATCTCCAGAGAATAATTCATTATAATCCGGTGTACGAGCAAATTTCACAAGACGTAATTTCATGATGAAGTGATCAACAATTTCTTGCGCTTCTTCTTCAGTGATTAAGCCATTGCGAAGATCACGTTCTACATAAATATCAAGGAATGTAGATGTACGACCTAAACTCATTGCAGCACCATTTTGTTCTTTAATTGCAGCTAAGTAACCAAGGTACAACCATTGGAAAGCTTCTTGTGCAGTTTTAGCAGGGCGAGAAAGATCGAAACCATGTTTTTCACCTAGCACTTTTAGTTCGCCAAGAGCACGGATTTGTTCGTTTAGTTCTTCACGTTGACGGATAACGTCATCACTCATTGTGCGTAAACCTGTATTGTTTAAATCTTGTTTCTTTTGTTTAATTAAGAAATCTACTCCATAAAGTGCTACACGACGGTAGTCACCAATAATACGGCCACGGCCATATGCATCTGGAAGACCAGTGATTACGCCAGATTTACGAGCTGCGCGCATTTCAGCTGTATAAGCATCAAATACACCTTGGTTATGCGTTTTGCGGTATTCAGAAAAAATATGACTAATTTCTTCATCAACTTTAAAACCATAAGATTCAGCTGCTACTTCTGCCATACGGATTCCACCAAATGGTTGTAAAGCGCGTTTGAACGGTACGTCAGTTTGAACACCGACAACTTTTTCTAAGTCTTTGTTTAAGTAACCTGGGTCATGTGAAGTAATGGTTGAAACGATTTTGGTATCCATATCCAGTACGCCACCGTTTTCACGTTCTTGTTTAGTTAAGTCCATTACTTGATCCCAAAGTTTTGTTGTTGCTTCGGTTGGGCCAACTAAGAATGTGTCGTCACCGTCATATAAGCGATAGTTTTTTAAGATAAAGTCACGTACATCTACTTCTTGTTGCCAGTTACCACCTGCGAATTCATACCATTGTTCAGTCATCATATAACCTCCATTTATTGTTCAATCTCGAGCGTGCTTTTTTGAGCAAACTAATTTATAAATAAACTACACTGTTATCATAACATATTCTACAAAAAATGCTACAGTTTTGTGCAATGTTTTTCAAACTTTTTTATGAACTTTCTGTGACTTTTATACTTAAAATAGCATGAATTAGGCGTTTATGCTGTTTTTTTAGTTTGTTATCATTCTAATTTTGTTTTAATTTTAAGTTTTATTTTTTTGCTGTATTACTTAAGACCACCCTTTCTGTTATGGTACAGTTTGAAAGTAGAAAATTCCTATAGAACAGCTAGAAAACGCTTAACACTTTGAAGCGCAAGGGTTGCACGAGTTATATAGCGTTTTCATTGTTTTTCATAAAAAAAGCTAAAACGTTTTATATAAACGATTTAGCTTAAGCTTCTACCATAAATGCTTATTCGATGTGGTTACAGCAACTGCTCCGCTTGCGATTACTTGATCGATTTGTTCTTGTGTTTCAATCAATCCACCAGCAATAACAGGAATATGCAGCTTTTGGGTCATTTTTTGTACTTGTTCTGGAATAATTCCAGGTAAAAGTTCAATGCAATCTGGTTGAACTTTTTGAATCAGAGCTACGCCTTTGTTATATGCACTAGAATCAATCATAAATAAACGTTGGATGGCAAGCATTTTATGTTGTTTTGCCTTCATAATGGCATTACCTCTTGTCGAAATAATACCATCTGGATGAATTTCCTTACATAAAAAATCAATAGCATAGTCATCATTTTTTAAACCATTGACTAAATCAGCATGTAAGAGCACTTTCTTACCGGCAGCTTGCGCGTACTTGACTAAAGATTTAAGTTGCGCGACGTGTGTTTCCAACATAACCATGTAAGTTAAATCTAGTTCTAATATTTTTTCCATATCTTTTTGATTGTGCGCTGCTGGGATGATCGGTTGACCAGAGAATGGTAACTCCAATGATATTCCTCCTCTTTTACATTACGCGTTTAAACATTTTTTCCAGTTCGTAAGTCGAATATTGAATAATAACAGGACGACCATGGGGACATGTGAATGGATCGCTTGCTTCTCTCAGTGTATCAAGCAAAGCTTCCATATCTTGCATAGTCAAATAGTGATTTGCTTTAATTGATTTTTTGCAACTCATCATAATCGCTGTATCTTCTCTTAACTTATGAATGCTGATACTCGGCGCCGAAAGTGCTTCATCGATAATTTCCCGCAACATTTCCTCTTCTTGATTTTTTGGAAACCAAGTTGGATGTGCACGGATAATAAAGCTATTTTGTCCGAAGTTTTCAAGAAAAACACCAACTTCTTCTAATTTTGTTTTTTGTTCTTCCAAACGAACATATTCATCTGTTGGGAATTCTAAGACGATTGGTACTAGTAATTCTTGCAGTTCGCGGCTTACTTCGCCAATTTTCTCCCGATAAAATTCATATTTAATCCGTTCCTGTGCGGCATGTTGGTCAATAATATACAAACCATTTTCGTTTTGAGCAAAGATATAGGTTGCATGCATTTGACCAATTGGATACATTTTAGGAATCCGTTCTTTTGGCTCTTCTGCTTGTTCAGGTTGAATTTTTGAATCATAAGTAGGCAGTGTTTCTAAAATAAAATCGTCTTCTCGAGATGTATCTTCATCAGAAGGAACATATTCTGGGACATTCGGTTTGGAGAAAAGTGTTGGTGTTTCTTTTGGTAGCTTATTTTCTTCAAATGACATCTGAATTTGTTCAGATTTTTGTTGCTCTTTTTGTTTTTTCGAAACTTCTCCATCTGGTATTAATTGCAATTGATGAAAAGCCTCTTTAATCATTTGACTAATGAGCTGGCCAAGTTCTTTTTCTTTACTCAAACGAACTTCTAATTTTGCAGGATGAACATTGACATCTACAATAATTGGATCCATTTCAATTTGTAAAACGATAATTGGAAAACGCCCAATAGGTAGAAGTGTGTGATATCCTTCTTGAATTGCTTTAACTAATGCAAAATTTTTGATAAAGCGGCCATTAATAATGGTCGAGATATAGTTACGATTAGAACGATTCACTTCTGGCAACACAGCGTATCCTGAAATGTTAAAATCGAGTGACTCTGCTTTCACTGGAATTGATTTCCGAGCAATTGAAACGCCATAAATAGCTGCAATGACTTGTCGCAAATCACCATTACCATTTGTTTGTAGTAAAGGTTTTCCGTTATGCGAAAAGCGGAAACTAATATCCGGATGTGCTAAGGCAAGTCGATTTAAAATGTCGGTAATATTTCCAAGTTCCGTTGGTAAACTTTTTAAGTATTTTAATCGAGCTGGTGTATTAAAGAATAGTTGCGAAACTTCGATTTGCGTTCCTTTTCTGGCATGGCCGCTTTTTTGCTCCATGATTTTTCCGCCCTCAAGGGAAATAGTCGTTCCCTTTGTTTCGCCAGTAGAGGTTTCCATGGATAAATGGGAAACCGAAGCTATACTAGGTAAAGCTTCACCGCGGAAACCTAGTGTATGCACACGGAATAAATCTGCTTCATTTTTGATTTTACTTGTGGCGTGGCGTAGAAATGCGGTTGCAACATCTTCTTCTTCAATACCACTACCGTTATCAATAATTGTAATTTTATTTAATCCCGCTTCTTCCACCAAAATATCGATAACGGTGCTCCCTGCGTCAATGGCATTTTCTACTAATTCTTTAACAACAGAAGCAGGTCTTTCTACAACTTCTCCCGCCGCTATTTTATTGGATAAAGCATCGGTTAATTCAACAATATGTTTAGCCATTCAAAAACCCGCCTTTCTCTTTTAATGGATTTTGCTTTGAAGCTCGTATAGCTTGTTCATTGCGTCCATGGGTGTCATTTGCATAATATTCATCGATGCAATTTCTTTTATTAGTTTTGTTTCTTTAGAAGATGTTTTTTTCTCCGGTTCCACTGGGAACATGGATAATTGCACTTCTTCATGAATTTCTTCTGGTTGTTTCTCATTAGTAATAATTATTTTTTTGTTCTCATTTTCTAATTGTTCTAAAATACGGCTTGCACGCTCAATCAAAGACTTCGGTAATTCGGCTAACTCAGCGACATGAATACCATAACTTTTATCAGCTGGTCCTTCTTTAATTTTATGAAGAAAGACTACTTTTCCGTTTTCTTCCACTGCGCTAACATGTATATTTTGTAGACCACGTAGTTCTTTTTCAAGGTCTGTTAGTTCATGGTAATGGGTGGAAAATAGAGTTTTAGCATGGACGTTTTCATGGATATACTCGATAATTGCTTGGGCAAGCGCCATACCATCATAAGTTGCAGTTCCACGACCGATTTCATCAAATAATATTAAACTATCTTTCGTTGCATGGACAATGGCGTTTCGAGCTTCTAACATCTCTACCATGAAAGTACTTTGTCCAGCAATTAAATCATCCGCTGCTCCAATTCTAGTAAAAATTTGATCGAAAATTGGTAAAGTTGCTTCTTCAGCAGGAACAAAGCATCCTACTTGAGCACAAATTGCAGTTAGAGCTACTTGGCGCATATACGTACTTTTACCTGACATATTGGGGCCGGTAATAAGAAGAATTTCACGATTTTCATCCAAGTCACAGTCATTAGCTACATAGCTCTGCGCTCCCATTACTTTTTCCACTACCGGGTGACGGCCTTGCTTTACATGTAGTGACCCATCTTCACTTAATGTCGGACGAATGAAATGATTTTTCTCACTAATATCCGCAAAACTTTGCAAACAATCAATTTCGCTGACAGATTTTGCTAATTTTTGTAGGCGCTCTATGTAGTCTTTTACCATTTCGCGTACTTCAGTAAATAATAGATATTCTAATTCCATACTTTTTTCTTCTGCATCTAAAATGAGCTTTTCTTTTTCTTTTAGTTCAGGAGTAATATAACGTTCTGCATTTGTTAGGGTCTGCTTGCGTTCATAGCGGCCTTCTGGGAGCAAATGCGTGTTTGCTCGGGTAACTTCAATATAGTATCCAAATACCCGATTAAAGCCTACCTTCATCGTTTTAATGCCCGTTAGTTCACGTTCTTTACGTTCTAATTCCGCAATCCATGTTTTTCCATTGCGGCTTGCATCACGATACGTATCTAATTGGCTATTATAGCCATCCTTTATAATCCCGCCTTCACGAATCGAAATTGGTGCAGAATCCATAATGGCTTCTTCCAATTTTTCCGTCAATTGTTCGCATGGATCCAATTGGTTAGCTAGTTCAGTCAAGCTCTTACTATTCATTGATAATAAAGTCGCTCGAATACGCGGAATTTGGTATAACGAATTCCGCAGTTGAATTAAATCACGGGCATTCACATTACCGTATGCGACTCGA
The DNA here is from genome assembly GCF_000060285.1 of Listeria welshimeri serovar 6b str. SLCC5334. Classification (GTDB taxonomy): domain Bacteria; phylum Bacillota; class Bacilli; order Lactobacillales; family Listeriaceae; genus Listeria; species Listeria welshimeri. The sequence goes on along the minus strand of NC_008555.1, from coordinate 1,410,327 downwards.
CCAGCAAGGCGTTCTAAGTCATAGACATTTTTCAAGTTTTCTACTAATTCTAGGCGCTCAAAAAAGTTTGCCATTAATTCGCTAACATCGTTTTGACGTTCGATGATTTTCTTGCGGTCTATTAAAGGACGATCAATCCATTGTTTAAGCATCCTTCCACCCATAGCTGTTTGTGTATTATCTAATAGCCATAATAGTGTACCTTGACGTCCTTTTCCACGAATGGACTCCGCTAGTTCTAAATTGCGTTTGGAATAATAATCCATTTTCATATAGTTACTAGTTTCATAATGTACAGCTTGTTGTAAATGTCCTAAATCCCGCTTTTGAGTTTCTTTTAAATAATGCAGTAATTTACCAATGGCCCGTTTTTCTGATAGGGACATATGACGAGTAACTAATTTTTCGTTTTCAGAAGGAATTGTATCCTCTTCATGCACGGAAAAAGTTAAGCCAAGTTGCTCCTTCATCACATCTGAAAGCACTGTTTTTTCTGATTCCGAAACAATTAATTCTCTTGTCGAAAGTGTTGTTAGTTCGTTAATTAAACGATCTTCACTAGCTTCAATAACGGTTGATTTTAATTCACCTGTAGATAAATCAGAATAAGCAAAACCATATTCTTTTCCTTCGTAGCAATAAAGCGAGGCGATATAGTTATTTTCTTTCGCTTTTAAGCCACGTTCATCCATGACAGTTCCAGGTGAAATTAATTGCACTACTTCACGCTTCACCATGCCTTTGGTCGTTTTAGGATCCTCTACTTGCTCACAAATGGCTACTTTATATCCTTTTTCAATTAACGTGTCAATATAACCACTCGCCGAATGATAAGGAACGCCGCACATTGGTATTTTTTCTTTTGTTCCACCTTCACGACCTGTTAATGTAATTTCTAAAATTTGAGAAGCATTGAGTGCATCCTCAAAAAACATTTCATAAAAATCTCCTAAACGGAAAAATAAGAAAGCATCTTGATATTTATCTTTGATTTCCAAGTATTGCTTAATCATTGGTGTATATTCTGTCATTATCTCATCATCCCTTACTTCATTTTCATCCTTTCATTATAGCATAAATTTCCATTTCCCCGCGACTTCAAAAGAAAAAAACTGCTAGTGTTTCAGCAGTTTTAAATGGTTAATTTTCTTTTTCAAGTTCAGTAGTTACTTTTGTTGTAATCTCCGTTGTAATGGACTGTAATAGATCATTGGCGTCTTCTTGGGCGCGTCTGAATTCCGTTACAATTGGGAGTGAATCAATATCCGCACGAACATTATCAATTTGACTCTCCGTTTGTTTCATTGCTTCAATTTTTTGATAATGTTCTAAATTCACTGCTTCTTTTTGAAGTGATTTTATTTTAGAAACTTTCGCAGCTACTTTGGAATTAGCGTTTATTCTCTCCTCAGCTAGCCGGTAAAATGATACTTCTTCTGTCTGTTGAAGTGCATCACGAAGTTCTGTCGCTTTTTTCATAATTTCTTCTTTTGAAACGGTCACAATTTCATCTCCATTCTTAATCAAAGGAAAATGGGTGGTCTTCATTGATGAGAATTCGGTCAATTTTTTGCGCTTTTCCAGTGTTTTCGTCTAACGTTATCAGACAGCCAGATAGGACTGCTCGGCCAGTTTTAGGTACTTCAAATCTTGTTGGTAAGGCTGTTTTAAAACGGCGAATAACTGCTTCTTTTTCCATTCCAAGAATAGCATCATAAGGACCTGTCATTCCAGTATCCGTCAAATAAGCTGTTCCTTCTGGAAGAATACGATTATCAGACGTTTGCACATGTGTGTGTGTGCCGACGACAGCTGTTACACGTCCGTCTAAATACCAACCCATTGCTTCTTTTTCACTCGTTGTTTCCGCATGAAAATCCACAAAAATAATATGAGTTCGTTTTTTTGCTTCTTCTATCAAAGTATCCATTTTGCGGAAAGGGTCATCTAAATCCGCTAAAAAAGTACGGCCTTGCATGTTAATAACAGCAATTTCATGTTGATTACTTTTTACAAAAACCATACCTGTTCCTGGTGTCGTATCGTCTGGGAAGTTGGCTGGGCGTACTAAATATTTAGCTTCATCGATAAATTCAAAAATATCACGATTATCCCATGTATGGTTGCCAAGTGTTACTGCATTTGCCCCAAGTTCCAGAAAATCTTTATAAATTTTTTCTGTAATTCCACGTCCGCTTGCAGCATTTTCTCCATTAATAATTGTGACTGTGGGTTTATATTTTTTCTTTAATTGTGGTAAATATTCTGTTATGGCATCGCGACCGATAGAACCGACCACATCACCGATAAATAGTATTTTCATTTTGTTACTCTCCGTTTCTATTACTTCTTCGTTCTAATAAGGCGACATCACGAAAATCCCCATTTATTTCACCCAATTTTTCGTGAATGCATAAAGTTTGAAAACCATATGTATGATGAAGTGAAATACTAGCTTTATTCTCTGGGAAAATCAAGGATTGTAATGTCCAAAAGCCATTTTCTTCACTTGCTTGAATAATTTCTTGCATTAATGCTTTTCCAACACCTTTTCCACGAGCACTTTTTGCTATATAAATGCTTAACTCTGCTACCCCGCGATAAGCATACATACTTGAAAATGGTAGTAGTGCTGCCCAGCCAATCACTTGCTCATTCAGTAGGACAACTAGTCGACAAGTTTTTAAATACTTCGCGTCCCATGATTCAAACGTGAGTACCTTTTCTTGAAAAGTTGCATTTCCTGTATCTATACCTTCTTGGTGAACTGCCGCAACACCAGCATAGTGTTCTTTTGACATTGGCAAAATTTTCCAATCACTCAAAAACTTCGCCTCCCTTATTTTGTTTATCTTATAATTATACCGTTCTTATTCAAGCTAGGCAAACGATTAAAAAAAGATACACCGCAAAATAAATTCGCGATGTACCTTTATATTACTATTTAGCGTATTCTACTGCTCTTGTTTCACGAATTACAGTCACTTTGATATGACCAGGGTAATCTAATTCCTCTTCAATTCGTTTTCTTATGTCGCGAGCAAGTCGGTAAGAAGAAAGATCATCAATTGTATCTGGTTCAACGATGATACGTACTTCACGCCCTGCTTGGATTGCATAAGATTTTTCTACACCATCATAAGACTCAGAAATTTCTTCTAATTTTTCTAAACGACGAATGTAATTTTCAAGCGTTTCACTACGAGCTCCTGGTCTTGCAGCAGAAAGTGCATCCGCTGCTGCAACCAATACTGCGATAACAGAAGTAGCTTCTGTATCTCCATGATGGGAAGCAATACTGTTGATTACCACATCATTTTCTTTGTATTTAGTAGCAAGTTCCACGCCGATTTCAACGTGACTTCCTTCAATTTCATGGTCAATTGCTTTACCAATGTCATGAAGTAGTCCGGCCCGTTTAGCAAGCGTAACGTCTTCGCCAAGCTCTCCTGCCAAAATACCAGCAAGTTTCGAAACTTCGAGTGAGTGGTTAAGAACGTTTTGTCCGTAACTAGTACGATAACGCAAGCGGCCAAGAATTTTTATCAAATCAGGATGGATGGAGTGAATTCCAACTTCAAATGTTGCTTGTTCCCCGACTTCACGAATGTGTTCATCAACCTCTTTACGGGCTTTGTCCACCATTTCTTCAATTCGAGCAGGATGGATTCGTCCATCTTGAACAAGTTTTTCTAAGGCGATTCTAGCGATTTCACGTCGAATTGGATCAAATCCGGAAAGAATAACTGCTTCCGGTGTATCATCAATTATCAAGTCAATCCCTGTAAGCGTTTCTAGCGTACGAATATTACGGCCTTCACGTCCGATAATTCGTCCTTTCATCTCATCATTTGGTAAGGTAACAACAGATACTGTTGTTTCTGCCACATGATCAGCTGCACAACGCTGGATAGCTAGTGAGAGAATATTCTTTGCTTTTTTATCCGACTCTTCCTTGGCCCGGTTTTCTGTTTCTTTGACCATGATTGCAGTATCATGTGTTAATTCATCTTCTACCTGGTTAAGGATGATAGATTTCGCTTCTTCTTTGCTGAGCGCAGAAATTCTTTCAAGTTCTGTCTGCTCCGCTTGAATCATCTCAGCTAGTTTGCTTTCTTTCTCTTCAATTTGTTGTTGACGTTTACTGATACTCTCCTCTTTTCTTTCAAGTGTAGCTTCTCGTTTACTTAAAGAAGTATCTTTACGGTCGAGGTTTTCCTCCCTTTGCAATAAGCGATTTTCTGCTTTCTGTGTCTCTGTTCTTCGCCCACGAAGTTCATTTTCGATTTCAGTACGTAACCTATGATTCTCTTCCTTCGCTTCAAGCAATGCTTCTTTTTTTGTAGTTTCTGCTTCTTTCTTGGCATCTTCTACAATTAATTCAGCAGTCCCCCTTGCAGCAGCCAGTTTTTTCTCTGTACTAGATTTAAAAATTAGAGAACCAACAACTAGACCGACGATTAAGAAAAGCAAACTGGAGATGATCGTGATTGCGATTGTCATCCTTACACCTCCTTTGCTATTCAATTTTCGTTATTGTTATGTCGGTGGCCAGAATTATCTGGCACATGCGTATTTTTCATCAACAACCGAGCGCTAATCTCCCCATTCGGTTGAAGCCGATTTTCAAAGGAAAAACATCCCCCTTGTCTCCCAGCAATATAAAATATACAACTTAATTTTATAGGTCAAAGCATACAATGTCAAGAAAAGGAATGAAATGTCAGCTTATTTTCCGTAGTTTTTTTAAAATAATAAAAAATACGCAGTAGGAAGTAAAATTCCTACTGCGTATTTGGTATCAATTATTCGTCATCTAGCAAACTTAAAGTCTCTTCTGTTTCTTCAAGAGGTTCTTTGTTCGCTCCATCAATTTCATATTCTTCACGAACACGTTGTGAAATTTCATCACGGATGTCTGTATGTTCTTTCAAATATTGTTTTGCATTTTCACGGCCTTGACCGATACGTTCTTCTTTGTATGAATACCAAGAACCACTCTTATTGATTACGTCTACTTCTGCAGCCATATCAACAAGTTCACCTTCGCGTGAAATACCTTCTCCGTACATGATATCTACTTCCGCAATACGGAATGGGGGAGCTACCTTATTTTTTACAACTTTGATTTTGGTTTTGTTACCCATTACATCTGTACCTTGTTTAAGTTGTTCCGCACGTCTTACTTCTAGACGAACAGTGGAATAGAACTTAAGTGCGCGCCCACCAGGAGTTATTTCAGGGTTACCAAACATAACACCAACTTTTTCACGGATTTGGTTAATGAAAATAGCAATTGTTTTGGATTTATTGATAGCTCCGGAAAGTTTACGTAGAGCTTGAGACATTAAACGCGCTTGTAAACCAACATGCGCATCACCCATTTCGCCTTCAATTTCTGCGCGAGGTACTAATGCGGCTACAGAGTCAATAACCAACATATCGACTGCACCACTTCTTACTAATGCTTCTGCGATTTCTAAAGCTTGTTCTCCTGTATCAGGTTGAGATAATAGTAATTCATCAATGTTAACACCTAAGTTTTTCGCATATGCTGGGTCTAGAGCATGTTCGGCATCAATAAATGCTGCTGTGCCACCTTGTGCTTGAACCTCAGCAATCGCATGTAGTGCAACGGTTGTTTTACCAGAACTTTCTGGTCCATAAACTTCAATGATACGTCCTCGAGGATATCCGCCGACTCCTAAAGCAATATCTAATGCTAATGAGCCACTGGAAATAGTAGATATATTTTGGTCTGAATGTTCCCCTAATTTCATGATGGAACCTTTACCGAATTGTTTTTCAATTTGTTTTAATGCTTGGTCTAATGCCGCTTGACGATCGTTCACGTTGTTGCCTCCTTCATAAATATCCTAATAGCTGTTTCTTTACTTCTTCTCTCTCAAAAAAACAGTCAGAATGTTTTTCCTAGAATTACTATAACGCATTTCAGAGTGAGAAGCAAGCAAAAAGCGAACATTTATTCGTATTTTTTATTTTGTGTAAGCACCGGCTGCTTTCTCCTTTATTATAGCGGGATTCAAAGGGTTCGTCTAATACTTTTTTATGCTTAATATTTACTTTTTCTTGAAAATAATTGTTTTTTCTTTAGGTGGAATTCACTTATTCGTTTCTAAAAAATGCTTAATTAGTTGAAATCCTTGTTTTACTGCTCTACGTCGATTATGGTTTCTATCACGACCATACACATACTGAAATGCTTCAGATTCATTCCCTTTGACACTTAAGCCAATCCAAATTGTGCCTGCTGGGTGACCTTCCAGACTATCTGGACCAGCTACACCAGTAAAACTAATACCAATATCCGTGTCACAAAGGCGTCTTACATTTTCCGCCATTACTTTGGCACATTCCGAACTTACAACACCATGCTCTTCTATAACTTCAGCTGGGACTTGCAACATTGATTGCTTAACTTCTTCACTATAAGTTACCATTCCGCCTTTAAATATACTTGATATACCAGGAAAACGAGCAATTTCAGCTTGGAATAATCCAGCTGTAAAACTTTCAGCAGCAGCTATCGTCATTTTTCTTTCTAATAACATTGCCGTTACATGTTCTGGCAAGGAAACTTCTCCATAGCCGTATAAGAAAGTACCATCACGGCGTAAAATCTCTTCTTCCATATCCTTTACTAATGCAGCTGCTTTTTCTTTTGTACTAGCTGTAGCAGTGATACGAACTACAACCTCATTGTCGCCTGCATATGTTGCAAGTGTTGGATTTACTTGATTAAGAATTAAATCATTTAAATCTGCAGCCAATTGAGACTCACCTATACCGAAAAATCGCATTATTTTAGATTCTAAAATAATTTTTTCGCCATTTTCACTTACAAGAAGCGGATTAGCATAGCTAGTAAACATTGGCTTCATTTCAGACGGGGGACCAGGCAATAAAATATATGTATGCTTATTTGCTTTTAAATACATACCAGCTGCGAAGCCATAGTCGTTATTTAGTACAACTGAATCCTCAATAATAACGGCTTGTAATTTGTTATTTTCCGTCATTTTTCTACTTCTTGATGTGAAATATTCCGTAATTTTATTCATATGAAACTCGTCTTCTACTAACCTTTTGTTTAAATGATCAGCTAAGATTTGTTTTGTAATATCATCTTCTGTTGGTCCAAGTCCACCTGTAAATATTAAAATATCACTACGATTTTCTGCAATTTTTATTACTTCTTTTAAACGTTCAGGATTATCACCAACAACGGTGTGATGATAAACGTAAATCCCATCAGCAGCTAATTCTTGTGAAATAAATGCTGCATTAGAGTTCACGATTTGTCCTAGTAATAATTCTGTTCCCACTGCAATAATCTCTGCACTTGCCATTTTGATTCATCTCCCATTCGATTTTTTTGTATAGAAAAAAGCACACGATGGTATGCTTTTTTATTTATTACATGGATCCTTTGAATACACCACGATTTTTGTAGAAATAGTCTATTCCCGACCATACTGCAAAGAATGCACATACATATAGGAAAATTAAATCTACACGAATGCCTGTCCAAGCAAATGGGAAATTATTAAGTAACATGAGCGGGATAGCAATCATTTGTGTGAATGTTTTAATTTTACCAAGTTGACCAGCTGCTAAAACTTCTCCACCTTCTACTAGCAATAAGCGAAGACCAGTTACAGCAAGCTCACGACTGATAATTAAAATAACTACCCATGATGGAGCAATGTGCATTTCAACCAAAATTATGAAAGCAGCTGCCACTAAAAGCTTATCTGCCATTGGATCTGCGAATTTACCAAAATTGGTAATTAAATTATATTTACGTGCTAAATATCCATCGAACCAGTCTGTCAAAGCAGCGACAATAAATATAATTGTTGCAACTAAGCTTGTGACCGAAATAGTCGAATCAAGCCAACTTACGCTTCCCCAATCAAAAGGTACTACACAAAGAATGACAAAAATTGGTATCATGAAAATTCGAATAACCGTCAATTTATTAGGTAAGTTCATTTTTTTCTCTCCTTTTTTACATTTAAAACGTATGTAATTATAAAAAATGTTGGCGAAATCTACTTATTAGATTTCGCCACATAAAACAACTTATTCTGCACTTGAGCTTGAATCGGAACTAGTATCACTAGCTTCTTCTAATTTAATTGTGAGCACTTGCTTCACAAGTGTAGGAGCTAATTCCAGTTGTTTATCATTAATTTTAACAGTTGTAACAGGCGAGTTTCCAATAACTACAGAAACAGTTTTGTTCGTGCCTAAATCAATCTCAGCAGAAGGATTCTGAGCAGATAAAGTTACATTTTGGATAGTAGCTCCACTCGCATCAGAAACGCCAATCCATGAGTCACCAGTTGCGCTGAGCGATAGTGCCATCTTGTCTGTATTTTTCACTGTATAAGTGGTTGCATTTCCAGACGTTTCGCCTTTAGTGATTTCAAGTTCTTTGGAGGTGTCTTCTTTTTTGTCTTTATTTGCTTCTTCTGTAGATTTTTTATCATCAGAAGTAGTGTCTTTTTTTGTAGTATCTTTGCTTGTAGTGTCTTTACTCGTATCCTTGTCTTTTGTTGAATCTTCAACTTTCACCGTTGGATTGCTAGTATCTGTTTTCACTTTTTCAGTTGAATTATCTTGTTTATTAAGCAAGAAAAACCAAATAATGAAAAGAATGAAGACGATAAATAAAGCAATTAGAATTTTTGGTAAAATATCAAAGAAACGATTACGAGAATTTGTTTGATTACCTACTGATTGAGCAGGCATCGGGTTTCTTTTACTTTGTACTCGAGTTGGCTCATTGTTAACTACTTCTTGTTGCGGTGTATCTGGAACTTCACTCTCAAACTCATCAAAAAGCGTTGCACTATCGAGCCCAACAGCTTCAGCATATTGTTTAATAAATGCCCTTGCATAAAATTTCCCAGGCATTACAGCATAATTTCCTTCTTCAATCGCTACTAAATAACGTTTTTGAATTTTCGTTATCTGTTGCAAGTCGTCTAAACTGAGTCCTTTTTCACGTCTAGCTTGTTTCAGTTTATCACCGAGTTCTGTCAAAATTAAACACCTACCATTATTAAATTCAAATTTCCACTTTTATTAAAATTCACATAAGCCAACCGCCATTTAAGCGCAAAACTTCTCCAGTGATATAGCTTGCTTTTTTACTTGTTAAAAATTCTACGGTTTCTGCAATTTCTTCCGGTTTTGCAAAACGTTTTAAAGGAATTTCCTGACGTAATATTTCTTTTTCTTCCAGCGAAAATTGATCCATCATTTTCGTTTTTACAACACCTGGAGTTACTGCGTTAACAGTTATGCCCGACAGTCCAACTTCTTGACTAAGAGCCTTACAAAAAGCAATTTGAGCGCCTTTTACTGTAGAATAAACGACTTCCATTGACGCGCCAATTTCTCCCCAGATAGAACTGATGAAAACAATTCTTCCTTGCTGACTTTTCATAAGTTTTGGTATGAAAATCTGGATTAAACGCATTGGCATATACATATGGACATTCCATAATTTTGTCATATCTAAATCTGTAGTATCCTGGAATAAAGCATAGTGAGAATGCCCTGCTGCATGGATAAATGCATCTACTTGAAAAACTTGCTTTTCTATCTCTTTTAAACTTGAAAAATCATCAAAATCGGCTTGAATCAATATGACATCGATGTTTTCAGCTTGTAGTTTTGGCACTATATCTTCCACAGCTTGTCTATTTTGATAATAATGAAGATACAAGTTCCAGCCAGCTTTTGCAAGTGCTATACAAATCGCTTGTCCAATTTCACCGCTAGCTCCAGTAACAAAAGCATATTTTGTTTCTTTATCCAAAAAAAGGCAACCCTTTCCAGTCTATTTCTTTTATGATAGCATGACTTAAGAATTTATGCCATTTTTTATACTAAAAAAAGAAAAAATGGCATAAATATGTTTATTTTTCTGGAAGGAGTTGGAAACTAGTAGTCCGTTCTTCTTCATCTAAATTTTTAACAAAAGAATTTACTTCTTCTAATGTGACTGTTTCCATTAGAGGCAAAATATCAAATAAAGAAGCAGATTTCATTACATACTGGCTGAATTGATTGGCAATAAACTCAGGTGAGTTAAGTGATCGCAAAAATTGACCAATCCGTTTACGTTTCACTAAAGCCAAATCAGCTTCATTTAAACCATTTTTAGCTGCTTTTTTTATCGCTTCAATGATTTTCGCAGTTTGTTTATCAGGGTCTTTCGCATCGCCACCTACAAGCACGAACGAAAAACTATCTTGAAGTGTGTAGTCGTATCCAAAAGTATCGTCAATTATACCTTTATTATACAATTCCAGATAGGTATCAGAGGTTGTGCCAAATAACATCTCGAGCGCTACATCACCAATAATTTCTTGTTTGATAGCTGCTTGCCCTTCTAAAGAACCGATATCTTCTTTAATGCCCACCAAATTTTTTGCAATTTGCACTGGGAAATGTATTTTACGTTCTTTTACTGAAACAGTTTTTGGTTCTTCAGGGAAATGACGCTTGATTGGCGCAGCTTCGGCAAAATCTTTTTTTGCTTGATTGGCACGAATTTGGTCCATCATTTGTTCTGGTTCTAAATTACCTACAACGAAAAGCACCATATTACTAGGATGATAGAATGTGTTATAGCAAAGGTAGAGTAAATCTTTATTAATTTCTGCAATAGACTCGACTGTACCTGCGATATCAATTTTTACGGGATGATTATGATACATATTTTCAATCACACCAAAATAAGCACGAAAATCTGGATCATCATCATACATTCTGATTTCTTGGCCAATAATACCTTTTTCTTTTTCAACTGTTTCTTCTGTAAAATAAGGTGCTTGTACGAAATCAATTAATGTTTCCAAGTTTTCTTCCACACGAGAAGTGCTTGAAAAAAGATAGGCTGTTTTTGTAAAAGAAGTAAAAGCATTTGTGAACGCGCCTTTTTCACCGAATTTAAAGAAAACATCGCCGTCTTCTTTTTCAAACATTTTATGTTCTAAGAAATGGGCAATACCATCTGGAACTTTAGTGAATTCCGTTTCACCAATTGGTACGAAATTATTATCAATTGCGCCATAATTAGTTGTAAAAACAGCATAGGTTTTACTAAATCCTTGTTTTGGAAGAAGATAAACTTGTAAACCATTTGCCATTTTTTCATGAAATACAGCTTCTTTTACTTGCTCAAATGTGATTTTTTCCATGAAGTTCTTCTCCTCCCTTACTCAAGAAATAAGTTGTGTCGGGTTTGATTTTGTTAATAGCAGCCACTACTTCTTCTTTTGTTGTTTGTTTAATTACTTTAATCCAATTATCTAAATCTAGATTTGCTTCGCGTAAAACATTGTTATAAACAAGTTCAATTAGACCTTGTGCTTGGTCGTTTGTTTCAAGTAATTGATTAATCAACATTTCTTTGGTTTGATTTAATTCATCTTCTGTAAAGTCACCTTGCTTCATTGCGACAATTTGTTCTTCAATTATCGTTAAAGCTTGCTCGTAATTCACTTCATCAATACCCGCTGAAATAATCATATATCCCTTAAATGAATCAATTCGGCTTGAGGCATAGTAAGCCAGACTTGCTTTTTCCCGAACATTAATAAAAATCTTGGAATTCGCGTAACCACCAAGAAGGCCGTTAGCAAGTTGTAATGCGACAAAATCATCGTCTCCAAATAAAGTTTCTGTTTGGAAGCCAAGAACAAGTTTTCCTTGGTTAATGGCTTGTTGTTCATGAATAACGCGTGTTTTTTCAGGCGCTTTTTTTGTATAAAAAATACCTTTTCGTTCAGGACGCGGAGCAAAAGCCATATTTTCAATTAATGGCATGACTTCATCTTTAGTTACGTCCCCGCATATAAATATTTCAATTACATCTTCAGAAATAAATTGTAGATAATAATCATATAAATCTTTTGCTGTAATGGCGTCAACATCTTCTAAAACACCAGCAGATCCGAAACGAAAAGCATCGTCTTGGAACATTTCTTCGATTAATCTTTTAGAGGCAAATCTGATTTTATCATCATAAATTCCTTCTAAACTACTTTTCAAATTTTCTTTTTCGCGAGCAACAATTGCTTCGTCAAAAGAGCCATTTGTCACATTGGGTTGAAATAATGCTTCTTCCATAAATTGAAAAGCATCGTTTAAAATATGTTCCCCATCTGATACAAACTGCCCATCAATCATATCAAAAACAACGGTTAAAACATGTTCGTTTCCTTTTTTTGCTGTAGTTGTATAAAAATTTGCGCCATATAAATTAGCTAACTGTTTTCTGAAAGCAGTTTGTGTTGGATATTTTTTACTATTTGTTTCTAACAATATCGAAAGTAAAGATCTTTTTGTTACCGTTTCTCTTTCTAATGGAGCGCGGAATTTAAAAACAATTTTATTTGATTTATATTTTTGGGTAGGAACGATTGTAAGTGCAACCGGACCAACTTTTTCTTGAAATATTTTGTCTGTCATTATAATGCTCCTTTCAAGCAATGATCTCACTTTCTTATTGTATCCTAAGTTGTTGCCACGCACAATTTTCTAGCACAAAAAAACAGCCTAGAATTATATCTAGACTGCTCTTATGTTTTATTTACCTTTAATGTAGTTCACACCATCTGCTTTTGGAGCTTCGGATTTACCGATAAAGCCAACAAGCGCAAGAATTGTTAATACATAAGGCGCAATTTGCAAGTAAACGTCTGGAATATCTTTGAAAAAAGGTAACGAGCCGCCGGTAATTGCCAAACATTGCGCAAATCCGAAGAAAATTGCCGCTCCCATTGCTCCAAGTGGGTTCCATTTACCAAATATCATTGCTGCTAGAGCCATATAACCTTGACCGGAAATAGTTGCGTGTCCGAAATCAAGTGTAAATGATTGTGCGTACACAGCGCCACCTAAGCCGCCAAGAATACCAGAAATGATAACACCTTGATATCTCATCCAACGAACTTTGATCCCCATTGTGTCAGCTGCCAGAGGGTGCTCCCCTACTGAACGTAGACGAAGACCAAAGCGAGTTTTATAAATAATGAACCAAGAAACGATTGCAAAAATAATCGCCACATAACTCATTACCGGAACGTTTTTAAAGAATATATCACCAATGACTGGAATATCACTTAAAACTGGAATATCCGGTTTACCGAAGTAATATTTGATTTGATCTGTTTGGCCTTTATCATAAATTACTTTTACAAGGAATAAAGAAAGACCTGTTGCTAAAAAGTTAATCGCAACACCACTGATAACATGGTCTGCGCGGAAATTAATTGTTGCAACGGCATGAACTAGCGAGAATAATCCTCCTACTAGCATTGCTGCGATAAGTGAAATCCAAGGAGTTAAATTACCAAAAGTATCTTGGAAAGTAAGGTTAAAGACGATAGCAGAAAATGCTCCCATTACCATCATACCTTCTAGCCCAATATTGACTACACCGCCACGTTCGGAATAAACGCCCCCGAGTGCTGTAAAAATTAGCGGGCCTGCCATAAGCAGTGTACTAGAAACAATTGTCGCTAAAATGGCTGTCATTCTGCTTTCGCCCCCTTCTTAAATTTTGCCATCGCCCAGCGGATAATGTAGCTGGATGCCACAAAGAAGATAATCAGAGCGATAATTACATTGACTAATTCGTTTGGTACGCCTGCAACTGCTGGCATGTTTAACGCTCCTACTTTTAGAGCCCCGAACAAAATAGCAGAGAAGACAATTCCAATTGGAGAACTTCCTCCGAGTAATGCAACGGCAATACCGTCAAAACCGATTCCTGGAGAAGAAGTTAAAACATAAGCCGTTCCATATGTTCCAAGACCTTCCATAACACCACCAAGACCAGCAAGTGCTCCAGCAATAACCATAGAGAAGATAATGGTTTTCTTCACACTCATACCGGCATATTGCGATGCATTTTCATTAAATCCAACTGCCTCGATTTCATAACCGAATGTTGTTTTATTTAGCATTAACCAAATAATAAGTGCAAAACCAAGGGCAATCAATATCCCCCAATGTAAAGACGAATAATCGGTCATGGATTGTAGTAATTCAGATTGTAATGAAGCAGATGCATGAATTTCTTGTGTTTTATCTAAACCATCTGTAAGTAGATTTTGTACTACGTAGTTGAAAATATAAAGTGCTGTGTAGTTGAGCATAATGGTGACAATAACTTCATTTACTCGTAAAGTTGCTTTTAAAATACCTGGAATGAATGCCCAAATTGCACCGAAAACCATACCAGTAATAATTGCAAGCGGTAAATGAATCCATTTAGTTAAGCCTTCAAAGTTTACAGCGATGATGATGGAACCTAACCACCCCATAAGCATTTGACCTTCCGCACCGATGTTGAAAAGTCCAGCTTTGAATGCAACAGCGACAGATAGACCAACTAAAATATATGGTGTAGCTTGGCGAATCGTTTCCCCAATATAGAAATTTTCTCCAACAACACCTTCTATAAGCGCTGAGTAACCAGCAATTGGGTCATATCCAAAAATAAGCATGATGATCGCACCGCAGATAAGTCCTAGGATAACGGCTGTAACTGGGATAACTAATGCTTGTAGTCGTTTAGACATGCTCTTTTTCCCCCATTTCCGCTTCCTGTTTGGATGAACCAGCCATCATAAGACCAAGTTCTTGCTCCGTTGTCTCTTTTGGATCAACAATAGCAACAATTTTCCCTTCATAAATAACCGCAATACGGTCACTAACATTCATGATTTCATCTAATTCAAACGACATAAGTAGTACCGCTTTTCCATTATCTCGTTGTTCAATCAAACGTCTATGAATGAATTCAATTGCGCCAACATCTAGTCCACGTGTTGGCTGAGCCGCAATTAAGAAATCTGGATTACGGTGTATTTCTCGAGCTATAATCGCTTTTTGCTGATTCCCGCCAGAAAGTGATTTAGCAGCTACGTATTCACTACTTGCCCGAACATCATATTCTTCAATTAGCTCACGTGCAAAATCATACATTGCTTTATGATTGAGGAAGCCTTTACTTGAAATAGGTTTTTTATAGTATGTTTGTAAAGCAATATTTTCTCCTAAAGACATTTCGAGTACTAAACCATGTTTATGACGATCTTCTGGAATATGACCTAAACCAGCTTCCGTAATTTTACGAGGTTTTTTATTCTCAATATGCTCACCGTTTAGAAGAATACTTCCACTTGTCACTTTCGAAAGACCTGCAATGGCAGAAATAAGTTCACTTTGACCGTTACCATCAACGCCAGCAATTCCAACAATTTCACCAGCTCTGACTGTTAAGTTCAGTCCGCGAACACTTTCAACGCCGCGACTTTCTTTAACAACTAAATCTTTCACTTCTAAAACATCTTTTCCAGGAGTGGCTTCTATTTTTTCTGTTGTGAAAACCACTTCGCGACCAACCATTAAATTAGCTAAGTCTTGTGGAGTTGTTTCAGGAACGTTCACTGTACCCATACCTTTACCACGGCGGATAACTGTTACACGATCACAAACATCCATAATTTCTTTTAATTTATGTGTAATTAAAATAATTGATTTGCCTTCTTTTATAAGAGAACGCATAATTTGAATCAATTCTTTAATCTCTTGAGGTGTTAAAACAGCAGTTGGTTCATCAAAAATTAAAATATCTGCACCACGATAAAGTGTTTTTAGGATTTCCACACGTTGTTGCATACCGATGGAAATATCGCGTACAACAGCATTTGGATCAACTCGTAAACCGTATCGATCAGAAATTTCTTTAATTTCTTCTACCGCTTTTTTCTTTTCGATAACGCCAAGCTTGCTCGGTTCTTTACCAAGAATGATATTTTCAGCAACCGTGAATTTATCCACTAACATGAAATGCTGATGGACCATTCCGATTCCAAGCTCATTTGCTTTGTTCGGGCTGCTAATATTTTCTTTCGTACCACGAACACGAATTTCGCCGCCATCTGGTTCATATAGACCAAACAAGACATTCATTAGCGTAGATTTCCCTGCGCCATTCTCACCTAACAAAGCATGAATTTCTCCCTGCTTTAACTGTAAGGTAATGTTATCATTTGCTACAAATCCAGAGAATTCCTTCCTGATTCCTAACATTTCAATAACAAAGTCCACTTCTTCACTCCCCTTGTCGTCTGGTTCAAACTGGAAAAACAGCCACACGCGCGATTCTCTCGAAGGACGCCGCCTCTCCCCGTACTTCCTCCCGAAGAAGGTTCCGAGTTTTTTATCCGTTTGTTGTTAATGACTTTTTCGCTTAAAAAGCTTTGTATGTTGTCAGTCACGATTCATTATACCCCATCTATGTACGAAAGCTTGCCTTGCAATTTTAAGCTTATAAAAAAGCCATCTCCTTATTTTATTTCTAAATGGCATTCATTGCAATCATAAATTCCAATATACCGATTATTTTCTTTTAGTAAAAGGGTTTACCTATTAAATTAAAACGCTTACAAATTATTTTTTTATGAAAGCCGGTACAATTAATACCGACTTTCATAAAAGGTTTTACTTCCTTCGTATTACTCAGTTTTTATAACTATAAAATCAAGGTTTTTCAGGAACTTTAACGTCCCCATCAACGATTTTTTGTTTATATTCTTCTACTTTAGCTAAAACATCTTTAGAAATATTGTCTTGATGATCAGAAAGCCCTACAGCATTTTTGTCAAGACCATATTCAATTTTTGTTCCACCAGGGAAATCTCCAGCTTTTGCACGAGTAGCAAGGTCTTCTACAGCAATATCAACACGTTTGATTTCAGATGTAAGAGTTACATTGTAATCTTTGCCATCGTTTGCTGTAACTTTTCCTTCGTCCCATTGGTCACGGTCAACACCGATTACCCAAACAGCACGGCTAGGATCTTTTTTCTTCAAGTTTTTAGCTTCTGCAAAGACACCGTTACCAGTACCACCAGCAGCATGGAAAATTACATCTACTCCACTAGAATACATGGAAGAAGCGATTTGTTGTCCTTTGTCTGCTTTAGCGAAATCGTTTGCATATTGAACATCAATTTGTGCTTTAGGATTAACAGCTTTTACGCCAGCAGTAAAACCAGCTTCAAAACGGTCGATAACTGTTCCTTTTACTCCACCAACAAATCCAACTTTGTTTGTTTTTGTTGTTAAGCCGGCTACAACACCAACTAGGTAAGAACCATCGTTATCTTTAAATCCAATACTTACTACATTATCACGGTCATCAATTGTGTCATCAACAATAGCGAATTGATTTTTAGGTTTTTGTTTAGAAACTTCTTCAATTGCATCTTTCAGTTTGTAACCAATTCCATAAATTAAATCATAATCGCTACGAACAGCAGTGTTTAAGTTTGTTTTGTAGTCTGCTTCAGAAGCTGATTGCAAGTAGTTATAACCATCTGTACCTTTTTTCATGTCGTTAGCTTTACCAAATTTTTGTAAGCCTTCCCATGCTGATTGGTTAAACGAACGGTCATCAACGCCACCAGTATCTGTAACCATTGCTACTGTAAAATCTTTACTGCTCTTATCATCGCCACTTTTTTTATCGTCGCTGCCTGAACCACAAGCACCTAGGATAACGCCAGAAGCAATAATCATTGATAGTGCGAAAGCAAATGTACGCTTTTTCACCTTAAAACCCCTCCCGAGAGATATAATGTTAGTCAGAGCTATCTGTCAAAACAAACATTCAGGCGCGTATTAAAATTATGTATGGTCCCTTTTTCAGAAAACGCACAAAAACATTTAACGTCTTCTCTAACTGTTCTTAATATAACACGGAAAATAAAATAAATAAATAACCAAGTTGATAAATTTTTAATGCAAATGAATTCAGAAAATTCAATCCTGTCTAAATCATTTGTTTTTGAGCAATCCCTTGAAACAAGCGCGTTAACGTGAAAAAGCAAACAATCTAATTTAGTTGCAATACCATTTTATTCCCTTCATAATAAAAATAATGATGAAAGGCGGGATGAAAATGACAAAAATAGGTTTTATTGGTTTTGGAAGTATGGCGACTTTAATTGCATCTAAAATGATTGAAACAAAAACGGCTACTCCAGAGGAAATCATCCTTTATTCCAGCTCCGAAAATAAACATTTTAAAGCGTTTTATGCTAAATATCCTACTACGCAATTAGCTGCTAATGAAGCAGAGGTTTTTACCAAAGCAGAACATAGTTTTATTTGTAAATTACCTCTTGCTGTGTTGCCGCTCATCCAAGATTGCGCTTCTGTTTTAACTCCTGAGCGTCATGTGATTTCTATTGCAGCTGGTGTAAGTACCGTTGACATATTAGATATTTCACCTCAATTACAAGTTAGTAAATTAATACCTTCTATCACAACAAGTGTTGGTGTGGGTACAACTTTGATTGCTCATGCTGACACGGTTTCTCGTTCTAACACTAACTGGTTAGAATCTGCATTTGAACATTTTGGTCATGTGATGACTATCCGAGAAGAAAATATGGATATTGCAAGTGATTTAACAAGCTCTTCTCCTGGTATTATTGCTGCTATATTCGAACAATTTGTAGAAGCCACACTACGTCGATCTACTTTATCTGATGCTGAAGTCTTTCAAATGATTAATTTTTCATTAGCTGGTACTTCTAAACTTTTAGTTGAAGCTGATTATACTTTTAATGGCTTAATTGAGCGAGTTGCTACTAAAGGCGGTATTACTGCTGAAGGAGTCGAACTTAGTCAAAGAGAATTACCTGCATTTTTTGATGAACTCCTCGAGCGAACTCAAGGAAAATACGCCTCAAGCAAAAAAGAAATCGAAGCCCAAAAACGAGATTTATTATCTTAAAAAAAGGTTGCGCATAAAGTCGCAACCTTTTTCATTTATTCATTATCCGGTGTGATTTCCACATTTACACGTCTTGGTTTGCTACCTTCATGAGGTCCGACGACGCCTCTTTGCTCCATTTCATCAATTAATCTTGCTGCCCGGTTATAGCCAATCCGGAATTTTCTTTGCAACATGGATACAGAGGCTGTTTGCATTTCTACAACAAGCTCCACAGCTTCATGATAAAGTTCATCGGTAACTTCGCCTTCCACCTCAGGAATATCATCAGGTATCATTTCTTCCACATACTGCGCCTTTTGTTGTGAGATAACATAATTAACAACATCCTCCACTTCAGCATCGGATAAAAAGGCACCTTGGATGCGAGTTGGCTTGCTAGATCCAACAGGAAGAAGTAACATATCTCCCCGACCTAATAGTTTTTCCGCCCCGCCCATATCTAAAATAGTCCTTGAATCAATAGAACTAGATACAGCAAAAGCGATTCGAGATGGAATATTTGCTTTAATAACTCCTGTAATTACATCCACAGATGGTCGTTGAGTTGCAATAATTAAATGTATTCCAGCTGCACGAGCCATTTGTGCAAGTCGTGTAATAGCATCTTCTACATCATTTGAAGCAACCATCATTAAATCTGCTAATTCATCCACAATTACTACAATAAACGGTAATTCTGGTTGTTTTTCTTCGTTAAGCTCATTTTGTTTTTTTACATAATCATTATAGCCTTGCATATTTCGCGTACCTGTATGTGAAAACAAATCATAACGGCGCTCCATTTCAGCAACTACTTTTTGCAAAGCTTGAGCGGCTTTTTTAGGATTAGTGACAACTGGTGCAAGTAAATGCGGAATACCATTATACACGTTTAACTCTACCATTTTAGGATCTATCATCATCATTTTTACTTCATGTGGTTTAGCACGAAGCAAAATGCTCGTAATGATGCCATTAATACAAACGGATTTCCCACTACCAGTCGCTCCCGCTACAAGCAGATGGGGCATTTTGTCGAGGTTGGCCATCATTGCCTCGCCAGAAATATCTCGACCGAGCGCAATTTGTAATTTTTCATCCGGATTGTTTTTTGGATTATTTTCTAACACCTCACGTAAAGAAACCATTGCTACATTCTGGTTGGCTACTTCAATACCAATAGCAGATTTACCTGGAATCGGCGCTTCAATACGAATGTCCTTTGCAGCTAAAGCAAGAGCAATATCATCACTTAATGAAACAATTTTACTTACTTTGACACCTACAGATGGCTGCACTTCATATTTTGTCACTGCCGGTCCTAGATGTACTTGTGTAATTTTCGCTTTTACTCCAAAGCTTTCAAAAGTATCTTCTAATTTTTTTGCATTGACTTTGATTTGGTCATATTCTTTACTTTGGTCCGTAACTTTGGCTGGTGCTAAAATATCTACTGGTGGTAATTGATAAATTTCATTTTCAAAGGATTCTTGTTGGAACATTTCTAGTTCTTTTTCTTTCACATCTACGTTTTCTTCCAAAGGTGCTTTCTCTTGTTCTACTTTGGAACTAAAATTCGAAATAATTGGTGGCGTTTTTTCTTCTTTGATAGATGTTAGTGGTTGGACTACCTCAATTACTTCGTCTGGCTCTACATCAACCGCTTTTTCAGCTTTCTTTTTATCTCGTTTTGCTTTTACTTCTTTACCTTTTTCTGTTGCTGCTTTACCTTTTGAAAATAAGTAACGAACAAACTCTGTTATTTTTGAGAAAAATTGACGAATAGAAACGCCGGATACAAGTGAAAAACCATAAATAATTAAAAGAATAGCTATAATATTTGTCCCAAGGCGGTCCAGCAAGAAATACGTGACCGAAGTAATAGCGGCACCAATCATCCCCGCGCCAACAAAACTCACTTGATTTGGTCTAAATAAATTTTCTAGTACTAATTTCCATGTACTGGAAACAACAGGCGCATTTGCCCCTAAATGATGAATAATAAAATACATATGTATATATGTTAAAAAGCCTAAAACAATCAGATAAATACCTACTAATCGTTTGCTAAAAAGGCGAGGCATCTTCCTTCTAATAACCATATAACCACCAAGTATAACTATTCCTGCAAGTAAAACATAGCTTAGAAGACCAACAAACATTTCAGCCAGAGCAAAAAAACCTCGACCGATAAAACCTAATTGTAATATTCCGATAAGCCCTATTGCAATGAGCACTATACCTGTTATCTCTATACGAAAAGAAGCAGATTTTTTCTTTTTTGAACGTGTGGACGTTTTCTTTCGTCCAGTCGTTTTTTTCTTTTGTGTCGCCATTTCAAGTCCCACCTATTCCTTTTTTTGCTTGTTTCATTATAGCACATCTATTCATTCTGTAGCTCATACTATAGCCCTATTATACAAACAAATGTTTCCTTTCGTCAAAAAAACCACATATCTCCAGTAAGAGACATATGGTTTCAGCTTTGTTATAGGTGTGGTGTTTTTGTGTTCATCAGCTTTCCACCGCGAACCTCGGACATACTTCCTCCGACGGCCAAAAAGGCATCTGGATCAATCTCATCCAAAATAGCTTTCACTTTTACTTCTTCAAATCTAGAGACGATAACGAAAACTACTTTTCTTACATCGCCAGAATATCCACCAGTTGCATCTAAGTATGTTACACCTTTTCCAAGCTGTTCCATAATTTCTGCACCAATTTCCTCGTAATATCGACTGATAATAAAAGCACTTTTCGATTCATCTACACCTTGAATAACAATATCAATCACTTTATACGCTAGGAAATATGTAATCAAGGAATACATTGCCCGGTCCCAGTTAAACACAAGACCTGCTACGATAAAAATCACAATATTAATAAACATAATTATTTGTCCTGTTGAAAATGGTGTACGCCCGTTGATAATAATAGAAATAATTTCTGTCCCATCAAGCGCTCCACCGTTTCGAATAACAAGACCGACTCCAAGTCCAAGCGTCATTCCACCAAATACAGTGGCAAGTAACAAGTCATCAGTCACCGGTTTCATATCATGTAAAACCAGGGTGACAATCGACATAACTGCAATACCGTATAAAGTAAATAGCGCAAAAACTTTTCCGATTTTCCGGTAACCAATAATGAAAAAAGGAATATTAAGAACAAAAGTTAAAACCCCAAGTGGTAACGGCGTTAATTGGGAAATAATAATGGAAATACCAACAACTCCACCATCTAAAATTCGGTTATTAACTAGGAAAAGTTCCAATCCAACCCCCATTAGAATTGCACCAAAGGTAATCATTAAAAATTTATAGACAAACCATTTCAATCTTTTCCTACGTTCTTGTTTTACTTTTTTCAAAGCTAGTTCTTCCATAAACGATTCATTTATTTGCACATAGCTCACGCCCATTCCTTACTTCATTCTTTATTTTAGGCGATGAAAACAAGATCTGTTTTCACCAACAAAATTTTCACTTCATATTTAATAAGTATACCATAGCTGTTTTGTACTTGTACATATAGTTAATAATAAGAAGCATTTATTTTACAGTTCGCCTACTTGCCAGTCTTCAGTTGCTATAGTATAGTATTAATGCGCAAACTTGTGGAGAATTCTCTCGCACATGAAATACATTTTGAAGGGTGATAAGATTATGAGTGACTATCAAGTGTTGTTATATTACAAATACACAACGATTGATGATCCAGAAACTTTTGCAAAAGAGCATCTTGCAGCTTGCAAAGAAATGGAATTAAAAGGCCGAATTTTGGTGGCATCTGAGGGGATTAACGGCACCGTTTCGGGAACAGTAGAAGCAACAAACAAATATATGGATTATATGGCAAATGACGCTCGCTTCGCTGATATGGTATTTAAAATTGACGCGGCTGACTCTCATGCTTTTAAAAAAATGCATGTCAGACCTCGTGCTGAAATTGTTAGCTTAAGTTTAGAAGAAGATGTAAATCCACTAGAAGTTACTGGAACTTATTTAGAACCAACTGAGTTTCGTGAGGCACTTTTGGATGAAGACACGGTGATTTTAGATGCTCGAAACGATTATGAATTTGATATTGGTCATTTCCGCGGGGCAGTTCGTCCGGATATTCAAAACTTCCGTGAATTACCTGGCTGGATTGAAGAGAATCGTGATCAACTAGCTGACAAAAAAATCGTCACTTATTGTACTGGTGGGATTCGCTGTGAAAAATTTTCCGGCTGGTTAAAAACTGCTGGCTTTGAAGATGTAAGTCAACTTCACGGAGGAATTGCAACATACGGCAAAAACGAAGAAACTAAGGGTGAGCTCTGGGACGGCCAAATGTATGTTTTTGATGAAAGAATCGCTGTGCCAATTAACCAAGTAAATCCTACTATTGTTGGAAAAGATTACTTCGATGGTACGCCATGCGAACGTTATATCAATTGCGCGAACCCATATTGTAATAAGCAAATCTTGGCTTCTATCGAAAATGAAGAAAAGTATTTGCGTAGCTGTTCACATGAGTGTCGTGTGCACCCAGCAAATCTTTATACAAAAGAACTATCTAAAGAAGAATTTACTGAACGCCTTCAAGCAATTAGTGAAACTTCACCAGAAATGGTTCAATAAATAAAAAACCAGCTTTGCTAAAAAGTGAAGTGCGCCCTCAAAGTTAGATTTTTGGTCTAAGTTTGGGAATGCACTTCATAGCAGCTGGTTTTTATTTTCTATTCGCAAGTTGTACCAAATCAATTCCTCTTACATTTCCCCACTCAGCAAGTTTCCCGTTTACAATTAAAGAAGTTTCTTTTAATTCGGCAATATTTTTTGCATCAGCAAGGACGAATAAGCCACGTAGTTGTTCTTTCCATAGTTCAAGTTTTTCGATGGTATTTGATACGCCATCTTTTTTTAATGAATAAATAATTTGTCCGGCCATGCCAACACTATCCGCTCCGAGCGCCAAAGATTTGACAATGTCTAGCGGATTTCTAATGCCTCCAGATGCTAAATAAGCAATCTTAGGAGCATCTATGTGTTGCATATCTATTAATGATTGCCCCGTTGAAATACCCCAATCGAGTAAAAAATCATAAGCTTGGTCGCGGCGACGATCGTTTTCAATTTGAGCAAAATTGGTTCCGCCTTTTCCAGCCAAATCTACTGTTTCGACCCCAACTTCTCTTAGTGTCTTTACAGTCTCTCTCGTCATTCCAAAGCCAACTTCTTTTACAATAATTGGTACTGGTGAGCGTTTTACATACTCCTCTATTCTTGCTAACCAATGACTAAAAGAGCGGTCGCCTTCTTGCATAACTAATTCTTGTGCCGGATTAATATGAATCTGCAGTGCATTTGCTTCTAACATTTCAATCGCACGAAGTCCGTCTTGAACAGCCACTTCAGGACTAACATTGGCCATAATTATACCACTTGGGTTCACTTCTCTAACAATTTGGTATGTATCCATAAGGGAACTGTTTTTTAGAGCTGCAGACTGAGAACCGACGGCCATCGGGATAGCTACTTCGCGCGCTATTTCAGCAAGGTCGGCGTTGATTTTCTTCGTATGTCGACTTCCCCCTGTCATCGCATTAATATAAAATGGAAGAGAAACATTTACGCCAAAAATGGTCGTAGTCAAATCAATATCTTTCACATTATAACGCGGAATAGAAGTCCCAATCAGCTGAATATCATCTAAACTAGATGGCGCTAATTGTTCATTTTGTTTCACTCCAAGAGCAACATGTTCATCTTTCCGTCGTTCTCTTAATAAGTCATCATTCTTCTGCATGTAGTAATCCTCCAAAAAATCGCTAATTTCTATATCGTCTTAAGAAAAAGTTAACACATGTTTAAAAATGGTTTCTTTTTCTTCAGGTGTCGGTTGATATACTTCCCCGTTTAAAAATAAAATAAGTCCATGAAAAGTTTGAATATCATCTTCACAATCCTCGCAATATTCCACTTCTTCTTCGTTCCAAGCCGCTAACAAACAATCTTTTTTTGTTTGATGGTTAGGATAATTTTGCATTAATTCTTCTGCTAATTCTTGGTATTTCGCAAAAGCTGCCTCTTTTTCTGCAAAAAAGTAATCAGCTTGAATTGAAGTTTCCCATTCCTCGAAAAACCACCAAGGCTCATATTCTCCTTTGGTTAGATAGACATTCCATTTTGTCATATCAAAAAACTCCCTACACTAAATATAATACTCATATTATAGCATAAGGTTTGTTGAATTACTGGAATGCAAATTTTTGAAAGTATTGTCAAAAAAAGATACACTAGTAGTAAGGAAAAATAAAAGGAGTTGGTTTCGTCATGGCTAGGGATACAGCGATTTTAAGAGTAACTGGATTTGTACAAGGAGTCGGATTTCGTTACACAACAAAACATGTCGCTTACAAATATGATGTTAGTGGAACTGTGAAAAATTTAGACGATGGTTCTGTTGAAATTCACGCAATTGCTGAAGAAGAAAATCTAAATAAATTTATCGATGCCATAAAAAAAGGGCCTTCACCAGGATGCCGTATTGAGCATGTTTATATCTATAAGGGAGCTCCTGTAGAAGATCGAAAAACATTTGATATTGTTTACTAAAATTATAAAAATAGTGGTTGTGCTATAGCTCTTTTTGCATTATAGTTAATGAGTACTTAAACCTTGAAAGGAGCGACTGCGTGGCATGATTTCCATTTTGCAACTTTTACTTGAACCAGAATTCATTTCACTCACAGTGACGTTTTTATTAATGTTGACGATATTTAGTTATTGGTCGGCAATTACATTATTAAAACCGAAAATGGTGCTACCCGCTGACGCTATCTGCTTAAAGCCAGTAAAGATAACACTTCGAGCACATTTTTATAGATCCTCGCCAAATTTTATTATTAATTGGCTAGCTATAACTATGAAATGTAGCGCCATTACTGATGATGAAGACAGTTTTTCATTTTCCAACATATGAAGTTATTATTTTACTATTTAGGAGGAAAATGAAACATTGAAAAAGAAAAATATGATTTTAATTAGCGTTTTACTTGGTGCACTACTACTACTTTCAGGATGTAGTTTGGACCCGTCTCAAAATACAGATGGTTTTTTTAGTACTTATCTAATCCAACCATTTACTAGTTTTATTATGTTTGTTGCATCGTTTGTTGGAGATAACTACGGAGTTGCGATTATAATTACCACTTTGCTAATCCGGGCATTAATTATGCCGCTAAACTTACGAACTGCCAAAGCTCAAATGGGCATGCAATCCAAAATGGCTGTTGCCAAACCAGAAATTGATGAAATTCAGGCTCGTTTAAAACGGGCAACATCCAAAGAAGAACAAGCAACTATTCAAAAAGAAATGATGACTGTATATTCGAAGTATAATATTAATCCGCTGCAAATGGGTTGTTTACCATTACTTATCCAAATGCCAATTTTGATGGCTTTCTATTACGCCATTCGCGGATCATCCGAAATTGCTAGTCATACATTCCTATGGTTTAATCTAGGAGAATCAGATATGGTTCTGGCAATCATTGCCGGTTTGGTTTACTTAGCTCAATATTTTGTTTCCATGATTGGCTATTCCCCTGAACAAAAGAAACAAATGAAAATTATTGGGTTAATGTCACCTATTATGATTTTATTCGTATCATTTACAGCTCCATCTGCGCTTGCGCTATACTGGGCAGTTGGTGGACTTTTCTTAGCTGGTCAAACATTACTAACGAAAAAACTTTATATGAATAAACATCCAGAAATTAAAGTAATGGAGCAAGAAGAAAAAGAATTTGAGCAAATTGTCGATGAACAAAATAAAGAAAAATAAAAGAAACCGCAACCTCTTCACAAGGTTGCGGTTTTTCTATTTGGATTTTGGATCAATATAAGGAAGTGTAATTTTGATAGTTGTGCCTTTATCTGGCTCACTAACCGCATTTATTGTTCCTAAATATCCTTCCACTAATTGTTTGGCGATGGCAAGTCCAAGACCATTTCCGCCTTTTTCACGGCTTCTAGCTTTGTCTACTCGGTAAAAACGATTAAAGATTTTATCAATTTCTTCCTGCGAAATACCTTCACCGTAATCACGCACATCAATGTGAATTTGTTTTTGCTCTTTATAAACATGTAAATCCACTTCTGTTCCATCGCCTGAATATTTCACCGCATTATCCATAATAATAATTAAAATTTGTTCCAAATGATTATGTTGAATAAGCGCTCGAAGGTCCGTATCATCTTCTTTTAATTTAAAGGTAAAGTGTTCATACATTACTTCAAAGTTGCGTCTTACTTGTTCCACTATTGCATTGACATCAGTAATCTGTAATTCTTTTGTTTGCGAAATTTGTTCAGCTCTTGATAAATCGAGCATTTCTTGAACTAGTTTTTTCATTCGTTCTAATTCTGTTAAAGAAGCATTAAGTGATTCATCAAGCACTGCCGGATCATCTTTGCCCCAACGAGTTAGAAGTTTTAAATGCCCTTCCATAATTTGGACCGGCGTCCGTAATTCATGCGATGCATCTTCAACAAATTGTTTTTGTTGCTCAAAACTAGTTTCAATTCGTGTCATCATATCATTGAAAACGACTGTTAATTCACCAATTTCATCTCTAGAGTTTGTTTTCGTTTCAATTCTTTTTTGGAAACCATTTTTACGGATATCATTCATGGTTCGTGCCAAACGAGTAAGTGGATTTAAGAAATTTTGTGCCAGCAAATAGCCAAGCATTCCACTAATTAACAGCGCCACTGCTCCAAGTAAAATCATGGTAACAAGTAAACGATCCATCATTCGATTATAAGAAGTTAGCGGATTGACGACTTGTGCATAACCAATCACTGTTGTATTATCGTCAGAAACTATTGGCATTTGTGCTGTCATCATTTTCTGACCATCAATTGTCGGCTTATTCATAATAAACTTGTCGGTCCCACTAACAAAATACTGTGAAAAATCTATACTCGTAATATCTTGATTTCTAGAAAAATAATATTTATTAATAAAATGGCCATCTTTATCGTATAGATTAATTACTTGATCTTGCAGTTTTCGATTTACTGTTTTGTCATTATTAAATAAATATTTAATTTCCTCATTGTCGCTTAAATCCTGATTAGTCAATGTACTTGTTGTAGCTAGAAGCAACTCTTTTACTTCTGGTTCTTCTTCATTTAGCAACATTTGCCCAATCCCTTGGTAAATCGCATAGGAAAATAAGAAAAAGGTTAGAAAAATGGCTGCACTAGCTCCAAAAGTCCATTTGAATTTCAAAGAACGACTTTTTAAGGAGAATGGGCTAGTTGTCATGTACGCATCACATACCCAGTCCCGCGAACAGTTTGGATATAACTCTCTTCGTCAGGATGATCAATTTTATTACGTAAATAACGTACATAAACGTCAACTACATTTGTTTCCACTTCGGTTTCGTAGCCCCACACTTTATTGAGTAACACTTCTCGAGTAAGAACAATATTTACATTTTCCATTAGTGTGAGTAACAGTTCATACTCTCGTTTGGTTAAATCAATAATTTCTTCATCGCGTTTGACAATCCGGTTTTCTTTTTCCACAATAAGATTTCGATATTGAAGTGTAGTTTGTTTAGCAGATTGCTCTGCATTTTCAACTCGGCGTAGTAGCGAACGAAGACGCGCAAGTAATTCTTCAATGGCAAAAGGTTTAACAATATAATCATCTGCCCCATGATCAAGTCCTGATACACGGTCAATAACAGAATCTCGTGCAGTTATCATAATAATAGGCGTTTGTTTTACTTGGCGCACTCGACGACAAACTTCTACACCATTTAAATGCGGCAACATTAAATCAAGTAAAATTGCATCCCACTCTTCATTTAAAGCGAGTTCGAGTCCAGCGCGTCCATCATTAGCAACAGCTGTTTCATAATTTTCATGTTGTAATTCTAATTCAATAAAGCGTGCTAAGTTTTTTTCATCTTCAACGATTAATATTCTATTCATTAGACCTAACCCTCTCTTTCGATCATTACACTATATTCCTATTACTATTGTAACGAACTTTCCCTCAAAAACAACTAATAACAACGTATAATTAGATATTTTCTGCATTTTTTACCACTTTACCATGATTTACTAATTTAAATCTCATATAAAAAAGCATTCACTCCGAAAAAGTGAATGCCTTTTTAATAACTCAATCTTCTACTTGTGGCCATTCTGTATGGAATACGCCAGGTTTGTCGACTCTCTCATACGTATGCGCACCAAAGTAATCGCGTTGTGCTTGAATTAGATTTGCAGATAATACTTCAGAACGATAGCTGTCGTAGTAGCTGATTGCTGCAGTGAATGTAGGTACTGGAATTCCAGCTTTTACAGCTTCTGCAACAACTGTACGAAGATCTCCTTGGTAGTTATGTGCAATATCTTTGAAATATGGATCGAGTAATAAGTTTTTAAGATTTTTATCTTGGTTATAAGCGTCCGTAATTTTTTGTAAGAAACGAGCACGAATAATACAACCAGCACGGAAAATTTTCGCAATTTCACCGTATTGTAAGTCCCAATCATACTCTTCACTAGCAGCTCTCATTTGAGCAAAACCTTGTGCATAAGATGCTATTTTGCTGAAATAAAGTGCGCGACGAACAGATTCAACAAATGCTTTTTTATCACCGTCAAAGTGATAGCTAGATGGACCATGTAAAACAGTGCTTGCATACACACGTTCTTCTTTTAATGCAGAGATGTAACGTGCAAATACAGATTCTGTAATTAAGGAAAGTGGCACACCAAGGTCAAGTGCACTTTGGCTTGTCCATTTACCAGTACCTTTTTGTCCAGCTTTATCAAGAATAACATCAACAATAGGTTTACCTGTTTCTTCATCTTTTACTTTTAAGATATTTTTAGTGATTTCGATTAGATAGCTATCAAGTTCACCGTTATTCCACTCTTCAAATACGTCTGCAAGTTCATCATGGCTTAATCCACCAATTTCTTTCAAAATAGTGTAAGCTTCTGCAATCAATTGCATATCACCGTATTCGATACCATTGTGGACCATTTTAACATAATGTCCGGCACCATCTGGACCAATATAAGTCACACACGGTTCTCCGTCTGCTACTGCAGCAATTTCACGTAAAATAGGGGCTACAAGGTCGTATGCCTTGCGTTGACCACCTGGCATGATGGAAGGTCCTTTAAGAGCGCCTTCTTCCCCACCAGATACACCAGTACCGATAAAGTTAAATCCTTCTTCACTTAGTTCTTTATTACGACGAATTGTATCTTTAAAGAATGCATTACCACCATCGATTAAAATATCGCCTTCATTTAAGAAAGGTTTAACTGCTTCAATCATCATATCGGTAGCATCGCCAGCTTTTACCATAATAAGGATACGGCGAGGCACTTCAAGAGATTCGACAAATTCCTCTAAACTATAAGTTGGTACTAATTTCTTATCCGCATTTTCTTCCATAACCGCTTTCGTTTTTTCAGTAGAACGGTTAAAGATAGATACTGTATGACCACGACTTTCAATGTTTAGAGCCAAGTTACGACCCATAACGCCCATTCCTATAACGCCAATTTCTTGTTTTGCCATTTTGCACTTCTTCCTTTCCGGTTTATTAAGGCAGAAAAATCTGTCTTACTTCAACATGACACATAAAAGTATCAACATCATTTACTATATCAAAGAATTGCTTCTTGGACAATGAATCAATCCGAATTATTTGACTTTTTTTCGTTATTTTAGCTTTCTTAATAAGATTTTTTCATTTTTAGCTGATTCGGATAAATCAATGATGAGTTGTGTAAGCTTTTCTAACTGACTTACGGCAATAGATTCTCCTTCTGTATGCGCATTCTTATATCCTGCTGATAATAGCATTGTAGGTATTCCTTTTTCATTAAGAACATTCGCATCTGAACCGCCATCAATAAAAATTTCATTTGTTGGCAAAGCTTGTTTTTTGGCTGCTTTTCGGAAAATATTTACTAATGGGTGTTTTGGATCAATATGATAACCTTCATAAATAAGACGAGTATCATCTGTTAAAGAAGCACCATATTTTTCACATGTTTCGTTAAACTGCTCTCTTATGGCTTGAATATGCAATAATGCTTTTCTAAAACTAGCAGCTGATGTAAAAAGAATATCTAATTGCGCATCTTGGTAATTTTCATCATTGATGCCACCAGAAAAAGATTCGACTTCCCATTTGTTTTCTCGATCAATTCGTCCTGGACGGGTTGCATGGAGAGCCATTCTAGCGACAGAAATTGGTGACATTTGTGAAGAATCTGAACTAGCAATTGCAAAATTAACCGCTACTAAAGTGTTAGATTGCAATTGATAATTACCAACATCAAATGGAGCATCTAAACAATATCCATATGCCGCAGTAATTTTTTCTTCAGGAAATAAACGCATTCCCATCATACCCAGTTCTTCTTTCGTCGTAAAAATAAACTCAATTATACCATGAACACTCTTTTCTTCATTAAAATAATCGATGCTCGCTAACATTGCCGCTACTGCTGCTTTATCATCTGCTCCTAATGAGGTTCCATTTTTCGAAGTAATGTGATCATGATCAATTTGAAAAACTGGAGCAGAAGCATTTGGGTGTGTATCCACA
Organism: Listeria welshimeri serovar 6b str. SLCC5334; assembly: GCF_000060285.1. Classification (GTDB taxonomy): domain Bacteria; phylum Bacillota; class Bacilli; order Lactobacillales; family Listeriaceae; genus Listeria; species Listeria welshimeri. Next base: position 1,378,837 of record NC_008555.1, on the reverse strand, counting down.
TGGCTACAGAAAAAAATGGTTGGAAATTTTTCAGCAGTTGCTGGTAATCGAGCAATTAATCCGTAATTTTCATCTAAACTATAAGCGATATTTGCTTGCGTTAAATGTTTTTTAATGTACATTAATACTGCTTTTTCTTTTCCAGAAACAGACGGTATTTGGATTAAGTCCGTAAAGTAATTTTTTACATTTGATTTCATCTTATTTTCACCTATATTCTTCCTTTTACTTAAAAAAATTAAAAAATCACTTGAAATTTACTCTAATAATAAGTAAGATGGAGATAACTGAAATGCTTTATGAGAGGAGTTTTCTTCCGCAATGACTAATAAAAAAGTAGTTCGCGTTGTCGTTATCTTAATGCTAATCGCGATTGTATTATCCAGCGTTTTAACCGGGGTATTAATGTTTTTATAGATATCCGATGTCTGAGCCAATATGGTTCAGACTTTTTTATTTTTTTCCTCAAAAAAAGAGCAGTACCCGAAAGTACTACCCAAGACATCTAGGGAGTTTAGGGGTATGGATCTAGATGTACTAAACAATACCCGCTAAAACTAGATTAAAACATCTTTAATATAACGCTGTGTTATCTTTAGAGATTTTTTCGACAGCAGATTTAATTGCTTGTAAAAATTTCCCAGCGAGTAAACCGTCTAAAATACGGTGATCGATGGATAAACAAAGATTTACCATATCACGAACAGCGATCATATCATCCACAATTACTGGCCGTTTTACAATTGATTCTACTTGAAGAATAGCTGCTTGTGGGTGATTAATAATTCCCATTGATTGCACAGAGCCAAAGGAACCAGTACTATTCACAGTGAATGTACCACCTTCCATGTCTGCTTGGCTAAGTTTGCCACTCCGAGCTTTCTCAGCAAGTTCACTTATTTCACGAGCAATCCCTTTAATAGATTTCTCATCTGCATTTTTAATAACCGGAACATATAATAAATCGCCAGCTGCAATAGCAATTGAAATATTGATATTTGCATGCTCAATGATTTTATCGCCTGCCCAAGTACTATTTAATTGCGGAAATTCTTTTAAGGCTTGCGCAACTGCTTTTATGAAAAACGCGAAATAAGTTAAGGAATAACCTTCCTCTTTTTTGAAAGTATCTTTTACTGCATTACGATAGCGCACTAGACCAGTAGCATCAACTTCCACCATCATCCATGCGTGCGGAATTTCTTGTTTGCTGACGCTCATATGTTTCGCAATTGCTTTTCTTACGCCATTTATTGGAATTTCTTTGTCACCAGCTGCAGAACGAATAGGCGCAGGAGTTGCAGTTTTTTCTTGTGTCACATTCTTTGGTTCTGATTTAGTAGTTACTGGCCCATTTTCTATTACTTGAAGTAAATCTTTTCTAGTAATTCGGCCACCTTTACCAGTGCCTTCTACAGTGGATAAGTCTATATTGTTTTCGCCAGCAATTCGTAGTACAGCTGGGGAAAATCTTCCACTAGCCGGTGCTTCTGCTAATTTCACTTGTTTAGTTTCTTTTTTTTCATCGTTTTTTGTTTCTGGTTGTTTTTCTTCATCGGCTGGTTCTGAACCGCCAGACTCTGCTGTTTCGATGGTGCAGATAACTTCGCCTACTTCTAATGTTTCATCTTCTTCTGCTAAAATTTCTTTAATTGTTCCGCTAAAAGAAGACGGAATTTCAGCTGTTACTTTGTCGGTTAGCACTTCTGCAATTGCATCATATTTTTCTACTGTATCGCCTGGTTTAACTAACCACGAACTAATGGTTCCTTCTGTTACACTTTCCCCTAATTTGGGCATGGTGATTTTTTCAACTGCCACGGGTCTTCACTCCTTTAATTTAAAACGGGTCTAAAATTCCGCTAATTCTTTCATTGCATCCGCCACTTTATCAGGATTAATCATGAAATGTTTTTCCATCGTTGGCGCAAAAGGCATCGCTGGGGTATCAGGACCTGCAAGTCTTGCAATTGGTGCATCTAAATCGAATAAACAGTGCTCTGAAATAATTGCCGCTACTTCACTAATGATGCTACCTTGTTTATTGTCTTCTGTTACAAGAAGTACCTTACCTGTTTTTTTCGTTGCTTCGATAATTGCTTCTTGATCTAATGGGTAAATCGTCCGTAAATCAAGAATATGAGCTTCTACACCCTCAGCAGCTAAGCGTTCTGCTGCTTGTTGGGCAAATTGAACAGCAAGTCCGTAAGTAATTACTGTAATATCGTCGCCTTCACGAACAACATTTGCCTCGCCAATAGGAACGATATAATCCGTTTCTGGCACTTCGCCTTTTAGTAAACGATAAGCACGTTTATGTTCAAAGAAAAGTACTGGGTCGTTATCGCGAATCGCTGCTTTTAAAAGTCCTTTTGCATCATATGGAGAAGAAGGCACAACGATTTTCAAACCAGGTTGTCCAAAGAAAACTTTTTCGACCGACTGAGAATGATAAAGCGCCCCGTGAACCCCGCCGCCAAAAGGTGCGCGAATAACTAACGGGCATGACCAATCATTGTTCGAACGGTAACGAATTCTGGAAGCTTCTGAAATAATTTGGTTTACAGCTGGCATAATAAAGTCAGCAAACTGCATTTCTGCAACTGGACGATAACCATACATCGCCGCTCCAATTCCGACTCCGGCAATCGCGGATTCAGCAAGTGGTGTATCGAGAACTCGGTCTTCACCAAACTCATCATATAAACCAGCAGTCGCTTTAAATACACCGCCTTTTTTCCCAACATCTTCCCCTAAAATAAATACTTTATCATCGCGCTCCATTTCTTCTTTAAGCGCCATTGTTATTGCATCAATATATGAAATGACTGGCATTCAAATTCCCTCCTAATCAGCTATTCGCTTCTTCATCATATACATAAAGTAAAGATGATTCTGGTTCAGCGTATGCTGCACTTTCCGCATAATCAGTTGCTTCATTAACTTCTTTAGCAATATTTTTTTCAATTTCAGCGATTTTTTCTTCTGTTAAATAACCTTCTTCTAGCAATTCTCTTTGGAAGATTTTCAGTGGATCTTTTACTTTCGCTTCATCTACTTCTTCTCTAGAACGATAACTACTATCGTCATCATCTGAGGAGTGCGGTGTAAAGCGATAAGAAACGGTTTCAATTAGTGTGGGCCCTTCGCCGTTTCGTGCACGATCTGCTGCGCGTTTAAAGGCTCCATATACTTCACTCATATTTGTACCATCCACGCGTTCACCAGGAATACCATAACCAATTGCTCGGTCTGATAGTTTTTCTGCTGCATACTGCTTGGATGCTGGTACTGAAATAGCGTACTTATTGTTGTGGATGACGAAAACAACTGGCAACTTATGTACAGATGCGAAGTTGATTCCTTCATGGAAATCTCCTTGGTTAGAAGACCCTTCACCTGTAGAAGCATAAATCGCAATTTTATCCCCAGCCATTTTTGCTGCAAGACCAATCCCTGCTGCATGCGGAAATTGTGTTGTTACAGGTGAACTTTGAGTGACGATACGATTTGATTTTTGACCAAAATGAGCTGGCATTTGACGTCCGCCAGAGTTTGGATCTTCCGCTTTAGCAAAGGCTGATAGCATAATATCTTTCGCCGTCATCCCAAACGATAACACAACTGCCAAATCACGATAATACGGTAATGCATAATCTTTATCTAAATCAAAGGCAAATGCAGCACCAATTTGTGCGGTTTCTTGTCCTTGCCCAGAAATGGTGAAAGGGATTTTCCCTGAACGGTTTAACAACCACATCCGCTCATCAAGTCTTCTTGCCATTAACATTGTTTCATACATTTTAATTAATTTATCTTCTGTTAAACCTGCTTCTTTTAAAGTCATTTTAGTTCCTCCTTTAAAGCTGTATTAACCATGAATCGCGTTACCATCCACAGCAAGGGCAGCTTCTCTAAAACTTTCTGCTAAAGTTGGGTGCGGGTGAATCGTATTACCTACTTCCCACGGGGTTGCATTTAAAACTTGTGCTAAAGCGGCTTCGCTAATCATGTCCGTTACATGCGGTCCAATCATACTCACACCAAGGATATCATCTGTTTTTTTATCTGCAATAATTTTGATAAAACCATCAGATTCACCGTAAACGAGCGCTTTTCCAATACCACGGAAGAAGAATTTACCTTTTTTAACGTCGTGACCGCGTTCTTTTGCTTGTTCTTCTGTGATACCGACACTTGCGATTTCAGTGGAAGTATAAATACAGCGCGGAACTAAGTCATAATCAAGTTTTTCAGTAGCTTTTCCAGCAATATGGTTGGCGGCAATTGTTCCTTCTTCCATCGCTACATGAGCAAGTTGAATTGTTGGAATACAGTCACCAATCGCATAGATGTGACTTTCTTTTGTTTGGTAAAAATCATTTACTTGGATAAAGCCATTTTCAGTCGCGATATCCGTGTTTTGTAGGCCAATATTTTCGGTATTAGCTGAACGCCCCACAGATACAAGAATTTTATCTGCTGAGAAAGTCTGCTCTTCGCCTTTAATAATTGCTTTAATTTCTACACCATTATTTGTTTTTTTATAGCTAGCTGCTTGAACTTCAGCAGATGTGTGCATTGTTAAATTTTTCTTTTTATAGAGTCTTGCTAGTTCTTTGGCTACTTCTTTATCTTCTGTTGGCAAAATCCGATCCGCATATTCAAGTACAGTAACTTCAACCCCAAAATCATGCAACATCGAAGCCCACTCCATTCCAATAACCCCACCACCAACGATAAGAATTGATTTTGGTAAAGTTTCTAGATTGAGCGCACCATCAGATGATAAAACATTTTCTTCATCAATGGTCAAACCGTTTAATGTGCGAGGTTTCGAACCAGTCGCAATAATTAAATTTTTAGGGATTAGCATTTCATTTTCGGAACCATCTTCTAGTTCAACTGAAACAGTCCCTGCTGTTGGAGAAAAGATGGATGGCCCTAGAATAGTTCCCGTCCCAACGAACAAATCAATTTTGCCTTGTTTGAATAATTGATGAATACCTTTTTCTAATTGATCTACTATTTGTTGTTTTCTTTCTTGTGCTTGCAAAAAGTTGATTCCTGCATTTCCTTCTACAGAAACACCAAATTCACTCGCTTTTTTCACCGTTTGTAAAACCTCAGCAGAACGTAGCAAAGCTTTAGTTGGGATACATCCTCGGTGAAGACATGTCCCGCCAACTTTACCTTTTTCTACTACGGCTACTTTTTGGCCATTCTTAGCTGCTTGGATTGCTGCGACGTAACCGCCAGTTCCTCCGCCAAGAACAACTACATCATATTCTGTTGCCACATTATCTCCTCCTCTAGTACAATTTTTCTTTTTCAAGTCCAGCGAGCACACGTTGTACACCGCTATTTAAGGCTTCCAGTTCATCTTCTCCAGGTTCTATAATCACACTGGCAATCCAGTTTGTTTGTTCGATAATTTTACTTGTGAAAAGGTCACTTCTAGCAAGTCCGCCAGTTAAAATAATAGCATCAATTTTGCCATGTAATACAGTAGAACAGGCACCGATTTCTTTACTAACTTGATAAGCCATTGCATCAAAAGCTTGTATCGCTTTTTCATCTCCTGCTTTTACTTTAGCTTCTACCTCTAACATGCTATTAGTTCCTAAGTAAGAAATCATTCCACCACGACCAATAATCAAATCATGTAGTTCACGTTTATTCCACTTCCCACTAAAACACGCTTCTAAAAAATCATTCATAGGAAGAGAACCAGATCGTTCAGGGCTAAATGGACCATCTCCATCTAAGGCATTATTGACGTCCACTGCTTTACCTTGTCTATGTGCAGCAACCGAAATACCTCCGCCAAGATGCGCAATAACAAAATTCAGCTTCTCATAATCTGAGCCTAACTTTTTTGCAATCTTTCTTCCTGCTGCTTTATGGTTTAAAGCGTGGAAAATACTTTTTCTTGCAATGAGTTCGTTTCCAGAAAATCTTGCAATTGGTAGCATTTCATCCACTACAACTGGATCAACGATAAAACTAGGAATATCTAGTGTATCTGCCAGTTTTTTTGCAAGCATGGCTCCAAGGTTGGAAGCATGTTCGCCGTATTTATTTGTTTTTAAATCAGCTAACATCTTTTCAGTAACCATATATGTACCACCAGCAACTGGTCGAAGAAGTCCACCTCGTCCAACTACTGCATCTAAATTATTCACATCATAACCAAACGCATCAATCACTCGTCGCAATACTTGCCATCTAAAATCAAATTGTTCCTGTACATTGTTAAAGTCGGCGAATTCTTGCATCGTGTGTCTGACTGTTTCTTCAAAAAGTACTTTATCACCTTGGTAAACGGCGAGTTTTGTAGATGTGGAACCAGGATTTATTGTCAAAACATCAAAAGACATTTGATTTCCTCCAAATTTAATTGTGAAAAATGCTTTAGGTTATCATTTTCCCAAGGACTATTGTAACACGTAGGCTGTAATCAAATAAAAGCCTTTGCATTCAGATTGTTAAAGTCCGTCTATTCACATTATTTCATCATTTCCCAACCATTCTAACAGTTAGGATAAAAGAAGCTAATTTGTTTTCTGGCGTATCATTTCTGGAAGATATAACAATCGGTACTTTTGCTCCGACGATGGCACTACCAACTCTAGCTCCCGCAAAGTACACGAGTGATTTATAGAGTACATTTCCAGTTTCAATATTAGGTGCGATTAAAATATCCGCATCACCTGCCGCCTTATTTTTGATACCTTTATGCAGTGCTGCCTCTTTTGAAATAGCTACATCAAGAGCAAGCGGTCCTGCTATATCAATTTCCCCTTCGAAATGCATTGCTACTTCATTAGCTTCAACAGTGGACGGCATTTTTTCGGTCACTTCTTCTACTGCACTAAGCAATGCCACTTTTGGATTAGTTATGCCAATTTTTGTAGCAACATGCACCGCATTTTCTGTGATAGCTATTTTTTCTTTTGTTGTTGGAGCAACATTCATTGCACAATCCGTTAATAATAATGGTTTATGATAGCTTGGAATATCGAAAATAGCTATTTGACTTAATAATTGTCCTGTTCTTAGCTCATTTTCCTTTTTTAAGACATGATGCATTAATGTAGCAGTGGGAATAAAACCTTTAACCAGAATGTCTGCTTCTTTATTTTTCACAGCTAAAATGGCGCCTTGTGCTGCTTCTTCTGCCGTATCAGCTTGGATCCAAGTAACCCGATCATTTGAAGTTAATGTCAAATCTTCTTTTTTTCCAAATAAGAGAAATTTACCTAATTTTTGTTTTAGTGCTAAACGAATAGTTTCTAAAACGACTTCATCATCTGCACCAGCTACTGCAAAAACATATGAGCTCGTTTCTGATACATCTGTGAAAAACCTGTTTTTTATCATAAAAAATAACTCCTTTTTCGCACAAAAAAGCCGCATTTCGAATTAGTAGTTGTTTTTATGACCAGGTAATAATTTCTACCTTATTCATTTTAAGCAAAAACTATTCGATATGCAAGCAATTTCGTTTTTTTAATAAGTTTGTTTTACTTTTTCTGCTTGTTGAATCATTTCTTTCGCATGTTGTTTTGTTAAATCAGTCACTTCAATTCCTGCAATCATTCGGCTAATTTCTTCCACTTTTTCATCGCCTTTTAGAATTGTTACTGAAGTGGTTGTACGTTTATTTTGCACTTTTTTTGTGATGTAGTAATGATGGTTTGCCATAGCAGCCACTTGAGGTAAATGACTGATACAAAGAACTTGCGAGCCAACTGAGACGGCATAGATTTTTTCCGCAATAGCTTGCCCTACACGGCCACTTACACCCGTATCCACTTCATCAAAAATGATGGATGTAATTCCTTGATGTCTAGAAAAAATAGTTTTTAGCGCCAACATCATACGTGAAAGTTCACCGCCTGAAGCGATTTTTGCGAGAGGTTTTAATGGTTCTCCAGGATTGGTTGACATGTAGAAAACCACATTATCTTGTCCAGATTCTGTCAACTCTGTTTTATTGGATTCAAATCGGACACTAAAAATAGCTTTTTCCATATAAAGTTGATTTAATTCTTGTTTAATTTGTTTTTCTAATGTAGCCGCGGCTTTCTTACGGATATCCGTTAACGCACTTGCTTGTTTTGTAAGCTCGGTTTTTAATGTGGCCATTTTTGTTTCTAAATGACCCACATGTGACTCACTATTAGTTAATTTTTCCATTTCTCTGCTGATTTCTTGCTCGTACTGGATGATATCTTCAATAGTTTTGCCATACTTCCGCTTCAATTGATTTAAGTCATTCAAGCGCGATTCAATCTGATTGAGTTCGTCTGGTTGGAATTCAAGCTGATCAAGCGATTGTCTAATTTGGCTCATGCTATCTTCTAACATATAGTAACTGGAGGAAATCGCTTCACTAACCGCTTTATAATCCGTATGAATACTCGCGGCTGTCTCCATTTGGCGCATTGCTTCCCCAATGAATTCAAGTCCGCCGGGTTCTCCTTGGATAGCCGTGTATGCACCTTGTAAGTTTTCATTCAACTTTTCAAAATTAGCTAAAATATTTTTTTGCTCTAATAAACGATCTTCTTCCCCTGCTTGTAAATTAGCGTTTTCGATTTCTTGCTGTTGAAAACGCAGCATATCTAGTCGCTGTGCAAGTTCTCGCTCGTTTTTTGTCCAGTTTTGCCACTCTCTTACAATCGTTTGAAATTCTTTGAAATTAGTTTGGTATTTCGTCAATGCAGGTTTAATTTTGTCTGAAGCAAAACGATCTAGTAGTGACAAATGAAATTCCTCATTCATTAATTCTTGATGCTCATGTTGACTATGGATATCAATTAATTTAGAACCAATTTGACGAAGCAGAACAGTAGTAACAAGTTTACCATTAATACGGCAACTATTTTTACCGGAACGAAATAAGCTCCGTTCAAAAACGACCATATTATCTGAAGCATCAATTCCATTTTCCAAAAGAGCATTACGGCAAGCAAAATTATCCTCTGCTAACGCAAAAAGGCCTTGAAGTTCTAGGCGTTCCTCACCGTGACGAATAAAGTCAGTGGAACCACGTCCGCCAACAAGAAGACCAAGCGCATCAATAATAATTGATTTACCTGCGCCGGTCTCCCCCGTTAATACTGTCATCCCTTCTTGAAAAGTTAAAGAGAGTGATTCGATGATAGCAAAGTTTTTAATTGTCATTTCTTGAAGCAAAATCCTTCACCTCCAACAATTTTTAAAGCATATCTATAAAACGATCTGTTAATGTTTTTGCATTTTCTTCTGAACGGCAAATGATTAAACATGTGTCATCGCCGCAAATGGTTCCTGCTTTTTCTGGCCAGTCAAGATTATCTATTAACGCACCAACAGAGTTTCCGTTACCTGGCATTACTTTTAAAATAATCATAAATTGCACTGTATCAATACCGATGAAACAATCTATTAAAGCGCGTTTTAATTTTTGATGTGGGTTAAAACTATTATCGGCTGGAAGACTATATTTATAGCCACCAGTTTGTGTTGGAACTTTGACAAGATGAAGTTCTTTAATATCACGGGAAACGGTTGCTTGGGTTACTTTAACATCGCGTTCTAATAGAAGTTCTACTAAATCTTCTTGCGTGTCAATCTCATTGGATGTAATCAATTCTCGAATAATAATATGACGATGACCTTTATTCATTCCTTCTTCACCTCACGATAATTTTCTACTTACATCTTATCCGAAAAAACGCATAAAGTCACGGAATTAGTGCAAAATTATGCAAGAAAAGTTACTTTTATACTCTATACATCGTAAATACATGAGTAATCACTGTTAAATAGCATGGTAAAAGCAAAAACCGGAAAACATCCTTGCTTTCCGGTATACATTATTTATCTAATTTAGTATGTGCTTTTGCTATTAGTGTTGGAATTGCATCTTTAGCTAAATAACTTTTCCCTGATTCTTCTCCAGTCCACTTAAGATGCGCAATAAATTCGATGTTTCCCTCTCCACCTGTAATTGGTGAGAAATCTAGTCCCATCAAATCATACCCATTATCAAGCGCAAATTGAACGATGTTTTCTACCACAGCAGCATGTACTGCTGGATCGCGGACAATTCCTTTTTTACCAACTTGTTCTCTTCCCGCCTCAAATTGTGGCTTGATTAGCGTCATCACATCACCACCAACTACAAGCACTGTTCTGAGTACAGGCAAAATCAGTTTAAGTGAAATAAAGGAAACATCAATTGTTGCAAAATCAGCTAACCCTTCAGTAAAGTCTGCTTCAGTTACATGGCGGAAATTCGTTCGTTCCATCACTGTAACTCGTTCGTCATTGCGCAATTTCCAAGCAAGTTGATTATAACCAACATCGAGTGCATAAGAATGTTTTGCTCCGTTTTGCAAGGCGCAATCTGTGAAGCCACCAGTGGATGCCCCAATATCAAGCATTAATTTGTCTTTTACATCGAAATCAAATATTTGCAAGGCCTTTTCTAATTTTAAACCGCCACGACTTACATACGGCATCTGCTTTCCTTTTACTTGAAGTTCGCTATCAACCGGGATTTTTTCTCCTGGTTTATCTACGCGTTCCTCTTTTCGATACACAATTCCTGCCATAATGGCCCGTTTCGCTTTTTCTCTTGTTTCAAATAGTCCTTGTTCTACTAACAGAATATCTGCACGTTCTTTTTTTATTGTCATAGTCTCTTCGCCCTTAACTTCTCGCTTTGTGCGAGCATTTCTTTTATTTTTAATTCAATTCCAGCTTCCGATATGCCATACGATTCAAGAATTACAGGGACTGAACCATGGCTGATAAATTCGTCCGGTAAACCAATTCGATGAATAGCTACATCGGTATAATTGTTCGTTTCTATAAATTCTAACACACTTGCACCAAACCCACCTTTTAATAATGATTCTTCTACTGTTAAAATGGGGATTTTTTGCTTAATCATTTGGTGTAGTAAAGTTTCATCGAGTGGTTTGATAAAACGTGCGTTAATCACTCCAACACGGTACCCTTCTGTTTCTAATTGATCCGCTGCTTTCAGGGCTAATTGAATCGTTGGTCCAAAAGTAACTATAACAGCGTCAATAGGCTGAATAATTGTTTCCCACTCTCCAATTGGAATTAGTGTATTAGATTCGGTTAACTCCACCCCTAGTCCATTTCCACGCGGATAACGAATAGCAAACGGGCCAGCATCATAATCAAAAGCAGTGACCATTAATTGTCTAGCTTCTACTTCATCTTTTGGCATAGTAATAATCATGTTTGGAATGCTGTTCAGAAAAGAAATATCAAAAATACCTTGATGTGTTTCCCCGTCAGCTCCAACAAGACCAGCACGATCAATTCCAATTACGACATTTAATTTTTGTCGACAAACATCATGGACTAATTGATCATAAGCTCTTTGTAAAAAGGTAGAATATATAGCTAAAAAAGGCTTCATTCCTTGAGTTGCTAAACCAGCTGCCATCGTTGTCGCATGTTGTTCAGCGATTCCGACATCAAAAAATCTTTCCGGAAAAGCTTTAGCGAATTTTTCTAATTTGGAGCCTACTGGCATCGCAGGAGTTATGGCTACTATACGCTCATCAGCTGTTGCTAGTCTCATTAATTCATTACTAATTACTGAACTCCATGACGGTGCTGTCTTGACCGACTTAATAAAACTACCTGTTTCGACCTTATATGGTCCTGTACCATGCCAGGTGCCACGAGAGTCAAGTTCGGCTGGCTGGTATCCTTTTCCTTTTTTTGTGACGACATGAAGGATTACAGGCCCTCTAGCTCGCTTGGCAATTTCCAAGTTCGTTAAGATATCTTCTAAATTATGTCCATCTATTGGACCTAAATACATAAAACCTAATTCTTCAAAAAAAGTGCCATTTACAAGTAAATGCTTTAAACTGTCTTTTGTTTTTTCAGCCGTGTCTGCTAATTTTTCACCAGCAGTAGGAATTTTTCTTATTAATTTATCTATATTCGTTTTTGTTTGTTGAAATTTATCGGATGTTCTTAATTTACCGAGGACATTGTGAAGTGCTCCTACATTGGGTGCAATTGACATATCATTATCATTTAAAATAACAATCATATCTTTTCCCATATCCCCTATATGATTTAAGGCTTCAAAGGCCATTCCGCCAGTTAATGCACCATCACCTATTATAGGGATAACATAAAAATCTTCTTTTTTTATATCTCTCGCAATAACCATTCCACAAGCAGCAGATAAAGAAGTAGAACTATGACCAGTTTCAAATACATCATGAATAGATTCTTTTCTTTTTGGAAATCCGTCTAATCCACCATGCTTGCGTAATGTATCAAATTGATTCGCCCTTCCAGTTAGGATTTTGTGCACATATGACTGATGACCAACATCCCAAATAAATTTATCTTTTGGACTATTAAAAGTGTAGTGTAGCGCAATTGTTAGTTCTACCACACCAAGATTTGGACCAATATGCCCACCTGATTTGGAAGTAGATGTAATTAAAAAAGCGCGAATATCCGCAGCAAGTGCTTCTAATTCTTTTATATCCAATTGTTTCATAAAGGAAGGATCCTTTATTTTTAAAAGATCCAAATAAAAACAACTCACTTTCTAAAGAGTCACTCGCATGAATGCGTGCAATGTCTTTTTTCTCCATTAATTGTTCTTATTATAGCAAATAATTCCAGTTAAACCAAACAAGGTAAAATGATTTTAGGCAAATAAAAAAGCAAATCACCGAAATGATTTGCTTTTTCTTATTCAAAAAATAGAATTACGCTTTTTGAACGTTAGCTGCTTGAGGTCCGCGTTGGCCTTCTTCAACGTCGAAAGTTACTGCTTGACCTTCGTCTAAAGATTTGAATCCGTCGCCTTGGATAGCGCTGAAATGTACGAATACATCGTCACCGTTTTCGCGTTCGATAAAACCAAATCCTTTTTCTGCGTTAAACCATTTTACTGTACCTTGTTCCATGTTCATGTTCCTCCTCGTGTGTTATGCACACTAATTATTTACTATTCTTGCTTAACGGCACGAGATGGAAAGTTGTTCACAATCGTATCTTTCACCCACAAAAATAATCTTACATTAGTATAACACGGTATTTTAGGAAAAGCAAATCAATTTGAATTATATATGTGAAAAAATTTTGAAATTACCTGATAAGTATAATTAATTTTCTCTGAGCGCTATTAAATCAGCCAGTTTCAATAGAATTTCATCATCAAGATCATGCCCTGAAAGCGCTGACTTTGCGATAGAAACATGCTCGTTTAATGCCCTTTTGGCACCATCTAACGTGAGTAATCCGGGATAGGTACTTTTATTCATAAAAACATCCACCCCTGTCTTTTTACCCATTTTTGTTTCATCGCCAATTACATCTAAAATATCATCACTTATTTGAAATCCAACCCCAATATTTTCTGCAAAAATGCGTAATCGTTTTGTTTGCTCAGAGTTAGCTTCGGCAATTTTTGCAGCAGATGTTACAGCAAAAATTAATAATTCACCTGTTTTTCGTGCGTGGATAGAAGATAACTCTTCTAATGTGACTTGCTTATTCTCTGCCTCGATATCTGCTTGTTGCCCACCAACCATGCCTTCTGCTCCACTGCTATAGCTAATTTGATTAATTAAAGCAATGCGTGTTTCAAAGGATAAGTTTTCATCTTCAGCTACGATGGAAAAAGCAAGTGTCAACAAAGCATCTCCTGCTAAAATAGCTGTGGCATCACCAAATACTTTGTGGTTCGTCTTTTTCCCGCGCCGATAATCATCATCATCCATTGCGGGTAAATCATCATGTATTAAGCTATACGTATGAATCATCTCAAGTGCAGTAGCCGTTTTCAAACCAATCATCGGGTCCTTATTTAATGCTTGCAGTGTTGCAAAAACGAGCATTGGTCGAATTCTTTTTCCACCAGCTTGTACAGAATATAACATTGATTCTTTTAATTTCGGTTCAATATTCCGCTTTTTTATTTCTTTATAAAGCGACTCATCAAGTACTTTTTTATAGTGTGCTAGAAAAAGCGTCAAATCTTGCAAATTTATTCACCATCCGCTTCAAAAGGAATTTCTTCTCCTGTATCCGTGACTACTTTAGCCATTCTTTTTTCTGCTGTTTGTAACTTGTCTTGGCATAATTTTGTTAATTCGATTCCTTTTTGATACATATCAAGGGAATCTTCGAGTGAAGCACTTCCGTTCTCAAGTGCTTCGACAATTGTTTCTAATTCAGCGATTGCTTCTTCAAAAGTTTTCTTTTTAGTTGCCACTTGTATCTTCCTCCTTCGCGGTAATGGATGCTTCTATATGTCCACCTTGCATTTTCACTTGGATATCATCGCCAACTTCTAAGTCCTGCACTGATTTAACTAGTTGTCCTTCTTTATACGTTACACCAAAACCACGTTTCAATAAAGCGAGTGGGCTTAAATGTTCTAAAGCCTCGATTTGTCTAACAAATACTTGTTGCTTGTCCTTCAGTTGTCGTTTCATCGCCTTTTCTAAAGCTTGTTTTCGTACAGCTAGTTGTTCGTTTTGAAGTTCTATTTCTTTTCTTGGATGATAGTAGTGTAAGCGGTCATTTAATCGGTTGAACATTGTTTGTTTTAATAATACTTGCTTCGAAAATGCATTTTTCAAGCGTTCAGAAAAATAATCTGTTCGTTCTATTTGCTGTTCTAATTGATGTTTTGGACCGTTTAAAATTAAGTGTTGTTTTAATTGTTCAAGCGTTCTTTCTTTTCGCTCTAATAATTGTCTTGTAACTGTTAACAACCGATATTTTCGTTCGGCGAGTCGTTCTTCTAAATCTCGGTAATCTGGAACAGCCAGCTCAGCAGCAGCAGTTGGTGTAGCAGCTCGAACATCAGCAGAGAAATCACTTAAAGCAAAATCTGTTTCATGCCCTACAGCAGAGATTACAGGCACATCAGAGTCATAAACTGCACGAACAACTGGCTCTTCATTAAAAGCCCACAATTCTTCCAGAGAACCGCCACCGCGTCCAATGATCATCACATCAATATCATTTCGCTGATTAATCCGGCCAATATTTTCAACTATTTTTTGAGCAGATTTCTCACCTTGAACAATTGTTGGATACACAATTACTTCTACAGATGGCATCCTACGATGAATTGTTGTCAGAATATCACGGACAGCTGCACCAGTTTTTGATGTCACCACTGCGACTTTGGACGGGAAAGAAGGAAGCACTTTTTTATGCGTTTCCGCAAAAAGTCCTTCCTTTTCTAATTGTGTTTTTAATTGCTCTAATTGAATATAAAGCGCCCCTACACCATCTGGTTCCATATGTTCTGCATAAAACTGATATCGTCCAGCTTTTGTAAACACACCAATTCGCCCTGTGATCAGTACATTCATACCGTCTTCTGGGACAAAACCAATCTTTTGAACTGCTTTTTGAAACATGACAGAACGAAGCATCGCAAACTCATCTTTTACCGTAAAATACAGATGTCCACTCGCAGGTTGTTTTAAATTAGAAATTTCTCCGCGTACAAATACTTGTTTCATATACGGATCTACGTCGAATTTTTTTTCAATATATTTGGTTATCGCTGCTACCGTTAAATATTTATCTTGTTCCATCATTTCACATCCAATTAATCAATTCATCTTCCAAATGCGTTTTGCTGCTTTTAATGTGTTGGCAAGTAGCATTGTGATTGTCATCGGGCCAACTCCACCAGGAACGGGCGTGATGAATCCGGCTTCTTCTATAACATCATCAAAATCTACATCACCACATAATTTATTGTTTTCATCGCGGTCCATACCAACGTCAATAACAATAGCACCGGGTTTAATATATTCTTTTTTCACAAATTTAGCTAATCCTGTTGCAACGACAAGAATATCCGCTTCTTTTGCTACTTCTGGTAAGTTTTTTGTACGACTATGCGCTATAGTAACAGTTGCATTTTCATTCAATAATAATTGTGCTACGGGTTTTCCCACTATGTTACTTCTACCAATTACCACTGCGCGTTTTCCTTCTATTTGAGTGCCGGTTGATTTAATTAATTCAATAATTCCTGCTGGTGTACATGGAACAAATGAATCTTTGCCTATGAAAAGATTACCTACATTCACAGGGTGGAAACCGTCAACGTCTTTGTCATAACTAATTGTATCAATTACTTTTTCTTCTGAAATATGTTTAGGTAATGGTAATTGTACAAGAATACCATGAATTGTATCATCCGTATTTAATTCTTCTACTACTTCTAGTAATTTTTCTTCTGAAACGGTTTCAGGAAGTTCAATCAAAACGGATTTCATTCCTGCTTCTTCCGTGCGCTTTTGTTTATTTCTTACATATGTACGAGATGCTTGGTTGTCTCCTACTAGCACAACTGCAAGTCCTGGTTTTTTATCGATTTTTGCTAATTCTGCTACTTCTGTTGTTACTCGCTCTTGAATTTCTTTTGCTAATTTTTCACCGTCAATAATTTGTCCCATACTTATTGCCCCCTTAAAATTTCATTTCCAAGTTTTATCTTAAAAAATCGCGAAATAAGGGAGTGCAAGGAATATCCTCGCACTCAATCAAGTTTATTTATCTTCAGGTGCAATATTAGCAAGTACGCCATTAATAAATTTACTTGATTTTTCATCGCTGTAAATTTTTGCAATTTCGATGGATTCATTCAAACTAACTCTATTTGGTACATCATCTAAATAATTAATTTCATAAACACTAAGACGTAGTAAAGATAAATCTACTTTACTTAAACGATCCATGCGCCAATTGTCTAAGTTAGGCTCAATAATAGCATCTATTTCTGCTTTATTTGCCATCACACCTTCGACTAATTTCTCCATATAATCGTCTTGCTCATCTTCCATGATGTTTTTAATTGCTTGATCTAGTGACATTTCATTTAGTTCGATTTGGAATAATGCTTGAAGTGCTTTCTCGCGCGCTTCTCTTCTTTTCATGTTAAAGCTGCTCCTTTTTTTCCTTGAATTTTATAGTTCAAAATCATCGAAGGAAAGTGTTTCTGTTTTTTCAAATTGTACGCCAACGATATGCACATTGATTTCAAGAACATTCAAACCTGTCATATTGAAAATTGTATCTCGGACAGCATCTTGAATATTTTGAGCAACAAGTGGAATAGTTGCACCGAATAATACAGAACAATAAAGTTCGATTAGAATTCCTTCTTCTGTTAATTCCACTTTGACGCCTTTACGGTAGTTGACAGCACCACTGAACTTTTCGCGCATTTCTGTAGCGAATCCACCTTGCATATAAGCTACATTTTCAATTTCACTTGCAGCAAGACCAGCAATGACGCCAATTACTTCAGGTGCAATCTCTATTTTACCAAGTGGTGCATCATTTTGTTTTCTCAAATCTTTTGTGTAAGCCATTTTTTAGCCCTCCTTCGAAAGATTCATTACATCATTTTGCTCCAAGAATTTAGTATTAAAGTCTCCTGACAAGAATACATCGTTATCTAACACACGTAAATGGAATGGGATTGTGGAAGGAATACCGTCAATGGCAAACTCTGACAATGCACGTTTCATTTTTTGAATAACCTCTTCACGTGTTTCTGCATAACAGATTACTTTTGCAATCATTGAATCGTAGAATGGTGGAATTTTATAGTTAGGATATGCTGCGGAATCAATTCGAACACCTAAGCCACCCGGTGGAAGATAAAATTTAATTTCTCCTGGAGATGGCATAAAGTTTTTCTCAGGATTTTCAGCATTAATCCGACATTCCATTGCCCATCCTGTTAATTTCACATCGGCTTGTTTAATTTTTAATTCTTCCCCAGAAGCAACTAAAAATTGTTGTTTTACCAAATCCACTCCAGTAACAAGTTCGGTTACCGGATGCTCTACTTGGATACGTGTATTCATTTCCATAAAGTAGAAGTTGTTTTCATGATGATCATAAATAAATTCAATTGTTCCTGCACCAGAATAGTTTACAGCTTTTGCAGCTTTTACTGCGGCTTTCCCCATTTTTTGGCGAGTTTTTTCATCAATAGCAGGGGATGGTGATTCTTCAATTAACTTTTGTAAGCGTCGTTGAATACTACAATCACGTTCTCCTAAATGAATAACATTGCCATGATTATCGGCAAGGACTTGAATTTCCACATGACGGAAATCTTGAATGTATTTTTCTAAATAAACACCAGGATCACCGAATGCTGCTTCAGCTTCTTGTTGTGTTGTTTGGATTCCTGAGATTAGTTTTTCTTCAGTCTCCGCTACACGAATACCTTTACCACCACCACCAGCTGTTGCTTTAATGATGACAGGATAACCAATTTTTTTTGCTATTTTTTTACCGTCTTCAACATCAGCAACAATTCCTTGTGAACCTGGAACAATTGGAACACCTGCTTTTCGCATTGTTTCACGAGCAACATCTTTTGTACCCATTTGGGAAATAGCGGATGCACTTGGTCCGATAAAAGTAATATTGCAGTCTTCACATAACTCTGCAAAGTCTGCATTCTCGGCTAAGAAACCATAGCCAGGATGAATCGCATCACAGTTCGTTAAAACCGCCACGCTGATAATGTTCGACATATTTAAATAGCTTTCTTTAGTTGCCGCAGGACCTACACAATAAGCTTCATCCGCTAGCTGAATATGTAGTGCTTCTCTATCTGCTTCCGAATAAATCGCCACTGTCTCCACTCCAAGTTCTTTTGCAGCGCGAATGATACGGACAGCGATTTCTCCACGGTTCGCTACCAGTACTTTTTTAATCATGTTTTTCGACCCCTTATTTTTTTCTAACTTTGAATAGTGGTTGTCCAAATTCAACTAATTCGCCACTTGAAACAAGAATTTCTGCAATTTCTCCGTCAATATCAGCAGTGATTTCATTAAATAATTTCATTGCTTCTACGATACAAACAACCGATTGTGCGGACACTTTTGAACCAACGCTAACAAAATTAGCATCTTCTGGTGAAGCTGACGCATAAAATGTCCCAACCATTGGCGATGTGATAACTTCTAGGTTTGTATCTTCAGTACTTGTTTCTGTTGAAGGTGCATCTTGTTGTGCAACTACTGGAGCTTGAACTGGTGCTTGCATAGCAGCGACAGGCGCCTCCATTACGGGTGTTGTAACTACTGCTTTATTTTTCTTAAGTAAAATTTTACTATCTTTTGTTTCTAATTCAAACTCATCTAGTGTTGACTCGTCAATCAGCTCAATTAGTTGTTTAATTTCATCTATTGATAACATACCATTTACACTCCTTAATAATACTAAAAATAAAAAATTGCATGAATCACGCATTGTCCTTATTGTACCATACTTTTTATTCAAAAGGTGCACGGGAAGCGCTCATAAACAGAAAAAACAGCTGAAGATTTAAACTCCAGCTGTAATAAATACTTCTTTCTTACGCCCGAGAAACATACGCTGCTTCGGTTGTATTAATAACTAATTTATCCCCTTCATTCACAAAAAACGGCACTTGAACTACAAGACCAGTTTCAAGTGTAGCTGGTTTAGAGCCACCTGAAGAAGTATCCCCTTTAATTCCAGGGTCAGTTGCAGTTACAACTAATTCAACCGTGTTAGGTAAATCAATACCAATTGTTTCTCCTTGATACATAATAATATTAATTTCCATATTCTCTTTTAAGAATTTAAGCTCATGAGCAATTTGGTCTTCTGGAAGTTCAATTTGTTCATAAGACTCATTATCCATGAATACATGATTTGAACCATCTGCATACAAATAAGCCATTTTGCGATTGTCGATTTGTGCTTTTGCTACTTTTTCGCCACCACGGAATGTTTTTTCTTGGATTGCTCCTGTACGTAGATTACGTAATTTGGAACGAACGAATGCTGCTCCTTTTCCAGGTTTTACATGTTGAAAATCTAGCACACGCCAAATGCCATTATCTACTTCTATTGTTAAGCCTGTTTTAAAGTCGTTTACTGAAATCATGTTTTTCCTCCTGTAATTTGCAAAGTATCTTTATTTGGAGCATATTAAGACTGCTCATTCTTCCTTATTTAACCATAAAACACGCAAAGTTACAAAGGAATTCTTATAAAATAATTAATTCTTTTGGAGAATGGATTAGAATCTCATTGCCAGTTTCAGTTATTAATAAATCATCTTCAATTCTAACGCCACCAATTCCTGGTAAATAAATTCCTGGTTCATCCGTAACTACATGTCCAACTTCCAATTGTTGAGGACTTTTGAAAGATAAGTTTGGTCCTTCGTGAATTTCTAATCCAATTCCATGACCTAATGAGTGACCAAATGCGTCACCGTAACCAAAGGAAGAAATATAATCACGTGCAATAGCATCTGCTTCAATTCCGGTCATACCTGGTTTTAAGCTATCAATTACTTTTAATTGCGCATCCAAAGTGATTTGATAAATTTCTTTTAATTTTTCAGCGGGTTCACCTACAGCAATCGTTCTTGTCATATCAGAACAATAGCCATCATAATAACAACCGTAATCCATTGTTACAAAATCGCCAACTTCGATTTTTTTATCAGTTGCAACACCATGTGGTAAAGCTGAACGAAGACCAGAAGCAACAATTGTATCGAAAGAAGAGGAAGTAGCTCCAGCTCGTCTCATAAAGAATTCTAGTTCATTAGATACTTCGATTTCTGCCATACCCGGTTTGATAAATTTAATGATGTGTGCAAATGCTGCATCTGCAATGTCACAAGCAGTGCGAATGGCTTTTAGTTCACTCGCTGTTTTCACTTTACGCATTTCTTCAAAGAACCCAGTAAGTGGGATTAATTGGCGATTAAAAATACGCTCCATTTGTTTAAATTCCGAAACCGTTACATAGTCTGCTTCAAAATGTAGCGTTTTAGTATCGTTTTTTACTAATAGTTCTTCTACTGTATCGAAAATAGGTCCAGTATGTTTAACGATTTCGTATCCTTCTGCTTGTTTCGCTGCTTGTTCCGTATATCTAAAATCTGTGATAAAATAAGCTTTTTCCGGTAAAATGAGTGCGACACCACTTGTACCCGTAAAACCCGATACATACCTTCTATTAAATTCACTTGTAACAAGAACTGCCTCAATCTTTTCTTTGCCAAGTGTTTCTTGAATTTTAGTTAGTTTAGACATTATTATTCCCCCACTTTAATTAAATTTTAGGCGCGCAAAAATCGCATTATTAAACGCGTTCGAAACTATTTTATCACAATTTAGAAAAAATAACTTTTTTTAGGCGTTTTGCGCTATACGAAAAACAGTTTTTAGCGTAAAATAACATATTAGTAAACATGAATAGGCTGGTGAAAAGTTTGAGCAAACAAAACGTGCCATCGTATGGTGGACAAGCTGTGGTTGAAGGCGTCATGTTTGGCGGCAGAAAACAGACAGTGACAGCAATTAGACGCATAGATGGTTCATTAGAATATTTTTATTTAGAAAAGCATAGTCCACTTTGGGTTATGCGTATGAAGAAAATTCCTTTTTTAAGAGGTATCGTTGCATTAATTGAATCAAGCGCCATCGGTTCCAAACATCTCGCTTTTGCGACAGACCGATATGATGAAGATCCAAATAATCCAGTAGAAGAAAAGAAAATCGAAAAAAAAGAATCGAAAGTCGCCATGTGGTTAGGTGTTGCGGTGATTGGTATTTTATCTTTCGTATTTGCTAAATTTGTGATGACGCTCATCCCAGTTTTTTTAGCAGAGTTATTTCGTCCAATTGTTCCAGGTGATACAGCACAAGTATTTTTAGAAAGCTTTTTCAAATTAATTCTTCTCTTAACTTATATTTTCGCTGTTTCCCAGACTCCAATTATTAAACGTGTTTTTCAATATCACGGTTCTGAGCATAAAGTAATTAATTGTTATGAAGAAAATCTACCTTTGACTGTTGAAAATGTTCAAAAACAATCGCGACTTCACTATCGTTGCGGTAGTAGTTTTATTTTATTTACTGTTATCGTTGGTATGTTTATTTATTTACTAGTACCTACTGACCCGCTATGGCTTCGAGTTGTAGACCGAATTCTGCTTATCCCTGTTGTGCTTGGTGTGGCCTTTGAAGTCTTACAATTAACCAATAAATGCCGTAATATTCCAGTACTCAAATATCTAGGTGTGCCAGGGTTATGGCTACAACTCCTTACAACAAAAGAACCTTCTGATGATCAAGTGGAAGTTGCTATCGCATCATTCAACGAGCTTTTACGTGTAGAAAAAGAAGGCGCTCCAATTGATAATACTGAACCGGAGAATCTAGAACTTTTAGAATAGGAGTCGATTGATTTGAAGAAATTTCCTCTTATTGTTATTGTTTTACTCGCGCTTGTTGGTATTGGGCTTTTAATGGGTGGTTTTAAATCATTTTTCCTATTGATTATTTCTGTAATAATTGGGACACTTATTTTCACCCTATTGTTGCGACTTTTCGCGAGTAGAAAAACAGATAGTAACTATCAAAAAGCTGTGAAACAATCAAAGAATTTACATGATTCAAAGAAAAAAACAAAGAAAAAACGAAAATCTTCTTTCAAAGTGATTGATGGTGGCAAAAAATAAGTTATAATAGAAAAGGATGCTTTAAAAAAAGCAGTTTTCAGGATGAAAGGGGTTTACACAATTGATTAGTTGGATTATAGCAATTATCATTCTGGTTATTCTTTTAGGATATGAAATTTACCAGTTTGTAATGCGACGCAAAGCAGTAAAAGTTTTAACAGAAGAAGAATTTAAAAAAGGTTACCGTAAAGCACAGTTAATTGATGTTCGCGAGCCAAATGAATTCGATGCAGGACATATTCTTGGGGCTAGAAATATCCCCGTTACACAAATGAAAAACCGTACAACAGAAATCCGTCAAGATTTACCTGTTTACTTATACTGCCAAACTGCACAACGTAGTAACCGTGCGGCAATTATGCTTTATAAACGTGGCTATAAAGATGTTTATCAGCTAAAAGGCGGCTTCCGTAAATGGACAGGAAAAACTAAAGCAAAATAAAAAAATCCTTGTCATGAAAATTCATGACAAGGATTTTTTTATACTTCTTTTTGATATCTTAAAACAGGTTTTCTAGCAGCCCGCGTTTCATCTAGTCGTTTTACATACGTACTATGCGGCGCTTCTTGAACGATTTCAGGATTCTCTTCTGCTTCTTTAGCAATTTTTAACATTGTATCAATAAACGAATCAAGTGTTTCCTTAGATTCTGTTTCAGTTGGTTCAATCATAATTGCTTCCCCAACGATTAATGGGAAATAAACAGTTGGTGGATGGAAATTATGATCTAATAAACGTTTCGCAATATCAATTGTACGGACGCCGAGTTTTTTCTGTCTATTGCCACTTAAAACAAATTCATGTTTGCAAACTTGATCAAATGGCAAATCATACGCCGCTTGTAATTTGCGCATCATATAATTAGCATTTAACACGGCATATTCCGTCACTAATTTCAAACCATCTGGTCCCATAGTGCGGATGTAAGTATATGCGCGCACATTTATACCAAAATTACCATAGTATGGCTTCACACGTCCAATAGAATCAGGATAATTGTAATCAAATGTGTAAGCATCTTCTTTTTTCGTAAGCACTGGTGTAGGTAAAAATGGAATTAATTCTTTTTTCACACCGATGGGTCCTGAACCTGGGCCACCGCCTCCATGAGGACCTGTGAAAGTTTTGTGAAGGTTTAAATGTACTACATCAAAACCCATGTCTCCTGGTCTAACTTTCGCCATAATTGCATTTAAGTTGGCACCATCATAATACAATTTACCACCTGCCGCATGAACAATTTCTGCCATTTCCACAATATCTTTTTCAAACAGACCAAGTGTATTTGGGTTTGTAAGCATTAGTGCTGCTGTGTCCTCACCAACTACTTTTTTCAAATCAGCTACATCCACAAGACCTTTTTCATTGGATTTAACTGTCACTACATCAAAGCCTGCAACAGCCGCAGATGCCGGATTTGTACCATGAGCAGAATCTGGAATGATAACTTTTGTACGTTTCGTGTCGCCATTTTTTTCATGGAACGCACGAATAAGCATCAACCCTGTCCATTCTCCATGTGCTCCAGCAGCTGGTTGTAATGTCACTTCATCCATACCTGTAATTTCAACTAAACTAGTCTGTAAATCATATAACAGCTCAAGCGCGCCTTGTACTGAACTTTCCGGTTGATTAGGGTGAATGTTGGCAAAACCGGGGAACCTAGCTACTTTTTCATTGATTTTTGGATTATATTTCATCGTACAAGAACCAAGCGGATAAAAACCAGAATCTACGCCAAAGTTATGATTGGATAAATTGGTATAATGACGCATAATTTCAAGCTCACTTAATTCGGGTAAATCTGCTGGAGTAGAACGAAGATAAGCTTCCTCAAAAAAATCACTAGCCTTTGTTTCTGGCACATCACTTTCTGGCAAACTAAAACCAATTCTTCCTGGAATAGAGCGTTCAAATACTAATGGCATTGTTTCTTCTAAATTCATTTTACACCCTCCAAGCTCGCCACAAAGGCATCAATTTCCTCTTTAGTACGCATTTCAGTTACCGCTACAAGCATATGTTTTTCGTATTTAGTATCGTAAAAACCCAAATCATACCCACCAATAATCCCCTCATCTAAAAGCGATTCATTTACTTCTTTAATTGGTTTTGAGAGTTTAACGACAAACTCATTGAAAAAACCATCTGAAAATAATACTTCAAAACCATTTTCACGGAATTTTTGTTTTGCGTAATGCGATTTATCTAGGTTTTGTTTTGCCATTTCTATTAGACCTGTTTTACCAAGCGTCGCCATTGCAACCGAGGAAGCTAATGCGTTTAGAGCTTGGTTCGAGCAAATATTTGATGTAGCTTTATCACGACGAATATGTTGTTCGCGCGCTTGTAAAGTCAACACATAACCACGTTTTCCATTTTCGTCCACTGTCTCTCCAACTAAACGTCCAGGAACTTTACGCATTAATTTATTTGTTACTGCAAAAAATCCACAGTGCGGACCACCAAACGATTCTGGTATACCAAACACTTGAGAATCCCCAACAACAATATCGGCACCAAACTCTCCTGGTGGTGTAAGTAAGCCAAGAGATAATGGATTACTGGAAACTAATAGTAACGAATTATTTTCATGAATCAGTTTTTCTAATTCTGCTAAAGGCTCAACTTGACCATAAAAGTTTGGATACTGTACGACAAAACCAGCGATATCCTCTGAAAGAGCTTTTTTTAGCGCATCCATATCAGTTTTCCCATCTATTTCTGGAATCACTTCTACTTCGATATGTTGACCAGTAGCATATGTTTTTAATACATTAGAGCTTTCTGGGTGAACAGCTCCTGAAATAAGGATTTTTTTACGTTTTGTATGGCCACTTGCTAACATAGCTGCTTCTGCAAGGGCTGTCCCGCCATCATACATCGATGAATTAGCTAAATCCATACCAGTTAATTCCGCAATCATTGTTTGAAATTCAAAAATCGCTTGCAGTTCTCCTTGCGAAATTTCCGGCTGATAAGGGGTATAAGCAGTATAGAATTCAGAACGAGAAATAACATGATCTACCACTGTAGGGATATAGTGACTATAAACCCCTGCACCTAAAAAAGATGCATATTCTGCTGTATTGGCATTTTTAGAAGCAAGTTTAGACAATTCACGTAATAAGGCTGGTTCAGATTTTGCTGGTTTTAAATCATAATCTCGCTTAAATCTAATTTTTTCTGGAATATCTTGAAATAAGTCATCAATTGATTTAACCCCTATTACATCAAGCATTTCCTTTTCATCTTGTTCTGTCATTGGTAAATAACGATGTTTTGCCATATTATTTCCTCCTTTTACTTTGCGCGTTTATAAAATGGTGTTTGTACTATTTTTGCTTTGACTTTTTTATTTCTTATACCCACTTCTAACTCTTGACCTAATTCTGCATAAGCTGTATCTATTAAAGCTAAACCTATATTGGTTCCAAATGTTGGGGATTGTGTACCTGAAGTAACAATTCCAACTTCTTTATCATTTAAAAACACTGGATAATCGTGACGAGGAATACCACGTTCGATTAATTCAATACCAACTAATTTTCTTGTGAGTCCAGCTTCTTTTTGTTTGATAAGCGCTTCCTTACCAATAAAATCTGCTTCTTTTTTTAATTTCACAGCAAAATTCAGACCTGCTTCAAGTGGTGTAATATCCTTACTTAATTCTTGACCATATAAAGCTAGCACCGCTTCTAGGCGCAACGTATCACGAGCACCTAAACCAATTGGCGCTACCCCTTCTGCCAAAATAGCTTCAAATACTTTTCCAGCATCTGCGCTTGCCATATAAATTTCAAAACCATCTTCTCCAGTATAGCCACTTCTAGAAATAATTGTTTTTACTCCGGCTACCTCTACGTCTTCTATGAATCCAAAGAAGCTTATAGAACTTAAATCTACATCCGTCAACTTCGAAAGGATTTTTTCTGCACTTGGACCTTGAAGCGCTAATTGACCATATTCCGCAGAAACATTAGTAACTGTCACATCTCCCCGAACGTTTTGTACCATCCATTCAAAATCTTTTTCTGTATTTGCCGCATTGACGACAAGTATGTATTCTGTTTCTGATTTTTTATATACTACTAAATCATCCACGGTTCCACCATTTTCATAACACATGATGTTGTATTGCGCTTTTCCAATTTTTATTTTCTCTATGTCGTTGGATAGTAAATACTGTAAATAAGAAGTACTGTCAGGACCTTTCACTAAAATTTCTCCCATATGAGACACGTCAAACAACCCTGCATCTGTTCGCACGGCTTCATGTTCTGCTTTTATCCCAGCAAATTGTACTGGTAAATCCCATCCACCAAAATCAATGGTTTTCGCACCGTATTTTGCATAAAGTGGATGAATCGGTGTTTTTAGTAATTCTGTCATAATTATATCCTCCTTTTCACATAACAAAAAGGCTTATATGATTCATAAGCCCTGTCGTGACATAAAAATGACTCCAGAGTTGCGTCCCGTAAACATCCTTTTGCCTGAGAGTTTCACATAAAATATGCTTTCCCCGTCGGCGCTGCTTTTAACAGTCTCTCTGTTTACATTCACCCGCTAATTCTATTATGTATTTGCCTTTTCTATAGCTTATCATGACTTGAATTGTTCGGCAAATAATTAGTTTTATTCCTTTAAAAAAGTTTTTCCGTCTTATTCGTTCGGAATGTAAGGGCTTTATCGTTGTATATCTATATTAAACATACGCATGTGACGATTCGCACATAGATTGTGAAAATATTTAAATTCAAAAAAAGTTTTTTGCTTGGAATTTCACTTTCAAAATTCACTTTTTAGAATAATTTAGTGGTAAAAACGCTATTTTCATCTTATAAAATCCTTTTTTTCATCTTTGTGATAAATGTACTGGAAAAGGATTTCCATGTTAGATGTGGAATATGACTTGTAAGGAGGTTCTTATGCCACAAAAATTAATGGATCATATCATATTTCAAGCTCTTCATGTGAATGCGAGTGATATCCATATCCACCCTTTAAAAAATCGATATTTACTTCGTTTGAGGGTGAATGGTGTACTCATTCCTCTCCTCTATCTTCCTTTTGATAATGGAGAAAAATTAATATCTTTTCTAAAGTTTCAAGCAGCCTTAGATATAAGCGAAAAAAGAAAACCACAATCTGGTAGCTACGAAACTAAAAAACATGATGAAAAAATTGCTTTGAGAATTTCAACTATGCCCAATAAAGATTTTCAAGAGAGTATGGTCATTCGTATTTTTCGTTATAAGTATCCTATTCCATTTTTAGAATCTAGTCTTTTCTCCAAATTGCCTCAACAAATATTAGAACAATGCGAAAACCAAACAGGATTATTTCTTTTTTCTGGTAGTACAGGCAGTGGTAAATCAAGTTCTATGTATAGTTTAGTTTCTTCTATACAAAATAAAACTGAACTTCAGATTATTACAGTGGAAGATCCAGTTGAACATTATTCACCAGAATTTCTTCAAATCGAAATTAACGAGAAGGCTGGCGTCAATTATGCTCCTATTATTCGTTCTGTCCTTCGTCATGACCCTGATATTCTTATTATTGGAGAAATCCGTGATAAAGAGACTGCGAAAATGGTCATTCGAGCCGCTTTAACTGGTCATTTAGTTTTAAGTACTGTTCATGCAGGCAATCCATTTGGAGTATTGCTTCGACTGCTAGAATTTGGAGTAAGTGAAGAAGAATTAGCACAATGCTTACTTGGAATTAGTTTTCAAGAGTTGATTCCTCTTTTTTGCACCTATTGTGGCACTTTATGTCATCCCTTTTGCACTCATTTACCTCGTAAAAGAACTGCTATTTATGAAGTATTGACTAAATATGATATAAAAACCTATTTGCATTCTGATAAGCAACAAAACACGCCTAAATATACACTTCAAGCAATGTATCAGAAAGGAGTTGCTTATGGCTTTTTTTCAACGAGTTAATTGGAAAGATGATGGTGATTTTTTGGTGAGAATTGCTAGTTTATTAAATAAAGGTTTTTCACTGGAAGCTAGCATCAGTTATTTAAGTATCACTTCCCCTAAAAACCATGATCGCTATGAAAATATAATTGCTAGTTTAGCCCTCGGAAATAGTTTTGCTTATTCTCTTCAACAGAATGGTTTTCCTGAATTTATCTGTTCTCAACTTCACTATGCTTCTAATCATGGGTATTTTGCTCAAACTATTCATGAAACAGGTATCCATATGACAAAAAAAGCGGAAGAAAAAAACGCCCTAAAGAAAACATTTCAATATCCTCTAGTTTTATTTTCAACTGTAATTATTGTCTTTTTTTTACTTCGGATTTTTTTGTTACCTAAATTTGAACTTTTATTTTCCCAACTATCAAGTAATGGTTCATTGGGAACTAATTTCACTTATTTCCTTCTTGAAAAAGTGCCTATATTATTAGGTATCTTTTTACTCTCACTTTTCTTATTTATAAGTGTTTTGATTAAAAAACAGAATAAAAAAGCGGCTTATGATCGAGCTTATTTTTATTGTCGAGTTCCTTTCATAAAGCAATTCTCTCGGATTCACTATTCGCAAAATTTTTCGCGTGAAATTGGCTATCTTTTAAAAAGCGGATTATCTATTTCACATATAATGCAACTATTTGCTAGTAAAGATTCCCCTGCTTTTTTTCAATCCATTGCAAAACAGATTCTTCCTATGCTTGAACAAGGATTGCCACTAACAAAAGCACTTGAAAAAATGCCTATATTTGAAAAAGAACTTTATTATATCGCTATTCATGGAGAAAAAAATGGTAATTTAGCTGAGGAATTTTTATTTTATTACCAGTTATGCCATCAAAAAGCACTTCAAAAAACAGAAAAATTATTTTCATTTATTCAGCCTATTGTTTTTATGATTATTGGAGTATTAATTATCTCTATTTACCTATCCATACTTTATCCAATGTTTTCTATGGTAAATCAAATCTAGAGGAGGATTATTATGTTTAAACGAAAAATAGATTGGCGTGATGATCGCGGCTTTACATTAGTAGAAATGCTAATTGTTTTATTAGTAGTTAGTGTTTTACTTCTTTTAACTATTCCAAATATCGTTTCCCAAAGTAAATCTATTAATAATAAAGGTTGTGAGGCATTTATTTCGATGGTTCAAGGACAAGTTCAATCCTATCAATTAGATAAAAATTCCATTCCATCTGTTAGCGAACTGGTAACAGGCGGCTACTTAAAAGCCAACCAAAAATCTTGTCCAAATGGAAATAGTATTACAATTGATAGTTCTGGAAATGTATCAGAGAAAAAATGAAAAATAATGCGTTTACTTTATTAGAAATGTTACTCGTGTTGTCCATTAGTCTCACAATGATTACACTTACCATTTATCCCATCTCCACTACACTTTCTTCGCTTACAGAAAAACAACTTTTGGAGGAAGTGAAGGCTGCTATTTACTTCGCACAGCTAAATGCCATTACAACTAGCAATGATACTGTAATTTCTTTTCAGCCCGAAATCAACCAATTCAGCAGCTCAACAGCAACTTCTGCTCTTACAAACATCCAATTTGATAACTCATTAAAAATAAACCATATTAAACCAGAAAAATTTCGCTTTTCTGGTTTAGATGGTTCTATCAATCGATTTGCCACCGTACATTTTAGTGGAAAAAAACAGACTTATAAACTGATATTCCAAATCGGAAAGGGGCGTTTTAGAATTGAAGCAAATTAATGGGTTTTCCTTAGTTGAAAGTATTGTGTCTCTTTTAATTTTTTCATTAGTTTGCAGTTTTTTACTTCCAATTTCCATGACTATTTTTCAAAAATTAGATGAACAAAAGGAAAATAGCCAATTGTATCAAGAAATATTTGAGCATAGTGAGTTAATTCGTTATAAAAGCATTTCAATCCATTTCAATGACAATACAATCAGAAGTTATTACTATAAAGGAGGAATTCAAATCTGTGCTAAAAACCAGTCAAAAGAGAGATGTATATTTTAACAGTAATACTCCTGCTTTCACATTACTTGAAACAATATTATCAATCACAATAGTTTTAAGTATTAGCTCCCTAATTCCATTATTTTTCCAATGCTATAATAAAACAATTCAACTTAGTAATTTAGACCAAACAATGGAATGGCAACTTTTTTTAATTCAAGCTAGATTAGAGCTAGAAAAGGGAAGCGACCTTCGATTAGACGAAAATAAATTATCATTTCAAAAAGATGGAAATCAAATCACTTATTCAAAATACAATGATATACTCAGGCGACAAGTAAATGCGAAAGGACATGAACCCTTATTAACAAAAATAAAAGATTGGAAAATAATTCAAAAAGAAAAACAACTCATTATGACTGTTAAGTTTTCAGATGATTCTTCGTTTACTACCAAATTCCCTTCTTCTGAAACTAAGGTGTCCAAATGAGGAAAAACGCCTTTACTCTCCCCTTCACTATTTTTATAGCCTTTATTACTATTCTTATTGTTACTGGTAGTGCTTCTCTATTTAAAACACAAATGCAATATGAAAAAAGAATTCAAAATTACTATCTGGCACTAGCAGAATTAAATCTTGCATTAGTAACAGCGAAAGAAGAAGGTTCTCTGCCAACTGATTTTAATACAACATATGCTGAATCATCCATTAGCTGTCATTTTATCAAGGATAAATCCTCATATGATTGCCAGATTACTTTAAAAAACGGGTTTGCTTTATCTAAAATAATTTCTATAGAAAAAACAACGAATACCAAATAGTTCGGAATTCGTTGTTTAAAAAGATTTTGTTGGTGTATTTATTAAATTATACATTTTACCCGTCTTTGTATCAATTACTCTATCAAATAAATAACCATATAGCATTAAATCACCAGTTTCATAAGATAGAATCGGCTCATTATCCATTAAGTTCATGATAGTTTTTTCTTTTTTGTTTGTCGGATCTATTTTTACTAACTTATATTCATTTTTAGTACCATTGATTTTGGTGCTTTCATAAGGTTCAAATGTAATAAAAGCATTTTTATCAAAATTCGCATCGAAATATGGAATAAAAGTGCCTAATTCATCATATTCTCTCGCAGTACTATAAGAATAGAAATTTTGAAAACCAACTGTTCTGAATTCGTATAATAATTTTTCATCTGAATATTTTTCCATTGTTATCAACACGTTGTCGTGTACAGCAAACTGCATAATATTTGCTACAATTAAACTTTTGCTAGAGTTGTCTCTAATATCTTGTAAATATAAATTGCCTAATTCATCATCAGGTTTATCTTTATTATTTGAAACAACTAAATTATCGGCATACCAAGAAACAAATGGAGAATCAATATTTACTTTATTGACTTGGTTTAGAGTATAATCCCAATTTTCAATTTGAAAATTCCAATCTGGACTATATGTTACTATCATAATTTTTTCCGGAGATTCATCATTCCAATAAAAATTAGTGGATAATGGTTTAGTTTCTTTTGAAGCAATAGTAATTCCATCATTTACTGCTACCACTCTCATTTGCGCCTTCTTTTCAGATGAAGCAGAGTAAAGCAGAATATTTCTATAATCCGGACTAATTTGAACTTCCGAAATAGAGTCTTTAGTATTAAAAATAGCACGTTTTTTTCCAGTATAGATATTTAGTTCAACAAAACTAGTGGTTTCTGACTTTTTTGTTTGCAGCAAAACCGACTCTTTAGATAGCCAACCAACAACTCGCTGGAATTCTTTTGTGTTTATTTGAACTGCATGAACACTTTTTGTAGTCTTTTTTGGCGTTTCTGTTTCTTCCGAGCAACCAAAAGAGATAAAAACCAATCCTATTAGTATAGTAATCATCAAAAAAGCATTTGATTTTTTCATCTTTGGCCTCCAATCTCTCTATGATAAAATTTTACCCTTTTCATAGGAAGCTAAAACAATGCCCTTTTGGAAGGTTATCCTTATAAAAACAAGCTACAATAATGGAAAGTTATTGTAGCTTGTATAAATAAAATTAATCTTCTGTTGGTAAAGCTAACCAAGCTGCGCCAATAATACCCGCATCATTTCCTTTTGTTGCAATAGATAACTTGGTCGACTCTTTAACTGCTGGAAATACCATCGTTTCAAAATAATTTTTAACTGGCGTCAATAGTTGATCTCCTGCTGCTGAAACGCCGCCACCAATAATAATTTTTTCTGGATTTAACATGTTTCCTATATGACTAAGCGCAAGAGCTAAGTAAAACGAAATTTTGTCAATTGTTTCTGTTGCTAATTCATCGCCTTCAGCACCTAACTCAAAAATTAATTTAGATGTAATATTTTCTTGATTTTCAATTGCTTTTTTAAGTTTGGATTCACCATTAAACTCTTTTGCGAAATCTTTTGCAACACGAACAATACCAGTTGCAGATGCTACAGTTTCTAAACAACCTTTTTTACCACATGTACAGTCATAACCATTTTCTGGAACTACTGTTACATGGCCAATTTCACCAGCTGCACCACGTACACCATGTAAAATCTTTCCTTCTGCAAAAATTCCGCCGCCAACGCCAGTTCCAAGTGTAACAAATACAACGTTTGCTCCGCCTTCTCCTGCACCCTTCCAACGTTCACCAAGAGCAGCTACGTTAGCATCATTGTCCAATCTGATTGTTAAGCCGGTAATTTTTTCTAAGTCTTCGCTAATATTCTGCTCTTCTGCCCAACCTAGATTATAAGCACCTTTTACAGTTCCAGTTTCATAATTGACAGTTCCGGGTGTTCCCATTCCAATTCCGTAAAAATTGTCATTATCAAGCTGTAAATCAGTTAGTTTTTGATTAATGGAGTCACCAATATCTTTTACAATATGAGAACCTTTGTCTTCGATATTAGTATCAATCGTCCATTTCTCTTGAATATCTCCATCTTTTGTTAAAATAGCTAATTTTGCGGTTGTACCGCCTAAATCTACACCAATTAATTTTTTGTTCATTTTGCTGTTCTCCTTCTAATCAATTTAGTTTAAACTACTATTTTTACGTTGTTCTTTTATTAATTCTTGTTTTAAGATGCTTCTAGCGGTGGCAAATATTTCTCTGTCTAAAATATTATGTTTAAAAAGTTCAGTTACTTCATATTCCATCATTTCGATATCATATTGTCTTTTTCCTAAATAAACAATAATTCCATGCTTTCTTAACAACTGAGCAACATCATATACTGTTTTCATATTAAAAACCTCTTATTCCTTGGTTTTTTCTAGTTCATTATAATAAGAATCAAAAAATGGTTCGCTTGATAATTGTTTCGCCATATCTGCTTCTTTTATAGCTGCTTTTGTATCACCTTTTAATTGATAACAAACAGCTAGATAATAATGTGCTTCTGGAATATCCTTGTCAATACTGATGGCTTCTTTTGCCATTTGTTCTGCTTTATCTACTTGCTTATCTTGAAGCGCGATAGATGAGGCGTAAGTATAAGAATAAGCATCAGCACTTCTACTTTCAATTAAAGTATCAATAATCTTACTTGCTTCTTTTTTGTTGTTATCTTGTAAGTATTGTTGAACGGCAACATTAGCTTGCATCGGATCATATGGTTGCATTCCTTTTTGGAAACCGAAGTATAAAAATAAAATTGTTACAGCAATTAATGATATTCCATATGCAAAACGTCGCCAGTGGAAAAATTGTTTTGGTAAGGAAAGAGCTCCTGCTAATAAAAACCCACCGACCAAACCACCAATGTGTCCTGCTATGTCTATTTGTGTAGAAAATAGATCAATAAATAAATTTACAGCAACAAGTGAAGCAATACTAACACCAATTGTTTTGGCATAAAGATTTGGTTTTAAAACTACTAAGTATAGCAACGCACCCATCACAGCAAATACTGCTGTACTTGCTCCAACAGAGAGATTCATATTTAATGCAAAACTAGCTATATTACCACAAATCCCACCTAATAGTAAGATTAAAATATATCGCCATTTGCCATAAATACGTTCTGCCCAAGCACCAACTATATATAGCATAACCGCATTCGAAGCTAAGTGCATTAAGCCGCTATGAAGAAATATCGGTGAAATAAAGCGCCACCATTCACCTGCATAAATGAGAGGGTTAAATTTCCCGCCCCATTTTATTAAGTTGAAGGTGTTTGTGCTTCCACCCTGCAAAGCTATCCATAAAAACGCTGCAATTATAAGACCAATAAAACTATATGTAACAATTGGCTTTGAATTTCTCGCAACTTTTTGTTCTTCGTTTACTTTAGAAGTAATATAAGTAATCACTTGTTCTCTTTCTTTTGTTACCATATCTTTAGTTATTTCATTTGGAAGAATAAATTCAGATTCTGGTAACTCCAAACGTTTCACAAGAGTATCTAGATGTTCATTCATTTGCTCGTTTGCAAGTAAAATATTTTCTAATTTAACCTTTTCATTTGGAGAAGTGATTGGCTCTCCAAAAAAAGGCGAAATATCACCCATTGGTTCAAAAGGTGTTATATAAATATTAATAAGCGGCAATTTAAGTCGCCCCATTTGCTTACGAAGGTTTTCTGTTACATGTAATGTGTGGTTAACATCACGTTCCACTACATTAGCCCAACTTAATTCTTTCATCTGAATACGGATGACTGGTCTTTTTTTCTGACTGTTGTTTTCTAACCAAAGTTCTTGTTTTTCCTCATGAAGATGGATTAAACGGTATTTTTCAACACCCAAGAAATAGTTAGTTAGGCGCCAGAAGATATATTGTTCTTGGAAGCTCAAAAAATTCCCTGCTTTCATTACAAATTATAATTACTACTATACGCAAAAAAAGGGGCGTTGTAAACAATCCACCCTGTATTCTCTTGAAATATTTTTCTTTAACCTTCAATTAGAATAGAAACTGGTAAATCATGACTTTCTTGCGTAAATTCTATTTGTTGCTCATAGAGACATAGTGACACAGTAGTGCCTTTAAAACCAACTAAAAAACGATCATAAAAACCGCCGCCAAAACCAATTCGGAAATGCGATTTATTAAAAGCAACTCCAGGCACCAGAAGTAAATCTATTTTTTCTTTAGGTACCGTTTCTGTTAATTCATTTGGCTCTAAAATACCGAACTTTGATTTGATAAGTGGATGAACAGAATCCATTTTTTTAAACTCCATTTTCCTACTCGGATAATAAGTTTTAGGTATTAAAACTGTTTTGCCTTCTTTTTTAGCTTGTAAAATAATCGTTTCTGTTTCAATTTCCGGATGTCTAGCTAATGTTATTCCAATAGAATTGGCGTTTTTCCATTCAGGTAAAAGGAATAATTTTTCTGCAAGCTTAATTGAACGTTCGCGGTGTTCTATTTTATCTATATTATTTAAGTTACGTAAAATTTTTTCTCTAATTAGGCGTTTGTCTTCCATCTTGACTTCCCCCTTTTGTCTAATAAAAAAAGCAACAGAATGGAGATCCTGCTGCTTACTTAGTTTCGCGGTGTAAAGTTACACGGCGCAATCTTGGACAATATTTTTTTAATTCAATACGTTCCGGATTTTCACGCTTATTTTTAGTAGTGATATAATTGCGATCACCGCATTCAGTGCATTCTAAAGTAATATTAACGCGCATTATTTTTCCCTCCAACTCCGACTGACGAATTTATTTACTAAACCTGTATAATAATATCATTTTTACACAGTTGTTGCAAGGTCTCTATACATTTTCTTTTTAATTTCTTTACAAAACCTCATTTCGGATGGTGTTTTGAGGTAAATTATGCTATAACTAGTAGTAGAGTTTATGGAAGAGAGGTGTGTATAAAACCCATGACCACAGTCATAATTATCTTACTAATTGCTGCTGTTGCCCTGTTTGTTATTTCATTTTTACAAAAAGGTGATAATAAGCAATTGGAAAAAGAACTGGAAGATGTTGCTTCTCAGTGGATGCAAGAAAACTTTGAACTTAAAAAACGTGTCTCTGAACTAGAAAAAGCAATGAAAGTGGATAGCCCTGTCGTAGAGATTGAGCAAGTTCCTGAAAGTCCCAAAGTTCGCGAATTAATGAAAAAACAAGTGATTACACTTTATACTTCTGGAATTGTAACATCAGAAATTGCCGAACAATCATCACTACCTAAAGATGAAGTAGAAAAAATCATTGAGGAATATTTAAAACATTAATTTTAAGGAGGAACCTATCTGTGAAGAAAAATTTACGGATGTTGGCACTTGGTTTCTTAATATCTGCAGTTGTGTTATTTGTTTACGATCAATTTTTCTCAACACCAACGAAGGCAGATGAAACAAAGTCCGCATCAACGAAAGCTGGTTCTGATGATAGCTCAAACACCTGGAAAGTAAAATACGAAAAATTATTAGCTCAGCAAGAAGTTGATAAGGCTACTGAAGATGAAGCGAAAAAGAAAGCTGACGAGGATGCTAAGAAAAAAGCAGAGGAAGCTAAAAAAGTAAAAAACTATACTTTGACAATATCTAAAGGCGACCCTTCTTCAAAAGCTGGTGAAGAACTTCAAAAAAATGGTATTATCAAGAGTTCATCTGAATTTGATAAATATCTAAAAGATAATGATTATGAAAAATATGTTCGCGATGGAAAATATAATTTAAAAAGTGATATGAATTATGAAACTATCGCTAAAATTTTAGCACATAAAAATTAATCAAAAAGGAAATAAGTCTAGAGCTTGTTTCCTTTTTTTATGTTATTATTTAAGAATGAAAGGATGATGAATTATGGAAAATGTGAATATGAATTGCCTCATAAACATTACGGGGGTATCTTACCGATAGATTGCTCCCGAATTCAAAGGAGCGAAAAAAATTGACATTAAAAGATTATGGTTTCACAGATTTTTTTGAAAAACAGGAAATATCTACTGAATCAATTTATGGAAGAGTTACCGCTGTTTTTAAAGATTTTTATCGGGTTATCACTGACGAAAAAGAATTCTTAGCAACAATTAAGCGCGGTAATTTTTATGAACTATCCGCTACTTCCCTGCCAGCAGTTGGAGATTTTGTCGAGATTAGTAAAGATGGGCAAATTCTTTCTGTTTTAACACGAAAAACTGTTTTTTCTCGCATGAACAAAGATTCTGAGGAACAACTAATTGCTGCAAATTTCGATTATGCTTTAATTGTGATGAGTTTAAATCATGATTTTAATTTAAACCGTTTGGAGCGTTATCTGACTGTTGCATGGGATAGTGGTGCTACACCGATTATTATTTTAACAAAAGCAGATTTAGTGGAAGATCTAACAGTGTACACAGAGCAGCTTGAAACAGTTGCTTACGGCGTTCCAGCTTATTATGTGGATAATTTATCACATCATGGTTTTGAAGCTTTAAAACGCGATTTAAAGCCGCATAGTACGCTAGTCTTACTTGGATCTTCTGGGGTTGGCAAATCCTCTTTTATTAATTCTCTCGCTGGCGTTGATTTAATTAAAACCGCTGATATACGTGCAGATGATAGTAAAGGAAAACATACCACCACACATCGCGAAATGCATTTGCTAAATAACGGATGGATTGTTATTGATACACCAGGGATGCGCGAATTTGGAGTGGGGATTAACCATACTGGACTTGAGACAACATTTTCCGACATAGAAGAATTAGCACAACATTGTCGGTTTCGTGATTGTTCTCATACAAAAGAACCTGGTTGCGCTGTGCAAACTGCAATAGATGATAGTTCATTATCTATGCAACACTATGAAAACTGGCTGAAATTGCAACGTGAAATGGCTTATCATGAACGTAAAAACAGTCCCGCTCTTGCTAGACAAGAACGAGACCGCTGGAAAGCTATTCATAAATCACTTCGAACGCAGTTAAAAACTAGGTCTAAAAAATAGTTAAAAAAAGCAAGTAGCCGAAGCTACTTGCTTTTTGTTATTTAGATTCTGGTTTTTTTGTTTTTGGATAGAATTTTTTCTCTGCTTGCGGTTTTTTGTCGCCTTCTGGTTGTTCTTTTTTCTCTAGCAAAGCTTTACGTGATAAGTTAACTCGTCCTTGGTGATCTACTTCAATAACTTTGACAGTTACTTCATCCCCAAGTTTTAAAATATCTTCTACTTTACCAACACGTTCATGTGCTAATTCAGAAATATGAACTAAACCATCTGTCCCTTTAAACAATTCAACAAATGCGCCAAATTTTTCGATACGACGAACTTTACCAGTGTAAACTTCACCGACTTCTACTTCACGAACGATGTCTTCGATGATAGCAATGGCTTTACGGTTCATTGCTTGGTCTTGTGATGCAATGTAAACTGTACCATCTTGTTCGATATCGATTTTTACGCCAGTTTCTTCGATGATTGCATTGATTTGTTTTCCGCCAGGTCCAATAACATCTTTAATTTTTTCTGGTTTGATGTTAAGTGTAATAATTTTTGGTGCATAAGCAGAAAGTTCTTCACGAGGTGCGCTAATGGTGCTTGTTAAGTGTTCTAGAATGTGTAAACGCCCTTCTTTCGCTTGTGTTAATGCTTCATCTAAAATTTGACGACTCAAGCCATCAATTTTGATATCCATTTGGAGAGCTGTGATACCATCTTTTGTTCCAGCTACTTTGAAATCCATATCGCCAAAGTGATCTTCCATACCTTGAATATCAGAAAGAATTGTATAATCATCACCGAGTTTAACAAGTCCCATCGCAATACCTGCAACTGGCGCTTTAATTGGAACTCCCGCGTCAAGCATTGCAAGTGTGGAACCACAAATACTTGCTTGTGAACTAGAACCATTTGATTCAAGAACTTCTGATACTAAACGGATAGTGTATGGGAAATCTTCTTCAGAAGGAATAACGTATTGTAATGCACGCTCACCTAACGCACCGTGACCAATTTCACGACGACCAGGAGCACGACGAGGACCAGTTTCACCAACACTGAATTGCGGGAAATTGTAATGGTGCATGAAACGTTTATATTCTTCTGTCCCGAGACCATCAATGATTTGGTGCTCACGTAGCGGTGCTAATGTACATACACTTAAAGCTTGTGTTTGACCACGAGTAAATAAACCAGAACCATGGACACGTGGAAGCATACCAACTTCAGAAGAAAGTGGGCGGATTTCGTTTACTTTACGACCATCGGGACGGATTTTATCTTGAGAAATCAAACGACGCATTTCGTCTTTTTCAATCATTTCAAGAATATGCGCTACTTCGCTAAGAATTTCTGTTTCATTCTCTAATTCTTTTGCTTTATAGCTTTCTAAAATTTCTTCTTTCACTTCTTCAATAGCAGCTTCACGCGCTTTTTTCTCTTCTGTTTTGATAGCTACTTTCATTTTACCTTCACTTGCTGCTTTTACTTCTGCCTCAAGTTCAGGATCGCTTACAAAAAGTTCGATTTCGCGTTTTTCTTTACCAACAGCTGCAATTATTTGTTGTTGGAATTCACAAAGACGTTTAATTTCTTCATGACCAAACATGATTGCTTCTAGCATTGCTTCTTCTGAAACTTCTTTTGCTCCAGCTTCCACCATGTTAATTGCATCATAAGTTCCAGCAACAGTTAAACTAATATCACTTTTTTCTGCTTGCTCGATTGTTGGGTTAATAACGTATTTGCCATCAATACGACCAACATCTACCCCAGCGATTGGTCCTTCAAATGGAATATCAGAAATAACCAATGCCACAGAGGATCCAAGCATTGCTGCCATTTCTGGTGAACAATCTTGGTCTACACTGAAAACAGTAGAAGTGATTTGAACTTCATTACGAAAACCTTCTGCAAATAACGGACGAATTGGACGGTCAATTAGACGCGCTGTTAATGTTGCACGGTCACTTGGACGTCCTTCACGTTTTAAGAATCCACCAGGAACTTTCCCAACAGAATACATTTTTTCTTCATAGTTAACTGTTAATGGGAAAAAGTCTCCCGGACGTGGTTTTTTAGAACCTACTGCTGCAGTTAAAACGACCGTATCACCGTAACGAATTAATGCTGCCCCACTTGCTTGTTTTGCTAATTGACCTACTTCAACAGATAATGTTTTACCTGCCCATTCTGTTGAAAACACTTGTTTTTCAGACATATTTTAATCTCCTTTGATTAGGAAACACGAACCAGAAACTTTACCATGCATAAGAATGTTCACGCACACTTTAGATTTTCTAAAGCACACATGAATCCAAAAACCTGCTACAAATAGCGATTTTCTGAAGCACGTTTTTGGATTCATGCGATAAAGTTTTATTTCTTCGCCGTGTTTTCCAAAAATTAATATACTTAATACTCAAAAAAAAGCGGGAACTTTTGGTATCCCGCTTTCGTCTGGTTTTTATCGACGTAAACCTAAACGTTTGATAAGTTCGCGGTAACGTTGAACATCTTTTTTACGTAAATAAGTTAATAGGTTACGACGGTGACCTACCATTTTCATTAATCCACGGTAAGAGTGATGATCTTTTTTGTGTACGCGAACGTGTTCATTTAAGCTATTGATTTCAGCAGTTAATACAGCGATTTGTACTTCTGGTGAACCAGTATCTGTATCATGGACACGGTACTCTGCAATAATTTCATTTTTGCGTTCTTGAGTTAAAGCCATTTCTTTCCACCTCCTTCTAAAATATCCCCAATTACTGAGCCAAGCGTCGGTGAGTCGCAAAAGCCAAGTAATGGTTCTGTTCGTACAGATTTAAAGATACACTATTTGGCCTCCAAAAGCAAGCAAAAATAGTAGTTTAATCCTCTAAATCAGCAAAAAAAGCTCTTGTATCTTGCTCGTCTTTTTCTAATTGAGCAATCAGACCTTCCACCCCATTAAATTTCAGCTCTGGACGGAAAAACTGGTACCATTCGATTTCTGCTTCTTCGCCGTAAATTTCCCAGTGAAAATCCAAAATATATACTTCAATCGATAATGCTTGATCATCTTTAAAAGTAATATTATACCCAATACTTGCCATACCAAGATGCGTTTCCCCGTTCACACGGAATTTCACTGCATAAACGCCAAGTTTTGGAATTAAATAATCTTCATTAACAAGAATATTCGCTGTTGGAAATCCAATTGTCCTACCACGTTTATCTCCGTGAATGACCGTTCCTTTTGTTGTGTAAGGATAGCCCAGTA
Organism: Listeria welshimeri serovar 6b str. SLCC5334; assembly: GCF_000060285.1. Classification (GTDB taxonomy): domain Bacteria; phylum Bacillota; class Bacilli; order Lactobacillales; family Listeriaceae; genus Listeria; species Listeria welshimeri. The sequence continues at coordinate 1,337,148 of NC_008555.1, read as the reverse complement.
ATTGATTTGCTTCTTCCAGCTCGCCTTCCGAAATCGCACGTCTAATGTTGGTTGAGCTTATTTTATCACTAGCAGCAGTCTGTTTATCCACAATAGTAACGTCAAAACGGCCATTTGCATAACGTTCTAAATCGGCCATTTTACCTTCCCCTTTTTTACCATAAGAGTAGTCAAAACCTGCTACTACATGACTTACATTTAAAGAAACGAGATATTTGTCCACAAATGCTTGCGGGGATAATTCGGAAAACTGTGTAGTAAAGCGAACTACGTACATAATATCTACTCCAAGTTCCGCCATTTTTTCTGCTTTATCTTCCAGTGGAGTTAAATATTTTACTTGTTTTCGGATGTTGCTTAAAACGACAGATGGATGTGGGTCAAAAGTTAAGACTGCTGTTTGAAGTCCTTTTTGTTCCGCAATCTGTTTCGCTTTTTTAATGACTGCTTGATGTCCTAAATGAACACCATCAAAGAAGCCAAGTGCCATTACTTTTTTTACATCTGTCCACTCATCCACTTTAATTGGATGATGTAAGTATATCGTCTTCATTTTTTGCCACTTCTCCTCAAAATTCGAATTCCTCTATTATCATAATATAAGAAAGTTGTAGCCGCAATAACTATGCTTCATTTAATTCAATGACTTTTTCTGGTTTCCAAAGGTCTTTTTTCTCCGGATGTGGCTTGTAAATTGCAGTTAATTTACCTTCAAAAATAAGCGCGACACGAGATTCATTTTCAACCGATACAAATAATGCCTTTGGTAATAATGCGCCATTTAAAACTTTTGCATGTATTTCATCATCAATAATTAGTTTTGTCATGGATTCAATCCCTTTTTCAAGTGGATATAAAAAATTGAGATCATTCGCTTGCATCATTTCGTCAATTTCAGACAAGGTGAAACAATCTTCTTTTTTAAAAAAGCCACTTCGGGTACGTTCTAGTTTGGACATATGTGCTGGATATCCTAACAATTCACCAATCATGACTGCGAGTGTACGGATATATGTCCCTTTTCCACAAGAGATTTCTAATTGAAAAGTAGGATTTGATTCATTTAGAGAAGCGAGGCCATCTAAACGGGTTAATGAATAAATATCCACTTGTCTGGATGGTCGTTCTACCTCTATTCCTGCTCTTGCATATTCATACAATTTCTTCCCGTTCACTTTTACAGCTGAAAACATCGGCGGAATTTGGGTGATTTTTCCTGTAAGCTTAGTGAGTACGGATTGAAGTGCTTCTGGTGAAATTTCTGCTAAATCTTTTGTTGCTATGATTTCGCCAGTGGCATCTTCTGTTGTAGTTGATTTACCTAATGTTATTTCAGCTACATAAACTTTTCCTTCATCTGTTACATATTCCGCCAGTTTTGTCGCTCGTCCGATACAAATTGGGAGTACACCTTCCACTTCTGGATCGAGTGTCCCGGTATGTCCAACTTTTTTTGTATGTAGAATTTTTCTTAATTTAAAAACGCAATCATGACTCGTCATCCCGCGTTCTTTCCACAAAGGGATAATGCCGTTCATCAAGCTCCTCCTTCTAAGAAAAAAAGTTTAAGACAATTCTCCATTTATATCCCGTTTGACTGAGAAGATAAAGGGATTGCCTTAAACTTTAATTTATTATTGATCGCTATTTAAGTCGCGAAGCAATTCATCGATTCGATTTCCGTAAGCGATGGAATTATCTATTTCAAAAGACATTTCTGGAACTTTACGAAGTCGAATACGGCGACCGATTTCTGAGCGGATAAAGCCATGCGCTTTCGCAAGTGCGAGTAACGTATTTTCTTTTTCCTTATCGGTACCAAGAATGGAAATGAACACCTTAGCTTCTTGTAAGTCCCCAGTTACATCTACACCAGTTACTGTCACAAAACCTAAACGTGGATCTTTAATTTTACGATTTAAAATATCGCCCAATTCTTTTTTCATTTGCTCACTGACACGATTTGCTCGTACGTTCAATTGTATTCACCTCATTTATAACTTCTCCATTACTGTCTCAGCTCGCTCCCATTCAGGAAAAGAATCGAGAAAAGCAAGTACTTCTCTAGCTTCTTTTTCCGCTTGAATGTGCGAGGCAGATACAACAGCAAAGCTAATTTCAGCTCGCTGCCATAAATCCTGATAATCCGTTTCAGCAATGGAGATATTGAATTTTTGTTTTGCTCTTGTTAAAATCCGTTTCAGTATAGCGCGTTTTTCTTTGAGGTTTTGTGGTTCCTGCATGAAAAATTCACTAACAACTGATTGAATCATTTTCTTTCAATTTCTTCCATAACGTACGCTTCAATTACATCGTCTTCTTTGATATCATTGAAGTTTTGAACTGTAATACCACATTCGTACCCTTTAGCCACTTCTTTCGCATCATCTTTAAAGCGTTTCAGTGTAGCTATTTCGCCTTCAAAAACAACGATTCCGTCACGGATAATACGAACGCCACTATCACGAGTAATTTTACCATCCGTTACGTAACAACCGGCAATTGTACCCACTTTAGAAACATTGATTGTTTGACGAACTTGCGCTTGACCAATGATTTTTTCTTGGAATTCTGGATCAAGCATCCCTTTCATTGCTGCTTCAATTTCATCAATTGCTTTATAAATAACACGGTGTAAACGAATATCAACGCTTTCGTTTTCTGCTGCTTCACGAGCTTGTGCTGTTGGACGAACATTAAATCCAATAACAATCGCATTAGATGCTGCAGCTAAAGTGATATCTGATTCATTGATTGCACCAACGGCAGTATGAATAATTTTAACGTTAACGCCTTCTACATCAATTTTGCGAAGTGATGCGGCAAGAGCCTCTACAGAACCTTGAACGTCAGCTTTAATAATAACGTTAACTTCTTTCATTTCGCCAGCTTTCATATGTTCAAATAAGTTATCTAAACTTACACGGTTTGTTGCTGAACGTTGAGCTACTAGTGCACGGCTTGCACGAGTTTCACCAATATTTCTTGCTGTTTTTTCATCTTCAAAAACAACAAAGCGATCGCCGGCTTGTGGTACATCATTTAAACCAGTGATTTCAACTGGTGTACTAGGACCCACTTTTTTCACACGACGGCCTAAATCATTGACCATTGCACGAACACGTCCAAATGTGTTACCGACAACAATTGGATCACCAATATTAAGCGTTCCATCTTGTACTAATAAAGTCGCAACAGGACCGCGGCCTTTATCAAGTTCTGCTTCAATGACAGAACCAATTGCACGACGATTAGGATTTGCTTTTAATTCTTCTACTTCAGATACAAGTAAAATCATGTCTAACAAGTTTTCAAGACCTTCACCAAATTTAGCTGAAATTGGTGCGAAAATAGTATCGCCGCCCCAAGCTTCTGGGACTAATTCATATTCAGTTAATTCTTGCATAACACGGTCCGGGTTTGCTTGTGGTTTATCAATTTTATTCACAGCAACAATAATCGGCATTCCCGCAGCTTTCGCATGGTTAATTGCTTCAATTGTTTGTGGCATAACACCATCATCTGCTGCAACTACTAAAATAGTAATATCAGTGATTTGCGCACCACGAGCACGCATTGCTGTAAACGCAGCATGTCCAGGTGTATCTAGGAAAGTGATTTTTTTATCATGGATTTCAAGTTGATACGCACCAATATGTTGCGTAATACCGCCAGCTTCACCTAAAGTAACTTTTGTATTACGAAGGGAATCTAGTAACGTTGTTTTACCATGGTCAACGTGTCCCATAATAGTAACAACTGGTGGACGTTCAACAAGTTTAGACTCGTCAACCGTTTCATTTAATTCGTTTTCAAAGTAAACATCTAAATCCGTTACATCGACTTTAATTTCTTCTTCTACCTGCACACCATAATCATCACAGATTAGTTCGATTGCATCTTTATCTAATGATTGATTAATTGTCGCTACAACACCAAGCATAAATAATTTTTTAATTAATTCAGATGGTTCTCTGTATAATTTTTTCGCTAATTCCGCTACTGTCAATGATTCACTAAAAACAATTTTTTCAGGAAGTTCTTTTGGTTTTGGCGGAGTTGGCGGAACTGTACTATGGTTTAATTTACCTTTTTTCTTCGTATTACGGCCTTTATTATTGAAATTGCCGCCACGATTCGGACGATTGTTACCGCCTGGACGGTTAGAGTTTCCGCCTCCTGGACGATTGCTATTATTATTACGTTTTTGTCCGCCAGCTTGTTGCTGATTACCACTTGATTGGGTTTGATTACTTGTATTTGCTGGTTTGTTTGTTGCTGGTTTTGCACCTTGGCTTTTGTTTGCAGTGGCTGGTTTAGTAGCTTGTCCTGCTGGTTTATTTGGTTTATTCGACTTTTCATTACTATTTGTCATATTTGGTTTGTTTGGCCCCTTACTATTTCCATTTTCGTTGCTTGTAGTTTCTTTCTTTGGTGCTTCGGCTTTTTTATTTGTGCCATCAACGGCATTATCTAATTGTCTTAAGGCATTTTCATTAATAGTGGACATATGATTCGCCACTTCAATACCTAAGTCTTTTAATGCTTCAATGACTTTTTTGCTTGATACTTGATGTTCTTTTGCATATTCATATACACGAACTTTACTCATGTCGTACACCTCCGTATAAGATTCAACCGAGTAATTCTGCTAATTTAACAGCAAACCCTTTATCAAGTATTGCAACTATTGCACGTGTGTCTTTGCCGATTGCACCCCCAATCATTTCCCGGGTGCCGGCTTTTTTAACGACTACATTATAGTATTCACACTTGTTGCGGATTGTTTTCTCGGTTTTTTCGGATATATCTTCTGAAATGAGAACCATTTTTGCTTTCCCATTTCTAACTGCTTTTAGTACTAATTCTTCACCAGTGGTGATTTTACGTGCTCGGTTAGCGAGGCCCAATAAGGAAAGTGCTTTTTTATCCATTCGTCGATTCCTCTAGAGACTTCACATAAGCAATTAGCTCATCATAAAAGGACTCTTGTTCTGGCATTTTTAGTTGATGAAAAATGGCGTTTTTCTTTTTTGCTTTTTCACAAGCTTCTACACTTTTAACAATGTAAAAACCGCGTCCAGGTGCCTTGCCTGTAGGATCTATCGTAAGCGCTCCGTCTTTCGAATACGCAATACGAAGAAGTTCGCCTTTTGGCAAGCGTTCACCGGTAATAATACATTTTCGAAGGGGGATTTTTTTATTACGCATGATAATTCTCCTTTTTACTCTTCATCTTCTGTCAAAGTTTCGCTTTCTGCTTCTTCTACTTCTGGCGCTTCTATGCCATTACGAGGATAGATGCCTAGTTCAGTTGCAACTGTTTCACTTTTAATATCAATTTTCCACCCAGTTAATTTCGCTGCTAAACGTGCATTTTGACCACGTTTACCAATAGCAAGTGATAATTGATAATCTGGTACGATGACAGTTGTTGCTTGGTCTGCTTCGTTTACAATAACATCTAACACTTTGGAAGGGCTAAGTGCATTGGCTACGAATGTGAAAGGATCTTCTGACCATTCAACGATATCGATTTTTTCACCTTTAAGTTCATTAACAATGGTTTGTACACGTGCGCCTTTTGGTCCAACACATGCGCCAACTGGGTCGACTTCTTCGTTTGCTGTATAAACAGAGATTTTAGAACGGTCTCCGGCTTCACGTGCAACGGATTTAATTTCTACCACACCATCATAGATTTCAGGTACTTCCATTTCAAAAAGACGCTTAAGTAATCCAGGGTGAGTACGGGATACAAAGATTTGTGGTCCTTTTGTTGTCTTCTCTACTTTTGTTAAATATACTTTGATGCGATCATGTGCATGATAGGTTTCATTTGGCATTTGCTCGTTTTGAGACAAAATAGCTTCGATTTTACCAAGATTTACATAAATAAAACGAGAATCTTGGCGTTCTACAATACCAGTCATAATGTCATCTTCACGGTCGATAAACTCATCGTAAATAATACCACGTTCTGCTTCACGAACACGCTGAGTCACAACTTGTTTCGCTGTTTGAGCAGCAATACGGCCGAAATCTTTTGGTGTTACTTCAAGCTCTACCACATCACCAGGTTTGTAAACTGGATTGATTTTATGCGCTTCTTCCATCGAAATTTCAAGACGAGAATCAAATACTTGTTCTACCGCTTCTTTTCTAGCTAAAACACGGATAGAACCGTTTTCCATATTTAAATCTACGCGTACGTTTTGTGCATCTTTGAAGTTTCTTTTATATGCGGAAGTAAGAGCAGCTTCAATTGCTTCTACTAAAACCTCTCTTGAAATACCTTTATCATGTTCTAACACATGAAGAGCATCTAATAATTCTGTGCTCATTTTTTATTCAGCTCCTTATTCTTTGCTTTTTAAAATTGAATTGCAAGTCTTGCTTTGGCTACTTTGTCTTTAGGAATTTCACAAGTGATTTTGCGTGTTTTATCCGTGATAGTAATAACGAGTGTTGTGCCGTCATAGCTAACAAGCGTTCCTTCCCACATTTTACGGCCATCAATTGGCTCATAGGAAGTTACATGGACATATTTACTTACCGCATTTTCAAAATCTTGCTCTTTCTTTAGTGGACGTTCAGCACCTGGTGATGAAACCTCCAAAAAATAATTTTGAGTAATTGGGTCAGATTCATCCATCTTCTCACTGACTTTTTCACTGACAGCTGCGCATTCATCGATATCTACGCCACCATCTTTATCAATAAAAATTCGCAAAAACCAGTTTGGACCTTCTTTTTCAAAGGCAATGTCTACGAGTTCCAACTGCAGTTCATTCGTAATTGGCTCAACAATTGCTTCTACTTGTTCTAGTACTTTACTCATTTCAGCCTCCTTAAGAGATACGCTTTTCCAGCTAATTCGTCTCCTACTTCTGCCACAGGTGACTCTTTGACAGATTTGCAAAACGAAAGCGTGGGCATTGGCCCACGCTTGGCTGAGTTATCGTAGTATTTCTTAAATAAGTTTATCACAAATAGTGACTACAAGCAAGTTTTGCCCATTTTTAGAACAGGGAAAGTTGATTTTGATCAGGCAATCCTTCCAAGCATCCTTGATCATCCATATATTGAATAATCGTTTTGGATACTTTTCCACGTTGTTGTAAGTCCTCTTTGGATAAAAATTCCCCATTTTCACGAGCAGCAACAATTTGCTTCGCTACGTTAGTTCCAAGACTAGGAATTGCATTAAATGGCGGAATAAGCGAATCTCCATCAATAATAAACTCATCTGCTGAAGATTTATACAAATCGACTTTTTGGAAATGAAAGCCACGAGCAAGCATTTCGTTCGCAATTTCTAAAACAGTTAATAAGTTTTTTTCTTTTGTCGATGCTTCCATCCCTTTATCGTTTACTTCTTTCATCGTTGCTTTTACGGCTTCTTTTCCGTTTACCATCGATGTTAAATCAAAATCGTCGGCACGAACGGTGAAATAAGTCGCATAAAAGTATAGTGGATAATGTACTTTGAAATAAGCAATTCGTACAGCCATTAAAACGTAAGCTGCAGCATGGGCTTTCGGGAACATGTACTTAATTTTTTTACATGATTCAATGTACCAAAGCGGCACTTTATTCGCCATCATCGCTTCTTCCATCTCTTCTGTTAAGCCTTTCCCCTTACGAACGGATTCCATAATTTTAAAAGCTAACGAACTTTCTAGACCTTGATAAATTAGGAATACCATAATATCATCCCGACAACCAATAACATCAGGCAGTTCACATGTTTTATTCTTAATAAGTTCTTCGGCGTTACCAAGCCAAACATCCGTCCCATGAGAAAGACCAGAAATCTGAACTAGCTCTGAGAATGTCGTCGGTTTAGTTTGTTCTAACATCTGACGGACAAAACGGGTTCCAAATTCTGGAATTCCAAGTGTCCCTGTTTTGGAATCAATATCAGCTGGTTTAACTCCAAGTGACTCCGTAGAACCAAATAGTTTCATCACATCTGGATCATCTGTTGGGATTGTTTTTGGATCAATACCGCTTAAATCCTGTAACATCCGAATAGCGGTCGGATCATCGTGTCCAAGTATATCAAGTTTAAGCACATTATCATGAATGGAGTGGAAATCAAAATGCGTTGTTTTCCATTCTGAATCAGTTGCATCTGCCGGAAATTGTACTGGCGTAAAATCGTAAACATCCATGTAATCCGGAATAACAATAATACCACCTGGATGTTGACCGGTTGTCCGTTTAACACCTGTACAACCAGCAACAAGTCGGTCAATTTCAGCTCCACGAATAGTCATATTCATATCACGTTCATAATTACGAACATAACCGAATGCTGTTTTCTCGGCAACAGTACCAATAGTTCCTGCTCGGAAAACGTAATCTTCTCCAAAAATTTCTTTTGTATAAGCATGGGCTACTGGTTGATAATCACCAGAAAAGTTTAAATCGATATCGGGTACTTTATCCCCTTTAAATCCTAAGAAAGTTTCGAAAGGAATATCTTGTCCTTCTTTTTGGTAAGCCGTTCCGCAGTGCGGGCATTCTTTGTCCGGCAAGTCAAATCCAGAACCAACAGAACCATCATCAAAGAACTCCGAATCCTTACAATTTGGACAAAGGTAATGTGGTGGTAATGGATTTACTTCGGTAATTTCCGTCATTGTTGCAACGAATGAAGAACCAACAGATCCCCGTGAACCAACGAGATAACCATCTACAAGGGATTTCTTAACGAGTTTATGAGAAATAAGATAAATAACCGCAAAACCGTGACCAATAATACTTTTTAGTTCTTTTTCTAATCTAGCTTCCACGATTTCAGGTAAATTTTCACCATACAATTGATGTGCCATATCATAACTCATATTACGAACTTCGTCTTCCGCACCATCAATTTTTGGCGTATAAAGTTCATCTTTGATTGGTTTTAATTCTTCCATCCAATCCACAACTAGATTTGAATTTGTGACAACGACTTCTTTGGCTTTTTCTTCTCCTAGAAAGGCAAATTCTTTTAGCATTTCATCAGTCGAACGGAAATGAACATCTGGTAATTCTGCGCGATTGAGTGGATTTGCCCCACCTTGCGAATGAATCAAGATTTTACGATAGATTTTATCAACTGGGTCTTTGTAATGAACGTTACCTGTTGCTACGACTGGTTTTCCAGCTTTTTCACCCACACGAACAATGTTTTTCAAAATTTCTTCCAGTGCTTTTTCATCACGAACAAGTTCCCGCTCAATTAAAGGCGCATATACTGGCTTCGGTTGAATTTCAATGAAGTCATAGAATTCGACTACTTTTTCAGCAGCTTGCATTCCTTTTTGCATCATCGCTTCAAATAATTCCCCTTGACTACAGGCTGTTCCAACAATTAAGCCTTCTCGCAGTTTTTTTAGTTGCGAACGTGGAATTCTTGGTACACGGTAGAAGTAATTGATATTTGACATTGTGATTAATTTGAATAGATTTTTCAAGCCAACGTCTGTTTGTGCATAAATCGTTGCGTGGAATGGTCTTGCGCGTTTATAAGCATCGCCTTCACCCATGTAGTCATTTAAAGAATCATGAAAATTAATATCGTGCATTTCTTTTGCATCTTTAATTAGTTTCCAAGCCAAATACGCTGTTGCTTCAGCATCAAAAACAGCCCGGTGATGCTGCTCAAGAATAATATTGAATTTCTTTGTTAATGTATTTAAACGGTGATTTTTAAAATGTGGATAAAGGAAACGAGCTAATTCGAGTGTATCGACAACTGCATTATCTGCTTTTTCTAGTCCAACTTTTTCATAAGCAGTATTAATAAAGCCCATATCAAAAGAAGCGTTGTGGGCAACGAGAATATCATCGCCACTCCATTCCTTGAATCGTTTTAGCACTACATCAATTGGATCTGAGCCTTTTACCATATCGTCTGTAATACCTGTTAGATTGATAGTAGTGGCAGAAAGCGGATGACCTGGATCAATAAATGCTTCAAATTTGTCAATGATTTCTCCATTTTTCATTTTTACGCCGGCAAGTTCAATAATAGTGTCATAGACAGCTGATAGACCCGTTGTTTCTACGTCAAACACGCAATAAGTTGCATCTTGTAAGCCAATATGTTGATCGTTATAAGCAATTGGAACACCGTCATCAATAAGATTTGCTTCAATACCAAAAATAACTTTTAAGCCATATTTTTGTCCTGCACCATAAGCTTCCGGGAAAGACTGAGCTACAGAGTGATCAGTAATTGCAATGGCTTTATGTCCCCAATCAGCTGCTTGTTTAAATAAAGAATCCACCGAAGAAGTTGCATCCATTTGGCTCATAGGTGAATGAAGATGAAGTTCTGCCCGCTTTTCTTCAGCGGTATCAAGACGTTTTACTCCTGCAATTTCATTGATATCTTGAGCCATCATTATCAAATCGCGCACAAAAGTGTCATTTTGTACACTTCCTCGCACTTTCACCCACATTCCTTTTTTCAGATTCTGGAACATGGCTGCATCTTCATTATCACGAGAAAACATTTTTATAATCATTGAGCTTGTATAATCAGTAATTTTAAATTGTAATAAACTACGGCCACTACGAAGTTCTCTAATTTCAGTTGCGAAAATTAGTCCTTGAACTGTAATACGTCGTTCTTCATCATAAACATCACCAAGACGTTTAATTTCTTCGTCGTCCTTAATTTTATAGCCGATTTGGAAAGGTCCAGATAATGGCGCTGCACTCGAATTACCATTTTGTCCTTCAGCTTGACGTTTTTGCATTACTTGAACAGCTTCTGCGGCTTTTTTCTGATCCTCTTCTTGTTTCGCTTGAGCAAAAGCTTTATATTCATCGGATTCTGATTGATCAAGCATATGCATTTTCATTGCTAGTCTTGGGAATCCGGCTTTTCCATAGTTTTCGATAATTTTCGCTTGAAAACGTTGCTGAATAGTGGCTTCTTCCATATCATTATGGACTGCCACTTCAATAAAATGAGGTTCTTTGAAAGTAGGTTTTTGTTCCATAAGGAGTTTTCCAATCATCGGCGACTGCTTTCCAATTGGCTCTACGATTAAATTCCAGTATTCTTGAATAAGAGTTTCATTGATTGTCTGATTTTCCGGAACTATTTGCATTTCTGTTTCAGCAATTTGACTAAAAGCACGCTTCATTCCAACATCCATCATATGGAAAAGTGGAGCTGGAAAGATTTGCGGTACATGCAAATGAAATTGCCAAGTTTTATTTTTTTTATCGGCAATTAACTTTTCGATTTTAGCATCTTTTGTGAATTCTTCGTAGGTAGTTACGTCTTGTAAGCCAATTTGTGTCATTAACAGCTGAAATCGTTCTTGTTTTTCTTCCTCTTTTGCAGTCATTCCGAATAACACCCCTTTATCTGAATTTATAAAAGCCAGATGTCCCTCATGACTCGTTTTTTATGGAACGAGTGGAGTTTCATCTGGCACGAATGTATCAGTAAATTATTTATCTCCAAAAAGAATTGGTAATGTATTGAGTAATTCATCTTGACGAACTTCAATCATTTCGCCCGTTTTTCTGATTTTCACTTCCACGATACCTTCTGCTGCTTTTTTACCAACAGTAATGCGAATTGGTAAACCGATTAAATCAGCGTCTGCAAATTTAACACCCGCACGTTCAGCGCGATCATCAATTAATACGCTAAATCCTGCTTTTTGCAACGAGTCATATAGAGATTCTGCAAAAGCAACTTGCTCTTCACTCTTCATATTAACAGGAATTAAATGTAAATCAAATGGGCTAATTTGCTTATCCCATACTAGGCCATTTTCATCATTTGATTGTTCGGCAATGGCGGATAAAATACGAGACACACCAATTCCGTAACAACCCATGATAATTGGTTGTGCACGACCGTTTTCATCTAAAATTGTCGCATTCATCGCTTCACTGTATTTTGTGCCAAGTTTGAAAATATGACCAACCTCGATGCCTTCTGCAAATTTAATGACACCTTGACCATCTGGAGATAAATCACCAGCTTGAATCATACGTAAATCGAAATAGCTAGTAACTTCAAAATCACGATTTGGATTCACATTAACATAGTGGTAGCCATCTTCATTTGCACCAACAACCGCATTAGCAATATCTTTTACTGCATTATCTGCAAATACACGAATATTTTCTGGAACGCCAATTGGACCGAGGGAACCAAAGTTTGCGCCAAGTATTTCCACTGGAACAGCTGGATCAACTAGCTCTACATTCGTTGCATCAAGCGCGTTTTTGATTTTGATATCATTCACTTCATGATCACCGCGAACTAATACCATAATTACTTCTTCGTCTACTTGGTAAAGCATTGATTTAATCGTTTTTTCAATTGGTACTTCTAAAAACTCAACAATATCAGCAATGAATTTTTGATTGGCAGTTGCTACTTTTTCTAACTCTTTCTCAAGTTCATGAGATTTTTTCTCCATATATAAAACTGGTGCCATTTCAGTGTTTGCTGCGTAATCAGAAGCATCACTATAAGCAATTGTATCTTCACCAATTTCAGATAATGCCATAAATTCTTTTGATTCATTTCCGCCGATAGATCCGGAGTCCGCAATAACAGAACGGAATTCAAGGCCGCACCGAGTAAAAATATTAGAATAAGCTTGGTGCATTAACTTGTAAACTTCATCCAAACTTTCGCTAGTAGCATGGAAAGAATAAGCATCTTTCATAATGAATTCACGACCACGTAGTAAACCGAAGCGCGGACGTTTTTCATCACGGAATTTTGTTTGGATTTGATACAAAGTTAATGGTAAACGTTTATATGATTTTACTTCATCACGTAAAAGTGCCGTAATAACTTCTTCATGTGTTGGTCCAAGCGCAAAATCACGAGAAGCGCGGTCTTTTAGGCGCATTAATTCTGGACCATAATCATTCCAACGACCAGACTCTTGCCATAGTTCAGCTGGTTGAAGTGCTGGTAAAAGTAATTCTGCTGCTCCTATTGCTTCCAACTCTTCACGTATGATTGCTTCGATTTTTCGTAACATCAGTGTAGCAAGTGGTAAATAACTGTAAATCCCACTCGCAGTCTGTCTTATAAAACCAGCGCGTAAAAGTAATTGGTGGCTCTTTACTTCCGCATCCGCCGGAACTTCTTTTAATGTTGGTATAAATGTCATCGTTTGACGCATTTAAAACACCCCTTTTTTCCCTTTATTAGTCTTTCTGTTTTAGAAAAATGCTCGTTGAATATCGTTCCATGTCACAAGAATCATTAGAACCATTAAAAGCGCAAATCCAGCAAAATGGATAATACCTTCTTTTTTAGGATCAATTGGTTTACCGCGAACGAGTTCATATAAGAAGAACATCAAACGCCCACCATCAAGTGCTGGTAGCGGTAGCAAGTTTACAATTCCTAAGTTAATACTTAAAACAGCAGTCCAGTTTAGAACCGTCATAAAACCATATTGAACAACTTGTTGTGTACTAGTATAAATACCAACAGGACCATTTAGCATATCTAGTGAAAATCCACCTGTAACCATGTTACCTAAAATCGTAAATATTTGAACAATCCAATTCCAGGTCTGCGTAAATCCGTTAGTTATTTTAGCAGCAAATGAAGTATCCATCGGTGTTTCTACTCCAATTTTCCCAACTTCTTTGCCATTTTCTTTTTGCGTTTCCGGTTTTACATTAATATCTTGTGTTTTACCGTCACGCTCGATTTTGAAATCAAGTGTTTTTCCCGGATTTTCGGAAACACTTTGAACAATATTTGTCCACGATTTCGTTTCTTTTCCGTTGATGGAAAGAACCTCGTCTCCTTTTTCAAGACCAGCTTGTGCAGCAGCTCCGTCTGGTAAAACATTCCCAAGCGTATTATCAGTGCTTGGTACTCCGCCCTGAACAAAAGCTAGTGCAGTAAAAATTAAAATAGCCAAAATAAAGTTAAAAAGTGGCCCAGCAAAAATTGTCATTGCTCGATTCCCTAATGATTTCGCATTAAAAGAACGATCATATGGAGTTATCATAGTTTCGATTTTACCATCTATCACAAGCGCATTACGTTCTACTTGATAACGCACTTTTTTTGTATCATCATAATCTTCATAACCTTCAATGAACAACTCTTTCTCTAAATCACAAAGCGATACCTCGATAGGTTGTGCATTGACATATTGGTCTTTGCCGTTAACAATAATCTTGCTCACGGTTTCTTCTGGAGTTAATTCTAGCCCCACACGATAGCCGGGTTTTAGCTCAATTTCCTCGCCATCTTCTCCAGCCATACGAACATATCCACCAATTGGTAGTAAGCGAATCGTGTACTGTGTTTCTTTTTTTCGATAAGCGAAGATTTTCGGTCCAAATCCAATTGAAAAATCTTTTACCATAATGCCAGCACGTTTTGCAAAAAGAAAATGTCCTAGTTCATGGAAAAATACAATCAGACCGAATACGAAAATAAAAGCAATAATAGTTGTCAAAATAGTTTCACCTCTATAAAAGTGTCTTTACATACGCGCGTGTTTCTTGATCGACTTGTAAAATCGTATCCAAGTCAGGCTCAGAAATACTAGTATGACGGTTCAGTGCATTTTCAACAAGCGCTTCAATATTATAAAAAGCAACTTGTCCATTCAAAAATCCAGCTACAGCAATTTCATTCGCCGCATTCAAAACTGTTGGCATTGTTCCACCTATTTTACCAGCATTATACGCGAGTTTCAATGCCGGAAATCTCTCATAATCCACTTTTTCAAAATGGAGTGCTGAAAAGTCAGTAATCCGGAAGTTTTTTTCGTAAGGAATAAAGAGTCTGTCAGGATATGTTAACGCATATTGAATCGGCATCCGCATATCCGGGGTGCCCAGTTGTGCAATAAAGCTGCCATCAACGAATTGAACCATAGAATGCACTATACTCTCCCGTTGGATGACCACTTCAATGTCATCATAATCCACACCAAACAACCAGTGAGCTTCCATCACTTCCAAGCCTTTATTAAACATCGTCGCCGAGTCAATAGTTAATTTATTTCCCATATTCCAGTTCGGATGTTTTAAGGCTTCCTTAACAGTTACTTCACTCAATTCTCCCCGAGTTTTGTCTCGAAAACTTCCGCCACTCGCTGTAAGAACTAATTTTTCTATTCGTTCCGGATTTTCACCGTTTAATGCTTGTAAAATAGCAGAATGTTCACTATCAACAGGTAGTAATGAAATATTTTTCTCACGAGCAGCTCGCATTACAATATGCCCAGCAGTAACAAGTGTTTCTTTATTAGCAATAGCAATGGACTTCCCAGCTTCGATAGCGTCTAAAGTTGGTAATAAGCCAACACTTCCCATTACTGCATTTAATAACACATCTCCATCTAAATAGGTCGCTACTTCTCGTAGACCTTCTAAACCATTAAAAAATTTCACATTAGGAAATTCGGACTCAAGCGTAATACGATCTCTTGTATGCCAAACAGCAACCATTTTCGGCTTAAATTCCTGAATAATTGCTCGACCTCGTTCCATATTACGTCCAAAGCTAAGAGCAACGAGTTGAAATTTTTCCGGATTTTCTCGAATAATTGCTAAAGTTTGCGTTCCGATAGAACCTGTTGCGCCAAGTAAAATAATTTTTTTCATTATCCCATCTCCAATTAAATAATTTGAAGTATATGTAGTAGCGGCAATACGAATAGCAGACTGTCAAAACGGTCTAAAATCCCACCATGACCAGGTAAAATTTTCCCAGAATCTTTTACACCGTAAAAACGTTTTAAAGCTGACTCGACCAAATCCCCAAGCTGACCAAAGATAGATAAAAATACTAAAAGTGCTAATATCCATACAATATTTCCAGGTAAATCAACAAAATAATAGAAGCCTCCTGCAATCACAAGCGCACATACGATGCCCCCAATAAATCCTTCAATCGTTTTATTTGGGCTAACATTTGGTGCTAGTTTGTGTTTTCCGATTGCTTTTCCAATAAAATATGCCCCTGTATCTGTTGACCATACAATAAACAAAGCGAAAAGTACATACATTAATCCCGCTTCTCGAGTTAATGCCAAATAATGGAAGCCGAATCCTGTATAAAAAGCAGCAACCATACTTATACCCACTTGATCAAAATGGAATTTATTTCGCGAAAATACCGTATTAGCAAGTAATAACGCCATTAAAATAAAAATAATTTCCATTTCAGTAATATGCAGATTATTTAAAAAATCTAAATATCTATCCGGTACGACAACTAACCACATCAATAATAAGGTCACAATTCCATTCATCGAAAAAATTCGTTGTTTTGTCATTATAAGCACTTCATAAAGCGCAATCGTTGCTAGTAAAATACTTAATAATTCAAACGGAATTCCTCCATAAACAACAAACGGAATGAAAAATATAAGCGCAACAACTGCAGTAATAATTCTCGTTTTCAATCTTCTTTCCTCCCTAGAGCCCTCCAAAGCGACGCGTTCGGTTTTGATACTCAATAATCGCTTGTAAAAAATCTTCTTTTGAAAAATCAGGCCAATGTGTTTCTGTAAAATAAAATTCACTATAAGCTAATTGCCATAGCATAAAATTACTTAATCTTAGTTCGCCACTAGTTCGAATGAGTAAATCAGGATCTCCAAGACCACTACTCATTAAATGGTTATTTAAAATTTCTTCCGTTAAATCCTCAGATGACTTACCTTCTAAAGCTAATTCTTTCATGGCTTCTTTTGCAGCAGTTATGATTTCCGACCGACCGCCATAGTTAAGTGCAAAGTTAAGTGTCAGTCCTGTGCAGTGAGACGTATCAGCTATAGCTTTTTCTACAGCTCGCATTGTGTGTTCGGGTAGATTTTCTCTGTAACCCATTACGTTAACTCGAACATTTTCTTCAATCAACTCTGGTACAAATGAGTCAAAAAATTCTACAGGTAGTTTCATTAAAAAATCCACTTCATCTGTAGGTCGCTTCCAGTTTTCAGTTGAAAATGCATAAAGCGTTAATACATCAATACCAATCGCACTCGCATAACGTGTAACACGCTTGACTACATCCATACCTTCTTTATGTCCTGCAATTCTTGGTAAGAAACGTTTTTTTGCCCATCTTCCATTTCCATCCATAATAATAGCAACGTGACTTGGAATAGGCAAATCTTCTGCAAGTTCACTATTTAATATATTTTCATCTTGTCGAAATAGCTTTTTAAACATCATAAATCCTCCAATTGATACACTTCTTAGAGCATGTCTATACCTATAATAACAAAAAAGAATCAATTAATGTACTAAAAATTCCATGTGAACACATGAGATTTTCATGAGAGAGATGGAATTGCCCATTAAAAAACATTCCTAACCCAACACATATGGAAAGAATTAGGAATGTCATTTCAACTTAAAAGGTTATTAACCTTATTTGTTACTATTTGAAAAGTACCAATTAAACTTCTAAGATTTCCGCTTCTTTGTCTTTCGTGATGTTATCAATGTTCTTGATGCTTTCATCCGTTAATTTTTGAACGTCTTCCCCATAAGAACGCAAATCATCTTCTGTAATATCGCCATTTTTTTCTAATTTTTTCAGTTCTTCGTTTGCTTCACGACGAATATTACGAACAGCTACTTTCGCTTCTTCTGCTTCTTTTTTCACTTCTTTTACTAGTTCTTTACGACGTTCTTCCGTTAATTGTGGAATAGATAAACGTAGTACAGATCCATCATTATTTGGTGTTAATCCCAAATCAGATTTCAAAATTGCTTTTTCAATTTCACCTAAAACAGTTTTATCATAAGGTGTAATAAGCAACATTCTAGCTTCCGGCACACTAATAGAAGCCATTTGATTAACTGGTGTAGGCGCTCCGTAATAGTCTACAGATAAACGATCAAGTAGTGATGCATTCGCACGTCCAGCACGAATTGTACCTAATTGTCTAGTTAATGCTTGTTCTGCTTTGTCCATTTTTTCTTTGGATTTAGTTAATACTTCTTTACTCATTATTTTTTCCCCCTAACAGTAGTTCCAATTTTTTCTCCTAAAATAACACGTTTAATATTATTGCCTTGTTCTGTAAACGAGAAGACGATTAATGGAATGTCATTGTCCATACTTAGTGAGGATGCTGTTGTATCCATAACCTCTAGCCCTTCTTTAATTACATCAAGATAAGATAACTCTTCGTATTTTTTCGCATTTTCATCAAGTTTCGGATCGGCATTGTAGACACCATCTACATTGTTTTTCGCCATTAAAATAACATCTGCTTCGATTTCAGCTGCTCTCAGTGCTGCTGCTGTATCTGTGGAGAAGTATGGATTACCTGTCCCACCTGCAAAAATGACAACACGACCTTTTTCAAGGTGACGAATCGCTTTACGACGAATATATGGTTCCGCAATTTGTCGCATATCAATGGACGTTTGTACTCGTGTTGCAACTCCGATATTTTCAAGGGAGTCTTGTAATGATAAAGAATTCATGATGGTTGCAAGCATACCCATTTGATCTGCTGCTGCACGGTCCATTCCCATTTCACTACCAAGTTTGCCGCGCCAAATATTTCCGCCGCCAACAACGATAGCTACCTCTACTCCTAATTCTACTACTTCTTTAATTTGAGCAGAAATCAAATTGACCACGCTCGGGTTAATTCCAAAGCCATCATTTCCGGCAAGAGCTTCACCGCTTAATTTTAATACAACTCGTTTATAATCTGGGGTATCCATAATAGCCTCCAATTTCATATTCTATTCATAGATAGAAAAGTTTTCCATCCACCATTATCTATTCTACTAAAAAGCTGGCTATTACAAAAGTGTTTTCTATCAAAAAATGAAAAAACATTTAAAACGAAGAAAACTTACTTTTATTTTTTATTGCATTTTTTTCTAATTAAGACAGTTTATAACCTATATCGGTGTTTTTTGTGATAAAATAAACAAATAAATAAGTGTATTTTGAACTAAAACGACAAAACACACAGGAGGACCATTTTACATGGCTACGTGGCATAAAATATACATATATAATGAACAAATTGAACAATGGGATAACCAAGCCATAATAGAAATGCCCTCTGATAATGAGTTTGCAGGTTATTTTTTCTTATTACCTAAAAAAATGGTGTTTACTATTTCGACAAACTTTAGTTATTTTTATTTTCCAGATAATTGGAAATTTCAGTTAAAAAAGCATACTGAAAAAACACAAATTGATGTCGTGAAAATGATAGCTTTATTTCAAAAAGATAATGATAAAATTATGCAGACTTTTCAAACAAAAAAAGTTAACAACAGTATCATTAGTGTTCGAACGCATATCCCTAAAAAAATGGAAAAAGATGTGAGCATAGCAAATGACCTTATTCGATAACCAAAAACAAGCTATAGAAAAATTAAAAAAATACAAAGTTGGCGCTTTATTTATGAAACCTGGTTCTGGTAAAACAAGAGTAGCCTGCGAATTAATTAAAGATGTTAATCCAGATTATGTCCTTTGGCTAGTTCCCTTTCAAACAAAAGAAAATTTAGCCAATGAAATTATCAAATGGAATTATGATTTCCCGCAAGAAATAATCGGCATTGAATCCCTGTCTAATTCAGATCGCCTATATCTAGACTGCCGAGAAAAATTAAAAAAAGCAACAAAAAGCTATATCATTATGGATGAAAGTCTTAAGATAAAAAATAAACAAGCTTTGCGAACGCAACGTGCCATAAAGTTAGCTCGACTCGCCGATTATAAATTAATTATGAACGGCACCCCTCTCAGTCGTAATATTTTAGATTTATGGTCGCAATTAGATTTTTTATCACCACAAATTTTAAATTTAACATTTTCACAGTTCAAAAAAACATTTTGCGAATATGTCACAATTACACAATTAACCGAAAATAATAAACAAACCATGGATATCATCAAAAAATATCATAATTTAAGTTATCTATATAAATTAATTACTCCATTTATCTTTTCTTCATCCTTTGATTTAAAGATTGATTGGCACTACATTAGACACAATTACACAATTGATGAGCCGCTTTTAGAAAAATATTACGAATTAAAAA
This sequence comes from Listeria welshimeri serovar 6b str. SLCC5334, assembly GCF_000060285.1. Taxonomy (GTDB): domain Bacteria; phylum Bacillota; class Bacilli; order Lactobacillales; family Listeriaceae; genus Listeria; species Listeria welshimeri. The sequence goes on along the minus strand of NC_008555.1, from coordinate 1,317,090 downwards.
ATGATTATCTCCAAAAAGCAGCCGCATACACAATTAATATTAATTTTTTGGAAATGTCTCAAGTAATGCAACATTGCTACTGTCTTTCATCAGAAAAATTCACCATAACAGAGTCTTTAATTAGCGGAAAAGAGCATTCCACCATTATTTTCTGTAAATATAAACAATCTGAGAAAGCCCTTCAAGAAGCCTTTCCAAATGTTAAAGTGACGACGTTTGCTAAATCATCTTATGGACTTAACTTGCAAACGTATAACCAAATAATTTATTTTGATAAAACTTTTGATTATTCACAACGAGATCAATCCGAGCGACGCATTTATCGTACCGGGCAAATGCGCGACTGCTATTATCATGATTTGAGTGGCAATGTGGGTCTTGATACTATTATAGACACGAATATTTCTAAAAAAACCAATCTATTACAAGAATTTAAAAAAGAACTTTCACAAAAAAATTCCTTCGAGGTGATTATGGATGCATTCTAAAACTGTTTTAGAGGCTTCAAAAGAGAGATTAGACGTCATTTTCTCCGAGTTCGATAATATTATTATCTCCTTCTCCGGGGGCAAAGATAGCGCAGTTATGCTTCAACTTGTGATTGACTATATGCGACAAAATAATATTCATAAAAAAGTCTATGTTTATCATCTGGACTACGAAGGTCAATATAGTGCAACAACTGAATTTGTGACAGAAACTTTGACAAGTAATTTAGATATCATCGAACCACTCTGGTGCTGCTTGCCTATAGCTGCTCAATCAGCTGTGTCTATGTATACTGACCACTGGATTCCTTGGGAGAAATCAAAACAAGCCATATGGGTAAGAGAGATGCCAACATTTCCTTCTGTAATTAATGAAAAAAATGCCCCGTTTGATTTTGATTTTCATGGTATATGGGACTATGAATTTAATAGAAAAATGATTAACTGGTTACATACTAGAAACAACGCTAAAAAGACGATATCTTTAATCGGCATTCGTCAACAAGAATCCCTCAATCGTTATAATGCCATACATAAAAAAGAACGCATGTATAAAAACTATAATTGGACTACGGAACTTTCCAAAAACATCTATAACGCATACCCTATTCACGATTGGTTAGTGGATGATATTTGGATCGCCAATGCCAAATTTAATTGGTCTTATAATAAAATTTACGATTTATTTTATCATGCCGGCTTGTCTGTAAATGATATGCGCGTAGCAAGTCCTTTCAATGATTCCGCAACAGAAAGTCTTAAATTATATCGTGTCATTGAACCAGCACTTTGGTCTAAATTGGTAGGCCGAGTTAATGGCGCCAATTTTACAGCTATTTATGGAGGAACTTCTGCAATGGCTTGGAAAGATATCAAACTCCCAGAAAATCATACATGGAAATCCTATTTAGAATTTTTGCTCACAACTTTGCCTCCATACACCAGAGAGCGTTATTTAAAAAAATTTAAAACGAGTATCTCTTACTGGACTGAAAAAGGCGGTGCTTTAAAAGTAGAAACTGTCCAAGAATTAAAGGATTTACATGTACAAGCTGACTTCCTTGGCAAACCAAATAACAATCGTACCTATACTAATCCCATGGAAGTTGTTCGTTTCAAAGAATATCCAGATGATTTAAAAATAAAAGAATTTTCCAGTGTTCCTACCTATAAACGTATGTGCATTGCTATTTTAAAAAATGATTATTCTTGTAAATACATGGGATTTGGTCAAACAAAATTAGAATTAGAGAAAAGAAAAAATGCACTAGAAAAATATAATAATATTTTATGAGGTGATATAATGAATTACAAAAGCCCTGTATATGGTGTCACGCCTGTTCATTACACTAAACTTAAAGCAAATAACTATAATCCCAATACCGTCCCCACAACGGAACTAAAGCTACTAGAAAAATCAATTTGGGAAGACGGCTATACACAACCAATTGTCTGTTTTCCCTTGGAAGATTCAGGCAACTATGAAATAATAGACGGGTTTCATCGTTATACAATCATGAAAACATCCAAACGTATTCGTGAAAGAGAAAATGAAATGCTCCCAGTTGTCATTTTAGAGAAAGATGCCGTTAACCGAATTGCCTCAACAATTAGACATAACCGGGCAAGAGGATTTCATAATGTAGAATTAATGTCTAATATTGTCGGTGAACTGGTAGATAGCGGTATGTCAGACAATTGGATTATGAAAAATATTGGAATGGATGCGAATGAAATCTTACGCTTAAAACAAGTGAGTGGTCTAGCTCACCTTTTCTTAGATAAAGATTTTAGTAAAGTACCCGATTAATTTAAGAAATGAGGAAAGAAAATGAAAGAAAATAAATATGATGATAAACACTTTTTTGAACAATATAGCGAAATGCCCCGCTCTAAAGAAGGCCTAAGCGCGGCTGGAGAATGGCACGAATTCAAAAAACTTCTCCCTGATTTCGATGGAAAAACCGTACTTGATTTAGGCTGCGGTTTTGGTTGGCACTGCATCTACGCCGCTGAGCATGGTGCTAAAAAAGTAGTTGGCATAGATTTATCCGAGCGAATGTTAGCTGAAGCAAAACAAAAAACGACATCTGAAGTAATTAGTTACGAACAAAAAGCAATAGAAGATGTCGAGGTGGAACCAGAAGCTTATGATGTTGTTCTCAGTTCGCTAGCAATTCATTACGTTGCCTCCTACCAAGATATTTGCAAAAAAGTTCATACTAATCTTAAAACTAATGGCAAATTCATTTTCTCGGTCGAACACCCTATTTTTACGGCTGAGGGCAAACAAGACTGGTATACAGATGAAGCTGGCAACAAGTTACACTGGCCAGTTGACCATTACTTTGATGAATCGATTCGTACAACAAATTTTCTCGGTAAAGAGGTTCATAAATATCACCGGACTATCACAACCTACATCCAGACTCTCTTAAAAAACGGCTTTCAAATAAATAACGTAATCGAGCCAGAACCAGCTCCTGAACTTAAAGATCTCCCAGAAATGCAAGATGAATTCCGCCGTCCAATGATGTTGATCATTTCTGCAAGTAAACTTTAAAGAAAGTAGGAAATAACTTGTACGATTCTCATTTATACACTAAGTTAAAACAAAATGAATATAAACTACCTAAAGATCTAAAAACTTCTGATAAAATAATTGATATAATGTTATCTAATTTATCTTCTACAGATAGTATTTTAAGAGATACTATTGCTTATCATATTTTTTCTGAATGGCTTGTTATTAGAGATAACTTAACTATTCATCAAAAAATGAGAATTTATAATTATTCTGTGAATAAAAAGAACTTACTTTTTAAAATTGATAAAATTGATTCCGACGCTGTATTTCAACGATCTTTTCTAGCATTAATTATCGCGTTACTATTAGAAAACAATAAAATTCATGCTTTTTTAAATGATAAAGAAATAGAAAAAATTTTTATTTTGCTCAATGAACTTTTAAAAAAAGAACAAAATATGCTTTCTTTTGTTGAAGGAAAAGGTTGGTCACATTGCATAGCTCACACAGCAGATGCTCTAGATGAATTAATATATCAACCAACCATTAAAAATTCAGATGTGAAAATAATTATGAATTCTATTAGTGATTTTTATAAAACAAACACAGTTATCTTAACTGGAGAAGAGGATGAACGATTAAGTAATATTATTATAACCGCATTATTTATGAAAAAAATAAGTTATGAAGAAGTTACAAACTGGCTAATTACTTTAGCAGAAAGCATACCTAATTTATTACCAGAAATACCTTTGATAAATATAAAGCAATTTACCCAAACATTACTCATAAAATTATCTGTTTTAAAATACAAAGTGAACTTTAAAGACTTTCCGATTGTAAACCGTTATATTAATGTAAGTAAAAATAATTTAGATTTATAAAAAAACCATGTAGAATTAGTTAAGCTTAACTAATTCTACATGGTTTTACTTTGATAAAAAGATTATTTCTTCGCTTTTTTTGGCTTTTCTTTTTCTTGCTGTTTGTTCATTGCGCTCATCATTTGATTGATTTTCTTTTGTGATGGTTTTTGACCCATTTGCGCCATCATCATTTGTAACATTTGTTCGTTAATTGGCGGATTGTTTTTTAAATAGCTCATCATGTAACGTCTTGCAATAAAGAATCCCCCCGCAAGACCAGCTAGTAAACAAATAATGCCGACAAGAATGTAAATCCACATAGTCTCTTTTCTCCTCCTTGAAACAAAATCCTCTTTTATTGTACTTGATTTATAATAAACAGACAATACTTTTCAGCAAAACTTATCATCTAGATCAATTTATCAATAAAAGCTGCAAACAACCTCGTAATTATAACATTAAAGGCACCACTTGCGCAATCTAAAAAAAGCATAAAAAAAACAGACCGCCCTAATAAAAATAAGTAGCGGTCTGTTTGTTTAATTAAAGTGATTTCACTGTGTTTACCACGTTTTCAACTGTAAATCCATAATTTTTAATTACTGTTTCACCTGGAGCAGAAGCACCAAATTTGTCGATGCCAATAACTTTTCCGTCTAAACCAACATAGCGTTCCCATCCAAAGCTAGCACCCATTTCTACTGCTACACGTTTTCTAACAGCATTTGGTAAGACGCTTTCTTTGTATTCAGCTGATTGTTGTTCAAATAGATCAAATGATGGCACACTTACAACCGATACATCTGTTCCTTGTGCTTGAAGTTCTTGTTGTGCTTCAACAGCTAAATTCACTTCAGAGCCGCTTGCAAGAATTATTGCTTCCGGAACTTCATTTTTAGCTGGTGAAATAACATAAGCACCTTTTTTAACGCCTTCTGCAGTCAATTTAGCAGAGTTTGGCAATGTTGGTAAGCCTTGACGAGTAAGAACAAGTACATGTGGAGTATCTGTCGAAGTAATCGCTAGTTTCCAAGCTTCTACTACTTCATTTCCATCAGCAGGACGGATAACAGAAAGTCCTGGCATAGCACGTAAGCTTGCAAGTTGCTCGATTGGCTCATGTGTTGGACCATCTTCCCCAACAGCAATACTATCATGTGTCATAACATAAGTTACAGGTAAATGTTGGATTGCGGATAAACGAATCGCAGCACGTACATAGTCAGAGAATACAAAGAATGTACCTCCGTATACTTGTAGCCCTCCGTGGAGAGCCATACCGTTTAACGCTGCACCCATTGCAAATTCACGAACACCAAACCAGATATTGCGTTCTGCAGGAGTTTTTTTAGTGAATTCACCATCTGTTTTAATCGTTGTATTATTAGAACCAGCAAGGTCTGCTGAACCACCAAAAATAGTTGGGATTTTAGCAGCTAATGCATTAATAACTTCACCACTTGAAGCACGGCTAGCAAGTGCTTTAGAATCGTCATATACTGGAAGCTCTGCATCCCAATCAGCTGGTAACTTGTTATTTAAGCTATCTTCTAATTGTTTAGCAAGCTCTGGGTATTTCGCTTTATAAGAAGCAAATAATTCGTTCCATGCTGCCTCTGCTTTTTCACCGCGTTCGCCAATTGTTTCTTTAAAGCGAGCAGTAACTTCTTCCGGAACAAAGAATTTTTCTTCGTAGTCCCAGCCATATGCTTTTTTCGCAGCTAAAATACCTTCATCACCAAGTGGAGCGCCATGAACTTTACTAGTACCAGCATTTGGCGCACCAAATCCAATAACCGTTTTCACTTCAATCATGGTAGGTTGAGAAGTATTTTGTTTAGCTTTTTCAATTGCAGCTAATATTTCTGCTGTATCGTTACCATCTTTTACTAGTAAATGCTCCCAACCATATGCTTCAAAGCGTTGTTTTACATTTTCTGAGAAAGACTTATCTAAATCTCCATCAAGTGAAATGTCATTGGAATCATATAAAAGAACTAATCTTCCTAATTGTTGGTGTCCAGCGTAAGAAGCAGCTTCAGAAGCAACACCTTCCATTAAATCACCATCTCCGCATAGCGCATACGTATAATGATCCACTACAGGAAATTCATCTTTATTATATTTCGCTTCTAAGTGTCTTTCTGCCATAGCCATACCAACAGCCATTGCAATACCTTGACCAAGTGGACCAGTAGTAGCATCTACACCGTCTGTATAGCGATATTCTGGGTGACCTGGAGTTTTACTTTCCCATTGACGGAAGTTTTTAAGGTCTTCTAATTCTAATTTAAATCCGCTCAAATGTAATAAACTATATAAAAGCATCGAACCATGTCCAGCAGAAAGCACAAAACGATCTCGATTGAACCAATGTGAATTCTTAGGATTTGTATTTAATACGCGAGACCAAAGTGCATAAGCCATTGGTGCAGCTCCCATTGGTAGCCCTGGATGACCAGAATTTGCTTTTTGAATTGCATCCATTGATAAAGTACGAATTGTATTTACTGCTAAACTATCTGTGTTATCGAACAAGTGAAACATCCTCTCTTAAATATAATTTTAACTACTTTTAATAATAAGCCTAAAAAGCAATTAACACAACCAATAATTGCTTTAAATTGCTTAATTGATTGGTATTTTTGTTCATTTGCGCAAAAATGTTCATTTGGTACTAATTATCAGTTCTTATTTTTCCGCATTTGTTTTATTTTATGCGGTGTTACATCATTACCTTTAGGATCAATAATAGTTGTATTTTCTATTGTACCTTTCATATGTGTTCGAAATGATTTAATATATTCTTTTCTTAGTTTTTCTTGTTCGATTTTTTCATTTGAGGTTAATGTCCCTGCTTTTTTCTTTTTAGAAAGTTCATTAATACGATCTATTTTAGCTTTTTCTAGCATCACACTTCATCCTTTTCTTCATTATATTAAAATAAGAAAGTAGCATAAACGCTACTTTCTATATTATATCATAAACGATAGTAAAATCATTTTTACTGGTTTGCAAGTTGAATAGTGCTATCACTGTTTTGTAACTTTGTTTCATGTACTGGAATAACAACAGAATCTCCTGCTTTAACGTGACCTTCAGTAAGATTATTCTCTTTTTCTACCCATGCTACAAAATCTGCTTTTGGCATGTCGCTCTTACTAGCATATTCATCTGCTATTGCCCACAAAGAATCACCTTCATTTATATTAACCTCAGAATAGTTGTTGCTATTTCCTAACACAGTACACATTAAAACAATCCCTAGAACTAAACAAGTAATCACAAATATAATAGAAACATAAAATTTATCCCAAATTAATTTTAAAGTCATCAATAATCCCTCCAAAAAGAATGTATGTTCGCTTTTCTACATTATAGAACAGTCGTTCGTATATGTCAACATAAAAAAACGAACCTTTGTTTGCATATTGGGTTTTCTTTTGCTATACTTGAGTTATAAAATAACCATTAAATCAATGAGGTGAAACCATGAAGATATCTAAACGTCAACAAGATATATATGAATTTATTAAATCTGAAGTAAAAGAAAAAGGTTATCCACCTTCCGTACGTGAAATCGGTGAAGCTGTTGGGCTTGCATCCAGTTCCACTGTACACGGCCATCTTGCTCGCCTTGAAGGTAAAGGATTAATCAGACGTGACCCAACTAAACCTCGTGCTATAGAAATACTGTCTTTAGAAGACGAAGCCGAAACGCCAAATGTTGTTAACATTCCCATCATCGGAAAAGTAACTGCTGGGATGCCAATTACTGCCATTGAAAATATTGAGGAATACTTCCCATTACCGGAATATATGGCGGCTGGAGAAACCAATGTCTTCATGCTAGAAATTGACGGCGAAAGTATGATTAACGCTGGTATTCTTGACGGAGATAAAGTTATCGTGCGTCAACAAAACTCCGCTATAAATGGTGAAATCGTTGTAGCAATGACAGATGAAAACGAAGCAACCTGCAAACGTTTCTATAAAGAAGCCAATCATTTTAGATTACAACCAGAAAACGATGCATTAGAGCCTATCATCTTAAACAATGTTACTATTCTTGGAAAAGTTATTGGGCTATATAGAGATATTCGTTAATAATCTATATAGAATAGGTGGTTTTGATATTGATTTATTTTGAAACTAAACGTCTAATTGCAAGGGATTATTTGCCAAGTGATTATCTACCTTTTAGTGAAATGAATGCTGATAAAGATGTGATGAAATACTTCCCCTCTATATTAACTAAGCAAGAAAGTGACGCATTTTTAGATAGAAATCAACAAGAATTAACAACTTTTGGCTATGGACTTTTTGCAATAGAAGAAAAATCTAGTAATGAATTTATCGGATTTGTTGGTTTTCATGAAGCATTATTTGAAGCTAGTTTTACGCCATGTATTGAAATCGGCTGGCGGCTTAAAAAAAGCGCATGGAATCAAGGATATGCTACTGAAGCCGCAAAAAGCGCTCTAATATTTGCCAAAGAGAACACTTTAATAGATGAAGTATACAGTTTTACAGCAGTTTTAAATAAACCTTCCGAACATGTAATGAAAAAAATTCAATTAACAAAAATAGCTACTTTTGAACATCCAGCATTAATTGATGGTGACCCTTTAAAACCACATGTTCTTTATAAAATGTAAACACCCTGCACATTATGTACAGGGTGTTTTTTTAGTTCCATATGAGTAAAGAAATATAAAGACCAACAAGTGTAACAAATAAAACTGGAATAGTTATGACAATTCCAATTTTAAAATAGGAACCCCAGCTTATTTTTATGCCTTTCTGAGCCAAGACATGTAGCCAAAGCAATGTAGCAAGCGAACCAATTGGTGTTATTTTCGGTCCTAAGTCAGAGCCAATGACATTCGCATAAACCAGCGCGTCTTTCATTATTCCACTATAAGATGTATGATCGATTGCCAGCGCATTAATCATGACAGTAGGTAAATTATTCATCACAGAAGATAGAATTGCTGCAATAAACCCCATTCCCACTGTACCGATAAATAGGCCATAATTTGATACATATGAGATAGCTTCTGATAATAATTTGGTAATTCCCGCATTTTGCAAACCATATACTACCACATACATACCAACTGAAAAAAATACAATATTCCAAGGTGCCCCTTTTAAAATAGACTTTGTAGATACTGCGTGACTTTTTGCACCAACCAATAAAAAGATGAGCGCTACTAGTATAGCGATAAATGATACAGGAATTTCTAAAAAGCTACTTGAAAAATAACCGATTACAAGCACAATAAGTATGCCCCAAGAAATACGAAACATTTTCTTGTCTTTAAGAGCAGAAGACGGTACTTGAATATCGCTAGCATCATATTTTCTAGGCAACGCTTTTCGAAAGTAAATATATAAAATCACAATACTCGCAATCAAAGAAAAAAGCGTTGGAATCCACATTATTAAGGCATATTTGGAAAAACTAATATGGAAGAAATCCGCTGAAACAATATTTACTAAATTACTAACCACAAGCGGTAAAGATGTAGTATCTGCTATAAATCCACTTGCAATAATAAATGGAAACACCTTTTTCTCATCAAAATGAAGCGCACGCACCATCGCTAAAACAATTGGCGTCAAAATTAACGCTGCGCCGTCGTTAGCAAAAAATGCGGCAACAAATGCTCCTAAAACAGAAATAAGTATAAACATTAGCAATCCATTTCCACGCGCAATTCTCGCCATATGTAATGCAGCCCACTCAAAAAATCCAATTTCATCTAAAATAAGCGAAATAATAATAATTGCAATAAAAGCGAGTGTAGCATTCCAAACAATGCCTGTGACAGTGACAACATCTGATAATGTAACAACACCAAGTAATAATGCGATTAATGCTCCACAACAAGCTGACCATCCAATTGATAAATTTCTAGGTTGCCAAATCACAAATAAAAGTGTCATGGCGAATACTAAAACAGCTAAAGTAATCTGCATAACTTCCCCTTTCTCTAGCTTATATAATTCAACTATAAATATATGCCTCTATCCATCAAACATCAAACATTTAATTTCCAATCACACATAAAAAAACTCGCTTCCAATAATAGGAAACGAGATTTTTTTAGTATTAATAGATTTCAAGATATTGTTCGCGTTCCCACGGATGAACCGCTGTACGGAACATATCACATTCAATCGTTTTTGCTTCAATAAAGTGTTCAAAAATATGTTCACCTAAACCGTCTCTAATGGTATCATCTTTTCCAAGCTCAATTAGCGCGTGACCTAGGCTTTCTGGAAGATCGTAAATACCAGTCGCTTCACGTTCTTCTTCGTTCATACCATAAATATTACGATCAACCGGTGCTGGAGGAGTTAATTCATCTTTAATTCCAGATAAACCAGCTTTTAGTAATACTGCCATTGCTAAGTATGGATTAGCAGATGGATCTACACTACGTAATTCAAGACGAGTACTAAGTCCACGAGAACTTGGTACGCGCACAAGTGGACTACGGTTTTTACCTGACCATGCAATGTAACATGGTGCTTCATAACCAGGAACTAAACGTTTAAAAGAATTGATTGTTGGGTTAGTTACCGCTGTAAATCCACGAGCGTGTTTTAACATACCTGCTAAGAAGTGATAAGCTGTTTGGCTTAATTCAAGTTCACCATCTTTATCATAAAACGCATTACCTTCTTCGGTAAATAAGGACATATTGAAATGCATTCCTGAACCATTTACTCCAAATAGTGGTTTTGGCATAAATGTAGCATGCAAACCATGTTTCCGAGCAATTGTTTTAACTACTAATTTAAATGTTTGGATACTATCACACGCCGTAATTGCATCTTCATATTTAAAGTCAATTTCATGTTGACCAGGAGCCACTTCATGATGGGATGCTTCGATTTCAAAGCCCATTTCTTCTAATTCAAGCACAATATCACGTCGGCAGTTTTCGCCTAAATCAGTTGGTGCTAAATCGAAGTAACCACCACTATCATTTAGTTCAAGTGTCGGACGACGATTTTCATCTAATTTGAAGAGGAAGAATTCTGGTTCTGGTCCTAAGTTAAATTCCGTGAAACCTAACTCTTCCATTTCTTTAAGTACACGTTTTAAGTTTGCACGCGGATCTCCTGCAAATGGTGTCATATCAGGATTATAAATATCACAAATCATTCTTGCAACTTTTCCTTTTTCAGCTGTCCAAGGGAATACTACCCAAGTGTCGAGGTCCGGGAATAAATACATATCGGACTCTTCAATTCTCACAAAACCTTCTATGGAGGAACCATCAAACATGATTTTGTTATCTAGTGCTTTCTTTAGTTGGCTAACAGGAATTTCCACATTCTTAATTATCCCGAGAATATCCGTGAACTGTAAACGAATAAATTTTACATTCTGTTCATCTGCGAAGCGGAAAATGTCTTCTTTTGTATATTTTGCCATAATCTAAATTCCTCCTAAATAATCTAATTATATTAACTTCTAAATAAAGTAAATACCTCTTCTAGTTTTTTTAAAACCTTGGTAATTGTTGTTTTCCTGTGGCATCTTGTTTTACAAAACGACCAGCTTGTTGCATTTCTTTTCTAAGTATTTTACGTACATCGTCATCTGTCAAAGGTTCTTTTGATTCTTTTTGTTGCATTTGATACATTTTCTTAATTCCCGCAATATTCAGACCATCATTCAAATAATCTTTTATCTCTAGCAAAACATCAATGTCTTGAAGTGAGTACAAACGGTGATTTCCTTGATTTCGTGCTGGATGGATTAATCCTTGGTCTTCATAGTAGCGAATTTGTCTAGCAGTGAGATCAGTTAGCTTCATTACGGGCCCAATTGGAAACAGCGGCATGGATCTCCGGATTTCCTTTTCACTCACGACAATTCCCCCTCAAAACATCCTTATTTTTTTTGATGATAGTAGCATTATAATGTACGTTAGATGTTTTGTCAAATTTATGTAAGATAATCTAACATGTATCAAAACCGATATATACCAACGATTTAGCAACAAAAAAACTACGATGAAAATCACCGTAGTAAAAAAATAAAACTTTTTTTGAAAATAAATGTTAGTTTTTGAGTAAAGAATTTTGAATTGCTCTAGTTACAGCTATTTTTACATGTTCATAAGTTAAACCGCCTTGGACATAGAGTTGATAAGGTTCTCTAATCGGACCATCTGCTGTAAGTTCTAGGCTTGCACCTTGTATAAACGTTCCTGCTGCCATTATCACGTCATCTTCGTAACCTGGCATATACGCACCAATTGGCAAAACGTGTGCATTTACAGGAGAAGCTTTTTGTATCGCTTGAGCAAAAGCGACCATTTTTTCTTGGTTATGGAAGGATATACTCTGGATTAAGTCTGTTCTCGGCGCATCCCATACTGGATCCGCTTCTACATTAAACTCAGCTAACATTGCAGCTGTAAAACGCGCTCCTTTAATTGCTTGAGAAGTTACATGAGGCGCTAAAAAGAACCCTTGGTACATTTCTAACAAACTATAAAGAGACGCACCTGCTTCTTTTCCTATTCCAGGTGTTGTTAAACGATAACCACATAAATCAACTAGCTCAACCTTGCCAGCGATATAACCACCTGTTTTCGCTAGACCGCCACCGGGATTTTTAATGAGTGATCCAGCAATAATATCTGCACCAACTTCAGGCGGTTCTTGACGTTCTACAAATTCACCATAACAATTATCTACAAATATAATAATATTTGGATTGATTTTTTTTACAAAAGCAATCATTTCTTTTATTTTTTCGACTGTGAATGATGGCCGATCTGCATAACCTCTTGATCGTTGAATGCCAACCATTTTCGTTTTTGAGGTAATTTTTTTTGCAGCTTCTATAAAATCTACTTCTCCGTTTGATTTTAATGGAACAGCATCGTAACCTATTTGAAAATCTTTAAGTGATCCTTGACCTTGGCTTCTTATACCAACAATCTCTTCCAATGTGTCATAGGGTTGTCCGGTCAAGTATAATAAGTCATCTCCCGGGCGAAGAATGCCGAATAAAACGGTAGAAATAGCATGCGTTCCCGAAATAATTTGTGGTCTAACAAGAGCCGCTTCTGTTTTAAATACATCTGCATAGACGCGTTCTAATGTATCTCTACCTTCATCATCATAACCATAACCAGTAGAAGGATTAAAATGAAAATCACTGACTTTATTTTCTTGGAAAGCATCTAACACTTTCGCTTGGTTAAATTCTGCAATTTCTTCTGTTTCGTTTTGCAAAGAAGCAATTTGTAGTTCGACTTTTTTTCTTATTGTTTGTATTTCAGTCATTAGTAGATTCCTTTCTAGGACGATAACCTTCTATTCGGTAGCATGCCTCGTTTTCAATATATTCCAGTTTTGTCAACCATGCTTGTTGCCCTATTTGCGCCAATTCTTTGCCGTTTTCTTCCGATAAATCCATCGTAAAGAAAGACCAATTTTTTTCGATTAATTCGATCATTCGTTGTTTTATTATTTTAGGTGCATCCGGATTTAACGCAGAAAAAAGAAGGTGTTCCGGACGATCAGGTACAAAAGTTGCAGGTGCTTTATCCATTTTATTATAAACAACTAATGTAGGAAGATGGTTCATTTCTAATTCTTGTAATAACTTAATAACAGTCGTTTCATGCTGTAAATAATCAGGATCTGATGCATCCACAATATGAATTAAAACATCCACATTCGCAGTTTCTTCCAAAGTAGAGCGGAATGCTGCAATCAAAGTGGTTGGTAAATCTTGAATAAATCCAACTGTATCAGTCAAAAGTGCATGAAATCCGCCTTCAAATCGAATTTTTCTAGTGGTTGGATCAAGTGTTGCAAATAATTTATCTTCTTCTAGTGTCGTTTCATTAGTTAATCGATTAAAAATGGTGGATTTTCCTGCATTTGTATATCCAATTAAACCGAAACGGAAAACTGATTGAGTATTTCTCCTATCAATGATTCGTTTACGATGTTTCTCTACGTGTGTTAGTTGAGCTTTTATATCATACATTTTCTCACGAATATGGCGTTTATCCATTTCTAATTTTGATTCTCCGGGACCTCTTGAACCAATTCCTCCACCTAATTTAGAAAGTGAAGTTCCTTGTCCACTGAGCCTAGGTAGCAAATATTTATACTGAGCATATGCAACTTGTAGTTTACCTTCTTTAGATTTTGCACGCATGGCAAAAATATCTAAAATTAATTGGGTACGATCAATAATTCGTGCATCCACTACTTTTGAAATATTACGCACTTGTGTAGCACTGAGTTCACTATTAAAAATAACCACATCAGCTTCATGCATTTCCACTAGTTCTGCTAGTTCTAATAGCTTGCCAGAACCAATGAACGAGGCCTGACTGACACGTTCTAATTTTTGAGTTAACTCATCCATTACTTCTCCATTTGCCGTTTTAACAAGGCTATAGAGTTCATTCATGGAGTTCCAAAAAGCTTCTTCTGTTTTATTTGGCAATATTACGCCTACAAGTATTATTTTTTCACGTTCCACAAGCATATCTCCCTTTTTCAGACAAATCTAATCGTAGCATATTTTTTGCATAAAAAAAAGACATGAAACATCGCCAAAAACGAGTTTCTTGTCTTTTAAAGGAATTGCTTATTCCGCATCAGGATTTAAAGCGACATTCTTTTGCGGGGAGAAAGTTGAAATTGCGTGCTTAAATACAAGTTGTTGTTTTCCTTCGACATCAAGTAATACGGTAAAATTGTCAAAACTCACAACGCGTCCTCTTAACTGAAAACCATTTGTTAAAAATACTGTTGCAAGAATTTTTTCCTTACGTAATTGATTTAAGTAATAATCCTGTAATCCTTGTCCACCTTGTTTCATAATTTCCCTCTCCAATCTCTATCTTATACTAAAAAATTTCCCAAACCCCAATATACTCCATAGTGCAATTGGTTGGCTAATTTCAAATACCCTTTATTTCTTACTACCAAACAGAAAAGTATTATTTAGATGCTAAAAAGGTCTTCACTTTATTCATTGCTTCGGTTTCAGTTGAACTGGTACCAGCTTGAATCCAGTTAATTTCCATCCTATTCCTAAACCAAGTTAACTGTCTTTTCGCGAAATGACGCGAGTTTTTTTGAATTAATTCTTTCGCTTCTTCCAGTGTACTATTGCCCTCAAAATAGGTAAATAATTCTTTGTAACCTATACCACGAATGGCTGGTACATCAGCTAGGTTCTCATCGTATAGTTTTTTTGCTTCTGAAACTAGTCCTTGTTCAAACATTATATCTACGCGCTGATTGATTCTTTCATAAAGTAATGCCCTATCTAAATCAAGTCCTAAAAAAAGAGGCTTATACATATCATTTAATTTATGATGAACTTGATATTCGGAAAAAGGTTTTCCGGTTAGGTGTATCACTTCCAACGCTCTAATAACGCGCCTTTTATTGTTTTCATGAATAAGTTTTGCGCTTTCAGGGTCTTGTTGTTCTAGCATTTTCCATAAAGTTACTTTGTCTAAAGAATCTAATTTTGCTCGGAACGCCTTATCCTCGCTTGAATTCCCAAAATCATAATCATAAAAAACAGACTGAATGTAAAGACCCGTCCCGCCAACTATAATAGGAAGTTTTCCGCGGCTATGTATGGATTCAATCAAAGCCATTGTTTCTGATTGGAATTTCGCTGCAGTGAATGGCACAGACGCATCTGTGACATCAATAAGGTGATGTTTTATACCGCACATTTCTTCTGATGTGATTTTTGCTGTACCGATATCTAACCCACGATATACTTGCATAGAGTCGCCACTAATGATTTCTCCATCCAACTTTTTCGCTAATTCAATACTAAGACTTGTTTTGCCGACAGCAGTTGGGCCAACGATGACGATGACAGGAATCTTGCTCAAAAAAAAACCTCCTTTTCGTCTGTAATCAATGTACCATGAAAATGGGTTCTTGAAAATAGCGAAAATGCTTTTTTTCATAAAAAAAGCGCAAATCTCAAAAGATAAGCGCTTTTTCATGATTAATTATCTATCGTGCCAATCAGCCGGCTCTCTAGCATCATTAATTTGAATATCTAATTCTTCTATATAGGTTTGTTTTACTTCATCACTCCAGTGGAATTGTTTTGCCATTTCATCAATAACGGCATCTTTCCACTCGAGTAAATAAGGCATATCGAACAGTAAGTAGCCAGTCCGACGAAGTAAAAAGTCAATTGGCGTTGTAACAGCTTCGTGCTGAATAGAATAACGTAATTCCGCATATAAGCTGTTTGGTAGAGTCGATTCCTCTTGTTCTTTATGTTCCTGCGCATAAGTAAACAATTGATCAATATTGCTACCATAACGTTTGGCGATTTCACGGCCCTCTTCTAATGTCCAACCGAAACGATTATTTCCTTCTTTCGCTTTTTTGGAAAGGAAAGATTCAAGTTGTTCTGAGCCTCCAATATCTCCTCCCGAAATTGGTAAATGTTTCGTTTGAACTGGTTTATATTTTTTGCCTGTTTCTTTTGTCAACGTTTTGGAAACATCATCAAGTAATTTTTCAGCCATTTTACGGTAACCAGTTAGTTTCCCACCTGCCATTGTTATTAAGCCACTTTCTGAGAACCAAACTTCATCTTTTCGTGAAATTTCAGATGGATCTTTACCTTCTTCGTAAATTAATGGACGAACCCCTGCCCAGCTTGATTCAATATCTTTTTCAGTAATATGCACATCTGGGAACATGTAGTTAATTGCTTTAATTACATAATTATGATCAGACTCAAGCGCTTTTGGATTAATTACTGCTTCATCATAAACTGTATCTGTGGTTCCAACATAGACTTTTTTATCACGTGGAATTGCGAATACCATTCTTCCATCTGGAGTATCAAAATAAACAGCTTGTTCCATTGGGAATTTTTTCTTATCAATAACTAAGTGAATTCCTTTAGTTAAACGAAGGTGTTTATTATTTGTCGCATAGTCTAATTTTCTTACTTTATCTACCCAAGGACCAGCTGCATTAATAACACGGTGACCTTTAATATCGTAAGCTTTTCCTGTTAAACGATCGGTAACTGTAACACCTACCACTTGTTTATTATCATCATATAAAAAGTGTTCTGCTTTCGTATAATTGATTGCATTTGCTCCTAGTTCTACCGCTTTTTTCATGACTTCGATTGTTAAACGAGCATCGTCTGTCCGGTATTCTACATAATAGCCTGAACCCTTCAGACCATCTTTTTTTACAAAAGGGTTTTTTGCTAATGTTTCTTTTGCGCTTAGGATTTTACGACGTTCATTTTTCTTCACGCCTGCAAGATAATCATACAAACGTATTCCGAATGAAGCGGTTGTTTTACCCATGTTCCCACCTTTATGGAATGGGAGCATCATCCATTCAGGTGTTGTTACGTGCGGTCCATTTTCATATACAATCGCACGTTCTTTCCCTAAATCTGCTACTTCTTTGATTTCAAATTGTTGTAAATAACGTAGACCACCATGAACTAATTTGGTTGAACGGCTGGATGTTCCGCTTGCGAAGTCACCCATTTCTACTAATGCAACATTCATTCCTCTAGTAGTTGCATCTAATGCGATTCCCGCACCAGTAATTCCTCCGCCAACGATGACTAAATCGAATTTTTCTTCTTGAAGATTTCTTTCAATTGTTTCTCTATCAAATGCTGAAAATAATTGTACCATTTTGTTTGCCCCCTTCAAATTGTTTACCATCTGAATAATGCCTTCTTCTCACTTTTCCACTTTTTCATCTAACTGAAACGCTTTAAGCTTTAAAAAAACAAAAAAAGAGACTGCAAAGTAAGACGATTGCGCTCGCCTTTTGCAGTCTCTCCGAATCTCAGACAATAATATTTATTAACTTAGCTTTATTATAGCTATTAACTTATTAGAATGAAAGCGTTTTGCTCAGTGGGGATATTTCCTCTTCCTAATTGCTACTGCTCGTTCTGGAAAATCAGTAATAATTCCTTTTGCCTTGGCGGAGAAAAAGTGTTCTATATCCTCTTCTTTGTTTACTGTCCAATAACGAGCAGGAATATTGGATACTACGGGGTCTTTTTCAGCTTTTATAGGAGGATGGACAGCTTCTAAATTAATTTTTGTATGTAATGGGAGAACTGCGTCTAAATTTTTATGTGTAATGAGTGCTAATTTAGCCTTGTTATCAATTTCTCGCAAACGAATTAATGTATCTTCATTAAAAGAAGAATACATCACCTGTACCTCTGGATATTTTTTTGCTAAATCGGTTACTTTCTTTTCTATTCCATCATATGTAAAAATATCAGTTTTTAGTTCAATGTTAAGAATAACACCTGATGTCCCAATCAAATTGAACACTTCTTCTAGAGTTGGGACTCGTACTTTACGAAAGAAACGTTTAGCAACAACTAATTTTTTCACTTCAGAAAGCGTATAATCTTTTAAAAAACCTGTACCGTTCGTTGTTCGGTCTACTCGTTCATCATGCATAACAATTAGTTCGCCAGACTTAAGAACATGTATGTCTAATTCTATTCCATCCGCTCCAGATAGTATTGCTTTTTTCATCGCTGGTATCGTATTTTCTGGTTCAGTTCCACTACTCCCTCTATGAGCATATATCTCTGTCATTTGCCTACCTCCCAAACTTTTTACTTATCCATACTATAACAAAAGTAAGTAAATATACTCAAATTATTAAAATCTGTATATTAATTTTGCTTTTTAAATTACTTCTTGATTTATGTATGGTATTATAGTATGGAGCTAAAAGCAGAAGGCTCCATAATCTCTGTCTAGTTTTATTACAGACATTTTTACTTATCCCAATTAGGAGATGTTATTTTGAAAAGAACTACTCGCTACAGTAGAAAATATGTTCCGAGTATTGATGGGCTTCGAGCACTCGCTGTTATTGCTGTTATCGCCTACCATCTGAATTTCAGTTGGGCAAAAGGCGGATTCATCGGCGTAGACATATTTTTCGTTTTATCTGGTTATTTAATTACAAACATTTTACTAACACAATGGGAAAAAAATCAAACACTTCAATTAAAACAATTTTGGTTAAGACGTTTCAGACGACTCATTCCAGCTGCATATGTAATGATTGTAGTTGTAGTCATTTTCTCCGTCTTATTCCACTCTGAAATTTTGAAAAATTTACGCGGCGACGCGATTGCTTCTTTCTTTTATGTTAGTAACTGGTGGTTTATTTTTCATAATGTATCTTACTTCGATTCTTTTGGAATGCCATCACCACTTAAAAATTTGTGGTCACTTGCGATTGAAGAACAATTTTATCTGATTTGGCCTGTTTTTTTACTTGTCTTTTTACGATGGGTTAAAAATCCAAAATTACTATTAAAAATTGTTATTGGACTGGGTCTTCTATCCGCAATTTGGATGACGATTCTATATGTTCCAGGAACCGATCCGAGTCGTGTATATTATGGTACAGATACTCGGTTATTTGATTTACTATCAGGGTGTGCACTTGCATTTGTTTGGCCGTTCAATCGATTAAGTCCTAATATTCCAAAACGAAGTAAAGCTGCTCTAAATATAGCTGGCACAATAAGCATCTTATTTTTCTTCTTAATTACTGCTTTGGTAAGTGAATATCAGCCATTTTTATATCGTGGTGGATTGTTATTCGTGGCCATAATGGGAGTTGTAATGATTGCGACTATTGCACATCCCGCTTCTTATTTAAGTAAGATTTTTAGTTTTAAACCGTTACGATGGATTGGTACTCGTTCTTATGGTATTTATCTATGGCACTATCCGATAATTACTTTGACTACACCAGTCTTGGAAATCGGTCAACCGAGCATTTGGCGCTCTATCTTACAAGTTGCGGCTACATTTATTATTGCTGAATTATCGTTTCGTTACATTGAAACCCCTATACGAAAAAATGGTTTTATTAATTATTTCAAGAGTTTCAAAGATAAAAATTATTTTATTTGGAAAAATAAACCTGTTGGCAAATGGTTAGGAATCGCCGGACTCGCAGCAGTTTTAATCACATTTAGTATTGGTATGACTAATATTCTTCCCGTTGATACAAGTGCAGAAAAACAACCTACCTCTATTAAAACAACAACGGATAAACCTAAAACAACAAAAACTCCAACTGAGAAAAAACCTGCCCAATCTGATAATAAAAACAAACCTGCTGCTCAACCACCAAACATTAAACAAACTTTAGCCATAGGTGACTCAGTTATGCTTGATATTGAGCCATATTTAAGAGAAGCCGTTCCTCATGTAACGATTGATGGCTTAGTGGGCAGACAATTAAAAGATGCTATCAATACCTCATCAAATTATAGAAAATTTAATAGTTCTACTAGCGCAGTCATACTAGAACTTGGTACAAATGGTCCATTCACAGACGAGCAATTAAATGAGTTATTAGATCAATTTAATAAGGCTCATATTTATTTAGTTAACACACGTGTACCTCGAGGCTGGCAAGAAGAAGTAAATAATAGTATTGCGAGTGCTGATTCTAGATCGAATGTTACAGTAGTAGATTGGTACTCATTATCAAGTGGTCAATCTCAATATTTTGCATCAGATGGCGTTCATTTGACCAAAACCGGTGCAAAAGCTTATGTCTCAATGCTTACAAATGCTATGAACAAATAAAACTCAACCATTAAATCGGTTGAGTTTTTCTTTTATTCACCAAACACATTTTTCCATTCGTCTCGTTTAGCTAAAAATTCTGCCGCAAGCGCTTGAGCTCCTTCAAGGCTATGACTCGCTGCCCAACCACATTGCACCTCATTACAGGCTGGTACTTCTGTTGCAGCTAAAACATCTGTTAACGTTGTAGCTAAAATTTCTAATGCATCATCATAGTCATTATGGTTGATGAAAGATACATAAAAACCTGTTTGACATCCCATAGGGCTAATATCAACTAATTTATCAGTATGGTTTCTAGCAAGTTCCGCCATTAAATGCTCCAGTGAATGAAGTGCTGGCATATCCATATGTTCTTTATTAGGCTGTTTAAAACGGACATCGTATTTATAAATTTCATCTCCGTGCAAACCAACCTTCGTTCCCGCTAGTCTAACAAAAGGTGCTTTTACTTTCGTATGATCTAAATTAAAACTTTCTACATTCATTTTTTCTGTCATGCGTGCCCCTCCTTTTATTCCTAGTCATTATATCAAAAAAAAGAATCCTTGCATATTTTCAATGCAAAGATTCTTTCTCATTACTCGTCTTTCGCGTCACTCGTGTCTTTTATTTCTGGAATATCTAACCAAATGGATTTCGGTTCTCCTTCCATCGTTTCATCTAATACAAACGAACCATTAGAATAACGATCCGTCACACGTAGATTAGCTACATCTATCTCAACAATTTGATCAGTGTTTGTTTCAATAAATAAATGATCATTATTATCAGCTAATGTCATGCCGATAAAGCGATGTGGATTATTTTTAAGTTCTCGTAACATTAATAAACCACGTTTGGCTCTTGAGATTGGTTCAAATTCACTTGCTTTCATTTGTTTCAATGAACCACGCTGAGTCGCTAATAAAATGTGTTTTGTGTCATTAGGCGCAAGTATTACTCCACCAATGACAATATCGTCTTGTTTCAGATTGATTGCTTTTACACCTGCTGTTCTTGCCCCAGACTCTGGTATTTCAGCAATTGGATAACGCAGCCCATAGCCATTACGAGTGGCTAAGAATATATCTTCTGTACCATCAATTAAATTCACACTTAAAAGTTCATCATTATCTTTTAACTTGATAGCCATCATCGATTTGGAATAACGTTGTGGTTTGTAATTCGTAATGGCTGATTGTTTCGTCATACCATTTTTAGTCACAAATAGGAAACGTTTTTCTTCCGTGAAAGTTTGAATAGCAATAGCTGAGCGTATTTCTTCACCTGCAGATAAATCACTAGCCAAATGACTAACATGATCCCCAAGATTTTTCCAACGAATATCTGGTAATTCATGGACAGGTCGATAAATGAAGTTCCCTTTGCTCGTAAATAAAAGGAGTGTATCTAGTGAATTCATTTTCTTAATGAAGATGGCATGATCGGCTTCTTTCATAGCAAGTTCAGCCCCATTTGACGCTGCATAAGAGCGTTGACTTGTACGTTTAACATACCCTTCTTTGGTCACAGATACTATCACATCTTCATTAGCAACCAGTACTTCAGTATCAATTTTGATTTCGCTGATTTCTGCTTGCACTTCAGTCCGGCGAGGTGTTTTATATTTTTTCTTGATGTCCGCTAGTTCGGATTTTAAAACAGCTATAAGTTCGGACTCATCACCCAAGATTTTTTCAAGTACGCTAATTTGGTCCGCTAGTTCTTTTGCTTCACTTTGAAGTTCATGAATATCTGTATTCGTTAAGCGATAAAGTTGTAAGGAAACAATTGCTTCCGCTTGTTTTTCACTGAAATCATATGTTGTTTGCAAGTTTAATTTAGCGTCACGTTTGTCTTTGGAACCACGAATTAACTTAATAACTTCATCTAGAATAGAAAGCGCCTTAATTAATCCTTCTAAAATATGTTGACGAGCACGTGCTTTACGAATGTCATATTCTGAACGTTTCGTAATAATTTCTTTTTGGTGTTCAATATAAGCGTCAAGCATTGGGATAATACCCATTAACTCTGGACGTTTATTATGAATGGCTACCATGTTGAAATTATAACTTACTTGTAAATCTGTATTTTTAAATAGATAATTCAGAACGCCTTCCGCATTGGCATCTTTTTTTAGTTCAACAGCGATACGGAGGCCAGTACGATCTGTTTCATCACGTACTTCTGAAATCCCTTCAATTTTCTTCTCAATACGTAGTTCATCCATTCGTTTGACTAAATTAGCTTTATTCACTTCATATGGAATTTCATGAATAGTAATTTGTTTTCTGCCACCACGAATATCTTCAATTTCTGTTTTGGAACGAACAACTATACGGCCTTTTCCAGTTTCATAAGCTTTACGAATTCCGTCAATACCTTGAATAATTCCGCCAGTTGGGAAATCAGGTCCTTTGACAATTTTCATAATATCTTCAGTTGTTGAAAGCGGCTTATCCAGTCGTTTAATGACTGCTTCAATAATTTCAGTTAAATTGTGTGGCGGAATATCAGTTGCATATCCGGCCGAAATACCTGTAGAACCATTTACCAAAAGGTTAGGAAAACGTGCTGGTAAAACAGTTGGTTCACTAGAAGTATCATCAAAGTTAGGAATAAAGTCGACTGTTTCTTTTTCAATATCACGTAACAATTCAGCGGATATTGGGGAAAGTCGTGCTTCAGTATAACGCATTGCAGCAGGCGGATCACCGTCTACACTACCATTGTTCCCATGCATCTCAATGAGCATATTACGAACTTTCCAGTCTTGACTCATCCGTACCATTGCTTCATAAACGGAAGAATCACCATGCGGATGATAATTACCAATTACATTCCCGACTGTTTTAGCAGATTTACGGAAACCTTTTTCAGCTGTATTTCCTTCGACATTCATTGCAAATAAAATACGACGTTGAACAGGTTTAAGTCCATCTCGTACATCTGGAAGCGCACGTTCTTGAATAATATATTTACTATACCTACCAAAACGGTCGCCCATAACTTCTTCAAGCGCTAAGTCTTGGATATGTTGTTCTGGATTACTCAAATGTCTTTCGCCTCCTCAACCATCATGTTTTCATTTTCTAAAATATTTTGGTTATCTTCCATAGAAAACTCGACATGCTTTTCAATCCACTGACGTCTTGGCTCTACTTTGTCACCCATCAGTGTTGCTACGCGTCGTTCAGCGCGTGCGGAATCATCTACGCGCACTCGAATCAAAGTACGTGTGTCTGGATTCATTGTTGTTTCCCAAAGTTGATCTGCATTCATTTCACCAAGACCTTTATAACGTTGAATCATGTAGCCTTTACCAATTTTTTGGATAGCAGAATCTAACTCCTCATCCGTCCAGGCATATTCAATCACTTCTTTTTTCCCAGAACCACGACTTACTTTATAAAGTGGCGGTAATGCGATAAAGACTTTACCAGCCTCAACAAGTGGTCGCATATAACGATAAAAGAATGTTAGTAATAGTACTTGAATATGCGCACCATCTGTATCAGCATCGGTCATAATAACAACTTTGTCATAGTTACAATCTTCTACATCAAACTCCGTACCAACTCCAGCACCAACTGTATGAATAATAGTGCTAATTTCTTCGTTTTTTAAGATGTCTTGTAGTTTTGCTTTTTCTGTATTGATTACTTTTCCTCGAAGTGGCAAAATTGCTTGGAAGCGACGATCACGACCTTGTTTGGCAGATCCTCCCGCAGAGTCCCCTTCGACAAGATAAAGTTCATTTTTGTTAGGATTGCGTGATTGAGCTGGTGTTAGTTTACCAGACAGAAGCGTTTCTGAACGTTTCTTTTTCTTGCCATTACGTGTTTCTTCACGCGCCTTTCTAGCAGCTTCCCTTGCTTCTCTTGCTTTAACTGCCTTTTTAACAAGAAGAGAGCTCGTTTCAGGGTTTTCAGCGAGGAAGTAAGCTAAATGTTCAGCCACAACAGCATCCACTGCCTGACGCGCTTCCTGTGTCCCTAATTTTTCTTTCGTTTGACCTTCGAATTGGAGAATTTTTTCTGGCACACGAATAGAAAGTACAGCGGATAAACCTTCGCGAATATCGCTACCTTCGAGATTTTTATCTTTTTCTTTTAAAAGATTAACGCGACGAGCATAATCATTGAAAATACGTGTCATCGCAGCTTTCATTCCTGATTCATGCGAGCCTGCTCCACGTGTTCGCACATTATTAACAAAGCTCAAGATGTTTTCTGAATAACCATCATTGAATTGGAACGCCATTTCTACTTCAATGGTTGCATTTTCCCCTTCAAAACTGGCTACTGGGTGAAGTACATCTTTTCCTTCATTAATATATTCTACAAAGTTTTTCACACCCTCTTCAAAATGGAAAGACTCTGCCATTCCAACTCGTTCATCCACTAATTGAATCAACATGCCTTTTAGAAGAAATGCAGATTCTCTTAAACGTTCAGATAAGGTTTCATAATTAAAGGAAGTAGTTGGAAAAATAGTTGGATCTGGTTTAAAACGAATTGTCGTCCCAGTGGCTTTTGATTTACCGATTTTTTTAAGCGTACCATCTGGCTTTCCGCCGTCTTTAAATTTTTGCTGATATGTCGCACCGTCACGATTAATGGTAACAACTAACCATTCTGATAATGCATTTACAACAGAGGAACCAACACCATGCAGTCCTCCACTTGTTTTATAACCGCCTTCTTGCCCAAACTTACCACCAGCATGAAGTACAGTTAAAATAACCTCTACTGTGGATTTCCCAGTTTTATGCATTCCAACAGGCATTCCGCGTCCTTCATCACTGACACTAACGCTACCATCATCATGAAGTGTTACCACAATTTTCTTACCAAATCCTGCAAGGGTCTCATCGACCGAGTTATCTACAATTTCATATACTAAATGGTGCAACCCGCGTACATCTGTTGAGCCAATATACATCGCTGGGCGTTTCCGGACCGCTTCCAGTCCTTCAAGCACCTGAATAGAATCATCATTATACTCATTCCGATTCATATGTCAAAACTCCCTTCATTCCATCAATCTACAACTATTATAGTTTATTCGCTTAAAACCACTTTATCAGAATAGCATTAACTAGCTAATTAATAAAGTGATATTTTAGTAACAAAATTCGTTTCATATAAAAAACAGGTTCTGCTATAAGAACCTGCTTGCTTCAAAAATGGTATTTCATTAGTCCATTTCTTGATAAGCAACCTTAATGCAATAATCCATGACAGTAGGATATCCTTTTTCTGTCAAAAAATCAAATGCTTCTTGATTAACAATGCCAAGTTGTGCCCAAAATACATTTGCATCCATTTGGTCAAACTCTTTGGCTATTTCAGGTAAAAATTCTGAACGGCGGAAGACATTAACTATATCCACATGTTCTTTAATATCAGCTAATTTCTTTACAGCTTTTTCGCCTAAAATTTCATCTACATTAGGGTTTACTGGGATAATTTTATATCCAGCTTGTTGCATTATTTGGCTAACACGATAACTTGTGCGTTCTGGCTTATCACTCAAACCAACGACTGCGATTACTTTTGACTCTTTTAAAATTTGCCTAATTTCTTCTTTTGTTGGATTTTGCATTAGTCTAATCGCCCCCCATACTATTCTTTCTAATCATAAGCTATTTTTACGTTTTTTTCAACTTCCTCCCTTGTTTCATCTCAATAATTTAGCCAATTCTCTCTTTTTTATGCTATAATTCTTTATGGAAAACATCATTTCTTCTTGAGGGGGTTTAAAAATGACAATTAATTTAATTTTACTTTCATTGTTAGCTTATGTAATCGGCTCTATACCATCTGGTTTATGGATTGGAAAGTTTTTTTACAAAAAAGATATTCGCGAGTTTGGTAGCGGGAATTTAGGCGCGACGAATTCATTTCGAGTGTTGGGTATAAAGGCTGGAAGTATCGTTACAGTAATGGATATTTTAAAAGGGACAGTTGCCACTTTACTGCCATTCTTCTTTCAGCTGCATGTCGATCATCATTTCTGGTTACTAACTGGAGCTTTTGCGATTATCGGTCATAGCTTCCCGCTTTTTGCAGGTTTTAGAGGAGGAAAAGCAGTCGCAACATCTGCTGGTGTTATTCTTGCCTATGCGCCACTGTTGTTTGTGGCAGCTCTCATAATCTTCTTACTAACATTGAAAATTAGTAAATATGTATCGTTAAGTTCAATGATTGCAGCACTAGCAGCATTACTTATTTCCTTATTTATGGGAGACTGGATTTTAATTATTCTTATTGCCTGTATCACTCTCTTTGTCGTTTGGCGTCACCGAGCGAACATTACTCGTATTCGTAATGGAGAAGAACCGAAAATCAAATGGATGTAATAAAAGCCAGAAGAGCAGTTTAGCTCTTCTGGCTTTTATTCTATCCAACAGTAATTTTATATTCAGAAGCAAATACCGCTTCTGGTTCTAAATGTTCGATTCCAGCTTTATCTCGAAGTTCCACTGATTTACCGGCGCCATCTGCAATTCCATACCAAGGTTCAATACATACAAACGGGGTGCCAGGTTTCGCTGTCCAAATCCCAACAAATGGGAATTCTTTAAACGTTACCTTAACAAAATGGCTGGTTTTATCTGATTTTATTGTAATTTCTTTTTGCTTTAATGCTTCAAAGATAAGTGCATCATTTTTAAATAAATCATAGTTTAAAGATAAATATCTTGAAGGTTTATCGACTATTTTCTTTATTTCGCCATTACGGTAAGGACCTTCTAAACATAGTGTCTCCAAATTCTCTTCTGTTCCAAAATCTAAGTAATAATCTTCAAATGTTGTATCTTCTGTAAGAGGTAAATGAAATGCAGGATGTGCACCGATAGAGAAATAAATACGTTTATTATCAGTATTTTCCACTTCGTAGGAAACGGCCACAGAGTTTTCATCCATTGTATAAATAATAGATAGTTTGAATTTGTAAGGATAGATTGATAATGACTCCTCATCTGCATCCAGTTCAAAGCGTACGGAATTCTCCGTTTGCTCCACCACTTTGAAATCACGATCACGAGCAAATCCGTGTTGACCCAAATGGTAAGATGCGCCGTCTACAAAATAAGTATCATCTACAAGTTTTCCAACAGTTGGAAATAAAACTGGCGAATGGCGCCCCCAATATTTACTATCAGCATTCCATAAATATTCGATTCCAGTGTCTTTATGGAAAATTCGTGTTAATTCTGCCCCAGCTTCTTTCATCTCTACAAGTAAAAATTCATTTTCCAATTTAATCATCGTTATTTCTCCTCCAAATGAAACCGCTCAATTTGTTCAAAAGCTTTTTCTTTTTTCAGTACAACTAGTTGCATCTCACCAAACAAATCATAATGCGGAAAGTTTTTTCGACGGTTATCAATCCAATCTGGCGCTAAACCATATTGTTTTCCCCATTGTTGCAATTTTTTTAAATCTACGCAAGCAACTTTAGTTACTGTTTTTGATTCTGGAAAACGATCATCCAGCCAATAATGCGTAATAATCGCAATCTCACCACGAGCTGCTTTTTCTTTCCATAATTCCATTTCATCGCGTTTTACACCAAAAGCCATTTTTCATCACTACCAGTCTTATTTATTCTAAAGCTTTTAGATAGGCTTCATGCCAATTCGGAAAAGTTCTTCTTAACGAAACAGGCCGAAAATCTTCTTTTGTTACACAAACATGCTCTGTTTCTCCGGTTATTGCAACTTCCTTTGTTTCTTCATAGCAAATTTCATAACCATAAGTAACACGAAGTCCATCATACCCTTTTATCCATGTTTTTACAACTGCCTTTTGTCCATAACGCAGTGGTTTCCCGTAATGAATATGCACATCTAATACCGGAGAAAGATAACCCGCTTCTTCCATATCAAAATAACGAAAACCTAATTGTTCAATTAATCTTGTACGACCAATTTCCATCCATACAAGATAATTATTATGATAAACGACGCCCATTTGATCTGTTTCAGCGTAGCGTACCTCGATGATTGTTTCAGCAATTTCCATTTCAATTTCCCCCAGTCACAACTACTTCTTCTTTCTTATTTTACCAAACGATACAAAAAAAAGCTCTCTCTGGATGTTTTCAGAGAAAGCTTTTCTGGTTTTTTAGTTATTTTTTAGTTTTTCAAGTTCTACAAGGAATTTATCATTCAGTACACGGATAAATGTACCTTTCATTCCTAATGAGCGAGAATCAATAACGCCTGCACTTTCCAATTTACGAAGTGCATTAACGATTACAGAACGCGTAATGCCGACACGATCCGCAATTTTAGAGGCAACAAGAAGACCTTCTTTACCATTTAATTCATCAAAGATATGCTCAATAGCTTCTAATTCGCTATAAGATAGAGAACTAATTGCCATTTGTACAACCGCACGGCTACGAGCTTCTTCTTCAATTTCTTCTGCTTTTTCATGTAAAATTTCCATTCCAACTACTGTTCCACCATATTCCGCTAACAGTAAATCGTCATCTGTAAAGTTACTTTCTAATCGAGATAAGATCAGTGTTCCAAGACGTTCACCACCACCTACGATAGGCACAATAGTAGTTAAACCTTTTGTGAATAAATCACTGTTTTCAATTGGAAAAGCAGTATATTGGCTGGAAACTTCAAGATTTGAAGAAGTTTCTCCTACATTGAAAAGGCTTTGTGTATATTCTTCTGGAAATTGACGTTCAGTAAGCATTTGCTTCATACGGTCGTTTTCGATTGGAAGTGATTCTGAATAACCAAGTAATTTTCCTTTACGACTAACGATATACGTATTAGCTTCAATTACATCTGTAAGAGTATCAGCCATTTCTTTAAAATTTACTGTCTTTCCTGCAGCATTTTGTAACATAGCATTAATTTTTCTTGTTTTTTCTAATAAAGTCATTATTAGATCCTCCTAAAATTTTATAAAATAAATTGTGTTAAATCTTTATTCTTCATAATCGGTGCAAGTTTTTCATTAACATAGTTTTCAGTTACTTTAATAGATTCCATATTGATTTCTGGCGCTTCGAATAGTAAATCTTCTAGTAATTTTTCTAAAATGGTATGAAGTCTTCTTGCTCCAATGTTATCTGAATCTTGATTAACTTGGAATGCAATTTCAGCAATTCTTTCTACAGCTTCTTTGGTGAAAATCAAGTCAATTCCTTCTGTTTTCAGTAAAGCCTTATATTGTTTAATTAGCGCATTGTCTGGTTCTGTTAAGATTTTGTAGAAATCTTCTTGTGTTAATTTGTCCAGCTCAATTCTAATTGGAAAACGACCTTGAAGTTCTGGAATCAAATCACTTGGTTTAGACATATGAAAGGCTCCAGCCGCGATGAATAAAATGTACTCCGTGTTGACTGTACCATATTTAGTAGAAATTTGCGACCCCTCCACGATTGGAAGAATATCTCTTTGGACTCCCTCGCGAGAAACTTGCGCATTACCGCCGCCTTCTTTACTAGCGATTTTATCGATTTCGTCAATAAAAATCATGCCCATTTGTTCTGCACGATGAATACCTTCTGCCGCAAGTTCATCTGCATCAATTAATTTAGATGCTTCATCTTCAAAAAGAATTTTCTTTGCTTCGCGAACGGTTACTTTGCGTTTTTTCTTTTTCGCTGGGAACATACCTGAAAGCGCATCTTGCATGCCATTCATTTGATCCATTCCAGCCCCGCGCATCATATCAAGCATTGGATTTTGCTGTTCTTTAACTTCTACTGTAACAATTTCATCATCCAGTTCGCCATTTTGAAGACGCCATTCAATTTGGCTACGTTTGTTTTTTAATTCTTGATCTACTTCTTCTTCGGTTGTTTCTTCTGATTGATTCATTCCACCAAAAAGTGCTTCTATTGGATTTTGCGTGGTTGTTTGTTTTTTCTTTTGACTTGGTGCTAATAATTTAATGAGACGTTTTTCTGCATTTTTTTCTGCTTTTACACGAACTAATTGCATCTTCTCTTCTTTTACTAAGCGAACAGACACTTCTACTAAATCTCGAACCATAGATTCAACATCACGCCCGACATAGCCAACTTCTGTAAATTTAGTAGCCTCTACCTTGGAAAAAGGAGCACGAACTATTTTTGCGATTCGGCGCGCTATTTCCGTTTTCCCTACACCAGTAGGTCCAATCATTAGAATATTTTTTGGAATAATCTCATCACGGATTGATTCATCCATCAGTTGTCTACGATAGCGATTTCTAAGTGCAACTGCAACTGATTTTTTTGCCCCGGTTTGTCCAATAATATATTGATCCAGTTTTTCGACAATTTGCTTTGGTGTCAACTGGTTCATTAACGTTAGATTTGTCAAATTAACCACTCCTTCAAAGCTCTTCTACAGTAATATGATCATTTGTAAACACACAAATTTCAGAAGCGATTTCTAGTGCATGGCGAGCAATATCTTTTGCTTCCATTTGGCCACCATTGTGTCTCTTTAATGCTCGTCCAGCAGCTAGCGCATAATTGCCTCCAGAACCGATAGCTAAAATCCCATCATCTGGCTCAATTACTTCTCCTGTACCAGAAACTAATAATAGTGTATCTTTGTCCATAACGATTAGCATTGCTTCTAACTTGCGTAATACACTGTCGCTGCGCCATTGTTGCGCAAGTTCGACAGATGCCCGTTCTAAGTTGCCATTGTATTCATTTAATTTTGCTTCGAATTTTTCAAATAATGTAAAAGCGTCTGCAACTGATCCGGCAAAACCAGCTATTACTTTATCATGAAAAAGACGGCGAACTTTCTTAGCCGTATGCTTCATTACGACTGATTCTCCAAGTGTCACTTGTCCGTCTCCAGCCATTGCAGCTTTTCCATCATGTTGAACCGCGAATATTGTTGTTGCATGTAGTTCCATTTTCTTAACCTCCTCCAAATTCAAGCCCTAGGATGATGTTTCATATAGGTAGATTTCAAATGTTCTTTTGTAACGTGCGTATATATCTGGGTGGATGATAAGCTAGCGTGTCCAAGCAACTCCTGCACTGTCCTCATATCCGCTCCATTATTTAATAAGTCTGTTGCAAAGGTATGGCGCAACATATGGGGATGTATTTTTCGAGTTAAAGAAGCTTTACTAATTATTTTCGTTAAACAATATCTAATCCCTCTTGTCGTCAGCGGGTCCCCGTAATGATTAATAAGTAATGAATCATGCTCTTTTTTGAAACGAATCATTAATTCCGTTCGACTAGACAAATAATCCGTTATAGCATCTTCTGCATACGCTCCAAAAGGTACATAACGTTCTTTATTCCCTTTTCCACGAATAAGAATCGCTTGATAAGATGTATCTAAGTCAGAAAGCAATATTCCTGCGCACTCACTCACGCGAATGCCAGTTCCGTAAAGCACTTCTAATAAAACTCGATCCCTAAGTGTAAGCGTTTCATTATCTTCATAAACCACTTGAAACAAAGCTTCCATTTCTTCTGAATAGAAAAATTTGGGAAGCCTTAGCTGATTCTTCGCATGTGAAACGTAAGTAAACGGGTTTTCAGATATCACATTCTCTCTTAAAAGAAAAGTGTAAAAACTCCGTAAACTTGAAATCTTTCTAGCCACAGTTGTTCGAGAAAAAGATTTTTGTTTTAATTCAGTTAAATAAATTCGAACATCTAAAAAAGTGACTTGTTGATATTCTGAAATAGCTTGTTCATTTAAGAAGCGACGAAAATCAAGTATATCATTTTCGTAAGCAGTACTTGTGTTTACTGAATAGTTTCGTTCTGAGTGAAGATAATTCAGAAATTGTTGCTCTAACTTTCCCTCTTGTGTCATACAAATACACCTCTCAAACACTATCATGTTAACATAAGAATATACTTGTTGCAATAATTTTATCCATTTTTCACAACTTTTTGAATTAATTAGGATTTACAATCAATTTAAATGAAATTCTTAATTTTTGTGAAAAAAATAACATTTATTGCTGCAAATTGTCTAGACCTTTTTGTAGAAAGAAAAACCGTCTTTTCATCACTATCCACTTTCTAAAATGTTCAAAAAGCGTCCATCATGATTAAAAGAACAGCAAAGATTAGTCCTCAATCATTATAGTGTTTTTAGACTTGTTCTGCAACCTTTTTTATTGCATCTAAAGCTCTTTCAGCCAATTTTTCATTGCGTTCTTGTTTCGCACGAATTTTGGAAGGCAATTCTGGGAAAAGGCCAAAATTCACGTTCATTGGTTGGAATGATTTTTTGCTCGCGCTTGTAATATAATGCGCCAAACTTCCTATAGCTGATTCTGCCGGAAATACAATTGTTTCTTTTTCTTGTACAAAATTTGCTGCGTTAATTCCAGCTGCAAGACCGCTAGCCGCTGATTCTACATATCCTTCAACGCCAGTCATCTGACCAGCAAAAAATAAATCATCTCTTGTTTTTAATTGGTACGTTGGTTCAAGTACAGTTGGCGAATTGATAAATGTATTTCGGTGCATAACGCCATAACGAACTATTTCTGCATTTTCTAAACCTGGAATCAAGCCAAATACACGTTTTTGCTCACCCCATTTTAGATGCGTTTGAAAACCAACCATATTATAAAGCGTTCCAGCTGCATCATCTTGTCTTAGTTGCAATACTGCATAAGGTCTTTTACCAGTTTTTGGATCTTCTAATCCAACAGGTTTAAGTGGTCCAAATAACATTGTTTTAATGCCACGCTTAGCCATTACTTCTATCGGCATACAACCTTCGAAAAATACTTCTTTTTCAAATTCTTTTAATGCTGCTGTTTCTGCAGTTACTAACGCTTCATAAAATGTCTTAAATTCTTCTTCTGACATTGGACAGTTTAGATAAGCTGCTTCTCCTTTATCATATCTTGATTTTAAATATACTTTATCCATGTCAATACTATCTTTTTCAATAATTGGTGCTGCTGCATCATAGAAATAAAGGTAATCTTCTCCAGTAAGCTGTTTAATCTCTTCTGCAAGAGCAGGACTTGTAAGAGGCCCTGTAGCAATTATAGTTGGACCGTCTGGAATAGATGTTACTTCCTCAGTATGAACTGTCACAAGCGGATGATTTTTCACTTTTTCTGTGATATACCCTGAAAACTCATGGCGATCGACTGCAAGCGCTCCTCCAGCTGGCACAGATGCCTTATCAGCTGATTCAATAATTATGGAGTCAAGTATTCGCATTTCTTCTTTTATGACGCCTACCGCATTGGTTAAGCCGTTAGCACGCAATGAATTTGTACATACTAGCTCCGCAAATTTATCCGTATGGTGTGCTGGCGTTTGTTTTACCGGTCTCATTTCGTATAAATCAACTTTTATACCTCTTTTTACCAATTGCCATGTTGCTTCACTACCAGCTAATCCTGCTCCAATTACATTAACACTTTTTTCCATTTGTCCGCCTCCTCGCGCAACAATGGCAACACAGGAACTATCCAAGTGCTGCCATTTTCCATTTATTGTTGGGTTGATTCTTTGTAATCACAATTTGTACATTGTACTTGTACACCTTTTTTCAATTTCTTCTCTACTAGTGCTCGTTCATTACATTTCGGACAAGCTCGTTCAACAGGTTTATCCCAAGAAACGTAATCGCAATCTGGATAACGGTCACAACCATAGAAAATACGTTTTTTCTTACTTTTTCTTTCTATAACATGTCCTTTCTCACATTTTGGACAAGTCACACCGATTTCTTTGACGATAGCTTTCGTATTTCGGCAATCTGGGAACCTGCTACATGCAAGAAATTTCCCATATTTTCCCATTTTGTATACCATTGGCGCTCCACAAAGATCGCAATCGATACCAGCTGGTTCGTCTTTAATTTCAATTTTTTCCATTTCTGCATCTGCTTTTATGACATTTGGTTCAAATTGTTTATAAAATTCATCAATAACTTTTACCCATTCCACTTCACCGTGCTCTACTTCATCTAATTCACTTTCCATATTCGCAGTGAACTTCACATCTAAAATTTCAGGGAAATATTCTTCAATCATTTCATTAACTATTTCACCAAGTTCTGTAGGAACAAATCGTTTGTTTGTTAAAGAAACATAATTTCTTCGTTGAATCGTATCTAGCGTCGGTGAATAAGTAGATGGCCGACCGATGCCAATTTCTTCAAGCGTTTTTACTAACCTTGCTTCTGTATAACGTGGAGGTGGCTGCGTAAAATGCTGACGCTGTTCTAGTGATTCGGACTGTACCTTGTCTCCTTTTTTCAAATCCGGTAAAATATTTTCTTTTTCTTCCGTATTGTCATCGTTACTTTCCACATAAACTTTCATAAATCCATGGAATTTAATTTTTGATCCGTTTGCTCTAAAGTTAACGCCATTATTATCAAGGTCTACTCGCATCGTATCAAGGACAGCTGGCGTCATTTGGCTAGCAATAAATCGTTCCCAAATTAGACGATATAAGCGAAGTTGATCACGCGTTAGATATTCTTTTACTTCTTGCGGGCTTCTCATAGCGCTGGTTGGACGGATTGCTTCATGGGCATCTTGTGCACCTTTAGCATTTTTATCTGAACGTTTATGGTTACGAGAAAATTCAGGTCCATAAGTTTCTTTAATAAAATTACCTGCTTCTAAAATAGCAGAATCTGCAATACGTGTGGAGTCAGTACGCATATAAGTGATTAAACCTACTGTACCCTGTTTTCCAAGGGTGATTCCTTCGTATAATTGTTGAGCAAGCATCATTGTTTTTCTAGTACGATAATTTAATTTACGTGCTGCTTCTTGTTGCAAACTAGATGTTGTAAATGGAGCAGCTGGGTTTCTAAGTCGTTCTTTTTTAGTTACATCTGTTACATCAAATGTTTTTCCCTTAATTGCAGACATTACTTCTTTCACATCATCCGCAGTAGATAGTTTTTTCTTTTTACCTTCCACTCCATAAAAATTAGCTTGGAATTTTTTCTTTCCTTTAAGGAAGTTACCATCAATTGTCCAATATTCTTCGGGTTTAAAATTATTTATTTCTTTTTCTCTATCAATAATGATGCGAAGTGCTATTGATTGAACTCGTCCAGCACTTAGACCTTTTTTCACTTTTTTCCAAAGTATAGGACTAATGTTATACCCAACCAAGCGATCCAAAATCCTGCGAGCTTGCTGAGCATTTACAAGATCCATATCAATTTTTCGAGGAGTTTTGAATGATTCTTTGACTGCTTCTTTGGTTATTTCATTAAATACTACACGTAATTTGTCTGATTGATCTAACTCAAGACTGTTAGCTAGATGCCACGCAATTGCTTCCCCTTCGCGATCTGGATCGGCTGCGAGATAGACTTTTTTCGCTTTTTTAGCTGCTTGTTTTAATTCTTTTAAAACAGGGCCTTTTCCGCGAATCGTAATATAACGTGGTTCATAGTCATGTTCTGTATCTACGCCCATTTGGCTTTTTGGTAAATCTCTAACATGTCCCATCGAAGCTTTGACTTTAAATTTCTTACCTAAATATTTTTCAATTGTTTTTGCTTTTGCAGGTGACTCTACAATCACTAAATAATCTGCCATATCAATATATTCCTCCCTGATTTGGGTCAATACACGGGCTTTAACAGTTGTAGTAATTTTCTCAAAGTACTAGCCTCGCGTTCAATAAGTTTGCATGCTGACTTTTCACATAATTCAGTAGTAAATATTAGCCCTTCCTACTTTGTTTGTCAATGGATTTTATCAAAAAATCTATTTTTATTGTTTTTAATCAGCTTTCTTTAGCAAACTTATCTCAAAAAATCAGGAATTGCAAGCCAAATCACTTAAAAAGGTTATTTTCATTACTTTTATGGCTTAATTTGAAAAAATTCTTCTATTATATTGTTTGCATTTGTGACTAATTTCGCTCCTTCTTGGATTAAATGATTTGTACCTCTTGATGTATCAGTAAAAATATTACCTGGTACTGCAAAAACTTGTCTATTTTGCTCCAGAGCATAATCAGCTGTAATCAAAGAACCACTTCTCTCGGCAGCTTCGATAATTACTGTACCTAAAGCTAGTCCACTAATAATCCGATTGCGTTCTGGAAAGTGCCATCTTCTAGCTTCTTGATTCGGTAAATATTCACTGATAAGAAGTCCATGTTCTATAATTTCATTTGCTAAAAATTCATTAGAACGTGGATAAATATTACTCACTCCAGAGCCGAGTACTGCAATAGTATCACCTCTTTTACGTAAGCTGGCTTTATGTGCTTCTGCATCTATCCCGAGAGCAAGCCCGCTAACAATTGTTAATTTAAGTTCAGCTAGCTCTCCTGCAATCATTGCACATGCTTTTCTACCATACTCACTCATTCTTCTTGTACCAACCATTGCCATCGCTTGTTTTTTTAGTAGTGCTGTGTTTCCTTTGCAAAATAAAAGGGGTGGTGCTTCATATATTTCTTTAAGTAAATCTGGATAGTTATCATCAAGAATACAAATAATTTCTGCATCTTCTGTTGTATATACATCGGCTTCTTCTAACTCCATATTGATTTGTTCTTTTTTATCTGAACTAAAAAATATATTCACAATTTGTTCTATCGACATTTCAAAGCAACCAAAAGTAGAAACCTTTTGCCATATTACTGCTCTTTTTTTAGCGGAAATAGACTTACAAGAAGCGATTTTTAGCCACGTATCTCGTTCTTTAAAATTCATTTTCTGCACCTCCATGATAGTTACTCACAAGTGTACAAAGATTCCTTTATTTTGTAAAATCACTAAAATTCTTTTTTAAACACAAAAAAGTGTATTTTCTCTTTAGAAAATACACTTTCCTCGTATCGATTTAGCTATTTTAGACTCTCAAAATGTAACTTTGCTTCTTTTACTGGAGAAAAACTTAAACGATGAATTGGACAAACTCCAATAGTATCTAAACCATTTAAGTGTTTTTTTGTACCATAGCCCATGTTATTAGCAAAATCATAACCTGGATAAAGTGCATCATAGTGTTGCATCATTCTATCTCTAGTTACCTTGGCAATAATAGATGCGGCAGCAATAGAAATACTTTTGGTATCTCCTTTTATGAGCGATAATTCTGATTCAGAATATTTCAGTGGCATGGCATCCACTAAAATGAAATCTGGAGCTGGATTTAATTGATCTAGCGCTTCAGACATAGCTAATTTGGTTGCTTCATAAATATTTACTTGATCAATCATGTCATGCTCAATAATCCCCACGCCAATTGACAAAGCTTCTTTTTTTATTATCTCAAAAAGCATATCCCGTTTTGCTTCACTCAATTGTTTAGAATCATTAATACCTAATAATGAAAAGTCAGCTGGTAAAATAACAGCAGCAGCAACAACTGGTCCCGCGAGTGGCCCGCGACCAACTTCATCCACACCAGCAATATACTGAAAACCTTGTGTAGAAAGATTGGTTTCGTATTGTTTCATTTCCGCTAACTTAGCTATTAATTGCGCTTCTTTTTCCAATTTTTTTCGTGTGGATTCAATAAGTTTTATAACACCTTTACGTTCATCTTGTAAACATAATTGAAAAAAAGCATCTTGTTCCGAGATCACATGACTTAGTTTCTCTCGAATAACGGAGATAGATTCACTCATTTCGCATCATCTTCCCAGTTAGGAAAATCAAAGGACATTCTTCCCAGTTTTTGTTGACGAATTTCACGAACAACTGTTTCAGCTGCGCGTGAATAATCTGGATCATTATATCGATCTAAAAGTCCTCGTTTTTCAGCAATAAAAGCTAGGGTTTCAATTGGATCTTCCGAAACTTTCTCTACCTTCAACCAGTTTTCGAGCCGGTCCGGATAATTTTTTTCTAAAAACCGTAAACCATAGCCAGCGATATCTTCCATTTGAAGTAAATCATCTTTAATAGCACCTGTTAAAGCCAGTTTGTAACCAATTTCTTGATCTTCAAATTTTGGCCATAATATCCCTGGGGTATCAAGAAGCTCTAACGTTTTTCCGACTTTAATCCATTGTTGTGCTTTTGTTACACCAGGCTTATTACCAGTTCGAGCAATATTTTTTTTGGCTAATCGATTAATTAAAGTAGATTTCCCGACGTTTGGAATTCCCAAAATCATCGCTCGAATCGCTCTAGGTTTCATACCTTTACTTCTTAAGCGATCAAATTTTTCAGCCATTAATTTTTCTGCTGCTTGTTCTATTTTGAAGAGTCCTTTACCTTCTTGAGCATTAACCGCTACAGCAGGCAAGCCTTTATCTGCAAAATAATCAATCCATTCTTTGGTCGTTTTTTCATCTGCTGTATCTGCTTTATTTAAAATTATCACTCGTCTTTTTTGGTGAATGATTTCTTCCAACATTGGATTTGAAGAAGAAAGCGGAATTCGCGCGTCTACTAATTCAAAAATCACATCCACTAATTTTAATTTTTCTGTTACCTCACGACGAGCTTTGGCCATATGACCTGGAAACCATTGAATTGTCATCATATACTCCTAATCTATAAGTTTGGCGTCTTTAATCGGCCAATAACAAATTGGTGTCGTTCCTAATACTTTGCTTAAAGGAATTGGACCAATTATTCTGCTATCTTTACTGGCTCTCCGGTTATCGCCTAAAACAAAATACGTATTTTCTGGAATTTTGCCACCATTCAGTTGATCTTTAGAACTGTAATCATCTGTTAAATAGCCATCTTTCAGCTTTTTCTTGTATGTATCTAAATATGGTTCATCATATTTTTTTCCGTTAATGTAGAGTTGATCTGCTTTATATTCAACAGTATCTCCCGGCAAACCAATTACTCGCTTTATGTATTCTTTTCCATCTTTTTCACGAAAAACAATCACATCAAAACGGTCTACATGTCCGAAGCGATTAATAATCACTCGATCATCATTATGAAGTGTGGGCATCATTGAAATTCCATCAACAAGAATTGGCACAAACAAATAAAAACGGATTATAACAGCTATTAATACTGCTAAAACTGCCGCCCAAATCCAAGACCATAACCGTTTTAAATTCTTTTCTTTCAAAAAACTGCACCGCCCTATTTTTTTACTAACAGTCTTATTATAAACGAAAAATCTTTCATTTAATAGAGAAAGCCGTGAAAAAAACTTTCACGGACTTCCAATTATTTCCCGAATTGCAAAACTTTACCGTTGACTGTTGAATCATCAATAAATCCAAAAACACGGCTATCTGAGCTTCCACCGCGATTATCACCTAAAACAAACAGTTTTCCTTTTGGCACAGTACTTTCACCCGTCATATCTTTGAGTGTGTAGTCAGCAATATAAGGTTTTTGAGTGGGATCAGGATTCCATAATGTTAATGTTCCATCTGGCAGATAACTCTCTACTTTACGTTTACCATTTAAATATAATTCTCCATTTTTAAAAGCGATTTTATCTCCTGGAACACCGATTACTCGTTTAATGAAATGTTCTCCAGTTCCAATCATTGGTGGTTCATCAAATACAATAATATCAAAACGATTAGGATTCGTTATTTTTTCAATAAAAATTCGGTCACCATCTTGATAGGTTGGAACCATAGATGTTCCTTCTACTTTTACTGGGGCAATCACAAAGTTTCTCACAACAAGTGCAATCGCGAGTGCTGCAACGATGACAAGTACCCAACTCATTAATTGTTGGAACCCACTTTTTTTCTTGGGTTCTTCTTCCATGTTATCCACCATCTATGTCTCCTCCTTGGCTCTTTGCAACTTTAATTATCGTTTTAAAGATTTGCCGAATGATATAACTTTCCCAAGCACACTTTCTTGAGAAATAAAGCCTATATACCGACTATCTTTACTTACTTGACGATTATCACCTAACACAAACAATTGACCTTCTGGAACAATAAGTGAACCATTGGAACCTTTAATCTCAGCCATGGTAAAATTAGGATCCCCATTTGCATCCGTAGTTAAATAACCACTTTTTAAAGCATCTTTTTCTGAATCTAAATATGGTTCGTCATATTTTTTGTCGTTAATATAAAGTTGATCCTCTTTATATTCAACTTTATCTCCTGGAAGACCAATGACACGTTTAATATATTCAGCATTTTCTTCGTCAGGAGCTGGAAACACAATAATATCAAACCGTTTTGGATCTGATACTTTATTAATAAATAAATGCTCCCCATCATGCAGAGTCGGGTTCATCGATGCTCCATTAACAGTAACTGGAGAAATTAAAAAATAACGAATACCAAAAGCTAGAACTAGCGCAATGATAATTATTTTTATCCATCCAAAAGCTCCAGAAAAAAATTTATTTTCACTTTTCATGTCTTTTTATCCTCTCCAATTAATATTACTAAAGTATAGCACGAAACCCACCAGATGGTGTAATGAAACAAGCTGGTTTGACAGAAAAAATGCGCGCCAATAACGACGCGC
Organism: Listeria welshimeri serovar 6b str. SLCC5334; assembly: GCF_000060285.1. Classification (GTDB taxonomy): domain Bacteria; phylum Bacillota; class Bacilli; order Lactobacillales; family Listeriaceae; genus Listeria; species Listeria welshimeri. The sequence goes on along the minus strand of NC_008555.1, from coordinate 1,276,153 downwards.
ATTCAGAATCATGCAGATGTTTTAATTGGGATTATAGAACCATCCTCTAATTGCAATTGTGGTTCTTCTTCTCCGCGAGCTGCTTTCTCCGTAATAATACATTTAGTAATATCATCTCGAGAAGGAATTTCGAACATAACTTCTAACATAATCTGTTCAATGATAGAACGAAGACCACGCGCTCCTGTTTTACGTTCAATTGCTTCTTTGGCGATTTCAATTAAAGCAGTCGGTTCGAATTCAAGTTCTACATCATCCAGCTCCAACATACGTTTATATTGTTTGACTAAAGCATTTTTAGGTTCTGTCAAAATAGAAACGAGTGCCGCTTCATCCAATTGTTCCAGTGTTGCGATAACTGGCAAACGACCAATAAATTCAGGAATTAAACCGAATTTAAGTAAATCTTCTGGAACAACGCGAGATAGATAGGTTTCATCTTCTTTAAGTTTCGCGTTATCAGTACCAAATCCAATGACTTTTTCGCCCATTCGATTTTTTACGATTTGTTCGATTCCATCAAATGCGCCACCGACGATAAATAGAATATTCCCAGTATCGATTTGAATTAGTTCTTGATGAGGGTGCTTTCTACCACCTTGAGGAGGAACACTTGCGACAGTACCTTCCAAAATTTTCAGTAAAGCTTGTTGTACGCCTTCTCCTGAAACATCTCTAGTAATAGATGGATTTTCAGATTTGCGAGCAACTTTGTCGATTTCATCAATATAAATGATACCTTTTTCTGCTTTTTCTACATCGTAGTCAGCTGATTGGATAAGTTTAAGAAGAATATTTTCTACATCTTCCCCAACATAACCAGCTTCTGTAAGTGAAGTCGCATCTGCAATCGCAAATGGAACATTAAGAATTCGCGCTAATGTTTGAGCAAGAAGTGTTTTACCACTACCTGTTGGACCAATTAAACAAATGTTACTTTTTGAGAGTTCTACTTCTTCTTCTTTTGTTTCATTGGAATTAATTCGTTTGTAGTGATTGTAAACTGCCACAGCTAGTGCTTTTTTTGCACGCTCTTGACCAATAACATAATCACTTAATATATGACGAATTTCTTGTGGTTTTGGTACTTCTCCAAAATCAACAAATTCAGAAATACCTAGCTCTTCTTCAATAATTTCATTACAAAGCTCGATACATTCATCACAAATATAAACACCTGGACCAGCCACTAATTTACGTACTTGATCTTGAGTCTTTCCGCAAAAGGAGCATTTAAGTTGGCCTTTTTCATCGTTAAATTTAAACAAAATATTCACCCCTTCGCATAGGTATGTTGCATATAGGCGATTTTTCATCTCCTATGTGTGTTAATAATATCATTTGTTTATTAGAAATGCCAATCATCTGTATCCTAATTTCTACAATCAGAAGGACACGAGTATAACTCATGTCCCCCCCCATTTTTTAATGAAATTATTACAACAGATTCAGCTTATTTTTCCACTGCGCTATCTAGTAATACATCAATAGCTTTACGGATTTTAAGGTCTGATTTAAGTTCGCTCATATCTCCAAGCGCAGCACGTACAGCGTCTTTTTCCATGCCATATTTTTCAGCTAATGTGGAGATTTCTTCATCAATAGCTTCTTCAGTTGGCTCAATGTTTTCAGCTTCAGCAATTGCTTCAAGCACTAAATTCATTTTTACGCGTTTTTCAGCGTCTGTTTCCATTTGTGCGTGCATAGCTTCTTCTGTTTGGCCAGTGAATTGGTAATATAATTCAGGAGTTAGACCTTGTGCTTGTAAATCTTGTGCAAAATGATTCATTAGATGATCAGCTTCATGATGAACCATTGCGTGTGGAATGTCCACTTCTGCATTTTCAACAGCTTTAGCAATAACTTCTTCTTGTTTAGCTTGAGCAACAGACTCTTCTTTTGCTTCTTGTAAACGTTTAGAAATTTTTTCTTTTAGTTCATCTAGAGTTTCTACTTCTTCGTCAATGTCTTTTGCAAGTTCATCGTCAAGAGCAGGAACTTCTTTTGTTTTGATTTCGTGTAATTTCACTTTGAAAACTACAGGTTGTCCAGCTAAATCTTCCGCATGATATTCTTCTGGGAAAGTTAGCTCGATGTCAGCTTCGTCGCCAGCTTTTAAGCCAACTAATTTTTCTTCAAAGCCAGGAATAAATTGTCCGCTTCCAAGTTCTAAAGAATGATTTTCAGCTTGTCCGCCTTCAAAAGCTACACCGTCTTTGAATCCTTCAAAATCAAGGATTACAGTATCGCCATTTTCAGCTGGAGCATCTTCTTTAACAACTAACTCTGCTTGACGTTCTTGTAATTGTTTTAATTCAGCTTCTAACTCTTCTGTTGTAAGTTCTGTTTCGCGTTTTTCTACTTCAAGACCTTTGTAGTCTCCAAGTTTCACTTCTGGTTTTACAGTAACTTCTGCTGTTAGAACCCAAGTTTCACCTTTTTCCATAGACTCAATGTTTACTTGAGGAGTATCAACTGGATCAATTCCAGCTTCATCAATTGCTTGAGAATATACTTCTGGAAGCAAGATATCAAGTGCATCTTGGTAAAGCGCTTCTTCACCGAAACGTTGATTAAAAATTTGACGTGGAACTTTCCCTTTACGGAATCCAGGTACATTAAGAGTTTTACGTACTTTTACGAAAGCTCTATCTAAACCTTCTTTTACTTTTTCTTGTTCAATGTCAAAAGTAAGTTTTCCAACATTACCTTCTTGTTTTTCCCATTTTACTGACATGGTATAATTCCCTCCATCATCTATTTAGTTCAATTTAATTACTCTCATGACAAGTTTCAGCCATACTCACTAATAATAACACAGATATCCCCGACTTGAAAACAACAAATATCATTATATGAAATAATTTTGCTGTCTGATTTCTAACTCTTCTATAGTAGATATCGCTTCTTCCATTAATTCATGATTTACTGGATCTGAAATCATCGTTTTATCCCCATACATCGCATTAGCCCATTTATAATAAGCATTTACCCAAACATTTACATCTTTAGGTTCAAATTCAAATGGATAAATCATAAATAAATGCTGCTGGATAATACCAATCACTTGTTCAAATAAACTCGGATTGCTATGTTCAAGCTTATCTGCAAGCCCAGTAAAAAGTTCTGAAGCAAACATATTATCTGCTAACATTGGGACTTTTTTAGGGTTAAAAATACCATGCTTATTAATTTTTCGTACTTCTATTTCTTCATCTATTTCTTTTTCCTGCATTAATTCAAAAATCATTGATTGCACAAACGGTGAAAAACTTTCGTCTGCCAAAAAAACTTTAAAAGCTGGTAAAAAATCATCAATTTCTAGAAAACGAGCTTCTTGTAAAAATTCTAATTGTTCAGCTGTTTGCCAAGAAGCAAAATCTCGAATATCTTTTCTCGGAATAAATTGTTTTGGAAACGGAATGACATTATTTGTCACTTGCTGCGTATCTTCGTTTTGTTCTTCTTCCATATAATGACGCACTAAAGTAAAATAAGTATCCATATTATCTTCTTGCATAAAAGTTATGGATAATTCCCCTAGTATGTCTTTATTGTAGCCATTCATTGTTAAGAAATTTTGACCTATTTCTTGCGCTTTTTTAGTTTTATTTGTTTGATTATAAAATTGAATCAACCTATGTACAATTTCCTCGTTGCATGGTTCTTGATGATACGCATTTTCCAGATAATGTAGCGTACTCATTTTTTCTTCTTCAGACAACGAGGTAATCCCTTTTTCCATGAATTTTTTTACACTAACTGGAAAAAAAGCACCACTTTCACTCATCGTTTTATCTCCTTTTATTTGAAAAAGCTTTATTTATCCTAACTGGATTTACCCGTAATGTAGAAAATCTAACCATTTCCAGCAAAAAAAGTTGATTTAGTTTGATTCATTCTACTTGGATAGTTAGCTTCTGTCAAGTGAATATTTGTGCATACTATTTTTAGAAATTTATCATTATACAATTCCGATATTGTAGAAAATTAAAGTCTCAAAACCCTCAAATTTTGAACAATTATACTATTTATCTAAAAATAAAAAAGCACTCATTTTGTGTGCTTTTTCATTAATATTCCACTCAGATCAAAAATCACTTGGCTTTACTTAAATAATTATAATGTTATCTCCTCTATTATTGATAAAAGAATTTTAAATCGCACATTAAAATTTCGCTTAAAATCACCGCATTTTTGTGTGATAATCGAACGCTTCCTTTTTCTATATTACTATAACCCGATGTGTATTTATATCCCATTTTCCTTGCTATAAAAGCTTGAGTAATTCCCCGTTGTAATCGTAATTCTCTAATTTTGGCCGTGTTAATTTTTCTGCTGTCTACTGTTTTCATGTCATCTTCTCCTTATCTACACAGTTTGAGTTGTTATTACAATAATAACAACTCATTAAGAGGTTGTCAATTGAAAATTAATTCACTTTGTGTTAAATTATAGCTAAATTGAGTAAGATATTGTATAATCAAACAAAAGGGGGTGAAATTATGCCAAATCTAAGTAATAGACTTACATTATTACGAGAAAAGCAAGGTTGGTCAAAAGCCGAAACAGCAAGAAGATTAGGTTTGAAAGCACCTTCTACTTACGGTAATTGGGAGTATGGTATTCGTGAACCTGATTTAGATATGGTCACACAGATTGCAACGTTGTATGATGTTAGTGTTGATTATTTACTTGGCCAACAAAGTATACCAACTTATGCACCGAGCGAGTTACATAGTGAGAAAGATATTGCGAAAAGAATGATAAAACTAAGTGAAGATTTAAGATATGAAGATGATCTGATTTTAAACGGAAAGCTTTTGGATGAATCTGCAGCTCATTTCTTAGCAGATTCAATTGACTTTCTTTATGAACAAACGAAAAAACTTAATGATTAAGTTTGATAAACGTTTGATATTCCTATTTTTTGGGAATACTTAATGGTATTAAAATAAATAGATAAAGGGGGAGTTTCATTTGTCAGAATGGTACTTCAAAAAGAACGAGCAAAAAGTTGGGCCTTATACCAATGTAGAAATGGTAGCCCTATATAGAAAGAAAGAAATTAATGATTTTACATTGGTTCAAAAATCTCCTCAACCAGAATGGATTACATTCAAACAAACAGAATTACATCAACATGTTACGAACCGTACTAATTCTGAACTAAAAATCGGAAACCTATTCTCATCCGTATTCAAAAAACACTCTAAAGAAGAAGGAGAGAAAGTTTTTATTGCAGGTACAAAATATACAACTCCTGCTGTTAGTGAAATACCACACTCTTGGCCTCATCCTTGGGTATTTTCCAGAGTCTTCTTAGTATTAGTCATCACGTACTTTCTATTATTAGCATGTACATATATTTTTGACAACAGCAATACTATTCCAGGACTTATGGTGATTGGTTCATTCGCAGTTCCGTTTTCTGTCTTATTATTCTTTTTCGAAACGAATGCACCTCGAAATATTAGTGTTTTTGATGTTGTAAAAATGTTTTTCATTGGTGGTGTAGCGGCACTTGTAGCAACACTAATCATTTATTCTATCATTCCAGTAGGAAAATTAAATTATTTTAACGCCCTATTAGTTGGTTTTATTGAAGAAACTGGGAAAATGATCATCGTTGCTCTTTTCATTCGTTCATTAAATTCGAAGTACATTTTAAATGGATTATTAATAGGTGCAGCTGTTGGAGCTGGATTTGCTGCATTTGAATCTCTTGGTTATGCATTTAACTATAGTGTTGATGCTGCATTCTTATTCAAGGACATCCATATTGCTGGGGAAACTATGATGAATGTTATCTTTAGTCGTGGTTGGCAATCAATTGGTGGTCATGTTGTATGGGCCGCAATTACTGGCGCTGCATTAGTGATTGCTAAAGGTGATCAAAAATTAGGAATGAATCATATTTTCAGTGGTACTTTCTGGAAACTATTTATTATTCCGATTCTCCTTCATTTTGTTTGGGATTGCCCTTTCAACCCACTACCAGCCATTGCGTTTAAACAAATCGTTTTAATTGTTATTGTTTGGTTTGTTATCTTGCGTTTAATTAGCGCCGGACTAAAACAAGTTTCAGCCCTTTCCAGTGCAAGTAAAGCAACAAAATAACGATTGGAGTTCTAAGTAATTGCTTAGAACTCTTTTTTTAATACAAAAATGGATTTTAATCTAATATAGACATATCTTCATTTTCATGTAAAATAGAAGTATTATCTTATTAGCAGAGGGGTCATTGAAATGCGCGAATCTTTGAAAAATAGCAAGAGATTAGTCATAAAAGTTGGTACTAGCACACTTATGTATGGAAACGGTCATGTTAATCTACGTACTATTGAAAAATTGGCAATGGTTTTATCTGATTTGCGTAATGAAGGAAAAGAAGTGATTCTGGTCTCTTCTGGCGCCATTGGTGTTGGGTGTCATAAACTCCAACTCCCAGCTAGACCTACTGATATTCCTGACCTTCAAGCAGTCGCTTCTGTTGGACAAAGTGAATTAATGCATATATATAGTAAATTTTTTGGTGAATATGGACAAGTTGTTGGTCAAGTCTTACTTACACGTGATGTAACAGACTTCCCTATCAGTCGCGAAAACGTTATGAATACTCTGGAAAGTTTGTTAAGCCGCGGTATTATCCCTATTGTAAACGAAAATGATACGGTTGCTGTGGAAGAACTTGAGCATGTTACCAAATATGGTGATAATGACCTTCTTTCTGCAATTGTTGCTAGATTAGTTCAAGCAGATTTGCTTATTATGCTTTCTGATATAGACGGTTTTTATAAGAGCAATCCTACCACTGATCCAAACGCTATAATGTTTTCAGAAATCAATCAAATCACTCCAGAAATAGAGGCACTTGCAGGTGGTAGAGGATCAAAATTTGGAACAGGCGGTATGTTAACGAAACTTTCAGCCGCTACTTATTGTATGGCATCTCACCAAAAAATGATTTTAACAAATGGCAAAAATCCCACCATTATTTTTGATATTATGCAAGGTGCGCAAGTTGGAACATTATTTGCTAATAAAAAGGAGGCATTTTCACATGACCGAACTCATTAAAAAAGGAATCGCAGCTAGAGAAGCATCATCATTCTTAGCTCAAGCGACGACTAAGCAAAAAAATACAGCCCTCATTAATCTAAGTAATGACTTAATAGCTAATACGGCTACCCTTTTGAAAGAAAATGAAAAAGATATTATTCGGGCCAAGGAAAAAAAGACTCCAGACACAATGATTGATCGTCTTCGTCTAACAGAAGAGCGAATTAAAGAGATTTCCGAAGCAGTTAAGCAAGTTGTCACGTTAAAAGATCCTATTGGAGAAGTGACAACTATGTGGAAAAACGAGGCAGAATTAACAATTGGAAAAATTAGAGTCCCACTTGGAGTCATTGGTATCATCTATGAGTCAAGACCGAACGTAACTGTAGATGCTTCCATACTTTGTTTTAAAACTGGTAATGCTGTCATATTACGTGGTGGTAGCGATGCCATTGATTCTAATAAAGCGCTTATGAATGTGATTCAAGAGTCGTTAGAAAAATCAGGATTTCCGCGTACGAGTGTTCAATTAATTGAAGATACTTCGAGAGAAACAGCTCGCGAAATGATGCGTTTAAATCGTTTTTTAGATGTTCTGATTCCTCGCGGTGGTGCAAAATTAATCCAAACAGTACTTGAAAATGCTACAGTCCCAGTTATCGAAACAGGGACAGGTAATTGCCATATTTATGTCGATAAAGCAGCTGAAAAACAAATGGCTATTGATATTCTAGTTAATGCAAAATGTTCGCGTCCCTCTGTATGTAATTCAGCTGAAACACTACTTATACATGAAAGTGTAGCGGAAGATTTCCTTCCAGCGATGGAAATGGCATTAAAAGAATATAATGTTGAACTGCGTGCTGATAAACGTGCACGAGAAATTTTAAAAGATGCTAAAGCAGCGACAGAATCAGATTGGGAAGAAGAATTTTTAGACTTTATTTTAGCCATAAAAGTGGTTGATTCTGTGGAAGAAGCAATAAATCATATTAATAAATACGGAACAAAACATTCTGAAGCAATCATTTCAAACGATTATGCGACAGGTCAGGCTTTCCATCAAAAAGTGGATGCTGCCGCAGTCTATATCAATGCTTCTACTCGTTTCACTGATGGTTTTGCAATGGGATTCGGCGCAGAAATCGGTATTAGTACCCAAAAGCTTCATGCGCGTGGACCAATGGGGTTAACTGAACTCACCTCCACTAAATACATTATTTTCGGAGATGGTCAAATTCGTAATTAAAAACAAGGTAGCCTAATAGGTTACCTTGTTTTTGCATTTAACCAATCAATCACATCTTGAAAAACGGTTTCCTTACATAATTCATTTACGAGTTCATGACGGGCATTTTCGTATATTTTATAAGTAACATCTTCTACTCCCGCTTTTTCTAATGCCAAAGCAATTTTTGGTGTATCTTTTCCAAAATGCCCCACTGGATCATCACTACCTGAGAGTAACAAAATGGGTAAATCTTTCGGCACGCTTTCCAAAGTTTCTTTTTGTTGGCTCACTTTTACTACTTCAAAAAGATTATGAAAAAACCCACTCGTTCCGACTACTGGTCCGCAAAAAGGGTCTTTTTCATAAGCTTCATATACGGCTACATCTCTTGAAAGCCAACTAAAACGATGATTTTCATTAAAAGGCTTATTATAACCCCAAAAAGCTAATTTATTTAAAAACCCACTTCTTTTTTTATCATCTTTTTTAACACGGTATTTTGTAATAATTTGACCCATTTTTAGCAATGCTGTGGGTTGAAGGCCGCTACCACTAAGGATAACCCCGTCTACTTGATGTTGCGCCATAAACGTCCGAATAATGAAGCTCCCCATACTATGTGCAAAAATAAAATAAGGCAAGTTTGGATAATTTTCTTTTATATAGGTTCGAACACTCACTTCATCTTGTATCATATTTTGAAACCCTGTTTCCCCGTCTAAATGACCTAAATAACTTTCATTTATTGCTGATTTGCCAAAACCACGGTGATCATCTGCTACTACAATATACCCTGCTTGATTCAAACGTTTTGCAAACAAATCATATCTTGCTCCGTGCTCCGCCATTCCATGAACAATTTGGATTAAACCGATTGGCTTTTCTACCTCATCCCAAATATGTAAATGTAATTCTAATCCATCTGCGGCTTTTAATTTCATTTCTTTATTCATACGATTTCCTCCCATTTCATCTTATAATTAGTATACCACCGAGCAAGTAATTTCAATCTTTAACAGCCTTTTATTAGGACTTTTGTATAACAAGTTAAAAAGTTACAGTTCCAACTATTCATTTATGTAAAGTAGATTGTTCATAATATCACAATGTGTTATACTATGGTCATAAGGAGATGACACACATGAATAACTGTTTAGCGCAATTACAAATGTTTGATTATTTACTAAAAAAATATCGTAATAAAGAAGTCTTTCCAGATACGAGATTGGTTGTTGAAATCGATGGAAAACTTTGGACTGGCGACTTCCTTCAACTGGATGATTGCCACATCATTGAAATTGATTGGGAAGATACGAGATTTACTCGGATTGAACGTACGAAAGATGCAATCAATGATGAATTTAATGAAAAAGTAACGAACTCTAATGTGAATGTTAGTGAAAATCGCATTGATTCAAAAATTGGTAGTCTAAAAAATATCGAAATTTTATACCAAGAAATTGGTCAATTTGTGCGCCAAGTAGAAAGTTCTACAACTACTTTAAAACCACTCTTGTATAATGCATATTGCTTAGATACACGGGTTAAATTACCATTCTTAGACCTTAGCAAAAAAGAAATCACCTTGGTTTCTTTAACTAATTAAAGTTAATCCCGCGAAACTTAAATTTCGCGGGATTTTTATGTTCACTGGTGGATATGTTTTATCTTACTACTCGAAAGCTGCGTTAGCTCTGCTTCAAGAAATGCCGGCAAAATCGATATCTCTTTTAACTCACTTACATCAAACCATTTAAAAAGTAATTCATATGGTTCCTCTCCGTATTGACCAAATGCTTCTGTTTTCTTAAATGATTTTAACTCTACTAACGCACTATCTGGTAAAAGATTTGCTTTATAATAAAATTCGATACTGTCTATTTCCTTTCCATTATGTACAAAACGATTTTCTGCAATAATTTTTAATTCATCAATAATTACTTCTTCCCCTAACTCTTCTTTCATTTCCCGCTTTAATCCATCTTTTGTTAGTTCATTTTCTACTCCACCACCTGGAAGAGTCCAGTAGTTTTCATTGTGACTCGTATGAAGCAAAAGCTTGTTTTGATGTATAATAATTGCTGCTACTCTAACATGTTTCATTAACATCGCTCCTTTATTTCATTTTATCATAAAAAGTGGTTGCGCTTTCAGATTATTTATAGTATAGTAATGGCGAACAACTTGTATATACAAGTTAAAAAAGGAGGAAATCTTATGGCGGACTACAAAAAGGATGCAAGCGCTCTCTTAGAATTAATTGGTGGCAAAGAAAATATTTCATCTGTTACACACTGCGCTACAAGAATGCGTTTTGTTTTACAGGACCCTGATAATGCTGATATTGAAGCAATTGAAGAAATTCCAGCAGTAAAAGGGACATTTACACAAGCAGGACAATTTCAAGTAATTATAGGCAATGATGTTGCAATTTTTTATAATGAATTTACAGAAATTAGTGGTGTAGAAGGCGTCAATAAAGAAGATGCCAAAGTAGATGCTAAGAAAAATATGAGTTTGCTTCAACGTATGCTTGCCGGTTTAGCTGAAATTTTCACCCCTTTAATTCCTGCTATCGTTGTTGGTGGTCTTATTCTCGGTTTCCGTAATGTTATCGGTGATATTAAGTTTTTAGAAGATGGAACTAAAACCATTGTTGATGTGTATCCATTCTGGGCTGGTGTTTATAGTTTCTTATGGTTGATTGGTGAAGCTGTATTCCATTTCCTACCTGTAGGAATTACATGGTCTATCGCGAAAAAAATGGGAACAACTCAAATCCTAGGAATTGTCCTTGGTTTAACGCTCGTTTCCCCGCAACTGCTAAATGCTTACAGTGTTGTTGAAACAAAAGCTGGCGATATTCCTGTCTGGGACTTTGGCTTTGCTCAAGTGCAGATGATTGGTTATCAGGCACAAGTTATTCCTGCAATTATGGCCGGATTCTTACTAGCCTATCTCGAAATCTGGTTACGTAAATTCATACCAAATGCAATTTCGATGATTTTTGTTCCATTCTTTGCCCTTGTTCCAACTGTTTTAGCTGCTCATGTCATTCTTGGACCAATTGGTTGGAAAATTGGCGACGCGATTTCGAATGTCGTTTATGCTGGTTTGACTGGTGGACTAAGTTGGTTATTCGCCGCACTATTTGGCTTCTTATATGCCCCACTCGTAGTCACCGGACTGCATCACATGACCAATGCCATTGACTTACAATTAATGAGCCAATTTAAAGGAACAAACCTTTGGCCAATGATCGCTTTATCCAACATTGCTCAAGGTTCAGCTGTATTAGCTATTATTTTCTTACACCGTGGCAATGAAAAAGAAGAACAAGTTTCTATTCCAGCAACTATTTCCTGTTACCTAGGTGTAACAGAACCCGCAATGTTTGGTATCAACTTAAAATACTTATATCCTTTTGTGGCTGCTATGATTGGTTCTGCAATTGCCGCTGTGGTTTCTGTCTCAAGTGGTGTCATGGCAAATTCAATTGGCGTTGGTGGGCTTCCTGGCATCTTATCAATCAACTCAAAATACTACGGGATTTTCGCTATTTGTATGGTTATAACTATCGTTGTTCCATTCATTCTAACTGTACTATTCCGCAAATATAACATTTTAAACAAAGTAGATACTGCACCAATTCGTACTTTTGGGAAAAAAGAGTATCGAGATTCAGCAAAAACAACCAACTAAAAAGTGAGGCTTCTCTTTATGACAACTTTTGCTCAAAAAACAATTTATCAAGTGTATCCAAAATCATTTTATGATACAACAGGCGATGGTACTGGGGACATTCCTGGTATCACTGCCAAGCTTGATTATTTGCACAAACTAGGAATTGAGATGATTTGGATTAATCCATTTTATCCTTCTCCACAAAATGATAATGGTTATGATATTTCTGATTATACAGCTGTTGATCCACTATTTGGAACAATGGAAGATGTTATTACCCTTATTACCGAGGCGAAAAAAAGAAATATTGGCATTATGATTGATTTAGTATTAAATCATACTTCTACAGAACATCCTTGGTTTAAAAAAGCGCTTGCTGGAGATCCGTTTTATCGTGATTTTTATTATTTCCGCCAAGCAAAAGCAGATGGTTCTCCCCCAACCAATTGGGAGTCTAAATTTGGTGGCAGTGCCTGGGAAAAATTACCAAATTCATCAGAGTATTACCTGCATTTGTATGATGTCACTCAAGCAGATCTAGACTGGGCCAATCCAAATGTCCGCGCTGCACTCTTTGATGTAGTGAATTTTTGGATCGATAAAGGGGTGGAAGGTTTTCGTTTAGATGTTTTAAATGTAATTGCGAAACCCAAATTTTTAGAAGATGATTTTGAAGGTGATGGGCGTCGTTTCTATACTGATGGACCAGGAATCCATGCTTATTTAAAAGAGCTAAATGAACGAACATTTGGGGATAAGCCAATTATTACTGTAGGTGAAATGTCCTCGACAGATATTGACAACTGCATTCGCTATAGTAACCCTGATGAAAAAGAATTATCAATGGTATTTCATTTCCATCATTTAAAAGTAGATTATCCAGATGGGGAAAAATGGCGTTTAGCAGATGTGAATTTTGCGGATTTAAAATCTATTTTCCATACTTGGCAAGTTGCAATGTCTAAAGAAAATGGTTGGGATGCGCTTTTCTGGAATAATCATGATCAGCCAAGAGCACTTGGACGTTTTGCTTCTGATCAACCAGAACATTATTATCAATCAGCTACCCTACTTGGAGCAACCATTCATTTTATGCGAGGAACACCATTTGTTTATATGGGGGAAGAAATTGGTATGATGAATCCAAAATTCCCAACAATTAATCATTACGTGGATGTTGAAACACTTAATCATTTTGACATTTTACAAAAACAAGGGCTTTCTGAAGAAGAAGTGATGCAAATTATTAAAGAACGTTCGCGAGATAATAGTCGTACACCTATGCAATGGAATCATTCAGAAAATGCAGGATTTACAACTGGTACTCCTTGGCTAAAAGTAGCTGATAACGCAGATAAAATTAATGTTCAAGATGTATTAGCAGACAAAACAAGCATTTTCTACTTTTATCAAAAATTAATTGCTTTACGTAAAGAGCACCCGGTTATCCAAACTGGTGATTATACGCCTTACTTTACAGAAGAAGATTCCATTATCGCTTATAAACGTTCAAATGAATCCTCTTCCCTACTTTCTATTCATTATTATGGTGCTACAGAAAAAAAATTACAAATTCCAAGTGAATTTTCTAATGCCAAAGTGTTACTATCTAATCATGAGCGTACAGAAATTAGTTCTGAAATCGAATTAGCTCCCTATGAAACATTGACGTTAATACAATAAAAAAAAGCTCGAGATTTGTATCTCGGGCTTTTTAGCGTCTTCTAGCAAAATCAATAAAGCGGAATTTATCAAGACGATGTCGCGATTCTGTGTATTGAAAAAGTGTTGTATCTTTTAAGAATACGGTACTTTTTACAACCACAACATGTGTATCTCCGTGTAGTGCTAAGTATTTTTTATCTTCTGCGTTCAGCGGCTCAACCGTTATTTCTTTTTGAGCATAGCTAATTTCATAATTCTTTTCATTTTCTAAGTATTGATATAGAGAGTCCTCTAAAACCTCATTTGCAATTGGCTCTGTCTTGTCGAGTAAATAATCATAATCTAAAATTGTAGCCTCGCCTTCTAAATAACGCACTCTAAGAATTGCTAAACAGCTCGAACCATGTGGCAGACCAGCGAAATCAGCAATCCGATTTGGTAATATAGTTTGTTCATTTCTAATAACTTTTGTTGTAGCATTCATATGTTCCGATTTTTGCAACTCTTTAAAACTCGTCAAACCTGAAACAGGAAACGAATAACGTTCACGATCAATGACAATAGAACCTTTTCCTTGGAGTTTTTGAATACAGCCATTCTCAAGTAACAAGACAAGTGCTTTTCTAATGGTTTCACGGGATACCGAAAAACGCTTGGCCAGGACATTTTCACTTGGAAGTAGTGTGCCTGCTGGATAAACGCCTGATGTAATATCTTGCTCTAATTCTAAATATATGTCAAAAAATTTATTTTTCTTATTCAAATTTACTCACCCACCGTTATTGTAGCACATTTACACGTAATTGTAACCGAAATTATTAACTCACTTTATTACCAAAATCTTGTAAAATTTGTTACACTATTAGTAGTAAGTTCAGTTCATGGGTTTTGATTTAAGAGGAGGTATTTTCTATGACTAAAGTTATTTTAACTATTATCGCAATTATTGTTCCAGCATTTCTTGGATTTTTATTTGCTTATCAGATTTATAAGAAAAAAACAGCCACTTATATGCCATTAAAAAATGAATTTGTACATTGGGCTAAGTAAGCACAAATGAAGGAGGGAAACAAAATGAAAAAAACAGAGAGTGAAAAGCCACTTGTTATCAAAATTGTTATTAGTGTTTTAGTAGGTTTATTTTTACTTAATTTAATGCCATTTTTAGCCATCTTTGGTTAATTTTTTTACTTAAAAGTGCTTGAAGCAGGTTATTTTTTATGTTATATTGTAAATTGTGTTGAAATAAATAGCAATTTTTTATGGTGAGACAATTAATGACAGTAATGTCAGTTAATGCTTTTTTTATAAAAAGACTCCAGAGTGCCTTTTTTATGGTGTTCTTGGGTCTTTTTTTGTGTGGAAAGGAGAAATGGATATGAAAAATAAAACTGGTTGGAATATTGCTAAAATTGTTGTGGGGGCCCTTATTTTTTCGCTTGCTGTTAACGTATTTGCCATCCCCAATAATCTTGGAGAAGGTGGCGTTACTGGATTAACAATGATGTTATACTACTTACTTGGCTGGACGCCGGCTATAACAACGCTTATTTTTAATGGTATATTGCTTATTATTGGGTACAAATTTCTTGACCGGATGACTATTGTTTGGACGATTGTTGCGATTAGTTTTACTTCCCTATTCCTACATTTTTCTGAACCGTTCGCTTTTGTTGCGAATCAAACCATTGTGGCAGCCATTTTTGCTGGGCTAATGATGGGAATTGGGATGGGATTAATTATGAATGGTGGAGGAACCACTGCGGGAAGTGCTATTTTAGCGAAAATTGCTAATAAATACCTTGGTTGGAATACGAGTTATGCGCTCTTGTTTTTTGATTTGATTGTTGTTATTCCCTCTGTTTTTGTCATTGGATTTGAGAATATGTTATTTACAGTAGTTTCGCTTTATATTTCTACTAAAGTTCTTGATTTCATTCTGGAAGGTTACAATCCTAAAAAATCTGTTACGATTATTTCTGATTACTATGAAGAAATTGCGACAGAAATTGATGAGCATTTGGAACGAGGAATTACACTTTTTAACGGGCAAGGATTTTATATGCGTCAAGATAAAAAAATCCTTTATATTGTGATTAGTCGGGATCAACTTTTACCGCTCACAAAAATCGTAAATAAATATGATGAAAAAGCATTCTTTATTATAAATGATGTCCAAAGTGTTATTGGCGAAGGATTTACTAAACAAATTACAAGTGAGTAATGTGGTTTTTCTACACTTGTGTTACAATGATGGGGAAATATATTTAAAGTAAGTGAGGCGTCCTTATGAAAATTTCTAAACCGGCATATATGGTTTTGCTCGTTGTTGGCTTGGTTTTTGTTTTTTTAGGACTATCTAATATCGGAATTTCTATTTTTTGGGATTTTAGCGACTTAGAGAATTTGATGGTTGGTAGCTTATTGATCATCATTGGGCTCATCACACTTAGAGTTCGGTATTCATTTAAAAAAAGAGAATAAAAAGGCACTGCAATTTGATTTTGCAGTGCTTTTTTAGTTTTAAAAAATCACATTTTCTTGAATAACATCTAATTTTTTAATGATAATATAACGATTTTGCATGGTGATGACGCCTTCTTTTTTTAATTGTTGAAAAATCCGGTTCACACTACTTGCTGAATTAATGCCACAAAAATGACCAATTTCTTCATTACTTACGAGGAAATCAATCAAAAACTGATCATTTTCGATTTCCACCCCAAAAAGTGTATAGAGTTCGTACAGTTGCGTACAAATAGCTCCTAGTTTACCATTCATCAACATTTGTTGCATTTTTTTAATTGATTGGAGAAGTCTAGTTCGATAATAATCTTTCACATAGATCTGCAAATCGACATCCCTATTGACATCTTTCCAAAATCTCACCCGGTCCACTTGATAAAGTTCTGCTTTGTCAGATTCTACTCGAATATTAAATGGCGCATTCGCGAACTGAGAATACTCATCTTTTAACAGAGAGATGATATCCATTTTATTAATGTAGTTTAAGTTAAACTCTCTACCATCTCTTGATATAATACTCGTTTTAATTATTCCTTTTTTAAGTATGTATACATAAGAATCTTCCAAACCCTCGTAAGTTAAATATTTGCGTTTTCCCCTTGTAATAACTGGAAAATCATTTGTGCTTACATAATTATTAAGAATATTTTGTTTCATGTTCTTAACCTCCTTTAGTCATTCCAGTTACAGCATATTAATCATACAAAATACTATTCCCTATTTTTTCAACATATGTTATACAAATTTGTATATATCAGAAATAATTACCAAATTAAAAAGTAACCTTCTTAAAAATCCCCTATAATACTCCTTGTCGCTGAGATAAATAACAATAAACACGTAGGAAGGGATTTTATTCATGAAAGAAAAATTATTTAATAAGGGTTTTGTTTTAATTACATTGATTAACTTTGTCGTTTATCTCGTTTATTATTTGCTGATGGTAATCATTGCGGTTATTGCACAAGAAGAATTGAACGCATCCCTTGGCGAAGCGGGTTTTGCTTCCGGGATTTATATTATCGGAACACTTCTTGCAAGATTATACATGGGGAAAAAACTCGAACTATTTGGTCGTAAAAGAGTATTACGGTTTGGTATTTTATTTTTCTTACTAACAACAATGGCTTATCTTTACATGCCGACGATTGCAATTATGTTCGTTATTCGCTTTTTGAATGGATTTGCATATGGAACAACCTCCACGGCAACAAACGCAATTGTAACTGCTTATATTCCTAATTCTAGAAATGGAGAAGGTATTAATTATTATGGACTTAGCACGAGTCTTGCCGCTGCTATAGGGCCTTTTATTGGAATGATTTTACTTAGCAAAACAAGTTTTTATACGATTATCATTTTTTCCACCGTTATTGTCTTGTTAACTGCACTGCTTTGTTTCTATTTACCAGTAAAAAATATTGTTCTAACACCAGAACATCGGAAAGCATTACAAACATGGACTGTTAAAAGTTTTATCGAATATAAAGTTATTCCAATTACTTTTATTGCTTTTTTGATGGGGATTTCTTATTCAAGCGTACTTACATTTCTTGCTTCTTATGCAAGAGAAATCAACTTAGTTAGTGCGGGAACTTTTTTCTTTGTTGTTTATGCGCTAGTTATTACTTTTACTCGCCCTATGTCTGGGAAATTATTTGATGCAAAAGGTGAAAAATATGTGATGTATCCTAGCTATCTCTTTTTAGCAGTTGGATTAGTTGTTTTAAGTACCGCAACTTCCAGCCTTGTTTTGCTTATTTCAGGCGGGTTGATTGGCTTAGGTTATGGAACATTTATGTCAAATGGTCAAGCAGTATGTCTAAAAGTTTGCGAACCCCACCGTATTGGTATTGGCTTATCTACTTATTTCATTGGACTTGATTTAGGTTTGGGTATTGGGCCTTATATTATGGGAGAAATTCATCATGTTCTTTCATTCCAAGGAATCTACATCATTGCTGGCGCTATCGCTTTTGTCTGTGTATTTATTTATATGTTTTTATCTAGAAAAAAAGAACCTCATAACGCACAAGAAGCCTTAAAAGGGAGTGAAGAAATATGAATAAAATATTATTAATTACAGCTGCAGGCTATATAGTTGGTATAGAGAGTCTTGATAAAGAGGAAAACCATATACTAAAGCTTCATGATGTCTACATTAATAATCCAACACAACGCTTAATTGATCATTTTGAGAGTTTAGAAATCGCTAAAAAACAAATTATCGGACATAAAAAGTTGTCCACGCTTGACGCTCAAAATTTAATTAGTCGCTGGGAAGCAAATTACTTTACGACATCTTGATTAACTGGAAGCATTGCAAATAAACGCAATGCTTCTTTTTTTTATAGAAATTGATGACTTATTTGTAGCAGTGTGTTCTGATGATATTTTGTGATAAATTCTATTCTAGCTGAAGTCTCAGAAATATGCTTAAGTACATAAGGAAGATTGTTTACTACCCCTGTATTTTCTTGATTGAGAATCCACGCTCTTTTTTTAAAATCCAAAATCCCTTCATCTGTGCGACGAGGAGTCGGATAGAAATAATTATCAGGTAGTTTAGCAAAAAACAAATGCATTCCACCTAAGTTTTCATCGTTCACAAACCATTTCATTTCACCAATATCCCGAATTTCATAGTCTGATTCAGATATCCCTGTCTCTTCAAAAATTTCGCGTTTAATAGAGCCCATTAGTGATTCACCAGATTCAATCTTTCCGCCAACACCATTCCAGCTACCCATCCATGGTGATTTCTGTCTGTTTAATAATAATATTTCATCGGTTCTTTGTATAAAACAAAGCGTGTATGGATACATAAAATTACCATTCCTTAACATTTTTTATTTAGTATAGCATAATTTTAGACACAAAAAATAACAGCATCCGCGTTTGGTTGGGAGACGGATGCTGTCAGGTGAGATATTTCATTGAAAAAAGGTTACTTTTAATATACCGAATAAATGTGAAAAAAGTATGAACAAACTAAGAAAGTTCATTGTTAATTTTTTGGAGTAAAAAATCACCTTGTTCAGTAATGCTATAATACTTTTTCTCATCATTATTTTTATCACGCTTAATAAAGCCGTGAAACTCCAGCCAATAAGTGCAATAAAGCAGCTCATTTCTTGAAGAATTACCAGTAATTTCATTTTCCAAAAAATTGATGGTTAGTGATTCTATGTTGTAAACTGGATTTTTCACAACATTTAAAACCATAAGAATAAGTTTATTATCGGGTCTTTCCATAATTGAGACCTTCTTTTCTTTAATTATCGTTTTCTGGCTTCATTTACTTTAAGACGTCTACCTTTTACTTTACGAGAACGCATCATTTCGAGTACAGCTGGTCCTTTTCCATTCAGGATTTCTACAAAAGAAACATGATCTTCAATAGCAATAATACCAATATCTTCCGCTGTAATTCCGTCTAATTTGGAAATAGTTCCGACAAAATCTACCGCACGGATTTTCTTCTTCTTCCCGCCATTGAAATATAGTTTCATAATATTTTTATTTAATTTTTCACCACGAGCTTTCTTAATTGTTGGACGTTTTTGTTGCTTTTTATGAAAAGCTTCTTCACTTGCCCTTACTTCGATAATAGTTGGTTTCCGTTTTTTCTCAATGGAAATATTTAGCATTTCCTCAATGTCACGCAACAATGGATTTTCCTGTGTTTTAACAAAACTGATTGCCTTACCACTATTTCCGGCACGACCAGTACGACCGATTCGGTGCACATAGTTTTCTTTTTCAATTGGCAAATCATAGTTTATAACTAACGATACATTTTCAACATCAATCCCTCGTCCAGCTACATCTGTCGCAATTAAAAAGCGAGATTTACCACTTTTGAATTCATCCATAGCTTGAAAACGATCCTCTTGTCTCAAACCACCATGAATTTTACTTGTTCTTAAATCAAGCATTTCACTTAGTTCATCTACTTGATTTTTAGTATTACAAAAAATAATTGCACTATCTGGATTTTCTGTAATTAATACATCTTTCAAGGTTTTTTCTTTAGTATCTGTTTGCATTTCAACATGGAAAATAGGGTTTGTTTTTTCAGAGGCCATTTCAATAACCATAGGATTATCTTGATATCGTTTAATCAAGTCTTGCATTTCTTCTGGCATAGTTGCAGAGAAAAATAGATTTTGACGTTTTTTCGGTAAACGACTTAGTATATCTTCTACTTGGTCAATAAAGCCCATACTTAACATTTCATCTACTTCATCTAAAACTAAATGAGCTACTTTATCCACATTTAGTGTTCCTTTTTCGATGTGATCAAGTAGACGTCCTGGTGTTCCTACAACAATATGATTTTTTTGACTTAATTCTAATTTTTGTTTGGCAAATGGTGATTGGCCATAAATTGCCGCTGCTTTAATTCGTTTAAATCTACCAATATTGGTACATTCCGTTTTGACCTGCATCGCAAGCTCTCTGGTTGGAACAATAATTAATGCTTGTGGTTTGTTTTCTTCCCACACAACTTGTTCAGCGATAGGAATAGCAAACGCAGCTGTTTTTCCACTACCTGTTTGTGATTTCGCAACAATATCTTCTCCTGTTAACGCAATGGGAATCACCGCTTTTTGAACAGGTGTAGCTTCATTATATCCCAGTTCAGTAATCGCTTTTTTTATTTCATCACTTAAATTTAAATTATTCATGTTTACCTCGTTTCTTTCTAATATCATACCATATTTTTTCACAAATAACGGAACGAATTGTTTGTACTTAACTATCACTTCCTTTAAAATGATGAGTAAGCCCCCAAAATAAGGAGGAAACGATGAATTTAGATGATTTGAAGAATAAAGTGACCGAGTCCCTGCCCCTGGAAAACCTAGGAACATTGACAGATGAGGCAACGAACAAAGCATCCGAGCTTGGTGAACAAGCAAGTAATGTTACAGAAAATCTACAAAATGAAGCTACCAACTTAACAGAAAATTTGCAAGACAAAGCAAGCGGTTTGACAGAAAACTTGCAAGATACAGCGAATGAATTAACTGGTGGAATTTTGGATAAAATAAAAAACTTATTTCAATAAAGAAAAAAAGCACTCATTGATGGGTGCTTTTTATTTGGTATTTTCTATGTGAATGCCGCTTTCGAAATCATGATTAATAAAATTGACTAAAGTGAATTCCCCATTTTCGTATTCGAACTTCAAGATACAGCAGTTTTTTAATCCTGTTATTTTGCCAATTTCACTTGTTTTTTCCCAGTAGCGAGCAAACTGAGCACACGCTGCTCCATGTGACACCGCTAGGACAACTTCATGGTTATCTTGGTTCATCATATTTTCCATCGTTTCAATTAAACGGTTTCTAAAATCGATTTCTCTTTCTCCTCCATATGCTGCAAAGAAATCACCATAAGGAAGTGGCGGATTTAAATCTTCGCTCTCCCCTTCAAAAGTACCGAAATTCCATTCTTTCAGACCTTTTAATCGAGTATAATTCTTATCTGTTATAAGCTCTAAAGTGTCACTTGCTCGCTCTGAGGTGGAACTATATGCTTGATCAAAAGAAATCTTATGCTCTTTAAAATAACTTCCTGCTATTTTTGCTTGTTTCACTCCTAGTTCTGTAAGTGGTGCATCACAAAAGCCTTGAATTTTTTTCCGTTGATTGAATAACGTTTGACCGTGGCGCATTAAATACAATGTTTTTTTCATGTTATTTCCTCCGTATTTATAACTTAATCTTAGTTTATCACCTTGGTGTTACTCCAAGTCAAGTCATTATTAGCTTAATTTTTCCTCTTTTTTACACAATCTGCTATAATAAGAACACCAAAATGATTAAATCTTTAGCGAATATAAAATCGAGGAGGAATTCAAATGACGTTAAATGTTTACTTGAATTTTAGAACACAATCCAGAGATGCTATCGCGTTTTATGAGGAAATTTTTGGAACAAAGTGTACAGATTTGATGACATATGGGGAAATCGAGACAGATGAAGAACCTATAGAAGATTCGCTTAAAAATTTAGTGATGAATGCTAGTTTAGTAATTGATGGCGTTAAGGTCATGTTTTCAGATGTACCAAAATCGATGCCACTTACATTTGGAGATAATATTACGCTTGTCATTGACACTTCAGATGAAATAAAACTAACCAAGCAATTTCAACAATTGGCAGAAGGCGGAAATATTGTAATGCCTCTTGAAAAAACCTTTTGGTCGGAAAAATATGGTCAAGTGACTGATAAATTCGGCATCGGCTGGCAGCTCAATTTATCCTAAAATATGAGAATCTGGGTTAAAACTCAGGTTCTTTCTTTTAGTATGAAAATCAAATTTGCAAGGCCTTTCATATTAAGTTAAAATAACACGTAGAAAAGAATTATTTTAAAATGAAAAAGAGTGTAGAAAAGAGGAATTCTTTATGGCAAAAACCGAATTAAATCCTAAAGTAGATGCGTTTCTGAGTAAACCATCCACCTGGCAAACTGAATTCAAAGCATTAAGAGAAATCGCAATCACCTTTGAACTAGAAGAAGAATTCAAATGGGGAAAACCTTGCTATGCACTAGATGGCAAGAATGTTTTCTTAATTCATGGTTTTAAAAACTATTGCGCCCTACTCTTTATGAAAGGTGCACTACTCCGTGATCCGGATAATATTTTAGTCCAACAAACGGAAAATGTGCAAGCTGCAAGACAAATTCGATTCACCAATTTACAAGAAATCCTTGATCAAAAAGAAATTCTAAAAACGTATATTCAAAATGCTATGGAGGTAGAAAAAGCTGGTTTAGAAGTGGAGCTTAAACCTAGAGAAGAAACACCCATTCCAGAAGAATTACTTCTAAAATTTGAAGAATTACCTGCTCTAAAAACGGCTTTTGAAGCACTAACTCCTGGTCGTCAAAAAGCTTATTTACTTTATTTTGCAGCACCAAAACAATCAAAAACTCGTGTTTCTCGAATTGAAAAATACGAAGCAACCATTTTAGATGGACTTGGTTTAAACGATTAATAGTAAAGAGGCACAATCCATTCAAAGATTGTGCCTCTTTTCTACTTGATCCTATCAATTAAATATGTTTACCAAAATTTCTCTTCAAAAAGAAATTTTCATCCGATTTTTTGATTAGTTAGTTTATATTATCTTAAAATAATTTTATCATTCAGCATTTATTTGTTCTTCCAAGAAAATCCTAAATTGTTTGCAATATACCTCATTTATGTCAAGTAATACGGTTCTTTATTTAAAATATATTTTCCAAACTCATCCCGCTAACTTCTATCCAATCATTTTGCTTATCTATAAGCAATTCACTTTCCTCTAAAATTTTCAGTACAGTAAAAACTTGTTTTACTTCTTCCATCGCCTTTTCTTTATTACCTTTATGCCATAATATTTCAGCCAAATAATACCTACAACTTAGTACAGTAATTACATCATTTATTTGATTTGCAGCTTCTTTAGATTTCTTTAAATTTATTTCCATTTTATCTATCTCTGTTGTAGTATTTCTAAGACATATTGCATAATTATAATGAATATTGATATATAGCTCTTTTGAAGTGTTAAAGTTCTTATACTTATTAATATATACAACTAATCGTTCAAATATATGTTGAATAGTTAAGTCATCAAAGGCATATAATATATTGGTTATAAGTAGTAAATCATTATAAAACCATGCGTCTTTTTTCTCTAACCTATTCCAAACTGGTTTTACAATTTCTCTAGATCTTTTAAAATTTTGTTCTTGTTGAAAAGTATTTAAGGCTTTTAACACATAAGAGACATCCATAAGAAAATCATTTTTTTCATTTTTTATGAGTGAATTTATTTTTTCTATTAAAGCATTGATAGCGTGAGAATTAGTGGAGGTTTTGATTGCTTTGAAATCTTGTATTACTTGTTGAATTGAATCTAATTGATAATTATTGTGAATATATTCAAACTCAGCTAAACTCATGGTGAATTTTTGTAATATTGATGTAACTATTCCCCAAGATGGCATTTGTTGATTTTTTTCTATCTGATATAAATGCGCTCTTGACATAATTGTCTCATATACATCCCGTTCTTTTAAATTGCAATTTATACGAATTTCTTTCAGTGTGTGACCTAAAATTTTATTTTCCCGCATCATTATTTAGCCCCTTTGTCTATTTTTGTAAGCAAAATTAAAAATAGCTTTTTATCTATGCTACTATTTTATTGTCGGGAGGTGAAAAAATGATATCAATGATCTCACTATTTAGTGGTCTACTTGGCGTATCTGTTCGAGTAGGAGGATAAGATAACATTAAGCTTTTATAGTATGTGTTTAACATATTAGCAGCTATCTTAAGGACTATAATTGCTTATTCTCTACCAATATTATCTTATCCATTTTAATATTATCTGACATCTAGTAGTAATTACAACTATGACCATAGATAAAATAGTGATATTTTTTATCATTCTTCACCATTTCGACATATTATATAACCGTAGTTAGCTTTTTCTTCAATTAAACAGAATTGAGGTGGATATTATGCATTTAAGCATTGAAGAATATTGGCATAAAAATGATGATGACAATTTTGAACGATTAAATACATTAAAATTATACCGTCAGTTAAATATTAATATCGAAAACTATATGATTGATTGGCTAATTCATCAACTAGATTTAAAAATTTCACAAAATCCAACTTATTCAAAAGATATTTCTACAAATTAATATTTATAAATCAAAAATTATTAAACTACAAAAAACGCCAATCAAATATTTGGCGTTTATTTTCTCATGAGAACTGTTACATCATTTTTTAGAACCCAATCAATTTATTCTTTCTTCAAGTACTGAACTAAGCCATTCATTCCTGTAAATTCCATTTCATAATCATTACCTGAAATTTATGTACTAAGTAAATTCCCCATTTCTATTTTAAATTCTTTATTTCATCACTATATTTAGTTTCATAGAATTTACTATTATAACTTTTACAATACCTTTTCTATTTTTTGCTGTTTTCATGATAGTATATGCGGAGAAAGGTTTTTCTCTTAAATCTGCGCTTAAATAATCCATCAGATAATGAAGATGTTCCCGGTTGAGTGCCCAAACTAGCTTGTTATCAAAACTAGTCAAAAACCACAGTTCCATGTTGAAAATGTTTTATGACCGTTGTTGATTTTGCTTGAATGATAATTGCCTTTAACTGTCTTATCAACTTTACCTGACATTATATATTTACAATAAGAAGAAGCCACGCGGAGTAATTTAAAATGTTGTTTCTCTTTATTTGAAAAATCTACTCTGTAATGACGTTCACTATTTTTACAATTGTGTCCGAAAAGTTTGTCCCTGGATAGGCAATGACCACTTCGGTAGAGTCTACTTTTCCATGCTTATCTATTGGAGCTACTGCCATGGCTTGCATACCGTTTTTTGAATTATCCTCTACTTTTATAACTTTATAATTTTGAGATAGATTCTTATTTTTTATAATATTACCTTTCTTTAAAGGAACATCAACTTTTTTTCTATCTACATTGTAGGCCATGTCAGATAAAATTCTATTATCCTGTTCCGCAATCATTTGAAGCCACCTTCGAATTGAATATCAATATTGTCTATGCCCTTATGCTCATTTACTTTATTACTTAACTTAAATGAATCAGGATCATAATAGATACTTATCATATTGTTTTTTATATTACTAGTATCTTGAAATGTAAAGATTATGATATTGTTCTTATTAAGCTTAGCTGAAAGTGTCCAACTTCCAGTCATCTTGTTTTTAGATAGTTCACCAAACTGTATTTTTTTAACACCTTCATAATTTTGTACTATATATAACGCTACTTCTTTTTTTACTTCGTTACTTTCTTTATTATCCAAATACATCTTCCCTCCAATAATCAAGACAATCACAATTATAACTGCTACAACAGAAATTAAAATAATCCTGCCCTTTTTCATCTCATCTCTCCATCCATTTCACTTCTTTATATATTAAAATGCCTCCTAAATTATACAATTTCACTCCAGAGTTGTTCCTATAATTGGGACCAGCGTTGTAACATTTGCTAATATCAGGCGCCCTTGTGCAATATGTCTTTGCGCGGTCACGTAAGTCAACTAGAATCTTTCTGATTTGTCCTAGAATGTAATTCATCTCTTGTGTTATTTATCATGCAATTTTAATATAGCATATTTTAGAAATGAAACTATGTTGATTTTATGAACTTTTTATTGAATCATACACAAAAAAACACCATCAACTTATGGGAGTTGATGGTAAAAGAATAAATAGTGTTATGGATGAGAGAAAAGTAATCCCCTACTCAATTAGATAAGAGAAATCTGTTACTTTGTCTAAACTTAATATAACGTATTTGCTTGTTTTATAGTGTGACAATTTTATGAACTCTTGTTAAAGACAAAAAATGAGAGGACAGGACAAAAAGACCTTTAGCAGGGATTCTTGTTTCTTTATATGGAAGTCCTTCAACAATGCTTAAAATTAAAATGCCACGATTTTCACCACAAAAATCAACGAAATGAAACAAATATTATACAAATATTTTAGTTTTATCCAGCATAGTTTGTTATAAATGTAAAAATGTACTTCCGTAAAATGAAAGGCATTATTGGATTCATTAAAAACAAATATTTAAAGATTGTTGCTACATTTGACATGAATGATATGGAAAAAGTTTAAAAAGTCATTTTTTAGAATAATATGAGTGACAACAATTAAAAATATAATAATTTAACTTATTAGTATTAAGATTTATAAATTAATTACTAATTCTCAATTAAATTGTTAACATTCTGTGAAAATGTAATTTATATTATAACAATTAGGTATAATATAAATGCAACGTTGTAATAAAATAAAGATTTAAAACATAGGAAAACCATAGATGAACTTTTTAAAAAACATATCATAGTAAGATTAGAACACAATTTTGTTTATTTGTTTAAAAAAAGATTTTCATAATTATTGATAGTAGATTAAATCGAAATGAAAAGCTAGACGACATCGCGTTAGTTTTGAATAAAATATAACTATGTAAGCAGTTCGCGGCCGCGGGTTGGTACATATAAAAGGGAGAAAGCGGGATGAGAAAGTATAGTTACCTACTAAAAAAATGGTGGTTTTGGATTATTTTATTATTAATTGTATTAAGTTTGTTTAACGCTATATGGGTTCTTTTATTTTTCGCTACTCTAGCGACTTTCATATTTGCTATAATAAAAGTCATTAAAAATATAAATCGCCGAAAATATACGTTAATCATTATAGCGACAATAGTCTTGCTTCTTACTTTTTCTTTAATAAGAACAGTTCAACTTTATAATTATATTGTGGAGAACCCAGAGGAAAATGTAACAATAGACGACACAAAAAAGGATCCTATAGAAGATAGCCAAACAGATGAAGTAGAAGAGATGGATCGAGAAGAGGCTTCTACGTCATATACAATCACCCAAGAAGGTATAGAGTCTTTTAATGAATCCATTAATCGATTAATTTCTGAATCAAACGGAATACTTATAAAAGTGGTTCCATTCGAAAATGAATATGATATGTTAATTGCATATGTAACTCAAGACTTAAAATATCAAGATGAAACAATCAAACAAAAAAATTCCGATTATTTAGGGAGTGAAATACAACAACGCGCTCTTGGTACTCTTTTTGGGGGAGATAGCAATCATAGGCCCATGGTTGAGCTAAGATATGAAGACGATACAAAGATGGCTGGAAGTAGTGCTTTTGATAAAACTAATATGAAGCTCACAGGAAAATAAAATATAAAGGGAGAATGAATATGAAAAAAGGGATAGCTTTATTAGCGGGATTTATGTTAGCTTTTAGTATTTTTTTAACAGGATGTGGCGTAACAGATAATACAAGAAAAGAAAATCATTCTGATGGCAGTGCCGAAGTAAAAAATAAAAAAGATAATAATACATCAGATGAATATGTAGAAGATGGTCTTTTATTGAAAGTGGGGGAATGGACTAAAGATAAAGATTACGATACTAAAGTGACTCTTGAAAAGATTGCAACTCCAAAAATAAAAGTAGATTTAGGCGACTTAAATATGTTAATTAAGGATGTGAAAATCTTTAAACGAGAGAATGTCAGTGACGCAGAAAAAGAGGAATTTAGCGGCGGTAAAGTCCCTGTCACAGATCCTTACTACACAATACAAGTTAAATATGATTTAGAAAATACTGGAAAAAATGCGCTAAATTTTAATGGAATTGATTATATCATTACAGACCAAAAACAACAAATTGATGTTATGACTGACAACATTGGTATAAATGGTGTCTTCACTGTGCAACCAGATGTCATAGTTGAAGATGAATATGTTATTTGTATATTAAAAAAAGACAACGTGGATAAAATAAATAAAGTAACTATAAAAACATCACCAGTCTATAACAGTGAAACGTATGACGAAATTACTAAATCGATGACTGTCAATATTGAATTTAAATAAAAAGAGCCTCCGGGCTTTTCTTTTTACCTAAAAAAGAAAGTATGTACGAAAGGAAGTACTATTATGGCCAATATTGTAAAAACTGAAACAGGTTGGAAATATCGCGTTTCATATAAAGAAGCTGGGAAGTACAAAGTAAAGAGCAAAAGCGGATTTCCGACAAAAAAGCAAGCTTTATTAGCAGCTTCTGAAATGGAAGACAAATTGCATAGAGGAGTAGACATAAACGCTGGTGAAGCAAATTTCGTTGAGACTTTTAAAGAATGGTATACAACTTTTAGAAAGCAAAAAAAATCAATAGAAAATGATAAACATTATGATTATGCAATAAAATTCTGTGAAAAATATTTTGTTGGATTAAAAATAAATGATGTTAATAGAACAACATATCAAAAAGCTATTAATGAATTTGCGAAAACGCATGCGAAGGAAACTACAAGAAAACGTCACGTCTATGTAAGGACTCGTCATTTAATAAAAACAAATTAGTTTTTATTAGCATTAACAATATCCCTCCTTCTAACAACGCTATAAACAAATCATTAAAACGCTAATGTATAAAGTTAGGTATCAATAATGATATTAGTGTTCATGGATTACGCCACACACACGCTACGCTTCTTTTATATAATGATTGTAATATAAAGTATCTATCTAAAAGATTGGGACATAACACTATAGTAACAACTTTAGAAACTTACTCGCATGTAATTGATGAAATGGAGCAAAAAGAATCTTATAAAGTAAATGAGTTAATGAACAAGATTAATGAAATTTAAAACTTTTTGTACTTTTTTTGAACTTCATAAAACAAAAAAGCGTTATAAACATTGTATTACCAACGTTTATAACGCTTTTGCTTACGTCCTGAGAGGGATTAATATGTGTTGATATACAGCCATTCTAAGCTAATTGTCATAAAAATTGTCATAAATATCGTTTATAATATTCGTATATATCATGTAAAATTAAATCATCTTTTACTATTTTTTTGCATAATAAATTAATATCCTTGTTAGCTATTAGATTAGAAAATAACTTTTCTACACCTTTTCTTTTTCCTTCAATATAACAAATATACTTAAAATCATTAAAGCTATATTCTCTCATGTCATAACCTCACAAAAAACAATATCTTCTATATTAATGTCAATTATTCGTTCGTCAAATTGTTCAAGCTGCACAATATGTTTTTCATAGTCTAAATACACAGGAACTACATACTTGTATCGCACATGATGATTGTTCTTTAAAAACAGTACTTCTATTGACCAATTACGCTTAAGTGCATCTACTAAAACTATTGAATGTTCTAAAATATCATCAATTAAATTATACATTTTCGTCACCTCTTGCTAACATTATACGAACAAACGTTCTTAAAATCAAGAGTTAAATAGAATATCACTATATCAAAATACTTTTTATAGCATTATTAAAACAAAAAAAGACCTCGACAATCACGTCGAAATCTTTTTAATTAAACGTTTTAATTATATTCAATTAAAACATCTTGATAAATTTCCTTATAAGTATCTTCCACCTCAACTGATTCCTCTATATTCTCTCCATCTTCTAGAAATAATTCAGTTTCCTTCTCAACAGGATATTTACTTAAAACGGCATTTGTTAATACATAATTATCACCTGTTTTGCTTTTTCTTATAAAAAGTGTGTACTCTTCACCTTTATTCATATTTTTGTAACCATCAATGGTTAAATCATATTTTTCTCCATCAACCGAAACATTTTCAACGCTATCTTCTATTATTTTAATACTTTGGTTTTCTTTTAATAAACCTGTTTCATCTTTTTCTATATTATTGACTGTCACTTCACTCAAAGTATAAAATTCAGTAGGAATATCGCTGTCTACAGACTCCTTTTTTACAGAAGATTTTTCAGAGTTTTTAGTAACTGTGACAATGATAGGTGAACTTCCCTCTAGTTCTCCCATATTTTCAGCTAAATCAAGGTATTTACCATGATAAGAAATCACTCCATTTTTCGGCTTAACTTTTTCTATTTCTTTTTCGTTTATTTGCTTTTCATCCACATTTTCATTATTCGAACAGGCCGTAAATAAAGATATACTTGCCAAACTAATAACAACTAATAATTTACCCTTCAATTTTCAAACCTCCTTTTATTTATATATAGATTTAATACCATTTAAATCGTCTGCTTGCGGTTTTATTTTCTTCGTAAATCCCTTAGCTAACATAATTCCATTCTTTGTGGTTATGTGCCCTAATCCAAAGCCATGTCCAAATTCATGAGCTATTGTCTCTGTCTTATCACTAGTGGATAATGATTTAAAAGCATTATAAGTAGTAATTTCACTTTTAACCCGTATAGATGGTGTCGATTTTAATATCCAGGGCTGATTTGTTGCAACTATGCTACCTCTATCCACTTTTGAAGTACTTACTGTAAAATGAGGATTCACATCATTTCCTAAACTTACAGTATTCAAATAAGGCGAAACATTCCACACTTTTGCACCATTGATTATTATGCTTTTATAACCAGCGGCAGAGCCATTAATATAAATTTTGAAATTTTTCGCCGCCGCTTTAGTCATATAATGACCGTTTTTAGTATAAGCATTTGCATTTGTTGGAATCAAGATTGTTAACAATAATACTGTGAAAATTAAAATTTTTACTCCCGTTTTATTCATGATGTAGTCTCCTTTTATAATTTTTCTTACCTCAAAATGATATCAAAAATATATAATGTATAACCAAAAATGTAATGAAATGTCCGTTTCTTGTCATGAACGACTTAAATCAGAGCTTATTTAGACTAATTATCACACAATATGAGTACTATCGTATTTTAATCACAAATAGATAACATACTGAGTTGTTATTCATAGTTTATACAGACATGAGTGTAAATGTGACAGAAAGTTCAAATTCATACTTTGGAAAATGCATAATTATGTTAAATTAAATCATTTTATTTAAGTAATTAACATTAACTATTAATCCTCCTTGAATAAATGCGCATAATTATTCATCAAACATTAAAAATATTGACTCTTAATAATCGAATATGTAATAATATTTATGTAGATTCTGTCTACATTTCATTCAACTAAACTTCGCTGAGTCAATTGACATGCAGCAAACGCTAAACATAAGTTTAGCGTGTTTTTTTGCATAAAAAAAGCCCTAACGTTGAGGTTAGGGGGGTTAACGTTTTTCTTTATACAATTACTTTATATGAATTATTAATACCACTAGTTTTGATCTGGCTAATAATTCCATTTTTCAACATCTCATTAATATAAGACTGAGCCATATCATAACCAATTCTATATTTTCTCGTAATATGGAAAACATTAAAATTTTCTTCTCCTATCATTTTTGTAACATATTCTACAATTTCATCATATTGCAATATGAACACTTCCTTTCGATTAAGATTATTTTAATTAAATCATGTATACTAAAATTGGGAGGAAATTACATTAACAACAAGGAGATGAAATGTACATGATAAAATTCGATGAGAGCGTTTACGAAAAACTTATTTTATTAAGACCTTTTATAAAAATAAAGAAGGTTCTAAATGCTATCAAACAAATAGCGAACAGCAAAGATGAACAAAGTATACTGAAGAAAACATTCACAACATATAACCAAGTATTCAGAGAGATTAATAGAGATTCTTCTGAGTATGCTTCGATGAGTTTAGCAGCAATGGTTGAGAACGGCAGTTTAACACTTGAACAACTCGATGAGATAATGTTTATAATTGCTGAAGACTCCTTATTTAATTCTTATATTTATAAGTTATCAAATGAGGAATTAGAAACTAACGGTCAAAGATTAATTAACTGGAAACTGCCAATTAATAATAAAATACTTGACAACATAGGTAAGAAATCAAATAAAGATTTTATCATCTGTGGCTATAGACTAACTGAGAGTTCCCCAGGAGTCGTGGAATCATTGAGATTAACAATGATTGATAGCCGTCAACATCAAATATATGATAAGAACGATGATATTACTTATGATATTGTCTATCCAACGATAGTTGAATTTGATTTTAGACGACAACTTTTGCATATTCGTACCCAAGAAGTAGAAAATTTTGTAAATACAGATGAAAGATTTAGCACCATGTCTGGTCGCATCAAAAATACACTTGATTTTATTGAATCATTTCAAAAACCCATAAGTTACAAAAAAATCTTAAATTTTAAAGAAATATTATTTGATATTGAGGAAAATTTATTAAAAGATGTAAGAGAAAAAATTGATAAAGAATTAGAATCTTTTAAAAAACCTGTTAGAAGT
Organism: Listeria welshimeri serovar 6b str. SLCC5334; assembly: GCF_000060285.1. Taxonomy (GTDB): domain Bacteria; phylum Bacillota; class Bacilli; order Lactobacillales; family Listeriaceae; genus Listeria; species Listeria welshimeri. The sequence continues at coordinate 1,243,169 of NC_008555.1, read as the reverse complement.
TTTTGCAATGCGATAGATAAGAAGTATACGAAAAGAAATGATACTATACCCACTGTTGATTACGTCAAAACATCTATTCAGACTATTATTGCAATGAGTATTCCTAGAAATCCTTTAGGGGACATTGTTGGAATTAGGTTTAGAAATAATGCTGAGAGAAAAAATCAATATAGCGAAATTACGATTTTGGATAAACAAAATCATTGTATCTCCACAGACAATTTATATTGGTTGAATCTTGCTGTCCTATTAGATGTAAAATCCGTAGAATTTCTGAAATTAATTTTATTTATTGACAGCCAGTCTTCAATTGTCAATTTGGATTTTTCTCTTGAAACAGGTAATGTGAAATTATTAAAAAATACTCCTGGTCAAGGTGGAGTAATGCCTAATCAAATAAAATATGATTCTGTTTTAAATGAATTAAGTAAATTTTTTTAAATTATTACTTCCTCCCAATTACTTGAAAAGGAGCCAAATAATAAGGCTCCTTTTTCATTTTGACAAAAAACCCGCAAAATGCGAGGGCAGTATACTATAATTTTGCTATTGAGTTATAAGCTAACGTTTCGCATCGTTTCACATCTGCAAGTTTAATCTTGAAGCCCCATTCCCACACGTCGTTGAAAACAGCGCAATTCACATAGCCGTTTTTTAAGCTCGAAGGATCTACGCGAATGATATTGCCTTTTGAAACTTGAAATATTCCTTTATCGCCAACTTTTTCGGCAAGCTTTTGCGTTACTTTTGCTAGCGCAATAACATAGCTGCCTGATACAGCCGGACACGTCCAGTTTGCGCGATTTGTGTAACCTTTCGTAGTTTTGAACTCGCAAAAACCGCTTTCGTATTTAAAAATAGCGCCTTTAGGTAGCTCTGCAACTACTTTTTTGAACGTTTTATCCTTATAAACTTTTACTCCTGATTCTACTACGATATTTTTTTGTACCATCTTTGTTGCCTCCGATTCATAATTTATTTTAAGAAATAGTTAGCTGTGTAATACCAACCATCCTTTGTATACCATAATTCTAAAAACCCTTTTTTGTTGTCATACCAAGAAAGTTTTGTTCCAGGCTTGTACCATTTGATTTTACCTGAATTCAGTCGCGTATTATTCCATACAGGAATACGCAAGTCTTTCGCGCTTTTAATTCGAACTTTGATGCGACCTTTTGCATCTTTTTTAGTTACAACATCGCAAAAACTCTTATACATGTAGTATAGTTTGTCGTCAATATATGTCTTGTACCAATATTGATTATGCTCATATACAAGTATCGCCGTCCCCACTTTATACATGCGCACAGGATTTGATTTAAAGTCCATTTTTGGCAATAGTGGCGCACTGTCAACGACTTTCCCATCATGTCGATTCGGATTTGTGTTTTTCGCAGCTGCGTCTTTGCCAGTAATGACTTTAACTACAGTCTTAACAGCAGCTGTTCGCTTAGTAGTTGCCGATTTCATATCATTTGCGTTACTAATGAATGCTACTTCAATTAAGATAGCAGGTGCGTTTGTATTCGCAAGGAAATACAAGTCTTTGCGTTGTTTCGGTCCTCGATCTCGAATCCCGAGCGTTTTCGCTAACGCAGCTGACACATCTGCCGCAAGTTGCTTTTGTGCGTTGTCATAATAGAGTACTTCAACACCTGTTGCTGATTTATTTGCAGAACTATTAAAGTGCCATGAAACATCGAGGCGCCCTGCTCTACTTACTGTGTTTGCTTTTTTCGCTTGTTCTACAAGAATCGAGCTTTGTGTGCCAGCTTCCGAAGTCGTATTAAATGCTTTTACATTAATGGTTTTGAGTTCTGCAATAAATTCGTTATTATACTTAAGTGCTTCAACATGTTCTTTGTATCCGTTTCCGGTTGCTCCTTCAACTTTATGCGAATGACCTGCATTTGAAGTTACATTATAATATGTGTTCATTATTTAACTTCCTTTCTATTTTGGACTAGTTCGCTATCACTTGCGCCAGGCGTTGTTGGGTCATTAACTACACCCAAGACACCCAGTAGCAGAAACACACTATTAATCATGTCTAGCGCCTCTCTGTTAATTGTGTCCGCAGGAATTGTTACGCCGAACCAACCAAGTACTTGCTGTACTAAAACTAGTACAAGCGGGATAACAGATACCCAGAAAACTTTCGATTTCATTCGTACTTTCCAATTAATTTTCATTATTATTCCTCCCTCACATTAAAAAACCACGTACAATAGAACTTAATACCAACACAGCTACTAACCCTATTGCCCAGTAAAAACCTGTGCTTGATCGCTCAGCTGCATGAATTGCTATTTGCTCTCTTGATTCAGCTTGTTCCAATGCTGCTTTTAAATCTCCTTCGAGAGTTAATAGAGAACGTTTTATGTCATGTATTACTTCTTTTTCGTCAAGGTCCTTTTTATGATTCCGGTTCTCTATGTCATCGATTCTGCGTTTTAAATCGAGCATTTCCCTTTCCATTCGACTTACTTTTTCTTTTGTCACTTCCAATTTCCATCATCCCCTTGTCCGTTGTGTCCATAAAAAATAAGCCAAATTGGCTTAATCTATATCTAATGAAATTTCAATCCATACAGGCGAATCTTGCGACGCTGCAACAAGCTCAACATCTCCGTTAGGTTGAATATATATTGTAGCAACTGTGCCTGAAACTGACGAAACCAAAGGCGTTGAAAACCCACGACGTTCTGACGGTCTGTAGCCTGCTGGAAGTGTATACATTACGCCCTTCGCGCTCGTTCGACCAATCGCGCCTTTTAATTGTAGCGTACTCCCCTTTAATCTATATAATGGTGGATATGCCGAGCTTAGAATAGAGAACCCTGTTTTTAATGCCGGCGCTGCCCACGCTGTTACAGTAATTTTAGGCTCATAGAGAGCAGCAGCGTCTACTTTAGCATCATTTAGCGCTTTATCTGCTTTAGCCTGTGCGCCTTCCACTGTTTCTTTTGCATTCCAGTTTGTTTTATCAGTCACTGTAACATGAATATCAGCATCATTAACATGTTCATCCAAAGCAGTTTTTTGTGCGAATTGCTCAGGGTTTATGTTATCAAATTGCTGTTGTAAGTCGGCTGCTTCACTTTGAAGCTTACTCGTTTCTGTATCTATTTTTGCATCAATTTTTTCGATCTCTGTATTAAGACGAGCACTTTCTTTGTCAATTTCGGTGTGCAATGAATCAATTTCTAATTCAACATCATGTATCAAAGCTTCTAAACGTTCGAAATCACTTACATAGCTTTCTGCAACTACTTTTCCTTGAAGTGGGTCTTTTTCAACATAGTACGTAAAACGAGGCATTCCAGAAAGCTCTGTGCCATCTTCATTTTGCAAAATAAAACGTGCTGTATCATATACGCCCGCGACTGAAAATGCTTCTTTTACAAATGTATACTCAAAGTAACCTTCATCCATTTTTTCGTTACTAAAATGTAAATCGTCAATTACATAGTTGATTGTGTCCGGTAAAACTACCGCAAACGTTGCTTTATAGCCAGTTAAGTTTTTTAGTTTACCGTTTTCCACAATTTGAACTGCTATCATCAGAGAATCAATATCGCCTTGAATTGCCTCAATGCGCTCAATGTTCCAACTTTTTCTATTTAAATCTAATGTTGCATTTATTTTTCTTAAAGCACTCATTCGCTCACCTCTTTTACCAGTTTATTTACTAAGTTTTTCAACTCTTTTACCTCTGCTTTTAATGCTTCTTTTTCTTCTTCGTTTTCTTTTGCGTATTGATATAACCATGCGACAGAATTGTATAAATCTATTGCTTTTCCGTCAGCGGTAGTCAGCGAATCAGAAGCTTGTTCAGCTATAAAACCGATTTTCTTTTCGTTTGTTTCATCTGCAATATGTGAATAAGTGAAAACATCTGTTTCGTTTATGACTTGCTTAGCTGTTTTACCAAACGCAGTTTTCTTTACTTTACGTATGTTTTTCTTGTATTCCTCCGACGAAGCTGTCTCAAAATTACTAGCTCGATGCGGCACATAGCGCAGTTGAGGACCACCGCCAGAAACCCACGTGTGACGATCAATAGAGGCGGTTTTCCCGTCCGGATTAGCACCTATACAACACCACCCATCGCTTTGTAAGAGTGGTGTTTCAATTCCTGCAAAAGGTGATAGTCTGACAACTCTATCCGCATCAATTGCACCTGTATTTTCGTTCACAGCTTCAATAGCAAGTCCTAAATCTCCGTTTGTGTTCAGTCTAACTTGCATGGCGGGATATTGTTTTGTTGTAGACTGCGCTTGTAAATTAAATCCTGTTCCGCCGCCCATCTGCAGTTCTTCTCGGTATTGCGGTGATGGTTTGCTAGGTAAAAAACTCGAATATAAAACATCAAAATAACCAGCTGAACCTGAAATTGTCACGCCTTCAATGTCAATAGCTCTTAAAGTCCCTGTCGCTATCAAATCTGCTACTATTTTACCATCTTGAGTGAGACCAATAGTGTATTCACCATTATAACCTGTTTTTGAATGACCCAGCCCCATCTGATTAAATCTCCACAAATTGACTGCTGTGCTAATATTATCAGTGTCCATAATCAACATTTCTGCTGGTTTTTCAGGTGGACGAATAACTAAGTTTCCGCCTTGGTTTCCTGTTATTTGCTTAGTCAAATCGTCTACATATTCTTGCATACGATTGTCACCAGCTTCTATTTCATCTTTTGTAGCCATTCCTGCTGTCATCGTTGATTTTAAATCACTCTTGACACTACCGACGGTACAATTAACATATTCACCTCTCAAACTGTCCATCGTAAATTCAACCATTCGAGCGGTTGTTTGTACATTCAATTCATCGTGAAACACAGAGAGTGTATCACCAATAAAAACTCGATTCATGTTTTGAAACATTTTGTATTCTTCTGTTTGTCCTAAATCCTGAAAACTAATTTCTAAGTCTAAAATCGGCTCATTAATGACACTACTAGAAAAATAGTTTTTTGCTACACTTCTAAGTGTCTTTTCATCAATTACGTTTTCATCAGAGGAATAATCAATTTCAACGGCATTTATTTCGTTTCCAGCTACAAAATCCGGTGAATATATATAATTCTCTGAAAGAGAGATAACTGTGTCAGAATCACCAACCGCTTTTATTGCGTAAGGCATAATAGCATTCACCATGTCTAAAGTATCTGTGTTTATATTCAAACCAGTCATATTTTTTCTGTATGCGATTGATACGCCGCTGTCTGTTCCTCTTTTTTTCAACATTGATATCTTATTTGTTGTTCTCTCAATTTCTCCACGCCAGGTGTCTAAAATAGAACCTTCTACCCCACCTACGCAAGCTAGGGCATTTTTGAAACGTAACCACGTGCTATTTAAAGTTTCAATATCTGAATAAAATTGAATACTTGTAGGTTCAATTAAAGCGTTTTTCAACCTATTCATAGCCATCCCACACGAAACCTTATCTACTTTAAATTCTTTAACCATTTTTTTTCTCAACTGATTCGTTTGATGCGATGCTTTTACAATAAATGTGTCGGCAAATAAGTCTTTTTCTACAGTATCGATTTCAAAAGGATTATAACCTCTTTGAGTATCTACAAAAGCTGAGATGTAACGTCCATTTATCAATTCATGCGCATGTAAACCATTTACTGGATACTCTAGTTCCAATTCAAATTCTGCATTCATAACTTCGTGCACTTCACACCGTACTGTTTCTGATAAAGAACAGATGCCACTATGCAAAAATTCCGTCTCATTTGCTTCATATAAAAGTGGTACATTTAAATCACGCTTGCCCATTTTGGCGTCACCTTCATTTCTGACACATTACCATTCCATGAAATTATATTTTCCTCTAAATCAAAGAATGGGAACGAATTTTTACTATAATATTTATTATTTATAGATACAAAATTACCATCTATCACTTGATAAACTTCTCTCACTTCACTATCTATAGCATAATCTCCAGTTAGTAAATTTTTAAATACGAATTCAGTACCGTTCACATTTATCGTTATGTTTCCTGAACCAGTAAATTCAATAAGTGGTTGAGATATACTAGAATTGATGTTATAAACTTTAGTTCCATTTTCAACATCAGTGGGATAAATACCTGATAAATCTTTTTTCAAGGGGGAACAAGTTGCTTTTACGGTGAAAGGAACTCCAGCGACATAGTTCGTCTGATACGATAAGTTTATTTCTGTGAATTTTACTGAATAATAATAGTTTTCATCAAAATAGAATCTCGCTAGATGAGAAACAGGGTCTTGTAGTTTAGATGTCATATTATAATATTCTTCAATTGCAGTTTCCGGTTTTCTTGCTTTTAGAAAAAGAGATAATGTGAACTCAACTGGCAAATATGTCCCATCCCATTTTGTTAGAGGTGTGTACCTGCCCGGAATTTCGATAATTGTCTCATTCCTATACGCTCGTGAAATTTCTGGTCTTTCTTGGATATATACATTATTTTCATAAAAATTTATGTCATTAAATATGAACTCTCCGCTCCTCAAATGGTCACACCTCCCATACTACTGTCTTTTCTTCTTGTCTGTTCAATAAGAATTTTTTGCATTTCTTTCTTCATTAAATCAATCATTTTCCTATCTACATTGCCATTCACATTTACAGTTAAATCATATGTGTCTCCGCCATTTTGAGGCATTGTTTCAGCAATCATTTTACCTATAACACCTAAATTTTTTGCATTCAAAGGTAATACAGCTTCGTTACCAGCTTCTCCGCCAGCCATTACAGAACTACCATTCATGCCGAACATGGTTGGTTTTGTTAAAATACCACCTTTTGCATACCATTCCACATTCAGCCCACTTGGATATGATATTTCTTTACCAAATATTTTCTTAGAACTTGTTTTCAGGCTAAAATGCGGCATATCTGGCATTGATGGTTTAGGTATTTTAAGTTTAAGATTAGTGAAAAAGTTTTTAATCTTTTCAATAATGTTTTTTACTGATTCTTTAGCTTTTTCAATAGGGTCAACTATCGCCTTTTTTACATCATCAAATTTTTCTTTAGCTATTGTTTTAGCATCGTCAAATTTAGAACGGATAGAGTTTATCATGTCAGATATTTTGTTCTTGACTTTGTTGTATGCTTCCACAATAGGGGTAATCATTTTTTCTTTAACAACACTCCAAGCGGCAGCAGTTATAGATTTTGCTAGTTCCCATTTTGTTTTCAGCCAATTTACTAAATCTGAAAACTTACCTTTCACATAATTATATGCGCTAACAACAGGGTCAATCATATATTTTTTAAATAGAATCCAAGCAAGCTTTGTAATAAGTTTTACTTCTTCCCATTTCGTTTTTACCCATTCAACTATTTTCCCAAATAAATCTTGTACCCATTTCCACACATTTTTTAAAGGGTCAAGTATAAATTTCTCAAATGCTGCCCACGCAATTTGTGTAGCTGCCACTATAAGCATCCAAGCACCTTCAATTATAGAACTTATTAGACTGATGATTGGATCTAAGAATTCCATTAATCCGTCCCACACGTTGACAATTGTGTCAACTATGGATTGCCATATTTCAGCGGCAGATGTTCTTATTAGTTCCCATTTCTCTTTAAACCATTGGATAATAGGATCCCAAAATTCCATCCAGCTTTCTTTTAATCCATTCCAAATGTTTGCAAAAAATTCAGCTATTCCATTCCAAAATTCATAAATCCAAGTAGCCCATTCAATCATAAGTTCTATGAACCACTGTTTTATACCTTCCCAAGCATCTGAAAAAATTTGTTTAACATCTTCCCACAAGTTTATGAAAAACTCGCTTATTTTTTCCCATACACCTTTTAACCATTCCACAATAGAACCCCAGTTTTTTATCACTAATATGACTGCGGCTATGACTGCAGCTATTGCAGCTATAACTATACCCACTGTCGAACCTAAAACAGCGAAAATGGCTATTACTGCAGCAACAGCGATTACAATCGGCGCTATTACAGCAACTAATCCGGCGAATAACCCAATGAATTCTAAAATAGTTTTTGCGAAAGGGCTTAAATCGTCAAACCATTTCTTTAAACCTTCTATCGCATCTATGACTTTCGGAACAATTGCGTTCGCTAATTCTAACAAATATTCGCCGATTGGCATGAGTGCAGTTTGTAATTCGTGCCACATTTTTGTTAAATTTTGTTCAGTTCCACCATCCGCGAGTTTATCTGATGCACCCTTTACATCATCATACTTACCTTGAACGTCTCCTAATTCACCGTTTAAATCACCCATAGCGGTAATGACTTTAACCGTGTTATCTTCTCCGAGGGAACCGAATATAGCAGACACAATTGATGCCCTTTCTTGCTCATCCCCAACTTTATTTATTTCAGTCGCCAAACTGGCAAATATTTCATTATTGTCCATTCCACTTTTTTTCATATCATCATACATAGATTTCCATTTTCCGCCTAATCCTTCCACTGCCTTACCTATAGAATCATCAGAAATACGTATGCCAAACTCTTTCACCAGATCGTTAACTTTATCAAGATTGTAAGCACCGCCATCTAATCCTGCCTCTAACGTCTCAAACATCCCTTGTGCGCTGTATCCATTTTGTTCAAACTGACTAGCATATTCTGCTAAGTTGTCTCCTAATTCATCCGTTTTATTCAAGCCATTTTGTGCTCCGACGGTCATGATATCAAAAGCTTGTTCGCCAGTCATGCCGTATGTCTCCATTAAAGCATTCGCCCCACGTAAACTTTCTGTCATATCTGCATCAAATGTCTTTGAGAACGCTACGGACTTTTCTGTTACACTAGCCAAATCTGTATCATTGAGATTTTGTAATTGTCTTTTTGTTTGAGTTAAAGCTTCTCCTGCCTCCTCATAAGAATCTACTAATCCTGTGTTATAAAAATCCACAATCGAGTCTTTTGTTCTTTCAGCGGCTTTTCCAGTTAAATCAAAGTTATTATTGAATTTATTTGTAGCACTATCTAACTCCATTGAAGATGTAAAAGCGCTCTTTCCAAGTTCAATTACTTTATCAGTAACACCCTGAACCGCCTCAGCTCCTTCTAAAAGAAGACCAGCATCTAACTTTTTACTCATTCCTTCTAAGTTTTCACTAGTTTTATCAGATTGAGTAGATAAACCTTTAAGTTCTGTCTCCACGCTCTGAATGCTATTACCATCATCAATCGTATCTAGTGCATTTTTCATCTTGCCAACATCAACATCAGTTCCTAATGCCGCTCGACCGATTTTATTTATTGCTTCTTCTAGCTGGTCAGATGTAGCTGTCCCATTACGAATTGCGTTAGTCAGTCTACCACCTAAAATGTCCGCAAAATCATCCACACTGGAACCCGTTGCATCAAATAAAGTATTAATTCTTTTTGTGTTTTGACCTAATTTTTCTTGTTCTACTTGTATGTTATTTAATTGTCCTTTGTAACCATTCAAAGCGCCTTCTGTATACTCGATTTCTCGTCTAAAAGCTCGATATTGCTCTTCACCAATTTCACCACTTTTAAACTGTGCTTCCACTTGACTTTCTGCTTGCTTTAGTTGATTTAATTTTTGAGTAGTTGTTTCTATTTGCTTTGTCAAAAGTTGCTGTTTTTGCGCAAGTGCTTCAACATTCCCAGGGTTAAATTTCAATAGTTTTTCAACATCTTTCAATTCACTAGTTAACTTAGTTGATTGAGTGTTAACACTTTTTAAAGCTGAATTCAACCCTTTTGTATCGCCATCAACTTCAATTGTGATACCTTGAATTCTACCTTTAGCCATTTTTATTACACCTCCTAAAACGCATCAAAATCAGCTTGTGATGCTCTTCTGACTTTTTTCTTTTTGTCTGGATTTTGAGCTTCTTCATATTCTGCAAAGTAGTCCAAACAAGAACCCAATGTCATCATGTCCAAGTCGTCCATAGTCAATCCAGTTTGTTTGCAAATATATAAAAACGCCTCAGCTGTCAACGGTTCATCGCTGGCATTTTGAGACGTGTCAGTTACTTTTTTTTCGTCTGAATACTAGAAGCAAGAAGATCCTCAATTTCTGGCATGATTTCCATAATTGGGAATGAATCAAAGCCATCCAACCACTCAATCGGTTCGGGAATATTAGCATTAGCAGTTTTAGCAAGAACCCAAACAAAATTATAAATCACTTCAAAGTCTAAAAGGGATAAATCGCTATTCGACAAGCTATTCATTTTTTTATTTTGTTTCATTGGTTCAATTGCATTTGTCATTTTTAGTAATTCGCCAAAATAATCTTTTCCAAATTGTTGCTTGTATCTAAGTACTGTAGCTCCTGTACTTTTAAGCTGGATTTTTTGACCATCGATTTCAATTGTTTTTTCCATTTCTCATCCTCCTAAAATACTAAAAAAAAGAACCTAGAAAAATTCTAGGCTCCTGCTGGTGTTTTTTCATAAACTGCTTTATACCAATTGTTGTACACGGTATCTGTAACACCTGTAGATGTTTTCGATTTTACAGCTTTGTCTGTAGAACGAGGTCCAGCTGAAAACGTTAATTCATTTGAATTTGGTTCTGTTGAATCTGTTTTGGTCGCTGATGCTACTGTAGGTCTACTTGCAGTACAATTATATAAAACTTGTCGCACCGCTTTTACATCTCCATCGAATTCAAAAAGCAGAGCAAATGGTTTTGGTTTTGCATTAGATTTTTCTGTAAGAACACCATCTACACTATCAAGTTCTTCACCAATACAATCAATCGCAAATTCTTCTGTAATGTTTGCAATTGTCAATGTGCCTTCGTACCCTTGGTTGTTTGGCGCTTGGTAGTAGACAATATTGTCTGCATAAAACTTAATCATATCTCCCTGCGGCTCGACAGAGATTTCTACTCCGCCAGGCAGAGGTTTTGGCTTCGCATAAGTAATTTTTCCATCTGCCTCCGTATACGTTGCATAATGTACATTTTCTAATCCAAATAATACTTTGTTTTCTTGTGTTTCGGGCATTTAAATCATCCTCACATAATAATATTTTACATACATTTTTTCATCCTCTATCCATTCTGTTTGAGAGGAATTGAAAGGCAGTTTGTTTGCCATTAAAGCATTTTCTAAAAGTAATTCTGTTGATGGTGTTTTATATTCTGTATACAGTTCGATGGTGTAATTTGATATTTTTTTCAATACAATGTTATCAGCCATTAAGTTGACACTGTCAGACTCGTTATATGTTAGATACGGAAGAGCAGGAATTGGTGTAGTGTCCGTTTCGGTGAAGTGGTCGTATGAGACAGGTAGTCCTGTTTCGTTTAAAATATCTTTTAAGTTCATTGTCTCAACGCCCTTTCCGCTTCTCGAACGTATTCTTGTATTGCTTCTTGTTCTACTGGTTCAATATGTTTGTAGGCTTTAACTCTTCCTCCGCCTCGTTTAGCATGACCGTTTTCTAAAAGATGAGTTTTACCAGGGTCAGAGGCGTTATAAATAACATATCCAGTGGAAGTCTTTTTAGCTTTCCACCCTCTCGCGTATCTACCTTTTTTTACCGGGCTTCTTTGTTGTAGTTTTTTCGTAGCATTAGTTGCGACTTTTTTTTGAATCATTTCTAGTTCTTGTTCAATATCTTTAGTGTATGTTTTCAATACGTCAGCGATGGCGTTATTTAATCCTTTTATCTTCAAGTCAAATCACCGCTCTCCTAAATCACGCTCACAAGTGAGTTCTAGTCTCTCTGAATCAACGCTATATGTTCGAATAATTACATACCGCTTGTTTTCAAAAACAAGTTTCGTCTGATTCCCATATTCATATCCATGAATATTCAAAACGAGGGATGGTTTGAATCCACTAGTACTCGCCTCGTAAAACTCTTGACGTGTAACATTTTTCTTCTCACATAGAATTGTAGTTTCAATTGACTCTGGTATTTGATTTCCTATCTCGTCAGTAACAAGTTTTTCTGATACTAAAGTCACTTCATCATTCCAATTCATCAACAGGCACCTCTCGATATTGAATAATGAGATTATGCAAACGATACCGTAAATGTCGTGGCATATCATCAGAATCACGATTGTTATATCTCCACGAAGTGTAATCAACTACGAACATTAAATGATTAGCGTCTTTTTCATCCAAGGCAATACTTTTTTCATTTTCTAGTTCTTGAATAACCCCATCAATAATTGCAAGCAAATAGGTATCTCTAACATTGCTAGAAATACCTTCCCTTGCTTTTACCAGTTCTAAAATAGTATCTGTACTCATTACTTATCACTTTCTAACTCAATGATAAGTGGTTCGCCTAACTTGTTACTTGTAGAAGATAATTCATCAATACGCGATTTTTTTGCTTTACCTTGACGGGGATATTTGTCTCCTTCTTGGTAAATATGATTACCATCTTCTAAATCAGAGAAAGTTTTCAATACGACATATTTACTCATATGATTACGCTCCTTTAGTGAAAGTTAGGAAATAACCCGCTTTAGAATCAGCTTTTTTAACATCAAATCTAGTGCCGACTTGTAAATACTGACCATAGATTTCATTATCTACCCAACGAGCGGTGATGTCGGTGCGATCTGCAAATAGTACCGCACGCTTCAAATCACCTAAGAACGCATGCGCTTCTCCTGCGAGTCCAAGTAATTCATCGTTTACAACTTCTAGTTTAATGCCAAAAAGCGACGTTCCACTTGTTGAAGTAATGTCACGATGTAGAATATATTGACCGTCTGAATCTTTCAAAGTATCAACCCATTGTAAAAAACTTTGTGACACGACTGCAGTTCTTTCATACGCTGGATCTAATGTGACGTTAAGGATTTGTTTGATGTCATCTGTATTCGCTACTGTTTTTGCTGTGAAAGTTTTTAACACTTCTGAAATCGCATAGTTTGTTGTATTGACTTTTTGTTCTTGTGCATTCTCAGATACAATACTAACTAAATCAACAGCAGCATCATCGATGGACTCTTGTGAAATCGGAATAGCTCCACGATACGTTTCAACTTCCCAGTTGACTTGAACAAATTCTGGTTTAGCTAATTCAGGATTTGCAGTTAATTCAGTAACTGAATTCAATCGGGAAGTGGCACGTTTTAAAATCGGATATTTCCCAGACGCTGTATTAACTTTTGTTTTAGAAACCAGTTCTGCCAAGTTAGTGACAGTTTTTACTTCTCTTTCTGGTGAATAAATAATCTCTTCTGGAATCACAACACCCACGTCAGTAGATACTAACCCAGCTCGTGTTTGACCTTTTGTTCGAATAAATGTATTTACTGCACTACGTAATTCTTTATCTTTATATTTTCCCATGCGTTCCTCGCCCTCTCCTTTTTCTACATCATCTGAAGTAGTTTCACCATTAGCTTCTTCTAACTCTTTTTCTAGTTCTTCAATTTTTGCTGTCAATTCATCACGTTCTTTTTCTAACTTTTCTTTTTCGCTTTCTAACTCATCTACGCTCTTTTCAACAGTACTTACTTCTTCTTCTGTTTTTGCTTCTTCAAGCGCACGAGTTAATTCCTCCTCGCGTTCTTTAAATGTCTTTGAACGTGTCTCCAGTTCCTCTAAATCACTTCGTTTAGAATCTAATTTTTTCTGAATCATTAATTGTTTTAATGCCATAACTTCAATCTCTCCTTTAATTGATTTTTCTTTGCTTCTAATTTTCGTTGTTCATGTTTTTTGACATCATTTTGTCTTGCTTCCACTCCAGTGTCTGAATAGGCTGGGAAGGTGCAGACAGAAACTTCATGAAGTTCCACTTCTTGTAAAGACCATTTGACCGAACCATCTTCGCGCCATTCTTCTTGCTCTTTTATGATGTTGAAACCGAAACTACATTGACTCACATCACCGCGTTTTACACGCTCATACAAGTTGATGGCATCCGTGTCTAGAGGGTTGATTTTAATTTGTCCCCAAAGCCCTGTGTCATCCACACGGAGTGAGAGTGTCTCAGATATGTTTCTGCCCAAAACAAGGGCTGTATCGTGATTGATTAAAGCCCTGACATCGTTATCTAATGTGTTGTCAAATGCGCCAGGTAATATTTCTTCAAATGCTCCGGGGAATAACTCTGTTTCAGAATTAAAAACAGCGAAATAGCCCTCAATGACTTTTTCACTTTCATTTGTTTCATTCGTATTAAGTTCTGCCCGTCTGTTCACAATTTGACGTGCTCCATTTCTATTAGTCATTCATTATCACCCCCTTTAAGTTTGCCTTGATCCCCTAACTTTTCAGATGGAATAAAGTTTTCTAATGCAAGTAGTTCTTTCATGTCATCTCGCGGAGCCATACCAATCCAGTCACGAAGTTCATTTCTATCCATCGCAATTCTGTCTACCATTTGACCACCTGCTGCTACCAATTCAGTAATATCGTAGGAGTAAAGACTTCGAGGATTTAACTTAAAATATCGTGACGGACTAATCAATAAGTCTCGTGTCAACGTTTGTGAAATAATCATTGCAATAGACATGATGCGTGTATTGATAAAGTTGTTAAATTCGTTTTTATCGAAATCACCTACACCAAGAAAAAAAGCAGGTACTCCTAAGAGTCCCGCTACTGTCTTTTTATCAATATTTACTGCTTCATTAATAGCAATGTCTGTTAAACTCAAAGGCTTAACTTGCTCTACTTCAATTAAATCGGCTGGAATAATCCAAGGTTTTCCTTCCTCTGTTCGCTTTAAGTACATGTCTTCTATTTTATTTTTACCATCTTCAGAGGCTAACTCTGACGCATTCGCATCTACTTTTACAATTAAGTTCGGCATAAATTTACTACTCATAAATGCTTTTTTCGTTGCTGTTGCTTGGTTCAAATTATCCACAAGCGATTTTAAAGAGACTCTGTATCCAGTGCCAATAAATGGATATTCTGGGTCTGGATTTATAGCAAAATGAACTAACTGGTCTGGACTATATGTTTTATTTTTATAATTTATTTTATAAGTTTCTTCACTTACCTCAAAATCAACAAGCAATGGATCAAGTGGTTTCAACTCACTAATTAATCCATTTTTAAATTCAGGTAGCACAATTGCATTTCCATCACCATAAAGCAGTAAATTTGCAACAATATTATAAATCCATGTTTTCCTTGTCATGAGCGAGTAGGGGTTTATATCAATTTTACGAGATAATTCATCTCTAATTCTGATATCACCCTTTTCCGTGTTTTCCATTAAATGTACAGTCATATTTGAAACTAAATCCGCAATCTTATCAACAGCGATTTTAACTTCTGCGTTATCGGATAGCTTTGTATATCCATTATTTAAAGCAAAAGAATATGATTCACCATTCCAAACAAACCCGAAATCTTTTGACCTTTTCTTTTTCCACGGGACTTTAATTCTCCAATTCATTTGTTCACCTCCCTCAATTCGAATTGAGCCATTTACTAGCTACTGCACTCATTTGTATATCCTCTAACATCTGCACTGCTCCAAATACGGCAGCATCAAACAAGTCAATACGCTGAGAACCTCCATCGCCATCCACTTTTTCGTATTGAATCATGTCGTCAGTTTTTTCGATAGCACGCACATTTTGAACACAATACTCAAATGATTGATTGTGACAGTAATAGAAATGTCCATCTTTTGCTTTTGTTTCTATTCGTCTGAAACCTTCTGACTTTTTGTAAAAATATTGTGGTTGGTCTACTATTTTAATGCCGCTTTTCTTCATTAAATAAAAGAATTCACGACCGAATTTTTTATCAAAGCCTACAAGTTTAATGTCGAAACCTTTATTTTTCATCTCTTTAAACCAATTAACAATAACTGCGAAATTAGTCGTCGGCGTATTCGTCATTGTTAACACCCCATCATCCTTCCAACCAAATAAAGGGATATTGTCTTCGTCGGCTTTTTTATTTGCCATTATAATAGGAAAGAAAGCGTGTGTGATGACGATATCTACTTCTACACCGTCATCAGTGATGTGCCTTCCATACAGTGCCGCCGCTGTCAAATCATGAAGTTTCGCCAAGTCAGCACCGCCATACCATTTAATAGGAAATTTAGCTAGTTCTTCTAAAGTCCAATCATACTTTGAATCTGATGCTTTAAATTCATCAATGTTGAAATATGCTTTCATTGCGCTAGTATATATATTTAATGATTTAGACAAAAAGTCTTTTCTTTGCTGCGGGTCATTTTGCGCTTGTAAACTGTCATTTTTCATATCACTTGGTCTGATTGTAATTCCATAATTAGGATTTGCTTTTTCGTGTTGTAATGGATCCGTATAATCCACTTCGCCTTTTTCGTCCTCATCTGCTTTCGCTATAAAAACAAAATAAGCTTCATCTGTCACAGTGTCGTCTAAAATCTTTTTACAATACTGTAAACGTTGATAACAAAAGGAACTCATATTGTCACCAGCTGTTGTTATACCAACCATCAACTTGTTTGTGTAAGCTTTCATTGCTTCTTTAATAATGTTGTATTGTTTTGGTGTTTTATAAGCGTGCAACTCGTCGGCAATTCCTACATTACAGTTTAGAGAATCTTGGCGGTCTGGATTAGCCGCTAATGCTTTGATATATAAAGAACCATCTCCAAAGTCACCAGAAATACTATGTTCTTGATTATTATCTAAAACACGAAATGTATTTTCTTCTCCCATTTCTTTAATATTAAAATTAATAAAATTAAAACTTTGTAACGATTGTTCCAACGCTGCCCCGACGATATAAATTTTAGAACCTGATTTTCTTTCTAAAAGTGCTAAAGCCCACGATAATGCAGCAACAAATCTTGTTTTACCATTTTTTCGAGGTAAAAAAATAAACGCTTCTTTGAAACGCCTAATGATTGTACCTTTTATATAAAATCCCAATAAGGAATAAATAATAAATTTTTGCCACGGTTCTAAAATAAACGGTGTTCCTCGAAGCGGTGTTCCGTCAATCCGTTCACCTTGATCGTGAACAAACGTTCTTTCAATAATGCCAATCACAAATTCTGCGTCCTTAGGATTGAATTCATATTCTTTATTTTTTAAATCCTTTTTAAATCTTTTTGCCGCTTGTTGGATTTCTTTTCCTGCTATTTTCTTACCTTTCGCTACTTCGTTTACATAATTCATCACACTAGCATGATTAGTAAAATCTTTTAAACTCATCGCATTTCACTCAATATATCCGCTAAACTGGATTGTTTTTTGTTCTCAGTTGTGATGTTTTCAATAGCTTTAGGATTTAAACACAATCGGTCTGAATAAGCAATAATATCTTTTCTTAGATTTTCCAGAGTAGCTACAATAGCGGATTTTTTTGTTCCTCCGGCAGCTGTTGAAGTTTCATATTGATAGTTAGAATCAATGAATTTCTCTTGCGCATCGTTATATTGATTTAGCAAATCGCAATAAATAGTAATTATGTTGTCATATTCTACTTTATAAACACCTAGACTTTTCATATCTTGAATAACTCTCTCTTTGATTGAAAGTGCTTTATACTTTCCTACACTTTCCACTTTTTTTGTTTTCGCCATTGTAGCTCCTCCTTTCAAAAAAAGTTTTCTCAACGTGGCGCTATTGGAAAAAGTCCCCACCCTCGGTATCCCCAGAGTTTTTTTCTGAAATGTTTGACGGGGGGGATGAGTAAAATGACTCGAATTCCTTTTTTCGTTTTTCTTGCCATCTCAAACCTTTTGCTGTCAGTTCGTGAGTTTCTCTCTTGTGCATTGAATTATGTGAACGATTTGATAAAGAAATTAAATTCCAGTCTTCGAATGCTAATTCGGGATACTCTTCTCTAGTAAAGATATGATGTATCATCTCTGCTGATTCTGTTCGTCCAAAACGCCTCGACTCCTGACAAAGGTATTCATCTCGTCGTAGTATCTTCTTCCGTTTTCGTTTCCATTTTGATGTTAAGTAGAATGGATCTGTTGCTTTATAAGACATTCGCTAGTTCGCTCCTATAAAAAAGCCCAACACGCAATGTGCTGGACTTCATTGTTTTATGTATCCGTAGTTATAAAACCAGTAGGACTTCTACGGTAGCATTCGTCAATGCTTTGTCTTTTGTTTCCTCATTTAATATGCTTAGTGCTTACCAATTTGGCTGAGGTATCTCCACACTGCGTACAGCATGAGACTGGATATTATAAAGCCTTCCCACCAGAACGTATCTGCTATTAAACAGAGAGAAGGCATTGTCGTTAATATACTCGGCAAGGATTTGCACCTTGCATAAACTAATTAATTTGTTTTACAGGAGTTTTAAGCTCAGACATACGTTTCTTAGCCACATTAGTTCTATCCTGTGATTCGTCTACCTATTCCGTCACGAGTATTGAGATTGAACAAGAAGGTGTCTCTTGTTGGGACTAGTGAAGTTGGAATGAGATGCGTCTCCCATTAAGACCAACGATCAGATACAAAGCCTCTGTCCGGCAATATAGCAACCTCCTGCTATATCATCATGTGATTATAGATGAGAAGTGAAGTGCAGACTTAATATATTATTTTATTTGTAATCATCTTCACTTCTCTACTCTATAATATTAACATGGAAAAACATGTCAAACGGGTCATAAACGGGTCAACTTTTTTAATAACCTAATCGCGCGGCAATTTTATATATAATCTCTTTCCGTTTTCTTTTAGCCGTACTTTCACTGATATTCAACTTACAAGCAATCCACAACCAAGTAGGTCTACTCCTATCCCAGTATCTAAAATGAATCAGTTGCTTATCTTCATCAGACAACGTGCTCAATACCGTATCAATTGCTCTGACAATATCAGACATTCTTTGTATTTCTTTATCGACTTGTAATAGCATAACACGTTGTTCTACTTCATTTGATATCTGACCAGAAGAACCGCCGCCTTGGTTCTCATCTTTGAATTCTTGATGTATAGATCCCATGACAATGTTTGCACGTTTTTCTAGTATTTCTTTTTTTGTAGAATGATAGTAACGAAGTTCATCTTCAATTAATTTATAATGCGCTTGTCGTAATCGTTTTGACATTTAATCACTCTCCATCCAGTTAATCAAATCATTCAAATAAAACTGTGCTTCCTTCAAATCTTCAATGCGGTTCTTGTGTTCATAACGCGAAACGTATTTAAGTATGTTCCCGGCAGCGTCATCGAACCACTTCGCAACTTCGTCTTGTTTCACTTTGTATTTTTTGATTGGTGTATCAGAATATACTCTTTCACAATATTCTTTTGACGCAAAACCTAAATTAATATCATATTCTATTACTATTACAGTTTCCTTCTTAAAAATGTTCCAACAATTGTATTCTGTAGGTTTTTCTTTTGTATTCCATTCATATCCTTTTTTCTCCACGAATGCCATCAACGCATTATAATCTTCTTGTGTTTCTGTATGATATAGTTTCATAGTCTCCTCCTTATGCTGTCATCAATGTAAATGTAACCCCTCAACAATCTGCAATGCTTCCTCTGCGCTCCTAGCTACTCCACACAAGGCAGGTGTTATTTCCATCGCTTGTTGAAAGTTTCTCTGCTCTTGCCTTAACTTCCCGATTTCATTTTTCACTTCAATAAAGAACATTTTTCCATCCGTCCCACGAAAACCGAATAAATCTGGAAACCCCTTTGGTAAACCTGTGTCAAAAATACGTCCATTCGGCATTCTGATTTTTCCCACATTTGCTCTGAAAACATAATGTCCTTTTTTCGCTAAGGCTAAGCGTATAGAATTTTGTATATCCATTTCTGCTGTCATTTTATACCTCCTGAAATCGAAGTTACCGAAAATGAAAAGTTACCGTAATGGGTAACCTTGAAATCGATTGCGACTCTAGTACTTTGGACGTTTTTTATTGAGGTTACCGAAAAATGTCAACTCTTTATATTTTTTACTTTTTTTATAAATAGTATAAAGAGTTGAGGTAAAACGGTAACTCGGTAACTTTTCTTTCTAACGCTTAGAGTCTGTTAGTGTTTCGCGGTTACCCAAATTTTATTTACGGTAACTTACGGTAACTTTTGGGTGTTTTCGGTAACTTTTTTATAAAAATCAAACAACTTTCAATGTATTATTTTTTATGAAACACACATAAGTGACGGAATCCTTTGGTTGTTGGTAACGGTAAGGATGTATTCCTGTTGGAGTATCTGCAGGGTCAAACTTACCGCTTAACTTATGTTTACCTTTTTCCCAACCTTCTTCTGAAAGAATTTCACCAAAACGTTTATAAAACGAGCGATCGCCAACTGGTTTTAAATTATTTGATTCGCAAAAATACTTGTAAAACTCGTAGACAACATAAAGCGGAATTCTAGTACTTTTATATTCTTTAAAAATACGTTCGTAATAATCTAAAATCGGGTCGTTATCTAGTTTATATTCCTCCATGATTTTTTTTGATACATCTGGTTCAACAAATCGTTCAAAATCCATATTGATTGCATGAAATAAAATATATTGTAATACTTCTTTATTCTGTATATATTCATCTTTAATCTTCCAATTGTCTTTTCCACCTTTTAAATTAGCTTTAAATGGAACGATAATAAAACGGCGATATGTTCCATCTGTTTTATTACGCATTTTAGGCATACCATTAGTGGACTGAATCACTGTCATATGAAAATTTGCGCTATATGGGTGTTTGTTTTTTTGCTCCACCATAATTTCATCACCTGTTACAACAGAATTAAAATTGGAAGAATCATCAATATACACACCAGCTGGGACATCGTCACCGATGCAACATACTTTTTCTTCTAAAATTGATAAGGAAAAACGTTCTTGAAATTGCGGTAATTTTAGTGTTGCAATATTAGAATTTCCGATTAAATTACGCAATAACTGTTGAAAAGTCCCTTTACCGTTATTTCCATCTCCTAGCAACCAAATAGAACTTTTTCGTGAATAATTTCCGTTCAAGGATGCGCTGATAACTTGCCACAACAGTGATGTTATTTGTTCATCACCACATGCTATTTCATCCAGCCATGTATGAACATCCCACCCATTTATGTTTTGTTTCGGTGGATTTGCAACATATGGCGTAGCTATTTTGGAAGTGAATACATAATCAGGCGTGAAGGCTTCTAATTTCTTTGTTTTAAGATTGAATACACCGTTTTTAACTGGTATAAGATACTTTGATACTGTTTTTTCTTTTACTTCGGCACCTTTCCACAAATGATAAATAACATCACTCGCTTTATTTGCATTTAGTGTTGGTTCTAAAAATCCGATAAAACGTCGAATGTAAGTCTCATTTTGTGTCCAAATGCCATCTTCTTCTAAATACATAGCTAATCGAGTGTTTTCATTCATATTAAATAAGCAGAAACGGAAGAATTCTTTCAATATAATAGCGCAACCAATTGGTGATATAACGCTCGGTTGTTTTCCTTTCCCACCACTTATTAACCATTCTTCTTTTAGCTTTTCTAATTCTTTTTTACGTCTTTCATTTAATAATTGCGCCCAATTTTTACGCGACTTTAAGTTGATATTGTAACTGTTGCCACTCTGTTTAGGCGAGTAAACTTCTGAACAACCTGATATAGCTTTACCTAATGTTATTTGTCCATAAGTGTTTTGCCCTCGTTTTTGGTCCCATTTATCACGCATCAACCCTGAATCTCGGAAAATAGTATCCATTTTGTCATAATCTGCTGCTGTCCAAAAAGCTAACATATTTGCAAAAGCTAGATCTGCATCTGACTGCGAAGCGTAATATGCTTCCCAATTTCCCTCGTACAATGTTTTAAAGTATGGACCATTTTGGCTATTATATGCTTTTTCCAATATTTCACTTTCAGACAAATCATTTGATGAATTTTGATGCTTAGTTAGTGATGTGTTTTCAATTGTTCCGATGTATTTCTCATGCAGTATTTTTATTGCTGATGTCGCTTCATTGACTTGTCTGTAGTTATCAATTACTTGACCCGTCATAACGAAAAACCGACCATCCGGATACATTTCAATATTACCTTTGCGCCGACCACCTTCCGGAAAATCGCCTTTTGCAATAATATGAATACCTGTCCCACTCACACTGTACTCAGTGTAGCTAGCTAACGTTTGAATAAACTCACCAGCAATATTTTCAGTATTTCCATATAAATAATCTTGAATATCGTCTTTTATGTCGTCTATATCCACGCCAAAATACGGCGCCTTGAAGTAAAATCCTAACCCATCGAATTGATACTTTTCGAGTGAAGCAAGGGCAGTTTCAAAATCTGCCCAAGTTCGCTCGTCTACACTATTGCCATATGCTCCAGTATTTGCGTTCATTGGTATCTTTTTATTTTTGCCACGCTCTTCATCCCAAACCAGTTGAAAAGCGCACCATTGCTTTAATTTTTTTAATTCGTCTGGAATTTGTTCATACACGTTTGTGCGCTCCTTTCATTGTTTAGAACGGTAAATCGTTTTCACTTATTTCTACTTGTGTTGGTTCGTTTTCTTTCTTTTTAAACACATGTTGTAGAGGTCCAGTAATTTTGCTTTCAGCCCATGCCTTTACATTTAGATTTTTATAAACTTGTCCATTATATTCAGATTCTTCGTTTTTCACCGTAACTTGGCAGGTTTTAGTCAACAAGTCTTGTAGCAGTTCGTTTACTGTGTTATAGTCTTTTCCATTTGGGAGTTGGATAGCTTTCGCAATTGTATTTAATGCCGTTTGACTATATTCATTTGTTGCTTTTGCTTTCCACACTCTGTGAAAGATATGTGCATTTTGAAATTTTTGATTTACATCGTTGCGAATAATTAAGTCAATATTAATGAACTCAGCACCACTTTTTGTTGCGTCTTCATTTGCATTATATAAAACAACCTCATACGTACCATTTTCTACTCCATTTGTGAAAACATCATTATGATCTACTTTAAACATTTTTAAATTCCTTCTTTCGTTTTTTTATTTGATAAATCCTCGTGCTTTTCCTTGATGGAATGCCCATCCATTTTTATAATTGTGTTCTTTTGCATATTCATATAATTCTTTCATGTTTTTACATTCGTCTGGACTGCTATAATCCACTTTAAAAACTGCTTCTGTTATTTCTTGTAGCTCCGCTGCCTCATCAATTTGTATTGGTTTTAATTCTACTTTGAATTCATGTCCACAATGTTCACATTTTTTTGCTGTCTGGCTAACTGTCATAAAACACTCTTTGCAAATTTTCACAGGTGCCTCAGCTTTTGTGGAGTTACTTCCTTTACGAGGTTCTAAGGACCATGTTCGTTCCATATCTGGCAGACCAAAACGTTTTACATTACCAACGTGGTCAATGATGGTTGCTGTTTTACCTTGTTTATAACGCATGCCGCGCATCGATTGTTGAATGTACAGCGATAATGATTGCGTAGGTCTTAGCATAATCACTGTAGAACAATCCGGAACATCGAAGCCTTCGCCTATAAGGTCCAGATTGCAAAGGACCTTTATTTCTCCTTCTCGAAACCGTTTTATGATGTCATCTCGAATGAGTTTAGGTGTTTTACCGTCAATATGTGCGGATGAAATGCCTACTGCATTAAAACTCGCTGCCATTTTTTCGCTTTGATATATCGAACTAGCATAAAGAATTGCCTGCTCTCCGTTAGCTAATTTTTGATAATGTTTAATCACGTCCCCCCAAACCATTTTCTTATTGAATTGATCATCAAGACCTGTCATGTCAAACTCGCCTGTTTGTTTAACGTTTAATGTTTCTGTTTGAACGATTTCAGGAGCATAGTATTTGTAAGACGCTAAAAACCGATTTTCTATTAACCACTTCACATTAACTTTTTCGATTAATGCGTCATTTATATCACCCAGACCACCGCCATTTATTCTTACGGGTGTTGCAGTAAATCCAACAACCTTCGCTTTAGAAAAGTGATGAATTATTTTTTTATAGCTATTTGCTAACACATGATGACTTTCATCAATTATGATTAATGAAGGCTCCGAAGTTTTGTTTAGACGTCTAACTATCGTTTGAACCATACCCAATTTGACAAATTCCATATCCACTTCATTCATAATGAGTGTGTTTCTAATTTGGTCAATCAACTCTTTTCGGTGTACTAGGAAAAGAACATGGTTTTTATTATTTGTTGTCATACGAATTATTTCTGATAAAATAACCGATTTGCCAGCACCTAACCGCAGGGAGCAACGACACATGGTCTGTTATATCCCTGTAAAAAAGCCCCCTTTACATCATTTATAATTTCTTGTTGATATTCTCTAAGCTTTAGCATCAATATCACCAATTTTGAATAGGTCTTCTTGTAAGGCGAATTCTCTATTATCTAACTGGTTTTTTGCAAAATTACCATTATTCTCTGTTAGTAGAAAGCCTCGTTGTCCAGTTTCAGGATTTCGTATTAATCTCGCAACTACTGGAACAATTCCCATCACATGATTAACTACTTTTTCTCTAATATCCGGTAAAAACTGATTATAAAGTTGACCACTTTCTAATTGAATTTGTCGTGTATTTTCCCATGCGGTATAAACAATATTTGTGTTTGCTAAGTTATTAAATACGGAAATCATATCAATTAAATGTGTATCAAATATCCCATAATGTTGTAACTCCGGTTGCCCTGATTTAGTATTTCTTCCATTGAACATTAACCACAGTTTTTGATAATGACTCAAATTATCAATTACTACATTGTCGTATTCATCCGCGTGTGTTTTTGCATATCCATAAAAATCTGCCATGTCTTGCACGGGATTACGAGGATTCAATGTTGCAATTGTGATATCAGGCAAACCACTTAAAACTTTTGACGTGCCATCGCAATCTAACATTAACGTTTTACCTTTTAAGTATTTAATTGTAGTTGTTTTACCTGCACCTGGTTTGGCATAAATCATAATATTAAAATACTCTGACCTCTTCATTTCTTCCGATTGAATAAATTCCAACAAAACCCCTCCTTATCTTATTTGCAATCTTTCTGTTTGAATAATTTTCGCACCTGGTACCTCAATACCTTTCTTCAAATCATCGCCTAATTTTGTTTTATCTAATTTTTTTGGTTGTTCAATCAGGTAATTCAGCAGTTTGCTTTCGTCTTCTACAATGAGGCTTGGCGGGTTCTTCCGGATATCTAATGTGAATAAGTTTGTTTTAATTTTTTGCTTATTGGCAGTTATCATTGCATCAAATAACGATTGTTTCAGTCGCTTCACATTATTATTAATAGTATTTTTCCGTTCAGCTAAACGCTTTGTTTCTTTTTCTAAGATTAGCGATTGACCTTCTAGCTCTTTAATAACAAATGCTACGTTTTCAGCTTTCGTTTCTAGTTCATCATCGATACTTTCAAGGGTATCTTTTAGTAATTCTGGATCAAGCTGTTCTGCTAAATTTAACAACTGTTGATATTTTCCTTGAATTGAGTATAATGTTGACATTTTAATCATCCCCTTTCAAAAATGCAACAGCAGTTATTTTTCCATTTGTTGCAGAAAACCATTTTTCGTTGTTCGCCTCATTAAATTCCGCTTTACCTGCGTTAGATACAAACAAAATAGCTTTATCTATATCAACATCATATATATAAAAATTCACAGAATCTGATTGTTCATATAGCTCATTTACTAATTGACTATTCCTATTTTCTTTTACTTTCTTGACTTGAGTTGCTGGTATGTTAAAGGATGAAAATCCGTCTTCACCTTCGACAGTAAGCAAACCATTGTTATTAATCAGAACATGAAACTGCTCTCCGTCGACACATAATTCAGCTACACCCGTTCTATCCTGCACCTCGACCTTATCGCCAGCAAAAATACTCATTTAATCGCCTCCAACTCGTTTTTATAGTCCCACATTTCTTGCGATAATTTATCAAGACCAATCGCGAATCTTTCAAGGTCCTTTGGTGTTTTAATAATTGATTTACTCAATTCTTTGCTTTTTCTGTGAAGTAAACTGTTTGCTTCGTTTATGATGATTTGTTTTGTCATTTTGCACCTCCAATTGCATAAATGTAATAAAACATATGATGTGAACCGTAATCTACTATCGTTCTTGCTTTACGTGTCCAGTAACGCACATAATGAGGTTTGTATTTGTTTAGCTCCCACCAATCGCATATAGATTGCAAAGCCTCCTCAAAAGTTGCATATTTACCGTGAGTGTTATATTCTTTTGTTTGCGTATGTTCCCAATGAACTTCATATTGCATGACTATACCTCCTATTTATAAAACATTTGATGACCGCATTTTGCTTGGCAGTCGTTTTCTCTGAGCGAATCGATGAAATTACACATCATAGTCATGCTATCAAAATTATCGAACTCTAACGCATTATTTATAACCTTAGTCCAAATCGGTGTCGGTAATTCGCCTGCACCTTTTACAATCGCTTGTAGATACTCGTCACAATCCCTCTTGACCTTTGTTATGATATACACCTGTTTGCGGTCTTCTAACCTACTATTAACACCCAAAGTTATGTCTATTAAACCGCACATACGCAAAGCATGATTCTTGTTAGTGAAATATTTGGCAAGGGCAGAGTTAGTTGTTTCTGT
The DNA here is from genome assembly GCF_000060285.1 of Listeria welshimeri serovar 6b str. SLCC5334. GTDB lineage: Bacteria > Bacillota > Bacilli > Lactobacillales > Listeriaceae > Listeria > Listeria welshimeri. The sequence continues at coordinate 1,216,638 of NC_008555.1, read as the reverse complement.
AATTTCGACGTGCTCGTCTCCGATACCTACACTTCTGACCATGACACGTTGATTGTATTTATTCATGTATACGATACGTTTATTAAAACTCATTTTTCTTCATCCTCCTTCTTCAACGTCTCCGCCGATGTTGTACCATGTTTTACAAACTTCGCATTGCACATATACCGGACGATTAATTTTTATACTTTCAAAAATAGCTATTGCATTAGAAGTTGTATTCATCCAACCACATTCCGGACAGCTTGAACGTGCTTCGTCAGGTTCTCTGGAAAAATAAAATCCGACTTTTTTCATTCCAAACTCCTTCCGCACATTGGGCAATATTTTATTGAAAACTCAGCGTAAGTAGGGTTATCCCATCCAGCTGCTACTTCCAATTTATCAAATAAATTCAGACACATTTTATCATTCTCATCACTTATAATTATTTCACGTGTGTATGATTCCCCTTCACAAAATTTGCACATTATTTTTTATCCCCCAACGATCTGCCACACCAAGGGCAATATTTGATGTCTAAATATATATTATTTGCTTTATAGTCAATGTCTAGCAGTATTGCTAAATCATTATCCCAGTCAATACGTATTTCATGACCTTCATCTGTTGTGATTTCGCCACGTTTTCTGAAATTTTCCTCGCAATACTCACACATTATTCCGCCACCTCCAACAATTTATTAAAATCTGCTTCTCTAAGAATCTCCCAGAGTTTTTCGACCTCTGGTGAACGCCACGCTGTCATTGCATATGTGTGTACAGTTGAATTATAATGACGCCTATTTTTTTTGATGTGTTCTAAAGCTTCCTTATGAGTAATGAAAAATGTGTCTTGTTTTACTACGGCTACTTCTGTAGCTGAGAATCTTGCGAAGTAACCATCTTCGTTAAAATCGTTTAGAAGGATGTCAAAAGCATCATCCAGCGTTTCGCAATCCTTTACTGCATCAAATTCTGAACCCTCGCTTAAAAATTCTAGAAGTTCATCAAGTTTTTCAAATTCCAAATAATCGCCATCACTGTGAATATATAGCGTCTCTTCTCCGAAATCTGAATCAGTAATTTGTTTTTCGCACTGGCGTATTACCCAAAACACAGGCGATGCGTTCCCACAGTTTGATTGTGTGTTTAGTTCTTGCTGCAACTCATTTAGAAATGTTATATCTTCTTTTTTCATTCCATTCCCTCCAATAATTCCGGATTTTCATGTATGTTGCCGATAACTTCCATATGCTTTACTAACGAACTGCCATTTTGGTTCAACACATAACTAGGCTCGCCCTTGTATGTTGTTTTAAAACATGCTCCGTCATAAACGATGGATGTAAAACAGAATGTTGGCTCAACATCTCCCGCAAATGAATCTGTGTATTTATTGATATTTGAAAATGCCGTTACAATGTCACCTTCAAAAATCTTCTTGCCGTTTTTGTCTTTTAAGCCTGTGTATTGCATCAGCAAGACATCATCAAAGTTGTACCAGTCAACACATAGCGTACATTTCGCATTACCACAACCGCTCACACCTACAGCTTCTGTTTCGTTAAAGCACAAATCCGTGACTGGAAGCATTTTCTTAGTTTCTTTCACAAACGCTCTAAATCCAATCGCTCTCATGCTTCACCCTCCAAATCCTCAACAGGAACAGCAAACTGCCAATAAGCGTCACCTTTATCCATTGCTTTTATTTCTTTTTCTGTGAATCGTGTTTTAAGCTCAGCAGTTTGACCACTACTATTTATAAACTGAATCCCGTCATTTCGTACATTGAGATAGCCAGATGCCCCTTCGATAAGTTGTACCCAATAAAGCGGTTCTTTCTCAACTTCGTATCCGTTTTGCATTTTGATAAGCGTTTTAATAGATTCATTGTCGTTATCATTCATGAAATTAAAAAATCCATCTTCTTCGTGATAGTCCCAATTCCTAATGTATTTCCAGATACTGTACTCTAAAGCGCATTTATACTTTTCATACCAATCAGCTACGCATTGCGGAACTTTTAAAACTGGAGCCGGAGAAAGTAATTCGCGTTCAGCAAACCAAATTTTCTTTTCACTTCCGAAATATACAATTTGATAGGATATATTATGATTAGTTGCTCTTATTTCATTAACTACACCTTGTGTCAATGTTCCTCCGTAAATAAACTCTACTTTATCGCCTTTTTTAAATCTCATGCTTGTTCCTCCTTGATTTTTTAGAGTTAATATAATGCGAATAGGTCGCATCTGCTTCTTTTCGCCAACCATTCATCTCGTTTTTTGATTCCCTTCTATAATTGATTCTGTGATTTCTTATATAGTTTTTAACTAAGCAATAAGACAAATTCATTTCTGCTGAAATCTCTTTGATTGTGTACCCTTGATTTCCAAGATGACGAATCATTTTGTCATCTTCTTTAGACATGTGTTTGTTTGCCAGTCCTAACAGTATCTTTCTTGCCGCTACAGAGGCTTTTGTTCTTCTTAATCGTTCAGCTAATTGGTCATTCGACATAATAATATAATTATTTTTTAGTATCTCATCTTCTTTTTTGGTCCACGGACGCCTAATAAAAGAAACTGAAGAATCTCTTTTTCTTAACTTCACTAATCTGTTTAAAACAGCCTCTTTTGTACGTCCTAAAAATTCGGCAGCTTTGCTAATATTGTCGTCGTTCTCATAAACAAAATACTCTAAATAAATATCCTCATCTTCTGTCCAATCATAATTTTTACTTATCCCAAGTCGCGTCGCTTTGTTTTTTATTGAATGATATGAGCGATTTAAAAAATTAGCTATTATTTCAGTGTCTACGTATTCGTAATTATTCTGCAAAATTCTAATTTCCTCATCCGTCCAATTTTTTCGCATCTAATCACCTCGCTAAGCAATCTGCATCAAAACAGATAACATTTTTTGATCATCTTTCTTTTGTAATTCGTCTAACACATGCGCATAGGTTTCTTGTGTGACACCTACGTCAGCATGTCCTAATCGTGCTGAAATCGTATGAATCGAAACACCTTCTGCCAGCAATACGCTTGCATGCGTATGTCGTAATGCGTGAAAGCTAATCTGTGTAATGCCTGTTTCTTTGCATTTAGCAGCTAAAAAATTGTTGATGGTTGAATTGAATTGACGTTTGTAAGTGCCGTCTCCAAATTTTTCAACGAAAATGGGTTCATTTTCTGGTAAATCTTTTATAAGTGGTTTGAACTGCCCGACGATTTGCCAGTCTATTTTGATGGTCCTTACTGACGACAATGTTTTTGTTTTAGCAAATCCCTTGTTATATTTGTAATCCCATGTCTTGTTGATAGATATAGTCTGTGCTGTCCAATCAAAATCAGCAGGAGTAATAGCTAAAGCTTCCGCATAGCGCATTCCTGTCTTAGCTACGAGCATTACGAACCATCCAAATCCGATTTCATTCGTATCGAGTGATTGTAATAACTTCGATAACTCCTCTTTCTGTAAGAATTTCCGTTTTTTCGCTCGTGTCGGTTCTGCACCTTTTATAACCACTCGATATGTTGGGTCTTTATCTATTAATCCATCGTGAAACAAATCTTTAATGCACGCTTTTACATGATGATGAAAATCTTTTACTGTTTGTTTCTCATGCGTTGTAGCATACACGTTAATAATTCGTTGATATTCTCGTCTGTCAAAATCTGAGATGAAAAGTTTTGGGCATATATCTCGAAGTTGTTTTGCTGCATTATAGTATTTAGCTAGTGTTATTTTTGCAATTGCTCCAACTTTATACACTTCAATCCACTCTTCAAAGTAATCACAAAATAGTATTTCTTTTTGTTTCTTAGCCATGTTCTCCCTCCTAAAAAAGTTTCAATTGTGATGCTTCTTCGTCCTCTGTTTCTAATTCATTTAAATATCTATCAGCTACTGAAAGTGGGCTTTCTATATGTTCGATAACTGGTTCTAGCCATTTCTGAATATTAAATTCCTTCTCTATGGTTTCAGTGTGTGGCATGATGTTGAAAGAGCTGAAATTCAATAAGTCGTCTTTATCGTTTTGAATGAAATATACTTGTTTCGCTTCTCTTGTTAGCGCATCCCCGTGAATAACTGTTGCGTTCATTCCTCTAATTAATAAATTGAAAAGAAGGAAAGGTAACGCACGATCTGATAATTCTTCACATTGATACAAATACATAGATGGTAGATAATCAAACGGCGAATATTTTAGGCAATCTTCATACCATTTTCGAATCGTTAAACTACCTGTACCAGCGGCAACATCTAGTCTTGTTCCTCCCTGACCATCTGTTAATCCTCTTACTAATTGCGATGCAACGCTACTTATTGCAGCTGGTGTAAAATCTTGTGCATATTTCTTTTTATTCGCATGCTCTTCTTCAAAATAGACGTGAAACCAATCTTTTTCTAAATGCGTATCATGTTGTAAAAACTGCTTAAATATCTCTTCTCGTTTTTCTCTATCAAACAATATTTTCATTAGCGCATCTGACGCTTGATATGATTCTTTTATTCCGATTAAATTATTAATTGTTTCTGTTGTTAGTGTCACGCCTGCACCTCTTTCATAACTCATAAATTCTTAATCTCTTCTAGCTTTTCAATCAGTCGTTCATGTGTTAAATTTCTAAGAACATCGTTTGTTACAGATGTGCTGTATTCCAACTCCCAATTTTTGTCATTTGTAAATTGAATAACCGCAAGTTCGACGCCGGGACCCATATATTCCTTGATTACACTAGCGCCATAGCCATTTTTAAATCGATAAATAGTTTGTTCACTTTCAAACTGATTCTTTTTCTTATGTTCTAAAATGTATTCTTTATACTCATTTGCGATTGTTTTCATGTGTTTAACTCCTTGCTCAGCCATTTTTGCGTTTCTTCTTTTTCTTTCTTTGATGTCTCATTTATTAACCGTTCTAAAATCTCAATCTGAAAATCAATTTCTTTCTTTTTTTTCTTTTTGATATAACAATATTTCTTTTAATCTGCATAAATCGATTGTATTTTGTACATTCATCTATCATCGCTCCTCAGTGTCGAAATCCATCGTCCCAGTATTCGTCTACTACCAGCGGATTTTCTACATTCATTCTCTATCACTCCTTGCAAGCAGCATTAATAGAAGTATCAAAGCAACAATCATTATTAATTCAGCCATTTAGTATCAATCCACCGATTCCTACAACAAGTGCGATTAACACTGTCAAAGCTAAACAAACTAATGTGTATCTGTCTGATTTTTCAATATATTCATTTCCGTTTTCATCAATACTTATTAGCCCAAAAAATCGTAATAACTTCATTTAAAAACCTCATTTCAAGAATATTTTAATCCATTCCGCTACAATATATGTGACTGACAGCAATGCTCCGATTTGGAAACAAAACAGAAATACTAGTAGCTTACTTTCATGTTCACTTATGAATTTCTTCATTCTCATTTCTCCGTTTCTATGTTATAATTAATACAAATATTTTTTCGTAACTCACAGTTTTAGTAAGCTCTAACTTACTATTTATAGCTGTGGGTTTTTCTTTTACCAATGGCGCTCAATCGAATTCGCAAATCTATGCCTGTACTTTGGTCTCTTCTTGTGTTTTATTTTGTAGTCTAAATGTCGCGATTGAAGCTCTGTGAGTAGATATTTATTGTCTTTTCGACTAATTTTCGCTACATATTCTGGATCATATTTTCTTATTTCTTCAATTAGATATTGCATTTCATCTATCATTTTTCACACCTGCTTGTATACAAATTTTTTAATCAGCCAATCATTTGCTTTCACTGCATCGAATGCCCACTGTTCATGATAAGATTTGTCATTCCAATTGCTGAAATTTGCAACTTCTGGATAATTATAAATATTTTTTTGCCACCAAGAAACGCTTCGCGGACTTGCAGCTGCAAATTCATCTAGTGTCCAAACTCCGTGTAAAAATTGCATCTTGGCGGATTTTACTTTTCGTGGTCTTGGCATCTTCTATATACCTCCCTCATTTATTAACCCCTAAATTAATTAATATTCAGTTCTAAAATTTCAATGATTGTCTTTCTAACTTTCGATGCGTTTCTTTTGCCGTTTATAATATCTGACAAGTAAGCATTACTAATATCTAACGTTTTTGCTAAATCCGATTGTTTCATGTTTATTGCCTTTAATTTTGCGTATACTGCAACTGCAAAACGTTGGTGTTCTACTGACATGTTGTAGCTCCTTTCTATAATATTAGCTAATTATTTAGCACATTGTTGACAAATATTAAACTTTAGTGTAGAATCAAAACATAGCTAAATAAGCTCCCATTTGCACCATATATCATTGGGGAATGATTGTTATTGGTTTTATTTGGTGTTTCATTTAGCTAAATAATTAGCTTATGAACATAGTATATTAAACTTTAATGTAGATGTCAATCTTTTTCTACAAAAAAGTTTAAAATGTTTATTGCTACTATGAAAAGGTGTTAGAAATGACTACGTTTGATAGAGTAAAGGTATTAGCTGAGAAACAAAAAATAAGCATTGTTGAGTTAGAAGAGAAATTAGGCTTTGGTAGAAACTCCTTATATTCATGGAAGAAAAAAACGCCTAATGGCGAAAATTTAAAAAAAGTAGCCGATTATTTCAATGTTACTACTGATTATTTACTTGGACGATCAAAGAACTTAAATATTTTAGAAACAATTGCAGCGCATATAGACCCAAACGCGACAGAGAAAGAATTACAAGAAATTATTAATTTTATTGAAGAAAAACAAAAACAACATCAAAAAGAAGAAACAATTGATTTAGTTAAAATTGCTTCAAAGTATGATGAAGATATTGCGAAATTTGTAAAAGAAAATCCAGATTTTCGTTATGAAGTACTTGAACAAGTATCTGATGAAGAAGCTGTTAGTTCTGTTAAATCATTTATAGAAATATACAAGCAAAATAATTTATAAAATGTAATTTATTTACTTAAGAGATACTTGACTTGAGATTAATTTACTATATATTTTCTTAAAATATTAACATTTTGTGAAAACGTTATATTTATCACTTTCTAAGTGTATAATTAAATAGCAACGTTGCAAAAAAATGACAACGGGGTACAGAGATATGACAGATAGAATGACTGCAAAACATGAATACTTAATCTACGAGTGTAAAAGTCGCTCTGGATTAATAAGAATCAATAACACTATTTTCATAGTTATAAACAGCGAATTAAGTCAAAGCGAAAGAATAACAGAATTTGCGAGACTATTAAATCAAATATAACTATGTAACCACTTGCGGCCGCGGTGGATACATAAAAAAAGATATATGCACTATTGTGTTTATATAAAATAAAAGGAGAGATGAAAATGTCAAAAACAACAGGTCAAGATGTTGTCATTTGCAAAAATTGTGGAAGTAATAGCGTTAAATACACTGGTAATATCAGTACATTTTTATTATATGTAGGTCTTGCATGTATTGTTGTTGGGGTAATAATACCGTTTGTCGGTTGGTTTGTTATTTTACCCGTTGGTTTGATTTCTATGATTTCTTCAATAATAGCTTATTTTCTCGTAAATAAATCATATTTCAAATGTCAATCGTGCAAACATTCTTTTAAAGTTAGTTTAGACGAGTATAAACTTTACAAAGCTTCTATTAAATAATAAAAAAACGCCCTCCCCGCACAGAGATAAGCGTTTCTAAACACACACATAGAGTATGCAAATTCATTTTACCATAGTTTGCTATACTCTTCAAAAGAACGTACGTTCTAAAGAAAGGATGGTAACGATGAAAAAGAAAAAAGATAAATTACAAATAAAGAAATTAAAGAATGGAAAATATACTACAAGAATCAATGTGAAAGTCAAAGGGGTATGGAAAACTCAGAGAGTTACCAAAGACACTATAGAGGAAGTAGAATATAAAGTAGCGAAATTAAACAAAAAATCTAAAGATGGTACATTAACTTTAAACTCTAGCTTAAAATTATTTGATTTTTGTGATATTTATATAAAAACTTACGTTGAAAAGATACTAAGTGATTCAACTCTAAATTCATATGAGAATGCTTTTAGAGAGCTAAAAGATTATTTCGGTAACATTAAATTAGATAAAATAGAACCGTTGGAATATCAGCTTTTTATTAATCATTTAGGTAAAGAATTGGCTTATAGTACTGTTGAGACTAGACATAAAAAAATCACTGCAATGTATAATAAGGCAATAATGTTAAACTATGTTAAATCAAATCCGACATCCGGCGTAAAAATCGCGGGACAGGATGTTGCAGCAATGAAATTACAATATCTTGAAGACGATCAAGTAGCTCATTTGAAAAAGCTTGTAGAAGATTCTATGTCCGTTTCACGAGCGGTTATTTTTTTAGCTATTCAAACCGGAATGCGATTTGGGGAAATTATTGCGCTCACATGGAATAGTATAAATTTTGAAAGGCAACGTATAGTTGTAAAAAATTCATGGGACTATAAAAAGAAAAAAACTTTTGTTCCTACTAAAACGGAAGAACGAAGAACTATTTTTATAGATGATTCAACAGTTGATTACTTAAAAAAATACAAAAAATGGTCGAAAGAATATATCAGTAATGAAAATATTACAAATGATTTATCGCTTGTTTTTTGTACGAGAGATAATCAACCTATTGATAACCAATCTTGCAATAAAATGTTAAAAAAATTATTTATGAATATAAGTAATGAATATGTTACTTTACACAAACTCAGACATACACACACAGTACAATGTCTTGAAGCAGGTTTAGATATTATCTACGTTTCTGAACGTTTAGGTCACGCTGACATTAGCACGACTATGGAATACTATACGCATGTTAGTAAAAAACTGAGAAACATGAACGAAGATAGAATATCCAATTATTTCAACAAAGAAAAAACGTCATAAAAATGGCATAAAACGTCATAAAAACATGCAAAAACCAGGGGAACATCAGCAAATAGAAAAATCTCTAAAATGTTTTCAAACTCTTTAATTTCAAGGGTTTTCAACGTTTTAGAGATTTCTTTAATATAGTTATTAACGTCCTGAGAGGGATTCGAACCCCCGACCGACGGCTTAGAAGGCCGTTGCTCTATCCAGCTGAGCTATCAGGACAAATGGCACTGTTTTTTCAACAGCCAAATACCATTTTATGTTTAAATTGCTTGTTTGTCAATGGTTTTCTTTAAGATATTGGATATTTTCTTGAATGCATGTCTTTTGACCTAGTTATGTTTGGTTAATGGGAAAATTTGGGTAAGATCTTTTAGTTCGTTGTCGTCACGATCCATAAAACGAACTTGGATTCCTTCTGGTGTAGAATCGATTAATGCATAAGTCTTGATGCGAATTCTACCTCTTGGCAAGGAAATGCTGCCAGGATTTAAAATAATGGTGTCATCGAGCATATCTACGCCTAATTCATGGGAATGACCAAAGAAGGCGAAATCAGCATTTAATTCACGAGCACGATATCGTAAGTTCATCAGTGTCATCTTGATATTGTAAAGGTGACCATGAGTAGTTAAAATACGATAACCATCCACTTCTCCTACCCAATCATTTGGAAAACCTCCGCCAAAGTCGCAATTACCTCGGACAGTGTGAAATCCTTGAATTGCTGGATCATCTGCTTCTAATTCAGAATCTCCACAATGAATCATAGCGTCGACTGTGTTTTCGTATTTTTCTTTAAGATGGATTAAACAATCACGTTCTGAGTGACTGTCGCTAACTACTAATAATTTCATTTTGGTTCCTCCCCCTAGTGCTACTGTTACCTATTCTCTCACTTTTTAGTAACTTTTTCTACTACTTCTGTTAAATCTTTTTCTAGTTGTTTAATGGCATTCGCACGGTGGCTAATTTCATTCTTTTTCTCAGCTGGGATTTCAGCCATTGTTAAACCGTATTCAGGTAAGAAAAATAGTGGATCATAACCAAATCCATTTGTTCCACAAAGTTGTTCTGCAATTATCCCCTCTACTTCTCCAGTATAAAAAGTAGTTTTTTCAGACGGTGTAGCTACAGCAAGTGTACAATGGAAACGCGCTGTTCTTTTGGCCGGTTCCACACCTTCTAAATTTTTAAGTAGTTTTTCATTATTTTTGGCATCATCGTGGGCGACACCAGCATAGCGTGCCGAATAGACGCCAGGAGCTCCGTCAAGCGCGTCTACGATTAATCCGGAATCATCAGCAATTACGGTTTGATTTAGCAAGCTAGCGACTGTTTCTGCCTTGAGAGCAGCATTTTCAGCAAAAGTTGTTCCTGTTTCTTCAATTTCACCTATTTCCGGGAAATCAGCAAGTGTCGCAACTTCAATATTAAATTTAGCAAAGATTTTTTCGAATTCTTTTGCTTTTCCTTTATTTGCGGTGGCAATAATAATTTTACTCATCTTTTATTCTCCTTTAATCCGCGCTGTGATTTTGTCGCCAAGTATTTCTTTTTGGATTTCGATTAGTTCACTTATTCCTTTTTTACCTAGAGCAATTAGTTCAGCTAATTCAGTTTCTGAAAAAGTGGCTTCTTCGCCTGTTCCTTGTAGTTCCACAAAGGCGCCGCTCCCGGTCATAATAATATTCATATCCACTTGTGCTGCACTATCTTCTATGTAGTTAAGATCAAGCACTGTACCGCCCTCTTCTAGAACACCAACACTTGTTGCTGCAAGAAAATCTTTTACTGGAAATTTAGTAAATGGAACTTGTTCGTCTAATTTAGCAATTGCCATGACCATTGCGATGAAAGCACCTGTGATAGAAGCTGTTCGTGTTCCCCCATCCGCTTGGATAACATCACAATCTAACCAAATAGTTCGTTCGCCAAGTGCATCTAAGTCAACTACTGCACGTAAAGCACGTCCAATAAGGCGCTGAATTTCCATTGTTCTCCCAGTTACTTTACCTTTCGAAGACTCTCGGATATTTCGTGTATTTGTAGCTCGTGGTAACATGGAGTATTCTGCGGAAATCCAGCCACGACCTTCTCCGCGCATGAATGGTGGCACTTTTGTTTCTACACTTGCTGAACAAATAACTTTTGTATTTCCTGATGCGATTAACACAGAACCTTCTGGATGCATTAAGTAATCTGGTGTGACTTCGATTTTTCGTAGTGCATTTTTTTCTCTTCCATCAACTCTCATTAGTGACACCTCTTATTTTCCTAGTTTTATATGTTCTACTATCATATCTGGCATATTTAACCAGTCTTTTGCAATATCTTTGAAAATTTGTGTGGAACCTGTTGTGAAAAAACGATGTTCAATTTCTTCATCTGTGGCATCTAGTAAATTATGATAATCTAGTAAGGCACTTACTTCACTTGCCGTTTCTTCCCCAGAGTTAATGACTGACACACCATCGCCCATAAAATTCTCAATAATCGGTTTTAAAAGTGGGTAATGTGTGCAACCTAAAATTACCGTATCAATCTTGGTGCTTTTAAGTGGTAAAAGTGATTCAGCTACTACTTTTTTAGCAATAGCACTTTTGTACTCACCAGATTCTACGACAGATACAAATTTTGGACAAGCAAGCGAATCTACTTCTACCCGGCGATTTAATCCTTTTAATGCCGTTGGATATGCCATGCTTTCGACGGTTCCAATCGTTCCTAAAACGCCGATTTTGTTATTTTTAGTTGCTTTTAGTGCTGCTCTTGAACCTGGTTGAATAACGCCAATCACAGGAATATCCAATTTTTCACGAATATCATATAGTGCAGCTGCGGTTGCGGTATTACAAGCAATAACGAGCATTTTGATTCCGCGATCTACTAAGAAATTAGTCATTTCCCAAGTAAACTTAGCTACTTCTTCTTTGTCACGTGGTCCATAAGGGCAACGTGCGGTATCTCCTAAATAATATACTTGTTCATGGGGTAGCTGTTTTAGCACTTCTCGCACTACTGTCAAACCGCCTACTCCCGAATCAATAAAGCCAATAGCTTGTTTCACAGTCTCGCCTCAATTTCTTTATTAATTTCCATTTTTTTATCTATACCTTCCATTTTCTTATTTTTCGGCTTTTTCGCAAGTCTTTTCTATGAAAAAAGCTTTTTTATAGAAAATTCTTTGTTGTGCTTTCCATTTTGGGGTGATTTTGGTTATAATGGTGTATGAAAGTGGGGTATCCGATATGACAGAAAATGAACAGAATGGACACGAGGAACATATACTCGTCCCAAGCTTTGGTTTAGATTTATTACGAAATTACTTAATTCCCGAAATACTTGGTGATGAGGCGCCTCACATTATGTACTGGGCTGGGAAAGATTTAGCACGTAAATTCCCACTGGAGACTCTTGATGAAGTAGCAGATTTCTTTGAAAAAGCTTCATGGGGAAAATTTAGTATTTTGAAGGAAAAGAAAGATGAATTGCGTTTGCTTTTGCAAGGTGAAATGGTGGAAGCGCGATTTACTTCTCAAGAAAATCCGACTTTTAAACTAGAAGCTGGTTTTGTAGCGGAACAATTACAAGCGCAGAAAAAACTCTATACTGAAAGTTATGATGAAGTAGACACACGCAAAAAGCAAGTAACTATTATTGTGAAATGGGACCGTAAAGAAACGGTTGATAACGAAGAGCGTTACTAAAAAATAAGCTTGAGGTAACAGATGTACATCCTAATTTAGGAGTAGTCGCGTTACTTCAAGCTTATTTTTATTTATCTAACTCAAATTGATCATGTAAAGCTTGGGCTGCTTCTACCATGTTACGGGCAGAAACTACAGTGGAAACTTTGATTTCTGATGTGCTAATCATTTTAATTGGAATATTATTCTCTGTTAAAGCTTCAAACATTTGTGCAGCTACTCCTGGATTACTTACCATTCCAGAGCCAACAATAGATACTTTTGCTAATTCTTGTTCAGATTCGAGTTTTTCGATTTGAAGTAGTTCTTTACTTTCTTCTAAAACAGCTAGTGTGGCTAAAAGTGCACTTGTTTTGATTGTGAAGGATAGATTGCCATGACCTAGTCCTGTAATCCCCTGAATAATAATATCCACGTCAATATTATTTTCGGCTAATTTTGTGAAGACTTTAGATACTCGCATAGCTTCTTTTTGTTTCCAGTGAATAGTTACACGGGTGATTTGGTCTTCAAAAGCGATTCCACGGACTACTTTGGTATTTTCCATTGTTAAATCCTCCTTAATCATTGTGCCAGGTTCTTTTTCGTGACTCGCTCTTACTTCAAGCGGTATCCGGAAGTTTTTCGCATATTCGACAGAGCGTGGATGCAAAACTCCTGCTCCTAGGTTAGCTAGTTCTAACATTTCATCATAGGTTATTTGTTCTAGTTTTTGAGCATTTTTGACATAGCGCGGATCTGTTGTGAACACTCCGACAACATCAGTACAAATAGCACATTTTTCTGCATTTAAAGCTGATGCAATTGCAACCGCAGTTGTATCAGAACCACCCCTGCCTAAAGTAGTAATTTCTCCATCCGAAGTGAAACCTTGAAATCCTGCAACCACAACAATTTGTCCTAAATCAAGCGCAGATTCTATACGCGAACTATCAATTTCAGCAATCCTTGCATTACTATGTACTGCTTCTGTTTCAATGCCAGCTTGCCAACCTGTTAAAGAAATAGCGTCATGGCCTTTTTCTTTTAACGTCATTGCTAGTAGTGCAATCGTAATTTGTTCACCAGTAGAAAGTAGCATATCCATTTCGCGTTTATCTGGCGTTTCACTAATTTCTTCCGCCATTGCTACTAATTTGTCGGTTGATTTTCCCATCGCAGAAACGACGATGATGACTCTATTTCCTTGTTTTTTTTCATAGATGGCTTGGTCCGCTGTTTTTCCAATTTTATCTACGGTGCTAACAGACGTTCCTCCAAATTTTAATACGACTAGTCCCACTCTCGTTCCTCCTGGCTTTCATTCTTTTTTATCAATGATTTTATTTTAGCGCATTTATGTGTTGAAGGGAAGAGTGATTGCTATTTAATTTATAAAAATAACTTGAATGTATAAAAACACCAATAACCTAAGAGTCATTGGTGTTTTTAAATCTATTGAAGCTAAATTGCCTAACTGGTATTTGCAACTAAAATTATTTTTGTTCCGTATTTTTGGCTTTTTCATTGAAAGTGGTAATGTGTTTATGCACTTCTTCTGCAACATTCATAGGAACACCAGCTTCTTTGATTTCTTCCACAGAAGCTTCTTTTAATTTTTTCATGGAACCAAAATGTTTGAGTAGTTTTTTCTTACGTCCCGGACCTACGCCTGGAATGCCATCAAGAATGGATTGGAAACCTGTTTTGCTACGTAATTGGCGATGGAATGTGATGGCAAAGCGATGGACCTCATCTTGCATTCGTTGCAGTAAATAGAATTCTTGGCTGTTTCTCTCAAGTGGAACTATTTCTAGTGGATCACCAAATAATAGTTGACTGGTACGGTGTTTGTCGTCTTTGGCAAGTCCTGCTACTGGTATGTCTAAGCCTAATTCATTTATAAGGACGTCTTTAGCGCTGTCAATTTGGCCTTTACCACCATCAATTAGTATCAAATCAGGCATTGGTAGTCTCTCTTTTAGCACTCTCCAGTAACGTCTTCGAATAACTTCACGCATCGTAGCATAATCATCCGGACCTTCCACGGTTTTGATTTTGTATTTCCGGTAATCATTTTTACTTGGTTTGCCATCAAGAAATGTGACCATGGCCGAAACTGGGTCTGTACCGTGAATGTTGGAGTTGTCAAAAGCTTCCACGCGTGATGGTGTTGGAATTCCCATTGCTTCACCAAGCCGTTCTACCGCACCGACTGTTCGTTCTTCATTGCGTTCTAGTAACATGAATTTTTCATTTAAGGCGATTTTGGCATTTTTATAAGCTAGTTTTACAAGTTCTTTTTTGTTTCCGCGTTGTGGTACGATGATTTTTGTGTCGGGAACAACCGCTTGAACGGCTTCGCTATCAACATCATCTGGTAAATAGATTTCTTTTGGCGGAATATGATTTGCTTTTTGATAAAACTGACCAATAAATGTGAGGAAATCTTCATCCGCATCATTGTAAAATGGAAACTGCGAAACATCGCGCTCAATGAGTTTTCCTTGACGGATGAAGAATACTTGGACACACATCCAGCCTTTATCAATAGCATAACCAAATACATCACGGTCAACAAAATCATTCATTGTCATTTTTTGTTTTTCCATCGTTGTTTCGATTGCGTTAATTTGGTCGCGAAATTCTCCTGCTTTTTCAAATTCCATATTTTCTGCGGCCACTTGCATTTTTTTCATTAAGTCATTTTTGACGGTTTTATAGCCGCCATTTAAGAATGCCACAATTTCATCTTGCATTTCTTTATATTTACTTGCCTCCACGTCAAATACGCATGGTGCAAGACATTGTCCGAGGTGATAATATAAACATACTTTATTTGGTAACGTGCTACATTTTCGAAGCGGATATAGCCGATCTAAAATACGTTTCACTTCATTTGCAGCATAGACATTTGGATATGGTCCGAAATATTTCCCTTTATCTTTCTTGACTTGACGGGTAATAATCAAACGCGGATGTCGTTCGTTAGTAATTTTTATAAATGGATACGTTTTATCATCTTTTAAACGTATATTAAAACGCGGGTCATGTTTTTTGATTAAATTGATTTCTAGTAGTAACGCTTCTACATTGGATGAAGTAACAATATATTCAAAGTCCACAATTTCTTGAACTAATCGTTGTGTTTTACTATCATGTGTCCCTGAAAAATAAGAACGTACACGATTTTTCAACACTTTTGCTTTCCCAACGTAAATAATGGTTCCTTGTCTATCTTTCATCAAATAGCAACCAGGTTGGTCTGGCAGAAGCGCTAATTTATTTTGGATATGTTCAGAAGACATTTTATCAACTCCAGTTATACATTTAAAAAGAAGCTTAGAATGTTAGTCCTAAGCTTCTTTCATTTTAGCATAATTTTAAACGTATTTGTTGATGACTTCATCCAGTTCTTCTTTTGGATGGTAACCAATAATAGTTTCTACTACTTCGCCGTCTTTTTTGATAAGAAGTGTTGGAATACTCATCACACCAAAGCTTCCTGGTGTTTCAGGGTTTTCATCTACGTCCATTTTGACGATTTTAAGTGCTTCGCCACGTTCTTCTTGTATTTCTTCTAAAACTGGAGCCACCATGCGGCAAGGACCACACCATGTTGCCCAGAAATCTGTTAATACTAAACCTTCGCTAGTTTCTTGTTCAAATGTTGCATCTGTAATTTCTTTTACCATGATTTATTTCACTCCTTATGACTTTTGTACACACAGTATAGCACCTAGACCTATTTGGAGCCATGTTTTTGCTCAGTTGTTTACTTGAACTCGACAATCGTCACACCGTTTCCGCCTTCTGCCGCTGCTCCGAAACGGATGGATTTAACCATGCGATGATTTTTCAGATACTCGGTGACACCTGTTCTCAGTGCGCCAGTTCCTTTACCGTGAATGATGGCTACTTGTGGATATCCTGCAAGCAAGGCTTCATCAAGGTATTTATCCACTTTTTGCAAAGCGTCTTCATAACGTTCACCGCGCAAATCGAGTTCACTTTTTACTGGTGAGTCACTACTATGAACAGATGTGATGATGCGTTGTTTTTTGGGTGTTTCAGGTTGAATGTATTCTAAATCAGTAGTCTTGATTTTCATTTTGATAATACCGATTTGAACGTTCCACTCTTTATCACTAATTTTGTTTAAAAGTGTTCCTTTTTGTCCTAGGGATAAAACTCGAACATTGTCGCCAACTTGGAAGACATGTGGTTTTTGTTTTGGTGCTTGCGGAATGGTTTTGTTGATTGTTTTCGGTTTTGCTTTTCCTAGTCTTGTTTTTGCATCGATAAGCTCATGTTCTTTGATCCCTGCTGCTCCGTTTAATTGCATTGTGCGCAATTCGTGGATAATTTCTTCGGCTTCTACTTCTGCTTTTGTGACAATGTTTGCAGCTTTCTCCCTTGCTTGTTCCATTAATTTATCTTTTTGTTGATAGTAATTCGTTATTTCTTTTTGTAAATCTTTTAAAAGAGCATCAGCCCCGCGAGCTAGTTCCCGTGCTTCTTCATATTCCGTTTCTGCTAGATTTCGTTTTTCTTCTAAGCTCGAAATCATGTCATTTAAATCAGCACTTTCGGTATCTACAAGGCTTCTTGCTTCTGTAATAATGTTTTCACTTAAACCGAGACGGCGCGATATATCAAAAGCATTACTTCGACCGGGAACACCAATTAGTAATTTATACGTTGGGCTAAGGGTTTCCACATTAAATTCCACAGAAGCATTCGTTGCATGAACACGGTTATAGCCATATGCTTTTAGTTCAGGATAATGGGTTGTTGCAACAACACTTGCGCCTTTTTCATGACTTGCATCAAGAATTGCAATTGCTAGTGCTGCTCCTTCTTGTGGATCTGTTCCTGCCCCGAGTTCATCATATAAAATAAGCGACTTATGGTTCACTTTTTCTAAAATGGAAACAATGTTTGTCATATGGGAGGAGAATGTGCTCAAGCTTTGTTCAATCGATTGTTCGTCTCCAATATCAGCAAATACATGCTCAAACACAGCGATAGTAGAATCTTCTTGCGCTGGAATTTGCAAACCTGATTGTGCCATCAATGTTAATAGTCCTAATGTTTTTAAGGTTATTGTTTTACCGCCAGTATTTGGTCCTGTGATTACAATTGTAGTAAAATCTTCACCTAAATAAATATCGTTGGCAACTACATTAGCTGCATCTAAGAGCGGATGTCTTGCTGCTATTAAATGAACAATACCTGCATCACTTAAATGTGGTGTTACTGCTTTCATTGCTTTACCAAAACGTGCTTTTGCAAAAATAAAATCATAGCGACCTAAAATAAAAGTATTGTGATGAATTTCGTTAATCCATCCGGCTAAAGATGCTGATATTTCAGCAAGAATTCGTTCGATTTCTTGCTTTTCTTTTGCTTGCAAAGCCTTTCGTTCATTATTTAGATCAACTACACTTTGCGGCTCAATGAACAAGGTTTGTCCAGAAGCAGACTGGTCGTGAACAATCCCGCCATAATGCCCTTTATATTCTTGCTTAACAGGAATGACATAACGATCATTTCGAATTGTAATAACAGCATCACTTAACATTTTGGAAGCATTTCGATCCCGTAAATAAGATTCGAGTTTTTCACGGACACGATCTTCCGTGCGGCGAAGTGTCCGGCGAATCGTGCTTAGCGCCTCACTTGCTGTATCTAATATTTTCCCACTTTCATCTACAGAAATGGCAATATCTTCTTCTACTTCTTTTAATACCAAAAGTTCATCAGAAAGCGCGCCGAGTAATGGTAATTCGACACCCATTTCTAGTAAATCAGTCATAAAATTTTTCATTTGGCGACTTACTCGTAAGTTGCTACCAATTTGATAGATTTCCAGACCGTTTAAATCGCCACCAATTTCCAGACGCTTTAAATGGGCAAAAACATCTGTTAAACCAGTAATTGGCGCACTTCCTCGTAAACGAATAATTTTGGCTCCTTCTTCGGTTTCAAGTTGTGATTTTTGTACGACTTGAAAATTTGTAGCTGGAGCGAGTTCCAAAATAGCTTGCTCCCCTAGTGAAGAAGAAGCAAATTCGGTAAGCTGTTTTTTTATTTTATCAAATTCTAATATGGCTTCTACTTTTTTTTCCATGAGTCATCCTTCTTTTTAAAAGTTATTTATTCTGTATAAATTGTTGAAATTCTTTTGCTGATTTTGTATTCAGGATTGCGGATTTATCTAACCAAGCTTTCGTTGCAGCGCGAACACCAATGGACATGAAATCAAGATGTTTTGTGTCATGTGCATCTGTATTAATCGCAATGGGAACCCCGGCCGCATGTGCCATTTCTAAATGCTCTCGGTTTAAATCTAGGCGCTGAGGATTCGCATTTAATTCCAGAGCAGTTCCTGTATTTTTCGCTAACTTAATTAGTTCTTTCATATTAACATGATATGGTTTTCTTTTCACGACAATTCTACCAGTTGGATGAGCAATTAATCGCACATATGGATTTTCACATGCTGTTTTTAATCGTTTCATAATTTCTTCTTCTGATTGTTGAAAACTGGAATGAATAGAAGCAATAACAAAATCCAATTGTTTCAATGTTTCATCCTCAAAATCAAGAGAACCATCTGCTAAAATATCCATTTCCACACCAGAATAGACATCAATTTCTGGATAGTTTGCTGCTACTTTTTTGATTTCAGCTTGTTGTTCTAAAAGTCTTTTTTCGTCGAGTCCATTTGCTACTCGTAAAAATTTTCCATGATCAGTAATTACCATGTATTCATAACCTTTTGCGATACATGCTTCAATCATTTCTGGAATCGCATATGCTCCATCTGACCAAGTTGTATGCATGTGTAAGTCACCCCGAATATCGCTTAACTCAAGGAACTTAGTATCTTTTGTTACGCGCTCAATTTCTGTGCCATCTCGGCGGACTTCAGGAGGTAAAAATGGAATATTAAAATGCTCAAAAAACGTTTTTTCTGACTGAAAATGACGAACATTACCGTCTTCCTGCTCCACACCATATTCGCTTATTTTTTCATTAGATTGTTTAGCTAACTGGCGCATTTTAATATTATGATCTTTGGAACCAGTAAAATGATGCAGTGTGGTTGCAAAAGCTTTCTTTTCTACTAAGCGAAAATCTACTGAAATAGTAATATTATTTTCTAATACAGCAGATACTTTTGTTTCTCCTGCACCAGTAACATCTGTAATTAATGGAAACGCAAGTAAAGCTTTTTGCACTTCGTCTGGTTTTTCTGTGGCAATAACGTAATCTAAATCTTTGACCGTTTCCCGCAATCTACGTAAACTACCTGCCTGTGCAAACGTTTCGATGGAAGAAATTTCAGCAAGGTAAGCCTCTACTTCTTGGATGATTGGTAACACATCATTTAGTGGATATCTATCAGGTCGTTCGCCCATTTCGCGGACAGCTTCAGCCATTTTTTCCGCAGACTTTTTACCGAAACCTTTTAATGCTTCGATATGACCGTTTTCTGCTTCTTGAAGTAGTGTTTCTTTATCCACCACGCCAAGTTCATGATAAAGGCGTGATAGTTTCTTCCCTCCAAGCCCTGGCACATCTAAAAGTGGAACGAGGCCAGCAGGTACTTCCTTTTTTAGTTCCTCGAGTTCTGGACATTCTCCGCTATCTAAATAGCGTTGAATAATTTCGCCTGTTGTTTTTCCGATACCGCTAATCTTCGTAAAAACATCTATTTCAGAAAGGCTTCTGCTATCTAATTCAATTGCTTGTGCAGCTTTTCGGAAAGCAGATATTTTAAAGCTATTTTCTCCTTTTAGTTCCATATAAGTGGCAATTTCTTCAAGTAAACGAATAATTTCTTTTTTATTGGTAGCCATCTTTCTTCCTCCCCATAACGTCATTAAAAAATACCAGAGAAATCCTATCCAAAATTGGCTAAGAGTATACATCTGGTATCGAATGTTTCTTTTATTTTGGCAGAATGTCTGTCATCCAGTCATAAAATTGTTCGGACAAAATTGGCGTGTTTTCTAACATCCACTGAGCAACCGTCGAGCTATCAATTAGATTTTCAGACCAATTTGCCGGATAAATTGCCATGATAAACAACACAACAAAAATAATTAAGTAAGACTTAACAACACCAAAAACAGCTGCTAATAACCCGTTGATTTGGCGCAAGACTGGAATTTTAGTCAACCCGCCAACAAGTGAAGCTAGCATATGAACAACAATGATGGAAACAAGGAAAATTATTGCAAATCCGAGTACATTGTAATAAGCCGTTTCTGTTCGTAATTCTTGTAAAATAATGGATAATCCATCTGCAGTATCGCTACCTGGATAAGGTATAAAAGTTAAGTGAGGCGCTAAATCTTCGTAATACGTATACGAGATAAAAAATGCCAAAATATAACCAATTAATAAGATAAGTTGTTTGATTAGGCCAGTTCTATATCCTGCAAAAAAACCACAAACAAGTAAAATTAAAATAATCGCATTTAAAATCATTAATCTCTTCCTTTAATTCGAGCTAGTTCTTGTTCCAACTCTAAATATTTTTGTTCTAATTTTAGATAATCATGAGTTGCATTTACAGCTGTTAATACTGCGAGCCTGCCACTATCTAGCGCATGATTTTGGGATCCGATTTCGTGCATTTTTTCATCGACCTCGCGAGCTACTTTTCGTAAGTGGTCTGCTGTTTCTACGCCAACAATTGTATATTCTCGACCGTAAATTGTTGTCACTACTTTATTTCTCTCATTTGCCACGTAAATTCCTCCTCGCCCAAATTCATTTTAGGCCGCTACTTGTCATAATCTTATCACGAAAAAGCGGGAAAGAAAAGACTCAATCACCCGTTTAGCCGATATTCAGTCTTTCGTCGTAGTATGTTACAATAGAACTTTGAAAGGATGATGCCTTATCGCAAATACAGTAATCTTAGTTGATCCACCGACACTTGAAAAAATGAAACAAACATATCTTCCCTTTTCTAATCCAAAACTACCGCCTGGAGCTGTTTTTGCTGCAAAAAAACCTGGCGTTTCTATCACTGGATATAAATCTCGTAAAGTAATGTTCCAAGGTGTAAAAGGAGAAGAAGAAGCGAAAAAATGGGTAACCACACTTCCAGAAGCAAAAACGAAGACGCCAAGTGTTTCAAAAGTCGTACTTCCAGCAAACTTTGCAGCAAAAAATGTGATTGGGTCTGATGAAGTGGGTACTGGTGATTTTTTTGGTCCAATTACAGTTTGCGCAGCTTATGTAGACGCTGAGATGATGCCGCTTTTAAAAGAGCTTGGTGTGAAAGATTCAAAAGCCATGAAAGACCCAGAAATTTGCCGCATCGCAGAGAAAATCATGCCAATCGTTCCACATAGTGTGCTACTCTGCCCTAATCCTAAATACAATGAACTTCAAAAAAAGGGCATGAACCAAGGCCAAATGAAAGCTTTACTACATAACCGTGCTATTGAGAATGTCCTTAAAAAACTTGCTCCAAGAAAACCAGAAGCTATTTTAATTGATCAATTTGCTGAAAAAAATACGTACTATCGATATTTAGCAAAAGAGCCAAGTATTATTCGGGAAGATGTATTTTTCGCAACGAAAGCAGAAGGACTTCATCTTTCTGTGGCAGCAGCTTCGATTATTGCTCGGTATAAATTTGTACAAGCCTTTGATGCTATGTCAAAAGAAGTTGGTATTCCACTTCCAAAAGGTGCCGGACCTCACGTGGACGTTGTTGCGGCAGAGATTATTGAACGATTTGGACTAGAAACATTAGCTAAATATACCAAACAGCATTTTGCTAATACAGAAAAAGCCCTGAAAATTGCTAAAAAATGAAAAAGCGCCCCGTCAACTAAAGACGAGGCGCTATTAATTATATAGAAGGAATTTGCCAATCAATTGGTTTGATACCATTTTGCGCTAAAAATTGATTTGTTTTAGAAAAATGTTTACATCCCATAAAACCATGTGAAGCGGATAGCGGGCTAGGATGAACGGAAGTGAATGCAATATGTTTTGGATTAGTTAATAATGGTAATTTCTCTTTTGCATTATTCCCCCAAAGCAAAAAAACTACTGGCTCTTCTTTTTGGTTAATCATTTCGATGATACGTGTGGTTAACGTTTCCCATCCTTGACCACGGTGAGAATTGGCCTGACCTGCACGAACGGTTAGTACCGTGTTTAACAAAAGTACGCCTTGTTCTGCCCAAGGTATTAAGTAGCCGTTGTTTGGAATCTCACAATTTAAATCCTGATGTAATTCAGTATAAATATTTTGTAACGAGGGTGGAATTGGCACTCCTTTTTGTACTGAAAAAGAGAGTCCGTGTGCTTGCCCTGGTCCGTGATATGGATCTTGACCAAGGATAACTACTTTTACATCTTTATATGCAGTGTGTTTTAAGGCATTAAAAATATCATACATATCTGGAAAGACTTTTTTGGTTTGGTATTCTATTTTTAGGAACTGGCGAAGTTTTAAATAATAAGATTGGTTAAACTCATCTTTTAGTAACTCATCCCAGTCATTTTCGAGTTTGATCATCTGATTCCATCTCCTTTTTTGCTTCTCTCTACATATATCTTAGCAAATTAGTATTTTAAATTAAACTAAAAACCGCACTCCCTATGTAGGAATGCGGTTCTTTACTTATTCTTTAGGTGGGACGTTTTCTTGATGGTCCCCTTTTCTTGTGATAAATGGCCACCAATTGCCTCGACCGAACAATTTAACCATTACTGGAACAAATAGCGGTAAGATAACGACGGCATAAAGCACTAGACCAATTAGAACTACTGTTGCAATTTCAAGCAAGGAAAGCACACCAGCCGGCATCATAGCGGCAAAAGTTCCACCGAGAATGATAACAGCAGAGAAGATAACGCCTCCCATATTTTTCATCGCTTTGATCATTCTATCGCGAACAGAAAGTCCATTATATTCATTAAATCTTGACATAAGGAATATCGAGTAATCAATACCGAGTGCAACGAGTACAACGAATCCGAAGAATGGGGTTGCCCATGTTAGACCGCTATATCCTAGAATTCGCATAAAGATAATTTCTGCAAATCCAAGTGCAGCAAAGTACGTTAATACAAGTGATGCAATTAGATAAATTGGCATAACTAGAGAACGAAGAACTACAACAAGTGTGACGAATACACTCGCTAAAACAATGACAAGTACTAAATGATAATCTGCTGTCGACATATCTCTTGTATCGTAGTTAGCACTAGTCATTCCACCGATACCAATCTTCGCATTTTCCAGTTTAGTACCTTTCATAGTGGCTGCGAGTTGGTCGTTAATGTCATCAATGGAATCCATTGCTTCATTGGAATATGGATTTTTTGTCAAAATAACATTAATTGTTGCCATTTTTCCATCTGAAGAAATGTATTGATCTAATACTTTTTGGAAATCGGCATTTTTTAGTAACGCATCTGGTACGTATATTCCAGAACTTGCATATGGAACCTTGGACCAATCATCAATAAGTCCATTAGCGGTGTTTAAGCCGCTTTCTACTTTCCCTAAACCATCAGCGCCAGAAGTTAAGCCATCTGTCAACTCACCCATTTGACCGCTAATTCCTGCAAAACCTTCTTTTAGTGCACCTTGCCCAGCTGCAATTTGAGTTAGGGCACTAGAGATTTCAGGCATTTTGGAAACAACTTGATTTTGACCATCAGCTGCTTGATTTAGACCTTTTTCTAATTGATCTAATCCCGTTTCTACTTGGCCAAGTCCTGTACTAAATGCACTAAGGCCATCAGAAATTTGTTTAGATTGTTGGTTTAATTGATTCATCGCAGTTGCTAGTTGTTGAATCCCTTGATTTAATTCGTTCATTTTTGATTGAAGTGCGGCCATTTGTTGTCCTGCCGCTGTTTTTAGTTCGCTACCAGCCGTTTCTAAACCTTGAATATCAGCAGCTAGTTTTTGGAACTTAGGATCGTTTCTTACTTCTGGATGAGCTGTTGCGAATGTTTGGAAAGATTCGCCGATTTTTTTAAACTGTGCTTCTAATTTGGATGTGTCAATCGCTTGTGCGTTAGGGTTTTCAAAACCTTTTAATTGATCTGCTACATTTTGCAAGTTTTTTTGAATTTCAACATAACCTGCTTGGATTTGAGCCTCTCCGTTTTGTAAAGTAGCTAATTGAGATTTTGCTTCTGTAACGCCTTTTTTCAAGTCACCAGCGCCAGTTGCTCCGCTTTCAATTCCTGTTTGGATTTGCGTTAGCGCGGTTTGTAATTGATTGATACCTTCTTTAGTTGCCACCGTTCCTTTTTGTAAATCATTAACTCCTGAAACGGCTTTATCAAGTTCTGGCTCTGATTTTTTGAGTTCTGAACTAGCAGAGTCTAAGCCTTTCTTCACTTCACCCACACCATCTGTTGCTTGACCAACGCCATCATTTACTTGTCCGGCCTGGTTTTTGATGTAAATATCATCCACTCGTTTCCCGGCAGGACGCGACGCACTCATAACCATGTCAATACCTTTTAAATGAGATAAATCATCAGAAATTTTTTCGATTTGCGCAATATATTCTGTTGTGCGCATGTTATCATCATTTTCAATAAAGATTTGAGTTGGCGCGACTTGTCCGGCTCCAAAACTATCGGAGACGATTTCAAAACCTTTTTTAGATGGATATTTATCGCTAATTTCATCTAGTGAATTGAATGATTCTGTCCCTGTGTGAAGTAAAATTGGTGGTAAGGTGATAGCTGCAACAATCAAAAGTGCAATCCACGGTCTTGCAAAAGTGAATTTACCAGCAGCTCCCCAAATTTTATTTTCTTTATGACTTATATTTTTATTTAGTGGCCAGAATAGATGCGTTCCGAGCGTACTCATAAAGAATGGCACGAGCGTGTAAAGTGCGGCTAGTAAAACAACAATCCCGACACCAACTGCTACTGCGGAACGATATAAATCGAATTGAACAAAGTATAAAGAGGTGAATGCAACTAAAACAGCTACACCACTGTAAATAACTGTCTTTCCAGCTGTGCGGTAAGTGGTATGAACAGCTTCTCGTGGATTAAGCCCTGCACCCATTTCTTCTTTAAATCTGCTCATTAAGAGAATACAATAATCGGTTCCAATTCCAAACATGATACAGACCATAAATATCTGCGTGTAAGTAGAAACCGGGAAATTAAAGAGGTCTATTAAGAAAGCTACTGTGCTTTGTGCAACTAGATAACTGATTCCAACTGTGATTAGTGGGATAAATGGAGCCACTGCAGAACGGAAAACAAGGAATAATACAACTAAAATAAAGACAACTGTGATGCCTTCTGTTTTATGTAAACCGTCCTCTGATCCTTGAACTACATCTTCTTGAATGAGCTTATTCCCAGTTAAATACGTATCAACACCCTTAACATCCATTTTCTTGTCTAAAGCATTGCGTATACTTTTTACAGAAGCATCTGTATCATCTACGGTAAGGCTTGCTACCAATGTTTTACCATCTTTTGATAAGAATTTATCTTTTAATTCGGGTTGATTGAAGCTCGATAAGACATTTGTTACATGAAGTTCGTCTTTATCTTTGTTTATAGAGTCAAGTGATTTTTTGATATCGTTTAATTCTGTTCCGTTTAATTTATGATCAGCTGTATAAACAGCAATATAAGCTGAGCCTTTATCATCCGGGTTGTGTTTCTTTTGCATTTCTGTTGCAAGTGATGACGGATAGCCATCGGGCAGTTTTAATTCGCCTTTTTCGCGTACAAGATCTGCCATGGGTGGTGCAATAAACATTAATACGACTGCTGCTGCAAGCCAAAAAGCTAAAATGGCCCAGCGGAGTTTCATAATCCATTTCATGCCAAATCTCTCCTTTTATTTTTTAGACTGAACAACTGAATTAGTGATTTTCTGGAATAATTCAAAAAAGTGTTCGCTGTCTTCTTCCCCAAGAATTTCTAACCATTCGTTTACAAGAAGCTCTAAGCGTTTCTCACATTCTTCATAAACGCTATTCCCTTTTTCGGAGATGGTTAAAATAACTGCTCGTTTATCTTGATGATTTTTTTCTCTTCGGATATAGCCTTTTTCTACCAGTCGTTTCAGCTTTGGTGTAATAGCACTTTTGTTTACAGAGAGTGCAGCCGCAAGTTCTGTCGCGCTAATGCCATCGTAAGCCGCGATTTCACGAAGGACAAAAAATTGTTCTATGGAAAGGTCGACTGTGTTTGCTGAAATTTCTGAAATAGATTGATGTATGTGTGTCATTGCAAATATGTAAGTTTGTTGGTAACTCTTAATTAGTTGTTTTACCTTTTGTTTTTCCAAATAAAGTTCACCCCTTAAACTATTTTCTAGTTTAATCTTTCTTCACTTTGAAGTCAAATAAAAGAACTTACTTTAAAAGCAAGTTCTCTTATTATTATTCGACTGATTTTAGTGCTTCTATCATATCTATGCGTTTAAGTTTAATGTGCATCACGATCATAACGACTGAGGCAAAAATAAGTGTCAGTATTCCTGAGAACAGATAACTTGTCCAATTAACTGCTGGACTGAACATCATTTGATCTACTTCTGCGGTTGTAATAATAAAGCGATGTAAGAAGAACCCAAGAACAAAACCTGTAAAAATTCCCATTATAGTTAAAATGATATTTTCACGATAAACATACATGGTAACTTCTTTTGGATAAAACCCAAGTACTTTGATAGTAGATAGTTCTCGAATACGTTCGGATACATTAATATTGGTTAAATTATACAGAACAACAAATGCCAGAAGTGCGGCAGATGTAATAAGTACAACAATAACGATATTAAGACTGTCGAGTGTATCAGTTAACATTGAGCTAACATTATTGGAGAAAGTTACATTTAGAATCGCCTTGCTATCTACTAATTTTTCAGCAAATGCGGTTTCCACTTTGGAAGAAGTGTCTTTTAACATTAATAAATCTAGGTTATAAGCTGGATTTTTATCAAAGATTTTTTGATAATAGCTTGGTGTCATATAAATGTAGTGTAATGCATAATTTTCAGTAATATCGCTTACTTTTATTTTGAATTTATCATTTTGAGCATTTTTAACTGTAATGGTATCTCCTGGTTTTACATCTAGGATTTTTGCTAATTTTTCACTAATTATTGCGCCGTCATCTGTGAGTTTTTCTGTTGTATGGCTTGCTCGATCACGAAGAACCACATAATCTGGTAATTCATTTAGATTTTTAGGCACAATGATAGATGCATTTTGAGCTGATTGACCAGATTTTACAGCATCAAGATTTGTTTGGGACATCGAAAGTTTACCTTTAATATTTTGATCAGCCAGTAATTTATCATACGCTTCTTTGGCAGTTGGTGGCGCGCTCATATCCTGATAAACAGCTGCATCATATTTCATAATTTCCCCGTACTGCATTTTTGCAATATCACTGATAGAATCACGAAGCCCGAAACCAGTAAGAATTAACGCCGTACATCCCGCCACACCAAGAACCGTCATTAACATACGTTGCTTATATCGGAATAAATTTCTTGCTGTTACTTTACTTGTAAAATTCATCCGTTTCCAGATAAAATTCATGCGTTCTAAGAAAATACGTTTCCCAATTTTTGGCGCTTTTGGACGCATTAAGGTGGCTGCATTTGCTCGAAGTTCCGACCGACAAGCTGCATAAGCTGTAAATGTAGTACAAAGTAACGCTACAAATAACGCTAATAAACTATAACTCCAGTAAAAATCTATATCTACTGATGGCATTTCATACATTGATTTATAGGCGTTGAAGATAATATTCGGGAAAAACTGAAAGCCAATTAATACGCCTAAAATACTTCCAATAATACTTGCTAATGATCCATATACAAGGTATTTCAAAATAATACTACCATTTGAATAACCAAATGCTTTTAATGTTCCTATTTGCGTTCTTTGCTCCTCAACCATACGAGTCATAGTTGTTAAACATACAAGTGCTGCAATAAGGAAGAAGAAAATCGGAAAAGCTGTGGATAAAGATGTTAAGCGATCTGCATTTTCTTTGTACTCGCTATAACCAGGATTATCACTTCGATCAAGAATATAGTATTTCGGAAGTTTAAGTGCATCTAACTTTTCTTGGCCGATTTTTACATCTCTTTCGGCGCTAGCTAATTTAGCTTCTGCTTTCTTTTTTTCTTGTTCAAATAATGCCAAATTTTTATCGTATTCAGCTTGGCCATCATTTAACTTGTTAAGCGCATTTTGTAATTCAGCAGCACCTGTTTTCTTACCCTCAGCTAATTGTTTTTTTGCGAGAGAGAGTTTTTCTATACCTGCTTGGTATTTAGCTAACCCTTGTTGATAAGCAGATTTAGCATTTTGAAGTTCTGTTGTTTTCGTAGCTAAGGTTTTTTCAGCTTGTTCTATTTTTTGTTTTTCGGCGTCTAAATTAGCTCGTGCAGATTGATATTCCTTCTCAGCATATGCCACTTGTTCAAGTGCTAGATTTAGTGCTTTTCTTATGTCTGCATCATCAATCTCACCGTTTTCATAATTATCGAGTAAGTCATTGATTGCGTTTTTATATTCTGTTCGTTCTTCATTCGAAAAATCAAGTTCTGATGTTAGCATATCAAATGAATCAATCAAGCTTTCGCGGTCAAGATCGATAGTTGTTAAATCTGGTTGCTTTTGAGCGTTTTCAAGTGTTTTCCGTGCAGTTCGTAAATATCCATTTGCCGTATTTAAAAGATTATTGGTATCTTCCCATACTGCTCTACCTTCTTCTAACTCCATTTGGGCTTGTAAAATAGCTTCTTCGCCTTGGTCAATCTTGATTTTGGAAGCATCTAGTTGTTTTTTTACATTCGTTAGTTCTTTTTCGCCTGATGCAATTTCTGCTTCGCCTTGTTTTATCTTAGCATCGTAGTTAGCTTTTGCAATTTGATACTTTGAAAAGCCTTCATCGAGCTCTGCTTTTGCATTTGTAAGTTTAGCTTGATTTCTTTGTAATGCTGCTTTTCCTTTATTAATTTCTGCTGTTGCATCGTCTAGTTTCTTTTGTTCACTTGTTTTAATTTTATTTAATCGTTTTTCTGGTTGATCTTTTAGCGCTTTGTCTATTTTGGTCTTATCTTCTTTTTCAGAAGCTACATAAGCATCACTAAAGGCTTGTTTAGCGGCTAAATTATCAAATGTCAAATTGGCAATCGTGTATTCTGGTAAATCAAAATCTTGTTCTGGAATTACGCCGAAAGCATCTGTTTTCCCTTTTCCAACCGTACTTGATCCCCGTTCGGATTTCTGGATATACGCTGGTGAGCGGACAAATCCAACCACTTTATAGGTGGATTTTTTTAGTGTGTTAGTTAATTTATTGCCATCACTTTTGACAAAAGTTACTTCATCACCAAGCTTGACATTTTTATGAATAAGTTGATTATTATCAAGGGCAATTTCACCGGATTTTTCTGGCAAATAGCCACTTATGACTTTATACTGATTTAAATGATCACTTTTTGACGTTGAAAATAGTTTTGTTACGATGTTTTTATCTTTCATTAAAGTATCAGCTGTATAACCGAGCTCCACTTCTGAAACCCCTGAAATATTTTCTAATGAATCTTTATCAGATTTATCTAATCCATAGGTAGATTGTACATTAAAATTAGCTAATTCATACTTATTAAAATAGTTATTTGCGGTTAAAAGCATATCTGGCCCTGTTGCTTTTAGACCGGAGAAAAAAGCAACACCAAGCATAATCAGCATAAAAATAGAGATAAATCGACTTTTTGAACGCCAAATTTCTCGGTAGATATCTTTCCACAAAGCTGAACGTTTCACTGGTTGCCCCTTTCTACCATTCTAAATCATCAATAGACATTGGTTCTGGATTTTCTTTGTTGCTGCGGACTTTTGCATTATTAATTTCAATTATTCGATCAGCAATTGGCGTAATCGCTGTATTATGTGTAATAACAATAACTGTGGTTCCTGTATGTTGACATGTTTCTTGTAGTAGTTTTAAGACTGATTTTCCAGTGTCATAATCTAAGGCACCAGTAGGTTCGTCGCAAAGGAGAAGTTTAGGCGCTTTAGCTAGCGCACGTGCTATCGCAACACGTTGTTGCTCTCCGCCGGATAATTGCGCGGGAAAATTATCTAATCTATGACTTAATCCAACTTGGTTTAAAACAGTTTCTGCGTCCAAAGCATTAGGCGCAATTTGGGCTGCTAATTCTACATTTTCTTTGGCAGTCAAATTAGGTACTAAATTATAAAATTGGAATACAAATCCAACATCCGTTCGCCGGTATTTGGTTAATTGTTTTGCATTATATTGGGCAATATCTTGTCCATCTACCATAATTTTGCCTTCGCTTGCGTTGTCCATTCCACCGAGGATATTTAAAACAGTGGATTTCCCAGCCCCAGAAGGTCCAACTATGACTACAAATTCCCCTTTTTTAATACCAAAGTTGATTTTATCATTAGCCGTTACAACGTTCTCGCCCATTTGATAGTATTTGGATACGTCTTTCATTTCTACATAGGTCATTTTTCTCGTCCTTTTTTATCTGGCATGTGTCATAATTATAACATGTGTTATTTAAGTAAGTGAAGTACTAAAAATGAAAAGCTTACAGTAATTCAATAAAAAGATAAAAATATACAAAAAAAGAACTAACCTATATAGAAATGTTTTCCAAATAGATTAGTTCATTTTTTATTTAGCGAATAATCGCATTCAGTTTTGTTTGTAATGCTTCCACTACTTTGTTAGTCGCTTTTTGGACATCTTCTTCTACAAGCGTTCTTTCGCTATCAAGGAAAGTTAACGTATATGCGAGTGATTTTTTATTTTCTCCCAGACTTTCACCTTCAAAAATATCAAATAGCTCGATGTCTACTAGTAGTTTCCCGCCGTGTTCTTTGATTACTTCTGATATGGTTGCGTGGTTGATATCTTTATCAACTAGTAATGCTAAGTCACGAGTCATTTCCGGATAACGCGGGATTGGATGATAAACAACTTTTTCTTTTGTCGCTTCAAGTAAAGCTTCTACATTAATTTCAAATACATAAGTTTCTTTTAAATCATAGTTTGCTTCTACAGCTGGATGAAGTGCACCAAGGTAACCAATTTCTTTTCCTTCTAACTGGATACTTGCCGTTCTTCCTGGATGCAGTTCTTCTTTTTCTGTTTGATTCCAGTGTAGCTCAGCTTTGATTCCTAGTTTATTCACTAAGCCTTCCACAATCCCTTTTAAAACAAAGAAATCTACTGGTTTTGGTGTTTTTTGCCAATCGGAAGTGTGCCAATTCCCAGTAATTAAGCCTGCTAAATGTTCTTGTTCGATTGGTAAATTGTCGCCTTCTGTTGCATAAAACACAGTTCCCATTTCGTAAAGGGCCACATCCATATTTTTACGAGCAATATTATAACTTGCACTACGGATTAATTGTGGGACAATACTTGTTCTTAAATGGCTATGTTCCTCACTCATAGGCATCGAGAGCGCCACGGTTTTTTCATCAGATAAAGCTAAGCGTGTTGCATCTTTTTTAGAAGTTAAAGAATAAGTTAATGCTTGGTTAAGTCCTGCACATTCTAAATAAGCGCGCATCACCCGACGAGCTTTTTGACTTTCAGATAAGCCGCCAGTTGTACTTGTCGCTGGTAAAGTTACTGGAATTTCATCATAACCATAAATACGTGCTACTTCTTCTAAAATGTCCGCTTCAATCGTAATATCCCAACGTCTAGTCGGTACTTCAACAATCAATTTGTCCTCTTTTACTTCTAACACAAAGCCTAAACGATCAAAAATAGTTTTTATTTCAGAAAGGGTAATTGTTGTTCCTAGAATACGGTTAATACGAGTTAAACTTGTTTCGATTTTATTCACTGCTTTTTTACGATTATCCACTTCCACCACACCGCCAATTAGCGTGCCGCCGCTCAGTTCAGCGATAAGCGCTCCGCCGTGTGCCAGTGCTTTTTCTACTTTCCAAGCATCCGATCCTTTGTCGTAACGGATACTTGCTTCTGTGCGTAAATATAATTCGCGAGATGCTTTTCCGATAGATGAACTACTGAAAATAGCTCCCTCAAGCGCTACAGTCGTTGTGCTATGAGTTACTTCAGAAAATTCACCGCCCATAACACCCGCAATAGCAATTGGTTCTATTCCGTTCGTAATGACTGTATGACCTGCTTGTAAAGTTCTTTTCTCGCCATCTAGTGTGGTAATTTCTTCTTGCTCTTTTGCGGAACGGACAACGATTTTTTTGCTGCCGATTTTATCATAATCAAAGGAATGAAGGGGTTGTCCGTATAATAAATTGATGTAATTTGTTACATCAACCACATTATTATGAGGACGAATGCCAGCCTTCATCAATTTTGTTTGCAACCAAAGTGGTGATTCTTTAATTTCGATATTTTCGACCATTTTAATAGCATAATAAGGGGTTTCAGCTGGATTTTCCACTTCTACAGAAATAAAGTCATCTGCTTTCCCTTTTTCAGATACGTCGGGTTCTGTTGGTTGTGCTGGTTTTTGATGAATAATCGCGCCTACTTCGTGAGCTACACCATTCATACTTAATGCGTCTGCACGATTGGGAGTGATAGCCATATCAAGAATCGCATCATCTAAACCGAGTAATGTAATCGCGCTTACCCCTGTTTCAACATGATCTGGTAATACATATATACCATCTGCATATGCTTTTGGTACAACTTTACTTTCAAAGCCTAGTTCAGAAAGAGAACAAATCATTCCTTCTGACACTTCACCGCGTAGTTTAGCTCGTTTGATTTTAAGTCCGCCTGGAAGTCTTGCGCCAACTTTGGCTACGATAACTTTTTGACCAGCAGCTACATTTGGTGCGCCGCAAATAATTTGAACTGGTTCATTTTCGTCTGTTTGAACGATGCATTTATTCAATTTTTCTGCATCTGGGTGGCGTTCACATGATAAAACTTCCCCCACTACAACATTTTTCAAACTAGCGCTTAATTCTTCTACGCCTTCGATTTCGATTCCAGTTCTTGTAATTGCTTCTCCTAGCTCTTCCGCCGTTAAAGGGAAGTCTTGGAAAAATTCTTTTACCCAATTATATGAAACTAACATTAGATTTCCCCCGTTTCTGTGCTTTGGAATTGCTTGGTAAAACGTAAATCATTCGTATATAAATGGCGAATATCATCGACCGCGTATTTCAACATTGCAACACGTTCAGGTCCTAAGCCAAAAGCAAATCCGCTGTAACGAGTGGAATCAATTCCGGACATTTCAAGTACGTTTGGATGCACCATACCACTTCCTAAAATTTCAATCCAACCTGTTCCTTTACACACGCGACAACCTTTACCACCACATTTGAAACAAGAAATATCCATTTCAACTGAAGGCTCTGTGAACGGGAAAAACGATGGACGAAGACGAATTTCACGTTCTTCTCCAAACATAGTTTTTGCAAGTACTGTCAACGTTCCTTTTAAATCAGCAAAAGTGATATTTTCGCCAACTACTAGCCCTTCGATTTGAGTGAATTGGTGGGAGTGAGTTGCATCATCATTATCGCGACGGTACACTTTCCCAGGACAAATAACTTTGATAGGTCCTTTGGAGAAGTCATGTTTCTCCATTGTTCTTGCTTGTACAGGTGATGTTTGAGTCCGTAGTAAAGTGTTTTCTGTAATATAGAAGCTATCTTGCATATCACGTGCCGGATGATCTTTTGGTAAATTTAGTGCTTCGAAGTTGTAGTAATCCAGTTCAACTTCTGGACCTTCTGCAATTTCGTAACCCATACCAATGAACATATCTTCCATCTCTTCAATTACTTGTGTCAGTAAATGTTTTGTTCCAATGCTAGGAGCTGTTCCTGGTAGTGTAATATCAATTGTTTCTGCTTTTAATTTTTCGTTGATTGCTTCTGTTTCCAGAATTTGCTGTTTGCCAGTAATCGCTTTAGTTAAGGCTGTTCTTACTTCATTAGCTAGAGAACCCATTTTTGGTTTTTCTTCTGCGGAAAGTTTTCCCATTTGTTTCATGATTTCGGTCATTGGGCCTTTTTTTCCAAGATATTTCACTCGTAAGTCGTTTAACGTTTTTAAGTCTGATGCTTCTTTAATTTGTGTTTCTGCTTCACTTTTTAGCGTTTGTAACTGTTCTAACATACCGTTCACTCCTTCTTTTTAGACAAAATAAAAAAGCTCTATCCACAAAGGGACGAGACTTCTCGCGGTACCACCCTAATAAGAACAAAATCTGTTCCCACTCAAAATTCGATAACGGCTTAGTAACCGGACCACCTTCACACGTATTGTGCTTCCCGGCAGCGACTCCAGAGATGAAATGTTCACAAATTCGTTTGTAAAGTGGCTTTCAGTCTATGACCACTTCTCCCTATACAGACTCACTTCGCTACTTGGCTCTTTCATTGTCTTTACTTATTTAGATAGTTTCTATTATAGTATGGTTCTGCGAAAGATTCAAGCTAAAAAATAATCTCTCCATATTATTAGGAGAGATTATTTCTTTTCAATTAGGTACTTCCACCCATTTATCCGCCCAGCACTGGACTTCAAGCATTACTTCTTGGAGTGCTTTCCCTTTTTCGGTTAATTCATATTCAATGCGTACAGGAGTTTCTGGATAAACTTGTCTTAAACAGATATCCATTTCCTCAAGTTCCTTCAAACGCTCTGCAAGCACCCGATCACTCATTTGTGGGATCTCAGCGGCAACTTGTTTAAACCTTTTTGGACCAGTCAGTAAGACATTGATGATAAGTCCAGTCCAGCGTTTACCTAGTAATTGGAACGCCGATTCAAACTTTGGACATACTGTATGTGCATCAGTCATAATTCTCACCTCTGACATTATTGTAACATAACTATCATCAGAAAGTAACTAATAAATCTTTTGTTGCTTATATTTAGTAAGTTGTTAAGGGGAAATGGAAAAACAAGAAGAGATTTAAAAAAATGGTTGATAAATCCATTCCGACTTATCAACCACTTTTTATTATTTTCTTAAACCATAAAGTAAAATTCCTGCTGCTACAGCAACATTTAATGATTCACTGTCACCATATATAGGAATGTAGACTTTTTCGGAAAGCCGTTCTTGTAATTCAGGTGAAATGCCGTTACCTTCATTTCCAACCATTAAAGCTAATGTTTCACGTTTTGGCATATCATTTAAAGATTTAGCTTGTTCATCTAAAACAGCTCCAATTACTGGAACACCCTCTTCTTCTAAATTCGCAATCCAATCAAATAAATCTGCTTGAATAACTGGTATATGGAAGTGACTTCCTTGCGTGCTACGTATAACTTTTGGATTATAAAGGTCTGCACTACCTCTACCAAGAATGACACAATCATATCCAGCCGCATCAGCAGTTCGAATTAACGTACCAACATTGCCTGGATCTTGCACTGCATCTACTAATAGTAATTTTTTGCCATATAAAAGCATCATATCTGGCTCAGAAATAGTAACTACAGCAAAAACGCCTTGTTCTGTCATCGTTTCGCTAATTAAATGACTAATTTCTGCGCTGATTTCAAACACATCGTAATCGCCTTTTAACCACTCTTCTGGAACAGAGACACCACTTGAAACAAGTAGCTCCAATACTAAACCATCTTGACGTAATGCTTCTTCTACTAAATGAAAGCCTTCCACCAAATAAGTTCCGGTTTTGTCGCGGCCTTTTCTCGTTTGCAATTTTTTCCATGTTTTAACACGGTCGTTTTTTATTGATTGAATCTGTTCCATTAAAGTTGTCCTCTTTTCTCGAAACTCAACCTAGGCGAATTTCTGTTACTTTTTCTTTATCTAAACGTTTGACTACTTCTGTAATTAGTTTTACTGCATTTTCAAAATCGTCGCGGTGTAGCATGGACGAATGAGAATGAATATAGCGTGTCGCGATGGTAATAGATAGCGATGGGATTCCGTTTCCAGTCAAATGAATCGAACCAGAATCAGTCCCACCCATTGGAATAGCTTCAAATTGGTATGGAATAGAGAGTTCGTCCGCTACATCTGTCACAAAATCACGAAGACCTGCATGTGCCACCATGGAAGCATCATAAATAACGATTTGTGGTCCTTCACCCATTTTGCTCATTGCTTCTTTGTCCGTCACGCCAGGAGTATCTCCCGCGATACCAACATCAACAGCAAAACCAATATCCGGTTGAACGAAATGTGCAGCAGTTTTGGCGCCGCGCAATCCTACTTCTTCTTGAACGGTTCCAACACCATAAACGATATTCGGATGTTGCTCTTTTTGTAGATTTTTAAGAACTTCAATTGCAATAGCGAGTCCGATACGATTATCCCAAGCTTTCGCAAGTAAGAATTTTTCGTTTTTCATCACAGTGAAATCAAATGCTGGCACAATCATATCACCAGGACGAATACCATAACTTTCTACTTCTGCTTTATCAACTGCACCAATATCAATAAACATATCCTTGATGTCAAAAGATTTTTGACGTTCAGCTGCGGTCATTACATGCGGTGGTTTAGAGCCAATAACACCTGTAATTGCTTCGCCTGAACGGGTTACAATAGTAACTTTTTGTGCAAGCATTACCTGGGAAACCCAGCCGCCCACTGTTTGAAATTTAATAAAACCTTTATCATCAATTTGAGTTACCATAAAGCCAACTTCATCTAAATGGCCCGCAATCATGATTTTAGGTCCATCTTCATTTCCGACTTTTTTTGCGACCGCGCTACCTAGGCCATCTGTTTCAAAACTATCAGCTAACGGTTCGATATATTCACGAAATACATTTCTAACTGCTCGCTCATTACCGGGGATACCTTTTGCGTCCGTTAATGCTTTTAACATCTTTAATTGTTCATCCATATAAATAACCTCCTTATAAACTCCTTTTCCATTATAACAGTTTCTTTCTAAAATTCCTTTGAAAACGCAAAAAAAGCTGAGTTAATTCCCAGCTTTTACTTAAATTTTACCATGCAACAGATTGTATGTTTAATAAGGGTACATTGAGCGCGGATTTATTTTTAGTTTCTACTTTAGTGATTCTGGTCTTATGAAGTTCAGATATGTCAACATCCATATTAATCACTAATCGATTTTGATTATCCGTTTTTAGGGAAGTTGCAATCGTTGGAGAATAATCTTCTAGTTGGTAAAAGTTTTTTATTGATGTACTTTCAATCCAACCTATTGGTTCTCCATTATGATGAAGGTGGTACCATGAAATATTAGAGTCTGTCACTTTAACTTCTTGATTAATAGCCACTTGACGTCCAAAATATTTCGAAGTACTTTCAATCGTTTTTGCACCTTTTGTTCCACTAGGTGCGGACCAAATAAAGCAATTGTCTTTTGGTGCCACTTCTCCGGCTGCCTTGATTGCTTTTTCTGATATCCGTTCACTATAAACAGTATCATATTTATCTAAATTTGCTTTTTTTATTAGTTCGATTAATTTCGCTGCATACTCTGGGTCAGATGAATAACCAGTTTTCCCTAGTGCAATGGCTGCATTTTCATAGTTATATTCTTTGATTAATCCTGCATATAAACTAGGATTCCATGATGGGCCTTTAACAAATAAAAGCGCATGGTCATTCAATGATTCATACCAGCCTGGATACGCTCTAAATTCAGCGTCCGTTCCAACCCAAACAATCCCATTATGTTCTTTAGTTGGCAACTTAATTGTATTTCCTTTATAGGAACCTTTAATACCAAATAAGTTTTTGCCCTCTTTTGCTAGCTTACTATTTCCCCAATTGGATTCTAATATTGCTTGCGAAATTGTAATACTTGCTAAAATACCATGTTCTTTTTGCACTTTTTGAGCATGCGGCGCAATCTCATTAATAAACTTCTCTTGCTTGGAAGTCAGGCCGTCCTCTAGACCAGCAGCTTGGGAGTGGATTGGTAAGGCACATAATGTAATTGTAATTCCAAGACCAATTGTCACCAAATGCTTCTTTGCGAGTTGTAACATAATGATTTATTGCACATCCTTTTTTGAGTTATCCTTCTGGCTAAATAAAAAAGTTGCCAGAAACCAGTGTCCTTTAAACAACTTCTTCATTCTATCAAAACTTCTTTGTAATACACATTACTTTTAGATGACATATGTTACATTACGTGATAGATATTGATTTAAAGCGTTTTATGAGGAATTGTGTTTCTAGAAACCAAAAAAGAAAAGAGCTTCAAAAGGACTTTTTGCCTATAAATAAGACAAGCCTATTAGCTCTTTTCCAACTATTTTTTTACTTTTTTTCGATTAATTCCTTCTTAACCCAGCCAATCGGTTCTTCTTTAACGGCAATTTGATACCAAATTCCGCTATCGGTTTTAGCTTCCCTAAGAAGTGTTAAGTCTTCTCGTTTATAATAGTTAATTTCTTCTACTTTTTGCGCGCCAGATAATCCGTATGGTCTCGTCCAAATTGCTCCAGACACATCATCTTTTACATTACCATAGCCCGTAGCTTTTGTATCATAATAGATTTTATCATCAATTCTGTCGTATAACTGTAATTCATGCGCTTCGATAATAGAGATTAGTTTTTCAGCATAGTCTGGGTCTGTTGCGTAACCGGCTGTTTGCAACTCTTGGGCCGCTTTTTTGTAATTATCAGCTGCCACTACCCCGTTATACTTATCTTTATTCCAAGTTGTTCCATTTAAAAAAAGGGCGGCATGAGCGTCTAAAGATTCATTCCAATCTTTGTACTTTCTAAAATTGGCTTTGATTTCAATCCATTTCCCGTCTTCAAATTCTTTTGTAGTCATCGTAACCATTGGCTGAGGTGATTTTCCTTTAACGCCAAATAAATTATTACCTTTTTCAGCTAAACCACTTTGTCCCCAATCTGACTCTAAAATGGCTTGCGCTAATGTAATACTTGTTAAAATCCCATGCTTCTCTTGGATTTCTTGTGCATGTGGTGAAAGTTTATTCAAGAAATTTTGTTCTTTAGAGTGGAACGCAGGATCCGGTTCTGGAGCTGTCATAATTAAGTATTGCTGCCTAACAACGGATGCAATGACACCTACTAAAATGATAAGAAGTAAAATCCCAGCTATTCCAAGTAGTCGCTTTTGTTTCTTTTTTTTGGATAATTTTCTATATTTCAGCTGTCGTCACGCCTTTCTGTCTATGATCCCCTGATGGTATTAGAATACGTTACTTTTACCACAATTGCAATCCATCTTACGGTCTTTTAAGAAATCTTTAATATTTAAATGTTTCTTAAGTGAATTTGACAAGCTTTCACAAAAACTGTTCATTAATTTGTAATATTTGCCATCTTAAAGACATATTTGGGATTTAATGACATAATCTAACGCTATCTTTCCTTTCAGAATTTTTTTATACCTACTTTCTTCTATATAATAAGTACAAAAAACGCACCCTTTACGGATGCGTTCTATTATTATTTAGAAACAACACTAAAACGTTCATTTTGATGTGCGGCATTTTCTATTTCATCAACAAGGGCAATGGCATAGTCTGCATAACTGATTTCACTATTTCCAGCTTCATTCACTGTTAAAATATTTTTTGCTACTTTGTATTCTCCAGTTCTTTCCCCATCTGGATTAAAGAACGCTGCTGGACTGATATATGTCCAATTGATAGCTGTTTCTTTTTGGAGTGTGTCGAATGCTTCACCCATATTACTTGCAGTAGGTAAATATGCTTTTGGAAAATCTGGTGTATCCATTACTCGAATAGTTTCTTCTTGATTGACATATAAACTTCCAGCGCCACCAACCACAATTAAGCGTGTTTCCGTCCCTTTCAAAATATCCGATAAATGTTTTAGAGAAGTTTGGTGTAGGCGTTCTTCACCTGGTGCTGCGTTAAATGCATCTACTACTATATCAAATTCAGCTAAATCAGTTGTTTCTAATGCAAAAATATCTTTTTCAATTGCTTTGATATCCGTTTTTAATTTATTTTTATTACGTATAAAACCTGTTACCTCATGACCACGACGAATTGCTTCTTTCGTAATTTCATTTCCAGCTTTCCCTGTTGCTCCAATAATTGCTATTTTCATAATATTTCCCTCCTAGTTTAATTAGTAACCATATCAGTTACATTTAAAGGTTGAAATTAACGGGATTTAATTGTCCCGTTAATTGATTGCTTTTTGTTTGATATCAGCTGTAATTTGACTTAGTGTAGTGCGTTTCAAATCTGCTTCCATTTTTTGCTGGGCATGAATAAATACAGTATCTAATGTTTCTTGAATATTCGCCCCTACTTCACAATTAGGATTAGGATTTTTGTGAATATCAAAAAGATTGTCGGTTACTTCTACTGCTTGATAAATGTCGTATAAAGTAATTTCTGTAGCATTTTTTAGTAAATAAGTACCTGAAATACCAGGACTTGATTGAATCAAACCTGCTTTTTTAAGTTTACTCATGATTCTTCTTATTACGACTGGATTTGTATTTACACTTGCAGCAATTGTATCTGAAGTAATTGAACGTTCCTTATTCATATCTATTAATGTTAAAATATGAACGGCAACGCTAAAACGTGTTGAAATGGCCATTTCCTCACCTCTTTGT
Source organism: Listeria welshimeri serovar 6b str. SLCC5334 (assembly GCF_000060285.1). Lineage (GTDB taxonomy): Bacteria > Bacillota > Bacilli > Lactobacillales > Listeriaceae > Listeria > Listeria welshimeri. Next base: position 1,175,446 of record NC_008555.1, on the reverse strand, counting down.
AACTATTATAGTTACATTTGTTTTTATTGTCAAGTACTTCTTATTATAATTTCTATCTAATTATTTGATACGTGCATTCTCTAAATCAAAAATAATTTTACCACGTTCAGTGTTCTGCTAGGTTTACGGTTGCTTCCTTCATGACTCATTTGGATTAATTGGTATTTATTTTAGAAAATCTTGCCAAAAAAACTCCCTTTAAATTAAATACTATCTTTTTACCCCTCTTTTATTTTATAATTATCTCATTGTGATAAAAGGGAGGGAAATTTTTGATTATATTATTTATTGTATCTGGTTTGTTAGCTGGGATGGTATTACCAGTTCAAACAGCCATTAATACACGACTCAGTACATATACGAAATCCCCGTTTTTAGCTTCATGGGTTTCTTTTATGGTAGGGACAACTGTTTTACTTATTGTTTGCTTATTTACACAAAAATCATGGCCAATATCTTCAGAAATGATTGCCTCAAATCCTTGGTATATATGGGTTGGTGGAGGAACATTAGGCGTTATTTTCTTAACAGCCAATATTTTACTTTTACCACGACTTGGTTCTGCACTGCTTGTAATGATTACGGTTTGTGGACAAATGATTATGGCGATTGTCATTGATAATTTTGGTTTATTTCAAGTACCAATGCATGAGATTAATATCGAGCGTTTACTTGGCGTTATTTTAATGTTCGGCGGCATTTACTTGATGCAACGCTTTTAAAAGGAGGAGAAAACATGACAAAAAGATCATCCAAATCATTATTACTTTTTATGGCAATGGGACTTGTTTCTGGACTACTTTCACCGATTCAAACATCGATTAATAGCCAACTTAGGCTAACTGTCGGTTCTCCTTTTGTAGCATCATTTATTTCGTTTTTAGTTGGGACATTGCTGCTTACACTAGTTTGTTTAATCGTGGAACGTCGTTTGACTTTTCCGCTTAAAGGTGTCGGTCGAATTCCTTGGTGGGTTTTCACTGGCGGAGCACTTGGTGTATTATTCGTCACATCCAACATTTTACTTTTACCATTACTAGGCTCAGCAATGACCGTTGTTTTGGCACTTTGTGGGCAAATGATTATTGCTCTGATTATTGATCATTTTGGTTTTTTTGGGGTTATTCCTCATCCGATTAACCGTTACCGAATGATTGGCGTTTTACTCATGCTTGTTGGTGTATTTTTAATTCAACGCTTTTAAAAAAACGAAACCTCTCCGGAATTTATTGTCTGGAGAGGTTTTTTGTTATTTCTTTTTATTTCGGAAAACTAGTTCAGAATTTTTATAGAAAATGTCTGTTTCGCCAGCTCGGTAATTGACAACTCTTGCTACGGCGAAAAAGTAGTCTGATAGGCGATTGACGTATTTTAAAACTTCTTGATTGGTAGAAGCGATTTTTAACATACCAACAATTTCTCGTTCTGCTCTTCTTGTCACAGTTCTAGCCATATGAAGTAAGGAGGCCGCTTGAGTTCCACCTGGCAAGATGAATTTTTCGATTTCTGGTGGTTCATCAGCATAAATATCAATTCGGTCTTCTAACCAAGCAACCGGCTCGCTCGTTAGTTTATAATCACGTTTGCCTTCTTCGGTTGCAAGATCTCCTCCTGCATCAAATAATTGTTGTTGAATTTGTTCCAATTCGGCTTGGATTTCTGGCTCATCTCCAAGCGTTGTAATTGTGAAACCAATCAGCGAGTTCAGCTCATCTAATGTGCCATATGCATCGATTCGAACATTGTCTTTACTTACTTTACTGCCCCCGATAATTCTTGTCATTCCTTTATCACCGGTTTTTGTGTAGATACGCATATTTTTTCTCCTTTCATAATTTTTTCTAGTTGGTCCATTTGAATATTTTCTTCTAAAAGGGCCGCTAGTTTGTCATATTCTTGTTCTTTATGTTCTTTTAATTGGATGATTTCATGTGGATAAACGGTTTTATTTTTGAGTGTTAGTAGTTCGTTGAATAGATTTCCTAAGAAAATATCATTATCAAAAATGCCGTGAATATAAGTGCCAATGATGTTTTTGTTTGTGGAAACGGCGCCATCTTGGTGGGTTTCTTGGTTGCCATTTACTGCTTTAATTTCGCAAAATGGGCTAGTGCTCTCGCCTCGCTTTGTCTGCCCCATATGGATCTCGTATCCTTCCACTGGTTCACCAGAAAGTGTCACGCCAGTAATTTGCGTCGTGCGTTTTTGATTTAGGAAAATGGTTTCGGTATCAAGTAAGCCAAGTCCTGAAATTTCTATTTGTTCACTTTCCACTTGATTTGGATCAAGCATTTTTTTACCAAGCATTTGATATCCACCGCAGATACCAATTACTTTTCCAGCTTTTTCAGCATAGTGTTGAATGGCTTTTTTTAAGCCTGATTTTTCCAGAAAAGCCATATCTTCTAACGTATTTTTACTACCTGGGATAATGACTAAATCAGGATTTCCGAACTCCGCTAGATTTCGTATATAGCGTAAACTAATGTCAGGTTGAATTTCCAGAACATGAAAATCAGTGAAATTAGAAATCCGCGGTAAACAAATAATCGCGATATCTAGTAATGCCGAACTATTTGGCACGTAATTTTTTCCGCTAAGTGAGACACTATCTTCTTCTTCTAGCTTTAGATTGGCGTATGGTATCACACCGATAACTGGGACTTTAGTGAGTTCTTCTATCATATCAATTCCGGGTTGTAAAAGAGCTACATCCCCGCGGAATTTATTAATGATAACGCCCTTAATTCTGGCGCTCTCTTCTTCATTTAAGAGCATTATTGTGCCATAAATTGAAGCAAACACACCACCTTTATCAATATCAGCTACTAAAACAACTGGCGCATCGACCATTTTTGCCATGCCCATATTGACGATATCACGATCGTTTAAATTGATTTCGGCTGGGCTTCCAGCGCCTTCTAGTACAATAATATCATTTTCATCCGCTAAACTCTGATAAACTGCCTGGATTTTTGAAATAAGTGTTTGCTTGAAGTCATGATAGGTAACTGCATCCATATTATCTAAAATCGAACCCATAAAAACCACTTGTGACTGGCGGTCATTTGTCGGTTTGAGTAAAACAGGATTCATTCGAACATCTGGAAAAACGCCAGCTGCTTCTGCTTGAAAAACTTGTGCACGACCCATTTCATCTCCAGTTGCAGTAATAAAAGAATTAAGCGACATATTTTGCGATTTAAATGGAACGACCCGCTTGCCCTTATTTTTGAATAGGCGACATAATCCTGCAACTAATATACTTTTACCTGCATCAGAGGCGGTACCTTGAATCATTATTTGTTCTACCACTACATAGTCACCTTCCTCGTGTGCGCGAAAAAATCGGCTTCTTTTTTAAAAAGCGGATAACCAGCTTGTTGATGTAATTTGATGAGCCAAGGCTGCACTAAACCTGCTTGTTCAATATTACTTTTTTCTAGGAAAACACTGCTTGTTTCCCCACTTGTCAGTACGGTTCCATCTTTTAGCATATAGACATATTCACAAATTTCATAAATTAAATCGATATCATGACTTGAAATAAGAATTTTTTTCTTTTGTTTTGCAAGACGTTCGATTATTTCCATCATAATTTTTTTACCAATTGGATCGAGTCCTGCAGTGGGTTCATCAAGCAGCAACCAATCTGTGTCAAGAACAAGGGCGCCGGCAATTGCAACACGTTTTTTTTGACCATAACTTAAATATTGAACAGGTTTATGTTGAAATTCCGTCGCCCCAACAATATCCAACACTTTCGTCACGCGTGCTTCCACTTCATCCTCACTCACACCTAAATTTCTAAGCGCAAAAGCCACATCATCACGAACATTAGAATAAAAAATTTGCTGATCTGGATCTTGAAAAACAATACTCACCTTTTTTCGTAAAGCAAATAATGCTTTTTTATTGTAAGCAAGTGGTTTCCCGTCAAAATAAACGGTGCCATCGCTTGGCTTGTTTATACCTAGTAATTGCATAAAAAGTGTCGATTTCCCGGAGCCATTCGCACCAATAAGACCGATAATATTGCCTTTTTCTAAATCTATGGAAACATCCGTTAAGGCTTGTTTGCCATCTTCGTATTGGAATGAAATATGTTCTGTTTTAAGCAAATTGGCTTCCTCCTATATGTGAAATTCTCCTTGATATAGCTTCACATCAAGTGTTATAACCATTTCATTATATCTTTTCATTACACGATTAAATAAAGTATTTACAAGCATTCCAAATGAACGATAACTATTTTTTATCCCATGATAACCAAAGCGAAGGCTCTGTGCTTTTCGAATTGCTGCCGCTTCTTCTAAGAAAATAAAGATAAAACGGTAAATTAAAATCGTTAGTTCAATCAGTACTTTTGGAATAAAAATTCGCTTCATCACTTTCGTTAATTGTACCACGGGAACGGTCAAGACGAAAAAGTATGTTGCCGCTAAGCAAGCTATACTTCTGAAAAAAACTTGTGTTGCTGTTGCAAACGTCACGTCCGAAATTCCAAGATAAAAACTCCCGATAGAAATCGAAGCAAGAAAGCTACTTGGATCTTTAGAAATCGAAATAAGAATCGAAAGTAAACTAAAAAGTAGAAAGGAAAATGGTAAAAGGAGCCATTTCAAATATTGTTTAAAGTGAATTTTAACGACATAGAGCGTCAGTGGCACCATACACAAGAACAGTATAGCTTGAACGAGCACGGGGCCAGTTAACGCGAGTATTAGAATCGCTACATAAAATAATGCTTTTGCGGACGGGGAAAAAGCAATCCACCGGTTTTGATACGCATATTTATCAATGGTTAACATCTGTCTCCGCTTTCCGTTTGCCACGACTCACACCAATGACATAAGCAATGATTCCTGTCCCGATACAACCTTGAAGTGTAAATAATAAACTTTCAATTTCGCCACTTTTCGGTTCATAAAGCGGCTCAAACCACGGTTCATAGCTTGGGTCAATTTTGGTAATTTCTGCTTCTGCTTCTCCGTCCGAACCGCCGTACTCTCCCGTTTTATTAAAGAAAAACGGGCTCACCATTAACAAAACAACTAATAGAATTAAAATCACATTGATATTTATTTTTTTCATCGTAATTGTGCCACCTTTTCTGGTAAATTTTTGCTAATAAGATTGTACATTACTACTGTTAACAATCCTTCTGCAATCGCAATTGGAACTTGAGTCACACAGAAAATCGCCATGAATTTTAGAATAGAAGCCATCATTCCTGATGCTGGATCTGGGAAGACAACTCCGAGCTGAACGCTGGTGGTGAGGTATGTTGCCAAGTCAGCTGTCATCGCACATAAGAAAATCGAAACACTTTTATTACAGTTTAATTTACGAGCTAGTTTATAGACAACGAAACCAACCATTGGACCAATAACAGCCATTGACATTGCGTTTGCGCCAAGTGTTGTAATCCCGCCATGTGCAAGTAGTAGCGCTTGGAAAAGTAAAACAATAACACCGAGAACACTAACAACAAGTGGACCAAACATAACTGTTGCTAGACCAACTCCAGTGGGATGGGAACAAGATCCTGTTACGGATGGTATTTTAAGTGCAGAAAGAACAAAAATAAAGGCTGCGCATAAAGCCAACAGTAACTTATTATTTTTATCTAAAGCAATTAATTTACGAATACGTATTAAGCCAAGCACAAGGAAAGGAATAAATACAATTAGCCAAAAGATTGCCCATTTAACTGGTAAAAAACCCTCCATAATATGCATTGCATGCGCGGATTCTGGATTTGTTAAAGTAAAATAAATAACTGCGATTAAAACAAATGGTAAAAACTTCCATACTTTTTTCATTTATATTGCTCCCATCTTTTTTTTACGATAATTGTGGTAAAATAGGACATTTTTTCTGCTGGATTGATATTTTGCATGCCGTATATGATATTTTCTGTCGCCATAGCAACATCGCTTACTACTACCGCTGCATCAAGCAAATTCAGTTTTTTTAGTAATGTCGTAAGAAGGGGTAAATTGCTTGCTGCTTTCATTAAGACAACTGTGTCAAATAATGTGAGTGCTTGTTCGATTCTACTGGCTCCTGCTGTTACTGGAATAACAGCAAAACTTTCCTCGTCCATCACAAGAGGTAGTTCAATTTTGGAGGCGATATTTGAAAATGAGGAAATGCCTGCGAGCGTCACTGTTTCTATGTCACCTTTCAATAGTTCCAGTAAATAACTATAGGTGCTATAAACCATTGGGTCGCCAAGTGTGATAAAACCAACATCATGTCCGTTTTGAACATCTGTTTTGATTTCTTCCGCAATTTCTCTCCATGCAAGCATTTTTTCTTCTTTGTTGTAATTCATTGGAAAATGGCGTTCTTTGATGATTAATGTGTCTTTTAAATAAGGGCTGACGATTTTCTTAGCTAAACTTTCGCCACCTTTTTTAGGTTGTGGCGTATAAAGAATTGCTAGTTTTCCGAGTCGCTCTGCTGCTTCCATCGTAACTAATTTGCTGTCGCCTGGTCCTGTACCAATGCCATAAAACTTAGCCACGCGCTTTCACCCTTTCTATAGCAGTATGAATATGGTCAATAAACTGGGCTTGGATAAGTGGATTTTCACCTAAACCTTGCAAGTGACATTCGGTTTGAATTCCGGCTTGTTCTAGTGTACTTTTCCAGGAATCTTCATCATCTGAGGCCATATCATTCGTAGCATGATCTCCTGCGACGAGCATAAATGGCATTAAATGCGCTTTTTTTATATTCGCTTGTTGTAAACGTTCAATTACTTGATCAAGGCCAGGATAGCTTTCTACAGCACAGAGATAAATGGGTTCATTTAAAAGCATATGATCTAGACAAGCATAGGCACTAAAAGCATGGTGTTTCGAACCGTGTCCCATAAGAATTAACGCTTCTTGTTCTTTTAGAGTTGGCATTTGATGACGAATGGCTTCGATTGCTTTTTCATAATCACTCATAGAATCAAGTAACGGCTGGCTAACGATAATGGAGTCAAAATCCTGCTTAAATTTTTCTACTTGTGCGGTGATTTTTTCAAATTCCCCGCCACTAATAATATGTAAAGACTGAATAATGACTTCATTGTAGCCTAATTCTTTTAGTTGATTTAAAGCCTGACTGGGTGTATTTATGTGCATGTTGTCGCGGGTTTTCAGTTTTTTAATAATTTTATTGGATGTAAAGGCACGGAATACAGTGTAATCTGGAAATTCTTGTGCTACTCTTTTTTCACAGGCTTCAATGGTTTTTTCTCTTGTTTCTGGATAACTAGTGCCAAAACTAACAACTAATATGGCTTTTTTCATTGTGGTACTCCTTCTAATTTTGTTTTTTGGATTAATTCAATTAAGCTCTCTGGTGTTGCACTATCAGCTTCTTCAAAATCATTAATACCAAATGACTGCAAGGTTGCGCTCGTGAATCGTCCAATGGAAAGGATGGTTTTCGTTTTTAAAATTGCTTTTTCTTCGGTTGTTAATACATCGAGTAGATTTTGGACCGAACGAGAACTTGAAAAACAAATTTGTTCAAAGCTTTCAAGATCAAATGGACGTTCTGTCACTGGTCGCAAATCGTATAAAGGCATCATTTCTATTGCCTTTACATTAGACAAAATAGCGCCAACTTCTGCTGTGTCAACTACACTCCCAATAATCAAATTGCTCGAATTTTTTTGAAATCTTGCTAAATGCTCTAAAATCAACTCAGCACTTCTTCTTTGTATAAAACTATCTGGAACAATTCCTTTTTCGCTGAGTGCTTCTTTCGTTTGTTTGCCAATAGCTGTGAGGTGTGTATTTTTCAAAGTACGAATATCTAAATGAAGCGTCGCTAGATAATTAAAAAATCGCTCTACTGCCTCTTTTGATGTAAAAATAATTTCACGAGTTTCGCATAATTCTTGTTTTGTTTTTGTTGGTGTCACATCCAATACTTGAATATTTGGATACATTGTTACTTCTCCGCCTAAATCACGAATTTGTTCTGCGAGCTTACTTTTACCAGCTCGTGCTCTTGGAAGTAAGACTTTGGTATGGAAAAGCGGCATTTCTTCAAAAAAGTTAAGCTGTGGCCGTAAGCTCACTACTTCACCAACAACGATAAGCGCAGGTGATGAAATACCGGACTCTGCTACTTTTTGCTCGATAGTTTGTAAATTTCCAGTAACAGTTAATTGTTTGCCTCGGGATGCCCATTGCACAATCGCAACCCCAGTTTCTGGTTTTTGTCCATTTGCTAGTAAATTCGCGCAAATATTAGGCAAGTTTGTCATTCCCATCAGAAAAACGAGTGTACCTTCTAACCTAGCAAGAGCTTCCCAGTCTAGTGGATCCCGTCCTTTTTTCAAATGACCGGTAATCACGTGGAAACTTGAAGCAAAATCACGGTGTGTGACCGGAATTCCCGCATAAGCAAGTCCACCAATAGCTGAGGTGATTCCAGGGATAACTTCAAAAGGAATTCCCGCTTTATAAAGTGTTTCTCCTTCTTCTCCACCACGTCCAAATACATATGGATCACCTGCTTTCAAGCGAACGACAAGCTCATTTGTTGCAGCTTCCCTAACAAGGATTTGTTCGATTTCTTCTTGAGGAATTGGATGATGTAACGGTTCTTTTCCCACATAAATAAGTTTGCAGCTCGCTTTTCGTTCTTGGAGCATTGCTTTTTCCACGAGACGATCATACACAATAACATCCGCTTTTTGAAGTGCGGCTAATCCTTTTACTGTGAGCAGTTGTGCATCTCCAGGACCTGCGCCAATTAACATGACTTTTCCCATTAGTAGACCTCCAATTGAGTTAAAATTTCTGGTAGTTCGGTTAAATGATTTATTTCGATTGGATAATTTAATTGTTTGCGGCGAATCACGATGACAGGAATTTCTAATTCTGCCGCTGCCGTAAGCTTTTCTTGAAAGCCGCCTTGTTTTCCACTTTCTTTGGTGATTAAAACATCTGCCCCCGTCATTTCTAGTTGAGTTCGATTCGCTTCTTTAGTGAAGGGGCCTTTCATACCAATAATTTGATCAGCAACGAGTCCTAATTCTTCAGCTGAACGAATGACATCAGATACTGGCAAAATACGAGCGATAATGTGCAAATTTCTCAATCCTGCCACAAATTCAGGTAAATTCTTGCTACCAGTTGTAAGGAAAATTCTCTGGCCTAATTCTGTAGCAACTTTACAGGCTTCTTCTATATCCGCTACTAGATAAGTATTATCTGTTTGTTCGCTTGTACGTTCAAAACGAATATATGGAATTTCCGTTTCTTTACAAGCTTCCATTGCGGTTTCCGAAACGATAGTTGCAAATGGATGGGTTGCATCAATAACGAGTTGAACATTTTCTGAGTGCCATTTTGTACACATTTCTTCTTTTGATAATCTGCCACAAAACACATTTTCGGCATGTTGTTTAGCTAAAGTTTCACCGTAATCTGTTGCAACAGAAAGAATGAAGGGTTGCTTTGTTTCAGTAAGCCAGTCACTAATTAACAAACTATCTGAAGTTCCTCCAAGCACGAAAATCATAATGAATAGCCTCGTGGTGTAATCATTTTGCCGTTTTTCACGTATGTTTCTTTATTTCCAACAATAACCATCGTTGTCATATCTACTAATTCGTAATCTATGTCTTGCATCGTTGTGATGATTTTTCGTTCTTCTTTTCGACCAACATCTTTGACGATCCCGACTACCGTATCTCTTGATTTATGTTCCATCATCTTTTGAAAAGCGTTTGCCAAATGGTTGGCGCGCCCTTTACTTCTTGGATTATAAAAACAAACAACGAAATCGGCCATTGCCGCGTGTGTTAGACGTTTTTCGATAACTTCCCAAGGTGTCATTAAATCACTTAAGCTAATATGGCAAAAATCGTGCATGATTGGCGCACCTAAGACAGCAGCTGCTCCAATACTTGCAGTAATTCCAGGGATGACTTTGACTTCTAAAGCTGGATCACTTTTTTCTGCAAGTTCTAAAACTAAACCTGCCATACCATAAATTCCAGCATCTCCACTGGAAACAACGGCAACTTTTTTCCCAGTTAATGCAATATCTACAGCTTCTTGGCAGCGGTCAATTTCGCGGCGCATACCCGTTTTTACTACTTCTTTATGTTTAATTAGTTCTTTGATTAACTTGATATATGTTACATAACCAACAATCACCTCAGCTTCTTCTATTGCTTGCAGTGCTTCTCCAGTCATTAATCGTTTATCTCCTGGACCAATTCCGATTACATAAATCATTTTGCCACCTCATTATTTTTAGTTAATTTTCCTGCTGCGAATGTCACACCATTTTCGGCAAATCGGCTTGTAATGACATTTCCGTTACTGCCAATATCTGCTGAGGACAAGGCGACATTTCCTACTTGTACCGTTTTTTGAACAAATGCGGATGTTGGGTATTTTTCAGCCACTGTTTGTAACTCTTCTGCTGGATGAACAATAAACTCGATACCCCATTTTTTTGCTAAATGAAGAATGGCTGCTTCTTCTGCTTTTAAGGTAATACTATGGATTTCCTGAAAGGCTCGTGGATGTATGTTTTCTTGTTCACAAAAATGCGTAAAAGCTGTATCGATTATGTCTAAAGAAATACCCTTTTTACAGCCAACACCAAGGACAAATTGCTTGGGTATAAGCTGGATTCGTTCTACTCCTGTAGTTGGTAAATTATTTTTAGTCGAAATATAAATTTGTGGGCTAACTTCTTTGTTGGTAAAACCTCTAGTATCAATATCTAGGGGTTCATCTACGCGTAAACTGACTTCTTTTCCTGCTGCGAGAAGACCATTGATACGTTTAGTGGTTGTTTTAAACTCTGGTAAGTAACCATTTATTTCTTTGGCGATATTGTCGATTGCAGCCACATTTGAGCAGTCCGTAGCAGTAGTTATAACGGATACGCCCCCGGTGAATTCAGCAATTTGCTCGGTTAACTCATTTGCACCGCCAACGTGTCCAGAAAGTAAGCTAATAATAAACTGGCCATATTCATCCATCACAAGTACTGCTGGATCAGACAATTTATCCCGAATAACCGGAGCAAGTGTGCGAACCGCAATTCCTGTTGCCATGATACAAATCAATGCTTGATATTGTGTGAAAATTTCGCGCATAGCTGTTCCGAAATTTGGAGTTAAAGCAAGTGTATCTTCATTTTGATGTTTCTCTGGTACAAAAATGGTTGCCGGTATTTTTTTTGTCAATGTGATTGCTAAATCCCGACCACGTTCTGTAACGGCAATGATTGCCAGTTTATCTATATTCATGTTTAAAGTCCTTGTCATATAGCTTGGAATAATAAAACTCTTCGCCAAGAAAATCGCCGACCATAATAAGCGCTGTTTTCGTAATTCCTGCTTCCGTCACTTTTTCCGCGATATCTTTTAGTGTGCCAGTTACTTTCTTTTCTTCTGCCCAAGTTGCTTTATAAATAACCGCTGCTTTAGTTTCAGGTTTATAACCGCCTTTAATTAGTTCTGAAACTACTTTTCGAATACCTTGAACCGATAAGAAAATAACCATGGAAGTTTGGTGTGCAGCATAAGATCTGAGTGATTCGCGTGCGGGTACTGGAGTTCTGCCTGCCATTCTAGTAATAATCACACTCTGACTTACTTCAGGAACCGTATACTCCACACCAAAGCTACTTGCCGCGCCAAGGAATGAACTCACGCCTGGCGTACAAGTGAAAGGAATACCTCGTTTTTTCATTTCCTCGACTTGTTCACGAATCGAACCATAAATAGAGAAATCCCCTGTTTGCAGACGAACCACTTCTTTTCCAGCCGTAACACCTGCTTCCATACAATCGATAATTTCAATTAAGTTCATTGTCGCACTATTATGGATTTCTGAACCTGCTTTACAATAGTCCAATAACTCTGGATTCACGAGTGACCCTGCATAAATTACAACATCTGCTTCTTTTAATAGTTGATATCCTTTTAGTGTGATTAATTCTTTATCTCCTGGTCCTGCTCCGACGAAATGTACTTCTGCCATTTTCTTCACTCCTCTAGTTTTTTACAGCCGATAATCACGGTTGGATTTTGTGGTTCAAAATAGTGTCCCGCTCCAAGTTTATGCCAACTCGAAACTTGGATTTGCTTCATTATTAATTCGTACACAGATAATTTTTCTAAATGGTTCATTGCAGTTAGCGCATTTTCCAGCAAAATAAAATTAAGTACTAAACGTCCACTGGGATTCAAATGCGCCAGTGACCAGTCAATAATTTCGGTTAAATTTCCACCGCTGCCACCAATAAAAATAGCATCAAACTTTTCATTTTCATTTAATTCGATTGGCGCGTAAGCTTCTATGACTTTTACATTTTCTAGACCAAATTTCACTTGATTTCGTTTGATTAAGTCCACTGCAACCGGATTGCGCTCTATTGCAGTCACTTCGATTTCCGGAAAATTACAAGCAACTTGAAGTCCCACACTCCCAGTTCCGGCACCAACATCAAGTAATTTTTTACATGTTTCATCTAATCCAAGTAAATCGATACTTGCCGCTCGAACCTCTGCTTTTGTCATTGGAACTTTGCCACGAATAAATACTTCATCTTTCATCAACAATCACCACTACATTCATATCGTATTTTTTAGCAACTTCGGCTGGTCTTAACTTGTGAATTCGTTCCTCTTTAGCGCTTAAATTTTCACCAATAAAAATGATTTTGTTTAAATTTCGTTTTAAAATTTCAGCAGCTATTTCATATGGTCCAATAATCGTATCCGTCACCATTGCGACTTTTTCATGCTGTAATAAAAAGTCGAAGTTTGGTGTTTTCCCATGGCTGCTCGTAATAAAACAATCATTCATTGGTAATTTGATTTTGTGAAACATCATTTGGATAGCACTGATACCAGGAATAACCCGGATATCCTCCGAAAAATTTGCTATCGCCCAGTTACCAATTCCGTATAACAGTGGGTCTCCGGATGCTAGAATCACCACATTTTTATCTTGATGAGGAATGTTTGTCAAATCAGCTAATTTTTTTGGTAAAAGTATTGGAGTTGCAGTAGTTAAATTCGCAATTTCTTGCAATTGCCTGTTTGATCCATAAACTGTATCTGCCGAACTTAAAGCCTGTCTTGCTTCATTTATTAGCAAATTCGTATCTCCTGGCCCAATTCCAACAATCGTAATCATTGCCATTCCTCCCGCAATACATCGATATCTTTCGTTGTAGCAAGCAATCCACGCTCCGTCGAAAAAGTAACCACATCAATTTCTACACTTGGTTTTGTAAATTTCAAAAAGCGTTCTGACCTTGCTTTTATTTTTTGTGCAATCACTTCATAAACATGTGTGTAACCAGCTTCTTCAATTAATTCACCGGCTGCCTCTGTCGTATTACACTTCTCTACTTCTTGTAAAAGTGATAATGGCGCGCCGAGTAAAGCTAAATTAGCAACTAAGATTTCGGCACGAGCATCTGCATCTTTGCTATATGTTGTAAAAATTCCCGCAGACACTTTCACCAGTTTGCCAAAATGACCGACCATCAGTACTTTTTTGAAGGCAAGGCGTTGTGTTTCTTTTAGCATATAACCAACGAAATTACTCATTGACACAATGTTATTACTTGAGAAACCAAGTGTATGTTGAACAAAATCATCCCCGTAATTACCTGGAACGAGAATAATTTGCTCGAGTCCTTGATTACGTTTCATTTCTAGTTCCATTGACAGCGATTTTTTCCAACCTTCATCAGACATGGGAGTAACAATACCAGTCGTTCCTAAAATAGAAATTCCACCAATAATCCCTAAGTTGCTATTCATTGTTCGTTTTGCGCGTTCTTCCCCTTCTGGAGCATAAACTAAAATGTTGGCACCACGATGTTCTCCAAGTGATTTTCGTACCGCTTCTAAAATGTTTTTGCGAGGAGCCGGATTTATCGCTGCCTCTCCAACTGCAACAGAAATACCTTTTTGCGTCGCTCGACCAATTCCAACACCACCATCTAATACAACTTCAGTGCTATTTGTTAATTCCACATCTACAAAAATCCACATTCCGTGTGTCGCATCAATATCATCGCCACCATCTTTTTGAACTGCTGCAGTTGCTCTTTTTTTAGAAAATTGTTGATGTGCTACTGGGATTTCAAGAATAGTTCCACCAGTTGTCGTAACTTGCACTGCACTTACTTCTTCTTGGGTTAGAATCATTTCGACACACGCTTTTGCTGCAGCTGCTGCACATGTCCCAGTTGTATAACCTTTACGATATTTTTTGCCATTATAATAAATAAAATCTTCCATTACTTGTCGCCTTCTTTACATCGTAATCAAGATTGCATTAATGATAGCCGCCGCAAGATTACTACCACCTTTTCGGCCACGAGCGACAATAGCTGGGATGTCGGTTTCAAGCATTTCTTCTTTGCATTCTGCCGCACCAACAAAGCCAACAGGAACTGCCACGACTGCATCCGCTTGCAACTGACCACTTTCTGTCATCTCGATAATCTTATAAACTGCAGTTGGCGCATTTCCTAGTACAAATATTTTCGGTCCATCTTTTAAAGAGGCAAGTTTTATTCCTGCCATAGAGCGCGTAATACCATGCTGTTTAGCAATTTCTATTGTTTCAGGATCGCTCACATAACAATGATATTTACAACCAAGTTCATCTAAAAGTCGTTTATTAATGCCACTAAGCGCCATATTGGTATCGGTAAAAATAGTTCCTTTATTTTGAAGAACGTGAATAATTTCCTGGATCACATCTTGTTGAAAAACTAAGCTATCCAAGTAATCAAAATCTGCCGTTGTATGTATCGCGCGTTTGATAATAGCTTCCTCCCATTTATTTTGAAACGTGTAATCTGGGCGAATATCATCAATAATTTGTTGAATGATTTCAAAACTTTTCTCTTCAATTTTAGCTGGATTTTTAATATAATTCATTGTGCCACTCCTTTAAAATAATAGTAGATATATACATGCAAAAACGATAAAAGCAATAGTGGAGGCTGTGTATAACAAATGAATCGTTTGGCTGATTTCTTTTTGCGTGACTGGTTTAGTTCCACTTCCAATTGTCGGTTTAACAACTGTTTCGCCGAAGTATTCATGTGTTCCACCTAGTGTTATACCAAGTGCTCCAGCTACTGCACCTTCCGGATAAGCACAATTAGGACTCGTATGGTTTTTCCGGTCCCGAAGACCTATCACCCAAGACGCACGCCCATCATATCTTAAAATAAAACTAGCAATTACTAAGAAAAACCAAGATAATCTCGCAGGAATAAAATTGGCTATATCGTCCATTTTTGCTGATACAAAACCAATGGCTCGGTACTTTTCATTTTTATAACCGACCATCGAATCCAGTGTATTGACTGCCTTATACATTAAAGCAAGTACTGGCCCACCAATAAACAAATAAAATAATGGTGCGATAACGCCATCTGCTGTATTTTCGGCCACTGTTTCTATTGTTGCTTTACTGATTTGTTCTGCTGTTAGCTTCTCTGTATCACGACCAACAATCATCCCAACCTGCACTCTCGCCGCAACCAAATCTCCGCTCGATAATGTCCGCTGAATTTTCCACGCCTCTTTCGCAAGGCAAGTCATCGCGAGTGTTGTATAACTAAAGTAGACAAAAAAAGCTGCGTAAAGCCAGAAAGCGATTTTTGCGCTGATCATTAAAATGAACCATGTTAGAACTCCCGTCAAACCAACCGTGAGTAAAAATAACACTCCTCCAGCAAAATATAATGATTTCCCGTGAAAATTTTTTCGCAAAATATTAGTTAATAATTGAATCCAATTGCCAATTGCTTTAATTGGATGCGGCCAGCTATAAGGATCCCCTAACAAACAATCTAAAATAAATGATGCTGTATAGAATAGTAATGTCATTTTCTACAAGCTCCAAACATATGCGTTAAAATGGCTGGGTTTTGATAGAAATGAATATGCAAGTAACTCGCGAATGTATGACCCTTTTGATAGCCGCCATACCATTCTTTAACAATTTCGCCATCTCGCTTTTTCAAAAGTTTCATGCAAGGTTTTTCCGTTGTTTCAAAAACAGAATGATGAAATTCATGACCCCGGATAGCAGTTCCCTTCTCGCCAATCAGTGTGTCTGCTAGCGGTTCCGCGATACAATAACCGAACTTCCGAAGTCGTGTTGTCATCTTACTAACCCCTGCAAAAACGCCCACCATTTCATAACATTCGTCTTCCATTTCCAAGCTCGAACCAAGATACATTAAACCGCCGCATTCGGCATAAACCGGCTTGCCTTTTTCATGCGCAGTTAAAATCGATTCTCGCATCGTTTTATTCTTCGCAAGGCGCTCCGCAAAAACTTCTGGAAAACCGCCACCAATATAGATAAAATCTGCTTCTGGAACTTCCCTATCTTCTAGTGGACTAAATGGAATCAACCTAGCACCAGTTGAACGAATCAGCTCCAAATTATCTTGATAATAAAAATGAAATGCGGCGTCTAGCGCATAAGCAACGCGTATCCCAGAAAAGTCTGGCACATTTATCTCAGGTGATGTTATATCTAAATCTGCACCAGTCTTACTAATTTCTAACAATCTATCTAAATCCACATGTTCGCCGATTAAATCACCAAGCAACTCCCATTTTGCATCTAATTCTGCCATTTCTTCTTGAGGTACTAAACCAAGATGTCTTTCTGGAAGTGCCACTGCCGCATTTTTCGGTAAATAACCTAACACAGGGACATCCGTATAACGTTCAATCGCCCCTTTGATCAATGAAAAATGATTTTCTGAAGCCACTCGATTAATAATCACGCCAGCAATAGCAAGCTCTGGGTCAAAACGATTAAAACCATCAACAATTGCCGCCGCTGAAGTCGAAATTGCTTTTCCATCTACAACTAAAATGACTGGTGTTTTCGTACATTTGGCAATAAAGGACGTGCTTGCATTATCACGATGAGTACCAAGTCCATCAAACAACCCCATCACACCTTCAATGACCGAAATGTCAGCCACCTTCCCATGCTTCTGAAAAAGTGCCGCGAGCATGTCTTCATCATCAATTAGAAAACTATCTAAATTGATGGATGCTTCCCCTGTTATCGCTTGATGATAATTTGTGTCAATATAATCTGGTCCAACCTTAAATGGCTGAACCACTAAACCTCTTTGTTTGAGGGCACGCATAATTCCGAGCGTTATGGTTGTTTTCCCAGCGCCACTTGATGCAGCTGCAATTAAGATCTTGTTCATCTTTTTTCACCTTTCATTTTAGCCATAAAAAAAGACACCAAACAGAACTTTGGCGTCTTTTTGAGATTTACGCAAACAAGCTATTTCCTTGTAGCACAAAGAAACTTCCCCATCGTGAAAATCTACTTAATCAAGACAACTCGCTCCCTTAGAAGTTGTTTTTGGATATCGAATATAAAAGCGGTCTCCTGACTTAACATCATCCTACTCACCAGTCTTCCCGGAATTTCTTCCAGTGACGTCTATTTGGCTTTCGTCCGTATTACAGTAGCTAGGGCCTGTAGAGGATTTTCACCTCTTTCCCGGATTAATATATTCACCTATTTAGTTTTTTAGTACCCGGCAATGCGTCTTTTCCAGCGTTCTGGCAATACTTGGTAAACGACTTCAGCGACAAAAATGTTGCAAATCGAACCAATAGCAAGCACTGGGAATAAAACAAATACCGCTTGATTCATTAATGGATAAAGTGCTAGTAATGACAGTGGACAATTAAAAATAAAAGCAACCATACTCGAAACACTAACAGCAATTAGTTGATTCTTGTCTGCTAGTTTTTGGCGAGTAAAACCGTAAACAATCATCGTTACGCCCATCATTCCAGCAACAATCAAATGAATTGGTAGTGTGAGCGGAAAACCCGCCAGTAAAGCTGAAGTTAAATGACCGAAAATCCCAAGCACTGCACCGTACATCGGACCAAGCAGCAAAGTTCCAATAAAAGCTGGAGCTGCGTCAAATGCAACAGAACCCATTAATTTTATGTTCGCGCCAATTACACACATCGCAATCAACATCGCACATAATACTAATTTTTGAATCTTCAATTGAAAAGATCACCCTCTCGTGAAAGCGTTATTTCCATTTCATTATATCCCTGTTAAACCACTGGTACAAGGTCGCTAGCAGGATAGAAAGCAAAATAGTGCAAGCTTTTGAAATCGTATTTTTTTGATTGTAATTACTGAAATGAGCCAGGAGTGTGAATTATTTCTCAATTTTAAATACAACTGAACTAAAAATGACAATATTTTGTTATAAAAAAGAATTTATTGTTCTATTTAAAATACAGGATAAAACGTTATTTGAAGCGATTTTATGGTATAATTAGTGCAGGAATAAAACAAGGAGGGAAGAACTTTGGAGAAAGACAAAGTGGTAAATATTCAACCCTTGATGAACAGTCAAGTAGAGAATCAATTTACTCAACAAATTCAAGAAGATTTCACCCAAAAAAATCCAGATCACTCTGCCCTACTTCATTCGCTTGAAACTGTCGAAGTGCTTGATGTTTTAAGTGACTACTACACAGCACACGAAAAACAAAAACACCCCAAAAAAGAAACTGCTCCTTCAAATAAAAATAATGGCGAACATAAAGAAATCAAACAAGCTATTCGCTATATTAAGAAAAACATCCATCGTTCAATTACTTTAGAAGAAGTAGCTAATTATGTTTACTTAAGCCCTTTTTATTTAAGTAAATTATTCAAAAACGAATTGAATATTAATTTTATTAATTATGTCAATGAACAAAAAATGCTTTATGCAAAAGAGCAACTAGAAAAAAGCGATTGGGCTGTCCATACAATTGCTAAAAACTTAGGCTTCTCTCGCGCTAGTTATTTTTGCAAAGTATTTAAGAAACAATTCGACATGACTCCGAAAGAATATCGCGATTCACTCAAATAAAAAACGATTTCAGCTTTAAGAGCCGAAATCGTTTTTATATTTATGACTGCCAATCAGCTGGATAAGTAACATAAACAAATCTTGCTTCTCCTGTTACAGAGAACTTAATTTGGCTGCCTTTAGGGATAAAAATAATTTCTCCTGCTCCTGCTGAAACAGTTCTACCATCGATAACTACATCTAGTCTGCCCTCGATAATATAATCTACTTCATCATAATCCAAGAACCAATCGAAGGTAGTATCTTTCATTTCCATTAGACCAAAACCTAGACGTTTACTTTCCTCTAATGTTACTAAGTCTTTTGTATAAACTATGTCACTAGGATTACCAGTGTCTAATCGATCTTCTTCTGAAACTTTCATTACAGGGAGTTTAATCGATAAAATGCCACTTGGATCAACGTGTTTGGAACTTTGACCCATCTTTTCTAGGACAACTTGTTTTACTAGCTGTTCAATTAATTCTTTACTAATATCAGCCATTATCTTTCACCGCCGTTTGTTCTTTTGCTTTATTTTTCTTCATCATTCGGTTAGCCATATAGATCCCTACACATACAGCAGTGACACCACCGACAAGTTTTCCGACAATCATCGGGAAAATCATATCCTGAGCAACTCCGGCTGTGAAACCTAGATGATCCCCTAAAACAAAAGCTGCTGAGACTGCGAAAGCAACGTTAATAATTTTACCACGTTCATCCATGTCTTTAAGCATTTGTAGCATTGGGATACTGTTTGCAAGTGTAGCAACCATTCCAGCTGCCGCTACTTCATTCATGCCAAGCAATTTACCCATTTTCATCAGTGGCTTGTTGAAAACCTTTGTAATGACGAATACTAAACAGAAAGCTCCCGCTAGAACAAGTGCAATACCACCAACGATTTCAATACCTTCGCCAATAGGGGCAATACCTGGAATAATAGTTAAACCAGTCAATTGTTGAATCGCTCCAGCTACAAGTCCGATAGTAGCAACAATGACTACTCCTTTTCCGAAAATCGTGAAGCCTTTAATCATGCCTTCTGGTTTAAACCAAAGACCTAACATAATAAGCGCGGCTACAAGAATAATTGGTACTAAGTTTTTGAAAATCATGATTGGTGAGAAACCAGCTACAAGTCCACCAATTAAACAACCAATTGGAATCGTAATAATACCAGATAATACACCAGTTGCTAAGTATTTATGATCTTCTTTTTTAATAATCCCAAGTGCTACTGGAATTGTGAAAACGATTGTTGGTCCCATCATCGAGCCTAAAATCGCTCCAGCAAAAAGACCAGCATCAGGTGTTAAAGCAAGTTCTTGTGCTAACGCAAAACCGCCCATGTCATTCGCAAGTAACGTTGTTGCAAACATTGCCGGGTCTGCCCCAAGCGCTGTATAAATCGGTACAACAATCGGGCTTAAAATTTTAGCTAAAACTGGTGCTAATGTAATGATACCGACCATTGCTAGCGTTAACGATCCCATTGCCATAATACCTTCTTCAAATTGCGCACCTAAGCCAAATTTGTTGCCGATAATTTTGTCAATGGCCCCTAGAATCATAAAGATTACCATTAAATAAATAATAATTTCATTAATGCTCAAAAGTGTTCCTCCATTCTATAGATAGCGTTTTAACAGTTCATCAGGAGAAGGAATAACCGTATGATGTATCACCTTTTTTGGTTCAGCAGTTTCAATTAGAATCCGCATTCCTTCTTGAATAGCACTAACTTCCCCTGTGAAAACAGCCACAAATTTCCCACCAATCGAAGCACCAAGCGTCATTCGTTTTAAATGAATAGCTGATTTTTTTAGCGCTTCATTCAATGCGTTTAGCCCAGCGCCCAATTGACTGATTTCGATAATTCCTACTGCGTCAACATCCACTTTAGGGTGTTTATTGTTTAAAAAAGCAAGTAATTCTTCGTGCGCCATATGCAAAATATAAGAAGAAACATGAAATTTTCCTGCTTCTTCTTTTGCATCTTTCATCGCACTAGTAAGTTCTCCGGAAGCGCCTTGCAAAATAATCAAAAATTTACCAGGACATGTAGGACGAAAAGTAAATAAAGTAACATTACCTGCTTTTAAGAAAACATCAGCCATTTCGTACCCTTTACTTATACTCCTAAGTTCAAGAATTCCTAAAGACTGTTCAGCCATAACGTTCTACCGAGTCGATAATGCCGACGATACATGCGTCTACTGGAATTGTATTGTCACCAGTAGATGCTCGTGCTGCGCTACCAGTTGTAACGAGCACAATATCACCGTTTCCTGCTCCGGCATTATCAGCTGCCACTATGGAATGTCTTACATCTTCCAATTCATCGGTACAAATCTCAACTAATAGCAGTTTTAAACCATTTAATTTTTCGTCTTTTCTCGTCGCCCATAAACTCCCAGTAACTTTTCCAATCTGCATACCGCTCTTCCTTCCTAACTTTCTTTAATGCTAATTCGGTTTTCCTGTAAGTAATCTTTTGCAAGCGGTGTTAAAAAACTTCCCTCTGGCAAAATGAATTCGCTATTATTCTTCGTAAGTTTAATCACATCTTGTTCGCTAATAACTTTACTTTTTTTCGTTTCTCTTACCGGACTTTCGATAAATTCTACACCAAAACGAACGAGCTTTTCTTCATATTCTTGGAGAAGTTGTCTAATACCATACTTAGCAGAACGTTTATAAGCATTTGCTTTTATTCCGCTTTTCATTATCCAAGTAGGACGCCCTTCCAAAAGATGATCCGTGATAAATTGTTCTTTTTTATTCATTGGTGCAAGCAAACTGATTCTAGCTAGCTCTGCGATTTCCACTTCTTCTATTAATAAAATGTCACAAGTGCGTTCAGAACGGTCATAAAGCGAAACTTGATATTCTTTTTGATAACACTGTCTGAGAGTGTGTTCTGAATCTTGGCCTATGATAATCATTTTTTTATCTGGAAGTTGTAATCGTCTCATGACTTCCTCGGTGACGGCTTTTATAAGTGCTTCGATTTCCATACTCATTTTGCCTTTGTTTTCTTGATTATTTGACCTCGAATTCCCTTTTTAAAGCCGCATGCGTTGGCTTCGTCGTAATCAATATGCATATATGTAGCAAAATCAGGGCTAATTCGAACAACCACATCATCAAAAATAAGTGGTCTGTCGCCATTAATTTTCACTTGAACAATTTCACTTTGTGTTACTTGTTGTTTTTCTGCATCTTGAGGTGTCATATGAATATGGCGTTTTGCAACAATAAGTCCTTCAGATAGTTGAACACTATTTTTAGCAGATAATAGTAAAATTCCAGGTGTGCCAGCTATATCTCCACTTTCGCGAACTGGTGCTTTAATACCAAGTGCTGTGCCATCTGTCGCACTAATTTCAACTTGTGTTTTTTTACGGATTGGCCCAAGAATGACTACATTATGAATCACGCTTTTTGGTCCGACAATACTAATTCTTTCTTTACAAACATATTGACCTGGTTGAGATAGGTCACGGAAATGAGTAAGTTCATACCCAGGTCCAAAAAGTGCATCCACCGTTTCACGATCTAAATGGACGTGACGACCGGATGCTTCTACTTCTACGCCAGTTTCAAGTAATGCACGGCGAGTGACTTCTTCAATAAGGCTTGTTATTAACTCATTATTCATGAATAAGCCTCCTTACTTTTTATATTCATCCGTTCTTACGCGGAACATCAGTATCCAAAATAAACTGGATAACCGATTAAGCGCTTGAATAATGTCTGGTCTTTTTAACGAATAATCCGTTTCCTTAAATGCTATAAAAGCAGCCAATTCAGTTTCACGGACCATTGTTCTTAATTTGTTTAGTCGAATGACAGCATTACCCATCGTATAATCAGGCATGAAATGTGTCATTTGATAATATTTTTTTGGATTATGACTACGTTCCCGCAGTTCTTTTTCATCCATTCCTAGCATTTGAACTTTCTCGATTTGCTCGTTTAAAACTTCCGATCGAACTATATTTCTTACAAAGGTGAGGATTTCTTGTAAATCTTCTGCAAGATCTTTAAATTCAGCTGCAACAGAACATTGAGTTTCCAAAATTTCTGCTTCTAAAGTATCTAATTTGCCGCGAAAAGCGATTTGTGGATGGTCTTTAAATACAAGCAAGTTGCCGCGTAAGTGCGTCATATGTTCTGGCTTCTCATCTAATGCTCCACCATAAATCGTTTGGAATTTTGCGCGCGACTTTTCATTTTTCACTGGTTCTACTACTACTTTCGTTTCTGAAATATCATCAATATAACAAAGGTCGATTTTCTTTTCTGATAAAAAACTCTTAGCAGATGGTGTAATAATCGTTCCTTTTTTTATATCTAGTTTTTTCTTCGTTCTTAAATCGGTGTGTAAGTAGGCTTTTCGTAACTCGTCTTCTGTCAAAATAGCCAAAGAACCACATCCTTTTGTCCCATTTACAATTGGTGTTAGTAATGATGGGAAGCTTTGTTTTGCTTAAATCTGGTAAAAAGCGGAAGTTCCGGGCGTTTTTCGAGTCTGATGGAACTCTTACCTTTCACTAACGCTTTTTCCTGATTTATGTTATAAATATGTCTTATTCAGCGCTTTTTGGTAGAATTGCGTCTACTTCGCTGTGTGGACGTGGAATTACATGTACAGATAATAATTCTCCAACACGTTCAGCTGCTGCTGCGCCTGCATCTGTTGCTGCTTTAACTGCGCCAACATCGCCGCGTACCATTACTGTTACTAGACCGCCACCAACTTGTTCTTTACCCATAAGTGTTACGTTAGCTGCTTTCACCATTGCGTCTGCTGCTTCTACTGCTCCTACTAAACCTTTTGTTTCGATCATTCCTAATGCGTTTGCGTTTGCCATTTTAAAATTCCTCCAATTAGTGTTTTATTTTTTATTTTAATTCTGCTAAAACTTTTTCTACTAAACTTTGGATGAGTGCATCTGCATCAACCGGAAGTTCAGATGTTGCTTGGTTTTCTTCTTTGCGAATATCTTCTAACTCTAAAACGCCTGTAGCGATACGACGAATGTTGAATAGATTTTCAGGTCCGATATTATCAGATGATGAACTTCCTCCAACTGCCCCGCAGCCAAGTGTTAGAGCTGGTACAAGATTTGTTGTTGCACCAATTCCGCCAAGTGCTCCTGGTGTATTAACAAGAAGACGGGAAACAGGTTTTTTCAGTGCGAATTCGCGGATGATTGCTTTATCTTCTGAGTGGATGATTAAAGTATGTCCAGCTCCTTCATGATAAAGAATATCCATGCTAAGTTCACAAGCTTCTTGCCAGGTTTCTGCTGTATAGAAAGCCAAGATTGGTGCTAATTTTTCTCTTGAATAAGGGATTTTAGCGCCAACTTTTGTTTCTTCAGCGATAAGTACTCTTGCGTCAGCTGGAACAGTAAGGCCAGCAAGATTAGCGATATGTTGCACGCTTTTACCTACGATGGCTGGATTCATGGAACCATTTGGACGTAAAATGAATTTTCCAAGTTGAACAGCTTCTGCATCGGATAAGAAATGTGCGCCTTGTTTTCTAAATTCAGCAATGACAGCTTCTTTATTCACACGTTCCACAACAACCGATTGCTCAGATGCGCAAATGGTGCCGTTATCGAATGTTTTAGAATCAAGAATATGTTTTACTGCGCGAGGAATGTTAGCGCTGCGTTCGATAAATGCTGGGCCATTACCTGGTCCAACCCCAATTGCAGGAGTACCTGATGAATAAGCCGCTTTTACCATTGCAGAACCACCTGTTGCAAGGATAACTGCTGTATCTTTGTGTTTCATCAGTTGATCTGTTCCTTGGATTGTTGGAACAGTCATACAGCTAATAGCGCCTTTTGGACAACCTGCTTTTTCTGCTGCTTCACTAATGATTCTTACTGTTTCAAGAATTGCTTTTAGTGCGTTTGGATGTGGAGAAAAAACGATACTATTTCCTGCTTTAATGGAAATAAGTGTTTTGTAAATAACAGTGGATGTTGGGTTCGTTGAGGGAATTAATCCTGCAACTACACCAAGTGGAACAGCAACCTCCATTACTTTCTTTTCGTTATCTTCTTTTAACATACCAATGGTTTTCATATCTTTGATGTAATTGTAAACGTGTTTAGAAGCGAAGACGTTTTTAATTACTTTGTCTTGCCAAATGCCAAAACCAGTTTCTTCGTGTGCCATTTTTGCGAGTTTTTCGCGAGCATCATAACCGGCATCAGCTATGGCTTTTACAATCGTATCAATTTGTTGTTGGCTCATTACAGCAAGTTCTTTTTGTGCGGTGTTTGCTGATTCAATGAGGTTTCGAACTTCTTGGATTGAGCGTAAATCTTTATCTTCTAGTGCCACTAGTTTTCACTCCTTCCATAAATATCTTTTAGTGCGTGAACAAGTTTATCCTTGTTCGCATATTTAATCTTGCTTTTTGGGATAGGCACATTATTTAATGTGTAAGCAAGTTTCCTTAAATCAATCACTTTCATTTCGCGAAGTTTCTGTTCTGTGAAATCTATCGTTGTTTTTACTTCTGCAATTTCTGGAATAGCTTCTTTTATCGCTTCCTCTGTTTGTACAAAGAGTGATTTAGTTTCTTCACTCAATCTTGCTATCACATGACTAGAAATGAGACAACCTAAGCTTTCTGTAGCTGCTTTTCCTGCTTCCACTGCTGCATTTACAGCACCAACATCGCCTGTTAATTCAACTGTTGTTAAGCCACCTTTAATGACTTCACAGCGAATTAGTTCAACATTTGCTGCTTTTAAACAAGTATCAGCGGCAACCACAGCACCAAGGAAACCAGTGACTTCAATTAAACCAAGTGCTTCATTTGGCATTTTTTAGCACCACCTTAATATTGAAGTGGATTTTCAGCCACATTTTCTACTGCCATTTTGAACGCATCACAAGCAGCTTTACATGCAGATTGACTGCCTGTTAAAAGAGCTCCGCCGAAGTTAGTTTCGGATGGTGGTCCGTAGAAAGTTCCAATTGTTACGTCTGCTGCTTTAAGCGCTGCATCTAGTGCATACATAGCTTCAAGTGGAGGTGCGATTAAGTAAGCAATCGCTTCTCCCTCTGCTACATTTGCTTCTTTTGAAAGGAAAGTACCTGTTCTTGAGACACAATGTGCAAAATAAGGTATGCTATCATCTTCATTTGCACTAACAAAGCTAGCACCGTTTTCGATGAAGTCTACTGCTACGGAAAGACCACTTTTCACTTCAGCTGGGCTTGGTCCAGCAATAATACCAATTACTTCCCCAGCTAATTTTGTGGAAGCATTGCCGGCACCAGCATACATACTTTTTGCATACACAACATCTACTTCTGCTGCTTTTGTTGCTTCGTCCAGTGCTGTGTATGTAACATCATCACAATCAGATGTAATAATACCCAGACTTCTTTGATGCGGTTTTAAATCAAGTTGGTTAAATAGACCATTATCTACATTGGACACAACTTTGACGCTTAAAACAGATGCAGGTAATTTATCGTTTTTCATGAAGTTTCCTCCTCTAACAAGTTTATTTTAGATCAATACCAGAACATTTTTTCTCAAGCATATTGTGAATTAATTCTGCAATGTACGCGCCAGCTTCCACAGGTGGAGTTCCGCCGCTATGAATATTCGAAATAACTGTACGACGAGCTTCTGGCATACCAATAGTTGGTTTGTAAGCAATATAAGCACTCATGGATTCAGCTGTTACAAGTCCTGGGCGTTCACCTACAAGTAAGCAAACTACATCCGCCCCAGTGATTTCACCGATTTGATCCATGGAAGGTACACGACAATGTTTAACAAAAATAATGTTATCAAAATCTAAGTTATACATTTTCAAACCTTGTTTAATGGATGGTAAAATGTCTTTGATGTTAGCTTCAATTGCTGCAGAACTAAGACCGTCGCCTACAACAATTTGCAGTTTCGCATTTTTCGTTGTGTTAGCGCGAATTACTTCTACCATTTCATCGTCAAATTCACGACCTAAGTCAGGGCGAGTTAAGTATTCATCTTTATCTTGGCATTTAGTGTTGACTGGGGTGAAGTTCATTTCTTTTACTAAATCCTCAGAAACGTAAGAGAATACGGAATCTTGTGCTACTGCATGATCCGCACGGAAACGAAGAATTGTTTCTGTTTTGTAACGTGGACCAGCGCGCCATAAACCAAGTCTTGCCGGAGTCATTTGTTTCATTTTCAAATAACCTTCGCGGTCAGCAGGTTCTGGTACTAGTAATTGTTTTTTAATGTCAACTTCGGTAATATCAGGGATACTTCCTTCTGTTACAACAGTTTCAGTTATTGCTTTTGCTGGTGTGGCTTCGACAGTTTCAGTTGTTTTACCACCAGACATTTCTGTTAAAATGCCTTCAATCATTTGTTTTAATTCTTGTTCGTTCATCGCTTAGTTCCTCCCTTCCTTATTTTAGGAAAATAGATGCATCTCCAGCACGGCTAGTCAATTTACCATTTTCACTGAATCCCATTTTTTCCATCCACTGATCAAATTCTTTGATTGGTTTTAGACCAAATAATTCGCGTAATGTGGCTGTTTCGTGGTAACCAGTTGTTTGATAGTTAAGCATAACGTCATCACCATGAGGAATACCCATGATAAAGTTACATCCTGCCGCTGTTAGAAGTACGGATAGGTTTTCTACGTCATTTTGGTCAGCTTTCATGTGGTTGGTGTAACAAACATCACAACCCATGGAGATACCAGTTAATTTACCCATGAAGTGATCTTCTAGGCCGGCGCGAATAACTTGTTTAGAATCATATAAATACTCTGGTCCAATAAATCCAACTACTGTATTAACTAGGAATGGATCAAATTTCTTCGCGAACCCATAACAACGAGCTTCCATTGTTACTTGGTCTACGCCGAAATGTGCATCAGAAGAAAGTTCAGAACCTTGCCCTGTTTCAAAATACATGACGTTTGGACCTGTTGCAGCACCACTTTGAAGGGCTAATTGTCTTGCTTCTTCAATGGTTGCTCCGTCAAATCCGAAAGCTGTGTTTCCTTTTTCGGAACCTGCAATAGATTGAAATACAAGACCAGTTGGAGCACCGCGACGCATTGCTTCCATTTGAGTCTTCACATGTGCAAGTACACAAGTTTGTGTTGGCACATCCCATTTACTACGAAACTCTTCAAATTTATTAAGTAAACGAACCACACTATCTGTAGAATCATCTACTGGGTTAAGTCCGATTACCGCATCCCCAATCCCGTAAGTTAATCCTTCCATCAAAGAAGCAAGGATACCATCAGGGTCATCAGTTGGATGGTTTGGTTGTAGTCTAGCGGAGAAAGTTCCTGGAAGACCGATTGTTGTGTTTGCATGTGCGATAACACGAATTTTTTTCGCTCCATAAATTAAATCTAGATTGGACATTAATTTTGTTACAGCAGCAATAATTTCTGATGTTAGGCCACGTGATACACGTTTAATGTCAGCATCTGTTGTTTTATGGTCTAAAATCCATTCCCGTAATTCTTCCACGGTCCAGTTTTTTATGGAATCGTGAATACGTTCATTTACTTGATCTTGAATAATGCGTGTTACCTCATCTGTTTCATAAGGGACAACCGGATTATTACGTAAATCGCCAAGTGTCATTTTAGAAAGCACTACTTTCGCAGCTACTCGTTCTTCTGCAGATTCAGCAGCAACTCCAGCTAAGCGATCGCCTGATTTCTCTTCGTTTGCTTTTGCCAACACATCAGTGATGGATTTGAACTGGTATGTATGGCCGAATAAATTCGTTTTTAAAATCATTCGATAAATCCTCCTCTCAAAAATTAAAGCTATTTATATGGATCAGTTAAAGACTAAGGTTTTTACTACTACTGGTAGCACTTTCCCGTCAGCAACTGGTTTTCCTATATCAATATAATCACCATTATCGACTTTGACACTGTCTAAGCAAATTAGTGGATAGCCAGCTGGTAAATGCCCGAAAATACTTTGTCCGAGGGCTTTTGCCATGTCGTGCCAAGTAATGATAATTAACGGATGACCAAGTGCAATCGGTTCTTTCATTCCTTCGCAAATGGCTTTTGCATATTCTGTTACGGTTTGGAAACTTGGGCTGTTTTCGCCTTCAATTGCAAGTGCAATCCGTTCCATGTCATCATCTATTTTGAACCAGTTTAATTTTTCCTTGATAACTTCTGCCATATCTTCATTTTCTTCTTGTTTGGCAAGTTTCAATATTGGAATGTTTTTTACTGGGAAAATTTTCTCGGTATAAGTAATGGTACTACCGCTAATTTCAGCTGTGTGCGAACCGGCTCCTACCACTGTTGCCCGTATGGTTTCGACAGATTCGATATACTTTTTTTCGGTCATCAAGCTAGACTCAGCTATTGATTTCCCAAGTAGTAAACCGATATCGCCGTACCTAAATGGATCACTTAGAGCACCAGTCGTTATACAATCAGCAACGCCTCCTGAAAAAGAAATACATTCAATTTCAGTCAGAAATTTTAATCCTTTATTCGTAATAATTGTTTCATAAAAATCATTTGGTGCTCCAAGACCGACACTATTTTTAAGTAACTCGACCATCTCACCTAAAATAGGTTGCAAGTTTTCAGGTGATGTCGCTTTACCAAGTGAAATTGGGTAACCTCGTTTTTCTATTAAAGCTTGAATTTTTGGAGCAATATAGGTGATTTTTCTTGTTTCGCGGTCTACCTTGATTAACCGACCACCAATATCAAGACACGCCGTATCAATAAGCTCTCCACGATCAAATAGCGATAAATTCGTTGTTCCTCCACCAATATCTAAGTTCACAACAGCTGTATTGTTTTCTTTGGAATAAGTATGTGCACCTGCTCCTTTTCCAGCAATAATGCTTTCCAGATCTGGTCCAGCAGTTGCTACAACAAAATCTCCAGCAAAACCGCTCATAGCATCTAAAACGTTGCTAGCATTATCTTTACGAGCTGTTTCACCTGTAATAATGACTGCTCCCATGCCAATTTCTTCTTTTTTAATTCCTGCGTTTGCATACTCTTTTGTCACAAAATCACGAATTGCATCTACATCAATCAAATTATCAGCAAGAATCGGTGTAAAAAGAATCTCACTTCGATAAATAATTCGTTTATCGGAAATGACAATACGTGGCACGGTGAAACTTGATGCCATATTTTGAATTTCTAACTCGGATAAAATGAGCTGTGTTGTCGACGTACCAAGGTCAATCCCTACACTTAAAATTGTTTCCGCCAAAACCCTCACTCCTTTCTAACAAAAAGAAAAAGCTTAAAGACAAATAACAGTTTCGTTACTTGGCTTTAAGCTTCATCGCTTTTTCATAGCTACTTCTTTGTAGCATGGATTGAAATGTATTTAAAATCAAACATTGTTTTTGTTCCAAATTCATTTGATTCAATGGTTACTTTTCCTCGGAGTTTATCTTTGATGTAACTTTTGACAATGGAGAGTCCTAAGCTTTTTTCGGACACTTTACGAACGTTAAATCCATGCCCATTGTCGCTCACTTCTGCATGAATAATATTTTTTTCTTCTTTTATTTGTAGTAAAATTTCGCCTGATTCATTTGGATGGAAAGCATGATCATATGAGTTTTGTAAAAGCTCATTCATAACAAGTGCCAGTGCCACAGTTCGGTCACTATCCAAATAAATTCGTTTATCAATATCCATTCGAACAGCAACTTTTGGACAGTCGTTACAACATCTTTCCACATTATAAGCAACTGTTTCAATAACCATATATAAGTTGATTCCGTCTTCCATCTGCTTCGATAAAAGTTCATGTGTTGCTGCAATAGCAAGAATTCGGCTGACACTTTCATTTAAAACTTTCTGGGCTTCAACACTGGTGGAGCGCCTACCTTGAATTCTCAGTAAGGAAACAACGGATTGTAAATTATTTTTTACACGATGATGAATTTCTCGAATTGCTACTGATTTCGAAACAATTTCTGCTTCTTTCACTTTAATATCCGTAATATCATGAAGAATAAGAATAAAACGACACTCTTGTTCATCCTCCTCCTTCACAAAAATTTGCTTCATAATAAAGTAATTCCCAGCAATAACCACTTCTTTTTTTAGTTGAATTGGTTGTTTTCCTGTTTCAATTTGATACATAATGGCATCAAACATCATCTGATCCAGTGATAAATTATCATAGTGCATTCCTTGGATATTTTCCATGTAACCGAGTCGTTCATAATACTGATCTGCCGCGCAATTTTTTTGTTGTAAAATACCTTTACCATCAAAAATCAAAATGGCGTCATCTAGCTGATCTGTAATGGAATCAGTTAATTTGCTCATTGCAGAAAGTGTCGTGGAAACATCTCTATAAGCCGTTTCTTCATTGTCGATTTCAAAATGTGCTTTAATTTCTGCACTAATATCATTTTCTAGAATAAGTACGGCAATCACGCGTTGTTTGTTTCGAATCGGATACACTTTTTGACGAATTAATACGTTTTCTTGTGTTTTTGCTAGTAAATCATTGGAGTTCATGCCCGTTTCAAGTGTTCTAAGTACACCTGGTTCATTACTACGAAGAGCTGTTTCTCCGACAACATTGTTTTTATAAAGTGATTTGGTTGTTTTTGGTGGCATGTGATGAATAACAAGTGCTTCACTAGTAAGTTTGTTGTAAACATCAATAAATACATCAACATCTTGATACATAGAAGACTCGCTTAATGATTTTGCTGTATGTATTAATTCATCAATATCATATTCAGCCAAGTCTGTATAACGTAAGCACATTTCTCGAATCGTTTTAGTCATCGCTCATCACAATCGTTTCAGCGATTTCCATCATTGGACAACGTTTATCCATGCTCAGATTACGAATCATATTGTAAGCTTCTTCTTCTGTGATGTTATTCTCAATCATAAGCACACCTTTAGCTTTTTCAATCACTTTTCGTTCTTCTAATTTTTTTGTTAGTTTTTCTAATTGTTGTTCTAGTTTTCTTGTTTCTCGCCCTTTGGCAATACTCATTTCAACTGTTGGAATTAAACTTTTTTCATCAAGCGGTTTTACTAAATAGCCTAATGCTCCAAATCCTTTTGCTTTTTCCGTGTTTTTTGGATCACTAAATGCGGTTAGTAAAATAATTCCGCCAGCAAGGCCTTCCGAAATAATTCGTTTCCCTGCTTTTAAACCGTCTAAGAGTGGCATTTGAATGTCCATAATAACAAGATCTGGTTGATGGCTTTTGCAAAGTTCAATTGCTTCAAAACCATCAGTCGCTTCTCCTACAACATCGTAGTTCGCTTCTTCCAAAATGTCTCGGATATCCATTCTTGTAATAGGTTCATCATCGGCTATTACAATTCTTCCATTCATTCCTGTCACGTCCTCTTCTTCTGCTATTGATTGATTCGTAACAAAGTTGTACGAATTCATCCTATAGAAGCATTTACTTGAGCGAAAGAGTTAAAGAGCTAGAGAACAATATCTCCAAGAAAATAGAAAGAGCCCCTTAAAAATATTGTGTAATATTTTTGAGGGAGCCCCGTTGCTCTGCTATATTTATTATTCCACACGTCTTTGTGCTCGGTTCTATTATAAGGTAGCATGAAAACGATGTCAATAGGTTTTTAATATCGGTTGTGAAATAAATAACTTTTAAGCTAACATTTTTTCAAGTATAGCACTAACATCTGTTTCTGTTGGTGTTCTTGGATTCGTTGCTGTACAGCCATCATTTAACGCGCCCTCAGCAATTTGCGCGATATGCTCGTTTAAATCAGTACGACTTACACCACATTCTGATAAAGTTGTTGGCATATTGAGTTTCTTTTGCAATTGTTTGATGGCATTAATTAAACTACGCACACCAAGTCTTGTATTAGAAGCTGGCATTTTCAGTAATTTAGCAATAGCTGTATAACGTTCTGCAGCACGATTGTCCGGATTGTTACCAAAATCACTTGTTAATCCAGCATTATAACTAATAACATGTGGTAAAAGAAGCGTGTTCATACGGCCATGTGGAATCTTAAATTTAGCACCTGCTGTATGCGCAATACCATGATTTAATCCTAGTGAGGTGATATTAAACGCCATTCCTGCAAGACAAGAAGCATTATGCATTTTTTCGCGTGCTTCTAAGTCATTTCCATCTTTATATGCGCGTTCTAAGTATGTGAATACTAATTGGATAACTTTTTCAGCCATTGCATCTGAATAATCATTGGCTTTGGTAGATACATAAGCTTCCAGTGCATGCGTAAGTACGTCCATGCCGGTATCCGCGGTGATTGCTGGCGGTACAGATTTCACTAAATCCGCATCCAAAATCGCTTCATCTGGCAAAATAGCATCCGTAATAAGAGGATATTTAATGGCTTTTTCTTTATTTGTGATGACAGAAAAACTAGTAACTTCCGAACCAGTTCCACTTGTAGTTGGGATAACGATGAATGGCATCGCACGCACCGTTCCAAGTTTTTGACCAAAAAATTTCATTGCTTTCGCCGCATCAATGGCAGAACCCCCACCGATAGCAATCATCAAGTTAGCATCACATTCATTTAAAACTTCAATGCCTGCTACAACATTTTCAATCGGTGGATCTGGAATAATATCGCTAAAAATCGTATATGTATTCGACTTATCAATTTTTTCTGTAATGGCATTAATCATTCCTGAACTAACCATAAATGGATCTGTTACAATAAAAATTTGCTTTTCTTTAAATTCCAGTAAACGATCTGTTGCTCCTTGGCCAATGTAAAGGTCCGTTTTAAAACTAACTTTTTGCATGAGATTACCTCCTAATTTTTTAAAACTAAAAAAAGAAGCTTTGAGTAGAGAAATTTCCTCTTCTAACTCAAAGCTTCTTTGCTAAGTAAACAGTACGCCTTTGTACTGTAAAATATTTTATTTGTCCACTTTATTAAAAACCAAACCCGTGGAAATGTCAAATCTTTTTTTGTAAATAGGCAATGAAGATACGTTCTTTGTATCACTCTTTTCATCATTGAAAAGATCATTGCCCACTATAAAACTAAGCGGTGCACATCTTTGTGCGTATGGTGCTTGATAAAACGTAGCTTCGTCCAGCTTCTCGGCACCAAACCATTTACAGTGGGCTTATTTGCTTTAAAAACAAATAAAAAAGCCCCAGTGAGACAACTACACTGGAACCAAGAATTATACATGCTTTGCCTCGAAGCAGTATAACCAGTTAAAACAACTAGATAAAAGACCTGACTTAGAGTGTCTAACTCCTTACAGTGGCGGGACCGTGCTGGATTTTCACCAGACTTCCATTATCTAACTTGTTTGTATGAACGAATTCGTTTATCAAGGTTATTATAGCATAAAATAATCCGCTTGCAAGAAAAATTTGCTTTACGTCATTATTTGAACCCCACCATTTACTAGTTCGCGGAAATAATATCTGCTATAAAAAGTGGTAACATATCGCCGTTCTAATTCAAATAAAATTTCTAGCGGATCCGTTTTATCTAAATCGTAAAGTAAGCCCACAACAGTCCCACTATGCGACACATTAATCCCTACTAAATTTAAACAGCTCGAAACTTCTAATAACTCGTTCCAAAACGGTTTTGGCAAAATAGTTTGGTTGCTCGCCGCACTGACTGTTGCTGCTTTACCAAGTAATTGGATTGATTTTTGAGCAACCGCTTGTTCGAAAAATTGCATTCCTTGTGCTAAATCTTGTTTATTTTTTAGTAATTGTTCCTGATGATCTTTTTGTCGATATGTAGCTGTTTCTAAAATCGTAAGTGGTTCTAATACAACCACTCCAAGTCTTGGCATCCAGTGAGAGTTTTGAATCACCTCTCCTTGTAAATGATCAAATAACGTTAGCGATTTAAAAATAGTGCTATCCGTTGGTTCTAGTTGTAAACAAAGCTTGGCTATTTCTTTTTCAGTTATCGTTTTATTAAGCCATTTCGCTGTAGCTCCAATTGTTGCAGCGATATCAGCCGTGGAGCTTGCCATTCCTTTTGCGACCGGAATAGTCGATTTTACTTGTAACCATATAGGTGGACGCTCTCTTTTTCCCACATCAAAATACTCGCAAGTTAACTCAAATGCAAGCCATGCTTTTGTATGTCCTGAGCTAGTTAGTCCTGATTTATCCGATAAAGTCACTTCAGAGTACCAATTAATGGGATATGAAATCAGCTTTTCTCCGCCAGCAATATAGCCTTGCAACAATTCGCCACATGAAGCCGGACATGTTGCTTTAATTTCCACTGAGAATCACCTCAAGCGCTGTTAAAAGTTGGATATTATCAGCTCTTGTTTTCACTGCAACCCGGTAATAATTTTCAGTGAGACCTCGATAATTAGCGCAACTTCGGACGAAAATCCCTTTTAACAATAGTTCTTTTCGTAAATCAAGCGGTTTTTCAAGATGGAAAAATATATAGTTCACACTTGGTTGGTACACCGTAAGTTCTGGAAATCCATTTAAACCTTGATATAAAAAGGATCGTTCTGTGGAAATCCATTGATAAGTTTGCTTAATATAATCCTTGTCATCCAATAATATTTGTCCAGCCATATCAGCAAAAGTATTGATAGACCAGGGTTCTCGCATTTGTAACAAGGCTTCTGCTAACAAATCATTTTTTGTCAGAAGATAACCCAGTCTAAGCCCTGGAATCGCAAAAAATTTAGTAAAAGCACGAATAATACACAGATGTGAAAATTGCTGCAAATAAGGAATCATCGAAATTGTTTCGCTCTCTTCTATAAAGTCCATAAATGCTTCATCAATAATTAAATATATGTTTTTCTTTTCACATAAATCTGCAATTTTTATCATTTCTTCTTGGTTTATTAATTGACCAGTCGGATTATTAGGATTACACAAACAAACGGCTTCAAGCTCCGTTTCGCGTTCGATTATTTCTAGTACTGTTTCCGCTGCGTCAAAATTAGTTTCTTTCGCTAATTCCGCATAAATAATTTCTGCATCAAAAAAAGCACGTTCATATTCTGCAAAAGTAGGCGCAAGTAAAAGTACTTTTTGCGCCTTTGTTACTTTTGCAATTCCAAAAATAAGCTCTGTCGCACCATTTCCAGGGATAATATTCGCAAGATCGAGTTGATGAAACGAGGCAATTCGCGCACGGAGCGCTAAATAATCTGGTTCTGGATATTCTACCAGTTTATCCAAATTGGCTGTTATTGTTTGTTTTAAACTAGCTGGAACTCCTAGTGGATTAATATTCGCACTAAAATCAAGTACCATTTCTTTGGTTAGTCCATGTTGTTTTGCTAGTTCATTATAGTTGCCACCGTGCATTGCCGTCGTTATTTTCACATCAAATCGCTCCTTAACTTATTGTTTGTTTTGTATATTTTTCTACATCACGAGCAATCATTAGTTCTTCATTTGTTGGAATAATACATACTTTGACTGCTTCATTGTCATCGCTAATTATCATATCACCCGCATTATTTTTTGTCACATTACACGTTACACCAAGGTAACTTAACTGTTCTGTAACCATTTTACGGATTAACGAAGAATTTTCACCAACTCCGGCTGTAAATAATAACGCGTCGCAACCGTTCATTGCCGCGGCATAAGCCCCAATATAATTACAGATTTGGCCAGTAAACATTCGAAGCGTAAGTAATGCACGGGAATCTCCTTCTTCCGCAGCAATCTCAATATCTCTAAAATCACTTGAACTACCTGATACCCCAAGAACGCCAGATTGACTAGACATCATATGCATTACTTCGTCTAAGCTATAGCCAAGTTCATCGACCAAATACGGGATGATTGTCGCGTCAATTGTACCAGAACGTGTTCCCATCATCAAGCCAGCGTTTGGCGTAAAGCCCATGGATGTATTCACTGATTTACCAGCTTCAATCGCACAAACACTTGCACCATTACCTAAATGACAAGAAATAATTTTTAATTCTTCTAAAGGTTTTTTGAGAACTTCAGCTGCTTTTCCAGCAACATATTTATGACTTGTTCCATGAAAACCGTATTTTCTGATATGATGTTTTTCATAAAGTTCATAAGGAAGCGCATATAAAAAGTTTTCTTCAGGGATGGTTTGGTGATAAGCCGTATCAAATACAGCCACAGAAACAGCATTTGGCAACAGTTTACGGAAAGTTTTAATACCGATAATATTAGCTGGATTGTGTAACGGAGCAAGACTTGTTACATCTTCAATGCCTTTCACTACTTCATCTGTCACAATACACGATGTAACAAAAGCTTCCCCACCATGAGCCACGCGATGCCCGACACCAGTAATTTCATTTAAATCATTAATTACTTGATGAGCCTTCAATTGCTCTAGTAAAATTTCGACAGCTTCTCCGTGGTTATTAATTGATCGCGTTTCTTTGATTTTTTCATTTTGAAAGGACATGTTGAAAATGGCATCTGGTAATCCGATTCTTTCAATTAAGCCCTTAACTAAAACTTCTTCTCCTGGCATCGTAAAAATTTGGAATTTCAGTGAAGAACTCCCTGCGTTTATCGCCATAATTTTGTGCATATAGCTCAGTCCTTTCTCATTTTTAAAGGAGCAAACAATCTAATCATTGTTTACTCCATCTTATTTTTTATAATAAAATGTTATACAGTCCGATGGCAAGTAACCCGCCAATGATTGGCCCCACAATAGGAATCCATGCATAACGCCAATCTGATCCACTTTTATTTGGAACTGGTAGTAAAAAGTAAGCAAGTCTTGGTCCAAGGTCACGTGCTGGGTTAATTGCATAACCTGTTGTTGGTCCAAAACTCATCCCAATCGCAACTACTAGAAAGCCAAGGATTAACGGATTTAAACCATCTGTAAAACTATTCTCTCCAATCATAAGTAAACCAAAAATAAAGGCAAATGTTGCGATAATTTCACTGATAAGATTGAATGGTGTATTACGAATCGCTGGTCCAGTAGAGAAAATACCATGTGTATCAATCTCTCTTGGAGTCGCTTTGAAATGCGGATAGTAATGTAAGATAACAATGGATGCTCCGACAAATGCTCCGGCGATTTGCGCGATAATATACGGAACCACATCTGCCCAAGGGAAAGACCCTCCGACCGCAAGAGCAATGGTTACGGCTGGGTTTAAATGTGCCCCGCTATATGCTCCAGCTACATAAACCCCAATCATTACAGCAAAACCCCAACCAAAAGTAACAACTACCCAGTTTGCACCTTGCGATAAAGATTTATTCAAGGTTAATCCTGCTAAAAGGCCATTCCCAAACATAATCAAAACCATCGTACCAATAAATTCCGCCAAATATGCTGACATAGTTTATCCTCCTTTTTTACGTAAAATCTAAATAATTTGTTCTAAAATTTCTTTTAGTTCCTGATGTGACGGTGTTGTTGGACTAGTAGGTAAACAAGCGTCTTTAAGTGCATTTGTAGCAATTTCGTCCATTTTTGCATATACTTTTTCTTTGGCTACACCAGCATCTGTTAAAGTGCGCGGCATTTGCATATGTTCCATCATTTGGACAATTCTTTCACGAAGAAGTCGGACAGCAGTCTCATTCGAATCAGATCTTGAAGCAATTCCACAAATCCGAGCCATTTCAGCATATTTTTGTTCCGTATCGCGATTTTTAAATGCATTAAACCGAATAACCGCATCAAGTAAAATTGCATTTGCTAAACCATGAGGTACATGAAATTGAGCACCTAATTGATGAGCAATACTATGATTTAATCCAAGGTTTGCGCAGTTAAATGCCATTCCCGCCATCGTGGAAGCATTATGCATTTTTTCTCGATTAGCCAAATTACGTCCGTCATCATAACAACTCGTTAAGAAACCTAGTGTTAACTGAACACTTTTTTCACCTAGAGCATCAGTATAATCATTTGCAGCTTTAGAAACATAAGCTTCAATCGCATGTGTCAACACGTCCATTCCAGTATTCGCGGTAATCGCTGGTGGCACTGTGACAACAAGTTGTGCATCTAAAATAGCCATATCTGGAATAAGTTCATCTAAGAAAAGTGGATATTTAATTTTTGTTGTTGGATCAGTAATGACGGTTGCAGCTGTTACTTCAGATCCAGTTCCACTCGTCGTTGGAATCGCTATAAAAGTACTTATATTGATTTTCTCCAACCGTTTGGCGAAGTAGTAGATTCCTTTAGCTGTATCAATCGCTGAACCGCCACCAAAAGCTATCATTACTTGTGGTTGGATTTTGCCTGCTTCACTGACACCGCTAGCTACTTTAGAGATTGGCGGATCTGGAACAACGTCGGTGAAAATATGCACATTGTTGGATACATCTAACTGTCCAATTAATCCTTGAAGTCCCTCTCCATCTGCTAAAAATCGGTCACAAATAATCCAGACATTTTTATTTTTAATTTCTTTTAATACTTGTAAACTATTCGTACCAAAAGCTACTTTTGTCTTGATTTGAAAGCTATTCATTAACTTTGCCTCCTCTTAACGAATCGAAAAACCATCTGTTAAAACACAACGGCGGCGTCTAGCAAAATGACGTGCTGTAGTGGTTCCTTCTCCAGTTGGGGTTGCAATAGTAAATGTAGTACTACCTTCCCCTCTAAAACCTAAACCTGCAAAGGAAGGACCATTTTTCACAAAGATCGATGTTTGCATATCTCTTGCAGCTTTATTTAATCTGGAAATATTTTGTGAATGCATTGTTGCTGTATGATGTAGTCCTTGTTCTAATTCAATAGCTACTTTAAGCGCTTCATCAAAATCAGGCACTCTTACCACTGGAACGATTGGCATTAGTAATTCTACTGTTGCAAATGGATGTGATTTATCTGTTTCCACAATGATTAATCGCGGGGTAAAATCACAAGTTATTCCAGCTTCTTTTAAAATTTCAGAAGCGCTTTTTCCGACTAATTTTTTATTCGTTACACCTTTATCCGTTACAGCAACTTTTTCTAATTTTTTAATATCGCTCGGATTGGTCACATGTAGTGCTCCATTTTTTTCCATTTGGAATAATAGGAAATCAGTAATGCTATCAACGGCAACAACGCTTTTTTCAGCAATACATAAGATATTGTGGTCAAAAGAGGCTCCGTCAACAATATCGGCTGCAGCTTTTTCGATATTAGCTGTTTCGTCTACGATGGAAGGCGGATTTCCGGCACCAGCTCCAATGACTTTTTTACCTGATTGCATTGCTTGAAGCACGACGCCTGGTCCACCTGTAATGACAAGTAATGGTACTTTTGGATGATTCATCATTTCTTGCGCTGCTTGAATGGAAGGTTTTTCCACTGTCACAACCAAGTTATCAATACCACAACTTTCACGAACAATCGTATTCAACTTTTCAATCAACCAAAGAGATATATTTTTTGCACCAGGATGTGGGCTATAAAACACTGCATTCCCAGCTGCAAGCATACCGATTGTATTACAAATTAACGTTTCGGTTGGATTCGTACTCGGCGCCACAGCACCAATTACACCATACGGAGATAATTCATAAAGCGTCATGCCATTATCACCAGTAGCTACTTCTGTATATAAATCTTCTACGCCCGGCGTTTTTTCAATCGCTAAAGTATTTTTCAAAATTTTATCTGTCACATTACCCATTCCTGTTTCAGCAACTGCTCTTGTGGCAATTGACTCAATTTCTGGATAAAGTGCTTCACGAATTGCTTTTACTACATTGCGGCGTTCTTCCAGAGATTTTTCTTTATAACTATTTTGTGCTTGGACAGCTGCTTGAACTGCCTCATCCACTGTATCAAAAATCCCACTTTTTGCGCCTTGTGTAGTTGTTTTTACTGGTACATCTTTTTGTTCAGCTAATTTTTCTAACAGAACTTTTTTCACCAGTTGTTCGAGTTCTAATGATTCCATACAGAATTACCCCTTCTCTATCATTGATAATGCTTTTTTTGCAATGTGGATATCTTCTTCCACTGAACCGCCGCTAATTCCCATTCCACCAATAATTGCTCCATCTTTTCCGTAAATTGGAATACCGCCACCAAAAGTAACTATGTCACCGTTTGTCAGCGTTTCTAATTGATAAAGTGGAGCTCCTGGCTGAACAGCTTCTGCTAAATTTTCTGTGCTTGTTTTCATCGCTACCGCTGAGTATGCTTTTTTCGTTGCTAATTCCGCACTTACTAAAAGGGCATGCTCCATTCGATAATTAAATCTAGGATTACCATGCGCATCCACAATAGCAAGTGTGACTGGAACGCCAACTTCCTCGGAAACAATACAAACTTGATGCATTAATTTTTCACAAAAAGAAAAAGATAAATCTGTTGAAATAGACTTCTCTTGCCCAGTTTGCTCTAAGTATTTTGCAACAATTAGTTTGGTTGCTTTATCGAGCATTTGTCTAAAATCTTCTTCTCTAGCAAGGATATACAAGAAATCAGATAAACGATTGACGAATTTTAATAATTCTTTTCTAACCGTTGTTTGTTCCGAAAAACGAACTAATAAACGTTCCCCTCGTCTTGCAATGGTACGCGCACTATGGAGGAATGCGCCAGCTGTACTTGATCCTGGTAAAACAAAACTATCGACTTTTGGTAACTTTGCTGTATAGTCATCAATAACTTTTTCAAGTTCTTTAATGTCTTCTTCTGTAATGATAATTTTACTGGCAAGGGCTGATTCGTTTTCTGTTGCAAGTTCTGCACAAACATAAAATAATTGACGCTCCACGTTTCTGAGAAGAGCCTTATTTTCAGAAGAAGTGACGAATTTTTCAGCTACACTAATTTCTGCATTAAGCTCATCGAACGAGCCATATGTTTCGACACGGTCATCATATTTTTTTACACGATTCCCATCAAATAGTGCTGTTGTTCCCTTATCGCCGGTTTTTGTATAAATACTCATGAGTTATTCACTCCTTACTTATCAAAACTATCGACAATTGCAATAATTGCCGAATCAATCGCACTATTTGGTTCTGAAAAAACACTTCTAGCTGCATTTCCGCGAGCCACAAGTACATACTCTCCAATGCCCGCGCCAACAGAGTCACAAGCTACTTCTTCTGAACGAACATTTTCACCATTTGCATCAACTGGTTGTACAATCATTATTTTTTTACCAGTAAGTGAGTCTTCTTTTTTTGTAGAAACTACACTTCCAGTAATTTTTGCCATAAACATAACGTCACTGCCTTTCCCGCACTGCAATATTATTTTTACTTAAATATTCATTTGCAAGCGGTGTAATAAGCTGCTTTTTATATTTGCAAAGTGTACTCCCGCTTGGGATTAATGCACTATCCCCGTAACAAATCACTCGTCCACTTGAATAAAAGAGTCTCTCACCAGTACTTGTAAATACTGGAAAGTCTAACTGACTTAATATTTCATAATTTAGCCAAGGTTCACCGTGATCATACAGTTCCAGTTCAATATCCACCCCATATTCTGCTGCTTTTTCAAACCAAATAGAGAGTGATTCTGCTCGATTTCCGCTTAGTATCCGCTCAAGAAAATGTTTGTTTACCTGCGTCAAACGAACCGTCCCACTTTCCATAAAAATGGCAACTGGATCGCGTGGCATTTTGCTAACAGCTATAGAAGTTTTATTTGCAGCACGAAGTTTCAAGCGTTGGACAATGATTTTCACTAATTTCTCTATCATAAATTTCCGCTCCCTGAACTCATAGCAATACCAAGAGGCGTGACATACTGCGGATAATTAGGTTGAAAAACAGGCATCTTCAAATAGCTTTCAAACGTATTTTTGAACTGGCTATAAGCAGAAGCACCTCCAACGATATAAAGTGGTTCTGAGGGAGATTTTTCGAGATGAACGCGAGTGATTTCTGCCATTTTTTCCACTACAGGGCGCATTACAGAAAAATGTTCGCTTGAGTCTTTTTGCTCACGTTTATTCTGTTCCGCCTCTTCTACAGAAACACCATAATATCCAGCTAAAACTAGTGTCATATGTGTTCCACCTGTTGGCTCATCTGCGGTATAAATTACTTCACCATTTTTAAAGACACTAATTCCAGTTGTACCACCACCAACATCAACTACTGCACCATCTTTTAAATCAAGTACTACTGCAGCTGCTGTTGGTTCATCAATTGTATAAAGTGCTTCCATTCCAGCGCTCTCGATAACATTCGCAACCACCTTTTTATTGTTTCCGATTGTACCTGGTGGAATGGCTCCAGAAGCATGTGTCAAACTTATTCCTAGGCAATTCTCCGCTCTAGTTTTAAGCCGTTTTACCACTTCTACTGACTCGCGGTAATTGACAACCAGACCATCGCGAACGGCATCTGCAAATTCAAACGCACCAAAAAGCGGCACATTATTCTCATCCAATACAACGAACACGATAGAAGAAGTACCTAAATCGACCCCAACTTTTACTTTTTCTTCAGCTGCTATTGGTTGTTTAATGTCTTTATTCATTAGGGCAGCTAACTGTTCCATCCGTTCATTGGCTGTTTGTAAAATATCCATTTTTCCACCTCCTTATCAGATCACGACTTGATTATTTTTGCAAAACTATCGCCAGCAATGTCTGCCGCGTTTGCTTCATCTGTATCAATATGCATTTCTGGAATAAATTGGTTGTTTATTCGAATTGTACAATGATTTAAAACGACACTACGTATTTCTGAACCGACGAGGACAGAAACTTCCTCTCCTTGTTTCACACCATATTCATTTGCCACACTCTCTGGTAAATGGATATGACGTTTGGCAATGATTGCCCCTT
The DNA here is from genome assembly GCF_000060285.1 of Listeria welshimeri serovar 6b str. SLCC5334. GTDB lineage: Bacteria > Bacillota > Bacilli > Lactobacillales > Listeriaceae > Listeria > Listeria welshimeri. The sequence continues at coordinate 1,131,739 of NC_008555.1, read as the reverse complement.
TTGGTAAGCAAACTTCTCCGTACTTAGAAACAAGTTTAATACCTGGTGTTCCTTCGATATCTCCAGACACACGAATTGGAATTTTCATACCAAGCATTCTTGCATCTGTTTTAGAAAGCTCCACTTGCGAAAATTTCCGAAGTGGTCCTAAAATACGTACGCGTTGGAGTTCACCTTTATCTGAAACAACCGTAAGTGTTTGCTCAGCAGCAAATTCCCCAGGTTGTTTCAACCATTTTTTCACTTGAATAGGTTCATCCGGAAAAAGTTGCTTGTAGTCCTTTTCTGTTAAATGAATGTGGCGGTTAGAGACTCCAATTGGAATCTCTGTCTCCGCAACATTTAATTTATCCGTTACTATTTTCTTGATTATTGCTTTTAATTCTTCTCGTTCCACGGCTTATAGACCTTTTGGTAGCAAAGTTTCTACATCATTGTGTGGACGTGGGATAACGTGGATAGATTGAACTTCTCCAACATTACGTGCAGCCGCTGCGCCTGCATCAGTTGCTGCTTTCACAGCTCCAACATCACCGCGAACCATAACAGTTACTAAACCTGAACCAATTTTTTCATAACCTACAAGTGATACGTTTGCTGCTTTAACCATTGCGTCAGCTGCTTCAATTGCGCCAACTAGTCCTTTAGTTTCGATCATTCCTAATGCATTATTCATTATTATTTCCTCCTCAAAATTAGGTTTACTTTTCTTCTTCAAAATGGATACAATCTTGTCTTGGATCTCCTTTTACACGAAGGCATAAAGGATCATGACAGAGATTACATGTCGCTTCTGCCTTTACTTCTGAAACGGCAACATTTTCTGGTTCTACGATTGATTTAGTTTCCACCGGTTTTTCTGGCTCTGTTTGTTCTTTTGGCCAAAATACTGTAAAAATCTCTTCCCCTGGTCGAGGAATGACTTTTTTTGCAATATAGCTGTCTGTGGTTATTGCTGTTTGTTCGCCTGCTTCAAGCGCCGCATTTACTGCAGCAACATCACCTTCTACTTTCACTGTGATCCAGCCAAAACCTTTTGCACTTTCTGTATCCGCAATTTGGATGTTTGCTACTTTTGCCATTGTATCTGCAACGGTAATCGCTGAAGCAAGACCTTTGATTTCAATAATTCCAATTGCTTGATGCATTCCTTCACCTCCTTATTTAAAAGGTACACCCTTAACGAGTCGTGCTGCATTCATTCCCATATTTCGCTGTTTTTCTAAAGTTGCTGCACAAAATCGATATTCTGAAAACAACGGCTGATCTGGAGGAAGATTACGATAATGAATGACTAAATGGTCATTTTTCAGCGTAATTCCAACTAGAAGCGGAGAACTTGCAGACGCTCGAAATGCGGCTTGCACTTCTTCTTTCAAGGGCATAATTTCTAACTCACATGGAATGCCTTCTTCCTCTATTCCAAATAAAACTTGTTTAATACATTCTGGATTAGCTTCTGTATCTGCATGAAAATAAATCGCTGGCTTACTTACAACCGGAATCATGCCTCAGCACCTCCCGAAAGAATTAAACCTGTTGCTACAGCATTTCTTGGACCTTCTTCTCCGCGAATATTTCCACGACCAGCGACTAATGAATAATGAGAAAGCGCATCTGTAATTAATTGCGGAATTTCAAAATCAAGAGCTGATCCTCCGACTATAACTACAAATGGGATATCTCGTATATTACCAGTAGGGCTTACATATTTTAGAGCACGTATCGTATTTGTTACAAAAACACGCTCTTTAGCCGAGCGACGTATTAATTTAATTTTTTCAATTGAAACATCACCAGGTATTGGTACAAAGCCATCTGGTTTTACAATCACTACTTTTGCAAAAACACTTGGAGAAAGCGGAGTATCAAAAAATTGAACAGTACCATCTTCATGTCGAATATGAAAAATACTCTCAACCTTAGCAAGCGGATATTTTTTTATATCTTCTGCTAAATAACGGTCTTCAAGGCCAATTTCAGACTGAACAATCATGGTTACCATATCACCTGCACCTGCTAAATGTGTAGCAATGATTTCCCCTTTTCCATTAATAATGGAAGCATCTGTTGAGCCAGCGCCTAAGTCTAAAATAGCAAGCGGCGTATTGGTTCCAGGGGTAGTAAGTGCTCCGAGTATCGCCGCCTCTGCTTCTGCTCCACCGATTTTGACCGTTACATTTAGCTCTTGTTCGATTTCTGATGCGATCGCTGCCATTTGTAAATGATCACTTTTTACCATGGAGGCAATACCGACTGCTTGTTCCATTGAAAACTCGCCTGCAAGTCCACCTTGTACATCAACTGGTACAAAAGTATCAACAGCAAGTAAATCTTGAATAAAAATATCAGCTGGTAATTTATCTGTAAGCCCCGCCATGGTTTGACGCACTTTTTCAAGCATGCCCCCGATATTAGTTCCTGGTTCACCACTCGCATTATCAAGCTTTGGAAGAGAGGTAATCGCTTGCATGATTTTCTCGGATCCTTCTGCAACATTCACACGCTGCGTTCGACTACCAGACTGAAGTTCAATATGCCCAGCTGGTATTGTTCTCGCTTTGACATCGCCTTCTGGAGTTTTAATCACTACTGCTGAACGATTACCGATTAATGCTCGGGCAACAGGGATAATGTTTTTCGTTTCATCTGAACTTAAATGAAACACTGTCGCAATACCATATGGATTAGAAATGGTTTCAATAACCTTCCCGGGAGCTGCCACTTCTACAACTGCTAACATATCAACAGGAACTTTATCAATAAAGCCAACCTCATCTACAATTGGGATTTTGTTGTTTAATCGATTATGAACAAGTACACCGTCATCCGCTTGAAGAATAGCAGCTGTTATCTGATAACCACTTTGAGTATATTCATTAATCAACTTGGCTGCGTCCTCAAAATCAACTGTTTTCGGGATAATCACAATGTAATCCGTATCTTTCGGTTTAGTTGTTACTTCATCCAAAAATACAGTAATTCCTGACCCCATTCCAAGGCCACCTGGTGTTTTTGGATTATGACCAATCATGGTGGACTCTGTAATGATTGTTTCCGTAATTGTTTCCATTGCTACATCGCCAATAACCGGAGTCGCTTCATTAATACGAATTTCCATTAAGTCCGCAGTAGTTGCATTTACTTTTTCTAAGGCAAGTTTTAATGCTTTAAAAATTCCGTGAAGATTTTGTTTTGTTCCTTTGATACCAGTTGTGTCCGTGATTGCACTAGCGACAAACTCCGCTTTATTTGTTGCATCTTTTATCGCCAGTGCGACTTCCGTTGTTGAGTTACCGATATCAATACCTGCAATATACTTCATTCATTTCACCGCATTTCCTACATAATCGCGAGCAAAGTTGAAATTAATTATCGCCTTTTAATTTCTTACGTTCTTGATAAAGTTGTGCTGCTTCACGAACATAATTCGAGCAAATTGTTGCATGATAAACTGATTCCAACTCATCTGCAATCGCAAGTAATTCTTCTTTTGATGAACGATATGGACGCATTGCATTATAAATTTCTAAAATACGTTCATCTGGAACAATAGTTAATTCCGCCGCACGTTCGAAGTTATTCGCAAGTGTTGCACGACCTGCATCTCTGGCCACTTGTGCTTGCATTTTAAGCGTTTCTGCTGTTACACGAACATCTTCTGGTTTAATAGTGCCATCTAAAACACTTTTTAAAGTAATATCATCTAAAGATTTTGATGTGGAAGTTTTTACAAGTTCAGGACGTTTTTTACCAAGTGGATAATCACGAACTGTTAGTGTATCTCCGCTTACTTTTTGCGAAGTAGTTGTGGATACTGCACCACTATTAACTTCTTGTAAAATATTTCTAACCATATTTTCTAAAGCTTCTTGATTCATCGTTCTCACCTCACTGTTAGTTTACTTGTAATTCAACTGCATTTTTACCTTGAACAACATGTTTTGTTTCTTTGATATGAAGTAAAGCTGCTTTTGCTTGGAATTTCGGACGTGCCATTTGATCATTTACCATTGGCACTGGATTTGGTGATTCACCCTTGGCATATTTGGCTGCATTTTTACCAATTGCACGGTAGGTTTCCAGTGTAATAAGTGGTGCTTGTGGGAATAGTTCTAAGTTAGAAAGTGGTTGTAAGTCTTTTTGGTGTATTAGTGCAGTGCCACGTGACTGTATACCAATACAAATACCGGAACCGCTTAATCTATCTCCTTCTACTGCTACGAAAGCAACATCAGAAGAACGGAAAACACGAACAACGCGTGCTTTTAATCCTTCTTCTTCAATTCCAGCAATCACTTCACGCAAAATTTGCTTGTGTGGAACCCCAACAATATTTTTTGTTTGATATTTACCAAAAGCAGGCGCGACCGCGATAACAACTTCATCTTTTTGTCTACCCGGCTTTGCATCCCCCACTTCTGTTAAAAAGCTTTCATCTGAAACTACGGGGTTAGACGGTTCTTTTTGAAAAGAAACTTTATCTTCTTTTAGCTGTAATTCATCTAATACTTCGGAAATAATTCCACGAAGCACTTTTTCATTAATTTCAACCATGTCTCTTAATCCTCCTTTATAAAAAATGGGAAGTAACTTAATCTAATTCGTTTGCATCAACTGCAACGGCGATATTTTTTAATTTTTCCCAACGTTCGCCCTCTAAGCGATAACCAGTTCCTGGACCTGCATAATCATTTAAATCATTAACAGAACTAATAACATTCCAATCTTTGTCAATGATGGCAGATGTATGAAGGAAATCTCCAGATACACGTTGTTTCAGCATGTTTAATACGCTTTCTGCAACATCGTCGAATCCTCCAGCAGATAATGCTTTTACTACATCTAGACCAGTAACACCGCGGTCCATCATTTCAGCTGCTGCTTTAATATCTTCTACCATGTTACGTTCTGGCATATCATTACTACCGCGAGCATAAGTTGCTGCCTCTACTTCTTCATCAGTGACCGTCGGAAGGCCTAATTTTTCAAAGACAACTTGGATTACACGGGCTGCTTTATTTCTCACAGCTACAACTTCTTCTTCCGTAACCGGCGTTAAACCACCATCTACTTTTAAATCGCGTTGTAAAATATTGTAATCATCAAAATCATCTGCATCAAAATTGGAACCAGCAAACATATTGTCATAGTTAGGAGTTGCACTATAACCAGAAGAAATATAATCTGTTCCTGGTAAAAATTGCATAAGTAAACGAGCTGTACGACGAATATCCGAATGAGAGAATGTTTGGTCATTACCAGAAGCTACTTCTAGATCTAACATTACAGCAATTAAATTCTCTGCAAGTACCGCTCTAATACCACTTGGTACTGCTCCTGGAATACCGATACAACTAATTGAACCATTTTGCAATCCTTGAACACCAGCCGCTTTTGTAATAAAAATACAGCGTGATTCAAGATAAAGCATTGATTTCCCTTCAGCATAACCCATTTGAACTTCAGAACCAGTTCCAGATGTGAAACGCATTTTAAGACCACGAGAAGCATAGGCACTTGCTAAAATACCTTTAGACCAAGGTGTGTCATCTCCGTCAGTAAATACAGGCTCTGTACCATAAACAGAAATCGTTTCAGCGTAACATGTTAATCCACGCATACCTAATTCTAATTCTGTTGCTTCTTCTAGAGAACATTGAGTCAGTACGCCACCACGGCCAGTTTGAGAACCTACTAATAAACTAAGTGCATTAAAAGGTGCATAACGAACTACCGCAACTGTAGTTTCTTGCTCATCAAAGCCACGAATTGCTGCTTCTGCTGCATCTGCTGCAATTTGAACAGGATTATCACGCAAGTTTGTTACGTGAGCTTGTGTTGTTGGTGTTCTACGCGAACGCATTTTTTGCATGGACATCATCATTTCGACAACATTCATTTGTGATACTACTTCTACTATTTTTGCCGGTGTCATAGCTGTTGTAAGTAAAACGATTTTTTCTCGTGGAACATTTGGGTCGCAAAGCATGTTTGCAAGCTTCACAGAATCCATTTGCATTACTTCTTCTGCACGAGATAAATCAACGCCATATTTAGCGATGAAATGATCAATTAAGTCAAAATCAGCTAGTTTTTTGCTGTCCATTTCGACTACTTTACCGTTTTCTATTTTAATGCTTGGCTTTGGATCATTTGGGCTTTCCATTGCAATTAAGCCTTCTTCAATCCATTCCTTCACAAAACCATCTTGATTAACCGGGCGTTTTGCTAATTCTTCAAAGCGTTTTGATTTCATCAGTCGTTACCCTCCGTTCTAAATGTAGGATGGACGATCATTTTTCGGTTCATCCCCTAAAGCTCCAAGTAATTTTTTACCAATTTCACGTGCAGAAATAACTGCTTGACGAACTGCGCCAGAATCTCCAGATATACAAAGAATAACTTCATTGGAGAAGCTTGTTCCATCTGCTGGTGAAGAATAAGCAACCACATCTACATTTGCTGATTTAACAGCAGTATCTGCCATTACTACACCAATTCCAGCCGGACCACCTACGATAATTCCAAATGCTTTACCAACTGGTGCGCCGAACGCTTTTTCGAGAGCATGGCTTGCACGAGCAGTATATTGAAGTTCAATATGACCTGCCTCATTACCATATACATCTCCAAATTTTTTATCTAATTCATTAAGTGCAACTTCCACTGCACGTTTTACGTCAGAAACATCGTCGCCGCCAAAGATAATTAATGAGCCATGACCTGCGCCGCCTTTTGTATCACGCGGTAACTCAATTTTAATTACTTCTGTGTTTGTTGCTTTTACTGCTTCATCCGCAGCCATAATATGTGGGCCTGCACCAGTACGGGCTCCTAAAATACCTATAGAACGGTAAGACTTCTCAAGCTTCATTGCTTCTAAAAGTTGACCGTCTACATTCGCAATCACTAGGCCGATTGTATCTCCAATCGCTGTTCCTACAAATTCTGTTAATTGAACTGCTTTTTCACTCATTTGACGTGATCCTCCATCCTTTACTAGTTTTTCCGGGGCATCGCTCACCGTTTCCATTACCTGTTTTAGAATTTCGTCAATCAGTTTATTTTGTTCACTCATCTGACTTCACCCTCACTGGTAAAATTTCTTCCACCTCTGTATGCGGACGAGGAATAACATGCGTACTCATCACGGTACCTACATTTCTTGCTGCTGCGGCTCCTGCTTCTGTTGCTGCTTTAACTGCACCAACATCGCCTCGAACCATAACAGTAACAAGACCAGACCCGATTTTTTCGTACCCTGTTAATGTTACATTAGCTGATTTAACCATGGCGTCAGCGGCTTCGATGGCGCCAACTAGCCCTTTAGTTTCAACTAAACCTAGTGCTTCTTGCATGGGTGTACCTCCTTCTTAAAATAAGTATTTTACTCTCTCAGTATATGCAAACTAATATATAAATAGTTGCCGCTTCCGAAATCAAAAAAAGAAGACGCGAATCGTGTTTTAACACAATTTTGCGCCTTTTAAAAAATTATATACAAAAAGCCATCCAGTCATGCATGGTTTGGGGCTTTTACTATGAAATTGGTCTTAGCAATATATTGTTATCTTCATGGCAAGAAAATGTAAGCGCATTATAAATATGCTATACTAAGAACGACAGAAACACGCCAAGTATTGCCGAAAGGGGAATAACTATGTTACTACAGTCCAAAAGCAACGAATTGCTCATTGAAAAAGTCATGGATGAGTTTTCAGCCGCAACGAGTCTAGCCTCCGTTGTTGTAGATATACACGGTACCGAAGTTTCTAGATTATGTAACTTTACTCCTTTTTGCCAACTCATTCGTTCCAACCCAAAATATCGCTCACTTTGTCAAAAATGTGATATGTTTGGGGGCCTTGAAGCTTCCAAAACTGGCAAGCCATTAATTTATCGATGTCATGCAGGATTAACTGATTTTTCGGTCCCAATTGTCGTTGAAAACCAACTTAGCGGATTTTTGCTCAGCGGTCAGGTTATTTGTGAAGAAAACAGTGAAGTTGGTAATATTCAAACAGAAGAAACTGATTGGAAAAATGATAAAGAGCTTATATCTGCATTTCGTTCTGTCCCTGTTTTTAGCTCCAAAAAAATCAATTCTTCTGCCGAAATGCTAACCATAATTTCCCAATATTACTTGAAATCAGAAATGGAAAAAAGTCGGGAAGAACAGAAACAAAAAATCGCATTTCATCATACAAAAGTTACGCATCATGAAGATAATAAAGAAATTCGGAAAGCACTTAAGTATATTGAAAAAAATCTCAATCGTCCCATCTCACTTGACGAAGTTGCAAGCCATGTTTATCTTAGCTCTTATTATTTTAGTAAACTTTTCAAGAAAGAAATGAATGTTAATTTTATCAATTACGTGAATCAAAAGAAAATGTTACTTGCAAAAGATATGTTGAAAAACCCACGTTGGTCGATTGATAATGTAGCACGTAACCTCGGTTTCACTCAGACGAGCTACTTCTGTAAAGTATTTCGAAAAGAATTTGATGTCACTCCAAAAGGATACCGAGAAACCTTAAAATAAGTATTTTCCAAAAGTCATATTCATGTAATAGTGAATATGACTTTTTTGTTGCCTGAAAAACAAAAAAACTTTCATCCATAATCGAATGAGAGTTTAAGCATAGCAAAAAAGCTATACGACCCGCATACGCTTTTTAGGACCCCGAAAAAGTGTTGCTTCCGTCTTATTTGGCGAGTATCCTGACTTGGCTTCATCCAAGAATTGAACCTTCCCATACGATTAAACGCACAGTGGTTTTCTCAATTCTTGTCCACCTTACAGTTGCGGGGGCAGTTTCGGCATTGCACCGAATTCCTCTTTCAGAAATGCAAATACATTTCACCAACTTAAGACCTATTTAACTATCTATATTTTACCATAAAGGACTTATAAAATACGCTTTTCCCTCTGACATGACAAAAATATACTATTGATTCAAAATAACAAACCTTTGAGACTCATTGTCCCAGAGTGAATAAGTACCTTGCTTAAAATCGTTATCCCAATAAAATGCTATTTTTTGTTTTTGTAAAAAAAGCGCAATTACTCTTAAAACCCCAAGATGTCCAACAAACAAAACAGTATCGAACTGCTGCCATTTTTTCCATTCTTCCATAAAAGCAGCAATCACACGATCATAAAAAATCGGGAAGCTTTCTCCATTTGGAAATATTGCAGTTTGCCAATTATTACAATAGTTAGCCCAATCTAAAGGAAACTTAGCGTAAATTTCTTGATATGTATATCCCTCAAAATCGCCAAAATCCATCTCATTAAATGCAGGAAAACAAAACGCTTTCACATCAGTTAGAATTTCAGCAGACTGATGTGCTCGCAGTAAATCGCTTGTAATAACTAAATCAATCGAATAAGAATCAAGCTTTTCTCGCAGCAACTCCATCTGCTGAACCCCGTGTTCATTTAAACCAACATCTAGTTGTCCACAATATTTTCTAGCTAAATTCAAGTCTGTCTCTCCGTGCCGCACAAAAATAAGTCGCACTTAAATCAACCCCCAAACTAGCACTAGACAAAATAAACACACCAGTTGCCCCATCTGTCCACCAGCACCGAGCGTATCTCCATTCATGCCACCAATTCGTTTATACACAAATGTCCGATAAATAATCGTGAATAGAATGACACCAGCATAAGCAAGCAATCCAATATAAGAAAAAACTAGTCCTAAAATAAAGAGAACAAACAATTGTGAAATCGCGATTGGCCACCAAGGAACCCCAAGAAAAATAGAACCAAGTCCTTCATTTGAACCTGCATACGTCATTTTTGCAAAAAGTAACATGGTTACACCCTTTGCCACAATGGGTAACACAAAAAATAACCAACCAATTTCATATGCACTTGGAACTGAAAGAAATAAAGCACCATAAAAAAGAAAATAAAAACAAATCGCAATCACGCCGTTTGCCCCAACTCGACTATCTTTCATAATTTCAAGCATCCGCTCTTTTTTACGTGATGAAAATAGCCCATCTGCAGTATCTGCGAGTGCATCCACATGAAATCCACCAGTGATAATAATTTCCGCAAAAAGCCCTGCAATAATCGCAACAGGTAAAGGCATAACAAGTGCTACTAAAGTAAAAACAAGCCAATTCCAGGCACCAATAATCAGGCCTACAAAGGGAAGTAAAGCGCTCCCTTTTTTCAAGTTAACCTCATCCATATTAATCGCAATTGGTATCGGAATTCGTGTAAAAAACTGAATAAGTAAAATTAATGTTTTCATACTACTTCCACCTTTTTGGTATGCCACTTACTACAAAATAGACTTCATCTACCTGGTTCGCAATTTGCTGGTTTACTCGACCAATAATATCTCTGAAAACTCGAGTTAACTTATTTTCCGGCACCACGCCAAGCCCAATCTCATTCGTAACAAAAATAAGCTTAGCTAATGATTTGTTTCCAGCATTTAAGATTGTTCGAATTTCTGTCTGTATCCCAACTTCAACTTCCTCAGCAATTTCATTCGTTAACTCACGTTCTCCAAGAAATTGGAAAAATAAATTGGTAACAAGCATTGTCACACAATCCACTAGTATCACATCATATTTCTTTGAATGTTGCTCTAAATAAGTCGCAATTCCCTGAAAAGCCTCAAAAGTATCCCAAGTTGTTGGACGAGTTGCTTGATGTTGTTTGATTCTAGCTTGAAACTCGCTATCATTTTCAAATGCAATTCCTGTCGCTACATATAATACTCGACTATATTTCGCAGCTTCTTTTTCCGCAAAATTACTTTTCCCACTTCTTGCTCCACCGGTTATAAGCATCATTTCAGTCATATCTGTTCCTCATTTCCGCATAACTCGCCTAAGTATTGGGCTCCTGAAAAATGTTTTTCAAATATAGAGCAATCCCTTTTTTTAACTGCTGTCAATATAACGGATGCTGGTCCAGCAGTTTTATTTAGACTTATTTCATCAAGTGAAGACGTTTCCTTAAACACACGATTATTTAACTTTGCTAACAGATTTGCCTCGTACAATATTCCTTTTGATCCAACAGGTACTACTTCAAGGACAGAACTATCAGCAACTAACTTTTTCACTAAATGATAATCTGGCATTTCTGTCATTTTTTGCAGAACTTCCTCCCCAACAATTGGCTCTCCAAATGCAAATAAGACTGCAGCTTCATGCACATTTATAAGCTTTAGTGCAGCTTTAGTCGCAAAACCAGTTACAAGAACACCCACACTGGTTTGAGTTACCTTCATATTTTCTTCCGTACTACCATTTAGTTCGATATGATTTAGATTCGCTTTAGAAAGTTCTTCTTTTAAACCTATGATAATACGTCTGCCTGTTGGCTCCATCTCGGCTCCAACAACATCACTAACTGACACCACATCTGCTCCTGAAGCAATCATTTCTAGTAAAGCCACTCGGAGCGTCAAACGAGCTGTCACTTCTGGGGTGACTACTAAACCATCATGCGCTTTCTCACCGAAACCAGCGCTAATATCGCAGCTCGTCAAAATACAACCACCAGGCACATCAACGACAGATAAATCCCTCACTTGAGGCATAAAATAACCTCCAATTAGTTAAAATTAATCTTCTAAATATGTTCGAAGTTCTTCCATTCCCGTTTCATCTACTGAAGAAATATAAAAAATATGCTTCGCGCCAGCCATGCGTAATTCCCGCTCTGCTCGCTCAATGTCTTTATCCGATTCCGCTAAATCCACTTTTGTCACAATCCCAATAACCGGTTTAGCAAAAATACTGGCAAACATTGGTGAAAACGTCTGCTTCTTCTCCGTCACACTTTGTAAAATCGCAATCACCGACGCATCAGCTGCCGTCACTGTGAGTGCACTATATAATTGTCTATGTTGAACAAATTCACCAGGCGTATCAATCATTTCTTGAAAGTACTCCACAGCCTGTGTTTTTTTATATGAAATATCATATCCATGCAATTTTTGACAAAGCGTTGTTTTACCACAACCGACTGAGCCCATTACCATCATTTTTTTCAAACGACTCAGCTCCTAGTAAGTTTTGGAATGGAGAAATCCAAAATTTCATGTAATGAATAAACTACTTGTTGCAAGGCTGACTCCACAGAAGAAACATCCCCAGTAAGTACAACCGAACCACTAAAACGGTCAATAAAACCTATTCGTACATCACCAGATTTAGTTGCGATATCACTCGCAATAATAGAAGCTTCACTTGGCGTAATCGTTAAAATCCCAATCGCACTTGCGCCTTCTTCTAGCCCTAATTTTGTATAAATATCGCGGTTTGGATTAGCGATTAAATGTGCGAGTGTCACCTGTTTACCCGGTACATATTCCTGTATTACGCGTTCTTTATTATCATCAAAACTCATTTTCTTCACTCCTCATCTAGACAAACTATCTCAAAATAATCCTATCATATTTAAGCGCCACTATTTTGTTAGATTGTATAAAAGGCACGCAACTCCTTTCAGTGCGCGCCTTCTTTAAAAAGCCTATGACAATATATTGTTATCTTCTTAATAAATTAAGCTCTCAAAAACTTCTTTTCGCGGTCTTGGAATAACCACTTTGTTAATTAAAAGAGCCTCTTCTTTGGCAGCTGCAAGACCCGCTTCAACGGCCGCCTCACATGCAGCTGTATCACCCGTCAAAACAACGAATGATTTACCAGCGATACCAGTTGCTAAACGGATATCCATCAACTGAACATCGGCAGCTTTAACAGCAGCATCGGCAGCGATAATTGATCCAGAACACGAATAATATTCCATTACGCCGACTGCATTCATCTCATCTGGCACTTCTGTTTTATTAATTGCTTTGATTACTTGATCAGACACCCGTGGAATCACTAAATTACCAACAATATTCGCCGCACCAATTTTCGTTCCTGCCTCAATTGATTGTGCCACGGAATCAACTGTTCCTGCTATTAAAATATAATATTTTCCTGGACAGCTTGCTTTCGCATAAATTAATTCTGAATTAGCCGCTTTTAACATCGTATCAACTGCTTCGATGCCTTTTGAAATACTGTTTAATTCAAGAAATCCTAATGTATCCATTTTCATGACATCACCTTCTTAATATGAACTTGTTCTTCCGTTATTCGGATAATTTGCCCATCAATACTTGCATGGATATTTGCCCCAAGAGCAGTATCAGGAACCTTCGCAATTAAATCCCCTTTTTTCACGATATCTCCCTCGCTTACAACAGGAATGGACGGCGCTCCAATATGCATTTTGGTTGGAATAAATACTTCATCTACATCTAAGTAATGCATTGTTTCTAAATGAACATCTGCGTATTGCTGTAAGCCCATTTTGATTAAAATATTTTTTGGTGCAATAGACTTATATTCGCGCATTGGATCTGGAGTGAATTCTTTTTTATCCGTTTGATAACGAACCCCTTGTTTTAAAAGTTCTTTTTTTACATGAATATTTACTTGCCTTGGAGATAGACCCATCGGACAAGCAATAACTTCACAAATACCACATTCACAACAAATCATCGCTTCTTCCCAAATCGGGTCTGGTTTAATATCCGTAATGTCTTCCGCCACAGCAAAATGACGCATGACCTTATGTGGATGAATATCATGACCTAATTGTTTTCTCGGACATAAATCTGAACATAGTGAACACTGAATACAAGCCGATTTGGTTTCATTAAAGATTTGTTCCACCGTTTGATAATGGAGCTTGTGTAAATAGCCTGTATCTTCTGTAACAATTAAGCCAGACGTAGTTTTCGTTACAACTTTTTCAGCAATGGTCGATTGGTCATTTAATTTTCCCATCATCGGTCCACCGTCTAAAAATAAATACTCGTCCAAATTGGTTCCACCAGCTGCTGCTAAACATACTTCAAATGGCGTTCCAATTGGTACATCTAAAAGTTTTGGTTCATTAACCGCACCAGTAACCGTTAATTGTTTACGAACAACTGGCGCATCATCTTGAATCGCGTGATACACATTCCACATCGTTGAGACATTCGATACAATACAACCAACCATAAGTGGAATCCCGCTTGGTGGCACAACTCGACCAGTCACTTCAAATACCATGACTTGCTCATCACCAGTCGGATAGACATTATCCATCTCATGAATAGTCACACTTGCATTTAATTCTGTAATTGCCAATCTAAGAGCCGCAATCTCTTCTGTGTAATAACGTTTCGTTGCAATAACCGCAAATTCTGCGCCTACTTGGCTTTTAACCATTTCAATTGCTTTAATTGTTTCTACTGCGTGATTTCTCATCACAAAATGATCTGTTTTCAGGAGCGGTTCACATTCCGCCGCATTAATAATTAAATATTCCACTTCACCGCTAAATTTGGCATGGGTCGGAAAGCCCGCTCCACCACAACCAACAACTCCAGCATCTTTAATTTTTTCTAAAATGGACATTTGGCTCAGCACCCTCTTAATAGTTTTTCAGTATACTTCAATGATAGAGCGTTTACATTCCAAAATCTATAGTAAAATTTTGCAACCTAAAAGAGAGCAATATAATAGAATAAAAAAACCTACTAAAATTAGCAGGTTTTCGGTTATTTGTTTCGATTTTTAATTTCTTCTGTTGCTATATTTTCTACTAACTGACCAATTTCTCGCTTAACTTTTTTCGCATATCCAGGATTCCCTCCAACTGTTGAAATACCAACTAATAGATCGTTTTTCATCACTGTTGCCATATTAAAAAAATGAGAATTAGCTTGTTCCGTCGTATCATTCACTAATTGATCTGGCTTACTATCGCGTAAAACCATTTGATTCACTTCTGGATTATTCGTACAAATAAATAGCATAAAAGCTCCCTCAAGATGTTCTGTACGGTACGCTTCTTCCTTTATTCGCACATCAAACGCTTTTATTTCTGGCAAAATATGTGGCGCGACAACTAAAATATCAGCACCCGTATCAATCAATCCCTTTATTTTACGAAGGGCTACATTTCCACCACCAATTATGACTACTCTTTTCCCTGTAATATCAAGCATTATCGGATACTTCATTATCAATCCTCCGCCTATTTTTCTTCATTTTAACACATATTCGACGTATTTTTCGGGTATAGTTAAAATAATTCAAAAGGAGGTAAAGTAAATGTTTAATCAAGCGAAACGAATCTCCACATTTTTCACTTTTAATGGTAATGGTGAGGAAGCATTTCATTTTTATTTAGACACTTTTCCTGATGCGAAAAAAGTGGGCCTTACTTACTTCACAAAACCCGAGCAAGGTGGCGACATCGGCAAAATTCTTAATGCTACTTTTGAAATAAAGGGAGCATCATTTATGATTATGGATATGACCAACAATGCATCACCAGACTTCAGCTGGGCCACAACAACTCTTTATTTTGCAGACACAGAAAGCGAATTTGACTCCCTTTTTGAAAAACTTGCTAAAGAAGGCATAGTCATGATGGGACCAGAAAAAGTGGAAGCCCTTCGAAAAGTAGCTTGGGTAACAGATAAATTCGGGATTACTTGGCAACTAGCTTTTGAATAAAATCTATGAAGAAAACGCTCTAATCAGCGTTTTCTTTTTCTATTCAAAATGTTTGACCAAATTCGACCATTGTGATAAGATACCTTTAACATAAATAATTGAATACTTTTTAAGGAGGAATTTTTCATGATAGAGAATAAAAACAATGAAAACATCACAAATATCCTTACACAAAAAATGATAGACACACGAACAGTATTAATTTATGGAGAAATCAATCAAGAGCTTGCTGAAGAAGTTTCTAAACAACTACTATTACTGGAATCAATTAGTGATGAGCCAATTACGATATTTATTAATAGTCAAGGTGGACATGTGGAAGCAGGCGATACGATTCATGATATGATTAAATTTATTAAGCCAACTGTCAAAGTCGTTGGTACTGGTTGGGTTGCAAGTGCAGGTATTACTATTTACTTAGCTGCTGAAAAAGAAAATCGCTTTAGCTTACCGAATACACGCTATATGATTCATCAACCTGCTGGCGGTGTACAAGGGCAAAGTACTGAAATTGAAATCGAAGCTAAAGAAATTATCCGAATGCGTGAACGAATTAATCGTTTAATCGCTGAGGCAACAGGTCAATCTTACGAAAAAATTTCCAAAGATACCGACCGCAATTTCTGGCTTTCCGTAAATGAAGCAAAAGATTACGGAATTGTTAATGAAATCATCCAAAACCGTGATAACTTAAAATAACACAAAAAGGTTCACTTACATCATGAAGTGAACCTTTTTACTCTTTTAAAGGAGTGTTAGTTATGGAATTAACGAAAGAGAATTTCCAAAAATTGGATCAAATACATTTATCTTTTGAAAATCGTCATTCAATGAAAGAAATTATCGCCATTTTAAGTGATTCTTATATTGAAATCACGCAAAACGGAGTGATTAAAGACTTTTCCTATTACAAATCGCTTAAAGATCTTGGAGACAACACGTTAGAAATCATAGATTATGACATAAAAATTTTAGATGAAACAAAGGTCTTATCTTATTATAGATTGAAAAATACAAGTGAAAACAGCTATACAATGCGGAGTAATATCTGGATTCTCGAAAATGGTTCATGGAAACTTACTTTTCACCAAGGCACAAAAATCGTCTAAATAAAAGTAAGAAAATGAGATTAAAAACATAATTGGTATGGTTAAATGCTAGCCTTAATTCTCATCTTATATTTCATTTGCTTTTGGTGCTCGTACATATTTTTTCATCGAAAGTTCGCAGGCACCAAATGCTTTGAAGTTTTTGCGCCCTTCTGATAAAGTCAAGCCATTATTAGCTCCGGATGGAACATTCAGCAAATCATCTTCTGAAGAACCATCTTGATAAAGGGAAGAAATCTCTCCTTCATTAACAATAAAATAAGCGTCATCCTCCCAAAAACAAACAGGACAAATATCAAAATCCCCTCTAACTTCTATCGTTAAATAATTACAACATAAACATCTCTATTTATTCATTAAATTCCTCTTTCCCAGCTACTTTGACCCATTTAAGAAACATAAATAATCTTTTTCTTATTAAAAGTTTATAAATATTTTTTTCCAAGTAAGATTAATTCAAACTCTAAATCGTCAATCTCTTCTTTTAATTCTGATGATAAATCAAACAAATATAATGATTTAATAATATAAATCATCATTGTATAAAGTTTACTGTATATGGATGAATATGAAAAAAAAGGAGTTATTTTTGATTTTATATCTTGACCATGAACAAAAGAACTTGCTTCCTGAAAATCTTCATAAATATAATCTTCATTTAAATATTCGCAAGCATCTCTAAATGTAATATTTTTTTTGGAATCACAGTTGATAACCAATTATTAGAATTCCCTTTCTTTAATCTAGACTGTAATATATCATACCCTTCAAAGAACTGGGCTAAAGTATTATTTAATAGTTCTTTATTACCTTCATTATATCTCTTAGATCCCTTAATCAAGTTACTGAAAAACCAGTCCTGGAGTAATAACGGGTTTTTCTCTTTTTTTATTATACTAATATAAACATAGCACTCAATAAGTGATCTCGTCATTGCTACATTAGATATTAAGTTGCCGTTAATAAAAGAGTTATACAATTCATTTATTAAATCTTTCATATATGATTGCCACTGGATTAATAAGCCAAATTCATCATAATCTTCTCTATCAATATTAATCTTATAGTTATCTATTTTTATATATTCTTTTAGTACATTACTTACTTTTTTTAGGTATAGATATACATCTTTTTCTAAAACAAACTCTGTATTATAATAATTTTTTATTTCCAGCTCAGATAAAGATGTTTCACGCTTGAGATTATTTAGTGTAAACTTTTCTGGGATATCATTTATTTGTTTTTTGGGATTTTTCTTTATAAGTAATGGAAAATTAATTTCCGTAAAGAATGGGAGCAAAAAAAGTTCTCCAAATTCCTGTTGTAATCTGAGCATATCATCATCAAACTGACCTAATTCATTTAAATGATTATCAATGTCTACTTTTAAAACTCTTGATTCATTTTCAAATTGATTTTGAGCTTCTACTAATAAATTAAAAATTTTTCTCGCTGCCACTTCAAAATTTTCCAATTTAGATACTTTATAATATATTTTATTCATTCGATTCCTCTTTCCCAGCTGCTTTGATCCATTTAAGTAGTACCGTCTGTTCCCTCTCTTCTATTATTTTAAAACCAAATTTTAAAAGAAAAGCAATTCCAGCTTTATTTTCTTGTCTTACTTCGTCTAGCATAACTATTCCTGCGCATTCATTTTGAAAAAAATCCAAAAATAATTGCATGGCTTTTTGAGCAATTTGCTGACCTCGAAATCGAGCAGCCACTTTAATATTTAGCCAAGCTGTTCCTTTTTCAAAATCGCGAAAGCTTACTTCTCCAACAGATTCTGAACCTTTTTTGATAATAAAATAAGCATTTGCTGTAAGATTTTTTGATTTTAACCAGTCTGCTCTCATTTCTTCCGGAAAAGTAAACGGGCCACCGAGTACTTCTGTTGTCGCTTTATCTGCCCATAACCATTCGATAAATGGAAAATCTGCTGATGTAGGTTTCTGTATTCTTATTTCCATTATATCCTCCACTTCATTAATTAAATTTTATAATGAATAACTCGTTCGTCTTTTATCACACCTGAAAAATTAAGTCCATAAGCAAAATCGTAGCTATTACCTAGTTCATCTATATATGGAATCATATCATGTGCGACATCTTCTTTTTGCGTTTCGACCACATCCATATTCAACGGCATTTGAAATGGTAGTAAGCCACTTGGTTCTGTTTCGCCACAAATTAATGTTAAAAGTGCTTGTGTTGTAGATGAAAAATGTACCAATAAACCATCAATGTAAGGTTCGAATTCCGCAACAACTGTTGGATTTGTACAATCTAGACATACGATGACAGGTTTTTCACCCATTTGTTCTTTAGTAGATAAAACAGCATCTAAATCTGCTTCATTCGTTGTCGTATTGGTTTTATCTTTATAGGAACGGTTGATTGTTTTTTCAAGTGGATCCCCACCAGCTATACTTTTAGCTCGAGCAAGTTTTGCATGATAAGGACGGTATTGTAAGGAAATAGGAAGATAGCCATCTTTCTCAGTATAAGGAACAGATTGCGGTGATTCGATAAATACTAAACCAAAATCTGCTTCATCTGGGTTATCAACTAAATCATAAAATTTGTTTACTATCTTCTTATCAACTGGGAATTCACTCTTAGCAGCAATTTCTTTCCCAAACCAATCAAAAGTAACCGGACGAGTGCGCTCTGGGATGTATACTTTTAGTTTCTTCGTAAGAGGTAAAACTTGTTGCTTATTTTTCAGTAAAACTATTGATTTCTTTTGTGCTTCAAAACCAGCTGCCATAAATTCTGGATTTCCACATATTTTTTCTGAGGTCTTAAAATCTAAATATGGATTTTCAAATAATCCTGTTTGAAATATATTGCGTAATAAACGGTGTGCGCTCAGTTCAAAGCGTTCACGAATAAATTTTTCTCCAAAAGCCTCTTTCCCCATTTCATATGCTGCTAAAACAGGAGCGAGTTCATTATTTCCACCAAATTGGTCAACACCAGCTAAAATAGCTAAATAATGACGTTCTTCCACGGATAACTTTTCTACTCCCCAACTTTTACCTGAAATAAATTGACTCATACTGTAGTTATCGTGGGTAATATTCCAGTCCGTACAAACCACGCCATCATACTTATATTTATTACGCAGTAAATCTTGAATAAGATAACGATTAAAACCATTTCCAACATTGCTAGGCGTCTGATTATAAGAAATGGTATAGTAAGGCATAACCGCACTAGCTGCATTAGTTTTATCAAGTTTAAATGCCCCATCCACAAATGGTTTTAAATGTTCTTCAAAATTATTTCCTGGATACACTGCGTATTTTCCATAAGCATAATGAGCATCCCGCCCTGCCTCTCCACTACCCCCACCCGGCCAGTGTTTTACCATCGCATTTACACTTTCGCTTCCCCAGCCTGCTTCACTGTTTTGGAATCCTTCACAATAAGCTTTTGCCATGTCCGCACTTAAAACACTATCTTCGCCAAATGTTCCTTTAAATCTCATCCATCTGGGTTCTGTTGCAATATCTACTTGCGGAGATAAAGCGGTGGTAATCCCAAGTGCTCGATATTCCTTCGCAGCAATCTCACCAAATTGTTTGACTAATTTTGGATTAAATGTTGCTGCCAAACCAAGTGATTCTGGCCACTTTGAAATATCACCACCCGCTCCTGCATTAAATTCAGTACTGGCATCGCTTGTATGTCGCGGATCACTGCTCATATTAATTGGTATCCCGCAGTCTAGACTTTCCACAAAAGCTTGCATATGATTGTTCCAAGTAACTGCGGCTTCCGTATTTTCCACTGCTGTTAACAATACATGTCTTAATCTATCTTCTTTCAAAAATTTCTTCTGTTGATCACTAATATCAGAAATTTTTGCATGTTCATTTTCTTGTAATGTTAAACCATCATAAGTTCCTGCAAACATTTGTGCAAATCGTCCTGTTGTATCTACACTTTGATGTCCACTGTAAAGCATAAGCCCCGCAATTTCTTCTATCTGTAAAAGAGACACTAAATTTCGAATCCGTTCTTCCATAGGTAAACGCCAGTCTTCATAAGGATCAAGTTTTCCATTTTTATTTAGGTCTTTAAAAGCATATCCGTCTACTTCCAATATTTCAACACCACTATTTTTCGCCAAACCTAATGTCGCACCATCTTCATTATCAATTAGTAAAAAGGTATCTTTATCAGTTATTGTATATTTTTTCATTTGTACCCCTCCTATGTATTAGTTTCATTTGCAAATATATTATAGTGTAAAATTCATAAATGTTGTCCTTACTCATACTCTAAACCAGAAACTTTACTATAAGCTTATCATATTCAGTTGAAGAGAAGAAATTTATTTATAATAAAAACAAGCTTGTAATAGGCATCTCTATCACAAGCTGTTTTTATTATTCCGCTACTCGTCTCAAAACACCATTTTCCAAAAATAACTGTTCCTCTGCCAAGTCTAAAGTCGTTGCACGATGGGAAATCACAAGTACTGTTTTTCCTTGAAATTCTGAACGTAACGTGTTGAGAATTGCTTGTTCATTAATGTAATCCAAATTGCTTGTTGGTTCATCTAGTAATAATAACGGTGCATCATGGAGAAATAATCTTGCCAAACCAATCCGCTGGCGTTCTCCGTCTGATAGATCCCGTGATTGTCCACCAATGACAGTAACATATCCTTCTGGCAAAGTTTCAATCCACTTGTCAATCGCCGCTTTTCGAGAAGCCTCTTTTACTTCTTCCAAACTCGCATCTTTTTTCCCTAAACGAATATTATTACTTATCGTGTCTTCAAATAAAAATGTCGTTTGCTCCATGACTCCTTCAAGCCGGTGCAGTGAGGCTTCTGTCATTTCAGGAAGAGCTCTTTCATTTAATTTCACTTGACCATCTGGATCCCAGTAACGCATTAGTAACTTCACTAATGTGCTTTTCCCGCTGCCACTTTCCCCGCCAATGCCTAACCATTTTCCTTTAGATAAAGTAAAAGAAAGTCCGTTCAAAATTGGCTGTTTACCTTCATGACTAAAACGCACTTTATCCATTTTTGCACTTTCAAAATCTGTTAATTCGAGCGAACCATCAAACGATACAACTGGTATTTCTTCTGTGAGTGCATATAATCGTTTGCCACTCGCAAAAGTAGTTAAAAGTGCCGTTCCTAAAGCATTTAGCGCAAGCACAGATCCGAAAGAACTCAAACTAAGAACGGTCCCAATGAACACAGTCTCAACCGACAAGTGCCAAAAACTACCTAATACTAAAATAATGGTTGCTGTGCCAATTAACACCCATTCACTCAATATCTGCAAATCACTTCCTTGATGTATTCTTTTTTGATACTGCTGATTAAGTTTTTCGCCTTGATTTGTTAATTTAGTTAAACGCTCTTTGCCTAAGTTAAATTGGAATATATCTTGCAAACTAGCAATATTTTCCATTACCATTTGGTTTAAACTAACCAATTCTTTTTGATAAGCTGTTCCAATTTTTTTATTTCGTTTGTAACTCACCATTGGCAAAATAACACCGACAAAAACTTGACCTAACAAAAGGATTAGCGCCAACCAAATATGATAAGTTCCTAAAAAACCTACTGTAACAATGGTCGTTCCAAGAGCAATAAAAACAGGAGAAATCGTATGCGCGAAGAACACTTCTAACGCCTCCACATCGGTTGTAATCGCTGTGATTAAATCGCCACTTTTTTTCCCAGATAAACGAGCTGGCCCTAGTTTTCGCAAAGTCGCAAAAATACGAGCACGAATAATCGCAAGTAAACGAAAAGCAATATCGTGATTTAAGTATTGTTCCGCATATCGTGCAAGCCCTCGAATCACACCACAACCAACCATTACTAGTAGCCATTTATACGGATTTAATGTTTCGTTTGAAATCACCGCGATAATCCCGTAGACACCTACTAAAGAAATTAAAATAACGGATAAATTACTTATAATGCCAAGTAAAATCGCCAATATCATCTTCCATCTTAGTGGTTTAACAAATTTCAAAAGCCAACCAACAAGTGTCCATTCTGACATGTTAAGCCCCTCCTTTCAACAATGCTTCTTCTTCTAAAAAGTAATTTTTGAAGTAATTAGATGATTGTTGTAAATGTTCTGGACTCGCGACTTCTACTAGTTTGCCAGCTTCAAAAACTAACACCTGATCTGCGTCTAAAACATTATACAAACGATGTGAAATAAACAGCACGATTTTCTCTTTAGCTAACTCTTGTAACACTCCAAGGATAATTTTTTCACTTTCTAAATCCACACCAGAAGTAATTTCATCAAAAATATAAAGTTCCGCTTTTTGAAGTAAAGCCCTCGCTAGAAGCAAGCGTTGTCTTTGCCCACCAGACAAGTTACTGCCATTTTCTTCTAATGACTCCTCTAATTGTTTAGGTAACTTTCGCACAAATTCAGCCAAACTAACTTGTTCCAAAACATGCCATAAATCAGCCTGACTAGCTTCTGGACTTGCAATTAATAAATTTTCCTGAATACTATTTGCATAGAGATATCCATGATTATCAACTAAAATACCTTGTTTACGAATAGTATCTCCATCTAAATTCGCTAGCGATACGTCATTCCAAACAATGTTGCCCTGATAGTTTGGTAATTGATTTAATAATACCCGTGCAAAAGTACTTTTACCTGAGCCAGACTTTCCAACAAGTGCAGAAAAGCTCCCTTTA
This sequence comes from Listeria welshimeri serovar 6b str. SLCC5334, assembly GCF_000060285.1. GTDB lineage: Bacteria > Bacillota > Bacilli > Lactobacillales > Listeriaceae > Listeria > Listeria welshimeri. The sequence continues at coordinate 1,108,366 of NC_008555.1, read as the reverse complement.
CTGAAATTAGCTGATATTCCTTGAAGTGCTTCTGCTTTTCCTTTTTCATATGTAAATGTTATATTTTGAGCGGTTATTTTTTCTAATGGTTTATCTATTTTTTTTGAACCCCAAACTTGCTCCGGTAATTCTATATATGCAAATAGTCTACTACATGCACTAATTCCATTCATTGCCACATGAAATAAAGAGCCTAATTGGCGCATCGGAATAAAGAATTCGGCACTTAGCAATAAGAACATCATCATTCCAGTTAAACTAATATTGCCATTTGTAAACATAATCAGTGAAATACCAATACCCAGTGCCGCTCCACTATAAGAAATAATATCCATAATCGTAATGGAATTTAGCTGCATGGATAATAAACTCATTGTAGCTTTACGAAAACGTTCCGCATCTGAAACAATTTCCTCTTGTTTATATTTATCTTGATCATACGCTTTTAAAATACTCAAACCATTTAAGTTTTCATGAAATTTGGTACCTAAATTCGTATAATCAGACCAGTAACCGCTTAAAATTCGTTTAGCAATTTTCATCACTGCCATAATAACAATTGGAATCATTGGCATACAAATTAATAACACCGTTGCTGGTTGCCACGCAAATCCAACTAAACTTCCAAAAATCATCAAAGAAGCGATAAGACAATAAAATAATTGCGGTAAAAAACGCGAATAATAAATTTCTAATTGTTCAATTCCATCTACAGAGAGTTGTGTTAACTTAGATGCCGGTAACTGCCCCGCGTTATTACCTAATCGAAAAGCTTTTTCCATTACAGCCCGTCGCATTGATAAACGTAATTCCGCCGAAGCTTGATAAATTTGTTTCTCCGCTAATTTTGTGAGTACCATTTTTCCAACTAAAACAACTAAAACCGTCCCAGCAAGGCATAACCAATCGACAATTTGACCTTCTAAATAGTTCGTTAACTGTTGAGCAAAAACAAGCCAAAGACCAATAATCAGCCCTAAACCAAGCACACGAAAAAGAATTAATAAAATTAAAGATTTCTTTTCAACCAGTTGAAACAAACGCTTATCAATCATTCCACTTCCCCCGAGTTATATTAAGGTTCGTTTCAAAATACCCTAATACTTTCTTTGATTTTTTGGCAATATGAGCCATTTTCAATACTACTTTTCCCATTTGATCGCTAACCTCCATCAATAAATCTTTGTTTATTATATCACAAAAAACCGTATTTGATAATGATTCTCATTGTCAAATACGGTTTTTACATTAGTAGCCCTCCTATTTTGGCTATTATTTTATCTTCTTAAAGTAAACTTTATTTATATTTAAATTTATCAATCAAAAATAAGTATATTTTACAAAATTCTATAAAAAGATATTTAAGAAAAAATTATAATAAGAACCTCAAATACTCTTTTATAACTTTTAAACAAAAAAGCAATATGTTATAATCATTTTGTACTATAAACATAAAAAGGAGATGGCAACATGATAAAAATTTTATATGTACTAGGGATGTCTTTGGTTTTATCTATATTAATAGGTAGTGTCCAAGTTTCGGCTAAAGAAAATATATTTAGTACAAAAGACAAGGAAGTTTATGTTGAAAATAATCAATATGGGGAGATAATTCAAACAGAAATAGATTACTCCAACGCAAATATAGAAACAGCGGAAGGGGCAAAAGTTACATATTCTGAAGCAAAGGAAATTAGCGAAGCATCACAGAGTAATACTAGACCCTTACTCAAAAAAAGCAGTAAAACAACTGGAACAAAAACTGTCATTCCAGGTGGAATGATATATAAAGGAGTAACAGTAAAACAAAACTTCTCAGGCTATAGTTTTTCTTATAAAGCTGATTATACTACTATATATGGTAAAATCGAATGGGGTTCGAAATATGCGGATCGTTTAGATCGTATTTACGGGATAAATTATAGTACAAATAATGGTGGAAGTATATTGTCAAAAGGTGTCTTCAGAAAAAATGAAAAATCCGGCTATTCTGCATATGGTGGGGTGAAAATGGTAATCAACAATACTAGTGGTGGAAATTACACCATTTACAACTACATCCGAGTAGGCAAAGATAAAGTATGGTTGGATTATGTATATAATAGTTAGAAGGTGAATGAATGAGTACACTATATAGCTTTGAAAATATTTTTGGTAACTCTCTACTAAATATTTTAATCATTATTATTGCAGTATGGATTGTTTTAATTAACCTCATCAAAATTTTTGAGCATAATAAAACACATCCCAAAGAAATAAAATTAATAAATCTGGTGTTTTTTGTACTATCTTTATGGTTTTTTATACGCTTTATATTATCAATAAGTTTATTTTAAAAAATAACGCTGAAAACATATTTCATTTGTTTTCAGCGTTATTTTTTATACTTTTATTTGACTGTGTGGTAACCACATGGTTTATACTAAAACTAAATCACAAGGAGGTATCTTATGCGAATTCTTTCCACCGGCGAAATCGCGCAACTTTTTCAAATATCTAAATATAAAATCCGTCACTATATCGATGAAGGTATCCTAGTTCCTAAAAGAAATCCTGAAAATGGCTATTATTATTTTGAAGAAACCGACATTTACCGTTTATATCAAATTATTCTTTTTAGAAAAATTGGCTTTTCTATTCAAGAAATCAAAGAAAGTTTGCTTGGTGAAAAAGTGACTCCTATGTTAGAACAGGCTGAACAAAATTTGCAACAAAAAATAGAAGAGTTAGTAGACATTCAAAAAACGATTCAAAAAATCATTCATTCGCAAAAAGAAATTACTTTAAATGAAATTACTTTTGTAAATAAAGCCGCTCGGTATTTCAAAAAAGTTCCTGCCCAAATGCTCGATAATAACGCTATCAACTATTCCCAAGCCGCAAAACATAATCTGCCGAATTTAGAAGAACCATTTTATATTTTTTCTGAATCTGATAATGGCGTCATCTGTCTTAAAAGCACTAAAGAAATAAGCGATTATACTTTTCCGGATGGCGAATATGCTTGCAAAACTTTTATTGCCGAAAATGAAGCAACTATTGAGACGCAAATCAAACTTTTTTTAGACGAACTAAAAAATCCTGCTAAAAGTATGATTGTTTACGAAAACATCTACCCTTCACTTATCTTTCCAGATGCAATGGTTTACACGATGGAAGTGCTATTATGACGATAGCTATTCAAACCATCACCACATTCGAGAAAGGAAGTATCCTTGACGAAGTGGCATTTATCGTTTGTTCGGGTTTCAAATCTAAATTTACAAATGCGCTATTTTCTGAAACGGAAGTATATGATGTGGTTTATGCCTTTTGCTACTATATTTATACTGAAAAAGGTGAAAACTTACTGATTGCAACATCTGATGCGAAAGTTTGTGGTTGCCTATTTTTAACAAATAAGAACGATTCACACCGTCATTTCTATCAATCCGTAAGTAGATTTTTGCCCTTTTCAAAGCGACTTAAATTGTTATTTTTACTCAGCCTACTGTCACACAAACCAACTACAGATGAGCGATACATCGATTTTATAACCGTTTCATCAGATTTTCGTGGCCAAGGTATTGGGAAAAAGCTCATTTCCTATTGTAAGGAAACTTTTCATACTGAGCGACTCACTTTATATGTTGCAAAGAATAATACTCACGCATATCAGCTTTACCAAAATTTAGGATTTCAAGTGGTGGAAAAAGAAAATAGTACATTCATGGGTGTACTAACGGGAATCAAAGAATGGTATAAAATGGAGTGGATAAAATGAAGCTTTGGAAAAAAATAACCATCACGTTAAGCGCAATTGTCGTCATTTTAGTAGCGTTACTTTTTATCGGAAATGATTATGAAATGAACGAAGAAAGAGTCACAATTCCCACTAATGGCGGAACACTCTCAGCGGTCGTCACTACTCCAAAACACGACAAACCAAAAGGCATTATCGTATTCGTGCATGGCGATGGAGCACAAGAAGCAACGCAAAATGGCGGCTATAAACCACTGATGGAGCGTTTTGCCAAACAAGGCTATATTTCTATATCTTGGGATAAACCAGGTGTCGGAAAGTCCTCTGGTAATTGGCTAAATCAGTCCATGGATAACCGCGCAAACGAAGTGAATCAAGTTATTGAGTGGATGAAAGTGAAGTACCCAGACAGTACTTCTAAAATTGGCTTATGGGGCGCAAGTCAAGCAGGTTGGGTAATTCCAAAAGCAATGAATGCAAATAATGACATTGACTTTTCAATACTTGCCGCCCCTGCCATCAATTGGATGCGCCAAGGAGAATACAATACCGGCTGGCAAACGAAAGATGCTGGTAAAACAACTAAAGAAATCAAGCAAGCACAACAAAATTTTCTCTCCGACAGCGCACTTATTTCTAAAAACAAAACCTACGAAAGCTACAAACAAAATGGCGGTAAAGAAGATATGACCCCGGATCGCTACAACTTCATACGCAAAAACATGAACCAAGATGCCACCCTAGACCTTTCAAAAGTAAAAGCAAAAATCTATCTCGTCTTAGCTGAAAAAGATAAAAATGTAGATTCAGCAGAAACAAAAGAAGTTTACACCCAACAAATAAAGAAAGAAAACCTAGAAACCCAAACCATCCCAAATGTCTCACATCAAATGATTAACCCTGCCATCGCTAATTCAGATTTACTCATCAATATTGTTGGCTTAATGGTTCCAAAATATTTTTTAGTAGATGATGCTTATCTAGATTATTGTGAAAAAGTAGTTTCTCAGCAGTAATACCTCCAAACAAAAAGACAGAAGGCGTTTCTTCTGTCTTTTTAATCATCTATTTTACAACTTCAATTACTGGTGGAATCCAAGTCTGTTCAATAATGGATTCATCAGGACCATAAGCTCTTAAAATCATATAAAATTCTTTTTCAGGGCAAGGTTAACCAGTTATCTTCTCTCTCCGCACCAGGAGATTCATGTTGAATATAAATGTCAAAAGAACCATCTTCGTTCTTTTTAATATTTGGAGTACGGTCTTCTAATTGCATATTTATTAATTGGGTTGTCAACGAAATTATGGTCAATTCCATACATACTAAGTGACCAAAACTCATTAACTGGTGGTATTGTTTTATTATCAAAATGAATCCGATAATTTTTCACACCATTTAAATATTTCTTATTTTCTCCAGCCACAGCCGTCATATAAATCTCAAGCTGACTCCAATTCTAAGACAATTCTTCCATCAAAATTAATTGAGATTTTTCCGTTTCATCTTTTACACTGATTTCTAAGTAGTCGAAACCATCCGTTTTAACTTGTTCCCAAGGTATATGTCTGCCATCAATTAGTAGTACATTTCCTTTATCATCAACTTCATAATCCTCTTTTTCACTTTCATAATCAATTCCGATTCCAACAGACAAATTAATTTTAGAAACATGATTCACCGGAAATCTTTTAAGTTCTCTATTTTCAATCACAGTCTTATCGTATTCATCGCAAAACATACTATCATATCCATAATAGGCGCCATCATAAAGTAATATTTCTTCCTTTGTTAAATTATTTTTAGCAATAACCTTTATTGGAACCTTAAAATCCGTAGCTGTAATTAGTTGGTCTCCCTCAATTACTTCCAGTGTTCCGCAATAAAAAATATCAAATGTTTCCTCACTACTTGCAGTTGAAATTTCTAAATTAAGAAAATCATTGACACCTATTTCTTTTGCAGTGTTTTTTAAATATGATGGAATCAACATTTTTCCTCCTAGTAATATAAATTTTATTATGTGCAGATTATAGCTTACCACATTCATTCACTTAGAACAAATTCTTTAAAATAACCAAGAATTGTTATTAACTTATGCGAATCTCCAAATCCTTTGAATTCTTCGTTTTCCTTTATACATTTTATCCAATTTTTGTCATCAACCATCAAATCAATATTTTCAAAGTTTTTATTTAATAGACTGGTCCCATTAAGATTAATTCGGACATACCACCCAGGGTTATCAAGAGTCCCGATAGTTATACCATAATCATGCTCCCAAACTCCGTCGCACTGTTCTTTATACCAATTTTCTACCCACGATAAAATATCCAATTCCCGCTCTCTTTCTACTTAATTCACACTAACTTTATTCAATCAAAATCTATCTAAATTATGATATCTAACATTTGGGAGCCGCTCTAATAAAAGCTCCATGTCTTTTCGTAAAAATGTTTTCCACTTCCCATTTTCCTTATATCTGAGATTACGAATCTGGATATTTTCTATACTTACACAATGTTCAAAAACATCTAAAGAAAAAGTTTCTAATCGTAAATCAAAAAGCGAAAGAACTTTTAATTCACTTAAATTTTTTAAAAATGATAAATCTTGTTTTTGGCTAGGTTTTGCTCCAGCATAAACACGGGAGGCAATAACAAGTTCCTCCAGTCCCCTCATTTCACCTAAAAATGAAAAAGTTTTTACTGAGGATGAGTTTATCAAATATAAAGATCTAAGTTTTTTTAATTTAGCCAGATCGTTTAAACAAGTGATTTTAGGAGGTATATCTAGATAAAGGAATTGTAGCTTTCTTAATTCTTGAATTTGCTCAATAGAATCTGCAACTAACCATTTTATAAATAAATAGTCGAGTTCTTTTTGATGACAAATAGCATTAAAAAGTTGCTGATTCATTCTAGTCACCATGTGAATTTTTTTATAGTTAGTTGGATTATCTTTTAGGAATTCACACCAATAGTTAACAATTTTCTTTTTTTGGTATTCTGTTTCATTTAATTGGGTACATGCAAGTTTTATTTTATCCGAAGCAGTATCTACAATTTTCCTCTCAATCGGCCAGTCATCTGTTGAATGAGTTCTTAAATAGCCATTCTTTATCTCTTCTTCTGTAAAACGCATATCACTCATTCTCCTTTATTTTAAGTTTAGATTGCATCGTATAACTTCTTGTAAAAATAACATAGCATCAGTATCGTATATTAAATTTCTTTTGCTACTGTATAATAGCCAGTCTTTGATAAATTACTATTTATGCAGCTTTATTAAAAGTTTCTATTTCATTTTGTTCTGCATAAAATACTTTTAAATTAGTTATGATAAGATAAACGTGATTTCCCTTAAACTTAGGTTACGTAGAACTAAATCGGTTATATTTTTAGAATATTGCACAAATTCAATATCATTAACATTAATATAACCGATTGAGAATTCTTTTAGCTTTTTTTAAACCTTTTAAGAAAGTTAGTGTCATCAATATCAATAGAAATCAAATGTAATTTTGTAATAAAAGTTCATTTACATCATATAAATGTTCTTGCAACCCCATGGCTTAATAAATTCTCTTCATAATGAACTTTATTGTTCCATAATTAATTCCATATATTTCTTCTTTCTAGATTTTTCTATTATTCAGCTTCAAAGTCAAATTCTTCTTCAACTTCATTTGTTAGAAACATCCAAAAACTAGCTAATAATGAACTAGTATTATTGTATGCACTTTTGTCTAAAGCATCATCAGTTCCTATAATGTAGTTCATATCTGGATCTGAATTAAATTCACTATACCCTTCGCCACTACAATAAATAACTGGATTATCTTTTTCAATGTCTTTTAAAGAGATTGCATAATCACAAGCCGCTTCCATTTCAGTAGCATAAATTAGAAAGTCTTCATCACCATCTTTTACAATGCATAATTCATCTAAAGGAAGAACTGATAGAGAATGTTCTTCTTGTCCATCAATTATTCCAATTTTTTTATAATATTCTACTAGCATCATTGGCAGTTTCCCTATTCTTTTGATTACATCTGTAATTTCTTTATCACTATAAGGCTCGCAGTCATACCCTTTTTCTTCCCATATCCGCTTTAAATTATCAATATTTTTTTCATAAAACACCTTTTCCCTTCAATAAAGTAAATTTTTTTTAGCACTAATATTAATCTGTGGTTTTGATTCTCCTTTCACATTACTAAGTATTTTTAACCTACTATATAGAACAAAAAAATGACAGCTAATCATATTGATAAACTGTCATTTACATAAACATTTTATTTCCATTCAGAAAATCACTTTCAACCTTACAGATAATTATTTAACGTTGCCGCTTTTTTATCCGTTACTATTTTATATTTTCTGTATTGGCTAATTTATGCTAATTCTAGTTAGTTAAAATACTATCACACAATTATTTGATTTTCAAATCGATAAATAATGTATTAATATAGGAATAAATGTATAATCAAGGCTTAATATTCAAAGAGGTTGCATTTTTTATTAACTCAATTAAAAATTTTATCTTCATTGGCATGGATACTCAAAAAAAGCTAGACAAGGAAATTTCGAATTAGAGCGTTTTCTTTACAAGACTTTTATCGACATCATACAAATCAAAAACTTTCTCTGCTAAGACAAAAGATTGACTATTTATAAATCATTAGAGCATGGTTAGAGGGACAACAAAATTATCTCGTCTTCATTTACTTTAATTAAGTTAAATTGATATTCTTGAATTATGTTCGGAAAGTTATTTTTTACTTCGTGTTTAAACCCCATTAATTCCACCAATTTTGTTAATTTTTGAATTAAGATATTATTTGGAAATAATCCGTTTCTCTTTATATGTATGCAGTTCACGTTCAATAATACTCTTCTCCATATTCGAAACAAATTCTTTATTAACAAAGCCACTTAATGTTTCACCCATTAGTAATTCTTGAAAATGATTATTGAATCCTCTTTCGCAGATTATTAATTCATTAATTATTTTCTCGTAAATTGTTGTACTGGGAATTATCCCTTCTCGTTCTATTTGAGTTAGCTTTGCGTTCAGTAAATTATCCAAACTAAATTTACAGAGAATCAAATTATCTAGTGTGAAATAATGCAAATCAATCCCGTCCATGCTCCATCCTATACCTAAAGCATAGTTCTCTCCGATGAAAGCAACTTCATTATTATCTATTTTAGTTAGCTTTAATTGATACTTTTGCTCGTATCCTTTGAATATTTTTTCAACTTCTTTATAAAAATCCAATTGATCACAGTCATTATTCTTTTAAGAAATCTTCTATCATTTCTCTACTTTCTTGGCAAAATTGTAAGATAGTAACTTTAGTATAATTTTTTTCAGCATAATCAAGTAACTCTAATATATTATCTAATTTATTCTGAGGAAGCGGCGTCTGATTTCTTCTTACAAAAGCAATCTAGCCAAGATTAAACATTTCATTTTCTTCCAAAAACTTTATATTAATATTACTTACATTATCATATCTTTCATAACCGATTACAAAAGCAATTTTCTTGTTTGAAAATGTGATAGTAGCGTCCGTTATTTCTATTAATTTAAAATTATTATGGAGCAAAAATTTACTTTTTTTAAGGATTATTTCTTTTGAATTATCATCCAATTTCATGGTTGGACTCCTCTTTGCTGTTAAATTCTCAACATTTCTTGGTTAAATATATAAACTCAAACTATCCTTCAAATCCCCGATTACTTCTCTAGGAACACCGGCCAATTCATATTGCTCATAATCTTCCAACCACTTGTCATCTCCATTAAGCACACTGCTCCAATGACGCGGAAGACCTCTTGCAAGTATTAAAAATGAGACATCAACCCTCTCCTGCACAGAATTATATTTTGGCAAATTCTCCCTATCTTTATCATCAAAGACATGTAAAAAATAAGACCATACATCAAAACTAACAAGCAAATTATCTTTATCACGGCTTACATAATCCAAAGAGACCTCATCAAAATGAATCAAAAAAACAAGCGCAAAATTAGAACCAAAAAGTGCTAGCTCCTCTTCAGATATAACTTTATAATTCAACTTATATTCTTCTATTAATGGTTGGAATCTTTTTATAAAATCAGCTTCATATTTCATTTTGAAATCCTTCAATTTTTTTGCCATTAATATTAGTTTTATAGGCTGAATACTCGTCTTTGTTAATAGCTCTCGGCTCATTATAAAACTTATTCTCTTTAAAATCCTTTATCCAGTCATTTTGACCAGATAGCAATTCAGGGAAATATTTACTTAAACCTCTCGCATGAATAAGTAAGCTATTAGAAATTTTGTCGACCAAATTATTTGCAGGAATGATATTAGCTAATAATTCTTTTTCATAATTTGAAAATAAGAAATTGGTTATTTTCACTTTTTCTAAGCTGTGAAGAAACAGATAATAAATATCAATACCTTCTCTACTTTTCCAAATAGTTAGAGCATAATTAGGATGTAACAACATTATTTCGTCTTCATTTACTTTAATTAAGTTAAATTGATATTCTTGAATTATATCCGCAAAGTTATTTTCTACTTCGTGCTTAAACTCCATAAATTTCACCAACTCTGTTATTTTTTATATTTCATTTCAGATGTTTTAGAATCAAATTCATAACCATGTTCTTTTAAATAAAAATATTCTTTACCAAATACTTGGAAAGCTTCATCATTAAGTGCATTTTCAAAGTTAAGCGGCATCAGCTTATCTGCAATTCTTATATCTGATAATACATTCAATTGATTCGCTAAGTATTTATCAATACGTAAAATCTATATGTAGTTCATTTTTATAATCTCTATAATGAAAAGCTCACTCTTATATTTATTAATCATACTGCGTAAGACATATAAATCAATTTAACTTTCATTTTTCTATTAAATAACAAAATGTTTCTATCTAATTTGTAAAAAGAAGTAATGACCAGTTTAATTGATTTGGTTATTACTTCTTTTTTATTTACAAAATCAACACTATTTATATATCATCAATTAGCCCAACTCGTCCGTCAGAGGAAAATTCAACAATTAAATCTTTCTTTGGTAAGAAATCAGGATAGCCATTATTTATTATAAGGAGCTGCATCTCCTCTGATGATGTTTTATCTAAAGAAATAAAATATTTTATGACCGAATTATATATTTCTTCATCTTGGAATTCTTCATTTTGGGATGAAGTTCCAAGATTTTTTCTTGGAGTATCAATCATTAATAAATTCAAATGATTGTACGTATCGTCTTCTGTTTCAACAAATATTGACAGATAATAAGCCATTGTAATCAATGTCACTGCACCTAAGCTACCTAAGCTATTATATTTTCTTTCTCTAACATATGGTAAATAATCCTTAGGATTAACATACGCTTTCTCCAGTTTAGGAAATTGAAATTCTTTTAAAATTTTGGAAAATCTGGTACTTAACAAATTGAAAGTGCTCACTTTATCATTTAAATTTGCTTTTCCTTTTATTTGTTTTTTTAACCTATCAACTTCCTTTTCCTTATCTGAAAGTAATAGGGTCAACCGATTTAGTTCTTTGATAAAACGCAAACTATTTTCCAAACCATCTAACTCTTTGTAGTATTTACCTAATATCATATTTATTAAACTTATTTCTTCGATAAAAGGATTTACATATTCTTCTGTCAATTCTTCTAAGGTTCGCTCATCCGAGTTAAGATTATCATTGAGTTTTTTAATCACTTTTTGTAGATTGATTTTTTCTGTTACTTCATATGAAATATGTTTTTCAAGCTCATTTCTTTTCTTTACAGTATTCTTTTTTTCGGTTTTTAAGATTAGAGTGTTCTCTACAATTTCATCCATATTATCACCGCATAAATGGCAGTTTGCTTTATTTTGATGCTTTTCTAAAGGCTTCATACAATTAGGACAAATTAAAAATTCGTATTTATTAACTCCTTTTATTCCCATGATGGTTGCATCTAACTTTGCTATATCACTTTCATATTGATTGGAAAGTAAACGTAATTTACCAATATACTCCTCCTTATCATTTAATTCATCATAGTGTTTCTTTAAATTAATTTTCTTTAAACGTACAGTTGCATTTAGTTCTTGGACTTTTGGATTTGAAATCCCCTCACTTTTATGATTGCTTTTATCTCCTAACAATGCTTTCAATTCTATAATTTGTTGATTTATCTCATTTCTTCTAAGTTTAACAGATTCAAAATTTTCGATATTAGACGTTTTTAAAAATGTCTCAATTCCTTCATAACGTAAAGTTTCATTTTTTAATTCTTCTTGAGACTCTTTCAATTTAGATTTTAACTCACCCAATAATTGATCATAAAAATTAAAAATAATCTCAAATGTTGATTTACGTTTATTGTTAAGCATAGGATTACTCTCAGATGATAAAATATCTTCATTGTCAATTTCTATTTGTTTTAAATACGAGTACTTAAATAAATCTCTAAAACTTAAATTTTGATTTGCTATTTTAACACCACCCAACCCTAATTTAGATAACAAAAAACTTGACAAAGATTTCTCATTATCTGAATTTTCTACATCAAATATACCATATTCTAAGAATTTTTGATTCGCTTCGTCAAAAATTTCTATAAGTACAGGAAGTTTATAATCAAACAATCGTCTTTTTATTTTATAAGTTGTATTATCTAAAATTATTTCTAATTCTATATCTGTGCACTTTTGACCAACTTCTATGTAAGATTTATGTTGTTTGGCTCCAAGTGCATAATCTATTAATTCAAAAATTGTTGTTTTTCCTGTAGATGTAGGACCAGAAATAAAATTCAATCCTTTTTTAAAGTTGAAACCATAATTTTTTTCTATGCCAATCATTCTAAATGTCTTTAAAAAAAGTTTCATTATCTATATCCTCTCTTTTTCAAAAGTATTTTCTCTATGTCTTCTGTAATAGCTTTATTAGATAATTTACAAATTTTTTTATTAATATACTCACTGACAACTTTTGTTTTATCTACATAAGTATTTTTCATATCTAACACAAATTCATTTCCCCGCTCAGTAATATAGTAACATCCATTTTCTGATGAACAAGATACTAATTTTCTAGCTTTTAAATCCGATAAAACAGCAGAGTAAAGACGATAATTTGGCTTCCAATGAAAATAAGAATATTTAGTATCAAAATCCATGTTCTTTTCAAAATCATTAGTCAATTCAGGATATTTTAAATAAAAATCAAGTAAAATCAATTTATCCTTTGTTATTGATTTCTTATGATGTTCACCCATTATCGATAAAAAAGTGACTATCCGTACTATGGTCAAATTATATTCTTGAAAACCTATTCCCTTAATAATTTCTATCATTATTTATCCTCATATATTCCGTTAATTTATTCAAATAATCTTCAACCCATCCAAGTTGTTTTTCGTTAGCTAAATGATGTAAAAGTCCCTTTTTTGCTAACAACGAATATTCAGCAGTAGCATTTAATGTGCTTGAATCTAAGTCCTCAATACGTAGATACGTATTATTTAGTAGATTATTTCCATTTGACGGATGTTTATGTATTCTATATTGCGTATCCCAAATAGTTAGAACCTTTTTTTTAAGGTTCCCATACACTTTCGATCCACAAATTGCATCTTTACTAATCCCCTCTTTCATTGATATTTCAGCATTAAAATATTCCATCTTACATGTATTTAAATTAGTAATTTTTGCACTTTCCAACATTTTTATAAAAACAAAGTCATTATACTCTTCTTCAATATTTTCTATATCCTCAATTCCATAAATAATCTCTTCTACAATCTGCTGACGTTTCAATAATAATTCTTTTAAAATTTGGTCTAATTGCATTCTGATATCATCGTCAAATTTTTCAGTATATAAATCAAATTTTTTCAAAGAATTAATTAAATAGCTCCCATCACAAAGATCAATTTTTATTCCTTTATCTGTTTCCATCTTATTTTTCCATTGAGACCACCACAGTAATTCTTTTTCAGTTAGCACTATGGGTAAACATAAGTACCACTCTTTCACATTATATTTTTCTGTTACAGTCTTGAACGAATCACGAATTTGTTGCTTTTGAGAATCTCCTATTTTATTCAAAAAAAACTTACACTGATATACTTTCTCAGCCTCTGGAAGATCACCAATTAAAACATCGATTCCTCCATCTCCTTGACAAGGCTTTACTGGTTTTGCTTTTGAATCGTATATAGCTTGAAAAAGAGCGACACAAATATTCTCAAATATTTCACGAGCACCCGCATCTCCATGTTTAGCTACAAGATAACTAAAATCACGTTCCATTCTATCACCTCAATATTTTTGTGATTATTAACTTAAATAATCATCTATCTTTCTTAATTATTATAGTAAATTGATAATATTTTCCGAACATAATGGTATATTTTTATGCAACAGTAAATAAACTTATACTTAGCTTGGCGCAGCATCGTGTACAATAGTTCTTATGTTTTCAGTTCATTGTTAAAAAGAAAATAATAAAATTGGTATTTCTTTTTTCTATGAATAGATTCAATATATCTTACCTTCAATTAACTACTTAGATAGTATTCCAATCACTTCCTCATTTTTACATTTTCTTGTTGTTTTTATTATTCCACTTTAGATATTTTCAATCCCCCGTTATAATTTGACATTCTTCCACTTTCTAATTGTGGACCTATTCACTAATATAATTATATCCAATTATGGAAGGGCTTGCAACTGACTATTGAAAGGAAAAAAGCTTAACTCCCTTGGACATACAAAAACAAAAAAAGTTGGAACAACTATTTCTATTATTGTATGAGAACCACTGAAATAACGTGAAAGGCGTTAACTTTTTACTTTAATATTATCTATCTAGCGAATTTGTGAAAGTTATTTTGAGAAAATTATGCTAAATTTTGTTCGATACTATAATACTTCATTTGTACTTGTTCAAATTACTTATATTCTTTATGCAACTGTTTTTGATAAAATAATTATGCGTAAAAATACTACGATAAATAAAAAATGTTATAACTCAACATAGGGAAAGCCCTAAAACTTCATCAATACTGAGGTTTTAGGGCTTTGTTTTTATTCCCACTCAACCGTAGCTGGTGGCTTACTCGTAATATCATAAACAACACGATTCACATGATCCACTTCATTCACAATCCGCACTGAAATCTTCTCCAGTACATCCCAAGGAATACGTGCCCAATCAGCTGTCATACCGTCAATACTCGTCACCGCACGAACAACCACAGTATGGTCATACGTTCTGCCATCACCCATAACACCAACGCTACGGATGTTTGGAAGTGCTGTGAAATATTGCCAGATTTCGCGTTCTAGGCCGGCTTTTTTGATTTCTTCGCGCAGGATGTAATCAGAATCGCGGACAATCTCTAATTTTTCTTCCGTGATTTCGCCAAGGACGCGGATTCCTAGGCCTGGGCCTGGGAATGGTTGGCGCCAAACGATTGCGTCAGGCATGCCAAGTTCAGTTCCTAGTGCTCGAACTTCATCTTTGAAGAGTGTATTTAATGGTTCGATTAGTTTAAATTGCATATCTTCTGGTAAACCGCCGACATTGTGGTGCGACTTGATTGTTTGGGCAGTTGCTGTACCACTTTCGATGATGTCTGTGTAAAGTGTTCCTTGTGCAAGGAATTCTACGCCATCTAGTTTGTTGGCTTCATCGTCGAATACGTAAATGAATTCGTTTCCGATGATTTTACGTTTTTGTTCTGGGTCAGAAACGCCAGCTAGTTTGTCCATGAAACGTTTTTTCGCATCTACTTTGATGATGTTCATGTTGAATTCGCCTTGTAACGTCGCCATTACTTGGTCAGCTTCCCCTTTACGAAGAAGGCCGTGGTCTACGAAAATACATGTTAGTTGGTCGCCAATTGCTTTATGAATTAACACACCAACAACGGAAGAATCAACACCGCCAGAAAGTGCAAGCAAGACTTTTTTATCACCAACGATTTCTTGGATTTTAGCGATTTCTACTTCACTAAAGTTTTCCATTGTCCAGTCGCCTTTACATCCACATACGTTTAATGCAAAATTCTTCAGTAATTCGTTTCCATAAACAGAGTGACGTACTTCTGGGTGGAATTGCACGCCGTATAGTAACCGTTCTTCGTCTGCAATTCCAGCAATTGGGCAAGATGGACTAGTTGCTGTTACTTCAAAACCAGCTGGTTCCTCAACGACTAAATCGCCGTGACTCATCCAGACAACTTGATCTGTTGGAAGTCCTGCAAATAAACGGCTCGGATTTTCCACATGAATATCCGCTTTCCCGTATTCGCGATCTTTTGCACGTTCTACTTTACCATCGAAATGGGTTGTCATTAATTGCATGCCGTAACAAATTCCTAAAATCGGAATTCCCATGTCAAAGATTCTTTCGTCAGCGCGAAAAGCATCTTTGTCATACACACTGTTAGGTCCTCCTGAAAAAATAATCCCCGTTGGATTTAGTGCTTTCATTTCTTCAACTGTAATAGTATGCGGATGTAATTCACTATACACACCGAATTCACGAATGCGGCGCGTAATTAGTTGATTGTACTGACTACCAAAATCTAGAACGATAATTTTCTCTTGCTCGGTAAAGTCTTTCATAATTTTAAACAAAACCACCCTTATCTATAAAATGAAACCGCAAAATTGCGGTTACTTCACTATAATATAAGAAAAGGACAAATCACTTGTCCTTTTCATCTTCTTTCATTTTAACGTTTCCCCTCTAAAGTTGCAACACCTTATTTGGAATTTTTCGCACCCATCAAGGCTAGACCTTGTGTGAGAATCTTGTCTCCCCGCATCCGACCGAAATCAAGCGAATCAATATTAGCACAAGGAATATTTAGATCTCCTAAAACCTCTTCTACTGTTTTATACATATATTTCACTTGTGGCGCTACTAATACTGCATCGACTTGTTCTTTATAATCACGGAATTTCCCGGCTGTAATAGCGCCAACTGGTCCCATCACAACCACCAAATCCCGCTCGCTATATTTTTCATAAAAACTATCTTTATATTTCACATCTTCTGGAAATACTAAAACTGCATTCATTCCATCTAAAGTAGCGCTTTTTACTACATTTTGCGCCATTAAGCTTGACGTTGCGCCACCAGCACAAACAATCATCAACGTTTGCATTTGTCATCCCTCCAAAAAATGATTCTAGGAATTTCCCAGAATCATTCTTGTTGTTAAAGCTATATGCCTTTTCCGCCGAGTATGTCTAATTCTTGTATTCGTTTAACTTCTTTTATCAGAGGTTTAGCACGTTCAATTACTTCTTTTACAGCTGGGTTATCAAGAGATGCTTTATGATGCCCTTTGTCGACCCATAGTTCAGAAACAAATACAGTGTTTGGCTCTGTTTCAGATTCACTCACAATATACTGAATACATGTGTTGTAATCGTCTAGCCCCTCTGCCGCTTCAAGCAAAATTTTAACTAAATTGTCTTTTTCTCCTGGATGTGTATAAAATGCAGTTAATAAACCATAACCAACATTCATTTAAACAGCCTCCTATTTCCAGAAATCGTCAAATATCGTAATTGCCATATGGCGTTTATGTTCGGTTTTAATAAACCAGTTCTCAATTTTTGCCGCAGCATCTGCTGGGACTTCTTTGCCTTCCAAGTAATCGTCAATTTGGTCATAAGTCACACCAAGCGCGACCTCGTCAGGAAGTGCCGGCTTGTTATCTTCTAAATCAGCAGTCGGTTTTTTCAAATATAAATGTTCTGGGCAGCCAAGCTCTTTAAGAAGCGCCTTGCCTTGTCTTTTATTCAAACGGAACAGTGGATTAATATCCGTTCCCCCGTCGCCGTATTTCGTATAAAAGCCAGTAACTGCTTCTGCGGAGTGATCGGTTCCAACCACTACGCCTTTATGCATCGCAGCAATCGCATATTGTACTTTCATCCGTTCGCGCGCTTTTTCATTTCCTTTAGCGAAATCAGATAGTTCAACTCCCGCTTCCGCAAGTGCCGCGACACTAGCGTCAACCGAAGCTTTAATGTTCACAGTTAAGCGATTATCTGGATTCATAAAGTTCAGTGCATCTTGACGGTCCGATTCATCTAGTTGTGTTCCGTATGGCAAGCTCACAGCGAAGAACTGGTATTCATTGTCACCTGTTTCATCCCGCATTTCACTTATCGCCAACTGTGCTAACTTTCCTGTTAAAGTCGAATCTTGCCCCCCAGAAATCCCAAGAACAAAGCTTTTTAAGAACGTATTCTTTTTTAAATATGCTTTTAAAAACTCGACACTTTTTCTAATTTCTTCGTGTGCATCAATCGTTTCTGCTACTTGCATATCTGCTAAAATTCTTTTTCTGATTTCCATTATAATTCCTCCTAAAACGGCATATCTAGTTCAACTGGTGAATGAAGTTGGACACTTTTACGTACTTTTTCGATATTACGCATCTTATTTTTCCAACATTTCACACTTAAATCAACCGGGTATTGCTCTGGACGAACTGTTCGTTTGTACTCGTCCCAAAGCAGCGCCAAGTTTTCTTCTTTATACGCTTTAATTTCATCTAATGAAGGCATATCATACACAAGTTCCCCGTTTTGGAAAATCGGTACAAGCAATTCACGCGCGGTGAAATTCTCGACTGTTTTCATAATATACGTATGAACTGGGTGGAACATAGTTAGTTTAGCCACATTTTCTAGTGATTCGTCCGCTAAAGCAATATAATCGCCTTCCGCTTTTAAACCATCTTCATTCGTGATAATCCGGTAAACTTTCTTTTTACCAGGAGTCGACACTTTTTCGGTATTACTAGAAAGTTTAATAGAATCTTGTAAAATATCATTTTCATCGGCAATCGCAGCCATTTTGTAAACGGCCCCAAGAGCAGGTTGGTCATAAGCAGTAATCAGTTTCGTACCAACACCCCAAGAATCGATTTTTGCTTTTTGCGCTTTTAATGACAAAATAGTATGTTCATCTAAATCACTTGAAGCAAAAATTTTCGCTTCTGTAAAACCAGCTTCATCTAACATTTGGCGCGCTTTCTTGGATAAGAAAGCCATATCTCCACTATCTAAACGAATACCGATAAAGTTGATTTTGTCGCCCATTTCTTTCGCCACTTTAATCGCATTTGGTACGCCAGATTTTAGCGTATCGTATGTATCTACTAAGAAAATCGAATCAAAATGCGTTTTTGCGTAACTTCTAAATGCTTCGAGTTCGTCGCGATAAGCTTGAACCATCGCATGCGCCATCGTACCGGACACAGGAATGCCAAAAATCTTCCCAGCGCGAACATTACTTGTCGAATCGCAACCGCCAATGTAAGCCGCTCGTGTGCCCCAAATAGCCGCGTCCATTTCTTGAGCGCGTCTTGTCCCAAATTCGGCAAACGTTTCGTCGTCAATAACAGAACGAATGCGCGCAGCTTTTGTCGCAATCAGCGTTTGGAAATTCACAATATTAAGCAAAGCTGTTTCAATCAATTGTGCTTCTGCTAGACTTGCTTCTACTTGAAGAATTGGCTCTGTTTTAAAAACAAATTCTCCTTCTTTTGCTGCAAGAATATTTCCTTTGAATTTAAAGTTACGTAAATATTCTAGAAAAGGACCATCAAAACCAAGTTCGTCGTGTAAATAAGCAATATCCGTTTCTGTAAAACGTAAATTTTGCATATAATGAATAATTCGTTCCAGTCCAGCAAACACAACAAAACCTGAATCAAATGGCATATCACGGAAAAAAACTTCAAACACCGATCTACGCTCATGAAGTCCATCGTCAAAATACGCTTTCATCATATTTAGTTGATATAAGTCTGTATGCAGCGTTAGACTATCATCTTGAAATAAATTTGTCATCTTTTTTGCTCCTAACATAAGTAGTTCTTTCGTTATCATTTATACATAATAATAGCACAAAACAAGCCCACCACCTAATAATTAAACATTACCAGTCCGCCCGTTTTGTGCTACGCCTATTTTAAATCATCTTTAATCTTGGAAGTAGAAATACCGTCTGTACGTGGTAAATAAACAACTTCACAATATGGTTTTAAGAAGTCAAACTCACCTTCCCAGTCATCACCCATCACAAAAATATCAATATCACGATTTTTTACATCTTCTAATTTTTGTTCCCAGTTACTTTCTGGAATCACTTCATCCACATATCTTATCGCTTCTAAAATTAGTTTACGATGTTCAAAGTTATGGTACGCTTCTTTGTGTTTCATTCGATTAAATTCATCTGTTGAAATGGCTACGATAAGGTAATCACCCAGAGCTTTTGCTCGTTCTAATAACCGAATATGCCCCCAGTGAATTAAATCAAATGTACCATATGTAATTACTTTTTTCATCAGCCCACCTACTTTCTTTAGTAGTATATCAAGAAAACAAAAATTTCTCTACTTGTTAGCTGTCTTGTTTTTCCAGCTGTTCTTTTAAAAATAAAACAAAGCGTTCACTGGAAAAACCGTCTGAATATTTATTCCATTCTGCTGCAAAAGAACGGATTCTTTCTATATCGAATGTTTCTTGTTTAATTAATTCAATAAGTCCCGTTGTTGTAAAAGCATGCGGCCCTGGAATTGTTTCTAAAAACCCATCAGAAAGCCCTCTTGCTTTATCATATTCGTTTAAATCATAGGTGAAAAATATAATTGGTTTATGAAGTAATGCAAATTCAAAAGGGATAGAAGAATAGTCAGTAATTAAAATATCTACTGTAGGTAATATCGTTTCTATCGGCATTTCCTTATCCGCATATACAACAAAATCATCTTCTATTTTTTCCAAATCCTGACTAATGGATGGATGAAGTTTTAAGATCAGCTGATAATCATTACTTAATGCTGCTTTCAATTCAGTAATATTTAAATGCAATTTAGTACTTTGAAGTTCATTATCACGAAAAGTAGGCGCATATAAAATTATCTTTTTATCCATAAGATTTAATTTTGAATAAGTCCACTCATAATTTTCTTTTAACTTTTGTTCATTGAAAAAATAATCTGTACGTGGAATACCAAGTTTTAAAATTTGCGATTCACTCATTAAAAACGATTTTTTGAAAATAGCTGCCATTGCATCCGATCCTACAAGCACGTTCGTAAAACGTTTATATACTTCTAAAAATCTTTTTTTGTCGGTATCCGTTCGTTTTTGGGCAGCTTTATCTTCCCAACCAAACTTTTTCAACGCCCCATTAGCATGCCAAATTTGAATACAAGATACACCACTTCTCACTTTTAAGCCAGCTAGCTCTACAAAATAATTATCTGTAACAATAACTTTTGCTGTATTAATATGAAACATGAGTGGAATAAATTGCGCTAAATTTTTAGGTTTTAATTGTATGAAATCTAAAGACATATTCGTTACATTGACACGCGGATCATAGAAAACAACCGTTTTGGGCTTTACTTTCGCAAGTTCCATTTGCCTAATAATAGCTGTGGGGTTTTCTTCAAAACTTACTAGAAAAACAACTTTCTGCTGAACAGGAAAAATCCTTGCTAAGGAGCCAGTTATTTTCACCGCAAACATATATAGATAAATTGCTATTTTTTTCAAATTCCCCACCACCTATTTTTTAGCAAAAACTGTTTTTACGGTTTTTTCTGCCGCATGACCATCTTCCCAAGTACAAAACTGTTCTAAAAAACTTTCTTTTATTTGGGGCGGATTTTCAAGCATTTTTCCAAGTTCGTCCATAAGTGCTTCGTTAGTTTCAACAAGCGGCCCAGGAGCATTTTTTTCGAAATCAAAATAAAATCCTCGAAGGGTGTCTCGGTACTCCGCTAAGTCATAAGTATAAAACAACATTGGACGTTTTAAATTAGCATAATCAAAAAATACGGAAGAGTAATCAGTAATCAATAAATCACTTACTAAATATAAATCTCTAATATCTTCATGATTAGAAGTGTCTCGAATAAAATCACCATATTGACCAAAATCAAAATGTTCCGCAACTAAATAATGCATCCGGACAAGTAAAATAATCTCATCCCCAAATTTTTCTCTCATTTTAGCTATATCAATTTTTAAATCGAATTTGTACTTACCAACTTCATAAAAGTCATTATCGCGCCATGTTGGGGCATATAATATAACTTTTTTGTCAGCTGGAATGTTTAATTCGTTTTTTATGGCAGCAATTTTCTCTTCTTTCTTTGAACTAAATAATATATCATTTCGTGGATAGCCAGATTCAATCATTTCGCCAGTAAAACCAAATGCTCGCCTAAAAATGACGCTAGAATAAGCATTAGGGGAAATTAAATAATCCCATTTCTTTGCTTCTTTAACAAAATCAGTTTTATATTGTTCTGTTGTTTGTCCTGGCATATGGACTTCATCGATATCGACACCTAATTTTTTTAATGGTGTACCATGCCATGTTTGGACATAGATTGTTTTTTTGGGTTTCGGTAGTTCTAACGGAAGTCTGCTATTCGAAATCCAGTATTTTGCGAGTCCCATTTTGAATAACCAACTTACAGAAAAACGTTTTACATAAGGCACACCATGCTCTTCAAAAAGTCCAACATATTTTGGATTTACACTCCAGAGTAATTCATATTCCGGATTATGCTCCTCCATATATTCAAAAATCGCTCGTGGATTACAACTATATTGTTTGCCTGAAAAACTTTCAAACATAACTAACTCTTTTTTTCGAGGTAAAAATCCTACTAATCTAAAGAGTAAATAATATATTTTTTGTACGAATTTCATCAGGACAGTCCCCCCTGTTTAAACTTTCTTTTTAATTCTTTATTGCGCTTTAATTTTGCCAAAATACTGCTTAATACATTGATATTAGTTATGGTAAATTTCGTCATATTATCTTGATAATAAATGCTTACTTTATTTTGATAAGGTTTTAGCTTAAAGATTGCTTTTTCGATTGTGCCTTGTTTTCTAACAATTACATCCCACATTTTTTGGTCTACTTGTCTTTTTATTATTTTAGTAGGTAGCCCACGAAATCTAGTGTGAGCGATAAAACGACCCTCATCCGGTAAATTGAGTCTTGCTTCTTCTAAATACAATTCAATGAAAACAGCTTTCCCTATCCGATAATTTTCTTTCACTGTAGTAACTGGAACTTCCTGGATGTTTGCCGCTTCAAATTGAATAGGCCAGCCATATCTTAAAATAGAAAGTATCATTTCTTTTACAACAAGTGGTGTATCGAGTTTTAGAATAGTTTCTTTTTCTACTTCTTGTAGTATTTTTTGCAATTCTCGTACAAAGATTTCTTGTTCTTCTTCGTTTAATACTTCTTTAAAATAGCTATTTTCTTTATAAAAAAATAATTTTGCATGATAAGCAATTAAATATTGAACATATGGAATGACCTCACCAAAAAGCTCTTTAGAACGTGTTAAATAAACTTGATACACATTTTGGAGAAATGGGATGTATCTATCTGGTTGCTTCCAAGCTGAACTCACTAAAGAACCTTTTTGTTTTAAATCACGGTAATAATAATAACCAGCATCAGCAATAACGCCATAAGATTTACTTTCAAGTAAAAACTGCGTAATTAACAATTGATCTTCTGCAAAGCGAAGCGATTCATCAAATGAAAAATTTTTTAAATGCTCATAACGCAGAAAAGTCCCCCCAATATAAAAATGAATTGCTTGAGGTTCTTTTTCAATATGGATTACTCTATTTCCTTGATCAAATCGATTGTTTAATTTGTGCGCAGAAATTTTTTCTTTTTTTCCAAAATCATCCAAATAATAAAATGCAGGAACTAGCATATTAACTTGATTTTCATCTAAAAAAGCAGCCATACTTGCTAACGTGTTGTTAGTTAAAAGATCATCTGCATCTAAAAATCCGATAAAATCTGTGTCTTTTCTTACATTATGTATACCAATATTTCGTGCTTTCGATGGACCGCCATTTGGGACTTCAATATATCTAATATTGCTCGGATATTTATCAGCATATTTTGCTGCAATTATTCCACTATCGTCGGTACTTCCATCATTAATAAGCAGTAACTCTACATGCTCCAAAAAGCCGTAAGACTGCTTAATTATACTATCTATAGACAAACTAAGTCTTTTTTCAGCATTGTAAAAAGGAATTATAATTGCAAATTTCATTCTTTTTCCTCTCCATATAAAAGCTGGGAAGTTTAGATAAAAACAAATGATTATCGAACATTTTAATTCGACTTGCTTCCTAAACAAACTTTAGCAAACAATTTCATAAGCTTATGGTCTAAACTCCCCAATATTTTTATTATATTTTCCACTCCATTACGCTTTTGCCCCAAGGACTGCGTAAATCAGCTTCGAATGTTTCGATTACATCTTGAATAGAGTGAACTTTATGAACTTCACCGACAAGATTTTGTAAGTATTCTACACCACGTTTGTTTGTTGAAAGAAATTCTACTGTTTTTTCAAAATCAACGCGACCGCTACGGCTACTTCCATAAACAGTAAGCCCTTTTTCAAGAACCATACGTGAATTGAATTCAATCGGATACTCAGATACACCTAGAAGAGAAATCGTTCCTTCTGGTTTAATAACATCTATAATTTGACTCACTGCATACTGACTACCCATTCCACCAGCACATTCAAATGCTTGATCAATCACTAAATCAGCTGGTACATCATCAATTGCATAAGCACCATCTACAAAAGAAAAGAAGTCTAATTTGTACGGAGTTTTCCCAAAAATGTATACTTTACTTTCAGGATACCAATTTTTCAACAGTAAAGAAGTGATAAATCCTAAGTTTCCATCTCCCCATACCCCAAAAGTTTCACGATTTGCATTACTTTTCTCCTCAAATCGTAAAATTGCGTGCACGGCAACGGAAATTAGTTCAGAAAATGCAGCAACTTTCATATTAATATCATCTGGTAATGCAACTACCCGATCTCTTCGCATGAATACATAGTCTTGCATTAATCCATCGTAACCACTAGAACGGAATTTACTTGATTGCAAATAATTTTCAGCAACGACAGGATCATTCTCGAATGGTGTATTTGGAATCATAACTACTTTAGTTCCTGGTTTAAATTCTTTTGTTGCATCATAAACTACTTCACCAACACCTTCATGAATCAGTGCCATTGGGAGTTTTTTTGATAGCATTTCTTTCCCTCTAGAACCTGTATAGTAGCGTTGATCCGCCGCACAAATAGATAGATGAGTTGGTCTAACAACCACTACATCTTCCGTCAAATTTTCATCCACATTGGCAACTTCAAACTGTCTTTCTGACACAAGTCTATATACTTGATTAATCATTGGCTATCCGCTCCTGAATAATCGCATTAGCCACTTTTAAGTCATAAGGTGTCGTAATCTTAATATTGAATATTTCACCCTTAACAAGCTTCACATGATCACCAGCAAGTAAACAAATCTTACAAGCATCTGTTAAAATTTGTTTCTTTTCAGTAGTCAAGTTTTGATAATGATTATAAACTTTTTTCATATTAAAACTTTGGGGTGTTTGTCCTTGATACATATGATCTCTCACTGGAATATCCGTGATAAAGTCGTGGTTGCTTGATTCAACAATTGTATCAAGCGCTTCAATGACAGTATCAACTGCTCCAGTTTCAAGTGCAGCTTCTATATTTTCTTCAATAATTCGATGTGTTAAAAACGGACGAACTGCATCATGAGTAATAATTACATCATCATCATTTAAGCCATACGTTTTTTCTACAAAACGAATGCCATTCATAATTGTTTCGTTACGGTCTTCCCCACCTTCGATTACTACAATGCGGTCATCAGAAATATATTTTTTAATATTATCCTCCGCATGATTCATCCATTCTTTTGGAGAAGAAATAATAATTTTATCAAAACGTGTGTTTAAAATAAATTTTTCTACCGTATGAACAATAATCGGTTTACCATTTAGAGGTAGAAATTGTTTTGGCATGCTAACATTTCCCATTCGCGTGCCTTTTCCTCCAGCTAAAATTTGAGCGTATATCATCCTCTAATCTCCTTTAACTGTTTTTTTAACAGTGTTTATTATACCACAATTCCAGTGTTAAATCTTACTTAATAAGTTCTTTCACAATTCGTTCTGCAGAATGGCCGTCTAAATCATCAAAGAATCTCTCTTTAAACGTGCGAACTTTATGAAGATCAAAATCATTTGATTTAATTGCGCTAATTACTTCTTCATTTGTCCGAACAATTGGCCCCGGAACAAATTCTTCAAAATTATAATAGAAATTACGCTCTCCTAAATAATTTTCCAAATCATAAGCATAGAAAAGAATTGGTTTTTCCATTATCGAGAAATCAAAGACTACGGATGAATAATCGGTAATTAAAATGTCCGTATTAATTAAAACATCGTTAATGTCTTCCCCGCTCATATTAAATGCGAATTCTTGTAAATCAAATGGGATTCCGACTCCTCTAACAACAGATGGATGCATTTTTAAAATAAGTGCATATTCATCACCTAATTGTTCAGCCAGACGACGAATGTTCAAGTTCATAATAAATTGTTGACGTTCACCTGGACCGCCACGGAAAGTTGGTGCATATGTGATGATTTTTTTATTCTTCAAAGCTGGATATTTACCTTCAAAAACAGTTTTAATGTAAGTTTTGTACTCTTCATTAAAGAAACGATCTGTTCGTGGAACGCCTAGTGGTAACACATTCTTTTCGTCTACTCCAAATGCTTCTGCATAAAATGGCACTATTTCACTTGAAGATACAACTACTTTTGAATAGTTTTTATGTGCATCACGTTCAAAACTTTCTGTATTACTATCTGCATAACCTATGGAACTAAAACCAAACTTTTTAAAAGCTCCTGCGGCATGCCAAAGTTGAATCACTTCTGTATCTTTGCGAAGTGTTAGTCCATATATTTGACGATAATAATCATCTAAAAAGATATATTCAGCGGTTGCAATGTCTTTGTACATTTTTAGCAATTCCAAAATAGAACGTTTTGGTTGTTTTAGATACCCTACCACTTTATAATCTGGTTTTTGCAAGATAACTTCATCATATACAGCTTTAAAAGAATCAGCAAGCACATCATGCTTATTAGTTAGAAAGACTATTTTACGTTCTTTCTTAGCTAATTTATAAAACGGAAAAGAAATTCTACGCGCATAAAAATTACGCGCAACTCCAGATAATTTTTTCCAATTTTCGGCGATAACTTTTTCATATCCAAGTTTAATTGTCGAACCAATTTTACGAGTAACAAGACGGTTATAGATTGGTTTGATTGAGTTTCGTTTAGCAGCTTTTTCGCCAGCACGAACTTCTTTAGGAAACTCTGATGATAACAATTTATTTAAAGAACCTGGATCTAATTTTTCATAGGCTAATCTTACAGCTCTCAAATAACTTGAGCGCGCCTTTTCTTTAATAAATGTGTAGCGATTAATTGTTTCAAATGTAAGCAAACGCTGAAATACGCCTAGGTTATTATACAAATGAAAATCCATCGAATCTAATAATTCACGAAAAGCATCGAACATTTTAATTTGCGTTTCCGCGCTTCCGCTCAACAAAATCCCTTTATAGGCAGGCCAAATATCTGTTGAAATAATCCGGTCATAATAATCTATTCTAATTTTTTGAAGTGCAATTGGATTCGTCACATATTGTTTTAAAAGAGCATCTGAAAGTTTGATGCTGGCAATGATATCTTTGAAACTCACATAAGGATCTGATGTAACGATTTGAGATAGTGAGATATCCCCTTCATCTTCACGTGCCCTATAATTATATATTATTTCATCTACTGTATAAATATTTTCAGATTTCAAATAAGCTTCAATAACAAATGGGTGATCTTCTGCAACTTTAATTGAATTAGGGAAACGAATATCTTGAACCATATCTCGGCGATAAAGTTTATTACACGGTCCTAATGTATATAGCATTTCGGGGTTTTGGAGAAGTGATTTACGACCTTTTTTGAAAACACCTTTTTTAAAGTGCCCGCCAATAAACCATGAGCGACTGTTGTTAAAGCTGACAGATATACCAGTAACTACACCAACTTGCTCTTTCTCAGCAGCTTCATACATGATTTCTAGCGCTCTTTCAGGGAGAATGTCATCAGAGTCAACAAAACTAATGTATTTACCTTTAGCGATGCTTAAACCGTTATTACGAGCCATACCAGGTCCGGCGTTAGGTTCTTTTGCGACACAAATATTATCATGACGTTCCCCGTAATCAATAATTCTTTCAAAACTTCCATCAGAAGAACCGTCATCAACTAAAATTATTTCAATTTCTTTTAAGGTTTGGCTTAGTAAGGAATTAATCGTTTCATCAATATAACTAATTACATTATAAACTGGAACTATAACAGAAATTTTTGGTTCTGCTATTTTTGATTCTTTTATAATCTCATAGAGCATGCTTAATCTCCCTTTATACATTTTATTTACTTTCTTCAATCTATTACAATTGCCCATAAATGTCAAGATAACATAGTAAAACTGTCTCTTTTAGTATTCAGCTTGAATTACAATCATTGAATAGCGTATAATGAATCTAGTTACAGTAGTATTATTATTCAAAGGAGCGTTATAATGAGAGTAAAAAAAGCAGTCATTCCAGCAGCAGGATTAGGGACGAGATTTCTGCCTGCCACAAAAGCAATGCCTAAAGAAATACTTCCAATAGTAGACAAGCCAACCATTCAATACATAGTAGAAGAAGCGGTAGAATCTGGAATTGAAGATATTCTAATCGTTACTGGTAAAGGAAAAAGAGCTATTGAAGACCACTTTGACTCCGTTCCTGAACTTGAGCTTAACCTACGCGAAAAAAACAAACTAGAATTACTTCATTTAATTGAAGAAACAACAAATATTAACCTTCACTTCATTCGTCAATCTAAACCTAAAGGACTTGGTGATGCGATTCTTCAAGCTAGAGGGTTTGTGGGTAATGAGCCATTTATTGTTATGTTAGGTGATGACATTGTTCAAGCAAAAACACCATGTGCAAAACAGTTAATAGATCAATACGAAAAAACACATAGTTCTATCATTGGAGTTCAAACGGTTCCTCATGAAGAAACTTATCGTTATGGCATTATCGATCCAATTGATGAATATAGTAAAAACCTATACAATGTAAATGGTTTTGTAGAAAAGCCTGATCCAAGTGCAGCGCCTTCTGACCTTGCTATTCTTGGTAGATATCTACTAACACCGCAGATTTTTGACTTCTTAGAAACACAAAAACCTGGTGCTGGTGGCGAAATCCAATTAACTGACGCTATCAACAGTTTAAATGAAATTCAACGAGTTTTTGCTTATGATTTTGAAGGAGAACGCTTTGATGTTGGTGATAAATTCGGTTTTATCAAGACGACCATGCAATTTGCTTTAAAGCATCCAGAAATTAAGGATGATGTTGCAAAATTGGTAGATCAGCTTTATGCAGAAATTCACTCGAAGGATAAAAAATAAAAGGATATACATTTAGCTTAACAGCTAAGTGTATATCCTTTTTATTTAAATCTAATCATTTCTCTGTTTAAAAGTTAAGAAACTTAATGATAAAACACCAACAAAAATAATTATAATAAGTGAATAGCTATACCATGGAATCAATGGCGATTTAGTATTTTCAGATACGACAAACCCAATATCTTCATTAACTTGATTTTTTCCATTTATATACATTGCTCCATCACTATATAGATCAAACCCTTTTTGTTGATACTTACCTAACATTAAAGCTTCACCTTTGTTACCGTTTGTTGCTAAAATTTGTATACTGTACTCTGTATTCTTTTTTGGCTTTTCATTTACTTCGATTGGGAAATATTTCCCTGATTTAAAGGAAGAAGAAGAATACACTTTCTCAGAAATTATTTTATTTTCATCTTTGTTGGTTATTCTAATTTTATATTTATTATTTTTATTTGGAGCTTTTAAAACATAAATACCAACATTATTAAATTTTTCATCTGCTTTAAAAGTTTGTGAAACAGCATTTTTCGAATCAACTGGTACTTGTAAATATGCATAGCTTTGGTTTACTAAATAATGGTTGGTGTTTTGTTTATCAACAGCTATTGGCTTAACTCCATAAATAATAGTGACTATACTCAATATGAACACAACAAAACATACTATTAAAAATGGTTTTCTAGTCGTTTGTTTAATAACAGGAATTTTGTCTTTTGTATAAAGTAGTTCTACTAAGAATTTAAAACCGTACATAGCCGACATAATCATAAGAGGTGTAACAAAAAGAATATACCTTTGATTAGCCTCCCATAATAGATGAAATAGCCAAACACCAATTAAAGTAATATTAATTAAAAAAGATAAATCAAATTCTTGCTTTTTGTAAAACCTTAGCGCGCCTAAAATAATTAGTATTAAATTAATAATATGGAATATCTGAGAAAACGCATCTGCAAATACTTTTTTATCACCGAATAAAAAATCATATGCAGCTGGGTATTCTTTAGCGGAATTAACATACCAACTATATGCTCTTGTGCCATCTGTCCAAGTAGATAACATTTTCATATTATAAAGTTTTAATAACTTTACAGGCCCATATGATGTTATTCTTTCCTTTATTATTTTTTTATTAGCTTCTTGTTTTTTTTCTTTTGTATCAAATTGCTTCGTATAAAGAAATTCTGAACTATTATATCTCCCTGCTGGCCCCTTTAACCCCATCATAACCCAATGCGATTGAGGAAACTCTAAACTATTATCACGTTCAAAACCATATCTTTCTGTTAATGGATTATAGAGTGTGTTCACACCTGCAAAAACAATTAAGATGATAGCTGAATTTAATAATGTTTTTCGCCAATTTCTTATGAAACACAAATGAATAATAATCGCTGGTAACATAATTATTAAATTTGGTTTTATATGATACCCAATAGCAAATAAGACTCCAATAATTATAAAATAAAACCATTTATTATTTTTTGTATAAAAATAATAAAACAATAGAATTAGTGCAGCAAAAGGTAGCACAAGTGTATCTGAATAAAAATAACTCAAATACCCATAAAAAGGAACACAAAACAATATTATCAATAAGTAAATGTTGCTATATTTTATACCAACTTCTTTTCGAATAATATAAAACAATGTAAAGAAAGTGATATTCATACATAAAATAACAAAACCACATTCAAGGAGATAAGTATTAGTGATACCTATACCTGCTCCGAAATTATATAATCCATATCTGATTATTGTAGTTAAAACATTATTCGGATATACAAGAAAATAACTGTCTCCTGTGAACATTCCACCGTTTTGTAGCATTTGTACTGCTTGACCTTTTATACCAAAACTGTCAGCAAAAGCATCCATTTGAAGCGCAAACATTAAGTAAACTTGTATTGAGACCAATGTTATTATTAAAATTGCCGTCACTAATATATCACTTCTACGATTAAGACGACTAAATAATTGAAAAAAAGCTAACATAATAAATAAAATAGTTATACTAAATAATAAAAGTATAAAAAAATTACTGTAATCAACATTTAATGGATTAATTATACTTCTTACTAACAAATAACCAAATATAAAAATGAATACTCCATAAAATACAAAACCTAAATTTTTTTTAATCTGCACTTTTTTCCCCTACTTATTTTAAATTTTCAGCTTTATATTTTTCTTCAAATAAATTATCTTCAATAGTAAAACGAGGTCTTGCCTTAACCTCTTTAAATATTTTACCAATATATTCACCTAAGACACCTATTGCAATTAATTGAATACCTCCAATTAACCATAGAGAAACCATTAACGAAGTCCACCCTATTACAACTTCTCCTAGTATTTTCTGTACAATAGCGTATATTCCTAACCCCACGCCAATTATAAACATTAATACTCCTATCGTTAATAAAAATCTAATTGGTGTAATACTAAAGGACGTAATACCATCTACAGCAAACATTAACATTTTCTTTAGTGGGTATTTGGATTCACCCGCAAAACGTTCATTTCGATTATAATACACTTTAGTTGATTTAAATCCTAACAAAGGAATTATTCCACGGATAAACATATTTTCTTCTTTATATTTTAAAAACTCTCCTAAAGCTCGTTTGCTTAACAAACGATAATCTGCATGATTAGGAACCATTTTGACACCTAGTTTTTCCATTACTTTATAAAATCCAAGTGCAGTATTTCTTTTAAAAAATGTATCCGTGTCTCTTTTATCACGAACTCCATATACAACTTCATACCCTTGATTAAATTTCTCAACAAAAGGGATAATCGCATTTACATCATCTTGTAAATCTGCGTCAATAGAAATCACACAATCCGAAGCTTCATAAGCTGAAGTCAAACCTGCTAATAAAGCACCCTGATGACCATAATTA
The DNA here is from genome assembly GCF_000060285.1 of Listeria welshimeri serovar 6b str. SLCC5334. Classification (GTDB taxonomy): domain Bacteria; phylum Bacillota; class Bacilli; order Lactobacillales; family Listeriaceae; genus Listeria; species Listeria welshimeri. The sequence continues at coordinate 1,076,183 of NC_008555.1, read as the reverse complement.
CGGCTAAGTTTAAGACCCGTTATGTATTTTAGTTCTTTTGTGAACCCATCTATTAGTTCCCATGTCTTGTCTTTACTTCCGTCATCCACAAACATAATCTTACTTTTTTCACTAATTTCTGCTTTATCCACTAAAGTATCCAAAATCTTTGTTAACTGAATTACAGTTTCCCCGAGAACTGCTTCTTCGTTATAGCATGGAACTACAATGGTTAAAAATGGTTTTTCCATTCTTAAACAACTCCTTAAATTCTTCTTTCAATAAAAAATCAATATATACAGCATATCTTATTTAATACTTATTTTCAACATTGAAAAAAAAGAAGTAGAAATACCTATAAATAGATACTCTACTTCTTCTCATTTATTTAACATTTGTGAACGCGCGTTTATCTACCCAACCAATTACTTTTCCATTAATACTCATTTGATAATAAGTGGAACGTGTTGTCTTAGCTTCTTTCACTAATTGTACAGTTTTATTTGCATAAGATGTTGCTTGCCCGACATTTTTCGTTCCAATAACTCGGTAAGGTTCTGACCAAATAGCATTTCCTGAAGCATTACTTAGTATACCAGTTAACTTAATGTTTTTGTTATACTCAATTTCATCATAAACATCAAATGCTTTCTCATCTAGCCAACCGATATTTTTTCCATTAATGCTAAATTGGTAGTAGATACCCCTTTCGGTTTTAGCTTTTCTTGTAATTCTTGCTTGTTGGTTTTTATATGTTGCTGCAGGATTAACAGCTTTAGTGCCATAGATTTGATATGGTAATGTCCAAACTGTATTTCCGGTTACATTAGTAATTATAGCATCTCTATTGTAAACTTCATCATATTCTAATGTATTATAGAATTTAAATGCTTTCTTATCTAACCAGCCTATCACTTTGCCGTTATAGCTAAACTCATAATACGTTCCTCTACTTGTCTGAGCTTCTCGAGTTAATTTAACTGTTTTATCTTTGTATGTGTTTGCCGTAGTTATCCCTTGGACACCTTTACTCTTATATGGAGCTGACCAAACAGCGTTACCAGTTACATTCTCAACTACAGCCTCCATATTGACAACTTTATTATAAAGAATGTTGTCATATATTTCGAAAGCTTTTTGATCCAACCAACCAATCACTTTACCAGCTGATTTAAATTGATAGTAAGTACCTTTTGGTGTTTTGGCTTCGCGAATTATTTGAACATCTTTGTTTAAATATGCTTCGGCTGGACCAACTGATTTTGTGCCAACTGTTCGATAAGGCTTAGTCCATATTGTGTTACTCTTAACATTTTTAATGGTACCATCAAATGAAACTGCTTTATTATATTCTTCTACATCATAAAGTGTAAGAGCTTTTTGATCTAACCAACCGATATTTTTACCATTGATACTAATATTATAATAACTACCATGTTGAGTTTCAATTTGTTGATTAATATTAACATCCTGATTGGCATATTTAGAAGCTGGTGCAACAGAAGTTGTGCCCTCTAACTTGTATGCCTTAGACCAAATACCATTTCCAGTTGGGTTAGTAATTTGCCCAGCTAGATTCACATTTTTACTTGAGATAATGGAATCATAAGGATAAATTGTTAAAGCTCTTTTATCAATCCAACCAATTATTTTATTATTGATACTAAATTGATAATATGTGCCTTTTGCAGTTTGCGCTTCACGTAAAAGTTTTATTTCTTGTTGTGCATATGTGGTTGCATTTGCCACAAATTCACGTCCATATATGTTATATGGTTTAGACCAAATACCATTACTAGTTGGACTTGATATTTTCGCTCTTCCTACATAAGACTTGTCATAATTTACTTTATCATAAATAGTTAGTGCCTTTCCATCAAGCCAGCCAATCACTTTACCATTATATTTAAATTGATAATAAGTTCCTCTTTTTGTAGTAGCCACAGAAATCAAATCAATATCTTTATTAGCATATCCACTAGCTGGACCAACAGACGCTACTCCCTTAACTTTATAGGGTAAAGACCATATACCGTTCCCAGTTGGATTTGTCACAGTGGCTTTCTCTGAGATAGATTTTTGAGTGAGAATTTTATCATATAAAACATCGTATTTTGCTAAATCATAAGTCTCAATTACTCGGATTAAACTGGAAGCATAATTTGGATCTGTAGCATATCCAGCTTTTTGAAGTTCATTTGCAGCTACTTTATAATCTGTTGCATTAACAACTTTTTTATATAAGTCTCTATTCCAAGAAGTACCATTTACAAGTAATAAGGTATGGTCAGTAACTGATTCATTCCAACTTGGATATTTACGAAATTCTGCATCAACTTTTATCCACTGTCCATTAACATATTCAGAAGTTTGCATAATTACAGATTGGTTATTGTATTTTCCTTTTATTCCGAATAAATTATTACCTTTTGTTGCAAGTCCACTTTTTCCCCAATTAGATTCTAGAATCCCTTGAGCTAAAGTTATACTAGACAGAAGTTTATATTTTTCTTGAGATGCCTGAGCTGCGGGTGCAAGTTTGTTGATAAACGTCTGTTGCTCTGTTGTAGCAGCTTCTACGTCTTTAACAAAGGAATTTTTTCCAGTTAATGAATCTTGTAATTGGCTACCTAGAGTTGTCACTCCGTACATTGGAACAACTAACATTGGTATCATTACAATTTTCATCCACTTTTTATTTATCATTATTTTCAAACCACTCCTTAAATTATATTACTGTCCTATATTTTACCAAACTTTATGCTATAGTAAGTTACAGAAGTATTACAAAACAGATGATTTCAATAGTTACCACATTTTTGTTAATTATTTAGACAAATTTACAGAATGAAATTAATTATTTTTCCGTAAATTTAAATAAATATTTTTATTTAGTGGTATTTAAAAATTTATGATAAAATGGTGTTAAATACTATCCGAGGGAGAATTAAATGAAACCTTATCTAAACAAAATAGAATTAAATCAAGAAAAACAAATATGGACAATCTCCGGCACATTCCCGCTAAAAATCGATGCAATTCAAGCACATTATACAGAAATGTTGGAATTTCTTCGCCCTGAAAAGAAAATAGACTTACCTTTTCAAACAGATGACACTAATTTTAATGCAAGTATCTCTCTACAAGAAATCGCTGAAAACTCTATCACTAATAATAAAACTGCATGGACCTTCCGTATAATTAGTGAAGGAAAAAGTTATCCTATAGAGTCTGATGGACCTGTTTCTAATAAAGAATTTATGCCAATAAATACTTTTTATCAGTATTTATTTGAATTTCCAGAAGGAATAGTTACCTTATTTAGTAAACCAAAAGAAATTACGGCGACACTTTCTGAGTTCCAACTAGTTCCCGACTCTCTATCTGGTGTTATTAATTTAAGTACCACCATTGAACCTGATACGTATGCTGCTGAAATCGTTTTTAAACGTAGGCCTTATTCAGCATTATATTTATTTCATGAACAAGAAGAAATATTCAACATAGGTAATATCAAATCTAACTCAATCAATTTTAATGTAGATTTGAAGAATTTATCTTCTGAACTTTTAGTTGATTCTAATAACGTAATTGATGCATTCATTCGTTTAAATGCCTTATCTATAAAGAAACAACATGATTTCTATTTAAATATTGATTCATCAATAAAAAATACCGTAGCTAAAGAAGTTGATCTTTTAACCCCCACTCACAGTAAATTAACTTCTTTTGTTACTGGGTCAAATCGCTTATCTCTCTATTTCAAAAAAATTATCAGGAGATAGTTAGCGTTGTTTCTTTTGAAGAGGATGAAAATCAAATTGAACTACAATTTTCACTTCCAAAAAAATTCACAAATTGTCAATTGGTCATTAAACGTCGTGATAATAAAGCAAAACTATTTGAATATTACTTTGAACAAGTTTTCCCAATAAAAAAAGGATTACTAAAATCCGAAACTATTATCTCTCGTAATGAATTTCTGACTGGCAATATCAACAAAGAAAATGGTATTTGGGATTTCTTTATTCGTTCAACAGGTGAACCTGATTTACCTATCTTCATACCAAATACAGTTGATTTATCTAAAAATAAATACCATGATGTCTTTGATAGCCCATTCCAAGCTAGAATTTTAAAAAATGGCGCTCAAAATCTTTCCATCAATACAATTCCAGCACCTGAATCAAATAATAATCCATTAAAAATAGCAGTTATGGGATCTTGTTTTAGTAGAAACGCCTTTAACTCATCACGTTATTTTAATCCTGATTACAAACGATTCTTTGAAGTTACTTTCACACAATCACACACTTCTATTTTTAGTGTCCTTTCTGAACCATACAAAGGCGTGGACCTTGAAAAGTATGGTAATATGACAAACAATGAGCGCAGAACTGTTCAGGACGATTTAAATAAAGGCTTTTTCGAAAAACTTGAAAAATCTAATTCTGATTACTTGCTTTTAGATTTTTACCCTGATGTGTTACGTGGGCCACTATGGTTAGAAGGTGGAGAAATTCTTAGCTTATCTTATATTATGGAACAAACTGGAATCTTAAATGATTTACCAATTAAAAGATTACTAGATCATTCAAATAATGATGCTTTCTTCCAAGAGTGGACGACCTATGCAGATAAGTTTATTGAAAAACTTCTAACTATAATGCCTGCTGAACGAATTATTTTGAATAAAGGTGGATTTACAACAAAATATTATGATAAAAATGGCACCGTTCAAGAGTATAAAATCAAAATGCGCATTGAGCGAAATAATTATTTCTGGGATCGCTTAAATAACTATTTCTTAGCTAAAGTACCTACTGCTCAAGTGATTGATTTTACTAAAAAACCTTATATTGGAGATTACTATTATCCGTTCGGTCATTCATTCTCTCACTTTGAGTCTGGCTACTATAAAGATTTCTTCCGAGAAATGATTTACATTACTGAACGTGAGAAAAGAAAATCAACTAATTAAGAAAAAGCTTCTTACTAATAAATAGTAAGAAGCTTTTTTTTATGATTTTGTTTTTAATTGATTAGTATCTAATTGAACGATTTTTTCTATATGGGTGTCAGAACCCTCGCTAATCAATCCTTTAAATGATTTACCTGTTCCCACTAATGTTCCGAATAAAATCGTTAATACAATTAATACTGTCAAAAAGCACTTATCAAAAAGTGTTAAACGGTATTTATTAGCATTAGGATTAGGGTAAACCTTTTTCTGAGGTGCTTTTTGGTTTTCTTTATGTTCTTTTTGGTATTTTTTCTTATAGTCATTTGGCTGTTGATTGAACCATTTTACAAACTCATCATATTTTTGGGCAACTTCCTTAGCTTCCCCCATTTCGCGTATTTCACCATGATGCATCCAAATAATTCTATCACATAAACTTTTCATTTGACCAAGCGAGTGGCTGACAAACACTATTGTTTTACCCCGCGCTTTAAATTCATTGATTTTATTTACACATTTTTGATAGAAAGTTTGATCACCGACTGACAAAGCTTCATCAATGACTAAAATATCTGGATTAGTATGCACAGAAATCGCAAATCCAAGACGAGAACGCATACCACTAGAATAGTTTTTAATAGGTTGATTAATAAAATCGCCAATATCAGCAAATTCAATAATACTTGGCATTAACTTGTTAATTTGAGAACTCTTCATACCATGCATAAGTAACTTCAATCGAATATTTTCATAGCCAGTAAGTGGACCTTTTAAACCAACAGCAATAGCAATTAATGAGGTCTCCCCGTTAATAATAACTTCACCCTGAGTTGGAGGGATTACGCCAGACATAATGCTAGAAATGGTAGATTTCCCGGAACCATTAATACCAATAAGTCCAACAGTTTCACCATCATGAACATCAAAAGAGACATCTCTTAAAGCCCAAAAAGATTGCATTTTTTGGCTTTTTGGCATGAATAAGCCTTTAATCTTATCTGATTTATTTTGATAGAGGTCATATTCTTTTGACACATGTTTAAATGATACTTTAATATTTTTATCCATCTGTCTAACCTCCTATAAATAATCCACGAAACGTTCGCGGAATTTCATGTGTAGTGTCGCTCCAACAAAAAGCAATACAATTGTTATTAACCAAAAGTACATTGTATAAGAAGGCGATTCCCAAAAACCTTTATGCATTAAAAAGGTCTCTCTAAAGCCGTTTACAACATAATATATTGGATTTAATTTTAATAAATCAACCAACCATTGTGGCAACATTGTTTCTAAATTCCATACAATACCAGACATATAGAAAAGTACTCGCATGACTGACTGTAGCATAATATAATAATCTCTCACCAAAACACTAATAGTTGCATTAAACAATGTCACACTATATAAGAAGGCAATCATTGCAACAAAGTAATACAAATATTGTCCCCAATAAATGGTAATAGGTGTTCCATTAATCGCAAACAATCCTAATAAAATCAGCATCATCGTAAAATAACTTGTTAAATTAGAAACAATGGTTATATTAGGTAGAATACTCATTGGGAAATTCATTTTTGAAACCATACTTATTTTATTATAAATACTATTCGCACCTTGTAAAATAACCGCACTAATGAAGAACCAAGGAATAATCCCTGCAAGCATCCATTCAATATAACTAGCATCTGATCCAGATTTGGCTTTCATCGCAAATCCAAACACAAAGTAATAAATTGCAATTTGAATTAATGGATTTAAAATCTGCCAAGCTAATCCTAAATAATGGCTTTGATACGTAGCTTTATCTTCATAGCGAGCGATACGAAATATCATTGGTAAATTTTTAACTTGTTCTTTAATAACTTCCATAACCTGTTTCACAAAAACACTTCTTCCCGAAAAATAATATGGTTTTCCAACCAGTTTCTGCTCACTTTATTCTTATAGGCAACTCCTCCACTTAAAAACCAAATACACTTTGTTAGTATTTATTGTTATCTGGGCTGCCTTTTACTTGCTGTGTGTGCATCATCTTCTTTGTGTAAATTGTTTCTGAAATTAGACGAATTAATCCACTGATATTATTCAGTAAAAAAATACACCCTATGTTAAATTACCTTAAAAGTTGTTTTTTGTAAAGCTCCATCTGTAATTATCAAAGAATTAGTTTCCAAGAACCGCTTGAATATCCGCTGCGCCTTCAAGTAATCTTGGTCCTGGACGACTTAATTTATTTGCATCCATTTCATAAATTTGATCATTTTTTACGGCTGGAATATCTTTCCATGCGGTACGTTTTAAAATAGTTGATTTAGCATCTGGATAGACAGATAAGATAATATCCGGATTCAATTCGACAACTTTTTCTTCGTTATAAGGAATAAACCCTGATTCAGTAACGATATTAGTACCACCAGCAAGTTCTAACATTTCGTCCATAAAAGTCCCTTTACCAGCTGTATATAAATCTGGACTAATTTCAATCCATACTTTTGGAGATGTTTTTAATTCTTTTGCTTTCTTTTCGATTTCTTTCTTTTGTTTTTCCATGGAATCGGTCACTTTTGATGCTTCTTTTTCTTTGCCAGTTAGTTCCCCAATTGTGGCAATAGATTTTTCTGTTTCTTTTAAATTAGTTGCGTTTGGTACAACAAAAACGTTAACTCCCGCATCTTTCAGTAATTGATAAGCATCTTTTTCTGTGGCAAGCATAGATTCATGACCTAAAACTAAATCAGGTTTAAGTGCAATAATTTTCTCTGTATCAACTGTAGTAGAAGTTACTTTTTCTATTTTTTGAGCTTCTTTTGGATAATCGTCATATGCAGATACGCCCTTCACTTCATCACCAAGGCCTAATGAAAATAAGATTTCTGTATTACTTGGTATTAAGGAGACTATTTTAGTTGGTTCTTTTTTCAAAGTGATTGTTTCACCGGTCGCATCTTTCACTTTGATTTCTTCAGGTTGTTTATTTACTTCTTTTACTTCAGTATTTCCGCAAGCCGTTAAGATAGCTAATAATAAAACGACAGCAATTCCTTTAAACCATTTCATATGTATATTCTCCTTTTTTCAGAAAAAACGGGTGGGAAATATAACACTAATAAATCTGGGAAAAACGTCTATATTCTCACGTTTATCTTCTCGATTTTTAAAGTTTAGCACTTTAATTAGCATCATATTCCCACCCGTTAATCATGTATGTTTTTAGATTCTGTTAACTTCAATTAATAAATCACCTGATTCGATTGTATCGCCGTCAGATACATAAATACTGCTGACTTCTCCGTCGAAAGGTGCTTGAATAGTTGTTTCCATTTTCATTGCTTCTGTGATTAGTAATGGATCACCTTTTTTCACAGAATCGCCTTTTTTCACGACTACTTGAATTACTGAACCTGTCATAGTTGCTCCAACATGTTCTGGGTTCGTCGTATCAATTTTACGGCGTGCAATAACAGTTGATTGAACATTCATATCTTGAATATTAATCTCACGTGGTTGTCCATTTAGTTCAAAATAGATAACACGCGTTCCATCCGCAATTGGTTCACCAATAGAGTTTAATTTGATTAGAAGGATTTTCCCTTTTTCAAGTTCTACTTCAATTGTTTCACCTAAACGCATACCCTTGTAGAAAGTCGGCGTATCAAGAACGGTTACATCACCATATTTGTTAATCATTTCCTGATAATCTAGGAATACTTTTGGATACAAGATATAGGAAATAACATCTTTTTCAGTTGGTTCATAACCCATTTTTTCTTTTAACTCTGCTTTGACATCAAGAAAATTAACTGGCTCCATTAAAGCTCCTGGACGATCCGTAAGTGGTGTACGTCCTTTGAGTACAAGTTTTTGTAACTTTTCTGGGAAGCCGCCATATGGTTGACCAATTTCACCCATAAAGAATTCAATAACAGAATCAGGGAAATCAATTGTATCGCCTTTTTCGTATACATCTTCTTCAGTAAGTTCATTTTGGACCATGAATAATGCCAGATCTCCAACAACTTTAGAAGAAGGTGTTACTTTAACGATATCGCCAAACATTTGGTTTACTATAGTATACATTTCTTTTACTTCATCCCAACGATCACCTAAACCAACTGCAATTGCTTGTTGTTGCAGATTAGTATATTGACCACCTGGCATTTCGTGAATGTATACTTCAGTTTGTGGTGAGTTAAGCGCATTGTCAAAGTCTTTGTAATAATGACGAACATCTTCCCAGTAATGATTAATAATTTGAGAATTGTGCGCATCAAGGTTCGTTTGGCGATTACCATTAACCAGCCCATAATAAAGACCTGTCATACTTGGTTGACTTGTTGCTCCACTCATTGCACTGGAAGCAACATCAACAATGTCGACTCCCGCACTAACAGCTGCTGCATAGGTATAAATACCATTGCCGCTTGTATCATGTGTATGCAAGTGGATTGGAACATCTACGGTATCTTTTAGTTCATTGATTAATCGATAAGCAGCTTGTGGTTTTAACAGACCAGCCATATCTTTAATGCCTAAAATATGAGTACCTTGAGCAACTAGCTCTTTTGCCATATCTTTATAATAGTCAATCGTATATTTCGTTCTTGTGTCATCATCAATATCTCCAGTGTAGCAAATAGCGGCCTCTACAACCTTCCCTGCTTCACGAACAGCATCAATTGACACTTCCATACCCTTAATCCAGTTTAAGCTGTCAAACACACGGAAGACGTCGACACCAGATTGTGCGGATTGTTTAACGAATTCGCGAATAACATTATCAGGATAGTTTTTATATCCGACTGCATTAGCCCCGCGGAGTAGCATTTGGAACATCACATTTGGAATTTGTTTTCTAAGTGTTTCTAGACGCACCCATGGATCTTCATTTAAAAAGCGATAAGCCACGTCAAAAGTCGCCCCGCCCCACATCTCAAAGGAGAACATGTTAGGTAATAAGTGGGCCATCGAATCTGCTATTTGGAAAATATCTTTGGAACGGACACGAGTAGCAAGTAAAGATTGATGCGCATCCCGAAGTGTAGTATCTGTTAAAAGCACTTCTTCTTGTTTTTTCACCCAGTCTACTATACCTTCTGGCCCTTTTGCATCCAAAATTTGTTTTGTTCCCGGAGCAATTTCTGATCCATATGGAATTTTTGGCAAACGAGGTTCTGCATACACAGGTTTATCACGATGCTTAATTCCTGGGAACCCATTTACAGTTACATTCCCAATATAACGCAATGTTTTTGTACCACGATCGCGAATATGAGGGAATTTAAATAGTTCTGGTGTCGTATCGATAAAGCTTGTATTATAATTACCACTTGCAAAATCTGGATGACGAACAACATTTAATAAGAAAGGAATATTCGTTTTCACACCACGGATACGGAATTCAATTAAGTTACGACGCATTTTGCGTGTTGCTTGTTCAAATGTCATTCCCCAAGTACATAATTTTACAAGTAAAGAATCATAAAACGGTGTCACTACTGTTCCTTGGAAGCCATTTCCTGCATCCAAACGAACACCAAATCCACCTGTAGAACGATACGTATCTACTCGACCAGTATCTGGCATAAAGTTATTAAGCGGATCTTCCGTAGTAATACGGCTTTGAATTGCAGAACCGTGAATATGGATATCTTCTTGCTTAGGAATAGCCACTAGTTGGTCATGTAAAGCATAACCATCTGCTATGAATAATTGTGATTGAACGATATCAATCCCTGTAATCATTTCAGTAATTGTATGCTCAACTTGAACACGAGGATTTACTTCGATAAAATAAAAATCATCGCCTTCAACTAAAAATTCTACTGTTCCAGCATTAATGTAATCAACATTTTTCATTAGTTTTACTGCAGCGTCACAAATACGGTTACGTAGTTCGGATGTAATCGCATTACAAGGAGCTACTTCAACTACTTTTTGATGGCGACGTTGAATAGAACAATCACGTTCAAATAAGTGAACGATGTTACCATGTGTATCACCAAGAATTTGTACTTCAATATGTTTTGGATTCATTACACATTTTTCTACATATACTTCATCGTTTCCAAATGCAGCTTTTGCTTCTGAGGATGCGCGTTCAAAGCTTTCTTTAACATGCTCTTTTGATTCAACAACACGCATACCACGACCGCCGCCACCAAGGGAAGCTTTAATCATTAATGGGTAACCGTTCTTATCACCAAATTCTTCCACTTCTTTAATACCAGCAACAGGTCCATTACTACCTGGAATAACTGGAATATCAGCAAGTAGAGCCTGTTCTTTTGCTTTGATTTTATCGCCAAACATATCTAGGTGTTTTGATTTAGGACCAACGAAAATAATGCCTTCTTGCTCACAACGACGAGCAAATTCAATGTTTTCGGACAAGAAACCATATCCCGGATGAATCGCATCTGCACCAGATTCTTTAGCAATTTCAATGATGTTTTCGATATCTAGATACGCATCAATAGGCTTTTTCCCTGCTCCAACCAGATAAGCTTCATCTGATTTATACCGGTGAAAACTTCCAGTATCTTCTTGCGAATAAATAGCCACTGTTTTGATTTTGAGTTCAGTACATGCACGCATAACTCGGATAGCAATCTCTCCGCGGTTTGCTACTAATACTTTTTTAATTCGATTCATTTTTTTCCTCCTAACCAACACTGATCTGTTCTATACTTATACATTGCCTAGAACGGTTAAAATAACTATGTATACGATTATGATAATCCCCTTTTTTAGGCTGTAAAACGGTATATAACTTCAATTATAGTATTAAATACCATCAGATGTAAATTATTTTCTTTTTTAATAATCAAAAACCCGAATAAAACCGCTACAAAGTGCCAATAATATGCGGTAAAATATCAAAAGAAAAAGCCGTATAAACAGCTTTTTCTTCATCAATTATCTTCTTTTCTTTTTGACAGTTTGTACTTGTTTGGAACCATCTGCATTATATAGACGGTGGTATTTATTAAACATAGAGATATTTGCAACTATTCCAAGCATCATCGACAGTACCATAAGTGAGGAACCCCCGTAACTAATGAAAGGTAGCGTAACACCAGTAAGTGGTATAAGTCCACTCGCGCCACCTAAGTTAACAAAAGCTTGAATAGCAATCAAACTAGCTATACCGTAACACATTAAGGAGGCAAACGGGTCTTTTGCCCTGAGACCGGTACTTATTGTTTTAAAAATGATAAAGAATAACGCTAAAATGATAAACATGACACCGAATACGCCTAACTCTTCCGCAACCACCGCAATAATGAAATCCGTATGTGCTTCTGGTAAATAGCCTAATTTTTGGACACTTTCACCAAGTCCTTGTCCTGAAACGCCCCCAGAACCAATCGCATAAAAGGAATTAATTAATTGATGTCCTTCCTTATCAGCGTACTCAAATGGATTCATAAAAGTAGTTATACGCGCTACTTTTGTAGGGGAAACAATATCATTTCTAACATCTTTTGGTAATGCAAACAAAATAAGTGTGAGCGCAATAATAACACCCATGCCAATTCCGATTAATTTCATAATCGTTCGCAGTCGCATTCCAGAAGTAATGATAATACAACAACCAACTAAGAAAATAATAAAGGCAGTTCCCGTATCTGGTTGAATTGCTATTAAAAAGCAGACAAAAGCCAAAAAGAAAATTGGTGGCAATACACCACGGTTAAAATCATCAATATAGCTTTGTTTTTTAGCATAAATCGCTGACATATAAATAATAACTGCTAATTTCGCAAATTCCCCTGGTTGAAGAGAACGAGGCCCGACAACAAACCAACTATTTGCGTTATTAACGGTCTTACCTACAAGAAAAATCAATAATAAAACACCAATTGATCCAAAAACAATCAACATCAATACTTTATTGTTTTGATAAAATTTAAAAGGAACTAATGCAAAAAGCACAAAGAAAATAAAACTAATAATAAAGTTTTTTACTTGGCGCACATAATAAAAATCTGCTGGTAAATCTTTTCCAATAGCGAGAGACCAGCTAGCACTATATATCATAATAATTCCAAATAAACACAGAACTATAAAAACTGCAATAAATAAATAATCATATGATTTTAATATTCGTTTTAACATTGGCATCGTCCAATCCCTGAGAAGTTACTATCCCATCTAGTTTTCTATTCTTTCTATTATAAAGGAAAAGACCTGAAATTGAAAAGAAGAATCACATCCGCCTTTTGGCTCATTTTTCAGTGCTTTTTCTACCAATAAAAAAAGATGCCTGAAAAAATCAGCCATCTTTTCAATTAATTAATTATTTTTTACTCATTGATAATTCGTGTAGCGTGGATAATTCTTTCTCCAAAGCAGAAATCAAGTTCTTTCCTTCCTCTGGTTCGATTAATCCTAGGCGGGTTGCAAAGTTGATTTCTCGTGATAAACCATACATTTGTGTATCAAGAACTTCTTCATATGCTGGACATTGTGGTAATGTTAGATTATCCATTTGAACTTTAATCAGCTGTAAGATTCGTTTTGCATCTTGTTTTAGAAGTTCAACTGCCTCTTCTCTGTGATCTTTCTTTTTGTTTGCCATCACAGAACCCCCTATCATGCGCTAAATAAGCGCTTTATTTTCAGCTTAAGGTAAAAACCTCAAGTAAGATTTAATACTAGATAATAATAGTATAGCATAATTTAAAAGCCACGCAAACACGAACCGATGAAAATTTTTGAAAAATCCGCTTTTACTCGCCTTTTTTGATAATCATGCTATAATACTTGTGTGAGGTGAAGATAAATTGAACGCAAAATGTATTTTATGCGAACGTGTAGATGAACTAGACAATCGTGAATTTAAAACTAAGCAATTACGAAATAAACCTATTAGAATGTATTTATGTCCTGAATGTGAACATCGTATAGCTATCAATACTATCAGTCGAGTTAATTCTGGTCATTTCAATTTTCATAAACCAGCAGTGATTTCGAATAGTGAGTTAAAAAAGTTAATAGATACTAACACGAAATGAAAAAACGCCCAACGTTATGGGCGTTTTTTCATTTTACTGGAAAGGCAACAACAATATCATCGCCTGCTTTATCTTGTGAAATGGTTGAATCAAATTTATCTGGATTTGGTACTCCAATTTTTGGATTAGAAGCGATATCATTATATACGTCTTCTGTCATAGTAAAGGTTAGTAAGCCTCGAGCTGTTTTTTCTGCAGTAAAATTGTATGGGTCTGATTTACTTCCAATTAAATGGTAGTTTGATGGAACAAAATTGTCTAAACTTCCTCCAGCAAATTCATTTGCTCCTACAAGACTTATTTGATCAGCTTTATACATTTTATCTTTGGTAGAAGTATTTTTTATAGAAATATCTAATGTAATTACATAACCATTTTTATTTGCTAAAAAGCTCTCGGGATTGCTAGCACTAACATTTTTATCAGCGTTCACTACATGTTCAACTTTGTATTGATTGATTTCAATCGTTAAATTTTGAAATATTTTTTGAAAAGAAGGTGTACTTGATAAATAAGTTGTTGTTACATTCCCTCCAAGGACAGGAGCAACATTAGAAGTTTTAAATCCTAAAGTTGATAAGGAGAAGGTAGGTGTTGTTGGAGTTTCACTTTTATTTTGTTCTTTTGAACCTGTGCTGTTTTTAGCTGGGGCATTTTTTTCTACATCTGAGCTACCTTTTGTAACCACACCTTTGTCGTCTGTAACTGTATCTTTTGAAGTTTCGTTTGAAGAGTCTTTTTTGTCAGTAGCTGTATCAGCCGGCTTTTTTTCTTCTTTTGTTGTGGATTTTGGTTTATTGGTTGTTGTGCTTGTTTTAGTTTTATCCGGCTTAGCATCAGTATTACTACTATTAGCATAGACACCAATCACAACCCCACTTACAAGAAGAATTATTAAAACTGTAAATATAATTATCCGTTTTTTCATATCCCTAACCACCTTTTCTACTTACTTATAATATACCAAATAGCTCATCATATTACAATAGTGTTACAAACTCATTATTTTATTCCCTTTTCTCATACTTTTATGCATAAAAAAGCCAAGTCATTTTAAGTAGTAGAACAAATCCACTCTAAAATAACTTGGCTTTTTAGCATGCTAATTATTCAGCAGTTTTTGAACGTTTTGCTGCTTTTTCACGTTCGTTTTTGTTTAGAATTTTTTTACGTAGACGAATGGATTGTGGTGTTACTTCACAGTACTCATCTTCGTTTAGGAATTCTAATGATTCTTCTAATGAAAGGTGGCGAGGTTTTTTGATAACGTTAGTTTGGTCTTTGTTAGCTGAACGAATGTTAGTCATTTGTTTCGCTTTAACAATATTAACTGCGATATCGCCTTCACGGTTGTTTTCTCCAACAATCATACCTTCATAAATATCAGTTCCTGGTTCAATAAAGATAGTACCACGATCTTCTACTTGCATTGTTCCGTAAGTAGTAGATTTACCAGTTTCCATAGATACAAGAACACCACGGCTACGTCCACCAACACGTCCTTTTTGGATTGGTTGGTAGCTATCAAATGTATGGTTGATAATACCATAACCACGTGTCATGGAAAGGAAATCAGTTGTATAACCAATTAATCCACGAGCTGGTACGATGAATTGTAGACGAACTTGGCCGTTACCATCGTTAATCATATTTTTCATTTCACCTTTACGTTGGCTAATTGATTCAATAACTGATCCCATAAATTCTTCTGGCGTATCGATTTGAACGTCTTCTACTGGTTCGCATTTCACACCATCAATTTCACGGATAATTACTTCTGGTTTAGAAACTTGTAGTTCATAACCTTCACGACGCATAGTTTCAATTAAAATAGATAAATGAAGCTCTCCACGACCTGATACTACCCAAGCGTCTGGGGAAGCTGTTGGATCCACACGAAGCGATACATCCGTTTGAAGTTCAGCTAGTAAGCGTTCTTCAATTTTACGGCTTGTGACGTGTTTACCTTCGCGACCAGCGAAAGGACTGTTATTAGTTACAAAAGTCATTTGTAGTGTTGGTTCATCAATACGTAAAAGCGGAAGTGCTTCTTGATGGTCAAATGGTGTAACCGTTTCGCCAACGAAGATATCTTCCATTCCAGCAAGTGCTACTAAATCACCAGCTTTTGCTTCTTTAATTTCATCGCGTTTTAGTCCGAAGAAACCAAACATTTTTGTTACACGGAATTGTTTCACTGTACCATCAAGTTTAATCAAAGCAACCGTTTGTCCTACGTGCATTGTTCCGCGGAAAATACGGCCAATACCAATACGACCAACATAATCATTATAATCAAGTAAAGACACTTGGAATTGTAATGGTTCGTCGCTATTGTCAACTGGAGCTGGAATATGATTGATAATAGTATCTAAAAGAGGTTTCATTGTTTCTTTTTGTTCTGCTGGATCGGAATCATAACTTGAAGTTCCGTTGATAGCAGAAGCATAAACAACTGGGAATTCTAATTGATCATCATTTGCACCTAGTTCGATGAATAATTCTAATACTTCATCAACAACTTCTTCTGGACGGGCAAAGTCACGGTCAATTTTGTTAACTACAACAATTGGTGTCAAGTTTTGTTCTAGTGCTTTTTTTAGTACAAAACGTGTTTGAGGCATTGTACCTTCATACGCGTCCACTACTAAAAGAACACCATCAACCATTTTCATGATACGTTCTACTTCTCCACCGAAATCGGCGTGTCCAGGTGTATCCATGATGTTTACGCGTGTATCTTCATACTTAATCGCTGTATTTTTCGCTAAAATTGTAATACCGCGTTCTCTTTCTAAATCATTGTTGTCCATCGCACGTTCAGCAACTGTTTCATTGTCGCGGAAAGTACCTGATTGGCGCAGTAATTGGTCTACTAATGTCGTTTTACCATGGTCAACGTGGGCAATAATTGCTACATTACGAATATCATTTCTTAAATTCAATCTTGTTTCCTCCTAAATTAAAAATCCAAACATTTATCGTGAAGATTAGCCAAAAGAAAGAGGAAAATAGATTTATTTTCCTCCGTCGCTATCGTCTCGTTTAAATCAACTTACCTATTATAGCATAGCTAAGCGGATTTAGCACGATTTTTATTTTCTGAAAAAGAGTTTTTTTATGTTGTGCGCTTTCTTTAAGGCAGGTAGTTGTCTATTAAGGTTTGATGGATTTTAGGGGCCGCTACAATAGAACTTCCTTTTTCTAACATATTGATTTCCGATCCATCAATTCTGGTTACAATTCCACCTAATTCTTCGACGATAATCTTTCCTGCTGCGATATCCCACGGTGCTAAATTGGCAGAAAGATAGGCTCCCGCTCGTCCTGTTGCAACATCCATATATTCTAGTGATGCTGCTCCGTGAAGTCGTAGTCCTCTTGAAACTTTTACTGCTTCCCAAACAGTCGGGAATTTCTTCGTAACACTCAGGTTAGCGATCAACAAAGCGTCTTGCAGATCCATGGTTTTATTCATTTTGGGAATTGATTTGCCATTGACAGTTGCACCCTTCCCTTTTTCTGCAAAGTAAAGTTCATCACGCTCCACATCATAAATGTAAGCTAAGTATCCTATACCATCTTGATAAATCGCTAGGGAGATAGAAAAATCTCGTTGCTGTTCGACAAAATTAAGTGTACCGTCTATTGGATCAAGAATCCAAACGACACCATTTAAATCTGTCACCTCATCTGACATGCCCTCTTCTCCAAACAAGCGGTGTTCTTTGAAATGTTCTTTAATTTGTTTGACAAAAAAAGCTTCGGTTTCTTTATCCATGTTTGTTACTAAATCATTTCGCCCACTCTTTGTATCAATATCTAAAGTTTCTTTAAAAGACTGTTTGATTTTTGTTGCTGCTTCCATAATCCATAACCTTGCTAAATAATCTATTTTTTCGATATCCATATATACACCTCATTAGACTCGTTTTGTTTATTTTATCACAAAAATGAATTATCTGAATAGAACAAGATTCTTTCACTTAGAACTTAACTTCCGTATAATAAAACTATATGCAAAATTAGGAGGAAAACAGATGACTTTTAAAGGATTTAGTAAGAAAGATTTTCAAACAATGCAAATTCCAGGTCTTGAAGCTCGAATGGCTGGAATTCAAAACGATATTCAGCCAAAATTCAAAGCTGTTGGGGAAGAATTGACTACTTATTTAAGTGCCAAACTTGGTGATGAAATGTTTTTACATATTGCGCGTCATCAAAGACGTTCTGTCAATCCACCAGAAAGCACTTGGCTTGCGATTTGCCATGATAAACGTGGTTACAAAAAGCATCCTCATTTCCAAGTAGGACTTTTTGATAATTATTTATTCATTTGGCTCGCATTTATATATGAAAATGAAGAAAGTGCTAAAATCGCCAATCGCTTTTTAAAAGAAAAGAAACTACTTGCTGAATTACCAGATACTTTTGCTATTTCGCCTGATCATACGGAAGAAAAAACATTTCCTGTTCATGATGGTCATTTAGAGACAACGCTTGAACGGTTCCGTGATGTGAAAAAAGGAGAGTTCTTAGTTGGTAAGATTTACCTTCCAGATGATAGCCATTTATCGCCTGGAAAAGACTTCATAAAAGAGGCTGAAATGGTGCTTGATAAGCTAATCCCACTTTATAAGGCTGCCCTTCAATAAAAGATGTACAAATGACTATAATCTAGGTATAATGGTAGAGTTGTGAATTACTATGGTTTGAAGGAGTTGAGGAACGTGAAAAAGGAGCAGCAAACGACAAGTGACCCTGGTCCACATCGAAGTATTCATACAGGTGATTTTTCACGGGAACGAAACTCTAACCGCGTGAAATTTACCTGTTAAAAAAGGAGGTAAAAAGCATGCATCAAATTTTCAAATCAGATGAAAATGGGAAATTAATTGAATTAGAAGAAGTAACACGCAATTGTTGGATTAACATCGTTGCCCCTACTTCAGAAGAAATTAATAAAATTGCCGATAACTATGAAATTCCATTAGAATTCTTAGAAGATCCACTAGATAAAGATGAAAGCGCCCGGATTGAACGTGATGACGATTCTGATTCCGTTTTAATTGTTTGTGACTTTCCGGTAGTTGATGAGGATGATATTCATTACGCTTCATTTGAAACGATTCCGATGGGGATTATTATTACAAAAGACTATTTTATTACGATTTGTACCATTGATTCTTCTATCGTTCAATCATTTATTAGAAACCGTATTAAAGGATTTTATACACATATGAAAACAAGATTTGCATTACAAATCTTGTACATGATTTCAACTACTTTTTTGCGTCACTTAAAACGCTTGAATCGCCAAACAGATGAAATCGAAAAAGAACTACATGAATCAATGAAAAATAAACAGCTTTATGATTTAATGGGAATTGAAAAAAGTTTGGTTTACTTTGTAACTGCACTTAAATCAAACAAAGTCGTACTAGATAAAATGATGCGCCAAAACATCGTTAAAATGTACGAAGAAGATCAAGATTTACTAGAAGATGTTATTATTGAAAATCGTCAAGGTATCGAAATGGCGGAAGTTCATTCGAATATTTTAAGTGGTATGATGGATGCCTATGCTTCTATTATCTCGAACAATATGAATATCGTGATGAAATTTCTGACATCATTTACCATTATCTTAACTATTCCAACAATGGTCTTTAGTTTTTATGGAATGAACGTTAAGCTTCCATTTATGAATACACCTCTGGC
This sequence comes from Listeria welshimeri serovar 6b str. SLCC5334, assembly GCF_000060285.1. GTDB lineage: Bacteria > Bacillota > Bacilli > Lactobacillales > Listeriaceae > Listeria > Listeria welshimeri. The sequence goes on along the minus strand of NC_008555.1, from coordinate 1,056,500 downwards.
CTGGATACTAACGCTTGGTTTTGCATTTGGAATTGCAGGAGCTCTTGCTATTGTATTCTGGCGGAGGAAATTCTTTTAAATCTATAAAAAACGAATGTATGGCCCATGATTTTAGGCCATACATTCGTTTTTTATTATTTCTTCTCTACTAACTTCTTTCCTTTTAAATTCAAAATGACATCTGAACGACTTGCAACATAATTATCATGAGTTACCATTACAACACATTTATTTTTTTTATGTGCTAATTCGCGGAATAAATCAATAATATGTTCTGATGTTTCGTGATCTAAATTCCCAGTTGGTTCGTCTGCAAAAATAAACGGAGCATTCCCTGATAAGGCACGCGCAATAGTTACACGTTGTTGTTGCCCACCACTTAGTTTTAATACAGGACTGTTAATTTGTTTGTCGGTTAATCCTACTTCTTTTAATAGTTCAATCGCTCTTTTACGTTTATCTTTCATTTGGCTATGTTGAATTCCCATGGCAGTGTATACATTTTGAATCGCCGTCATATATGGGATTAGATTATAGGCTTGGAAAATGATGGAGCTTAAATTTTTCCGGTAATTTTGTAAGCTCAATGTCTCATTTAATACTTTTTGATTAACAATTAGTTGGCCTGAAGTTGGTACATCAATTCCAGCTGCGATTGATAATAAAGTTGTCTTCCCTGCACCAGAGGGCCCCAAAATCGTATAGAATGTTCCTTCTGAAAAAGTATAAGAAAGGTTTTTTAGTACGATTTGAGCTTTATTTCCTGAATCATATTGATAAGTAATGTCTTTTAATTCTAAATTAGTTTCCATCTAAGCCTCTCCTTAATCTTTCTGAGTAAATAGCATTTTAGGTTGTAGTCGAATGATAAATAAGCATGGTATCGTCGTAGCAAGGAAAATCAATATAAATCCAAGGCCACCAACGCGTCCCATTGTATCAGCAGTAATAGAAACATTAATTTTATCAATCGGATCTGCATCCACTACTTTTTCTTGTTCTCCGCCTAATGCTAATGCCATATTTTGTTGTTCAGATGGTTCATCATCACTACTTGATTCTTTGCTTACTTCACTAGAAAGCATTTGGTTCGAAATTACTTGTCCCACTGGGTTAGCAAGTGCACAAGAGAGGGAGAACGCTAGTGCGGCAATAATAACTACTTCGACTAAAAACTGTCCCATTAACTTCGCTTTATTTTCACCTAATGATAAGAGTACACCCATTTCAAATTTACGTTCTCGAATAGATAATAAGACGATTAATGCAAGAATTAATCCACCTGCAATTAGTGTAATGGTAACTATAATATTACTAAAAGCAGCTACTCGTTCAATCGGTCCAATCATTTTTTCATAAGCACTATTTTGAGCATCGAATTGGAATAAATCTTCATCATCCACTTTTGTTAGTTTTTTTGCGTCATCAATAAATGAATTTACTTCTTGCGGATCCTTTAAATCAAATTCCGCTTTTTCAATACCTTTACTCCAAACGAAATTTTTTGCTCCTTCAAAACTAGCGTATATTTTGTTTCCCGGAAGCATCATTTCAAATGATTCTAGTTGTGGTTCTAATTTTTGGTTACTTTGATAAATACCTTTTACTGTAAATTCTATTTTTTTATTTTTATCGTTGGTTAGTTTAAATTTATCGCCCACTTTGAGGTTGTTTTTTTCTGCAAGCTGTTTTTCAATAAGAGCTTGATTTCCTTTATCCTCTTTAGTTAGCTGTTTACCTGAAATGATTTTGTCTGTTTTATCTTGAAAGCTTGGTAGTGTAGCTGTTTGGTTTACTGCTTTAACTGTAAAACTTGGTGTTTCTACTTTTTTTCCATTTTCATCATTTCCTGCAACTTGAGCCATACCACCTTGACCATTTTCTTGCTTTTTGGCAGGCATTGGTTTTAAATCACCTTTTATTGCTGATCCATCTGAGCTAATGGTATAATCGGCTACTTGTGGTAAATTTTTTATTTTATCAATATCTGTATTAGGAATGGATAAATCAGCATCATTGATTTGTTCCCCGCTTTGAGCTTTTTCCATTACTTTCTGTTGATTCATTTTTAAGGTGACGTTCGCACCTAATTCTTTTCTTGCTGATTCTGCGCTTTGTTTTGTTGATTCTTGAATAGCAAAACCTGTAAATACTAAGCTAAAAATAACTAATAATAAAATAAATAATACTAAGGACTTTCCTTTTTTAGCTTTAATACTAATAAAGGCTCTTCTGATAAAATCCATTTTCTAACCTCCGTTTCTTAATATAGTAAGCATACAAAAAACAGATAGAGTTCATATGAACTCTATCTGTTTTTTAGCTGTATTTTTTATCGCCACATTTGAAAAGTGACACCATCATTCTCATTTATTAATTTATACTGGATTGCCTGGATATTTAGAAACTTAGCGATGATAAATAATCCTAAACCAGTACCACCTGTTTTTTTATTGCCTGATTTTTCTAGTCGATAAAAAGGTTCGAATAGTTTACCTAGCTCTTCCTCTGGTATACGAGCGGATTTATTATGCACTGAAAAATAAAATCCTTCTCCTCTATTATGAAGGTCGATTATAATCTCATAATCTCCTATAGAATAATCAAAAGCATTTTCGATAATGTTTTCAATTACTTTTTCTGTAAAGGCATAATTTGCAGTGAGCTTAACTTCTTCCTTAGATTCAAAGATGATTTTTTTGTCTATACGACTTGGAGCTGTTTTTTTGTTATTAATAATAGTTTCTACCATTTCCGTCAAAGAAAACATAGTTTGTTGTCCCATATGATTGGTTTGTTCTACTTTAGATACATCTAACATTTCTTGAATCATTTTAGACATTTGTTCTAAAATTTGATAAGACTCTTGTAAATATTTAGGATGGTTATCGTATGGCGCAACATTATAACGCATTGCTTCGACTTGCCCCATCACAGCAGCAAGTGGTGATTTAAGTTCATGAGAAATTGCAGTAACAAAATTTTTTCGCATTTCTTCTAGTTGGCGTTCTTTTTCAATTTCTTTTTGTAATTTTTCATTGACTTCATTTAATTCCAGCATTGTTTGTTCTAAATTAATTGCCATCTCATTTAAATTTCCTGAAAGTTGTCCAATTTCATCTTGAGACATAATTGGTAATACTTCAGTGAAATTTAATTTCGCCATTTTCGCTGCTACTTTATTCATACGTAAAAGCGGTCTTACCATTCTTCTTGAGAAAAAATAGGCAGTTAATAAACTTAAAATAAATGCAAATAAAACAAAATATGGCGCAAATTGTAAAAGAACATTCGCTATATCATTTATTTTTTGGACATTGATTGTATAAGAGAGATCGTATACTTGCCCGTCTACCAAGATAGATTTATTTTTTGTTTTTGACTGTTCTGGATATTGAGTTGCTGTTGAACCACTTTCTGATTCAGAACCCTGAACACTCGTTGGCATTGCAGTATTGAGAGAACTCATATTCACATTAGGAATATAAATAATTCTACCACTACTATCTGTCAAAATCGGCAGTATATTTGTATTATCCATAAATTCATCTAACGCTTTTTCTACATTACTTAAATCGCCATTTTCTCCTGCTTTTACGGCCTCATCGGCATAATCATTAATTTGGTTTGTTTTATAATTATAATAAAATTGCGGCAAGAATAAAATCAGCATTGCATAAACCAATGTAGTAAAAATCAAAATAATGCTTACAAACACCAAGAAAATTTTCCAACTAATTTTGTTTTTAACTTTATTCATCCATTTTATAGCCAGCACCTCTAATCGTTCGAATTTTTTCAGTATGCAATTTTTTACGTAAATTTTTCATATGGGTGTTAATAATAGATGTATCAACAATAGCTGCAAAGTCCCACACTTGAGATAAAATCATTTCGCGCGTAATAACTTTCTTTTGATTTCGTATTAGCAGGACCAATATATCAAATTCTTTTTTGGTTAATTCAATTGTTTCTCCTGCTGATACTACTTCAAAAGTTTCTGTATTAACCGATATATTACCACAACGCAATTTTTTCTTGTCTACTTCTTTTTGATTGGATCGTCTTAAAAGTACTTGTACTCGTTTTAGTAATACTAGATATGAGAATGGTTTTTGTATATAGTCATCTGCTCCAAGATCAAAACCTTTTAACTCATCACTTTCTTCGGATAATGCGGTCATCATTAGTATCGGTGCTGATGAAGTAGAACGAATTAATTCCGTTAATGTATACCCGTCCATACTTGGCATCATGATATCCATAATGATTAAATCAAATGCTTCTTTTTGAAAAAAGTGATAAGCTTCTATTCCGTTTTGCGCAGTAGTTACTTGATATCCTGCTTCGGTTAAAAATGCGGTAATTACACCTAAAATAGTTACATCATCTTCTGCTATAAGTATTTTTTCCATATCTGCCTCCTAATGGTTCTTTAATTATATAGAATAAAGATGGAGTTTGCATGAAGTTTTTCATTTTCTACAAAAAAAGAATCATGCGAATGAAACAAAATGGCTACATTTGATTTCATCTACATGATTCTTCTTATTTATTATTTAGCAAGTTCTTCGTTCAATAATGTGCGTAATTCTTCGGGACTAATATGCTCATCGAAAATGTGTTTACCTACAATAACAGTGGGTACAAAGACAATATTTGCAGTATTTGCTTCTGCAATAATTTTTTCTGAAACAGCTTTGTTGCCTTGTTCTGTTAATCCTAACTCGGATTCCATATAAGCAGCTACTTCGGTAAGAGAAAGGCTGCCCCATTCATCTTGCGTACTATAAATTTTATTGATATTTTCACGAGTTTCTTCTGGTTTAGAATAATCTAAGTAACGGTGCGTTACATTCCCGCGTTGCAAAGATTCTTTTTCTTTATCAAAAGGTTTAATAATTAATTCTATTTTTCCTGCTTGAATAAATTCCGTCAGCACGTCTTGTGATTTTTCGTTCCATTCACGACAGAAAGGACAACGTAGATTAACAAATGACATTACTTTAACCGGAGCCGCGCTATCTCCTACATGTATTCCCACTTCTGGTGTTACTGTTTCTGCTTTAATTTGACTAATATCCATGAAAAAATTCCTCCTCTTAATTATGGTTGCATTTTTATTTTGCTTGTAGTTGCGTTTTTTACGAGTTGCATCACTTTATAAGCGGAATAGCCACTTGCTTTTTCAAAGTCTATTCCTATACGTTTTTCTTCCCCTTTTGCAGGTACTACTTGTTTAAATTCCTTGTATTTATCTTTAAGTTCAACTGTATCTATGCCTTTTTCATATGCTCGTTCGATAGCTTCTAAAAATTGTACAACAATCGTCATTTCTTCCGTTGTCCAGTCTGGATTTAGTGGATAACTATATTCCATTAACTAATTCCTCCCTTGTTAAGCTGTAGTACATCCAATTTCTCGGTCGTTTTTGTGGCGATTTGCTTTAATTCTTTTTGTTCATCATCGGATAGATTTAGCTCAAGTAATTCTCTCACTCCTTCAGCGCCAATAACAGCTGGTACACTAATAAAAACTGGGGTTTCTAAGCCATATGCCTCTTTCACCTCTACGCCTACTGTAAGAACTCTAGCTTCATCCCGTAAAATGACTTCGGTTAATTCAGCAAGAACGGTTACCGTACTAAAACGGAACGTACAGCCATCTTTATTCTCAAAAGGAAAATCAGGAATCCGAGTAATCATTTTTGTTAAATTTTGTAAGTCATCTGAGGTGATTCTTTTTTGTTCTTCGGCTAAATAACTTAAAATTGGCTTGCCTCCAAGGAACGCTCTGCTCCACACAGGTATAACGTCATTCGCATTATCACCAATAATATATCCATGAACATTTTTGGGGCTAATTTTAAATAATTTAGCAATTTCAACTTGAAAATAAGAAGTCGCAAGCATAGTGCCAAGTGTCAAAATTTGGTTGGCAGGTAAACCAGAATAGCGTTTTATTAAAGATGCAACCACATTACTTTCAGCAGTTGCTACTAAGACGATTCCTTGAAAACCAGTTGCCATCATTTTTTTCACTTTTTCTTTGATTAAGGTTACATTCTCTTCATTGGAAAACGAAGCATTCGACATTTCTTCTTGAAAAAAAACGACTATATCAGCGTTTCGACATTCATTAAAAGTACCATTGTTAATCGTTGTAGCTGAATGATAGTAACTTGCATATTCAAAGTCCTGAACGCTTGTTTTAGCTTGATCATCTATTAAATATATCTCGGCTGTAAGCTTTTTTAAAAGAACTGTATGAATATAGAGATTTTGTAGATTGCTTCTTCCAATAACGACAATTTTTTTCTTCTTAGATGCCATATCCATCTCCTCCTCATCAAGTCTCTTATATCATTTTAGCATGCCTAAGAGTCAGAATAAAATAACTTGACCGCATAAATAAAAAGCATCGCTCATTCGCTTTGCTTTTTACAAGAAAATGTTTATTTTAAGCCCTTTCACGTCGTTTCACTTTGAGATAATGCGTTGCAAAACAGAAGTAGATTGGCAAACAGTAGCTAACAATAATGAGAATAATTACTTCTAAAATCCCTTTACCGATATAACCACCAGTCATTTTTATAAAACCTGTGATGGGTGTTTCGAGAATTTGAATAACAGAGCGCCATCCGCCTGTATCATGCATATGATGAAAGAATCCCACAAGAAAAGCGATAATCGTTAATATAAAACAAATTCCTGCTACTACATACGTAAACCAAAATAGAGCTTTCTTCCAAGTTGCTGTTTGTTTCTCCATTTTTTCACCTGATTCAATTAGATTTGACATGTTACGTTCACTTGTTACATTATACTCCTTTTTTTCTAAAACCGATACTTTAAATATTTCAAAAAATGAACTAAAAATTATTTTTGTGAAAACAACCACTTATTTCTATATAGAAAAGCGGAAATACCCATAAAGGATATCTCCGCTTCTAAGTTGTTTACATATGAATTGGGCGACCTAAAGCTAGTTCAGCTGCTTCCATTGTAAGCTCTCCAAGTGATGGGTGAGCGTGAATAGTAAGCGCGATATCTTCAGCTGTAATACCTGATTCGATTGCTAGACCGATTTCTGAAATAATATCAGAAGCGTTCATTCCGGCAACTTGCGCACCGATAACTAGGCCATCTTCTTTACGAGTAACTAGACGAACAAATCCTTCTGGTGCATCTAAAGAAAGTGCACGACCGTTACCACCGAATGGGAATTTAGCAGCTTTTACATCAAAGCCTTTTTCTTTTGCTTCTTTTTCTGTTAAGCCGACTGTTGCAAGTTCTGGATCACTGAAAACAACAGCTGGTAGTGCTGTATAATCGTTTTCGGATTTTTCACCAGCAATTGCTTCAGCAGCGATTTTTGCTTCATAGCTAGCTTTGTGAGCTAGAGGAACACCAGGAACGATATCACCAATTGCGAAAATGTTAGAAACGTTAGAACGACCTTGTTTGTCTACTTCTACTAAGCCACGTTCAGTTACTTTAACGCCAGCTTGTTCTAAACCGATTTCGTCTGTATTTGGACGACGACCTACTGTTACTAAAACATAATCAGCTTCGATAGTTTTAGTTTCACCGTTAGCTTCATAAGTTACTTTAACGCCGTTTTCAGTTTCTTCAGCAGATTTTGCAAGTGCTTTAGTAACCATTTCAACGTTTTTGCTTTTCAGATTACGTTTAACTAGGGAAACCATATCTTTTTCATACGTTGGTAAGATTTCTGGACCACCTTCAAGGATAGTTAGTTCTGTACCAAGGTTAGCGAATGCTCCACCTAGTTCTGTTCCGATATATCCGCCGCCAATTACGACTAATTTTTTCGGAACTTCTGTTAGTGCAAGTGCACCAGTTGAGCTTAATACACGTTTACCATATTTGAAACCTGGGATTTCGATTGGACGAGATCCTGTTGCAATGATAACGTTGTTGAATGTATAAGTTTGAGCGGAGTCAGGGTGAATCACACGCAAGGAATGATCATCCACGAAGAACGCTTCTCCTTCTAACATTTCAACTTTATTTTTCTTAAGAAGGCCTTTAACACCTGATGTAAGCTTGTTAACTACGCCGCCTTTCCATTCTTGTGCTTTTGTGAAGTCTAAGTTTACGTTATCCGCTGTAATACCCATGTTATCAGAGTGTCCAGCTTCTTTAAAACGATGACCGATTGTGATAAGTGCTTTAGAGGGAATACATCCAACGTTTAAGCACACACCGCCGTAATATTCTTTTTCAATAATGGTAACTTTTTGTCCGAGTTGTGCAGCTCGGATTGCCGCTACATACCCACCTGGGCCTGCACCGATGACTATGGTGTCTCTTTCTTCTGGAAAATCGCCTACTACCATTTTGTTACACCTCCATTAGTAATAATTCTGGATCGTTTAATAAACGTTTAATATTGTTCATTGCTTTTTGAGCAGTTGCTCCGTCAATGACACGGTGGTCAAAGCTTAAGGAAAGCGCTAATACTGGTGCTGCTACAATTTCGCCATCTTTTACGATAGGTTTTTGAGCAATACGACCAACACCTAGGATAGCAACTTCTGGGTAATTAATTACTGGAGTGAACCATTGTCCACCGGCAGAACCAATATTAGAAATAGTTGCGGAACCGTGGCGCATTTCGTCAGCTGTTAATTTACCATCACGTGCTTTTCCAGCTAGTTCGTTGATTTCATCAGAAATTTGGAATACGGATTTTTTGTCAGCATTTTTAATTACTGGTACATATAAACCGTGGTCTGTATCTGCTGCGATACCAACGTTGAAGTAATGTTTGTAAACAAGTTCTTCAGTTGCATCGTCTAAAGTTGTGTTAAGCACTGGGAAGTCACGAAGCGTTGCAACAAGAGCTTTCACCATATAAGGTAAGAAAGTTAGTTTGATACCTTTTTCGGCAGCCACTTCTTTGAAACGTTTGCGGTGAGCCATAAGTGCAGTTACTTCGATTTCGTCCATTAGCGTAACGTGCGGTGCTGTATGTTTCGAGTTTACCATTGCTTTTGCAATTGCACGACGAGTTGGTGTTAATTTTTCGCGTGTTTCTGGGTAAGCATCGGAACTTGGAACAGATTGTTTTGCAGCTGTTTTTTCTGCTTTTGGTGCAGATGCTTTTTCTTCTGTTTGAGCAGAAGTAGTTGCTGCAGCTGGTTGTTCGCCGTTTAGGAAAGCATCAATATCAGCTTTAACTACGCGGTTATTTTTTCCAGAGCCTGCTACTTCAGCAATATTAACGCCTTTTTCACGAGCATATTTACGTACAGAAGGCATTGCAATTACAAGGCCATTAGGATCTTTTTTAGATGATGGAGTTCCGTTTCCACCTGTTGCTGGTGCGGAAGTTGCATCGTTATTTGTAAGTTCAGCTTCTTCTGCTGGGGATTCTGGAGTAGATTCATGACTTGCTTCTCCTTCAAAATCACCTTCAAATGTTACTAATACTTGACCAACTGTTGCTACTGTACCTTCACTAACTAAAATATCTTTAACAGTTCCATCTACTGGAGAAGTAATTTCTTCGACAGATTTGTCGTTTTGCACTTCAAAAATGGACTGATCTTCTTCTACTTTATCGCCCGGTTGAATAAACCATTTAACAATTTCACCTTCATGAATTCCTTCACCAATATCTGGTAATTTAAATTCGAAAATTCCTTTTCCGCTAGTTTGTGCGGGTTTCGGAGTTGATTCTGTGGATTCTGCTTTTGGTGCTGCGCTTTCTTCTTCGGCGTCGTCTTCGTGACCTTCTACGCCATCAAATGTTACTAGTACTTGTCCAACTGTAGCCACTGTACCTTCAGCAACTTTGATTTCTTTAATTGTTCCTGAAACTGGAGAAGTGATTTCTTCCACTGATTTGTCGTTTTGAACTTCAAATAGGGATTCATCTTCTTCAATCTTATCGCCTGGTTGTACAAACCATTTAACGATTTCACCTTCATGGATACCTTCACCGATATCCGGTAATTTAAATGAATATGCCATTTTATTAAGCCTCCTGTAATTTCTAAGGTTCAGATAAACTGAACCTTAGTATAAAAATATTTCTTGCCCCTTCTAAAACTCCCCATAAGTTTTAAAATGGTCATTATAAATTAAAATGCAATAACTTCTTTTACACGTTCGATGATATCGTTATGATTTGGTAGCCATACTGTTTCTGCTTGAGAGAACGGGAATACGCTATCTGGAGCAGCAACACGCATAACTGGCGCTTCTAGAGAAAGGATTGCATGATCGTTAATTTCTGCAACGATATTAGCTGCAATACCAGCTTGTTTTTGTGCTTCTTGAACTACGACAGCACGGTTTGTTTTCTTAACGGAAGCAATGATTGTTTCCACATCAATTGGGCTAATTGTACGTAAATCGATAACTTCTACAGATACGCCATCTTTTTCAAGAGCTTCTGCTGCTTTCATTGATTCTTGTACCATTGCACCGTAAGTGATGATAGAAACATCCGTACCTTCACGACGAACAGCTGCTTTACCAATTTCTACTGTGTATTCGCCTTCTGGAACTTCTTCACGGAAAGAACGATATAATTTCATATGTTCTAGGAAGATTACTGGGTCATTATCACGAATTGCTGAGATTAAAAGACCTTTAGCATCATATGGAGTGGATGGAATAACCACTTTTAAACCAGGAGATTGAGCCATTAATCCTTCTAAGTTATCAGCGTGCATTTCTGGTGTGTGAACTCCACCACCAAAAGGTGCGCGAATTGTAATTGGAGCAGTACGAGTTCCGCCTGTACGGTAACGCATACGAGCCATTTGACCAGCAACGGAATCCATTACTTCAAATACGAAGCCGAAGAATTGAATTTCAGGAACTGGACGGAAGCCTTCAAGTGCAAGACCGATAGCAAGACCACCAATACCAGATTCTGCTAAAGGAGTATCAAATACACGTTCTTCGCCAAATTTTTCTTGTAATCCTTCTGTTGCACGGAATACGCCGCCGTTTTTACCAACGTCTTCCCCAAAAACTAATACGTTTTCGTCTTTTTCAAGTTCTACTGCAAGCGCATCTGTAATCGCTTGAATCATTGTTTTTTGCGCCATGATTATTTCGACTCCTTCGCTTCATAGATTGCCAGTTGCTCTTTGATAGGAGCAGTTGGTGTTTCATACATATTTTTAAGAAGATCAGTCACTGTTTGTTTTGGTGTAGCGTCTGCTTCTTTAATTGCTACTTTGATTTCTTCTTTAGCTTGATCGATAACAGCATTTTCTTTTTCTTCGTTCCAAAGGCCTTTACCTTCTAAGAAAGTACGGAAGCGAACGATTGGATCTTTAAGTTCCCATTCTCCGTCAAGTTCTTTTGTACGGTAACGAGTTGGATCATCACCAGAAAGTGTATGTGGACCATAACGGTAAGTCATCGTTTCGATTAATGTTGGGCCTTCACCAGCAACTGCACGTTCACGAGCGAATTTAGTTACAGCATATACTGCAAGTGGATCCATTCCGTCTACTTGTACACCTGGGATTCCGGCTGCAACTGCTTTTTGAGCTAATGTTTCAGCAGCTGATTGTTTTTCACGAGGTGTAGAAATCGCGAATTTATTATTTTGTACTACGAAGATTGCTGGAGCATGATAAGCACCCGCAAAGTTCATTCCTTCATAGAAATCACCTTGGGAAGAACCGCCATCACCAGTATAAGTGATTACAACAGCATCTTTTTTACGTTTTTTAAGACCTAGAGCAACACCGGCAGCTTGCACGATTTGTGCACCGATGATGATTTGTGGTGATAATACATTTAAATCTTCAGGGAATTGGTTACCTACAAAGTGTCCACGAGAGAACAAGAACGCTTTTGTAAGTGGAAGTCCGTGCCAGATAAGTTGTGGTACATCACGGTAACCTGGAAGAATATAGTCATGTTTTTCAAGTGCATAGTGACTTGCAAGTTGGGAAGCTTCTTGTCCAGCAGTTGGAGCATAGAAACCTAGACGTCCTTGACGGTTAAGTGAAATAGAACGTTGGTCAAGTACACGAGTCCAAACCATGCGAGTCATTAATTCTACTAACTCGTCATCAGTTAAATCTGGCATTAAATCTGGATTTACGATTTCTCCTTTTTCATTCAAAATTTGAACCAATTCAAATTGTTTATGAACAGCCTCAAATTGTTTCTTTACGTCGATAATAGCCTTCTTTGTTTTAGAAGCCATTTCGTATCCACCCTTTCGTCATTCACATTGTACAGTTTAAATTCTTCATTAGTCAGGTACGCGTTTCATGTAACGCTCGTCCGGTCATTTACCATCCTAAAATGATTCATCTAAAACTGCCATCCTGATTGTGTATTAATTATAATAGCGTAGTAAAAAGAAAAGTTATTCTATAGAAAGAAGCGAATTCCGGAAGCTTTTTTCTAAATTCCCATCAACTTATTGCACAGCCTCTCCAGTTATTACCACAAAATCCTTATTGAAAACATGGGTTTTAAGAGAGATTGTGAAAAAACTTTCATTCTTTCACAATGTTTCATAAAAATGTAGGAACTTTCCTTTTTAATAAAAGTTAATTCTGTTTTACTAAAAAACAAGAATTTCATTAATACACTAATCTTCTCTCTTAATTTACACTACCCAGATTATGAAGTCAATAAGTTAATCTCTAATTGTTTTATCGCTTACAATGGCATTATTACTTAAATCATTCGCTTTCCACTTCTGTATTAAAAAAAGATGAAACAGATACAAACTGTTATATAATATTGCAATTCTCGCATTATCACACCTATTTCAGCGTTTTAATTAAAGGTTTTCATTAGTTTGTGATTTCACAAACTTAAAAAATTTTTCGTTGTTTGATTTACACGAACAATACACTGTTTTAATTTAATAATGTTCGTTATTTAAACTTTGTTATTTTTAACAAATATGTCTTTAGTCCTATAAAAACACTGTTTTTTCGCTCAAAGTAATATTTCATTCCTTTTTTTTCGTTCTTTTGTTAAAATAAGAATATGTTATTAAAGAACAGGAGAGAATCAAATCATGCTTACAATGGACGATATTGTACGAGAAGGTCATCCCGCACTTCGCGAAGTTGCGTCAGAAGTGACTTTCCCGCTTTCAGATGAAGAAAAAAAATTAGGGCACGACATGCTCGAGTTTCTAATTAATAGTCAAGATGAAGAGTTAGCGGAAAAATATGGTTTGCGTGGTGGTGTTGGAATTGCTGCTCCACAACTCGCTGTAACAAAACGTATCTTAGCTATTCATGTACACGATGAAAAAGATCGTCTTTATAGTTATGTGCTTTATAATCCAAAAATCCGTAGTCATTCTGTTCAGCAAGCTTGTCTTTCTGGTGGTGAGGGTTGTCTTTCTGTCGACCGAGAAGTTCCAGGATATGTTGTGCGTAGCGAACGTGTAACAATTGATGCTTTTGATGAAAACGGAATACCGCTTAAATTGCGTTTTAAAGATTATCCAGCAATTGTTGTTCAACACGAAATTGATCATTTGAACGGTATTATGTTTTATGATCACATTAATAAAGAAAATCCATCCTACTTACCACCTGATGTAGATGTATTTGGCTAAAAATTAACCAGCCACAGGAATAATCTCCTGTGGTTTTTTGTTTTAAATCTCCCACATACTTGTTTAGTGGATTTTCTGGTAAAATAAAATGGGAAGGAAGGTGAAAAACTTGGAACGCTACGATAGACAAATGCGAGGCGCGAATATTGGTAAAAAAGGGCAAGAAACATTGCTTTCAAAAACCATTTTGATTGTGGGTGTTGGTGCAATTGGTTCTTATGCAGCAGAAATTTGCGCACGAATGGGCTTTGGAGAATTGATTCTCATTGATCGTGATTATGTGGAGCTAAGTAATTTACAACGACAATCGCTTTTCACAGAAAAAGATGCCTTAGAGAAACAGGCAAAAGCCTACGCAGCACAGAAAGCTTTGCGCCTGATTAATAGCAACATCAAAATAGATTATTTGGTCGATGATGCTAATATGATTAGCCTAACCCCTTTTGCACAAAAAGTGGATTATATACTGGACTGTACAGATAATTTTATGACGCGTAATTTTTTGAATCAATTTTGTTTAATCAATCAGATTCCTTGGATTTTCACTTCTTGCGCAGGCAATTATGCTAACCTTATGCCAATCGTCCCTCCGGATTCTGCTTGTTTGCATTGTTTACTTGGGGATATCCCACAAACAAATACTGCTAGCTGCGATATTATAGGTGTAGACGGCGCGTTAATTCCGATAGTAGCTGGGATGCAAGTTTCCTTACTTACGCAAATGATTATAAATCCTGATTTCAAAGCAAATACATACTATCAACTAGATAATTGGCAGTTTACTTTTCAGTCGATTGAAGTCCCAAAACGTCCCGATTGTCCTGGTTGCACATCCGAAAAAAGCCTTTCGGAAGTTCCTTTCTCCGAGCAAACGGTAGCTCTTTGCGGACGGGATACAGTACAATTTCGCTTGCCAAATAAAAGCAACTACCGCGAAATCAAACAACTGCTAGCAGAACAAAAAATTACTTATAAAGAAAATCCGGCTTTACTTAGTTTCAAATACAAAAAGTTCCAATTTGTTATCTTTAAAAATGGTCGTGTTTTACTTCACGGAACAGAAAATTTAGCGGAAGCGAAAAAAACGTATCAACTATTTTTCAATTAAAGGAGGCAGTTATGGAACAAAAGGCTTTTATTAAGGTCACATGTAGCATTTTAACGATTAGCGATACACGAAATTTAACAACAGATACTAGTGGCAGATTGATTCAATCACAGTTAGAATTGGCAGGGCATCAAGTGATTTCAAGGGTTATCGTTCCTGATGATGCTGCCCTCATTAAACAAAAAATGAACGACTTAGCAACTAATGGTTCCTTTTGTTTAATTACTAATGGTGGTACAGGGATTGCTAGGCGCGATATTACGTATGAAGCGCTATTTGCAACTATTCAGCAAGAAATCCCGGGTTTTGGCGAAATTTTTCGGATGCTAAGTTATGAAGAAGTTGGCAGCCGAGCAATGGTATCTCGTGCGTTCGCAGGTTTTTCAGAAAATGGATTACTGATTTTTGCATTACCGGGTTCAAGTAATGCTTGCAAACTCGCTATGGAAAAATTGATTATACCTGAATTACCACATTTAATAGCAGAACGACAAAAATAAAACATCCGGCCGAAATTTGCGCCGGATGTTTTATTTTATCCACCAATTTGACTCATACGTCGCCAAGTTGGCTTATTAGATTGAACCTCATCTTGTAATTTGAGTGCCATTTCATGATTTTCTGGTTTATTATCAATTGCTTTTTGCACGAGTTGCATGAGTTTCACAGGCTCATGTATAAATGGGCGAATGTTCATTTCCTCATCCCAATATAGACATGCTTTGATATACCCATCTGCTGTGAGTCGGAGTCGATTACAGCTGTCACAAAAATGGGAGCTAACTGGATGAATCACACCAAAAGTCCCTTTCGCTCCTTTAATTCGGAAATTTTCAGAAGGACCATTTCCACGAATAGAATCAACTGCTTCATATTCAAAACCAATCGCATCACACGCTTCAAAAATTGTATCTAGCGGCAAATATTTTTCTTTCCAGCTCGTACCTGCGTGACCAATTGGCATATATTCAATAAAGCGAATATTAATATCTTTATCTTTAGTAAACTTGAGAAAATCAGTTATTTCGTCATCGTTTTGCCCTTTGATTAAAACAACATTGAGTTTAATTGGGAACAGCCCAACCTCTTCTGCTTTTTGAATACCATCAAGTACTTTTTGCAATCTTCCGCCGCGTGTAATTGCTTGAAAACGATCTGCATGTAATGAATCCAAACTAATATTTACGCGTGTAAGTCCAGCTTCTTTAAGTGCTTCTGCTTTTTTTGCCAAATACATCGCATTCGTTGTAATGGAAATATCTTCTATTTCAGGAATTGCTCCAAGCCCACGAACAATTTCTACAATATCGGTTCTAAGTAGCGGTTCTCCACCAGTAATACGTACTTTTTTAATGCCAAATTGTACCATTAGCTCCATAAAACTGACAATTTCATCTTTGGATAGTACTTTCTCATGGGGCAAAAATGTCAGGCCTTCTTCGGGCATACAATACACACACCTTAAATTACAGCGATCCGTTACTGAAATGCGTATATAATCGTGTACCCGCCCAAATTTATCCTTTAATAATTGCATAAAACAAAACTCCTATCCTACAAAATAGTTACGCTTCTGCTTTAAATGTACCACTTTTCCCACCTGTTTTTTCAACTAAATAGGTTTTTTCAATGCGCATACCTTTATCCATGGCTTTACACATATCGTAAATAGTTAATGCAGCAATGGTGACTGCAGTGAGTGCTTCCATTTCTACACCCGTTTTCCCTACAGTCACAACTTCTGAAGTAATAGTTAGCGCCGTATTTCCATCATCTTCAAAAGAAATATCTGCTTTTGTTGTCATAATCGGGTGACACATTGGAATCAGCTCGCTTGTTTTTTTTGCCGCCATGATACCAGCTACTTGTGCAACAGCTAGAACATCTCCTTTAGCAATTTTACCAGCATGGATACGCGCTAATGTTTCTTCATTCATATGTATAGTAGCTCTAGCGATTGCGCGTCGTTTCGTTTCTGATTTACTCGTTACATCCACCATTTTCGCACGTTTTTCATCGTTAAAGTGGGTTAAATCATCTTTTTCCATTCGATATCCTCCTTATCCACCGCTAACTGGCGGAATAACAGCAATTTCTGTTATTTCTTTTGGCAACATATCCTGATCTTGTTGAAATTCCATGTTGACAGCTAGCATACATGTCGCCAGATCCACAGCTATTTCAGGAAATTCACTACTAATGACTTCCCTAACCTCACCAACTGTTTGACATTGTTGCAAATTCAATTTCACTTCTGTTTTATGTGTCTTCTCGGCCAAAAAAGCAAAAAATTTAACTGTTGTTAGCATTTATGCCACCCCACCTTGTCTTATCTACATCTTTTTCTTCTTTCCATATAGGCACACGTTCTTTTAAACGTTCAATAATATATCTGGAACCTTCATAGCAAGCTGCACGGTGTGGAGTTGATACCCCAATAAATACAGCGATATCTGTTATTTGCAAAACTCCCAGCCGGTGAACGATAACAACATCTGCTCCCCACTTCTCTTCAACTTCTGTAGCCAACTTGTTTAGTTCTTTGAGCGCCATTTTTTCGTAGGAAGTGTAACGAATTTCTTCTGTTTGAATTTCGCCAGTCCATTCTCGAATCGTTCCAATAAACAGGTTCACCCCACCATGATTTTTATTGATTAGTTTTTCAGAAAGTGAGCCGATTTCTATTTTTTCATGTTGCAATGCTACATATTTCATTGTAAAAACTCCTTGATTAACGTTTCCGCAAATGTAATTAAAGTTTGCTCATCTCCAATAAAAATCGCTTCTTCTTTTAGCGCGGGATTATATGTCGCGATTTTATGAACAGCTTTACTGTTTTTTAAAAGTTCGATTTCGGCTTTTTCACGAATTAAAATAATTTTTGGAAAAGGACCTTCTTTGTATCCTTCTATGAGAATAATATCTGATTCTGGTAGTTTTTGGATAGCTTCTTTTAAATCGATACCAGTTTGTTCCATCACAGCATATTGCCTAGAATTTGCTATAACAACAGCGTCTGCACCGCTTTCTTGAAAAGAATATGAATCCGTTCCCACATGATCCACAGAAAAATCATGCGCATCATGTTTGATGGCAGAAACCGTATAGTTTTCTTTATGACTAGCTTTAATAAGTGCATTTATTAAAGTTGTTTTACCACTGTTTTTAAAACCGATTACTTGGAGGATAGTAGCCATGCTTCGACCTCTTCTCCTTTGAATTTTCCAACTTGCCCTCGTGGGATTTTAAATAAACAGGTAGTAAGATGAAGGTTTCCGAGTGCACTAGACATGTCGCTACCTACCAAATCAACCAAATATTCCCCTTCGTCTGATAAACGATACGTCCCGCGTAAAAAACGATCATAACCATTATTTTTCGTATAGTCACTCGCCATCTTAGCACGCACTTTGGTAGTCGCCGTTGTATCTTTTCCCATTAAAGTTGCTAATACAGGCTCTACTAACAAGTAAAAACCTGTAAAGCAAGCCCCTGGATTTCCAGAAAGAGCAATAATAAGCGTCTGATTCAACCACATTCCAGTTGTCGGACTGCCTGGTCGCATTTGAATTTTATTAAAAAGTAATTCCGCTTCTTGTTTCGCGATATCGGCCATAAAGTCATAATCCCCTACAGAAACACCGCCAGTTGTAATAATTAAATCAGCTATTTCTGTCAGTTCCAGCAAGCGTTTTTTTGTATCTTCATAGTTGTCAGGTAATTGTTCGGCGACACAAATTTCTGCATGATGTACTTTTAATAAGTTCTCAAGAAGCGGCTGATTACTATTGTAAATTTTGCCATCAGGAAGCGGATTTCCAGCAGAAATGAGTTCACTACCTGTAGATAAAATTGCAACTTTAGGTTTTTTTATTACTTGCACTTCATGAATTCCAAATGAGGACAATAAACTTATTGATCCAGCATTCAAAATATGGCCACGATCTAGCAGCAAATCGCCTTTCGCAAACTCTGCACCAATTTCTGTAATGTTACTAGACTTTTGTGTATTAATAAGAATAATTTCGTTTTCTTTATCAGCATTTCTTGATTGTTCAAGCATAATAATTTTTGCTGCGTTATCAGGCACTTTTGCCCCAGTCATTATTCGGACCGTTTCTCCTGGATTTAATGGTTTATCATATGTTTTTCCACAAGGAACTTCTGCAACAACATGTAGTCTAATTGGATAATTCCCGTCATCTGCTTCTGTAATTGCAAACCCATCATAACCAGAACGTCTAAAATAAGGAGCAGGAAATGGGGCAAAAACAGGCTCTTGTAAAACTTGATTTAATGCTTCTGTTACGATTTTTCTTTCTACTGGAAGATGCGTTATTTGGTTACATAATACTTCTCTGGCTTGCTCCACACTTATGGTATTTCGTTTTTCAATCAACTGGGCGCACTTCCCTTCTACAAATCATGTATGCGTTTTCTTTAGTACCAATATACAGGAGTTTTCTTATTTTAAAAAGTAAAGCGACTCCTTACTACTTTGTTGCTTTAAATCCGTATTTTTCGAGAGTTTTTTGTGCTTCTGATTTATTCATATAATCAAGGAATGTTTTGGTAGCTTCATTTTTATTGGAACCCATTACTTGTGCACTATAATAGGCGATTGGTTCATGAAGATTCTCATCAATCTTCTCTTTCACTTGTACTTTTTTGCTTAACTCCGCATCTGTTTGATAAACAAAACCTGCATCGGCATTACCGGCTTCTACATATGATAAAACTTGACGAACATCCGTTGCAAGAACAAGTTTTGCTTTTTCGGTATTATAAAGATTTAAATTTTCTAGTGTTTGCTTGGCATAAGCACCAGCGGGAACAGATTCAGGGTCACCAATGGCAATTTTATCCGCGTTATCTAGTAATTGCTCCAAGCTTGCTCCTTTTATTTGAGTTGTATCTTTTGGTTCAATTAGAACTAATTCATTTCCCGCAAATTCTTTTGTGTCTTTTGCTAATTTTTGTTTACTTAATGTATCTGCATCTTTTTTACTTGCTAAAAGGATACCATCGATTGGTGCTCCGCTTTCCACTCGTTCGCGAATTTGTCCAGAGCCACCAAAGTCAAAAGATAATTTAATGGTAGGATGTGCTTTTTCAAAAAGAGGTTTTATGTCATCCATCGTATCTTTTAAACTTGCTGCCGCTGAAATATGTATGGTAGTTTTTTTAGTTTCACCGGGCGTATCACTGCATGCAGCCAAAATTAGTAATAATCCACAACTTAAAATTAAAACTACTTTTTTCATCATTAATCCCCCTTTTTAGTTAGTTATATTGTACTTAAGTTTGACATTTTATACCAGAGAGAACGATAATAAATAGAAGTATTAATGGGATTTTTCAGGAGGAGTTTTATGTTTACATCTGTATGGCATACATTACTTGTTGCCACTATTTCTACATTTCTAGCTTTTATAACTATGCTTCCATTAAGTTATTATTTTTCTGGTCGCAAATCGCGTGTGCAATTATTAGTAGAAGTTTTAATTTTACTTCCACTAGTTCTACCGCCAACTGTGGTGGGTTTAGTATTACTAAATGTCCTCGGACGCAATGATTTTATTGGTGGCAAGCTTTGGGAGGCTTTTCATTTTAGTTTTATTTTTTCCCTTATTGGAGCTATTGTTGCAACAACGATTATTATTTTACCAATTATGTATCAAGGGCTGAAATCAGCATTTTTATCCATTGATCACGAACTTGTATGGGCAGCTGAAACACTCTCAGCCAATAAAAAACAAATTTTCGCTAAAGTTATTTTACCCAATTGTTGGCAACCCATTTTAGCTGGCGTATTGCTTAGTTTTTGCCGCGCGATGGGCGAATTTGGAGCAAGCTTGATGGTGGCTGGTTATATTGAAGGAAAAACCGATACGATTGCTTCAAGTATTTACTTTATGGTTCAACAAGGCGATATGCAAACAGCAATTTATCTTGGGCTAATTAATGTCATTATTGGCGTTTTTGCACTACTTGTCATCCATGTGTTAACCGTTAGACAAAGCAATTTAACGAGGGGGATGTAAAATGTTACGATTACAATTTCATAAAAAACTTCCTTTTCATGATTTAAATATTGATTATACTTTTGAAAAACCAGTTACTGCTATGATGGGCGCAAGTGGTTCAGGAAAATCAACGCTATTTCAATGTGTCAGTGGCTTAAAAAGCATTGACGGTGGAATTATTGAATTTGACGGAACTCCGTGGGATGATTCCACTATTTCGTTACATCTTCCAGTCACAGAGCGCAAAGTGGGTTATTTATTTCAAAACCTTGCTTTATTTCCAAATATGAACGTTTACGAAAATATTGCTTTTGGTTTAAAAGTGAAAAAAAAGAAGAAAAAAGAACAAGCTGAAATTCAACAACAAGTAAGAAAAATGAGTGATTATCTGCAAATTTCTCACTTGCTTTACTCTTCTGTTCAAAAACTCTCTGGTGGTGAGAAACAACGCGTTGCAATGGCTAGAGCGATGATTACCGAGCCGAATTTACTTTTACTAGATGAACCTTTTAATGGACTCGATGAAGAAACCCGTTTAATTTGTATGAAATTAGTTGGTCAAATGGCTAAAGATTTTCATATTCCGGTTATTTTTGTGACACACTATGCCTCTGAAGCAGAAATGATGACGGAAGAAATTTTAGTAATGAGAGATGGTCGACTTGAAAAAAGAAAACAATAATGTTGGTATTGTATTAGCTGGCGGGCGTTCTAATCGGTTTGGAGAACCAAAAGCATTTTTCCAGGATGAGGCAACTGGGAAAACTTGGGTAGAGCTTACTGTAAGTAAATTAATGCCATTCTGTGAATTGGTATTTGTTTCCGCAAATCATGAAAATTATCAAAAATTAGTTGCTATTTTTCGACATCAGTCAAATGTTCAGGTCATTCCCGATCAAATAGAATTCAGTGATTTTGGCCCGCTTGGTGGAATTTATGCGGTGATGATTCATGCAAAGGCATATCAAAAAGCGAACTTCCTCATTCTTCCTGTCGATATGCCGTTTTTAACTGCGAAAGAAATCGAACGACTGGAGGCTCATCCTAATCACTTTGCTAAAACGGCACAAGCAAGTCACTATTTAGTCTCAAATGTTCCCTTCTCTCCGGAAATTCTATATAACTTATTACAAAACGAACAGCACAAAGTTCGTGCATTACTCGAAAAACTGCAAACAAAACCGTTAGTATTTAAAAATGAATTAGCATTTAGAAATATCAATCGCCAAAATGAACTTTTTTAACCTTTTCTTGAGCTTTTCTTTAGTATTTTTTGGTAAACTAGAGAAAATCACGAGAAGAGGTTTTTTATGAAATTTTTTCGATTACTTTGGATTTTCACTTGGAAACAAGCACTTTGTTGTATATTCCCAGGTATTATTTTCCTTTCGCTTGCTCTAACCAAGTTAATTAATCTTCCTTTTATCCCTCGATATGACTTGCTTTTAATTATTTGCCTACTGACTCAGATTTTACTTATAAAATTCGGCTTAGAAACATGGGACGAGCTAAAAGTAATCATGGTTTTTCATGTTATTGGACTTGTGCTCGAAGTTTATAAAGTACATATGGGGTCATGGAGTTATCCGGATGATGGTTTAATGAAAATTGCTGGTGTTCCGCTTTATAGTGGTTTTATGTATTCGAGTATTGCTAGCTATATTTGTCAGGCGTGGAAAAGATTCGATCTCAAAATGACTAATTGGCCTAATATATGGCTCATTACTGCACTTTGCGTTACTATCTATGGCAATTTTTTCACCCATCATTTTATAATAGATTTCCGCTGGGTTTTGATTGTTTTAGTGCTCCTACTATTTCGAAAAACCTATGTTTATTTTAAAGTTAGTGCTACTCAACTCAAAATGCCTTTATCGTTATCATTTTTATGTATTGCATTTTTTATTTATCTTGCTGAAAATATCGCTAGTTTTTATGGAGCATGGGCTTATCCCGATCAACTTGTTGAATGGCGCCCCGTACATGTTTCTAAAATCACTAGTTGGTATTTACTTGTTATTATTAGTATTATTATCGTCGCACAACTTAAATTTATTAAACAAAAACTGGAAAAGACAACTGTAACAACAAAAAACGAGGCTACACTAAAATAGTGGCCTCGCTTTTGCTTTTAAATTAGTTTAAGATGCTCTAATGCTTTATAAATGCCATCTTCATCTACATGTTCAGTAATATAATCAGCGACTGCTTTTACTTCATCGCGACCATTTCCCATTGCCACACCTGTTCCGACAGCTTGAAGCATCGCGATATCATTCAAGCCATCGCCAAATGCGTAAGTATCTTCCATCGAAAAGCCCAGTTTTTTAATCATTTGTTTTATGCCTTCCGCTTTTGAACCATCTGCTGGACAAACATCCACAGATACTTCATGCCAACGTAAAAAGCCATATTGTTTAAATTCTTTTCGATAATAAGCATCATAGGACTCCTCGCAGAAAAGCAAACATTGGAAAATATCCCGACCTTTATAGTAATTAGCGTCCACTTTTGGATAGCTTCGTTTAATAGAATTCATTCCTCTTGTTACTCGGTCATGATCCGGCAAGTTCGCACGCATCGATTCTTTCCCAGAAAAAACAATCGGATGTTCATGCTCAGATGCCACACTAATAAGTCGCTCTAAAGATTCTGTTGGTAATGGTTTGGCATAAATTTCTTTGCCTTCAAAGATAACATATTGTCCGTTATAACAAATGTAAGAATGAATATCTAGTTCTTTTCTAATTTCGTCTAACATAAAAGGACCACGGCCTGTTGCTATAGCCACATAAACGCCATTTTCTTTCAATTTAGCAATTGCTTGTTTTGCGGATGCTGGAATTTCTTTTGTTTCGCCTACAAGCGTGCCATCTACATCAAAAAACACAATTTTACTCATTGATTAAACGCCTCTATCCTGTATCCATTTTTAAATTACATAAATTAAATTATAGCAGAAAACCACTAAAAAATCCCAACCTGCCATAAAGCACAAAATAAATGATACTTTCTAGTAGCAATTATCTGGATTTATGGTATATTAGAATGAAGGATATAGATCGGATGAACATTTGTAGAACAACAATGGAACGTGAAAAAAAACTTATAATTGTATCTTTTACTCGAAAATTTGTTTTAAATTTCCAAAATAAAGGTATGCAATTATAACGGATAAGAAATCTATCTTTCTTGCACAGCTACTTTAATAAATAGTCTGTGATAATTTTTCTTTGTCTTTTTTATGTTTAATTGTTAGTATCTCGTGCACCCATATCCGCTTGCTACTAAGTCCACAACTGAAAGCAAGCCAATAATTACTGAATAATTATAAGATTTTCGACCAGAGAATCTATTTTTAAAAACTAAACTTAAATTTTAAGGAGAGAAAAACATGATTTTTAAAGTATTTTATCAAGAAACACTTAAAGAAACACCCGTACGCGAAAAAACACAATCTTTATACGTAGAAGCGGAAAGCGAAGTAAAAGTACGCCAACTTTTAAAAGACGAACCTTTCCACATTGAATTTGTCGAAAAAATCAGTGACGCGCATTTAGCTTATGAAAAGGAAAACCCAGACTTCGCGCTCTGGGAAAAATAAGCCTATATGAAATTTGTAAAAAATAATGAGACAGCTGTTTTCGCCCTTGGTGGACTAGGCGAAATCGGTAAAAACACATATGGCGTACAATTTCAAGACGAAATCATTCTAATTGATGCAGGAATCAAGTTTCCAGAAGACGAACTTCTAGGAATTGATTATGTTATTCCTGACTACAGTTATCTAGTTAAAAACAAAGATAAGATTAAAGGACTTTTTATCACCCATGGTCATGAAGATCATATTGGTGGTGTTCCTTACTTACTTCGTGATCTTAACATCCCGATTTACGCGGGGAAACTTGCGAGTGCACTTATTCGCAACAAACTTGAAGAACATGGCTTGCTTCGTCAAACCAAAATCTATGAATATGAAGAAGATGATGTTTTTAAATTCAGAAAAACTAGTATCTCTTTCTTCCGTACAACACATAGTATTCCTGATACGTATGGTATTGTTGTCAAAACTCCATCTGGTAACATTGTTCACACAGGCGATTTCAAATTTGATTTCACTCCAGTTGGCGAACCTGCAAACCTTACAAAAATGGCTGAAATTGGTAAAGAAGGCGTTCTTTGTTTACTATCTGATAGTACCAATGCCGAAGTACCAAATTTCACTATGAGTGAACGTGTCGTTGGTGAAAGCATTAAAAACATTTTCCGTGATGTAGAAGGAAGAATTATCTTCGCTACTTTTGCATCTAATATTTACCGTTTACAACAAGTAGTCGAATCCTCTATCGAAACTGGCCGTAAAATTGCTGTTTTCGGTCGTAGTATGGAATCCGCTATGGAAATTGGTAAACAATTAGGCTATATTCAAGCACCCAAAGATACATTTATTGATGTGCATCAACTTAACAAAACACCAGCTGGTAACGTAACAATCCTTTGTACAGGAAGTCAAGGTGAACCAATGGCTGCTCTATCAAGAATCGCCAATGGAACTCACCGTCAAATACAAATCCAACCAGGTGATACGGTAGTCTTCTCGTCTTCCCCTATCCCAGGTAATACTACGAGTGTTAATCGCACAATCAACTTGTTATACCAAGCTGGAGCAGAAGTTATTCATGGTAAAGTAAACAATATCCACACTTCTGGTCACGGTGGTCAACAAGAACAAAAACTTATGCTACGTCTTATGAAACCTAAATTCTTCATGCCAATTCACGGTGAATTCAGAATGCAAAAAATCCATGCCCAGTCTGCAGAAGAATGTGGTGTCCCAGAAGAAAATAGCTTTATTATGGCAAATGGAGATGTACTTGCTTTAACAAGTGAAACTGCTCATGTTGCTGGTAAAATTCATGCAGCAAGCGTATATATTGATGGTAGTGGCATTGGTGATATTGGTAATATTGTCCTGCGCGATCGTCGTATTCTTTCAGAAGAAGGTCTTGTTATTGTAGTGGTATCGATTGATATGAAAAATTCTCGTGTGATGGCAGGACCTGATATTATTTCACGTGGCTTTATTTATATGCGTGAATCCGGTAATCTAATCGGAGAAGCTCAAGGTCTTCTAACACGTCACTTAAATAAAGTTATGGAACAAAAAACAACACAATGGTCTGAAATCAAGAATGAAATTACAGATACTTTGCAACCTTTCTTGTATGAGAAAACAAAACGACGTCCTATGATTTTACCAATCATTATGGAAGTATAGTTTTAAGGACGATAAATGGTTATAAAATCATTTATCGTTTTTTATTGATTTCTCAGAACGACGATGGTATGTTTAAAACAAACTAAATAGAAAGACGAGGAACTTTTATGACAGAAACTAGGACAGAGAAGAATCAAAAAAAATCGTCCACTTTTGCTAAAGTTATGAAAATTATTAGTGTTACGCTCTTGGGAATTATCTTTTTTTCCATAACTGGATTAGCAGCTAAATATTATATTACTGTCCAAAATACGATGGCTAAAATCAATGTTCCATTAGAAACTAGTAATAAAACAGCCACTGATTTAGAGAAGAAAAAACCATTTTCTGTATTATTGATGGGTTCTGATGCTCGCGCAGGTGAGAAAAACGGTCGTGCTGATACAATCATTCTTGCAACAGCTAACAAACAACAGAACGGTGTTAAAATGGTCAGTATTCCTCGTGATACAAAAATTGATTATGGAAATGGAGATATTGGAAAGATAAATGCCTCTTATTCCAATGGAGGGCCTTCTGGAACCGTATCTGCTGTTGAAAAACTCATGCCAGGTGTGCCAGTAGACTACTTTATTTCTATTAACATGGAAGGTTTTAAAGATTTGGTCGATGCTGTTGGTGGGATTTCCGTCTATAATGATATTGATTTAACAGAAGTGAATAGTAAGTTCGTTAAAGGAAATATTACTTTAAACGGAACGGAAGCTTTACAATATGTTCGAATTCGTCATGAAGATCCACGTGGTGATTTTGGTCGTCAAGATAGACAACGTGATGTCATTATTGGTATTGCAAACAAAATCGTCAGTTCCTCTGGAGTTTCTAATTTTGAAAGTATTATGAAGGCAGTTGGCGATAATTTCCAGACTAACATGACACTGACTGACATTACTACAATGGCAGCAAACTACGCTTCTGTTTTAAAAGATGTGGATTCAGAAGAACTTAAAGGTGAAGGCGAAATGATATATAGTGAGTCTTATGGATTTGATTTATATTATTTTGTTCCAACAGAAGCAGATTTAGAAAAAGTAATTACTATGTTTAAAAAAAGCTTAGATATTAATGAATAAAAAGAAGACCGGAGCCAATATCAGCTCCAGTCTTCTTTTTTAATTATGTTTTGCTATCAAAGCATCCATCTCATTAATTACTTTTTGACAAGCTTGTTGGTGATAGGAAAAAACCACCTCATAATCAGGTTCAGTTTCTTTATCTAATGTCACATGATAAAGAATTTCGATATTATTAATTGCTTGTTCGACTAGTTGCGTGAATCGTAGCATTGGTTCATCAGATGTTATATTAGCAATAAAACTGCTATCTTCAATAATTTGCTCTCGCATTTTCCTTAGTTCAATCAGTTGTTTCCATAATGCTTTTATTTTTGGTGAAAAATCTTCTGCATTTGCTGAATGGATGTCTATTGCTTTTATTTTATCTAACATTTCTTTCTCATGAGAGATAAATACTTGGTTTAATTTTTCTGTTTTTTTCCTTGGATAAAGTGCATACACCAAAAAGCCAATAGAAAGACCAATCATCGTATCGAATAATCGATCTCTTAAAAATACAATCGGCTCTCCGTCTCCTTTACCTACTAAAACCATCACAGTAATAACAACGATAACCATCGTAAATTTCTTAGTAAACAGATAACTCAACAATATAGCAAGTGCCGCTCCAATTGGAATCATGATATAGTGATGATTAGGAACTAAAAGATAGACAAGTGCGGCAAGTAATCCCCCAACAATCGTTCCAACAATTCTTTCTACGCTAGAGCCATAAGTGTCTCCTTTTGTCATTTGAGCAGTAATATAAATAGCATTAAATAGATAAGTAGGATACACAATCCAGTCTCCTAGAAGAGGAAAAAGTATTATCGCGATTGTAATACTAATTAGAACTTTAGAGACACGAGGGTCAAGAGCAAAACGTTGTCTGATAGAAATTTTTTTCATTTCGCTTTCCCTCCTTCTGCAAGTTCCGCCATTCCAGCTTTAATTGCTAGAAAATTTTCCACGAATTTTTTTACATGAAATGATGCTACTGGGTCAGATTTTTTAGAATTGATTTCAGCAGAAAGACTTATATTAATTTTGTTTAGTGCTTGCTTTGCTTCTTCATTTAAACCAACGCTTCCAATATCTAACATCGTTTGAGCATGGAAAAATAGTTGCAAATAATTTGGAAGTAACGCCTCATAAATTTCAACATGACGCTTATTCGCTTTCTTACTAGCACTGTATTCTTTTATAAACATTTGCGATTGGACAAAAATGCTATAGAGCGGTTTTGGTACAAATTTACCATTATTAGAAAAAACACTTTCTACTTCTTTGTCAAACATGCCCATTAATTGTTTCATCATGATTTGAACAGTTTTTTCAAGTGGCAAGTGGACATATTTTACGACTAATTGAACAAATAAGAAGAAAACAAATACATCAATCAGCGCTACAATTATCATTAAATATAGTGGCATAGGTAAGTCCTCTGTCCCTAAAAAATATAGCGCAGTACCAATAGCTAAAGTCATTACCATGTATTTCTGTGGCATGATGAAATTTACAGCTAGAATGACAATTATTATTACTACATAATAAATATATACATTAATTGGGAAAAAATAAGTACTTATGATAACAAATAAACATGCAAGCCCAAATGCGAGTGCTATTTGAGGAATGACTTTTTTAGTAATCCCATATGTAGGTTGCATGGAAATAATTCCTATTAAAACAACAATCGGTAATACTCCAGCTAAGTCAGGAAAAATAACAGTATGCACAATCACACAAATACTTGCATATATAAATGCTTGTAACATTTGTATAAGTCCACGCGCTCCGACTTTATCAAGCAAAAAAGCTTTCATCTATTCCCCTTCTTTCGGTTCTATTTAACGTGCTTTATGTAACTATAATAGAAGAGAAATAGCCATATAGCAAGTTCTAACAAGCAGACAATAAAAAACCTCATAAATATAAAGATGTTTCATGCTATCTTTTATATTTATGAGGTTTCATTTATTATTGGATTTTTTCTTGTAGTCTTTCAATATCGTCATCTGAACCGATAACAATTAAGATGTCACCTTCATGAAGAACATCATTTGCTTCCGGCGTAATAATCATTTGTTTATCTTTTTTAATACCGACAATATTAACACCAAAAGAATTACGAAAATCTAGGTCAACCAAGCTTTTTCCAAGGAAGCGAGGATCAGAAACTGAGATCTCGACTAGACTATATTCATCGGAAAGTTCAAGATAATCAAGCATGTTTTTCGAAACAATGTAATGGGCAATTCTTCGGCCCATATCCCGCTCTGGATGGACAACACGATCAGCCCCAATTTTATCTAATAGTTTAGCGTGCTTATCATTTGTTGCTTTCGCTGTAACGTATTTCACACCCATTTCTTTTAAAATTAGTGTGGTTAAAATACTAGATTGGATATCTTCACCAATCGCCACAATAACATGCTCAAAATTACGAATGCCTAATTGACGAAGTGCATTTTCATCCGTGGAATTGGCAATAACAGCATGCGTTGCAATAGACATATATTCATTTACGCGTTCTTCGTCTGAATCAATAGCGAGTACTTCCATTCCTTGTTCAACAAGTGAACGACAAATGCTCCCGCCAAAACGCCCAAGACCGATAACTGCAAAACCTTCTTTCATGTGTTGGTTACCTCCTTGCTACTTTTTTTCTACTAAATCATGTTTAAATGCATAAATCGCAGCTTGTGTACGGTCTTGTACATCAAGTTTTGATAAAATATTACTTACATGCGTTTTTACTGTTTTCAAAGTGATAAAAAGTTCATCTGCAATTTCTTGATTAGATTTACCTTCTGCGATTAATAAGAGAATTTCATTTTCACGATTAGTTAAATCATCATGTAAGTTTTTTTCTGGTTTAGCGGTTAATCGTTGCATCATTTTACCAGTTACTTCTGGTTCAAGCACAGAGTCCCCACCATATGTAGCACGAATCGCATCGGCAATTTCGCTTGCTGTGGATGTTTTTAACATGTAACTGCTCGCTCCAGCTTCTAGTGCTGGGTAAACTTTTTCATCATCAATAAAACTTGTGACGATAATGATTTTTGCTTCTTTCCATTTTTGCATGATTTCTTTAGTCGCTTCGATACCATCCATTTCATCCATAACTAAATCCATTAAGATGATATCTGGACGGAGTTCTAAGGCCATATCGGCACCTTCTCGTCCATTTTCTGCCTCGCCGACTACTTCCATGTCATCTTGTACTGAAAGATAAGCTGAGACACCTATACGTACCATTTCGTGATCATCAACAAGTAATACTTTTATCATTGGCTTTCCACGTCCTTCTTCGCAACAAGTGGGATTTTTATTTCTACGCTAGTTCCTCTTCCGGGGAAACTAATTATTTTGATAGTGCCACCGAACTCAGCAACTCGTTCTCGCATATTTTGTAAACCATAAGATCCTTGACGAACATTGTCCATATCAAACCCTACTCCGTCATCTACCACCTTCATCACTGCAAGGTTATCCATTGTTACTAAACGAACTTCTAATAATTTGGCTTTGGAGTGACGTAATGTATTTGACAAAAGTTCTTGCACAATACGGAATAAATGGTCTTCAATACCTTTTTGTAAGCTAATATCTTCAATTTGCCATTCTACTTCGATAGGTAGTTTGGTGGTTAATTCTTTTAATAATTGTTCAATACCTGTTTTAAGGGATTTACCTTCTAGTTGGGTTGGGCGTAAATGTAATAATAGCGCGCGCATTTCAGATTGAGATTCATTGACAATTGATTCTACCATTTTCAACTGTTTTTGCATTGCTTCAGTAGCACTTTTTTCGCTTTGTTCATTTAAAGCAGATAAAAGCATCATCGCCGCAAATAATTGTTGGCTTACAGAATCATGTAATTCTCGAGCAATCCGGTGACGTTCTTCGGATAAAATAGCTTCTTTTGTTTGACCGCTTGATTCCGCCCGTTCACTTGCGAGTTTTTGTGTCAAAATCGTTTGTGCTTTCATTTTATCACGTAAGCGGTCGATTTGCTTATATACTTGCTGTACTTCTAAAAAATTTTCTTCTTCTTCACTAGCAATCTTTTTTTCTAAATCGCCTTGTCCAAGCAAACGAATGGAAAAATCAATCGATTCAAACTTTTGTTTAACGAAGTAACCGATTAGCCCTCCGATGATTAGTCCAATCGAAATGGCTGTTAACGGAACAAAGACGATAAATGGAATATAAAATATTTTTTGTTCAATAAGAATTTTGTACCAAGAACCCTCACTAAAAAAATAGTATCCAACCGTTCCAATGGCAGTCGCAACAAGTAGTAAACCAGAGCAAACTGCCATCATCAATTTTGAAAAACTCATAGCCTAATCACCTCTAAATCTCCGAAGATTACAGAAGTCATGATTTTCACTTTTCGTGCAGAACTTTCGTAATTATCTGAGTAGACCTTAATGCTATTATTTTGAATAGAGGTGCTTTCTTTATCATATTGGATATTTCCAAAAATCGCGGAATGTTCAATACAAATACCAATATCAAATGGCACAAGTATACGGATTTTCCCTGAAACACTACGGATCATAATAATACTTTCACCAGTTGGAAGAACGGTATTTCCTAAATCTAGAATCGTATCGCCAATGCCTGTTTGGATGTTGATATCATCCCATTCGTATACTACATCTAAGATTCGCTGATTACCGAACCACTGATTACGGATAAATTTATCTGTGCGGTCAATCTTACTATCTGGTTCTCTTGTTTTGAGCATTAATAATTGAGGTGCCCGCTTCCGGCTAATATAATGGATAATCGCATAAATACCAGCAACAACAAGCCCTACTTTGAAAGTGGTTGTAAGTAATACGGCGATAATGATAAATACAATACCAATAAACAAAGAATTTCTTGCACTTTTTTTCGTGGCACTTGCTTTTCTAGAGGTAAAGATGAAAAATATCCCAAGAGCAAACAAAATAAGTAATTCCCATTGAAATAACATCTCTAATCCAACGCCAACAATTATCGCAATTAAAAATATAAAAACAACCGAGCTTTCCATTTTTTTCAAGCTGACACACCTCCCTAAGTCATTCTTTAGACAAAGCTACTTCTCGCTTTACGTTACTTTGTACATGCTGTGTTCATTATAGCGAGGATTTGCTAACAGACACAAACCGCGCTAGTTGGAACATCCACTACTACTTTAGTCGGATGTTTCTTCTAATAATTTAGTTATAACCCCATTTTCTTGAGTAATCCGTTTAGCCTTCAAAAGTGTACCAATTGCACGTTTAAATTGTGCTTTACTTATTCCAAATTTTGCTCGAATTGCATCTGGATCTGATTTGTCACCAAACGGCATTTCTCCACCAACACTTCGCAAATAGGTTAAAATCATTTCTGCATCGTCATTTAACACTTCATGTGCTCTGCCACGGAGCGATAAATTTAGTGATCCATCTGGTTTCACAGCAATAACGCGTGCTTTTACACGTTCGCCCATTCTCGGTTCAGATGTACGTTCACTTTCATGAATAAAGCCGATATGGAAATCATCTGTGAAAACAAAGGAACCAATTTTAAGTAAACGATAAATTGTTCCTTCGATATTTTGATTGAATAATTCTTGTTCTGCTCGGACAGCGATAGCGCGGAATTGTTCTTCCTCTGCTAAAACTCCCCAAATACGATTTTCTTCATCTACTCGAAGGGCAATCATTAAGCGGTCTTCTTTTTTTGGCCATAAATGCAGTAGTGCTGGCAAGTCATCTAATGAAACAACGACGTCTTTTTCGATACCGATATCGACAAAGACACCCAAATGTTTACGCACTTCGGTTACTGTGCCCCAGCCATAATGTCCTACTTGAATTTTTGGAATAATTGTTGTTGCTGCGATTTCACGGTCATAATCCACAAAAATAAAGACTGTTAATTCAGCCCCAACAGCCAGTTCTGTTTCATGTGTATTTGATTTAGATAAAAAAACAGTTACTTCATCTTTCTCAAGGAGCCAACCTGTTTCTTGGATTTCTTTTACTGTCATTACTTGGCTTTTGCCAATATAGTTATTCACTTTTTTTCCACCTTTTTATTAAGAATAGTCTTGTTCCATTATAGCGTATCTATGCTTTTAAGGCTACCTACTATGTAGAAATCAAATTTAATCAATATGTTGTTTTAAGGTATCGATTTTTTCTTTTAAAATGTCTTTTGAAAAATCAGAGGCCTCTCTTGCCGCACTTCCCACATGATAATCTGTATGATTTAATGTCGCTTGGAAGGTTGCGATATTTTCAGGTTTAACACCACTTCCAACTAGTATTTGAAAAGAATCTGGATTTTCTTTACTATCTTGAATCCAGCGTTTCAGTCGTGGTAATGAATCCAGTGCGCTTCTTGTTCCACCAGAAGTTAATAATTGATTAATGTCTTTTCCGTATTCCCGTAAGACCTTGTAACTTGCTTCGATATCTTTTGTTGCCTCTAATGCACGATGAAATGTTAAATCTAAATCACCTTTCCAGTCAATCACTTTTTCAAGAAGTGCTCGGTCTATATTTCCGTCCTCGGTGATTCCGCCATAAACAATTCCTTGCACGCCAACTTCTTTTGCAAACGCAATGTCTCGTTCCATCACAATTCTTGCAGATTCGTCGTATACAAAAGAAAAACTATGTGGCCGAATCATCATCATTGCCGGTAAGTTAGAGACACGAACAATTTCTTTGATAGCACCGAAACTTGGTGTTAATCCTCCTTCACTTATTGCAGAGACTACCTCCATTCTATTTGCACCATACTGTTCTGCTAAATAGGCGTCTCTAGGGTTTTGAACAATCACTTCTAACATGTTTTTTCGCTCCTTTTATTAACTAATTATCTTCATTTTACCCTTTTAATACATAAATGAATACTAAAAAATCCATGAAAAGAAAATTACTCTTATCATGGATTTTTTACTTTGATTATTTTAATTTCGTTGTAAATACTTCTGTTTCTCCTGCTACAGTTTTGGATACATCTTCAAAAGCAAAATCATATTGGCCTTCTGAACTATTAGTTACGACCATTGGAACAACAGTACTTGCAGCATTTTTTTCAATAAAATCAAAATCCGCTTCCACGATAGGATCTCCGACTTTGACTTTATCGCCTACGTTTACAAGAACATTAAAACCTTCTCCATTTAATGCTACTGTTTCTAAACCAATATGTACAAGAATTTCTTGTCCCATATCAGTACGAATGCCAAAAGCGTGTTTTGTTTCTGCAAGTTGAATAATTTTCCCATCTACTGGAGCAACAATTGTACCTGTTTCTGGCTTAATTGCGATTCCCTCACCCATCATTTTTTGATTAAAAACTGGATCTGGAACATCTTCTAAAGCAATAAGTTTTCCAGTTACATGCGCAAATACTACTTCACTTTTACTTTTATTCAAGAATTTTTTAAACATCCATCTTCCTCCTAGCAAATTCATAAGTCAACTTCTATTCTACCTTTTTGAAGAAGAAAAGGCACGAAGAAAGTATCAAGATTAACTTGAACTTTTTCATGCCTTAACCAAACGATTATTTACTTGTTTTTAGATCTTCAATGGAATTAATATTTGTCATATACTTTGGCACTGCTAGACCGATTTTTGCCCCTTTTAAGTTGGGACCTAAATCTTCAAATTTTCCTTTGTAATCTTTGAAGTAGACTCCGGAAGTATTAGGAAGCCATGCAGCAACCATACCGTCAGCAGCGTCAGTCGCAACAGATGCCCACATTGGCTGAATTTCCATCGCTTGAATTGTAGGTTCATACCCTACAGATTTTAACGCTTCTGCGACTACATTTGTAGAAGCAATTTCAGAATCCCAAGCTACATAAGTCAGCTTGATTTCATCACCATCTACTTTTTTAACACCGTCAGTCCATTTAGCGACTTTTTCAGGATTATTTTTAATCCATTTTTTGGCTGCTTCTTCAGGATCAACACCATCGTTTACTTGTAACATAACTTCTGACATATCTTCAGCAGTCCAGAAAAAATTATCTAACACTTGGTAAGCAGATGGTTTGTCTTCTTTTAAACCTTTGCGCACAATTGTGTGAATATTTTCTGCATTACCATAAACATTTTTAGGATCGTCTAAAAATTTCAAGTCAAATTTTGTAAACATCCAGTGCGGTGTCCAACCAGTAACTACAATCGGGCGTTTATCTTTCATCGCTTTTTGAAGTGTACTCGTCATTGCCGCAGTGGAACTAGTTTGTAACTGCCAATTATCATCATCTAATTTGTAATCTTTAATTGCATTTTGTGTTGCAAGCATAATTCCTGCCCCAGCATCAATTCCTGTGATTGTATAATTGATTTGTTCGCCTAAATCTTTTTTCGCATCATAAGGAGCAAGGGTCGTCCCGCAGGCTGCTAACGTGAAAATAAGCATAGCTAGAACTGCAGTGCTAATTATTTTTTTAAGCAATCTACTCTCCTCCTTATTCTGATTTCGCTTTTTTATTGAAAGCTTGTGTCAAACGGTCCAGGATGATTGCTACGATAACAATCGCAATCCCGGCAACAAATCCGCCACCAGCGTCGTTACGCCCTACTGCAAAGTAAACACGTGTCCCAAGCCCCATTGCACCAATCATTGAAGCAATTACAACCATGGAAAGTGCTAACATAATACTTTGGTTAATTCCGGCCATCATGGTTGATTTAGCCATCGGAAGCTGGACTTTCCACAGTTTTTGCCAAGGGGTGGAACCAAAAGAATCTGCCGCTTCAACAAGCTCTGTAGAAACTTGGCGAATACCTAAGTTAGTCATACGAACAGTTGGAGGCATTGCGAAAATAACGGAAGCAACTACCCCTGGAACCATTCCAATACCGAAAAATGCTACCGCGGGAATTAAGTATACAAAGGCTGGCATTGTTTGCATAAAGTCGAGCACTGGTTTAAAAATACTTTCAACAATAGAGCTTTTTGCCATCCAAATACCAAGTGGAACACCAATGACAAGGGCAATTAAACTACTTGTAAGTACAAGTGTTAAGGTCTGTGTCATATCACGCCAAAAGTCTAAGTTCCAAATTAATAGTAAACCGACAACTTCAAAAGTGATTAAACCCCACTTTTTACCTTTGCGATTAACCCAAAATGTTCCAAGTACAAGTAAAATAATAAATAACCATGGTGGAACTAAGTCAAAGACCCATTGAAATGCGTCAACAACCCCACCAATCATATTTGTAATAACATTAAAAAATCCTTCAAATTGCGTTAAGCCATCAACTAACTTATCAATCCAACTAGCTAATGGAATCGTTGGAATATTAGGCATTAACGTTCACCTCGTTTCCAGAAAGTGCGGCCAGAACGGATCCGCGAATAATAATTCCTTTTAGTTTTCCATCTTCTGTCACAGCAATTGGAATTGTCGTTGTCGAGATAGTATCCATAATTTCAGCAAGTGGTGTATCGGGTCCAGTTGTTGGAACATCGCGATGTAACGCAGTTTCCAGTGAAGTAATATTTTCTTTAACAAGTTTAGAAACTTCTGCTGCATGGACAATACCAACTAGTTCACGATTACGTTTAACTACGAATACACTGGAAGTTCCAGCTTCACGCATCCGTTTTAAAGCAACACGCGGTCCATCTTTTTCGAAATTAACGATTTCTGGACGTATCATAACGTTGCTCGCTGTATAGACTTTGGAACGATCTACATCTTCAATGAATTTTTCTACGTATTCATTTGCTGGATGTGCCAAAATTTCTTCCGGAGAACCTGTTTGAACGACAGATCCATCACGCATAATCATGATGTGATCGCCAATACGAAGCGCCTCGTCTAAATCATGGGTAATAAAGATAATCGTTTTTTTCATTTTATCTTGTAAATCGAGTAATTGATCTTGCATATCTTTTCTGTTAAGTGGATCAAGTGCGGAGAAAGCTTCATCCATAAGTAAAATGTCTGGATTATTAGCAAGTGCTCTCGCTAAACCAACACGTTGCTGCATTCCGCCAGAAAGTTGTGAAGGATATTGTTCCCCGTAACCAGCTAAGCCAACAAGTGCAAGCGATTCTGCTGCATTTTTCTCACGTTCTTCTTTATCCATTCCTTGAATTTCAAGGCCATATTCCACATTACGGTTGATCGTTCTATTAGGGAATAAACCAAAGTTTTGGAAGACCATACTCATACTTTTTCGTCTAACTTCCAAAAGTTCTTTTTTATTTAAACTAGATAGTTCTTTTCCATCAAGCCAAATTTTTCCGCTCGTAGGCTCAATGAGACGGTTTAAAAGTCGTACCAAAGTTGACTTCCCACTACCAGAAAGCCCCATTATAACGAAAATTTCCCCTTCTTCTACGCTAAAAGATGCTTTATTAACACCAATAGTCGCTCCTGTTTCTTTCAAAATATCTGTTTTCGATTTTCCCTGAGAAAGTAAAGAAGATGCTTTTGCAGCCTTTTTTCCAAAAATCTTCGTCAGCTCTTCCACTTTAATCTTACTCAAAATAAAATCCCCTTTCTTTTTTAGATTGAATTATTTAACTAGGCAAAAATTCGGCCCATATCGCTTTTAAAAAAAGCAATAACATTTATCATTGTACACAAGTTTTGGCTTAGTTTCACATCATAAAGTCTAGTTTGCACTATTTTGAGCATTTTAGAAAGCGCCTCCATCTTACAACAACAGTGGCTAACAGTTTTTTAAATTTTTTTGTAAAAAAAGTCTATTTCCGGGATAAAATAATGGTTTTTTAGTAAAATATTATTTTTGATAACAGCAATTTTTAGAAATATTTGTTAGAATAGAAAAGGACATTTCATTAGGAAGGGGTGAATGAAATGGATGGAGAACTTTCAAAGGACGTGGACCAGAAAATGAATTTACTAACCCAGTGGTTTCATTCCATTGATTGGGACAAATTTTGGAACCATATTATTTCTGTTGGGATAAAAATCGCCATCTTAATTGTTCTTTATTTTATTCTTCGCGTAGTTGGCAACAAAATTATTCGTAGTTTCTTTAGGAAATATCGGCAACAACAAGCTGTTTCAGTTGGTCGTGCAGACACACTTGAAAGCTTGATTTCTAATTTCTATGGCTACGTTTTATTTTTCACTTTTGCGATTTTATTATTACAGAACTTTATGGATGTTACGGCAATTATCGCGAGTGCCGGCGTTGCAAGTTTAGCCATCGCATTTGGTGCTCAAGGACTTGTAAGTGATGTTGTAACTGGATTCTTTATTTTACTTGAAAGACAACTTGATGTTGGGGATACGATTACAATTGGTTTAGTCAATGGAACTGTTGAGGCACTAGGACTTAGAACAACTCAAGTACGCGATTTCGACGGCACGCTTCACTTCATTCCAAATAGACAAATTATGGTCGTCAGTAATCATTCACGTGGCAATATGCGTGTTATGGTGGACATTCAAATTAGTCCAAAAGAAGATCCAGAAAAAGCTATTGCGATTATTAGTCAAGTGTGTGAAGAAGCAGCAAAAGAAAACAAAAATATTGTCGAGCCACCTGTTGTACTAGGTGTGCAAAATATTGACGCCACAAACATGATTATTCGTGTGGTTGGTAAAGCGGTCAATGGAGAACAATATTCTGTTCAACGTGATCTTTTGAAAGACATTCGCGAAGCACTTGCTGAAAATGAAATCGAACTACCGCTAAGTTTTGTTAGCACGTTCGGCCCAAATAATAATTAAAAAGACGTAAATTCGCTCATTTTGAGAACGAATTTACGTCTTTTTATTTACTTTCTAAAAAGTTTATTAAAACATCAATTGCAAATGGGATTGCTTCTTCTTTTGGATTTAATTTTGCGTGATGTAAACTGTATTCCGAGTCCACCCCAAGCCAAAACATAAAACCCTTAATTTCCGATAAAAAGTAGCCAAAATCTTCACCAGTCATCGCTGAACGAGCTGGTACATAACTTTCAGGATAGTGTTCTTTTAAAAATCGGATAAATTCTTCTGTTTCTAATGGCTCATTATCTACTTGGTAATAATCTGATCCAGGATGAAATTCCACTTCACATTGATAAGCTTCTTCCCACCCTTTAGCTAATTGTTTCAAACGAGTCCAAACGATTTCCATTGTTTCTGGTGAAAGGGTCCGAATCGTTCCGTCGAGAAAAGCAGTTTCTGCAATAACATTTTGAATTTCTCCGCCGTGAATGCGTCCAATCGTTATAACCGCGCTATCCATTGGATCAATATTACGACTAATGATGGTTTGCATTTGTCCAACAAAGGCGCTTGCTGCAACAACCATATCATTCGCTAAATGTGGATATGCGGCATGCCCACCTTTTCCTTTGAATGAAATAAATAATTCTGAAGTATTAGCGAATAACAAACCTGGCTTGATAGCGATTTCTCCGACCTTGTATTCTGGTGCGATATGAAGACCATAAATAGTATCAGGTCGCCAAGCTGCAAATTCCTCACTTTCCATGATTGGTTTTGCGCCGCCCGGTCCTTCTTCTGCAGGTTGGAAAACGAAAAGCAAATTATCTTTTGCCGGTTTACTTGCAAAATGAGTCAAAACACCAAGCGCAATACTCATATGTAAATCATGACCACAAGCATGCATATTACCAACATGGTTCGATTCAAATGGTAGTCCTGTTTCTTCCGTGATTGGCAGCGCATCAATATCTGTGCGATAACCAATGGTTTTTTCAGGCTTTGTCCCTTTTACTAAGACTAAAATTCCCGTACGCCATTTTTTCACTTCTAAATGCTTGTTTGGTAACTTACTAATATACGCTAGTAAATAAGCTTGTGTTTTTAGTTCTTTGTAGCCTGTTTCAGGAATTTGATGTAAATCACGACGAATGGCTATAAATTCATTTAGCATGACAATTCTCTCCTTTTAAAAAGGACTGTTCCGCCAAAAGACGAAACAGTTCCCTTAGGTTTTAAAGTTGACGAAGTTCTTGCATAATTTCTGTTTTAGAAGCTGTTTTTGCATCTAATTTTTTTAGTTCACGAGCTGGGATTCCAGCTACAACAGTTCCAGGGGCTACATCTTTTGTAACGATAGCTCCAGCTGCAACAACCGCGCCCTCTCCAATACGTACACCTTCTAGAACAACGACATTCGCACCTACAACCACATTATCTTCTACAATAACTGGTTGTGCGGATGGCGGTTCAACTACGCCAGCAAGGACAGAACCTGCACCAATATGGCAGTTTTTACCTACAGTTGCACGGCCACCAAGAACAACATTCATATCAATCATTGTTCCATCACCGATTACTGAACCGATATTGATACTTGCACCCATCATAATTACAGCATTGTCACCGATAGTTACTTGGTCGCGAATAACTGCACCAGGCTCGATGCGTGCGTTAATGTTTTTCATATCTAACAAAGGAATAGCCGAGTTACGACGATCATTTTCGATTACGTAATCTTCAATATTCGCTTTATTTGCTTCTAATAATGGCTCAACTACAGCCCATTCTCCAAAAATAGTTCCCGCGTTTCCTGTAATGAATGTTTTTACATCACTTGGAAAATCAATTTTTTCTAAGTCCCCTTTTAGGTAAACTTTTACAGGTGTTGCTTTTTTGCTATTTTGAATAAAAGAAATAATTTGGTGTGCATCCATTTGTTCCATGAATTTTAGTCCCCTTCCGATACGTTCTGTTTTCTATTTTGCCATAGCTATTTAACTTGTTCAAGGAATTTATCTGTTATTTCTAAAAACGCCTTCACTTGAGGTAAACCAAGCGATTGCTCATAAGTCAGCAAATTCGTTTCTCTACTAAGAATGGAGCCATCTTTTTCTGTTAGTGGTATTTTATTGATTTTATCTGTGTAACCTAACATCGTCACTTCTGGTAATATCGCAAATCCAATGCCATTTAGTGCCATTTGTCTGGACGTTTCCATTTGATCCATTAACATGGCTTGACGCGGCATTTTTCCGAAATTTCTTTGCCAGTAATCTTGAATCACTTGATAGTAATTCGAATCACTACGAAATTGGATAAAAGGACGATTTGTTTGGAAAACTTCCTCAATCTTTGTAATTTCCGTATCAACCAAAACAAGTTTATCGTTAAATAACGGTTTTTGGACACTTTTCCATGATGAATTCCCACGTACAATACCAATATGAACATTTCCGGCTGCTAATTGTTGTGTTACTTCACTGCTCCAGCCTGTTACAAGGGAAATTTGCACATTAGGGTAGGCACTTGCAAATGCTTTTAATACGCGCGGTAACCACATTTGCGCAACTACACTAGCACACGCAATTCGTAGTGTTCCCCGAACGACGCCTTCCATTGCTTCGAGTTTTTCTTGAATTGTATGTTCGCGTTCAATGACACTAGACGCGTGACGGACAATGGCTTCTCCTTCTGGTGTAAGAAGCAATCCTTTTTGCGTACGAATGAATATCTTGGTATTCCATCTACTTTCAATCGTTTGCAAACGCTGTGATAAAGCAGGCTGACTTAAAAACAGTTTCTCTGCGCTTTTCCGCATATTTAGTTCTTCCGCCAAACAAACAAGAAGTTCATATTCCGTTACAATCATCTATTTTCCTCCACTTGTAAGTGAATATAACGATTGACTTGTTTTAAAACAACCCGTCGTGTCACAATTCCTTCAAAATGGTGATCTGCATCGACAACACAAACAAAAGGATGATCAACAAGTAAGCGTACAATTCGCTCATTATTATTAAAATCTTTAATCACCGGGAAATCTGTTTGCATAACATCTTCCACTTTTAAATCTTCCAGTCGTTCAAATTCAATACGTTCGAGTCCAAGTATTGCATCTGTAATCATCGCTGCACTAATTAATCCATGGAGTTTAAATTCAAAGTCAAGTACAGGAATGACAGAATAACCACATTTCGTTAATACAAGTAATGCATGTTCTAAATTATTACCAAGCTGTACATGAGCTACTTTTTCAGCAGAAATCATCGAATCAGCCAGTTCATTATCAATAAATTGTCCAAATCTATTAGAGATCATTTAGAATCTTCCTCTTCCTAATATTTTCAAGCTCTGTGAAGTTTCTTTCCACTTTTCAAAAAATAAAGCGAAACTTTTCCATCTTCTATTCTACCATACTACTTGGTCTAATTTCTTACATTTAGTGCTTGAAAATGATATTTTTATATAAAAAAAGCTGTGAATAAATATCCACAGCTTCTAAGTAAATAAACGGTTTAACCGATTTTTACCGTGTTATTCGTTTTCTTGTAG
The DNA here is from genome assembly GCF_000060285.1 of Listeria welshimeri serovar 6b str. SLCC5334. Lineage (GTDB taxonomy): Bacteria > Bacillota > Bacilli > Lactobacillales > Listeriaceae > Listeria > Listeria welshimeri. Next base: position 1,014,166 of record NC_008555.1, on the reverse strand, counting down.
CGTTTCAAAAATTTCGATAGCAGTCATATCAATATCGTCAAATTGATATTTACTATTGTCGCCATAAATTTCAACTTCAAATGAGTTAGAAGCTTGGAAAAACTTCACTTCGCACACGGGCGTACCATTTTTTTCAAAACGTCTTGCTTGTGTTTCAGCAGACTCATCTTCTTGCATTGCATGTAAACGTTGAATAATTCCCAATAACTGAGACATCTTACACTCTCCTCTCAAATCCACCATCTGACGTGCAAAAATTGGCATACCTTGCAGTTGTTCTACGCGCGTGGCAATGCTTTTTTACATATTTCCTCATATCTGGTTTTTTCGCCATATCTTATTTCTTTCACTATACTACCAAATTTTATCGCAAACCGCACGTATAACGCAAGGGTTCTGGAAATATTCAGAAAAAGAAATTATTTTAAATTAGCTAAAATGACATGTTTTGTTCTATTTTAAGCATATTTAGTACCAAAAAAAGACTATAAAAAAGTTTTTACACATTTTTATAGTCTTTTATAATTAAAATTCATTTTTTCGATTTGCAGTGGAGCTAATAATCATTTTTGTGGCGCGAATTATCGTTTTGTGACGATTAAATCCTTTGACACAAATGGTTTGATCACCAATTGTTGCGAATACTTCCCCCCATGAACCACAAGGATTGAAGCCATAAGCATGTATTTTTAGTAAGCCATCTTTTGTTGGAAAAAAGAGAGCTTCGTATTTACCTGGTTTAGTCATATCCGGTGGCCCCTTCCACATTCACCCAATCATCTCTAACTGAAAATGATTATCATTATTAAAACCATCTTATAGCATTCTAATTAAAAGTGCAAGGCTTTTTACTAATATTTTCAGATATTTTGCTTTTTTTGTTTTTTAAGCTATAATGGAATGAAATTATGAAGCTTACTCCCGCCTGATTTTAACGGGATTTTCTTATAAAGAAAGGTGACCAAAATGACAAAATCTATTCGACCAGAATTACATGATATTGAAGTAAGTGGAATCCGAACGTTTAACAATAGAGTTACTGGTATTCCAGATATGATTCGCCTGACGCTTGGTGAACCTGATTTTCCTACACCAGAACATATAAAGCAAGCTGGTATTTCCGCTATTCAAGAAAATTTTACTAATTACACACCAAACGCAGGCATGCCAGAACTACTAGCAGCAGCTTCTACGTACTTTAAAGAAAAATACGACCTTAGTTATAAGGACAATGAAATCATCGTCACAGTAGGTGCTACAGAAGCTATTTCGGTTGCACTCCAAACCATCTTAGAGCCAGATGATGAAGTTATTCTACCTGACCCAATTTATCCAGGTTATGAACCGCTTATAACTCTAAATAAAGCACGCCCGATAAAAATAGATACGACAGAAACAAACTTTATATTAACTCCAGAACAATTACGCGCACATATTACACCAAAAACAAAAGCACTTATTATTCCATATCCATCTAATCCAACAGGCGTATCGCTCACCAAAGAAGAACTTTTAGCTTTAGCCACAGTTTTAAAAGAAACAGGTATCTTTGTTATTGCGGATGAAATTTATAGCGAATTAACTTATCATCAAGAGCATGTAAGTATTGCTCCAATGCTTAGAGATCAAACAATTGTGATAAACGGTTTATCTAAATCTCATGCAATGATTGGTTGGCGAATTGGCTTTTTACTTGCCCCAGAAAACCTTACAAAAGAAATGCTGAAAATCCATCAATATTCAGTTACTTGCGCTAGCTCTATTTCGCAAAAAGCCGCCTTAGAAGCCATTACTAATGGAAAAGATGATGCTTTCCAGATGCGAACGGAATACAAAACACGCGCAAATTTCACTCAAGAACGTTTAGAAAAAATGGGTTTTACTGTTATTCCTCCTGATGGTGCTTTTTATTTCTTTGTAAAACTTCCCGACGAAATAACCGAAAACTCTTTTGATTGGGCAGTAAGACTTGCGGAAGAAGCCAAAGTAGCTGTTGTACCAGGCAATGCTTTTTCAGAAAAAGGGGATCGTTATTTCCGACTTTCTTACGCGACATCTATTAATAATCTTGCGGAAGCACTTGAACGTATGGCTACTTTTTTAGCAAAATAAACAAACAACCACTATTTTTTGTAGTGGTTGTTTTACTTTTAGCGATAATATTTAATTAAAGCTTGTGTTCCTTCCTCACTTAATCCTTGGTCAGCTAAAGTTTGATACATTTTTTCTGCTAAGGATAGTCCTGGAAGTTCAAGCCCCATTTGTTTCGCTTCCGAAAGAGCGATTCCCATATCTTTAATAAAATGTTTAATAAAGAACCCAGGAGAAAAATCATCTTGAAGCACACGGGGAATCAAGTTTGAGAGAGACCAACTACCAGCTGCTCCACCTGAAATCGATTCTAATACGCGCGCAGGATTAAGCCCAGCCGCCTCAGTATAAATTATCGCTTCTGTTACACCAATCATATTAGATGCAATTGCAATTTGATTGACCATTTTCGTATGTTGTCCGGCACCTGCATCGCCTTGCAAAATGACACTACTGCCAAGAATTTCAAAAATCGGTTTCACTTTCAAAAATACGTCTTCTGCTCCACCAACCATAATTGCTAACGTCCCATTTTTCGCTCCAATATCGCCACCTGAAACGGGAGCATCTAAAGCACCTATCCCCTTTTCACGAAAAGCTTCGGCAATTTTTTTAGCTAATACAGGAGAAGAAGTTGTCATATCAATCGCCACAGCACCAGCAGAAAGATTCTCTAAAAAGCCATTTTGACCTAAGTAAAGTTCCTCCACGTCTTTTGGATAACCAACCATGGAAATTAGTACATCAACCTTTTTCGCAAGCGCTTGAGGAGTATCTATCCATTTTGCACCTTTTGTTAGTAGCTCTTCTGCCTTTGATTTAGTACGAGTATAAATAAATACGTCATAACCAGCTTCAAGTAAATGACTCGCCATACTTGAACCCATAACTCCCGTACCAACAAACCCAATTTTTTTCATTTTAAAAAACCTCCTAACTAAATGTAACTCCCATAATCGCTAGAAATACAAAGAATAAAACAAGTATTCCAAGTAAAATCATATGTGCTTTTTTGTACATTACTGTTATCGCAATAAATTCTCTAATCAACGCATTTGGCATATAATATAATGCCGTTTTCGCACCAATACCTTGGCTTTTCAAACCAGCTTTTCTTGCATAAATACCAGCTCGGAATAAATGGAAATTATTCGTTGCAAATAAACTATTATAAGTTGGCATGATTGCATCCATTTTTTCTTTGGAAAATTTCATATTTTGAAGCGTATTTACAGACTTATCTTCCATAATTATAAAGTTTTCATCTATCCCTTTTTCTATCAAATAAGCTCGCATTGCTTCTGCTTCTGATATTGTTTCATTCGCACCTTGTCCACCAGAAACTATAAAAGTCGCTCGCTTTCCTTTTTTAAGATACTGTTTCTCATGGAATTTAATTGCCCGGTTCAATCTACTAGCAAGTAGTGGTGGAACTCTATCCCCGCCAATCAAGCCACTTCCAAGCACAATTAAAAAGTCTTGATTATATCTCGGAAAATTAAATTGGTAAAGAAATGTTGAAAGAAGAAAAGATAAAAATAAGAAGGAAAAGTAACCTACTAGAGCTACAACAAAAACAATGGCAAGACCAAGAATTGGACTTCCTGTTTTTAAAATACTACCAAACCACATAATAATAAGTACTAAAATGCCTAGTCCAATAAATAACGGCAACATATTTGCTAATTTGCGCCCTTCTCGTTTTAACATTAACCTACCATTGACAATAAGCATCGTAGCAATACCAATAACAAAAAACGGAATGAGGATTATTAACAAAAGCAAAACCGTTCCCATAATGGAAACTAGAAGCTCGTTCCCTTTTGCAAATGTCACATAAACTACGGATAATAAAGAAAAAAATAGTGCGATTGTCAAAACAATACCATTGCTAATTCGACGTCTATCTATAATTGATAAAACTATAAAAAGAAGTAGAAAAAATGCTGCTAATAAATAGATAACCACTCTTGTTGCCCCCTTTAAAGCTAACTGTCTTTTTATTATACTTGCGCTACCTCATTTACACAATACAAAAAGACCTAGACGAATAAATTCGTCTAGGTCACTCTCAGAAATTACTCTGCAGTATATTTTTCAACTAATTCTACAACTTCTTCAGCTGTAGCTTTATTTAAAGCTTCTTCCGCTAATTTCACCATTTCAGATTGATCCAAACGTTTGATTAACGAACGAGACTTAAGAATACTTGAAGCACTCATTGAAAATTCATCTAAGCCTAGGCCTAAAAGAAGTGGTACAGCCGTTTGATCTCCAGCCATTTCTCCGCACATACCAGTCCATTTACCTTCTTTATGAGAAGCATCAATCACCATTTTTACTAAACGTAGAATGGATGGATTGTATGGTTGGTAAAGATAAGAAACACGTTCGTTCATACGGTCAGCAGCCATTGTATACTGAATTAAATCATTAGTTCCGATAGAGAAGAAATCAACTTCTTTAGCAAATTGATCAGCAAGAACTGCAGCAGCAGGAATCTCAATCATAATTCCAAGTTCGATGGAATCAGAAACTTCTGTCCCAGCGGCTTTTAGTTTTGCTTTTTCATCAAGTAAAATATCGCGCGCTTGGCGGAATTCATTGACTGTTGCAATCATCGGGAACATAATTTTTAAGTTACCATAAACACTTGCGCGAAGTAATGCGCGAAGTTGTGTACGGAATAATTCTTCATTTGCAAAACAAAGACGAATTGCACGGAAACCTAAGAATGGGTTCATTTCTTCAGGAAGTTCAAGGTATGGTAACGTTTTATCGCCACCGATATCTAAAGTACGAACGACCACAGATTTTCCGTCCATTCCGGAAACTACTGCTTTATACGCTTCGAATTGCTCTTCTTCTGTTGGGAAATTGTCACGACCCATGTACAAGAATTCTGTACGATAAAGTCCAACTGCTTCCCCACCATTAGAAATAACACCTTCTAAATCATTTGGAGTTCCGATGTTTGCTGCAAGCTCCACGTGAACACCATCTTTAGAAACCGTTTTTTCATTTTTAAGTTTTTCCCATTCTGCTTGTTGTAAAGCAAAATCAGATTTAATTTTTTCATAGTGAGCGATTTGTTCTTCTGTTGGATGGATGATAACATTACCTTCCAAACCATCAATAATAACCATATCGTTCTTAGCTACACTAGCAGTTACTTCTTTAGTTCCAACTACTGCTGGAATTTCAAGAGAACGCGCCATAATAGCAGAATGCGAAGTACGACCACCAATATCCGTCACAAAACCTTTAACAAATTTACGGTTAAGTTGTGCGGTATCAGAAGGCGTTAAATCAGCTGCGACAACAACTACTTCCTCATCAATTAAAGCTGGATTTGGAATAGTCACACCTAGTAAGTGAGAAAGAACACGTTTGCGTACATCCTTAATATCAGCTGCACGTTCACGCATGTATTCGTTGTCCATAGATTCAAACATACCAATAAACATGTCTGTCGTTTCTTGTAAAGCTGTTTCTGCATTCGTTTTAGCATTTTTGATGCTTTCTTCAATTGGTCCAGTTAATTCAGGATCATTTAAAACTAGAAGATGCGCGTCAAAAATTTGTGCCTTATCTTCGCCTAAGTCTTTAGCTGCTTTTTCACGAATCGTTGAAAGTTCTGTTCTAGAAACTTCTAACGCGCTTTCAAAACGTTTTACTTCACTTTCAACATCCGTAACTTCTGTTTTTTCATAGGAAAGATCAGGTTCAACGAGCAGATAAGCTTTCGCAATGGCAATCCCATCAGATGCTGCGATACCTTTCAACTCTTTAGCCATTATTCAGCCAATCCTTCTTTCTTAAGAACTTCAGTTAGTCCTTCAATTGCTTCTTTTTCGTCGCTACCTTCAGTATAAATAGTGATGTCAGCGCCTTTACCAATTCCTAGGGACATAACACCCATGATTGATTTAAGATTTACTTTTTTGCCAGTGTATTCAATTTGAACGTCAGAGCTGTATTTACTTGCAGCCTGCACCAATAGAGTTGCTGGGCGTGCGTGAATTCCTGTTTCATCGATTACTACAAAACTTGCTTGTTCCATAATTTACATTCTCCTTTGTAAAGAAATTTGTTGTAACCTTTTAAGCCAAAAATCATTCAGCAAAAAAGACTATCCCTCAATTAAAAAGAGTACCATGTTTTATCTATTGTTACAACCATTTGATTGAAAATTTTTTAGAATGTTTTTTACTGCACGCCCTGTTTCGTTCTTTTTATTTGGAAAAAGAGCATCCATTTCAAAAATTCGTCACTAAATTGTTTCATTTTTGAATTAAATAGTACTTTATAATGGCTTATAGTTGATTTTAAAAGCTTTTTAGTGCAAAATTTAAGGAAGGTTCAAAAATGCATACATTCTTTTTCAGCAAGAAAGTGGCAACACCGAAAATTGAAGGAGTGATAACAATGGCAAAAGCACATGTTGGAGACATTATTGAATTTAAGGATGGTCTAACTGGGATTGTCGAAAAGCTCAACGAAAATTCCGTTATAGTCGACTTAACTTATATGGAAAATTTCAAAGATTTAGGTATTGAAGAAAAAACGGTAGTAAATCACAAAAATTATCAAATCATTCATTCAGTAGAAGAAGACGATGATGCTGATGAGGAAGAAAATGAAGAATAACAATCACATTAATTTTAGTGCGCAAAAATAAAGCATTTCCTAATGAGAATGCTTTATGTTTTTGCGTTTTTTATATGTATAAAAATAGAAAAAGGAGCTTATAAATTTGGAGATGACAAAGAAAATCGCCATTATCGGGGCTGGTCCAGGTGGTTTAGCCGCGGGTATGCTTTTGAGTCAATTAGGATATGAAGTGAACATCTATGAAAAAAACGACCGAATTGGCGGTCGAACGGCTTTACATAAAATGGGCAAATATTCCTTTGATATTGGACCTTCTGCTTTAACAATGACGCATGTTTTGACTTCTCTTTTCATGGATTGTAAACGGGATATTTTAGATTATGTTTCACTTTTACCAATTAATCCGATACACACGCTTTATTTTCAAGAGGTAACTTTCCCGCTTTATAGTGATTATGCAGCAACAAAAGCCGTCATTAAAACTTACTTTCCGGGGGAAGAAGAAGGTTTTGATCGTTTCATGAAAGAAAACACGAAAAAAATGCTCTATATCTCTCCTCTAAACCAATTTAATTATAGTTCATTATTTGATTTTTTTAGGCCAACAACCCTACGTGCGATACCTAGCTTAACACTTGGACGATCTTTGATGGATGATTTGGCTAGATATTTTAATAGTAAATATCTTCGTCTTGCCTTTTCATTGCAGATGAGATATTTAGGTATGTCACCATGGGATATTCCCGCTGCTTATAGCATTGTTCCTTTTTCAGAGTTCTATTATGGTACATTCCATCCAATTGGTGGCCAAAACAAAATTGTTGAAGCTATGCAACAAGTCGTTACAGAAAACAAAGGGAAGTTTTTCTTTAATTCCGAAGTAACTGATTTTGAATTAGAAGGAAATGAAATAAAAGGAGCTCGTCTTGCAAGTGGTCAAGTCATTGAAGCAGACTATTATTTTACCAATTTAGATTTTATGTATTCGTTAGGGAATAAACCAAATAATCATTTAGAGAAAAAAGAATACTCTTCTTCTGCTTTTATGCTTTACCTTGGTTTAAGTATCGTGCTTCCACTTTCCCATCAGTCTATTGTTTTTCCAGATAATTATCGGGAGTTTTCCGATAATACTATTCACAAAAAAATACTTTCGAAAGATTTGGCTATTCACATAACTAATCCTTCTGCAACCGATAATACGATGGCTCCAATCAATCATTCTAGCATCCGAATTATGGTATCCGTTCCAAATAACACTAGTGCTATTGATTGGGATAAAGAAACAAAAGAGTTCCGCCAATTAATTCTAGATACCGTAAAGGAACGATTAGATTTTCCTGATTTAGATGATTATATTGAAGAAGAATATATTATTACACCAAAAGATTGGGAAGAAAAATACCATGTTAAATATGGTGCTGTATTTGGATTACAACATCTTACTCGGCAACATGGCTTCCTTCATCCCTCCAAAAAATTACCTAAGTATAAAAACTTATTTGTAATCGGAGCTGGTGCCCTTTCTGGTAGCTCCTTACCTTTTATTATCGAAAATGCACAAATCACCACACGAAAATTTTTGCAAAAAGAAAACCCAAGTAATCAGTAAATCGATTACTTGGGTTTTTTTGGTGTTTTCGTCTCTTTTTCTAAGCTAAAGAAGTAACAGGCTGTAAATATAATATTGGAAATGATAATAATTGCAATAGATGTCCATAAATCAAGATAAAATGATAAAAATACAAAAAATGCAATGATAATCCAGTAAACAATCACGATTTCTGATTTTAAATCAGGATATTTAAGCTTTTCCCAGCTATCCGTCAAACTTAAAATAAAGTAAATCATCAAATGTAAAATTAACCCCAATAACCACCAATTAATAAAATCTGATAATTGTAATATAGTAAAGCCATTTTGCGTGATATAAAGTTGCTTTGATTGCAGTGTAATTGGTTCAATTAATACTTCAAAAATCATTACCATCGTCGCTGCAATAAAAGAATAAATCCCGCCTCGTATCCAGTCAATATTAATTTTCAGTGTTATTTCACGTGCGATAATATGTGTTCCCGCAATCATTCCGACCCAAATAAAGCCCATTGTAATTGGTATTCCGTAAACACTACCACCGAGTGTGGATCCAATATATTCGTCCGTATAACTTAACTGCATCCATTCAATACAAGTACTCACAACAAAAATAAGTAAAGTGATTGCAGATCCTAGCCATTTACCGTACTGCATAATAAAAAACACTGCTGCAAAAACCCCAGTAAATACTAGAAAAAGCGATTGAATAGTTGTTAGCTGTGGTGGAATAATGTGTAAAGAAACAAGTAATACGCTTCCTAGAAACCAAAATATATAGATCCAAAGTAAAAATTTATAGTTTTTTTCTAACATCTATGAACCACTCCTATTTTTTAATTATAAAGGATTTATTAAATTGCACAACTTTTATCTTATCTTTCGTTTAATTGTTGCCAAACGATTTCATTTGTTTTAAAGTAGTATGAGAAGTATTTGTTAAGAAGAGGTGTAAAGTATTTGAAGAGCATCAAGATTGATTATAAGCTTGTACTGGGACTCATTTTATGTGCCCTGCTTGTTATATTAACATATCAGTTTCCTCGTGTTTTTTGGTATTTATATGGAGCTGGCATGTTATTTCTACTTAGTTTTGTGATTTTTAATGACGATTTAAAAAAGGAATTTTCATTTACAAAAGGTATTTTACCAGGTATTTTTTCTGGAATAGTTCTTTATATTATTTTTTACATAGGCGCCTTCATTCTAAAAGTGATGCCTGGTGGTCTAGATAATTCTGTAGAAGCTGCATTTAATAAGTATTCTACTAATTCCTTAATTATTTGGTCTTTGCTTATTATCGCAATTATACCCGGAGAAGAAATTTTCTGGCGTGGTTTTGTTTTAAAACGATTGAATCAATATTTTAATCATTGGTTCTCTAATATTTTTGCAGCGGTACTTTGTATGGTGATGATGTTGCCAAGTGGTAATTTTGCAGCAATTATCGGTATTTTTGTTGCTTCTCTTGTGTGGAATGTAATGTATTCTTACCGACCAAGCTTACTCATGGTTTATCTGTCGCATTTAACCTTTGCCTTTTTACTACTCGCAGCACTACCGATTTATTAAAATAACACACTACAAACATTCCTTTTTAGGAGTGTTTTTTCTTTTAAAATTTTTAAGCAAAATACTTGAAAGTCAAAATAGGTCAGTATATAATAAATTCATAAGGTCAAAGATAGTCAAAGTCAAGACCTTTCATTTCTCATTTTAAAAGGAGGAAATTAACTATGAACTGTGAAAAATGTAATCAAAATCAAGCAACAATCCAACTATATATGAATATTAATGGCAAGCGTGTCGAAATGCCGCTTTGTGCCTCTTGCTATGCTGAAGTCAGAAATCAAGCAAATTATGGAGCAAATGAATTCTCTGGTAATGGCGGCTCCCCATTTGACGATATTTTCCGTCAACTAAGTGGTGCTGCAAATCAAGCAGGTCGCGAACAAAGAAATCAAGCCAATCCGCAAGTACAAACACAAAGTGCTGGCGGTGGTAATGGTTTACTAGATGAATTTGGAACCAACTTAACGGATATGGCGAAAAAAGACCAATTAGATCCCGTGATTGGTCGAGACAAAGAAATTAAACGTATGATTGAAATATTGAATCGACGTAATAAAAACAATCCGGTTCTTATTGGTGAACCAGGTGTCGGTAAAACTGCCGTTGTTGAAGGGCTTGCAAATGCCATTATTGCAGGAAATGTTCCAAGTAAACTAATGAACAAAGAAGTTATCTTGCTCGATGTTGCTTCGCTTGTTTCTGGAACAGGTATCCGTGGTCAATTTGAAGAACGTATGAAACAACTCATTAAAGAATTACAAGAACGTAAAAATACTATTTTATTCATTGATGAAGTGCATACAATTGTAGGAGCCGGATCTGCAGAAGGTTCAATGGATGCAGGAAACATTTTAAAACCAGCTCTTGCACGTGGTGACTTACAAATGATTGGTGCAACAACGCTAAAAGAATATCGCACAATTGAAAAAGACGCAGCACTTGAACGTCGTTTCCAACCAGTAACTGTTAATGAACCAACCACTAAAGAAACACTCACAATTTTAAATGGTCTGAAAACAAAGTATGAAGATTTCCATGAAGTTGTTTATTCTCCTGAAGCTTTAACAGCAGCAGTTGAATTAAGCGCTCGTTACATCCAAGACCGTCATTTGCCAGATAAAGCAATTGATTTAATGGATGAAGTTGGCTCAAAATACAATCTTTCTGTTGAAAAACTCGATGAAAATACTGTTAGCGAACGCGTTGCTCGTTTAGAAGAAGAAAAAAATCACGCTCTTCAAATGGAAGATTATGAAAAAGCAGCCAAAGTTCGTGATGAAATTACACGCTTAGAAGAAAATAAAACAAGTAACTCCTTCTCAGAACGCCCAGTAATTCAAGCATCTGACATCCAAGCGATTATTGAAGAAAAAACTGGCATTCCAGTTGGACGTTTACAAGAAGATGAAAAATCCAAAATGAAAAATCTAGAAAGTAACTTAACAGGTAAAGTTATTGGCCAAGAAGATGCCGTGAAAAAAGTAGCGAAAGCAATTCGTCGTAGTCGGGTTGGACTCAAAGCGAAAAACCGCCCAATTGGTTCCTTCCTATTTGTTGGACCAACTGGTGTCGGAAAAACAGAACTTGGACGTACTCTCGCTCGTGAATTATTCGGTACAAGTGAAGCGATGATTCGTTTAGACATGAGTGAATTTATGGAAAAACACAGTGTCTCTAAATTAATCGGTTCTCCTCCAGGCTATGTTGGTCACGAAGAAGCAGGACAATTAACTGAAAAAGTTCGCCGCAACCCTTATAGTATTATTCTATTAGACGAAATTGAGAAAGCACATCCAGATGTTCAACATATGTTCTTACAAATTTTAGAAGATGGTCGTTTAACCGATTCACAAGGGCGTACAGTGAGCTTTAAAGATACTGTTATTATCATGACAAGTAATGCTGGTGCAACAGACACAGAAGCTTCCGTGGGCTTTAATACCGGATCAGATACTAAACTTGAAAAAGGCACTGATATTCTTGCTAAACTAGGCGCTTACTTCAAACCTGAATTCTTGAACCGTCTAGATAGTGTCATTGAATTTAAATCACTAGAAAAAGATGATTTAGTACAAATTATTGATTTAATGCTCCTTGATTTAAATACCATGTTAAAACAAGAAGGCGTGACAATTGATGTTTCGAGCGAAGTGAAAGAACATTTGATTGAGCTTGGTTATGATGCTAAATTTGGAGCAAGACCATTACGCCGAACAATCCAAGAACACCTAGAAGATGCAATTGCTGATAACCTCATTGATCACCCTGATGCAAAAAACTTATTGGCAACTTTAAATGATGACAAAGAAATTGTAATAACTGAACAAGTAACTGCTTAATAAAAAGGCTTGAGTTAATCAAAACTCAAGCCTTTTTCTAATGCAAGCAAATATTGTTTTTTATCTACATCTGCTCCGTTATAACCACCAAGCTCTCCGTTACTTTTCACACATCTGTGGCAAGGAATAATAATTGGGAAAGGGTTCGCCCGATTTGCTTGCCCTACCGCTTGGACTGCTTTTGGACTCCCCGCTCTAATAGCAATTTCCTTATAACTTACTACTGCTCCGTACGGAATTTCACTTAACGCTTGCCAAACACGTTTTTGAAAATCAGTTCCTCGAGAGAGCAATGGAACATCAAAACATTCAAGTTTACCCTCAAAATAAGCTTCCATTTGTTTTATCACTTGTTTGTAGACATCCTGTTCATTCTCTTCCCCTACCGAATATTCCCAATGAGTCGGTTCATCGTAAGCAATAGAAGTAAGGTAACTATCTTCCACCGTAATAAAAAGTTCTCCAACTGGCGATTCGTTTTTTTGCCGTAGCATAATTTGCCTCCGTATAGTTGATTGTCTAAAGATAGCATGTCCATCCAAAAATCGCAAATGGCTGTCATCTACCTTTAATAATTGATACTTTTTGTTACTAAACTGTCGGTTAATCGTTACAGATTCTAGGGAAAATAGAAAACAGGTTCGTTCAACCCAGAATAGAAAGGATTGTTTATTATGGTGGAAGCTGCCCATAAGCGGGAAAGTTACTTTGACAATGCCAAATTTATTTTGATTTTTTTAGTTGTATTTGGTCATTTTCTTCAAACTTTTATTGCTGAATATGCAAGTGTGCGTATTCTCTATATTTATATTTACACTTTTCATATGCCAGCATTTATTCTTATTTCTGGTTTTTTTGCTAAGAGTTTTGGAAAGCCAGGTTATTTAAAAAAAATGATGAAAAAGTTAATCTTACCCTATGTGTTTTTTCAATTAATATATAGTATTTTTTATTATTTCCTTTTAAATAAGGATAATCTTTCTCTGAAAATTTTAGATCCGGAGTGGTCGCTTTGGTTTTTACTTAGTTTGTTTTTTTGGAATTTGATGTTACTCGTATTTTCAAAAATGAAACCATGGAAATCAGTTATAGTTGCAGTTTTCATTGGTCTTGTTGCAGGTTATTTTGATGTAATTGGTGGTTATTTAAGTTTATCTCGGACACTTGTTTTTTTCCCGTTCTTTTTAGTAGGTTATTTTTTAACAAAAGAACATTTTTATTTACTTAAAACGCATTTTGCTACAATTATCGGTAGTATTTTTATCGTATTATTACTAATTTTTATTGCAATAAATCCGAGTCTTAATGATAAATGGTTTTTGGGCTCTAAACCTTATGCGAACTTTGTCGAAGTAAAGTCACTTGGCCTATTTATTAGGGCTTTGGTATACTTCATTAGTTTTTGCTCGATTGCTGCTTTTTTCAGTTTTGTTCCTAGAAAAAGGTTATTTTTTACTAAATGGGGTAAAAATACGTTATATGTTTATTTGTTACATGGTTTCTTTATTAAGTTTTTCCGTGAAGGTAGCCAGACTGACTTTCAATATAACCCATCCACGTTTTTGTTATTATTTGTGATTACTTTTGCTCTAACGGTCCTATTATCCAGTCAATTGGTAAAAACATTTGTTCAGCCAGTGATTGAACTGCGGATGTCGATGTTGCAAAATGTGTTTAGCAGATTAACAAAGCGGGAAAGTTATTAAACATATAGAAAGAAAAAGGAGGTTTTATTATGGGCTCAAGAAAGCCAGAAGTTATTATCGGATTAATTGGCTCCATCATTGGAATTTTAGTTGGATTTTGGATTATTAATTATGGAGATTCAGTCACAGATTATATTCAGACTTTCACTTATCTATCTGGAAACTTAGGATATGAATTAGCAAATCTTGGATGGATTACATTAATAGCATCTATTGTTGCATTAATTGCGACTCTATTAATCAAATCAGCTCCACGCGGCTTTGGTGTAATCTTAGTAGTTATCGGGATTGTTTTATTCTTTGTTATCGGTACTGCTTGGGTTGTATCAGGTATTCTAATTACTCTAACTGGTTTAATGGGGATTTTCAGACGACCAGTTCCAAAATCAAGATATTAATCATCTACCTCCTAATCAAATTGATTAGGAGGTTTTTCATGCAACAAAAAAATCTTTCCACATTTCGCGGAAAGATTTTTTGTTTTAACCTGTAATTATTTTTTCTTTTGGTAAACGAATTGCGTTTTTCGGCTGGTTTTTATTTCTAAGACTAAGCATAGAATACATAATACCGACTCGCCCAATAAACATTAATATAATAATAATTAATTTACCAGGAGTTGACAAGTCTGGTGTCAAACCCACTGATAAACCAGAAGTTCCGAACGCAGAAAACACTTCAAAAATTACTGAAATAAGGGAGGCCGTTTCTGTCTGCATCATTATCACTATCGCGGAAATACTTATAAACCCTGCGACGAATGTGACTGCAAGCGATTTACGCACGTCTTCTTGATGTAATTCCCGCCCAAAAATGTAAACATGTTTCCGACCGCGAATAACCGAATAAATGAACAATATTGTAATTGCAAAGGTGGTCGTTCGTATCCCACCACCAACCGAACTAGGTGATGCTCCAATAAACATCAGGAACGAGACAAGTAATAATGTGGAAACAGAGAGCGCACCGCTATCCATCGTTTGTAGACCCGCGCTTCTAGAGGTAGCTGATAAGAACATCGAATTAAAGAACCCAAAGTCCCAGCTTTTGCCACTGAAGAAATGATTGTATTCAAATAACCAAATAAGTAACCCTCCGAGAATTAAAAGAACAAAATAAGTAAGCGTCGTTACTTTTACAAATAAAGAAAAACGAAACGGTATTAGCGTATTTTTTTCAAATAAAAATCTTCGTGTTTCTAGTAAAACCGGAAATCCAATCGCACCAGCAATGATTAGCAAAATCGAAATAAATTGCACAAAATAATCATTGGCAAATGGTATTAATGATTTACCGGTGATATCTACACCTGCATTGGTAACCAGTGAAACGGAGTTATATAAACCTTGAAACATTGCATCCCAAAAATTAGGATACAGCGGAATAAAGTAAATACCTAAAATCAGCGCCCCTACTAATTCAATCCCAAAAATCAAAACTAGAATTTCGCGTAACATCCGAACCATTCCACTCATCGTAAATTGATTCGTATCAGTCATAATTAGTTGCCGTTGCTTTAATCCAATTCTTCTCTTCAAAATTAAATAAAAGAAAGTACTGATCATCATAACACCTAGCCCACCAATTTGAAAAATTGCCATTAAGACCCAAATTCCGGCAGTACTGTATGTTTGGCTAACATCTACAGTAGCAAGTCCCGTCACACTCACCGAACTAGCTGCTGTAAAAAGGGTATCAATAAACGATACCTTTACCCCTTTTTGTAAAGTAAACGGCAAGCTCAAGACGATTGTAGAAATCGTAACCGCAAGAAAATAATACGCGATAATTACCTGCACTGGCGTCATACGAGCTAGTACAAGCTTTAATCTTCGGCGTAGTTTTACTTCCTGCTCATATTCAAACTCTCTTGGTTTTCTTCTCTTTTTTTCTCGCAATGATATAACCACCCAAACCTATTATTATCATAACCGACCAGAATGTCAGCTTCCAAACTGCTGAATCCGGAAAATCTTCTGGAATAATGGCAACAGAAGGATGTGCCAGCGTTAGAACTGCCATTTTCACTCCAACCCAACCAACAATTAAAAAGGCAGCTGTTTCGAGTGTAGGGTAGCGTTCTAATAATTTAACCACCTGTGTAGCTGCAAAACGTATAACAACTAATCCAGCAATACCACCCAGGAACATCACGATAAATTGTCCACCGTTCATTCCACCAATATCAAAATCCCCTAAATCTGGCAAAGTAACAACAAGTGCCGCTGCAGCTAACATCGAATCAAGCGCGAAAGCAATATCGGTCAACTCAACACGTGCCACCACACCCCAAAAGGAAGTTGATTTTGCACTGGAAGTTTCTTTTACTTCTTCTTGTTTACCCTTCTTCAAGCGCCACATGTGTTTGATTGCTAGATACAATAAATATACCGCGCCAATTGCTTGGATTTCCCATATTTTCACTAAAAATGAAATTAAAAAAAGTGCTATAAACCGGAAAATAAACGCTCCTACCAAACCATAAAATAAAGCTTTCCGTTGTTTATCATGAGGCAAACCTTTTACGATTACTGCCATAACTACCGCATTATCTGCTGAAAGAATTCCTTCCAATATTACTAATACAAGAAAAACTAACGCATATTCTCCCCAAATGGAAACATCCATTCCTCATTCACCATCCTTCTACTCTATCATAAAAATATTATTTCAGCATCTCGTTGTATGTAAAACCAGAAGTACACTATGCACTTCTGGTCATTTAAAATTATTTCATTGTTTCTGTTTTTTTCTTGCTTCGATAAGAAACGAACCATCCCCACAAAATAATAAGAATCATCACACCCCAGAAAATTAATTTCCACAGGGTTGACTCTGGAAAACTATGCGGAATTACTGCAAGACTTGGATGTGCTAATGTATAAATAACTAGTTTTACGCCCACCCAACCAACAATTAAAAAGGCAGCTGTTTCGAGGCTTGGATAGCTTTTTAGTAATTTAACAAATTGAGTTGCTGCAAAACGAATAATGATTAATCCAACAAGACCACCTAAGAACATAATGGTGAATTGTCCAGTATCAATACCGCCAATATGGCCCCATCCGGTTTCTGGAAGCGTAATTGCAAGTGCCACAGCAGCAAGCATGGAATCAATCGCAAACGCTATATCTGCAATCTCTACTTTTAAAACTGTCATCCAAAAACCTGATCCTGCTTTTTCTTTTTTTACTTTTTCTCCATCTTTTCCTTTGGCATGTTTCCAAATATGACTAATAGCGATATAAAGTAAATAAGCGGCACCTAGCGCTTGAACTTGCCATACATTTGCCAAGAAGGAGATTAAGAATAATGCGCCAAAACGGAAAACAAAGGCACCCATCAATCCATAAAATAATGCTTTTTTCTGTTGTTTATCTGGAAGGTGTTTTACCATAACAGCCATAACTACTGCATTATCTGCTGCTAAAATACCCTCAAGACCGATTAAGACAAGTAGTACCCAACCGTACTCTAAAATCATTGCTGTATCCACTAATTCTTTTCCTCCTTTGTTCTATTAAAATGTCAAAGATCTCCTATTTTGAAGAAACAAAAAAGCGAGACCTGCCCGTAAAGGCAAAGGTCTCGCTAACATTTAAAATTAAATGTGATAAAACCGATGATATCTCTATCATGTAATGACGACTTTATCCTGATTAAAGAGCTAATCAGCGCTACTCCCCTCTGACATTTGTCAAAGAACGATATATGATTACTTAGAGAATAATACCATAATAAAGAAGTACTCGTCAACTAATTTTTCTCACAAACTTTTTAAACCAGTAGATCTTTAGTTTTCGCGCTACTGGCGATTTTAATATTATAAATTGTGAATAGTATCACACCGATTATACACGTAAGAATTTCTGTCGCTGTTAAGGACCAAATCACACCCATTAAACCAAAATAATGTTGACCTATTATAATGACGGGAATAAAAATAATTCCTTGCGAGACGGACATAATTGTAGCTGGAACCGCTTTTCCAATCGCCTGAAAAGTACTTGTAAAGAGCCCTGTAAATCCGCTAAAAAGAGAAGATATCAGCATCGCAATCATAATATGCACACCAAGTGATATAACACTTTGATTGTCACTAAATAAATGCATAACTTGAAAACGGAAAATAAATACAAAACTAGAAATCACAAGCACAATAAAACCGATACTGAATGCTGTAAAACGGATTGCTTTCTCAAACCGTGCAATATTTCCCGAGCTGTAATTATATGCCAAAAGTGGAATAATTCCCATGTAAAGTCCCATACAAATAAATTCAGGTAACTGCACTACCCGTAGCGCTACACCAAACCCTGCAACCACTCCATCCCCGTATATCATCGAATAATGATTTAAAACGAGCGTTGTCACAATTAAAAATAATGATAAAAGTAGCTCAGAAACACCAATTTTAAAAACGTTTTGGACAATTTCTTTGGTTGCTTTAAACCATTTAAAACGAATGGATAAATAATCACTTTTTTTCTCTAAATACCAAGCATAATAGATAAGTGAAACGATACTTGCTAAACCAATTGAAACGGCAGCTCCTACGACATTAAAATCAAAATATAAAATAAGTAATGGATCAAACACTAAATTAACTAGCGTACCAATCAGCATCCCATTCATTGAAACCCGAGAAGCTCCCTCTGCCCGAACAACTTGCTCTAAAGCAAAATTAGCAATAATAAACGGACTACAAATTAGAAGCGCCAATGTATAATTTTTCGTGTGTAAAAAACTCGTTGTATCCGCACCCAGAAAATGAGTAACTGGATTGATTAAAAATCCTAATAAAATGGCGCATAAAATACCTAAAACCAAACTTCCGTATAAAACAAAAGCCGATACTTGTTTCGCCTTTATTCCTTCTTCTTTCCCTAGTAAACGAGAAATATACGTACCACCACCAACTCCAAACATATTCCCAATTGCCATTAACACTGTAAACATTGGTAAACCAAGCGTCACAGCTGTTAACATGGATGTATCATGTAATAAACCAATAAAAAAGGCATTGACGATATTATAAATGACCCCTACTGACATACCAAGCATCATTGGAATGGATAAGTGTGCTATCGCTTTTGGAATACTCGCTTTTGTTAAATAATAATTATCTCCGTGTTTCATTTTAATTCCTCCCTTGAAATTAGTTAGAATTCTAACTATATAACTAAATTTTTTTATTCTGTGTTGTCATCAATTTTACTAAGTAGTTCAATTAAGGTTTGATACTCATCAGAAGAAAGTATTTTTTTCGCTTTATCATCTTCACGCGGAAAAAAAGCATTAAATTCATCCACGATTCGTTTGCCTTCCTCTGTTAAAGTGACTACTTTTTCTCTGCCATCTCGAATGCTTGGTTTACGTGAAATTAATTTCTTTTTCTCGAGCCCTTGAATGAGGCTAGTAATACTCGCTCCACGCGTTTGGAAAATTCGCTGAAGATCTTTTTGGATAATTTCATTTGCCGCGTTATCATTTAAAAATCCCAGAACTCTAGCTTGTTGTTCGGTCAATCCAAATTGACCTACTTTTGCATCCATTTTCCGTTTAGATTTAATCATAATCGACCGAATTAACGTATCCATCGTCTTCTCTCTTCTCACAAGTACAACTCCTTATTAATTAGAATTCTAACTAATTATAGCGCGTTTTAAAAAATTGTCAAGAAAAAAACAACCTATTTGCGAAAGTACAAATAGGTTGCGTATTTTATAATAATGAAGTTAATTCGATATCTGGATTTTTATCATTAAACCAATTAATCGCGAATTCATTTTCGAATAGAAATAACGGTTGGTCGAAACGATCTTTTACTAGCATGCTTCTAGCTGTGGATAGTTTTTCATCCGCATCTTCTTCTTTTACCCAACGAGCGATTTTTTTACCAATTGGTTCCATCCGGATTTCAGAATTATATTCGCCGCGCATTCTGTGTTCAAATACTTCAAATTGCAACTGACCGACAGCTCCAATAATGTATTCCTCTGTGCGCCATGTTTTAAATAATTGAATCGCACCTTCTTGAACGAGCTGCTCCACACCTTTATGGAAATGCTTTTGTTTCATGACATTTTTCGCATAAACACGCATAAATAATTCCGGTGTAAACTGAGGAAGTTTTTCAAATTCGAGTTTTTTACTTCCATTTGTTATCGTATCACCAATTTGGTAGTTACCAGTGTCGTATAAACCGATAATATCTCCGGCTACAGCACGATTAACGGTTTCCCTGTCATCTGCCATAAACTGAGTGGAATTAGCTAATTTGATACTTTTTCCTGTTCGGGTTAACGTCACATTCATTCCACGCTCAAATTCGCCTGAACAAATTCGAATAAAAGCAATACGATCTCGGTGAGCAGGATTCATGTTTGCTTGGATTTTGAAGATAAATCCAGAGAATTTCGGATTGTCTGCTTCAATAATGCCTTCATTAGATTCGTGGCTTGAAGGGGCTGGCGCAAAATCAACAAAGGTACGTAAGAAAGTTTCTACACCAAAATTTGTTAATGCACTCCCAAAAAATACTGGAGTTTGTTCTCCCGCAAGAATACGTTCGCGGCTGAAATCATTACCTGCTTCATCAAGTAACATTATTTCTTCCAATGCTTGATCATAATAGAGTGATTTTTGAATTTCGTGCGCTTCCTTCAAATCACCATCTTCACCAAGTGGTAAGAAGCGCTCATCTTCTTCCGAGCGATATTGTTCAATTACACGATGATAACGATCATAAAGCCCAGCAAGCTCTTTTCCCATACCAATTGGCCAGTTCATTGGATACGATTCAATTTCTAAAACTTCTTCTAATTCAGCAAGGAGTTCAAGTGGCATTTTCCCTTGGCGGTCCATTTTGTTAATAAACGTAAAAATAGGAATTCCGCGCATCCGACAAACTTTGAATAATTTGAGGGTTTGTGCTTCAATACCTTTGGCTGCATCAATAACCATGACAGCACTATCCACTGCCATTAATGTTCGATACGTATCTTCACTGAAATCAGAGTGCCCTGGTGTATCCAAAATATTAATTCTTGATCCATTATAATCAAACTGCATAACAGAACTCGTTACCGAGATTCCACGTTGTTTTTCAATTTCCATCCAGTCACTTGTCGCAAACTTTCCAGATTTCTTTCCCTTTACAGTCCCAGCTGAACGGATAACGCCACCGAATAATAATAATTGTTCTGTAATCGTCGTTTTCCCAGCATCCGGGTGAGAAATAATCGCAAACGTTTTGCGTGAAGCAACTTCTTTTTGCAAATCTTGACTCATTGTTATTTTCCTCCTAGATTCATTCACATTCCATTAGTATAGCATAATTAGGAGAACTTCGGCTGTTTTTTTATTCAAAAATTATTTAGTTTGTCGTTTCATGAGGAGGACCGATAACACCCCAAACACGACTGCAAAGGCAATTAAAATAAGTAAACTTAGTCCCGTCGTCACTGTTTTATTGCCCCAATAAATGGTAATACCAATCATTTCTTTTGTGGCGTTCATTGCATTTGAATTCCCCGCAAAAACTTGTTGTAAAGGCGCTTTTGTCATTATTTCACGAATAGCGGATGCTCCATATGTAAACGGAAAACACTTCATAATTGTTTGCACCGTGTCTGGAAGAGAACCAATCGGTAAATAAATCCCGGCAATAAAACCAATAACGGTACCAAC
Organism: Listeria welshimeri serovar 6b str. SLCC5334; assembly: GCF_000060285.1. GTDB lineage: Bacteria > Bacillota > Bacilli > Lactobacillales > Listeriaceae > Listeria > Listeria welshimeri. The sequence continues at coordinate 992,559 of NC_008555.1, read as the reverse complement.
AATAGTGGAAACAGAACTAAATGCGCTCGCTTGTTTTACCATACTAGTAATAAAAAACATGATACTACTACAACAAATGACATTAATTAACATCGTACTAATTAAACCCAACCAACTTTCAAGCGGTAAAATCGCTCCTCCTGTCAACCAAATATACATTTCTCCAACAAAAAGAGTTATAAGTGAAAGGACAAATGAGGCAACCAAGCCACTAACAATATAGCTCACCACAATGCGCCATCTGGAAGCAGGTGTTATTGCAAAACTTCTCGCAATACTCTCCTCTTCATCATGTACTTTCAAAGAAAAAACAGCTAGCGAAACTGTGACAGGTGTGATAGATAAAATTCCCGCAATCACCCAAGTATTTACTAATTCTTCTACCCCTGTCGTTTTTCCAGAAGCCTGTTTAAACATCTCTTCCATATTATTTCCTAAAAAGATTGCATAAAGTCCAATAATAATTAAAACGGTTAATAACGACATTAATACAGCGGTTCTATCACGAAAGTAAATTTTTAAATTACGACTAATCATTAGAATCCTCCTTAATCATTGAGATAAATGCATCATCCAAATTTCCTTTAATCACCTCAAAAGAACTGTAAAAACCTGCCGCTTGATTCAATATATTCAAAATTCCGATATTTCCATCTATAACATCCACACGCATTGTTCCTTTTGAGACTTTATAGGGTAAGTTCACTTTTTTTATTATTGTTTGAAGTTCTGCTATGTTTGCCCCATAAAAGAAAATTTTATCAACAGAAAAACGACTTCTTATATTCGCCGGTGTGCCTTGCGCAATAATTTTCCCCTTATGAATGACTGCTAATTGGTCTGCATCTTTGGCTTCTTCTAAATAATGTGTCGTCAAAAATACCGTTATGCCGAATTCTTCTCGCAAATAATCGATAATTTTCCAAACACTTATTCTTGTTTTTGGATCGAGTCCTGTAGTTGGTTCATCCAGTAACAATATTTCTGGATTATGCATAATCGCTCTAGCAATTTCAGCTCGACGCTTTTGGCCACCAGATAACTTTCCAAAACGTCGACCTAAAATATCCTCAATTTCCATAATAGATGAAACAAGCTCTAAACGCTCGACAATCTCTGCTTTAGTTTTTCCATATAAACTTGCGCGATTAAATAAGTTTTCTCTTACCGTTAGTAAATCATCCAACACATTATCTTGAAAAACAACACCTAATTTTTGTCTAAATGCTTTTCGATTTTTAAATGTTAATTTTTCATCGTCAATAAAAATTTCTCCTGATGTCGGTTCGCTTTCTGTACAAATCATACTAATCGTCGTCGATTTTCCAGCACCATTTTCACCAAGGAAGGCAAATAATGATCCTTTTTCAACTTCAAAATTGATTCCTTTGACCGCGGCAACTTTTCCATAGTTTTTAACTACATTTATTAGTTTAATCATTTTATCTCCTTTTCTCGCATTTCTGCTAGTTTTTGATTGATTTCATTACTGACTTTTCTATCTTGCATATGAAAAAATAGATACATGAAAAAAAATGTAATGCTAACAAACACGAAAATACTTAGAAATCCAGTTAATGTGCTGTACCAATTAAGCATCCACCCAATTCCTAAAATAGCTGCTTCAACAAAAAAGAAATAAATAATCATCCGAAAAGTAAAAGTTCGTTTTCGTATTGTTGCTTGATTAAAAAGGACCTGCTGAAAAATAATGACAACCAAACTAAATATTAGTAAAGCAATAATATCTTGAATGGAAATATCTTCTCCATGTCCCGAAAACATATATGAAAAAGTTGTGGTTATAATAGAACCTGTAAAAATGACGCTAAAAGTTTGAATATACTCAATTAGTTTGTCTCTCATTTATTTTCCCCCTCCAATCTGTAATTTTTGTTTTAAAACTTTAGCATATTGTCTAGAAATAATGACTTTTTCGTTGTTCAACAAACTTGCTTCAAATCTGCCGTTAAAACCAGGCGCAACTTTTTCTATCCATTCAATATTTAAAATCATTGATTTGGAGCATCTAAAAAAAGAGCTCTCATCAAATCGTTTCTCTAGTTCATATAATTTCCAATTAGTTTCATATACTTCTTCTTCAGTGTAAACAAAAATTTTATTTTCAACAGCTTCAAAATACAAAATAACTTTCGGTTCGAGCAAGTAAGTTTCCCCGTCTTTTTTCACAGAGATTTTTTCTTCTAAACTTAAAACAATATTCGTTACTTTTTCGATATCTTGTGGGTGGCAATGTAGGTCAACTCCACCAACCGCAACACTATTATCCAGCTTCACTCGAAATTTCATTTAGCCACCTCCCTCTCTATTTCATTATAAATAGTCTAAGTGAAACTACAAGCTTATTTTGGTAACTTGCATTTTATCCTCCTTAAGATGCAAAAAAACTCGGTAATGATTCATTTTCATTACCGAGTTTTAATATTTATTTTACATTTGCAACAAGTGCTTCCACTTTATCCTCAAAATCTTCTGGTTTCATTTTTGAAGAGAAACGTTCAACAACTTCCCCATTTTCATCAATCAAGAATTTCGCAAAGTTCCATTCTACTTTTTTGCCGCCCGTTTGTTCAGTTAAGTATTTGTATAGCGGACTAGCATCTTTACCTTTTACTTTAATTTTAGAAAACATTTGGAAAGTTACACCATAATTCATTTGGCAAAATTCTAAGATTTCTTCATCACTACCAGGATCTTGACGTAAAAACTGGTTACAAGGAAAACCAAGAATTTCAAAGTTAGCCCCGCCGAGTTTTTTATACATTGCCTCAAGACCTTCTAGTTGGGGTGTTAAGCCACATTTACTCGCAGTATTAACGATTAATAAAACTTTACCTTTATAATCACTTAAGGATATTTCTTTACCATTCATTGCTTTTTCAGAAAAATCATGGACATTCATATGGAATTCCTCCTATTTTATTATATTTGAAAATAAATAAGCATAAACTAATTTTTCTGTATGATAAAGTGAATCTCGATGTGTACGCTCATAAGCATGACTAGCATCAATTCCTGGTCCAATTAAACCGTGAATAATATCATTACCAGCATTAATCGCCGCACTTGCATCCGATGCGTAAAACGGATAAATATCTATTTTATAGTCGATATGATTCTTTTTAGCAAGTTCCACTAAATGTTTACGCAGACCAAGGTGATAAGGACCACTACCATCTTTTGCACAAATGGAAACCGTGTATTCATCCGATGTTTGTCCATCACCAAGCGCTCCCATATCAACAGCCAGATACTCCACTGTTTCGACTGGAATATTAGAATTTCCACCATAACCGATTTCTTCATTGTTAGAGATAAGGAAGTGGGTTGTGTGTGGCAACTCTAGTTTTTGTTCGTGAATGTAATTAATTAGTTGTAATAAAATCGCGACACTTGCTTTATCATCTAAATGGCGAGATTTAATATACTCATCATTAATAATTTGGACACGTGGATCAAAGGAAACAAAGTCCCCTACTTCAATTCCAAGCGCACGTACTTTATCTGCATCTAGCGCTCTCACATCTAGACGAACTTCCATATTTTTATCATTACGTTCAGCAGTTCCAGCATCTTTATACACATGGACAGAAGTTTGGTGCATAAGAATAGTTCCGCTATACAAATCTCCAGCACTTGTTTCAATCGTACAATATTCACCTTCAATTGCGTTAAAACGGTAGCCACCAATTAAAGTTAAAAGTAATCTTCCATCAGATTTAATTTCTTTAACCATGGCCCCAAGTGTATCCACATGCGCCGTTAGCATACGATGTTTTGTATCATCTTTGCCCGGAAGCGTAACGATTAAACCACCTTTATTATTTAAGCTATAAGGAATGTTGGCACTGTCTAACTCCTTGGAAATTGTTTCAATAATTTTCCCAGTGTTACCAGTTGGGCTTGGGATAGATGTTAATTCTTTAATCTTTTGCATTGTTTGTTTTGTATTTGGTTCGTATGACAAGCGTATTCCTCCTTTAGTTCACTTTCTACTATTATATTATAGCGCTTATCTTTATGGAGCGCATTTCTTAGGATTAACTTTTTCGCATTTCTTTCGTTTTATATGCTATAATTCGGTAGATGAAAAGGGAGGGAATTTTTTGGAACAAACAAAAGTAAAAGCCGTTACCATCGCTGTATTTGTTGCAACATTTATGGCAGCTATTGAAGGTACCATCGTGAGTACTGCGATGCCAACGATTGTAAGTCAGTTGGACGGTATAGAGTTAATGAACTGGATTTTTTCTGTTTATTTGCTAACATCAGCAGTGACGGTTCCGATTTATGGAAAACTGTCTGATTTGTATGGACGAAAAAATATCTTTGTAATTGCGACAATTATTTTTATTATTGGCTCATCACTTTGTGGATTCGCACAAAATATGGAACAATTAATTATTTTTCGCGCGATTCAAGGTATTGGCGCAGGTGGGATTTTACCTTCTACTATGACGATTATCGCTGACGTTTATCCATTTGAAAAACGAGCGAAAGTGCTTGGCTTTATGGGGTCTGCATGGGGTATTGCTGGCGTATTTGGACCACTTGTTGGCGGGTTTCTAGTAGATCAACTTTCATGGCATTGGATTTTCTTTATTAATGTACCTATTGGCCTCTTAACAATCTTACTTATTTTGCTTTACTTACGTGAACAGGTGGAACATGTGAAATTACCAATTGATTATCTTGGTGCCTCACTCTTTACGGTCGCGCTACTTGGATTATTATTTGCCTTACAACGAGCCGGCGAATCACTCAACTGGACGGAGCCGCTCGTCGTCATTCTATTTGTTGCTTCGATTCTATTATTTATTACTTTTTATTTTGTAGAAAAACGAGCGAAAGACCCGATTATGCCATTTGTCTTATTTAAAAATCCAGTTGTCTTAATCGGAAACTTAATTGGTTTCTTAATTAGTGCTTTTTTAATTGGAATCAATGTATATATTCCAATGTGGGCACAAGGAATGCTTGGTCATGGAGCTACGATTGCAGGCTTCATGCTTGCCCCACTCTCAATTACATGGATTATTGGATCATTTATTGGTGGGAAGCTTCTAATGACACTTGGAAACCGACACACAGTTGGCATTGGTGTATTGATTACAGCGGCCAGCGGACTAATTTTAGCTTTATTCCCAGCTTCAACAAATGATATCTTCTTCTATTTAAATAGCGCATTTATGGGATTTGGTTTTGGAATCATTTTTACTACTACGACAGTCACCGTTCAAGATGCTGTGCCGAGATTCCAAACAGGGATTGCAACTGCCTCTAACACACTTTTTAGAACAGTTGGTCAAACAATTGGTGTAGCTGTATTTGGAACTATTTTTAATTCTGTTCTAACAAGTCAGTTCCGCGCAGCCGCTGGTAGTGAAGTGAATCGTAGCAATTTAAACCAACTAATTAGTCCACAAACTTCCGGCAATGTAAACGCAGACCTTGTTGGACCGCTCAGAGATATTTTATATAGCGGGCTTCACATGGTTTTCTGGGTAATGTTTGCTTGTTGTATTGTTAGTTATTTCATTCATTTTATCTTACCGAAAAAACATATTTCTGGTGAAAATTAAAAAAAGATTGGCTCCTCGGAGTCAATCTTTTTTATTTAAATTGTTTTTTTATATTTTAGTACAGCAAAAACATAGGCGACGACTGTAATTCCTATACACCAAGCTAGTGCGACCCATATTTCACTCCCCACTTCTCCTGAATAAAGCAATGCTCGAATCGTATTAACAATAGAGGTTACCGGTTGATTTTCAGCAAATGCACGAACCACTGTGGGCATTGTATCGGTAGGAACAAAAGCTGAACTGATAAATGGTAAAAAAATGAGTGGATATGAAAATGCACTCGCGCCATCCACTGATTTTGCAGTTAAACCTGGAATAACAGCGACCCATGTTAGCGCTAATGTAAATAACAGTAATATCCCCGCAACAGCGAGCCACTCCATCAAACCAGCAGAAGAACGAAAACCAATTAAAAGCGCAACAAGAATAATTAATACTACTGAAATTGCATTCGAAACAAGCGAAGTTAAAACATGTCCCCATAATACCGAAGAACGACTAATTGGCATAGAGTGAAATCGTTGAAATAAACCTTTTTGTACATCTGTAAATAATCGTACTGCTGTATAAGCAATTCCACTTGCTATAGCCATTAAAATAATACCCGGTAACAAGTAATCAACATAATTGTCGGTCCCTGTTTGAATCGCCCCACCTAAGACATACACAAACATTAACATAATCATAATCGGAATAATTGCCACCGTGATAATTGTATCAGGACTACGCAAAATGTGACGCATAGATCGACCAAATAATATACTAGTATCGCGAACTGCTTTCATTTTACTTCCTCCTTCTCATTAATAATTGCTAGAAAAATTTCTTCTAGAGATGGTTGCTTTTCGACGTATTCAATTTCAGCAGGCGGGAATAATTTTTTTAGTTCATCTAAAGTTCCATTAGCAATAATCTTCCCACTGTGAAGAATAGCAATTTTATCAGCTAACTGTTCCGCTTCTTCTAAATATTGTGTAGTTAGTAAAATGGTTTTTCCTTCCTCTGAAAGTGCCTTAATTGTTTTCCATACTTCAATTCGCCCCTCAGGATCAAGTCCAGTTGTCGGTTCATCAAGAAAAATTACATCTGGAGAACCAACCAAGCTCATAGCAATATCAAGACGTCGTGTCATTCCTCCTGAATAAGTGTCCGCACGCCGTTCTGCTGCTTCTTCAAGACCAAAACGGTTTAATAAATCACTCGCAGTTTGAGATGGATTTTTTTCTCCACGTAATTTAGCAATGAGTAAAATATTTTCTTTCCCAGTCAAAAGTCCGTCCACAGCTGCAAATTGTCCAGTAAGACTAATATGTTCGCGCACTTTCTCTGGGCTTTTCAGAACATCAAAACCAGATACATTCGCACTTCCATTATCCGCTTTTAAAAGAGTGGCTAAAATTTGGATGGTTGTTGTTTTTCCAGCACCATTTGATCCAAGCAATGCAAAAATTTCGCCACGCTCTACTTCAAAATCTACACCCTTTAAGACTTCTGTTTTCTTAAATGATTTTTCCAATCTAGTGGCTTTAATAATGACTTTTTTCATTTGAATACAACCTTCTTTCCAATTTATTATTAGGTTCCACTACTCAGTGTCACAGGTATTCTGTATGACTTATTACTACTACATAGTAACACCGAGTTGCATTTATGTCAATAAAAAAAGCACTTCCTTTTAATTTGCGGGAAATGCCTTTTACTTTTAATTATAAAAAACCGCCCGCTGAACGGACGGTTTTATCATTATTTCACTTTATAAATCCAACCTTCTGGAGCCTCTATATCTCCAAATTGAATACCACACAGTTCATCGAATAAGCGTTTAGTTACAGGTCCTACTTCCGTTTCGCTGTGGAATACATGGAAGTCATCTTTCGTTTGGATGCCACCAATAGGTGTAATAACCGCCGCTGTTCCACATGCTCCAGCTTCTTTGAATTCATCTAATTTATCAATATATACATCGCCTTCTTCAGCTTTTAAACCTAGACGATGTTCTGCCAAATAAAGCAATGAATATTTCGTGATACTTGGCAAAATAGAAGGTGAATATGGTGTAATGAATTTATCATCATTAGTAATACCAAAGAAATTAGCAGAACCAACTTCTTCAATTTTTGTATGCGTAGCTGGATCTAAATAAATACAATCACCAAAATTACGTTCTTTTGCTGCTTGGCCTGGAAGTAAACTTGCTGCATAGTTTCCGCCTACTTTTGCTGCACCTGTACCATTTGGAGCAGCACGGTCAAAATCAGATACGATAAAGTTAGTTGGCGCCATTCCACCTTTGAAATATGGTCCTACTGGAGAGCAGAAAACAGAGAAAATATACTCTGGAGCTGCATGTACACCAATATTATCACCAACACCAATAACAAATGGACGTAGATAAAGTGTTGCACCTGTGCCATATGGAGGAACAAATTCTTCATTCGCACGCACAACCTGCATAACAGCATCAATAAATTTTTCTGTTGGGATATGCGGCATTAATAAACGCTCACAACTTTTTTGAATTCGAGCAGCATTACGATCTGGGCGAAAAAGATTTATCGAACCGTCCTTACATCGATATGCTTTCAAACCTTCAAAACATTGTTGTCCGTAATGAAGCGCTGTGGAGCCTTCGCTAATATGTAGCGTATTGTCTTCCGTTAGTGTACCTTCGTCCCATTCCCCGTCTTTCCAATAAGAAATGTAACGTTTGTCCGTTTTAATATAACTAAAACCTAAATTACTCCAGTCAATATCTTTACTCATTCAAAATCCCCACTTTCTATCGTTAAAACAGAATTATTGTATGTTTCAGTATAGCATAATAACTAGCATTATTGCAGTGAAGTCATGTGAAAAAGAAAATTTTTTCAAATAAATAGGCAAAATGTTCTTTCTTTTAGCGTTATTCATGCTAAAATAGAGTAACTTTTCAAAAAACAATCATCTTAGAAGGAATAATTTCAAGAAAGGAGAGAATGGATATGACAGCTCACAAAATGTTGGATGAGAAATTTTATAGTAAATCGCTAGGAGAGGAACTCAATTTAATTATTTGCTTGCCACCTGATTTTTCGCCACTTTACAAATATCCACTTTTTATTGTACAAGATGGAAAAGATTATTTTCAGTTTGGGAAACTTGCGCGCCACTCCGAAGAATTAGCGGTAAATGAACAGATTCAAAAAGCCATTTTCATTGGAATTCCTTACAAAACCGTAATGGATCGGCGTGAGAAATATCACCCTGATGGTAAACAAAATGAAGCTTATATCCGTTTCTTAGCCTTTGAACTAGTTCCTTATCTTGAAGAACGTTTCCCTTCCTTCCAGATGCCAACAAGCAGATTCCTTATGGGTGACTCACTCGGAGCATCTGTTTCATTAAAAGCAGCACTTCTATTTCCTTTTACATTTGGTAATGTTATTTTGCATTCTCCATATGTTGATGAAACCATTCTTGCCCTAGCAGAAAAAGCTGATCCTGCCAGAGTGAAAATTTATCATATTATTGGTGATCAAGAAACTGCAGTTGAAACTACTGGAAATGAAGTACTCGATTTCTTATCACCAAATAAATCTTTAGAACAAATTTTGACTTCTCGAGGGTTTGATTATTACTTCCGTGTATTTAATGGCGACCATCGCTGGAAATACTGGCAGCCATTTATCAAAGAATCCCTTCAATTTATGCTTCCAGTAAATACATTTGATTTAGAAAGCATGCGTGCATAAGAAAGGACGGAAACAACTTGACAGTAAAGAAAGTAACAGATGAAATCGGGAAACAAGCTGCCCTAAAAATCAGAAATGACGTATTTGTCGTCGAACAACATGTTGATCCTGAATTAGAGTGGGACGAATTTGACGAAATGGATTCAGTGGACATGTTTGTTGACTATGCAGAGGACGGTACGCCACTTGCAACCGGAAGATTCCGTGTGAAAGACGGCTATGGTAAAGTAGAGCGTATTTGCACTCAGAAAATCGCTCGTGGGACTGGAAGTGGACGTCGCATTATGGAAGCCATTGAAAAAGAGGCCAAAAAGCGCGGCTTAAAAACCCTGAAACTTGGCGCCCAATTAACCGCTATTCCTTTTTATGAAAAATTAGGCTATGAAACATGTTCCGAAATTTTTCTTGATGCAAACATCGAACATAAGGAAATGAAAAAAACATTAGCCAATAAATCTTAATAAAAAATAGTTATTTCTTTTATCTTTTATATAGAAGAAATAACTATTTTTTTATTACTATTGCTTCTCCATTTGCTTTTCCACAAATAACTATATCCACATAATCTAAAAACAATCCATGCTCGACAATTCCAGGAATCCCCGCTAGTTTTTCTTGCCATTCTACTGGATTCGTCAAAATTTGATTTTTAATGTCCAAAATATAATTTCCATTATTTGTCTGATACACTTTTCCTGAATCATTTTTTCGTAATTCTGTTTCAATTGCTTCTTTTTCAAGACTCCACTTAATTTGTTTCCAGCCAAATGGAATTACTTCTATTGGAAGTGAAAATTCGCCAAGTTCTTCCACTAATTTCTTTTCTTCCACTACCCAAATATTCATCAAGCTAGCTGCTGCTACCATTTTTTCGCGTAAAAGCGCTCCTCCTCCACCTTTTATCCCTTGAAAATCTTTGTTCACTTCATCTGCTCCATCAATTGTGACATCTATTTGCTTTACATCATTTAAAGATTTTAATGGGATGCCCAGTTTTTTAGCTTGTATTGCAGTTTCTTCAGATGTAGCAATTCCAGTAATATTGAGACCGTCACGTACCATTTCTCCTAATTTTTCGATTGTATAGTAAACAGTACTCCCTGTTCCAAGTCCGACAACCATTCCATCTTTCACCCATCCACATGCTTTTTCTCCTGCAATTTTCTTCTGATTCACCCTAATCCCCCTCCATTCTTAGCAAAAACATGTTGCTATATCTATCTTTTCATTATACGCGCATACGCTTTTAAGTTCAAAATATCTCTATTTTCTAACCTTACAAAAATGTAATTGGACATTTAAAGACAAATGTATTACAGTAAGTAAGTATTAAGTGTTTAATTTTAACATTCGTAATGTAATTGAAACAAAACGAGGTGGATTTATGGACAAAATAAAACTATTTTTACATCATCCTGCAACTATTTTCACATTAAAAACCATTTTTTATTTTGCTGTATTGCTTGGATTACTATGGTTTTATGGTTTCAAAAACCCAGAAGGCGCGAAATTTATTTACAATGAATTCTAAAAAAGAAAGGACGGTTTAAAAATGGGAATATCAATGATGACAACAAGTATTATAGAGAGAATTGATGCCTGGGCAGAGAAGACGCCGGATTTCCCTTGCTATGAATATGCTGGAACACGTCTTTCCTATAAAGAACTGAAACGTCAATCCGATGCACTTGGCTCCTACTTATTAAAAAATTTAAAAACTGATAAAGAAAAACCTATTATCGTTTATGGACATATGTCTCCACTAATGATTATTGCTTTTTTAGGAGCAATCAAATCTGGTCGTGCCTATGTTCCAGTAGATTTTTCTATGCCAGTTGAACGTATAGAGCAAATAAAAAAAGCAGCTGATCCAGCGCTATTTATTTGTACAGAAGAGTTGCCAGAAAACCTTACAATAACTGATTGTCCGGTTTTAAATGCAGAAAATTTAGTAGATGCTTTAGAAAAACATTTTGATGAAAAACCAGATCCAACATCCTGTGTAAAAAATGATGATAACTACTATATTATTTATACTTCTGGAAGTACAGGAAATCCAAAAGGTGTTCAAATTAGCCAAAATAATTTAGTAAGCTTTAGCAACTGGATTTTGCAAGATTTCTCTTTACAACAAGGATTACGGTTTTTAAACCAAGCACCATTTTCTTTTGATTTATCTGTCATGGATTTATATCCTTGTTTATTATCTGGCGGAACTCTTGTGCCGATGGATAAAACAATCACATCTAACTTAAAGGATTTATACCATGAAATTCCCGCTCAAAGTTTTGATGTATGGGTTTCTACACCTTCTTTCGCAGATTTGTGCTTATTAGACCCAAACTTTAATCAAGAAAACAACCCTAATTTAACACGATTCTTATTTTGTGGTGAAGTACTTGCTAAGAAAACAGCGCGTGAATTGCTCGTTCGTTTTCCGGATGCAGTGATTTATAATACTTATGGTCCAACAGAAGCAACTGTTGCCGTCACACAAGTGAGAATAACAGCTGAACTAATTGACGCTTATCCAAGTTTACCACTTGGTGTAATTAAGCCAGACATGCGATTACACATTATCGATCAAGAAACTGGTGATGTCTTACCGGATGGCGAAAAAGGTGAAATTGTCCTTATCGGCGCAAGTGTTTCTAAAGGATACTTAAACGAACCAGAGAAAACAGATCAAGTATTCTTTGATTATAAAGGCTACCAAGCTTATCATACAGGTGATTCAGGTATCATTAAAGACGGTTACTTATTTTTCCAAGGCCGCCTAGATTTCCAAATTAAATTACATGGTTATCGTATCGAACTAGAAGATATTGAAAATAATCTAAAAAAAGTAAGTCTTATCCAAAACTGCGCTATTATTCCAAAGATGAAAGATGGAAAAGTCGATATGTTAGTGGCTCAAGTTATTCCATCCCCAAACGATTTCACAAAAGAATACCAGCTAAGTGCAGCAATCAAAAATGAATTAAAAGAATTTATGCCAACATATATGATTCCACGAAAATGGATTTATAAAACGGAATTCCCGTTAACAATGAATGGCAAAATTGACCGAAAAGCTCTTAATCAAGAGGTTAACAAATAGTGAGCACACCATACGGTACAATTCTTTATTTTGGGGTACTTCTTCTATTTTTACTTCCTATCATAGTAGCTGGTTTGTTAGGAAAAAGACTACCGATTTATAATGCTTTTGTCACTCTAGTATTTTTATACTTTTTATTTTCAGCAAGTACTGTCCAAGCGATTACTTTTATATTTTTCGTTTTTTGGCAACTTGCTCTCGTTCGACTCTATTTCCACTACAGGCAGGAGCGCAAACAGAATCACGGCGGCGTCTTCGTTATTGCAGTAATTTTGTCTATCCTCCCGCTTGTTATATCTAAAGTTGTTCCCATATTAGGAGACCATGTAACTATGGTTGGTTTCCTTGGGATTTCATACTTAACCTTTAAAGCAGCACAAATGATTATCGAAATACGTGATAATTTAATTAAGCAATATAACGCATGGGATTTTGTCAACTTCTTACTATTTTTCCCAACTATTTCATCTGGACCAATTGACCGGTTCCGACGTTTTAAAAAAAATGTTGATAATCCGCCTAGTAAAGAAGCCTATGTGGCACTATTAAATCGAGGAATCTTCCTTATTTTCCTTGGTTTTTTATACAAATTTATTATTGCATACTTAGTAAATAAACATTTTGTTATTCCTCTCGACGTTGCAATTACGCATCATGTTGATACCAAACTTAGCTTATTCGGTTATATGTATGCCTATAGTATGTATTTGTTCTTTGATTTTGCTGGATATAGTGCTTTTGCAGTTGGTGTCAGTTATTTATTAGGAATAGAAACACCTATGAACTTTAACAAACCCTTTGCAGCTCGAAATATTAAAGAGTTCTGGAATCGTTGGCATATGACACTTTCCTTCTGGTTCCGCGATTATGTTTTTATGCGTTTTGTTTTTTGGTTAACAAAAAAGAAATGGTTTAAAAGCAAGTTTACTATTGCCTACTTGGCTTATTTTGTAAACTTCTTCATCATGGGAGTTTGGCACGGTCTTCACTGGTATTACATCGTGTACGGACTTTACCAAGCTGCGTTAATTGTAGGATTCGACCTCTTTGAACGCTTCAATAAGAAACATAAAATTTATCCAAAAAATAAAGTAACTTATGTAATTAGTGTCATCATAACGTTCCATTTTGTATGTTTCGGGTTCCTGATTTTCTCAGGAATTTTAGATAAAATTAATTTTTAAAACTAACTAAAGGTGGTAATTTAAATGGCTTTTCGTGAAAATGTATTAGAAATATTAGAAGAAATTACAGAAACTGAAGAAGTAGTACAAAATACAAATATTAAATTATTTGATGAAGGATTGCTCGATTCCATGGCAACAGTTCAACTTTTAATTGAAATTGAAGAAAAATTAGATATTACTGTACCCGTTTCAGAATTTGACCGCGACGAATGGGCTACTCCTGAAATGATTATTACACAACTCGAGGCGCTAAAATAATGAAAAAAAAGCTGTGGATGACATTTGGACCTTTATTGGTCGCATTCGCGGTTTTCCTTTTCGTTCTTTTCGGACCAAGCAGTTTATTCTCCCACGTTTCATCTGAGACTGTAGAAAAAAGTGCTACATCTATGAACGAAAACGTCATCCAAGGCCTAGACATTCAAAAAGAAGCTTTAAAAGAAGGTAATTATTTACCTATATATGGTTCTTCTGAGCTTTCTCGTGTCGACCAATTTCATCCTAGCGTCGTATCAAAAAAATACAAACAGGGATATACACCATTTCTTCTTGGGCGTCCTGGTACTCAATCATTAAGCCATTTTCTAGATGTTAATGCTCTTGGTGATAGTTTAAAAGGTAAAAAAGTTGTAGTAGTATTATCACCTCAATGGTTCCAACCTAAAGGGGTTTCAGAGCCGTCATTTGGAGCCAATTTCTCTCCCTTGCATGCTTACAAATTTGCACTTGAAGATACTAAAAACACACCAGAGCGTAGATATGCAGCAGAAAGATTATTGAGCTTTCAAGTAGTTCAAAGTGATGAAACTTTAAAAAACTTATTAGAAAATATCATTACAAAAGGTCCTAAAAAACCACATGATCCTAAACTAACAACAATGGCTGGCAACCTTGAACTTAAGATATTAGAACGAAAAGACGATTTAGAATCAAAATTCATTACTGGTTCTAAACAAAATCGTATAGACAAAGAACTAAAATCACTTCCTGAAAAATTGGATTATCAACATTTGGATGATTTAGCAAAAGAAACCGGGCAAAAAAACATTGGAAATAATCCTTTTCATGTCAAAGAAAAATATTATGAGAAAAAAATCAAACCAATTGAAGCTAAATTAAAAGATAGTAGGAAAAATTTAAGCTATGATGAATCTCCTGAGTATGGTGACTTACAATTATTAATGGATGCTTTCAAAAAAGTTGGAGCCGATGTTATTTTTATTAACCCGCCAATTAATGGTAAATGGGTAGATTATATAGGTATGGATAAACAAGGCTTAGACAAATATTATGCCAAAACAAAACAACAAATCGAAAGCCAAGGGTTCAAATATTTTTCTCTAGAACAGTATCAAAATGATCCATACTATCTAGAAGATACGATTCATTTAAGTTGGCGTGGTTGGGTACAAATTGACAAAGTACTAGCCGATTTTGTAAAAGAACCTGTTCAGACAAACTATACCCCAACAGCAGATGAATTTTATATGAAAAATCATCCTAAACAAGAACACAAAAAAATCCAAAAGTAGTTTTAAGACTACTTTTGGATTTTTTTAATTCTTATTAGAATCCAATAATATGATAACCGCTATCCACATGAATTACTTCACCTGTAACGCCCCTAGATAAATTACTGAATAAGTAATAAGCAGTATCTCCAACTTCTTCCGCTTGAGTAGCACGTTTTAGAGGTGCTCTTTCTTCTACAAGGGAGATGGAATCAGAGAAGCCACTAACACCACGCGCAGAAACTGTTCTAATTGGTCCAGCAGAAATAGCATTGACACGAACACCAATAGCTCCTAAGTCCATTGCAAGGTATCTAACACTTGCATCAAGAGAAGCTTTCGCAACACCCATAATGTTATAGTTTTCTACCACACGTTCACCACCAAGATAAGTCAGCGTTAGTAAACTTGCGTCTTCTGTTAGCATTTCTAAATGTTTTAACGCCCGAGCCACCGCTGTAAACGAGTATGCACTAATTTCATGCGCTTGTAAAAAGCTTTTGCGATCTACTTCTAAATAATCACCCGTTAAGTAATCTTTATTAGCAAATGCAATACAATGTGCTAAACCGCTAAGTTGACCTACTTCATTTTTAATTGTTTCAAATGTTGCTGTAATAGCCTCCTCACTCGTTACATCACATGCGAGAATAAGTGGTTCTTGATTTATTTCGTTTAATGATGGTACAAGTTCAGTAATACTTTTTTTCGCCCGATCATCGGCATATGTAAATACTAGTTTTGCTCCTGCTTCATTTAATGAACGCGCAATCGCCCAAGCAATACTACGCTTATTAGCAACTCCCATTACAACATATGTTTTTCCCTCTAATGATAAATTCATGTTCTTTCCTCCTAAAATTGATGCGATTTGTTCGCTTCTTTCATTTTACATGACCAAATAACTTTTTCAAACTCTTATTACTCCGATTTTTGAATTATCTCTTCCAAATCGTCAGGTAAAGCTAAATCAAAAGCCATATATTCTTCTGTAACTGGATGAACTAAATGAAGATGACAAGAATGAAGTGCTTGACGTTGTAACATACTGGTGTCCCCTCCGTACATATCATCCCCAATAAGTGGATGCCCAATATAAGAAAAATGGACACGGATTTGATGTGTTCGCCCAGTTTCCAGTTGAATCGCTACATGATCAAAGCCTCTATAGCGTTTTAAGACTTCATAATTTGTTTTTGCATATTTTCCTTCTGGAGTCACAAAACGCTCCATAATGCTCACTTCTTTACGTCCTATCGGTGCTTCAATCGACCCAGCTTCTTCCTGCAAAACTCCTGATGTAAGAGCTTGGTATCGTCTTTTCAATAAACCTTGTTGTAAAAAAGTGCTCAGTCTAGCATGAGCAAATCTATTTTTCGCAATCAACATAAGACCAGAAGTATCTCGATCAAGCCTTGTGACAATATGAATTGCACTTGTAAGGCCTTGCGCTTCGTAATGCCCTTTGACAAAGTTTGCGACAGAGCCACTCGGGTGATACTGAGAAGGAATGGAAGCCATGCCCGCAGGTTTATTTATAATTAATAAAAAATCATCTTCAAAAATTACTTCTAATTTCGTATATTCCGCAAGCAACCGCTCATTTTGTTGCTCAGTCGGAAAAGTTAAGCGAACATTGTCACCAGTTTGTACTTGATAAAGTACGTTTTGTTCCGTCCGATTAACTTCAATTTTACCATCAGCGCTAAATTTTACTGCAGTTAATAACTGCTTGGAAATATGTTTACTTCTAAGAAAAGTTCTAAGCAATAATCCATCTTCTTCATTTTCTACTTGCCATTCTAAAAACACATGCTTCCTCCTGCTAGCTTAATCTTCAATAAATGAATCGTGCACTCGACGCCAAAACGGAAATGATCTAAATCTCGCAAATTGAATTTTCTTTGGAGATACTTCATAGCGAATTTCTTGAACATCACGATGCAAAATACTTAAATGGTCCACTGAAATTTGAAAATCTTTATCGTTTACCGGTTGCAAACTTACAATATGGTGCTTCGGAAAAACTAACGGGCTACCAATTGTACGATACACACGGTTATTAATAGATGCCATTTCCGTTAATTGCATTGCTTCAATAGAAGGATGCATTAACGCTCCTCCAAGCGATTTATTATAGGCGGTCGTTCCGCTTGGTGTCGACATACAAAGCCCATCACCACGGAATCGTTCAAAATGAAGGTCATTAATTACAACATCAACAACAAAAGGTCCACCTGAACTTTTTACAGTTGACTCATTTAGCGCTAAATATTCTGCTTCTTTTTTACCAACACCGTATTTTACTGTAGTTTTAAGAAGTGGATAAGATACTTTTTGGTATTCACCTTTTGCCAAAAGCTTCACTAATTTATTCGCCTCAGCTGGTCTCCAATCCGCGTAAAAACCAAGATGTCCCGTATGGATACCGATGAATGCTATCTCATCTAACCGTTCTTCATATTGATGGAAAGCAGCCAGAAAAGTTCCATCCCCGCCAATAGAAATAACGATTTCAGGTTCTATATCATCATATTCCATATCATATTCCCCAAAACCTGCAATCATGTTTAATCGCAGTAAATCAGACTTTTCGTCCCCTTTTGAAGTAATCATATATTTCATTATTTCTATTCGCCCCTATTCCTACGTCTTATTACTTATTTTTCTTTGGCATTACTGGATGTACCGCTTTTTTATCCTTTGATACATCTTTATTTTGAGAAAAATAGACTTGCGCTTCTTGTATTTCTTCGCGAATCTGCGACATTTCTTCATCTAGTTGAAAAGCCGCCTCAGCAGCACGTTTTAATCTTTTATTGATTGCTTCTGGAAATTCCCCCTGATATTTATAGTTTACGGAATGCTCAATAGTAGCCCAAAAATTCATTGCTAACGTTCTTATTTGAATTTCAGCTAAAATTTTCTTCTCCCCTTGAATTGTTTCTACAGGGTATTCAATAACTACATGATACGACCGATATCCACTGGGTTTCTTGTTTGTAATATAATCACGTTCTTCCACAATTCGAAAATCATTTCGTTGCCTTAAAAGACGAACTACAACTTCAATATCATCCACAAATTGACACATCATTCGTAGTCCAGCTATATCCTGCATTTCTTCGACTAAATGATCTAGTGCAATATGTTTCTGATTCGCTTTGTCTAATATGCTCGCTACCGGCTTTACTCGCCCAGTTACAAATTCAATAGGTGAATGGTTATTTTCAAGCTCAAACTGCGAACGCATTCCTTTAAGTTTAATTTTCAGTTCTTCCACTGCCTGTTTGTAAGGCGCTAAAAAGTCTTCCCAATGGTTCAAATCGCTCACCTCAAGTATATTCATGATTAAATTAATGCAACATCAGTTATATTTTAACACAAAAGCAGTTAATCCACCTTGCTAAAAGTAACCTTTTTTTCAATCCCATGTTAAAATAAAACAGAAGAGCTAAAACAACAACGAAAAGGATGGTCCAAATGATTCTTAATTTACTCCAAAATGGCGATTACGAAACAGCTCGCGCTAAATCCCTTACAGCATTACAAGAAAACCCAGAAAACGCTGAACTAAATTATTTTGCAGCTTGGGCACATGATGCACTTGGTAAAGAAGATGCCGCTATCCCATTTTACGAGAAAGCACTTACGCTTGGCCTTACTGAAACGTATAAAAAAGAGGCTTACATTGGTCTTGGTAGCACTTATCGTATTACAGGATCACCAGAAAAAGCCACTTTGCTGTTTCAAAAAGCATTGCAAGAATTCCCAGAAAACAATGCTTTACGTATTTTTTCAATTATGACCAAGTATAATTTAGGACAAGAAAAAGAGGCCTTACAGGAAGCTATATTACTACTAACAAACACGACTAGTGATAAAGATATTTTAAGTTATAAAAAAGCAATTCAATTTTATGCGCAAGATTTAGATGCGACATTTCATTAAAAGGAGATGCATTTTCATGGTAAAAGAACTAGAAATAGAATTCCGTAATCTTTTAACCAAGGAAGAATACGATAGACTTGTTGAGAATTTTCGAGTGAAGGAAGATGATTTCTTTGAACAAACTAATTATTATTTGGATACAGCAAATTTTGGTTTAAAAGAACGCAATTCTGCACTTCGGATTCGCAAGGTAGAAACGCAGTATCAGCTAACACTTAAAACCCCTGAAGCAAGAGGTTTAATGGAAACAACACAAATATTAGGAGACGATCAAGCAACGGCAATTATTAGTGGTGCAAATATTCCTGTTGGCCAAGTTCGAGATATGTTAAAAGAAATTGGTATCAATCATGAAGATTTGCAAGTATTTGGTTCGCTTAAAACGATTCGTGCCGAAAAAGACTATAAAAAAGGCTTACTTGTATTTGATAAAAATTTTTATGGTTCGATTTCAGATTTTGATTTAGAGTATGAAGTTTCCGATTACGACAAAGGAAAGGAAATTTTCGACAAATTGCTGAAAGAATATCAAATAACTAATCACCCAGCCGAAAATAAAGTGGCTCGTTTTTATAATCATATCTATGGTGATAATAAATAAAGTGTTAAAAACAATACTCATTTACTACTAAATGACACAAATTTTTGAATAACAGCGAATAAATATATTAAGTCAATGACAATTATTTGTTAAATTTACATTACGCTGATAAAATAGATATATAAGTTACAAAACTAAATTTTGTATCAGCTTTTACTTTGTAGTGAATTATTTCTTTTCACACTGGTACATTAAAATGAGTATCTGTTTATAGATATTTAGAATTTGAAAATCAGGTGATAACAAATGATTAACCAAAATTTATATTATCAGTCAGTTGCTAATTCCAAGCCCATCGAGATTTATTTGTTTTTTGATCCAGCTTGTGATGACTGTTGGAATATTGAAGCGAATATGCTCCGTTTACAAATGGAGTATGGAAACTATTTTAAATTGCGCTATGTTTTGCATAATAATTTGCAGACATTTGTTTGTAAACAAAAGCGAGCTGGAAATAGTAACCTAAGCTTAAAAGAACAACAAATAGGGGCGCACCTTTCCTATATTTCTTGTCTTGCCGTCAAAGCTGCTGAACTTCAAGGAAAAAAACAAGGCATCACTTTCTTACGTAAAATCCAAGAAGCTTATTTTCTTGAAAACAAAGATATAGCTAGTGAAGAAGTACTGTATGATATTGCTGTTTCGACGGGTCTTGACCTTTCCGAATTTAAAAAAGACTTAGCTTCTACAGCTGCTAAACGTGCCTATATTGGTGACCAAAAAGTAGCACAAGAAATGGAAATCCTCGAAAACCCGACAGTAGTCTTTTTCAATAAAAATATAGAAGATGCTGGACTGAAACTAAGTGGACTTCATCGTTATGAAGTTTATGTACATGTTTTATCCGAACTCTTAAATGATTTTCCTGAACCAGAAGAACGCCCCCAAATGGAAGAATATTTAGCTAAAGTAAAAGTTACATCTTCCGCTTCGATGGCTGCTTTCTATGGTGTTTCAGAGCAACAAATCGAACGCCAAATGAAGAAATGGCGCCTTCAACAAATTGTAGAATTAATTGACGCCCCAGAAGGACAACCTCACTGGAAATATATCGGCACATTATAAAAAAAGTAGCAACCCATTCCTAGGTTGCTACTTTTTTTTTACATATTTTCCAAACGCTCGATTCTTGAACTAATAGGCGGATGGGAATCAAAAATACCTGGTTTATCTTTTTTTGACTTCAAAGGTGATGAGAAGTAAATGGATTCACTAGAAGCACTTACTTCTTTCATTTTTTTCGTATCACCGCTAACTTTTTGTAATGCTTGGATCAGTCCATCTGGATTCCGTGTCAATTCAATTGCGCTTGCATCCGCTAAATATTCTCTATTTCTTGATAAAGCGAACTGGATTGCAGTAGCAATAATAGGTGCTAAAACAACAAAGACAAGTGCTACAATATATATTATTAACTGAGCGCCGCCTCCACTGTTATTATCATTTTTCCGATTATTTCTACTACCTGTTACACTTCCCCAGAAAATCATTCGCATAGCTAAATCACTTAGAATAGCAATTACGGCTACTAGCGCAATGGAGATTGTTGACAAACGGATATCATAGTTGCGTATATGAGAAACTTCGTGAGCAATAACGCCCTCTAATTCATAGCGTTCTAAATTATCTAGTAATCCTTGCGTAACAGCTACTGCCCCTTTTTCAGGAGAAATACCTGCCGAAAAAGCATTTAGACTTAAATCATTCATAATATATACTTTTGGCATCGGAATACTAGCAACCATCGCCATACTTTCCACGGTGTCCCATAAAACAGGTGCTTGTTCTTTTGATGTGATTCTTTTCGCACGATTCATCGCCATTACAACGGAAGAACTAGTCATAACCATTATCAAAATATAAAATGCACCAATCACTGCTGCTAATATAAGCCCATTCAGATAATTATTCCAAACAATTATACCAATAGCAGCACCAACCATTAGAACGAAAATAAAAAAGCCAATTACGATAAAAACAGTTTTTCGTTTATTTGCTGCAATTTGTTCAAATAGCATGATTTCCGCTCTCCTTCATGGCTTAAAACTCTACTTTTGGTGCAACACGTTCTACTTCTGGAATAGAGAGCATTTCACGTTCAGTAAAGTTATGCAGTTTAGCTACAATATTTGTTGGTACAGATTGTACTTTAGTGTTGTAAGTCATTACAGTTGTGTTATAAAGTTGACGTGAATAAGCTACTTTATTTTCAGTAGTAGTTAATTCATGTTGTAATTCAATAAAAGAAGTATTTGCTTTTAAGTCAGGATAAGCTTCACCTAATGCAAAAATAGATTTAAGCGCTCCACTTAACATATTATCTGCTTCAATTTGACCTTGTCGATTGTCAGCAGGAACCTCCATCATTTTATTACGAGCTTCGATTACTTGTGTTAATGTTTCATTTTCATGTTTCGCATACCCTTTAACTGTTTCAACTAAATTAGGAATCAAGTCAAATCTACGTTTTAATTGTACATCAATTTGCGCCCAAGTTTCATCAACACGGTTACGGTATTTAACAAGACTGTTGTATAGACCGAAATAAATCAATACTAAAATAACTACAACAGCAATTGCGATAATCCATCCTATCATAATTAATCTCCTCCTTCTCATGTAGTAAATCTATTATACCTTACTTAAGGTGTAGCCGACAATCCTACTATTTTTATTTTTTCTTTCTCATAAAGTAAAATGGCTTAACTGGCTTATCTACGGGCATTTTTATTGTCATCATTGCATTCGGAGCACGGTCAATTTCTACCCCGTCTTCGTTCCAAAGTACTTCGACTACTTGCTTAAATCCAGTATCACCAGGTCCATAAAATTCAATTTCTTCTCCCACACCAAAATTATTCCGTTGTTGCAAAGTAGCTATTTTAGTTTCCTCGTCATACTCAAGAACTTGAGCTGCAAAAGCGTATTGAGGGATTTTTCTTGTTTTCCCAAATAATTGTTCATCTTCAGTTGGCTCTTTATAGAAAAAGCCTGTCGACAATTCGCGCTGAGCTACTTTCCATAATTCATCTTCCCAAGCTGGATCAAACACATAGTTCTCTGGATCTTCACAGTAAGCATCCACAGCACGTCGGTAAACGCTCGCTACAGTGGAAACATAATGAATGGATTTCATACGTCCTTCAATTTTCAAACTATCTACTCCAGCATTGACCATATCTGGAATATATTTAATCATGGATAAATCTACAGCACTCATTGAAAAAGGTTCTTCATCCTCATCCACTAAGTTTTTAGAAATTCCATTATCAATTTCAAATAAGTCATATTTCCAGCGGCAACTTTGTGCACAACCGCCACGATTGGCATCTCGGTTCGCCATATGGTTCGATAAAGTGCATCGACCAGAATAAGAAATACACATGGCACCATGAATGAAAGCTTCCATTTCAACATCCGTTTTTTCTCCAATTTCTTGGATTTCTTGCATACTCACTTCACGAGCAAGAACTACTCGTTCTAATCCTTGTTTTTTCCAAAACTCTAGTGTTTTATAGTTTGTAGCAGAAGCCTGCGTAGATAAATGAACTGGTAAACCCGGAGCGTCTTGAAAACAAATACTAATTAAAGCTGGATCAGAAACAATTACTGCATCAATTCCAATATCACGTAATGTCCGGAAAAATTCACCAGCACCTTCCGTATCTCCAGCATGTGCAACCATATTGGCAGCAACATAAACTTTTGCATTATGGTCATGCGCAAAAGCGATACCTAACTTCATTTCTTCAAAACTAAAATTTCCAGCACGAGAACGAAGCCCGAATGCTTGACCACCAATATAAACCGCATCCGCACCGTAACGAATGGCAATTTTTAATTTTTCTAAATTACCAGCAGGAGCTAGTACTTCAGGTTTTTTTAAAATCCTACTCATAAAAACTATTCCTCCTATTTCACATCATCCGGATTTTTCAAGTAAAAACCAGCATCAAGTTTTCTTGTTTTAGGCTGTAATTCCGTTAACTTGTTCACAAAATACTCTGCAACAAATTGCCCCTCTATAATAGCTTCTTTTGCCTCAACAAATAAAGCAGCAATTTGAACAAAGTTATCTGATTCAGCTAAAACACCATCTAGTTTCCAAGTTTGCAAGCCCGTTTCATATAAATCTGCCAAATAAGGCACAAGAGAAACATCCTCGGAAGCAAAAATATGCGTTCCTGATTCATCCTCGTAGATAGGCAATTGGCTAGTTTCATCATTAGGTTCACGCAAATAAAGACCGCGTTCCTTTGAAGTATCATCTTCCATTTCAACAATTCGTTGATAGTTAGTTACTAATTTCCGTTTAGATTGATGAATACAAGTTGGACCGTGGACCAGTACTTCCACAGGAATAGGAAGGCTTTCGGCAATAGCTTTTATCTCACCCTCTGTTAATTCTCTAGCAAGTACCGCCCCAATTGCTCCTTGTTTCTCCCAAAACGAGATTTGTTCTGCACTAGTAACAAATGTCTGAGCATCATAAATAAACGGTATCGGTCGGTTCATTTCACTTAAAAGCATAATCGCACCAGGATCGCCACAAGCTACTGCATCTACTTTCATTTCAGCAAGTTCTTCTAAAAATGCTGGTAACTCTTCCATATGTTCGTTATGCATTAACGAATTTACTGCTATAGTTACTTTTTTCTTTTGTTCATGCGCTAAATGAACTATTTCATGTAATTCTTCGACAGAAAACGAATGAG
This sequence comes from Listeria welshimeri serovar 6b str. SLCC5334, assembly GCF_000060285.1. GTDB lineage: Bacteria > Bacillota > Bacilli > Lactobacillales > Listeriaceae > Listeria > Listeria welshimeri. Next base: position 968,157 of record NC_008555.1, on the reverse strand, counting down.
GTAACCTTAAACCAAATTGGCTATTACCTATATATAATCTGTCTACCCCCGCGCGAAGCAATTTTTCAGCTTGAGTCATTGAATCTGCTGTCGCAATGATTTCCATGTTTTCTCCTCATTTCTACAAAAAACGTTACTTGATAAATGTATCACAAGAAGACTTGTTACTCAATAAGAATTTTGGCATAAAAAAAGAGACTAGCTTAAGCAACTAATCTCTAATCTATTTTATCTTCTTTAGTAATTTTGAATAAATTAAGCAATGGACGATATGTGCTTCCAACTAGCCCAAGTGTTTCAATTAATACTTCAATTAAGACTAATAATACGCCAATTAAAATCATCGATCCCCAAAGCGTCGACATGGTAAAAATGAAAGCAAATAAAGAAAACAAAGCCGCAATCGCATAAATTAAAATAACTGTTTGTCGATGGGTAAAACCAAGTCGTAATAAACAATGATGTAAATGTGATTTATCAGCCATTGCAATTGGTTGTTTCGTTACCATTCTTCTTATAATAGCAAAGATGGTATCAGAAATTGGTACGCCTAAAATCAAAATCGGAACTATTAATGAGATAAATGTAACATTTTTGAATCCCATAACAGATAAGATAGAAATGATAAATCCTAAAAAAAGCGCGCCCGTATCCCCCATGAAAATTTTAGCAGGATTGAAGTTATATGGTAAAAATCCAAGCGTTCCCGCAATAAGTACACTTGCAATCATAATAACTAAAACATCGCCCATAATAAATGCCATTCCTAAAATAGTTAGTAATGCGATAGTGGAAACCCCAGCAGCAAGTCCATCAAGTCCATCGATAAGATTAATTGCATTCGTAATCGCTACAATCCAAATAATTGTTAGCGGGATACTTAATACCCCAAAATGAATTTCTCCACCAAATGGTAAGTTGATAAAATCAATACTAATATTGCCCCAAAAAACAATAATAAAAGCTGCCAATATTTGCCCGATTAATTTATATCTCGCTTTAAACTCCATAATATCATCTAATAAGCCAGTTAAAACCATAACAAAAGCTGCAATCAATAGTGGCCATAAGAATTCGTTTTCAATTGGAAGTAAAAACATTCCAATGACAAAACTGATAAAAATCGCTAACCCACCTAAACTAGGAATTGGTTTAATATTGATACGACGTTGATCAGGTTTATCAGTAATATCAAAATAAAGTGCTATTTTTCGAATTAGCGGTGTAAGTAACACGGACACGCCAAAACATATACAAATAATCATCCAGCTCATGGCTAGTCCTCCCCGCAAACTTTTTACTCATCCCATTATACTTTTTTATTAGCAAAAAGACAATGAAAACCATTAAGAAAAAGCTTGAAGCATAGAACCCGCCTCAAGCTTTTTATTTATTGTTTAATCCTAGCTACAAATTGAAATCTACTACCTACATATTGGGAACGCGTAAATTCAAATGGTCGACCGTCTTCTAATGTTGTAATCTGCCTGAGTTTCATAACTGGTGATCCGAGTTTCACATCTAGATATGGCGCAATTTTTTCCGATACTAAAGAAGCTTCCATGATTTGCTCTGCTTCTCCAATTGGTTGACCAAGTTTTAATTCAATCGCTTTATAAAGGGAATCCATGATGTCTTCCTTTGTTAGCAGTGAAGCAATTTTTTCTGGAATGGCAGCAACTTCATAAAGAATTGGAACACGGTCGCCGTAACGAATCCGTTCTATCTTCATCACATTGCTATTTTCAGGTAGTTGGAGTGCTTCTTGTTCTTGCGTACTTGCCGGACGAATACCATATGATACGATTCGCGTCGAAGGGACTTTTCCTTCTTGTAACATCAAATTCGTAAAACTCGTAACCGCTTCTAATCGTTCCGTTAATTTCTTTTCCGCAATAAAAGTTCCAGCACCAACTCGTCTTTGTAAAATATTATCATCCACTAGCCCTTGAATAGCTTGTCTTACAGTCATTCGGCTAACATGAAACATTTCAGCAAGTTGACGTTCAGCCGGAATAGATGTCCCAACTTTCCAGACGCCATCTTCCATTTTCTTTTTAATTTCACTTTGAATCTGAATGTAAATCGGTATTCCTGATTGTTTATCGATCATTTCCCCGCCCTCTTCTTATAGAAGTGACGCCGCCTCGTTGTCAAGAATCACAGTAACATCTGGATGATTTTGAAGAACAGAAGCAGGACAATTCACATCTACAGGTCCTTTAATAGTTTCTTTGATTGCTTGTGCTTTGTTTTCACCAAAAGCAAGTAGGATAATTTTTTTCGCATTCATGATAGATTTAATTCCCATAGAATAAGCATGTGTTGGAACATCTTCTTCTCTTTCGAAAAAGCGTTTGTTGGCTTCACGAGTAGAATCAGTTAAAACGACTTTATGTGTCAACGAATCAAAAGAAGTGCCTGGTTCGTTAAAACCGATATGTCCGTTTGTTCCAATTCCAAGCACTTGGATATCGATTGGGTGCTCAGTTAAAATTTCTTCGTAGCGAGCGCATTCTGCTTCTGCATCAGTCGCTTCTCCGTTTGGTAAGAAACTTTCTTTAAAAGCTTTTTTAGAGAATAATAAGTTGTTCATATAGTAATGATAACTGTTTGGGTCGCTCGCTGCAAGACCTACATATTCATCTAAATTAGTTGTCGTTACATTTGTTGTATCCACATCGCTTTTTACAAGTTCAGCGTATAGTGTTTCTGGTGTGCTACCAGTTGCTAAGCCAAGTGTATTTACTTCACCAGTCGTAATACCTTTTTCAATAATTTCTAATGCTTTTTTGGAGCCTGCTAATTTATTTTCTGTTGTGATAAGTTGCATATTAATATCTTCCTCTCAAGAATGTTTTTTTCCAAATGAATAGGTTGCTGTAATGTGTAAATCTTCATCTAATAAGTTGAAATCTGCGTCTTTACCTGCCTCAATGGCACCTTTTTGTGTTAAATTAAATTCGCGTGCTTGGTTTCCAGAAGACATAAGCACTGCTTCTTCTACCGAGCAACCAGTAAATTTAATCATATTACGGAAGCCGTCATCATAAGTTAATACACTTCCAGCAAGTGTTCCATCTTCTAAGCGAGCTTGTTTATCTTTCACGATAACTGTTTGGCCACCAAGTTCCGATTTCCCTTCTGGCATACCTTTTGCTCGCATCGAATCAGTAATAATACATACATGTTCAGGTCCTTTCATTTGATAGGCTAATTTCACCATATCTGGATGAACGTGGATACCATCAACAATTAATTCTGCGTTAATCCCTTTTTCTAATAAAACATGCCCAGGAACACCAGGTTCGCGGTGTGTCATACGGTGACAAGCATTATATAAATGTGTTGCGTGTGTCGCTTTACTTGTTTTCAAGTGTTCGCGCACATCATTAGAGTGACCAATACTTGGAACAACTCCTAATTCAAAACATAAATTTTCAAAATCAGCAGAAGTATCATGTTCTGGTGCATAGGTTACTAATTTAATCAAACCACCAGAAATATCAAACCATTTTTTGAAAAGCTCCAAGTCAGGCGCTTGAATATATTCTTCTGGCTGAGCTCCTTTAAATACTTTAGAAACAAATGGACCTTCCAGATGAATCCCGCCAATAATAGGTTCTGTTTGAGCAACTTCATTAATAACTTTTAAAGCTTTTTCAATATTTTCATGTGATTGAGTCATTGTTGTTGGAAAATAAGTAGTAATCCCTTCATTCAACATACCTTTCACTTGTTTTCTAAGTGCTTCTGGATCTGCATCCATTGCATCAAAACTATATCCACCATGTGAATGAACATCAATGAAACCAGGAACAAGTTTTTGTCCTTTTGCATCGATTACTGCTTCTGCTTTATTCGCTTGAAAATAAGTCATTGAACCCACTTCTAAAATTTGTGCATCAAAACGCACAAAAGCGTTTTCTAGAACACCTTTACCAGTATAAATTGTAGCGTTAGTAATTACTTTATTAGCCATTACATATTGCCTCCTTGTTAAATCGGTCTATACCAATTAGTATAGCATGAATCCATTAAAATGCAACTTATCTTTTCCTATTTACCCGAAAAAAAGTAAAATAACCAAAAAAGCTACGAGCTCATCATGGAAGCTCGTAACTTTTAATTTAATTATTATAAAAACCGTTAAATCCTAAATAAAGAATAGAAATAAGCCAAAAAGTCGTAAATCCAAAAATAATAAATGCCGTTACTAGAATAAAAGTTTTTTTCTCACGTTTACTAAAAATACCAATAGTACTAAAAATAAATCCAGCTAGTAATAAAACTAAAAGTGAATAGGTAGCATAAATACTTTCTGTCCAAACTACTAAAGCTAGTGCTACTATCGAAAATAGGAATATAATCGTTGTAATGTTAGTCTTCCATGATATCATTTTTTCCATATCCTTCACCTCCTATAGATAATTATATAGGAGCAATCCGAATTATTCATTCACTTTTCGTTACATCTACCTTACAATTTAGTCATAAAAAATGCAACCAGTTAATACAACAATCTAAATAAATTTAAAGCAAGTTTTTATTTTTAAAATTGCAATAAACTTTCTTTTCATAAGTAAGTTTATTGATTCTATTTGAAGTGATTCTTCACAAGCTAAAAGGGTAAAGTAATAGATAAGTAGAACAAATAAGAAAAAGTAAATTAATAGAGGTGAGAAAAATGGAATGGTTAACTTTAATTGATGAACTAGAACATAATACTCCAGAAAAAGTTTGGGTTGTCAGGGAGGAACTAGATACAGCGGAAGTATTTGAAATAAAAAAATTAGAAGCACATTTTATTTTAGTGCTAGACGGTGTGTTACGTATGGAAAATAAACATCAACAAATTTTGCATTACTTTATGAAGAATAATGTCATCTATCAATCCCCCTATGAATTAAGAGTACAAAACAAGTTAAAACTAGTTGCTGAAACACCTGCTCAGATTGTATTATTACATCGAGAATTTTTCCTTAACTATGCTACAAACAAATCTCTTTATTCCGAAAAACTTATGCGGGCAATTATGGAAAACTCTGCGAATTTCATGTTTGAATTAATGAAGAATGATCTTAAAGCCGAGGACCGATTAGCTTATTCATTACAACAAATATGTCAAAGTTTGACGCTGGAAAGAGAAAATGAATACTACATACTCCCTGAATATATAAACAAGAATAAATTAGCCCTATACAGTAATATTTCTAGAAAAAGTTTATATAGTTATCTACAAAAGCTAGAAAATAAAGAAGTAGTAAAAGTAAATGGAAATCAAATACTTGTTCGTATTGATCGATTTACAGATGCTGAAAACGAAGACTGGTTGTAATTCAAGGTAAACTATTTACATTTCCACTTTTCGAAATTTCGACATATGATGGAGAATTTGGAGTGAATTTTACACATATGAAATTTTACGAGCTCTGATATACTTAGATTTCAAGTAAATCCTATAACTTAAAAACACAATTTTAGGATACTTGAACTATAAAGTTAAAGGAACAATAAAAATGAAATTAAAAAACGTAGGAGCCTTACTACTTGGAACAGTTTTAATTTTCCAAGCGCCATTTCATGCTTTTGCAGCAATTTTGGACAATAAAGAGCAAGTGGAACAAGAAGCCGCTTCCCCAAAAGCAGTAATTAATAAACAAACTCTAACACCTGGAATATTATGATGGTGCTGGTAATGGTGGTATTTATCCTTTTAAAGTAAATACAAAGTCCAAAGCAACAATTGAATACGTAGACGAAGATAATAACAAATTAGCAGAGAATACTGTCAAAACAGGTGATTTTAATGCAGCTTATACCTCTGAGCCAATAGCAATTGAAGACTATGAAGTGGATGAAACAAAACTACCGCAAAACCAAAACGGGCAGTTTGCTGAAACTAACCAAACTGTAACTTACACTTATTCCAAAATTGCAAATGAAGTAGCTAAAGGCACGGTTGGCATTTCATTTTACTCAACAGATGGTAATTGCCCTGAACTTATTTCCTCATTAGACTTGGGTTATGCTTACCCTGATGGTGTACCAACAGACACTGTAACATTTGGTGACTTAGCAAATAATGCTACCTATAACGATTTAAGAAATGATACATTACCTTCTGATATTTTATGGAATGATGTAATGAAGAACATGGTTGATTATATGGAAGGAAACCTTGATGCAAACCAATTTGAAGCAAATGTAGGTGCTTCTGTAAACTCATTTGATTTAGATCGTATTGCGCGAAATTTTGAGGGGTATAAATTTGATGAAGCTATCTATCAAGAAAATTTAAATAAAATGGTCACTTTTGATCAAAATAATGGAAACGTTAATTTACAAGTACCATTTACAAAAGTAGTAGCTGGTGCAGATGTTACCGTTGTTTATGTAGATACAGAAGGAAACGAATTAGCTCCTAAAGAAACGTTAACTGGTAATGTAAATGACAACTATTCTTCAGAGGCAAAAACAATTGATGGCTGGACTTTAAAAGAAACACCTAAAAATTCAACAGGTGAGTTCAGTAAAGATGCACAAACTGTCACCTATATTTATGAAAAAAATGATGATACAAATAACTTTACACCAGTTCCAGATAACAAAGCGGATACTGATGTGGACAATTCTCCAACAGATAATGCTGCTTCAACAAATAAAAATACACCTTTGAAAAGTAGCAAGCCTATTGGAACTGAAGATACTTTAAAACAAGTAAATAGTCCAAAAGAAGAAAAAAAAATAATTACACAAAACAATAACTCAGACCAAGGATTAACTAAAGTAAATAAATCGCTTCCTAAAACAGGAGATAATGAGTTAGAAAGTAGCATATTAGTTGGCTTAGGGATCCTTTTAGTTGGTGGAATATTCGTCACTCTTCGCAGGACTAGAAATACAAAAGAAGAGTAAGTTATATTGGCCTGACTTTCTCATTAAACAAAGGATGAGGGTATATGCTCTCATCTTTTTTTGCGCGGTAATATAATTTACACGTTTAATCAAATTAGCAGTATTTTTTATATGATTTCAAGGAATAAAAAGCCTTTTCATAATTGCTAGCTTAACTAGTAAAGAATGTTGATTATATATTTTCAATTAACTAAACGAAAAATTCTTTTTTATAATAATAATCATCTGAATTATAACGGTATGCCCTGATGGTCAATAAGTGGACTTTTAGCTAAAACCCTTTTAAATCTTTATTGCTCAAAGAAAAAAGAAGCAAAAATCTACTGAAATGATTTTTGCTTCTAGTTTTAATTTTTCTACATATATTATTGATGTTACTTCTCTTCTTTATCTTCTTTATTCTCTAATTCGGGAATCAAGACTTCTTTTTCTTCTTTTGGTTTATCTTTTGCAGCTTCTTTTTCTAATTCATTCAATTGGTCTTCCATAGAAGCTCTTTCTGGTTTCTTGAAATTTTGTTTTTCACGTTCAATAATATCGTCTACCATTGAAGTAAAGTTTTGCGCTTTGTCTTTGATAATTTCTTTACTTTTGTTTGTTTTCTTTTCAAGTTCGTCCATTAAATCATCAAATGATTGAGATAACTCTTTACTCATATCTGCTTTTTTGTCAGCTTCTTCTGCCAAATCGCGTTGTTTTTGAGCTTCATGGTAATCACTTACACTTCCCCAACTCATATCATGGATAACTTTATCCATTTTTTCGGAAGTTTCTGTCGCATTTTTTTCAGCCATTTCAGCTAAATGTTGTGTTTTAAGATTTTTCCATTTTAAGCGCATTTCGTGCATACGTAGTTCTAATTTTTCTAGTTGTTCTGATGCTTGATCGTAATGTGCTTTTGTTGCTTCTAATTGTTCTTCATATTGAGCTACTTCTTCTAAAGCGAAATCAGCTAGTTTTGTTTCACCAGCTTCTTTGGCAATAGCTGCTTGGTGGCGACGTTTTTCTACATAAACTTCCATTTCTTTATATTCTTTATAGAAAAGAGATTTAAGTTCACGTTGTTTTTCTACCATGCGTTCAGCATCTTTCATTTCTTGTTTCGTTTTATCCATATAGTAACTTACCGAATTACGGCGTTTTTCTTCACGTTTCTCGATTTTTTCAGTAACTTCTTTATTCCATTGTTTCATTTTTTCAAAAAGATTTGCCATTTTTTTCTCCTCCAATTATTTATTGTATGGGTAGTCGAATACATCGTCATTTTTTCTTGATTTATTTTTATTTCTAGTTAGGAAGTAAATGATCGCTCCAATAATTGCAACAACCAAGATTCCTTTTAAGTTAGCTAGAATAATTAAGGCACCTACACCAATTAATATGCCATAAATGATTTTCTCGCTCACTGTTCTTGATTCCAGTAGTTTTTTCAATGACCAAAAGCCGAGTACTGCACCAATTGTCGCCATTATCGCCGGCCATAGTATTATAAGTATCATTCCAATTAATAAGACTATTAATACGCCAATCAATATTGCTCTCATATTTCTACCTCCTTACTTCCGAATGTAGCTATTTATTTATCTTTTATTACTGTACCTATCATAACCCTATGTATCAAGTATAAGAACCCACTGTAGAAGGAAATTCACCTACAACTTGAGTCCTATTATCTAACTACAGGATAACATACATCTTCCATAATAAGGAGTGATTACTAAACAAAAAACAGCTTGCTCCTTGGATAATCCAAGGTACAAACTGCTTTCTGGCTATTTTATTTTTTCTTCATATTGAAGAGATGATACGCCACCTTCAGAAATCATATTATTTTCTTCCAGCTCTGTTTCAGCGTCCAATCTGTCAGCGTAGCGTGTTCTAATATCATTCACTTCATCAAAAGGTGTCTGTGGCTGCTGCTTTTTCACCATATAGACAACGCCACAAGCTACTACTCCGGCAACAGCTCCAACAATGATTCCTATTTTATTTTTCACACTATCAACCTCCTCATGAAATCCACTATTTTATTCCCTAAAAAAGAAGAAATAAAACAAAAGCAAGCTTGAATAATTCAAACTTGCGTCAATTTAGAATCCTGAAAAAGTACTTTTAGGCTTACGAACAAAACATAAAATTGCTGCGATGACAAAAAGAAGTGCGGGGATAAAACCAATAAGTGCTGTCGATAATAATGACACAATTCCTGCTGCTAAGAATAAATATCCCGCTAGTATAAAATTTTTGTTATTTATGATATAAAAAATTCCAATAACCCCGATAATTAAAGTAATAACTCCTCCAGAAAGTGCCGTCCATGATAAAGTATGTACTAAATCAAAAACACGATCAGGATCTGGAATATCCGCTTTTGGCACTTCCCAGTCAGTAAATGTTTGGTAATAGTTATTGTAATATGTTGCTAAACCTTCTTTTCCTTTTGACCCATGAACCATTAACAGACCTATAGTAGCAATAACTGCTTGCATTAAAACACTAAGAATAAGACCAATAATAGCGAGTGTAACCTCACCAGTTCTTTTTATCATTATAATATGCCTCCGTTTCTTCGCTCATTTTCCAGTATACTATATGTTTTAAAGAGAATAAACTAATAAATTGTTAGAAAAAGAAGACCAGTCGTGCGTTTTCCTTCAAAAAAATGTATAATTTGTTCATAACAATTATAAAGGAGCTTAAAATAATGCTAAAGCGTGTGTTCTTCTCCATAATCTTACCATTAGGCTGTTTGGTTGGAGCAATATTTATCTTATTTACTATTAATACAACTTATCCAAAAGCAGCAAATGATTCCATTCCTACTATTTTCATACATGGTTATAGGGGAACAGACAGGTCACTTCACGGAATGATACGTCGTTTCGACCAAAAATATGATTGGGCAACAGAATCATTAACAGTAAATGTCAGTCCAGATGGTGATATTTCTACTACTGGAACATATAATAAAAATGAAAAAAATCCATTAATTAACATTGTTTTTGAGGATAATCGAGCAACTTTGCCACAGCAATCTATGTGGACAAAAAAAGTGATGTCCTACTTACAGAAAAACTACAATATTAAAAAATTCAACGCGGTTGGTCACTCTATGGGTGGAGGCGCGTGGGTAGCTTATTTAGCTTCTTATGAAAAAAATAAATCCTATCCTCAAGTTAATAAAATCGTTTTTCTGGCAGTACCATTTTATCCTGAAGAATATGTAAATGGTGATCAACAAGTAGATATCAAAAATGCTAATAATGTGCATGCCAAATTCGCTGATAAAATGGCCAAAGTCTTACCCAAAAACACCGAAATTATGATTGTTGGTGGTAATTTAGAGGATGGTTCAAATAGCGATGGCGAAGTCAAATTAGATAGTGTTTTATATGGACAGAAATTATTCGCCCATCAAAAAGTTGTTACACATGTTATTAAAGGTTCAAAAGCAACCCACAGTAGTATGCATGAATCAGCACTTGTTGATAAATATGTAGGTCAATTTTTATGGGGGCAGAAATAAAAAATTAAAGGACGTTTGTAATGAAAAAAATTATTTTTGGAATTATCACCTTAACAGCCATTATTATAGGATTTAGCGTGATTTTTCTGCAATTCGAAGCAACAACAAAACCAAGTACTACACCTTCTGCGGCAAAAAAAGAAACAGTAACAAAAGATGAAAAACCTGTTTCAGAAATTGCTATACCAACATTATTTGTTCATGGATATTCTGGAACAGCTAATTCCTTCAAAGGGATGATTAATCGTTTGGCAGATGATGGTTCTGTCACAAAATCGCTTGTAATGACCGTAGCTGCAGATGGAACTGTCACTTCTAAAGGAAATTATGATAAATTCAGCCAAAATCCAACTATTCAAGTTATATTTGAAGAAAATAAGAGCTCGATGGTAAATCAAGCGCTTTGGATTCAAAATGTCATGAAAGAACTCAAGAATAACTATCATATTGAAAAAGTTTATGCCATTGGACATTCTATGGGCGGTGTTAGTCTAACAAGCTATATTGAAAAAGTTGGTAGCGATAAAACATATCCTGTTATTGAAAAACTAGTTTTAATTGGTGCTCCGTTAAATGGGCTTGTTATTGGGGATGACGGGGTGACACCTTATGATCTTACAGAGGATGGCCCGAAACAATCATCTGAACGCTATAGCGAATTTATGAAAAACAAGTCAAATATTCCTACTAACTTACAAGTATTAAATATTGCGGGCGACAAATTAGATGGTACAAAAAGTGATGGCAGTGTTTCAGTAGCAAGTGCTTTATCAGGTAAGTTTATCTTTAATGGTCAAGTAACTAGTTATGAAGAACAAGTTTTTACTGGAAAAAACGCCGCACATAGTAATCTCCATGAAAATACTGAAGTAGACGCAAAAGTAGCAGCCTTTTTATGGGATATAAAAAAAGTAGATTAAGATGCTCTTAATCTACTTTTTTCTTGCGTCCAAATATGGTTCGCTTCTTTCTATCTTCTGAATTTCTTACTTCTAAAATATCAAGTAAAAATACAAACACAGGAATACCAACAATTAGCCCCCATACTCCGAAAAACGTTTCAGAGAAAATCAAAACGATAAATGTATAAAATACAGGTAAATTTGTTTTGGATGACATTAGTTTTGGATTTAAAATATATGTTTCAATAGCGTGGACAATCACTACAGTAATTAAAATATAAATGACATCTTGGAAACCACCTACTGAATAGGCAATAAGTACGAGAGGTATACAGGAGATAATGACTCCCGCTACTGGAATTAATCCAAGTACAAATACCATAATGGATAAACTAAGTAGTTGCGGAAAATCCATTAAATAAAGTGCAATAGTAGTAATAATAGTATTCACAAGCGCAATCATTAACTGAGCCTCTAAAACCACTCCAAATGTTGCGACAAATTTCTTTCCAAAAAAAGCAGCTTCTTTAAAAATAAATCCAACTTTACTTGTCATAAACTGTCCGGTAAAAGAAGTTACACGTTCTTTTTCAAGTGAGAAAAACAGACTTAGTATTAATGCTAAGAAGAAAGACAATCCAACAGAGCCGATGCCAGACAAGGAAGCAATAATAAAATTAACCCCTGTTTGCAAGTATTTTTGAATATTAGACTCTTTTAAAAATCCTACAATCCATTTTACAATAGTGTTATCACTTGGATTGTTGTAAATTTTCACTAACGAGTCAACTAATTGAGAAATTTGGTTAATTAAAATTGGTAAAAAATGGACGATGGCGACATACAAAAAAATGGCAACCAACGTATATAAAACAATTACTATTAATTTCCTGGGTATTCGTACCCTTTTTAAAATTACATTCTCTAAACGAGTAACTAAAAATGCAAAAATAAATGTTAATAATATTAAATCAATCATGCTTCTTAATAAATATAAAACGATACCTATAAGTAGAAACACTAGCACCCGCCTTGCAGTGTTATTTTCTTTTAGTCTCTCTAACCAATTCATTTCCTCACCAACCCTTTTCTTTTCTCATTTTATCACATTTTTGGCAAATAAGGTTTACAAATAAATCTTTCTTCTGTAAAATAGAACCAATCATCCTACCTTTAATAAAAGGAGTGAATAATATGGTAGAAAAGATTGAACGTAAATCTCTAGCTGAGCAAGTTTACGACCAAATAAAAGCCGAGATTACTAATGGAACATGGAAAATCGGTGAAAAAATTCCAAAAGAAGCAGATTTGATGTCGAATTTTGGAATTAGTCGTAATACGCTTCGAGAGGCGATTCGGGCTTTGGCTCATATCGGCTTACTCGAAACAAAACAAGGTGATGGTACTTTTGTTAGAAATAATAGCGAGTTAAATGCTATTATGCAAAAACGTGTGCGCGAATCATCCAATCAAGAAATACTTGAGATACGCCACGCATTAGATCGTGAAGCTGTAATTTTGGCTTCTGAAAGACGTACAAACGAAGACTTAGAGAGCATGAAGAAGTATATGAAACTATGTCATATTGCTAAAGAGAAACGAGATTTAAAAGAGTTTGTAAAAGCTGATACTGCGCTCCATTTAGCTATTGTCAAAGCTTCTCATAATGATTTATTGCTTGATATGTATGCAAATATTTTAGAGGAAATTCAGTTTTCTATAACAAGTACAACAGAAATTAATCCTGTAGAAAGTACTCATAGCGGCCATACTGCTCTTGTATCCGCAATTGAAAAACGTGATAAAGAACAAGCGGCACGAGAAGTAACGGAATATATTACCTTATTTAAACGAATTGCTGCAAAGAATGGAGATAACTAATGAATTCAGATTTAACCAACGAAAAAATTCTTACTCGTTCAAGTAAGGTTATGTTAATTATAGGAATTATTTTAATTGCTGCAAACTTACGGACTCCAATTACTTCTGTAGGTCCACTCCTTGGTATGATTCAATCAGATTTACACTTATCTAATACGATGGCGGGGCTACTAACAACGATTCCTCTCCTTGCATTTGCAGGTTTGTCTCCATTTGTATCTAAATTAAGTCGGAAGCTTGGAATAGAGATACTTATTTTTATTGCACTTCTAACCCTCGTTATTGGTAGCCTGCTTCGACCATTCGGTGGAGAAATGAGCTTATTTGTTGGAACTTTTATGATTGGCCTTGCTATCGCGGTAGGAAATGTTATTTTACCTAGTTTAATTAAAAAGGAATTTCCATTTAAATTGGGGTTAATGACTGGAGTTTATTCTATTTCCATGAATTTATGCGCTGCACTTGCAGCTGGATTAACCGTTCCAATAGCTATGAATAACAGTTTTAGCTGGCACGGAAGCATGGTTTTCTGGGCAATATTGGGCGTTTTAGCGTTAGTTGTTTGGCTACCACAGTTAAAATATAACCAACGAAGCTCCGAAAAAATCGCCACTCACCTAGCTACTACTTCGGTTTGGAAGTCTCCGCTTGCTTGGAAAATTTCTTTATATATGGGGTCCCAATCAGCCATTTACTATATTTCGATTGCCTGGTTACCAAATATTTTAGCGGATCAAGGATTATCCAGTACTTCTAGTGGTTTGATGCTCTCTTTGATGCAATTCGCCGTGATGCCAATTACATTTATTATTCCAATAATAGCTGGTCGAATGAAAAATCAACAACTACTTGTTGGAATTTCGGTTTCATTATTTTTGATTGGGATTTTTGGAATCATGTTTGCTGCTGGCAATGTACTTATTTTATCTATCTCAATCATCCTATACGGGATTGGTTCGGGGATGTCGTTTAGTCTTTCGATGATGTTCTTCAATTTGCGAACTACAAGTGCTACAGAATCAGCAGATTTATCTGGAATGGCGCAATCCATTGGTTACTTATTCGCAGCTTCTGGTCCAATATTATTTGGTACCTTACATGATGCACTCAGCAGTTGGCAACCGACATTATATGTGCTAGTCGCTATCACCCTGCTCATGCTATATTGCGGCCTAGATGCTGGACGCAATAAATTTCTCTTTTCACAGAAAAAGTGATTTTTGCACATAAAAAAACTAGTGCGGAAAAAGGGAGTAAACCGCACTAGTTAAAAGGGAGTTTGGGATTTTCATTCTAAAAAGGGAAAGAAATGAAAATGTTTTGCTTGTTGTTAGCTTAAAGATATAATAACTTTTCTAAAAAAGAATGTGCTGAAAAAAAGATGATAATTTCATGAGAGTTTAAACAAGTTTTTCTCAGTTTCTATTTCTTAGTTTTTCTAACTTTTCAGCAATCCTATTTTTCATTTCTTCTGTTTCCTGGGGGTGTTTCATTATTTCATTAGTTTCTGAAATAGTGACAATATCCCCTTCTTTTATGGATGAATCAAGTTTTTCTTTGTCTACTTGCCATTCTGTTTGGTCAGGTTCTAACAAAAAAACTGCTTTTCCATCTTCCACACGATCTAAAATTGCCTTTTTCACCCTAATCACCTACTTCGTTACGGCAATGCCTTGTTCTTTTATTTGACGAACGATACCATCGCCAATGCCGTTAATTTTTTTTAATTCATCTATGGATTGATATGGACGCTCTGCAATAATTTTTTCTGCAAGAGCTGGTCCAATGAGTGGTAATAATTGTAATTCTTCACTTGTGGCAGCGTTCAAATTAATACTTTCTGGTAATTCTTCGGAGGTTGCATCTTCTGTTTTTTGTGTGCTATTTTCTTTATTGTAGCTGCTACCTGCTTTTGGTATACCTGATTTTTCGGTTTGAACATGTAGTTTCTCGCCATCCGTTTCAATAATAACTGTTCCGTTAACATCTGTTCCATAGGTTTTAATATCGCGTTCTTTCAACCATTCCAATACCTCTACATGCGGATGACCGTAACTATTTGCCATTTCTGCAGAATACACAGCCACTTGTGGTTTTATTTTATCAAGAAAAAATGGTTGATTCGATGTAGAAGAACCATGGTGTCCTAAGTCCAAAATATCTGCTTCTAGATTGGCGCCACTATCTACTACTTCTTTTTCGCGTCCTTTTTCTGCGTCCCCAGTAAAAATGGCAGAAATATCTTTATAGGTTATTTTTACTGCGATAGAATCATTATTGGCATCATTTTCCAATTTATCTGGGCTTAAAACTTCTAAATTAAAAGGTCCGAAAGTTGCTTTGTCACCACGTCTTGGTTCTTTATATTTCGCATCTGAAGCTAATGCGGCATCAATTACTTTTTCATAAATACTACTGGAAAAAGTTAAGCCATCCATCCAAATTTCTTTCGGTTTATATGTAGCAATCACTTTGTCTGCATTTCCAATATGGTCCGCATGCGGGTGTGTCAGTAAAAGCAAATCTATCTTCTTTATCTTTGCTTCTTTTAAATAACTCAAAATCCGGTCATCGTCTTGTCGTCCGGTGTCAATTAACACTGTTGTGCCATCTTTTGCTTGAATAAGCGTGCTATCTCCTTGACCAACGTCAAAAAAAGTAAAACTTGCACCATTTAATGTTTTTTCGGTTATAGTGGATGTTTTTGAAGATGGTTCTGACATACTACAACCACTTAAGAATATTGCGATTAAACTTATACCAATTACTAATTTCTTTATCATGTTACTCCTCCTGCTCTCTAAGTAGAATAGCAAAGGAACAAGAAACAGTAAAGGCTTTTTTAAAATAAAAACCGCATGGAATCATAACGATTACACGCGGCAATTTATATTGGACTCATTTCACTTTTTCTTTAAAGGAAAAGGATACTTCTTCCGTTTTTGGTTCATAGTCAATTTTCCAATCATGGTCTTTAAAATACCAATAATCATGATCTTCAATGAAGAAAACTAAATCATCTTTCTTCTCGGCCACTGCTGCTTCTTGTGGCTTTTCGGCGCTTAAACCGATAGAGAAACCAGGATGCAAGGAACTGTTAGAACCACCATACTTGGCAAAAAGTCGGATTCCGTTGCCACTTGTCACATCAAATTCATCATGAAACCATTTATTTGCTTGGTCCGTTACATCGATATTCATACTTTTCACTCCTCGTTTCCATTTTTTATACGAATGTTCGTCAAGATTATTAATAAAGAATAGCAGATTTTACATTAAATTTCACTTTTTCTGCTTTTTGTTATGAAGATAATATACCTCTTTTCAAGAAAATCTAAACCATATTGTATTAAAACAAATTAAAAATAAGGATATTGTACTATAACAGAATTGTATAAAAAAACTGTGCGGAACGAAATTCCACACAGTTTTTGATTTATTTTATTCTAATGGAGCTTTTCCTAAGAATGCTTTGAACATCCAGATATGTTTATCAATGCTAGCTTTGAAAGCAATTAACATATCGTTTGTTACGTTGTCGCCTTCTTTGTCAGTTAGCTCAATACCTTGGTGATATTCGTCTCTAAGTAATTCTAATGTACCAACTAGGTCTTCCATTAGTTGATCCATTGTTTTAGGTTTAGTATAAGGTGCTTCTTCTACACTCGCATTTTCTAAAAATTCTTTTAAAGTGGAGAATGGACTTCCGCCAATAGCGATTAAGCGTTCTGCTACTTCATCCATTTGTTCACCAAATTCGCTATATAAATCATCCATTTTTTCATGTAAAGTGAAGAAGTTGTGGCCTCTCATATACCAATGAATTTGATGAATCTTTACTGTAAATACGTTTAAATTCGCTACTTGGTGATTCAAAAATTCCTTTGTGTCTACTGAGTTGATTGTTTTCATAATTATCTTCCTCCTATTTTATAATGATTATCACTTAATAATAAGTATAATCTATTCCCACCCTAATGTCCAGTGTGGAAACCATCACAAAGTATTTACCACTCACACAATTTCTTAAACATTTATTACTGCTTTCTCATTATATCTCTTTTCTTTTATGATAGAATAAAAAGTAGATTTATACAACTAGGAGGATAAACGATGAAAAATCAACCCCATCGTTTTCAGGTGAATTTAGCAGGTATGATTGATATTCTTTCAAATCACCTTTATGACGAAAAAGATGTTTATATTCGCGAATTATTGCAAAATGCGACAGATGCGATTCGTGCAAGGAAAAAGATAGAACCCGCTTTAAATGGACAAATTCATGTTTCTTTAACTGGTCAAATAGGTAAAAAAACATTAATTTTAGAAGATAATGGAATCGGTTTAACGGAAGAAGAAGTCCATGATTTTCTTGCCACTATCGCTAATTCATCGAAAGGCGAAAAAAGCTTTGAAGGTCAAGATACAAATGATTTTATTGGTCGATTTGGCATTGGGCTACTATCTTGTTTTATTGTGAGTGATGAGATTGTGATGATTTCTACTTCGCAAAAAACTAGTGCAACAACTGAGTGGCGTGGGAAAGCAGATGGTACTTATTCTGTACGTAAAATTGAGACCGAAACACGCCCCTCTGGCACACAGGTTTATTTACGCTTACGAAATGGGCTGGAAGAACATCCCGAATGCGAGAATGTAGAAGATTTGATTAACACGTTGAAAAAATATGGATCATCGTTAGAAAACAATATAATAGTAGAAATGAATGGTTTAGAAGAAAATATTAATAGCTGGACCAAACAATTTTCTGATAAAGATACTTTGTTTAGCCTTCCGAAAGAGGAAATTATTAAGTACGGTGAATATATCCTTGGAACTCAATTTCAAGATTATTTTTTAATTGCGAATGAATCTGGAAGAACGTTCGGAATTGCGTACATGA
This sequence comes from Listeria welshimeri serovar 6b str. SLCC5334, assembly GCF_000060285.1. Taxonomy (GTDB): domain Bacteria; phylum Bacillota; class Bacilli; order Lactobacillales; family Listeriaceae; genus Listeria; species Listeria welshimeri. Next base: position 950,027 of record NC_008555.1, on the reverse strand, counting down.
TTCCTCATGCGGTTCAAATGAGTGCTATTCGTAAACATACCGTATTTTTAAATAATATGTATGTCACAAATGAAGCAAATAATATTTTGCCTGATTGGTCTTTCTTTGCTAAATGCGTACTCTGGACAGATGAACTGCAACCAGTTGCCTCGCGTGAAGCTTTTTATAAAAATGAGCGATTAACAACTGTTGCGAAAGAGCTTGGAGAAGCGCTGAAAAAAGGGATTGAAACCCTTTCTGAAGAGGCTCTTACAAAATTACTAGCAAAACATTATCTTGGTTTTAAAGCGCTGGCAAGTGAAGATATGCCATTTTTAAAATTAATTTATTCTTATCTTCCGTTTCGAACACTAAATGGTGAAGAAAAACTAGGCGACATAATCAAAGAAAATGAAGTCATTTATTATACTTTCTCTGTGGATGATTTTAGACAAATAACTGATATTGCGAGATCTAGTGGCATGACGCTTATTAATGGTGGTTATTCCTATGATGCACCTATTTTAGGCCAGTTAACCTCCTTGGTGGAAGGGACTAAATTCATTTTAATTCAACCAGAAGAAATGACCGATAAATTGCTCCCAATGACTGCTGAAGAAGAAAAATCTTATGGCTCTATTTTGGCAGAAATGAATATGATGATGGCTGAATTTGATGCTGATGTGATGATTAAACACTTTGAACCGACCGATTTACCAATTATTTTCATTCATTCTGTTGCAACACAAGCATCGCGTGATTTAGAACGTGCGGTAGAAGAAACTAGTTCTGTTTTTAGTGATATTTTAGAGAGTATTCAAAAAGAACAAGAACCTGCCCCGATTGCTCATTTATATTTAAATTTAGATAACGAGTTGATAAAAAAACTGTTCACTTCGGATAAATCTATTGACGAATTATCTGTAATTGTAAATGTTCTATATATTCAAGCCTTGCTTTTAGGACATTATCCACTAAAACGTAAAGAAATGCAGTTAATGAATCAAAATATGCTAAGAATCTTAGAAATGCTATAGGAGGATGAAAAATGGATTATTTAAATGATTTAGAATCAGTATGGGGAATGGATGATACGCCTGAAAAAGTAAAAGTATTAGAACGAATTATTGCTGGTGCAGATTTATATAATAATATTGAAGATGGTATTGAAGCGCGCGAAATGTTGATTGATACGTGCCTAACGGTGGGTTTACCGAAGAAGCAACTACAAGCTTTTAGCTGGTTAATCAAGAAATGGGAAGATGTAGATAGTGACTACTATATTGACACTGATAACCTTTTTTGGCAATATAAATGGATATGTTACTATGTTCCAACATTTGACGAGGTATCAAAAGCACAAATCGACGGACTGTTGAATGATATGAAAGAAAAGTTTGAACAACAAAATTATTCCCTTCGACCTTATTATAAAGTATGCACGCTCGCTGCAATGAGTATGGGGGATGTAGAGAAAGCAAAAGAACTATTTGAAAAGTGGAGTACAACAAAAGGAGATTATTTAAATGATTGCCCTGCTTGCGAAACAAGTGTTCAAGTTCATTATTTTTGCTTTATTCAAGATTATGAAACAGCCGAGAAAACAGCAAAACCGATTATTGAAGGGAAACAGCTTTGTGCAAAGGTCCCACATTTCACATACGGAGATATGGCGCTTGCTTATTTAACACTGGGTAATGAAAAAATGGCGCAAGAATGTTTTGATAAAGGTTATCCTCTTGTTGAAAAACAAAGTTCCTTACTTACGCCGCTTGGTCAATTACTGAAATATTTAGTTCTTACTAATCAAACGGAGAAAGCACGAGAAGTCATTAATACCAATCTAGAAATCGTTCTTCAAGCCAAGAATGGTTTAGACCGTCTTATATTCTTACAAGCAGCCTATCCCCTTTTCGACCGGGAAAAAGAAGCTGATTTAATTGAAATGACAAAAGCTTTAACCGCGAAGTTTGACGCTCGTAATGGAAATAATTATTATCAAGATCTTTTGAATAAATAACTTTGGAGCATAGCTAGAATAATTTCTAGTTATGTTCTTTTATTTGCGCTATTACGCATTTTTTAGGATAATATAGGGAGGAGTTGAAGCTGATGACAATTTGGGTAGAAAATCAGAATAAGGCGGCGACTGAACTTGCGATTCAGGAAAAAGAACTTGCGATTGGTTTCATTTTGCCAACTGAGTATAAACGATTACTATTAATACAAAATGGTGGACTGATTCGAAAAAATCATTTTCCAACTTCTGAGCCAACATCTTACGGACTTGATTTTGGAGAAATTTATTATTTGGCTAGTTTAGATGAATTACTAACAGACATTCCTGAACAAAAAGAAGTTGAGTTGGCAGGAAAACAAGTTTTTTTTCACCGAGATGAATCACGTTATCTTGGCTTTTCTTATACGGATAATCTGTCAGAACCAAGCATTATATATGTTGATTTTGAAACATTACAAACGCTTGTCGTTGCGAAAAATATGGCTGAGTTTTTAGGTTTATTATACTTTAGCCCTTTTCCAGCAGATTACGCAGAACAATTCCCAACAAAAAAATTAGAGCAGATTCTTGCTTCGAGTAATGTTCAGAAAACCAAAAAGCTACTAGAACTATTAGAAGATTATCCAGATAAAAAATGGTATTTAGAAAAGCTTATTGGTTTGCTTGAAAAAAATGAAATCCCTTATAATTTGGTTGTTTATAGTTTATTTGAAAATCAATTACTTTATTTCCGTAGAAAACTTGTACCTGACCTTGTAGAGAAGATTTTTTCACTTCTTAAAAATAGTGATGGAATAAATAAAAAAGCTTCTAAGGAATTATTTAAAGAATGGCAATAAGGAGGAATTCAATTGGTAAAAGTAGTTTTTGTATGTTTAGGAAATATTTGTCGTTCTCCAATGGCAGAAGGACTTTTTCGAAAAGAAGTTGCTGAAGCTTTATTAACGGATGAAATAGAGATTGATTCTGCAGCGACGGGAACATGGAATTTAGGAAAACCTCCTCATCGCGGTACAAGAGAAGTGCTAAAAAAGCATGGTATTGATTATCAAACAATGCGCGCCCGGAAAGTATCTGATAAGGATTTTGAAGAAGCCGACTATATTATTGGGATGGATCAAAATAATTTAGCTGATTTAAATGCCATCAACAATAATCCCGATGTAATTATCCGTTCGCTTATGTCCTTTGTCTCGGGTCAAGAAAACAAAGACATTCCGGATCCTTATTATACTGGTGATTTCGATGAAACGGAGCGTATGGTGACTGAAGGAGTGAAGGCTCTTTTAGCTTTCATTACAAAAAAATAGTCTTTTTTATTCTTAATATGTTTAAAGAAGAGCCTCACGGGAATATATAACAGTACAATCAAAAGCACAGAAAGAGGTTTTAATATGTTAGGAATTATTTGGGGAATTATCGTTGTTTTATTAGCAGTTTGGTTACTTGGAATTATTTTTCATATTGCGGGTGGATTAATTAATATCTTGCTAGTAATCGTTTTGATACTCGTTATTTGGAACTTAATTCAAATGGCTAGGAATAAACGTAAATAACTAAAAAAAGAACGGTTGCGCGCTTTTAATGAATGCGCGTAACCGTTCTTTTTATTTTTGATTTAAATGTTGCTTTTCTAAAAATGCTTTTAAGTCTAGACGATTTTTTTGTCCTAATCCGCGTGCCATTTGTTCTGACCAACCTTCTATTCGTTTGCCTGCTGTTCTCTCGTTATAATACATTTTTATTTGCTCATCATAATCGGCTAGAATCGTTGGGTTGGTTTTTTGGTAAGTATTTTCGTGATATACCAAACTTTGGGGTAACCTTGGTTTGGCTTTTTCTTTGTCTACTACAGGATGCCCTACTGTTAAGCCAAAGAGCGGCATAGTATAAGGTGGCAAATCCAGAATTTTTGAGATTTGTTCGACATTATTGCGAATTCCGCCAATGTAACAAATTCCAAAACCTAATGATTCTGCTGCGATGGCCATATTTTGTGCGGCAAGTGCAGCATCAATTACTGAAACCAGCCATTTTTCTGAGGTTTCTAATGCTTCTGTATCTACTTGGAACTCTTCTAAGATAGCATGATGTCTAGCTAAGTCAGCTACAAATATAAATAATTGACCTGTTTGTACAGTATATGGTTGATTTCCTGCAACTAAAGAGATTTGTTTGCGCACTTCTTTGTCAGTGATGCCTATAATCGAGTATGCTTGAACAAAACTTGACGTAGAAGCCGCCTGTGCACTTTTAATAAGTAAAGATAATTCTTCTTCCGTTAGAGATTTATCTTCAAATTTCCTTACAGAATAATGCCCTAAAATGGCATCAATAGCCTGATTCATTCTAACTCCTCCTAGTCTAGGAAAATCTTCCGATCATAATTTGGATGTTGTAATAGTGTGCCGAATTGTTGTTGACGTAACGCTTCATAAGCTAAAACTGCAGCAGTATTAGATAGATTCAGCGAGCGAATATGATCTGTCATCGGAATTCGTAGACAATTTTCTTCATTTTCTTGTAAAAGTTCATCTGGTAACCCCGTCGTTTCTTTCCCAAAAACAAAGAAATAATCTTTATTTGGATCACTATAATCAATGTCACTATAAACATGGCGACCAAATTTGGTAATATAGTAAAATTCCCCACCTGCATTTTTCTCGAAAAACTCATCTAGAGAATCGTAATAAGAAAGTTTGACATTATCCCAGTAGTCCAGTCCAGCACGTTTTAACATTTTATCGTCTGTTGAAAAACCAAGTGGACGAATTAAATGTAAATAAGTATCTGTTCCAGCACAAGTTCTGGAGATATTTCCGGTATTTGCAGGGATTTCTGGTTGATATAGTACGATATGATTTGGCATTTCTTTTCACCTGGTTTCTATTAATTTGGTATAGCTGTTAATTCTTGTAAAACTTGTTCGTCTTGTTCGGTTTGAAGGGCCTCTCTAACTGCTTCTTCTGCAGCTTCTCCGCCGATTTTACGTAACGCCCAACCTGCTGTTCCTCGAATGACTGGTCTTGGATCGTTTTGTAAGCAGTCGATTAAGTCGGGTACTGCTGTTTTATCTTTGTAGCGAGCTAAAATAATAATCGCATTACGTTGGATTGGTTTTTTCCCACGCCACGAACCAGCCATATCACCAAATTGCTCTTTAAAAGCGCGATTCGAAATACGTAGAAGTGGCTTTAATTCTGGACGAACAAGTTCAGGATTTGGCTCCATTTCCTCATGAAAATGAAAATCATGTCCGCGATTATACGGACAGACCACTTGACAAGTGTCACAACCATACAAACGATTATGCAACACTTCGCGATATTTTTCATCTAGAAAGTCTTTTGTTTGGGTAAGATAACTTAAACAGATTTTCGGATTCATTTTCCCTTCACCTAACAAGGAACCTGTCGGGCAAGCTTTGACACATTGATTACAGCTTCCACACAAGTCGCTAGCAGGTGTATCAGGTTCGAAAGGTATATTGGTTATCATCTCACCTAAATAAAGCCATGAGCCGTATTCTGGCGTTATTAGCAAAGTGTTTTTCCCACGCCAGCCAATACCAGCTCGTTCTGCTACAGCAACATCTGATAATTCGCCTGTATCTACCATCGATTTCATTCGTACGCCTGGTAATCGTTCGCTTAAAAAAGTTTCAAGGAGCGCTAATTTTTCTCGTAAGATGGTATGATAATCAATCCCCCATGATGCCCTAGCAAATACGCCACGTCTTGCCCCTTTTTTACTTACAGGCGCTTCTTTTAATTTAGATGGGTAAGCAAGAGCGATCGCAATAATTGATTGAGGTTCTTTGAAAATTAGTTCAGGATAGACGCGTTCATTTATAATGGGATGTTCAAATCCTGTAAAAAGATCTAATGCTTCTGCCTCAAGTAATCTTTCTTTTAAAAATAAAAACGGATCTGCTGTTGTAAAACCGATTTTTTGTATCCCGATTTCATGTGCATATGCAATTAACTCTTTTTTCAATAAAGTGTAATTCGGTTCTGGTTTCACAAAAAAGCCCTCCTCTTCTTATTTTTTGGCAATAAAATAAACGCAATGCTTCGCTTAAAAAGGTCGAAACACTGCGTTGATAACAGGATTTATAAAAATATAAAGCGGGTGATGGGAATCGAACCCACGACAACAGCTTGGAAGGCTGTAGTTTTACCACTAAACTACACCCGCATAGTAAGTAGTTCTTAGTGTTTTAACAACTTTTATATAATACCATTCTATGTAAGTTTTGACAAGACTTTTCCAGGAATTTTTTTATAAAAAATAAAATTCTATGTTTTTCTATCAAGTAAACAAGAATAACGAAATAAAATATTTTAGATTCACTCAATTTGTTCGTGGCCAAGTAAGTTGGCTTGGTTTTAAACAGACCGCTCTTCATTATGAACGAGATGAACGTGCTGCTGGAGAAACAAAATATCCGCTCAAAAAAATGATTAAATTGTCTATAGATGGAATTACTTCCTTTTCTTATCGACCTTTAAAACTCGCAAGCTATCTTGGTGTTTTAACAGCTTTTATTGGTTTTATTTACTTAATTATAGTGCTTATTCAAAGGTTCTTTACTGATACCACATTAACTGGTTGGACTTCTATTATTATTTTACAACTTGTTTTTGGAGGAACAATTCTTTTTATTTTAGGATTAATTGGTGAATATATTGGCCGAATTTATGATGAAGTAAAAGATCGTCCGCTTTATATTATTGAAGAAGAAAATGGTTTCTCAGAACAAAAATAACATTGGTTTAAAATCCTAGCTAATTTGCTAGGATTTTAACTATATTCAAGCTGTTTTATTAGCACTTTATCATTTTTATATGAGAAAATAAAGTATGTTTTTAAAGACTACTGGAGGCTTGCTTATGACATTTTGGCAGGATATGATGAATTTCTTTTCTTATGATAATTTGATGTATTGGCTTAGTGAGTACCGGAATTTAGGTCCACTTTTAGCTTTTTTCTTACCATTTATTGAAGCGTTTTTACCTTTTTTACCATTTATAGTTTTTGTTGTTGTAAATGTAAACGCTTATGGACTATTCGGCGGATTTTTAATTTCAGTGACAGCAGCAATTGCGGGTAGTTTATGCGTATTTTTATTAGCACGGAAATTTGGCCAGACTCGGTTCTTACGATTTATTTCTGGTCATAAACAAATTAAACGAGTAATGGAATGGATTGATAGACACGGTTTTAGTCCGATTTTTATTTTGCTTGTGATGCCTTTTACACCATCATCAGCCGTAAATATTGTTGCAGGTCTCTCTAAAATAAAAGTGTACCAATTCATCTTAGCGCTTGTAGGTGGAAAACTTATAAAAGTGTTTGCGATTAGCTATATTGGCTATGATTTTGTAGACTTAATTCACCAACCGCTCAAATTAGCCATCTTAGCTATTTCTGTCGTTATTTTATGGTTTGTCGGAAAACGGCTAGAACATTGGATGTCAGGAAAAAATCTCAAATAAAAACGGAAAGCACAAGTAAGTCGTGCTTTCCGTTTTTTTAATAAAGTAAATCTAAAAATTCGTCTTTTGTAATATTACCAAAGTATTCTTTTACTTCAATATCACTCAAAGCTTCCGCCAAAGCTTCACGTTTGTAAGTAGTATTTACTAACTTCGCTTCAATATCTGCCACATTTTTCACTCCAAAGAAATCACCGAAAATCTTAATCTCTGTAATAATTCCTTTTTGAACATTTAAGCGAACATCGACAGCTCCGACTGGAAAACGTTTAGTCCGTGTTAAATCGAATTTTGGCGATTTACCGTAATTCCAGTCCCAGTTCCCATAACGCTTAGCAGAAATTTCATGGATTTTTTCCCAATCTGCGTCAGTTAACTTATATTCTTTTACATCTTCTACTTTATCTACATCAAAAATATATAGTAATAACAAATCACGGAATTCCTCTGTTGTCATTTCTTGATCCATAAAATCAGAAATATTTGCTACACGACTACGAACAGACTTAATTCCTTTTGATTCAATTTTATCTTTACGTGGTTTTAGCGATGCAGCGACATTATCCAAGTTCAAATCATACATTAATGTGCCATGTGAAAACATTTTTCCTTTTGTTGCAAATTGGGCATTTCCAGAGACTTTAAAACCATCAATTAATAAATCATTTCGCCCTTTTAGTTCCGCATTTACTCCTAAACGTTTCAGCGCTTCTACAATTGGCTGTGTAAATTTAGCGAAATTATGGAAAGATTCACCGTCGTCCTCCGTGATAAAACTAAAATTCAAATTACCTTCATCATGATAAACCGCGCCACCGCCGGAAAGTCTCCGCACAACGATTACATCATTTTTTTCGACATATTCTGTATCAATTTCTTCTACTGTATTTTGATTCCGGCCAATAATAATCGATGGCTTATTGATGTAGAAAAGCAGCACAGGCTCATCTAACTCTAGCTCTGTCAAAATAAATTCCTCTACCGCCAAATTAATCCGTGGATCTTTTTCATTATTATTATCTATAAAATACATACTCCTACCCCTTTTCTTCTATATTAAAATGTTTTGGTAAATCCTTTTGATGCAAGCGCAATTTCTCCAGTATAAATAGCTGCTGCTTCTTGCTTCAACACTTCTAAATCGCCAACTTCTGGTAAATGACTAAGGAGTAATGATTTCACATTTGCTTCTTTGGCAATTTTTGCGACTTCTGTACTTGCCATATGGACCTTTGTTTTTCCAGCTAGGTCATGGAAAAAGTTCGTATCTGTGACTAACAAATCCGCTTTATCAGCAAAAGGAATAAAACTATCTTGATAAGCGCTATCAGCAGTATAAACGAAAACCTTCTCACCTGCTTCGATTCGCATCGCATAACAAGGTACTGGATGAATCGTCTTTAAGAAAGTAATTTTAAACGGACCAATTTCAAGCGTATCATCCGCTTTATATTCTATCGCCTTCGTTACATTTGCCATTTCTAAATAAGAATAGCCGCGCTCATCTTCTTTATGGCCATAAATAGGTAAGACTGGTGGTTTATCTTCTCTTTGTGATAATAAACGAATATGCTGCAAAATCCCTACATCTGCTACGTGATCTGGATGGTAATGAGAAATAATTGCCGCATCAATGTCATCAGGATCAATGTAATTTTGCATGATGGAAACTGCACTAGCTCCAACATCAATTAATAACTTAAACCCATCTTCTTCTAACAGATAACTAGACGTCCCCTCGTTCGCTACTGGATAGCCGCCCCAATGTCCAAAAACGGTAAGCTTCATTACTGCACTTCCTTTCTCAAAATAAATCTCATACTATATATGATACAACATTTAGAATAAAAGGAGAAATTATCCAGTAATATATCATCACTAAACAGGGAAACATTTCGTAAAAAGAAGCTAATATCGCCTTAAAATTAGTCTTTTATCCTTTTTATAAATATTCCTTAATTAAGTGATAAACTAGGAACATCATAGGTAAAGGGAGTTGAAATATGTTAAATCAAGTAAAGGAGCTTTCCAAAAATCTTGGGGAAGAATACTTGCGCAAACAACAAGTCATCGATGGTTTAATAAAAGAACATGTCGATAAACCGGAACAATATGTTTTTGGGCTTGCACAAGTTGAAAGCCCAAGGAAAGATATAGTTTCGCTTATTATTCGTCTTGCTTTTAAAAGAATTCGCTTTCACAACGAAGATTATATTATTGGTGCTGACGAAGTGAACAATGCGTTACTTATTCTTGAGCTAGACGAAAACGAACAAGTTGGTAGAAAAACAACATTCGAATCTGGAAGCTTGTGCATTAAAAAGCATTCTCGCATTGTTAGTGAACTATTAAACAAACGTGATCGTTATGGCCGCGAAAAATTCGATTTTTCAAATGGTGAAGATGAGTACATTTTATTAGTAGGCAAAAAAAGCGTTGGTGAAAGTAAATACTTCTACGATAACACAAACCTTATGAAAACACTGAGTAAAATCAGAAAGAATATTATTTAAAAGGATGGTTAAAAAATTGAAACATTTAAAAAAATGGAGTTTATGTTTAATGAGTACGATTCTGTTAGTTGGTTTACTCTCTGCTTGTGGTAGTGATGATAAAGCTTCGGCAGATAAAGCATCAGCAGATAAAGAAGAAACAACAAAAGAACAAAAAAGTGGCGCATATTCAGGTAAGAAGTTAGAAAAGTATAATGCATATGTAGAATTAAGTAATGCGATTAATTCGGAATATTCAGCTGCACTAGCAAATTATTTCCAAAACTATTCTGATGAAAATGGGAAATTCAAAAAATCTAGTAATGACAGTTACTCATTATCTAGTGTTAGCCAAACAGAAAATGCTATTACTGCGGTTAATGATAATATGAAAAATTCTTCTCTTTCAGTAGACAGTGAAGCTAAAAAACTTGTTAAAGATTTAGAAAATGATACTAAAATATTTAAAGAGTTAGAAACTTATTATGCTTCTAAAGGTTATGTTGATGATGATTTCAAAAAAGGGGAAACTCTTCACAATGAATTACTAAAATCTAGTGAAACTACCAACAAAGATATTAAAGCTTTTAATGAAAAAATGGATAAAATTATAGATTCACAACAAGAAGCCGCTGCAAAAGAGATGAAAGATGCCGGAGAAATCACTGTTTATACTGTAAATGATTTCATTACTAAGACGGAAAAACTGATAACTAATCTTGAAAGTCAAGGTATTAATTCAACAAACGTATTAGACACGGACTTAGCATCCTATGAAGCAGAATACAATACCTTTACTAAATCTTATGAAGCATTGGTAAAAGCTAGTAAAGATGAAAAACAACTTAAAAAAGAAGATATTTCTGAAGATGGTATCTCAGGGATGCTAACAAAAGCTACCGAAACAAAAGCAGATGCATCTAATTTACTAAACCGTATCAAAAATAAAGAAGCTGTTCCTCAATCAAGTCTTGCTTTTGCAGAAAATACGGATGGTACGCCAGAAAAATTAATGGCTTCTTACAATGATTTAGTGAGTCAATACAATAATTTCTTCATTACATTTAAATAATAAAAAAAAATCTCACAGCATTTGCTGCTATGAGATTTTTTTATTTACTAGGAAAATATTTATTCTCTAGTTCTTTCGTTAGTTTCTCTGTCTTATCTAGTTCACCTACAGCGACGAAACGCTTCGTTGTTTCTGTTGGCTTATCACATGTAATCAGAGTGATTTTTGCATCTTTTGTGTCATCGATAACACTTACTTCTGTTTCACTAATGGTTTTCGTTTCAGTAACTGTGTATTCATATAGATTTTCAAGGTCGGTTAAATAAATCTTGTCGCCTTCTTTGACTTTCATAATTGGACCAAATAGCATTGATTCATTGCGCATATGGTGCCCTGCAAGTGGATAATTTCCTTTACCCATTACTTGGTCAGGTCGCATAGTTGTAGCTCCTGCAAGTAAGTTCGCTGTATTGGTTCCTTTGAAAACTAATAAATTAACGTCCACAGATGGCACTGCGATGGAACCAACGACCGCATCTTTATCATAGTCTGCGGCTCCTTTAATAACAGATGTCATTGATGGTAGTTGCACACTTTCAAAATCAAAAGTCGCTTTTTTTTCATTATTTTTCTTTATATCTGATGCTTTATATTGTTCGATTGTTTCATGACCACTCATGTACTTGACGATTCCGTTTTTGATGAATGGGGAAAAAATTAATAATAAACCGATGACTAAAATAATTATTGCTATTGTTTTCTTTAACATATAATTCCTCCTTGTAACTATTTCATTATATAGTAGCAGTTAATCTGAAGCAAAGAATATCAGTACTACTAGCGAAGATTTTTCTTTAACTGTGACAAAAATGTAAATTTATTGCCATATTTCTGTTAAAATCTGACCTTTTCGTTGTCCAGAAATATAACGACTTCCTTTTACTGTGAACCTTAGAGGATAATGAGTTGCAATACCCTTATTAGGTACACCAATTCGATTAGTTGCTTCTATTATATGTGGGATTTTTGCTTCCTCTAACCAGATATTACTATTAAAAAGAGTTTTCCCATAATCTTTAATGGTTAATCCTAAAGCTTGTGTCAATTTACCAGGTCCATTGGTAAGCTCACTTCCTGTTTTTCCATTACGTTTTATTTCCATGTAAGGGATCGAAGCTTCATCTGGTTCAATCGCACGTATTAAAACAGCCTCTGGAACTCCCTCTTTCATCGTAATAAAATTGAGTAACACTTGGCGGTGCATTTGATACATATAGATGGCACCAGCTGGTTGATACATGATATCTGTTCGTTTCGTTTTTAAATTGCGGTAACTATGAGCTGCAATATCAGTCGCGCCAAGATAAGCTTCTGTTTCTACAATATATCCTGAAAGTTTCACATGTTGCGTTTGATGGACTAAGCGCATACCTAATATATCTCTCGCTAATTCTATCGTGGATTTATGCTCGAAATAATGTTCCTTAATAATTGAATTCATTTCATACCTCAGTGTTTTCTTTTTATTCTAGCAGATTTTTCGTTTGAATGGTTCTTTTTTGGCTAGTTATATTAGCCTATATTATGTTAATTCATACTTGAGTCGTATAGGTTTTAACTTGCCTTTTATTAAACTTGTGTTAGAATTATGTTAAAGTGGGCGCTGTATTGGATTGTTCTTTTGTGCATAATACAGCTTCTTTTTTTCATTTTAAAACTATAAATAAAACGAGTAAATAGTGTGTAGGAGAGGTGTTTCATGAAGGATTGGAAAATAAAAATCCAAACGTTTTTAAGCAAAAATTATGGGTTTTTTGTTCTAGCCGTCATTCTTTATTGGCTAAAAACGTATATTGCATATCAACTTGAATTTAAACTTGGTATTGAAAATCTTATGCAGCAAATTTTGCTGTTCATTAATCCATTAAGTGGGGCTGTTTTCTTTTTAGGTCTCGCACTTTTTGCTAAAGGTCGTCGTTCGTTTATCTGGATGATTGTTATTGACTTTTTGATGAGTTTTATTCTTTACGCAAATATTGTTTACTATAGATTCTTTAGTGATTTCATTACACTTCCGAATCTAAACGCAAAACAAATGCAGAATATGGGTGATATGGGTAGTAGTATCACAGCGTTACTCAGCTGGCACGATATTATCTACTTTGCGGATATTATAATTTTAATTGCACTCTTAGCTTTCCGCTTTATTAAACCTGATAAAACCGCTCGTATTCGTGCAAGAAAAGTAGTTGGGGTATTAACACTTGGTATCGCGATGTTCTTTGCTAACTTAGGACTTGCAGAAATCGATCGCCCGCAACTTTTAACAAGAACTTTTGATAGAAATTATATTGTAAAATATCTTGGTATGACTAATTATCAAATCTATGATGCAGTAAAAAGTACAGAATCCTCAACGCAGCGTGCACTTGCTGATAGTAGCGACGTAACAGAAGTACTTAACTACACTAAATCAAAATATGCTGCGCCAAATCCGGAATATTTCGGTAAGGCAAAAGGTAAAAACGTAATTTATATTCATTTAGAAAGTTTCCAACAATTCTTAGTGAATTATAAATTAAATGGAGAAGAAGTAACGCCGTTTATTAATTCTTTCTTTAAAGATAAAAATACACTAAGTTTTACAAATTTCTTCCACCAAACAGGACAAGGTAAAACAGCTGACTCTGAGATGTTACTTGAGAACTCGCTTTACGGCTTGCCTCAAGGTTCTGCCTTTACTACAAAAGGACAAAACACTTATGAATCTGCATCTGCTATTTTAGGCCAACAAGGCTACACTAGTGCCGTATTCCATGGTAACTATAAGAGCTTCTGGAATCGTGATGAAATTTATAAACAATTTGGTTATGATCATTTCTTTGATGCTAGTTATTATGATATGAACGAATCTGATGTTTCTAACTACGGACTTAAAGATAAACCTTTCTTTAAAGAGTCTGAAGAATATCTATCGTCATTACAACAACCTTTCTATACGAAATTTATTACATTAACGAATCACTTCCCTTACCCAATTGATGAGAAAGACGCTTCTATTGCTCCGGCGACAACGGGTGATTCATCTGTAGATACGTATTTCCAAACAGCTCGTTATTTAGACGAATCTGTAAAAAGTTTTGTTGATTACTTGAAGAAATCTGGTCTTTACGATAACTCAGTCATTATTATGTACGGGGACCATTATGGTATTTCTGACAACCATGAAGAAGCAATGACAAAAATTCTTGGCAAAGATTATAACACTTTTGAAAATGCTCAAGCGCAACGTGTTCCTTTAATGATTCATGTGCCAGGAGTTAAAGGTGGCGTGCAAGAGCAATATGGTGGTCAGGTTGACCTACTTCCTACATTACTTCATTTGGTTGGTGTTGATAACAAAGAATACTTGCAGTTCGGTACAGATTTACTTTCTAAGGATCATAAACAACTGGTTCCATTCCGAAATGGCGATTATATAACTCCTAATTATTCCATGATTGGTGGTAATATGTATAATCAACACACAGGTGAACCAATTGCTACTGAAACAAAAGAAATGAAAGAAACAAAAGATAAAGTATCCAAAGAATTAGAGCTTTCGGATTCCGTATTACAAGGTGACTTGTTACGTTTCTATGCTCCTGATGGCTTTAAAAAAGTAGATCCAAGTAAATACAATTACAACAAGAAAAAATCTACTGATTCAACAACAGATAGTAAATAAACAAAGCGAGTCCAGAAAAATTCTGGACTCGCTTCTTTTATTTACCAAGACCGCGCATAATGTAAGTAACGGTATCATCGATTTCTTTTTCATCATCCCAGTTCGCATCCGGCATAACAACAAAACGTGTCAACATAAAACCTACTATATTTGTAATTAGCGCACGCATAATTGTACTATTTGGCATATCAACAATTTCACCACGTTCTTTATAATAATCAATCATTTGGTCAAATTGTCCTTTTACATGTGTCATAAAAATTTCGGAAAACTGCACTCTAAGTTCATCGTGATAAAACAACTCCATAAAATAAATCTTGATGACTTTCCCGTTTTCTTTAGCAAACTCAAAACGATTAACGATAATTTCGCGGATAAATGATTGAAAGTCTGGATATTCACTTTCAAAAACTTCTTTAACAAAGTTTTGAGCTAAAAATGGAATGACTCCCCCGATTAAAGTCGGCATTGTAATAGCCATTAATAAATCTTTTTTTGTTTTATAATGTCTAAAAATCGTTCCTTCCGCCACACCTGCTTTTTTAGCAATTTCATTTGTTGAAGTTCCAGCATAGCCCTTTTCTGCAAATAATTCTATGGAAGCTGCTACGATACGTTTTTGTTTATCGCTCATTTTATTATCTTTTTCTGTTAAATCGAGAACTTGTCTTAAAATATCTCCTTCTGTATCCATCTTTTCTCTTCCTTTCAAATTAAACTTTTCGATATTTTTTTAATGCAAAAATATTTAATACGACGAATATGAACACAAATCCTAGTAAAATATAAAAGTCACTTGCAAAGGAAGCGAATCCTTCTCCTTTTACCATAATCGAAGTTAAAGCGTTTGCCCCGTAGTATAAAGGCATAATATGAGCAACCCATACGAGCCAGTCTGCCATTCCATCTAGAGGAAAAATTCCACAAAATAGAACTTGAGGCACAATAACAATGGGAATAAACTGCACGATTTGAAATTCATTATTGGCAAAGGTGGAAAGTAAAATCCCAAGAGCCAGAGCAACCATTCCAAGGGTTAAAGTAATAAGTAATACGTAGAATAACGAGCCATTTTGCATCATTCCAAGCACTTGAATGGAAAATACAGCTACTAAAATCGACTGTAGCAAAGCAAAAATACCAAAACCAATCAAATAACCGAGTTCTAATTCTATTCGTTTAATGGGTGTTGCCATCAGTCGCTCAAGCGTTCCTGTCGTTCTCTCTCTTAAGAAGGAAATTCCTGCGATTAAAAATACAAAGAAAAATACAAAAAAGCCAATGAAAATCGGGCTAATGGTATCGAAAAAGCTGGTATCTTTATCTCCATAAATGTAATCTGTTGAGATAGTTAGTTGTTCCGTCTTTTTTGTGAGTGATGGAATCGTACTTGGGTCTATTCCAGCTTTTGCAAGTGCTTGTCCAGTGTCTTTTGCTTGAGTTTGTATTTGCTTCTCAGCTTCAGTCATTAATGTTTTTTGTAGTTTTAAGCTGATTTCTTTACTCAAGCTTGGTTCACTATTTTCATACGTTACTTCGATTTTTTCACCATTTTGTTTAAAAAAGGCATCGAGGTTAGCCTCTTTCATTTTATCCGGTATATTAGTAATTTCAGAATAATTTTTTAAGGTTAAGTCATTTTTTTTGAGTTCTTTTACCATGGAATCCGAAAGTCCGCTCACGCCAACAGTTGGCTTCACTGTATCGCCTTCAAATAAATACGTTAGTAAAGTAATAAGTAACAGTGGTGCAAGAAACATTAATGCCAGTGTCCGTTTATCTCGACGAAATTGATTCACGATTCGTTTGATGATAGCAAATATTCGCATTAGTTCTCCCCTCCAAACTCTAAAAAAGCATCTTCTAGTTTGCCGGATGAGGTTTTGCTTGAGAGCGCCAGAGGAGTCCCTACAGCGATTATTTTTCCATTTCTAATCATTGCAAGTCTATCGCATTTTTCGGCTTCATCCATCACGTGTGTCGTCACAAGGATACATTTACCATTTGCTTTAAGTTCTCTTAGTTCTGTCCAGATTGTTTTTCTTAGTTCTGGATCGATACCGACTGTTGGCTCATCTAAAATCAGGACGTCTGGATCAGCAAGTACAGAAATAGCTAGAGAAAGTCTACGCTTCATTCCTCCCGAATAGTTACTCACCTTTTTCGTTAAGTCTTGTTGTAAGTTAACAAGATTAGCAGCATAATTCATTCGATCTTTCTTCGCTGTACCTTTTAGAGAATAAAGAGAAGCAAAAAAATCAAGGTTTTCTTTAGCAGTCAAATCGGTATAAAGTGCATCTGATTGCGCCATATAACCAATTTTACTTATAACTGATAAATTCGGCATTGCTTTTTCTAGTACTTCGGTTTGTCCACTGGTTGCTTTTTCCATACCAATAATTGTTTTGACAAGGGTTGTTTTTCCAGCACCTGATGGGCCTATTAAGCCAAATATTTCTCCTTTTTTTATGTTAAGGGACATATCTGATAAGATTTGTTTCTTACCAATTTTTACATCTAAGTGATTTACATTAATCGCTATTTCTGACATTGGCCTAACCTCCTTTTTTAAAAATGAGTGATTACTCACTTTCTATTGTACTCAGTTTTTTTTTAGTTGTAAAGGAAAAACCGAACGCATCAAGAAGTTTCCTTCTATCTGCATTCGGCTATTTTCGTAAATAAATGTCTGAAATAAGATGATCTGTCCCTTTATGGAGGACTAAATCTGCTCGATATTTTGTTTTCTCAATATTTTCTTTTAAGTTAACTCCATTGATTGTATCCCAAACCCCTAGAGCAAACGTTTCTGCTTCTTTTTTATTAATTTTAGTATATTGGTGGAAATAAGAACTTTTGTCTTGAAAAGCGGTTTCTCGAAGCATGAAGAACCTTTCTAAATACCATTTCTTAATGTCAGCTTCAGCAGCATCCATATAAACCGAGAAATCAAAAAAATCACTTGGAAATAAACTCTCGTGTTGGTCGGCTTGAAGTACATTAATTCCTTCAATAATAACGATATCCGGATTATGCATCATACGTGTCTCATCTAAAACATCATATGTAAAATGCGAGTATAGCGGTACTTCTACAGCTTCTTTATTTGTTTTTAAATCAGTTAAAAACTTAGCAAAACGGTCGCGATCATAACTTTCGGGAAATCCTTTTTTGTTCATAATACCGCGCTCTTCTAAAACTTTGTTTGGAAATAAAAAACCGTCTGTTGTTACAAGCTCCACTTGCCTTGTTTTGGAAAACCAACGATCGAGCATTAATTTGAACACACGCGCTGTCGTACTTTTCCCAACAGCCACACTTCCAGCTAAGGCGATGATAAACGGCGCACGTGATTCTTTTTTCTTTAAGTATTCCATTTTTTCCCCATGAATAAAAATCGCTTCATGGTATTGAATCGCAATTAGTTTTATTAGTGGTAAATAAATTTCAGAGATGTCTTGTAAAGAAATACGATCATTTAAACCACGTATTTCTTCCAGTTCCTCTGCAGTTAAAATTTGGTCCTTACTCACTTCCAGCTTGCGCCATTCTTCTCGTGGGAAATGAAAGTAGTGGTTGTAATCATTCATTCAATGTTCCATCCTTTTATTCATTCGTGAAAACGTAAACAGCTTTATTTAAGGATAACGCAAGCTGCATAAATCCGCAAGTAGCGATTTAATATTTACGATAGACATAAACTGATTTTGGTTTTGCTACTTCTTTATAGCTTTCTACTTGTACAGACGGAATATTCATTTTGAACGGAGAATAATATTCTTGAGTAATGGTTCCTTTTACTGTGAGCCAAGTATCATTTTTTAAATCGGTTTTTTCAGGCATTTGAACAAGCATACCGAATACACCAGAATCTGCCACACAGTGAATAATTCCAAAACGGAACAAGAATAAATTATTATCTTTTGTCACTTCATCATTATAAACAAATCCTGTAAATTCGATTTGTTTGCCTGTAAATTCTCCTGGATAATTATACAAAATTTCCATCGTCATTAAATAATTACTATCATTAACTTTGATTGGGTTTTGGTCAATGATAGCGGCTTTTTCTTTCGACATCATTTTTTCATAATCTGTTTCTCCAAAATAACCACTTGTATCTGGTCTTAAAAATTGATTTTGAGCATATGGATCATCTCCAGCAGCGTTGTTTTTCGGGAAATGAAAACCTTTAGCGGAAACAATGGTTGAATCAAGCGTTGCAACAGGAAATAAGAAACCAGCGATTAGAGCGTAGGAAAGTAAACCATACACCATTATTTTTTTCAAAATAGTATTTTCGCCATCATGGGTATGCCCCATATGCTCTGTCTTTGCACCAATATCTTCATCGCGAAAAACCATAACTAGTTGAATAAGTGCAAGTAAAAATGCAGCAATCATCGCGGAAAAAGATAAATAAGCGTATTTCATATTAATATATTTACTGATATCACCAGAAATATGTAGCTGCATTAAATAAAAGCCAAATCCAAATAATATAAAAACTCGAAACATGTAATCACCTGCTTTCGGTTAGATAACTAAAGCGTATAAAAAGACGACAATCGTTACACTAGTAACAATTAATAAGACAAATTTCGCTTTAAATGCACCTAACATCATCATTAAATTTTTAATATCAAGCATTGGACCAAAAACTAAAAATGCGACAATTGATTGGGTGGAAAATACACTACGGAAAGAAGCACCAATAAAGGCATCTGCTTCAGAACATAGCGATAATACAAAGGCAAGTACCATCATCAGTAAGATAGATAATATCGGACCGTGACCAATTGATACGAGCGTAGAGGTTTTAATGTAAGTTTGCATCGCTGCAGCAATTAAAGCACCAAAAACAAGGTATTTACCTACAGAAAAGAATTCGTCAACAGCGTGTTGAACGGTATGCCACACTTTTTGGCTAAATGTCATTTTTGTATGCGTATGCTCTGCGTCATGATGGTGCGCATGATTATGCTCTAGTCTAACTGGAGTTTCTTCGGTTCTTAATACTTGAAAATTAGTTGTTGTGCTTTCTGCTGGACCATTAGCAATTGCTAGGTTTCCAGCTGGAACGGCCACTTTTTCACTTGCTGCTTCATATTTTAAAAAGCGATCTTTCAAACCTGTTCCTTTATAAAAATAAGCGATAATATTTCCAACAACGAGAGCGACTACGAGGCTTCCTGCAACACGTAATAGCGGCACTTCCCAGGTACTCCCAAATGCGACATAAGTAGAAAAAAGTACTACAGGATTAATAATCGGTGCTGTGAGCATAAAGGCAATTCCGGCATGGAGTGGTACACCTTTTGCAAGCAAATTACGAACTATAGGAACAATTCCACATTCGCAGGAAGGGAAAAACACACCAATAAGCGAGCCAACAATGACTGCTAAAAATTTATTTTTTGGGATGACTCGTGCAATGAATTTTTCAGAAATAAACATTTGAATAAAGCCAGCGATAAATACACCAATCAATACAAATGGCAGTGCTTCAATTAAAATGGAAATAAAAATGGTATTCATTTGTAGGAATGAATCCGGCAGATGACTAAACATAGGATTCCTTCTTTCTTTGCTCTTTTTAATAACTATTTGATTCTAAGCCTATCTTTTAAAGAAATCAAGTAAAAGATAAATGAGAATATTTATTATTTTGCTTGCAGAAAAAGACAACAATTTAGGTAAATTGCTGTCTTTTTGTGATAATTTCTTGATAAGTTTGTTCGAGCATTGCTTTTTCTGCTGGCTTTAAATTGGGTTGCATTAGTTTTGCGGCGATTTCTGACATCCGCATCTCTAAAATCAATTTATCTTCTTCTGAAAAGCGACTTGGGGTTTTACTTTCTTCATATTCTGAGAAAGTCATTCGGTGGAAAGTCATTTGATTGTTTTCAATTGCGACTACCTCTTCTGCTACTTGATTTACAAAGGTTCTATCATGAGAAACAAATAAGATCGTTCCAGTAAATTGTTTGATTAATGCTTCCAAAGCTTCCATTGCGTAAATGTCCAAATAGTTCGTTGGTTCATCTAGGATAAGAAAATTCGCATCGCTAACAAGAAGCATGCTGAGAAGTAATTTTACCCGTTCCCCGCCAGAGAGCATGCGCACTTCTTTATACAAATCGCTTTCTTTAAAGTGCATGCTACCAAGGACTTCTCTGTTTACTTGCTTGGTTTGAACGCTAATATTTGTCATGTTTTCTAAAAGAGTTTTCGCTAAATCTAGTCCTTTTAATTCTTGATCAAAATAAGCCACTTTTGCTTGAGTATTACATGTGATAGTTGGATTTCCTTGGATTATTTCTCTTAAAAATGTGGTTTTTCCACTTGCGTTTTCACCAATAAGAGCTACTTTGTCACCAGATTTTATTGAGAAAGCCTCTGTTTTAAACAATTTTCGTCCAGTAATTTCGTATGTTGATTCTCTGACACTTAATATAGTATTACCTTTTTTAATTATTCGATTATCTGGAGTGATAATTTTGATTGGTTTAGTTGTATGAGGTTTTTCGACATTACCGAGTCGCTCAATTCGTTTTTCTAAGGCTTTTATGGTGCTATGCTGTTTCTTTTGTTGCGTGCCTTTTCCTGCTTTAAAAGCACTGGCTTCCTTGTTGTTTAAGCGTTTACCTGGTTTAACAATTCGTCCTGCTTCGATTTCGTGATGCGTTTGAGATGCCTGTAGTTGTTTCTTTTTGTTTTTAAATTCTTTGTAAGCGAGTTCCGCTTGGTTTTCATGTTGTTGTTTTTGCTCTAAATAGGCATGATAATTGCCTTTGTAGACATGAATAGTTTGATTTTTGATTTCCCATATTTCTGTGCAAAGTGCATCTAGAAAGGCTCGGTCATGCGAGATAATCAGAAGTGCACCGTGAAAATCACTCCACTGGCGTTCTAAATGTTTTACGCTTTCGACATCCAGATTGCTCGTTGGTTCGTCTGCTAAGAGAACACTTGGATTTTGGCGCATCGCTTGCTGGATAGCTTTTCGTGTTTTTTCGCCACCGCTTTTGGTGCTCTTATCATTGGAAAGTTGTTTGATGTATGCGAGTTTTCCTTGTGTAATTACGGTGCCAGATGTGGCTTCTTTGGCGCCAGCAATCACTTCCATTAGCGTTGTTTTTCCTAGACCATTTTGACCGATGATGCCAATTCTTGCTTTTTTATTAACTAGTAAATGGGGGATTTCTACTAAAATCCTGTCTGCTACTTCTATTTTTAATTGATTAATTTCGATTATAGACATAAAAAATAACCTCCTGAATATTTTCAGAGAGGAATCCGCGGAGCTACGCCAAAAAAAGCCTATAGCTAGAGTTATCATGCAAAATGAACATACGAATCCCGTCCGAAAAAATAGTTTCTACCCAAAAATTGGATAGCTTTCTTCATTTTTTCATATAATACAGGATTAGAATTTCATTGGCTTAAGATAACACTCCTTTTCGTTTGATGGTTTCATTATAGCGCAATGTGGGTGTTATTTCAACCTTAAAAAAACCTCCAAAAATTAGATTTTTAGATCTAATTTTGGAGGTTTACTCATAAAGTCAATTTAATCACGATATTTTAAGTTGATGAATTTCACTTGGATGTATTCTTCCATTCCGTAATGTCCGTTTTCACGACCAAAGCCAGAATGTTTTACGCCACCAAATGGGGTTTCTGGATTGGAAATGGCGATTTCATTTGCACCAACCATTCCATATTCTAAAGCAGATCCTACTTTTTCCACGCGTGCTAAATCTTTTGTATAGAAGTAAGAAGCTAATCCGAATTCACTATCGTTTGCCATTTCAATTGCTTCGTCTTCTGTTTCAAAAGTGATTAGTGGGATGACTGGACCAAATGTTTCTTCATAGAAAATATCCATTTCACGAGTGACATTATCTAAGACAGTTGGTTTGTAAAAGTTTCCTTTATCATAGTCTGAGCCGGTTAGACGCCCACCACCAGTAAGGACTTTAGCGCCTTTATCTGTAGCGTTTTTAAGTTGTTTATCGATTTTATCTATCGCATCTTCACGAATAAGTGGGCCAACATTCACATCACCCAAACCGTTACCAACTTTTAATTTTTCAACTTCGGAAACAAGAGCTTTCGTGAATTTGTCTTTGATTTCTTTAGCTACAAAAATCCGGTTTGGTGATACGCATACTTGACCGTTATTACGGAATTTTGCTGCGACTAAATCATTCACAGCCGCATCTAAATTAGCATCATCAAATACGATAAATGGTGCATGTCCACCAAGTTCAAGTGAGATTTTCTTCAATGTCTCTGCTGATTGTTTAAATAGCGTTTGACCGACTTTAGTAGAACCGGTGAAAGTTAATTTACGAACGTCGTCACTATCAGTTAATGTTTCACCGATTTCTTTTGAGCTACCCATTACAATATTGGCAACACCTTTTGGTAAGCCAGCTTCTTCAAATATTTCAAAGATAGCTAAAGCCGAAAGAGGTGTATCTCCGGAAGGTTTAAGAACAATAGTATTACCAGTTGCAAGCGCTGGCGCAAGTTTTCGTGTAACCATTCCACCTGGGAAATTCCACGGGGTAATCGCAGCAACTACACCTATTGGTTGTTTTTTAACAATAAAAGCATGATTATTTGGAGCAGGAATTGTTTCACCATATAATCTTCTTGCTTCTTCTGCGGCGAATCGGAAGTTTTCAGCACCCGTTAGGACTTCTCCTTTTGATTCTTTTAGTGGTTTACCTTGTTCAATTGTCATAATTTTGGCTAAGGTATCTGCTCTTTCTTCCATTAAATCAGCAATTTTGTGCAATAATTTAACACGGTCAGCTAATTCCATTTTAGCCCAATCTGGAAAAGCTTCTTTTGCGGCATTAATGGCTTGTTTTGTTTCATTAGGTCCTGCTTGCACTACTTTTGCAATAACCTCTCCGTTTGCTGGGTTTACAATATCTTTTGTTTCTTTATTATCTCCGTCTATCCATTCTCCATTAATAAATAATTTTGTTTGAACTTTTGGTAATGTCGCTTCTTTCATACTCAAAAATACCACTCCTCAATAAATTTTTATGTCCGCGCTTCTTGTTGCTTATAATAGTGTTTTCCACAAATAAAAAAACTTAATCAGGATTCTGCTTTTAAATTCAGAAAAAACCTTCTAGAAAAATCCACTCTATCCCAACATGAAGCGCATGAGGAAACTTCCAAAAAAATTAAATTTTTTCAAAAAAGCTAGCTGCAATAAATGCAACTAGCTTCTTCTTCTTAATTTTCTTCAATTGGTTGATGTACTTCTTCTTTTACTTTTTTCTGTGCGTTTTTCTTATATGCAAGGAAATAGAAAAGGCTGACAAACACTGCACCGCCAACTACATTTCCTAAGTATACAGGAATGATATTCCAAATAAAATCTGCCCATGAATAGTAACCAGCAAAAATGGCAGCCGGGATAATAAACATGTTGGCGACAACGTGTTGAAATCCAATGGCCACAAAAGCCATTACTGGAAACCAAATACCAAGAATTTTTCCTGAGAAATCTTTGGCCGCATAACAGAGCCAAACAGCAATCCCAACGAACCAATTACAACCAATACCAGAAACAAATGCAACCCAGAATGGATCATTTATTTTAGCACCAGCTGTTGCTAAGGTTTTTGGTAAGAAATCCCCTTCTGTTAAGCCGACGAAATGACCAAAAAAGTAAGCAACAAAAAAGGCGCCAACTAAATTCATAACTGAAACAATGGCCCAGTTTCGAAGTAATTGTTGAAAAATAATCTTTTTATCATACCAAGCGATTGCTACAGCCATCATGTTTCCAGTGATTAATTCTCCTCCACCGAGTAAGATACAGACAAGTCCTACTGGAAAAAGACTTGCGCCAATAAGCGTTGCAAAACTTCCCCACTCATGAGGCATTGTTCCTACTGCACGTATGTATAATAAGTAACCAAGAGAGATAAAAGCGCCACCCAAAAAGCCTAATAAAACAAGGGCTAATGTACTTGAATTTGCTTTTTGAGTTCCTTTTTCAATTGTTATCTCTGTTACTTCCTGCGGGCTATAATATCCCACATGAATCCCTTCCTTCTTGTTAAAATAATCACAAAATAGCGTATTTATTATAGCATACTCAAAAAAAGCTTGCTACTATAAAAAAGCCCCAAACAAGAGTTCAGGGCCAGAAAATTTTTTGTGGGAAGTGTTGATTATTAACTTAAATATACTTAAAACAAGAAACTAATGAAGATAATGACTACGATAACAAATACAAAAGATAACCAAGCAACTGGACGAGCTGTATTTATTGTCCAACCGATACCAAAACGTTTCTCAACGAATAATGCTGGGTCATTTCTGTTGAAGTAAATTACTCCCGCTTTCCAGAAAACGTCGTCATCACGGATTGGCTTGTTTACTCCGTCTGGCTCATTTGCGAATTTTAATCGGCTTCCACCCTGTCCTACTTTTACAGCAAGAAGAACTGTTCCCAGTAAAATTAAAATGACGGAAATAATCATAGTAATCATCATAATTTCTGCTGATAATGCGAGTAAAATAACCACTTGCATAACGAGAAAATCAATGACCATGATCATACACATAATTAGCATAGCCTTGCTAGAAATTTGTCTAAATAACATATTCCGTTTTAAAGAATCTGTTGGATTTTCATTTTCTACTGTTTGTTTACTTCTGGCTATAACATAATTAATAAACATAAATAAGCCAATCATCCCTAGTTGCAGCATTGGGAAAAGTAGAGCTATTCTTGGTGATTTTTGAACCGTATTTGTGCTTACCCCGTTCATATCAAAATGAGTTATCCAAGTTTCCGGAGCACTTGGATAAAAAACAGCGGTTATTGCAAGTGTAATAATAAATAAAAGTAAGGGCACTATAAACCAAGTGTAAGAAATCACCATTTTTCTACGATGAAAACTAGTATCTACCATGATAATAGAATTGGTTGAAATTTCTCCTGACTCTATTTTTTCTTTTTTCCATTGTAAGGTTGTTTGATGAAAACGATAGTAAATAATGAAAGAAACTATTAATTGTCCAAACATGGAGGCGATAAAAATTCCTGCTTGGATGTTTTCGCTTGAATGAAAACCTTGAATAAAAGCAATCCCGATGATAGCCACTAACGAGGTCCATAAAACAACTTGACCAATATATTGTTTTTTTAATTGGGTTAGCTCAGCGTTTCGATTAGCTCGCTCGCCAACATTTACCCCAAAACATTCAGACTTCCGTATAACAAAAGGTGTCATTGCTTGTAGTGAAATGATAGCAATACTTACAAAAATATAAATGATGATTTCCATCTCTAATCCACTCTCCGTCCATGCATTTCATCAAAAATAGTCTTACTTATTTCTAACCATTTCTCTTCACTAACATCACGAACAACTGATTCTGCAATCAATGGTCTTAGCTTTGTTTGTAATTTCTTGAAAAATAGTTCATCTGCTTTAGCTACGCCATCCGGATGAATAACTACTCCTTTTTGACGATGAATTTGAATAAGCCCTTCTTGTTTTAAAATTTGATACGCTTTATTTACTGTATGGAAATTAATCCCAATATCAGCACCAAGACTTCTTACAGAAGGTAATTTGTCCCCTGGTAAAAGTTCTCGTTTAGCCATGCCTTCAATGATTTGATTACAAATTTGTGTGTAAATTGGCTCTTCTGATTGTAAATCAATCGCAAGTAACATAGAAACATCCTCTCTTTAACTGTTATATACATTGTATAACACATATACATTTTGGTCAATCCTATTAATTCAGTGGCTATTTAATGGAGTTAATGGTACTATAAAATCTGACAATAAGCTTTTTTAGAAAGAAGGGAATCATTTGAAATTTTCACGTTTTCGAGATAGTAAACTGTTTTTTTGGACCATTGAAATTTTAGCGGTTGTCGCAGTTTTATTCATTTTATTACAAATGAAGTACATATTTTCACCAATTGGTATAATCATTTCTACATTATTTATGCCTATCTTAGTAGCAGGGTTTTTATTCTATCTTTTTAATCCGCTTGTTCTATTTTTAGAAAAAAGAAAAGTACCAAGACTATTAAGTGTGATATTGATTTTTATTGCGTTTATTGCCCTCATTGTACTTGCTGTCATGCAACTCGGACCAACACTTGCTGATCAAGTTGCTGAACTTGCAAAAGCAATTCCAGGTTACTGGCAAGATTTTGAGAAATGGTTAGAAAGTCTTTCTCATAATTCAGCTTTGCAAAGTGTTGATATAAAAGCAGAACTTGCAAAACTAAACATTTCTTTACCGAAAATTATGTCTGTTGTATTTGATGGGGTAGCTTCTAGTTTTGGAGCGATTTTCTCGTTTATATCTGGTTTTGTTATGATTCTTGTAACTGTTCCATTTATCGTCTTTTATATGTTTAAAGATGGTCATAAATTCGTTGAGTCTTCGGGTAAATTCTTCCCAGCTGGCATTCGTTCTGAAGCAAAACAAATTATTAAAGAAATGAACAAAACAATCTCTACTTATATTAGTTCTCAAGCAATTGATTGTATGTTTGTTGGTTTGTTTACTTTTATTGGTTATTTAATTATTGGTCAACCTTATGCCCTTCTATTTGGTTTCATTGCAGGTGCAACGAATATTATTCCTTATCTTGGGCCATTCCTTGGTGCAGCTCCAGCAGTTATTGTAGCCTTATTTACTTCTCCACTTCAAGCGTTACTTGTGATTGTTGTTGTGACTATTGTTCAACAAATCGACTCGAACTTGCTTTCACCATATATAATGGGTAAATCGTTATCTATTCACCCATTAACTATTATTATTATCTTGATTGTTGCTGGTAATTTAGCAGGAATCTTTGGAATGATTTTAGGCGTTCCACTTTATGCAGTGGTAAAAACAATTATCGTCAATGTCAATCGTTTAATTAAATTAAGGCGGGGTCAGCTAGCAATTGATAACAACCCACCTGACGCGAATACGCCGCCAAAATAAAAAAACGAGCTTTGGGAAATTGCTTCCTAAAGCTCGTTTTTTCTATGCTTTTTTAAAATGAGAGGTATCATTTAAACGTTCTAATTTGAATAAACCATTTTCGTAGTTTAACACGGTAACACTCGCATTATCTAAGATGACTGCTTCGTCCATGGAGGGTTCTAGTTCGTGGACAATGTTACGAATTGTATTTCCGTGAGCGACAATTAGGACATTCCCACCAGTTTCTCGGTGACGACTTATAACATGTAAAAAGCCTTGTTCTACACGTGTCCAAAATGTCATGAAATCTTCGGCATCACCGGCGGGGTCTGCAGCTTTTGTCCCGTTCATTGTTTCGCGAACATCGGCTTTTTCAAAAAGTTCTGCTTGGCTCGC
The DNA here is from genome assembly GCF_000060285.1 of Listeria welshimeri serovar 6b str. SLCC5334. GTDB lineage: Bacteria > Bacillota > Bacilli > Lactobacillales > Listeriaceae > Listeria > Listeria welshimeri. The sequence goes on along the minus strand of NC_008555.1, from coordinate 921,917 downwards.
ATATCCCATATGTTTGGCAATTTCACTCCATGCTACATCGCTTTTTTCGCCTTCATAAGAACCAAAGAATGTTTCACGAAATTCGCTAAGTGGTTCCAGTGTTAAACCAAATGCGTGTTTATTTTCTTTGAGTAAGTGTTCAGCCGTTGCGATTGTACGGTGCAAATCACTTGAATATGCTGCAACGAATTCTGTTTCAGAAAGACCGCGTCCACTCTCTTTTACAACTTCAATTCCTTCTGGTGTAAGTGGCGTATCAGCCCAACCTTGCATGCGTATATTTTTATTTAAATACGTTTGACCATGTCTTACAAAATAAAGTGATAATTTTTTTCCCATTACGTTCTTCCTCCTCGTTTGTTGTTATCTATTTCATTGTAACAAATTCTTCTGATCCTGTTGGGTGAATGGCGACCGTGTTATCAAAATCGGATTTCGTTGCGCCCATATTAATAGCTACAGCAAATCCTTGAATCATTTCATCCACACCATAACCAATGCCGTGCAAGCCGATGACACGTTCTGTATTTCCTTCGCAGATTAATTTCATTCGACAAGGTTCACGGTGATCTGTAATAGCTGTATACATTGAAGTAAAACTAGAAGTGTATATTTTAATATTTTCTTTACCATATTTTTCAATTGCTTCTGGCTCAGTTAAACCAACAGTACCAATGGCAGGATGACTAAATACAACGGTTGGAATGTTTTCATAACTTAAATGAGCATCTTTTTTATTGTTAAAAAGTCGTTCTGAAAGACGGCGTCCAGCAGCGATAGCGACTGGTGTTAATTCATAGTGACCCGTGACGTCGCCAACTGCATAAATCCCTTCCACATTCGTGTTTTGAAATTTATCTACAGCAATATGTCCACTTTCTAATAATTCTACGCCAGCTTTTTCAATTTGAAGTCCTGTGATAACCGGTTTACGGCCAATTGCCCAAATAATCGTATCGACGGTTTCTGTGCGACCATCTTCTAAGCTCAATGTTAAACTGCCATCCGAATTTTTTTCCACTTTTTGTGGTACTGCGTGTTTGTGCAACATCATATCCGATTGCTCGATAATTTCGGTTAATGTATCTGTTAAAAGTGGGTCAAAATTTCTGAGCGGCGCATGTTTCCGTACAAATAAATGTGTTTCTGAACCTAATTGTTGTAAAACGCCAGCAAGTTCAACAGCAATATAACCGGCACCAATAACTGCTACTTTTTTAGGAAGTTCTTTTAATGCAAAAAAACCATCTGAAGTTATTCCATATTCTGCACCTGGAATAGAAGGAAGCACTGGTTCTCCGCCCGTCGCAATTAAAATATGATCAGCTGTCACTATTTCGCCGTTTACACGCAACGTTTTTTCATCAACAAATTCGGCATACCCTTTTATCCATTCGACTTTATTATTATCAAGTCCGTTTTTATAAGAACCGCGAATGCGTTCGATGTATGCTTCCCGATTTTCAACTAATTTTTGGAAGTTAAAGGATGCATCTACTTGATAACCATAAGCATCTGCGTATAAATCCATCGCTTCTTTAATTTGTGCACCGTACCACATTACTTTTTTAGGAACACAGCCAACGTTCACACATGTGCCTCCTAAAAATTTGGGTTCGATTAGTGCACACTTTGCTCCGTGCATTGCCGCGCGATTAATAGAAGCAATTCCGCCACTACCGCCGCCAATCGCAATATAATCATAATGCTTCTCCATTCAAAATCTCTCCTAACATTTCTTCATTTTTATAAATACGCTTCGCCCCGCATAATGGCAAGAACTCGCGGATTCGGTAAGTAACGTTTAATCACTTGCAGTTTATCATATGTGTCCTCATCCCCTAGGTGTTCAGCAATTCCCATAGCAACTGCGCTACTTCGGCTGACTCCAGCATGACAATGGACTATGATTTGCGTGAAATCTGGGTGTTCATCCACAAAATCATAAATTAAATCACGATGTACTTCATTAAATAGTTTCATCTCGGCTTGCTCTTTGTCACTTAATCCCCAATAGTCATCTTCTTCATTTATATCATTAAAATGAACGGGCAAAATAGCTTCAAACAATGATTCATTTTTAAGTGGTTGATAGGTTGCGCCGACATCCGCAATACGAATAAGTAAAGTGTGTTCTGAGCGCGGTTTAAATTGAACCGCAACTACTTCTGGTACGGCAATTATCCGTAAATCAAATGGATCAAAATCAATTTGGCGCCTTTCTTTATTAATATAATTCGCCATCCTGCATGTCCCCTTCTCCAGTACAACAAGATTTTCCTTCGCCTTATTCCTCTTCTATTCTATCACGCCTAGACAATTTTACATAAAGAAGCAGTTTCAAACACAAAAATAACCAAATAAAAATTTATCTGGCTACTTTTTTCCTTGTCGGTAGAGGTCTTTTGTTTTATAACCTTGGCTCAGAATATCAACCATTTCTAAGCGTCTTTTTTCTTGTGTGGCTGATTGTTTGGCAGAATAAATATAACGAGCCCAAACTCGCTGGTAACCTGTCGCTAAGTTATTATAGAACGTTTGCAAATCCCCTTTGTCTGCTAAAAATTCTGCAACAAGTGGTACATAATCAGCATATTCATCTGCGGAAGGATTATTTTTCTTGATGCCTTTCGCTTTTAATTTCGTTGCTTCTTTTAGACCAACAACCGTATATGTTTCATCAAGTGCAACCATTCGCGTAAATTTGAGCGTACTGCCATTCACGTAACCTTCTTTGTCTGTTTTAAGAGCTGGCATTAATTCATCACGGTGCACATATGTATCGAACTTTTTATTACCTTTTTTAGGATAGGCGAAAAATAAATAACCATTCGTGGAAAGTGTGTTGTTATCAATAACTTTTTGCGCGAAAGTTACTAATTCATCTAACGTTTCAACAAAATCGAAAATTAAATCGTACTGTTTATCTGTTAGTTTTTCTTCGTACTTTGCTAAATTCCGAAAATAATCTGCGCCAACTGGTTGATTTAGAATGACTGTTTCTTTGTATTTAGTCAGTTGTAATTTTTCTACTATTGTCTTCTCTCCCATATTCCAGCACCTCGTTTGTATTGTTTGGTTTCAGTATATAGCCTTCCCTCTATGTAATCAAGCCAAACTAAACGCGTAAAAAAAAAGACCAAGCGCCGCGGCTTGGTCCATAAGACATTTATTTAAAAACAACAATCTCGTTAATTTCAATCGAAGGATCTAAACTTTTCGCAACTGGGCAAGCCTCTTTCACTAAATGCACTGCTTTTTCCGCTTTTGCTTGGTTACTTTTATCTACTAAATCAACTGTGAAAGTAACATTAATTTTCGTTAAAACATGAACAGCGCTTTCTTGATCTTGCTCATAGTCCGTTTGAATACTTAAATCATTTATTTCAATTCGTTTTTTCTCAAGTAATGTTTGATATACATATCCGCTACAAGCTGCAACCGCCGCCACTGTTATTTGAACTGGAGAAAAACCTTCTTCTTTAATTAAGGTCCAGTTTCCATTTGGATGTACAAGTTCTAATACTTTCCCATTTTTCACTAAATCCATGATTCATTCCTCCAATTTAATTCTTACAATTCTTATATGAATAATAAGATTATAGCTCAAATAAAAAGCCATGTCCAACTTTCTGTACGAAAAAAAGAATTCAAGTTTTGCTTGAATTCTTTTTTGAGCGGTCCCGACGGGATTTGAACCCGCGATCTCCTGCGTGACAGGCAGGCATGTTAACCCCTACACCACGGAACCATATGTATAAAAAATGAATAAAAAAGTGACCCGTACGGGATTCGAACCCGTGTTACCGCCGTGAAAGGGCGGTGTCTTAACCGCTTGACCAACGGGCCAGATAAAAAACGAAAAATGAATATATATTCAGTTGAATTCATTTCTCTTACACCAGCTTTTTTATTATAACATAATCTGAGTGACTGTCAACGGCTTTTCCTAATTTATTTACAAATTTTTCATTAAGCGCTTTTTATGCATTTTTTATTAGTATAAACAAAGTCAGCAATGCTTTACAGACACGCTGACTTTATTTTACTTTTCTCTATGATCAACCATGATAAAACTTCTTGTATCATAGCGGTGTCTTGACCTAGAGTATTCCACTGGTCTACCATCTTTTAAATACACTACTTGTTCCACTTCTAAAACTGGATCGTGTTCCCCGCACGCTAAATATTCTTGATCGTATTCAGATGGCTTATCAGCATTAATTTTTCGAAATGCGCCGCTTAGTACGAGTCCTAGTGAGTCTTGCAAATAAGCATAAATCGAGTGATGTAAAATTTCTTTTGTTAGACCTGGAACTAAATCTGCTGGCATTGTTGTATGTTCTAATACGTACGGCTCACCATCTAACAGGCGCAACCGAATCAATTTATACACTGGTTGATCTGCTTTAATTAAAAGTTGTTCCTGTGTTTTTTCATCTGGGAAAGCAATATCGAACGCTATAATCTTACTCGAGATTCGATTATCTCCCATCATTTTTGTTAACCCGTCATAATCCCGCAAACTCGCATCTTGCTTATTAGCTAAAGCATTTTTCATGACAAAAGTTCCTGCACCACGTTGTCTGTAAACAAGTCCTTCAAGTGCTAAAACATCAAAAGCTTTTTTTATTGTCATTCTGCTACAATCATAGGCTTTACATAAGCTTACTTGATCAGGAAGAATGGATTCTGGTGGATAAGTACCGTTGTTTATTTTTTCGCGGATATCTGCTGCAATCAATTCATACTTAACCAATTCGATCGCTCCTTCGCTTGAATTAAAAATGTCTAGCCATTTCTAGTCAAATTATAGCATATCGAAAACAAAAACATAACTTATTTGGTAATAGCTTCCGATTCCCTCGCGATATTCGCACGATCAACAAGTTTAAGGAATGGATACCAAATAATTAAGACAATAAAGAAATCAACCACTTGAAGTGCCCCGCCAAGCCATGAGTTCGTCGCCAAGATTCCATTAATGATAATTGGCACAGTCCACGGAACAGAAACTCCGGTTGGTGCTGGCACAATTCCAGCAGCCATCACAAAGTAATTAAGCGTCGTAACAATTAATGGCGCCAGTATCCAAGGAATTAAAATCGTTGCATTTAACACAATTGGCATCCCGAATAATACCGGCTCATTCACGTTAAAAATACCAGGTCCAAGTGCTAAACGACCGATTTCTTTACTCTGTTTACTCTTCATTAGAAAAGCGAGCGCGATAACTACTGCGAGTGTCATCCCAGATCCGCCCATTCCAACAGTAAATACTTCCATGAATGGTTTCGTAATAATATGTGGCAAAGGATTACCAGCTTTGTAAGCATCTAAATTTTCAAGCATTAACGTATTCCAAATCGGGTCCATTACCGAGTTTACAATAATTTGACCATGTAAACCGAAGAACCACAATACTTGGACAAAGAAAAGCGCAATCAGAGTTGGAATAATACCTGATCCTAACCCAACTAGTGGCTTTTGAATAACTGTGTACACGACATCATGTAAGTTAGTATTAAAGAAGAATTGAACGATTATGTTAATTACTAAAAAGATACTTAAGGTCAAAACAGCTGGAATTAAAGCTGCAAAAGATTTAGCAACTGCTGGCGGCACACCAGCTGGCATCTTAATAGTCCAGTCCCGTTGAACGAAGAAACGATATAATTCCCCCGCGATAAAACCTGTAATCATACCAATAAACATACCTTTTGCACCAAGTCTGTCTAAAGAAAGCGCGCCTGTCACTAGTTCCCCATTTGCACTATTAAAGAAAAATGGCGTTAAGATCAAGAAACTAGCAAGCGCTACGGCACCACCATAAATAGCTTCTACTTTATAATACTTGGATAAAGAATAACCAATCCCAAAAACGACAAAAACGGTCATAATACTCATCGTCGCATTTTGCGCATTACCTAAATACAATTGCAAAACAGCTTTTGTTTCATCACTCCAAAAAGGTAGATTCATTAAAACCACGGCAATTGAACCAAACATTGTTAGTGGAAACGCTAACATAAATGCGTCTCGCAAAGTTGTTAAATAACGGTTTTCCCCTAACTTTGCAGCAAGAGGCATTAATTTATCCCCAAGCAACTCCATAAATTTATTCACTTTTCTTCCCCCAAACGTATTTTATTCTACAAGAAAACGTTTTCTATTTATTATTATACTCATTTAATTTTAAATGTCTAGTCTTTTGTAAATAAAAGACCGAACAAAAAGACTTTCATCACGTTGATGAAAGTCTCAAACTTATTTTTTCTTTTTCTTTGCTAGCTTTTCTGCTGCTTTTTGTTTATTTTCTGCTAATCGGAAAAGCGTCATTTCTCGTATTAAATCATAAGGAACTTCTTCATTAATCGGGAATTGAACAGCACCTTTAGAATATTTATACTTTCCTAATTGCTTCTCAAATGCAGAAATGCCACTAGGCGCCGGATAAAACCCGTAGTGATTTTTCGCAACAGCAAAGTGCACTAGATTGCCTTCGAAATAAAAAGTTGGCATTTGATAACTGATTTTCTCTGTTGCTTCTGGGGCAGCAGCTTGAATTGTCTCTCGTATTTTTTGAAGTACTGCTTTTGTTTCTGCTGGCGCTTGGGTAATATATTCTTCAATCGTTGTAAATTCTAGTTTATTATCCATAGTCCTCTCCTTTCTGAAACGTTTTTCTTATTATAGCAAATTTCCTAATTAATTTTAACTTATCCCAATTTCACCGGCCACGATTTTCAGTAAGAAATTCGCAAATGAATCTGCTACAACCAAACTTTCTTCAAATTCAGGTTCCGAACCATGAACAACACTTCCGTCATTTAAAGCGATAGCATAATATTCATAACAACCGTCAACACTCATCATAATAGGCAAATGTGCATTCCAAAATAGTTTTACTTTATTCTCTAAATCTTTATCACCTTCTGCTGCTTCTAAACTCATTTGTTCAAACGCGTTGCTACAGAGGTTAGGTTGTTCATAAAAGGTCTTAAATGCATCTAATAAATTTACATATCTTTTTAAAATTTGCTCTGGAAAGTTTTTCTCTACAGCAGACAAATCTAATTGCCAATTATTATTTTTCGCTCATTCAAAAAAATGATTTATTGGTTCGATTTAAGCTACCTCCTCTAACTAGCATTCCATTCGTCTCTAACTTTCATCAAAATCTTACCTAACCGATTCTTTCCAGAGCCATTTCCACCATCGCCCCAATAATTATCTTTTTCCGTATGTTCCACTAAAATTGCATTTCCTGTGGATAAAAGTATTTCTTTCACTTCCGAATGTTGCTCTACTTTTGCTCTTATTGCTTTTAACATCACTTCATCTTTCATGCTTTCCCAGCCTTTTCGTAATGGGAAGTCTCTATTTCTCCCCAATTTTGCCGCTTCTATTGGTTTTTTTGCGCTAATTATTTTTTTAATAATCTTTTTATCCATAAATTTTTGGGCTTGGAAGTAGTGTTCTGTCGTTAGGTAAGTCACGCCATCTATAACAACTGGATGTAAAGAGAAATTAGAGAAACAGCCATAGTCTGCATTTTCACTATAAAAATGGATAACCTTCATTTTGCACCTCCGAGTATTTACGTTATGTTTATTGCAACTTGAGCTTATCTTTCAAAATAACTTTAGCATACATATAGTCGCAAATCCATCGCTATTTTCCACCAAAAAAGACACTGTTTAGGAAACTAAACAATGTCTTTATGAGTTATTACGGAGAAGGAGGGATTTGAACCCTCGCGCCGCGCGAGCGACCTATACCCTTAGCAGGGGCACCTCTTCAGCCACTTGAGTACTTCCCCAATACCGCGAGCAGGATTCTCGTTCCTGCGACCAATTGGTTAATAGCTGATTGCTAGACCAACGAGGTTGCTGCGGAATTAACCGACTTCCATTAGTATACGCAGAAATCGCCAAAAATGCAAGGTTTTTCAACGGTTTTCTGTATAAATTTTCTTGGAGCCCAGTTGTTTTAATTTCCCACCACAACTCCCGCAGCGATAACGGTTTACATTGAATCTACGCTGTTTTAAAAATGATTTTCCGCAGTTTTCACATGTATATTCATGCATAGTGATTTCACGCGGAATGGTGGCGCAAAATCGTGGCGCATTGACTTTTTTCAATAATTCACGGAAATCTTTGTCCCGATGTTGATAACCCTTTTTTTCTAAATGAAGGTGATAATGACATAGTTCGTGCTTCATAATGCCGAAAAAGTATTCTAAACCAAAGTTTTCTAAGTATTTAGGGTTCATTTCGATATCATGGCTTTTGAGTAAATATCTGCCACCTGTCGTCCGTAAGCGTGCATTAAAAACAGCTCGGTGACGGAATTCTTTTTGGAAAAATTGCAGCGACACTTCTTCCATGTGTCGCTGCAATTCTATTTGTTTCATTATTTAACACTTCCATTTGGGTTACGCATTGTTAAAGCAATTCGGTTTTTCTTCGTATCTACTTCATCAACCCAAACAGTTACAACATCTCCTACTGAAACGACATCCATTGGGTTTTTAACAAAGGAATTACTCAGTTTTGAAATGTGCACAAGTCCGTCTTGTTTTACGCCAATATCAACAAAAGCGCCAAAGTCAACAACGTTACGAACAGTTCCTTGTAATTCCATTCCTTGTTTTAAATCTTCCATCGAAATAACATCTTGTTTTAAAAGTGGTGCCGGAAGTTCATCACGAAGATCACGCCCTGGAGCTATTAAATTATCAATAATATCACGCATTGTTTCTTTACCAATGCCTAGTTTTTCTGCTTCTTCTGGAATGCTAAGTGCTTGTAACGCTGCTTTAAGGTCCTCACTACCAATATCACTCAAATCAAAACCGGCTGCTTTCACGATTTGCTCAGCTGCTTTATAGCTTTCAGGGTGAATAGCTGTTTTATCAAGCGGATTGTCGCCTTCTAGGATACGTAAGAAGCCAATACTTTGTTCATATGATTTCGCGCCGAGACGAGGAACTTTTTTCAATGCTTTACGTGATGTGAACGAACCATTTTCTTCGCGGTATTTACGAATATTATTAGCGACTGTTTTATTTAAGCCTGCAACATATTGTAAAAGGGAAGCAGACGCTGTATTTACATTGACTCCTACTTGGTTAACAGCAGTTTCAACAACAAAAGTCAATGTTTCATTTAATCGTTTTTGGGCTACATCATGTTGGTATTGTCCCACTCCCACTGACTTAGGATCGATTTTTACAAGTTCTGCTAATGGATCTTGCAAGCGTCTTCCGATAGAAACCGCGCTCCGTTCTTCTACTTGATAATCTGGGAACTCTTCGCGAGCTGTTTCACTTGCAGAATACACACTTGCGCCAGCTTCATTAACGATACAATAATAAGCATTAGAATTCGATTCACGAATAACCTCAACGATAAATTGCTCTGTTTCACGTGATGCCGTTCCATTACCAATCGCAATAACTTCTACTTGATAAGTGGATAAAATCTCAGCAATCTTTTGTTTTGCTTCTGGTCGGCGTGCTTTAGCTGTATGTGGATAAACAACACCGATTTCTAGCACTTTACCTGTTTGATCTAGTACAGAGAATTTACAACCTGTTCTAAAAGCTGGATCCACACCAAGAATTATTTTTCCTTTTAAAGGTGGTTGTAGAAGCAATTTGCGCAAGTTCTCAGAGAAAATATGAATCGCTTGTTCTTCGCCTTTCTCAGTTAATTCGCCGCGAATTTCACGTTCAATTGCAGGTCCGATAAAACGTTTATAAGCATCTAAAATCGCCTCTTCTACATAAGGACGTGTTGCAGAATTACGGTTTTGGATAACTTTTTCAAATAAATATTGGAAGATTTTTGTTGTATCTACTTGTACTTGTACACGTAAAATATCTTCTTTTTCTCCGCGATTAAATGCAAGTATGCGGTGACTAGCTACTTTGCCAATCATTTCGTTAAATTCATAATACATTTCGTAAACGCCTTTTTCATCTGCTTCAGCGTTTTTTGCTCTAGATTCAATCATGCCAAATTTGCGAGTAAAATTACGAATCCACTCTCGAAAACTAGGCTCATCACTGATTTGTTCAGCGATAATTTCATGTGCGCCAAGTAAGGCTGATTCTGCTGTCTCGACTTCTTTATCTTCTGAAATGTAGTTTGCTGCTTCTTTCAGTGGATCAGCATCGCTTGGAAAGCTCATTAGCCAATCTGCAAGCGGTTCTAATCCTTTTTCTTTGGCAATTGTTGCTTTGGTGCGTTTCTTTTGTTTGTAGGGGCGATATAAATCTTCTAATGCTTGGTGTTTTTCTGCTTGGATGATTGCCGCTCTCAGTTCGTCTGTTAATTTCCCTTGTTCATCTATTAAGCGAATAATTTCTTCTTTACGATTTTCTAATTTAGTAACGTATTCAAATGTTTCTTCAATATCGCGAATTTCCACTTCATCTAGGCTACCAGTCATTTCTTTACGGTAACGTGCAATAAATGGGACCGTGTTGCCTTCTTCCATTAATTTAATAACGGCATTAATTTGCGCTGGTTTATAACTAAGCGATTTTTGGACTAATTTTATTATTTTATCTTGCATTTGTTCCATACTTGATAGCCTCCAATATTCATTCTCTACATAAGTGTAACATAATTACGTTTCAACTGACAAAAGCTATCTATTCGGCTCACTTAACGCATTTTTCGCGTATTGAATCGCATCTTCTGTGTGCAAAAAGAAGTGTTCCTCACCAATTCGGTCATAAAGTCCGCTACCTTTCAGACTTTCTTTCGCTTTATCTGTTAGACCAGTAATTAAAATTTGGCCACCTTGTTTGGAAAATTCTTTTTCAATTTGATGGAAATAGCCTTCTGCAGTGGAGTCAATAATAGGTACTTTCCCCATCCGCAAAATAAGGAATTCTGGTTTAACATGAATTGCCTTCATAATATTTTGTTGAAAAATTTGCGCTGCCCCAAAGAAAAGTGGCCCACGAATAGTAAAGATACTAATTTTCTCGTGTAAGTGTGGAGCAATTTCGGCGCCCTCTGGTTCGATTTCTTCGATTTGCATCGAGCTTCCCATTTGTTTAGCAAAAAGGACAACTGCTAGTAATAATCCTACTTCAACCGCCACAGTTAAGCTTGCAAAAACGGTTAGTAAGAAAGTAATTACAAGTACTAATGTGTCTCCCGATTTTAGTTTGATGATGTGTAGAAACGTTTTTCGTTCACTCATATTCCATGCAACAAGCATTAAAATAGGCGCCATTGCTGCAATTGGAATATTTATAGCTACAGGTGCTAAAACAAGTAAAGTAAGCAATACAAAAACCCCATGAATAACACCCGAAACTCGACTCGTTGCACCATTATTAATATTTGTCGCTGTTCTTGCAATTGCACCTGTTGCTGGAATACCACCAAACATTGGTGTGACAATGTTTGCGATACCTTGACCGATTAATTCTCAGTTACTATTATGCTTTGTGTTCGTCATACCATCTGCAACTACAGCTGAAAGAAGTGATTCAATTCCTCCAAGCATCGCAATAACAAAAGCCGGTCCAATCAATTTACTCATATTAGCAAATGTCATATCAGGAAATTGAAAAGGCGGAAAAGTGCTTGGAATTTCTCCATAAGCCGATCCAATAGTTGGAAGTGCATCTGGGAAAAATAGCATCGCAATTCCAGTTGTAATAACAAGCCCAATGAGCGGCGCTGGAATTCTTGGTAAGACTTTTGGAAAAATAAATAATACAATCATACAAATACAAGAAATAAATACACTATAAAAATTCCATGAATCTAAATGTAGCCAGATTTCTTTCATATTTGCTATAAAAGACTCATGCTTTTCCATTCCAGTTAACCCAAGAAAATTCCCCACTTGCCCCATAAAAATGGTTACGGCAATCCCAGCTGTAAAACCAATAGTCACTGGTCTTGGGATAAATTTAATTAAAGTTCCAAGTTTGAAAAAACCCATCAAACAAAGTAAAACCCCTGCCATCATCCCAGCAACAAGTAAATCCTGATAACCATAAGTTAACACAATTCCAAGTAATACGGGAATAAACGCCCCAGTCGGTCCAGCAATTTGGAATTTTGATCCGCCAAAAACAGAAACAATAATCCCTGCAACAAAACTAGAATAGATTCCATACTCTGGCTTTACACCGGATGCAATTGCAAAGGACATTGCTAGTGGTAAAGCAATTATGCCCACGATAATACCCGCAAGCAAGTCTTTTCTAAATCTCGCCCACGTGTAGCCTTTCACACTATTCTTTAAAACTTTTTTCAATTTGCTCCTTCTTTCTTCACCATATTTACCCGCGCGAAAAAAGCGCAAAGCAATATTGCTTCACGCTTATTAAGTGATGTCTCTCACATAAATAAGTATAAATAACTAGCGCTCTATTCTAATATACCATAAATAAGAGACCTTCTCACCTCCAATCGAAAAAAACACCTTTTAAACAGTTGCTTCGTTTAAAAGGTATTTCTTGTTATTCTGGAAATTTTCCAACCATAAAAGTTACATCATCTGTTGGAATATCTGATATATTTTGTTCAATTAAATGTCCGATTTTCACGACACAAAGAGGTGACTCGAGACTTTTTCGAACACGAGAAAGAACAAGTCCATCTGAATGCATCAAAAACTTACTGCCTGGTTTATATTTAAATGATTGTAACCGATACTTCTGTTTTCTACCCGATAAAAAACCAGAACCGGAAAGTGGAAAAATAAGTTTATCTTCTATACCAATCATATAAAAGCGAATATTTCCCATACCTGTATAATAGAGTGTCTTGGTTAAGAAATCACCTTTGATAATTGCTATAGCCGCTCCACGAAGCCCTGAAACGGCCTGGTTAGCTTTTTCTAGCATATCAGTAATATCTGCATGTACATCTTCTTTTATAGCGTCAACAGTCGCTTTAGCCGCTCTGTTAGCTTCAAGACCACTTCCGAGTCCATCAGAAAGAACATACAAAAAACCATTTTTGTCTTGATGGGTAAAATAAACATCCCCGCAGTATTGTTGTAATGCTTTAGAACGTTGAAATACAAATAAATTATTTGATTCAACTGCCTTGTTCATTTACTCCACTTCCTCATTCTGCAACGCCTCTCGAAGTTTTTTGATAGCTTGACGTTGGATTCTAGACACATGCATTTGTGATATATCGAGTAGTTCCCCAGTTTCTTTTTGACTGCGATTTTCAATAAATGTATATTGCAAAATCATCTGTTCTCGCTCATCTAAGACAGGGAGAACTTTCTCTAGAAGCATACGTTGATTCACACGTTCGAATCCATCATCCGTACCTCCTACAACATCAAGTAACGTAATCGTACTTCCATCTGAATCAGCTTCAATTGAATGGTCTACAGAAAGTGCTTGGTAACTTTTCCCCATTTCCATTGCTTCTAAAACTTCTTCTTCAGTGACGCCGATAAAATCAGCAATATCGCTAATTTGAGGAGAGCTTTGTAATTCTCTTGTTAACTCTTCCACAGCATTCTTAATTTTTGGACCTAATTCTTTAATTCGGCGCGGTACATGAACGCTCCATGTTTTATCGCGTAAAAAACGTTTAATTTCACCAACAATAGTTGGCACAGCAAATGCTTCAAAGCTTTTCCCAAAAGTAGCATCATAACGTCTAATAGCACCTAGTAAACCAATATTTCCAACTTGCACTAAATCCTCATGAAAAGATTTACCTTGCGAATACTTGCGTGCAATAGATTCTACTAAATTTTTATAATGAACCACTAAATTATATTGGGCATCTTGGTCGCCGTTTTCTTGATAAGCGGCAATCCAAATATATACTTTTTCTTTTGCTTCTTTATCAGGTTGAGATACTTTTGGCATTCTCCTCCACCTGCTTTTCATTAATATATTTGGTCATTACGACAGAAACCCCTTCATCGTAATAAAGTTTCACATCATCCATTAATGTTTCAATTAAAAATAAGCCTAGACCTCCGATACGCATCATTTCCGCATCTTCATCTACTTCATATGGACCGATTTCTTGTTTACGGCTTTCTAAATCAAAACTTGTGCCATTATCTGAAACACGTACTTCTAATTTATCTTCATAAATAAGATACTCTACTATAATTTCACCATCTTCTTCACCTTTAAATGCATGTTTGACAGAATTCGTGATGGCTTCACTTACGGCTATTTTCAAATCTTCAATTGCTTCATAAGAAAATCCTGCGCGACTTGCGATTCCTGATAATGAAAGTCTACCTAGGCTTACATACTCAGGCTTGGCAGGAAGTTGTAATGTAATTTTGTCATGCGTTGTTGCCATTCATTTCACCCTCTACATTTTTGATTTCAATGATATCTGACAATCCTGTGATTTCAAACAATCGGAAAAGTCGGTCGCTTAAACCAAACAAGATTAGTTCGCTTTGACGTTGACGTAAGCTTTTGAAAGCCCCTACGAATACGCCTAAACCAGTACTATCCATGTAGCTTACTTCGGTTAAGTCAATTCTAAGTACAATACCCTCTTTTACTTGATAAACTTCAAGAGCTTCTTTTACCTTTGGCGCTGTATAAGCGTCGATCTCCCCAGCAACAAATATATCTATGTGGTCAGTATCACGCTCTTTTATTTCTATACTAATATTCATTACTCCACCCCATCTAAATTTAAGTGTACTGTGCATTTTACCCTAACAAATAAAATTAAAACATAAAAAAATAAAAACGTTCCTTTCTTTAAATACGTTTACTCACCAGTAAATGCTCTCTAAAGAATGAGGTACGTCTTTACTTTTCTTATTTAGTTCGTTTAATACAAATAAGTGTAAAATCATCGTGTAACTCAAAATTTTGTATTTTAACTAATTGATTGTATATTGCTTGTACCATTTTTTCAGCAGATAACGAAATATGGGCAGCGATAATTTCTGTTAACTCTTCTCGTTCGATAAAACCATCTGCTGTCCTAGTTTCAGTTACTCCATCGGACATTATAAATATTGCATCCCCAACTTCAATTTTCTTATCAAATTGACGATAAACTGCATTTTTATCAACGCCTAATGGTAAGCCTTTCGCATATAAATCAGAAAAACTTTGTTCTTTATGTTGATAATATAAGCCTAGTTCATGCCCAGCTGAGCCGTATTCAAACAAATGTGTATCTTCATGATAAAGTCCATAAAACATTGTAATAAACATATTATCGTTAATGTTTTCTTCGGCTACTTGGTTCAAAGTTTCAAGTACGACAGAAGGTTTTCTATCATCACCTGTCATCCCAGCTAAAGCATATTTTATCATAGAGATACTAAATGCAGCCGGAATACCTTTCCCAATAACATCCGCAAGAGCAATACCAATTTGCTTGTCGCCTTCTTCTGTAAAGCTATAATAATCACCGCTCATTTGCCTCGCTGCTACACTGATAACACCAAAATCCAGGCCTTTATGTTCTGGCATTTCTGTTTTCATCATTGTTTTTTGCATATCTTCCGCTTGAGCAATTTCACTTCGTAATTCTTTTTGTGCTGTTCTTAAACTAAGATGTTCCATATAAGCCAGTCCGTATCCTACCATTATTTCAAGTAAAACATCAAATGATAACCGTACAAAATCCGGCAGGTCTTTTCCATATAATTCAAGAACTGAGCGATGCAAATGGACAATTTCTTCTGGTGATACTCGCTCTTCCATAGCTTCTCTGGATAATTTTTCGCAAGTATATAGAAGTTCTTCATCTTGATGTTCTAAATATTGAATTAGAATATCACGGTATTTTCCCTCAAAAGCTTTTTCCATTTTTTTCTAGCGCTCCTTACCGAACCCACTTCGTTGTTGTAATTACCGTTCCTTTTGATTCACCTTCAATACTGGATTCAATATCAAAACTGTCCATTAAACGTTTAACTCCTGGGAGACCTGCTCCAAGACCACCAGATGTTGTATAACCGTCTTGCATTACTTTTCTAATGTCTACAATACCCGGGCCTTTGTCTTTGGCAACAATAATCATACCTTGTTTACCAGATTCACTTACCTTCTCAATGCAGATTTCTCCTCGTCCAGCATAAAGGAAAATATTTCTTGCTAGTTCACTAATGGCTGTAGTAATTCTTGCTTGGTCTACTGTTCCAAAACCAATTTCTTTGGATATTTTTCTACCAAGCTGTCTTGCAGCCACAATGTCCCACTCATTAATTATCTTTACACAGGATTGGAATGTCATGTTCATTCCCCCAATTCCTGTTTAAGTTTTTCCAGACCGCTTTCAAGGTCCATTGCCGAAAGCACTCCACTAAATGTAATTCCGAGCTCAATTAGTGTAATAGCAACTGCTGGCTGTATCCCAGTTACAACCACTTTTGCACCCATAAGTTTAGACATACTTACTACATCTCCAAGAATTTTTGCAATAAATGAATCAATAAAATCGATGGAAGTAATATCAATAACTACTCCTCTGGCCGACGTTTCATGAATCTTTGCAAGTAAATCTTCTTGGAATTCTACCGCAGTATGATCATCTAATTCACTCTGGATAGAAATTAATAAACATTCACCTAACTTTAAGATTGGTATCCCCACAGTATTCACCCCTCTTTTTCTACTATCTCTCTGTTCGTCAAGGCTAGCGCACGCTCCATGCCTTTTTTCATCGTGTTGGTCGTGATAATTTGATCTAATTCTATTCCTAAGTTAACGATGGTTTGCGCTATTTCTGGTCTAATTCCTACAAGCATTGCTTGACAACCAACAAGTCTCACTGCTTCTGAAGCTTGAATAATATGATGCGCAACCATTGTATCAACTACAGGAACTCCCGTAATATCAATCAAAACCACTTCTGACCGATTTTTTACTACACCTATTAGTAAGTTTTCTATGATTAACTTAGCTCTTTCTGTGTCAATCGTTCCAATTAAAGGCATTACAGAAATTTTTTCAAATATTGGTAACAGTGGTGCTGATAATTCCTGTAAAGCGATTTTTTGGATAGAAACTGTCTTTTCCCACGTATCTGCGTAGGCAGTGACCACTTTGTTATACATAGAGGAAAGCCATGTTTCAAAGCGATAATAGGCATCATCTTCTGGTTTTTCTTCTCTTTTTAAGAATAAATCTTCATCTCTCATTGCTGTATATACTAAAAGCCCGAAAACACGTAGGCCTGTGGTGACAAAATGAATTGGCCAACCTAAGTGGACCACTTTTTCTGCAAAATCATCTAGTTTCTCGTTAAATTTAGAGTCAGTATCTGTGATGTTAAGTACGATTAAATCAACAAATTCAATGCTAGTTTCTTCATACATTGGTTCTTTAGCAATATCATTTATAAGTTGATCTGTTTGTTTCTCCATTTCATTCATCCAGTTATTTAGTAGGTCTGTTTTATTTGTACGGATGAAGTTTGCAAAATCTTTATACATCAGTTATTTTCCAACCTTTCTCCACTAGTAACAAAATTTTCTCTTTTTTTCTGTAATTGGATTAACTACTTTTCAAAAAAAGACATTAGAAACAAATTTAGCGAATATGTTTATACGCGTGTTTGTAGGTTTCTGATGTCCTTTCTGTTAGCCATTGTAGTTAATTTTTTCATTATGTATTAAGTATCTTTTTACGTCAGACCCTTTTGTCCTGCATTCATCATTTTATGTTATTTTTTAGGATGGATTAAAATTCTACTACTCCTAGGCTGACTTCAAGCGCCTTATTTACCTTGGCCATTAGTTCCTCGTCCAAATGTGTAATTTTATCTGTCAGGCGTTGTTTGTCAATCGTTCTAATTTGTTCTAAAAGAATGACAGAATCTCTCTCAAAGCCATCTTTACGAGTAGCTTCCACGTGTGTTGGCAACTTCGCTTTTTGAATTTTTGCGGTTATTGCTGCCACAATCACAGTTGGACTGAATCTATTACCAATATCGTTCTGTATGATGAGAACAGGCCTTATTCCCCCTTGCTCGCTCCCGACCACGGGGGAAAGGTCCGCGTAGTATACGTCACCACGCTTCACCATCAGCCATTAACCTCCTAAAATACTAATATTCCTATCTTCTGCTTCTGCTTCGACATGGGTACACTCGCATGCAATAGCAAAATTAATTGTTGCCATTTCTGCATAGCCGCGTTCCATCTCGTCTCTAAGTTCACGAGCCCTTTTCTCTTGCAAAAACTGTTGCGTTGCTTCCATTATAACTTCACTCCGCCCCATTTTTTCTTTTTCTACAACTACGTCGAGTTCCTGTACCATTTCCTGTGTCAGTTCTACGGATATTATTGTCCGTTTTTCTTTCTCTAACACGTGTCACACCCCCAAAGCCTCGTACCTGTAAGTAACAACTATATCGTACCATTATCACGCCTTGAAGAAAAGAGTTATTTCACAAATAATTGTTAAGAATGTTACAGTTTTAGTTATAGCGCTCCCTTAAGTCCTATATATAGCTATAAAGTTTCATATGTTAGATTATAAACGCTTCTCTTAAAAAAAGCACGAATATTAGCTTCTAATTGATGTATTTCCTTGGTATGCGGTCAGATAACAAGCAGGTAACTTCGTAATTAATTGTACCTAAGTAATCAGCGGCGTCGTCTGCTGTTATTGTATTTCCGTGATCCGTGCCAATTATCGTTACTTTTGAACCAGTTTGAAATTCACGAGGAAGTTTTATAATTGTTTGGTCCATGCAGACCCTTCCGATGATTGGAGCAAGTTCTCCGTCCACTAACACATGATATCCGCTATAGTGACGAATTAACCCATCCGCATAGCCAATCGGCAAAGTCGCTACCCACTCTTTTTCAGTTGCTGTATAGGTCGCGCCGTAGCTAACACTATCACCTGGCGCAAGTTCTTTCACATGAACCATTTCCGTATAAAGTGCAAGTGCAGGTTTGAGCTCGAATGGCAAACTATTCTTTATTTCAAGAGAAGGCGTTAAACCATACATTGAAATCCCAAAGCGTACTGCATCAAAGTCCATTTGTGGTTGTAATAAAGAAGCCGCTGAATTGGCAGTATGAACAAATGTCGGACGTGATTCAAAGCTAGTTAAAATAGTAGTGAATTTATCTAATTGTTGTTCGAAATAACTAGTTTCTAATTGGTCTGCTGTCGCAAAATGTGTATAGATTCCTTCTAAAATCAATTGGTGATCTAAAGCTATTCTGGCTTCTATTTGTTTTGCTTCTTCTGTGCTACGAATACCAAGTCGTCCCATACCACTATCCACTTTTAAATGGATTCGAAGTGGCGCTTCTAGTGTAAGGTTATGAAGCCAATCTTCTCTAAAAACAGTGAGTGAAATATTGTTTTTTGCTGCGAGATTTGCGTCTTCTTGTCGCGTTGCACCTAAGACGAGAATAAAATCATTCCGAAATCCAGCTTCTCTAAGTGCCAGTGCTTCGTCAAGAATAGCCACACAGAAACCTTTGGCTCCTGCTTCTTTTGCTGTCTTTGCGGTTTCGATAATACCATGACCATACGCATTGGCTTTTACAACTGCCCATAACGCCACATTTTCTGGTAAACGATGTTGCTCATTTTTTATATTTGCGCGAATTGCTTCACGGTCTATTTCAATCCATGTCGGACGATGCCAGCCTGTCACCATAATCATTCACTTTCCTTTCTATATTTCAATTATCACTTGGGCTGCGGCTGATCTGGCTGTATGCGTGATGCTCACAAAAACCGTTTCCCCTGATTTTATCGGCATTGTCACATGTGGTCGTCCATCTTCCACTTGCAAAATTTCCACATCTGTAAAACTTAAATGTTTCCCAAAACCAGTTCCATTTGCTTTCGCATACGCTTCTTTCGCTGCAAAGCGTCCAGCCAAAAACTCAATTTTGCGGCTTCCTTCATATTTTTCAAATTGCTTAATTTCTTTTTCAGTAAGGACTCTTTCAATAAAACGCGGATTTTTTTCTAGTACTTGTTTTACACGCTCTAAGTCAATCATATCTAGTCCAATTCCTTTAATCATTTGACACCTCTTCTAAAATATCTGTGAGCTCAGTAACCGCAGTTTGCGCTCCAGCAATACAATCGGGAATACCGACGCCTTCATAACTCATACCTGCAAAATAAACCCCTGGATAATCTGCTTTCATATTCTTTTTTAATTGATTTAAACGGTTTTGATGACCCGTTAAATATTGCGGCATGGCGGACTTCATTCGACTCACTTCATAAAAAAGTGGCGCAGCATGAAGATCCATAATTTCCGCATAATCTTTTAAAACAGCAGTAACGATAGCTTCATCACTTGCCTCTTCTAACCAAGATTCTCCTGCTTTCCCCACAAAACCACGTAATAACATTTTATTTTCTGGAACCATATGCGGCCATTTTTTTTGCACCCAAGTACAAGCAGTTGTTTTATATGGGGCTGTCCTTGCAACTAAATAACCTGTCCCATCTGGTAAAACGGGTACATCTACTTCATTGTATGCTAACGAAACCGTCGCAAGTGTTGTCAAAGGCTGTCCTGCAAAAGGTTCTGTCGTTGTTTCCTTTAATAAATGAATGAGCGCATCATGTGTGGCTGCAATAATAATGCCATCTGCTTCCTTTTTATCTCCATCTGCAAAAGAAATTTCATACGTGCCATTCTTTTTCACGATGTTCGTTGCTTGTTTTTTTGTATACAAGTTTTCTGCTGGTAGTGCATCTGCAATTGCTTTTGGCAAAGTATCAAGTCCGCCTTCTAATGTTCTAAAAGCACCAATTGTCGCTTTAGTACCAGTAGTTTGCATATTGCTTTCTTTCAGTCCATCCATTAGATTTCCATATTTTTTGACAGTCTGTTCAAATTGTGGAAATGTAGCACGCAAGCTCATTTTATAAATATCACCTGCATAAATACCTGATAACAGCGGTTCGATAATTGTTTTTACTAATTCTTTTCCAAATCTAGCCTCAAAAAAATCCCCAAGTGCTTGATCCGTTTCTTTATTATTTGGTTGAATGGTTGGTTCTTGAAGTGCGCGCGCTTTTCCTATTTCCGAAACTAGCGTCGTTGCTAGAAGCGCTTGTTTGTTTGTCGGAATCCCCATCACAGAACCTTCTGGAATTGGGTGGAGTGCTTTTTCATGATAAATATAGGATCTTCCAGTGGCATTCGCAATCAATTTATCATCTAATCCTAAATCCTTCACAAGACCCACACCAGCAGGTTTTCTAGCTAAAAAGGAATCTGGACCTTTTTCAATTAAAAATCCATCTCGTTTAACAGTTTCAAATTTCCCGCCTAATTTCTCGTCTTTTTCTACTAATTCCCACGTATAATTCGGATGTGTTTTTTGTAGTTCATACGCTGCTGCAAGCCCTGATAAGCCGCCTCCGATAATAACTATATGTTTCACTACTTAACCAATCCTCTCTAGCTTATGCTTTGTTTATTCTATCTATTTTACCAGATTTCTGCTTAATTGAACAAAAAATAAAAGAACACCCGCTTCTTAAAAACCATGCTAACGTGCGCAGTTTTTTAAGATTCGAATGTTCCGTTTATTAATTATTCGTTTTTGATGGGCTGTACCAATTATGAATCGTGATAGCTTGATCTTTATTTATATAACGAACAAATGCCTCCGTGCTCGTACTTCCTGATTTGAGCCACACATTTAAATGTCGTGATGTCCCTTTTTCCATCCAAATGCTTTGTCTTATACTTAAGCCTTGAATTCGTTCTTTACGGATAATGTGAGTTAACTTTGAAATAAATGGTCGCGATTGAACGAGCAGTGTGTGTTTATGAGTGAAAAGACCAGTTGCTCGGTAGCTAGAGATGGCTTTTATTCCAGCTAAAATTGGTAAAATGAAACTTACCAGACCCAGTGGGAAGAACATTATACTTGCTACAAGGGCTGGAATGATAGTCCAGATTAAGTAAATTCGCAAAAATCTGCGCAAACTTGATTTTGGAGCACGTTCCATTTCTTCAATTTCAAATACGTAATTTGGTAGCATTTCTTTTAATGTTTTTAAAGCTAAATCTTTTTTCATAATTGGTAAAAGTAAGATGTCTCCCGATTGTTTTTCATCGCCTGAATTGCCAGCTGTAATTACTTTGACCGCTACTAAACCGAGCATTTGTCGTAATGGTGATTCAATAATGGTAATGCCTTGGATACGAGCAAGTGAAATCGTCGTATGGTTCCGTTCTAATAGTCCTTTTTCGATGACAAGCGAATGGGGATATTTCATTAGTTTGAATTGGAAATATTTGAAAAGCGTTGTCACAATGGAGATTCCCCATAAAACTAAAAGTAATAAGATAATCAAAATGATAAACACAATAATGCCCATTTTCCACAGTTGTTCTGCTTGCGTTTCCATCCAGTCTGTTGGAATAACATCCCGGAATTGTTGCATAAAAGCAAGAACGATTAAAAGTGTACCGAAAACGCCACCTGATGTTACTGCCATTAAAATAAGTTGTTTTGTTTGTAACACCACTGTTTTTTCTGGCGCTTCTACCTCTGCTTCTGCTACTTCTTTTTCTTCAGTTTCTGGCGTGACTTCTTGAATTGCCGCTTTTTTGCCATCACGTAAATCTTTCAACTCATCCACTACGCCAACTGGAACTGCGACTAAATCGGCTTCTGCTTTTCCATTTCCGCCAGCTGTTTCAATTAAAACTTGGCAGACATTAAATGGAATAAAGAAAAACCATTGTTTCTTTTGAACAGTTTGAATGCGTTCATAAGGTATGTAAGTGTTTTTTCTGAAAATCAAACCATATTTAATACGAATCCCTTGATCTTCGAGTGTGTATTTATATGTAATGTACTTTAAAACCGCGGGAGTTAAAACGAGCAGTACAACAATAACAATGATAAGGTATACAGCCCAGTTTGGTAAGTAACCTCTGCTATTAATTGCGCGAAATACAGAAAACAAACCAACTACGATTGGAACAATATTACGTCTTATATTTGTGATAATTTCTTTAATCAGCGCAATTGGATGAAGGCGTCTTTCTTCAAACATCTTCTTTCGCCACCTTCACAAGTTCAAGGATATGATGTCTAAGCTCATCTGACTCTGCCGCGTTTACTGCTTCAATTTTATGCGTCTTTGCAGCTGTAGTAATTGATAAAGACACTAATTTTTGTTTTCTAAGAAGTGGGCCTTGCTCTGTTTCTACATGCTGAATGCGAATCATGGGAATTAAAACACGACTTCTAAAAATAATACCATGTTGAATTTCCATTTCGTCCGGTTTAATTTGATAACTCCAGCGTGCAAAACGAAATGGAATAATGAACAAATAAATAAAAGCGGCGTATAAAATAGTAAATCCAAACCCAATAGCGCTCCACCATACCGAAGCCCCAGCGTAATACAAAATAATCGCTGCTGCAATCGAACAAAGTAGAAAAACAAAAACAGCAATTCCTTCTGTTTGCCGCCAGACTGTTTTAATTTTTTCTGGTAATTTCTTTTCTAAATTTTGAAGTTCCATTGATCTACTCCTTTTTCTTTTTATCTTACGTTATAAAATGCTAAATGAAAAGCGTATTTTAAAAACAATCATATTTTATTCATAGTTTGTTCATATTTCTTTTTTATAATATAAAAAGAAGAGGTGAGAATGATGAAGAAAAAAGGTTATATTCTATTAATAGTGGCGCTTATATCGCTAACACTCAATTGGCTTCCAGAAATTGCTCATGCGCAAAAAGAAGCAACGGAAGTCACTTATACAACTGCAACAACGAGCGAATTAATGGAAATGTTTCTTCCTTATTCCATTCAAAATCCTTATATAGAAATGACAAAAAATAGCGCAGAATTAATGTTCCAAACAGAAGAAACCGCGACTGTCATTGCTAAAACGAATAATCACACTCAAAAAATTACTGGTAATACGGAAAATCATCAGTTTACCATAGAAAATTTAAAACCCGGGAATAATTTAGTTACTATTACCGCGACAACATCCGATGGAAAAACAGAAAGTAAAACCATTACCATTAATCTTCCTGATAAACCAAACAAAAAATCCAAATCGTTTCATGATCATTCAAATAACCAAACATTGACACATCGAAAAAAAGGACATCTTTTATAATAGAAAAGAAGCGCTCAAGAAAAGAAGCGCTTCTTTTTTTAACTTTTTCGTGCGAATGTAAAACCAAGTGCAATCAAACTTAGTCCAGTTACAAATGGAATTAGTGGGTTAGTATCACCGGTTTGCGGCAAAACGCTAGTCGATTCTACCACCCCATCTATTCTCGTTGTACTAGTCACTTTTTGCTCAGCTGGTACGGTAATTTTTGATAAAAGTGTTTTTTCAATGGTTAATTGTAGTTTTTGTCCTGTTTGTAAATTATCCGATGTTAGATTATTCCAGTCTTTAATGTTTGCAACAGTGACATCGAATTTTTTAGCAACTCCAGGCAAAGTATCGCCTTTTTTCACTTCATAGATGACTTTTATTTTGCCGTCCTGTTCAGAATCTTTGACAATTTCAAGAGGTCCAAAGTTAGTTTCGACAATTTTTTCAATTGGTTGCTTATCAGCAGGGACAAATGGCGGTTCTTCTTTCACTGGCGGCGTTGATGGTGTCGTAGGTGGTGTGGTTCCTGATCCTTGCCCGCCACTCCCGTAATCATTAACAGTGGCATTTCTAGACACCGCCTCCAAATTATCACCAGATAACGTCGCTTTGTTTGTATAGCTTTTTTGTTTGGTGGTAATTTTGGTATCATAAGTAATGACTACTGATTGATCATTAAGAGTTCCAATTATTAATTCAAAATTGCGGTTACTATCTAGCGCAATTGGTTGTACACTTGTAGATATTACTTTTTTAGTTGCATCTCGGTATTTAATGGTAGCATTTCCAAGGAGGTTATGACCTAATCCAAGTGTATCTGTATAAATCGCATTATCAATTTGTGTTAACGCATTATTTAATGTAACTGTCCAATGTAAAATGCTCGTGTCCTTCTCATCCATTCGACCTTGCTTAAAAACAACTGTGGGTGAACCTGTCCCGCCACCAGACGAAACTTTGCTAATATACGTATTAAATGTTTGTGTTGTATCATTCACTGGGAATGAAATGGCATTCACTTGATCCGTCTGGATATTCTTACTATTAAAAGTGGCATTATAAAACAAGCTACCACTTAGATCCGTGTGTGTATTGACATAGTCTGTAAAAGTTAAGGTGATAGTTCCTGTTGCAGGATCAATGGTGGCATTTGCAATAGTATTTCCTGATGCGTCATTCACTGGAAAACCACCAAAATTAATTAATTTCAGCTGTTCCGGAATAGTTAAAGTCATTGTTTCTCCACTTGCAACTGGCTGTGTGATAACAAAATCATAAGCAACACGCACTTTACTATTTTCTTTAAAGTTCGTTGCAATATCCCCGTTTTGATTTTGCAAAGCTACATTTGTAAAAAATTTACTCCCGTAATCTGTTGCAGCCTCTGCTTTTGGACTGAAAAATCCGCTTACAATAAAAAATATAATCGCGAAAACTAGCCACCTTTTTTTCATTTATTTCATTCCCCCCTTAAAACATCTATATGTACATTCCCAAAACGTCCTATTGGCAAACGTTGCGCTTTATTTCACAAAATGTCCTAGGAGAATTGATAGGTGAATCATATAATCTTAGAACCGAAATTACTAGCAATAAAATTCATTTAAGCAAGATCAAAAAAACTCACACAATAATTGAGTGAACTTGATGCATATACTAAATCATAGCCTTCTTCATTATGAATTAATACAATCATCCGTATTTCCAAAAATTCTATACCCATCCATGTATGAAGATAAAATGATTTTCTTTTATATATGTTTCTGATTTTCTGCGCTTCCTTTTCATTTAATGAACTAGAACTATCCGCCCTATATTCTTAAGGAGATTACTGCTTGAAAACAAGCCAAAGAGCATAAGAAATCAAAAAGGTTGTCACTTTCAACTTCTCATTTCACATCATCTGTTGTGATATATACAGGTGGATTTAATTTTTCTAAATCTATCTATAAAAAAACAGAGGTTCCAAAAACACCTCTGTCATTTATTTTTCTTTATTAAAATTTCGGTTTTTTAATCAATCATTTTACGGAAATTCAAACGTTTATTTAATATATACATCAATGGAATCCCGATTCCCATTACAATAAGTTCACTTGCAGAAGCGAATAACCATGTTTCCAGGAATGGATAGTCTAAAGCGAGAAATAATTCCCATGCGATAAACACCATTGTTATGGAAAAAAGAATTGTATTAATAATCATCCGCGGAATAATTCCTTTAACATATTTAGAAATACCAATCATAATTAACAGCGATATAACAGATTGTCCCACACCAAAAACCAAATCAATCCACCCTAATCCAGAAAAGAACAAATTCATAATAAAAACACCTATGATAATACCCCAAAAGTATTTTTTATTAAAAACGATTAGATGATTAAAGATTTCTGGTAATCTAAATTGTAATGCCATAAAGCTAATTGGTGCCACAACCATTCCAAGTACCACATACAGTGCGGCAATAATTGCATTGACCGTCAAAATTTTCATTTTCATTATTATTTCCTCCTAGTTTTTTTACGTGGGATGGTATGAATGAACCACGTGTGACAAAATTTGCCAACATGCTATTTTCTCATATCTGGAAGTTAATGTAAATATAAAAAAACGGCTACCTCTCTAGATAGCCGTTAGTCTATTAATCTTATTTAGATTTTTGTGAGTAGTTGCCTTTGTTGCCGCCACTACGTTGTTCGCCACCACTGCGACGATCACGATTGCCGCCAGCACCGCTTCCACCACCAGAACCGCCGCCACTACGACGACCTTTTCCGCTGTTGTTACGATCACGGTAGCTTCCGCCTTTGCCGCTTCCACCGCGATAGCCGCCACCTTTGCCGCCTTTACCATTTTTACCTTTGTAGCCACCGCCACCACGAGATGGTAATGGACGTTCTTCTGTAATATGGACAGGTGTTTTATCTGGTTCTTTAGCTAACATTTTAAGCATTGCTGCTGCGATGTCTGTTGCATCGTATTTTTCGAGAAGTTGGTTAGCAAACGTTTTGTAGTCAGCTAAGTTTTCTTCTGTAATTGCTTCTTGAATTTTTTCAGTTGCTACGCGTAATTGACCTGCAAATGCTTCGTCCCAAGTAGGAGCTTGAAGTGGTTGCATGCGTTTTTTCGTAGTTTCTTCCACAATACGTAAATAACCCATTTCACGAGGTTGAACGAATGTAATCGCCATACCTTCTTTACCAGCACGACCAGTACGACCAATACGGTGAACATAGCTTTCTGGATCTTGTGGAATATCATAGTTATATACATGTGTTACGCCGGAAATATCAAGTCCACGTGCTGCTACATCTGTTGCAACTAGAACATCAATTTTTCCTTCTTTAAATTTACGTAATACACTCATACGTTTTGCTTGCGTTAAGTCGCCGTGGATACCTTCAGCCACGTAACCACGCATATCAAGCGCGCGAGATAGTTCGTCTACACGACGTTTTGTACGACCAAAAACGATTGCTAGTTCTGGTGCTTGAACGTCTAATAAACGAGATAATACGTCAAATTTTTCTTTTTCGTGCACTTTTACGAAGAATTGTTCGATTAATAGTGCAGTCATTTCTTTCGCTTTAATACGAATAAGTTCTGGGCTGTGCATGAAACGTTCACCAATACGGCGAATCGGGTCAGGCATCGTTGCAGAAAATAGTAATGTTTGACGTTCTGCTGGTACTTCTTTTAGAATAGTTTCGATATCATCAATGAAGCCCATGTTTAGCATTTCGTCTGCTTCATCTAGTACAAGTGTTTCCACGTGATCTAGTTTGAGTGTGCGACGGTTAATATGATCCAAAATACGTCCTGGCGTACCAACTACGATTTGTGGGTTTTTCTTAAGTGAACGAATTTGACGGCTGATATCACTACCACCGTAAACCGCTAGCACACGTACATGTTTGTCATAGCTAAGTTTATAAAGCTCTTCGGAAACTTGAATTGCAAGTTCACGCGTTGGAGCAATAATTAAAGCTTGTACGTTATTACTCTTTTGGTCAATTTTGTGAATCATTGGAAGACCAAAAGCGGCTGTTTTACCAGTACCTGTTTGTGCTTGTCCGATTAAGTCTTTACCTTCTAATCCTAATGGAATTGTCTTTTCTTGGATTGGTGTTGCTTCTTCAAACCCCATCCGATTTACTGATTTTACAATTTTTTCGTCCAGTCCGAACTCCGAAAATTTTGTCAATGTCATTTCTCCTTTACCTGTTTAAAGTTTGGTAGGAGAGCTACTTTTATAATTCATCACAATACGCTTATTACGATTGTTTGTCTGTTCATATGCAGTTGTTTTTATGAAAACTGCTATCTTTCATTTTCATTTTTCTGCAATAGAAAAGCCTGGGCGCACCAAGCAAAATGATTCACGGCATCAGAAATTTTCTCTACCATTATAGCAGTTCTAACGCATCAAATAAAAAAGCCCTCATTAATCACTAGGCTAAATATAAACCTAATAAACTTCCATCTATCATCATAACACACTAACTATTTCTTTTCAATGTCAAAAGCTTATCTTTCCTTGTTATTATCGAATAAAAAAAGCTATTTCCTTCTAAATGTACGCTTATCAAGGGTCTCTAGCTATTTTATGGTTAGAATTTTTTAAAAATAGCTGAAAACCATTCAAAATGATTTCCAGCTATTTATTACTTCCATTTAACTAATACTTGTTTTTTTAGATTATTCATTGCTTTTGTTGCATTTTCTTCTGTTTTAGCTACGGTTTGGAAATATATTTTACACTTTGGTTCAGTTCCCGACGGTCGTATTGCAAACCAAGATCCATCCGCCAAGTAAAATTTCAATACATTTTCTCTAGGTAATTCAATGCTTACTGTTTCATTTGTTAAAAGATTCGTTCGCACGCTCGTAAAAAAGTCTTCTACAGCTACTATTTCTGCTAAAAAAGCAGGTTCTTTTCGTAGTGAATCTAACACTTGGTTCATTTTTTCTAAACCATTATTGTCTTCAAGTGTTATTGTGTGGAGATGCTCTTTATGATAACCAAATGCTTTATATAATTTTTTCAATTTTGTTAAAAGGGTTATTCCTTCTTTTTTATAAAACAAAGCCATTTCAGCTGTTAATAATGCCGCTTGAACTGCATCTTTATCACGAACAAAAGGTGCAATCAAATACCCATAACTTTCTTCATATCCAAAAATAAAATGAGCTTCTGTATTTTCCATCTCGGCTATTTTTTCACCAATAAATTTGAATCCAGTAAGAGTTTGAATATGATTAATACCAAAATGCTGCGCTATTTTACCACCTAAATCCCCTGTTACAATCGTATTAATCATCGTATCTGTTTTAGATAAATCCGCTTTTGCTGCTAAAATATAATCTAAAAGTAAAGCTCCAAGCTGATTTCCTGTTAAAATTTGATACTCGTTTTGGTCATTTAAAACAGCTACTCCGAGTCTGTCCGCATCTGGATCGGTCGCTAAAATAATATCAGCTTGTACTTTTTCCGCTTGTTTTTTAGCTAACGAAAAACTGTTTTCTTCTTCCGGATTAGGTGAACTCACTGTTGGAAAATCCCCATCTGGCTCACTTTGTTCTGAAATTAGTGTTATATTCGAAAAACCATTTTTCAAAAGACCTCGCATAACAAGCTCTTTTCCAGCGCCATGGAGAGGTGTATAGCAAATCCCCAGTTCATTCCCGTAATCAGCTAGTAAATCTGGACGAGACACTACTTTAGTCAAAGCATTTAAATAAGCATCGTCCATTTCTTTACTCCTGGAAGTTACATGGAGATTTGGCAATTCACACACTGGTATACTAAAAATATCCGTTATTTCCGCTAAATAGCCAGCAATTTCCTCTGCTACTCCAAGTGTGATTTGGCAACCATTTTTATCATAAACTTTAAATCCATTATAAATAGAAGGATTATGGCTGGCCGTAATTACAACACCCGCAAAAGCTGCTTTTTCTCGAACACAAAAAGATAAAGCAGGAGTTGGACGAATCGCATCAGATAAATAAACCTTAATTCCTAATGCTGACAAAACTTTTGCTGTTTCAGCGGCAAACTCATTTGATTGATGTCTAGAATCATAAGCAATTGCAACGCCCTGTTCTTTGCCTCCGTTTGCAACAACATATTCCCCTAGCCCTCTTGCTACTCTTCTAATGGTGTAACGATTGATGCGTTTCGAACCAATACCCATTTTACCACGCATTCCGCCTGTTCCAAACGTTAAATAACCATCAAATCGCTCTCTTTCATTTGCTACTTGATTTAATTCGTTTTGCCACTTTTTGGGTAGATCAGCATTTTGCCATGCTTTTAGATTGTTTTGCCAAGTCATTTATTTTCCACTTCTAACTGATGTAAAATTTCGCTGATTTTCATATCACAACCCGCCATGGAAGTATCTGCCACGCCATAATACATATGCAACGTGTCCCCTTCTTGAATTGCTCCACAAGCAAAAACCACATCACCAAAGAAGCCATTTTTTTCATAATCAGCCTCTGGTTCTAAAATAGGGGTTTTCGTTCTTTTTAACACAATCGTTGGGTCGTTTAAATCAAGTAAAGCTGCACCCATTACGTAACGGTTTTCTACTGTTGCTCCGTGATATAAAACCAGCCAGCCTTCTTCTGTTTTAATTGGTACACAACCGCCGCCTACTCGGCCATTATCATATTCACCCGGACGAATACCTAGCAAATGACGATGATCTCCAAAACTGCGCAAATCTGGTGAAGAGGCAATCCAAATATCTAAGTTTCCAATACTTTTCAAACTCGGACGATGAAGTGCATAGTATTTTCCATTGATTTTTTCTGGGAAAATAAGCACATCTTTATTTTCAGGAGCAAAAATATTTCCTTGATACTCCAATTTTTCAAAGTCTTTTGTTGTGACTAACGCGTCTGCTACACCAAACTCAGAAACCGCACTGAAATTCACATGATATGTATCACCAATTTGCGTTACACGAGCATCTTCAATCCCAAATGTTTGATATTCATTAAACGGATATAAAAATGGTTTTTCATCTAAAGTAAAATGGCGCCCATCTTTACTACGTGCAATTCGAATATAAGAAAGGGAAGTCAAATACGAAAACCCTTCTAATTTTGCTTTATTACGAATCATTCGCGGATCTTCAAAATCATAATTTTCATCATCTAATCGAAATTGTTTGAGTTCTAATACTTTACTTTCTGCATTATAAACTGGAGCAAGTACCACTTCTGGATCCTCACTTATAGGTTTTTCTGCCACACGAAGAAGTAAAAGTACTTCTCCATTATACTCAGCAACACCTCCGTTAAACGCACCAATCACTTCAAATCCTTCATGTATTGGTTTTACGTCAAGCGGTGTAATTAATGGATTTTCTTCATAACGATAAATGTTCATTTTTAGTCAAAACTCCTACTATTAGTTATTTTTAAATGGATCTAAAATAGTTATTTTTTGTGCATCTGAATCGCCAATCCCTGCATAAAGCGTAGCCGTTCCGTCTGAATTTCTGATTAAACCGCCGCTAAAGACAACATCTGCTAAATCTGGTCTTTTCGGTTCACTTGGAGCAAAATTCGCACGTTCAGCTATTATTTTTTCTTGCTCAATTTGCGTAAAGTCTTCATTTAGTTGAAAAGCAAAGGCGTAATAATGACGGTCGGAAGCTTCATCAAAACAAGCAATATGGCCGAGAACTCCTACTCTACCTTCGTCTAACAAATGAATTTCGTTTCCGCCACCCCATTCATCCCCTGAAAAATTTCGTTTCAGAAGAGGTGCTGTTTCTATTTTCTCTAAAGTTAAATCGGCTAATGAATGGATGACGATTGCACCAATTTTCCCGCGTCCTCCTTTTTCCCCTTGAGGCCTTGTTAATACTAGAATACGTCCATCCGGCAACTCTTTGATGCGTAAATCTTTCATTCCGATTGGACCAACAAGTATTTGTTCGAAGTCAGTAAGAGAGGTCGCACGATATAAATTGGTTCTCCAATCTAATTTTGCCGGGTCAGATTCTTTTGGAAAAACCTCCACACCGCCAATAATAAGCTCCCCTTGCACAAAGGTTACAAACGGGTCTTGGAGGGATAACACTGTGGAATTCTCGACTAATTGGTACGTATCAATTGTTACATTCTCAAAAAATCGCACTTCTGAAAGTTCACTATCTCGAGATTCCACTCGTCCTGCAATATATTCTTTGCCGAGCCAAGTAAAAGGTGCGGTAATGTTATATACATCTTTTTCCCCAGCACCATTTAACTGAATACGTGTCCCGTTCGCTATCGTATGTTCGCGAAATGTTTGCAATAAAGTTTCTATTGATTTCATTTTAATCCTCCACTCTGAGCGCAATCCCTGTGTAAGCACCCAATCTAATACCAGTTTCTAACATATCAGCCTCCCCAAAAACAAGTTGCTTTTGACCTGAAAGCGGATATAATACCTTATCTTCTCCAAAATGAAGTAAAAATAAGAATTCACCACGCTGATAACTTAATATTTCACCATCCAATCTTAAAAAAGCATATTCTTTTTCTTTAAAATCATGTGCTTTTCGAAAAGCAAGTAATGTTTTATAAAACTGCCACATGGAAAGTGCTTCCTCTTCTTTTAAACTAGCCATTTTAATCCATGGTTCATCTAAAGTGAATGGTCGTTTATCTGGAAAAACCATTGGTCCGCGTGCTTTATCTCTTGTTTTTCCTATCGCAATTTTAAGTGCATCTTCTTCATTTGAACCTGTTTTTAATGCTTGATAATAAGCGTTTGTTCCTTGAATGTCGCGCATCTCTTTCACTGAAGAAAAAGGCAAATCTGGCAGCCCTACTTCTTCCCCGTAATAAATAAATGGCACTCCTTTAGCAGTTAACATTAAAAATGCTAAAAGCTTTGTTTTCGACAAATTTCCATCCGCAAGTCGCGTTAAAAATCTGCTCATATCATGACTTCCAAAGAACAACGTTGGCCATTGTCCTTCATTTAGCGCTGTTTCCATCTCATTCAATGAAGTAAATACGGATTTTGCGTCAATTTGTTCCACACTTCCAAAATTAAAATTAAACGTAACATCCAGCATTTTCTCTGAACTATATTTCGCAATTTCCGGTAGTTTGTCAGAACTAATTTCACCTACTAAAAATACTTCTCGCTCTTTACGACAAAACGAGGCAATATCTTCTAATGCCTGTTCTAACCCTTGCTGATTCCGGTCATAAACATGCTCCATCTCCCCGTCTACTACAGGATTATCTGGAAACTCGAGTACAAGTGTTAAATTATTGATGACGTCTAATCGGAATCCCGCCACTCCTTCATTCAACCAAAATGCTAAAATCTGCTCAATTTCTGCTCGAACAGCTTGATTGGACCAGTTTAAATCTGCTTGTTCTTTTGCAAAGCTATGATAATAATATTCACCAGTAAGATCGTCTAATTCCCATGCTGAACCACCGAAAAACGACTCCCAATTATTTGGTTTTTCGCGCCAAATATAATAATCTCGTTTAGAATTGGTTTTATTCTTACGTGATTCCTTAAACCAAACATGCTCCGTAGAAGAATGATTCAACACGAGATCAATAATAACTTTGATACCTCGCTCATCTGCTGCTTTCATAAACTCGCGGAAATCAGTCATATTGCCGTAATCCGGGTTTATTTCGCAGTAATCCGACACATCATAACCATTATCCACTTGTGGTGATGGATAAAATGGGGTAAGCCAAATACCATCCACGCCTAAATCCGCCAGATAATCTAGTCTACTAGTGAGTCCTACAAAGTCACCCAAACCATCACCATTACTATCTTGAAATGATTTCATATAAATTTCATAAAAAACACTACCACGCCAAAACTCCAAGTTCAGTCGCTCCTTTTATTTCAAAGTAAATTGCATTCCTTCTTGGAATTTCTTTGAGAAGAATAAGAATAAAATAATAAGCGGAAGCGTTAATAATACAGAAGCCGCATACATAGGACCTGGATAAGTTGCATATGGTCCAAACATTTGCGATATAAGTACATTTAACGTTACCGTTCCATCGCTTTTTGTTACAAGCATGTCCCAAAGTAAATTTGTCCATCTGTCTGTGAATAGGAACAAGAAAATAACCGTCGTAATAGATTTAGACATTGGTAGCACAACACGAAATAAAATTTTCATATCGCTTGCCCCATCTAATTTGGCTGCTTCAATTAGTGTATCTGGAATCGCTTTGAAAAAGTTTGTATACATAAAGACTGCCCATAAACTCAGCATTGTTGGAATAATCATTCCAGCATACGTATCGAGTAAACCAAAATCTGTAATCATTAAAAATTGTGGAATAAGCAAAATAATTGCTGGGAAGAACATTTGGAATAAAATCGCATTATTAACAAGTTTCTTCCCTTTAAAATCTACTTTTGCTAGTGCATATCCAACCATTAGGCCAAAAAGTAACATTAATCCTGTAGCAATCGTAGAAACAATAATCGTATTAATAAATGCATGAATCCACGGAGCTGGAGCAGCCACTACTGAATTACCAAACAGCCAATCCCATGAACGAGTTGTAAATTCAGTAGGAATAAGCTTTTTATCTACTTGATCCCAAGCTGCAAATGAGTTTAAGACAAGATAAATAAACGGATAAATCATAACTAGCATGAGTAATGTTGTCAGTATATAGCGAACAATTTTCCCCGCTTTACTATTATGTCCAACCATTTCTTTGACCCCATTTCTCAAGCATTTTCTTAATGACACCAATCGATGCAAACGTTACAGTTGCGGCCATAAGTGAAATTGCAGAAGCATAACCAGAATTCAAGTTAACAAACGCTTGATTGAAAATTTCCATTTGCCAAGTATTTGTTGCGAAGTTTGGTCCACCGCCAGTTAATTGGTATACTTCGGTAAAAATCCCAAAACTAACACCTACCGCTAAAACTATAACCGTAAATAATGCAGGATACATCATTGGCACAGTTACTTTCCAAAAAGTTCTAAATCTTCCAGAACCATCCATTGCTGCAGCTTCATAAATTTCATGATTAATGCTCGAAAGTCCGGAAATCAAAATAAGTGCATAATAACCAGACATTTTCCAAGCAATCATAAGTGAAATAATAACGAGTGCAGACATTGGTGTCCCGAGCCAATCAATATCCCAACCAAAATGTCCTCGTAAAAACACATTAAGGGCACTATTATATGAAAGTAAACCTTGGACAATTAAAGAAGTTACAACCCCAGAAGATAAATAAGGTAGGAAAAAAGCTACTAAATATAACCCCTTAAACCTTGGAAGCCCGTTAACTAATACCGCAACAATCATGGAAATAATTAACGCCATCGGAACAAACACAATTAAAAACTTATAGGTAACAAAAAAAGCGGCTTGAACTGCTGGACTTGTAAATGCTTTAATAAAATTATCAAAACCAACAAAATTGATTTCTGGACTCATCATGTTCCAGTCCGTCACAGATAACCAAATGGACCAAACGAGCGGTACTAAGAAAAATATCGCTGTGAATATGAGATACGGGCTGGTAAATGACCAGCCCAATTTATTATTTCGCCGCTTCATTTTTGAAGCACCCCATCCTCCGCTTTCTTCATATCAGACCAAGCTTTAGCAGGTTTCTTCTCCCCGCGAACAATCGGATTCCATGCTTCTTCCCCAATGATTTGTTGAATGTCATTGTATTTGGCATCATCCATTGCTGGGATACTATTTGGTACATTTGCTGCATAAACTTCTAATTCTGGATTTTCTTTAAAGAAAGCAGTGAATGTTTCATTTTTAGTTGCATCATCACGAGCAGGAATTAAGTTGGTTGTCTCTAAGAATTTCAAATCGTTTTTATCATCACTATAGACAAATTTCAAGAAATCCATTGCTGCTTCTTTTTCTTTGTCCGTTGCTTGTGCATACATTACCACGCCTTTGGAATCTGCGTATGTAGTAATATTTTTTTCATCTTTCATCGTATCAGGTACTAATGGTGCTGCTATTGCATAGTTTTCATTGTATTTAAGATCTGGGAATTTTTCATCCCAGTTAGGGAAAGTCCATGGTCCATTATCGGCCATAATACTTGTTCCAGTTTCAAAAGGATCAGTAGCTTTACTTGCAAGGAGTAATTTATTTTTTTGTAATTCAGACATAAACGTTAATAGTTCTGTACCGGCTTTATCATCTGCTACTAATTTGCCATCTTCTACAAAAGCATTTCCTTTAGAAGCTGCATCATAAAGTGGGAAGAAATCAAACCAGCGCATCCAAGCTGTCGGATCAGATAAGTCCCCTTTTGCCCAAAGTACTTTGTCTGGGTATTTTTCTTTTAATTTTTTACCTACTTCTAGAGCTTCACTATATGTCTTCGGTGGTGCATCATAGCCAAGTTCTTTAAGCGTATCTAAACGCCAAGCAAACAGAATCGGATTAGAATATACTGGTAAAACATATTGTTTTCCATCAGAGAATTTCCAAGAATCCATTGTTTCCGTCATATTACGTTCTTTTACTACATCATCAAGCCCTTTTACATCATTCAAAGGGACAATTGCTTTACTGTCTGCTAGTTGAGCCGCGAAACTACGATTGATATTTTCAGATATTGTTGGTGCTGTTTTAGAAGCAATAGCCGATTGAATAGTGGCTTCCGATGAAGGGCTTTCCTTCATTTGGGAAACTTCAATAGTCACATCTGGATTTTCTTTTTCATAGGCTTTTGCCATTTCATCCCAATATTTCACTTGCGTTGGATTTGGGGCTGCCCAAAACGTTACTTTTGTTTTACCATTGTCGTCGCCGCTATTGCCATTTCCACCGCCACAAGCAGTTAGTAATGATCCAGCAACCGCAACACTAAGAGCTGCAATAGCAATTTTTCTAATCTTCATATCAATAATCCTCCTAATTCCACTTTTTTGTAATTGTAAGCGCTTGATTACAATTACATTATCACATTACTTTTTTGTAATGTCAATAATTACTTTTATAAATTCTTTTATATTAGGTGTTTATAACGTTTCGGAAA
Organism: Listeria welshimeri serovar 6b str. SLCC5334; assembly: GCF_000060285.1. Taxonomy (GTDB): domain Bacteria; phylum Bacillota; class Bacilli; order Lactobacillales; family Listeriaceae; genus Listeria; species Listeria welshimeri. Next base: position 884,783 of record NC_008555.1, on the reverse strand, counting down.
GATATTTTCCAACATTACTTTTAACATTACTTTTTAATTATGAAATTTTTGCTATTTTGTGAATTAACTTCTATAATAGAATAAACAGAGGAAAACGGAGGGGGAAACATGAAGAAAGTTACGATGCAGGACATTGCTGACAGGCTGAATATAACAAAAAATTCTGTCTCACAAGCTTTAGGCAATAAAAACGGGGTTAGTGAACAAACCAAATTAGCTGTTTTTAAAATGGCAGATGAATTAGGTTATAAATATAAAAGAGAAATCGCTCGAGAAGTTGTCAAAGAGAAATTTGCACTTTTAGCTACCTCTTTTGCTTTATCACAAAGAAGTTTTTTTGGAGAAATTATTGATAATATGAAACAGAGTCTTATCGCGCATCAAGCGGAATTAATTATTTTTCCAGTAACCGATGAAGAGGCCGAAGCAAATCAACTCCCAGAACAAATTATGAATGAAAACTGGACGGGGATTTTCTTGCTTTCGCATATTAATACAGGCTATAGCAAAAAAGTAATAGAACTTGGTATACCTGTTGTTCTTATTGACCATCATGATCCGCACCTAAAAGCGGATGCAGTGATTAGTCAAAATAAAGATGGAGCATTTATGGCTGTAGAATTTTTAGTCCAAAATAAACATCAAAAAATCGGTTTTCTAGGGGATATCAGTTTTTCCCCGAGTTATGAGGAACGGCTGGAAGGCTACAAAAAAGCATTGCAATATTATCAAATTCCTTATAACGAAAAATACGCCATTACTCGAATTAAAGAGGAACAGACAACGTTATATCGAACACTTGACGAACTAGATGAACTTCCAACAGCTTGGTTTTGTGTCAATTCTGGGCTTGGATTTATTTTAAATACTTATTTGCAGTCAAAAGGATATAATATTCCGAAAGACTTATCGATTATTTGTTTTGATAATACCGAATTTACTGTTCTGAGCAATCCACAACTTACAACAATGTGTACAAATCTTGGTTTTATGGGTGAAAAAGCAATTGAACTTATGTATAATCGTTTAAGAAAACCAGAAGATAGTTTTGTCCACTTGGCGTTAGCAACTAATTTAATTGCCCGAGATTCTGTCGGAGAAAACAAAAAAACCGATTCAGCGAGTGAGAGCTGAATCGGTTTTATTAATTTACATTTAGTATAGCAACATCTTTTTGTAAAAATATCAGAACTGCTGGATAAAGCTTATTTGCTTGTTCATCTGGACTAATTATCTGTTTTGGACCCTCTAACACAAATAATTCTTTAGGTCCTGGTATACTTTCCAGTAAGAATTGCACACTTTTTTCAGTCGAAGCTTTTGGATTACCATTTTCTTGCGCAATGAATGTTGGAATTTCAATATGCTCAAATGCCGGTTTTGCTAAAGCAACCATTTTTTCAAACTGAAGGGTAAATGTCAAAGAAACTTCTGTTGCTTTCTTTTGATTCCGTTTGAACATTGGATTATTTTTGAGTGTTATTTCTTTTGCTTCGTTGATCGCTTGTTTGGAATTCCCGACAACTTGTGGCCGTTCTATTGCGTTTAAAGCTATATCTAGCAGTACCAGTTTTTTCACCTCTGGATAATGTCTAGCAAGCCAACCCGCGAGAAGTCCGCCCATGGAAAAACCAATAATATATACTTCATCGTCTTCTTTCAACATTTGACTCAAAATACTATCTACAAAAACGATCCAATCTTTATACGTCACATTTTTTAAGTGGCGCAGGTGATCATGGCCAGGTAATGTGGGCGCTAAAACATCCCAATCTGTATGCTCTCGCAAATAATCTGCGAGCGGCTTCACCTCGGACGGCGAACCAGTAAAACCATGAATACACAAACAAGCAACCATTATGCCTTTCCTCCTGTCCAAATTATTACCAATTAATCGGTAATATCATATGTCCAATTTTAGTCGTTACTTAATAATAAGATTTTCTACTACATCTTTCAAGCCCATTCCGTAAGAACCTTTGACCAGTATCCATTCATTTCCATTCACTTCCGAAAGAAGCGCCGTCTCAAGCGATTCCTTTGTGTCAAAATGTTGAACTTTTCCCTGACCAATTTTTGTTTCAGCTACAGTTCCAAATGCTTTCATTGCCTCACCATACAAGAAAACCTTCTCAATCGTATCTTTTTCCAAGACTTCGGCCGATTCTCGATGCAGCTTTGTCGACAACTCACCTAATTCTAACATATCTGCAAGCACCAAATATTTTGGTTTTCCTTTTGAATCCATGTGCATAAATGTTTTTAACACCGTTTTTAAAGCTGTCGGACTAGAATTATATGCGTCATTTAAAATTCGCGCCCCGCTTTTTGTTGTAATCCACTCTAAACGACTTTTGGAACGTTCCATTTTTTTAAGTGCAGATTGAATTTTTTCGCCTTCAATACCAATTTCTCTTGCTGCAAGCATTGCGGCCATTGTGTTGAACACGTTATGTTCGCCAATAATTGGAACAAAAATTTCGAGTTCTGGTTCCCAATTTGTTACAAAAGAAGTTCCTTCTGCTTCCGCATGAATTTCTAATGGATAAATTTCTGCAGCTTCTGATTTTCCAAAAGTGAGCTGTCTGAAATCCCCATTAATATTACTTAACAACAAAGTCTCTTCGTGTGGATAAATTAAAATCCCGCTTGGGTTTAAGCCCGCCGTAATTTCGAGTTTGGCTTTCGCTATTTCTTCACGTGAACCTAGATATTCAATATGAGCTTCACCGATATTCGTAATAATCGCAATATCAGGTTTGGCAATTTTAGAAAGCACTTCGATTTCATGACGATGATTCATACCCATCTCAAGCACAGCTACTTCTGTATCTTCCGGCATGGTGAGAATAGTATATGGTAACCCAATATGGTTATTAAAGTTTCCACCTGTATAATGCACTTTATAGGTCGTTTCAACAATAGCTGCCATAATATCTTTTGTAGTTGTTTTCCCATTGCTTCCTGTAATTGCAATCACTTTCGGTTTTACTTGTTGTATATATTTCGCTGCCAATTCTTGAAGCGATAACAATGTGTTGTCCACTAAAATAACTGGAAAATCCGTTGGTGGATTCGGTACATCTTTTTGCCAGAAGGTCGCAACTGCTCCCATTTCTCTTGCTTGACTTACAAATTCGTGTCCATCGCGCAAATTCCCCACAAATGGAACAAATAAATCACCTGACTTTATTTGCCTTGTATCAAAACAAATGCCAGTAATGACGACATCGCGAAATGTATCTACATGAATGGAACTATCTAACATTGCTACTACTTCGCCTACTGTTTTCTTCAAATCAAATCGCTCTCTTCCATAAAAAAGCAGCTTCCGCATATGAAAACTGCTTTCTTGTTTATTTTAGTCTTCTAATTTATATTTAAGTGCATTTTTTGCGGCATGTCGTTCTTTTGCTAAATCAACTAATCTTTCAATTAACGCGCTGTATGGTAAACCAGTTTCCTGCCAAAGAAGTGGATACATGCTGTAAGGCGTAAAACCAGGCATCGTATTGACTTCATTTAAGAAAAGCTGATTATCATCTGTTAAGAAAAAGTCTGCCCGTACTAATCCACTTGCATCAAGGCCTAAAAACGCTTGGACCGCATATTCTTTCATTTGTTCCAAGATTTCTGGATCCACTTCAGTCGGAATAATTAATGCAGTATTATTATCTTGATATTTTGCTTTGTAATCGTAGAATGTAGCCACTGCACCTTCTGGCAAAATTTCACCTGGAACCGAGCAAACTGGTGTATCGTTTCCAAGTACACCCATTTCGATTTCACGTGCAACCACCCCTTGTTCAACAACAACACGGCGGTCATATAAAAATGCTTCTGTCATTGCATCTTCTAATTCTTTTTTGTTTGTTGCTTTACTAATACCAACACTAGAACCAAGATTTGCTGGCTTGACGAAGACTGGATATGTAAGTACTTCTTCCATTTCAGAAACCATTTCTTCTTGATAATTTTTCCAATCAATTAAACGTACTGCAACTGCTGGAACTTGCGGAATGCCAGCATCTGCAAAAATCTTCTTCATCACGATTTTGTCCATTGCAGCAGAAGAAGCTAAAACCCCATTACCAACATACGGAATATTTAATACTTCAAATAATCCTTGAACGGTACCATCTTCTCCGTTTGGACCATGTAAAAGTGGGAAAACAACCGTTTCTTGATCATCTGCCTCTAAAACAGCTGGGCTAATTGCCTCGCCTTCTGATTTTTCTGATTCCGTAGCAGCAAGTTTCACTGTATTTGTTGCTGAAAAACGTAATTGTTCAACAAAATCTAATTTACCAGTGAGAAGTGGTCCTTGAACCCATTCTCCTTCATTTGTAATATATATTGGCTCAGCTTCAAATTTTTCCAAATCTAACGCATTGATAACTGAAAATGCTGTTTGTAAGGAAACCTCGTGCTCAGCAGACTTTCCACCGTATAATAAAATTAATTTGGTTTTCATAATACCCCTCCGTCATTATTCGCTTTATCTATTTTACCATGTTTTAGCAAGATGAAAAGACATAACTAAAAAATAGGTTGAAAAAATCTTCTTTTTTAAATAAGAAACGTACCCACTTATTCCAAAAAGGACTTTTTCAACCTACTTTATTAAACGCCAGATGTTAATTTTAAACCAACTACGCCTGCAATTATCATCGTAATAAAAAGCAATTTCCCAACACTTTTACGCTCTTTAAACACAATCATACCTAGTAACACGCTACCTACTGCGCCAATTCCGGTCCAAATCGCATAACCCGTCCCAATCGGTATCGTTTTAAGAGCATGTGAAAGTAAAAAGAAACTCGCTGCCATAAAAATAATTGTAAGTGTCGCATATCCGAATCGTTTAAAGCCATCAGATAATTTTAGCATGACAACGAACACCATTTCACAGAGACCTGCTACAAGTAAAAATATCCAATCCATTGTTATTTAGCCTCCTTTTTAGCATCGTTACCATCTACTAATTTCAAACCGATAATTCCTGATAGTAATACAAGAAGCGACACAATTTTCCAAAAAGAAATACCTTCTGAAAGAAAAATCATTCCAATAATGGCTGTTCCAGCAGCTCCAATTCCGGTAAAAACCGCATAAGCTGTCCCAATCGGAATTGCCTTCATCGACATTGAAAATAAACCAAAACTAACAATCAAAAATGCTATCGTTAAAAGACTCCAACCTAATATAGTAAAACCATGCGATTCTTTCAGTCCAAAAGCCCACACAATTTCTGATAATCCTGCCATAATTAAATAAAACCAAGCCATTTCCTTTACCTCCACTTCATTCTAGTAAACTTGCTAGCACTTCCCAAGCAGATGTCCTTCGCGATTCAAATTCTGCCTCATCATAAATCCCATGTTCCACGCTAAGACCATCCAGCAATGCATAAAATACATGCATCCATCTTATCAAAACAGATTCTGGTACAATTTGTTCAAGTGTTTTCCGCAAAATGTTGTCCGTCAGCTGTTCATAGGTTCGTGTTTCCTCCTTCAATTCTTCAAAAAGCGATTTGGGTGGATAAAACACAGCTCGTTGGAAAAATTTCTTCTCATCTGGACTACTAGAAAAATCGGTAGCCACAAAAAAGAGACTTCGGAGTTTTTCTTCTCCTTCTAATTCTTCGCGTTCAGCAACCTTGCTTAATTCACGCAATTCTGTTTGGATACTATCTTGATACACTTCCAAAAAAAGAGCTTCTTTAGAAGAAAAATGTGCATATAAAGATGGTGTTTTGATTCCCACTGCTTTAGCTATTTCAGAAAGTGCCGTCCCATCATACCCTTTTTCCGCAAAAAGAGTGAGCGCTGTTTCTTTAATTAGTTGTTTCGTCATTAAAAGCCCTCCTAACTAACGTTCATTAGTCACATTCTAGCAAATAAAAAACCAAACGTAAAGGAAAAAGTTTGATTTTTTATTTTTCGATATATTTCCATTCATTCTGTTTCAAATCATATACTAGTTTTGCTACTTCTTCTTCATAATAGATTTTAGAAGAAATTTCTAGCTCTGTCATCTCTTCTGTTAACCCTAAACCAATAGGGACTTCAATTTGTGTTCGAGTTCTAACGACATCTTCCAGCGCTATACAAGCACCGTCTTTAAAATAATCAGCCATTTTTTTCAATAGTTCGACTGGTGGTTCCGCCACATATTTTTTCTTACCAAATGAGAAAATACCTTTTTCATTAACAAGCTCTGATGTTTTCCGCGCAATCACATGACTTAACAACATATAAAAATGATTTAAATTCCGGTAATATACTTTATTATAACGTCCATCTTGTCTCGTTAAATAAACAAAATTATTTTGTAATTTATAATAAAAAGGAGAACGAAGGTGCCGCCCAGTATGCGCAAGATACAGCATTTCAGCAACTTCTTGTGGTGTCAGTTGGTTTAAAAGCTCTACATCCTCAAAATCAATCCAACAAAAAGGATTAAAATTCTCTTTGGAAATATTTGCTAAATCGCCAGGCTCTAAGTAGTGAAAAGCTGTATGTGCATTATAGGACGCATCTTCTATATTATGTTTGATTAACAAAATATTTTCAGGGGGTTGCCCTACACCATTTAAGAAATCACAAAAAGAAATGCCGCTTGTCGCCACATTGTTAATAACATGATCAATATGAACATAAATAGATTGTTGATTAACCGCTTCTTTTTTCATGTATTTGCCTCACTCTAATTCTATTTTCTTCTATGACAAAAGCCTTCCATTCCATCATACAACATTTTTACTGAAAAAGGATAACAGAAACATCAAATCTTCGTAACTAATTTATGACAAACAAAAAAAGCGAAGGTTATTTATATGTAAATCACATGATCTTAAATACTTAAGAAAAGTTAGTAACATATCAAAAATCTCCACTTTTAGCTTTTACTGCAATCGAAGTTTCATGTTTGGCATAGCTTTATTGCTGACTGCTTTCCAAATATCTTTTCGTGATTTCGTTTTTTCGACCACAATTCCTTTTTCTTTGAGCTGACGGATTACTTGATTCAAATCTTTTTGATTATTATCCAAACTCATCACTCCATCTTTAAAATTTGTTTTCATTCTCAATTTTTATTTTTCTCTTTCTTTACTTTAACATATTCTCTTTATTAAAAATACCCTATTTCTTTAGAAAATAACTTATATACAAACCTTTTTTTCAAGAAAGCGTTTGAAAACCGAATTTTAAGGGGGGTTTTCCTAAAATTGTATAGTAAAAGGCTGAAAAATTTCAGCCTTTTACAATTAATGATTATGTTTGCCTTTTTTTCTATACACAATTGTTCCAGCAATGACCAATAACACACCTGCAAATAATAAAGTGGCATTTTCAGTTGTTGTATCACCAGTTTTCGGTAAATGATTGCTACTGGTTGGCGCTACTTTTTTAGTTTGCTCCTTGTCTCCGTTACTGGTTGTTTTTACTTTTTCGTACTCATAAGTCACTATTTGCGTGTTTACTGTATAAACACCGTTCTTATTTGTTGGAACCTTTGTTAATTTGTAACCAGTAATTATTTTTTCGCTAGTTTGATATGGATCATCTAATTCCCCAACAAGTGTTATGCTATCAGCAATCTCCGCTCCATTTGTATCAACATAACGAACGATTACCGGCGCGCTAGTTTCTGGAATTGGTGCCATATTTTTAGAATACACGTAAGTAACAGTTTGATTAGTGGAAGTGAAGATACCAGTGGCGTTTTTTGGCATTTCTTTTAACGTATAGTTTTTAATATCTTTTGGTGTAGATGTATATTTAGTACCTCTTTTACCTACTAAAACAGTATCTTCTGAAATTTTCTTCCCATTTTCGTCAACATACTTTACTGTAACTGGGGCGCCGTCAGCTATTTCATACACATAAGTGACAGTTTGCTCATCTTTTGAAAAAATCCCATTACAATTAGTTGGCGTTTCTTTTAGTTTAAAACCTTCAATGATTTTTGCTTTTGTGCTGTAAGGAGTATCTATCTCTCCTGTTAGAATTTCAGAAGTAGCAATTTCATTTCCAGCCTCATCCACATATAAAACTTTCACAGCTGCTGCTCGTTCTTTTACCCTTAAAGGTTGAATAATTTTCCCACTAAAGTTAGGTGTTGTACCTTGAAATTCCATAAGAACACCAGGAATTACAATATCATTCGTTCCTGTTTTATAATTATAGACGTTATACTTTACAACACTACTTTTAGTAATATTAGACATCAGTATTGAATTTTCTTCCAGTGTCGTAGTTGGATTGGACGGAAGTGTATAATTAATTGTTGATAACTCAGGTTTTATCGGTTTATCAATGGTTAAATTTTCTCCAGACCATACTTCTTTTGCTGGTAAAATAACTGATTGCCCTGTTGCAGATAGTTTGTTAAATATTGGCTGATTTTCTAGTGGTGACATATCAGCAATATAATTGTTATTTAAATTAAGCGATGTTAAATTTGTTAAGTTTTTAATAGATGAAACACTATTCATATTGGACAAAACGATTGTTAACCTAGTTAAACCAGTAAGTTCACTTAAGAAAGCATAGGTTGGATCAGTTGAATAAACAACGCTAATACTTAGCTCATTCAAACTTTTATTGTTTACCAAGAAATCAAAATTATATACATTTCTTGGCATTGCTGTTTGAGCATGTACAACATCTTTACCATTTGAACTCCAATCAAAATAGATTAAATTTCTAAGTGGCTCAAGACCAGTAGTCGTTTCAAAACTACTCGTATTAACAGTCAATCGTGTTAGAGAGCTCATTTGACCAATATACGCTAAGTCAGCATCTGGTGCAGTGACTCCAACACATTGAAGCGTTTTCACTTTTTTTAAATACTGTAACCCATCCAAAGTAGTAAAGGTTTCGTCAGTTAAGTCTAGTATTCCTGTAATATTATTCAGCTCTGCTTCGGTTGGCTGATACGTACTTGGTTTCCCGAGCATCGAATTGATTATGGTTCGTAAATTGTCGTCCGGTATCAAGGAATTCTCATCTTTTATAATTACTTCACTATCATCAGTCAATGAGCTCTTTGATTTCACTACATTTTCTGTGCTCTCTGCTTTTTTTTCATTTGTTACTTCTTTTTGAGTATCTGAATCATTTGGACTGGTTGTTACTTCTTTTTGAGCGTCTAAATCATTTGGACTGGTTGTCGCTTCTTTTTGAGTGTTTAAATTGTTTGGACTAGTTGTCGCTTCTTCTTGTGTATCTGCACTTTTTGAGTCCATTGTGGCTTGTGAATCTGTTTTTTCCGTTGCCAGTTTTTCTGTGCTAGTTTCTTCAGCATAAATGTTGAAAGGTAATATACTAAACGATACGAAAGTTGCTACTATCATTAATATTAGTATTTTTTTCAAGTTCCTATCCCCTTATGTTATGACTTATGATATTTAGCATTGTCCAAAATGTATTTGATAGGCCTATCAATAATTATTATAGTATACTAATCATGATAATCCAGAGTAATCATTAAATAAATTATATTATTATGGCAAAAGTGTGAATTTTATTTGTCTTTTTATACACAATTATACACCTGATTTTTAGGACCCGAGTTTACTTTTTGATTACTATCCTTGGTTTGTCTTGTCTTTATCAAAAAAACTGTTCCCGAATTTAATTGGGGACAGTTCATCGTGTTTCATTTTCAGTTTTTATAATACTTTTTCTAAAAAGCTAATGGTTCTTTCATTTTGTGGATGATCAAAAATATCGCCAGGTTTACCTTCTTCCACGATATAACCACCATCCATAAAGATAACACGGTCGCCAACTTCTCGAGCGAAGCCCATTTCGTGGGTAACAATCATCATTGTCATTCCACCTTTAGCAAGTTCTTTCATTACACCAAGAACTTCTCCAACCATCTCAGGGTCAAGCGCAGATGTTGGTTCATCAAACAACATAATATCTGGATCCATCGCAAGAGCTCTTGCAATAGCAACTCGTTGTTTTTGTCCTCCAGATAGTTGATTAGGAAACTCTTCCGCTTTTTCTTTTAATCCAACTTGTTCTAATAAACGTAGCGCATTACTTTTTGCCGCGTCTTTATCCATTTTTTTCAATTCTACTGGAGCTAGTGTGATATTTTCTAAAACAGAAAGATGCGGAAACAAATTAAAATGTTGGAAAACCATACCGATATTTTCGCGAACTTTATTAATATCAACTTTTTTATCAGTGATATTATAATCGTCTACAACTACATCGCCAGCAGTGATTTCTTCCAAGTTATTCATACAACGAAGAAATGTACTTTTACCGGAACCAGAAGGCCCGATGACACACACAACTTCGCCCTCTTTTACTTCTATATCAATGCCTTTTAACACTTCATTTACACCAAAACTTTTTTTAAGACCTGTTACTTTAAGTTTAGTCATTTCGTAATCTCCTTTCCAAACGATCGGACACTTTCGTTAAAATGGTAATAACAATTAGGTACATAATTCCGATGATAAGCCATGTCCATGTACTTTCAAATGTACGTGCCATAATGATTTTACCAGATTGTGTTAATTCGACGAGTCCAATTGCCGACATAATCGACGTATCTTTCAAAGTGATAACGAACTGATTGATAAAAGATGGAATCATCATCCGAATTGCTTGCGGTAGAACAACTTTCATCATTGCTTTTTTGTGAGGCAAACCTAGACTTCTTGCAGCTTCCATTTGTCCTTTGTCGACAGATTGAATCCCACCACGGACAATTTCGACCATATAGGCACCGGCATTTAAGCTTAGCGCGATGACCCCAGCCAGGAATACTGGCATTCTAAAATCAAGTGCTGCTGGAATACCAAAATAGAAGAAGAATGCTTGGACAATCAGTGGCGTTCCTCGGAAAATATCCACATAAACAGTAGCAATTCCGCGTAAAATTTTGCTATTACTTACTTTCATAAAGCCAAATGTAATCCCAATAATGAAAGCAATAATTAATGAAACCACTGCTAGACGAATCGTCAACCACATACCAGCTAAAAGCGCAGGCCAAGAAGATTTAATAATCCCCATAAAGCCTTTTTCAGTAGTATTTTCTTTAACAGCGTCTTTTCCTAAATAAGTTTTAAGGATTTCCTTATACTCTCCGCTAGCTTTAATATTAACAAGACCAGCGTTGAATTTTTTTAGAAGTTCTTGATTTTTATCTTTATTAACTGCAAAACCGTAAGAATTACCTTTTTCTTTTTCGGTTACGATTTTCAGGCCGTTTCCTGTTTGAACCCCGTATGCTAATACCGGATAATCATCGAAACACGCGACAGAATTTCTTGTTTTAACATCATCATACATTTGCGCGGAATCATCGAATACTACGATATCAAAACCATATTTATCTTTGATTTTTTCTGCAAAAGCATAACCTTCTGTTCCAGTCTTAACAGCTACTTTTTTTCCTTTTAAATCTTCATAATTTTTGATGTCGTCGTTATCTTTAAGGATTCCCATAACAACTCCGGAATCAAAGTAAGGAGTGGAAAAATCAAATTTTTGTTTTCGCTCATCCGTAATACTCATTCCCGCAATAACACCGTCCACTTGGTTAGCTTCTAGTGCCTGAACTGCTGCATTGAATCCCATTGCTTTAATTTCATATTTAAAGTTTTGATCTTTGGCAATGGCTTTGAGGATATCCATGTCAATTCCAACATGTTTTCCGTCTTTTTCAAATTCAAAAGGTGCAAAAGTAGTATCTGTACCAATTAAGTATGTTTCTTCTGCTGCTTTTGCATTTAACCCGTTTCCTGTGAAAATGAACATGGCAACACAAGCTACTGCCATCGTAAGTATGAAGCGTGAAAATTTCTTCATATTTTGTCCTCCCTTTATATGTGTTTAGCTATAATTAATTATTTTTATGTAGCATAAATTTTTTTCCGTACTCGTAAGATTTTACCATAAGGGTAGATTATTGACCATACTTATTTATGATAAGATTTTCAATATAACAAAGATAAGAAGCTAATCAATGAAAGCTAGCTTCTAACTGTTTTTTAATTGGTTTTCAAAATCGTATTCTTTCATCTTGGCATAAGCGATATACGTGCTTTTAGCATTCTCGTTTGCTAAGTTGATTTGTTTCTTTTTCCCGCCTTTTTGTGGGAATACACATGCCTTACGAAGCGGTTCTGCTAAAGATAATTTATCTAGTTTTTCCGCAATTAATAACTCTTTTGGCTGGATATTATTAGGATCTTCATAAAACTGGTTAATAAAATGCGCTAAATCTTCTTGAAGCGATTTCTCCACTTGAAAAACATGCCATTTCCTACCATTAATTGCTCCATTTCGGACAAAGAAAACAAAAACACTGAGGTAATTGTCTTGTTCATAACAACCAATAATATCACGATTTTTTAAACCGGGGAAAATAATATGTTGTTTTTCAATTGTTTCATTTATCGCATGAAGTTTATCTCGTTGTTCTGCAGCACGTTCGAATTCAAGTTTGTCTGTTGCTTCTTGCATGATTGCTTGAATTTTCTTCTTCACTGGTTTGACATCTCCCTCTAAGAAACGAGAAATTTTGTGAATTTGTGCTTTATAAACAGCTGGATCAATCTCTCTTAGGCAAGGACCTAAGCAAAGTCCAAGATGGTAATATAAACATGGCCGGCCTGGTTTTCCGTCACAACGACATAGTGGAAATAATTTTTGGATGAGGTCAACTGTTTGTCTGGCAGAATAACGGCCAGGATAAGGACCAAAATAATGTGCGCCATCTTGTTTTGCTTCAAAAACAACTTCGATATGCGGATTTTTTTCATTCGTGATTTTAATATAAGGATAGCTCGTTCCTTCTTTTAACTGGATATTAAAAGGTGGCTGGTATTTCTGAATTAAAATCATTTCGAGAAGTAAGGCTTCTTTTTCGGAAGTAGTGATAATCAATTCTAAATCACGAATTTGCCGAACAAGTCTTGCTGTTTTACCAATTTGTTTACTATGAAAATAAGATTTTACACGATTCTTCAAGCATTTTGATTTGCCAATATAGAGAATTTCATTATTTTCATCTTTATATATATAACAACCTGGTGATTCAGGTAATAAGGTTAATTTCGTTTGCAACTTGGTATCCAAAGGGGTTCCCCTCCTTCTAGAACATCTATTCTATCCCTCCTTATCCTTTTTGTAAAGAAGAAAGAAGAACTAGCGCAAAAACTCTGGCTAGTTCTTCTTATTCCTTATTTCCCCCAAACCTTTTCAGCAATTTGGACAACATAACGTAATTTATTCCATTGTTCTTCTTCGGTTAAGATATTCCCTTCTTCAGTGGAGGCGAATCCACATTGCGGGCTTAAGCATAATTGATTGAGAGGAACTATTTCACTGGCTTCTTCAATACGCGCTTTAATTTCTGTTTCGTTTTCTAATTCACCTGTCTTGGATGTAATTAAGCCTAAAACAATTTTCAAGTCTGGGCGTGTAACATATTTTAATGGGGCAAAATCTCCCGAACGTTCATTATCATATTCTAAAAAGAAACCGTCAATATTTAATTTACCAAATAATGTTTCTGCAACTGGGCCATATCCACCTTCCGCAATCCAAGTAGAGCGGAAATTCCCTCGACAAATGTGCATCGTAATGACCATATCAGCTGGTTTATATTTGATCGACTCATTAATAAGTGTTTTATATGTTTCTTGTAATGTATCTGGGTTAAATCCTCTTTTACGCACGACTTCGCGCTGTTCATCTGAGCATAAATAACTCCACGATGTATCATCTAATTGTAAATAACGACATCCCGCGTCATAAAACGCCTGAATTGCTTTTTGGTAAGCCGCTGCCAAATCAGTCACAAATTTATCAGCGTCATCAATATATGGCTGATACTCCATGTCTCCGCGATAATGAAGCATCGCTGGACTAGGAATGGTTTGTTTCGCCACATGGTTTTCCCCCACAGCTTCTTTTAAGAAAATAAAATCTTCAATAAATGGATGTGTTGTAAAATCGATTGGACCAGTAATTTTTACAGAATGAGATTTTGTTTGTACTTTGCTAAATTGGATTCCTCCCGCTGCATCATAGCCTTCTACTCCATCCAAATTCTCTAAGAAATCAAAATGCCACCAAGCACGACGAAATTCTCCATCTGTAATCGCTTTTAAACCAACTTCTTTTTGTTTTTCGACAATATACTTAATTTCCGCATTTTCAACTTCACGTAACTCTCTGGCCGTTATCTCGCCCGTTTGGAATTTCTCCCGTGCATCTTTAATTGCTTTTGTTCGTAAAATACTTCCAACATGATCTGCATAAAATGGTGCTACTTGATTCATTTTCTTCGCCTCATTTCTAGTTATTTTTATGTATAAAAAAACTTTCCCTTAAAAGACAGCTTTTAAGGGAAAGAGTTATTTACCTGATTCGCGTGCCTTATCTGTCAGTGTTAACTGCTGGATTTGGCACCGTGAAAATCCGGTTGCCAAGGCTTCATCGGGCCAGAACCCTCCACCTTTCTTGATAAGATGCTATGTAATTGATTCTTATTATATCGTTTATTTCTTGTCATTGTCAAATTTATTTCTGAATATTTATGCTTCTGCGATAACTTCGATTTCAATTTCAGCATCAAGTGGTAACTTAGCTACTTGGAAAGCACTTCTTGCTGGGAAATCACTGGAAAAGAATGTAGCGTATACTTCATTAACAGTCGTAAATTCATTTAAATCTTTGAAAAAAACTGTTGCTTTGACAATTTTGTCTAATCCAGAACCAGCTTCTTCTAAAACTGCTGCTAGATTTTTAAAAGCTTGCTCTGCTTGTTTTGTCGCGCCATTTGCTAATTCTCCAGTTGCTGGGTCAATTCCGAGTTGACCGGATGTAAAGATAAACCCATTTACTTTGACAGCTTGCGAGTATGGTCCAAGAGCTTTTGGTGCTGACGAGGTTTGAATAATTTCTTTTGCCATTTTATCCCTACTTTCTTTTGTGGTATGCTTTTATTCTAATCAATTAAGTTTGTTTTAGCAATTTAAAGGGGGTTTTACTGATGGTTTTAACTATTTATTTAATCGCGATCACACTTATTTCGTTCCTATTATTCGCTATTGATAAACGAAAAGCAATAAAACACGCCTACCGTATTCCGGAATCTGTACTTCTTTTTACGGCATTTCTCGGTGGTGCATTCGGCAGTTGGATGTCGATGCAACTTTTTCACCATAAAACTCAAAAAACAAAGTTCCGAATTTTAGTGCCACTCGCGATGGTGTGGACTGTCGGGGTTTTGATTTGGTGGTTGTATTAAATCTAAGAGACTAATATTTTGAAGTTTCTATATTTAATACATGCTATAAAAATGTAATTATAAAATACATGCTCACAATTTCACTTAAGAAAAGAGGAAACAATATGGATTTTTGGGATATGCATAAAATTGAAAACGAAAAAAACAATGAAAATTTATTAATTTATCTAGACAATCTTTTAAGCCTGAAAGATTTTGAAAAATTGTTTCGCACATTAAAAATTTCTGGGATGTATATTTCTTATGATTTTAAATTTACTGATAAATTACAAATGAAAAAAGTAACTGATTTTATAATTCAAGAAATATATCCACTCTTTCCTGAGGAAGTTAATTTTTTCTTTCAAGAAATATCTATCTTAAAAAGCTTGAAAGATAACGTTTTGAAAAAAGTGGAATCAACTTATTCTATATTACCTAAACAAAAACAACCATTCTACTTGACTCAGTATATAAATACTTATTTCATTGAAAGAATGAACCCTAATTTGCAAAAGAGATCAAATGCTAGTGACTTTTCTGATATGAATGAGAGTATAATTATGTCTTTTGGAATGATTTTAAAAGATATGATTCGAAGGAAAATTCCTTTTATTATAACAAATGAAATAGATTACAAAGGCAAGCATTTAATTAGTGAACATATAGCTCTTGCAGCAGAGTTACGTTCAATTAATAATATTATAGAAACTTGGATGTACAGTGATATTGAATTTACTAAAAATGAAAATAGTAACATGCTTCAAATTAATGAAATTGGTGATTTTGGGAAAAATAAATTAATGTGTCAAATCCCTTTTTTAGATTTAAAACAGGCAAAAGATGCTATGTCTACCTTCTTCTCGTTTACAGAAAGTGCAGACTTAGTTCTAACTTTAAAAAGAAAAGATTTAGTAGATAAGGTTGAAGAGTACTTTTACACTAAAGATTTTTCTCAAAAGTACAAAGACATTCCATTAATAGATTGGATTAATTCCTATTGGTGTTTATATGAATACTCTTTCAAACTTATACAAAACCTCCATTTTAAAGAAAGTATAATACATCATAGTATGGAAGTGTGGTACACAATTTTTTTGAATGGCGGTGTTTCAGCAATGCATATTAATTCTCTTTTAAAACACATGACATTTAATCAAAAAGCTAAAGATTTGTATACATCACCTTTAATATCATTTTCTAGTGAACTCGTATGTATTCCAAGTATGACACTTTTTATTGACATTTCACAGTCTCTTATGTCTCAATTTGGAATAGAAGAAGATAAAAAAACTACTAATATTAATCAAAAAGGAACAAATTTTGAAGAGCACATTAAATCGCTCACAAGAAAAAATATAAATACTATAATTCCAAATCTAAGACGGACTGTAAATGGTGATTCCTATGAGATTGATTTAATCTTTCAATTAGATAAAGATTTATTTTTCATTGAATCAAAGACCCAAAAACAACCTGAGTCACATAGAAATTTTTACAGAAATCAAGAAGAGTTAAGTATGTACGTTAAGAAATTCAACCGAAATGTCGAATACTTTTTGAATAGTGAAAAGGAAAAGAAAAAAATTTTAGACAAATTGAACATTGATACCTTCAATAGAGTTTATAAAATTTTAGTTTCCAATGTATATCAGCCTATGCATTTATTAGATGGTATATATATAACAAATGAAATAAATTATTATCTTTATATGCATCGAAAATCATCTGCTTATAACTATTTGAATCCTAATACTAAGAAAATTATTAGTATTAATATTGATTCTGATTTATATACCGGACCTATTTCATCTCATCAACTCCTATCTATGATTTCAAATAGAAAATTAAATTATAGGTTAGAAAAACGAATTGGTTTTAGAACAGTCGATTTAACAAAGCAACTAAACTTAAAATATACTTGCTACTACATTAAAGCACCGTCTCACCAATATTTAGAGAACTCCATATCAGATGATGAAATACTAAAAAAAATAAAAGATAGTTATTTATAATTTTTTCAAATTTTATAGAGTAGCTTCAATACTTCTTGATAAACTTGATTTTTTCTGCCACTTACTTGATGTATCAAACAAAAATATAAGAAGATTGATATATATAATCTTTGTAATTTCCTCATAAAGTATATATTCATTTCCACAAAAAACAGAAATCCCTTTTTAAAAAGGGATTTCTATTTTCTTACGCTTCTTTAAAAAATTTATTCTGAATCACTTTGATAATTTCCATCATCACAACTGCTGCAAGGGCTAGTCCGGCTGCAATCGACCATTCATGTAGACCGAATGTTGCTGGTATGGAGAAGATTTCGCGCGCTCCAGGTAAAACTGTTATTCCATATAATACGAAACACAGTAATACTGCACCGATAACATATTTGTTGCTGAAAAATCCTGCACCAAATGCGGTTTGAACATTTGAACGAGCAGCAAATGTTTGTAGTGTACGAGCTAGTATCAGTGTTGTAAAGGCCATTGCTACGCTCATTTCTGGTGAAATTTGCATACCAATGTACTGCGAAATAATAACCGCAACACCGATTAACACCCCACGACTAATGACCGCACGCATCGTTCCACCGGCAAAGATACCTTCATTAATATCTCTCGGTTTACGTTTCATGACATCAGGTTCCGCTTTTTCCATACCGAGGGCAATTGCTGGCAAGGAATCGTTAACTAAATTGATAAATAGCAATTGCAATGCTGTGAACGGGTTAATCCAGTCAAATACGAGTGCAAATAAAATCGCAATAATCGCACCAAGATTACCGGCAAAAAGATAAGCAATCGATTTTTTAATGTTGTCAAAAACGGTACGACCAACACCGACTGCATCTACAATGGATACAAAATTGTCATCCGTTAAAATCATTGCCGCCGAGTCTTTCGCAACATCTGTTCCGCTACCCATCGCGACACCAATATCGGCTTGTTTCAAAGCTGGAGCATCATTCACACCATCTCCAGTCATTGCCGTAATCTTGCCTTTTTTCTGCCAAGCTTTGACAATTCGAATTTTATTTTCTGGTGAAACTCGAGCGTAGACAGCAATATGCTCTAATTTTTTGTCGAGCTCTTCTTCTGGCATCGCGTCTAACTCTTGTCCGGTTAGAGCAATATCATCTGCATCCATTAAGCCAATATCACGCCCAATAGCTTGTGCAGTGGTTTTATGATCTCCGGTAATCATGACTGTCCGAATTCCTGCTTTTTTAGATTCCTCAATGGAAGCATAAACTGCCTCACGTGGTGGATCAATCATTGCTGTTAAGCCAACAAGAACGATATCTTGCTCATCTTCTAACCTTAATTCAGTTGTATCAGCTGACATTCGTTTATAGCCATAAGCAAGGACCCGGAGCGCTTGATTCGAGAATTCTTCATTTATTTCTTTTAGTTTTGTTAAAAGTTCATCTGTCATTGGTTTTTCTTCTCCGTCAAGGAACACATAACTACATCGAGCGAACATCACATCTGGTCCACCTTTTGTGAGCATTGCTTTATTTTCGCCAAATGTGTGGAGTGTTGACATTAGTTTCCTATCAGAATCAAACGGAATTTCGCCTTCACGGATGAATTTTTCACGAATTTCATTGTAATCTTGATTATTTTTATTACTAAAGGCAATTAGTGCTACTTCGGTTGGGTCGCCTAGTTCTTTACCTTCACTATTAATATTTGAATCATTACAAAGCACCGCAATATGAATCAAACGACGCTCACCTTCTGACCAGTTCTCTGGACTATCTGGGAAAGTTTCTTTTGTTCCATCTGGTAAAAAGTAATCAACAACAGTCATTTTGTTTTGCGTTAATGTACCGGTTTTATCTGTACAAATTACACTTGTCGAGCCTAGGGTTTCCACTGCGGGAAGCTTTCTTATAATCGCATGTTGTTTCGCCATTTTGTTTGTTCCAACTGCCAATACAATTGTGACGATAGAGGAAAGCGCTTCTGGAATTGCTGCTACAGCTACTGCCACTGCAAACATAAACGCATTTAAAATCGCTGTAGCCATATCTGCTGAACTATCGCCAAGTAATACACGACCAGCCTCTACTGCAAAAATAAGTACACAGAGCGCTAAAATACCTATTCCTAGCTTTTTACTAAATGATTCTAGTTTCCGTTGGAGTGGTGTTTGTTTCGCTTCTGCGGTTTCGAGTAGACCAGCAATTTTACCAATTTCGGTTTCACTCGCCGTGCCTGTTACAACAAACATCCCGCGACCATATACAACGAGCGATCCACTAAACACCATATTCACACGGTCGCCGAGCCCCACTTCATCTGAAATAGTATCAATATATTTTTCGACAGCCTCCGATTCCCCAGTGAGCATACCTTCGTCGATTTTTAATGAGCCACTTTCGAATAAACGACCGTCTGCTGGGACAAAATCACCTGCATCTAAAATAACAATGTCACCGGGGACAAGTTCACGCGCATGAATACTTTGCTTAGAGCCATCACGAATAACTTTGGCCACAGGTGCTGACATTTCCCGTAAAGCGTCAAGCGAACTTTCCGCTTTTCTCGTCTGAACTACACTAATAATGGAGTTCACAATAAGTACTAAAAAGATAATAAGCGATTCCACTACTTCGCCTAAAACTAACTGCACCAATGCTGCAATAACTAAAACAATAACCATTGGATCTTTAAACGTTTCGAGAAAAAGCTTCCAAATGGGATCTTTCTTTTTATTCTTCAGTTCGTTAAAACCGTATTTTTCTTGTCGTTTTGTTACCTCACTAGTTGTTAAGCCTTTTTCTGTTGCTTCTAGCTGTTCAAATGTTTCTGCCGCGCTTTTGCGGTATATCTCCAATCAATTCAGCCCCTTCCAATCAGTTTATGTGTTAAGTATAACAAATCTTTACGAGGAAATAATATTGATAACACTGATAATTTACACACTCTTAACAAACAGCGCTTACAACAGACTATTTTAGCCAATAAAGGCATTAAATAGTTGAAACGGACACAAAAAACGACTATACTACAACCAGATAGATTGATTAGGAGGACATGGCATGGATAAAAAAGAACAAGTCATGGCAAACGTCAGAGATTTATTTAATAAACTTGCTTGGATTAATAAAGTAAAAATGGAAAAAGCGCTGGAAGGATACAAACCATCTGAAGTCCACTGCATTGAATATATTGCCAAAAGCGAAGATCCTAATGTAACTAAACTTGCAGAAGCTTTTTATATGACTAAGAGCGCGATTAGTAAAATCACTAAAAAACTAATTGATAAAGGATATATTGAAAGCTATCAAAAGCCTGAAAATAAGAAAGAAATTTATTTTCGTTTAACGCATAAAGGAGCAGAAATTAATCACATTCATGAAAGTCTTCACCAAGAATTTCTCGATCGTGATAAAGTGGTTTTTGACGATGTGTCGGATGAACAATATGCGGAAGTATTAAAATTTGTGGAGAAATATAGTCAACATTTAGATGCTGAGATGAAGAAAGTTTTAAATGCAAAATCTGAATAAAAGTACGAACAACCTCACTTTTTAGTCAGGTTGTTTTTTTGTCATTTTATTTTTGTTGACAAGGAAACAAAAATGAGATAAGCTATTTATGTTTCCTAGGACACAAATTATATATTCGATAGGAGAATCACATGTTTTCATCCAAAACTACATCATCTTTAATAGATATAAAAACTTTATTATTCGGTCTTATCGCTGTTTTCCTTTGTGGAATGGGCTTTAGTATTATTATGCCTGTTGTCCCTTTTTTAGTCGCACCTTATGTAAATAATTCCAGTGAGCAAGCCTTGATGGTAACACTTTTAACCTCGGTTTATGCTCTATGTGTATTCTTCGCAGCACCTGGACTTGGAGCTTTGAGTGATCGGTTTGGTAGACGCCCAGTGCTACTGCTTTGTTTTATTGGTTCTGCAATTGGTTACTTTATTTTTGGGCTTGGCGGAGCGCTTTGGGTGCTCTTTCTTGGTCGAATCATAGAAGGGATTACTGGTGGTAGTATTAGTACATTATTTGCTTTTTTTGCTGATATTACACCACAAGAGAATCGTACAAAATACTTTGGTTGGGTTAGTGCTGCTGCTGGAGCGGGCGCTGCACTTGGACCAGCATTTGGTGGATTCATTGCTCATTTTGGTTATGCTATGCCTTTCTTCTTCGGGGCAGCCATCACTTTGCTTAACTTTTTGTTTGGCTACTTTTATATGCCTGAAAGTTTAAAAAAAGAACATCGTCTAAAAAGTATTCCGCTTATGCGACTCAATCCTTTTTCGCAGTTGTTAAATATTTTGACCATAAAAAATTTAGGTCGCTTACTTATTTCCGGCTTCTTTATTTGGGTCCCAAATGGCTCATTACAGGCGGTTATGTCCCAATTCGCGATTGATAGTTTTAGCTGGAAACCAGTTCTAATAGGGATGATGTTTTCAATTATGGGTATTCAAGATATTCTTTCTCAAGCATTCATTATGCCTAAACTATTACTCAAATTAACGGATAAGCAAATTGCTATTTTCGGAATGATTGCAGAGATTATCGGTTACACATTGATAGCCGCCTCTTCCATTTTCGCATTCGCTCCATTACTTATTATCGGAATGTTTATTTTCGGTTTCGGTGATTCGATTTTTGGTCCTTCTTTTAATGGAATGGTTTCAAAATCAGCGAGTGCAAGCGAACAAGGCAGGATTCAAGGTGGCAGCCAAGCGATTCAATCTTTAGCACGTATCATTGGTCCAATTATCGGAGGACAAATCTATATTACGCTAGGTCATGCAGCTCCTGCCGTTATGGGCATCATATTAATAATTGCAGCTGTTTTCATTCTTTCTAAAAGAACACGTCTAGCCAAGTAAAAAAGGATTCCACATTGGAACCCCTTTTTTATTAAATAGTATTAAATTGAGCATCATATAAACGCTTATATGCGCCATTTTCTTTTGTTAAAAGTTCATCGTGCGTTCCTGTTTCAGCAATGCCAGTTTCATTTACAACAATGATTCGATCGGCGTGTTTTATAGTAGCAAGTCTGTGAGCGATGATCAGAGTGGTTCTTCCTTCCGCTAATTCTTCTAGCGAGGCTTGAATCACTTGTTCTGTTTCCGTATCAAGTGCCGACGTTGCTTCATCTAAAATTAAAATTGGAGGATTCTTCAAAAACATTCGCGCGATGGCTAGACGTTGTTTTTGTCCACCGGAAAGTTTTACACCGCGCTCGCCAATAATGGTATCAAGCCCATCTGGCATTTCTTCTACTACTTTTGAAAGATGCGCGAGTTTTACGACATGCTCAATTTCTTCATCACTTGCGTCTAATTTTCCGTAAGCAATATTTTCTCTAACAGTGCCCGAAAATAAAAAGACATCTTGTTGGACTACGCCGATTTGTGCGCGTAAAGATGGTAAAGTGAAATCTTTAATATTTTGGTTATCAATTGTTATTTCACCGTCAGTTACATCGTAAAAACGTGGCAATAGATTACAAATCGTTGTTTTTCCAGCGCCACTCGGACCTACAAATGCGACAGTTTCTCCAGCTTTAATAGAGAGATTAATATGATTTAAGACATTTTTCCCATCACTGTATTCAAAAGAAACTTGTTTATACGCAATATCGCCACGGAATTCTCCAGCTGGTCTAGCATCTTTTTCATCTTGAATTGCTGGCTCTGTATCCATTACTTCTAAAAAACGCTTAAAACCTGCAAAACCTTTTGGATAGCTTTCAATAACATTATTAATTTTCTCAATTGGTCGGATAAAAACATTTGTTAGCAAAATAAAACCAACAAATTCTCCGTAAGAAATTTCTCCATTTATCGTAAAGTAAGCACCAAATAAAAGTGCAAACAAACTAATTAATCGCATTAAGAAGTAGTTAAAAGAAAAACTTAGACCCATTACTTTGTAAAACATCAATTTCGATTTGCGGTAAGCTTGATTAAGGACCGCGAATCTGCCTTTTTCATGTGGCTCGTTAGCGAATGCTTGCACAACTCGTACGCCACTGATAGCATTTTCCACCCCAGCATTAAAATTTCCTAGGTCTTTAAAAATCCCTGTCGTTACTTTGGTCATACGCTTATTAAAGTACACAATTAATACGGTCAAAATTGGTACTAAAATAAATGTGGATATCGCTAGTTTGACATTAATATTTAACATTAAGAAAAATGCACCAAAAAGGGACATAATCGAAATGAAAATATCTTCTGGGCCATGGTGTGCTACTTCGCCAATTTCAAATAAATCGGTCGTCATTCGCGACATCAATTTCCCTGTTTTTTGATTGTCATAAAAGCCAAATGGTTGTTTCTGCAAATGACTGAATAAATCTCTGCGCATATCCGTTTCTATGTTAAGACCAAGCATATGGCCAAAATAAGTGACAATGTACTGCATAAAAGTGTTAAGTATGTAAAAGAATAACAAAGCTAAAGCAGCAGTAATAATAAGTCCGAAATCTTTTCCAGGAAGTAATGTATCAATCACATGATTTACAGCGACTGGAAAAGCCAGCTCCAAAATAGCAGCTAAAACGGCACAACCAAAGTCAATAATAAAAAGTGTTCGATACGGTTTATAATAACTAAAAAAGCGTTTTAAAATAACAATCCCCCCTTAAAAATAGTCATGGTTCTCATTATAGTGTAAAATGACTAAAAAAGCGATATCGTTTTTGGAAAGGAGGCAACGGATGAAACGCTTAGAAAAAATTTCTTCTATTGTTCCCATCTTGCTGCGAATCACTTTAAATCTGGCTCTTATTATGGTCGGTTTTACTCTTGTTGCTTTTTTAATTAGAGAGGCATTTACGATATTTAATAATATATTCTTCTTAGACACAGATGTATCTTATTATTATATGACGCAAGATATTTTAACGTTTTTCCTTTATTTTGAATTTATTGCGCTCATCGTCAAATATTTCGAGTCCCATTTTCATTTTCCGCTGCGTTATTTCATTTATATTGGTATTACAGCGATTATTCGATTTATTATTGTCGATCACTCTAGCGCCACATCTACGCTGATTCTTTCAGGAGCCATTTTACTACTAGTTGCAGCCCTGTTTTTAGCTAATACGAAGATGTTGAAACGTGAAGGATAAAAAAACAAGTAATTTGTAGTGAAAGCCAAAAGTTAGACCTAATACCAATCAGAGAATTCTGGTTGGTATTTTTTATGCGGACATTCGTTTCAATTATTATTTGGTTCAATGGTTCGTAACTAGTGTAAATGACACCATAATACTTTTCTTGATTTAATAACCCAATGAAATTATCAAAACAATTTGCTTTTCCTGACGTGGTTTGAAATATGTTTGAATTGGTTAACATTTCTTTGTATTGTTCATTTGATAAGTTTATGCTCTGTCAGAATGGAAAGTATACGACGATAAGGACAATTATTTGCGCTTCTGATTTCTTGGCCGGTTAATGGGTCTTTTCCTGCTTTAACAGAGGCGATTATTCCTTTTAATAGCTCGACATCTTCTATGGCTTGGTTTGATTCTGGTGGTAGTTCGCCGTGGAGGATGGCTTCGTTGTAGGCCGTTGTCGCTTCCACGCTTATTATACCACCTCTTGTTAATATCCATGTGGTACCCGTGTATGTTTTTTGGTATTCGTTAAAAGAAACTGTTTTGGGTCTTCTTAATAGTCAAGGTTCCACTATTTGACGGCAATCAGATAATAAAAAACCTTTTTTAATTATAATTGTTAAAATACTCAATAATTGTATTTTGTATAGAATCATTATTAATTGTATCATCGCTAATAAAATCTAAAAATAAATCATAAACTTCTTGGTTTTGACACTTGGATAAAAGTCTACAAATAGGTAACAACATTTCTGGTTCTATATTTTGATTATTTCCGAAATATTTAGCTAATACTTTGGTTGATTTGTCATTTATTTTATTTTCTATCCCTTCAATAAATATAATTTTTTCATCACTTGAATAATATTCTGATGTAATAAGTTCAATAAGTTCATCTTCATTTAAATCCTCTTTGAAGATGTTTGATCGGCTCTTATCTAAATCATTTCTAGCCTTTTTGTCATCATTATAATAATTTTCTAAGAAAGCGGGATAACCAATTAGCTCATAAACTAATGAATTCATTTCTTTAATGTACGAATTAATATTTTCTTTGTAAATCTGAAAATCTTTAAGTTCATATATTGACAATCCTCCAAAATCATCAACTATTCTAATTTCATCTTCTTTTTTTATAAGAACTGGATAAAGTTTATTAATAGTAATATCCCTATTTTCTTTGTTAGAAATTACTTTTACAATCATACTATCTAACCCCCATTGGTATAAAATTATTATCTAAGTCTATAATCCAAAAATCATCAGTAAGTTCATTCCTAATTTTAAGGTCTTTAGGAATTTTTACTTTCATTTTCACATCATAAAAATTAATTTCACCAGTTTTCAAATTCTGATAATAGTGAATTTTCCCTTTTCCCATTGACGTTTCATAACTATAAGTTGACTCCATTTTCGACCAGTCTGATATGGAGCTGCCATCCTTAGTAAGTTCAGAAACTACTTTAGAGTCTTTTAAATCAGAACCAGATATAATAGGTTTTGAGTTTTTGAGTATATCACCTTTCATTAACTCATTTTTATATTTTAGATATTGGGCACTATTTTTTGAGCTCTTCGGAACATTACCCCCACCAGCTTTCCTCCTCAACAAACCTTTAAGCTTAGGAATCCCCATCCTTTTCCCATGGTACGCTCCAGCTGTGTACATGAAGGTGGTGCCAGCTATGATACTTATTCCTTGCAGTAAACTGATTTCTTGGCCGGTTAATGGGTCTTTTCCTGCTTTTACGGAGGCGATTATTCCTTTTAATAGCTCGGCATCTTCTGTGGCTTGATTTGATTCTGGTGGTAGTTCGCCGTGGAGGATGGCTTCGTTGTAGGCCGTGGTTGCTTCCACGTCTATTATACCACCTCTTGTTAATATCCATGTGGTACCCGTATATGTTTTTTGGTATTCGTTAAAAGGAAATTTTTTTGGTTGGGCATTGGATTCTTTTCCTAACGCTTGTTGCAAACGGCTTACGGTGTCCAAATCCAGTTTCGTTAGATCGTAGGTGCCAGTATGATGGTTAAACTGAATATTCGACTGGAGTTCTCGAATCGTTTGCTGAATATTTTGTACTAAATCGCTTATATGCGCAAAAAAATCCGTATGACTTTGTTCAAAAGCCAGATACTTTTCTACTATATTTTCCTTCTTATATGCTTTACTTAACTGAGAACGATAAATTTGCATCTGCCCTTCCGTTCCCACGTTCATTCGCTGGGCTAACGTTTCTTTTTTTGCTTCCAGACGATCAATCTGTTGGCCAAGTTCGAATAAGCCTTCCTCATCGATTCTTGCGTTGGGGGAACTATCTACTTGGTCATGAAAATCGTCCATGTATTGCCTTAATCGTTCTTGACTCTCTTCCATTACTTCCAAAATAGCCTTACATAAGGGGACATAGGTCATTTGATAATAATTCTTAGATGCGTCTATCGCTTTCCCTTTTAAGCTATCCTCTTCCGCATAGTTGGTCACGACGGTTTGGATAGCTTTAATACATCTTTTGCCTTGTTGGTTAGCTTCCTTTAATTGGAGCGCGAATGTCCTTATTTCTCCGATGTCAATGCGACTCACTGTCCCCACTCCTTATGTAAAGCTCGTTGTTTCGTTTCTAATTGATAGATGCTTTGTTGATAGGTCTGCCTCTTTTGTTCGCATGCTGCTTGGTTTTCTTGGATCTTTTTGCGCCATCGCTGTTTTTCTTCTTCATGGAGCGCTTCCAAATAGTAGCTAAAACTGCGCGCAGCCTCCCCTTGCCAAACTGTGCGCAAAAGTGCCAGGGACTCCTGCTCTTCTAGGCAAACACGGGCAAAATCTTCGGCTAACCATGCTTGTTCATCTTGTTCTCGTTTTAGTTGTAACAACGCTTCTTCTAGTTCTTTTTGTTGCTTTTTTAAGGTATGTAGTTGTTGTTCTATAGGCTGACTGTTGGTATCCATGTATGTCCCCTCTTAACCCATCATCCGTCTGAGTGCTCGGTCTTTGATGGCAAAAGATTCGCCTAAGTTTTTTAACCGTGTCGCATCGGTTTCCACCACCACTTGAAAAGCTTCTACCGCCTCTACCAAGTCAAACAACGCTGTACGCAATTGGTTGATGGAGTTCGCTCGACTAAATGCCATATTCCCGTCTTTCATAGGCAAATAGTCCATTGCTTTTGCTGATTCTTTCATGTCGGAGGAATATTTTTTTACTGTTTCTTCCTTCACTTTAATTTCACTCATTTGGGTACGCCCTTTCTGTCTCTCGCTCTCTTTCTCATTATAACACCGGGAACGCCCTCCTTTTGTGAGCGTTTTATGAACAAAAATCGGCTTCATGAGCTGGATGAAGTGAATAAGTTGGCTTCTGATGGATTATTTTGCGCAAAAAAACACTTTGACGGAGAAAGTCAAAGTGTTTTGTATTAGTATCTGCGAGATAGCTTAGGAATCCCCAACTATTTAAGGTTCCATCACTTGTTTCTCACATGCATCATCACATTTAGCCAATAAAATATGTCTCTAAAGTTAGATTTTTTAGTCTAACTTATGGGGTTCAGTAGGCCTTTTTTCTTTTTCGAAAAATTTATTTTGTATAAGCTAACAAATTTCAATATTATTTAACACCTCTATTGAAATTGGCTTAAGTTGTTGCGCTGTACCAAATAAGTTTAAAATTTCATGATTAATTTCTGAAAGATTTTTAAATAATTTTCTTTTTTGATAGAATAGATAATCTGATTCTATTAACAAAATAAAACCATTATCAAGAGATAGTTGCAATACTATATAGCTTTTTGGATTTTTGTATACTGGTTCTAGCTGTTGTAAATCTAAATTTGTTATAAGTTTTTTTCCCTTTGCCATATCAAAATGAAATACACTATTACTTTTATCCAAATTTGCTTTAAAGACTGATTCTACACTGATTTCCATAAACTCATGGTATCTTTGAAAGAAAACGTGAAAGGCTTTTTCTTGATCATCACAACAATGTTCAAGTATCATATTAGTCCATCCAGAGGTAGAGGAACTATAGTTATAATAGTCCTTTATATACTCATGAAAAAACCAGAAATCTATTGAATATCCTTTTATTATTTTTTCTCTACTTCCCATCGAATAGCCATTTAAAAAATCACTTAATGCGTCTATTGTTTTATTTCTGAGAAACATTTTTGGTCTTTGTTCTATACTAATTATTAAATCTTTTATAGTATTTGTATTCATCTTGTTAGCTCCTTTACAAGTCAAATAGCTAAAACTATCTTCTTGTTTACAAATATTATTATAGTCTAATGGCATAAACGATTCAATGGCCACTATTATTAAAAAAAGACATGTTTTATTATTTTTTTGAGCGTATCTTTATCCTTACAAGCTATTTGTATATTTTCTTTATCTACAAACAATTAAAGTAATATGATATATAGTAACGTAAAAGGTTTGTAATCAAGTGTATCTAGAATTTGGATGACTCTTTTAAACCATGTTCAACCTGATTATCTTTCGTCTAAAAAGCAGACTCATGTTTAGAAGTTAATTAGTGCAATCTTCAACATTCGCTTTAGTTGTTTAACGCTTTTATCTCAAAATTTAATGTTACAATATTTTCAATTACAACTAAAGTCATTAAAAAAACCCACCCATAATCATGATTATGGGTGGATTTTTTAATTCTCGACGCTTGTTTCTAAGTTAAAAAGGGTGATGGCTTCTGATAATATGGAAATTTCCTCTTCCAGAAGTGCTTTCTGTTTTTTCAATTCATACATTTGTAAAATGCTAGAGGCTTCATTTAGGTCAATATTTTCTGTATTATAAGATTTGATCCATCTAGCAAGTGATGCCATAGAAACGCCAAAATCGGTGCATAATTTATTCTTTGAAGTTCCATGGTGGTATAAATAAACGAGACTTCTTTTGAATTTTTCATTATATAATTTTTTAGGCATGAATAGTCCCTCTCTCATTTTTTAGATATATAGTCATTTCTCATGTAATTTCACTCTCAAAGTTTTCTGCATTTTTTCTTGCAAACAAACTATTTTGTCATTTTTAGAACGTTTTTAATTGTTTAATCCCGTATTTTACTAAATTATCTAATTTTTTATTTTTAAGTAAAAATCCCGTTTAGCACAAATATAATCGTACAAACTTCCTTATCCTCTTAATTTCCAAATAATTTCTTTTAGTTAAACATGATTTTTTGTTTTTCATCTTATGACTCCTTCTATTTTAGTAAACATAGACAACGCTTTAACAAATTTTATAGTGTGCTATATTTCTGTTATAACACTTAAATTATACTCACGAAAAGGGGTGTTTTACTACTCAAAAAAAATCGTATAATTATTTTTTATAAGTAAAAAAATGGCTATTTCGTGTCAATTTATCACTTATTTCAAACAATTTTAAAAAATACGCGTTTTTTCTTGAAAATCAGCCGCTAAAAACGCATCTATATCTTGTTTAGTGGCTGCTTTTTTATGGTACAATAATCTACAATATACATAGAAAAGAGTGTTGTAATGGAATTTTTACTTATTTTACTTCCCGTTTTTGGGATTTTTGCAATTGGTTTTATTGGACAGAAGACCTTGAAATTTGATATTCCTAATTTATCAAAGCTCACATTATATCTTATGTCTCCATTTTTAGCATTTAATACTTTTTATACGAATCCACTCTCACTTGATTATCTTTATTTGGCAATTTATATCTTTGCACTTTGCTTGAGTTTGATAATCATTGTAAGTTTTATTAGTTTTTTGCTTGGATATAATTTGCAAGACCGTTGTGCGCTTATTTTAGCAAGTGCATTTATGAATAACGGAAATTATGGCACGCCGGTTGTACTACTTATTTTTGGTGCTGTTGGACTTGATATTGCAGTCGTTCTGATGGTGTTGCAACAACTCGCTATGAGTACAATTGGGGTTTATTTCGCAGCAAAAGGTAGTAAAGATGCAAATGGTATGAAAACAGTGATGAAACGTGTTATTCGAATGCCAATTGCATATGGGGCTTTACTCGGACTCGCGCTACAATTACTACATATTTCTCTTCCTTCCGCTTTGATGACATGTGTCAAACTTGTTGGAGACGCAGCTATTCCTACAATCATGATTGTTCTAGGAATGCAGCTAGCTGTTATTTCTTTTAGACGTATTGAGCTTGGAAAAGTGGGGATTGCTTTAATTCTAAAATTACTCATTGCTCCTATGATTGCTTTTGGTTTAACTTTGGTTTTGCCAGTAGATGAGATGACCAAACAAATTATGATTTTGCTTGCGGCAATGCCAACAGCAGCTAACACAACGTTAATGGCAGTTCAATTTGATACAAAACCAGATTTAGTTTCTAGTGCGACTTTTATAAGTACTGTTTTGAGTATTATTACTTTACCAATTGTGTTATATTTTCTTCATCCTATGTTTTAAGGCGGGGTTCAACCCGTCTTTTTGTATAGACCAATTTAAAAACAAAACGTTTGCCTTACTAATATTTAAGAAATATAATAGCTATACCAATTAAAAAAGGAGGCAGCATATTTTGGAAACTAATGATATGAAATATTTACAATTATTAGCAACTGAATATCCTACTATAGCAAAAACAGCTACAGAAATTATCAATTTAGAAGCTATCATGAATCTTCCCAAAGGAACCGAGCATTTTTTAAGTGATGTACACGGGGAATATAGTGCATTTGAGCAAGTTTTACGTAATGGTTCTGGTGTGATAAAGCGAAAAATTCGTGATATTTTTGGTGAAGAATTGGATGATGCAGAAATAAATTCCCTTAGTACGCTAATTTATTATCCTGAAGAAAAAATGGATTTAATTGCGGACGAAATGGATGATATACATGCATGGTACCGGACAACCCTATTTCGTTTGATTGAACTTTGCCAATATGTTGCTTCTAAATACACTCGCTCTAAAGTTAGAAAAGCCATGCCTGAAGACTTTGCTTACATATTAGAAGAATTACTTCAAGAAAACTACAATGAAGACGACAAAAAAATGTATTATGAAGAAATTTTACAACATATCATTTCCCTTGATCGTGCCGAAGAATTTATTAGCGCTCTTGCTCGCCTTATTCAACAATTGGTAGTTGACCATTTACATATTGTTGGTGATGTATACGACCGTGGTCCTTATCCTGATAAAATTATGGATACATTAATGCATTATCATTCCGTTGATTTCCAGTGGGGTAATCATGATATTTTATGGATGGGTGCTGCTAGTGGTTCAAGAGTTTGTGCGGCTAATGTTATCCGTATCTCTGCTCGTTATTTGAATTTAGATATATTAGAAGATAGTTATGGTATTTCGCTTCGTCCTCTTGCGCTTTTTGCGGATGAAATGTATAAAAATGATCCTTGTACGTATTTTCAACCTAAAAATGAAGATAATATTGATTATAGTAAGGCAGAAATCACACAAATCGCCCGAATGCATAAAGCAATAGCCATTATTCAATTTAAGTTAGAAGGAGAAATTATTAATCGCCGCCAAGAGTTTGATATGAACCACCGACTCCTGTTAGATTTTATTGACTATACTAACGGAACAATTCACATAAAAGGAAAAGATTACGACTTATTAGATAGCCATTTCCCAACTATTGATCCTGAAAATCCTTATAAACTTACAACTGCGGAACAAGAATTAATTGAAAAAATTATGGCTTCCTTTAAAAATTGTCGTAGATTGCAAAAACATGTTCAGTTTTTATATGCAAAAGGTAGCATGTTTTTAACTTATAATGGAAATTTACTTTATCATGGTTGTATTCCACTTCATGAAGACGGGACTTTTATGGAGATGAAGTTGCGTGGTAAGAAGTTTGCAGGAAAAGAACTTTTAGAGCAATTTGAAATTCTTACTCGAGAAGCTTATGTCCGCCCACCTGGCACAAAAGAAAAAAAATATGCTTGTGATATCGTGTGGTATCTTTGGACTGGGGCGGTTTCCTCTTTATTTGGGAAAAGTGAAATGACTACTTTTGAACGTTATTTTGTTGCTGATAAAGAAACTCATGTGGAAGAAAAAAATCCATATTACAATTTGCGTAATGATGAAAAGGTTTGTAAGCAGATTTTGGAAGAGTTCGGACTTGATGGGGATTGTGGTCATATTATTAATGGTCATACACCTGTTAAAGAAGGTAAAGGGGAAAGTCCCATCAAAGCCAGTGGAAAAATGCTTGTAATTGATGGTGGATTTGCAAAAGCTTACCATAAAAAGACTAATTTAGCTGGTTATACATTACTTTTTAATAGTTACGGGCTTCAATTAGTTAGTCACCAACCATTTACTAGTAAAGAAGATGCGATAAAAAACGAGACAGATATCCTTTCTACGCGTCAAGTTATTGAAATGGAAATCAATCGCAAGCGTGTGAGAGACACAGATATTGGCAAAAAGCTTAATGAACAAGCCGAAGATTTAAAGAAATTACTTTCTGCATATCGTAATGGATTACTTCACGAAGGACGCTAAAAAAGGTGAAATAATTGTCATAAAACTTTCACAACTTGTGAATTGGCTTCACTGCAACAAAACTTGCCAAATTATATATTTATGTACCAATTTTACTAGTGCATATTTAATCAAAAAAAGTTATATTTAAATAGTAGTTATTTCTTTATAGCGTTCCTTAAAGAATATCTATTCATTCCCACTTTGCTTCTGATTCCCACAGATCAAAAGCAAAAAAAGGTCCAGAAAATTTTTCTGGACCCTTTTTTATTCACTTTGTTCTCGTGCCAGTCTTCTTGCTTCCCGTGCAGCTTTTCTAGCCGCGCGTTCGTCATCCACTGGTTTTTCCATTTTGTCTTCTTTTGTGGTTTCTTTTTTCTTCGTTATTTTTTCTAAATCTAATCCTGCCATTGTAGCATAACGGTTGAAACGTTTTTCAGCGTCTAATCGAGTTTTTTCAGATAGTTTCGTTGCTACTTCTGGATTTGCTTTATATAGCGCGGAATAACGTGTCTCCCGTTTTAGGAAATCTTCAAATTGATCAAAATCAACTTTTTTATAGTCCATGATCATTGGATTTTTTCCTTTTTCTTCCAGTGCTGGATTATAACGATATAAGCTCCAGTAGCCACATTCCACCGCTTTTTGTGTTTCACTTAGCATTGTTTTCATACCACTTGAAATTCCATGATTTATACATGGAGTATAGGCAATGATTAAAGAAGGCCCTGGATATGCTTCTGCTTCTTCAATTGCTTTTAAAGTTTGGCGTTTGTTCGCACCCATCGCGATTTGCGCCACATAAATATTTCCGTAACTCATAGCCATTATGCCAAGATCTTTTTTACCGACAGATTTTCCGCCTGAAGCAAATTTAGCAATAGCAGCAGTTGGTGTGGCTTTGGATGATTGGCCGCCTGTGTTTGAGTAGACTTCATTATCCATTACAAAAATATTCACATCTTCTCCTGATGCTAACACATGATCAATTCCTCCGAAGCCAATATCATAAGCCCAACCATCGCCTCCAAGCATCCACTGCGAACGTTTAATAAACAATTCACGGTCATTATAAATGGATTCGAGTGTTGGATTTCCTTCCATCTCACTAAGAAGCGCAAGTTGTAAGGTTTCTGCTCGCCCGCGCGTATCTTCTGAAACATCCATTTGTGTTTGCCAGTCGACAAGTGCCTCATGTAAAGCTAATGACATAGTTTCTTCTTTTAGTGCTTTTGTGACTTTATTGTTTAGCGCTTTTCGCATGGTTTGGTTTGCTAAATACATGCCGTAACCATATTCCGCGTTATCTTCTAAAAGTGAATTCCCCCAAGCCGGACCATGTCCTTTATCATTGACAGTATACGGAGTTGCTGGTGCGGATGCGCCCCAAATCGAGGAACAACCAGTTGCATTGGCAATCATCATCCGATCACCAAACATTTGCGTTAATAATTTAACATAAGGGGTTTCGCCACAGCCAGCACAAGCCCCAGAGAACTCAAGTAAAGGTTGTTCGAATTGACTACCAGGAACGGTATTTTTTTTAGTTGGATTTTTCTTTGGTTTCACATTAATGGCAAATGACCAATTCGGATTTTCTTTTTCAGCAACTTCTTCAAAAGGTTTCATTACAAGCGCTTTTTCTTTTGCAGGACAAGTTTCCGCACATAAGTTACAGCCGGTACAGTCCATTGGTGAAACTTGAATACGGTAACGAAGGCCATCTTTTCCTCGCATTTCGCGTGTCATAAAGCCTTCTGGCGCAGACTCCATCTCTTCTTCGTTTGTTAAAATCGGCCGAATAGCTGCATGTGGACAAACAAAAGCACATTCATTACACATCGTACAGTTTTCAGAAATCCATTCAGGAACTTCAAGTGCAATTCCACGTTTTTCATAAGCTGCTGTCCCTGGAGGATAAGCGCCACTAACCATTCCGTTTGATATTAAATCTCCAACGGTTAAGTTATCACCTTCTAGCCGATTTACAGGTTCCAAGATATTTTTAACGTAAGCGGGTTTTTCGGTAGTTGGATTTATTTCTACTTTTAATTCTTGATTTGCCCAGCTTTCAGGCACTTCTACTTTATGCAAATGAGCGACTGTTTGATCCATCGCGAGGATATTTTTTTCCGCAACGGCCATATCTTTTTTTCCGTAAGTCGCGATAGCCGATTCTTTTAAGTCAGCGAGAGCTTTTTCAAACGGTAAGATATCAGTCACTTGGAAAAAGGCTGTTTGCATGACAGTATTAATTCTTCTGCCCAGTCCAGCTTCCCCAGCAATTTTCATCGCATTTAATGTATAAAATTGAATATCGTTTTTTGCAATATATGCACGCATTGCTGCTGGTAAATGGCGTTCTAACTGCTTGCCTTCCCAAATTGTATTAAGTAAAAATGTTCCGCCCGGTTTTAAGCCTTTTAATAAATCATACGAACGTAAATAGGCCGAGGTTGAGCAAGAAACAAAATCCGCCTGTTGGATTAAATAAGCAGAACGAATTCTTTTTTCTCCAAAGCGTAGATGCGAAACGGTTAGTCCCCCCGATTTTTTCGAATCATAGGAAAAGTAACCTTGCGCATATAAATCTGTATTATCACCAATAATCTTAATGGCGGCTTTATTAGCGCCTACCGTACCGTCCGAGCCAAAGCCCCAGAATTTACATTGGAACGTTTTTTCTGACGTTAAATCACTTGGTCCCCTATTTTCAATGGAGAGATTCGTAATATCATCTGTAATACCAATGGTGAAACGAGGTTTTGGTTTTTCTGTCATTAGGTGCGAATAAACACCGAGAATCTGGTCTGGTGTCACATCTTTTGAACCTAAGCCATATCTACCGCCAATAACGAGAGGTCGCGTCTCACTATCATAAAGCACACTTTGTACATCGAGTAAAAGTGGCTCCCCACCTGAACCTGGTTCTTTTGTTCGGTCTAAAACAGCCACACGTTCTACTGTTTTCGGAAGTTTCGCTAAAAAGTTGTCAGCTGGGAAAGGACGATATAAACGAATATTGAGCAGTCCAACTTTCTTGCCTTGGGTTGTTAAATAATCAATAACTTGCTCAATGACCGGCGTTACAGACCCCATCGCTACAACGACATCTGTTGCATCTTCCGCACCATAATAATTTACTAAGTCATAATCTGTGCCACGTAGCTGATTAATTTCTTGCATATAGTTCTGAACGATATTTGGAATTTCCTCGTAATAACGATTCACTGTTTCCCTTTGTTGAAAAAAGATATCCGGGTTCTGGTTCGAGCCTAATGTTTTCGGATTATTAGGCGTCATTGCGCGATTTCTGAATTGTTGTAAGGCCTCTTTGTCAAGCAAACTTTCTAATTCCTCATATTCAAGCACTTCGATTTTTTGTAATTCGTGACTTGTCCGGAATCCATCAAAAAAGTTTAAAAATGGCAAGCTTCCTTTCAGCGATGCCAGATGAGCTACGGCGGATAAGTCCATTACTTCTTGCACAGAACCTTCTGCGAGCATCGCAAATCCAGTTTGACGCGCTGCCATCACATCACTATGGTCGCCGAAAATATTAAGCGAGGCCGCCGAAATTGTTCTTGCAGATACATGAAAAACTGTGGGCAATAATTCTCCAGCAATTTTGTACATATTCGGAATCATTAAAAGTAAACCTTGACTCGCTGTGTATGTGCTCGTTAAGGCTCCTGCTTGAAGTGATCCATGAACTGTCCCTGCTGCTCCTGCTTCTGATTGCATTTCCACTACTTTTACGGGTTCATTAAATAAATTTTTCTTGTTTTTTGATGACCATTCATCCACGAGTTCAGCCATAGTGGAGGAAGGGGTAATTGGATAGATTGCTGCAACTTCTGTAAATGCGTAAGAAATATTGGCTGCGGCAGTGTTTCCATCCATCGTTTTTCTATTTCGCATAAGACTAAACACTTCCAGTCATTCTAGTTTTATAATCATTCTTATTCTACACCACTATTCGCTTATACTCAATGCTTCACAAGGACTAATAAAAGTGTAGATTTTTAACAAAAAAAGAAACTAGCTACGTTGTTCCTGCTAGTTTCTTTTGGATAATTTCTATTCATTCAGTCTAAGTGCTAATCCTGCAATATTATTTGTATGGCCAACAAAACAATAACGATATATAAAATCCCGCTCCTCACCTGATATTCGCTTTATTTTGTTCGTAATTCAGCAATATATTTCTTAGCTGCCATCACATTCAATTGTTTCGTTTCTTGTAAAAATTGGGCAACTTGTTCGATTTCATTTGCTTCTGCACCCGCTGTCATTGCGAGAGATTTTGCTTGTAGTGACATATGTCCACGCTGGATGCCTTCCGTAACGAGCGCCTTTAAAGCGGCTAAATTTTGCGTTAAGCCCACTGCGCATACCAACATAGCCAGTTCTTTCGCTGATTCTACTCGCGCGATTTTTTTTGAGAGAGTGGCAATTGGATGAATCGCTATAGAACCGCCAACAAAGGCAACTGGCATCGGTAAAGTTAATTCCCCAATCAAGTACCCATCCGCATCTTTTGACCATTTAGACATGGGCTTATAGCTTCCTGTCCGGGCAGTATAGGCATGGCTTGCTGCTTCCACTGCACGCCAATCATTTCCAAAAGCCATAATTACGGCATCTATCCCATTCATAATTCCTTTGTTATGAGTTGCTGCACGGTAAATATCTGCATCTGCAAATTCATAAGCTGCAATAATTCGATCACGTACCCATTCGCCACTTTGCGTTTTTGTCGATAAGCTTTCAGGGGACAAGCGGCAGGTGGCTGTGGCAGTCGCATCATCTACCAAATTGGATAATATTCGCATATTTGCTACCCCGCCAGTCAGTATTTCTAGCTCCGGGGCTAATGTTTCGACCATTGTGTTTACCATGTTGGCGCCCATTGCTTCTTGCGTATCTACAAGTAAATGAATGATAAATAAAGTTTCACCACTCGCGGTTTTGGTAGTACGT
Organism: Listeria welshimeri serovar 6b str. SLCC5334; assembly: GCF_000060285.1. Classification (GTDB taxonomy): domain Bacteria; phylum Bacillota; class Bacilli; order Lactobacillales; family Listeriaceae; genus Listeria; species Listeria welshimeri. The sequence continues at coordinate 846,912 of NC_008555.1, read as the reverse complement.
ACTTGTAAGTCTACAGCTCCCCCGCCTCGTTTTAGTAAAGATGGATGGGCATTATTGGCAATGGCAATAAGTTTCTCTCGATTAGCAATGACTTTTTCTTCTGCAGCTTCCACATCTGGCACGGTAATTAGTTCGATTTGTCCAATCATTTTTCTGTCAGTTGCAGTACTTGTAATTCCGCCATTTTGAGCGATTAGTTTAGCGCCTGAACTTTGAGCAGCAACAACAGAAGGCTCTTCCATCGCCATTGGTACGATATATTTTTTATCATTTAAAAGCATATTCATCCCTAAGCCTAAAGGAAGCGAATAAATTCCGACTGTATTTTCAATCATATGGTTTGCTTTATCAAACGAAAGTGCCCCCGTAGAAGCTAAAAAGGCTTGTTCCTCCTCATTTAGATTAGCATATTCTGCCAAAATTACTTGACGTTCTTCTAGTGTTTTTTTATAAAATTTATCAAAAGATTGCATTGCATAATCACCTCAAATTAAAATTTCTCTGCATACTTGACTATAGCATATTCCGAAACTGGATGTAACGATCCCAGTATTCTCCTTGTAGTTCTATTTGTTTTTTAGGTTTTTCCCATTTACCCACAACTTGACCATCTGAAATAATCGCTGGTCGAAAAATACCATTTTTAGTAATGATTTCATCCTGCCACGCTTCAGACAAAACAATAGAGCGATCCTTGTATCCGATAATCCACTCGTCAAAACCCGCAAGAGGGATTTGACGAGTGGAAATGACATTTTTAGTCAATTCATTTAAATAGAATTCATCTTCTTTAGTAAAGTTAGCCAAAGCCATTTTTGCATCAGTCACAGTTAAACCAGACCAAAAGCAAAAGTCTTTTAAAGTGGCTGGTGCATGACTTTGAAGATAGCGCTTAGCTAATTCTTGTACAGCTTCTTCTCTCGTAAAAATATGCGTTTGTTTAGGTATAAGCTCTATATTTCTAAAAGTTTCATTTGGTCCTGAACAAATAATTTTCCGTGAGCTTAAATAAACCAATAATTGCGCAAACGGGATACCTGCATTTGGTAAATTGTTTTCAGCTAAATGGTTTGCTAACTCTTTTCTAGTCACTACTTCTTTTGCAACGAAGGTTTCTACAACTTCAGAAGCTTTACTAAGAATTTCTTCTGTTAAACCTAATTTTTTTCGGTGTGGTCTACAAATTTTATCTATGGTAGGTGCAATTAAATCCATCATCCAGTGATAATCACGTGCAGAAAAAAGGTGAATCGTTCCTCGTAAAAGCCACGTTCGGATAATTTCACCATTATCAATTGCTTTTTTAACAGCTAGCTCGCTTGGGGTAATTAACCTACTCCCAACAGCCCACAACGATTGCGAGTAATTTTGAGACTGCATTGCGCCAAAATGAAATACCACTTCTTCGGGGGAAGCTACCCATGCTGATTCTGCTAATTTTTGATTAAAAAAGCGGTTTTCAATAATTTTTTTAGGTTCCATGTTAACCTCTTTTTTTCATTTATTGTAGCATAAAAGCATAGCAAAAATCCCTTCCAATATGAAACGTTGGAAGGGATCTCAACTTTTTTATTTTAGAAATTGAAATTATCTGGATCTGGGCCAGTTCTTTCGTCTTTATTTAATCCGCTGATTTTTGCTACTTCTTCTTCTGTTAATTCGAAATCGAAAATATCCGCGTTTTGGATAATACGTTCTTGGTGGACCGATTTTGGAATCGTTACGACACCAATTTGTAAGTCCCAACGAAGAATAACTTGTGCAACTGATTTACCATGTGCATCAGCAATTGCTTTAATTTCAGGGTTAGCAAGAAGTTTACCGTTACCAAGTGGGGACCAAGCTTCCACTACAATATTGTTTTCCGCACAGAATTTACGTAATGGTTCTTGTGTTAATTGTGGATGTAATTCAATTTGGTTAACCATTGGAGCGATTTCTGCATCTTCCATTAATTCTTTTAAATGATGTTCGTGGAAGTTACAAACGCCAATTGCGCGAACGCGTTTATCTTTATATAATTTTTCAAAAGCGCGCCAAGTGTCTTTGAATTTACCTTCTACTGGCCAGTGAATCAAATATAAGTCTACATAATCAAGTTCTAATTTACGTAAACTTTCATCAAATGCAGCTAATGTGGATTCATAACCTTGTTCTGCATTCCAAAGTTTCGTTGTTACAAACAAGTCTTCTCTTTTAACGCCGGACTCTTTAATAGCTTGACCAACGCCTTCTTCATTTTTGTATGCAGCTGCTGTATCAATGCTAATATAACCAGCTTCGATTGCCCATTTAACAGAATTTACTGCTTCGTCGCCGTCTTTCACTTTCCATACGCCAAATCCTAAACGGGGCATTTCAACACCATTTGCAAGTTTTACTGTATCTTTTAAGTTCAATTTATCCGCCTCCTAAAAGTAATAACACGTTTACTATACACCTTAGAGTGCACTCGAAGGCAAACATTTGGCTTTTCGATTTTCAAGATGCTATGATTAAGAAAAAAGGGGTGATTATAGTGCACCAAACTATCAAAGAAGCTTCCGCGCATACGGGTTTAAGCGCCTATACAATTCGTTATTATGAACGAGAAGGGTTAATTCCTTTTCTAGCGCGTGACAAAAATAATAATCGGATTTTTGATAATGATGCTTTGCACTGGCTCGAATTGCTCACTTGTTTACGCGTCACTGGCATGCCCCTAGCTAAACAAAAGGAAATTGTAGAACTAACGAAATGCGGGGACAAAACGGTAACAGAACGTATTGCGGTACTTAAAGAACATCAAGCAGACATGTATCGTCGGCAAGCAGAGTTAGATCGAGCATTTAAGAAAATCGAGAAAAAATTAGCTTGTTATGAAGAGTTAGAGCAAGAAGTAAACAAAAGAGTGAATCAGCTTAGCTAACTGATTCACTCTTTTTTATTATAGTCATTTTTTCTTTTTCCGGTGTTTTCTAATAAGATAAATAACCAAACCAATGATTGCTATAACTAAGATTCCACCAACAATCGCAATATTTTTCACGTTCGGCACAGTGACTTCAAAATACATTTCAGATTTTTTATCAAGTGGCACATCCCAAGTTAGCTTTCCACCATCAACGCTTTTGGCATTATTATCTCCAATTGTCGAAACCGGCAAATCTAAGATAAACGTATAATCAATCTGACTTAGTACTTCTTTTGGAAATGCGACATCCGCCACTTCTTTTTTCCAAATTTTTTCGATGTCAATATCTGCATCCACTTTGATTTTCTGTGTGAAGAAACTTTTGGTATTCGTAATTTTCACACCATAATCTTCTGGTTTCATATTGCTTTTTGTCGTTTCATTTTTATCTAGTCTCTTTTCGATATGATAGCTTGTATTTGATTTTTTATCTACTGTAAATCCAGCTTCTTTTAGTTTTGCTTCCAGTTCATTTGAATAGCCTGATGCAAAAATTCCAGCGACAGTCGAAATATCGACATCGAACGAGATCGTTGCTTCCCCTTTTTTATCTACTTTCACGGTGTTAGTGACATCCGCGCAACCTGCAAGAACTAATATCAAACTAAGCATTATAGTGAAAATTATTTTTTTCATTGGTTTGCCTCATTTCTTATTTTTGCATGTGTTCGTAGTTGTGACCACTAAGCGTGATTTCCCCAGTCACGTGAAATCCTAATCGTTCATATAAACGTTTTGCATGTGGGTTTCCTTTGTCACAATTTAAACCAACTACTTTTTCGCCATCTTTGGCAGCAATTTCTGTTAATTTAGCCAGTAAAGCTGTTCCAACCCCGTGGCCGCGATATTTTTCGTTTGTGACAATAGAATCTAAATACCATTCACCCGGAAATGTTTCTTTATCAACAAAAATTGGTGCATCGTAAGTAATCCCATGTTTTTTCGCAATCGCGTTCCAAGCATGGTCGATATCAGGTTCGATCTTCCCTGGATAGCCAGCTAAAACACCGGCAATATCGCCATCTTTTTCAAACACATGAAGATGTCTGTAGCTATATCGATAATCTTCTGTTTGAATCGCTTCTACTAACGCATTAGTAATCGCTTCTTCTGTTTCTACTTCTAAAATTGGTAATTCCATATCTTTCCATATTACGAGTAACAGTGGCGCAATTTTAGGCGCGTCTGATTTTTTGGCTTGTCGAATCAATTTTTACATCCTCATTTCTCATTTCATTGTATCATTTTACTATTCTTTCAATCTCACTTGCAAAAATAAAATGCTATTTAGGAATAATTTTCTCCAAATAGCATTTTATTCTTATTTCTTTGGAGCTAATTTTTGTAAGAAATCTAATGCTTTGCTAGTTAAATCTGTGTCTTCCATAATTTTTGGTTCCTCTTGCATTAATAATTTAGTGAGTTTTTTCGTCTCTTCTCCTGTTAGTTGCTTTAGAGTTTCCAAGTTATGCGCAATCGGTAAAACGGATTTAATATAAGCTTTTAGTGCTTCTAATCCTAAATTTTCTGTTAAAATCCCTTGGCGAAGTAATAATCTGGCTTTTACTTCTAGTTCTGCGTCCAAACTGACGTCATAGCCTAAATGTTGTTGTTCTGTATCATGATTATCTAAAAAATGAACCTCTACTGCAATTTGTTCTACTTCATAAACCCGTAAACGAATACGCATATCAGATTCAAATACCAATTTCACACGAAAAGCTGCACCTAGCTCTTCGTTCATTTCAGCTACTTCCCCTAAAAGCCATGCGTGGAAAGCCAACAGTTTTTGACGTACTTTATTATTTTTCATATGTTCTAAAACATATGGTAGAACAATTTTATTTGCATCATCTGTCCAGTAGGTTGGTAAATCACGCCAATATTTCTCTGTATCTGCGCTCGTTCCATTGACTAGAAGAAGCGGATACGGATAAGCACTCATATCACAAAATTGATTTTTTTGAAGTTCATATAAAAAGGGAATCGTTTTTTTCACGGTTTTACTCTCGATTCCTAGTTGTTCCACAAGTGGTGCGATAACAATTGCAATTTCCTCAATTACTTCTTCAGCGCGTAGTTGCGCTTTTTCATTTCCTACATAACGTGTGCCAATATCTTTTCCAAAGTTACGTTCTAAAGATGCGGCTACCAATTTTTGAGTCTCGTTCATATAGTTGCCCTCCTTTATGCTTTTTTTCGCTGAATAAGCTTTTGAATTTCCACGAATAGGAGTGGGAACATCGAGAGAATAAATGCCACAATCCAGTGTGTTAAACTCATCTCTACTAAGAAGAACATGTTTGCAAGCGGTGGAATAATCGCAAGTCCTAGAATAATCAACATCGAACAAATCGCGCTAAAGAATAAGCCACGGTTTGATAAAAATCCAATAGTGAAAATCGACTTATCGCTTCGTACGTTGAAAATGTGTGCGACTGATGACCAAGCTAGAATTACAAATGCCATTGTCATACCTACTTCATAACTTGCACCAATCGACTGATTTATCGTTACAAACTGGCCAATATAAAATCCAGCTAACGTGACAACAGTGAAAACAACAGCTTGTGTTGCCATTTTCTTACCAAGTCCATTGGCAAAAATACCAGCATTTTTCGGAATTGGCTTCCGCTCCATAATTGAATCATCAGCTTTTTCACGACTCAGGAAGAAGCCCGGAATTCCGTCAGATACCACGTTAATTAATAGCAACTGAACAGCGACAACCGGAGCACCCCAACCAAGAATAATCGCAATCAGCATAATAAATATTTGTGAAAAGTTAGTACTTAATAAAAAGTAAATCGTTTTGCGAATATTCTCATAGGCTGTACGTCCTTCTTTGACAGCATCTACAATCGTTGCAAAATTATCATCTGTTATAACCATATCTGCAGCATTTTTAGATACATCTGTTCCTGTGATTCCCATCGCTGAGCCTACATCTGCTGCTTTTAAGGCCGGTGCATCATTCACACCGTCTCCTGTCATCGTAACAATCTCACCATTTTTCTGCCAAGCTTTGACAATTCTAATTTTATCTTCTGGACTAACGCGAGCATATACCGCATAATCTCTAATGTTTTTCTCTAAATCTTCTTCTGACATTTCGGCAAGTTCTGCTCCAGTAATTGCCTTATCCTCATCTGTTAAAATTCCAATTTCTTTTGCGATTGCCGATGCCGTTACAATATGGTCACCAGTAATCATTACAGTCTTAATACCCGCTTTTTTCGCCGCTAACACAGCAGCTTTACTTTCTGGCCTTGGAGGATCAATCATCCCCACCATGCCCGCAAAAGTTAAATCCGTCTCAAGTGCCTCACTAGACAAATCCGTCGGCATTTCTGCATATTTTTTATAGGCAACAACTAACACCCGTAATGCCTTTTCTGCAAAACTATCATGCACTTGCTCTGCCTCTTTTAAAAACTCTGGTGAAAAATTTACTGGAATGCGGTCAAAAGCACCTTTTGTAATAGAAAGAAATCCGTCTTCTACTTGATGAATCGTCGTCATGAGCTTTCTATCTGAGTCAAAAGGAAGTTCAAACACGCGAGGATATTTAGCTTCTAATGCTTTTTTATTTGTTCCTTTTTCTTCTAGCAAACGAATAATTGCGCTTTCGGTTGGGTCGCCAATAATGGTTTCCTCGCCATCTGTTATATCAATTGTCGCGTTACTAGCAAGACTAAGCATTTCTAACACTTTTTGTTCTGCAGACTCAAACCCCGTCGTTGCTTTCACTGGCGTATGATTTGCTGCCCAAATTTGTTGGATAATCATTTTATTTTGTGTTAATGTTCCTGTTTTATCTGAACAAATAACCGAAGTATTTCCGATTGTTTCTACTGCAGGAATTCGGCGGATAATCGTATTTTTACGAACCATATTTTGAACCCCATAAGCAAGTGTTAATGTTACAATTACCGGTAACGTCTCAGGAACCGCTGCTACAGCGAGAGAAATCGCAATCATCAATGTTTCAATAATCGTTTCACCATACACATAAACATCAATGATAAAAATTAAAATACCTGCTAAAAGTGCTACAATACTAAGTCGTTTAGCTAATTCTTTTAGGCGCAGCTGTAATGGTGTCATTAGTTTAGAGGTGCTGTTTAAAAGCCCAGCAATTTTCCCCATCTCCGTTTCCATTCCAATCTCTACAACAACTGCTGTAGCGCGACCATTTGTTACAAGACAGCCCGAGTAAAGCATATTCAACCTATCGCCAATCGGTGCTTTTTCCGAAACAACCGCGTTTGCATCTTTTTCAACTGGAACACTTTCGCCTGTAAGTGCCGATTCCTCGACTTGCAAACTACTGCTAGAAATAATACGCGCATCTGCTGGAATCATATCGCCTGCAACTATCTCAATAATATCTCCAGGCACTAATTCTGCTGCATCTACTTGCATCCGAACCCCATCACGAACAACTGTCGTTAAATGTGCATTCATACTTTGAAGAGCCGCGAGTGCTTTCTCGGCACTGTTTTCCTGGTAAATCCCTAGCACCATATTTAACACTACGATTCCTAAAATAACAACCACTTTCGCCCAACCATATCCAGTTGTAATGGCTAAATAAGCAGAAATTGCCGCTGCAAAAAGTAAAACAATCGTTGTGATTTCTATCAAATGGTGACCAATTTTTTGAAGAAGTGTTTCTTTCTTTCCTTCTTCAAACTCATTCGTTCCAAACTCTGTATGTTTTTGTTTAACCTGTTCTTTTGTTAACCCTGTGTCTAAATTTGTGTGTAGTTTGCTGAGAAGTTGCTCGACTGACTCTTTTACCCAAAGCATACATCTACCTCCTACGCACTTACTCCCAAAAGCAAGTACTTACTTTATTTTATTGCAAAAAAATATTTATTGAAATATTGCTAGTTTCTTAAAGTAATTGTATAATATATCACGTTTTTTTGCAAGTAATTTACTTTCTTCACAAATCCTCATTCTATAAAAGCATGACTTAAAAGTAAATTAGACATATACTAGAACTATCAAGTACGAAGGAGAGGATAATATGTCGTTCGCAGTGCCATATTTAGTTTTTAATGGTGAAGGTCAAGAAGCTCTAACGTTTTATGCAGATGTTTTTCAGGCCGATATTACTAACGTCCAGCGCTTTAAACAAATGAATAATTTTGATGGTGATGCTATTTTTGGTGAACGGTTGATGCATAGTCGCTTAGCTAAAAATGGGGAAGAATTTATTTATATTACTGATGCACCGTATGATGGATTTACAATTGGCAATCGTGTGACTATCCTGATTAATTTTGCATCTGAAAATGATATTAACTATGCTTATGAAACTTTAAGTTCTAGTGGAAAAGTGGAAATGGAACTTCAAGTAGCATTCTGGGGATCGACTTATGCGCAAGTCACGGATCAGTTCGGCGTGTTTTGGCAACTGAATTTTGAGTGAACATTGATTTTGTACTAATACTATAAAAAGTTGTGTCAGTAAGATTTCTGACACAACTTTTTTAATGGTGATTTTATTGTTTGTTTTTTTCTCTTTTCTGGTTCAATAGATATTTCCCTAAAATACTCACAAGGAAAAAGAAGATAAGAAAAGACCGCGCATCATTGATGATTTCACCAATTGGGAAAAAATAAGATGCTATAATCAAAACAATAAATACTATCCCAAAAACCGATAAAGTATCATTTATAACTTGTTTCATTCAGTCACCTCTTAGATAGAGAAATATTTTTTAACTATAAAAATCTACTTTGATCGTTATATTTATACAATGTTACAATTGCAACCCAGCTATAACCGCTTTCGCTTCTGTCATCATCTCTTCCATAACAGCTTTACAAGGTTTGATTTCTGTAATTAAGCCAGCGATTTGACCAGCCATTACAGAACCGTTTTCTGTATCTCCTTCTTGAACTGCTTTTCGTAAAGAGCCTAAAGTTAGTTCTTCTAAAGTATCACGATCGGCATTTTCTTCTTCTAAGCGGATATATTCTTTAATCATTTTATTTTTAATTGAGCGAACTGGGGCGCCTGTTTTTCGGCCGGTAACCATTGTGTCGCGGTCGGAAGCTTTAATTACTGCGGCTTTAAAATCTGGATGTACCGGACATTCATCAGTTGCTAAGAAGCGTGTGCCGATTTGGACTCCTTTTGCACCTAGAGCTAGTGCTGCAACAATTCCACGGCCATCTGCAATTCCTCCTGCGCCAATGACTGGGATTGTTACTGCATCGACAATTTGAGGTAAAAGCGCCATCGTAGTTGTTTCACCAACATGTCCGCCTGCTTCTGTTCCTTCTGCAATCACTGCATCTGCACCCATTTTTTCCATGCGTTTAGCAATCATAACTGAAGGGACTACTGGAATCACAATAATGCCAGCTTCTTTCCAAATTGGCATGAACGTTTTTGGCGTCCCCGCTCCAGTTGTAACAATGCCTACTTTTTCTTTAATAATTACTTCGGTTAATTCTGCAATATTAGTCATCATTAACATTAAGTTAACACCAAAAGGTTTGTCAGTCAGTGCTTTTGTTTTTTTAATTTCCTCACGTAGCATTTCAGCAGTCATTCCGCCAGAAGCGATAATTCCTAAACCACCTGCATTAGATACAGCCGCAACAAGTGGAGCTTTGGCAATTTGCGCCATGGCCCCTTGGATAATGGGATATTTAATATTTAATAAATTCGTAATGGACATCTTTTTCCTCCTGCGTTCTTGTTTGTTTTATCACAATTTAGTATATCAAAAAACAGCCCTATTAACTAGAGCTGTTTTCGTTATTAATTAGACTTTTCTGCATCCACTGCGAGTAAGACACAGCCTGTAATTCCAGCATCATCTTCTAGTTTTGGAGGAACAATATATTCATCTAAGTCTGGTAGTTGCACATAGTTGTTAACGAGTGCTTTCAACTTTTGACGAATAAGTGGGAAAAGTTGGCGTTGTTTCATTACGCCACCACCTAAAACAATTCTTTCGGGCGATAAAATAAGTGTATAATTCATTAAAGCTTGAGCAATATAATGCGCCTCTAAATTCCACACTTCTTCATTATCTGCGAGTTCAACCGCTTTTTGCCCCCAGCGTTTTTCAATAGCTCCACCTGCCGCAAGCCCTTCTAAACAGTCACTATGACTAGGACAACTACCTGTGAAGCGATCGCGTTTATGACGACGCACCATAATATGGCCCATTTCAGGATGAGAGAAGCCTTCTAGAATTATACCAGAAACCACCGCTCCTCCGCCGATTCCAGTTCCGATAGTTAAATAAATACAACTGTCTAAACCAGCTGCTGCACCTAGACTTACTTCTCCTAAAGCTGCCGCGTTAACATCTGTAGTAAATCCAATTGGCACATTAAATTCTTTTTTCATTGCGCCAACGATATCATAATTTCGCCATGCAAGTTTCGGCGTTTGCGTAATATATCCGTATGTTGCACTTGATTTCCGGATATCTATCGGCCCAAAAGAACCAATCCCAATGGCTTTTAATTCATCTTCATATTGTTTAAAAAATTGAATGACTGCCTTCATCGTTTCTGCTGGTTCCGTTGTCGGATAGCTTTCGCGTTTAATAATTTTACCTGATTTTTCGCCAACAGCGACAACAAATTTAGTACCGCCTGCTTCAATTGCTCCATAAACCATTCAAAAAAACTTCCCTTCTTGTCAGTTTTATAACGCTTTCATTTTACAATATTTTCCTTGGAAAAGGAAGCTGTTTTCTAAAAACTTATTATTTTAATTCTAAATACCTAATTTGACAGATAATTTAAGTTAAAATTTTATTTCTTAAAAATCCACTTCACTAAGCGCGCATATTCATCAAAGAAAGCAGGAATTTCCGATGGATTTAAACCAAACTCCATATTATTTTTAATGCCTTCATTGTACCATTTTTGCTGATCATAGCCACGGTTAAAATAACTCCAGACAGACTTACCTTCTGAGCTTAAAGCATATTTGACAGAGGTTAAATTATCTAATTTATCTGCAACGATTAACGCTTTTTCTTCTAAACTTCCAGTGCGCACTTGTTCTATTGTATGCGCTTTTCGTTCTTCCCATGATAAAGCCTTGTTTTCTGTATGAGAAGCTACTAAATCTGCAACCTTATCGCCAAATGTCGTGCGAATATCCTGGTCGGTCATCTCCGTATCTTCTACAGCATCATGTAATAAGCCCGCGATAACAACCGCCTCCTGAAACCCAGCACGGCGCAATATTCTCGCTACATTTAAAGGATGCGAAAAATAAGGCTCGCCAGTAATCTTGCGAACTTGTCCAGTATGCGCTTCGATCATCATTTGTCTCGCTTTTTCATACATAAAAAGAAGCCTCCACTCAGAATCTATGTCTATACTATACAAGATTCGAGCAAGGCTTTCTAGTTTTTTAATTATAAAAAGTAATTTCACGACCGTTTAAGTCTTGTACTGGTCGACTTGTATTGCCAATGGCTTTTTCAAATTCAGTGAAATCTTCTTGGCCAAGTGTCTTCGCATTTTTTAATACAATCCACGTTACACCCTCTACAGTAGGTGGTGTTGTACGCGAACCTTGATATGTATAGAAAACACGTTCTTCTGGCATAAATTCATTCACATCTAAAGTAATTTCCCGTTCTGTCTCAAAATCTGCAAACACTTCTGGGAAATACGTCGGTAAATCTTTAAATTCCACATTATTAGTGTTATCAATTTCCATCCAAGCACTCATTACAAGCGTTGTACCATCTGGTTTTTCATGAACGAAATGCCATTCAATTGGATAAATATACCCATCTAACAAATGCTCCGCCGGAATATGGGCATGGAATGATACAAGTGGATAATATTCGCCATTAAAGCGTAACCCTTGTTCTTTATCATGCGGAAAAACATGTACAGACTGTTCAATTCTTCTAATCGTATAATCTGTTTCTTTATAGTAGAATTTCATTGTTGATGGCTTTAATTTTACCACATCAGCTTGTTCAATATTTACTGGCGATTGTGCTTTCCCAGTATGTGCGATTTCAAAGTCAGAGCAGATATGCCCCCACATTTCTGGCCCAGTCTTCTCATCGTAACCCCATAACACTTTCTCCTTAGTCATAACCATTTCTCCTTTTCGAAAAAAATTGCGTAACATTATTTTAGCGGATAGCTAATCAATTCCACAAGTTATTTGCTTAATGTTCGTGTTTCGACTTTAGTGCGAACTGGTGGGAAGATACTGGTGGCTTTGTTTTTGGTGCATAATAATTATAAATATTTTTCATATCATCCTTAATAACTTCTTTGAACTAATCGTTACTTCCATTATTGGATGTCTGCATCATAATAGCATTTATTTTATATCTTTTTATTGCCTTAATTATAACAGATATTTTAACTACAAAAGGAAAACACTAATGCAGAAATACTTTTCAAGCAATTTATTTAGTAAAAAAAGAGGTTTAGCAGTAAAAATACTAAACCTCTTTGACTATTTATTTAATAATGATATCTTGGAGTTGTTTACTAATTTCCTCAATAGAAACACCAACTTCTGCCAGAGCCGCTGCTGAATAAGCTCCTTCTACAATAGGCACATTAAATAAATGTATTTCTTTCTCTGTTAATTCGGAACACAATTCAAGATTCATTTTTGCACTACCTAAATCGTAGAATGCAAGAAGCTCACTTGCACTATTAGCTTCCATTGCATGATTAATTTTTTCAATGCTAGTTCCTATATCATTATCTTCTATTCCGCCTGCAATAGTCACACATACATTGCTTGCCACTTGTTCGATTAAACGCTTTATTCCTGATGTAATTTCAGGGACATGGGAAACAATCACAATACCATACTGACTCATTTATTTACCTCTTTGGCTAGAGCTTTAAATAAATAACCGCTAGATACTGAACCTGGATCAATATGTCCAATAGATTGCTCTCCCACAAATTCTGCACGACCTTTTTTAGCAAGCATAGGTTTTGTTGCCTCTACGGCATCTTGAATTTGTTCATCCGTTAAAGATTTTTGTTTGATAAAATCTGATACAGGAATCCAAACATCTAGGAGTGTCTTATCACCCGCTTCAGCTTTGCCACGCTTTACTATTCCAGAAAGTCCAGCATTAATCATAGAGGATAACTCTGTTTCTTTACTCATTTCCAAAAAAGCAGTTCCATAAATAACACCTGAAGCTCCTCCAACCTTCGTGAGTAAAGCCATAGCAATTTTTTTAGTTAATTCTTGTGGATTATCAAACTCCTGTGTCAATACTTCTCGCACCGCTATTGCTCCACGTTCCATATTGGTTCCATGATCATCATCACCAATTGGGGTATCTAATTCATTTAAATAATCAGTGTTGTTTAATAAATCTTCCGTCCATGCTGAAATCCAATTTTTCATAAACTCACAATTTACAGTTACCATCACTCAGCCTCCTTATTACCTTTACCAACAATCCAAGCTGATATTGTTTTATTAAAGAAACCGATAAATGGACCCGTACCAAAAGCTGTTAGAACCGTACCAATTCCTATAATTGTTCCAAATGGGTAAGAACCTAATACTGTCCCAAAAATCAATCCTACAATAACACACACCACATCAGTGATAATTCTAGCGACACTAAATGAAAGTTTTTCAATATGATCAGACATCATAATCGCTAGAGCATCATAAGGAGCAACACCCAAATCAGCAGTCATATATAAAGATGCCCCTAAACAAAGAATAATCGTACCAATTACTAATAATAAAAATCTAATCCAAAGTGATTTTTCTACATCAAAAGATAAAATCGTACCATCAAACATTTTCAAAAAGAAATCAACTAGATAACCTACAAAAACCATGTTTAAAACCGTACCTAAACCTAAGAGATATCTTCCAAATACAAACATAGATAACAACAGAATAACATTTAAAATCAGTTGGAAATTACCGAGTGACATATTAAAGTAATCAGCTACTGTTGTATTCATTCCTGTATACGTATCCATTCCTAAGACTGAACCTTTATTAATAGAAATCCCTAATGATAAAATGATTATTCCTAAAGCTGATGAAAATATGCTACGAAAATTGTATTTATTTAAATTCATATTAATCTCTCCTTTTTCTATATTGTGTAATCATAATTTGTGACAGGTTTGATAAATTCTAGTGTCTGTTCATCTACTGATAATACTGTTAAAATTACTCCTGGATAGTTAAACATGTCATAATATCCACCTACATTAGCTAAAACAACATCGAATCCTTCATTAGAAAAATAATCCATTATCCCATTTAGTAAAACATTGCCTTCAATATAAGAAGTATATTTCATTGTATTTAATTGAATGGAAATTTTATTAGTAGAATCTTCTTTTATCTGCTCAATGACAAAATTACTAAGTTCTTTAATCAAATCGTTTTCACCTGAAAAATCACTAGTAAATTTAGCGGGCTCATCAGCTAGTCCTTTGCCATACATAAGAACGCCTTCTTCACTAGCCATTACAGTTACAGAAATTAGTTTTTGATTCGCATTTTCAACAATTCTCGTAACTTCCTTTAAGTCTAATCCTTTTTTTGCAGCTGCTTGAGCAATTTTAATCAGTGTCAAAATTCCAGACAAACCTGATCGTTTGTTTTTTTCCTTAGAACTAAAGAAATTATCTGTTACTTTACAAATGGTTGCAGGAATTCCATCTGCTTCAAGCATTTCTTGGGCCATTTCATTATTCATGACATCTCCGCTATAGTTGTTTGTCAAAAGAATAACACCTTTACCTGTATTAATTTTTTTAGCTAAATTATAAATAGTAAAATAATTAGGGGCAGTATCCATCTCTCCTGCGCTTACTGCATCAGCTAAATTTTCATGTACCACAGCGGGAAATAAACGACCTAAACCACCGCCTCCTGAAGCTATAACGCCAACTTTATCTTGATTCAGATTTTTTAACATTAAGCCAAAACCATATTCATCATCTACTAATTCATAATAGTTAGGTCTTGTTTTAATAATTCCAAGCAATTCTTTTTTAATTATATCTTCTGTGTTATCAATCAATACATGGCGGTTACGTAATTTATTAAGCACTATAATTCCTCCTTTTTAATTTTTATTGCGCTTACAATATTCTATTCTATAAGAATTTATAGCTATTTTAAACTAATCCTAAGAATATCTGAATACCAACATTCTTAGGATTATTATTTTAAGAAAAACGAGATCCTTGGGTTTCATTTGCTTGAATTTTTGCATGCCAAGAACTTGCTGTTTCTGCTAATACCGCATTTAATTCTTCAATATTTTTACGCCCTTGCGTTTGTAACCATTGACGTGCCGCTTCTTCTCCTTTTGTAACGAATGATTCTACGCCATTTGCCCACGTTGCACGGCCACACAATACACCATTAAAAGTAGAACCTGCTTCTTTAGCAAAGTACAGTGTTTCTTGGAATAATTCAGCACTAACACCTGCACTAAGGAAAATAAATGGTAAATCGGTTGCATCACTTTGTTCTTTGAAATATTTTAGAGCCTCTTCCCGAGAATAAACTACTTCTTTACCATAACCTTCAACATAATTCATATTTACAGGCACTTCCATTTTTAAAACGTCTACATTATAACGTTCTTTCGAAAATTCTTTCATCATTTCATTGACTTTATGTGGTTTCACTTTAGCGTATTCTTTTGAATTAGCATCAGGAATGGTTGCATCATAAGAAATTAATTCCAAAAAGAACGGTAATTCTTCTGCCACACATTCTGAGCCAATGCGTTCCATATAGGCTTTCTTTTGATCATTAATCTCATTACTTTCATCGACATCGTAATAAAGTAAAAATTTACATGCGTCTGCTCCTGCTTCTTTTAGACGTTTAACTGACCAAATGTTTATAGAATCTGGTAAACGGCCAGGGGTTGTTGCATCATATCCAGTTTTTTCATAAGCTAACAATAACCCTGCACTATTAGAACGTGATTTCGCTGCGGGTAATCCATACTCAGGGTCTAACAAAATGGATGTTGCATAAGGCGTCAATTCTTCTGAAACCAATCTCTTGAAATCTTCAATATCTTTATCTGTCGAATCTTTATATTTATTAATCATTTTTTTCAAAGCACCGCGCTGATCAATTGCTAACGCACCAATAATCCCCTTGTCATTACTTGTATTCTTTAATTTTTGTAATCGATTGATACTAATTTTTTTCATTTGATTAAACCTCCATTTTTTCTAAAAAAATATTACTAGTTTCTTTTTCAATAGTTGCAGAAATAGATAAAATACGTGACCGCGCAACTTGAAAAGAATATTTAAGTATTTGGTTCGAAGTCGTTTTTGTGTGTGAAAGAACCATTAAGAACAATTGTATTTGTACTTTTAAAGTAGAATATAAGGCCGTTTCATCTATTTATTTATGGAGAAAATCTTATGTTTCTTTATAAATGGCTATTTCTTGTTCTAATATTTCTACATCTGAAAAATCAGTTAGGCCTTGTCTAAATGCAGTTGAACTACCTGCTGCCAGACTTTTCTTTAGTGTCATAGATAAAGATTCTTTTTTTAACACACCGCCTAAAAAAGTTCCTAGCAAAGTATCTCCCGCGCATGCAGTATTCACTACCTTACCTTTAGGAGAATTTCCATACAATATAGAATTGCCGCTAAATAAATAGGCTCCTTCTCCACCCAAAGAAAGTAATACATTCTGGGCGCCTAATTCTAAAAGTTTTTTTCCATAGTATAAATAATCTTTTTTGGAGTTAATAGGAACATTAAACCAAGTAGCAAGTTCTTCTTCATTTGGTTTTAGTAAAAAAGGTTTGTATTTTAGACATTCCAACACTTCTTGATAACTACTATCTATTACCAAAGAAACTTTTTGATTGTAACAACGTCGAGCAATTTCTACTAATATGTCTTGAGAAATCCCCCTAGGTAAACTACCTGACACACAAAGAAAATCTCCTGCTTTCAGTTGTTCAATTTGTTTTAAAAATTGGTGAATACTTTCATTTGGAATTACTGGACCTTTGTTGACTAGCTTAAATTCTTCCTGAGCATCATTAACTTGTGTAAAAACATTAATTCTTGTTAAACCTGGTACTTCAATAAAATCGCTGCTAATTTCTTTTTCTTTTAGAAAATCTTCTATATACTGACCAGTAAAGCCAGCTTTAAAGCCTAATGCAGTATTACAAATACCCAACATTTTTAGCACAAGAGAAACATTTACTCCTTTTCCATTTGCCTGAATATCATCATCTTTTGTACGATTAACAACAAATGGTTTCAAAGAATCAGTTTCTATAAACAAATCAATGGCTAAATTTAAGGTACATGTATAAATCTTGGACAACTTTCTCCCCTCCCATCTATATCTACATTATGAATCGTTTTCATATGAAAATGTTTTCTAAATCAGCTGAAAATGCTGAAAAGTTTTTCTAAGTAAATAATTTACTTAAAATCAAAAGTTGCTTTTCTAGATTATTAAAATTACAATATAGATATACAGTGAAAGGAGTTACATAATGGATTCCAGATTAAGTGAAACAGAAAAATATCTTTGGAAGTTTATAACAAAAAATATAAATAAAATTCCAAACCTTTCTATTGTTAGTTAAGTGAATTAGCCAATGTTTCTACTTCGACTATTGTTAGAACAATGAAGAAAAAAGGATATGAAGGCTTTACTGCTTTTAAACACCATTTGAAAGATGAACAAAACACTACCATTAATTTTTCAAATGTTGAAAAAATTGATACTGAAATAAAAAGTTCTATCCTAAAAAATGAGCAAGAGGTTATAAGAACATTAAACATGATTAACACTGGCGTCATTGAAGATGCTATACAAAAAATTGAAAGCTCTGAAAGAATCATTATTTTTGCAAGAGCATTTTCTGAATTTATTGCTGAAGAAATGAAAATAAAGTTTCAATTGGCTAATAAATATTGTGAGCTACACACAGATCCGAATATCATTAAAATTATGAGCCAACATCTAAAAAAAACGGATACAGTAATTTTCGTTTCCTTAAATGGAGAGACGGAAGAACTTATAGATGCTGCTAAAAATTGCTATAATAAAGAAATTGGAACTATTACAATTACAACAAATAAAGAAAGCCCTCTCTCCATGCTTTCTGAATTGGTTTTAGTAGGTTTCAAATCAGAAATATCCTTTTTCCCAGATTACGAAGTTCGTTCTCGCTTACCATTATCTGTAATTGCACGAATCTTACTAGATTCATATGTGATTCGAATGAATAAACATCATGAAAATAAAAAACTCCCTATTAATTAATAGAGAGTTTTTTACATTTTATAAATTATTACCATTTTTCATTGAAAATCAATTACTTCCGATACATCTTAAACAGGAAATAATGGGTAAAGTCCGTTGATATATCAACATTCTTAACAGCATTGGTAGAATATTGGAAAACTCAGAACAATTGGTTTACTTTTACTATTCCTGAGATTGCTTTATTCAGATTATCTTGTCCAGAACATCAACAACTTGGCTATCAGACTTCGCATAAAGATGTCCATATGTTCCCAAAGTAATCTGTATATTCGCATGTCCTAATCTCTCTTGTATCACAAGCGGTTGAATATTCTGGTCGATTAACAAGGCTACATGAGAATGTCGTAAGGCATGAAGCTTAATTGGAATGACACCAGCTTTTCTTGCAGAGTCCTTTAACCAATTAGAAAACGAATAGGATGGCGTAAATGTTCCGTCTAATTGCGACATGTATTCAAAGTTTCCAATCATTCTTTGTAGTTCTTGCCACTTCTTCAATCTTTTACTGAGAGTCTTTCCAATACTAATAGTTCGATAAGACTTATTGGTTTTAGGTGTAGAAAAGTACCAATCGTTTTTACCTTGATAGATAAGTGTCTTCTCAACTGTTATCTGATTTTTCTCAAAGTTAACATTTTCCCAAGACAAAGCTTGAAGTTCTCCAATTCGTAGTCCAGTATAGAAAAGCATTTCATATATGATTTTTCTATGTTGATTCTGAATAGAATTTTCAGGAATCATAGCCATCACTTTTTGAAACTCTTCAATTTCCCAAAATTCAACTTTATTATTTTCTTTTGGGAAATAAGACACGCTATCTACTGGATTTCGCTCAATCAAACCTTCTTTAACAGCTCGATTCAAAATAATTCTCAGATGTCCTAGAATGCGATTAATATAGGTTCTAGACAATGTTGTGATTTCTTCTTGTTTCCTAGAATTTCTAGTCGCTGTTTGGCTTAATTCATGCATCCAATCCTCAATATCCTGACTACTAATATCTCTTATTCGCATTCGATAGAAATACTCCATTTTCTTTTCAAAAATGAACTGGGCGTTCTCGAATGTTTGACTTTTTACTTGCTTTTCATACCAATTAACAAAACGTATTCGATAGAATTCTTCAAAAGTCATTTGACTAGCAGAACTTAGATGTGAAGATAAAGTTTGATGAAATCCATGAGTAAGCATATATTGGTCATAGCCTCTCTTAGCATCTCTTTGCGATCCATATCCTCTTTTTGTTTTTTGGATTTTTTTACCATCCATATCTGTTCCTAGATATGCACGAAAGAACCATTTTTTTGTTTTCTTATCTTGATATATATTGTTAATTTTTACCATATATTCTCCTCGTTAGGATAGAGAATAATGAGCCTAATCTCATTATAATACTTATCCCGACACTTGTATATTGAATAATTTTTCAACAACTCTCGCTGGTACAATGCTGACTTGACGATTATAGTAAAAATCTATTCCTTCTACTTGGGCTAAATACTCTTTACATTCTCGTATAATTTGTTTTGCTTGATGTGGTTTAAATCCTAATTCAATTAATTCTTTACAACCTACCATAGCTTCAAAACATGCTTGCATGATTTTTTCGCCTCGCTTTAAACGAATATTGTTAGGAAAGAGTCCAAATCTATCACTTTTAAATCGCTTTAGGTAAAGCACATAGGAATTTCACCTCTCCTCAGTCCACGGGAGCCTTGCGGAAGTATCATTATCTTCTGTCACCATCATTGCAACTTGATTACCTAAATCAAATCCTGCATTAACTAAATATCGCTCATTCAAGTCGTGGCGTAGTCACGCTGTAGCTCTGGTAACAGCAAACGTAATTTAAAAGTTCAGTATTCAATTTTCAAGGAACAATCGGCATTATTTTCGCCTTCATAGAGTAAATAGCAAGAAGCAGAAACTTTGAAACCTAAATTTCAAAATTCCTGCTTCATTTTTATTTATCTTCATATTTACTGAAATCAAACGATTGAACAGCTATGATAAATTGAGTAGCTAACTCTTGGTAACAATCCTCATTGATAAAAGTTGAATATCGTATTGAATGTTTAATAATTGAAGGTTCAAAGTTTAAAAACAGTTCAAGTAACGCCTGCTTATCTCCTTGTTGAGCCAAGCGAATAAGCGGAACTAAATTCTTCTTTTCCATATTCACTCCACCTTAACTTTTAATTTAAGGGATTGAAAAGTTCAAGGTGGAGATTTATTGCGGTGTTCTTTTGTTACAATGAAAGTAACTTTTTCAGTTTGGCATACGCTTGACGCTTTTTTCTAGAAACCATTTGTCCACTAATTTGCATGTCTTTTCCAATTGATGCATCAGATCGTTGTTTCACGTGCTTTTCTTTTAAAATATACTGTTCTACTTCTGTTAATGAAGCTAAACTAGTATAAATTTTTTCGTTTCTATATTCTAATTCAATTAGTTTTTCGGGAGTTAATTGCTTATTTCCATATTGGTATTGTATTGCTTCCTCCATTTCTTTTGACTCAATAAATTCTAGTGACTCATAACTAAATAATTTACCCTGTTTTTTATAAAAAGCAGTCGCTTGGCGTTGAAGGGTAACAGAGACATAGCAGATAAAGATATAGGTGAAATCCATTTCTGTTTTCATGCCGTATATCCTCCCTTTATAATTTTGACAAACGATATTGCCAATAACCACGATATGCTTTTTCTATTGGAAGTGATCGTTCCTTTAACATCTTGGGTAAAATGTTATTTGTCAAATTTGAGTAACTAACATTTAGCTCGTATCCAGTTGTTAATTTCTCTGCTATCTGTTTATTGCTCAATGGTACTGGACTCTCTTTTAAAACAGACAAAATATTTTTAGATATGCGATCAAATGATATATGATGAGAATTTTTATTGTTTCGATGAATATAATCACTATCCCTTATTTTTTCTTTTTCAAGTACAGACATAGGTCTATGTTCTTTATTTACTAATAAATCATTACTATTACCTAAGTCATCTAACTGTTGCTTGAGCTCGTAATAATGTTTACTTAGTTCCCTCCGTTCTATAATTAGTTCTCGCATCAGTTCATAAATAATTCTTTTTTCCTCTTCTATACTGAGCATAAAAATCCCTCCTACATACTAAATAGGAGGGAAGAAAAAATATGAAACCGAATTTGAAATATTAGCAGCTTATTTTAAACATTATCTTACATTTTAATCGCTGCATTCAAATCAGCGTTATCTTAATGAGATTTTTCTTTTTCTCACTAAATAAATTAATGATAAAAGAACTGTCAAGAGTCCAGTCAGTGTCCATATAGTGTTTGTTCTCCAGTCTGAGATAAAGCATTTTTCCCAGTATTTTGATCTTTATTGTTACCATTACTTGGTTTAAACTCTTTCTGTTTGTCCCTAACTATGCCTGTTACCACGTTCGTTACACCATCATAACTATACTTGACTTCGTACGTACCTTGACTATATCCCGTCATATCTTCAAAATACACTGGATTGCCGTCTTTATCAATTGTGCCTTTCACTTGCCACTCTGTTCCAATGTAAATCGTGGAGTCATGTAACCTTTAAAATAATCGACTGTCTCTCTGAAAAAGTGTCACTCGTTTTTTTATCGCAAAGTATTGCCGAATGTTGAATCGGACTCAGTTAGTGTCCCTATAACTTTTAATTAAATCTCTTCTCCATTGACAGACAGCTAGTTGAATCCTACAAGTACTGAGAGGTTTTTTTTATTATTCTTCAGCCCCCTTTACACTAGGCGTCAAGCTCCATTCAAGCGTTCCAGAATCTTTTCGCAATGTTTTAGCTCTGGTGTAATCAACATAAACGAAGGAATCATTTATCAAGGCATCTGTAATTTGTTGCGAGCCTACGCCATCATCAATATTTACTACTTCTGCTCCAAATTGCTGATCACCAACATACAAGTAGTTTCCAAAATCAAGATTTGCACTATTGACTAATTTAACGGACAAGCTCCAACCTTGTCGCCCTTCATCTGAAACTGAAACTGAATTTCCCGGCTTCCAATAAAGTTGGTTTGCTGTTCCCAATTGATAATTCCCAAAATCCATTGTTTTTGGTACTTGTATTGTTTGTTCATAAGGAATAATCGTAACATCAAATAAATTAGACTTAATAAGTTTACCATCACTTTCCCTGTAGTAATAGTAATAGTTCCCTTTATAGGTCTTTACTTTACTAGTATCTAACGTATATGGCATATATAGTTTAATCTTGGAGTAGTCAATTGGATTGCCATCCTGATCTGTAGCTTGTACAAAGGCATCTTTTTCATTAAATATTTCTCCTACATGATAGATAAGATTTTTCGCCTTCAAACTTGATTTGTCCTCTTTCACAGTTACTGTGATTTCTTTTGAAGTTTCTTGATACGTGCCTTGATACTTGTAAGTAATTTTATAATCACCAGATTTGTTCGTGTCAACATCACCAATGACAGAAAGTCGATTATCATCAAAAGAAATGCTGTTCCCATCTTCATCTATTGCACTTACAAAATTATCTTTTGGATTCCAACTTTCACCAACATACAATGTAGAATCCTTCGCTTCAATAGACGCAGCTTGTGGCAATTCCTCAAATGACATTGCGTTAATTTCGTATTGAGCGCCTGTAGAAGAAGTAAATCCCCAATAAACATTACTCTTATTTAAAAAATTATGATCTCCTTTTCCATCAAAGTTAAAGTTTACCCCTGTTGAAAAAGAAAAGCCTGTTCCAACATCCGTATAAGTGTATTCCAAGTGTCCTGTACCACCACTTGTCGCGTTATAAACGATTTGAACCTCTTTCCAATTACCATTCGACATGTTTCCTATTGACTCTTTTGCAGAGTAATGCCAATTCGTTCCACCTGTGTTAAAACCAATATGATCGCCTATTTTAGTTAATCCAGAATTATTTCGCGGACTATCAAAACCATCTCCATTAAAATAAGTATCAAACTCGAGCGCAAGGTAATATTTATAAGTCTCATTATACATTCCTAGATTTGAACCTGATCCGCCTAAAAATGAATTATTGTATCCTTGAAGTGAAAATGTCATTCCATCAGCAGAACTACTTCCTTGATCTCCCAAATACAAATAGAAATGCAACTTAAAATCTTTTTTCAAATCAATTTTATTTTTCGACCAAATTGCACCAACTTGCCTTTTTCCAGATGACAATTGGAGCAGCGAATCACTCTGATACTTTACTCCTGAACCAACAGCTGGAGCAAAAACATCATTTAACGGCAAGCCCTTCTTTGGTGGTGAAGGCAAGTTATCTGATTTATTAGCTAATACTGATTCTTCTGTTACGGTACTTGCTTCTACACTATCTAAAGAAGTATCACTATTATCAGCAGAACTGTCTACAGAACTATCTGAATTATCTACTTTTTCACTTTGCTCATCAGAGCTTGTTACTAAATTGTTTTCTTGTGAACTATCAGTTGAAGAATCTTGATTAACTTGGTTGATAAATTCTTCAACTGATGTCTCTTCGTTAACATCTGCATAAGATTGAACCCCACCTACAATAGAGATATTCAATAGTATCACTGCACTAATTAAAGATAATATCGACTTTTTCCTTATATTCATTTTATCATCCCTACCTGTTCCAGATATTGTTTTCTCATTTCTAAAATCAGTTTTAATTATGATTTGTAAATTTATTCAAAATTATTTTCAACATCATAAAATTTATACAAATCATCAACTTTTTCTCTTGACTAGTTGTTATTTAAGCTTTCAAAGTCTATTTTCTAGGTAATGTGTCTTTATGTGATAATAAGTCAAGTAACAACATTTTTATCTATTCTTTCTTTTAAAAGAAATATAACCACAACTGCTTACGATAAAAGTAACAATTACAGAAATGATTACATACTTCAGCCAATCTGTTGCTTTTTTCTTTGTTGTTCCACGAATCTCTTTTGCCTCTTCACTTGATAACTCAAACTTTTTGGTGAAATTCCATTTGTTTTCATCATTGTGTTGAACATACAAGCTCATTGAATAATTTCCCTCTTTTAAATCAGAAGTCAGCTTAATCGGATAAATAAACGAGGTTTCTGGCGTGATATCCAGCTTAGATTTTTGTGTTGTAATAAGTTGACCCTTCTCATCCCTTATCTCTGCGGTAAACTGAACTTCTTTTAATAGATTTACTCCTACATTGTCTAAGGTTACATCCACACTATACGTGTCACTAGAAAATTTATTAACATTAAGCTCACTCAACTCTAAAGACGGGGCTGGTCTTTCATCTATGTTTCCTCTAACAACAAAAGGAATGTTATAGGCAACTGTATTAGAAACAGAGGACTGATTATTTTCTTCCTTCTTTTCAGAAACGTGAATACCAGCCATTAAAATGCCGTTAAAATCTTTTTCTGGGAAAACCAATGTTCCAGCCACTTCTTGACTGCTGTTTGGCGCAACTGTTACTTCATTAGGAAGCTGAACCATCTCTGTCAATTTGTATAATGTAGCATGATCTTCAGGAGTCACATCTGAATAATCAATAATACCATTTTTATTCGTTCTTGCTTTATTTATTTGAATGTCATATACCTGCTCTGTATCTGTATTATTTGTCACTCTTAATGAAAAATTTTCTGTAGCTAAAGGTGTCCATCTAATATCAAAAAAATTTTCAATTCCTGTTGTTTGATGTTCTGAAAATATTGGAGATACCGAATATCCAGATGTTGTCTCGGCAAATGCAGAAACATCTATCATCAAACTCATAAGCAATAAAACGAGCGTTATAACTATTTTCTTCATAATCTATTTCCTTTCAAAAAAAATGAGGTTGGAACAAAAGTCAGTTCTCTTTTTGCTAAATATGTTAATCCAAATAAATGGCGGGAGCAGAAGCAGCCCATTCGGAAATAAGCCAGCATTCACAAAAATTTGAAGAACAACTTTCATGAATGCTGGCTTATTTATTCGAGCCTAAACGATTCTGTTCCAGCCTCTACAATTTAATTACTACCGTTTACTCTGAAATTTGTTTTGATGATCCTTTAGTTAAATTCCATTCAATAGTAGATGTATATTTTTGAACTTTCGTTACATTGGTGTAAACTAATGTACTCGTAACTTTGTCAGAATTTTCACCAACAATATTTACATCTTTTGTCACAACAGGCACTACTTCCTCAGAAAGCTCTACTTCTCCAATTTTCAAAGAACGTTTACCATCTGCGTCCGCTAATTTAGCACTAATTTCATAACCATTTGTCGTTCCAGAATAGTCTGTTACTGTATAATTAATATCCTTTGAACCAAAATCTACCGTTTCAGATAAAGGCTGACTGCCAAAATCAGTAGTTGCATCAATTGTTAAAGAAACATCACCTTTGATAACTTCTGCTCCAATTTCCGTATTACCGCTTAATGTATCTGCTGCCTGAACAGTCAAACCGTTCATCATCCCCATTAGAATTCCACCACATAATACTGTACTTAAAATAATTTTTTTCATTGTCTTTTCTCCTATTCGTTTATCTCATTTTTTATATTTGGTTGCAAATTCCATTCCAAACTTGCACTATAAGAACCAGCTTTTGCATCAGCTGAAATCACCATATCGATTGGTAAATCTAGTTTTTTCTCTATCAATTGTTGTTCATTTTTATAAACAATTATATTACTATCTGAAATTTTTTGATGATTGATCATCAATTGATAATTACTTTTGTACTCATTAAAATTTGACGATCTAACAACTACTTGCCAACCATCATCAATCCCACGATAGTCTGTTATAGTTGAAATAATACTATCTAAAGCAACTTCTTGTTTTTGTCCATTTAATTGGATATTAAAATTCACATTATTCGGTTGAGATAAAGAAAATCCCCCTGAGACAATTTCTCCACTAACTAATGTATTTGAGTTTGAATCAGCAAGTACTATTTCATTAGATGTCGCAAAAAGAAGGGCTAGAAAAGTAATAAAAGCAAGCGTTTGTTTATTTATCATTGTTCACTTCCCTCCTTACACTTGTAGTAGCCAGCACCTAGGGTTGTCATGATTATTCCGCATCCTACAAAAAACCATAGATTACTTGCCCACTCGCCTGTTTGAGGAAGAAGAACATTATTCGAATTTGAACCCTCACTGCTATTTTGTTCATTTGGCGATATTGAATCTTGAGTAGTATCAGATTCAATTAATGATCCAGTAACCTTTGAATGAACCTCCTCTGCATAAGAGACTGACCCCCCCCATAAAAATGCTGCTAAAACAAATAAAGACATCATGGAAATGACTTTTTGCACTATTCTGCACCTCCCCTTAATCGATGGTGTAAGTCCATTCAAGTGGTGACTTATCTTCTCAATATTTATGTACTTTTAAATTATAAAAATAAATACGTTTATCTTGTTGAAAAGCACCACTTATCACTGATGAACCTATCCCTAACGAAATTTCTATTGTTTATCTTTACCTAAATAAAAAAACTCCCATATGCATCATAGTATAACTCATCTACAAACCACTCAACTCTATCCGCTCGATTTCGACCCTCTAAACGTAATATTTTTTCATATTTCCTTAAAATCATCAAAATTTATTCCTTCATCTCTAGAAATTCCAATAGTTAATTATCTTACCCCTTGCAATTTAATACATGAAAATAAAAAAACGTTTCCCGTTGAAAGAAACGTCTCTCATATCAAATTTAAGCCAATAATTTTACAATCATATTAAATTGTTGCTCATCATACCGAACAATCATTTCACCATTATACTCTTTGGCAATTGTTTCAATGCTAGCTAAACCAATCCCATGATTATCAATGTTCCCTTTTCTAGAAATGATTTTCTTCTTATCTAAGTGCACAACTCCATCAAAAGAGTTTGATACTTGTATCATCAAAAAGCCAACTTGATAACTTACTTTAATCCTAATCCACTTTTCATTTGGCGCATACTCCAATGCCTCAGCCGCATTATCAATTAAGTTCCCTAAAATCGTCGATAAATCAAAGGGTGCAACATCAATATCATTGGGCACATTTGTCTCGCAAGATATTACTACGTCTTTATTCGCTAGGGGTTGCAATTTTAGATTAATAATATAGTCAATCATTATATTTCCTGATTCTGCATAGATTTTACCAAGTACACTTAAACTACCAAGCTCTTGTACCTGCTTAACCAATTTATCTGTCTTACCACTTTCTGCCAGATAAATTAGTGGAGATAACTTATTTTTTAGATCATGACGAATCGTTCTTTGTGATTCAAGTGTTTGTTCCATTGCAACGAGCTGTTGTTCATAATATTTATTTTTTTCATCTAACACTTTCCTGTCTACTTGCGTTTTTATCATTTTTTCTATCGAGCGACGTGTATAATAAAACAAAATATAGGATATTGGTAAGAGTGGAATAACTGCTGCCCAATAGTAGAAGGATATTTCTACAGGGGAATCCGTTAAGATTAACACCCATAAAATGTCTTTCATCATAATAAATAAAAATGTTGTCCAATAAATTGTCGGTAAATTGCCACTTCCTGTTCGTATTTTTCTAAATCTTAACATAATCAGCACTAATCCCAAACTAATCAAACGAGAAATAGTAAATAGTAGCATTGTATTTGAAGGTTTCAACATAAATTCTGCTACCTCTTGACTTCCTATCGCTGTACTCATTAATAACATTGAAGCAACACCTTCTCCAATATCGATTACTGCTGTAGCAATGATTGAAGACATCAAGATATCTTGCCACCTTGTAAAAAAGAAAAAAGACACAACTAGATATAATACCCCAGAAACTATTACATTGATGGTAAAATACTCAAATGTAGCAAAAAAAGCATGTACTAAGATAATTATGCTAAAAATTAAAATTAGTTTCTGTTTTGACACTCGTAGTTTTATTGGTTTATATCGTGAAAAAAGAAAATATATTAATAAATACTGCAAACCACATTCATAAATATGAACAAAATAAGTTTGTATATTGAATATCATTGTTACCTCCCTGATACTATTCTTAATTTAATAAATACGGGCTAAAAATACCTTATAAATGTTTATCACTTTCTCTTAAAAATTGTTCCTTTACTATATTTCTTTTGTTTTTTGGAATACCAATTTTTTCTTTGTTTACTAAAATAATTTCCTCATGAGAGTATTTCCTCACAAAGTTATAGTTTACAATAATCGATTGGCTAATTTGAATAAATCCGTATGAAAGAATTTCTGTTGCTACATCTTTGATATTTCCAACAAATATATCCATACCATCAATTGTCATGATTTTCACATTTCTTCCAGAATTCTCAAAATAGATGATATCTTCCATCCAAACACTAAAATATTCTTTCCGTTTTTTATAGTGATATAACTTTGGCGTTAATGTCAATTTTTCCATTGCCAAATTGATAGATTTTACTAGTTTACTTTCCCCTATAGGCTTTGAAATAAATAATAAAGGCTGAACATCAAATAATTGTCGATCATATTGTCCTGTTCCAGAAACATAAACAATTTGTATTTTATGATCCCTAAATTTTTCTCTAATTGTCACACCAACATCTACACCATTGATTCCCCCCATTTCAATATCAAGATAGATTAACTCAAAATTATCATCATCATTTTGGATGGTATCCATTAGTGAGTTGCCATCATAAAATATATGAACGGTGACATCAAATCTATCATTTTTCGCATAGCGTAGAATCATGCTTTCAATTTGGGAACAAATAACCTTATCATCATCACATATCGCAATTTTTAAATGCATCTCATATCACTCCTCCCGTTTAAATTACCAAAAAAACCCATCATATGTGACTCCCTCATAGCTGTAGCTCACTTCATACGTTCCTGCTTTACTCGTATCTACTGTACCTTCTACTGTTACATCTGCGAAATCCACTGGATTTCCATCGTTATCAATGGCGCTGTCAAAGTTATCTTCCGCTTTCCACTCTGTTCCAATGTATAGCGTAGAATCATGGACATTTACTGCCGTTTGGATTGTCTTCACTGTGATCGTGGCTACACTTGTGACTCCTTCATAGCTGTACTTCACTTCATAGGTTCCAGCCTTACTCGTATCTACTGTACCTTCTACTGTCACATCTGCGAAATCCACTGAATTTCCGTCTTTATCAACGGCGCTGTCAAAGTTGTCTTCCGCTTGCCACTCTGTTCCAATGTATAGCGTGGAGTCATGGACATTTACTACCGTTTGGATTGTCTTCACTGTGATCGTGGCTACACTTGTGACTCCTTCATAGCTGTACTTCACTTCATAGGTTCCAGCCTTACTCGTATCTACTGTACCTTCTACTGTCACATCTGCGAAATCCACTGAATTTCCGTCTTTATCAACGACGCTGTCAAAGTTGTCTTCCGCTTGCCACTCTGTTCCAATGTATAGCGTAGAATCATGGACATTTACTGCCGTTTGGATCGCTTTTACTGTGATCGTGGCTACACTTGTGACTCCTTCATAGCTATATTTCACTTCATACGTCCCTGCTTTAGTTGTATCTACAGTTCCTTCTACCGTTACATCTTTGAAATCCACTGGATTTCCATCTTTATCAATGGCACTGTCAAAGTTGTCTTCCGCTTGCCACTCTGTTCCAATATAAAGCGTAGAATCATGCACATTTACTGCTGTTTGGATTGCCTTCACTGTGATCGTGGCTACACTTGTGACGCCTTCATAGCTGTAGCTCACTTCATACGTTCCTGCCTTACTCGTATCTACTGTACCTTCTACTGTTACATCTGCGAAATCCACTGGATTTCCATCTTTTCCAGTTACAGAAATAAAATTATCTTTTGAATCCCAACTATCTCCTTCATATAAAATCAAATCCTGTAGTTTTAATACCGGTTTCAAAGCCCAAATATATTCTCCAGCTAAACTGCTATCATAATTGAGCATAAGTTCACTTGAAGTAAATGTACGATTGCTTAAAACATGTAGCCATTCTCCACTGTAAACGTCAGTGACTTTGAGATCCTCAAGTCCAGCTTCTGAAGACAACCCCATTTTAGCTCCTAAGGTCAAAGATTTCATATTGTGAATATCAATGAACATACCCACCATAGAAGTTACATTAGAAGTATTAAAATTTGAAAGATCTAATGTTGTTAACGACTGCGCGTGTTGAAACATTGCAGACATATCTGTTACTTTTGATGTATTAAATCCAGAAAGATCTAGTGATGTCAAAGATGTCATACCTTGAAACATCTATGACATGGTAGTAGCGTTTGATGTATCTAAATTTGATAAATTTTCAATTGTTTTCACTTGAGTTAGATCAGCAAATAATCTCGAGGCTCCAAAGCTAGTTGAAACTTTCCCATCAAAAATAATTTTCTGAATATCGCTAGACCAACCTATCCACGGAGAGGGATATGTAGATCCATGATAGTCGAAAACTCCTGATTCTATATGCAATGTCCCACTTTGGTCAATTCTCCAAGGTGCACTCCCAAAGGTACCCGAAGCTATATCATCGTTTGTGTCTGTTGAAGATTCTCTAGTCTGATGCCCTTCTACCGTGGCGATAGTTTCTTCCTTATTCATTTCTTCTAGACTATCTTCTGACGATTTCGTTGAATCATTATTTTCTGTTTCATTTGTATTTGTTTCACTGTCTGAAGTTTCTTCTTGTTGTTCGATTGCTGGTGGTACTAACAATGGCTCTGTTTCATCAGCCATTGTTTTTTTTGATTCATCTGTTTGTTCAAGTTCTATAGTATCCGCAAACACTTGTCCAGTTCCAATTAAAGAAGGGCTTACAAGTAACATTACACTAATATATGAAAACCATTTCTTTTTCATTTTTTTCTCTCCCTAAATTTATTAATAGTTTCACGCTTAAAAATCGTAAATTTAACAAATGTATTTTTTATTTCGAAAAAAATAACTAGTTCCGCCTATGCAGACTAGTAAAAGTTTAGGATTATTTGTTTGTAAAATTATCATTTGTTTATTTTACACATCTATCTTAACCATGGTATGATAACATAATAATAATGCTTTTTCTATCCACAATTATCGTTGAATAAACTACATAAATTGTATAAAGAAACGGAGAGAGTGAAATGATACCTGACTATCTAAGAAAAGAATTGTCCGTTCTATTTTTCATCATAAATAAAGAACAAACAACGACTATTGAAATTTCACACGAGTTGGAATTGACAAAAAGGACGGTTAGAGAAACAATCTCAACTATTAACACTCATTTTGAGGAACATCAAAAAATCAAAAATTTTATCGTAATAAATAAATCTGGTAGTGTTCAAATTCAATCCACCTTTGAATTAACAGCTCTAGACTCTGCGTATAATTTAAAACTGCAATTATTAAAAAAGAACACTTTATTTAACTACTCAATTTTATTACTTACTAGAACCTCACTTGATCAAACGGAAGTTACTGAGGAGCTTTTCATTTCTATCAGCTATCTAAATAAGTTAACACACACTCTAAATAAATTTTTTACAACTTTTAATTTCACAATTTCTGTTGTAAAGGGACAATATTCCCTTACTGGAAACGAAATGAACATTCGGCTATTTTCTTATTTGTTCTTACAGGACTCGTTTCAAGATATAGAATGGCCATTCAATAATATAAGCCTCGAAAGTATTCGTGAAAATGTTCCAGAGGAAATATTGATTGATTCGCACAAACGATCAAACACAAAAAATAGATCGTTATATATTTTATATGCTATCCTTCAAACCAGAGTTCAAAATCAGAATTACGTAGTTCAACCTACAAACAAACTCATCCAAGCGCTTTTTAAAATGGTAAAAGAAAATCTTGATATAGCACTAATTTTTCAACAAGATAGGTTGGGGTTTCTTGAAAAAAAAGTCAAAAACACTGAAATTGACTATTTCAATTTTTTGTCACGTATTTTCATATCGGATATCATTCCAAAAACAGACAAGATCAATTTAGGTAGAATATTCGCGAAAGAAAACCATCCCTATTGTATTTTGTCCATAGATATTCTCAAGACAAGCTCCGTTCTAGTAAAGGATCAGACTTCTGAAGATGATTACTGTTTGTTTCACTACTATATAACTTTGTTCAATACTTTTTATTTTTTAGTTGGTGATACATTAGACTCCTTTACGAGTTTATTCATTCCACCGTTATCGTATCATTCCCATGTTCAAAATGATTACATGTCGACTATTAAAGCTATTCTAGCAAGTCTTACAATCACTGAAAATCACAAAAAATTTTTATCAAATCTTCTATATACTCTTTACACCTCTGAAATGACATCAGAAGTAATGATCTATTTACAAATATCAAAAGACTTTACTGCAAGTTTTTTTATTGAAAATCGACTTAGTAATTTATTTAATTCAGAACAAATAATGATTACAGATAATTATTCTTTATCAGATGTTGTCATCACTGATACATTAGAACGAACCGCATCAAACAAAAAAATTTTTTATCTTGATTCAATAGATAACGAGAACAGATGGAAAGAATTACTTTTCCTAATTCAAAATACTTATTTAGACAAACAAAACACGCAGAAGGAACGAATTCACCTATGATCATTGGATATGCACGTATCAGTACACAACATCAAAAATTTGATTCTCAAATAAATTCATTACAGAAATTCGGTTGCGATACTATTTTTACTGAGTGTACGAGTGGTAGAAAAACCGACCGACCAGAATTAAAAAAAGCTTTGAAAAAATTAAAAGCTGGAGACACGTTTGTTATCTATAAATTAGACAGACTTTCACGAGGGACAAAGCATTTATTACAACTTATGGAAGAATTCAATGAAAAGAACGTAAATTTTATTAGTATTCAAAACAATATTGACACCAGTACCTCGATGGGTAAGTTTTTCTTTACTATCATGAGTGCTTTTGCTGAAATGGAAGCTGATCTTATTCGAGAAAGAGTCCTATCTGGTCTTGATACAGCAAAAGAAAACGGAGTTAAGTTAGGAAGACCTCAAAAGCAAATAGACATTAAAAAAATCGTAACACTTTATACTACTGATAATAGAACGGTTACAGATATTGCTAAATTAATGAATCTTTCTCGTCCAACTATTTATAAGCATCTCAAAGAACAAAAAATCCTTCAAATAAAGGACTGAATCTAATTAATCATTTAAGAACTCCACAAAACAATATTCGGCTTGATTTTTACAGCTGAATATTGTTCATTTAGTAAATTACTTGGATTTAAGGCATCCCATATCCTAGTATAAACGGACTACTCTTTTCATAAGTCCGTTTAGCAATCCTATCTCCAGAGTTCCCTTCAATCGTGTGAACTGTATTATTTTCAAATTTCTCTACAATTCCCACATGATCACTAATGCCATCACCATCCCAATCAAAGAAAATAATTGCTCCACTCCTTGGCTCTACTCCGCCATTCTGCCATTGATTATTCGCTTTAAAATTATTTATTCCTGTTGGACAATAGGCAAATCGGTCCATTTTCACATTTGCTTTTTCAGCCACATAAGAAACAAAAGTGGCGCACCATTCTACACGACTATTAAAACCATACCAACGCCAGTATTTTTCTCCTCCTTCATGAATGCCTTCTGCTAGTTCATCTGATGCAATTTTAGCAATCTCAGAATTTCTACCAGTGCCGGTATTACTAGAATCAGAAGATATATATTGCTTCACAATTTGGCTGTAAAACATGTTGCCATATGCATAGCGATAATCATAACCTAATCTAACTGCCACTGGATTTGTGTAGGTAACTTTCTGTCCATTTGCTTGGTTCTTGGAAAACTGGATGGCACTCTCTAATGAATAACTTTTGCCAGAGTGACTCAAAAAGTCACCTCCGAAATTGTACGCCTGTACAATGTTTAAAATCTCATACTCTCGATGCCCTTTCCACATATCCGCAAAGTATTTAACCCCAACTTCTATTGATTCATCGGGGGTTGTTATGGAATTTGGTTGTCTCCCTTGGCTTTCACTACACTGCATAATATCGGGATACTTTTCAGAATTCCCTCCCGTCTCCACCATAATAATTCCTAATAGATAGGGAACGGCTTCTGATATTTCATTTTTAACCGCTTCTTTAGTTACTTTTTCTTTCCATCGAAGCACCGCTTCTGGAAGATTTTGTCCCTCTTCTGTATCAGTAACACTAGTCGATGAACTTGTTCCTCCAATCAATAAAATAAAGATAAAAAAGAAGCTAACGAGAAAAAACGCCAAACGCTTAGAGATCTTCATAGGCTGACTCCTCACTGATTTCTACTTCCTCGTAGATTTCTTTTCTAAGCTCTCCCATTTCTTTTGCTAATTGCTTAGCTTCTACTAGTTCTACAGGTACTGGTTGATCCTGCGATTCATGAGTAACACGAGGTGATTCAGTTCGATTAGCCTCATTTTCTTCAATTTGGTCTATCTGACGTTGCTCAAATTCCTCATAACTAGGTTGTTGGTAAATAAGTCCATCATCCATTTCTTCCAATGGTAAAGACGTTTCTTGATCCACTGTTGATGTTCCCACCACTGGTTCTATATCAGGCTCACTATCAGATAATCTTTCTTCTTTTTCGTCAGAGCTATTTGAATCTTTACTCTTGATTGACTCAACCTCAGGATTTACTGATTCTGTATCGCCTGCATCGAATGAAGTTGATTCAGGAGAATTGGCTTCATTTCCAGCTTGAACCAATAAGTTATCTTGGAAATCATTCTGTCGGTAAGCACGATCCAACTCTACGCCTGAACGAAGATAATCATTTTCTGCGGTTTGTGTCTTATATGTTTGCTCAGCCAATCGGTTCTGTTGATCTTCTCGTTGTTCTATCTCTTGTTGCCGATTATTGGCAGCTCTTTTAGGGAACTTAAAATCTCGCAGTTCTGTTTTCCCTTTCGTTAATGAACGAACAATCTGACCTTTATTCTTCCAAATAAATAGCCCTAATAACACTTTGACAAATAGTCCCACTAACATGGTAACAATATTGGTGACGACAAAGAAAGAATCCAAAAGATTAATAATAGAAAAAAGTAAGCCAAAACAAAACCCTATTCCCACCTTAGAGGCAAACAATGTCCCTAGCATCATAAAGCCATTTTTTATCAAATGATGCATATTGGGAATCAGTGCCAAAAAGAGCAGGGATGGAAAGAGAAAAATGATTCCGTAAATCAATAGTTGAATCAAAATATTGGCGACACCTATTAGTAACACCGCAATTCCTATCACAAATAACATCACAAAGGTATTCAATAATACAGCGACTTTTTCCGTCATGCGATCTGAAGTCAGATAAGAATTTTTTTCAGAGTCTTGCTTAATTTTTTTCTCAATTTCTTTCGTCTTTTCTTTATCAAAGGTTTCTCCGTTCTTAACTAAATACAGCTCAAATTGTTCTTTTGTAATGTCTGTTTTTCCGAAATTAAGTAGTGCATAAGGTTTAATAATAAATTCATCAAAAATCAGATTACGAATATTACTCGTGCCATCTAGCTGCTGCTCACTACCAATCAACTTTTCCGTTGTAGATTGATTGCTACTATTTAAGCTACTGCTCGTTAAATCGACTAGTTGCCCTTGAACGTTCTGAGAAATCGTATTGACCTCTTGCACTTTGGCTGCTCCGTCTGAAAAGAATGCCATACTGCCTGCATAAATCAATGTAAAAATACCAAATCGAATTAGAGCTTTACTAATACCTTTTTCAAAGAAGTCTTTGACAGAAATGACAATGACAAAGGTGAAAAGTAAGATACCCAATACGTTAAATAATTGGTTATAGATAGAACCAGCTGTAGAAAATAAATCAGGCAATATCCCATCCAAAAGATTTAAATTAAACAATTGTTCAATGACATAATCAAGCGCAAGAACCATGTACTTAATCAGTCCAAAAGCAAGGTTAATTAAGGCGTTTAGAACACTTTGTAAATTCTCATTGATACTAAACCAACCACCCTTTTCAAAGAAAGACTGGAAAGAATCAATATCGAAGACATCTTTTAACAATAAGCTCACTCCCTTCTATGCACTAAAGGCAGTTTCCACGTCTGCACTTGCATTTTTCTTCACGGTTTGCAACATTTGATGCAATTCTTCATAAGGACAATAGACTAACATTTTTCCAACACGCCCTCTTAAATCTAAATAAAGACAATGGTACTTAGGTAAATTTTTTAACCACTCAATGTTTTCCTCACTCACTTCTAAGCCTAAATGACGAAGAATCTCTTCTCGTTCATCCTTATCATCATAGGCAAAAATACGTCCAAAATTCCCTGTGTCATCTTCTTCTGCGGTGTCTTTTACAGATTGTGTCACAATAATTAAGGTATTGTTAAAACTTCGACCAACTCGGCGCATGGATTTAATAATCGCTCGCCCATTTTTTGACGTGTTAAAAATCCAGCTCTCGTCAAAAAGTACCACGGTGCTTTCTTCTCGATCTCGCAAACCAAACAACTCACAGAACTTTCCAATACACATCATTAACATAATGGATTTTCTTTGGGTGGCACTATAATCATTACTTAAGGTTTCTGCTCTAGGCATTTCTAGCCCTAACACTTCAAGTACAGTCACTTTGTTATGCAGGTTCAATCCCTCATTTTCGCCATAACTAAATGCCAATTCTAAAATAGACCCTTGAACAGATTTTTTGATCAAATTAGCAGTATCTCGGACTTCCTCATTATCATTTTCTAACATGTAATCAACCACATGAAGAAGACCAACTCGTTCTCCATAATCTCGTTTCTTCAAGACTACTTCGATACCTTCTAACATGGCTAGACGAGATTTCTTCTCTCTCGCACTCGTAAAGTTATACAATTCTTCAAATAAATCTTGTGCCATATCTTTTGCCGCAACTCGGTTTGGAATAAAACAAATAGGATCAAGAACGCCTTTATTACTCTTTTTGTCTGGATCAAGTCTAACTTGGTGAAAGTGCTGCTGAACAAAGGTACACGTTTCAGGATACTTTTTCTGATACACTGGGTCATTGATCACTTCCATGATCCAATCAAAGAATTCGGATTTTGGGTCAACATAGAGCCCTTTTCCTTTCATCAGTACAGAGAGAAAGAACACAAATTTAGCCAAATAGGACTTTCCATTTCCTGTAGGTCCTGTAATGGCAATGTGCGGACTATTTGCTTTCTTATCAGCGATATCACTTTGATTCCCAATAGACGGATTAAAAAATACTGGCTTACGACTGGTTTTCGCAATTTCTTTAGGCGTTAAATTCCGTGTATTTTTTAATTCTGATACCATACCAATGGGAATACCTACATTATCTCCAATTCTATTTTCTACCCCTAGCATCAATTCGCTGATACCTTCTACAGTGGTGTAATGAATCCAATTCTTTTCGGGTCCTAATTTATTTCCAGACAAGAATTGGTGAAATAGAAAAACTTGATCTGCTAATCCTTTGACAACATCCACATTACGAGACTGACACAAAGAGAGTACTGTACGAATTCGGCTACGACACTCTTCTGGCGTTTGTCCAAAGACACCAAAAAGCCCCAACCATTTAATGACTGGAACTCGTAAATCAATTTTATTATTTAAATCTGTCAAGGCATACCGATTAAACCGACTGGATTT
The DNA here is from genome assembly GCF_000060285.1 of Listeria welshimeri serovar 6b str. SLCC5334. Taxonomy (GTDB): domain Bacteria; phylum Bacillota; class Bacilli; order Lactobacillales; family Listeriaceae; genus Listeria; species Listeria welshimeri. The sequence continues at coordinate 808,980 of NC_008555.1, read as the reverse complement.
CATTTCAGCATCACCCATGGATAGGGTTTCTTTGGCACTATTCTTTAAGCGCTTGGATGCTCTAGAAGATTTTCCTTTTAATCCTTTACCTCCTTTCAAGGGCTCAAAATGTGCCTTCAACCGAAACTCTACTGGAAAAGGCAGGCTTTGAACTAGCTCTGCCACATGATTAAAGGCCAAATTCGGCGCAAATTTATGAATTGGCAATAGCGCAATATAATTGGTTCCTTCTAAACTTCGTAGTTTTAACAAGCCTTGTTCCTCTGTAGGATCAAGAATCGTATCCGTTAGGGAGTATCCTTCTTTTTCAATAAAATCACTATCGAAAGAGGTTGCCATCCCACGAACATAGGGATAACGACAGACTTGTAACACTTCTTTTTCAGTTAATCTTCGACCATTGATCGCCCCGACTAATTGAAAAACTTCTGCTTCAATGATGCGATAACGTGCCAAAAAATCCTCGTCAACGGTCATGTGGTACTGCGTAATCGCTAAGAGTTTACCTGCATAATAATCTACCAATTCCATTGCTTTTCCTTTAAGAGAAGTCGCAGAAGACAGACTAGACAGCTTCACACCAATGTAAAATTTCTCTGTTGTAATCACTCGTAGCTGACTTTCTAATTCAGACAAGGTACGATTAATCAAGGCATCGCCCATATCTTGGGCTTCTTCATCAAAACTTTTAGAAAATGCAGATAATCGTTCATTGAGATTATACGAATGAGGATTAAGAAATAATTCAAAATCTTCAAAACGCCGTAAACTTTGAAGAAACTGATTCCATTTTCGTTTATGTTTTTCTTGTACTTCTTTGTTCTGACCAATGACATACTCGCTTGGACACGTAAAATATGCCCACACCTCATTTTCTGTCGTAATCAGCACATTGCGATACACTTTATGAAAGGGTTGTTTTAATCTCATGCTTTTCCTCCTTTTATAATAATCGAGTGATCCGTTTGCGTAAGGATTGCTTGATTAATGGTTGGTATTGGTCTTTCAACTTGAGCACCTCCGTCAGTGGAAGCAATCCATCTGTATACTGGCGATGAAGGGTCTTTTTCATAAGTAATACCTCATCATCTGTTTCAAATAATCCATAGAACCCTTCTTCTCTTGCCTTTATGGGCTCAAATTCATGGATGAGTTCTGGAACAATGAGTTCTTTTATTTCTTTTTTCACTTGATCTACAGTTATGGTATTCATTGGTATCTCTTCCTCCTTTATCATTAGTAGCGTCACTGTGCAGCAGTCATAAATCACTTTTTCTTGTTTCATTGTTTGAAGCTGCTCATGGTATAACACCTGATGCTTCATGACATACGTCACCAAGTAGCTCAGGTAATCTTTTAAGAAAATATCGGCTCGCTTTCCATCGGGTTCCACACGATTAAACAATTGAATCAATCCGTAAGGTATCGCAATAGAGATCATAATCACTAATTGGTTCATTCCAAACAAAAACAATAAGCAGCTGAAAACCAGCGCAAAGCTCACCGTAGCGATAGTAAAATCTTGTGCATAGACCACAAACGGTAAATTGACATTTTTCGCAATTTCTCGAATCATATAGGGTGCATTAAACGGCTCACGATAATCTAAAATCTGTTTTTCTCTGTTCATGGCTATAACCCAAAATAGCTTTTTAGATTAGTCAATGAGTTTAGAATGCTTGCAGGGTCTTTAATCACAGCATAAATAATGCCGCCAAAAAACAGAATCGCAAAACCTTGTATCCACTTTGAATTCATAAATTCTTTAATAACTAAATAGACAACAACGACACCGAAAATCGGGGCAATCCAATCATTTAAAATGTAGTTGCTGGCTTCTTTTGCGTTCGCATCGGCATAAGCCAAGGGCGAGATTGAAAAGAATAAGAAAATCGCATTACAAATAACAGCGAGTTTCATTGTTAGAAGCTGCTTTTTAGAATAGAGTTGATTCATTTAAATTCCTCCTAGATAGTGCTGTAATTTTTCAATAAAATACGTGTTGTCTCGGTGTTTCAGTCCTAATGTCATCGTTTCTATATGACTACTTTTGGTCTGTCCATCCACTAGTTTGAACGTAACAAAGACGACAATCTGTTTCTCTTTTATTAAAGGTTCAATCGCTACATCTGTAACTTGATAATCACCAGTCAATAACTCTGGCTCTTTCATCAAAAAGCTCATGTCTTCTATCGAATCTGAAACATATTTTTCAAGAAAAGCTTGCACAAAACTGGTAATTGCTTTTTCTTCTTTATTCTCTAGTCGTTGGTACTGAGATCGATCAATTGTTGATTGAAGTGCCTTTCCAGATGTTAAAGCAGGCTCCATTGAAAAATAAGGATACGCAGTAACTTTAAACGATTGATTGTCTAATTGAACAAAAGGAATATTGAGTAACATTTTTACTTCACTTTTCTCATAATCGATGTATTTTTCTTTGATTGTTACTTCTTTGTCTCCTTCTTTTTTCTTCACTTCTCGTTCTTTTGTGATAGGTGTTATAATTTCATAAGCAATCTTATATTTTGCGATCGTTTGTCCCTGCTCACTTACCAAATCATAAAAATCAGTAGAAAGTAATTTTCTCTCAAGCCCTGTATTTTTCTCTTCTTCCTGCTCAAAGTTAAAATAGGTATCCTGCAACGTATTAAGTCTTTCTTCAAATGCTTTTTGATCAGCTGGAATTGAGATATAGGTAGTGATAAATGGATGTAAGAACTGCTTGTATAATTCAGATGCAACAGGCGTACTCGTATTTTTCAACAGTTCTTCTTGAATGGTTTGTGATAATGCTGCTTGTTCATTTTTTATCCTTCCTTGCATCTTGGAAGACTGAAACAACGCAATTGGACCACTTACCACTAAAAAAAGTGTCAGGATCAGAACACTTAGACGAACGGTTCGGATACTCGCTGCTTTTTCTTCTTTTGGAACAACTGGCTTTGGTTGTTTTCTCTCTTTTATAAAGTTCATGGAGTCACTCCTTGTTTTTTTAATGTAAAAAAGAGAACCCCTTTAATAAATAAAGAAGTTCTCTCGTAGAAAGCTGCGTCCCATAAATTTTTAAACGGCTGGGCTGGGAGCTAAACAGATAGGTTGCTTTGTAAAAATCGTAGGAAAAACCACGATATAAACCAGTCTCACTAAAGCGCTCCAGTCCTTCAATATAGAGACTCGTGTGCGTTGACAACATTCGTTCAAAGCAAAGCTCCCTTTTAGGCTGAAACACTAAATTCTCTCGTTGTGTCAATTTCTTAACGGTAAGAAATTGTCTGGCTTGTCGCTCAGGGATTTCCCCTTCCAAGCAAATAAATCCATAGTACTTCAATTTCTCTGCTAATTGTTTCTGGTTCATGTCATAACCTCAATAATGGTGTTGTCACTTGCTTGATAGAGCCTGCCATCTTGACGTAAATCTTCTCCAATCCCTTCATAGTCAATATTCCATTTGATAATATCTGGTACGCCAGAGAGATAGCCAAGATCATCCATTATTTGTTCAGCATAATCTTTGTAGGAATAACAATTCGAGTAGACTTGAATTTCATCAATCTGTTCAAAAGCATCTAACAGATCATTGAAAAAGCCAGCAGTAATTACTTCCTCCAGATACTTAATCGCTTCATGTCCCTCATGTTCATCAAATTGTTCAGCCACTTCATTCATGTAATCAAAATCTTCAAAATTAGACAACTTAATAGGCGCTGAGTAGTCGTTGATTTCATATACTTTTTCATCTTCTAATTCTAACTTTTCTTGTACAACTTCCCACAGAATAGGTAGCTCAAACCAACGCCCTTTACGTGCTTTAGGGTTTTCAATATATAACTCAATCATTTCATTCACCTCTCACTCAAATAAAAATTGGGCTAACAGCTGCTCCACTTCTTGTTGCGTAACAGATACAGTTTTAGAGGATACTGCTTCTTCCTCTTCTTGTACTAATAACTCTTTAATCGTTGTGGTTAGCTTTACCAATTCCTCTTGATCCTTTTCTTTCAGTTCTGCTTGTTGGATACGTGTCATTAGTTCATCCGTACCAAACGTTTGATCCATAATCCAAATTTTCTTTAACGTTGGGGCAAGATAATTGGAGAGCCAACGTAATGATTTTTCATAATTAGGTTTCTCTCCTTTCATGGTCAGCTTCAATTCTTGCATACTTTCAATGACCATTCGCCAATTGGCGCTGTAACTGATACGATTTCCTTGATTATCAGAATCAAAAACTTTTAAAGAGGTATCAATTAGCTCTCTAGCAACCCACTCTATGGTTTCGCCAGTTGACAATAGATATTCCACAAAAAGATAGGCTTTTTCGTTTGCAAGGCGGATTTCGTATCTATTTTTAACACCATATTTTTGATGTACCATTTCAATAGATAGCCCTTCTTTTTTTGCCAGCTCATAATCTTTTTCATAGAAATTAAGATAATATGGAGATTGCCTAGAGCCAAAATATAGTGATAGTCCTTTGTTCACACGATCTCCTTTTCTAAAAGAAAATCCACCTCTATAATCAAAATTGCGAAATGTAGTATCCACTAATCCTTGTTCACATTTTCGCTTTAACTCATGTAAATCATAATTTTTATATAAACACGAGATCATTTCATCTAATGCAATATCAATCCGAGTAATTTTGGTATCTATCAAAACCCCTTTACCAAAAAGGTCATCTTGATACAGTCTCCAAAAGAAATCATTCCAGTTTTCTTTTCTCTCTTCCAAAATCAGTTCATACTCTCTGCACCCTTGACCTCTTAACTCAATCATGACACCCATATTAATATCATTGGGGTTTGAGAAAATAAATATTTCACTAAAAAAATATGTTTCTGTATAATGGTTGAACCCATAAGATTTGTATCCAAAAACATTGGGGTCCATTTTTAATATATTTGTAATCACTTGAGTAGGGCAATCAATTTTTAAACGAATTCGTAAAAAATCTATTTTAGCTTCCATAGGCAAAATTCCACCAGTCAAATGGAAAATTGATTGCAGTTTATTAATAATAGACGAATTAAGCTTCTTTTGATTGTTCTCTATTTTTGATAAATATCCTTTAGATATTTCAAGCTTTTCGGCCAAAGTCGTTTGGTTCATCCCTATTCGTTGGCGTAATTTTTTTATTTGTTCTCCTTTCATTTATCCTCCTTATATACTACATATTTTATTTAAAGTATTGTTCATTCGAAACCACTCAAATTTCAAAAAAAAGAAGCTCTACTTTTCAGCAGAACTTCCTTATACTATTCAAATGTAATTTCTTCATCAGCAGTTTGATAGATATCGATTCTATTCTCAATATTAACACGGTTTACTAGCCAACCTTTTAAGTTACATTGTTGAATAAAGTCGTCAATTCGATTAATTCCATTAATTTCTTTTAACGTAACTACGACTCCAAATCTTATACCCACACCATCATTTGTATCTAAGCGCTCTTTTGTTTTGATACTCATTCCCCATAACGGGTTATCATAAACTTTTTTTGCTTGTGTTCGTGCAGTGATGGGCTCACTGATATGTTTAACATTATCCCATTTTCGAAACATTTTCCGAGCACTTACTTCTTTAAGATAGTGCTCTTCGTCTGTGACACTTTGTTTATTTTTATTTATTGATTTCAACTTACCACTATTATCAAGTCTGCCAAAGTATATATCCAATTCTGTATTTGTATAATCTACACCTTGATTTCTAGCGCATTTAGGAAAATAGCATAGTGTTGCTTTTGAAACAAAGGGATGTTTATTTTTATGGACAGGAACTGGGAAGCTATAGTTATAAGTATCATACTTTTCAGAAACTCCTTCTACAATAAACCGTATCTCATCAGAGGGAGATTGAAGAATATCCAAAATCTTAATTGGCACAACTCCATGTCCTAAAGTAGCTAGTTGATTAAAATCTGGTTTACTATTCCAACCAATTGAAGAGTCAATCAATAAAGCTTTGGCAACCTCTTTACTAAGTCCAATAATATCAATTAGATAGGACAGTTTTCTCGCAATCCATGGTGCTGCGTATGATGTGCCACAGACTCTTGCTTGCCCCAATGGTTCACAAACATTCAGAAATTCGCCATTACCTCCCCCGTAGTAACTAACATCCGGTTTGGTAAAAAATGATAGAACAATTCCTTTTCTAGAAAAGGAGGCTGAATTTTTTTGATGGTCTACAGAATTTACGACAACTGAATTGATTGAATCTGCAGGTGCACCAATGCGTTTTTCTTTATCTAATGCTTTTTTATTTGTTCCAGCAATAACAAAGATAACATCATTTTCAAATTGAATTCGATCAAGAATTGCTCCTTCCGCAGATATAAAATTTTCTCTCACTTCTTCATTTGAACCTAAGGATAAATTCCATACACGAATATCACGGTTACTTTTAACAATATCATTAATAGTACGAATAATTGAAAAGGAATTGAACGCCCGATTTGTAGCAACTCCAAAATGTCTAACCTTAAAGCGACCACATCCATCATCCAATTCTGGGTTTAAAGAGTGCCCATCCACAATAATTGATGAAACGGATGTTCCATGTCTATAATCCGAAGGTTCTATTGGAATATTTTCATCAATCATGTTATGGAACTCAACCCACTCATGGAAATAAACCCTTTCATCAAAAAGTGTATCAATGACTCCAATGGTTGGTTCGCTTTTGGGTGATGATATTAAGGTAGCTTCACTTGAAAAAGTTTCTATAAAATCACTTGGTGCTAATTCTGTAATATTTTCTACTGCCATCGCTACTAAAAATGGCGCTCTCTGTAATAAAACTTGTAAATACTGTTCATCAAGTAAAATTGTTGTTCTATTTAATATCCGCTCATTGAATATAGGGATACCTATTTTTTTCAACAATTCTTTCGTATCAATTCCAGTCTCATATAGAGTAACAATTGAACTTTTATCTGTATCAAAATCCGCACGCTCAACGTCAAATTTTTCGATATAGGCTGTATCTACAATCAACCGTTGAAACTTAGTTTTTGTAATTGTATACTTTTCAAAATCTATTTTCCGAAATATTTTAGGATCATTAAATATTTCATCATTGACACTACCAGAGAATTCATTTTTTAAAATTCTAATTGCTTCTCTAGCTGCCAAAATCGATTCTTTAATAGCAGAGAGGGGAATATAATGAGTAATGATATGTTTTGTTTTATCATCTGAAAATTTAGCACCAACTATTGTTGAGTTTGGTAACTGACTTCCTACTGCTAAAAAGCCTTTTATTCTGTTACTCTTTGCAATAATTCTAGTATAATAAACACTAATGAGACCACCATTTAGAATATTCTGTGCATCCCAAAATCTATCCATTTCAAGCAAATAACTAATTAAACTATCAATGTCAAATATTGACACACTTGAACCTGCTGGTAATTTTGGTGAACCAGGTCTACTATCATTTGATTTTTGTACAAAACTACCTTTTAAACTCAAAATATCATTCATCTGTCTATTCTCCCCTCAGCTCTCTCGCAACTTGACTTTTAGAAACGCCCGTCAGTAGCTCGATTTCTCTCACTGTAAAGCCCATTTTTTTTAATTCATTTAATTCATTTTCTTCAGAAAGGTTTTGCGTTGTTTGAAGCAACCGTCTTAGATAATCAAAGTCATTATTTGGGTCACTAAATGCTAATGAGACTTTTATAAGATTTTTTAATTCTCCTGGGTTAGGAATAGTCTCCATATTTCCAATAATTTTTTTGAATAACTTCATATCTCTTCCAGCACTTTTGAATTTTTTCAATAATGTATTGAGTATGCTTTCAGCAATCTCAATCAAATCTTCCCTATCATATCGATCGAAATTTATAGTAGAGTCAAACCTTCTAGTAAGTGCTTTATCGAAATTTTGATATAAATTGGTGGTTGCGATAAGGACAACTTCTTCGTTTAATTTATCCAATTCTCTCAGCATCGTAGATGTAACTCTTCCCATTTCTCTCACATCATTAGAATTAACTCTATCTAAAGCAATTGCATCTATTTCATCAAAAAGTATTAGTACTTTTGAAGGGTGCGGTAACTCATTGATATCATTAAAAATAGTCACCATATTCTTGCTGGTCTGTCCCATTTTACTATCAATCAACTCACTAATTTCAACCATGTATAAACGTCGATCTAAAAGCCTAGCTATCTGCTTGACACTTTCAGTTTTACCTGTTCCAGGTGCTCCTTCAAACAAAAATTTATTTATACCGACATGATGATTAACAGCATTGATAATACCTTTGATATCATCAGCTATTTGCTTTGGAAGTGGCAGCGGCTCAGAATTAATACTCAACTCTTTGAAAAAAGAACTTTCAAAAGAATCACTTTGTGGAACAAATGTATTTACATCAGATAGTAAACTCATGATATATTCTGAAAGTTGATGATCACCATTCTGATCAAAATATCGTGCAATTTCTATTGCCTCATTTCTGAATTGTAAATCATTTTTTTCTGAGTAATATCTAATTAAATTCAAAATATTTTTCTTTTTCATAGTACTCACTCCCTTCCAACAACACTATACCATAAACAGGGACAAAAATAAACATTTTGGGACAGAAACGATTAAAACAAATGGAGTGGTGTTCAAAATTTAATAAAAGTTGACTAAATCGGATTGAAAAGTTTCCTAAATGATAGAAACTAAAAAGCTAGTATTACTAAGGGTAAATCCAATTCACTTTTTTTAATATGAAAAGTTACCCCCATGTTATTAAGCGGGGGTAACAGGTAAGAGCGAGCGTTGCTCGCCCTTACCTCTACACAGTCACAGACAGGATACCTGCCTGTTCCTTTTCGTTCTACCGCCACCCGTTAAGACGTGTGGCTTTCACAAGGAAACCTTGTTCATAGACGAAGTGGTGCGTATCAGCTCCTTCCATCCGCTGAGGCAACAAAAAAAGGAAAACGAAACACACTACTTTTCCTTTCCCCTTTTCCATTGAAATAGTGTGGTTTCCCATGTACTTGTTCATTACCATTTCTCATCATAATTTGGCGTAACTAGCATTATTCCTCTTATCGAATTACTTCAAATGCTTTTTGTGCCACTTCAATTTCCTCAGCAGTTGGATCAACCTCCCTGATATCTAATAGTTTCATCGATTCAATCTTTTCAAATTCTTTTAAAAAGTTATAGCCCTTAGGAACAAATGGAGCATAGAATTCTCTTGGTACAGCTGAGCCATCATCCACATACCCTCTTCCTTTAATTGACTTATTGATAAACGCCTTATTCTTTTGATCTGATCCAAAAGTCATATAATAGCCCTGTTCTTGAAGCTTTCCAACACTCACCCGAAACAAGATATTATCACGAATCCCTCCACCAAAGTTCTCTGCATCAGGGCGTTGTGTCGCAAGAATTAAGAAAACACCTGCTTGACGAGCCTTTAACACTAATTCTTTTACATACCCTGAAATTTCATCCTGTTCTTTATAGTTTAAGGTTCCGAAAAATGCGGCCCATTCATCTACAATGATGAAATAAGGCGGAATATCGTAATAAGCAAAGTTTTTCCCTGTTGTATAGTTTGGGAGAAGCTTCATATAGACGTAGCGGCGATTCATTTCTGCTACGGCATTTTTCAAACAACGAGTAATCCATTTTGTTCCAGTAAAGACATGTCCCTTGAATAATTTAAGGTCTTGTAAATCCTTTAAATCCGCTTCTTTTGGATCACAAATATCAACGGTTCCCACTTTTACCAATGCTTGAATTAACGTCAAAATTAGATAGGTCTTGCCTCCACCTGTGCCGCCTGTAATTAACATATGTGGCACTTCTGCATAATCCCAAACCACACCTTCCATCAATTTGACTTGACCATTTGTGACAACACAATCTGAAATATCAATCCGTTTACTAATCACATCAATCATCAAGGAATAGGTTGTATAACCCATCTCTTTCTGCACATTGATAAAATCGGCAATATACATTTCTTCAAAAGTTTTCGCAATTTTTTCAAAACGATCATGCCACTTCATTCCATCTGTTGGAACCGTTAAATAAAGAATTTCCTTGGTATTCCGATAATAAACTTTAGGGAAAATCATCTTTTCTGCGATTCGCTCGTTTGATTTTCGTTCTTTCTTATCGTACAAGCCATTGCTTTTTAACATTCGTGCCAACATTTGCCGTTGATAGGCTCGATAAAAGAAACCACCTTTTAGAAAAGACTGTCTTCTCCCCCATAAACAAATGAACAACGGAAGTAAGAGCCATAAAAAAAGCCCTCCAACTGGAAGAAGGAGAGCAGCATAATCTATTGATTGTTTTTCAAAAATTTCACTTACTAATGGATATAGTACAAAATAGCCATAGGCACCGCTAACAAGGAGTGCTGGAGACCACATACCAAACAAGTAATGACGATAGACATTCAAGTGATACGGACGGATTCTGGTGCCCCTGTAGTTTATAAATTTCATCCGTTACTCCCCTTGTAAAGTTCCAGTAGACTTTTGCTTTTCAGGTTTCTGATGTGGTGTTGTTACCTTTTTAATTCCACCAGCTCGAATTTTAAAAGCTTGTTCTGATTGAATGGAATCATTATACCCAGCATAGGAAGAGAGCCACGCTAAAGCAGTCACTTCACCTGTCAGTTCAATTTCATCATCATAAGAAAATGAAGCTAAATCCGTTGTTTCTGGCAATGTAATATCAATTTGATCATTTTTTACTTCGGAATAGATTGTTACACGTTGCTCTCTTACTATTTCTGTTCGGTTCCCTTCGCTATCGTTTTCATAGATAGACTGAGCGCTTAAGTAATAACAGGTTCCAAATGTTTTCTTGACATCAAAGTCTTTAATCGTATTTTCTTCAAATTTTAAACTCATTTATTTATCCTCTTTTCTAGTTTAGTGTAATTAATTGCTTAGCAAATACTTGTAATTCTAACGTCCGGCTAGCTGTTCCAATGTTGTTTCGTTTAGCACTAGGAACTAGTGTAGCATCCTTCAATTCCACTTCCTTTCTTCCTTCAAAACGTTGTGAGTTTCTTAGATTGGGCACAATGATTTCAAAATCTGGATGTATCGGAGATGAAGCAGTGAAAATGCGACAAGGCACTCGTTTCCCTTCTACATAAATTTCTCGTTCCTCTTTCACCGTAGCTTTGATTTTAGCACCCAACTGCTGTTCCTTTAAGGCAATACTTGTGACACGATTTGACATAGTTGATTCCTTCTTTCATTTTTATTTTGTTTTATTTCCTTGTTTTTTCTTTGCGTAAAAGTAATAGATAGCAATACCAACCAGTAACAAACTTCCTAGCGCGATTCCTAAAATGGACGTTTTTTCACCTGTTTGTGGCAAATTTCCTTTTTCATTTGGAATAAGTTGATTGGTCATGGTACTTTTGACTACCTTGCCATCTTCTTTGATTTCAAATTGAATCGGTGTTTCGTCTAATTGATAACCAATAGGTGCTTCAAATTCTTGGAAATAGTATGTGCCTTTTGGTAATTTTTCAAAGGTGAATTGACCTTGGTTATCTGTTTTCCCTTCAATAACTACTTTTTTATCTTTATCAAGAATACGAATACCAGTATTTGGAAGAGCCTTCCCATTCAATACATCTGTTTTCGTTAATTCTGCAACGCCTTTAACCAAATGGTTTTTGATTTCTAGTAATACGATTGGCTCATCTTTTATAGGTTCTTTAGAATCTGATTCTTCGGTCTGCTCAGTTTCTTCCTCTTCTTCACTTGTTTCTTCATTCATTGCTTCACCAAGAAGCTGCCCTTTACTATCATAGGCTTGAACGCCTTTTAGTGTAGAGACAATTTTATAGGTTTCAGAAGAACGTACATAACTCTCAGAAGATGGTTGCTTTTCTTTCAAATAGAACGTTCCAACAGGTACATTCGTGAACATAGCCAAAGAATCCTTGTCAACTGTGACTGTTTGAATTACTTCTTTGTCTTCCGTTTCCAGAGTAAAAATAGCATCCTTGCCATTTCCAGTGAAGGTAAAATCATAGCCATTTTTTTCTTCTAACGTAGCTTCTTCATTTACTTTCTTTAATGAAAAATGATTAAAATGAAGTTTATTTAACAGCGGCAGCGATTCATCTTCTTGATTTTCTTTAGGTGCATAAAGTTCAATGACTTTTTCTGTTTCATGATCCGTTGCGGTAAACTCAAATTCATGATGTGTCGTATCGATGTTATGGCTCTCCCCAGCATCCAATTCTTGAATGTAGTATCTCCCTTCCATCAGTTGTAGGTTAGGAAAAACAAGTTCACCGTCTTTAACTGTTCCAAATGCCAATAAACCATCAGCTGGCACAGTGGTGTTGTCAGTCATTGCATATTCTTGGTTCGTAAATAAACCAAACACTTTGTCATTCGCTTTCACTTCTTCTAATACTGGCTCATTTTCCTTCCACTCCTGAATCTGTTCTTCATTTTTATGAACAGTGATTTTTAGTTGTTGAAAATCATTCTTTGCTTCAAGTGATTGAGAAACCAACTCCACATTTTGCCCTTCATAGGTAAACTCAAAGGGCAGAGATGTCGTATTCATCAAATATCCAGCAGGTGCCTTGGTTTCAATAGCTTCATATTTACCTAGATATAGCTTAGGCATATTGATTAGTTCGCCTTTTGCATCTGTTTTAACAGTCGCAACAACACTTCCTTTTTTAGCATGAACATAATCACCTACTTTAATGTCTTCACGAGCTTTAATATTAAACGTTACATCGGCTAGAGGAACATAATCAAAGGTAATATCATGTAGCTGTCCATAATCAGAATCCGTAGTAGTAACAGCTATTGCTTTCTGACCTGTCTTTTTCAATTTTAATAACCCTTGTTGGGCTTTGTTTCCAAACACCACTTCAATTGTTTTATTTGGTTCAATCGTGATCTCCTTTGATTCCCCTTTATTTACAAACCCATTACTAGCGGTAACCTCCGTAATTTTTACTTTCGTGCCTGCTTTTACTCCATCAATCTGCGCCAAACCATTCGTGTCAGTGACAATCTCTTTTATTTGTCCGTTGTACTCAAATTTCATTTTCGTATTAGGAACAGCTTGCCCAGTATCTTCATCTACTTTTTTCAATTTTACATTTCCATTGAGATTCACTTTGATCGCTAAATTCATTTCTCCAGCATTAGATAATTTAAATGTGGCTACAGTCTGTTCACCAGGTTTCTTATAGATGAAACTTTGACCCACTTGATCTTTTGGCACCATGCTATATTGAAGCTTACCAGACTCTTTAGAACTAGCCGTAGCAGTTAATTTCAATATATTTCCATTTTTTTCAATTTGAAGATTTGCGGAATTTTCTAAAAGATTGCCATATTTTGATAAAACATTGTTTGTATCTGTCAGTGTGATAGAATCTCCAAGATTTAATGTAATGTTCTGATTCGCAAAACTGGGCTTAATTTTATAATTAGCTACTTTCGCTAAAATTTCATTTTTGCGATTTGTATAGTTTGGAAGTTGAGTGGTTAACAATGTATCACCGAACTCTTCCCAAATAATGTTTTGAGTGATTCCGTAATTTTCCATTGTAGGACTAATTTGATAACCGTAATATGAGATCAAAGATAGCCGTTCTTTTTCTGCACTGTTTAGCTCAGAGGGTTCAAACCCTGAGCCACCATTCAGTAGAACACCGTGTTCAATACAAAAAGCAGGTTGATTATCTGCCTTAATCATGTGCACACCGTTATCTGTCCAGTGTAATCCTCCTAGTGAAGCAATATTCCAAGTTGAGACGTAATCTCCAATTTTTTCATAATTCACCGAAGCTGCAAGAGCCGTAATTGGGGTAATAAAAAAAGCAATCATCACTGTGAGTACACCCACTAGCGAGATTGCTTGTCGTTTTTTCTTATTCATTTGTTTTCTCCTTTGTTTGAAATTTTTACTTATTTGATTCTATTGTAGGATTTCTTATTTGAACGATGTTTTCCCCTCCTAAAAAGACTATTTTTCTACCAAAAATAGTTATCACAAGAATTTATCATTTTTTACCTTTTTTGTCCTACATCTATATAAGCTAGATGTACCAAGGCTTACAGCATTTTTTCTCTGGTAGAAAAGTGTGGTAGAAAACGCAAAAAAAGCGACAAAATCGTCGCTTTTGGTAGAAAATTGGAAAACTGACAGCTAAAATGGTGGCTCATTTCTCTATTTTTTTATTGATTTAACGCCATTTTAACTGAGTTTTCACCCTATTTACGATACATCTTAAACTCCAAAAATAATTCATTATAATACGACAGCATTCGTTTGCCGAGGTTATCATATACTTCTAAATTATTTAGTTCGTCCATATCCGGGTAAAAACGTTCGTCACTCGAAATTTCTTTTGGTAACAATTTGACGGCTTTTTCGTTTGGTGTGGCATAACCGACATATTCGGCATTGATGGCGGCATTCTCTGGTTTTAACATGAAGTTAATAAATTTATGCGCGCCATCGACATTTTTCGCTGTTTTTGGAATGACCATGTTATCGAACCATAAATTGGAACCGTCCGTTGGGATGACATATTCTAAATCTTCATTTTCACTGAGCATTTCTGCTGCCTCTCCAGAGAAAGTAACCGCGACACCGGCTTCATTGTCCGCCATGAGCAGTTTGATTTCATCACCAACAATTGCTTTGACATTCGGCGTCATCGTCTCTAGCTTGTCTCTGGCAGCTTTGAGATGGTTTTTATTTGTATCATTCAGTGAGTAACCAAGACTGTTTAGACCAAGACCCATCACCTCACGTGCACCGTCAATAAGCAAAATTTGATTTTTCAACTCAGGATCAAATAGTGCATTCCACGTATCAAATTTTTTATCAGGAAACATTTTTTTATTATATATAATCCCAAGCGTCCCCCAGAAATACGGCATGGAATATTTATTATTATCATCAAACGACAAATCCATAAAACGAGGATCAAGGTATTTTTCATTTGGTAGTTTGGAATGATCAAGCGGTATTAGTAAATTTTCTTCTTTCATTTTACTAATCGCATAATCACTTGGCACAGCAATATCAAAAGTTGTTCCACCTTGCTCAATTTTCGTCATCATCGCTTCGTTAGAATCAAATGTTTGGTAAATGACTTTGATACCTGTTTCTTTTTCGAATTTAGTGATAAGTGAAGGGTCAATATAATCGCCCCAGTTATAAATCGTCAACGTATTACTCCCAGCGTAGCCTTCTGAGCGATTCATCGTTGTTGCAAGTAGCATCATTAGGAGCGCGACCACAATTACTGGCACAAAAATTTTCAGCAGTTGCTTCATTCTTTCGTCGCCCCCGTCCGAATATTTTTACTAGTATTACGTTGGTTGATAAAGTAATAACCAATCACTAAAATAATGGTAAATAGGAAAATCAATGTGGATAAAGCATTAATCGAAAGCGAAATTCCTTGTCTTGCTCTGGAATAGATTTCTACTGCTAATGTCGAGAAACCATTTCCTGTTACAAAGAAAGTTACCGCAAAATCATCGAGTGAATATGTTAGTGCCATGAAAAATCCAGCTAAAACACCCGGCATAATATACGGTAAAATGACTTTTGAAAGGACTTGCCACTGGCTTGCACCTAAATCTCGTGCTGCATCCATTAATGTCGGACTCATTTCTTGCAATTTCGGTAAAATCATTAGAACGACAATCGGAATACTAAAAGCAATATGCGATACTAGTACAGAAATGAAGCCTAATTTCACACCTAAAATCGTAAAGAAAATTAAGAAACTAGCACCAATGATTACGTCTGGGCTAACAATTAAGACATTATTCAAACTTAAAAGGGAGTTTTTCGCAAATGGTTTTGGCATAAATTTAATCGCCAGCGCCCCGCATACTCCAATAATTGTCGCAATTACAGAAGAAAGTAGCGCAATCACGAAGGTATTTAACACTATAATCAGTAAACGTGTATCTTGGAAAACTTCCTTATAGTAATCAAACGTAAAACCACTGAAACCATGCATCGTTCCACCTTTGTTAAACGAATAAAAAATCAAATAGAAAATCGGCGCATATAAAATCACAAAAACAAGCACTAAATAAATCGTACCCCATTTACTTTTCTTCATTTACGCGCACCTCTTTTCTTTTTGGAACCTGTTAAAAACATAATTAAAATCATCGCAATAATTAAAAATACCCCTATTGTCGAACCCATTCCCCAGTCTTGTGTCACGAGGAAATGTTCTTCAATCGCTGTTCCAAGTGTAATGACACGGTTTCCCGCAATTAATCGAGTAATCATAAAGAGGGATAATGCTGGAATAAAAACAGCCTGGCACCCTGATTTCACGCCGTCAGCAGTGAGCGGGAATATCACTCTTCTAAATGTAGTTAAACTAGATGCACCTAAATCGCGCGATGCCTGAATTAACGTAGGATTAATTTCCTCAATTGCATTAAAAATCGGTAAAATCATAAACGGAATAAAAATATAAGTCGATACAAATAAGAAACTAAAATCCGTGAATAAAATCTGTTTCGAACCAATTCCGAGTATTTCTAGAAACTGATTTGCTGCTCCATACGTCCCGAAAATCCCAATAAAGGCATACGCTTTAAGCAATAAATTGATCCAAGTCGGCAAAATAATGAGTAATAACCACAATTGTTTATGTTTCAGTTTTGTTAAAAGATAAGCTGTTGGGTAGGAAATTAATAATGTAAAAACTGTAATTAAAAACGCATACCAGAATGAACTAGCTGTCATTTTTAAGTATACAGGGGTAAAAAAGTGAATATAATTATCTACAGTAAAATTGCCATCGACATCAAAAAAAGAATAATACACAATTAATAAAATCGGTGCAACAACAAAAAGTACAATCCAAAGCACATAAGGAACAAGATAAACTGTACGGGTGCGTCTATTCATTACTGCACCTCATCATAGCTATCAAGTCGTTTATCGAATTCTTCCTCCGTTTCCCCAAGACGCATAACATGAATTGCCTCTGGTTCAAACGCTAAGCCAATCTTATCATCCACACGAACTTTTCTCGTCGTGTGAACAAGCCATTCATTTCCATCAATATCGATACAACCAACTTCATAATGCACACCTCGGAATAGCATCCAATCAACGGTTACTTGAAGCTTACCTTTCTCCGCAGAAGTTATTTCCAAATCTTCTGGACGAATAACCACTTCCACGACTTCGTTAGGACGGAAACCTTGGTCTACACACTCAAAACGTCTTTCCACAAATTCCACTTCGAAATCTTGAATCATTTTTCCATTAACAATATTTGATTCGCCGATAAAATCCGCCACAAATTTATTAATTGGTTCATCATAAATATCAATTGGTGTGCCACTTTGTTGAATTTCGCCTTTATTTAAAACGAAAATTTCATCACTCATTGCAAGTGCTTCTTCTTGATCATGTGTGACAAAAATAAACGTAATCCCAAGGCGCTTTTGCAAATCACGCAATTCATATTGCATTTCTGTACGTAGTTTTAAGTCAAGTGCTGAAAGTGGTTCATCAAGCAAAATAACTTCTGGTTCATTAACGATAGCCCGAGCGATTGCAACACGCTGTCTTTGCCCGCCAGACATTTCGCTAATTTCTCTTTTTTCATAGCCTTTTAAGTTTACAAAGCGAAGTGCTTCTTGTACTTTTTTATCGATAGCTTCTTTTTTTAGTTTTTTAATCCGCAGTCCAAAAGCCACATTTTCATATACATTTAAATGTGGAAATAACGCATAATCTTGGAAAACAGTGTTTACAGGACGTTTATTGGCTGGAATTTGGTTAATTACTTTATCTCCTAAGTAAATTTGTCCTTCCGAAGCTTCTAAAAATCCAGCAATTAAGCGCAAAATAGTTGTTTTCCCGCAACCAGAAGGCCCGAGTAAAGTATAAAATTTTCCTTTTTCTATTTCAAAGCTGACATTGTCAAGCACTGGTGGATCATTATCAAATTGTTTTGTTACATTTTCAAAACGAATAATTGTTTCTGTCACAATCATTTACCTCCCTTATAAATATGACTCTGTCGCTACTAAGATGAGTGTCGCTTGTTCACTTGAACGATTAATAATTTGGTGTTCATCTGCGGCGTGGAAATAAATTGCTTCTCCTTTTTTGGCTACATATTCATTCCGACCAAGTAGCACGGTCACTTCTCCTTTTAACACATAAGCAAAAGTTTCTGAAAGTGATGGTTCAAAGCTTTTAAAACAACTGTTTGCTTCTATTTCGAGTAGCACTGGTTCCATTTCTTTTTCATTGGATTCTGGAACAAGCCACTTAATTCTGTAACCTTTTTCTTCATCTTCAAAGAAAGTATGCTCTAGTTCTCCGTATATTACTTTTTGATTATGTTCTTCCTCATCAAAGAAATCTTTCGGAGTAGACCCCAACACTTCCAAAATAGCAAATAACGTTTCAATCGAAGGCGAACTCAAATCTCGTTCAAGCTGAGAAATATAGCCTTTCGTCAAATCCGTTCGTTCGCCTAATTCTTCTTGTGTCAAGTTCTTGCTGAGCCTAAGATTTTTTATGCGTTTGCCAATTTCCATGTCGATGTCCTTTCTTTCAAGTTTAGTGATAGTAAACCTCAAGTCATGGGAGTTTACTAATATTAAACATAAAGTTTACTTACAGCAAGATACATTATACAACAAAGTATAACTGCGGACAATAGTTTTTTTGATTTTTTATTTATTGTCTTGTAACAAAGAAAAAGAAGCTTTCTACACATTAAAAAAGTATAAAAGCCGCCAAGAATAAATGATGATCTTGGTGGCTTTTTATAGTTCAATTTCAATCTAAAAAATCAGCATCTAAATACGTTTCAATCATATTTAAATTCTGGCGCAAATCTCTAGCTAAATCTCTTGAAATCCCGCCTGTTTCAAACATTTTTTGAATAATATCTCGTTCTAGTTGGAATGCGATCACTTGTACTTCTCTTTTTTTCTGTTCGAATTTGGCACGTTTTCCTCGTGGACCATGTTCTTTTCTAACACGTTCTAGAAAAATAGTATGTTCTGTTATAAGTGATCCGATAATATCAGCATTTTCTTTTGTTAATTGTTCTTTGAGCTTTTGAATAACGAGTATTTCGTTTTCTTCTCTTAATTTGCGGATTGCTTGAAAACGTTCGCTATCCTTAGAAATACCTTTTTTCATTTTATTGGTTACTCTACCCCATTTTTTTGGATGAAGAACAAGCATAAGTAAACGATAAAAAAACATCCATGCGGTTTTAACTTTTGTCCGAAAGCGTTGTTTAATTGCCTGCTCTCTCATATTAAGATAGTGCTGATAACGGTAGCTGTCTGTAGCCACGATGCGACCTTCATCTGTCATTTTTTGCGTGTTGTCACGTTCCCACTGGATAATTTCTAAACGTTTTTCACGTTCTCTTTCATCCATCCCGCGACTAGAATTACTATTTTGCTGTAAATCATAAATTCGTTTTCGGTAGTCCTCAATGACTTCATCTGTTGCTGCCTTTGTTTCTGGTAAAGTCTGTTCTTTTAATTCTCTAATAACATTTCTTAGAATTCGAATCCGCGTCGCCATTTCTGCGCGTTCATCCGCTGTTGTGACTTCTTCGCTTTTTGCTAGTAGAGGAAGAATGAATGTCGCAATGACTAAGGTGCAAAGAATAACACCTGAAGCAATAAAAATAATTAGTGAGCGTTGTGGAAACAGCGTCCCATCATCTAGGTAAAACGGGATTGCAAGCGCACTGGCAAGTGTCACCGCACCTCGCACACCAGAAAGGGACGTTAACATAACAGGTCTGAGTTGTGGTAATTGCGTTTTTTTATTTTGTTTCTGACGTTGTTTTGCGCCAATACTCCACGATATGTATACCCATAGAAAACGCAGTATAATAAGCGCGGCCGTAATTGATAAAATATAAGCAATGACTTGTAAATTACTGCTACCCGAATCATACCAAACCACCTCGGTAATAGAAGGCAATTGTGTCCCTAGTAGTAAAAATACCAAACCATTCAAAACGAAAATAATGACTGACCAAGTACTTTGTGAAACTACATTTAATTTAACTAATTGTGGATCCATTTTCTTTTGTTCCATAGAATGCATTATTCCTGCCGCCACTACTGCCAAAATTCCGGAAACATGAAGTTCCTCGGCAACTAAATAAATAATAAATGGGGTTAAAATTTGGATTAACATATGAAAAGTTACATCTTCCATACCTAACCCGCGCACCCATTTTAACAGTCTGAATTTTAACCAGCTAAGAATCATTCCGACTAAAATACCGCCAATAGCAATTACAAAAAAGCTAATACTAGCATCTACTAAACTAAAAACACCCGTAACCATTGCTGCAATCGCAAATTGGAAAGCAACCAAACCAGATGCATCATTAATCAAGGCCTCTCCTTCAAGCAAATTCATAATACGTTTCGGCAAATTTATTCGTCCTGAAAGAGAACTCACTGCCACTGCATCAGTTGGCGCAAGTGCTGCTGCAAGCGCAAAAGCCGCCGCAAGTGGAATAGTCGGAATCATCCAGTGAACAAAATAGCCAATCACAACTACTGTCGCAAACACAAGTCCAAGCGCGAGCACCAAAATCGGCATCCGCATTCCCCAGAGCGCAGTCTTATCCGTCCTTTTTCCATCATTAAATAAAAGTGGTGCAATAAACATCACTAGAAAAAGTTCTGGATTTAATTTTAAATCAAACGTAATTGGCATAACAGCGATGAATACGCCTAACCCAATTTGAATCAGTGGCACCGAAACAAAGGGAACAAATCGATTTAGTAAGTTAGAAATAAAAATGGCAACAAGTAATGCTAAAACATATAAAAATATCTCCAATATGTATAGTCCCCTTTCCTTTTTCTCTTATATTATTATGAAGCAAAATAAACTATCTCGCAAATATAAAACAGCTTCATTTCTTTGCAAACACTTGGTTTACATAGAAATAAAGCCATTATTTATGCTTACTTTTCTTTTTCTTTTTTATATTGATCAATTTGATCATTCAAATTTTTCATTTTTTCATCCAAATGAGTAATAATACGCGCTGCATCTTGTAGTTCTTTCACAAGTTCGACTGGCGCTTCTTGTTGATATTTATAATATATTTTATGTTCTAAACTCGCCCAAAAATCCATTGCAACGGTTCGAATTTGAATCTCAACAGTCATTTTTTCTGAACGATTCGTTAGGAAAATAGGCACTTCACAAAGCAAATGCAAACTACGATAACCATTTGGTTTTGGATTAGTTACATAATCTTTTACACGTTTAATAGTGATATCATTTTGGCCTGCAAGCATTTCATGAATTCTAAAAATATCTGATACAAACGAACAGGTAATTCGAATTCCTGCAATATCATGTACATGCTTTAGCGCATTTTCTGGTGTAATATCCAGATTTTTCTTTTCTAATTTTGCTCCAATACTCTCAAGCGATTTTACTCGTGATTTTAAGTGCTCCATTGGGTTATAATCATGAATAAATTGGAATTCTTCGTTTAATATTTTAAGCTTTGTGTTAACTTCTTCTAGTGCAAAACGATGAAGAAGCATAACATTTCGCCAGTTCTTCAGCTCATCTACTGATGGTTGTTCCATGATGACACTCCTTCCATATGTATAAACTTCCTACTACATGTTACTACAAAACCGAAGCCAGTGTAACTATATGTCTAAAGTTTCACCACATTCTAATGCAATTTTCATAAAAAAGCCTAGAATACGAATTTATCCTAGGCAAAAATGGTTATTTACGAAAATAAGAAATACTTGCTGAGATAATAAGCAATCCCCAAAATGCTGTAAAAGGTAATTGGTCACCAGTTTTCGGAAGAGTTTTATTCTTTACTTCCTTCTTTTCTGTTACTTTGGTATCACTGATTGAACTTAATTTTTCGATATTTTCTTTTGGAATAATTGTTATAAGCATTTCCTGATCTTTTGGAAGAATAGTTATTTTCTTTGGCTCTTCTGGTTTTATATCTCTTTCTTCGGGGACAACTGGAATAACCGGATCTATTTTTTCTGAACTAGTAATAATAATTGTTACTTGAACTGGAGTTGCCACGTTTCCCGCCGAATCCACCGCTGTTAAAGTCACTGTATAACTTCCGGGCTTATCAAAATCTACCGCACTTAAATCCACCTCGACTGGACTGCCGTCATCTGTTGTCGCATGAATATCGGTTAAAAATTCGGCTGCTGTTTTTATTGTTCGTTCGGGATAACTAATTTTTTCATCTGCTGTAATGACAGGTTTGCTCATATCTACCGCTGTAATAGTAATAATAACATTTACTGGAGTTGCCACGTTCCCTGCCGAATCTACCGCTGTTAAAGTCACTGTATAACTTCCTGGCTTATCAAAATCTACCGCACTTAAATCCACCTCGACTGGACTGCCGTCATCTGTTGTCGCATGAATATCGGTTAAAAATTCGGCTGCTGTTTTTATTGTTCGTTCGGGATAACTAATTTTTTCATCTGCTGTAATGACAGGTCGAGTGCTATCTTTTATTAATGGCTGAATCACTGTTCCTGAAAAAGTAGCATTTATTTTTAAAATTGTCATTTTTGTTGAAAAGTCATAAGAGAGACTGTCTTTTATTTCGTTTAAATCCCATGATAAAGTAGGGCTATTATACATCCCATTATCACTAATATTATTTGGTGCTACTATATTTCCAAAATTATCTATTACTTTATTTTCAATGGAAACATTTTTTTGGAAAGGTATTTCAGGATTGGTAATTTTTTGATCCTGTAACTTTAGTGTTTTAAGAGTAGTTAGATTGGCTATTGGCGTTATATCTGATATCTGATTACCATTTAGTTCTAAATACTCGATATTTCTCCAATTGCTTACTTCGCTAATGTCACTAATTTGATTGTTATATAAATAAACACTTGTTAAACTAGGTAAACTTGCTGTGAAATCAATATTTTTAATCTGCGCATTATATAACCACAATGTATTTAAGTTTATTAAATTACCAATAACTTCTGGATTTTCTACTGGATTATTACTAAAACTAAGATATTCGAGAGCAGTTAATTTTTCTATATCACTAATATCATGTATGTTATTACTTCCTAAACTTAATGTTTTTAGATTAATAAGATTCTTGACAGGACTTATATTTTCTACGTTAGCTGTGTAACAATTAAAAATAGATAATTTAGTGAGATTTTGAACTGCACTAATATCGCTAATAGGATTATTCCCACAGTAGAAAGTAGTTAAATTAGCTAAATCAGCCACTGGTGATATATCTTTTATTTGATTACTATTAATTAACAATGTGGTCAATTTCTTGAGATTTGCAACTGGTGTTATATCTGTTATTTGGTTTTTCTCCACATCTAGTTCAGTTATATTTTGCAGATATTCCGCACCCTCTATTGATTTAATTCCTTTATTAATTGCTTGAAAAGATCCAGTAATACTATTTAATTCGGTTTGAGTCACCGTATCGATGGTGCTTTGTTTATTTAATTTATTAAGATTCAAGTCTTTTAAAACTTCATTCGCCATAGCAGGATCTGGAAAAATATCTTTAATTGCAGCTGGTGGTGCTACTTGTAAATTATTAGCTGCTTGCGGTCCCTCTGTCTTTGCATGTACATTTGGAATAAATCCACTTAATAGTAAAGTCATCATTAATATTAAAAAACCTAGTTGTTTCATTCAATTAACTCCTTCATGTTTTTCCATCTATACTAATAATACATATTTAAGCGAAAGTTATTTTCCCAAATTAGTAAATTCAACTGCTAAAGTATGACAAAAAGGTGACAAAAAAAGCTTACAGACTATTATATCTGCAAGCTTCAAATATCTCTCTTAACTAATCGGACAACTAATGACTTCATCTTTATCCGTTACAAGCAATAAATTACGATTATAATACTGACCGTCACTTTTTAGAATCATCGTTTTGGCTGTATCATCATAATCGATAATAAGCGCTTCTTCTAAAAATATTTCTGTCCACCGTTTTATTAATACTGGTCCAATATTAGAATCGATTTCGTTGTCTTCAGCTGTTTTAGCTTCCACTAAACGAAGCGTAAAAATACCGCTATTTTCACACGAACAGCCTTCTGTGTCATAATATAAATGTAGTTGTCCAGCTAAATTCGAGCGGAGTGCTTGAAGTCGATTTTTGGCGCTTTCTGTAAATCTAATATACATAACTAATCACCTCTCCTTCTATTATACACCCGGTTTTATTTGATTTCTCATTTTCTGCTTATGTACGATTTATTTCACAAATTAGACATTGGGTTTTCCCTCTTTCACATGGTATGATAGATTTGTATTTATAAAGGGGGAAAAGACGTAAATGACTGCTTATCCAAAATTCGATGTTATTTTAGAAGCATTAAATTTGTCTAGTGTAGGAGTAATTATTACTGATGCTGAACAAAAAAACAATCCGATTATTTTTGTAAACACTGGTTTTGAAAATATTACTGGCTATGCTAAAGAAGAAGCTATTGGCTCCAATTGTCATTTTTTACAAGGGGATGATACGGACAAAGAAGAAGTCTCCAAAATCCGTCAAGCTATTAAACAAAAATCAACAGCGAATGTTTTACTAAAAAATTATCGTAAAGATGGCTCTTCTTTTATGAATGAACTTACTATCGAACCTATTAATGATGATAATGGCCATTTGTATTTTGTTGGCATTCAAAAAGACGTTACAACCGAACACAACTACCAACTCGAACTTGAAAAATCGCTAGATGAAATCGAGAAACTTTCTACACCAATTGTTCCTATTAAAGAAAATATTTGTGTGTTACCATTAATTGGCTCTCTGACAAATGAACGTTTCCAACAAATGTCTGAATATGTGAGTGAATACATGGATAATGGCAAAGAAGATTATTTAATTGTGGACCTTTCTGGACTTGCTGAGTTTAATGAAGATGCTGTGATGAATCTGGTGAAATTTCATGGATTTATGAAGTTAACTGGTGTGGAATTGATTATCACAGGTATTTCTCCTAAATTCGCAATGACCTTAATTCGTTATCAAGAGAATTTGTCATCTTTAACTACTTACAGCACAATCAAAGAAGCGTTACAATTTTACTAAACATATTGCCAAACTGTTCATTATCCGTTATTATGGGTAAAGTAAATAATTGAATATAAACCCTCATCCAAATGGTGAGGTAGAGGTTGCAAGATTCACAAGTAATTTTTTAGAAGCGAAACAAAGACGCTGATGACAAAGAATGAACAGGATGATTGCCGAAGTGACTATTTTCTCTTTGTTTAGAAATAGTTGTTGGGACAGTTTCCTAAAGGAGCTGGACTGCTATAAGAATTTGTCGAAATTTCTTATAGGTGTGCTATCTGACAAAATGATGTTGGTAAAATACGTAACAGCCAATTTCTTGCAGATTGGCTGTTTTTTGCGCACTTCCTCTAATAATAGAAAGGGAGATTTATAGTGAAAAAAGAAACACAGGGTGAAATACATCGCGACTTAAAAACTAGACATTTATCTATGATTGCGATTGGTGGTTCAATTGGAACAGGTTTATTTTTGGCAAGTGGAAATGCCATTCATACAGCTGGACCTGGAGGAGCATTAGTTGCTTATATCGCGATTGGGATTATGGTTTACTTTTTAATGACTAGTTTAGGCGAGATGGCGACTTATATGCCTGTATCTGGCTCATTTAGCACATATGCTAGTCGGTTTGTGGATCCAGCTTTTGGTTTTGCGCTAGGTTGGAATTATTGGTTTAACTGGGCTATTACGCTAGCTGTCGATATTTCTACAGCGGCTATCATTGTACAATTTTGGTTACCGAACACCCCAGCTTGGTTATGGAGTGCAATTTTCTTAATTTTGATTTTTGGATTAAATGCTCTATCAGTAAAAGCTTACGGGGAATCAGAGTATTGGTTTTCTATTATTAAGGTAGCTACAGTTATTATTTTCCTTATTGTCGGCGTGCTAACAATTGTCGGGATTCTTGGCGGTGAAGCAATTGGCTTTTCGAATTTCACTACCGGAGATGCGCCGTTTAAAGGTGGATTTTTTGCCATATTAGGTACTTTCTTGATTGCTGGATTTTCTTTCCAAGGAACAGAAATGGTTGGTATCGCAGCTGGTGAAAGTGCTACTCCAGAAAAAAGTGTTCCAAAAGCAATTAAACAAGTTTTCTGGCGGATTTTGTTATTTTATATCTTTGCAATATTTATTATTGGGATGATTATTCCTTATACTAATCCAAATTTACTAAGTGCTGATGCGACAGATGTTGCGATTAGTCCGTTTACGTTAGTTTTCGAGAAAGCTGGTCTTGCTTTTGCAGCTTCGGTAATGAACGCGGTTATTTTAACTTCTGTGCTATCTGCCGGTAACTCTGGACTTTATGCTTCTACAAGAATGCTCTGGGCAATGGCTCGTGATAAAAAAGCTCCTCGCTTCTTAGGAAAAGTAAATCGTCGCGGAATTCCAATGGCTGCATTAATTGTCACAACCATCGTTGGCGCAATGACCTTTATTACAACGCTAACTGAAAACGGCACAGTGATTTATACATGGTTGCTTTCGGCGTCTGGCTTAACTGGATTTATCGCTTGGGTTGGAATTGCTATCAGTCATTATCGTTTTAGAAAGGCTTTCATCAAACAAGGCCACAACTTAAATGAACTTAAATATAAAGCAAAATTTTTTCCATTTGGTCCAATTTTAGCGCTTATTTTATGTATTTTAGTTATTGTTGGTCAAGATTATGTCGCTTTTTTAAAACCAGAATTCACCAATCCAGCTTGGTGGCAAAAAATCGGTATTTCTTATATCGGCCTTCCCATTTTCCTCATATTCTGGTTAACTTTTAAATTTACAAATAAAACAAAAGTCATTCCACTGGAAGACTGCAAATTTGATGAAAAATAAAAAAACATCTCTTGTTCATTCATTTTTACTTGAATGATACAGGAGATGTTTTTATTTGCTTTTTTTCAGTAATGTTTCGACTTTTTTATTTAAACGAATTAAGTCCTCTATTTCATTTTCGGATAAATTTTCGAAAACTTTCATCATTGCTTTATACATAAAGGCATTTGCAGTCGAACGTTTTGATAAGTCTTCTCCTTTTTTTGAAAGTTTTAATGTAAGATCCATACTATCATTTGGAATAGTTTTATTTAATTTCATCACTAAACCTAAGCTAATTAGCCCATCCACATTGGCTGCTGCAGAACTTCCAGTAATAATTAATCGTTTAGTTAAATCTGCCACTGAAATTCCTGGGGTGCTATAAATCACATTTATCATAGCAAGTTGTTGAATAGTTAAACCTAAACTAGCCGCATTTTGATCAGCATATCCCGCTGAAATCCGCTGTATGGACCAATATGTTTTTAATAATTCACTAATATTTTCTGTATGTGTATTAATTCCTACCATCATCCAACCTCCCTCTTACAACCTATTTTACGCACTTTATGCAAAAAACTCAATCAAATTTACGAAAAAAATATATTTATAATACGTTTTTATAGTTGCTTATTAAAAGTAAGTGTGATATAGTTTATTTATAAACAGTTAAGCAATTGCTTTTCTAATTCGTAAAAGTATATTTTCTAAGGTTTAATCTTAAACGATTTAGGCTAGATTATAAGAGGAGTACTTTTATAAAAAAACATATTTGGAGGAATGAAACAATGACAGTAGAAAAATGGAACGTAGACGCAGCTCACAGTTCAATCGAATTTCAAGTAAAACACATGATGGTATCAAAAGTAAAAGGTGCATTTAGCGATTTCACAGCAGATATCGAAATGGATCCAGAAGATTTAACATCCGCAAAATTAAACTTTTCCGTTGCAGCAGAATCCATTGACACTCGCCAAGCCCAACGTGATGGTCATTTAAAAAGCGAAGATTTCTTTAATGTTGAAAAATATCCAAACATTACTTTTACAGCAACAAAAATCACAGCTGATGGCGATGATGAATACGAAGTGACTGGTGATTTAACTATTCGTGACGTAACAAAACCTCTTACACTAGAAGTAAGCTATGAAGGTACTGGAAAAGATCCAAACACTGGTAACATGGTAGCTGGATTTGAAGCAAAAGGTAAATTCAATCGTAAAGACTTTGGCCTAAATTACAATGCTGCGTTAGAAACTGGTGGCGTACTTATTGGTGACGAAGTAAAATTAAACATCCAAATCGAAGCAAGTAAATAATTGTTGGAACTACGAATAGCAAGCCTATTCGTAGTTTTTTTATAGCTTTATTCTCCCTTTTAGGATAAAATAGTTCTATTGTTTTAAAAAAGGGGGCTAACATCACAATGGAAAATAAACAAAACGGACAGCTGGGCGGAATCATCGCTGGCGCTCTCGCTTATGTGTGTTGGGGCGTTCTTCCAATATACTGGAAGCTAGTGACCAATGTCCCGCCAATGGAGATTTTGGCCTATAGGATTATTTGGTCTTTTATTTTTATGTTATTTTTAATCGTTTGTTTACGAAAGGCTTCAATGGTTTTTCAAGAAACAAAAGATGTTTTGCTTAAACCGAAAACGCTTATCGCCATTATTGCGGCGGCTTTTTTAGTTACAGCAAACTGGTATTTATTCATTTATACGGTAAACAGCGGTCATGTGACAGAAGCAAGTCTTGGTTACTACATCAATCCACTTGTAAACGTACTTCTAGCAACAGTTATTTTAAAGGAGCGCTTGAGTCGTGGAGAAATTATTGCAGTAATCTCCGCTACAATTGGTGTTTTAATACTTACTTGGCATCTTGGGTCTGTTCCTTTTGCAGCGATTGGTATGGCTGTTACTTTCTCTCTTTACGGGCTGATAAAAAAAGTTGTTTCGGTTTCTGTATGGACTGGCTTAACGCTTGAAACCATGATTATTACACCATTTGCACTTATATATGTCATCTTTTTCGCCACCAATGGATTGATGCAGTATCCCGCACAAACAAATATCATTTTAGTTGGTGCTGGTGTTGTTACTGCTATCCCGCTGCTATTATTTGCCACTGCTGCAAAGAAAATCAGCTATACAATGGTTGGCTTCTTGCAATATATCGGACCAACTTTAATGCTGGCACTCGGCGTTTTACTGTTCAAAGAAAGTTTTGATCATATCCAATTATTTGCATTCATGTTCATCTGGTTAGCACTGATTATTTTCACGATTTCACATATTTATTCTGCTGCCAAAATCAAACAATTAGCAAACGCTGCAAAAAAATAAATGTTTCCCAGTCCCCTCTTTCGGGAATAATTCTTCTATCAAGCGAGAATCTATTCCACAAAAATGAATAGGGGGCTTTTTTCATGAAAATTGGTATCATTGGAGCTACGGGCCGAGCTGGTTCGAGAATTTTAGAAGAAGCAAAAAACCGTGGCCACGAAGTAACTGCAATTGTTAGAAATGCAGGAAAAATTACGCAAACGCATAAAGACATCAATATTTTGCAAAAGGATATATTTGATTTAACACTTTCAGATTTATCCGATCAAAATGTCGTGGTGGATGCTTATGGAGTCAGTCCAGAGGAAGCAGAAAAGCATGTTACTTCACTAGACCACTTGATTTCTGTACTAAACGGAACAGTTTCTCCGCGTTTACTTGTTGTTGGTGGAGCAGCCAGCCTTCAAATCGATGAAGATGGCAATACCCTTTTGGAATCTAAGGGATTAAGAGAAGCTCCATATTATCCAACAGCCCATGCGCAAGCGAAACAATTGGCGCATTTAAAAGAAAACAAAGGACATTTTAGTTGGACTTATATTAGTCCTCCTGCCATGTTTGAACCGGGTGAACGTACGGGAGATTATCAATTAGGTCAAGATCATCTATTATTTGATAGCGCTGGTAATAGTTTTATCAGCATGGAAGATTACGCTATTGCTGTTTTAGATGAAATCGAACGACCAAACCATTTAAACGAACGTTTTACAGTGGCTGGAAAATAATTTTTAAGTCGAAGGAGCAAATAATGCCCCTTCGACTTTTTTGTGCCAAATTATGCTCCCAATTGCTAGAAACTTCCTGTATACTAATGCTATATGCAAAAAGGGGGAAGAAAATGGTTCTACTTGGCGCTCTAGTTAATGGGCTGGGGATTTTAGTTGGCTCTGTTATTGGCATAAAATTACATAATATTCCTGAACGGATGAAAGATACTGTCATGAAAGGAATGGGATTGTCTGTTATCGTTCTTGGTATTCAAATGGCATTTAAAACGAGCAATTCGCTTATTGTTATTTTAAGTATTTGTTTTGGAGCCGTTATTGGGGAATGGCTTAACATAGATTATCATCTTAATCAGCTTGGGCACTGGATTGAACGCAAAGTTGGTGCAAAAGGAAAAAGTAATATTTCAAAAGGCTTTGTTACTGCAACTCTTATTTTTGTGATTGGTGCGATGGGGATTATTGGTGCACTTGATAGCGGCATTCGAGGTAATCATGATGTGCTTTATATGAAATCCGTGATGGATGGATTTATTGCCCTTCTTCTCAGTACGACACTTGGTTGGGGCGTTATGCTCTCAGCTATTCCAGTCTTCTTATTTGAAGGCATTATCGCCTTATTCGCCACACAAATTAATCAGTTCATCCCAGCTGACTTAATGGCACTCATTATTAAAGAATTAACAGCTACTGGCGGAATTATGATATTGGCAATTGGTCTAAACTTGCTTGGTTTAACCAAGATTCGGGTCGCGAATATTGTTCCGGGGATTTTGGTCGTTGCGCTGATTGTTACCGGGCTTTATTATTTTTAAAGAAAAAACAGAGATTGCTCTTCTCTGTTTTTTTAATTTCGTTTAAATGGCGCTTTTACATCTGAACTTATTAAATCTGTATATGTTTGCGGTTTTCGGTAGGCATTTCCCCACGTTTCATTTTCCCGGTAATTTCGAATCTCGTCTAAATTAAATTCAGCAATAAAAACACCTTCTGAAACGTCATCTGTTTCAATAATCGTATTATCGCGGTAATCCCCATTTTCATCAAAAACAATCGGGGAAAAAGCAGTTGATCTGCCCCATTTTTCGCCAGGATAGTTTGCCATCGCTACGCCAACCATGTTTTCAAAAGCACGAGAATTTAGTTGATTAAGTCTGGGTGGATTCATATCACAAGCATTTGGAACGAGGATAATTTCTGCACCCTTTAACATGAGAACTCTGGCGCTTTCTGGAAACTCGCGATCATAGCAAATCATGACTCCCAGCTTAATACCATCAAACTCACAAACTTTAAATCCCTCGCCACTTTGTAATAATATTTCTAAAGAAAAATCACACGTATGGACTTTGGCATAGTCTAAAATCATTTCTCCTTTTCGGTCAATAATAATAGCAGTATTTTGTGGTTTTTGTTCCGTTTTAGACAAATACGTAGCGCAAATGCCAATCTGCAACTCTTTGGCAAGTTTTTTCAGCGTTAAGACATAAGTACTGTCTTCTTCAATTGCTTCATTTAACCACTTGAATCGTTCTGCACCAAAACTAGTAGCTAGTGGATGATTAAAAGCATCTTCAAAAGGTGGCGCATAACCGTTTGACCACATCTCGGGGAAAAGCACTAAATCTGCCCCTTTTTTATGTGCTTCTTTTATATATTTGATGGCTAATTTTAAATTAGCTTCTTTATTATTTGGTACTGCTTTTTGTTGGATTAATGCAATTTTTATAGTAGTCATATGGCGCCTCCCATTATTAAATTTTAGTGTTATTATAACATTTATTCTTGGAAACAAAAAAACACCAACAACCCGAAAGTTGCTGGTGTCTATAAAAATCTTAGTTCATGCCGCCCATGAAGAATGCAGTTGTTAGTTCTTGCATGAATGCCATGTCGTTTTGCATTTTCCATAAGGAGTCATCATCTGGATCTGCTTTTAGTTTAAGTGTGACAGTTTTTGCTTCTGATACTGCGTCTGCATTTTGAACAGCTTTTGTATAGATTTCCATAGTTTTTTCAGCCATTTTTTGGTTGTCAGTTGCTAGAGATGGGTCAGCGGTTGCTGCTTTTGTTAATTCTTCTACTAGCTCTGTTTGAACACCTTTCATATTTAAGCCTTTAACGGAAAACTGAATTTCTGGACTTTCTTTATCGTCATTTGTTACTTTAGTAGTATACGATGTCTTTTCATTTACTTGTTTACGAAGTGCATTATAGAAATCGTCTACCTGTTTGTCTAAGTTAACATCCGTTGAAAAGCTAGCGGTGAATGTATTGATGAAACTTTCTTTGAAGCTAGTTTCAAATTCTTTTTCGAATTTACTACCGTCTTCACCATATACATCTTTTACTTTGTCCGTGTCTTTGTTATAAACGACAGAATTAACTGTAATTTCTCCTGCTTCTTTTGGTTCTACTCTTGAAGCGCCACCACATGCGCTCAAAACAAGTACCATTGCAAGAACAAGTACCAAACTAAATAACCCTTTTTTCATTTTAATCTCCCTTTCTTGTTTCGAATTCATTCTAATTGTACAGAAAGTAGATTAAAATGCCAACTATTTTACAAAAAGTGTCATAATTTGTACATAATTTTACATTAATCGAGGTGGAAGATATGAATAAAAAAACAAATGCCTGTCGAATTTTAGATAAACAGAAGATTAATTATAGCTTACATGAGTACGCTTTTAGTGAAGATTCTCTCGATGCGATTCATGTTGCAATTGAAACGGGCAATAACCCTGCTCAGATTTTTAAAACGTTGGTTCTTTCTGGTGATAAAACTGGGAACATTGTTGCTTGTATTCCAGCTGATAAAACCTTACATTTGAAGCAAATAGCGAAGATTAGCGGAAATAAAAAATGTGAATTGATTGCGGTGGATACACTTGAAAAATTAACTGGCTATATTCGCGGAGGATGTTCTCCTGTTGGCATGAAGAAATTATTTCCAACTTTTATCGACAGTAGCGCAGAAATGTTTGATACTATCTTGATTTCAGCTGGAAAAAGAGGACTACAAATGGAAATAGCTCCTATAGATCTAAAAAAGATTATCCGTGCAGAATTTGCTCCAATAACGGAAGTATAAATGAAACAAGCCGCCCATAAATAATAGGCGGCTTGTCTTTTTTAATCATTATCTGTTTGAATATGTTCGCTACTTGATGCAACATGTTTTACTTTTTGGGCAATGGCGCCAACTGGGTCAGCATCTCTTGCTTGTTTGACTTTGTTACCAATCATCTCGACTGGCGCACTTTCTCTTACTTGTTTTGCTTTACCAAGAATTTTTTCTCTTGGATTAAATCTAGTATTGGTTTCTTTTTCTTCTACAACATCGACTGTTTCAAGTTGCTTTCTAGCTATCGAGAGCATCAACTTGATTCGATTCAGTTGGTTCACGGAGCTTGATCCTGCATCATAATCAATAGACATAATGTTAGCTTCTGGATACATTTTTTTAAGTCCTTTAATCATTCCGCGACCAGTAATATGGTTTGGTAAACATGCGAATGGTTGTAAACATGCGATATTTGGCACATTGCTATCCAGTAATTCAAACATTTCACCTGTTAAGAACCAGCCCTCGCCCATTTTATTACCAAGTGATAGCAGTTGGCTTGCTTTTTCTGCGATAGATTCGATACTTGCTGGTGCTTCAAATCGTTCACTTTTCTTCAAGGCATCTGTTACTGGTTTACGGAATTGGTTGATTAACGGAATTGCCACGCTTTGTTTCGCAAATGATTTAACTTTGGAACGTCCAAATGTATTGGCAGCAAAGTGATCATCATAACAACAATATAAAATGAAATCTGTTAAATCTGGAACAACTGCTTCTCCGCCCTCGTCTTCAATAACATCAACAATATTATTATTTGCGCCCGGATGGAATTTCACGAGAATTTCTCCAACTACACCAACTCTTGGTTTTACTTCATCTGTAATTGGTAAGTTATCAAAAGCTCGAACCATTTCGTTAGCTAATTTTTTATATGCTAGGAAAGAATAATTTTCCATTAGAGCACGCCCAGCATCTAAATACTCGCGGAATAGTTTATTGGCACTTCCAGGTTCCACTTCATAAGGTCTTGTCCGGTAAAGCATCCGGTCGAGTGCGTCACCTAAGCTAATTCCGGCTAGGAAACGAACAAGCACTTTTGGCGTCATTTTGAATCCTGGTTGTTTTTCTAATCCATTTGCATTGAGAGAAATAACTGGAATATGATCTAGTCCAGCTTCTCCAAGGGCTTTTTTCAGCATGGAGATATAGTTCGTTGCTCGGCATCCGCCACCAGTTTGTGTCATTAATACCGCTAAATTATTTAAATCATAATCGCCATGTTTCAGCGCATCCATCATTTGTCCAATAGTTAAAATCGCTGGATAACAAGCATCATTATTGACATAACGTAAGCCCTCATCAACCGCACGCGGCGTTACAGCTGGTAGTACTTCTAAATTGTAGCCACCCACTTTACAAGCCGCTTCTAACATTTCAAAATGAGTTGGAGCTAGCTGTGGCGCTAAGATAGTATATGTTTTCTTCATTTCTTTAGTGAATAATGGACGCTCTTTTGGTTTTGCCATAATTCCTGGTTTCACGTTATTTTTCTCACGTTCTTCCATCGCTGCCTTTAACGAGCGTACGCGGATTCGAGCGGCGCCAAGGTTGTTAATTTCATCAATTTTAAGTAACGTATATACTTTGTTATGCCCTTCAATGATTTCTTGACACATATCTGTTGTAATCGCATCCAGCCCACAACCAAATGAAGTTAATTGCACAAATTCCAAATCTTCACTTTTAGCGGTAAAACTAGCTGCTCGGTATAATCTTGCGTGGTATTTCCACTGATTTTCGACGCGAAGTTTATGATCTATTTCACCAAGATGGGAAATCGAATCTTCGGTAAGTACCGCCATGCCGTTCATCGTAATAAGCTCTGGAATTCCGTGATTTACTTCTGGATCAATATGGTATGGGTGTCCAGCAAGAACGATTCCTTTAATTTTGTTTTTCTTAATATAAGTAAGTGCTGCTTCTCCTTCAGCTTGGATATCTTTACGGCAAAGTTCCGCTTCCTCTAATCCTGCCTGAACTGCCTTTTCCATATCCGTAGCTGGGATTTCTGGGAAAGCGAGGCTCATTTGTTCAATTAACGCTTTCTCATTATCTAACGTTAAAAATGGACTAATCATTGGAATATTTTTTTCTTCTAAAGCATCCACATTAACACGAATAACTTCTGGATAGCCCGCCACGACTGGACAATTAAAGTTATTTGTTGCTTCTCCAAATTCAGGTTTTTCATAAACAACAGATGGATAAAAAATACGATCTGCTTTTTTCTTAATTAAATCCATAATATGACCATGTGTTAATTTTGCTGGGAAACAAACTGCTTCAGATGCAATCGTTTCAATACCTTTGTCATATAAATTCTTAGAAGATTTAGAAGATAAAACGACACGGAAACCTAAGTTTGTTAAAATCGTATGCCAAAGTGGATAGTTTTCAAAAACGTTTAGTGCTCGTGGAATACCAATAGTGCCTCTTGTAGCTTCTGATTTTTTCAGTGATTTATAATCAAAGGTTCGTTTTAATTTATAAGCATATAAATTTGGCAGTAAATTGCGCTTCGTTTCTACACGTTCTCCTCGTTCACAGCGGTTCCCACTAACAAACATCCGGTCATCACCAAATCTAGTTACTGTTAACTGACATGTGTTACTACAAAGATTACAGCGCGATTGCGAAGTTTCAGCACTAAATTCACGTAATTTTTCACGTACGAGCATTTCTGTTACTTCGCCAGTTTCATAGTGTTCACGGGCAATGAGAGCCGCACCATACGCTCCCATCATACCAGCAATATCTGGTCTCACTACTTCTCGTCCTGTTAAAAGCTCAAAAGCACGAAGCACTGATTCGTTATAAAAAGTTCCGCCTTGAACGATTACTTTTTCACCAATATCTTTCGGGCTACGTAGTTTAATTACTTTTTGAAGGGCATTTTTTACAACGGAATATGCAAGTCCAGCAGATAAATCTTCCATACTTACGCCTTCTTTTTGCACTTGTTTCACTTTGGAATTCATGAAAACTGTACAACGTGAGCCTAAGTCAACAGGCGCTTTTGCTTCCAGTGCTCGAGCGGCAAATTTTTCAATTGATAAATTAAGTGTTTGCGCAAATGTTTCGAGGAATGAACCACATCCGGCAGAACAAGCCTCATTGAGCATTAAGCTGTCTAATGCACCTTTTTTAATTTTCATACACTTCATATCTTGTCCGCCGATATCTAAAATAAAATCAACATCTGGTAAAAACTCGCGAGCAGCCCGGTAATGCGCCACTGTTTCAATTTCGCCAACATCAATTTTAAGTGCAGCCTTAATAAGTGATTCCCCGTAGCCAGTAATTCCAGACTGCGCCACTCTTACTTTTTCTGGTAAAATTTCATATAAATCACTCGTTGCATCAATAACCGATTGTAGTGGATTCCCATTATTACTAGAATAAAACGAGTAAAGAATTTCATTGGTTTGACTCATTAAAATTAATTTAGTTGTGGTTGACCCGGCATCAATCCCTAAATAAGCATCCCCTTCATACTCTTCTAAATTCGCTCGCTTTGCTTTCATTTGATTATGACGCGCACGAAAGTCTTCTAAGTCTTCCTTCTTTTCAAAAAGAGCTGGTAGGATAACTGTATCCGTCGCCATTGTAGTCATATCCATATTAGAAAGGCGGTTAATCATATCGTCTACTTTTATTGGCACATCATTTAACCCAGTAAAAGCAGTTCCAAGTGCAATAAAGTATTCCGCATTTTGAGGCGCAATAATATCACTATCTTTCATTTTCAATGTTTCTGTAAAACGATAACGTAATTGATCAAGAAATGTAAGTGGGCCACCAAGAAACGCTACTTTACCGCGAATCGGACGTCCACAAGCAAGTCCACTAATAGTTTGTGTCACAACACTTTGGAAAATCGAAGCTGCGATATCTTCTTTTCTAGCACCTTCATTGAGCAATGGTTGCACATCTGTTTTAGCAAAAACCCCACATCTAGAAGCGATTGGATAAATCGTATTTGCATTTTGAGCTAATTCATTTAAACCGGTCGGATCTGTTTGAAGTAATGTAGCAATTTGGTCAATAAAAGCACCGGTTCCTCCAGCACAAGCATTATTCATTCGTTGCTCAATTCCTCCGCTAAAATAAATAATCTTCGCATCTTCCCCGCCTAGCTCAATTACTACATCTGTCTCTGGTATTACTTGTTCTACAGCTTCTGTACAAGCAATTACTTCTTGCACAAAAGGCACATTCAAAAATTTGGAAATTGCGAGTCCTGATGATCCCGTAATTTTGAATGTCATTTCCGTCATACCGCATTTTTTTTGCATATCTTGCATAATTTCTAAGGTTACTTTTTTAATGTCGGAATAATGTCTTCTGTAAGTTTGAAATAAAATATCCCCTTGATCGTTAAGTGCTACGGCCTTTGCTGTTGTTGATCCCACATCTAATCCTGCATGAATCATTCTCTCATCCCTTTCGTAACGCACTGTTCGATATGTATAGTAGTTCACATATCATCCGTTATTTGTATACCACTTCACATAAATGCTTATTCTGAAAAATGAGTGAGTACTCACTCATAAAACGTAGAAGTGGTAAAACCTCTAAACACCTATCATTCTACACGATTTTTTAAATTTGTAAAGAAATTCGTGAGCATTTATAAGTATCAAAAAAAGGCAATCATTCGTTAAAACTGCTTGCTTTAGCGAATGATTGCCTTTTAATTAATTATGTCGAATTTTTGTCTTTCGATT
Organism: Listeria welshimeri serovar 6b str. SLCC5334; assembly: GCF_000060285.1. Taxonomy (GTDB): domain Bacteria; phylum Bacillota; class Bacilli; order Lactobacillales; family Listeriaceae; genus Listeria; species Listeria welshimeri. The sequence continues at coordinate 771,101 of NC_008555.1, read as the reverse complement.
AGATGCTTTTAAAATCTGATACGCTATTGCTAAAATCAAGAACCACACTGGCGTAACAAAAAGCGCAATTCGTGTATCTGCTGCAAAACCAAGGATTATCAATAAGCCTGCAAAGAAAACCAAGCTTACCCAGTTCATCACTGGTGATAAAGGCATTTTAAATTTACTTTTTGCTGCAATTTCAGGATGTTTATGGCGGAAACGCAAATGAGCCACCAAAATGACACCCCAAACCCAGATAAAGCAAATCGTTGCAATGCTAGTAACTAAAATAAATACTTGTTCTGGTAAAACATAATTTAAGAATACACCGATAAGTAAACATGCCGTAGAAGTTATTAAAGCTGTTGCAGGCACTCCATTTGAACTTAAGTGATGCATTTTTTTCGGTGCTTTTCCTTCTGCTGAAAGTGTATAGAGCATCCGACTTGTACTGAAAATCCCACTATTACAGGAAGACATTGCTGCTGTTAATACAACAAAATTTATAATACCTGCAGCTGCTGGAATACCAATCATCGTAAACACACTTACGAACGGGCTCGTGTTGGGATCAATATTACTCCATGGATAAATTGACATCAATACTAATAAAGCACCAATATAGAAAATTAATATCCGAATGGGAATATTATTAATTGCTTTTGGAAGCGTTCGTTCTGGGTCATCCGCTTCTCCAGCTGTTACACCAACGAGCTCAATTCCAACGAACGAAAAAGTCGCCATTTGGAATGCTAATAAAAATCCAGCAATTCCATTTGGGAAAAAGCCACCATAATCGACTAAGTTAGAAAATGATGCCGTACTTGTTCCATGTTTATAGCCAATAAATACAAGTACAAACCCAATGACAATTAAAGCGATAATAACAACTACCTTAATAATCGCAAACCAGAATTCAATTTCGCCAAAAGCTTTAACAGTGGCTAAATTAAAGAGTAATAGTATCAAAACGCATGCAAGAGCTGGAATCCATTGTGGTAAATCTGGCACCCAAAACTTCACATACATACCAACCGCTGTGATTTCTGCAATACCAGTAACAATCCAACAGAACCAATACGTCCAACCAGTAATAAATCCTGCCCATGGTCCTATAAACTGCTCTGCAAATTCTGTGAAAGACCCTGTTGTTGGGTTATGTATTAGTAATTCACCCAGAGCTCTCATTACAAAAAATAAAATCGCTCCAATAATTAAGTAAACTAACATGATAGATGGACCGGCTAAATGAATTGATTTACCTGCTCCTAGAAAAAGCCCCGTTCCAATTGCTCCGCCAATCGCAATCAACTGAATATGTCTGTTTTTCAGTCCTCTTTGCAATTCTTCTTTTTGCTCTTCCATCCTAATTCATCCCTTTCGAGTAACTAAACAGAATAAAGCGCCGAGTTAAATCAGCACTTTATCCATTAATCTACTTCTCTACTTTACCAATTTATAAAGGGATTAGCAATCTTTTTATATGTTTTTATTGGTCTAGACAGTTGATAGTACTATCTTAACATTTAAAACTACAAACTAACTTTTCACAAACTTTTTAAAAATCTGTAGCACTTTCACGCGCTACCGTTTTAGCAGCTGCAACGATTTCCGCTTCTTTGCTAGGATTGTGGTCAATCCCTTCTACAAAGATGGACGGTACTACTTCAATACCAATAAATTGTAAAATAGTACGTAAATACGGTTCTCCGTGAGTGAATGAACTTGCATCTCCAGCTGAATAAATACCACCGCTACCATGAATCAATATCGCTTTTTTACCTTTTAAAAGTGCTTCTGGTCCATGTTCTGTATAACGGAAAGATTTACCTGCAATAACAAATGTATCCACATATGCCTTTAAAAGCGGTGGAATTCCAAGGTTCCAAAGTGGGAAAACAAAAACAAATTTGTCTGCTGCTAGGAATTGATCTGTAAGCGCATTATACGCATTTAATCTTTTTTGTACATCTGGGTCTAAATCTGCGAAGGCTTTACCAGCTTGTAGCTCTCTTCCAGCTGTCATTAATTCTAAATCGAGTAAAGGTACTTCTGTATTATATAAAACCAATTCTTCTACTGTATCAGAAGGATTTTTCGCTTTATATTCTTCCATAAAAGTCGCTGCTACTTGTGAACTTCTTGATACTTCATTAGGAAGCGGTGACGCTTTGATAAATAATACTTTTGACATTATGAACACCTCATCAGTTTTTTTTGTTCCTTCTATATAATAGTACTATATAGAAAGGTAGTCAATTTGATTTTTATTAAATAATCATTGACATTTTCATTAGGAATGCTAAGATAAATACAGAATTCTCGACTGTATTAAGTTTGAATAATACACTGTTCGTTTTTCAATACTCTTTGGAGGTTTTATAAATGAAACGTATTGACCGTATTTATGAATTTATTTTAGAAAACCCTTCATCAAAGACCATTCGTGAACAACTTGAAGATAATGAAGGCTTTACAGCGAGCACTATTTCAGAAACATTAGATATTTTAAGAAACAATGTCAGTATGGAATTAAATGAACTTCACAGACAAGGAAAAATCATTAAAATCGTTGGCCGTCCTGTACTTTATTTTCCTAGAACCGCTGTGGAAGAAGAACTAGGAAGAATTCTTTCGGACAGTGAATTGGAATTTGACAGTTCAGAAGCTCTCCTAAAAATTTTAAAACCAAACATTGTTGAAAGAAGCCCTTTTGATGATTTAATTGGTGTAAATGATAGTCTAAAAACCCCTGTCGAACAAGCCAAAGCAGCTGTACTTTACCCGCCAAATGGACTACATACGATGATTCTTGGACAAACTGGGGTAGGTAAAACATTGTTTGCTAACTTAATGTATCGTTTTTCGCAACATGCTAAGCGTTTACCAGCAGACGCTCCGTTTATTATTTTTAATTGTGCAGATTATTATAACAACCCGCAACTCTTGATGTCCCATATTTTTGGGCATGTAAAAGGTGCCTTTACTGGAGCCGAAAGTGATAAAGGTGGATTAGTGGAAAAAGCTGAAGGCGGCATTTTGTTCTTAGATGAAATCCATCGTCTCCCTCCTGAAGGACAAGAAATGATTTTTTATTTGATGGACTCTGGCACTTATAACAAACTCGGGGAAACAGATCGAACTCGTAAATCCAATGTTTTAATTATAGGAGCGACGACAGAAAACCCTGAATCTTCTTTATTAAAAACATTTATGCGTCGTATTCCGATCATTATTACACTTCCAAGTTTAGAAGAACGAACTGCTTTTGAACGTGTAGAATTGCTTAAATATCTCCTTTCTAGTGAAGCTCATCGTGTAAATAAACCGATTAGAATTGAAGATGAGGCTGCCAAAGCATTAATTGGCAACACAACTTACGGGAATATCGGTCAGTTAAAATCGAATATTCAATTGGTCTGTGCCCAAGGATTTTTGAACAGTTTTGATAAGGATGATGAAATCTTAATTGATTTTAAAACTTTACCTATTAACATTAAAGATGGCTATTTCCACTTTAGTAATCGACGCAAAGAACTTCAAGCTATTGCGGAATATTTAGAACCATACACTACTATCTTCCCTGAACTTAACAATACGTTAATTACTTCTGATGAATACGAGCCAAACTTCAACCTTTACAAAATTATTGAAGATAAAGCTTCTATTTTAATGGACCAAGGTGTAGAAGATGACGACATTAAAAAATTTATTAAGATGGATATTGATATTCATCTCAACAGTTTTTATAATAAATTCAAAAATACGATTCATAATCGCGAAAATATCTTAAAAATTGTCAATGAAGAAATTCTCAATTTTGCAGAAGGTATCGAGCAAAGAATTGAACACCAACTAGGCAAAAAATTAAACGAAAGATTCTTACTTGCATTTAGTCTGCATCTAACTTCTTTTATTAAACGAATTGAAAGTAATAAACCTTTAAAATATACGAATATCGAAAATGTCGTTAATGATCAACCCGAGGCTTATGAGTTATCGCGTGAAATAAAAGATGATATTGAAGCAACTTTCCATATACGTGTTCCTAACATGGAAGTAATGTATTTAACTCTTCTTATTAGCTCTCTTTTAAAGGAACAAGAAAATGCTCGTGTCGCTGTACTGGTAGCAACACATGGTAATAACACAGCTAGTAGTATGGTTAGTGTAGCAAAAAAATTACTTGGTGAAGGTTTGGTAGAAGGAATTGACATGCCTCTTGACCAAAGTCCAAAAATTGTTCTAGATAAATTAATTGAACGAGCAAAAGAAATGGATATGGGTCGTGGTCTCTTACTGCTTGTTGATATGGGCTCACTGACGAGTTTTGCGCCTGTTATTTCTGAACGTACAGGTATTAATGTTCGCTCGATAGATATGGTTTCGACAGCCACTGTTATTGAAGCTGTACGTAAATCCAATATTCTGGATATGGAGCTTGATAGTATTTATGACTCGCTGAAAGATTTTAGAGGTTATGGCGGTTATAATTCAGATGATGACACATTAGAAACAACGCAAAAACCACATGCGATTGTAACTATTTGCGCGACTGGTGAAGGAACAGCCGAAAAACTTCAATTATTCATTGAAAATATTTTAGATACTATTACTACTGATGCCATTAAAGTCATCCCTATTGGTTTACACGAAATGGATACGAAATTAGAACAACTACAAGAAGAAAATGATATTTTAATGGCTGTTGGGATTCAAGATCCGAAAATCCAGATTCCTTTTATCCCACTTGAACGACTTTTTGGAATTGATGGTGAGGAACAACTTGTTAGTCTGGTTAAACAGCGCAATATCATTGTTAAAAAAGGCGAAACAGGACGAATCGCAAAAGAAATTATCGAAGAAAGTCTTAATGAATTTTTAACTTATCTTAACCCAAAGAAAACAATTGAAATTCTTAGTTCTTTTGCAAGTGTGCTAGAGAATAAACTAGGTTACCAACTTGATAATACATTTAAAATCAATTTACTTATTCACGTTGGATGTGCTCTAGAACGAATGGTTTTAAATGATGGTTTAGTATATCGCGATCCAAAAAATATGTTAGAAACAGATATCTATAAAGCGCTCGAACAAACTAATAAAGAAGTTATCTACAAAATGAACTTAAAACTGACAAATGATGAGCTTTGCTATCTATATGATATTTTAAACGAAATCCAACCAGAAGTAATTTCATAAGTTAAAAAGACATTCTTAATTTCAAATTGGAGAGAATGTCTTTTTTATGGTTACTTTTAAAATTGTAACTGGATATTTTACTCCTATCAATAAGCTTACATTAATTTCAGTATAGCGTTTTCAGATTATTCTTTTAGGGTAATGAGGTATGTATGTCTCAGATTCACTTTTAGTGTATTAAGGTATTTATTTAGCGTATTAAGTTGCTAAACATCTATTAGTACAAACTTACAAAAGCCTTGAACCACTTCTATTAGCAAAGGAGGTTGTCTAATACAGAAAAGTTGGCACAGTTTTTGCGTTAGTATTAATGGATGCTTCAAATCCATGCTTTAAGGAGGAGATACTTATGCCAGTGGCAATTATTATTGGCACACACGGTGAAGCTGCTCGTGAATTGTTGAAATCAGCTGAGATGATTATCGGCAAACAGGATAATGTAGAATTTATTACTTTTATTCCTGGAGAAAACACTGATACGCTTATTACCAAATATAAGGAAAAACTAGAGAAATTAGATACTTCTGAAGGGGTTATTTTCATGGTAGATTTATTTGGCGGTAGTCCATATAATGCATCTAGTCAAGTTGCTCTTCCAGAAGAAAATATGGATGTTGTTACGGGGGTCAACATTCCTATGTTACTTGAAACGCTCTCTATGCGCCCAGCAAGTAAACAAAAAGATCTAGTTGAAATAGCTCTTACAGCAGGAACGGGTGGCGTTAAGTCACTCAAAGAATCATTACCAAAAATAGATAAAGAAATTGGAGAGGACGATTTATAATGGAAATTCGCTTAGCTCGTATTGATGATCGCTTAATTCACGGACAAGTAGCAACAGTTTGGACAAAAGAAACGCAGGTAGAACGAATTATCGTTATTAGCGATGATGTAGCAAAAGATGAAGTACGTAAAACACTTCTTACACAAGTAGCACCTCCAGGAGTAAAAGCAAGTGTGGTAGATGTCCAAAAAGGGATTCGTGTATATAATAATCCCAAATATGCTACAACTCCAGTAATGTTTCTATTTACTAACCCAACTGATGTTTTAACTTTGGTAGAAGCTGGTGTAAATATTACAACAGTAAACATTGGTGGCATGGCTTTTCGTGAAGGCAAACATATGATTACAAATGCTGTATCCGTTGATGCAACAGATGAAGCAGCTTTTCGAAAATTAGATGAAAAAGGAATCGAATTAGAAATCCGTAAAGTCGCTTCTGATAATAAAGTAAAATTAATCCCATTATTAGACAAAACTAAATAACTAACCCCTCTACTATTTTAAAGCGAAAAGAAATACAAGTGTGTAAAGGTTGACTTTAAAGGGGTGATTTATGAATAAAAGCAAATGCACCATTAGCTTGCCTTATTCAGTCATCATATTGAAATTATCTTTTTTATCTTATTTAAGAAAAATTGGGAGGGAAATATATGTCAGCAATACAATTAATCCTTGTATTTCTCGTATCATGTATTAGTGGTATGGGTAGTATTTTGGACGAATGGCAAACACACCGTCCATTAATTGCCTGTACGCTAATCGGTCTGGTTTTAGGAGATATTACAACTGGAATTATTATTGGGGGGACACTGGAAATGATTGCGCTTGGATGGATGAATATTGGCGCAGCAGTGGCACCCGATGCTGCACTTGCATCCATTATTTCTACTATCTTAGTTATTACAGGGGGACAAGATATCAGCGTAGGTATTTCACTAGCAATTCCGTTAGCTGCTCTTGGTCAGGTACTTACTATCCTAGTTCGTACAATTACAGTTGCATTTCAACACATGGCTGATAAAGCTGGGAAAGAAGGAAATTTGCGAAGTCTCGACTGGATTCATGTTTCAGCACTACTACTTCAAGCAATGCGTATCGCAATTCCAGCAATTATCGTGGCAGTCACCGTCGAAACAGCTGCAGTAACAAATTTACTCAATGCCATTCCTGAGGTTATCGTTAATGGTCTAAATGTAGCTGGTGGATTTATCGTTGTTGTTGGTTACGCAATGGTTATCAATATGATGTCAGCTAAATATTTAATGCCTTTCTTCTTCTTAGGCTTTGTTGTAGCAGCATTCACTCAATTCAACTTAGTAGCACTAGGTGTTATAGGACTCGTTGCAGCAATCATCTATATCCAACTAAATCCTAAATATCAGTTGAAAGAAGCTATCGAGCAATACGGTGGTCGTGGTGGTGGACGAGCAGCAGATGACCTCGACGATGACCTTGATGACTAAGGAAGGGGGAGAAAAATATGAGTGAACAAATCACAGTTAATGAAAAGAAAATAACGAAAAATGATTTAATGGGCGTTTTCATTCGTTCCAACCTCTTCCAAGGGTCATGGAACTTTGAGCGTATGCAATCTCTTGGTTTCTGTTTTTCAGTAGTTCCAGTAATTAAACGTCTTTATCCTGAAAATGGACCTGAAAGAGAACAAGCAATTAAACGTCATCTTGAATTTTTTAATACTCATCCGTATATGGCCGCTCCAATCTTGGGTGTTACGACCGCGATGGAGGAACAAAAAGCAAATGGTGCTGATATTGATGATGGTGCAATCAATGGTATTAAAGTAGGTTTAATGGGACCACTTGCAGGTGTTGGGGATCCTATTTTCTGGGGAACGGTTCGTCCAGTACTTGCTGCTCTAGGCGCGGGTTTTGCAACGGATGGTAGTATTATTGGACCAATATTATTCTTTGTGCTATTTAACGCTGTTCGTTTAGGATTCCGTTATTGGGGTGTCTTTTATGGATATAGTAAAGGTACAGATGTTGTATCTGATATGTCAGGCGGTTTGCTTCAAAAACTAACAGAAGGAGCTTCCATACTTGGACTGTTCGTTATGGGAGCATTAGTTAATAAGTGGACTACTATTTATGTTCCGCTTGTAGCATATACGACCAAAGATTCTAAAACTGGCAAAGAAATTCCAACAACTGTTCAAAGTATTTTGGACCAATTAATGCCAGGTCTTCTTGCCCTTCTGCTTACATTTGCTTGTATGTGGATTCTAAAGAAAAAAGTCAACGCTTTATGGCTGATTTTAGGGCTATTCGTTGTTGGTATTTTCGGCTACTGGTCTGGAATATTAGGACTTCCACCAGCTAGCTATTCACCACTTGGTTAAAAATACACAATCAAAATAAAAAACGGAGAATCGGGATTAAAACCGGTTCTCCCTTTTCTTTAAATAATTATGTTACAATATGACTAAACTATATTTGATAGAATGTGAGTGATAACTAAATGACTTGGGATGCTACTAATATCTTTTTGTTGGTTGCCAACATATTGACGATACTGTATATTTTGTATAATGATGCAGTAATTCCACTTTGGAAAGGTAAGACTGTATTAACTGTAAAATTGCGTTCTCGTGGTCGCTGGGACGGTTATATTTTCGTCGGAATTATTGCCCTATTATTCATTTCTAATACTTTCTTCCGCGAAGGACCACAATTAACCTCTATATTGCTTGCGGTTATGGGTATTCTGTTTATTTATATTTGCTTTTTCCGTAGTTCCAAAGCAGTATTTAAAGAAACAGGTCTATTTTATGCCTTACTATTTTTCCCTTATTCCAAAATCGAGCGGATGAATTTGTCTGAAGATGGTATTTTAGTTATCGAAACCAATCGCCAACGTTTAATGCTGTTTGCCAGATCAGAGAAAGATTTAGAAAAAATGCTCGCTGTATTTACTAAATATAATTAAAAACGCCACGCTCACTTTCCTATTTTTAGGAAAACGGAGCATGGCGTTTTATTATATACCAACATTACTTAATTTTATTTCCGGAATGACAAATTCGACAAATCTGCCGTGAAGCATTTCAATTTCTTCACTGAACTTCGTGTCAAAACAAATAATACTCTCTTCCAAGCGGAGTACTGCAAATCCATCTTCCTCGTAGTCCTCTAATTTCCCAACTACGTGAACTAAACCTTCTTCATCTATTTCTAATACACAATGTTTTTCTTCACTTTCATGCAAAAGTTCCGCACTAATCATATCAGGTATCGTAATTTCTACCGTTTTAATCCCACTTGGTTCTGGGTCTTCATCGGCCCATATACCAACGCATTCACCATATTCACTACTAAAAGCGATTCTGCCGTCAGCCAATTTTCCTTGAACCTTTATCTCCACTAACTTTTTTCCTCCTGCGCTTCAAATTCTTGCTTTATTATAGCACAAAACTCGAAAGTGACGGTAATTTTTAGCAAAGTAATTTCACTTTTTATTTGTCATTTGTCTAATTTAAAAGTATGATAAGTATATACTTTTATTAAAAGGAGATTGAATTATGACGATACTAGCATTTGATATGGGCGGTACCGCGGTGAAGTATGGGGTTCTCACACCACAAGGCGAAATACTTGAAAAAGGTAAGTTTGCTACCCCGGATAATTTAGACAAAATGATACAATTACTTGTAAATGTAAAAACTAATTATAATTATTCATTTCAGGGAGCTGCTTTTAGTTGTCCAGGCGCGGTAAATAATGAAACCGGCATCATCGGCGGAGCGAGTGCAATCCCTTATATACATAACTTTCCATTTAAACAATTACTAGAAGAAAAATTAGCGTTACCAGTGACGATGGAAAACGATGCCAACTGTGCGGCATTAGCCGAGGTTTGGATTGGCGCAGCTAAAGATAAACAAGATATCATTTTTATGATACTTGGAAGTGGTGTTGGAGGAGCAGTCATTCGCGATGGTAAAGTACATCATGGAGCGAATTTGCATGGTGGTGAGTTTGGCTATATGTTGATGGATCGTGACGGAAATACGCTTAGTGAGCTTGGTACTATAGTAAATGCTGCTACGCGAATTTCGAAAAGGCTAGAACTGCCTACAGATGAAGTGGATGGTCATCGTGTTTTTGAATTACGGGCGGAAGGTAACGCGGTTGCAAAAGAAGAGCTAGAAACTATGTTTTATTATTTAGCACGCAGTATTTTTAATTTGCAGTATGCACTTGATCCAGAGATGGTCGTCATTGGTGGTGGTGTAAGTGAGCGTGCAGATTTCATCACGGAATTAAATAACTATGTGGATGAAGTAAAAGCTAGTGTTCCAATTGCTATGATACGCCCAACTGTTGTTGGTTGTAAATTCGGAAATGACGCCAACCTAATTGGGGCTACTGCTTTTCATTTGTCTTAAAAAAAGAAGCTGGGCACTTTTTTTGCGCCAGCTTCTTTTTATGCTAATTTTTCTGATTCACCGCGACTTTCTAAGACATTTGCCACGGCTTCAAGCCACTTTTTTTGTTTATTAACGACAAATTGATACTTTACGCCGGAAATCATATCCACTTCTAAAATATTCGATAGCATTTCTTTTCCAAGGATTTTTGTATGGACACCTCGAATTTTTGCTACTCGATTTAGAGGGATGTTAATTTCTTCATCAAAATAATCATTTGGTTTATGAACGATATAGGTGGCTGTCAAATAAAGCTTTCCAGGTACAGCCTTGAACCCATTTTTTGCATTAGCAAGACCTTTATGAATGACTTCTAATTCCTCTTCCATAAAGCTTCTCAACTCCTTATTCCTCTAAAATTATTGCAACAGATTTTATGTGATTACTCTGTTACTTTTTCAGTATGAATGGGCCGAAACGCTTTTTGTTATTTTCTGGTGGTGCCAGTATATTTAAATGACTTCCTAGTACTTCGATTTCAGCTGGAACGCCTGGACCTGGATCACCGTCTACATTAATACTTAAGTCATCACCACTTGCATCAATAGTGAGCTTTTTCGTTTTAATATAAACTACACCATCACTGTTTTTTAGATTACCACGGATTAGTTGAGGAATCATATTTGCCGCATCAAGTAAGCCGAGTTTTGTTAAAACAATGACATGAAGGTAACCGTCGTCGATTTTGGCATCTGGTGCCCATGACTCCATTCCGCCGACTGAATTAGTTAAGCCAGCCACGACAAGTGCAGCCTCGCCTTCCCATACTTCTTCATCATATTCTAGTTTAAAATGGAGTAATTCGTTACGATTAAATGCTTTTAATCCTTCTAAAAAATAAGCGATGGAGCCGAACTTTGTTTTTTGTTCCACGCTAACTTGGTCTACGGCTTGCGCAATCATACCAATTGCTAACACATTCATAAAATATTGACTACCAATTCGTCCAATGTCCATTGGTACAGCTACCGCTTTTTCTAATGCTTGGATTGCTTTTTCTGGTTTTAAAGGAATACCAACTGAGCGTGCCAAATCATTTACTGTACCAAGTGGAATAAAGCCAAAATCTGGTCGTTTTTCATGAATGGCTAAACCATTTATTGTTTCATTGAGCGTTCCATCTCCACCCATAGCAATAACAGCCTCAAAACCTTGTTCAGCTGCCCAAGACGCAAATTCAGTTGCATCTCCTGCTTTTTCAGTTAAGCGAACTTCTACTTCCTCATATCGTTTTTTTAGTACTGTTTCTGTTTTTCCTTGATAGGTTTTTCCTTTTTCTTTACCTGATGATGGATTCACAATCAATAGTGCTTTTCCCACCTTACTCACCCTTTCTTGCTATAAAATTCTATTTATATTTTCACACATAATATAGGCTTCTTTACTTCTCTAGTTTACCTTGAAATAAGGATTTGTACCAGTCCTAGCCTTGAAAAATAGACAAAAAAGTCGTAAAGTGAAGGAGAACTCAAAACAAAAGTTGTGGAGGAATTTATAAATGAAATCTTTTCAAGCGCTTTTCATAGAAAAAGAAGCAGATAACACATCCCTTCATTTTAGAGAAACTACTTTAGATAATTTACCAGAAAATGAAGTAACTATTGAAGTACATTATTCTGGCATTAATTACAAAGACGGATTGGCCGTACTTCCTGAAGGTAAAATTGTGAATCAGTATCCTTTTATTCCTGGTATTGATGCAAGCGGCGTGGTCATCGAATCAAAATCAGATCGTTTTCAAGTGGGGGACGAAGTTATTGTAACAAGCTATGATTTTGGTGTGAGTTATTTCGGCGGTTATAGTGAATTTATCCGTGTTCCGGCCGAATGGGTTGTCCCGTTGCCACAAGGTTTATCACTCAAAGAAGCCATGATACTGGGCACAGCAGGCTTTACAGCAGCTCTCTCTGTCGATGCGCTTGAATCTAGTGGCGTTAGACCAGAAACAGGAAAAACAGCTGTGAGCGGTGCTACTGGCGGTGTAGGTAGTCTTAGTACAGCCATACTTGCTAAACGAGGCTTTTCCGTTGTGGCATCTTCTGGGAAAAAGGATGCAAAAGACTTTTTACAAAAATTTGGTGCTTCAGAAGTGGTTTCAAGAGAAGCATTCCAACCTGAAAAAATTCGAGCACTTGATAAACAATTATATGCTGGAGCGATTGATTGCGTTGGAGGTAAACCACTTTCTTATTTATTAACTGCCGTACAATATGGTGGTGCCGTAACAACTTGTGGAATGTCAGCTGGCGGCAAACTAGATACGACTGTATTTCCCTTTATTCTACGTGGCGTTCAATTGCTAGGCATTGATTCTGTTCTATGTCCAATGCAAAAACGCACACAAATTTGGCAACGTTTAGCAACGGATTTCAAACTAGCGAATTTAGATGAACTTGCAACAGAAATAAATTTCCAAGCTTTACCAGAAGCGCTTCACCAAGTAATGAATGGCGGGGTTACTGGCAGATATTTAGTGAAAATAAAATAGGAAAAGAGCATTGCCAGATGTTGGCAATGCTCTTTTTAACGATAAGCAACTAATACATGCGCATCAATCATTTGGTCAATAATTGCTACACATTTATCGTAATCTTGTACTTCTATCGCGTCTATAAAAATTTGAATATTATTAATTGTTTTCACACAAGCATTTTGGGCAATTTTTATGACTTCTTCATCGCCAAATTCTTGAATATTGTTAAAAAAGTCATTACTGATTTTTAGATAGTAATTATTTTTCATATAGGTTAATAAATCACTAACAAACCATTTTTCATATTCAAAATAAATTGCTGGATTTGTCTGTTCTGATTCACGTTCTACCTCTTCTAACTTAGCAAGTACTCGGACTGTATTAAAGCTAATCTTTTTAGTGCGGATTTTTTGAATGGCTTGCTTTAAAAATAATCCGATAATCTCTGTCATTTCAAAATAACGTTCTTTATTGATAATACTATCTTTAACAAATGCTCCGCGAAAATCATTATATTCTACATAACCATCTGCAGCTAACATTCCAATTGCTTTGCGGATTGGCGTTCGACTTATTTCTAGTTGCTTAGAAAGCGTATTTTCGATTAAGCGATCTCCTGGTTTTAGTTCCCCGTTTCTAATCTTCTTTTTAATTTCACGATAACAAACACTTTCTCTCGTCTCTTTGCGTTTGATTGTCATTAAATTCCCTCCTAAATATGTCTAAAAAATATGTTTATAAAAAGGATTTTGCCGTAATAATTTCTTTCAGAAAATCGTTTTCAGCTACTTTTCGCTCCATCGCTAAAAATGGATGGTAACTAGTATTTTCGCTGACAAGTATTGCCGTCTGAATAGCGATAATTTCTTTTGTTAATTCCCGTTCTTTTTTTGTATTTGTTTCTGACTTCGAGCGAATAATCGACATAATAAAAGTGCCAATAACATAAAGTAAAATTGCCATAATTATCATTAGAACTGCAGCAATAAGGCGCTCCACTATATCATCCATCAAGAATAGAAAGGAGCCTCCTAAGATGGCCAAAAATGCCGCTATAAAAACACCCGCTATAGTACTAAGTGGTTGATAACTTTTCTTTTCTTCTGCCATTTCAGAATGAATAAAACGAATCAACTTTTCTAAATCATCTCGCGTACTAAAACCACTTTTTTCTAAATAGGCATATAATAAATAGCGACGCATCGTTGTTAGTTCAGTAAAATTCCGTAGTTGATAACGTGTACGGATGAATTTCTTCGCACGGCTGTATATCAAGATGTAGTAAAAAAGAGGAATACACAATAAACTTAGTAAAATAACTGGAATAAAATAACGACCATTCACAAATTGTATAACAACTACATCCACAATAATTAGCAGTAGCAGCATGAAAATAAACGCTCGCCAAAAGCCTTTCAAAAAGCTATGCACTAAATTCCAGTTCCCTAATTTTTTAAAATAAAAGTCATTTAATTTTTTGATCGCCATTTCTACACCTTTTCCTTTTTTCCTAAATTCAAGTTTACCATGAGTCATCTATTTATTAAAGTTTGTAAAGAGAATTTCACTTTTTTATCGTAATTAGTTTACAATAGGAGCGAAATTAAATATAATTAATATTATAAAATATATTTAATGGGTGAGTAAATGAAAAAACTACTATATCAAAAAGTCTATGATCAACTTAAACTATCCATTCAAGAAGGTAAAATTCCCGTTGGTAGTAAAATGCCGACAGAAAACGAATTGATGGCTCAATTTGATGTGAGCAGTATTACGTTAAAAAAGGCGCTGGAGTTATTAAAGAAAGATGGTTATATTTCAAGACGCCCTCGGGTTGGTACGTTCGTAATTAATGCTTCGCCAATTAGTGAACAGATAGAAACGAGAATGTTCGATAAGCCTCTTTTTGGTTGTATTATGACAAATTTCGACGATACTTTTGGTACGATTTTATTATCTGGAATGTTAGAGCACAGTGACACTAAAGCACATATTATTGTAAAAAAATCACTGGGAGATACAGAGCGAGAAGAAGAGATTTTGCAAGAGTTTATTGAAATGAATGTTGCTGGAATACTTATTTTACCTGCTAGTTCAAAGTTTGTTTCCCCGACCTTATTAGAACTTGCTTCCCAAAAATTTCCTTTAGTGGTCATAGATCGTACGTTAGAAGGCTTACCAATATCTTCTATTAGTTCAGACAATACAGAAGCTGGTCGGATTATTACAGAAAAATTATTTGAAATTGGGCATAAACATATTGGAATGATAACATCTACTAGTCCAGTTTCTACGCTTGATAGCCGGGTGAATGGATTTATTCGTGGGCATGCGTCTTTTCATACAGCTTTTCATTCTGATTATGTTTTTCGCGAGATTGAATCGGTCATGCCAAATTCCACCGTTTCCATTCAAACCGATATTGATAAAATTGCAGATTTTTTGAAGACACATCCTGAAATCACTGCACTTGTAGCGACCGAATACAACATTGCACTCTTAATAAAGCAAGCATGTAACAAGTTAGGAAAATCCATTCCCGCTGATTTATCTGTTGTTTGTTTTGATCATCCAGATAACTTTTTTGATAGCTCTGCCTTCCAGTTCACACATATTAAACAAGCACAATATGAAATAGGTGTGAAAGCAGTTGATATGCTTTTAAATCAAGTGCATAAGCCAGATGCTATCAACAAAGAAATGTTACCTCCAATGCTTGTAGAAGGAGATTCAATTAAATCATTAAAAAGCACCCCCAAGTAGGAGGTGCTTTTTTTAACGTTCTAATTTTGCAGCCATTTCAAGTGCGATCATTCCACTTAATTCTGCTGAATAAGGAATTTTTCCAGATGGTTTTTCTTTCCAATTCATTCCCATTAATAAATATCCATCTACTTTTGCATTATCAACTAATATTTGACAGCTATTAAATACAAAATCCAGATAAGTTTTATTCGCAGTTTCTTCGATTAAATCAGTAAAGTATCTGTAAAAAATCCCTTTAAATAGGCCCTCATCTCCGCCATTACCTTCGTCTTTAAATATACCATCTTCCGTTAATTCTTTTAATGATATATCCGCAGTTTTATTCGCAGTAGCTAAATATTTTGCTTCTTTAGTAATACGATATAATTCTAAATTAGCTCCAATATACACACCTTGGTTATAAGTGAATTTCCATTCTGTATCAATAGCTCCGTCCTCTAAACGGTTAATTCCATCTTCTACAAATCCATCTTTGCGAACAAGTACTTTCGTTTGCCATTCGTAAGTTTTAATAGCCCATTCTAAATATTTCGTTTCATGGAGCTCGTTATATAACCAACAAGAAAGAATAATAAAAGGTGCATTCACGGGTGTATTTTTGTAATACATTTGTGGTCGACGCCAAGCAAAACCGCCTCCCATTGTGTCATTCCAACCTGTATCCACAAGATTTTGCCAAACTAATTTCGCATCTTCTAAATACAGTTTTTTTCCGGTAGTTTTGTAAAGACGAAACGCCGCAAGCGCATTCCAAAGCATATCGTCATAAAAATCATGAACAAGTGTCCCACCATTTCTGGTTTTATTGTGCATATAGGTATGTTCCGCTATCTCTAAATCCGCTTGTTTATTTGTACGTAAGTAAGCATCTAATCGTACTTCAACCAAGTGAGCTAGCCACCAGTAATTAAAAACTTTATTATCTTCTTCTGGATTCTCTGTTGGATAAAAGTTATTTAAAAATTGTTCTTTTGTATCCGCAAGATAAAATTTTTCTAAACTTTGTTGCGCTAAATTTGCATATTCGGACCATTTCATCAATTATTTATCTCTCTCTTCTTTTAAAATTTGGTTTCCTTCTTTTTCAGCTTGTGATAAGGCTTTTTCAGCGGAAATATTACCATTCATGAATTTTTCAAATTGAGGTTTCATTGCTAAACCTTCTACATCTGCATAACCAGCAACGGTTGGACGAATTTTAGCGTATTTCATTGTATTTACAAAAACAGAATAATTTGGGTCTTTCGTAAAGTATTCATTTTCAGCAGCAATTTTATTCGCTGGTAACCAACCACTAATTTTGGCAAATTCTACACCATTTTCTGGTTTTGTTGTCCACCACTTCATAAAGTCCCATGCACCATCTTTGTGTTCGGCTTGTTTAGGCATTACTAATCCAAATCCGCCCATGATAGCCCCTTTATCACCATTTGGTCCTTTAGGTGGTTCGACTACACCATAATCAAGGTCTTCTACTTTATTATAATCTGCTAAAGCCCACGGTCCGTTATATGTCATTGCTTCTTTTCCAGCTGCAAAAGCATCGGAACCATCATCAAAACCACGTTGGTACACTTTTAAATCATTTTGCATTTTATCCCAGTAATTAAGCACTTCTAAACCTTGTTCTGAATTGAATGCTGTTTTCTTATTATCAGAAGTTACTAGTTCGCCGCCTGCTTGCATTAAATACAAGTTAAACAAGCCAACATCTTGAAGTGACATTCCTGCTTGTGTCATTTTACTTCCATCCCACTTCGTTGTTTTCTGTGCAGCAGTTGCTAATTCATCCCAAGTAGTTGGAGGTTTTACGCCAGCTTCTTGTAATAATTTTTTATTATAAAATAGAATTCGATTATCATTTAATAGTGGTAAACCATATAATTTATCACTATAAGTCATTTCTTTCACTGATTCTTCATAAAAATCATCCATCTTCACTTTATCTTCTTTAACTAGTTTATCTAGAGGTTCAAGCACGCCTTTTGGAGCATAAAGAGCTGTTTGATAGCGATCCCACATGATAATATCAGGAAGTTCACCACCTGCTATTCCTGTTAGTAATTTTTCTTCCACATTTTCTTGCATCACATATTTTACTTTATATTTATCTTGTGACTTATTATAACTATCGATTTGTTTTTCTAACTGTTTAATTTGATCCCCTGACCAGGAGCCCCACATAACAATTTCTTCTTTACCGTCCTTGTCCTTCCCACTGTCTGAACCTCCACCACAAGCTGCTAAACTAAGCAACAATACCATACTAAGAATTGCTAATAATACTTTTTTCATCCTATACACTCCTTTTTTGGTTTATTTACCGCCATTATGCGCGATACCTTCGACAAAATATTTTTGTGCAAAAATAAATACAAATAATACTGGAATGGTGGAAACAATTGTCCCGGCCATTAAAGCCCCATAATTGGCGCTCTCGTTATATTGAAAAGAAGCAAGTCCTACTTGAACTGTCATCATTTTTTGTGAATTAAGAACAATCAATGGCCACATGAACTGATTCCAGCCAGCCTGAAATGTCATTATTCCAAGTGTAGCTAGTGCTGTTTTAGCAAGTGGCATATAGATTTTCCAAAAGATTTTAAACTCCGAACAACCGTCTATTCTTGCTGCTTCTGAAAGTTCATCTGGTAACGTTTCAAAGAACTGTTTCATGAAAAAGATGGAAAATGCACCAGCAGCTCCTGGAATCAAAATTGCCCAATAAGTATTAATAAAACCCATTCCACCATGACCAGTAATATCATTACCACCCATCAATGGAAAATTCTTTAATACAAGGAAAGATGGAATCATGGTCACTACTGCCGGAATCATCATACTTCCTAAAAATGTCATAAACAGTCCTTTTTTCCCTTTAAAAGGCAGTTTAGCAAACGCGTAACCAGCAAGTGAACCAAAGAATAAATTAGAGAGCACACCACCAACTGCAAGTATTAAAGAGTTGACTAGATAGCGGGCAAATGGTGTCGTACTAAATACATCTTTGTAATTATCCCAAGTAAACATTTTAGGAATTAAATTCATGCCATTACTTAAAATTTCACTCGTTGGTTTAAAGGAAGTCGATACTGTCCAAATAAGTGGAAATACAGTTACTAAACTAATTAGAAGTACTGCAATATACCAAATGAACGACTTGCTCATTTTTTTAAATTTTATGGTATTCATATCACCCCTCCTTAAGCTGTTCTATCTTCTTTATTCACACGCATATTGATAATCGAAAATACTAGTATGATTAAAAATAGTACAAAAGAAATTGCCGAAGCATAGCCCATTTTTAATCCGCCAAAACCTTCATTGTAAATATAATAGACAAGTGTGATAGTGGAGTTTCCAGGACCACCTTTTGTTAATACATATGCTTGATCAAACACCTGAAAAGCATTAATAATTAGCATCGTTGTTACAAGAAAAGTGGTTCGTGAAAGCGATGGCCAAGTGACATAACGAAATGTCTTCCATTTTGAAGCACCTTCTATTTTGGAAGCTTCATATAAATTAGCTGGGATACCTTGAAGGCCTGCAAGGAAAATCATCATATTTGTTCCAAATGTCATCCAAACACTCATCATAACAATCGCAAACATTGCCCAGTTCGAATCATAGAGCCATGCTGGACCATTAATTCCAAACCATCCTAACACTCGATTAATCAAACCATACTGAGGGTTGAGCAACCAATACCATATTGTCGCTGTTGCTACTGTAGAGCATAATACAGGCACATAAAAGAATGTCCGAAATAAACCTGCCCCTTTTTTATTCATATTAATCAAGATAGCTGCCCCAAGTGATGCTACAAGACCAAGTGGTACAAACAAAGCTGTGTAAATAATCGTATTCTTTAATGAAATAAGAAAATATGGATCCCTAAACATTTTGATGTAATTGTCGAAACCAATCCAATTGGGAGAATTAACAATATCATAATCAGTAAAACTGACAAATAGTGCCATTCCAATTGGTAAAATCATAAAAATCGCTAGTAATAAAACCGGAAGCGCAATAAAAAGATAAGCCATTCGTTGTTGGTGTATTTGGGCAGATTTATTTCTAATCGTTGCCATCAATTAAGCCTCCTTCGTTAGTTCTTCAAAACATTTGCCATTCGAAACCCAGCTACATCCAGTACTAATTCACAAAACATCATATTCGCCCATGAAAACCATTCACGTGTAAAGTCTTCCGGGTGATCTGGATGAAACGATTCATGCATTAATCCAGTTCCAGCATCCGTTTCTAACAACATTTGTAAAATAGCAAGTTTTTCTGTTTCATCACTTGCTGTTAACCCTTGAATTGCCAGTCCAATGGGCCAAATATATCCTGCTGGTGTATGCGGACTACCAATTCCTTTTGCCAGTTCCCCTTCAAAATAATATGGATTTGACTTACTTAAAATAAACTTCCGCGTATTCTGATAAATTGGCGATTCTTTCTCAAGGTAATTGATGATTGGCATAGAGAGTAGACTTGGAACATTGGCGTCATCCATTAATAATTGATTTCCAAGACCATCTACTTCAAATGCAAATATTTCACCAAAAGTAGGATGATTATATGTACCGAATTTTTCAATTCCTAATTGGATATCATTTTTTAAAGTTACTGCTTGTTTCACTGTTTCCTTTTCACTTGGATAAAATGTTTCGATAATTTCTTTTGCATAACCTAAAACTACTACAGCAAACATATTAGATGGAATGAGATACCCATATTCACAAGCATCATCACTTGGTCTAAATCCTGACCAAAGCATTCCTGTATAAGCAGTTTTAGTTCCTAATCCATCTCTTTTTAAAGTATCAGAAGGAACACAGTCCATTCGCTCAAAACGATAAGGCGATTTTGTTTCATGATGCTGCTCTACTTCCCATACAGCAAAAATAGTTTGCAACATCTTGAAAAACGCTGCGTCAAATTGTTCTGTTCTTCCGGTAATTTTCCAAATAAGATACGCTAATTGAATCGGATAACATAACGAATCAATCTCATATTTGCGTTCCCATACTTGTGGGTGCATTTCTGTTTTATCTGCTTGATGTCCGGCTCCATTTGGCGTTTCATTGAAAGCGTTAGCATAAGGATCTATTCCAACTAAACTCACTTGTTCCTTGCTAAGACCAATTAACATCGACTGAATTTCTTCATTTTCTTTAGCAAAAATTAGAAAAGGTCGTACTTGGCATACTGAATCACGTAACCACATTGCTGGAATATCTCCAGTTAAGATAAATGTGAGACCACTTTCTCGAATTTTAATTGTGGTGTCTAATGTGTTTTCCATACACCTTTCATACATTTCAGCCAATTTTTGATTATTTATTTCTTTTTTTATTTTTTCCGTACTTGATTGTATAAAAGCACGATTTGCGATAACCAAATGATTCACTCCTTTTAATTAATTATACTTAATAGACATTTATCATATTTAAATAATACTATATATATTTAATCACTGTCAATATAAAAATGAAATCGTTTTCTTTTTACACAAAAAAACTCTGAGAATCTATATCTCAGAGTTTAAATCCTTATTCAAATAACATATCAAGAATAGCTTCTTTTTCAATTCCACCAAAATAATCTTTTGTATTTATTTCTTGCCAAGCATTTTGGATGGCTTTACGTTCAAAACGACAACCAAGCATTTTGTTAGCCAAATCAGCAACATCTTTTGTTCCAAAAAAATCACCATAAATGATTGCTTCTTTTACTTGGCCTTTGTGTAAAGTCAGCTGAAATTCGATAGTTCCAGCTGGGAATCTTTTTTTACGTTGGATAGTGGCTTTTGGAGATTTACCATATGTCCAATCCCAGTTCAAGTAGCGTTCCTCGCGTATTTTTTCAATAGCTAATTTATCTTCTTCTGTAAAAATATAACGTGGAATATCCGCTGTTCCGAAAATAGACTCTAGGAGAATTTGTTTAAAAGCCTGGATATCCATATCTTCCGTTAAATGTTCCCGAATCGTGGTGACACGACTCCGAACAGATTTAACCCCTTTGGATAAATACTTTTCAGGATCTACTTGCAGAGCCGCTTCAAGCATCGACAAATCAACATCGAAAAGCAACGTTCCATGACTATATAATCGGCCATTCGTCGCAAACTGTGCATTGCCGCTTATTTTTTTGCCATCCACTTCAATATCATTTCTTCCGCTAAGTTTTGCATTTACGCCTAGCTTTTGGAGTGCTTGAATAACTGGTTCTGTAAATCTTGCAAAATTTTGAAAGCTATTCCCATCATCTTTTGTTATCATACTAAAACTAATATTACCTTCATCATTATAAACTGCTCCACCGCCCGACAGCCGGCGTAAAACATGAACATGATGTTTTTCTACAAAAGTATGATTAATTTCTTCTAATGTGTTTTGATTTTTACCTACAATTATTGTTGGCTTCATCCGGTAAAACATGAAATATGTTTCATTCTCATCTAAAAAACGGAGCGCATATTCTTCCATAGCAAAATTGTATGCTTGATCAAGCACATCTTCATTATCTAAATAAATCACTTTCCACTAGCATCTCCTTTTGCTTTAAGGGTAATCCGAATGATTTCAGGATCATTAAATAGACGTGGAAGTTTGGTTACATTTCCTAAGCCTCGGCTAACAATAAGTGTTTTTCCGCCAGCCAGATGTATTCCCGCTGTCCATTTTGGCATAAAGCCTTGTCCTGGTGCAAAAAGACCTTCTGTAAGCGGGAGTCTAAATTGACCGCCATGCGCATGACCTGATAAAACTAAATCAACTGGATAGGCTTGATAAAGCGGCCAAAACTCCGGGCGATGAGCCAGTAAAATCGTAAAGTAGTCTGGAGATAAATGAGCTGTTGCCTCATCTAGTACTTCTTTTAATGCGGCTTCTTCCCATTCTTGTTTAGGTAGTTCTTGCTCTGCCCAAGCTTCTTTAACAAAACGCGGATCTTTTACACCAGCTACAATGATTGGGGCATCGTCTTTTTTAAGAAAATAGCGCTCATTTTCAAGCACTTTCACATGATGCTTTTCCATATCTGCTTTAAAATCTTCGTAAAAAGCGCTTCTACCTTCATGGTTGCCGTTCACATAGAAGACTGGAAATTCTTTTGCTAATTTACGTACGACAGCCATAGCAACAAACGGCGACTCATCCCCATCAATCATGTCTCCGGTCAAAAAAACCGCGTCCGGAGCCAGCTCATTTACAATACTAAGCAAAGGATTATTATATAGACCAAAACTAGCACTATGCAGATCAGACAACTGAACAAATGTCGCGCCGTCCCATTCTGTCGGAATTTTTTCTGATATTATTTCATAATTTGTTACGGTTAGGTGTTTCGTTGACCAGTATGCGTATCCAGTAAAAGCAGCAACTGCGCCAAGTATCCCCCATCCAGTTTTTTTCATAGATAGAATTCTCCTCACTAAATTTGCTCTACATGTCATTATAGCAAATTCAGCTGGAACTCGCTTTATTCAGCTACTTGATATGCTGCTAGTTTTTGTAAATCAGCTGGACTAACTTCAGCCACAATTTGTGTGCCATTTTCCAAGTATTCGGTTTCTAACACATCCGCATGTTCGTTTAAATAAGCAACCACTTTCCCTGCTTCAAAAGGAATTAAAAAAGTTGCTTTTTCATGACTAGCGAATAATTCTTTACGAATCACTTCTGTTAGAAATTCTAAACTTTTTTCATCCCGTGCTGAAAAAACAATCGTATTATCCGTTTGTTTAGGGTAAATTTCATTTTCTAGAAGATCTGCTTTATTATATGCATAAATAACTGGAACATCTTCCACACCAACTGCTTTGAGTGTTTCTTCTGTAGTCTTCATCATCGTTTTATAATGTGGATCGGAATAATCTACCACATGAATGAGTAAATCCGCATCGCGCGCCTCTTCTAGTGTGGAACGGAATGCTTTCACTAATTGATGCGGAAGTTTGCTAACAAAACCGACTGTATCTGTTAGTAAAAATTGCTTGTTGTCTGGTAAAACAATTTCGCGCACGCTCGTTTCAAGTGTGGCAAAAAGCATATCTTTCTCAAAAACTTGTTTTTCAGCAGTTTCGCTATAGGCGCGTACTAAACCATTCATCGTGGTTGATTTTCCAGCATTCGTATAGCCAACAAGCGACACAACAGGAATCTCATTTTTCTTTCGTTTTCGGCGACGTACTTCACGGTCATCAACGAGCATATCTAACTCTTTTTGCAAATGGCGTATTTGATGTTTAATGGTTCGGCGATCTGTTTCGATTTTCTTTTCACCAGAACCACGGTTACTGAGCCCGCCTTTCCCGCTTTGTTGGTCCATGTCTTCGCCTTGTCCGAAAATCCGTGGTAATTCATATTGTAGTTTAGCAATTTGGACTTGAAGTTGTGCTTCTTTAGTTTTTGCTCGATTTGCGAATATAGCTAGAATAAGACCTGTTCTGTCCATAACATCCAGTTCAAGCGCTTCTTCTAAATTCCTAATTTGCGAAGGGGAAAGCTCGTCATTAAAAATAATCAAGCGAGCATCCTGCATTTCTGCTAGACCCTTGATTTCATCCACTTTTCCTTTTCCAACATAGGTAGCGCGGTTTTCACGGTCGATGTTTTGACGTATTTCGCCCACTACTTCCATATTGTTTGCAGCCGCTAAATTGGCTAATTCTTCCATTGAATAATCAAAATCTTTTTGTTTTTGGCTGATACCAACGATTAATACTTTTTTCTCCATAAAAAAGGACCTCCTGAAATAGATTCAGCGCGGTCAGGGTTTCTGAGTAGATGAAAACGCAAAAATAGCATCAAATAGATACTAGCTTGCTTTCAAATGAAGCTAATTCCCCTTCATTCTACCCATATTTATTTTGGGTGCCATACATGCACGCAAGACCAATCCCGTTATCCATACTAAATAAGCATGGATATTCCCGCACTATTAAATTAGTTGCATAGATTTTTTGGGAAACGTAGTCTAATATAACGCATGATTGGCAACCCTCCGTTCGATTTAGATGCCCCTAGTTTAACATGGTAGCTCTTGTTTCGCAACTAATTATTGTTAATTCGGACGTTCGATTCGGAAAATCTCGCCGAGTTTCGTATAGTCATTTCCAGCTAGACGAGCAACTGGTGTAAGCTTTTCTGGCAAAATATACTGATGCTCTGAATCAAATACTTCATCAGCAAAATCATACGTGATAATACGTGCCAAAACCAAGTCAGTAACAATTTCGCCGCTATCGTTTTTAATTGGAATGATTTGTTCGAGTTTAGCCGTGAGTATGATGTTTGCTTCTGTAATTTTTGGCGTTTTCATCCCAGGGACAAACTCTAAATGCAAGTTAGTATCATCTATTTCGCTCACATTAGGTGCAAGTCGTGCAGCTGTTTTATTCATTTCTGCAACGAACGTCTCACTAACAATATGAATATTTAATTCTTTTGTAAAAGCTGCATTTCTGGCCGTATCTTTTTGTTTGCCTTCTGCGCGCTGGACAGCTATAGAAACAATTGCTGGATCGCTTGAAACGACATTAAAAAAACTGAACGGGGCGGCGTTAACCGTCACCCCGTCTTCAGCAAGCGTAGTTACAAAAGCAATTGGCCTTGGAATAATGCTTCCAGTTAAAAATTTATAGTTTTCTTTCTGGGATAAATCAGCACTTTTAAAAATAGTCATTTATTTACCTCATTTCTGGTTGTTTTGATACCATTTTTTTGCTTCTTCTAGTTCCTCCATTGTAAGAGAATGCCCTGCTGCGGTCCATACTGTTTCAACTTTTGCACCACGTTTTTCGAGGATTTCAACTAACTCTTCGGATGCTTTTGCTGTAATAAGTGGATCATTTAAACCAGCTGACAAAAATACATTACGGTGACTAATCGAAAATTCGGGTTGCTTATTTCCCGCTGGCATCGCATGAAATAAAATCGCTTTATGGAAACTATTTTCCGCTTGAAGCAGTGCATTTGCGGCAATATTGGCTCCATTAGAATAGCCTACAGCAATCATTTGTTCAAAATCAAGTTCATATTTCTCAGCCAATTCACGCGTAGTTGTGATTAATTCTGCTGTTTTACTTTCCAGATCTTCTAAGTCCAAACTACCATCATGAAATCTTTTGAAAAACCGATTTGCTCCGCCTTCTTTAATATCTCCGCGTAACGATAGAACAGCAGCATCACTTGCGATAAATTCTGCTACTTCGACAAGCGACTTTTCATCACCGCCTGTCCCGTGAAGTAGTAATAATGGGGCTAACTCTTTATTTTTACCTGGAATAAAAATATGTTCCATTCGTTTTCAGCTCCGTTTCGTATCAATTGGGCGAACCATTTTTTCAATTTCAGCGCGTTTTGGTTCTAAAAATGGTGGTAAAGCTAGTTTTTCACCGAGAGTTTCATATGGTTCATCACTCGCAAAACCTGGGCCATCTGTCGCAAATTCAAATAAAATGCGTTCCGAAACCGGCACATATAAAGATTCAAAATAGAAGCGGTTTACATAACCAGAATTAGGTGCTTCAATTGTATTCATACGGTCAATCCATTTTTGCAACTCTTCATGATCTTCTACTCGGAAAGCTACATGATGCACCCCACCGTAACCTTGCATTGCAGCAGGGATATCAGTACGCTCTTCGACAATGACTTGCGCTCCATTTCCACCTTCACCTACTTCATATAAATGAAGCCCATTTTCTTCTGTAATTTTTCTAAAGCCTAAAATAGTTTGTAAAATAGCATCCATGTTTTTCAAAGAAACAACTGTTAAAAAGACTGGTCCTAAGCCATAAATCGCGTATTTCTCTGGAACCGGCCCATTTTTCCACGGAGTTCCAGCAGCCACGCCTTCGTTATTTTCATCCGAAATTAGTTGTAATTGTTGATCGTCAAAATCTTGGAAAGTCAGATATTTTTTACCAAATAATGTTTTAATATCACTGTGCGGTACTTCTAACTGTTCCAAGCGGTCAAGCCAATATTCTAATGCCGCATCACTTGGAACCCGGAAAGCTACACGAGAAATACTATCTGTTCCATGACGTCCTTTTGGTAAATTAGGAAAGTCAAAAAATGTCATATCTGTTCCCGCTGAACCTTTGTCATCCGCGAAAAATAAATGGTACGTATGAATATCGTCTTGGTTAACCGTTTTTTTCACTAAACGCATTCCTAAAACTTCTGTAAAAAAAGCATAATTCTTCTCGGCGCTACTTGTCATTGCTGTTACATGGTGAATTCCTTTTAAATCTTTAATCATTATAAATCTCCTCCAAAATAAGTTTCAATTTCTGTTCTTTTTTCTTCTAAAAAGCTTGGTAAGGCTAATTTGTCGCCCATTGTTTCAAGTGGTTCGTCTATTGTAAAGCCTGGGCCTGCACTTGCAAATTCGATTCTAAGACCACTTGGTTCACGGATATATAAACTTTTGAAATACTCACGGTCTACAAATTCTTCTATTTTCAACTCGTTTCGAACGGCTAAATCATGAAGTTTATCTACTGCTTCTTTCGTTTCCAAAGTATAAGCAATATGATCAATGGTTCCGCGTCCTGTACGGGATTTTTTGTCTGAACTCGTTTTGTACAGTTTTGCAAAACTCACCTGGTTCTTATCTACTAATACCCCATTCTGCTGTTCTAATCCAAAAAAGTCTGTAAAAAACTGGCTGGTCGCTGCCGGATTTGGTACGTGATAATCAGCCCCAATAATCCGAACAATTTGTTTTTCTGCTGGGATATCGGTGTGGATAGTCGGGCTAGCAATAGTTTCTGGTATTTCCGTTAGGATGATACCCATTGTATCGGGATCGTGTAAGGTTAAAGTCTTTCCTTCTTTGTGAAAAGAAATCGCAAAATCGTTTAGCCTTTTTTCCCAGTAAGTGCTTGTGTCTTTTGGTATTCCTAGGGTGATATTCCCGAAAAATGCGCGCTCGTCGTAGCTTGAGCCAATACGCGGTACTTCGAAAAATGTTAGCAACGTTCCCGGCGAGCCGATATAATCACCATAAAATAGGTGGCGCATATGAATATTGTCTTGATTCACTGTATTTTTTACGAGCCGCAGCCCTAATATTTCTGAATAAAAATGATGATTTTCGCTGAATGATTTCGTTAATGCGGATACGTGATGGATTCCTTTGATCATTTGTTTATACCTCCTTCTTGATTACTAACTATAGTTTATAACTAAACTGTAGAAAAGAAAAGTTTTTTGCTCACAAAAAGTAAGTAACTTTTAACGGACGCAAAAAAGAGCGCCAATAAGCGCTCTTTAATACACATCTCGTTTTGTAAAAATAAAATAGGATAAGACGAAAGCGACTAACATCCAAGCAGTTAAGACGAGCATCGAGAAACTTAATGTCATTCCTTCAACTGGTGGACTGGAGCCGTTTAAATAATTTGTCAGTTGTAAATTGACCATAAATAGATATTTCGCACTTGGCCAAGAGCTGACGAGATTGGTGAGTATGGTTCCGGTAATAAGTGAAGCTAGCATAATTCCCATTACGGCAGCTGTGGAACGAACTAGCACGGATACAAACATGGTTAACACTCCGACCACGACACTTACAAACCAAGCGAGTCCAAATTCCATGAGAAGTAGTTGCCACACAGGTAACTGGTATACGTCTGTTGTGGTTATCGCACCATCTTTCACACCAAATCCGGTGAGAACAGGTGCATCCCAACCTCCGTAACCAAAGATAATACCAGAAATCAGATAGGCAATAACAGCTGATAAAACCGTAATCGCGGAAATCGAAAGCAACATCGATATATATTTACTCGTCAAAATCCGCCATCGTTTCACAGGTCTTGTCAGTAAGAATTTCATTGTTCCTGCACTTGTTTCAGCAGAAATCAAATCGGCCGCAATGACCATGATAAAGAGCGGAAACAACAAACTAATACCATTTTCCACAAATGTTTTTAAGAAAGTTGGAGCTCCTGGTGCGTTTGGATTGATGTCATTGTCTAAATAATATTGCAGTTGCCCAACCAGTACTTTGAAATATTTTTGATATTCTTCTGGTAATCTCCCTGTTCCGAGTCTGTTTTCAAGGTCGACGATTTGTTGCTGGGTTTGCACATGCCAATCGCTTGTCCCCGCTTGCTTCTCATCTTCCTGATATTGTCTAAACTGCGCATACGTAAAAATTCCTACAATAATGGCAACCAAAGCTAATATAACGATGAGCCGTTTTTTCCGCCAAAGTTTTAATTGTTCATTATATACTAAATTAATCAATCGAATGACCTCCTGTTAACTCAAGAAATAGGTCTTCGAGAGATGGTTTTTTCTTATCGATTTCGTGAACTTGGATACCTTTTGAAACAAGCTTTTCATTCCATTCTGCGCTATGTTCGTTCATAGCTGTTACAACATATTCACCGTCTACTTCAACTTCCGTTACACTTTCTAAGAACGCTTTTGCTTGTTCAAAAGGAGTCGCCCGCCAGCGTAACTGTTCGCGGGAATTAAGTAGGTGTGAAACTTGATCTGTTTTAATAATCGTTCCATCTGTCATAATCGCCACACGGTCGCACAAAAGCTCAATTTCACTTAATAAATGCGAGGAAACGAGCACACTAATGCCTTCGTTTCTAGCAAGCGCACGGATAAAGTCGCGCATTTCGTGAATACCTGAGGGATCTAAACCATTTGTTGGTTCGTCAAGGATTAATAATTTCGGACTTGAAAGTAACGCTTGGGCAATACCTAAACGTTGGCGCATACCAAGTGAATAGGTAGAAACTCGGTCATTTATTCGTTTTTCAAGCCCAACTAGCTCAGTTACTTCTTGAATACGTTCTTTTTTGATTGAAGCATCCATTCTAGCAAAATACGCCAAATTCTCTTGTCCTGTTAAAAATGTATAAAATTCCGGATTTTCCACGATAGAACCAAGTCCTCGCATTGCTTCGGTAAAATTTTTACGAATATCTTTACCGCCAATTAATATTGTTCCGGAAGTTGGTTTGATTAAGCCAACAATCATTCGAATCGTGGTTGTTTTACCTGCTCCATTTGGGCCAAGAAAACCAAAAACTTCTCCGGGCATGACTTCAAAAGAGATGCCTTTAATAATTTCTCGTTTACGAATTTTTTTATACAGATTAGTTACTTGAAGTGCTTGCTCCGTCATCTTTTTCTCCCCCTCCCGTCTGAATAACTTCTGTCACCCGATTACCAATAAACTGGTACCCGGCATGATTTGGATGGAATTTATCACTTGCTATATAAGCCGCTCCATTTTGCTGGAATAAATCAAATGTTGGTACGTAAATAATATTTTTTTCATTTTGAGAGAGATTTTGACTTTGCATATTCCATTCATTCGCAACAGCCGACATTTCACTCGCATTTTCTAGTTCCATAAACGGATTATACAACCCAATATGAAAAACTGGTGCAGACGGATTTAATTGCCGAATCGTTTGGTAAATTTGTTTTAAATTACTAAGATAGCTCGCTTCGGCTTTTTTAATTGCATCACTTTTGAAGTCCTCAAGCGCTTCTCCGCCGCGAAACAAGTCATTGCCGCCAATTGTCATTAAGACTACATCTGCTGATTTTATTTGATTTTGCACTTCTTTTTGTTCTAATTGTTTGAGAAGTTGCCCAGATCGCGCACCGCTAATAGCCAGATTGACGTTCTCGACATTTTTTTCCTTTTGTTTGTAGAAGTTTTCCACAACTCGGACATACCCGCCGCCCTCTGTATCACCAACGCCATATGTAAGCGAGTCGCCGAGCGCAGTTATTTTAAATGTATCTTGTTTTTTCGTTACTGTGGTATCTTTTTTGGCAATTGTTTTTGTATTATTTGCTTGATGATTTTTTTGCCCATACCAAATTGATCCAACTCCAACCACGCTTAAAATTAATGCAATAACAGAAAAAACGAAAAGAACTTGAACCGTTTTACTTTTTTTCACTGACTACCACCCGCCTTTTCATGAAGTTTATTTTTCACTAAGTATAGCATATTTTAAAATGAGACCACCCATTTAGACTTTTCCTTAAAATCAATGTAACTTCCTTCTATTAATGTTGCAGTTATTCCCATACCAAAACGGAAAATGTTGTAACAACCTTTTCTATTTTGATATGCCTAATTCAGGTATTATTTCCCGCTCGTATGTAGCTTTCTTCCTTTTTGATAGTTTGTTGCAAGCCTTTCCATAATTAGTTATAATTAATTAGTGAATATATACACAAGGGAAGGTGGAGCACTAATGGCAGAATTTCAAAGCAATCTAGAGACTGCAGAGCAAGTTGCAACGCTTATGGGACATGCAGATTTATTACTACAAAATATAGTTGGGAAATCCTTAACACCAGCCTTGAAAACAACATTAGATGGAAATAATAAAGCCAAACAAAGCAATCAGCAACTAATCCAACTCATTCAACAATTCCAAACAGCTTTTGAAAAAGATGTTAATAATATTCGTTCTGTGGCACATGAATTCGTGGCAAACGATGAAGAACTAAAGAAAAATTTTGAAAACCAAAACTTGTTCAAAGACTCCTTAGCAGATGTTATTGGTACGAAACGTTAGGAGGAAATGAGATGAATGTAGCAGTAGAAAATAAAATAGATGAACTTAATCGAGCATTGCACAATGT
Source organism: Listeria welshimeri serovar 6b str. SLCC5334 (assembly GCF_000060285.1). GTDB lineage: Bacteria > Bacillota > Bacilli > Lactobacillales > Listeriaceae > Listeria > Listeria welshimeri. The sequence continues at coordinate 739,780 of NC_008555.1, read as the reverse complement.
TACTATGATGCAAGAACAAAATCAATCTGCCCTATATCGATTAGAGCGCAAAGAACAATCTTGGGAGGAAATCAATCAAAATGGCTCTTACCTGTTTGATAGATTACTTTCCTATTGGCATGAGGATAGACATATGGCACTTTTATTTGAAGACAATAAGCAGGAATTTCGGCAATTTCAACAACAGAATAAATATGCTATTGAAGAAGAAAAAGAGCAACTTGTGGCAGATAAACGGTCATTAATAAACAAAGAAGAAGCATATTATTACGAACGACGGAAATTGATGATGGATGGTGAACTATGAGTTTAAATATGTATTTAGGTGAAATAGATGTCCAAACAAGTACTATAACAGATATATGTAGCGATACTATTTATGCTATGGAACAAGTCATCCATTCTATCGACACTTTCACAGGAGATGTTATTCTTAAGGGGGTTACTTACGATAGCGCAAAAATATATTTTTCTCAAACTTATCGCTTGCTTGCGCAGGGAATCATTATTTACTGTGAGGAACTTATACGACAAAATCAAGCTTTCCCAACAGATTTTCGTTCTGAGGTTGCAGATACTGATGTAATGGAAGAAGAAGTAAAAGAACAAATTCGCGAGGCAAAAATAATGATTCTGAATTTAGAAGAGGCGGTTAGTAATAATCTTGCAGTCAAGCCTCAGACAACTCTCTTTGATTCTGTAAAGAGCAATCTAGAAAGAAAATTGGAAGACTTATACTATTTTAATTCGCAATCTAGTATCTATTTTGAAGAAGCAGAAAAACTCGCAACAGATATTGAGAGTGGTTTGACTAATATACAAGGTGGCAAAGGATTTAGCCAAATATCAAGCACCTTTAGTTTGACTGGGATAACGATAAATTGGCAAACAGCACTTCGAAAGGCAAATGATGCTATAAAGATTAAAGAATTGAAGAATCATGATGTTTATGCAGTGGTATACTTGAATGCAAAAGGTGAAGCACAAATACGTTGGCATCTAGAAAAAGATGGAAAAGGCGTCACAAATCCCGAGCTTTATAGCTATCTATTTCAGTCAGGAAAATATTTGGATGGTGAGGATTATACTATTTGGAGCATGGATGATTATAATGCACGCCTTAAAGATGGTTGGCGAAAAGGAATAAATTATCAAAACGGCGATGAGTATAATCCGTTTATCAGCGGAACTTTAGCAGCTTCACAATATGTAGAAGATGGCTATGATTGGACACAAGAAACTGGTATGTATGATATAATTTTAATGGCAGGTTTAAGCTATGCATCTTATAAATCTACTACTCCAAAAGCAACTAACGGGAACAAGAGTAATTCTAAATTAACTCAAGAAAGTGTAAATGCTAAACTTGAAGGCTACTTACTTGATAAAAATCATCCTATTGGTGGTTCTAAGGCAAATTGGTTCGAAAAAGCGCTTGGTTTCAATAAAACAAATAGTAGTCAATTAAGTCAACAAATTATATTTGATGAGGCTAAAGCAGTACAAACTGCAGTTACTGAATATGGGACTAAGTATAGCCAAATAACTTCAATAAAAGGTGCTAATGGTAAGGTTATTAATGTGGAATTTGTGTGGATAAAAAATAAAGATGGGGTTATCAGACTCGTAACTTCAATTCCAACTAAAAAGTAGGTGAATATATTGTTTAAAGAATATGATGTTGTATATAGTAATGAAAAAATCAATGAAAAAGTTCCATATAACACTAAGGGTGTCGTGGTGATGATTTTAGATACGAAAATCCCAGTATTTGAAATTGAATTTGTTGATGCTGATAATCAAACACTTGACATAACCGAAGTTAGAGGCAGTCAATTACAAAGTTGAGATATTTAATTTCAGATTAATGATACAAGAAATATCTTCTCTTATGAGTAAATACAAAAAATAGCCTATAAAAAGCATTAAGTTTGAGATTAAATCCCAAACTTAATGCTTTTTATATATTATTCGTTTGCTCGCTGTCCCTCTCAATAAGTTTATTTACTTCCTTATGAGATACTACCCAAATGGTGAGTGTTTTCGCTCTTACTCTGAAACGATTGCTTTTGTTAAATCGTCTACGAAATCTTGTTTGTTTTCGGCTTTGGATGCTTCTGAAATGGCATCGATATCTTTTGGTTTATCATCCCAGCGGCCGGAATCTGCTGTTACTGCAATATGGATACTTTTATCTTTATTATCATTCATAAAAGTAGATACGTTTTCTGGAATATCATCGGATTGAACGGTAGTAAATAGTACTACTTTATCATAGTCATCTGCTTTTACTTTGTCTAGTTTTGTTGTATCGGTAATAGAAACATGTACATTCTTGCCTTCCATGTCTTTTTTCACTTGATCCATTACACTGTCTTTGAATTTACTGCCTTGAGTGGCAAGTAGCACATGATTTCCAGTTGCTGATTTGTTTATTTCTGCATTTTCGGTAACATCCATTGATTTAAGGAAACGATATGATAACATCACTCCTGCAAATATAACTACTGCGATTCCTACGACGATTAAGCTGATTTTTAATGGTTTTTTCATGTTAAATTCCTCTTTTCTGTTAGTTGGGTCATTCTGATCTTAATGCTTCTGCTGCATCTAATTTAGCGGCTTTATTACTTGGATAAATAGAGAAGATAAAGCCTATAGTAATGGTTATTGCTAGTGTGATTAGGAAATTCCAGAACGAAATGTGAATCATATTTTCAAAACCAATTTTCGTTTCTAAAATAGGACTTGCTATTTTTGCAATTGTTATCGCGACAACACTTGATAAAATGTTAGCTAAAATAATAATATAACTTGCTTCCATCATGAAAAGTCCGCGGATATGGCGTTTACGATAACCAATTGCTCGGAATACACCGATTTCTCTTGTTCTTTCAACGACACCGATATAAAGCACGATAGCAATCATCACGCCAGCAACAGCAAGCGAAAGTCCTGCAATAAAGGCAATCAAGTACACAATAATATCGGTAAATTGGCTAAATGTGTCTACAAAAGCATTCGCGTTCGTAATTGAATAATTTGCCCAAGCTTTGTCGTTTTCATATTTTTCAACAACTTGTTCTGCTTGGTCTGTTGTTTTAGTAAAAGCATCTACAGACAAAATTGGTTTCTCGATTTCGGTCGTCTTAATAAAGTCATCCATTGTTTTCGTGGAAACGTCAAACCCTCTGGCAAAGCCTTCTTTGGACGGGTTAGTAATGCCCCTAATTACCGTTTCTATTTTGACAGTATTAGCTGTTTCACTGTTTCTTCCAGCATATAGCAAGGTTATTTTTTTGTCGATCAGCTTATCGCCGTCGCTTTTCGTTAGCTCATCTGAATCATTTTTTCCGAGAATAGCTCTGGCTACGCTAGATGGAATCACTGCGCCAGCTTCATCACTAGTAACCATTTTCCCACTCAATAAATATTCATCTTTGACTGTATAATCTTTGTAACGAGAGGCTTTAAAATTCGCCTCCTGCATTTCACTCGAAACACCATCTAAATATTTATCATCATATTCAAATTTGATTCCTTGAATAGTCGTTCGCTCATACACTTCAGAAATAGCTTCATCTTTGTACAATTGCTTAATTTTCTTTATCTCACTACTCGTTAAGGGCGTGGTTGGCTCTGGTGATTTTGAACCGCCATCCTCTTTATAATAAGTAGTAATTTGATTTGGTGAAAAAGTGGTCCCAAAAATCTTAGATAGACTTTGTGTGACCCCGTTTCCTAGTCCAAAAGCTAGAAGAATTGCGATAATCCCAATAGATGTTCCGAGTGCTACTAGTAAATTCCGAAACTTTCTATTGAAAAAGCTTTGAAAAGAAATTTTTGCAGTGGCCCAGCCATTTAATCGTAACTTTTTTTCTTTTTTAGGGCTAAATTGTTCTGTAACTTCTTTTTTTCTTTCAAAAGATACTACTTCACCATCCGCGAGTCGCAGTATAGCATCTGTTTTATCCGCAATATTCAAATCATGTGTAACAACAATTACGGTAGTTCCAAGTTTTGTTAAATCTTTCAGGAGTTTAATAATTTCTTCTGAAGTGACACTGTCGAGCGCACCAGTTGGTTCATCTGCAATAATCATATCTGGATTATTAGCAAGAGATCTCGCAATCGCCACCCGTTGCTTTTGTCCACCAGAAAGTTGTGTTGGTTTTTTATTAGCAAATTCTACTAAACCAACTTGTTTCAGCAAATCTAGCGCTCTTTCGTTGCGGTCACTTTCCGATAATTCAGGGTTTAAATATAAAGGAACTTTTACATTCTCAATGACAGACATATGATTAACTAAGTGGAAGCTTTGAAAAATAAAGCCAATATGATTGAAATGATACAAATCTAAATCAATATCTTGTAAATCCTCGCCGTTATATAAAACTTTTCCTGAGTAGTCTGTATCAAGTCCGCTAATAATGTTTAATAAAGTCGACTTCCCGCTACCGCTTTTTCCGATGATAGCTGCAAATTCACCGTCTTTAATAGTTACATTAATATTTTTTAAAACAGGCGTTTCGTTTTTCTTTCCTAATTTATAGGATTTTTTCAGTTGCGTAATTTCTAACATTTAGTCTCCTACTTTCAAATAGTGTCCATTTTTTTAGATTTCATATAAATGTAGCTTCCGGCAATAATAGAACATAATGTTGCGTTCCAAATAATGGATAACAATGAAATTTCAAAGTGACCACTTGGTAAAATCGAAATAATTCCACCACTGTTATAAATGTGCAAGTAATATTCAGCCAGTAAGTTCACGATTAAAATTCCGAAAAGCAATAAGATAACTGCTGCTTTTTGAGCATAACTTGCTTTCACATGATCTTTTAACCACCCAACAGGGATGACAAAATAACAAACAAACATCGCGATAAATAAGAACATCATTAACGTTCCAGATACAAAAGATAGCGCGTCGCCAGCTTCCATGCGTCCTGTTTCAAACCCGTAATACCAAATAAAAGCACTTTGAACTAAAATTACAGTAATCGCTGATATATAAGCAGCAAATAATTTTCCGAAAAACTTCTTCGTTTCTGAAAATCCAGATAGAGATGCAAGTGTTAAGTTTTCTTTCGATGTGTCTAGCTTAGTAATTTTCCATGTGGTGATAAGAACAAGAAGTAAGCTCATTACGGTTGTTCCTCGAATAGCTCTAAATAGTAAATCTGGTCCTTCCAGTAGATTCATTGTTAGGCCTACTAAATTCAGTCCTAAGATAATTGCAAGCCCGATTAAAAGAATAGGACTAATTTGTTTTAAATAAAAAGTAATCATTTTTTTCATTTGTTCATTTCCTCCTTATAGAAATCGATTAATGAATTGCCTGTTTCCTCGCGGTAATCTTCTGTTTCAATTATTTTTAGTGTGCCTTCTTTGATTAACCACAGTTTGTTATATAATTTTTCCGTTCCTTCTAAATGATGCGAAGAAATAATCGTGATAACATCTGGCTCTGTTTCGCTAATAATAGCTTTCATTACTTCTGAACGAGCCATAATATCGATGTTCGCAAAAGGTTCATCATAAAGATATACTTTGGCTTTTCTTGCTAAAACACCGCCAATTTTCACTTTCATTAGCATACCAGTCGATAATTCACCAAGTTTTAGCCGCTTGTTAATGCGCCAGCCTGAAAGCAATCTGTCCCATTTATCTAATTGAATATCTTCAAAAAGCAAAGCATGTTGTTTCATAAATTCTTCGATGGTGATACTTTTTTTAGCATAAAGTTCATTATTTAGATAAGCGATGTGCTGACGGATGTTATTAGCAGCAAAAACTTCATTATCTAATTCTAATGTGCCACTATCTGGTTTCTTCAAATTCGCTAACATATCTAGCAAGGTCGTTTTGCCACTACCGTTTTCACCAGTTAGTACAATCATGTCGCCTGGTTTTGCTTCAAAATCCAAGTTTTGTAACACTAATTTATTTGGATATGATTTCGCAATATTATTTCCCACCAACATTAACTTCTACCTCCTCTACTTTTTTCACCCAAGCGATAATTTTTTCTTTATTAATTCCTAATTTACTCATTTCGTTAATAAAATTTTCGGTAAGTTGTTTTGCGATGTCATTTTCCAATTGCTCAATTCTCCTCTTATCTTCTGTCAAATATTTACCAGTACCTCGAACGGTGTATATGATTCCTGCCTCTTCCAGTTCCGCATAAGCTCGCTGGATGGTCGTCGGGTTTACTTCTAACTTTGTTGCGAGTTCTCTTACAGATAGTAGCTTGTCACCAGCCGCGTAAATGCCTGTAACAATTTCTGTATGAATATAATGAACGATTTGTTTATAAATGGGTTTACTATCATCAAACTTCATAATTTCCTCCTTTCGCCTGTCTGTCCGTATCACCGTACCACTCGGGTCACACTGGCTATGAATGTACTATATCAAAGGAATCCTGCTTGATTTATATAAGTAATATATCCAAAAAGCAGTTTTCATTGGTTTCAAAAAAACTTTTACATTTTAAATGTATACAACAAGCGGGTTTGAGCAATGTCACAAACTGTTCATAATTCTTTTTTTTAAGAAATAGCGTATAATGAAATGGAAATAAGCTGGAAACAAGGAGGAAGTAAAAATGCCAGAAAAACTTGATACTGTACTCGGTTATTTAAAAGAATTTCCGGATTACAATAAATATGTCACGAAGAAAACCTATACCAATAATGAGAAAATAGTTTTTGAGGAAGAAAAAGCAAAACATATCTTTTTTGTTTTAGAAGGTTATGCCGCAGTGGAACTAGAGGATAATTTACGGAAAACGAACTATATTTCGATATTTGTTCTTCCATATAATGTTTTAGGAATTGATGCGTTTTCGAGTTACCCGAAGAAAAAGCATAGTATTACTGTGATGAGTGAAAAATTAGTGCTTTATAAAATAGATGCAGACTTTTTACTGAACATATTAGCAATGAAGCCAGATGTGAATGATTTCCTTTTGACAAGTATTGCGGATGTTTTCGCACGACACTATGCGCTTCTTGGAATGATTGCAAAAAATCCTAAAGAGCGAATTTATATGGCTTTGGAAAATCTTGCTGTAGAAATGGGCATTGAAGATGAAGAAAAAAACGAAATTGTATTACCTTCCTTCATTAATCAATCTGTACTCGCGAGATATTGCCGCACAACTCAGCCAAACATATCCAATTTGCTGACAGAACTTGTAGAAGAAGAATTTTTAACGAGCAAAAAAAGCCCTTATCGAATTGATAAGGACTCCTTAGATATTTAATAACTTTAAAATAGATGAACCTAACTGGTTGATCTATTTTTTTATTTCATTGCTGAGCTATTTTTACTCATTTTCTATTCCTGCAATCATTGTTACACGGTTTTGATGTCTCCCACCTTCGAATTCAGCTTCTAACCAATTTTGGACAATCATTTTTGCCATTTCTGAGCCAATCACTCTTGAACCGAAAGCTAAAATATTGGTATTGTTGTGTTCACGTGATAATTTTGCTGAGTATGGTTCACTACAAACGACTGCGCGGATACCTTTAACTTTATTAGCAGCAATGGAAATCCCCACCCCTGTTCCACAAATCAAGATACCTAAATCAGCTTTCCCCGCTGCAACATTCTCAGCAACTTTTTTGCCATATTCTGGATAGTCTGTTCTTTCATTTGTAAAAGCACCAAAATCTTCTACTTCATGACCTAATTCCTTTAAAAATCGGATAATAATAGGCTTAAGTTCTATACCAACATGATCATTTCCAATCGCAATTTTCATCGTACTTCCTCCATATCTTCTTGTTTTAAATGTTTAATAATTTTAGCATAGTCCTCTTTTTTACCAAATAGCGCTGAGGTTCCAAGTACAAATCCTCGGACGCCAATTTTAGAAAGTTTAGCAATTTTTTCTGGAGATATAGCCCCATCGACCATAATTTCAAAGGGATATTTCTTTTTTAATTGAACCAGTTCTATTATTTTGTCATCCACATAATCAAGATACGTTTGACCCGAAAAGCCCGGATTAACAGTCATCACCATCAAATAATCTACTAATGGCAAAAGTTCTTTTATCGTAGAAATAGCAGTTCCAGGATTAATAGCCACACCTGTTTTCTTCCCTTTTTTTCGTATTTTGTCTAAAGTTCTTGCTGGATGTTTATCTGCTTCTGGATGAATATAAATAATATCGGCACCCGAATCAGCAAATAACTCCACATAGTTACCTGGATTCATTATCATTAAATGAACATCCACTAGTTTCTGCGTTTTATTTCGAATTTCTTTAAAATCTTGCAATCCCATGCCAAAGCTCGGTACAAATTCACCATCCATTATATCTATATGAAAGATGTCACTTCCAGCTCGGTCTAGTTCTTCAATTTCCTTTTGGAGATTAGAAAAATCAGCACACATCATTGAGGGGCAAAGCAATTTCTTTGTCATTATATGTATTCACTCCTTTGAGATAACGATTACTCATGCTATAAATAAAAAAGGAAAGTCTGTACGGGTAATCGTTTTACCATTTTCTGGTTAAATATATCATCTAAATCATTCTATGTCAACGTTCAATCTCCCTTTCCTTCATTTGATAAAGTTAAATGAATATGCGAAAATAGAGTAATATATAAACGTTTACTCAAAAAAGGTGGATACTATGAAAAAAACTTCTATAAAGGATATTGCTAAATTAAGCGGTGTTTCCGTCGCAACCGTTTCTCGTGTCATCAATGATAATGGTCGCTTTTCAGAAGAAACTCGCCAGAAAGTATTAGCTGTCATAAAAGAAACCAACTACCAAATGAATTTTAGTGCAAAAAGTTTGCGGATGAATAAATCTTTTTCTGTTGGCATTTTAGTTCCTGATATTAGCAATTATTTTTTCTCTAGTGTCGTCCAACAAATGGAAGCTATTTTATTCGAGCAAGGATATTCTACAATCATCTGTAATACCGGTCGTAATTTAGATAAAGAATTAGCTTATTTAAACATGTTAGAAAGCAAAATGGTCGATGGGCTTATCGTTATTTCAGGAGCAGATGAATTTGGTTTTAACTATTCTAATGCCGAAAATGGTATTCCCTATGTGTGTATTGACCGCCAACCAAAAGATAAAAAAGATACTATTTTCATCTCATCAAATCACTATCAAGGTGCCTTCGAAGCAACAGAAGCATTGATTCATGCTGGTGCAAAATCTCCCGTTATCTTTATGCACAGTAGACAATCATCATCTGCAAAAGAGCGTTTAAAAGGATTTCAAGATGCTCTAAAGAAAAATAATATACAAATGAATCCTGAATTGTCTATATTTACAATGGACTTGCAAAAACCCGATTATCAAAAAAACATTGCTACTTTTGTCCAAAAAGCAAAAAAAATAGATGGTATTTTTGCGATTAATGACCATATCGCGATTGAGTTATTGAATTTCTTGCCAACTATTGGAAAAAAAATACCTGATGATATTAAGTTAATTGGATTCGATGATACCCCGCAGTGCAATTACACCGTTCCAAAATTAAGTAGTGTTAAACAAAATATTCCTGAAATTGCTCAAATAACCGTGGATAATTTGATTTCTATTATTAAAAATCCCGAACAACAAAAACAAATTACTGAAATAGTTCCCGTCGAATTATCTTTAAGAGGCTCTATTTAAATAAAAAACTAAGGCGCTCTTTCTTTTTCATGGAAGAGCGCCTTAGTTAATATTTATTTTTTAATGTTGTTTTTTACGCGAGAAGAATAAACTAAATCCTACACAGACAACGATTAAACCAAATACACTATACATAACACTATCAAAGAGATTGTCTCCAGTAGTAGGAAGTTTTAATTTACTTGCTACTGTCGATTGTTTATGTTTTTCAGGTGTGATTTTCAACGTATCAGCTTTCTTGGTTGGTACTTTTTGTACATCTGTTGTTGGATTATTAGGGCTTACTGGTGTGATAGGTTTTGTTGGTGGTTCTGGTGTTATTGGTGGTTCTGGAATTGCTTTTGATTTTACGGTTATATTAACAGTGACCGATTCCCCGTCAAAAGTATAAGTGACAGGATAAACGCCTACTTTCGATACATCTACCGTACCCTCTACATTTACATCACTGAATGAAACTGGCTTACCAAAATTATCTAATGCACTGTCAAAATTATCCTCCGCATTCCACTGATCACCAACATAAATAGTGGAATCATGTGCTTTAATAGAAGCTGGTATTTTATTATACACATAAGTGACTGTTTGAGCTTCTGCTACAAAATTCCCATTTGCATTCGCTGGTAGCTTACTTTCATCAATTGTAAATCCTGCTATGTCTTTTGCTTCTGTTTTGTATGGTTCATCTATTTTACCTGTCAAAGTATCAGAAGGAGATAGCTCTTTACCATCTTGATCAACATATTTCACTGTGACAGGCGCGCCGTCTACTTTATTGTAAACATAAGTGACCATTTGTGCTTCCTGACTTAGCGTTCCAATGCCATTTGTTGGAAGTTTAGAGCTGTCTAATTCATATTTATCGATTTCTAATTTATATTCAGGAGTTGTTACATCAAAAAAATCACCAATGTTTCCACTAACTGTTTGAGACTCACGGATTTCTACCCCTGTTTCATCTATATATTTAACAGTTAAATCTGCTGCTGCGACTGGTAAAATATCGATTAAAATAGTAACTTGATTATGGGGATTTTGTGTGGCGTTATCAAGCACAATACTTAATACATGAATTCCCGAGGTTAAATTTGTTAACGGAATACTCACATCTGAAGTCAATTCTCCATCATAAAGCTGTTTGCCATTATTGGTATCCGTTATTGTAACGTTGTGACCTGCAAACAAAGCAGAGTCAAACATATTTATTACTTTTAAATCAATAAAAGTGGGACTACCTGATGAAAATGGTGTGAAATTCATATCATTTGTTAAATTCGATAAAAAACTATTTGTTGCTTTAATTTGGCCACCTACGTTTGGATTACTCTCAGTGTAAACAAAAGTATATGGCGTGTATACGCTTGGGATTTCTTGTTTACTATTAAGTGTTACTTGATTTCCAGCAACATTTACTTCATTTGTTCCTACTCTATTTTCATATAAGCTTAATGGTATTTGACCAACTAATTTATTGTTTTGCAAAGAAATAGATGCAATATTCCCAAGTCCATCAGGAATTGTACCTGATAATTGGTTATAATCTAATCTTAGCTCGGTTAGATTCTTTAGTTCTCCTAGTTCAGAAGGAATCGTACCAGTTAAATTATTAGAATATAAGAGTAAAGTTTGAAGAGATACAAGATTTTTAATTTCTGGTGGAACTTCTCCTGTTAATCCTCTATTGCTTAAGGAAATTTTTGTTATTTTATTTAAATCTTCAAAAGTTAAATCAACACCAACCTTTTTTGGAGATAACTGTCTGTTCACCTCATTGATTAACCATGCTTGATTTCCTAAATCTTGAGATGAAACTATGTCTGTACTTGCTTTTTCTGCCCTCAGTTGTGATTGCTCTTCATTTGATGTCTGCTTGTCATTTTCAAATGCTAAACTTGTAAGCGGGCTTCCACCAATAACACTTAAACTTATAGCTACTATTGATAGACATTTAAAAGCTTTTTTCATGAATGTACCTCCTGTTTGTTTTATTCCCTTTAAAGTGTATACTAAAATATATTTTGAAAGTAACTTATACACATATTTCTAATTCAGATTTGAACATTTTGTGACAAATTAAAACCCTAAAAATCACAAAACATTATTTTTCGATTAAAGAAATTTGACAATTTTTTATTTAGTGTTGAAATCAGCTTTTTTAAGGATGTTTTTACATTATTTTGCTCCAAAAAAAAAATCTTAAAAAGTTAGATGCGAACTCTAACTTTTTAAGATAAATTATATTTTAACGCTATTATTTTGATAACAAGTAATTATTATTACTATAAATTCGTTTTGCTAGAATTAAGAAAACACTAGCTAAGATAAGATTTGATGCGAGTGTCGCCAGTAAATGACTCCAGACAAATTGATCATATATCATTTCACGTAGCAAGAATGAAATGTTTGCAAGTGGAATGAAAAACATCGCAGTAGTTGTTTGACTTAAACTGATAAACATAGGGACAAATGATGGGATAATCGCCAACATCATAATAGGGCTCTGATAGCTATTTGCTTCTTTCATTGATTTTGCAAATATGGCTGCAATCGTTTGAATACTAACAATCAAAGCTGCAAAAGAAATTACTGCGAGCATTCCAACTACAAAAATAGTAATAGGACTAGACATCGCATCCAAAGCTTTTCGCAAATGTGTAGTTGCAAAGAAAATTACAAGTAAAGTGGCTGCTAATGAGATAATCGCCGTAAACAAACTTACCGTCATTGCGACAGCCCATTTACCAAATAATAGGGTACCACGTTTTACCGGAGTTACCAGTAAGGCATCAATAATTTTTTTGTCTTTCTCTCCCGCAAAAAGTTCGGATACAACTGGATAAGCTCCAATAGTTACACCCAGACATAAGAGCATTGGTAAAAGTATAGTCAGCATCATTCGAGAAGCTTCAATTTCTGTTGATCCATTTGATAATGGTTTTACTTCGACGCTCATTAAATCCAACACTTGTGTAGAGATATTGGCTTTTGCTAGCTGGTCTGCTGTTACTGCTTTGTTAATGACTTCTAGTTGTGCATTTAACATACCGACTGCTGCTGCTGAATTTTTATCCGATGAATCACTATAGAGAATGAAGGAAGCTGATTCTCCTTTTTCCATTTTTGCTAAGGCGTCTTCGTCTGCAATCATCGCAATATTGGCATCCCCTTTTGCAGCAGATTCTTTTGGATTATTCACTTTTTCAAATGTCATCTCTTTGTTTTGCTCGTGTAATTGATTTAATAGCGCTGAATCAGCAGTTTTATTGACTGCTACAGTTACTTCGTTGTCAGAACTCGTGAGCAAGCTTTCATAAAATAAAATCAATCCTACAAAAATAAGCATCGGTAAGAAAACAACGAGAATAAAAGTTCTTTTATCCCGAAATATTTCCAGCATTTCTTTTTTATATACATGAGAAAACTGGCTTTTTTTAGACATATGTTTCACCTCGGACAATATTTGACATGAAAATATAATTCAAATCATCGGTTCCTTCTTTTTCATATAACGCTTCCGCTGTGCCACTATACAATAGCTGACCTTGGTGCATCAAAATTAAATCATCAGACAAATTTCTCACTTCATCCATAATATGACTGGAAAAAATAATCGTTTTTCCTTCTTTTTGTAGCTGGCGCGTGAAATCTCGGAATACATTTGCGCTTGTAATATCTAAACCCGTAGTTGGTTCATCAAATAAGATAACTTCTGGATCATGAATTACTGCTCTTGCAATCGCTACTTTCTGGCGCATTCCACGTGAGAAACCACCAACTGTTCGATCTAATTCTTTTCGCATGCCAAACCGCTGTGATAAATCATCAATACGATTTTTTAGCGTATGTTTTGGCAAACCATATAATCCACCGAAATAAAGCAGGTTTTCCCGTGCAGTTAAACGATCATAAAGTCCTGTTTCCCCACCGAATAATACACCAATATGATTTTTAACTTCTTCTGCTTGTTTTAAAGTATCATATCCAGCGACAGAGATTGTTCCTTCATCCTGTGATACTAATGTGGCGATACTACGCAAAATAGTTGTTTTTCCAGCTCCGTTTTCACCAACTAAGCCAACAATTCGTCCTTTTCCTACATGAAATGAAACATGGTCGACAGCTGTAGTTGATTTTTTACGATCTTGGAATTTTTTTGTCACATTTACTACATCAATCATATTTATGCCCCCTCATTTTTTCTAATAACTAAATCATACCCTAAATCCTATTTAAAACGAGCTTTTTGTCGTAAAAGGAGCAAATTATGTCGTGAAAAGGGTGTTTTTAAGAGGGAGTTTGTTTATAATGAACTAGGGAGAGGTGAAAAAATGCTTACTGTAGGAATTGTGGATGATAACCCACGAGATTTAGAAAAATTGGAATTAATTGTAAATAATATGGAGAACGTGGAGCTTATTTTGAAAGCTAATTCTGCTGATGAAGTATACCATTCTATCCAAAAAACACCTGTAGATTTACTTATAACAGATATTGAAATGCCTGGTATGTCAGGTTACCAATTAGCTGATTTTATCCAATTAAATAATATGAAAACTGCCGTTATTTTCGTCACAGCAAAAAGTGGCTATGCAGTTCATGCTTTTGAGCTTAACGTCCATGATTATATTTTAAAACCTTTTAATCCAGATCGTTTAATTCAAAGCATTGACCGTTTTACAGAAAAAAAAGATGCTGGCCGAGTTACAGGACGACTTTTTATTCGCTCTGATGGAGATCTTGTTGTCGTGCCAAAAGCAGAGATTATTTTTCTTGAAAGAACTGGACGAACAACGACTATACATACAATAAATGAAACTTACGAAACTTACCAATCACTGGGTGAACTTGAGGGAGATATTCGTGAAAGCATGTTTATCCGTTCTCATCGTTCATTTATTATTAATTTACAATATGTGAAACGTTTTGCTTCTTATTCTAAGAAATCTTTTGTGGTCATTTTTGAAGGGAGCAGTGGTAAAGCGCTCGTAACGAAGGAAAAACTTAAATATTTGCAAGAAAACTATTTTTAGGAGGGGGTTGCAACATGCGTCTTTTTTTGGCGGGGTTGTGTTTACTGTATACAGCTACTAGTATTTATATGATGCCGGGGATTATTTGGTTAATATGCTTTTTATTGTTGGCAATGATAACATTTATATTCCTTGTTAAAACACCACTTCCTAAACATTCTAGCTGGCTAGTCGGGCTTATGATTGCTGGATTAGTAATAGCTGTTATTTTTGAGAGTCCATTATCTGGTTGGGCGCTTCTTTTTTTATTTTTATTTGCCCTATTTCAACTTGGCAATCTGGAACAAAGAAACGAACAACTTCAAAAAAAAGTGGCTCATTTAGAACGTTTTGTTCATTTACTTCAAGCTGAGCGGCATAAAAACTATCATTCTCATACCCTTTTCCAGTTAACTAAAAATGAACGGCCAGATGTATCCGCTTGGCTTGTGTCAATAGAAGAAGAAATGCGGCTAGCTCAAATTACCTTTCGTACAGATTTTCAAGCTCCTTTGTCTGATTTACCATTTAAAAATAATGCGCTTTTGCCAGTTATGTCGGCTATTCTAGCTAACGCCAAACAAGCTGCCGCATTAGAAAAAAACAGCTGGGTTACATGGCGCTTAAAACAACAAAGTGGCTTGTTTTTATTTGAAATTTCGAATGCAACAAGCGAACCTAGCCAAAAAATTATGGACAATCTATTCCTTAGACCGAAGCTAGAAAGTGGTACTGCATTAATCAAACGAGAAGTATCGCGCGTTCACGGCACAATTGATTATCGATTTGATCATCATACATTTAAATTAATGATAAAATTACCAGCGATGAAAGATTAAAAATCTTTTTTCCAAAATGGACTATTGCTTAGATAGATTAATATTTGTAGGTTTAAAAATAGACTGTAACCAAAATGATTTCTCATCTTGTTACAGTCTATTCTCTAATTATGGCTATTCGAAAGTTGGAACTTTTCTTGCAAGGCACATAATACCAGCAATAATAGCAAGTATACCAGGAACGATCCAAAGTAAGCCTACCAATAAGAAACCTCCAACACCAGCTACTAGCGTTAAAATTCCAAATAACTTTGCATTACGCTTAATTAATACAGCGAAAATAATCAAAGCAATACCAACAACTAATGCAATCACGGAAAAAACAACTGTTAAACCACCTGCAGCAGCAAGTGCTTCGCTATCAGCAGTAGTTAAAGATGCTGCATTAGATAGTTCTTCACTTCCTGAAAAAGCAGCTAGAAGCCCTCCGCCTGCAATCCCAGTAATTCCAGCAATAATACCAGTGATTCCTGCGATTAATGTTAGAACGAATTCTGATTTTCTTGGATTCATAATATAAAACCTCCCTTTTTAATAGTCAATTTATATTATAACATTAATTTTTCTAGAATCTATAAACAATTTGCATAGTTTTATCAAAATTTTCTCTTTAATATACAATTTATTCAAATAAGAACTTTCATTTATCGAAATCTAAAGAAAAACTTTCCAAATTATTTGGAAAGTTCGTTTTTCATATGTATTTGTTGAAGTCCATCTGGCATATCTAATTGGATGGTTCGATTATTGGTTACTTTTACAAGACCATTTTCCGTTTGAAAAGTGCCGCTAGCTGGAAGGACATAATCGTCTAAACCAATCATTACACCATTTTCTACTAATCCAGTAATGTACCACGGATGACCAAGAAGTTGTTCTGCTTCTTGAAAATGACCACGGCGAATATAGGAACGAATATTGGTGGAGCTAATTTTTGTTTGGTTTGTTTCGATTACTGGGACAGAAGTCACTGAAATACCATAGGGCTTACAAAGATTCCGGAGTAAATCTACATCAGAATCACGACCTTTACCAAAATTAAATTCAGAACCGACAATAATATGGGATAAATTGAGGTTGGTCAAATGATTCGAGACAAATTCTTCGGGTGTAGTTTCCGCGTATCTTGGCGTGAAAGCTGTTTCTATAAGATGATCAACGCCGTAATGCGCTAACCATCGTTCTTTTTCCATTCTTGGTGTGAGCATTTCGCGATATATTTCGATTTGTTTTAAAGCCCAAAGTGGATGCGGACTGAAACTAATAGCTGTTAATATTTCATGTTCTTTTTTGATAGATAAGGCTGTTTTTAAAATGGTTTGATGACCGAGATGAACTCCGTCGAATTTACCGATTGTTAAAACTGCGGGACGACTATCTTTATTTGGTGCGAGCGTTACGTGTGATACTTCCATTGGCTGATTTCCCCCATTCTTCTCCAGTTTATAGCATAACACAGGAGGCGTGCAAATTTATTGATTACATAAAAAAAAGACCTTTTCCATTTTCGAAAAGGTCTTAAAAAAGTTATTCTACAGTAACACTTTTTGCTAAGTTTCTTGGTTTATCAACGTCACAGTCACGGTGAAGCGCGGCATAGTAAGCAAGTAACTGGCAAGGAATTACGCTTGCAAGTGGCGTTAACAAAGGATGTACTTGTGGAATGACAAAGCGGTCGCCCGGTTGCGCAACGTTTTCCATAGCGAACACACAAGTTTTTGCTCCACGTGCTAATACTTCATTAACATTCCCACGAATATTCCAGTTAATAGATTCTTGTGTGATAAGCGTTAAAACTGGTGTCCCGTCTTCAATTAACGCAATAGTTCCGTGTTTCAATTCTCCACTTGCAAAACCTTCTGCTTGGATATAAGAAATTTCTTTTAATTTTAAGGCAGCTTCCATTGCAACAAAGTAATCAATATTTCTACCTAAGAAAAAGGCATTTCGAGAAGTGGCTAAATATTCACCCGCAATATGTTCAATAACTTCTTTGCTAGAAACCATTGCTTCCATTGCAGTTGCAACTATACCTAATTCAGCAGCTAAATTAATATTAAGTGCTTCTGCATCACCCAATTCACGACCAAGTGACACCGCAAGTACTGCCAAAACAGAAATCTGGGCTGTATAAGCTTTTGTGGATGCAACAGCAATTTCTGGTCCTGCATATAAATACATGGAATGATCTGCTTCACGATCCAGCGTGGAACCTGGTACGTTTGTTAATGTTAAAGTGCGGTAGCCAAGTTCTTTCACTTTTACAAGACATTGACGGCTGTCGGCAGTTTCCCCACTTTGTGTAATAAAAATGAATAATGGTTTTTTAGACATTAGTGGTAAATTATAACCAAACTCACTGGAAACATGTACTTCTACAGGAATCTTGGCCATTTTTTCGATTAAGTTTTTCCCAACTAGTCCAGCATGATAACTCGTACCACAAGCTACAATATGAATACGGTCAGAAGATAAAATTTCATCAATAATAGTTTGATTGACGTTAATTTCACCAACCTCGTTTTGATAAGCTTGAATGATTTTGCGTGTAACAGCTGGTTGTTCGTCGATTTCTTTTAACATATAGTGTGGGTAAGTGCCTTTTTCGATATCAGATGCGTCTAATTCTGCAGTATAGCTCGCACGAATAACTTCTTCCCCTTCTAGTGTTTCTAAAGTGAATCCGTCTTTTGTTACGATAACAATTTCTTTATCCATGATTTCCACGAATTGGTCAGTTTCTTTAAGAACTGCCATTGCATCACTTGCGATAACGTTGAAGTTTTCGCCTTTTCCGATTAATAATGGACTTTTGTTTTTTGCTGCGTACAAAGTTTCTGTATCAGTTTGGTCAATCAAACAAATTGCGTATGAACCGTGAAGTAAAGAAAGAGCTTTCTTGAAGGCTTCTTTTGTAGAAAGTTCTTCTGCAAATAATTCAATGAGCTGTACGATTACTTCTGTATCTGTGTCACTAATAAATGAATGATTTTGTAAATATTCTTCTTTTAAAAGGGAATAGTTTTCGATTACGCCATTATGAACGATAGTAAAACGACCAGATTTGCTTTGGTGCGGGTGGGCGTTCTCGTGATTTGGTTTACCATGAGTTGCCCAGCGAGTATGACCAATTCCAGTAGTTCCAAAAGCGTCACTTGGTACTAGACTTGCGAGATCAGCAATCCGTCCTTTTTCTTTAACAACTGTGACTATGTCCTTATTTTGTAAGGCGATTCCAGCTGAATCATAACCACGATATTCTAATTTTTCAAGTCCTTCTAATAAAATACCTTTTGCATTGTTTGTTCCAATATATCCAACAATTCCACACATAATAAATTCCTCCAATAATTAACTTGAGGGCAGACTTATCCAATTTCCAGCCCTCTATATTTTTTTGTTTCCTTGGAGGGTTTTTACACATATTTCATTACTACTCTGTCCATTTGGTCACCCAAATGTTTTGTAAGTAAGACTTAACGACTGCATGCTACAGCCGGGAGACTCCCGCCGAACTTTCGATTAATCTCCTCCTCGTCAACTGACCGTTACTTTTCAGGAATTTCACCTTCAAGTATTTTCGTCCCAATCAGTTCTGGCGCTTCTATTTAATTGTACAATCCTCCTTCAATACTTTTCAAGGAAACAAATTCATTTTACAATAATATGTATACTAGGTCAAGCATTATATATAGCCGTTTAGCTAAAATTGGTCTATACATTGACAAAAAATAACAAATGACTAATAATATAGTTATGATATAAAAAGGAGCGGACTATATGGTTTTATCAAAAAAAATAGTGTCTAGTATCGTAATTTTGTTTTCGATCGGTTTGGTTTATTTTCGAGCTAATGCGGTTTCTGCTTTAGGTGATACGAGTAATGGTGCTCTACTTCCTTCTACAGGTGACGCGTTTTCGATTTGGCCGATTATTATTGGAGTATTCCTTGTTATCTTAGCACTAGTGTTATTTCTTAAGAAAAAAATATAAAAAAACGTTGGAGAGCACAGATAATGCTTTCCAACGTTTTTTTATGATTTACTTAAATAAATGGCTTGTTTTCCCATCGCAGACCAGCCTTCTTCTAAAATGCTTCTTTTTACAGCACGATTTTTATAACCATATGGGTCGTTAATGTAAAAATTAGTTTTATCATAACCGGTAATCACGACGCTGTGCATGGAATAAGTAATTTTCTTCTTACCTTCTTTAGTTTCTACTGTTTGCCAATTTTTAGGTGCATGGTAATTTGTGGTCGTAATAATCCAGACGGGCGCACCTGTACTGAGAACATTAATAATATCTGAAATAGCATTACCACTAATATCATGTACATGTGCTTCACTTACATATTTAGCTGCAAGTTTGGCGATTGGCGCATGGTTGACTCCAAGACCTTTTTTATCACCGCTAATACTCCCAACAAACGCTTTGTCTGGATTACCATATAGACCGTTTTGTTCAATTGGCGTTGTTGGGAGATTGCTTGCAAGTTCATTCTTCGTTACATTTTTCCCTACAAACTGCAAGAGCATTGCTAAACTTGTCACTTCACAGCCATTAAATAACGTTGGTGCATCCATTTGATTGACGAGTGGCACATCAAGCTTTACATTAAAAGGCTCTCTATCTAGTTTATAAACTACCTTAGCGCTTTCGAGTTTGACGTTTGGTGCATAAAAGGTATATTTCGTATTTAGAAGGGTCAAACTAAATATACACGCTGTAATAACAAGCAACGATTTTATCCAAATTCGCATTTCTACATGCTACCTAGACATTTTCTGCTAGGACTGGCTCTCCGGGATCTTTTGTTTCTGTTTCTTCTTGTACTTCGACCACTTCTTCGCTCACTTCGGTATTGAAGTTGGCGATATACCCTTCTAATGAACCAGAAATTTTTTGCATTTCTTCTGAGATAACAACTAGTTCGTCCACTTTCATTTTATTTACTTCGGCAAATTCAAGTGCAGCTGTAGATTTTTCACCAATTTGATTGGAGATTTCTGTTACATCGCTAATAGATGTATTTACTTCCTCAATTCCTGCTGCCATCTCTTCAGTTTCTTGAGAGACGTTTTGCATTTGGGCAGAAATATCGTTGACACGGTTGAGTAAATCTGTAAATGTTGCTTCTGTTTCAGAAATGATTTTTTGGCCTGCTTCCGATTCAGATAGACCTGTATTCATTACTTCGATAGTTGTTTTTGATTCTGTTTGAATTTTTTTCAAGACAGTATTAATATCTACTACAGCAAGGCGAGATTGTTCTGCTAACTTACGAACTTCTTCAGCTACGACAGCAAAGCCACGACCATGTTCGCCAGCTCGAGCAGATTCGATTGCAGCGTTTAAGGCAAGTAAATTGGTTTGATCAGCGATATTTGTAACAGTATCCAGTGCTTTTTCCACTTCACCAACACGGTTAACTAATTGAGAAACTACGTCTGTACTTGAACGCATAACACCACTGATACGGTCCATTTGTGATACTAAATTATTAATAACTGCAATTCCATCGTTCGTTTTTTCTGCGGAGTCTTTTGTTAAGTCAGATACTTTTAGGGCATATTCAGCAACGTTTTGAACGCCACCTGTCATTTGATCCATGGCATCTGTACTTTCTTTCATGCTACCGATTTGTGTTTGAATTTGTTCACCCATCATTTTCATTTCAATGTCCATTTCTGTTGTCATCGCGGAAATAATTTCTGAACTAATAATAACGTTATCACTTGAAGATTTTACATCAGTGGAAGCTTTTTTAACGTCTTCAATCATTAAACGTAGGTTTTCGCTCATTTCGTTTAGGTCATTAGTGATATCGCCTAACTCATCTCTACCATTATAAGTGCTACGATAGGACAAATCTCCACTAGCTACTTTATGTACTGCTGTTTGCAGATGACGAATTCCTTTAAGAATAACTTTTGTAATATAGGCGTTGAAAACAAATAATGAAATCAGCACGGCAATAATTACTGCGGTGAAAATTAAACTGATTTTTACGCCAAAATCGGAAATGGCCTGAGAAGATTTTTCGACTTCATTATAATTCATTTCATTTAAAACGTTTAATTGTTTTGTTGCATCATCAAATTTTGTTTTAACGTTTTGGTAATATCTATTTTGTGCTCCGAGTAATTCTGCATCATCTAGCGCACTGGATGTGTCGCTGATTACAGAGGACGCGGATGATTTCATGTCTGCTAATTTCTCTTCAAAATAAGCTAATTGTTTTTTATCTTCTGCGGTTAAATTGGCTTTTTTGAAGTTATGGATTGCTTGGTCATTTTCTGCATAAAGTGTATCGATATCTTTAATAAGAGTTGCTTTTCCGTTAATAGTATCGAACATGGTCAGGATGTCGATATTGATTTGCGCCATGTTTGTTTGAATTTTTGCGATTTCTTTCATTGGTGCTACATTATTATCTACCATATTATCCGATAGTTCTGCTACATGACGAAATCCTAAAAAACTAGTTGCGCCAAGTCCAATTAGCATAATGGTCGTTATAACAATATTGATACTTAATTTGGTTTTCAATTTACGATTTTTAATTAAATTCACCCATTCCACACTCCTATTCTCTAATTCTTGTTTATTATCTCATATTTTTTAAAAAAACTCCATATTTTATTGTAAAATAATTAGTTTTAATAAAAAAACATTATAATAACGAGAGAATATCGGTGTAAAATGGGTGATATCATTATTTTTTTATTTATTTTTTATAAAAATCTGCGCAAAATTGTTTTAAGTGGTGGCATTTTTGCGAAACGATGGTCTTCTAGAACTGATTGAATTTCGAATTTAGTGTAACCGAGTGCTTCATCCATAACGATTTTCCCTGGAAGTGGAGCGGCTGCACTATCTACAGAAACATCTATGATGACTGGTTTGGTTGCTAGTTTGGCGTTTTCAAAGGCGCTTTCTAGGTCGGCCATTTTTTCTACTCGGAAGCCTATTCCGCCACAACTTTCGGCGAATTTTGCGTAATTGATATCTGGTAGGTCAATGGCATAATTTAGTTCGCCAGCAGATTGTTGTTCATATTTAATAAAGGATAGTTGTTGGTTGTTTAACACGACGACAATCATTGGCATATTGAGACCTACAGCAGTTGCGAAATCTTGCATAACCATAGAAAAGCCTCCATCACCTACGATGGCAATTGCTTGGCGGTCTGGGAATGCTTTTTTGGCGGCGATAGCTCCTGGTAAACCGCAACCCATAGTACCTAACCACGCTGAAACGATAAAGTCATTTTCTGGGGTTAAATGTAAATAACGAGTACTCCAAACGGTTGCTGTTCCTACATCGATAGAGAAAACAGCATCTTTGTCAGCGATTTTTTGAATATTTGCCATAACGACTTCTGGAGCGATTGGATCAGTTGTTTTTGTCATATCTTCTTCTAACCATTTCCACCACTCTTGCATATTTTCTTGACATGCTTGGAGGAATTTACGTTCTTCCACAGGTGCAATTTTTGCTGTTAAATTGCTAATAATTTCGGCTGCATCGCCAACTAAGCCAACTGTCGCTTGATAACGTTTGCTGATTTTTGCTGGGTCAATGTCAATTTGGACACACGCGGCTTTTTTAGGTAAATAGTCGCTGTATGGATAGTCGTTTCCAAACATTAAAAGTAAATCTGTTTCTTGCATAGCTTCATAAGCTGGTTTAGTTCCTATTTTCCCAAGATTTCCGAGTGCGTTTGGGTGATCATCTGGAATAATTGTTTTTGCTGGTAAAGAATGAATAATCGGGATTTTTGCTTTTTCTGCAAAGGCGATTAATTCTGGACCAGCATGTTTGGTTCCTAAACCTGCTAAGATAACTGGTTTTTCCGCTTTATCAATTAATGCCACAGCTTCTTGAATGTTTGCTTCGTTTAGTTTTGGATTTTCTTGTTCAAATTTTACTGTTTCTGCTTCTAAACTTGCTTTAATTGCTTGAGCTGGAATATCATTTGAAATGGTTAAAACTGCGACACCTTTTTCTTTATAGGCTGTACGAATTGCTTCATCAACCACATCTGCTAGCGTTTCAGGATTATCAATTTGTTTGTTATAAACAGCAACATCTTCAAAAACTGCTGGTAAATTGACTTCTTGGAAAAAACCAGTATTTAAGACGTCTGTTGTTACTTGACCAACTAGAACAAGCATTGGTACATGATCCATTTTTGCATCATACATTCCATTTAAAAGATGGATTGCTCCTGGTCCACCAATGGATAACGCAACACCAATTTTACCAGTTAGTTTGGCATATGCTGCAGCAGATAAGGCGGCTACTTCTTCGTGTCGAACATGGATAAATTCAATATCCTCTTGTTCTTTTCTTAAAGCGTCGACTACTGTATCAATCGAATCGCCGGGTAAGCCGTAAACGTGGTCAATACCCCAATTTTTCAGTGTTTGTACGAGTGTTTCACTTGCTTTTACTTTTTTCATTTTATTTTCTCCTCCCATGGATGTTTTCTCTAATGTCCAATAGTTTTCGTTTACCCTGTTTTCGAAAGAGTATTCATAAAAGAGAATTGACGAACAATTCAGAAGTGCTTATAATGAAGGCAAGGTGGTGATCAAACAGATGCAAAAAAAATTGCACTGCTCTCTACTTTCTAACAATAGCTTTAGGATTGTTTAGAAAGTAAGAGTGAAAATAAACTCTTCAATCCTTCAGCTAGTTTAACCAAAATTAAACTATTAAAGGAGAATTATAATGAAAGAGTTTATCGAACCATACCAATATAATTTTATCAAATATCAATTAGCAAATGTTTCACGCGCATACCGGTCTGCGAATGATACTTCGACTTTAAAGGCGTTAAAATCTTTAACAGAAGAGAAAATAAATGAGCTATTCCCGGCGAACGTGCTAGAAGGCCATAAAGAATTGTTTAGCGAGCTCCATACGATTACTTCAACTAAAGAAGCAGAACCATTTTTAGAGGATTTAAAAGCTTATGTGATTCCTTTTGTCTCGCCAAGTGATGTGAAACTTAAAAAAATATTTGCGAAAACGAAAAAATTAAAAATTCCTACTTGGTCTAAACTGGATATGCGCGACTATACTTTTTATGGTTGGAATGATATTGCTCAACAACGTAAGTATATCGTGACTTATGAGGATGGAAATTTGGTTGGCGTACAAGGAACTATTTCTAACGAGATTCAAAAAGGTGTTTGCACGATTTGTCATACACATTCCAAAGTATCGCTTTTTATGGCGAAAACAAAATCTGCGAGTGATGGAATTTATACGACAAACGGCAACTATATTTGCCATGATAGCGATGTTTGCAATCAACAAATAAAAGACCGCGAAACATTAGATGAATTTATTGAGGTTGTAAAGAAACGTAAATAAAAAAAACAGAAAGTCTCTCATTACATAGTTTGAGAGGCTTTCTGTTTTTATTTAATCGAATCGCGTAATTTTGTGCGTTGTTTATCCATCCATGTTTCTTCTGGATATTCATTTAATAAGTTGTCTGCGAATTCGGCTAAGTCGTCGCCAATAACAGCTTTTAGTTCTAGATTATCTGCAGCAGCATTTTCAAACATTTCAAGGACGTTTTTTAAGATTTCGAACATCCCTGCTCCTTTTGCAAAGTTCCATAAATAGGTTTCAATAGCTTTCATTGCTGTTTTGTAGTCTTCTGGCAAAGCGGCTATTCGTTTTTTATACAATTTATAATCTCGTTTTTCTTCGCGGTATTTTTTGTACCATTTAAACATTACGCTTGCCCTCCTTTAACTTGCATAATTTTCGATTGAATAAAATCCCAACGTTTCCAAAAAATCGCTAATTCTTCTTCACCAGCTGGGCTTAATGTGTAAAATTTTCTTGGTGGACCTAATTCTGATTTTTTCTTCTCTATCTCGACTAACTTTTTTTTCTCGAGACGAACGAGGATGGTGTAGACGGTTCCCTCAACGATTTCATCGAAGCCTAGGTCGTTGAGATATTTAGTGATTTCATAGCCGTATGTTTCACCTCTTGAAATCCGTTCTAATATCATTCCTTCTAAACTACCTTTGAGTAACTCGGTAAGTCCTTTCACTTGAATTCACTCCTCTACTAGTTGTTACTAGGTACAAGTATATAGTATTACAAAGTAGATTAGTTGTCAACTGATTTGTAAAAAAAATCCCGCTCCCTTTACTGGGAACAGGATGGTTGTTACTCGAAAAGTACTTCTTGATTTTGTTTCATCGCCCTTAAATTGGCGATGTTAATAGTTAAAAATTTCTTTTTTGGAGCTTCTAATGTTTCGAGCCATTCGTTTGTTAAGTTTGTGGCGATTTCTGTTTCTGCATCGTTTTGGCAAATGAAACCGATGTTTTTATATTGGCATTTTTCATCTAAGGTGGCGTAGTGGTGTTCTTCGCTTTCTTCGGGATTAAAAATATCCATGTAAAAATTACGATTGCCTTTTAGAAATTGCATATGGGTTTCATTTGAGTCTACTAGATTAAAATCACGTTTAGTGAACTCATTAATTGTTTCTGATTTTACTTGTGATAGATTGAAGCTTATTTTTGTACTTGGTTTTTCTAGGTTTTGAAGTTGGCTTGCTTCGAATGATTTAGTTGCCTCTTGTTCTGCTGTGAATGCTTGAAGTTGTTCTTCAACACGGTTCATTTTAGTTTCAAAATCAAGTTCGTTTAGGAGATTTTCGGTTTGTCGAATGACATTGATTGCTTCTTCAAATTGGTCGTTTTTTATGTAGGAAGTGACTTTTTCGGCTGCTTCGATTTTGATTTCTTGTTGCATGGCTGTCGTCATATCGCGCCAAGATTCCCACTTTTGTTGCCAGTTTCCCATAATTTGTTCTCCCTTACCCGATAATTTTTGTTAAATAATTTTGTGTTTCTTTAAATGGTGGGACGCCTCCGTATTTGTGTACGTTTCCTGGTCCGGCATTATACGCTGCTAACGCTAGTTTTAAATCACCATCATATTTTTTGATGTAACTGGCTAGCTGTTTTGTTCCAGAATCAATATTGGTGGCTGGGTCGGTTCGGTTGGACCCATACATTAGTTGCATTAAGCCAGTTGCACCAGCACTTGAAGTAACATTCGGATTGAAATTGGATTCTACTTGAATGACGCGTTTGATAAGTGCTTCAGGAACATCGTACTTGGCTGCAGCAGCTTTTATTAGCTCACTATACTTTCCTTCATTTTCAGCGCTAATTGGTTTAATTGGATAGTTGTTCCAAACAGTTGATTCCGTTGTTGCTTTCGTACTAGCTTCGGTTTTTGCGCTTGAACTAGAGGTAGTTGTTGATGTGGACTCGGCGGTTTCGGATTTATTGATTAGAGCTTCATAAGCCTCGCGAGCACGAGCTAATTCTGCATCAGTGACTGTTTGTATGTTAGTAGCTTTTGTTTGTGTAGTAGGAGTGTTTAATCGCTCATTTAATTTTGTTTCAAAAGTGGTTGCCGATTGTTTCGCTGCTTGAAACGCGCTTTGAAACTCGGCTTGTCTAGCACTTATTACCTGTTCTACTGGATTCATCCACGGCGCTCCTTTGTTATACTAAAGTTTCCATCATTTTATTAGTTTCCTCTAACGTTACACTTTCATCCCGCAACTGCTTTAAAAATTGATGGATAAAATAAGATTTTTCTTTACTCGTAAAAATGGCCGCATTATCACTTGTTTGCTCAATTGTTCCTAACTTAAAATACAGTTCATTTTCTTGATAAATACTCATCCATTCACGAATTTTTGAAGCGGTTTTCCATTGACTTTCTGGAACGATTTCTTCCATTACCCGGCTAACGGAGCCAAGGACATCAATGGCTGGATAATGATTTTTCGTTGCCAGTTCTCGAGTTAAAACGATATGCCCGTCTAAAATTCCTCGCGCTAAATCGGGTACCGGACCATTCATATCATCCCCATCTACAAGCACTGTATAAATACCGGTAATCGAGCCATTTTGCGTTTTACCAGAACGTTCTAGCAGTTTTTTCATATAGGATTCCATTAATAACGTTTTTCCACCAATTGGTAAGTCTTTGACAGCAATATCGACACTTCTTCTTGCATCTGCAAAACGAGTGACAGAATCCATCATTAAAAGAACGGTTTTCCCTTGATCGCGGAAATGTTCTGCAATAGAGGTAGCTAATTTGGCCGCGCGAAGTTGCATGAGATGGCTTTCATCCGATGTAGCTGCAACGATAACACTTTTTTGAAGGCCTTCTTCTCCAAGATCTTTACGCAAGAAATCTTTTACTTCACGACCACGTTCGCCAACTAAACCGATAATATTGATATCTGCTTTGGCGTTACGAGCAATCATTCCAAGTAAAGTAGACTTCCCAACACCTGACCCTGCAAAAATACCAATTTTTTGACCGATGCCAATGGTTAACATACCATCGATTGCTTTGATTCCAGTTTCGAGCGTTTCGGTTATTTCTGCTCGACTAAAAGCATGGATTGGCGGCGCTTCAAGTGGCATTTTTTGCTTATATGGAGCAATCCCAGCTTCTTCATTTAAAATGTCACCGGATGCGTTGAGCACTTTTCCAAGGAGGAATTCGTCGGCTGGAATGGTTATTTTCGTGTCAGTCACGTATACCCAGTCGCCATATGCCACTTTATCGCTTTGATTAAAGGGGAGCAGCATATTGTTTTCTTTTTCAATAGAAATGACTTCGCATAGGACTTTATTTTCACCAACCATGACCGTGTCGCCAATTTTTACTTGAGGGCCTTTGGAAATATATACTTGCTCTTGGACGGTGTGTATTTTTCCTTTTTGGATGTATGGGACAGTGTTTTTTAGTTCTTGCCAGGCTTCAGTTTTCGGCGACCAACTCACGGTTTATCGCCTCCTAAGATTTTTCGTTCGGTATTTTGTTTGTGCAATGTTTGGAAAATTTCTGTGATACGGTAATCAAAGTACTCTTTTTCTTCTTCAACGGTAAATTCGCCGTAATCAAGTCGCATATCAAAATTCCAATGAATGTTTTCTAAAAGCCAGTCATATTTTGTGCCGGTATTTTCTTCTTTTAGGGCTTTTAACGTTTCCGGATGAGTGGTGACATTTAGTTTGTCGAAAGCAACAGGAAGTTTTTGAATGACTTCCGTTAACATTGGTAAGACTTCGATTTGACGTGTGTCGATTGTTTGATGGACGATTCTTTCAGCAAGATCAATGCTTTCGTCCCAAAGAAAGTCGGTAATTGTTAGATAGATTTCCATTTTTTCTTGCTCAAAAGCTCGTTTATTCGCTTCGATTTCTGCTTCTGCGTCGCGTTTTAAGTCTTCAATGGCCTGACGTTCAGCTTGAAGGGCCGCTTTTTCATTAGCTAACTTTTGCTGTTCTTTTTCGATTTCGGTCATGTGTTTTTCAAGTTCTTTTTGATGGCTTTCGAGTTGTTCAAGTTCTTTGGAATAAGGTGAACCCTCTTCTGCCGCTTCTTCTATGTCATCTAAATAAAATAGTTCCATTTTCACATCGGATAAAGTGACTTTACCTTTTGGGATTCGCGGATTAGATAAGGACATCCTGTTCCCCCCGTTGGATAACTATTTTGCCGTCTTTTTCTAGATTTTTAACGACATTGGCAATATCTTGTTGGGCTTGTTCGACGTCAGAAAGTCTGATTGGGCCTAGGACTTCTAGTTCTTCGGTAATCATATCGCGACGGTTTTTCGATACACAAGAAAGGATTTTTTCTTTGAGTTCTTCTTTTTCGTTTTTGAGTGCTCGAGCGACTTTATTGTTGTCTTGAATTTCGGCTAGTACTTGTTGTAAGGTCATGTTATCAAGCAGAATAATATCTTCAAACATAAACATTTTCTCTTTGATTCGTTCGGAAAGTTCCGCTTGTTCTGCATCCAAATGCTCGAAAATTGTACGTTCCAAGCCACGTGTAACATTGTTTAAGATATTAGCAACATTTTTAATGCCGTCAGTTTTGTTGAGTGAACTATTCGACATTGTATCTAGTTTAATTCTTAATAGATTAGATACATTTTGCATGACTTCGCTATCAAATTGCTCTAGACTTGCAATACCGATAACTGTATTAATCATTTTTTCTTCAGGTAAAAGGGCTAGAAGTTTGGATGCTTCTTCAGGTTTCATATACGAGGCAATCATTGCAATCGTTTGAGGTGATTCGTCACTAATAATCGTAAATAAAGAGTCAACATCATCAATTTCACGTAAAATATCCAGTGCAGTTTCACCAATCCGCGATTCTGCTTCTACTCCGTAAATTAGTTGGTTTAATTCTTCGGTTGTCATATCCGGGAATAAGCGTTGTAGGTGCTCACGGTCAAGTTTGGCAATTCCGCCAGACAGAAGCTCTAATTCGTCTAAAAATTCTTTCGTTGCTTCTTCTACTGCACCGCCGTCCATCTCTTTCATTTTGGCCATTTCCCGGGCAAGGCGTTGTTTAGAGGCATCGGGTAGCAAATCAACCACTTCGGTCGCGATTTGTTCATCTAGACTCCAAATAATAAGAGCGGCTTTTTCACGTCTTGAAATACCTGTTTCTGCTGAAGTAGTTGCTTTTTCTTCTGTCGCTTCTACTTCGACTGTTTCTAATTCAGCATTTGTTTCTTCTAAGGTTTCTTTGAGTGTTTCTGCCATGTTTATTCCTGCCTTTCATTGAGCCATTTTTGGATGACTGCTGCGGCGCGACCTGGGTCTTCTTTGGCCATTTCACCGAGTTTATTTTTCAAACTTTCTTTGCGAGCTTTTAATTCTGGTTCTGATAAATCAAATGCATTTGTTTGGAAATGGAAATCTGGGTGTTCTTCTGGGTCAATTATTGCCTCTTCAGCTGGAATAAAATCTTTTTCTTCTGCTTCTAAAGCTTCTTCTAATTGTTCTTTTCGCTTAAGGAAAATAATATAAGCGATAATTCCCGCTGCAATAATTGCAAATAGTAGACTGCCTACTAGCCACCAAAT
Organism: Listeria welshimeri serovar 6b str. SLCC5334; assembly: GCF_000060285.1. Taxonomy (GTDB): domain Bacteria; phylum Bacillota; class Bacilli; order Lactobacillales; family Listeriaceae; genus Listeria; species Listeria welshimeri. The sequence goes on along the minus strand of NC_008555.1, from coordinate 709,300 downwards.
CCATGCTTTGCTTGCTGGTTCAGTTGTTTTAGCTGGATCTTTTTCTACAGGTGTTTGGTTATCTAAGAATTGAATTGGCATAATTGTAACATCACCATTTTGGAACGTCCCTTCAAAAGTTGGTGTAGCAGTCGCTTCTCCGCCAGCACCAGCTTCTTCCGTTGTCATATTAGGTGTTAGTCCTGCCGAAACACCAATTGCTTTTGTAAATTCGGCCATGTCTACACCATTTTTATTTAGTGTTTGCTGATCAACCCATACAACGACATTTGTTTTTGCGAGGGATGGGTGTTTTTCGATTTCTTGGATAGTGGAGTCTAATTCATAATTAGTTGTTTCACTAGATTTTTCACTTGTATAGGTATTTTGATCTCCACCATTTTCTTCTGTATAGTTTGGTACGTCAGCGTTCGACGCAGTTCCAGATTCTGTTGTGTTGGTAGATCCTTTCGATGTGTCTGTGGAAGTATCTTTTTGGTTGCTACGGACTTTTCCATCATTTGGGTAACGTTCCGTATTTTGTTTTATTTCATCAAAGTTAACGGCAACATTTGTGTTTACTCGGAAGTTATCTAAGGCAAAAATGCTTGAAAGTGTACCTTCAATATCGGTTTTCACATTTTTTCCAATGGCATTTTGAATATCAACTTCATTTTTATATGCGGAACTGCCTTCTTCATTTGCGGTATCCGCTTCGGAAATAACGCCATTTTTCGTATCAATAATCGCTACATCTTCACTAGCAACATTTGGTACGGCTGCGCTGACAGTTCGTTGAATACCAAGTACTTGCTCTTTGGTTAATGTTTGGTTATTTTTAGTTTTTAGCGTCACAGCGGCCGTTCCTTTTTGACTTGCTTCTTCAAAAATCGAACTTGATTCTGGTAAAGTTAGCTGAACGGATGCGCTGTCAACGGTTATGCCATAGCTTTGAACGATTTCTTTTTCTAAATTGACTTTTGTTCCGACTTTTTCTTGCATTTTTTTGTCTTCTTCACTTGCTCCTAGCGAGCTATTTAATAAAATATCATTCCCATCTTGACCAGTGTACGGGATTCCTAAATCAGCGAACTTATCACGAACAAGCGTCTCCACTTTTTCGTCTACTAAAATATTTCCGCTTTTATCAACTGTATAATCAACGCCCATTTTAGCTAATTGATCAGTGACTTGTTGTTGGCTTGTTTCGGATAAGTTTTTATAAAGCGTAACTTCTGTTTTGGGCGTGTTCATGTAGAGTAATAACACCGTGACTACGACAAAAAGGCCGACAAAAATCGCGCCTTTGTGCCAATTCTTCAATTTCGAATACATTGTTTTTATTTTTGCCATCTTAAAAACTTCGCTCCATTTTTCTCGTGTGGACGATTGACTAAAACTCCCCCGACTAGTCTAAATCGTTACACTTGCATATTTAAAAGCTGTTTGTAGCTTTCGATTACATTATCACGAATGACCGCAGCAGTTTTCATTTCTGATTCTGCTTTTTTCATTTGAATGAGAACATCACTTGCATTTCCTTCTCCCGTTGTTAAAAGATTCGATACGGACGTTTGCGCGTTTGATTGTGTATCACTCATACTATCCAGCATTTGCGTGAAGGTATTTCCGGCACCTGTCGCACTTTCTGGTTTCGCGGTTTCACCAAGCGTAATTTTGGGCAACACGTTTGCAGTACTAATACTTTCAATTGCCATTCTTTAAAACACTCCTTTATACTTTGCCTATCTCTAAATCTTTTTCCATCATTTTTTCATTTGCTTGTAAGGCCGAAGTATTGGCAGCGTACATTTTTTGTCCAACCATCAAATTGGTCATTTCGGCTGTCATGTCCACATTTGCATAGTTGACGTAACCTGCTTCATTTGCATTTGGATGGGTTGGATCATATACACGTTTGACGCTTCCTGTATCAGCTGATATTTCACTTACTTTAACGCCTTTTGTTCCAGTTAATGCTGTTTCAAAGGGTGTAATTTCAGATAATACGACGCGTTTTCTAAGGAAAGGAGTTTCTCCAGGTGCGGCGCTTGAGTCTGCATTAGCAATATTATTAGAGCTCACTTCCATCCACTGTTTCGCAGCGTTTAACGCAGAGCCACTTGTGTTAATTCCTTCAAACATAATTTTTCACCTTACTTTCCACGAGCTGCTGTGTTGATAGATGAATTATAGTTGAGTGCACTGATAGCGAGCGCGTACATTTGATTATTTTTGGTTAGGCTAATCATTTCCGAACTGACGTTGACATTGTTGCCGTCTTCATTGATGGAACCGCTCTTGGTTGTGAGTTTTGCATTTGTTTCATCCAAATCAGTTCCAGCTAAATGTTTTGCGTTTGTTTTCGTTAGATTGCCTGTTGACTCGATACTATTTCCGCCAGATGCTCGTAAGCTCGAGCCGAACGATTCTTCAAAACTCGCTTCACTTGCTTTAAAATTCGGCGTATTGGCATTAGCAATATTATTTGAAACTACTTGGTTTGCTGTTTGAAGATAATTCAAGTAGTTGCCAATATGCGTCGTATAATTTTCCACTTGTCATTTCCTTCTTTCTTTTAAAAAAATTTCGCATAATTCAAGTTGGCAGCATTGCGACTTTTATTTTCAGAAAAGGCATTTTCAGTGGATTCTAATTGCTTTTGGGTGAAAAGAATACCTTTATTAATCATTTCTCTTGTTTCTTTTAAAATGGGTTCTTTAGTCTCTTTTGGTAAATGTTCGGTACTTTTTAGTAGTTCATTTAGTTTCGCTTGATATGCTTCGAGAGAAACGTTTAATTGCCCCGTCGAATGAAACATGGTTTTTAGCTCAGCCAAAAGTGTCTTTGTTTGATTCATGTTTCATCACTCCCTCGTAGCCTTCTTTTAGCTGCGTGATAACGTGAATGATTGTATCAATATTAACTGGTTGTTTTAGTAATTGCATTTGTCGAATTTGTTCAGAAATCCATTCATATAAACCGAAAATATTATCGTATAATTCTTGTCCAGCTTCTGGATTTAGTTGTAATTTTAATTCTTCAAAGATTTTTTCCATTTTATCGAGAATAAGATCTGCTTCTGAAAAATGTAATTTCGCAAGTGCTTTGTCTAATTTTTTAAATTCAATAATACAACGTTCGTATATATAAATGGTGTTTTTAATGGGGTTGCTCGTATTTAATTCGTTTTGCGTATATCGTTTCCAAGCTTGCATTTATTTCACCTACCATTTTTATTTATTAGAACTGTTCATACCGTCAATAAGTGCATCCAATGTCATTGCGTCGCTTTGCATGGCTTGCATCATTTCTAGCCATTTGTTGTACTGATCCGTTATGTTCGTTAGTAACGTGTCATTTCGGCTCGTAATATCTGTTAGCTTAAGGTTTAATTTATTGATTTCATTCGTCATCGAGGTCGTTTCATCACTGATGAATCCAGTCGAACCAAATGTTTTATTCAATGATTGATAAAGTTCATCGCCAACTCCGCCAATACCAAAGAAAAATCTTTCTACGGCTGTTGGATCTTCAGCTACCATTTTTTTCATTGCGGTTTCATCTACTTTTAACACGCCTTCTTTATCCACGCTTATACCAAAATCAAATAATGTATTTCCGTCTTTTTTATGTTGAAATACGTTGTTTAGCGCGCGATTAGCTTCAAGGTCTGCTGCAGATGCTTGTAAAATGGTTCCTTTTCCCGTGTACGTTTTCATTGTGCTTGTTAGTGCATTGTATGTATTTACAAAACTTGTAATCATGCTGGCTGCTTTTTCATCACTTTGATCTTGAATGGTTAATTTTTCAGCACCAGTTGTTTCTTTTTTTAGGTTAATGGTCACGCCGGGGATGTAGTTGGTTACTTTATTTGTCGCGCTTGTTACTGTTGCACCGTTAATTCGCAGTTTTGCATCTTCTGCCGCTAAATGATCTGGAGAATTTTGTACTAAGCCAAGTGCCTCTAAAACAGCCGAATCACCTTCAAATTTAATACTATTTTCAACACCAGTCGTTGCAGCAGTTACGACCATATTTTCACCTAGCGTATAAATATTTACCTTCGCACCTGCACCATTGATTGTGTTCATCACATTTTTCATTGAGTTATCAGCATCAACTTTGATTTCTTTACCATTAATTTTGATGGTTCCACTGACACCAATTTTCGCTTCAATATCGGGCACAGATTTATTATACGTATCTGCAGTTGCAAGGTTTTGAACTTCAATGGAATAACTGCCATTGACGGAACTACTAGTTGAAGAAACAGTGAAGCTAGTTTCATTCGAAGAGGTCGCGAGCTTTGTTTTACTCTCGTACGTCGTGAAAGAACTCATCGTTTTCATCGACTCAGATAAAGCGTTTTTCAAGCTGGCGTAAAGGTCAATTCGTGATTGATAGCTAGAAATCTGGTTTTGATAAGGTGTTTTTGCTTTTTCTAAACTGGCTTTTTGAAGACTAATAAACTGCGAATAATATTGCGTTGGATCCATTAAGCTGCTTGCAATCGAACTTCCCACTTGGTTTCACCTCACATATAATTTAGAATGCTTAATTTTTGTACCATCACACTCGATTGAAGAGCCGCTTGGTATGCAATAGATGTTTTATTTAAATTGCTCACTGCTTCTGGCATATTTACTTCTTCGACATTGGATTTTCGTTCTGTAAAATCAGTTATTTTGCTAGAAAGCACATTATCGTATGCAGATACACCGTTTTTTTGTCCACCAATATTTGTCATGGAATTTGTGATGATTTCGATATTTTGACTGTTGGTTTCTTGTAAAGCAGATAAAGCATCTTTATCGCCACTTTTCATTGCATCGACAATTTTTTGAATGTTATTAAAAACGTCTGTCATGGCGCTTCCATCATGGAAAACTTCCACTTCTAACGTATCAGTTACACGGAATTTTTTATTTTCTGTCGTCCCGTTATAAATGATTTCACCGGTCGTTTTATCAGTTGTAAATGGCTTCACACTCGTGCTAGAACCACTAAAAACGTATCTGCCATCATCTTCTGCATTGGCAACAGAAACAAGAACATCAAGTAATCCTTTAATTTCTTCTGCCGATTGTGACATATTGTTTTTGTCGCTCGTACCGTTGATTGCTTGAAGCACCAAGGCATTCACTCGGTTCATTGACGTAGACATAGATGATAGAGATGTTTCAGCTGTATTTAAGAGTGATTTTGCTTCGGTTACGTCTGTTTTTTCTCGATTTAGCTGACTAAGCACATGATTATAGGATAAAATTTGCGCTGTAGCACCAGGATTCTCACTCATGGACTCATACTTTTTCCCAGAAGATACTTGTAATTGGTATTTTGCAAGATTCCCTGAGACATTGTTCAACTGATTAATGATTGAATTTGCTTGTTGATTGGTTGAAATTCGCATTATTTTCCTCCTTATAACATTGCTAAGAGTGCTTTCATCATATCGTTCACTGTATTCATTGCTTTTGTATTAGCTACGTAATAACTTTGATATTGCATAATATTCGTCATTTCTTCATCAATATTGACACCTTCTAATGATGATTTTGATTCAGAAAGGGAATTTAAAGCTTGAGTATCCGCCGCTAAAGTAGCACTACTTTTACTAGCGTCTGTGGCAACTTCCGTAATAATTCCATCCATAAAATTGGGGAAAGTGGTTCCTTGAATGTTTTTATCAGTTTTTAATGAAGCAATATCTGGCGCAATAACACCTAGAAATGGTTTATTTTCAGCATTGTTTGTGATTGCTGGATTTAAAATCCATTTACCAGCGCTTTGCGTAAAGATTGGAATGGAAAAATCGCTCACATCGTTTACATATGTACTCGTACCAAGGGATTCAATTGCGTGATCCACGCCACCAATAGTTAGCGTATCTCCCGAACGAGTCACACCAGGGAATTTTTCTAGTTGTCGTAAAAGTTCTTCGCGATTGCTCAGTAATTTTTCGTCAGTAGGATTAGCTTGAAGGGCATCATTAATTTTTTGTAAGTCATCCATTGTTTTATTGACGTTTTTGACTTGAATATCATCTAAGGCTTTTGCTAAGCCATTTGAAAAAGTTTCGATTTTTTCTTGGTACGATTTAATTTCATTTTGGTTTACACGGACAGAAGCGATAATCGATCCTTCTGGCATGTTAAGTTTTTGGCCATCAACAGAGAATTCGAAACCTGTCGCAGTTCTCGTTGACATGATTTCGGTTGTTTCATCACCTTGAACAACCAGGCGTCCGCCGATTGTCACATCGTAAACATCGGGGTTATTCGGGTGTGCGCTAATCGAGATTCCAGCATAGCCCGCCATCGTCCCAAGTAGTTGGTCGCGCTGGTTTAGTAAATCATTCGGAGGATTAGAACCTGCATTTCCGATTGCTTTATTAATACTACCTAGTTTTTTAATTAATGTATTTAAATCTTGTATCGCTGCATCAGTATCTGCTGCAATCGTTGTTTCTAGTTCTTTTAAGCCAGAGTGAAGTTGATTTAATTGATCAGTAAAAATCGTCATACTAGATAAAAGTGCTGTTGTATTTGTGGCTTGGTCAGGATTTTTCGCTAAAGCAGCCCAAGCAGTAAAAAAATTATCCAAATTATCACTAGGTGTATTTTTACCGGGAGTACCAAATAAATTGAGTGCTTGATTAAGCGCTCCACTTTGATATAACGAAGCAGATTGTTTGGCGATTTGATTATTGTATTGTGTCGTTAGAGCCGTATTTGTCAGACGCTTAATATCTGTTACTTTAACTCCGTAGCCTGTTTGTTTCCCACCAAGCAGACCACCATCACCGTATACTGCTGTCTGATCTACCGCTTGTCTTATGTATCCTGGCGTATTCATATTACTAATATTTTGCTGAGCGACCATATTAGCGATTTGCGCCGCTGACATGCCCGATAATGACGTATTAAAATCACTTAAACGCACAAAAAATCCCTCCGTTTACTTAAAAAGTCTCGTTTATCATCATATTATTTTCTGCTTGTGTTTCTGCATGATGCCCCGTAATAACATCCACCATGTGTTCGGAAAAAGCTAATTGCATTTCTGTCCTAATTTGATTTTCAGAAACACTTACGCGTAAAAGGCTTTCTTTTTCGAGAAGCATGTTTTTTCGTTCATTAATGAGAGTATTCTCAGCAGGTGTGCACCTTTTTTGTAAATTTCTAAGTGTGTGCTCTTCGCCAATAATTGTTTTTAAAGCTTGATATTCATTTTGTAAAGCAGTTAGTTCGTGCTGTAATCTTAATTGACGCTCTTCTGCTTCTATCCAGTTTTCTTCTTGTAATAGTTTGCCTAAAATTTTCGATTCATCTGTCGCTTTTACATTTTTTTCGATTAAAATTTCTAATTGATTGATTAATTCGTTTTGCATTCCCATCACCTACAATACGACATCCAGAATCATGCCCGTAATCTCACCTATACGATTCAACATGTCTAAATGTCCAGTTTTTGTATCAATTAAATTCATTACATCATCTAGTTCGTTGGTTTGTTGTTCTACTTGTTTTAAAATAGTCATTTTTTGCGAAAAACCGTATTTTGGATGTCTGCTTTCGATATTGTCATAATCCATCACATTATTTACATAAAAATTCAAAAATGTTTGGACTGCTTTTTTGTAACTCAAGACATTATCGACAGTCATATCCATTTCAACAAGTGTTTTTTTATCTGTTACGTTCGTTATGAGTTCGTTAATTTCAGTCAGGGAAGGAGTTAGTTTCTTGCCATTCGCCTTCATTTGTTCAAAATAAAGCTGTTGTGTTTGATTTATTTCTTGCATTCCCCTAACTAAGTTCGTCTGTTTGGACTGCGAAATTTGGCTCATTGAAACATTATTCATCCTTTTTCCCCCGAAAAACTCATTTTCGCTTTCTAAACCTTATTTTTCTATTTAATTATACTGAAACAACCTGAAAAAGTATATATTTTTTCAAAAAATATCTTTTTTAAAATAAAATAATTAATAATAAAATAATAAATATGGCAACTATCATAAAAAATATTGGTTGTTTAGAGACACTGCGGAAATCTTTAACTAATAAATCTAAAAATGACATTTCTTGTTGTGCGAGTAACATCATTTTTGTCATATCGCTTGCAAATTCTGCATCAACACTTCCTAAGATTCGTTCAGTATCTGTAAAACCCGCCTCGATTTCCATTTTTTGAAAAAGTTGTGCGAGTCGTGTAAGTTGGCCTTGCATACGGTCTAAAATAACGGCAATTCCACCTTGCGTCATTTGTCCATCAGCTAATCTTTGTAGTTCTTGAAACAGTTCTGTTAATGGCTTGGTCGCTTGTTGATGAAAAATTTTGATATTGCCATTCGGGAAGGCCCCAATTTGTGGTAAAAGTTGATTCATTAGTTTTAAATATTCACTACCTAATTTCCAAATGTTAATATTTTCTGCTTGTAATTCATACGGCAATAAGTGGCGCGAATGAAACATATTACCAAACTCCCGTAATACTTTAATCATCCAATTTGTTTCCTGTTTCGCATCAACAATTGAGTCTAGTCTAGTTGCATGTTCGATATGGCCTTGGAATTCACGCATCATTTGAATACCCGTTTCCATGTTGCCAGAAGCAATTTGCATCATCCGCAAGAAATCATATTTTCCAGTTGTTTCAAAGGTCAAAGTGGGTAACATTTTAAGCAAAAAGGAAATTTCGTTCATAATTTTTTGATTTGCTAAAAACAATTTTTGATTCGCTGGATTTTCGGAAAAGTATGCTTCAAAATTATGTTGTTTCATTAAAATAGTACTTAATTGGCTGCTAATTTCGCTTCTAACCGTTTGCCATTTTGTCGAATCAGTTGGATTTTTTATACCCGCCCGCATCACATAAAAAATTAAGTCATTCGCTTTTTTTGCATTGTTCATCATTAATTTCATATATAGTTCTAAGCTCGCGGCTGAAGTCCCATTTAGTTGCAAGCTACTTAATTCTTTAAATGAAAAGGATACTGGTGGTGTTTTTGGTACCGCAACTTCTGTATTCATTTGCGCTTTTGCTCCACCTTCTTTTAATAATGGATTTTGTTTAATTAGTTCCCGTTCTAATTGATTGCGATTTTCTGCGGATTCTTGAATGCCATCTATTTTCATTCCGTCCACCTCACTTCTGCTTTTATTTCATTGCTCTATTACCTGAAAAAATAATAACGCCAATAATCATGAGCGCCGGAATCCAAAACGGAATGCTACTTGCTTTGTTTTTTGTTTTGGTTTCCTTCTTGGCCTGCTTTTTTGGAGGATTTTCTTGTGGCTCAACAGATGTTTTAGAGGCTTTCGTTGTAAGTATTGGCTCCTTTTCATCTGGTACTACTAGTGGTGGTGCGATGATTTCTTTATCTACTTTAGGAATCACCGGCTTAATTTCTTGATTCATTTGTTTGGAATAAGTCTGACCATCCCAGTCTGTCCAGTGAAGTATGATTTTTCCAGTTGTTGTAATCTCAGCACTTGTGAAGCTATTTCCCTCACGTTTAATGGGAAATTTTTGGTCATTTACTTCGACAGACAGCGCAGAAATCAATGAAAAATCCGGCTGAACTACTCCTGTTAAAATGCTATTGTTTACTAAATGAACTTCATCAAATGGTTCATTAGTGGAGCGAACAAGCAGAAGCGGATTCATTCCATTAACTTGAATAATTTCGCCGGATAATTCTTTTGTTAAGACGAAACTCCCTTTCCATTCAGTGGCTGTTTTTTTCCATTTAAAGGAAAATGTCTTGCCGTTTGGAGTTATTATTTCTGGAAAATCCGTTGTATATTTGTCGAGAATCAGTTCGATTTGGTTACCAACTTGAACTATTTTTTTGGTATCATTTGTGATGTCCGTACCTTCATAACTGAAACTCGGCTCTTTTGGTTGATACATCTGTATTGTATTTTCTAAGTCTAGCGTGATTTCATTTTCTGCAAAATCCACTAGCTTCAATTGAAAAGTAAGTTTTTCACCGGGTTGATATTTTTCTAAAGGTATCTCACTTTCAAATTTCCCAGTCCAATTATTTTGTGTAAGTTCTATTTCTGTATGGTTTAAACCGCTATTCATAAGTAAAACGGCTTTTTTCACACCTGATTCCGTATCGACTAAATCCGCGGAAACCCGAAGAATACTTGTAGGTAAAACAGCTTCATCATGCGTGATTTCTATTCCATTTAAACTTGGCGGCTGTTCATCTTTTGTAACTTCTGTAAGTTGTTTTACTTGGAATAAATTATCCACAGTCACAACAGGTTCAAGAATATCCGCTTGATAAAATTCAGCACGGTAGCTCCCATCTAAATCCCAATCCGTTACCTTGTAAGTTTCGCCATCTAGCATGCGTTTCTGCCCTTGTTCATTTACTAAGACAATTTTTAATTTTGCCGTGTTTTCGATATGAAAAGTAATTTCTTCTCCAGACGTAAAAATTTGCTGTTCGTGCTCAAGTGCAATCGTACTAGGCTCTGGTTCTGTCGCAAATACTTGAACCGAAAAAAACAGCCAAAATAAAATTGTCATCAGTCCAAGTTTCCACACATTTTTCACCTTACTAACTCCGTCATTTGTATGCCAAAATGATCATCCACGCGAACTAAAATTCCTTTACCAATTGTCACACCATTTAGCGCTAAGACAAGCGGCTCATTCATGCTTTCTTTCAGAATTACCACATCTTTTTCACACCAAGAAATAAATTTTTCGAGTTTTACTTTGGCTGTACCGAATACAACCTCAAGTGTTACCGGAATATCTTCCAAAATTTGTTCCATTTCGGATAGTGTTTCTTTTTCTTCGACGACTGGTTCCACTGGTTTTTCTGGCTCGACAGCAGCTGTTAATGTTGTTGCTTCTTCTTTCTCTGCAACTTCTTTTGCCTGAATTGCGAGCATTAATTGCGCCATTTCTTTAGCGGCAGCCGGGTTAAAAATTTGGTACATTGGTGTTTTTAGTAACCCTTCTACTTCAAGCGGGAAGATGACTTCCACCGTTTTGCCTTCTTCGATATTTTTTTGAATCATTGTATCGCCAAAATTGCAGAATTCCATTGTCGGTGGGCTAATATCTATTTTTGTTCCGAGCATTTCTGACATTGCTGTCGCCGAGAAGCCCATCATCTGGTTCATCAATTCTTGCACTGCACTAACTTCAAGCTCTGTCAATTCCGCATCTTCTTGAACGATTCCGTCTCCCATCATCATTAAATCCGCCATAATTAAAGCGGCATTTTTGCTAATGATAAATGTATTGCTTGAGCGAAGTCCTTCGACAAATTCCACACTTGTTACTAAACAAGGGCGTTCATTAAATTCGAATTCTTTACTATCAATCACACGCGCAGTTGGAATTTGTAAGGAAACTTTACGATTAAGTAGTTTAGATAAAACTGTAGAAGCTGAGCCAATACCGATATTACATACTTCTAAAAAAACATCTAATTCTTCGGCAGTTAAGCTAATTTCTTCTTTGACAGGTTCTGGGTCTATGACTTCATCGCCAAGTAACCTTTTTGCAAGTTCGCGACCTTTGTCGACGGGAATAAGTTGCATTAAACTTGATGTGATTAAGTCACCGATAATTAAATCAAAGCCAACTTTTATCATGGTTTGATCATCTGTGTCTTCTAATTGTTCTTTTAACGCGATCACTTGAATGTCTGGGGTAGTAATATCAATCATTTCGCCAAACATATCGCTCATCGCTGTTGCGGAATGCCCCATCATTTGATTCATGGCTTCTTGCACGGCGCTGAGATGAAGTTCCGAAAGTTCTTCGTTTGGATCAATGTTCCCATCACCCATCATCATTAAATCCGCAATAGCTGCAGCCACTTCTGATTGCAGAACAAATAAATTCCGCATTTCGATCCCTTTATGAAAATTCACTTCTAGCACGACATGTGGAATATCAATATCTTTCGTATTATATAAATCAACAATCTCTACTTTTGGTGTAGAAATAGTGACTTGTTGGTGTAGTAAATCAGATAAGACCGTAGAAGCTGAGCCAAACGAAATATTGGCGATTTCTCCTATCACATCTAGCTCCATTTGCGTGATATTTTCCTTTAGTAATTGCTCCACTTCTACCTCTCCTGCTCTGTTCGCCCGGTATGACGCATAAATTTAACGGCTTTTTGGTTACCACTTTTTCCCATATAACATTCAAATTTCCATTTCTCGGTGACATAGCCTTTGAGCGTATCGCGTATATGGGTTTCTGTTAGAAGTACATCTCCAACTTCTAGCATGTTAAGTTCTTTCCATGTTGTTTTAATTTCACCCACACGAATGCGCGCTTCTTTCTCAACTTGATGTAATTCTTGCTCCACTTCCGCATCAAAATTCCGTCGTTTATCAAATGTGTACTCTACGACATTCTCAAGTTTATTCATAATCTCTTCTACTGAGAAAAATGGGACGCCGATGCGCATTGTGCTAATCCAAAATTCCGATTTAATATCCACACTGACAAGCGCCATCATGTCATTTGGTGACGTTACTCGAAGCAGTGCTGGATTGGTTTCGATATTAACGATTTCTGGTGAGATTGGATGCACCGATTTAAAACTATCCCTAAGCGCTTCGCAAAATTTTTCTAAATTAGATTTCAACGTCAGCTCTTCAAAAACAGATAAAAGTCTGCGCTCGCTTAATTTTCGTTTTGGATTTCCACCTGATAAACATTCGTGAATATAAATGATATAGGCTAAATCAAGTTCAATAATAATTTGACCAAGTTCCGGATTACCGAGATCAATAATGCAGAAAATGTAACTATCGTTCGGCATTGTTTCGATATAGCCGCTCGCAAAGGAAACTTGATCCGCAAGAGTTGCTTCGGTATGAATTGGAATCCGAATTCGCTGAGAAATAAACTCCATACTTTTTTTCGTAAATGCGGAGGCAATTGTCTTTAAGCTTTCGAGGTGTTCAGCACCAAATTTCTCTGGTTTATGAAAATCATAGGGATGAAAGCGCCCAAAGTCGCCAATTTCCGTACTTTCATCGACTACCTTACCTTCACTCATTTGGGAAAGCAGGGCGTCAATTTGTTCTTGACTTAATTTATCGCTCATTTTTTGTCACTCCCTAGCTCTCATGAAGAACTTCCCTCTCCTAATTTGGTTATTTTGACAAACATTTTGCCATCTTTAGTCAAAATTTCGCCGTAACCGATACATTTGCCAGAAATAGTAATTTTAACCACATTAGCTGTGGAATCTTCTAACCGAAAAACGGTTCCCTTTTTTACATCTAACAAACTACCAACTGGCTGTTTTGTGCGCCCTAGCTCGAAGTCGATTCTGAGTGGAATATTATGATTAATTTTCATTTAGCTAAACTCCCTACTGAATCAAGTTCACAATTTGTTTCATCACGTCATCCGCAACACGAATAACTTTTGTATTCCCTTGGAAACCACTTTGATATGTCATTAGATTAACGAATTCGCGAGATAAATCTACGTTGGAACCTTCTAATGAAGAACCGCTAATTCCGCCAGCACCATTTTGACCAGCAACGCCGTATACTGCATCTCCGGAAGATAAACCTGGAACATATTCGCCGTTCCCCATTTTAACTAAGCCGTCTTCATTGGAGAAAGTAGCAACTGCAAGTTGAGCAACGGGAATAACTGTACCATCTGAGTAACTTACTGCAATATAACCTGAATCTGTTACTGCATAATCTTTTACTGTTGCAGCACCTTTTCCATCGGAAGTTGGAGAGAATACTTGGTTTGTCCCATAGTTTGTTAAGCCACTTAGGTTTAAGCCCATATTGACTTGTTTGCCATTTACTGTGGAATTAATTTGAATATTTTTAAGTGCGTCAGGGTTTGTTAATTCGCCTTGCGCATTGTAGTTAAGTGTTCCTGTCACTGGAGGAGTTAAAGCTTTTCCGTCCATTTGGATTTCATATTCGTACGAAACATTGCCGCTTGCGTCTGGTGTAGCAGCTTTCATATTGACTTGAAGTTTATGCTTCCCACCTGCATTATCATATACAGAAAGCTCGGAAGAAATCGTATCTTTTTCGCCCCAATCAAGTGGAATATTACCGCTTAAGCTACCATTTTTTGTTGCTTCACCGGGAATCGCGCTATTTAGCGGGATTTGAATTGGTTGTAAATTGCCGTTTAAAACGTTGCCATTTTTGTCCGTTGCGTAGCCCATTACGTATTTCCCTTGTTGGGTTGTTAAGTAATTGTTGTCAGACACTGCAAAACTACCATCACGTGTGTAAACGATATTGCCACCAGCATTATCGCCAGCAATGAAAAAGCCGCGACCTTGTAGTGCTGCATCCTTATTTCTACCAGTGGATGTCGGAGAACCCGCTGTATAATCTGTTAAAATCGCACCAATTTTTGAACCGGAACCGAAGCTCATTGGGTTTGTCCCAGCATAAAGTCCACCTGCAACAGATCCCATAGTGTTTTGGTAAAGTAAATCATTGAAAACGACGCTTTGTTTTTTATAACCTGTCGTGTTGGCATTGGCAATATTATTTGATGTCACCGATAATGCTTGTTGGAACGCATTCATCCCAGAAATAGCTGTATACATAGTTTGATTCATAATTCACACTCCCAAATTTTTAATTAATTTCAGTTACATAAGTCATTGGCACAAGGCTATCATTATCTTTTAATTTCAGCATGACACCGTTTGTCGTTTGTTGAACGCTTTCGACTTTTCCGCTGATTACTTCGCCGTTTAGTGACACACCTTTTATATCTTTACCGATGAAATTAACCGCTGATTGCAAGGCTGAGTTTTGTGCTTGTTCAGAAAGTTTATCTACGGCAGTTGTCATATTGGCAACTTGCTCCATTAAGGAAAGTTGCGCCATTTGTGACATCATTTCATTCGTATCAAGTGGGCTTGAGGGATCTTGATATTGTAAGCTTGTTAAAAAGAGTTTCATGAAATCATCTTTCCCAAGTGTTTTTGATACGCTAGATGTCACTGCATTATTTGTATCCTGACTTGCTCCAGATAAACTACTAATTCCGTCCAAATTACGTCTCCTCCTCTAAATCAAATGCTTCTTGTTTGGTTCTTTCTTGATGCGGATTTTCGCGTTCTCTCTCTTTCTTAGATTCGCCTTGGTGTCGTCCTTCTGATCCTTGGCCGTTTTCTTTTGGCGCTTGTTTTTCGGACATTGTTACGGCTACTTCCACACCTCGGTCACGAAAGCGATTATGTAAATCTTGCGCCATTTGTTCGAGTTTTTGTTTCGCTGTTTGTTCTTGATATTCGATATGTACAAATATTTTATCAGGCATTTTTTTAAGCAAAACTTCTACTTTTCCAAGTGATTCTGGTTGAATCGCGAAAAAAGCTTTATTTTGCTTTACTTGAAATTTTTGCAACTGTTCGATTTGGTCCGTGATGTTTTTATCGAGTTGTTTTAATGTCACTGGGACTTCGGTTTTTGCGGTTGGTGTGAGCTGTTTAGCCGTATCATGCCAAATATTGCTGGATTCTGCGGACTTTTTGACGGCAACTTCTTCTTTTGCTGTTACCGGTTCTTTAATGCTCGCTTTGAAAAGTTGCACGACTTCTTTTTCTTGAGGTAGTTTGGCTAGAACTGGTTGGTTTTTTGCCACGTTTTCTGCTAGTTTAGGTGATTCTTTTGTAGGCATGATAAGTTCTGGTGGCGGTTGTTGCTCTCTGGTAGCATTTTTTGTGGCTTCTTTCGGTGTATTTGTTACTGGAGTCTGTACAACTTGCGGGGCACTTTCTATTTTGGGTTGGTCAATTGCTTGTTTGGCGATTGCCGCAAGTGTTTCTTTCACTTCTTTCAGCTCAAGTGGCGCATCCGGTAGTTTTGTCTCCTGCTCACCTTCAAGTAGTTTTGCTGAAACGAGTGGTTGGGCGATTGCTTTTAACGGCGGGCTAACTTGTGCTAAGTTTTCCGAGTCTTCCTTTAACAGCGGTGCAGGACTATTTTCCATTAAAAGGGAAATAAAAGGTAGTTCAACTAATTCTTCTGCTAACGTTTCTTTTGGTTCGATCAGTTTTTTTCCGACAAGTGGTTGTAGCAAATTATCTGGGATTAGCATGACTTTCCTCCCTTTTACTTTAATAGCACCATTTTTAAATCGCGTAATGTTTGTTCTTCTCTTTTATTTTCAAGCTGTTGCCATTTCTTTCGTGTGTCATCGTACATTTTTTTCGCTTGTTTTCCTTTTTCCTCAAGCTGTTCTAAGATTTGTTCATTGCTCTTAATGTACTGGCTAATTTGGTGGATTTCTCGCTCCATTTGTTGAATTCGGCTAGGCGAAAAAGCATCTAGTTGCATGCTTCCGGCTAATACCGCCACTTGGAGTCTTTCTTTTTTTGTTCTAGAGTAATAGACTTCTTTTTCGTGCGCTAATTTTTCTGTGACTTTTCCCCGTTTGGACAGTAATAATTGTAATTCTTTTAAAATGGCCATTTTCTCTTGGTCCACTTTCATCTTCACTGCGTTATAAGCCTCTTGCTTCAAATCGCTTGCCTTCTTTCTTTAGTCGATTTCTGAAATAACAATCCCAAAATTCTCGTCCATCAAAATAGCTTCACCGATACCAACTTTTTTTTCGTCAAGGAAGATTTCGACTTTGTGTCCAGGTTTTTTTTCCACTTCAAGGACATCGCCAATGCTTAATTCAGCGATATCCCCGACTGGCATTTCTTTTTTTCCGAGACGGACGATTAAGTTAACGCCAATATTATCCACTTGGCGAATAGAACCTTTTTCGCGTCCTTCTAGGGTTGTTTCTTTCGGTTCCCATTCAGGAAGTTCTACTTGAAATATTTGTTCCATCATGGTCCCTCCTTAAAATGTTTCTAAATTTAAAATTAATACAACGCGGCCATCGCCCAATATCGTTGCCCCAGAAAAGGCAATCTGACTTTCGCTGAAAAAGCTACCAAGTGTTTTTAAAACAATTTCCCGTTGACCGATAATATCTTTAATAATTAGTCCAAAAGTTCGCTTGGCATTTTTGACAACGAGTAAAAGTAGTTCATCCGTATCTTTTAAAGGCGTTTCATGGAAGCACTGACCTAAATCAAGTACTTCGATAATCGTTTCACGGTAATTTATTAAATCTTTGCCGTGAACGTGTTGGATATCTGCTGGGTTAATCGTAATTGCCTCAGCTACATTTGCAAGCGGTACTGCATAGCGACGTTCTGATGTTGCAACGAGCATCGATTGGATGATGGATAATGTCAATGGAATCTCAATTCGGAAGGTCGAACCCGCATTTTCACTTGATTCTACACTGATTTTCCCGCCGATTTTAAGAATCGTATTACGAACAACATCTAAACCAACACCTCGTCCAGAAAGATCAGATACTTGGTCCGCAGTACTGAAACCGGAATCAAATAGTAAATCAAAAATTTCTGCATCGGTCATTTTCGTTGATTCAGCTCTTGTGACCACATTTTTTGTAATTGCTTTTTCTAATACTTTACGTTTATTAATCCCAGCACCGTCGTCAGCAATCTCAATAACAACATTATTACCACTATGGAAGGCTTTCAAGTTAATAGTGGCCGTTTCATTTTTACCATTCTTACGTCTTACTTCGACAGTTTCTGCACCGTGGTCTACCGAGTTACGGATTAAGTGCACAAGTGGGTCGCCAATTTCATCAATAACGATTTTGTCGACTTCTGTATCTGCACCTTCAATTACTAAATCAATTTTCTTTCCTAATTCTTTGGCTAGCGTGCGTACCATTTTTGGAAAGCGATTGAAAACACTATCCACTGGAACCATTCGCATATTGAGTAAGCCGTTTTGAATTTCTTTGGAGATGGAACTGAATCGTCCTAGATGTTCCATCAATTCTTTGTTATTCGTTTTTTCTGCGATTTCATCAATTCTCGCCCGTTCAATGACGCTTTCTTCAAAAACGTTCATTAGCTTTTCGATTTTTTCAAGTTGTACACGAATGGTTTTATTTTCTAATCGTTTGGTTGTTTGTTTTGCGGCTTTTTTGATTGGTTCAATGATTTGAACTTCTTCCACTTCTTCGGTCACTATCACTTTTTCGATTTCAGAAATAGCTAGGATAACTGCTTCGATTTCTTCTTTTGATTGGGCCGACTCTAAAACTACTTCAAAAGTGTGCTCAAATTCTTCTAGCTCAATCGCTTCTCTATCTGGCAGCGTTTCCGAAATAATTCCAATCTCTGCAAGTCGTTCTAAACACATCACTGCCCGGACTGCTTTCAAAATGGCTGCTTCTTCAATTTGAATCTGAATGCGGTAAGTTTTTTCTACAACTAATTCAGCTTCTTGTTCTGGATGTAGGAGTGCTTCTAAGTCGGCTACGGTTTTTGTAATATCCGCAGCGCCTTGTCCGCCGTGCTGGATATCTGAAACCATTGTTTCCAAATGAGATGTACATGTAAAAATAATGTCTACCAAATGCTCTGTTACAGCCAATCGATTATTACGAACCTCATCTAGTACATTTTCCATTGCATGCGTTAAATCAGCCACCTGCTGGAATCCCATTGTTGCCGACATTCCTTTAAACGTATGTGCTGAACGGAAAATCTCACTTACTAACTGTCCGTTCGTTGGCTCTTTCTCAAGCTGTAACAGATTATCATTTAGCGCCTGTAAATGTTCTGACGCTTCTTCTATAAACAGGTCTAACATATTTGTAGTCATGCTACCCATCTCCATTTCTCTACTTAGCTGCTTTTTCTAATGCTTCTAAAACCCGGTCCGCTTGGAAAGGTTTTACAATAAAGTCTTTGGCACCTTTTTTAATTGCATCAACCACCATGCCTTGTTGCCCCATTGCCGAACACATAATCACTTTTGCCGATGGATCTTTTGCCATAATTTGGGCAAGTGCTTCTAAGCCATCCATTTCCGGCATCGTAATATCAAGGGTAACGATATCCGGTTTTACTTCATCATATTTTTTGACTGCTTCTAGTCCATTTTCTGCTTCTGCAACTACTTCAAAATCGCTATCTTTCACGATATTTTTAATCATCGTACGCATGAACATCGCATCGTCGACAATCAACAACTTCAACATAAAATACAACTCCCATTCTTATACCTATAAATATTTTTTAAAAAAATCGCATAATATCATTTTATAATAAAAACAAGACAATTTCTACCTTTTTCTTAAAAAATATCGGTTTTTTATAATAAAATTAATTGAAAAATAATTAATTATCCTAACATTGGCTCTATGTCTTAATTTCAATCTGAAAATATTTTTATAAATAAAAAGAAAAGCCCCTCGTCCGGGGTGACGAGAGGCTAAGGGTAAACAATGTTCGATAAATGAATTTGATATGTTATTAGCTGTTAATTAATTGAGTTAACATTTGCGGTGTTTGGTTTGCTTGAGAAAGCATGCTGATTGATGTTTGTGTAAGAATTTTGTATTTAGTCATTTCGGACATTTCAGCAGCCATATCTGCATCTTCAATAGAGGAAGCAGATGCTTTTGTTGCGATGGATTGGTTGTTCACGTTAGATACATTGTAGCTAAGGCGACTCATACCAGCACCAAGAAGCGCACGACCGTTAGAAATGTTATTAATTAATTCATCAATAGCTTCAGTTGCTTCTTGAGAAGAATCAGCATCAGCAACAGATAATGCACTATAACCAGCAACTGTAGAACCACTACCTAAAGTGATTGTTCCAGCAGAAAGACCTTTAGCATTGAAAAGATCGATATTGATTAAGTCATTCGCTTTATCAGATGCTTGGATGCTTACTTGAGTTGCAGCACCTGTAGCAGTTTGATCTAGAAGTTTAATGTTGTTGTAGTTAGTAGTGTCAGCAACGTGATCAAGTTCTTTGATTAAGCTACCGAATTCAGCAGTATATTGTTTACGATCTTCGTCACTGAATGAACCGTTTGAAGATTGTACTGCTAATTGACGCATACGTTGCAAGATTGAACTCATGGAGCTAAGAGCTGAATCCGCTGTTTGTAACAAGTCAATACCCATGGATGAGTTTTTGCTTGCTGCATCTAAGCCTGTAGATTTAACGTTCATACGAGTAACAACTGCAAGACCAGCAGCGTCATCAAGAGAACTGTTAATACGTTTACCAGATGCTAAACGTTCTTGCGCTTGAGTCATGCCTTCGTTGTTTTTACGAAGATATTCTTGAGTTTTCAAGCTAATGATATTAGTATTTACTTTCATTTGTGTTTCCCTCCTACATTTCGGTTTAGAAAAGACTTCTCTTCTCTATATGCTTTATTATATCTTCATTTTTTTAAAAAATCAAATGTTTTTTATTAAAAATGTAAAAATAAGTTGTTTTTATTTATATAAAAATGAATAAACGCTTTTATATCAACGTTTTTACGTTTTCATAAAATTATTTTTTTAAATAAAATAAAGAAGTGTTTGGACTGAAAAACTTGTCCAAACACTTCTTTTTATAAAACTAGCTCATCTAAAATATTAATAAGCTGATGGATATTTGGTTTGCTTACTTGTGCGTCTGCTCCGACACCAGCACCTTTATGTTCAAGATCCTCTGTAATCAACGAAGAGAAAATAACTACTGGCAATTCGCGACCAATTTCATCTTCTTTAATCACTTTGGTTAAATGGTGTCCATCCATTTGTGGCATTTCGATATCAGTAATTAACAAGTTAACATTTTCAAACGTTCGCTCTTTTTGTTCTTTGAGCAATTTAAAAATATGTTCTTTTGCTTCGCGACCATTTGCAAAGAACTGTAGATTTGTATAACCTGCCTCGTGTAGCGTATCTTCAAGCAATTGTCGTAGCATTTGTGAATCTTCGGCAATAAAAATTGTCTTCTCTTCGCGGTTAACTTTTCGAGTAATACGATCCTCACCAGTCACTGCAAAATCGGCATTTCCACTGATTTCGTAAATAATTTTTTCATAATCAAGTAAAAGTACTAAATTACCATCTAGTTTCACGATACCAACAGCTAATTCTTCTAAACCAATCGATAGTTTCTCTGGTTCTTCAATTTGTTCCCAAGAAATACGTTGAATACGGTGCACTTCATCAACCCGGAAAACAATTTTCATTTGATTTAGCTCTGTAATAATAAATTTGGTGTTTTCTGGTTCGATTTCTGGTAATTTCATTACGCGTGCAAGATTTACGACTGGCATAATTTCGCCTCGAACTTGCGAAACACCCTCAATTGCCGGATTTGAATCTGGTACAGGAGTCACTTCTAGCGGATGAATAATTTCTTTCACTTTTAAAACATTAATGCAAAATAAGTTTTCGCCAACTGTAAATGTAACGATTTCTAATTCATTTGTCCCACTTTGTAGTAAAATTCCTTTTTCTTCTGTCATATTACTGGCCTCCTATCGATTGTTGGTAGCAGTATCTTGAAACACACTCACTTCATCTAACAGTTTTGCTAAATAACGATTATTTGGAAATTCATCCATTGCTTCGCTAATACGATTGGCGCGGTTTTCAGTATCAATTTTGATTGTCCAAAGGTAAAAACGGAAATCCGTACTAAAATTATCTATGCCACGCTCCGCAATTGAAAGTGCTTCATCCATTACATCAGCATCCATTAAGTAGTTGATTAGGTTGATATAGCCTTCTTTTGTCACTTCGTCTGCATCCACGATATTATAAAAATCAAGCGCTATATCCGCAAAATCATATTGGAAAAACAGGTCAGCAATATGGCTGTTAATGCTATCATGATAAACATTTCGAAGCGCTAATAAGTAATCAGCATACTCGCCTTTTCCGAGTGCAATTGCCCGTTCTAATACGAACAAATAGCGTTTTTTGCTAATTCTTGGACCATTTTCAAAGATAAAATTATAAATATCGCCAACATCACTATTTTTCATGACGCGTTCGATTGGTAATTGCGGGTTTTCGTAATGCCATAAACATAAGTCGGCCGCATCAATTAATTCCTCTTTGATTCCAAAAACAATAGCTGATTCGCTAATTACTGGGAATACATTACGAATTGTAGCGATTTTCACTTCTGTTGCTTCTGCGACTGGAGGATACACATCGGTTAGCGACTGAACGATGAGTTCGGAAAGTTCAGCATAACCTTGTTGCGTTGTCATCGAAAGTAAACGTAAACCCGTTTCCGTACTAGAAATAAAGTTATGGCGTTCCATAAATGCAAAAATCTCTTTCGGTTGATGGAATTTGCTCAGTAGCATAATCATTTGGAACATGACACCATAGTCAGAACTATTTTCAGCATAAGCTTTGGAAAAATGAGTCATTGCTCGAGTATAATCTTTTTCCTCTAGATAAATTGTTCCAAGCATTTTATGTGGCATAAAGTTTGTTGCTTCATACAAAACAATGGGTTGATAATCGATTACTTTATTATCAAGTAAACTATGATAAATTTCTTTAGCATCTTCTAATTGATGATGTAAATATAAAATGTTTGCCTTTTTAAGTGGGAATTCTGGCACATTTGGCCAAATGACTTTTGCTTCTTCAATAATTGCCAAACTTTCCTCATATCGTTTTTCTTGTTCAAGTAGTTCGGAAATATGGTAGGCACTCAATTTAGCCCAAATATACTGATTATTATCACGCAACCGAAATGCTTTAGTGAATTCTTTCAATGCTTCTTTTTTATCACCAAGACGATTCATTTCTTGACCAATATTAAAGTGCACAAATCCACTATTTTTATTATTTTTTACTTCTTTTTCTAATAAACGTAAATTGCGGTCTGACTTTCCTTGTTTTTCTACAATTTCCGACATATAACCATAATGGTAAATTTTCACAGGTGCAAATCCCGTTTCAACTGCATGTTTGTCTATTCCTTCCAGTTGTTCATGGATCACTCCGCGGAAACAAATAGTTCCATCATTCTTATAGACACGCGCCATTTGGTTCGTCGTTGTTACTCGTCCTTTTTCTCCTGTAAAACTTATAATTTGTGCCATCTGAATAGGCTCTGTAGGGGCTTTCAATTGTTTTTTTAATTGAAGGTAACTTTCTTCTTCCAAACATTCATCTGCATCAATGGCTAAAATCCATTTTCCCGTTGCATGTTTAGCCGCAAAGTTTCTTGCATCAGAAAAGTTGCCTGTCCATTCAAAATCATAGACAAAATCAGTGAATTCTTTTGCTATTTCCTTGGTTTCGTCAGTGGAACCTGTATCTACAATAATGATTTCTTCTGTAAATTTTCTAAAAGACGCTAAACTTTGTCTTAAAATATGTGCTTCATTTTTGACTATCATACAAATCGAAATTAACGGCCGCATGAATCTTCCCTCTTTCTATCAATTAATTCACTAATTTTATTTTATCGCTACTGGTTCGATGTAATAGATGTTTCTTCGCTTTTGGCAAATCATAAATCATACTTTGTACATCGAACGATTTCGCTACATCGACTGGAATGACATCAGTCGGCTTATCCCCGTTATAAAAACAACAAACCAAATCCATTTTACTAACAATTTGTGCTAAAAATTTCTCATATGTCGACTTTGTAATCACTGTGTCAAAATAACCAAACGATTGATAACTACTGCCTAAACGTTCTAAGTAGTCTATCGTGGATAAAAAAGGTTCTGGTAAACATTCTTTTGGAGCAAAAGTATAAATCGACAAACGAGGTGCCAAATGCTCTTTTTTCAGAAAAAATTGTAATACTTCATTTTCAATTGATTTATAGCAAAGCAAATGAATATGATTTACTGGTGCAAATTTTTCTAGATATGTTTGTATTTCTTGTTTATCATAATCTGTTAATGTATGCGAACCACTTAAAAAAAGTTGCAATCCATTCACCTACTTATCTTCATCAAGCGTATCGCGATTAATTGGTCGCACCATAATTTCAACACGCCGATTTTTTTCGCGATTTGCTGCGATATCATTTTTTGCGACGGGTCTAAATTCTCCGTAGCCGCGAGCACTAAACTCACCTGGGTTCACTTCACTGTTTTCTTGAATAATCGCTTCCATGAAATTCACCGCCCGCGCGACACTTAATTCCCAGTTGGAAGAATAAATTGATGTACTAATCGGAACATTATCAGTATGTCCTGAAACAATACCTTCCATCGTTCCCTTCCCTTGAGCAAATAGTTCCCCAATTTCTTTGGCTATTTCACGTTTTCCTGCTGTTAATTCTGCACTACCCGACTGGAATAAAATATCGTCGCGAATGGTAATCAAAAGCCCTTCATCCGAGTATTTCGTCGTCATTTTTGCTCCTAATCGTTCAGCTGCAATATAGCTATCGATTTGTTTTTTAAACGCTTCAATCTTTTCTTCATTTTGCTTTTTAAGTAGGGCTGCTGCTGCTTTTTTGGCTTTCTCTTGTTCATTTGCATCTTTCTTTTTATCTTGCTCATCCATCGCCTTCAAAACTGCATTCACATTTGGATCATCTGGTCCTTTTCCTTTGGATACATATGCTTGATTTCCAGCCGCGCCTTCCTCCACAATTTTCTTAAACGCATTTCCCATTTGTTCGAATTTTTTTGCATCAACTGAACTGGAGGCAAATAGAACGATAAATAGAGCAAGTAAAAGAGTCAGCAAATCACTATATGGAATTAACCACGTTTCATCAACGTGTTCCTCATGCGGTTTCTTGCGACGCTTGGCCACGCTCTGTTTCCTCCACTTCTCTCGTTTTCTTCCCTTTTCCATTTCGCAGCACATCTTTCTCTTTTGGACTTAAAAAAGATAATAAACGTTCTTCCACAACTCGTGGTGCATTTCGTTCTTGAAGCGCGACGACTCCCTCAATCATCATGTATCTTAAATGCACTTCTTTTTGTGATTTTACTTTTAATTTATTGGCAAATGGTGTCCAAAGTACATAACCGGTGAAAATCCCGAAAATGGTACAAACAAAGGCCGCTGCTATTGCTTCACTAAGTTTGTCTGGGTTCGACATTTCTCCCATCGCATGAATGAGTCCCATTGCTGCTCCAAGTACACCGAGCGTTGGTGCATATGCTCCAGCTGAGGCGAAAATCTTGGCATAAGCAGCATGACGTTCTTCCATACTCGCTACTTCTTCTTCCAAAACATCCCGTAAAAATTCTGGAGAAGACTGACCATCTACAACTAAACGCATGCCTCGTTTCATAAACGGATCTTCAATTTCGTCTACAGAGTCTTCTAGTGCAAGTACACCACTACGTCTGATTTCATCTGCATATTCTTTGTATTGTACAAGCACATCCACTTTGTCTGGCATCTTTTCTTTCGTAAAAAGAATTTTAAATAGTTTTGGTACTACTTTTACATCACTCCACGGGTGTGCCATCATAACTGCTGTAATTGTCCCAAGTATAATGACAATTAAAGCTTCAGCGCTAAATAACATCGCCAGTGATATATTTTGAATCATAAACGAACCCGCAATGACTATCACTGCCAAAACAAGTCCTACAATCGTTGTTATTTCCACGTTACTTCATCTCCCACCTACTTTTTTCAGCGAACTAATTCCACTTCATTTAACCAAAAAGCGACTAACTCATTTTCCATTTCTGGTAAATGAACGAAAAATGCTTTTGCATCAGCTTCACTGGCAAATGCTTGCGATCTGTAATTATCTTCTTCCACACCTTTTAAAGCGAGAAAATAAAATGACTCTAGCCGACCTAATATGACTTCTTTATCCCCGATTTCATAGCCGACTGTTTGTCTAATTTCAAATTCATTTGGTAAAAAAAGTTGTGTTTTCTTTTCTAACATGAGAATTTGTTCAGCAAGTCCAGGTTTGTCCTCAAAAAAAGCTAATTTTTTAATGTTTTCTATTCGTCCCATCTAACCAACTCCATTTCCTTTTTGCTATGTTTTTATGTAGAAAAAGTTATTTAATGTAGCGAGTCCATAATCGGCTGGATTTAAAATTTGCTCTGAACCGCCGATAAAAAGGACTCCTCCTCGCCTTAGTGAGTCTGCAAATTTCTGATATGCTTGATGTTTGCCTTCTGCTGTGAAATAAATCAAGACATTGCGACAAACAATTAAATCAAATCCTTTTTCGTAATAATCCGTCAGCAAATCGTGACGCCTAAAACGAATGGCTTTTCGGTATTTAGGTAAAATTTGATATGTATCCCCATTTTCAACGAATGCAGTGTTTCGTTCTTCTTCGTTAAGTTCTTCCATTTGACGGCTTTGGTATTCTCCAATGACTGCCCGCTTTAAAATAGCTGGTTCAAGGTCTGTTGCTAAAATGTCATAGTGTCTTGTGCCAACCGATCGTTCCATCATAATTGCCAGTGAATACGGCTCCTCACCTGATGAACAAGCCGCACTCCAAACCCGAAGTTTTCCTCTACTATCTTCAAGCAACCTTGGAATCACTTGTTTTTCAAGCACGTCCCAACGATTACGATTTCGGAAAAACGACGAAACATTAATCGTAATCAAACTAATGAACTCGTCTAACAGCACAGCATCCTTTTTTAGATGTTTAAAAAATTCACCAAACGTAAAATATTTTTTCTTCACAATAAAAGACAAGATTCGTCGTTTCATTTGTGTTTCTTTATACAGCGCTAAATCTAAACCTAAGTCCCTTTTGACGACACGAGTAAAGTAAAGATAATCCTTTTCCAAATCTGGAATCATTCTTTTTCCCCTCCCTTAGCTAGGTCGTTACTGTCGAATTAATCCCGTTGCTTCTTTGTCGTACACTTTATCAAACATATTGACGACATTTTTAGAAGCTTGTACCATACGCTGGTTATCCATCAGTTGTACCATCTCAATGCCTAAATCAACATTAGAGGTTTCTAGTACACCGTTTTGAATATTCCCTTGTCCAGCTGGTAAATTAATTGTGTTTATCCCGTTCACATGCAGTCTTCCTTCTCCGTCTTTTACTAAACTGTCCGCTTGGTCAGCTGAAACAAATTTTGTTCCAATTCGTCCTAAATATTGATTCGTATCTGCATTGAATAAATCGCCATTTGCTTCAGCACGGATAGATGTTTTTTGTCCCACTTGAATTGCTTCTCCGGTTGCACTAAGCACATTTGCTCCATCAGATGTTCGTAAAAATCCAAATTGGTCAGAATGAAACTGCCCCCCACGTGAAAGTGAAATTTCTCCATTTTTAGCAGTAAGGAAAAAATTACTACCTTGTTCAGGATTTGTGTCTTGCATAAAGAAATCTCGGTCACGGTTAGTAATATAACTTGAACCAGCCGTTAAATTAATATGTGTTGCAGCTGGTCGAACACCGTAATCAATCGTTCCCACTTGCCTAGCGACAGGACTGTTCTGATAGTTCACCTTATTCCTCGAAATAACTTCACTTGTGAGTTGATCAAATTTAAAACCTGGCGTCTGCGCATTTGCCACGTTATTCGAATGAACTTGAATATGTTGCATATAATTCATCATCCCAGCAGCCCCAATATATAATCCTTTCATTCCAGTACCTGCCTCCTATCCGTTCCAACAAATCGTTCCGCCAACCAACGACTTTTTGGTCTGAAAATATTTTCAGTTATATTTTGCCCGTCAGTCATATAGAGCACCGGCAAATTCGTTTCTTGCATCACCGTGTATAAATCACCAATCCGGGTCGTTTCATCCATTTTTGTAATAATAAAACCATCGATTGGAATTTCTGCTAGTTTTGGTAAAATCGTCATCACATCAGCACTTTTCATGCCAGAAGAAAATGTAAAACAAGTTAAATCTGGATGAACGACATTCGTATATGCCGCAATCTCATTCACCGATTCCTCTGCCAAATAGTTCCTGCCAACCGTATCAATCAAAATATGATCAACTCCACTAACATAAGTCATATACTGCACGGCTTCCTCAAGTTCTGCTGGGCTAGTCGCAACAATAAGCTCCACATCAAGTTTGTCTGCATATCCTTGAAACTGTTCAACCGCACCTGAACGAAAAGTATCCGTTGTGATAAAACCCACTGTGCGATTCTGTTTTAAAAGTTGCCAACCAAGTTTTACAAGCGTCGTAGTTTTACCAACACCTGTCTGGCCAATCAGAGAAATAATCCGGTGATTACTTAAATCAAATGAATCTTCGACTGCTAATTTTCCAGATAAATAGGGAACGAACCAATCTCTGATATCGTCTAAATGCGCTGTTTCCACCTGTTTAAACTGTTTCCGCCCCGCCTGCATAAAGTCCGCCACATAAGTATCGCTTATCCCGCGCCCCTTCAAAAATTTCACAAAATCACTATTTTGCTCACGTTCCTCACGCATTTTCACGGCAAGTTCTCGGTTTAATGCCGCCAGTTCCAGACGCATGTTTGCAAGTTCTTCTTCCTGTGTTTTTCGTTCTTCAAGCAGTGGAGTCGATGCTACGAGTTCTGCCCCCGAAGCAAGCATTTCTAGTAACTTTTCTTTTTTTAATAAATCATCTGTTTTCGGTCTACTTTTCACCACTGATTTTTGAAAAGTTTCTTGGAAGTCTATTCGACCATCTGCTATTGCCACTTCACTCATAATGACCGCCGTCACTTCATACTGTTTCTTAAAAACCCCAAGCTTTGTGACACGCTCATCCGTAATTTTATAAGGTTCATTCGTTACTAAGCGAATTTTTTTATGTATTTCTCGCTTGGAATTCGCCTTAAAAATTTCCATCTTTTCTACTAAATGTTTTCCCATTTCTACGGATTACCTCCCTCATCAAGTTGGTTCAATCAACGCAATTTGTTCCACTTCTGTTTCCGGTGACAGTTCACTAATAGAGAGCACCGGCACATCTAATTGATATCTTTCTAAAACACGTACAAAGCCAAAACGAAAATCTTTCCGCCTTGTTAAAATGACTGGTTCTCGTCCAGTAAGTTGCGCTTTATTCACGGTATCTCTTACTTTTTGGATGATTGGTAGTTCTTTGTCAAGCGCCCAGTTCAGCGCGTAGCCATAGTAAGGTGTGTTGACAATTTCTGTATCCATTTCAATTGAATCTTGTAACAGTAGCGCATAAATTTTGCCATCTTGGTTTTTCGCTTGTTCACATATAACTTTTGAAATCCGCTCCCTAACAAAAGCTGTAATCCCATCTAGATCATTTGGATAAATCGTTTGCCCGTCAATAATCCCTTCGACAATCGTTGGTAAATCACGAACTGAAATACCTTCTTTCAAAAGTTGTCTAAGTACCCCTTGAATTAACGAATAATCAATTTCTTTTTTCTTAATTTCATCAATTAAAATTTGGTTTTCATCTGCAAGTCCGTCAATTAAATCTTTAATTTGCTGGCGCATCAGAAGTTCATGTAAATTTTTCCGAAGCACGACGTCCAAGTGGGTAATTAAAATACTCAGTGGCTCAAGTACTTGGTAGTTTTTCATTTGCGCATCTTCTAACTCACCTGGCAAAATCCAATAACCATCTTCCCCAAAAATCGGATCTTTCGTTGGCTCAGCATCAAGGTCCATCATCACTCCCGGTGTTTTTAGAGCTAGTAAATGCCCCGCTTTCAAAACACCACTCGCAACTGCTACACCTTTTACTTTAATTTCGTATTTCCCTCGCGGTTGAAAGCTCGTATTATCTTTAAAATTAATGCCTGGAACGCCAATACCTAAATCTTGTAAAATAGATTTTCGCATCAAGACGACTTTATCTTTTGCCGTTTCCCCGTTCATTTTTTGTTTCACAAGTGCGGCAATATTTAATCCAAGTTCCACAACGACCGGAAATTTCTCGCGCGCTGCACCGAATGCTTGGTTATGTTCTGCTTCGGCTGAATTCGTTTCTGACTGAATGAGTTCCATTTCTTTTTCCAGTTCCAACTGCTCTTTTTTCTTTAAATTAAATTGCGTTCGATAGCCGATGATTCCAAGCACTACGCCAATACCGACAAATGGAATAGCTGGAAGCGGACTAAAGACACCCATTAAAATAAACATTGCCGAAAGCGTATATACAACGATAGAGTTTTGCATTAATTCTTTGAAAATCCCGACAGCAACATTGTCATCTGAACCATCAAATACTCGAGTAACAATGACCCCAGCTGACATCGCCATTAGTAGTGAACCAATCTGGCTTACGATTCCATCCCCGATTGTTAATTCCGTATATTTAACTGCGGCTTCCCCAAATGAAAGTCCACCTTGAACCATTCCGACAATTAACCCAAAAACAATATTGACAACAGCAAGCAAAACCGTAAAAAGAACGTCACCTTTTACAAATTTACCAGCTCCATCCATTGCCCCGTAGAATTCGGTTTCCATATTCAAGTATGCGCGCTTTTCTTTGGCTTCCGGCTCTGTAATCAAACGTTGATTCAGATCTGCATCAATCGCCATCTGTTTACCTGGTAAAGCATCTAGCGTAAATCTTGCGGCCACTTCGGCTGTTCGCGATGAACCATTTGCCACAATAAACTGAAAGACGATTAAAATAATGAAAATAACAATCCCAACAACAAAATTACTGCCAATAACAAAGTTCCCAAATTGCTTAATTACTTGCCCAGGATCTCCAGTAGTTAAAATTGCCCTTGTAGTTGAAATATTTATCGAAACCCGAAATATCCCCATCAAAAGTAGCAAAGAAGGAAATGACTTCAACTCATTCCAATCTTTAATTGATGTGGCACGCATGTAAACTAACACTGAGAACGCCAAGATTGTAACAAGCACTAAATCCAACACAAATGGAGGTAATGGCACAATAAGTGCAATAACAAACGAGACCGCAATCAAGATAGCAAAATATTTTTTTATAGCACCTAAATTCCCCATTTTGAAACCTGCCTTTTCTAAGTTTAGAAAGGTCGCTCATATGTTGTTAGAACTTGATTTTGTCTGCGTCCATCAATTCTTTCATCACTTCAATAACATCTTTATATAAATCTTCTTGTATGTATTCATCTGGATTCGTCGTATAGTATATGCTTCTGGCCAGCTGTCTATTCGTAATCATTGGCACTCCGTCCGTATCCGCCACCTGACGAATAAACAGAGCCAGCTCATCTTCCCCTTTAGCAAGCAATTTTGGTGCGTGATCTTTTGCTTTGTCATAGCGCATGACAACAGAAATGTGCGTCGGGTTGTTCACTACAAAAGTCGCATCGGCCATTTTTTTCGTAATCGAGCCTTGGAGAAGTCCTCGCGCAATGCTTCTTTGACGTTGTTTCACTTCTGGACGTCCTTCTGAATCCTTCATTTCATCTTTAATTTCTTGTTTAGACATCCGTAACCCTTTTTTATAATCATAGCGTTGGTAAAAGAAATCAAGCAGCCCAATCACAGCGATGACTAAAAACAAAGCTAGAAATTCATTTTTGAATAAAGCGAAAATTTGACTGAGTGAGTATAGCCAATTTTGACCGGTATAGCTAATAAGTGTATCTAAATGATCCCGAAAGCCAATATAAGCCACATAAGAAAGTAATGTAATTAACAGTAATGCTTTCACAACCTCGACAATTCCCTTTACACTAAAAACACGTTTGAAATAATTCGCTGGATTTAGTCGTTTGAACTGAGGCTTCACTGCTTTCGCGGAAAATAAAATTCCAACTTGCACCGCGTAGTTCATCAAGCCAAAAATCACAACCATCACCATAATTGGCATTAAGACTTTGCCAAATTCCATTAAATAAAACAAACTATAACTTTCCATGTTTGCAAGCTTTGGCGGCTGTTTTAAAAGAGCAACAAATGCTTGGATGGTGTTTTTAATAAACATTTCTCCAAAAAAATACAGAAGCCCAGCTACAATCAGCAGTGAAAAAGCATTATTCAGTTCTTTACTTTTTGCCACATTACCTTCGTTTCTAGCTTTCTTAATGCGGCGTGGCGTTGCTTTTTCCGTTTTATTATCCTTTGCCAAGCTCGGTTCCACTCCCTACTTTTTCAGTAAATAATCAAAAAACGACACATATTGTTGAATCATCTCATCTGTCAAATTTTTAAAAACCGTACTCAAGATAGGAACTGCGCACGCAAGAATGAAAATCCCGAATGTAATTTTTATAATAAACGCATTCATAAAAATATTGATTTGCGGAGCGCTCTTTGAAATAAAAGCAAGAATAATATTAACGATAAAAATACTACCCATAATCGGGAGCGCAATCGAAACCGCAGAAGCAAGCGCAAAACCAAGTGTCCCGAGCAGTAAATCAATAAACCCTTTTTCAAATAAAATTGAAACCGAAGCCGTAAATTCAAACGATTTCATTAAGTAAAAAATCAAGTAATCCATTCCTTGAAGTGACAAGAATATCACAACAAAAAAGGTATCTAAAATCGCAGCAGTAATTGAGTTTTGTGTTCCATATGAAGGATCAATTAAGTTTACTTGCGAAAATCCTAAATCGTAATCAATCATAAAACCTGCCATTTTTGGAATAACCGCGATAATTTCTACTAACTTTGCGAGTGCTAATCCAAATACCACTTCAGATGTTACCCGGAGTAGCAAATCAGGCAATGTCGTAATACCAGAAACATCAACCCCAGTTGCAACAGGAATAGAAATCGCCATCCCGAACACCACTTTGACACTGTTTGGAATGTTACGCCCTTTTAAAAGCGGAAAGAAAAATAAAAAACTAGCAACACGGCTAAAAACAATCACAACAGCAAGAAAAAATTCAAACTCCATGTTTACACCCTAATCATCAGGGGTAATTTGGAAAAGATTCCTACAAATAAATCCGTCATGTGTTCAAACATCCACGGTCCAAGAATAAAGAGCGCGACTACAAAGGCAACTATCTTCGGTAAGAACGTCAGCGATTGGTCTTGAATCTGCATCATCGCCATCAAAATCGCTACCACAATCACTACCACGATACAAATCAGCGACACCGGCAAAATAAGCGCCAGCCCACTATAGAAAAAATCTTGAAAAATTTGCGTAATTGGCGTTAAATTCATTTTGCTACTCCCTTAAAAGTGAATTGTTTGAAAAATCATGTTGGTAATCAGTCCATATCCGCCAATGAAAATAAAAACAAGAATCTTAAATGGTAAGCTAATGGTCATCGGCGGCACCATCATCATCCCAAGATACATCAATAATGTACTAACAATTAAATCTATAAAAATAAACGCCAAGTATATAAACATCCCAGTTAAAAATCCTTGGGTGATCTGTGTCAAAATAAAAGCAGGCATTAAAGCCATTAGCGGCGCATCTTCTTTTTTTGTAATCGGGTCTTCCCCTTCTGCTTTTAACATCATATTAATATCATGCTTATATGTATTTTCTGCAACATATTTAGTCAGAAGCGGCTTTGTCTCATCCCAAACTTTAGAGGCAGTCCATTCTTCTTTTTGCGACGGCTTGTAGACATCGTCATACCAAGCAGTAATCAGTGGCTGCATCATAAACAAAGATAAAAATAGCGCCAGTCCTACAAGTACTTGGTTGGGCGGTAAGTTCGTCGCCCCAAGGCCCTGTCTAGTCAAACCGAGGACAATAATACAGTAAGTAAAGTGTGTGAACATTAATACAATCGAAGCGGATAAAGAAAGAACCGTAACTAGAACAAAAAGCGCTACACTAGAATTAACTCCGTCTGTCCCATTTACACCAAGTGAATCTAGCCAACTTTCAGCATGTACATTTACACCTGGCCAAAAGAAAATTAATGAAATTGCAAAAATAACAACAAAAGATACTTGAAATACTCGTCTAGAAGCTATTTTACGCATTTTCCTTAGTCTCCTCTTTCAACAGTAATTCTCGGAAAAGTGCTTCATTTTGATCATTTTTTCCTTTTAATGACACTGTTCGAATATCATTATTAGAAATAATAGCCAAAACTTTTTCACCTTCTGCTTCAAGTAACACTGCACGTAATTGATGAGAGATTAAAAGAGTGTCTTTCAACTTTATTAGGTCATTTTCGCTTTTTCTCGTGCGATTTGCTTGCTTGTTTTTCTTCACTAAAAAATAAGAAATTCCCGCAAGTACTGCTAAAAGTACAATAATTTTAAAAAGTGATAAAAAATATTCCATTCAAGTAAGGTAAATTCACCTTTCACTCCCTTCATCACATTACAAAAATAAATCATTTTTTCAAAATATATATCAATAAAGTGTTTTTTGTAACTGCAATATAAAATTTTACACCAAATTCAGAAAAAATCTATACTTTTTTTAAAAAATGAAATTGAGGATAAAAATAAAAAAACAGCCAGTGTAATAGCTGTATCAAAGGAAAACTTCTCATTATTCGATTTATATTTTTCTATTTAACTCAAAAAAAGGTTCTTCATACCCAATCCTTTTGACCTACTCGCGTTCCCTTTACACAACTAACATATATTGTTATTATAAAAATAAACAGAAAATCAATAATACTATAGGATAGAGAGGTATGTGATTGTATGCCTAAATCAGAAATAAGAAAATTACTTCGAGAAATTAAAAAACAAGTAGATAATCCGGGGAATTCGTCTACAACCGAAATCGCAAAAATGGCTTCAGAAGCAGGCATTAACGAACAAACTGCCGAAGAGATCTACCATTTACTCACTGAATTTTATCAAGCCGTTGAAGAACACGGTGGAATCGAAAAATATATGCATTCCAACATCAGTTGGTTAAAAATCGAATTAGAACTACTTTCCGCATGTTACCAAATTGCTATTTTAGAGGATATGAAAGTACTCGATATCTCAGAAATGCTCAGCCTAAACGATTTGCGGATTTTTCCTAAGACACCAAGCCAATTACAAAACACTTACTATAAATTAAAAAAAGAGCTTATTCAGGTAGAAGATATTCCTAAAAACAAACCTGGAAGAAAAAGAAAAACACAAAAAAATACGAAAAAAGAAAAAACCAACATTTTTGGAAAAGTTGTTCCAGCTGAATTCAAAGCGCCGACATCCATCAAAGAACAAATCAGTTATGATAAATCACGCGAAAAGAACTTGGTTGATTTACTTTCCGGTGTTAAAAGCAATGTGCAACTTTTAAGCGAAAATCAGGGCGAAGAAAACAATGTATATGACTTACTTAAAAGCATTTACTCGCTCTCTTCTCTTGCCGTACAAAAAGAAGAACTAGACAAAAAATACCAAGACTTACAAACAAAATACCAAGAATTAGAACAAGAAAATTCTTATTTAAAGCAACAAAATGAAACAATGACAGATTCGTTCCATACACTCGTTTTACAAGTAGCTGATTTCGCTTATGCCAGTGACTTAGAGCAAATCCAAGCACTGCCGCTTTTCAGCCAGCAACTTGTTGTAACCCTCAATCAACTCGGGGTTTTTAAAGAAAATTATAAACAAATGTGATTTAAGGAAAGGGTGGCACAATGTATATCGAAATTTATACAGTAAATGGTGAATCAATTCGTCTTGATGACGATGCAAAAATTAATAACATCAGCATCCATGAATTATCCAAAGCAGACTTAAAACAACTTTTTAATGAAAAATGTATTGAATTAACGAAATATGATTTAACTTATTTTATTAATACAAATCAAGTTAATTGGTTCCTTGTGAGCGAAGGAATCCATTAAAAAAATGAGCTAGGAAAACTTCTCCTAGCTCATTTTTTAATTTAAATATCAAATTGACTATAGCTATCTCCGTATTGATTTGATCCATCACTTTCAAGGCACATAAATATCAACATAATAAGGCCACCAACAAATGGAATAAAATCTAGGAAAAAGAAAAAACCACTTTTGCCAGAGTCATGCAAACGTCGAACCATTAAACTAATTGTTGGCACTATAACTGCTAACATGTAAAGAAATAATAAGACAAGCACAATTACCGCCGCAATATTACTCGCAAGACCAGTTCCTCCAAGCAAACTTCCAAAAAATCCAGATATACCCAATATAAAAGATAAAAAGTAAAGTACTGCAAAAATCATTCCATTCCAGAGCACTACATACCAGTAAGCCGACCGGGATGCACGACCTTCAAAGTTAAAGTAATTCTTCCAAAATGATTTATAAGCTTCTAAAAACCCCATATTTCCTCCTATGTAATTAAATTTGATATTACTCTAAGAATAAACATGGACAATACAATATACAAGCTCATAAGACAAAGATTCATAAAATAGACACATTTCTATTTTCGATTAAAATTAAGTCTATTGACCTAAGCCTTTAAACTCATTAGAAATTAAAATTTCTGCTTTTAACTACAAAAACGAATAAAAATTTACATAAAAAAACATTCTTTATGATTGCAAAGGTAGAAAGTAGTTTCCAAAAAAAATACTCTTAGTGGCTGCTTACAACCGCTAAAAGTATAAAAGGGAGTTTAAGGTAAGTAAGACAATCCATTACAAAAAAGGGAGAAAAAGTAATGGCATTGTCGTTGCTTATGTTTATATAATACCCGCCTCACTAAAACTAAATCATTTTTTTGTATTAAAATTAGATGACGAATTTAACCAAAATGCAACAGAGCAAAGTATGCATCTAGCACCTACTAGTAAATTGAAAAATCTCTTTAACTAAATTAAAACACTTGGAAAGCCAGACATAAAGTCTAGCACTCCAAGTGTGTTTTTTTATAGCTTTAAGATTTT
Organism: Listeria welshimeri serovar 6b str. SLCC5334; assembly: GCF_000060285.1. Classification (GTDB taxonomy): domain Bacteria; phylum Bacillota; class Bacilli; order Lactobacillales; family Listeriaceae; genus Listeria; species Listeria welshimeri. Next base: position 672,762 of record NC_008555.1, on the reverse strand, counting down.
TTGTGGTTCTTATACCATTCTTCTGCTTTCGAGGTGGCAATAGGTATAGCTCGATCTTCCGGATATCCATCTTTGAGTAAAGCATTACCAATCTCAATAGCTTTTTCGCGTTCTGATTTTTTTAGGTTTTTCCATGAATTTGGATAATCGTCTTTAGTCCATGGCATGGCTTATCACCTCGCTTTTAATTAATTGGAGCTCCACCAGTGATTCCATAAACTTGACCAGTTGTATAACTAGCTTCATCAGATGCCAGTAATACATATGTGCTTGCAAGTTCTGCTGGTTGACCGGCTCTTCCTAATGGTTGATCTTGTCCAAATTCTGGAATACTATCTTGTGGTTGTCCCCCAGATATTTGTAAAGCTGTCCAGATTGGTCCTGGCGCCACAGCATTAATTCGAATACCTTTTTCACCTAATTGTGCTGCTAAACTTTTCGTAAGCGAAATTAAACTACTTTTTGTCATTGCATAATCAACAAGGTGTGCACTTGGCTTAACTCCTTGAATGGAAGAAGTTAAAATAATACTTGCTCCCGCTTTTAAGTAATTTAAAGCCTCTTGAATTGCAAAAACAACTGAGAATACATTCACTTCAAATGTATCGCGTAATTGTTCAGCTGGAAGTTTTTGAATGTCTAATTGATATTGTTGCAACCCTGCATTTAACACTAAAATATCTAAACCGCCCAGTTCGTTATACGCTTTTTTCACTACTTCCTTAGCAAAACCTTCTTTTCGTAAATCGCCTGGTAATAGGACACATTTACGTCCAGCATCTTCTACAATGGTTTTGACTTCTTGAGCATCTTTTTCTTCATCTGGGTGGTAATTAATCGCCACATCAGCGCCTTCTCTTGCATAAGCAATAACTGCAGCTCGACCTATACCCGAATCACCGCCAGTTACGAAAGCTTTTTTACCAGTTAGTTTGTTTGCTCCTTTATAACTTAATTCACCGGTATCTGGTACTGGTGTCATTTCACTTTCAAGTCCAGGATATTCTTGTCGTTGTTTTTCAAATTTTCCTGCATAATATTTATTTAATGGATTTTCGTTAGTCATAATAATTCCTCCTATATTTTTGCAACGTAACCCATTACTAAGTAGGCAACGAAGATAATTAAAATCGCCAATATAAGTATCCACCAGATATTAGCGCCTAGTTTTCTTTTCACTTTTTTATTTCCCATTCTACATGCCCCCTTTACTATATGTTGTCTTCCCTCATGCCATTCAGCTAAAACGTAAAAAACATAATTGAAAAACAATTGTAGTATATTTGAAAAAAAGAGAAGGCATCATTTGGAGAGGTTTTCCAGCTTAGTCGTTTATTTGATATATCTAAAGCTAAACAAAAAACGTTATCTAAGACTGTCCCGTAAAGGAATAACCTTAGATAACGCTCCAATAGAATCATTTCATTTCTCACTAAAGTCTGAAACATTCTACCTCTATAAAGAACACTTAGGTTCTAATAATATTGAAATCGATATTATTGAGATTTAAATTTATTTTAGGAACAGTCAACAAATTATCGAAAACGACTCATTAAGTTGCTCTTTTTTATCATTGATTTTCTACTTCTTTAATTTCTTCTTTATAAGTGTCTAATGCCTCTTCTTGTACTTTATTAATCTCTTCTTCCTGATTATCACTATCATCACCATATAATTCCGTTTCTTTTTCACTATCAACATTCATTTTTCCGTAATTAACTCCTACTGGAACATAATATTTGTCTTCTGGGTCATAAGTTAAAAACAACATATAGGTTTCATTATTTTCCATTTTTTCATAACCAGCAACATGATAAGTCGTATTTGTTTTTTCGTCATGCCCTTCATTTTCATATATTGGTATAATAGTATCTTCAGCTAAGCTTTTATTAGTATCATTTTTTATAACTTGTGCTATCTTAAAATCAGACATTCTATAAACAGCTAAAACCCCGCCTTCTGTATCGCGATCAACTTGGGATTGGCCTCGCTTATTCAGTGAACCAATAACAATCACGTTACTTGCTTTACTAAGTTCTTCTTCGCTATCAAAACTATCTGTCTTAGCCTCCGCAGCCACTTCCTTATAAGGTTTTGGCTTCATTTTCTGATATGTCATATAACCTCCGATACTTAATAAAAGCACTACTATAATTCCAAGTATCGTAAATTTTTTTCTATTCATAACAAGAACCTCCATTTAAAATTAGTATTTAGCATTTATACCTTTTTTATCATCAGCTAACGGATACGCTTTTTGATTAAAATTTAGAGCTCTCATAACTGATACAGAATTATTTTTACTTTGAGTATGTGATAAGCCAAGTGTATGTCCAACTTCATGTACAACAGTTTCTCTCTTGTTAGCTGCGCTGGTATTTTTAAAAGATTTATAATAAATTATTCTTGCACTTTGTTTAGTTGTATAATACGTTGTAGCATATGTACCAGTATTTTTATTGCTATAGAAGTTTTTTATTTCTACACCAATACATGGGAGTTTAAGATAAGTAAGACAATCCATTATAAAAAAAGAGAACGGCACCCCGATCTCTCTTCAAAACTTCTATTAACTTCTAAGTCCTCGTCCTTTGTTAATAAGATACCAACAAATGGAGTAAAGTACGACACTAAATAATACAAGGATGGACATGGATACCCAGATGGAAACATCACTTACTCCAAGAAAACCATATCGAAATCCTGAAATCATATAGACAATTGGGTTCACTTTGGAAATGGCTTGCCAGATTGGCGGTAACATCGAAATTGCATAAAATACGCCGCCTAGATATGTTAACGGTTGTAATACAAATGTTGGCACAATCGACACATCATCAAATGATCTAGCAAAAATCCCATTAATCAATCCAGCAAGTGAAAATAATATTGCAGTCATTAAAAGCGTAATAATTCCAAACACCCAAGAATGAATGTGTAATGGTACAAAAACCATGGAAATAATCGTAACAAGCGTACCTACTAAAACACTTCTTCCAATCCCACCGATCAAAAATCCCCAGATAATGATATGTGTAGGGACTGGAGCAACAAGAATTTCTTCAATATTTTTCTGAAACTTTTGTGAGAAAAAGGAAGAGGATACATTCGAATAAGAACTCGTAATTACGGACATCATTATCAGCCCCGGAACGATATATTCCATATAAGAAAAGCCGTTCATCTCACCAATACGATTGCCAATCATTTTCCCAAAAATAATAAAGTAAAGCGAAGTTGTAATGACTGGTGGTACAAGTGTCTGCACCCAAATTCGCATATAACGATTTGTTTCCTTCGCAGCTAGACTTTTTAACGCTGTGTAATATAAATTAAACATGTTTCTCCCCCACTTGATGTTTTTCTTCTGTAATTTTCAAAAATAGTTCTTCGAGTCGATTAGATTTATTTCGCATCGAAAGCACTTTTACGCCACGCTCGCTTAATTGTTCAAAGATATGATTAACTCCTTGATTACGTTCAACTTCTACAGACAAGGTTTGCTTATCTTCAAAAACATGATTATAGCCAGTGATTTCAAAAGTTTCTTCATACGGTTCTAAATCAAATATAAACGTTTCAAACTGCAATTTAGAAAGTAAAGATTTCATACTAGTATTTTCGATAAGTTCTCCAGACTGGATAATACCGATATTACGACAAAGCATTTCTGCTTCTTCTAAATAATGTGTTGTCAAAATAATCGTCGTACCACTTTCATTTAATTCTCTTAAAAACGTCCACATCTCACGACGAAGTTCAATATCAACCCCAGCAGTTGGTTCATCTAAAATAAGTAGCTTTGGTTCATGCATTAAAGCTCGCGCAATCATCAAGCGACGTTTCATCCCGCCAGAAAGCATACGTGCACGTTCATGACGTTTTTCCCATAAATTAGATTGCTTTAAATATTTTTCACTACGTTTGATAGCTTCCTTACGAGAAACACCATAGTAACCAGCTTGGTTTACAACAATTTGTTGAACTGTTTCAAACGGATTAAAATTGAATTCTTGTGGAACAAGACCAATTTGCTGTTTAGCCCGGACGATATCTGTATCTAAATCATAGCCAAATACGTTCACTTTTCCTGATGTTTTATTTACAAGCGAAGTAATAATACCGATAGTCGTTGATTTCCCAGCACCATTAGGACCAAGTAGTGCATAAAAGTCCCCTTCTTCTACTGTTAAATCAATACCCCGTAATGCTTCGACTCCTGTGGAATAGATTTTTCTTAACCCTTTTATTTCGAGTGCATAAGTCATGTAATTGCTGTCTCCTTATAAATTATGATTCCTTTATTTTAGCACTTATTTACCAATAAGAAAAAATAATCGTCTTTCCACTTAAATGAGCGCAAAAAGACGATTATTTTTTGAATCTATTTGCTCATCGTTCTTTTAGATACTCCTAATATTAGCAAGAACCAACCGACGACAAAACAAACGCCACCAATAGGCGTAATCGCGCCTAAAACGGTCACTTTGGAAATACTTAATACATACAAACTACCAGAGAAAAACACAATTCCGACTGAAAATAAAATCGCTGCCCAGTTGTAAAGTCGACTAGTTTGTTTTTCCATTAATAATCCAATGATCAAAATGCCCACCGCGTGAAACATTTGATACTGTACCCCTGTTTCCCAAGTGCTCGCATAACGTCCAAGTACATCTTTTAAAGCATGTGCACCAAACGCGCCAAGTAAAACTGCTAGCCCCGCAAAAACGGCACCAGTAATAATAGTTTTCTTCATGGTTACCCCCTAAAAATCAAGCAATGAGTCTCCATTTGCTCCGTCTTCTAATTCTATTTTTTTACCATCCATACTTGCGATTTGAGCTGGTTCAGATGTTGGTAAAGTTGGTATAGCCATTCTTTCCACTTCCGCGCTTCTTTCATCGCCCGTTTTTGCAAGTTGAACAAGTAGCATTAAACCATGTAAATGCTTATCTTGATTTACTTTTGTTGTTGCTGCTCTTGCTTTCGCTAATTCACTTTCCATTTGTTCAAAAATCTTTGCATCTGAAATAATCATTTTTCTGCAACCTCAATCGTTTTTATCACCCGAGCTGGATTTCCTGCAACAACGACATTATCAGGAAAACTCTTCGTTACTACAGCCCCAGATGCCACCACTACATTATTTCCTAATTTTACACCTGGATTAATAATTGCACGACCACCAATCCAAACATTGTCGCCAATTTCAACAGGTTTGCCAAGTTCTAATCCACTATTACGTTCTACTGGGTCAAGTGGATGTGTCGCTGTATAAATATGAACACCCGGTGCCATCATACAGTTGTCACCAATATGTACTTCGCAAACATCTAAAATCACGCAATCAAAATTAGCGTAAAAGTTTTCGCCAACATAAATATTAGAACCGTAATCTACTCGAAAATCTGGTTCGACATACACATTCTCTTTTGTTCCGCCGAATAGACGCTTCAGCACGCTTGCACGAGACTCTGAATCCATTGTATCGTTAATCTCTCTGCAGAACTTACGCGCACGACTTCTTCCGTGTACAAGCTCTCTGTCGCTAGGATCATACATTTCTCCTGCAATCATCTTTTCTAGTTCTGTCTTCATCCTGACACATCCAATCCACGTTTTATTCTTATCTATTATAACCAAATGAAAGACAGAAATATAGTAAAGTAACCGCTCCTTTAAAAAAACTACGCGCAGCTACCTTTTGTGCATTTTTCGTAAAAAAATGATATTCTAGTGAAGTAGGTAAAATTGGGGAGGAATTTAATATTATGATTAAAGTTATTGCTTCAGACATGGATGGCACACTACTTAACTCTGATATCGAGATTGCACAAGAAAACGTCGAGGCAATCGAAAAAGCCCGCGCCAAAGGAATTCATTTTGTTCTTTGTACCGGACGTATGTATGACGATGCGATGGGGTTAATTAATAAAGTTAATTTATATGCACCAGCAATTTGTATGAACGGAGCAGAAATTCGTGATGAACACGGAAAAATAATTTTACAACATCCAATTGATCGAAACTTAGCAAGAAACACATATAATACGCTGACTGAACTAGGAATGTATACAGAATTCTTCACTGATATGGGACCAATTACAACTGACAAAGCCCGTGGCAAAGAATTCATGATTGAAATGCACAAACGTATCCACCCAGACGTACCAGCAGAAGCAATTATGGATAAAGTTGAAGAACGTTTTGAATCTAAAGACGTACATGAAATACCTGATGTAGAACGCATTTTAGGTAATAAAAATTTGACGATTCTTAAATTTATTTCTTTCTCTTCTGATAAAGATATTCTTGCAAAAGCGAAGAAAAAACTGGAAAAAGAATCTGACCTATCTGTTACATCTTCCTTTTCCGATAATATTGAAATTACACATCGCGAGGCACAAAAAGGTATTTCTTTACAATATTATGTAGAAAAACTAGGCGTTACACTGGATGAAACCTTTGCAATTGGAGATAATATGAATGATATCTCTATGTTAAAAATGGCTGGTTATAGCGTTGCAATGGGCAATGCGGAAGAAGAAGTCAAAGATTTAGCAAAACATGTAACTCTTTCTAATGACGAACACGGGGTTGCATCAGCTATCTATAAAATGTTAGAAACAAATGACTAAAGTTTATTTTTAGGAGGAAACATTAATGACAATCAAAAAAACATTAACTATTGCTGGTTCTGATTCGAGTGGTGGCGCAGGTTTACAAGCAGATTTAAAAACATTTGAAGAATATGGCACATACGGTTTTAGTGCAATTACAACCATCGTTACAATGGATCCAGATAACAACTGGGCGCATGGCGTTACTCCAATAGATGCACAGCTTGTACGCGAACAACTAAAAACAATTCTTTCTGGCGGTCCTGTTGATGCAATGAAAACAGGTATGCTTGGTTCCATTGACATCATTAAAGCAACACGTGAAGCTATTGACAAATACGATTTAAAAAATGTTGTTATTGATCCCGTTATGGTTTGTAAAGGCGAAGACGAGCTTATCCAGCCTGAAAACGCGGAGGCTATCCGCGACCTATTACTACCAAAAGCAACCATCACCACACCAAACCTATTTGAAGCAGGTCAATTATCTGGTCTTGGCAAATTAACTACATTAGATGATATGAAAAAAGCCGCGAAAAAAATCATTGAACTAGGTGCTAAATATGTTGTTATCAAAGGCGGAAAAGCCCTAGAAAGCGATAAAGCAATCGACTTACTTTATGATGGCAAAGAATTTACTGTTTATGAAGTAGAAAAAATCGCTCCAAGCCATAATCACGGTGCTGGTTGTACTTTCGCAGCAGCTATCACCGCTGGACTTGCAAAAGGTCTAACCGTAGAAGAAGCAGTTGCAAAAGCAAAAGACTTTGTCACAGCAGCAATCAAAGGTGGATTTGCACTAAACGAATTCATCGGGCCTGTTTGGCATGGCGCTTATAATAAAGCTGAAAATAGATAATATAAAAAGCGTAATATACGAAAGATTTCTCTCTATATTACGCTTTCTTTATGCCTAATATGGTATAATTGCAAAAATCTATTTAATCTTTTCGTTATTTCTAATAAAAATATGGTTAATAGTAAGTCAATAAAATTCAATTTTTTATGAGGAGGAAATATCAGCATGAGCAACATATTCAACGAAATTGGACATGTCAGTACAGAAGGTGGCCCCATTTTAATTGGTGATTATAAAGTTATAACTAAATGGAACGGAATTGACACGGATGATTATGACAAGCTAATCGAAACACCAGAAGAGGATTTCATGTATAAAATAGCAGATAAGACTGTGGCTGTTTGGAACCCAGAAGGTGGTTCATTTATTGGCATTCATAGTAATCATCAGGATAAATTCACATTCATAAAATCATATACTAAATATGAAGATGACTACAAATATATTGGTGCTGTGGGTCGAAACGAAGAAATTATAGGAGACGTAGAAATATTTTCAAACACGCTACTTATTTTATATGCACCTGAATCCGGTGTTTTATTAGAGCCTTTAAAAGAGAACTCAATTACAAGATTAAAAGGTGATTTAGCTTTTGAAGAATCCGTACTTTCTATACCCGTTACTAATGGCACATACCGCTTAGTTACTGATTTTGTATTTGGCTCAGAAACACTATATCAAGCAAAGCGTTTAGTGATAACAAAACTTTAAATCTTTATAAGAATCTCACAAAACCGTCCAGTGTTTGGACGGTTTTTATTATTAATAATAAGAAAAGTAAGTAAACCTTCATAAGATTTCTTTCTACTAATTTGCAAGAAAGTCTTTGATTACCTTTATCTTTGTTGCAAATTTCACATAGTTTATGCTAAATTAAATATGCAAAGCTTATTAAAAACTTTAATAGGAGATGAATCTCAATGAAAGTAAGTAAGTCATTTGAAGTATTCGCGAAAGAAGCTCCCGAAGTGCAATCTGCTTGGATGGAAACTATACATAAATTAGATGCCGCAAGTACGCTCGATAAGAAAACAGAAGAACTAGCTTATATTGCTGTTATGGCCGCTGTCCGCCTAGAAAGTGGTATCCCTTTTCACGTGAAAATGGCAAAATCCAATGGTGCGACTAGAAGTGAAATTATCAGCGCAATCCTTGTCGGCTTACCTGCTGTGGGCAATACAGTGATAAATGCTTTACCAATAGCGATTGATGCCTATGAGGAAGATTGAATTCTCGTTAATGTATCTATCATTTAACCAGATAAAAAATAGCGGCATGAAAATTGCCGCTATTTTTTATCTGGTTATTTTATTAATCCGCAACGTTGATAGATTTCGGTAATGACTTCGCCTTTCATATTTAAGTATCCCTCTATATCTGTTTGAAATTCCTTTGCTGCTGCTAACTTAATCGTTCCATATTTTTGACAATCAGATGGGTTATTTCTTAAATGATTTCGGAAAGTGAGATGGCGATGCAGTTCTGCGGAATTTTTTGGACAAACATAAATATGATGTTCCATAAATGACTTTTTTTGTGAAGTATCATAAGAAAAAGCTTCCCGCTCGGATATCCCTAAATCGCCCTCATGCTCATATCCTAAAGATAAGAGTCCAGTTTTTACTGCTTCAAAGCTACTATAATCTTCTATCACAATATCAATGTCAATAATCGGCTTAGCACATAAACCTCTAACGGAAGTACTGCCTACATGCTCCACCCGAAGAACATCTAGAGTTATTGTATTTAAAATTGCCGCTTCAATTCTTTGAAATTCTTTTGGCCAATTTTCGTCATAATCTACTACAACGATATTATCTGTCTGCATAATCTATCTCCTTTTACGATGCAAAAAATACACATAGTGTTGCACTTAATATTTTTTCCACGTTATGACTCTAACAACCACGATTCATCCATCTCTTTGTCTTTCCCAAAATGCTTCCCGTGCACATCAATGACCGAATGCCATTCTTTACATAATTTATGGGAAATATTTTCTGTAATTGGCATAAACTCTTCCCGCATTTGTTCATAAGAATTATATTCGCCAAAACCTAATCGAGAAAATAATCGTCTTGCATATAAGTCTGCAATAAATACATTTCGTTCAAAAATATAAAGTAACATCGCATCTGCAGTTTCTTCCCCTACACCTTTTATCCCTAGTAATTCTTTTCGCAAATCTTCTGTTGAATAAAGACGAAACTTCTCAAAGCTAGCTCCGTGACCGACAAACCACTCTATTAATGCCTTGATATAGATGCTTTTTTGTTTATAGAAGCCTGCGGGATATATTAACTCCTCTAACTTAATGATATCCATATCCATCAAACTATCTAAATCTAGAAAAGGCTTGAGATTCGCTAATGCTTGGTTGGCATTTCTCTCTGTAGTACGCTGAATTAATATCATCGAAATCCAATCAGAAAGGCGATTATCATCTTCCCACCAATCTTGATAGCCATAAAGCGTGACTAATTTATTTAAAACTTGTACTTTTTGTTCATTTGTATTCAACGTTTTATCACCTCTGAATCTAGTACAACTACTTTGCTAAAAGTCAAAACCACTTGTCAACCAATCATTCGAAAACCATTACGATTTCCGGTCATATCAGTCATTAATTCAAATAAAACCATACTATTATCTGGTTTGTTTTGAACAATTACTTGCATAAAATAATCATGGACCATAAATGTATAACCATGATCTTTGGATGTTATTGCGTAACCTTCTAAGTCATTTTCAGACACAAATAACCATTTCCAGTTATACTTCTCGCGTACAGCTTCCCCGTATAAAGAACCTAAAACATATCCAAGTTCTTCTGCTAAATCGAGGTCTGGCGAGGTGTTTTTTATATATTCGGCAATTTTCGCTACTCGCTCTTCTGGAGTTCCATCCGTTTGGAGCATCACTTCGCCTTCTTCTTTTAAATGGATAATTTCGGCTTCTTCCGCTTTTGTTAGTTCTCGCGCAATAATTGACATCAGAAACACCCTTTCCTGACTATTATACCTTAAAAGTTCAATCTTTCGCATCCGTTATGTTCGTCATGTATAATGAATATGTACAGCAATTTTTATATTTAGGGGGCTATTTTTTTCATGGAACAAAATAAAGAAAAACTTACAAAGCCGACATCAGAAAAAAACTATTTTTGGCCGATAATGATTATTTCATTTGTTGCGGTTGTAGTGATTTTGCTACTATTCTTCTCACCAATTGGGTATCAAGGAGCAGTGCATTTTGACATTACTATTTTCCCGCGTATGAACGCCATCTTTAATAGTTTTACCTTTGTATTTTTAGTTATTGCACTTTGGGCGATTATAAAAAAGAAAAACATTAAAATGCACCGTGGTTTCATTTTAGCAGCATTTACATCAACACTTTTCTTCTTAGTATCTTACTTAACGTTCCATTACCTTTCAGCGGAAATTTCTACGTTTGGAGGAACTGGCATTGTTCGTCCAATCTACTTCTTTATCCTAATTACACATAGTTTCTTAGCTGCAATCGTTGTTCCACTCGCGCTATTTGCACTTGTATGGGGCTGGACGATGCAAATTGAGAAGCACAAAAAAATCGTTCGTTGGACTATGCCGATTTGGCTATATGTCAGCTTAACTGGCGTACTAGTATACTTATTTATGGCACCATATTATTAAATAAAAAAAGCATCAAATGCGCGCTTTAAAAAAGCCCCTATTGATGCTTATTTTTTTGCAGAAAAACTTTTTGTGACAACATTTTCCTCAACTACAACCCCATGAAGCTCCCCGCCAAAAACTGCGCCACCATCAATATCAAGTCGAGTTCTATCTTCCGAAACCCATATACCCGAACTTTCGTCACTATGTAAATTTTGCACCGGTGTATGTCCAAAAATAAAGACTTTTCCAGTATTATTTTTCCCAAATAAAAATGGTTCCCGTATCCAGAAAAAATCATGCTCGTCAGTATCATGCCAATCGCGTTTAGAAAAATCCACGCCCGCATGGACAAACACATACTTACCTTCTTCATAATAAAGTGGCAGACTTTGGATAAAATCGATAAGGTCTGAAGCCTCTTCTTTAATTCGCTTAGCTAACCCTTCTGGTGTCATTTTTTTATTTAATGAGTCGCCAATTAAAGATTGAATGGTTTCCATGCCGCCTTGACTTAAATAATAATGCATTTTTTCCGAAGGCTTTTCTAAAAAATCAAGTAACATTTGTTCATGGTTGCCTTTTAAAGTAATAACTTCCGCTTCATCGGATAACTCTTTCACTCGTCTAAGGACTGCTGCTGGATTTTCCCCGCGGTCAATTAAATCGCCTACAAATAAAAGGCGTTCTCGCTCTCTATTCCAGTTTTCCAGCAACTCATCCAACAGTGTAATTTCTCCGTGTACATCTCCTACAGCAAAAATCGGTTTCATTGTTATTCCTCCAAACGGTCGTAAAAGAAACGCCCTTCCGCTAAAATGACATTAGCAAAAGGACGTCTTTTCCTTATTTGGTGTTACCTTCTACTTTTTTAATTTTCTTCTCTACTTCAGCAATTTCGTGACGTAATGCACTTAATCTAACTTCAGCTGCATTGATTGGTCCATTTTGGAGTTGTGGATCTTCAAACTCTCTTGTTTCGCTAAGTGCTTCTTGATATTGTTGCCGTAATTCAATAAGTCGATCTTCTAATTCTCTTAAATTCTCATGGGCCATGTGCGCCACCTCCAAATTAATCATATCATATCACTTTTTCCCTCAAAATAAAAAGTTAATCCTATTTTCAGTATTTTTTTATAACACCTCTTATTACTGTATTAGTCCCTAAAAATATGCTATTTTAAAGATAGGTATTTTTTGCTATTATACTTAAATAAATTAAAAAAAGGAGTTTTCATTATGATGACTATTTCACAAGTTAAACAGACAGCTAAAGAGTCGCTTCGTGGCAGTTGGGGTATTGCTATTGGAATATTGGTACTTGCTTGGTTAATCTTGACTGTTGGTGGAGGCGTAGTTGGCTGGATTCCACTTCTTGGTTGGATTGCGATGTTACTACTAACTGGCCCACTATACACTGGGGTAGCTTGGGTATACCTTGCAATTAGTCGCCGTGAGCAAGTAGATGTCGCTTATATGTTTAGCGGCTTCAAAGAATTCGGGCGTACGTTCTTAGCTTACTTACTTATCTGTATTTTCACTTTCTTATGGAGCTTATTACTTTTCATTCCTGGAATTATTAAGACTTATTCCTATTCACAAACATTCTTTATTTTAAGAGATAATCCTAATATCTCTGCTTTAGATGCAATTACAGAAAGTCGCCATATGATGAATGGACACAAAGGTAGACTTTTTGGTCTTTCACTTACATTCCTACTTTGGTATTTAATTCCATTGGCAGTGGCGATTGTTGGTTCTATCATTGTTGCTAGCGGTTCAGCAACAACTACTTATACAACAAATCCTACTGAGCTATTAACTGCACTTGCTGCTGGCGCTACTTTTGGTGGACTCGTATTAATTTTATCTTCCTGGTTAATTACACTTGGTATTTCACTTTATGTTTATCCATACCTAATCACTTCCATTGCTGTATTTTATGATGATTTATATGCAGCAAGCGAAGGTACGTTTACAGAAGAAACAGTGATTGTGGAAGAAGTAGATCCATTCAACACAACAGAAGCTGATCCGTTTAAAGATGATACACATCCAGAAGGCTTTGGACCAGATACAACAAAAGAACCCGAACGTCCAAAAGATGAAAATGAACCAAAATAAAGTTACAGCTGGCGGACTGGAATTTCTAGTCCGCTTTGCTTTGCCAAATGATCGTTCCAACATACATGAATTAATGGTAAATACAGCTCTCTGGTTAAAAGAATCGGGTTCAAACCAGTGGAGTGATATTTTACATGGATTTGATGTCCATAATATCGAACAACGAATCAAACTGGGTGAGGTCGCCATATTCGAAACAGCTGATGGAAAACTTGCTGGCGCTATGATTATACGAAAAAAGCCAAGTGATTGGGATACAGATTTATGGGGCGATTTAACCACTCAAACGGCATATTACTTACATCGAATAATGGTTAATAGAGATTTTAGTGGTATTTCTTTAAGTAAACAAATGATTTGTTATGCTAAAAAACTAGCTTTTGAAAAGGCCGTTCCATTTGTACGTTTGGATTGCATTGAAACTAATGCCACCCTTAATCAAATGTATACAGCTTACCATTTTCAACTTATTGGGAATAAAAATGGCTTTAATTTATATCAAAGCGAGGCAACACAATAAGCAGAAACCTTGTATATTCCATTATCCAAAATGGCTTATGCAATGGTTTCTGCTTTTTTTATGACAGTGAAGAAGCAATAACTATTTATAATTGAGGATCTTTTTTGAAATTCAAATGAAAATTATTATCTTCAAAATAAGGTTTTAATTCAAAGCCTTTTGCTCGGATAGTTTTGACTAGATCAGGTATAGCTTTTAGTAAATCTTCTGTTTCATGAATCAAAATAACAGGAGAAATTTTTTTGAATTTATTTAACTCTTCCTTAATGAAAGAAACCATCTTTTCTGGTTTTCCTTTATGTTTCCAGTCCTCACTATCAATATTCCAATCTAGTAGTCGATATTTATCCTTTTTTAATTGTCCTACTTGGTCATCATTTAAATAAGTACTACCATAGGGCGCTCGAACTAACTTTGTTTTTTTATCTAGAATTGTATTAAGTAGTTTAGATTCTTTTTCTATTTCAGGAATAAATTGTTTGTCTTTGTATAATCTTTTAGCAACGTGCGACATACTATGGAGTCCAATACTATGGCCTTCTTCTGCAGCTTCTTTAATATCTTTTTTTCTATCACCAGTAATTCTATTTCCAACGAGGAAAAATGTAGCTTTTACATTTTCTTTTTTTAATGCGGTTAAAATTTTTGACATATATTCAGTTGGCCCATCATCAATCGTCAAATATGCTACCTTTTTCCCTTCGTTAGAAGAACTAGGCTGCTCTTTGTCTGATAGAACCTGTTTTTTACTAATTTTTTCTTTCGGTTGCTGAACAACCTCATCTTGCTTTAGAAAAATAGAAATTCCAACGACGACACAAATGATGCACAAAAGAATTGATGTCATAATAATATAAATTTTTTTCATTTCTGCTCCTCCATCTTTTTCTGTTTTTAGCTCCATTGGCATACAGACATTTTACTCAACCATCGTATCACCCAATATTAAAGAATTAACTAAGGAAACATAAGTATTATTGTAAAACACAAAAAAAGTTGGTACCTTTATGGCACCAACTTTTTTATCTATATGCTTGAATCGTTAGTTCTGCAAACATAGATTTGACCGTTTTTCGAGCAAGTTCGATTTTATTTTGGATAAGGAATTCATAGATTTCACTGCTTTTTTTGTTCGTCCATTCTCTTATTTCAACCGCTTTAAAAATATTAATTCCATCAGAAAAATGCACAATTTGAAAGAAAATATGTTTAGCGATACTTACCTGATAAGGATTTTCTGCAAAACTTATCAAACAAAGTATATAACGGTGATGCTCATTAAAATAATTTTCAACATCCATTAAATAAGAAAAACGCTCCATTTCTTGAAGATGATTATGAAGTTTTTCTACATCTATATTATATCCAAAATGAGCAGCTCTGATAATAGCAGCATCCACAAAAATATCAATCGTATCCATAAGTTGTACATAACGAGCCGAATCAATAAGGACATCATTAAGTACTGTCCCACTATTTTCATGATAGCTTACAATACCTTGCGCAGTGAGTGTGGCTATAGCTTTTCGGAGCGGTGAGCGACTAACACCAAATTCAGTTGCTAGTTTTTCTTCCGCCAAATGCTGATTTGGTACTAATTCTCCTCGTTTAATTTTTTCAAGAAGTAAATTATAAACCATTTTATCTAAGGTTTTATACTTATTTGTGATAATGCTCACCCCTCTTCGCTAATAATTATATACTATTTTTAATGAATCAGCTTGCTTCGTTTCGCTTTTTCCGATAATTTCGGTACAACTTTGTCGAGTGGTTTTTTGAGTAAAAGACCTAATGCAATAAACAAAATCGCAAATCCAGCAAGTACACTCATATCAAGCCAAACAGTTGGCATATATAATCCCCCAACACTTTCCCTGATTAAACTAACAGCATAAGTGAATGGTAAAAACGGATAAATTGCTTGGAAAAATGGTGGCGAAACTTGAATAGGAAAGTTTCCGCCGGCTCCTGAAATTTGTAGCACTAGCAAAATAATCGCGATTCCTTTTCCGACATTATTAAATAAGGATACAAGTGTGTATACAATTGTCATAAATACAACACTAATAAACATACTAAAAAGAACATGGAGCAAAGGTTCTGCAATCGAAACACCAAGTAAGAATATATTTCCAAGTGTCACGATGAGCGCCTGCATCAAGCCAATAGATAAGAATGTCAGCAAGCGTCCAAAATAGCGATGGTAATGACTAAAAATACCAGCTGGTACTTCTACATCAACCCGAAGTAATGAAATAAGCAAGAGAGCGCCAACCCATAGACAAAGCGCCGTGTAAAATGGCGAGCTTGCCGAGCCGTAATTTGGAATCGGATAATAACTTGTTTCTTTTAAATTAACTGGGTTTGCAATAAAAGAACTATCCTTATCGGCATCATTACGGAGCATTTTAATAATACTTTGTAAATCATAATTCTTGTCGAAATCAGTAATTTTATTGGCGGCATTATTAATTGCTTTCTCAAATTCCGGCAGTTCTTCTCGGGAAAGGTTTGCTGCAATTTTAATCGCTTTTTCGAATTCTGGCATTTTTTCTTGAATAAGATTGGAGGCTTGGTTTATTTCTTTTTCAAGTCCAGGCAAATCATCGCGGATAAAATTGGCCGCTTTTTTAATGTTCGCTTTTACATTTGGATAATCATTTTGGTAAAAGCTTGCTGCTTCGTTAATCCCAGCAATAATAGTATCCAATTTGGTATTAATTACTTTAGTGGCTTCATCCAGTGTTTTCTGGATTTCTGGCAAACGCTGTTGGAACTCTTTTAAATAGGTTTGTCCAGTTTGAAGTGTTTCTTTTGAGTCTTTTAATACCTGCGTAATTTCTGGGATTTTCGATTGCAACGTTTTTAATAATTGTTGGCTATCTTTTAAATCCCCTTGAATTTGGTTTAAACCGGTTTTGATTGCTGGGACAATTTCCGAATCATAATTCGCTAAAATTTGATCCAATTTTGCACTAATATTTTTTGCTTGTGCATTTAGTTGATTGAGTAATTCTTCCGCTGGTTTTTCCCCGTTTTCAAGTGCTGTGCGAACTTTTGTCACTGTTTCTTTTTGTGTACTTAACTGACTATTAATGGCTTTTAAATTCTTGATTAAATCAGTAAAAGGCTTATTAGGCAACGTTTCATTTAAACTTTCCAATGTGGCGGTTTGTTTTGTAATCATTTGTTGTAAAGAATCAATATCTTGTTCCATTTTCTTCAATTCCGCAATCGCTTGTTCGGAGTTTATAGAACCATTTTTAATTGCTTCTGTGACTTGATAAATGTTGTCTGCCATTTGCTTCATTAGTGTTAAATTCTGTTTAATAGCAGGCGCTAACGTATCAAATGATTTATTAATTTCATCCGTAAAATCGGACACTTTGTCCACATAGCCACTGCCGTTTTGGGCGATTTTTTCTACAGTTGGTATCGCCGTCATCGCCGTATCAATCACATCGAGCGCCTTACCCGATTCATTTACTGCATCATTAACAGTTTTCTTAATCGTTCCAAAGTTTTCGTCCACTTCTTTTACTGAGTCTGCAATTTGCTTGATTTCTGGTATTTTCTTTTGTAAAACTAGAATATCTTGGCCAAGTTGGTCGATTTTTGGTAGTTGTTGTTCTACTAACAAGACGTTTTCTGTTGCTTTATTTAACTCTGGAATTTTTTCATTTAGTTCCACTACTTGGTTTGCTTTAGCTTTTAGTTCAGGGAGTTTGGCTTCAATTTTCACAGCCTCGCCACCCATTTTTTTAAGTTCTGGTAAAGCATCTTGTACTTGGAATACTTTCGTTTTTAAGCGGCGGATTGTCGGTAATTCATTTTCAAGGTCAATTCCTGCTTTATTAAACTCTTCTAAAACTGATTTACTTACTGTCCCAACAAACTCTGAGCTTATTTGATTTACAATCGTCGTTGCGCCACTCTCCGTCATTTTTGGTGCGATGGCATTGATTTTTTCATTAACAGAGTAATCAATCGTTGGTTTTTTGACATTATCATTTACAACAGAAACCATGTCTTCCGAAAAATCTTTTGGAATGTGAATAGAGGCATAGTATTTACCGCTTTTCACTCCTTTTTTTGCTTCCTCTTCACTTACAAATGTCCAGCCAAGTTTTTTATTTTTTTCTAGCGTTTTCTTCAGTTGATTGCCGACATTCACTTTCTCAGGCTTTTTCCCAGGAACGTCTACTTCAGCCCCTTCATCATCAATCGAAACTGCCACTTTGATTCCCGAAGTATTCGAGTAAGGGTCCCAAAGTGCTTCAATATTAAACCAAGCATATAATGATGGCAAAATAATTAATGCAATTACTAATAATAATGCTAAAGGCGCTTTAAAGAGACGGCGCCAGTCTAAAATAAAAATTTCATATACTTTCCGCATCAAAAGCACCTCCTTTTTTTAAGCAAATCATTTTAGAAATACTATCTAAATGTACGGATAATATACAAATTCATCAATTTTTGTATTACCTCTTTTGCTAAATCATGTTTCTTTTCAACCATATAAGTGGAAAGTTGTTCTAATGTTTCCATCGTTTCATTTTCTAAAAGCACAGGAATCATTTTAATATCTTTTTGCGCTTTATTAAAGAAATCACGCTTCATTTTCCGTACAATATCTTCCGCGTATATGTTTGCTAATTGGGAAATAAATTGTAATAACCATTTACTCAGTAACGACAAATAGGCTTCTACATCTTCTTCTTTTTGAATTTGGCGCATTTCTGCAAGTATTTCATTTCCTTTTTCTGGTTTATAAGTTAGATTTTTATTTTTACATTTTTCAATAGTTTGTACCACTAGAATTTCAGCCATTTCAAGTAATTCAATAAAACGGCCAGCACTCATACTGCTTTCTATTACGATAGCGCCGCGATTTATTTCATAATCAATCAACTCTTCGGATACTAAAACAGCGATTGCTTTTCTGACTGGAGTTCTGCTAATGGATAATTCTTTTGCTATACTCGCTTCTGATATATGTTGCCCTACATGAAGTTTCCCACTGAGAATCTTTTCTTTGATTGTATAATATGCTAATTTTTCATATGTTTGTTTTTCCATGTCCATCCCCCAATTTCTCTATTTAAAAGTATTTTCTACGCCAAAAAATTACTGTTACTCCCGTTGTAATTAATAACGTAAACAAAAGAATTAGTGCAAAAGCGTGGTCGTTATGCATAAATGGCAATTTGATATTCATCCCGTAAACACTTGCCACAATCGTTGGTAAAGATAAGATAATCGTAAATGAGGTAAGAAATTTCATTACTATATTCAAATTATTTGAGATAACAGATGAAAACACATCAGACATCCCGCTAATTATTTGCGTATATGTATCCGTCATTGCAATCGCTTGTTTGTTCTCAATAATAACATCTCTTAGTAAATCATGATTATCTTCTTGTTGCATAAAATGTTCCACATCTTCCATTTTATCTAAAATTGCTTTGTTCGATTGAAGCGCTGTTGCAAAAAAAACTAAACTTTTTTGAACCGCCATAAAAGCATAGAGCTGCTCATTTTTCATCGATTGCTTAATCTTTAATTCTAAATTATTTGTTTGTTTAATGATTTGATTTAAATATTTGAGGTAATAGTAAGATACAGCATAAAGTAACTTTAACAAAAATTGCTTATGATTAGTTGTATCATATATTTCTAATTTCATTGATCGAATATCTTCTAAAATAGGCAAATCTCTTAAAGAAATGGTAACAAGATGGGTTTTAGTTAGTACTATTCCAATCGGCAATGTTTCATACATCGTATAGCCAAGTTCATCTTCTGATTCGTAAGGGCAGTCTACAATAACTAGTGAATGTCTCACATCTTCCTCTGCTCTTTTTAACTCAATTCTAGAGCGTTCTTCTGAATCTAGTGCATCTAAAATATATGGCTTAGGTACATCCATTTCCTTACTCAATTTTTCAATTTCTTCTTGGGTGGGAGCAGTGACCTTTACCCAACAACCATCTTCTATGGCGGGCAGTTGCTCCATCTCTTCATTTGTTGTTTTAAAAAATTCAATCATCTGTGTATCTCCTTTCTTCGTATCTTCTTTACAAAATATTTCATTTATGTTACATTATTATTAATAATAATTTCATTTATGACAAAGGAGCGATGAAAATGGAATTTATGTCAATGATACTTACAGGACTTATCTTAGCAGCAATTATTTCAGGGCTTTCTTTTATAGTAGGTAAATTAAGCGGACTATCTTGGTTTTGGATAGCTTTTAGTGCAAATAGCGGATTCTTTCTTATTTTTCTCACTGTCCAAAATTCATTTCCAGAAGACGCAGCACTCGCACTTTCTTATTTAAATCTTGGAATTGGAATCTTTTTAATCGTCTTAACTCTTTTCCAATCCAGTAATTGGCTTTTGAAGAAAACAATGCAACGTAAACATTAAAATATTTTGTCTTATCTACCTTTCCCTTATTATCTCATCAAAAAACTGTTTAAGCTCACTTTTCGCTTAAACAGTTCTTTTTTTTATTTAAAATGAATCATAATTCCATTTGAATCAATGACCGAAATCGTATTTCCAACATATTTTACTTCATAACCTTGCTGCTTTAAATGAGTAGTAATTATTTCTTTGTCCGGAGTTATAATTGTAAACCATGCGAGCCCCACTTCATTCTCCTGCCGATTATTTATATGACGACCAGCCCAAACATTCGACCCAATATGATGATGATAATCACCTGCTGCAAAAAATCTGGCAGATGGTATTGCTGTTGTTAAATTCATACCAAGCGCCTCTTTATAAAACTGTTCCGCCTTATCAGCATCCGATACTTGTAAATGTACATGACCAATAATCGTCCCATTTGGCATTCCAGTGAACGCTTTTCCCGTCGCATTTTTAAGTAAATCATCCACATCCACTTGTTCTGTTACCATCGGCAAGTTCCCTTCGCCATCACGCATCCAACTTTTTTTAGGACGGTCTGCATAAATTTCAATACCGTTTCCTTCAATATCATGTAAATAAAGCGCCTCACTATAAGCGTGATCTCCAGCACCATCAATTGGATAGCCAGACTGTGCTAGATGAACGAGTACATCCGCTAAACTTTCTCGAGTGGGTAACAGAAACGCTGTATGAAATAAACCAATTCGCGGTACTTCTGGGACAACCGCATTATCAATTTTTTTAAGAACAAGTAACGCTTCATCAGATCCACTCACTCCAAAACGCACGAACTGATCATTTTCCTCCATTAAAGTTAAGCCAATTACTTCTTGATAAAAACCTGCCATCTCTTTTAAATGACCTACATTTAATACAACTTCACCTAATCGCAATTTTTCACTAATTTTTACCATGGTATAAACGCTCCTTTTAGTATCATATATTCATTACAACATAAGGAGCCTTCAAATTCCAATGATAAGACTTACAAAAAGTAAGTTAGTTATTTTTTAAGCAATTCACTGTGATTTCTACCATAAGTGAAATACACAATTAAGCCTATTACAAACCAAATTCCACAAAGAATCCATGTATGAACAGATAAACGACTAATTAGAAATGCACATAATAGAAATGATACTATCGGTAAAACGGGATAAAATGGCACTTTGAAACCTGATTTTTGAATCGCTTTATTTTTACGTAAGAAAATAATCCCGATTGAAACCATCATAAATGCCAACAGAGTCCCAATATTAACTAATTCAGCTAATCTATCAAGTGGAACTAGACCACTAATAATTGCGACTATAACAGCGAAAATCCAAGTATTTTTGACCGGTGTTTGATATTTTTGGTTGATTTCTGCAAGTACTTTTGGTAATAAACCATCACGTCCCATTGCAAAAATTAGTCTTGTAGCACCGTAACTCATTACTAAAATCACTGTAATCATTCCAACTACGGCACCAAGCGATACAATCCCTGCCACCCAGTCTTGGTTAATAACTTGTAAAGCATAGGCTACCGGATCAGTTACATTTAAATCAGTATATGGTACCATTCCAGTTAAAACAGCCGAAACCGCTACATATAATACAGTGCAAATAAGTAGTGATCCTATTATTCCAATTGGCATCGTTCGTTGTGGATTTTTCACTTCTTCTGCCGCTGACGAAACTGCATCAAAACCTAAATAAGCAAAAAACACTAATGCCGCACCATTCATCACACCACTAATTCCAAATGGCATAAACGGTTGCCAATTATCCGGTTTAACATAAAATACCCCAACGACTAAGAAAAGTAAAATAACCCCAACTTTGATAGCAACCATAATTGTATTCACACGAGTAGACTCTTTTATTCCAAGTGTTAATAAAAATGCAATTACAAGGACGATAATTATAGCTGGTAAATTAATAAATGTACCCGCCTCAGGATTAAAAGGACCAGATACTGCTTCCGGAATAGAAATATGAAATCCAGAAAGTAGCGCATTTAAATAAGAAGACCACCCACTTGCTACAGAAGCCACAGCAAGCCCATATTCCAAAATAAGAGCCCAACCAAGCAACCAGCCGATTAACTCACCAAAAACAACATAGCCATACGTATAGGCGCTCCCAGCAACTGGAACACTAGATGCAAACTCTGAATAACACATGGCTGCAATCGCACATACAATCGCTGCAATCACAAAAGAAAAAATAATTGCTGGTCCCGCATTATTCGCAGCTACTGTTCCCGGTAAAATAAAAATCCCAGTCCCAACAATTGCTCCAACACCTAGCAAAGTTAAATCTAGCGGTCCTAGTGTTTGTTTTAGATGTGTACTCCCGCTTTTATTGTGCATTAAATCTTCTATTGGTTTTCTTCTAAATAATGAATTCATTTTTTCTCCTACCTTTTTATAATCTTCTCAAATAGTATCCTTTTACACTTTAAAGGTCAATAGAATTGTGAAAAAAAATACAGAAACTAATCATTCCTTCCTAAAATAGAACCTATTACCTAATTATATCTGAATCATCTTACATGATTTGCACTGTTCGCATGATTAAGCTAAAATTAAAAGTAATGGATTTGTGATTATTTGGCACAAAGCATGCTAGAAAGAGGAATTCAGTTGATTTTATTTTATTTTTTATTAATTATTGGTAAGTTTACTTTTGCCTATTTCCAGATTTTTAAAAATCCAAACTTCTTGGCTCTTGGAATGGACTTATTATTTATCGTCCTTCTACTTGGATTAATACATTTACTCGCACCAGTACGATCCCATATTTATTGGTATGCTGGAATGTCACTTTTTATCGGTATATTAATGCTGGTATGTGTTCTTTATGCCCGTTTTTATAATGAAATCCCAACTTATCATAGTTTCTCCTTAATTGGTGAAGTGGGTGTTGTAAAAACAAGTGCAAGTAGCCTACTTAGCGGAACAGATTGGTTATACATCCTAGATATAATTCTCCTTCCGTTCATCCTTTACTTTAACATTAAAAAAGGACATGATTTCCCTTCCTTCCGTCTAACTAGTCGTATTTACAGTGTTTCTTTTATTAGTACTTTGCTTGTTCTTAGTGGCTTTACTTATTTCATGATGCAACAAAATATCATTAGTGACTCCAAAAGAGCAAAACGCATGGGGATTTTTACATTTAATATTAGTACCGCTCTTACTGGCGCGGATCATGTTAAAGCAGCCGACATTAATGCGCAAAACATCCGCGATATTAAGGGTGTTACAGTAAAAGACAAACCCGATTACTTCGGTGCTGCAAAAGGAAAAAATCTTATCATTGTACAATTAGAATCCTTCCAGCGTAATCTAACCAACGTCAAGGTGAATGGTCAATCTATTACGCCAACATTAGACAGTTTGCAAAACGAAACGATGTATTCGAATAAATTTTTCCAAACAGTATCAAAATCAAATACTGCTGATGCAGAATGGTCTGTTTATACATCGACTTTCCCAAGTGGTTACTACACGAATACCCAAACATATGGCGACCGTATAATACCATCAATGCCTCGCTTGCTTGGTAAAAATGATTATAAAACCTCAACTTTCCATACAAATGATGCAAGTTTTTATAATCGAGATGAATTTTATCCAGCTGTTGGTTTTGATAAGTTCTATGATCGCAAATTTTTTGGAGATGAAGACGTTATCGGTTTTTCTCCAAGTGATGAAGTACTTTACAATAAAGCTTTCCCTATTTTAGAAAAACAATACAAAAATAACCAAAAATTCTATGCACAATTAATTAGTGTAAGCAGCCATATGCCATTTGATATACCCGAAGAGAAGCAAGAAATTGAGTTACCAAGTGATTTAAAAGATACCGAACTTGGCCATTATTTTGAAGCAGTTCATTATGCAGATCAACAACTAGGTCTATTCATCCAAAAATTAAAAGATAGTGGCATTTGGGATGATTCAGTGGTCGTTTTCTACGGAGATCATCACATTATCAAAACCGATCAATTACCTGAAGAGCAGAAGAAATATGTCAATCGTTCTACTGAACTAAAAGCAGATCCGGCTGATGATTACCGTATTCCCTTCTTTTTACACTATCCGGGAATGGAAAACCCTGGTGAAATCAAAAATGTCGGTGGCGAAATTGATATTATGCCAACTGTCATGAATTTACTCGGTATCAACACTGGGAAACAAATTATGTTTGGTACAGATATACTCAATTCTACTAATAATTACGTTCCGGAACGCTACACTATGCCAGAAGGTAGCTATTTCACAGATTCCTATATGTACCAACCAGACGAAAGCTTTGAAACCGGAGCAGCAACTAACTATAATGGCACAAACAAAGAACTTTCAAGTGATGTGAAGAAACGATTCGACGCTAGCCGAAAACTCTTACAGTATTCTGATAGCTATGTAAACAACCTACCATTACGTGATGAAGATAAATAAAAAAGAGGAAGTTTCCAAAATCGATGGAAACTTCCTCTTTTACTCATTTAGGTAATGCAGCGTTATGTTCATTAAATTTCTCAATACTTTCTAATGCTAGTGGTTTGTTCATCATTTGTAGGAATAAATCGTAACCGATTGTCACTGTATCTGCTCCGCTTGCTAAGGCTTGCATGATTTGACGGCTATTTTTAAAACTAGCTCCCATAATTTTCACATTTAGAAGTCCTTGAAGATCTAGCACATATCGAAGTTCCGCTATTGTTTTAGCTGCATCTAATCCGCTAACTTCCATGCGATTGTAATAAGGTGCTAAATAGTCCGCACCAGAAAGTGCCGCAATATAACCTTGCTCGGATGAGAAAATCGCTGTTGCTAAAATGATTGCCTCTGGGAACTTGGCACGCACTTTGGCGATAACTTTTATGCCTGCTTCGTGGGCTGGGATTTTCAAACCAACCACAGTTCCTTGTGCTGGTTCAATTGTTTGAATACGCAACACATCTTCCCAGATTTCTTCTTCTGATAAACCTGCCGCTTGAACAAATACCATTTTGGCTTGGATGTGAGCAATATGTGTTTTTCTTGGTTGATTTTCTTTTAATAAAATGGTTGGATTCGTAGTTACACCTTCAAAAAACGGAAATTGAAGCGCTCTCTTTATTTCCTCTAAATTCCCCGTATCTAAAAACATTTCCTCACTCCTTCATAGTTCTCTTCTCATTTTAAGTGTAAAAAAGTTTAAATACACAGTCAATCATTTCACGGCCCCAAAGTTGTTGGCATTTTTGTGCAACTAAAAAGCACCTAGCATAAAACTAGATGCTTGAATATTTATTTTCCAACTGGTTCTTTCTTCCAATTTTTTCGTTTGAATTCAAATCGTTCCATCCATGGTCGACCTTTTTTGAGTGCAAAGTAGCCTATAATAACGATAAATAATGCACCGATAATATCAACAATAATATCTGTCATCGTGTCTTCAAGAGCTGCGCGACCAGTAAGCGGCGTTCCACTAGAAAGGTTATAACGTTGCATATTCAAGTTCATAATACCATCAAAAGTATACTCATATACTTCCCAGAAAGCGCCTATTGTGACTGCAAAACAA
This sequence comes from Listeria welshimeri serovar 6b str. SLCC5334, assembly GCF_000060285.1. Taxonomy (GTDB): domain Bacteria; phylum Bacillota; class Bacilli; order Lactobacillales; family Listeriaceae; genus Listeria; species Listeria welshimeri. The sequence goes on along the minus strand of NC_008555.1, from coordinate 646,972 downwards.
AATGCAAACACTGCGATAAAACCTGGTTTCAGCTTCATTACAACTTTATCATTAGAATTCAGCAAGCTGACAAAAGAAAAACCAATTGCCCCAAGCATCGCCCCACTAAAAGTATGTAAAATCTTATCCCAATGAGGAACACTCGAATAGAATTTTTGAACAGTTCCAAGATAAATCGATCCGTATAAGAAAACGATAAATAGAATATACACAAGTCCCGGAATTTCAAATTTGAAGCGTCGTGCAATAATGGAAGGTAATAATAAAATAAAAATACCTAATAGAATTTCAAATAGTAAAAATATATAATCCCCTCGTAATGTTACGTGTGGTCCTGTAGTAGGTTGTTCTATTGGTGCTGTGAAAATTTCATAAATAGTGATAATGACGGATATTCCCATTGATGCAAAAACAAATAATGCTATCCATTGTGTCCAGTTAATTTTTCTCATGCACTTATCTCCAATCTTTTTAGGTAATATCCTCTTTTTTCAAAAAGAAACTGCCCATCTATCTTAGACTAGGAATAGATGAACAGTCAAATAAATCACTACCTTTGATTAGATTTAAGCAATCTTAATCCATTTAGAATGACTAGTATGGTACTTCCTTCATGACCAACTACCCCAAATGGCAAATTAATCAGTTGGAAGACATTAGCCGTTATTAGAACCAATATTACTGCTATTGCAAAACAAATATTTTGCCAGCTAATCCAGTAAAGTCGTTTGGAAAGTGCGAAGGCATATGGAATTTTTTCTAAATCATTTTTCATTAAGACGACATCTGCTGTTTCCATTGCGATATCCGTCCCTTTTCCCATGGCAATACCAACCGCCGCATGCGCAAGAGCGGGTGCATCATTAATTCCATCACCAACCATCGCTACACTTCCATATGATACCGATAATTCTTTTATCACATCTACTTTTTTCTCAGGCAAACATCCAGAAACTACTTGATCCATGCCTAATTCGGCTTGTATTGCTGCACCAGTTTGTTCATTATCACCCGTTACCATAATAGTTTTAATTCCTTTTGCTTGAAGAGCTTTAATTGTGCGCATCGCTTCAGGTCTGCAGGTATCTTTAAGTGCAAACATCGCTAATACAACACCCGATTTAGCAACATAGACAACGGTTTTCCCTTCACTAGCAAGTTTCTCAAAGGCACCACTCAAAAACTCTCTAGCGCTCTCTGTTCCAACAAAACCAGCTTTACCAACTTGCCATATCTCTCCTTTATAATCCGCTTGCACTCCCCAACCAGGGACGTCTGTTATTTCTATTTCTGTTATATTTTTCGTTACTTCTGCATCCAAATCTTGTGTAATTGCCGCAGCCAATGGATGTAAAGATTGCCGTTCTAATGCCACAACCATATTTATTATTTCCTGTTTATCAACATTTTCTGCAAACAATCGATCTGTTAAAACTGGAGTTCCATTTGTTAGAGTCCCTGTTTTATCAAATGCGATCGCCTTTATACCACGCAAATTTTCTAAGTGTACACCGCCTTTAAATAAAATACCATGGCGTGCACCATTAGAAATTGCCGCTAATGTCGCAGGAGTCACTGATGCCACTAATGCACACGGAGAAGCAACCGTTAATAAAACCATCGCCCGATAAAAAGTCTCATTCCAAGACCATCCTAGCGCAAAATGTGGTAAAAACATCATTACTAAAACAAACAACAACACTGCTTTGACATAAGCATCTTCAAACCGTTCAATAAAACGCGCTGTTTTGGAAGGTTCGCTTTGAGCTGTTTCTACTAACCGAATAATCTTACTGAAAATCGTATTATCGAAAGTTTGAGTTACTTTAACCGTAATAGCACTACTTACATTGACTGTTCCACCAAACACTTCCGAACCAGCAGATTTCATGGCAGGCACTGATTCGCCATTAATTGCCGCTTCGTTTAAAGTTGTCGAACCACGAACAATAACCCCATCTATTGGCACACTTTCTCCGGGTCGAACTAATACCATATCATCCAATTGTAAATCTTTTGCAGCAATTTCTTTTAAATCTCCATTTGGTAGTAAAAGAAATGCTCGCTCTGGTTGAAACGCCATCAATTTCGTAATTTCGCGTTTACTTTTATTTGTTGTATACGTCTCTAAAGCCCCACTAACGGAAAAAATAAAGATTAGTATGGCACCTTCAAACCAATAACCGATGATTGAAGCACCTGTAGCCGCTAAAATCATCAATAGTTCTACATTTAACTTTTTCGTTTTAATAGTTGCTTGAATTCCTTCTTTGGCTTGTTCAAAACCACCGATAACAAACGCACTCAGAAAAATTACTGCAGTCCAAAAATCACCGACTTCATTGCCGACTAACCACCCTACAATAATTAAAATCCCACTAATACCAGTCGTTACAAATTGCCAATTCCGTTTCATCCATTCTTTCATCCTACTCATCCTCTCCAAATGATAATGATTCCCATTACTCTAAAAAACACAAAAATCTGCTCTCGCAAATGCGAAAAACAGATTAAACAATAATTATTATAATTAAGAATAAAATTAGCTCTTTCTAATTCACTTGTTATTATAGCACTTTTCAAAAACCTTTTCAAACTAATTGATAAAATTAATATCTAATTGAGAATGAAATTCAGTATCATTCGATTACATAAAAAAACACTTGAGCAACATGCCCAAGTGTCTATTCCTATTAAGGTAATTGATTTCCAGCCGCACGGTAAATTTCATACCATTCTTCACGGCTAAGTGTTACATCAGAAGCTTTTGCGATGTCTGCAATTCTTCCCGGATTCATTGTACCAACAACTGTTTGGAAGCTAGCTGGATGGCGCTGAATCCACGCCACAGCAATTGCTGAATTGGTTACACCTTTATCAGCAGCTATTTTATCGATTGTTTTATTTAATTCAGGGAATTTATCGTTATCTAAGAATACCCCTTCAAAGAAACCATATTGGAACGGGGACCATGCTTGGATAGTCATATTATTTAAGCGACTATATTCTAAAATACCACCATCACGATCAAGCGAAGGATCAATCGTCATATTTACGTTAAAACCAGTATCAATCATTCCTGTGTGCATAATGCTAAATTGTAGTTGGTTGGCAATTAATTCTTGGTCTACGTATTTTTTTAGTAGCTCGATTTGACCTGGATTTTGATTACTTACACCAAAATGACGAACTTTTCCACTTTTTTCTAGCTCTGTGAAAGCAGCTGCTACTTCTTCTGGTTCAAAAAGTGTATCCGGACGATGAAGTAATAGTGTATCTAAATAATCTGTTTTTAGGCGCTTTAAGCTACCTTCTACAGAAGAAATAATATGCTCTTTTGAAAAATCAAAGAATCCTTGACGAATCCCACATTTTGATTGAAGAATCATTTTTTCACGAATCGTTGCGTTCATATCAATTGCATCAGCAAAGACTTCTTCTGATTTACCGCCACCATAAATATCTGCGTGATCAAAAAAATCAATACCGTTTTCAAGTGCTGTGTTAATTACTTTATTTGCATCCTCTTTACTAAGATCCGCCATTCTCATACATCCAAGCGAAATTTCTGAAGCTGTTAAAGCGCTGTTACCAATTGTTATTCGTTTCAAATCAAGCACCTCTTTCGAAAAGTATATCCTTATTCTAACACTTTGTTGTAATCGTTACCAAGCTTAACCTTCTGAATAAAAATTAATCCCTTTTTCGGTATCTTCTACAAGAATTCCAGTCGGACGATTAAGCAACAAAATACAATAATAAAAATCGCCCACACAACCTGAAGTATGTAGTGCAAAAATCAAATAGATGACCGCTTCATTCACCCCGAGAAAACGTAAGAAAATGAATAAACCTGTAAGAACAATAAATGGCGCAATCGAAATAATAAAGAATTGCGATTTTGTATAAAATGATCCCGGACTTGTCGCATAAGCCATTCCATTTTTAAAGCCAAATTTCACTTTTCCTTCTGGATGAAATGCTTTAAAGAAAATTCCATGAACACCCTCATGAATAACAAGGGATAGCAAATAACCCAAACACAGCCAGATCACTCCCTCAAAGCCATTTGCAATTTCAAAACCTCCTGAAAAAGCCAACCCTAAAACGGTTAATACAAGCACAATAACAATGGCAACAATATTCAAATTTATAATTAGCTTTTTACTTTCAAGTAAATTTATTTCCTCTATTAATTTTCTTTCCAAGTATGCTCCTCCTTTGATAAAAAACGCTGGTATTTTAACTAATTTTATTATACAATACTTCTTGTCGGCATTCTATGTCACAGTGGAGAAATACCCAAGTCCGGCTGAAGGGGACAGACTCGAAATCTGTTAGGCGGTGTATGCCGCGCCGGGGTTCGAATCCCCGTTTCTCCGTTTTTTGTATTTAATTAGAAAAGGTTATCAATTATAATAGATCTATTTATAGCCCTATTATAATTGATAACCTTTTTACTTTCTGTTTAACTCAGTATATATGAGAAAAGTTTTGCCACGGATTTGCCACAAGGCATAATATTATACTCCTCTTTATTTTATGCAGAAATATCAATATATTTTACTTATTGTGGGTCTATAAAATTCGTACACAGGAATTATTCTGATTCAATCGACTTGAAGCAACCACTAACATTATATTCATCACGAATGTAAAATAAACAACCCTCTGTTTGTACAGATATACTTCCATTGTAAGTTTTGCTATTTCACAATAAAAGGATGCCGATAATCAGCATCCTTTTAGCACTTATAAACATTTTAACTGCGTACAATTAAAATGCCAAGGTTTAAAACCTTGTTCCTTGTTTAAATAATATCAATGCTAGTATACTTTGTCAACTATTAAACGCAACGCCGAAAAAAACCTTTTGATATCATTATTTTGTTTATAAAATTCTTTATTTCTATCACATCTCTTAACAAACTCTCTAAAAACTTCTTTTTTATTGTCTTGTACACCAGTACTACAATATTTTTTGTGTAAGAGAACAACAGCAAATATATCATGTATTCTTTTAACTCTAAGTTGATTGGGGCTAAGATATATGTTATTAGCTTTTAAAAATAAATTGTTAGTCCTTCCTTGCTTTATCCCCAAAATCAACGGGGTGCTATGAGCTGCTTTATTCCTTATATTCTTAGCAAATTTTAATAATTCATTTGCCATTTTAAAATTTTCTTTATTGAAAAACACATTAGCATAATAGTATTCAACGAACATAGTAAAACTACCATAGCTCATTAACTCTAATGCGACCCATACAGGTGTTTCTTCATAGTATTTTGTATATATTTCAGTATATATTTGAGTTCCGTCTTGGTTAAAGAACATTTCTTTTTCAAAAAGTCGTCTTTTCCTATTGCTATCAACTGCAAAAAATGATTTTACTATACCATATCCATCCTCTATTTTATCCAAAGTAATATTTTTTAATATTTTAGTTTTAATAGAGTGCTCAATATCTAGACACATTTCCAATAATATATATCTTAATCTCATATCCAAAATAGCTAAATCAGATAAATATGCAAACTCTAGATTCTTATATTTACCAGTAGGGTCTTTCTCATAGTTTTTCCTATAAGAGCCGAGTTTATAAAAATAATTATTTTCCTTCAATATTTCAATTGCTTCTGTTTCGTTAATAATATTAAATTTTATGCCTTTAACATTCATCTTCTCAATAAGTTCATCATAAGTAAGTAACTTCTTTTTTTTTATATTTTCCACTTATGCATCGTCCTTTTATATTGTGATAAAGGTATTATAACATAAAAACAATCCCCTTAAAAATCGTGGACAGCAAACCTAATCTTGCAAGAAGAAAGTAACCAAATTTTGTTTTCAAATAAGCTATCCAGTCTTCTCTCATACCTATAATAATAAAATAATATCAACTGGAAGCTTTCCGTACTTTTTGTATTTCTCTGCGAAATTTACAAAGTCGTATAAAGCACATTGTACTAGTGTTTCCCCTTAGAAATTTCGGTGTATTAGAATTATTTGCTGATTTATGTATGCAGTTTATCTACTTCACTTTCACTAATAATGTTGGATTCAATCTGCTGTCCCATCATAATTTATGATTCCGTAACTTGTTGTTAATTTTAGCTCATTAGAAATTTCCCAAGTGATAACTAATAATACTTATTTGAGAATTGCTACTTTAGCCATTGTTGGATCGTGTCCTCTCAAAAATACTGCTGTATAGAACAAATTATGTTAGAGTAAAAAGTTGAGTTGTTTCAAGGTGTAACGGTTAAGCAAAAAGTTTTAGAAACATATTCGCCTGAAAAAACAAACGCTTGATGAACAAGTCCAACTATTTGTCCAATAAATTTTTGGGAAATCCAAATATGCTATTGCGTTATAAAGAAACTATAACAAATTTAATCAAAACGCATTTCAAGAGATTACTTGCATTTAGCATGTTGTAAGGTCATGGTATTATGGTATTTTGGATAATAGAAGTTCCATGACTTCACCACGGAACTTCAGCTTTCAGCATGCTCTCATGATGATTGAAATCCGCTAAAATGGCAAGAAAAAATCTACTAAAATTAGTTCTAATAGCAGTAAGCATTGAACTCCGTCATGTGTAGAAAACTAATTCCCGTGTAATTGACACCTAGTGGAATGATGTACAAAAAGAGCAGGATTAAACACCTACTCTCTTTGTACATTGTATTAATTGGCTATTAAGTATAAGTTCGTATTACTTCTTCACCACAATACTCACATACATCCCCTCATCCAGCTGCCAATTCTTCACCACTTCAAACCCAAATCGAGCAAGTTCTTCCCTCAATTTCACCGCTGAAATTTGAATTTCCATTGGTGGACCTTTCAAATCTGTGCCTTTCGTATCAAACTCCACACAAGCAAAGTAGCCGTCAGTTTTCACAACTCTACTCACATCGCTCAAAACATTCTCAAGCGAACTCGCTTCATGTAGCACGAGCGATGCAAGCACAACATCCACTGAACTGGCTTCAAGTGGGATAGCCTCCATACTCGCTTCTAATGTTTGTACATTTGCCAACTCTGCTTCCTTCGCTTTCTCCTCAATTAACTTCAACATTTCCGCATCTAAATCTAATGCAAAAACTGTATTATCGACCAATTTCGCAGCTGGAATTGTTAAAAACCCCGTTCCCGCTCCTAAATCTAAAATACTTGCTGTTTTTTCGATCGGTATTGATGTCAAAAAACCTTCTGGTGAGAGCACTTCGCTCCGCTCTGGTCGATCCAAATAATCTACTTTCCGCTTAAAACCAGCTTCCCCGTGATGATTATGATGATGATTCATATTAGCACTCCTTTAATGTTGATGTTTTTTTATTTCTACGACAATACTGCCTACTGTTTGCTTGCTTAAATAATCTTCCATTTGTTGCTCTGCATTGTTCATTACTTCGCCAATTAAGCAGTGTGGCTTACTTTCGCTATGGTTTTTAGGGTCACAATGAAAGAAAGCTCCCTTTCCTTCGATTGCTTGAATGACATCTAGAAAACTAATACTACTCGCAGGTTCCGCTAACTTATAACCACCATTTACTCCTGTCACTGACTCAACAAAACCCGCCTTCACAAGCATCGTTAACACTTTGGATAAATAGGTCGGTGACACATTTTGTTTTGTCGCAAGTTCTTTCACACCAACAGATTTTTCTGGTGATAAATTTGCTAGATAAACCATCGTATGTAACGCATAATTGGTTGCTTTAGAAAATTTCATCCATGCACCTCCATTATTAAAGACTCAATATATCTATAATATCTTTATATAAACTATTTGTCAATTTATAATAATAAAAAACCTTCCCCTAAAGAATAAGAAAAGGTTTTAAATTTAAAATAAATCTTGCAATAAAGCAAATAGTTTACGCTCATTAGGGACGCAATAATCCGGATGAAAAGCTGCCTTTTCCGGCTCCAAATGCCCTCGCCTATTTAACCAAATGGCGTTCCATCCTGCGCTTTTCGAACCGATAACATCATTTTCGAAAGAATCACCAATATAGTATGTTTCCGCGCTATTAATACCGATTTGTTCCTCTACTAGCTTAAATATTTTCTTGTCTGGTTTTTCGATACCTACTCCACCAGAAATAAAAGTATGTTCGGCTGGAATATAGTCGTTTATTTGTAAATCATTTATTTTATGTTGTTGATGTTCTTTAGGCCCATTTGTAATAATTCCCATCATTATATCGTTCTTTTTAGCCCAAGTGAGGATTTCTTTTATTCCGGATGAAAGTTCAATTTTTCGCTGGTTTTGTTCGTAAGCTTGTTGAAATGCTTCTGCTTCTTTTTTCGTAATTTGATAATCAAAATCGTTTAATGCTTGCGTAATTCGGTAAATGTGCATTTCGGCTTTGGGCATTTCTCCTCGAACAACACGGTGATACACTTCATCACTATAAAATCGACTTTTAATATATAAATTTTCAATTTTCAGATGGTCTGCTTTTTCAAAAACAGTTTTAAACGCTTCTTCAAATGGTTTTAGTTGGTCATAGACTGTGTCATCAATATCAAAGATTAAGTTAATCATCATTTCCTCCTGCAAAATTCACTACTTTTACTCTACCATTAAATCGGAAAAGTAGGAAGAGCCTAAGCACTTTGCCTAGACTCTCCTTGTTATTTAGCTAATTGTTTGATTCTAGTAGTTGCGCCTTTTAGGTTGTAGCATTCGGAGTAGTTACGGATAGGGCGTTTGATATGATCAATAACAAAGCGTTTCCCATCAATATTGTTCGCAGCTAAGTTGGCATATAATGTATTGATTTCTTTTTTAACAATGGCATCATTGAATGTGTAATGGCCTGCGATATCTAGGATTTCAAGTGATAATTCATCATCTTGCATAATTTCATTGATGGTGATATCTTTTTGACCATCTAACATCCATTTACGCCAGCGTTCACTTTTAATTGATTGAATTAGTAAAACTTCACGTGCGTTAGAAGGTGTTTTAATTAAGCCATTTTCTACTAATTTTTGCTCTAACTCAACTAGTTTCAAGTACGCGCGAGTCTCTTCTGTTCCGTATTGTGGGGCTACGTTGGTTGCTGTTATTTCAGATGGAATATGTTCTAAAAGTGTCACGTCATCGAGATAATCGCCATTGTGCTCTTTCAAACCGACACCATATTTTTTAGCCATCTGTGCTAAATCATAAGCATTTTTAAAATTAAAGTGACCTACTTGCTCTGTTTTACGAGTTAATGTACCTGTTTGTCCAACAATGAAAGTCGGTAATGGTAAATCACGTTTTTCTAGCTCCACTTTTAATTGTGTAATAAATTTTTCATAGGTTTCTGTTGAAGTTAGTCCGCCATTTGTTTCTTCCGTTCCCACTTCATAGCCGATTTCAGGCAAACCACGTTTTTTTCGTTCTGTTTCACAAAATGCAATTAAATCAACCGTTCTTTCCAGTACAGTTTCCAGTGGAATAACTTTTCCTACTTCAAAAGGATCTTTAGTTGGGTCAATCATTAGTAAGTCAAAACCGGCTTCAATATCCGCTACATAGGACTGCTTCCCTAACTCCATTGCTTTTTCTGTTGGTAAGTGATCATTTCGCTCTTGATCTCGTTGCCAAGGACCTCCGTGATCACGACAAACATAATATAGCCCATCAAATTCTACTTCATTTGCCACTTCTTTAATTGCTTCAATAAAACTAAATTGATTCCAACCGTTAACATATCCACCACCAAGTTCATCTGCATCCACTTGATTTCGGCTTGCTATAAACATTAATGGATAATCATCTTCCTTTGCTAATTCAAAACTTGCTTGTAAGAGATTGCGTGACATTGGACCGACCCCAATAAGAGTTGCGCTATCACCGGTTGTTTGTAATTTCAAAAGTGCTTCTACTGCTTTTTTAATTGGTAATTTCAATTAATTATTCCTCCTAAAATTTTATTCGAACATTGTTTGTAATTTTTTAATTAACGTATCTGATTTTTTTATGATTTCTGAAACGCTCATTTTAACCACTTTTTTTCCTTTAAATCGTTGGCTTTCTCTTATTTCGACATCATTTGTGATAATGACGCAATCCGCTTCTTCGATTTCTTTAACAGTTAATTTATTTTCGATGCCAGAGGAGCCTTGCGTTTCTACTTTAATCGTGACACCCATTTTTTTAGCGGAGAGTTCAAGTGATTCTGCCGACATATACGTATGCGCCACACCGCTTGGGCAGGAAGTTACTGCTACAATTTTCATTATTATCATCCTTTCTAAATATCTTCAAAATTAATATCTAAATCATCGATGTCTTGCCCTTCTTCCAGTGCCTCGTCAAGCTCTGTGGCATCTTTCTTCAAAATCCGGAGCATAATTGCCGTCACAACAGCTCCAAGCGCAATAGAAGCAACATAGCCAATTCGGTTATCGACCACAGGTAAAACGATTAATCCACCCCAAGGCGCATGGTTTAAACAACCGAATAAGAAAGCCGAAACGTTACCTACAATCGAACCAACCATAATCGAAGGGATAACTCGTAATGGATCAGCTGTTGCAAAAGGAATGGCTCCTTCCGTGATACCAACGCTTCCCATCAAAAGTGCCGCAATTCCAGAATCTTTTTCCACACGAGTAAATTTTTTAGGAAACAGAAGAGTTGCTACTCCAAGTCCTATTGGTGGTACACAAATCGCTACTCCAACCCCACCCATTAAATAAGGGAGTGTGTCCACTTGAGTTTGCGCAAATGTCGCTGCTACTTTATTTACAGGGCCACCCATATCAAACGAAATCATTGCACCAAGAAGTGCCCCTAGTGGAACTTTTGCAGCGCCAGATAAACTATTTAGTGCATTTGTCATCCAGTCCATAAAACCTGAGATTGGTTCTCCAATGAGGAAGACGATAATTCCACCTGTAATTAAAGTCCCAAGTAATGGATAAATAAAAATTGATCCGAGTGTTCTCATAGATGGAGCTAATTTAATTTTCTTTAATTGAATTACGACAAAACCAGCTAAGAAACCAGCGATAATCCCACCGATAAATCCAGCACCAATTTCGTTTGCTAAATATGCGCCAATCATCCCAGGTGCAAGACCTGGCTTATCCGCCATACTAAATGCTATGTAACCACCAAGAATCGGAATAAAAAGGGCGAGACCAGCTGCACCAATTTGGTTTAATTTTGCTAACCACCCCGCGTCAGGTACTGCGGCTTGTCCGCTCAACATAACAGATAGTGCAAATAAAATCCCTCCAGCTACCACAAATGGAATCATATAAGAAGTGGCTGTCATCAAATGCTTTTGCAAAAACTTAAGTGTTCTCATTTAGTTATCCTCCTTCACACTTTTGTTTAATAGTGCCACTGTTGCAGTGTCGTCTAACTCACTTAATTTCATTCGGAAATCTTCATGCATTAATAATCTTGCAAGGTTCGACAGTACTTTTAAATGTAAATTATTTTGGTTATCTTCTGGTACAGCAATTAAAAACACAATTTGAACATATTCATTCTCTGTGGTCCACTTTACTGGTTTGCTTAATTTCCCAACAACGACACAGGGTTCTTTTACGCCACTACTTTGGGCATGAGGCAAGCCGATTTCGTGCCCAATATATGTGGATAACGTTCTTTCGCGTTCTAATATAGCTTGTTCAAAAAGGGATTTATCTGCCAAATAATCAGCTTTTTCTAACACATTAACTAATTGTAGAATCGCCTCTTCTTTAGTATTTAAATCCATGTTTGAAATAGACAAGAAGTCGATTTTCACGCCCATATCATCTAACCTCCTCTTCATATTTTTTTATAATTCTATCAGCATCAATTGGATTTTTTGCTTGTTCTAATTTGGAAATAAAATCTGTTTGATAGGTCATTTTAGTTAATGTGATAATTGCTGGAATTTGCTCTTTTTTATCTTTACTGGCGAGAATAAAAATGACTTTGGCTTGCTTCTCTCCAAATATAACCGGCTGTTTGTTAATTAAAAGTGCCATGCTATTCATTTGAACCAAATTACTATCATTGCCGTGAAATAGAGCGAACTCCTCATCTTTCACTGAATAGAAACCTAACTCTTCTTGAATTTGTTTGATATTCTCTGCATATGCCGGGAGAACGAAATGATTATCAGATAGTAGCTTCGTTGCCTGCTGAATCGCGTCTTGCCATGTTAAATGCTCTGCTGTAATCTGAATTGCGTCAGTTCCAATTAAATCACTGAGTCCTAACTTTCGATTCGGAATACTAACATGCCCATAACCAAGCTCTTCTTTAATAATACTAACCACTTGTTGCTTTACGGCACTGTCAAGAAAGCTGAGTCGTTTATTAATCGCAAAATAACTTGTCAAAATATTCTTCTTTTTTAAACCTTGCTTCTCCAACTCCACTAAATCACATTCTTTTAAAACGGGACTTACTTTGACAGTTGGCTTTGGTAAAGGTATCGTCACTTTCGCTGTTGTAATGACTAAATCAACTTCTTCCCAAGCAGTGAAATCTTTTAACATATATTCAGGAATAGTTGCAACAAAAGCGATTTGATACTCGCTGTTTAACGTATCTTTCATCATTGCAATTGCCCCGTATCCTAGACCACAAACAAGCAGTATATGCAATTTCTCCTCACGCTGATTACGCTGGATACTCGCTAAAAAATGAATCGCCAACAAAGATATTTCGCTCTCATTTTCGACACTTTCCAGTAACGGAATAGTTTTAACCACCTTGCTTGTTGCTTGTAAAATATAGAGAAATTCTGTTGGAATAACATCAAAGGTATCTTCATAAATCTGCACATTCCCTCTCACTCGCTCTATAAGCGGCGCAACATGGTTGAGTAATCCTTTATACAAAATCGCATCTTCTAAAAAAGGTAAATTAAGTTCTTCGCTCATGGAATTAATCAATGAATTTACTAAGGTTTCTGTTGTAATCAAGTCCATTTCTTCATTCAAGCTTGCATACTTATTCGTGAAGAAAACGAATCCAACTAGAATATTTAATTGTTCCTGACTAAGCTCATAATCCAAAATCACTTCTATACCTTGAATTAACTGAGAATTAAAAATCGGCAGTACAAGCTTTGCGTCTTTGAGTGGATTAGCTACATCGTTTTTTATATACCAACAAAAGACTAAAATATTCGCTAAATACCAGTAATACGATTCATCATTTAAAATCCAACCCATTTGTTTCAAAAGTTGCTTAGACCACTTATTCACGCCATTCATATCAATATTTTTAAGCGACACTTTCATTTCACTTAACATACATTTCTTATAAAAGTTTGTTTCTGTGTCTTCATTTTGGATAAAATCAATATAATCACGCGAAATCCGGACACGCTCATTCAAGAGAGCGTTTTCATTACCAGTTAATCTATAGCCTTGTTTATAAACCAATTGGAGATTCGACTTTTGTAAATGATCTTCAATCAGCAATAAGTCTTTTTTTATCGTGGTTCGCGAAACATACATCCACTTACTTAAATGTTCCAAGTTCACCTTTTTAATATTAAAAAATAGCAAATACTTCAAAATATTGATTCTTTCTTGTGGAGCAAAAATATAAGCTTCTTTTTCCTCTAGCGCTAATTTGGCCAAATCAGCTGGTATAACTAATCTCCCTTTTCCCTCCTTCAGAATTGGTTCTAATTGATTAAGCGTAAGTGCATCATTAATATTGTCGATATCATACCTTACTTTTCGCTCAGATATTTCGAGCTTTTTACTAATATCACGAATACTTGATTCACTTCTGCCTTCTAAATACTTGATGATTAATATCATTCTGCCACTTAACATCTCTATCACCTCTTTATACTAGTTGCGATAAAATGATTTAGAAGGCTTGCTCCTAACTCCATGTTACCGCCGTGTAAGCACTTCCACAATTTACATAATACGAAATAAATTTTTACAAAAACTACAAGTCTAATGATTTTCCTTTCTAAAAATCGAACTAAAAATGTTAAATAGTTCACTGTTTTATTATAACGTCTGGTAAAAAGAACTATTCACTTGTTTTATATTAAAGCTATTATTTTTATAAGTGATTTAATGTGGCGGTTTAGTCATACCTTTCAAATAAAAGGATATAAATTAATTTGGCGGATGAAAAAGACACGTTATTTTTGGTATAATTGAAAATAGTTTTCTCGGGTACATACATAGTAGAGAAAATAAAGGAGGAGAAATATGTGGAAAAAGCATAAGTGGCTGATTATGGCAGTATTATTATTGGTAATTTATGTCGCTCCATTGTTTATTCTTGGCGGGAATAGTCATGTGAGAATCCATGATAATTTAGATTCCAATGTGACTTGGTACAAAATGGTTTTGGATAGCGGCGATTACACCGCAAAAGTCGGTACAGCCAATATCGATCAAATAATGAATGATAGTGTCCCGCGTGATTCTTTTGATTCGGAGTTTGTTGGAATTGACTGGCTATATATTATTTTTAGTACACCTTTAGCCTTTGCAATGAGCCAATTGATTACTCGCGTATTTGCATTTTTAGGATTATTTTTATGGGCAAGAGATTATCTTATTAAAGATAAAAAATATCATGTGCCACTTTATTTTATTTCCTTAGCTTTTGCGCTGACACCATTTTGGCCATCAGGCATGCTTAGTACGCTTGGTATGCCCCTTGCTTTATGGGCATTTTTGAACATTAGGAATCATAAGCGGCGTACCTGGAATGTAGTCATACTAACACTGCTTCCGTTTTATTCTAGTTTAATATTAGGGTTTTGCTTCTTTTTGGTAATGGTTGGATGTATTTGGTTGTATGATGTTTTCAAGAAAAAACAAGTAAATATTCGATTTTTATTAAGTATGATTTATATGGGTTTGCTTTATATGCTCGTAAATTATCGATTTATTTACGCTATGTTCCTTCACCCAGAACCGGATTCTAGAAGTGAATTTGGGCTACATCATTTGTCCTTCTATAGTTCAATTAAACTCAGCTTAAAAAACTTTGTAAATGGACATACTCATGATCAGGCGCTTGCGGGATACGTGATTTTACCAATATTACTTCTAGTACTTATTCTAATCATCCTAAAAAAAGAATGGGCTAAAGAAAAACTATTTTTATGGTTGTTTGGCTTTAATTTATTTTTATCATTTTGGTATGGTTTTTGGTGGTTTGATGGCTGGAATATAGTGAAGGAACATGTGGAAATTATGCGGACCTTTAATTTTTCACGATTCCATTTTTTACAGCCGTTTTTGTTCTATGGTTTATTTGCACTTGCAATCGTATATTTAATCAAAAAAGGAAATTGGTGGAAAAAATTAGCTTATCTAGCAATTGTGCTCCAACTGGTCGTCGTTTTCTCTAATAATTCCGAGATTTATTATCGTACGGGGAACGGGTCACCAAGCATTAATCAGTTCTATGCTACAGAACAAATGGAAGAAATTAAAAATTATATCGGTAAACCGCAGTCTAGTTATCGCGTTGGTAGCATTGGACTACATCCGTCCGTTTCTCAAGAAAATGGTTTTTATACTGTCGATGGCTATGTTAATTCCTATCCACTTGCTTATAAAAAAGCTTTCAGAAAAATTATTGCTGGTGAATTAGATAAGAGTCCAGTTTTAAAAGATTATTACGATAATTGGGGAAATCGTTGTTATTTATTTTCTGCTGAATTAGGGAAAAACTATGACTTCGGAAAAGACTCCAAAAAACATATTAAACAGCTAGATTTTAATTCGGAAGCTTTTAAAGCAGTTGGCGGCGAGTATCTATTATCTGCAGTACCAATTGATAATGCATCTGAAGTTGGCTTAAAATATGAAAAAGCCTTTAATAATAAAGAATCTTATTGGAAAATCTATTTATACAAAGTAAAAAATTAAAAAGCAAAAGACAGGGTTTTGCTCCTTTTTCTCGGGGAACAAATCCCGTCTTTCGCTTTTTTTGTGGTATGATTAATGAAAGGAGTGATGATTTATGAAGAAAACCATTCAGTCAGTTGGTGTTTGGGGCGATAGTATTATGAAAGGCGTTCTTTTCAATCCAGAGAAAAATCGTTATACTTTGCTTAAAAACAACTGCATTAAACGTGCATCTGAAAAACTTGGCCTGACTTTTCAAAATCATTCCACAATGGGTCGTACGATAACAAAAGGTCATGAAATTCTAACAAAAGACTTAGCAAAAGATGCAACAAATGATATCGCCATCATTGAATTTGGCGGAAATGATTGTGATTTTAACTGGACGGAAGTATCTGAAAACCCGACAGCTGAACACATTCCTAGCACACCACTTGATATTTTTGAAACACAACTACTTGAAATGATTGCTCGATTAAAAAAATTAGATATTAAGCCAATTTTAATGACATTACCTCCCCTTCATGCGAAACGTTATTTTGATTTCATTACACGAGATGGGCTGAGCAAAGAGCGAATTCTACACTTTTTAGGGGGCGATGTACAAATGATTTATCGCTGGCAAGAAAGGTATAGCAATACTATTTCGCGAATCGCTACGGAAACAGGTAGTCATATTATCGATATTCGCGACAGTTTCCTTTCCGAATTTCATTATGAAAATTTGCTATGTGCAGATGGCATTCATCCAAACGAAGCTGGACATATCCAAATGTCACGCAAATTTATTCAATACGCAAGTTTCCACTAAACATAACCCAAAAAGGAGGAAATCATATCCTACATTTACAAAAAATGACAAATGCTGATTTAGAAGATTTTTTGTCAGTAGCAATTATAGATTACGCCAAAGACAAAGTCGAAGCAGGCACATGGGCAGCGGAAGAAGCTTTAGCAAACTCCAAAAATTCCTTCAATAAATTACTTTATGATGGGATTACTACCCCAAATGAGTATCTTTACAGCATTTTTAATGATCAAAAAATCGGTTATCTCTGGTTCCATGTTGACGAAAAACAAACAGGAAAAAATGCCTTTATTTATGATTTTGTGATTTTTGAAGCATTTCGCGGCAAAGGCTTCGGTACGAAAACTCTAGAAGCTTTAGATATACTAGCCAAAGAAATGAAAATTAATAAAATCGAGCTCCATGTTTTCGCTCACAATAAAACAGCGTTAGGTTTATACAACAAAGTAGGCTTCGAAAGCACTGATATCACAATGGCAAAATATCTATAAAAAACGGCGTGAATTCCTTTATTTTAAGGATTTCACACCGTTTTATTTTCTTTCTACTTTTAAAATTTCTAACTCCGCTAATTTTTCGTGCCCTTTTGCTGTTCGAACATATCTTGTAATTTGGTTTTCTGTTTTTCGAAAAATATAGTGATACGTCTCTAACCAGTAAACCCCAAACAACAATTCATTTTTCGTAAATGCGTGCGCTCCTGGAAATTGCATCATTTCAAAAACCAAATGATCCATCGTCGCATTTTTTTCTTCTGTTTTAGATAAAATTTGATAGATTACCGCTTCTGTTGGCTTATCCATCTTATCCACCCCCGCTTACAACATCCCTATTTCCCCAATATGATATACGAAATAAATTAAAATGAGTAATAAAATATTAAAACCAAGCAAAATCCACTTCACTAATTTTTCTTTGACAAAAAAGACACTAATCGTTGAAACTATTCCTAAAAAAAGCGGAATTATTTTGTAGAAAATGCCTTTTTCTCCTCCTGGTACAATGTCTGAAATATGTAATCCCCAAGTTAAAATTATCCAAGTTACAGTTAGGATTGTTAGTAAAAATGCAACAAAGTCTTGCCAGTTCCTTTTCATCATAACCCCTCCTACTCTCTCTAAGCTTAACATAAAATTGCGTCACAACAAAAAACAAGCTAATTTTTGCAGCTTGTAAATCGTTAAATTTTAATTAAATTTAAGGCAAAAAGGGCTACAAGTAAAATGTTGAAAAGAATAGCAATCCATTTTTCATCCAACAGTTTATTTAATCTTGTTCCAATTAGAGCTCCTAGTATAGCTCCTGGTATCATATAAATACCAATCGAAAAATCACTACCGCCAATAATCGCGTATGAGCCAATACTCGCCATCGAAGTAAGTAGCGTCACATAACTTGATGTCGCAGATGCAGTTTTTTGATTTAGCATGAAAATGAGTAATAAAATTGGTATAACAATTGGACCGCCCCCAATTCCAAATAACCCAGCTAAAAACCCAATTATCACTCCAAATAAATAAGGCATAATTCGATATTTACTTAAAAAATGAGGTTTTTCGTTATTACGCTTTTTCTTCCAAAACATTAATAACAATAAAGTAACTATTAACGCCCCATACATAAAACGATAAACCGATTCTGGCAACATTTGGTTAACCATTGCCCCAAGAAAAGTAGTTGGAATACTAGTTACAGCTATTTTTAGTGCTAACACTACATTCCCTTGTTTCCGTTTATAATAAATACTACAGGTAAAAATTGCCATTGTAAAAACAGTCAGGGCAGAACTAAAAGCTGCTGTTCCTTGAGAAATACCCATTAATAACAGAATCGGCAAAAGAATTACTCCGCCGCCAATGCCTAGGAAACTTCCAACTACACTTGTACTCAGTGCAATCAGAAAGTATGTTATGATATCCATCTTTCTTCCCTCTCTTCTTTTCCCTTTATCAGCTTAACATATTTCGCTGTTATAAAAAGTACTAAAAAAAGACAATAAGCTATTGTCTTTTGAATTTAAATGCTTGGAATTGGCTCAATCACCAAATCATTACCAGCATTATCTATATAAGTTACTTTCATTGCAGCTAAATCGGCTTCCCACAGTCCAATTCCCGCCAAACCTGCTAATGTAACAAACTGCTCAAAATCTATTCGTCCCGCTTGTGCTTCTTTAATCGCAACTCGTAATTTTTCTGCTGAAATTTCTGTTGAAACTGGCATAGGAACACCATTTAATGTAGCTTCCACCATATTTTCTTCTTCATCCCAAAACACATAAACACCTCTTTGGACTAAAAATTGGTATTTTGTAACACCTAATTCTTTAAATCCTTGGATAACTTTTGGGAAATCACCAGCATTTTCTTCACTCGTTACAACTTGTAAAATCGCTTGTTCATTCAACATAACTAATCTCCAATCAAGTAAGTCTTTCTAACATTATACCTGATTTTGCAACGAATCTAAACAAGTGGTTTTTCTTCTTTAAATGTTTCGATTAATGCTTCTTCCAAATCATACAAAGAATCGTTCGTTTGATCCAAAGTATACCCGTGATCTAGCGCAAAAATGATAATGGCATCTCGGCGATTTTTGGCGTATAAAGGTGGATATTCCGTATATTTTAATAATCTGCTCGCTTCATGCCCGGATAATTTAAAACCAAAAGAAAGAGCGATTGTCCGGTCGCGTGATGGCCTTCTAACTCCACTAAAGATCTGATAACCATATGTTTCATGGAGTCTTGCCGCACGAATGACACTCGCTTTTGTTAATTTTTTCTCCACTAATAATTCTTTTAAGTATGTCACCATTTCACTTGATTTAAATTCTGCCTCGTTTTCATCTAAAACTTGGCGTAAATTTGTTGCTTTTTTTAATTCATGAAGTAATTTACTTGTCTCTTTTTCCCCATCCATAAGGCGCACCCCCGACTGTTTTTTTTATTATATCACGAAATATCTACCCGACTACTATGCTTCATGCTATAATTTCACTATAAAGTGTAGAAGGGATTTTAGATAAATGGGAGAAATGACACTCGCTTTTATAGAAGAACAATACAAAGAATTAGATAATCTAAATAATAAAGAAAACCCTGCTGTACTAACGCGAAACACCTCAACAGGAGAATTATTTGTTCGCAAAATAATCCCTATTGGCTTTGCTCATGTGTTAGAACAACTCAAAAAATTATCTAGCAACTATTTACCAAAAATAGAAGTAATGATTCCAAATGGTAACGAGTTGATTGTCTATGAAGAATACATAAACGGAAAAAATTTAGCTGACTTAATGAATACAAATGCAACTTTTGATGCTGATGAAGTAACTCGACTAATGTTAATGCTCTCAGATGCGCTCACAGAACTTCACGCAAATGCTATTATCCACCGCGATATAAAACCATCTAATATCATGATTTCAAGTGATGGGGTTTTAAAATTAATTGATTTTGATGCTTCCCGTGTTTTTGAAGTTGGTAAAAATCAAGATACTGTAAATCTTGGAACGATTGGTTATGCAGCCCCCGAACAATATGGTTATTCTCAAACCGATGCACGTTCAGATATTTATAGTATCGGCGTATTAATGTTAGAGCTATTACGCGGGAAAAACAATCTACCTGATAAAGAAAACGCCACTTCTCTTGAAAAAATTGCCATGCAAGCTGCCGCATTTGATCCTGAGCAGCGTTACCAAACCATTCAAGAATTCCGGACAGCAGTCAAAAATGACTCACTTGGTCCAAGCTACGTCTCTGAATTGTCCGATTTCACTGCGTTAGATGATTTTCCAACTGAATTTGATTGGGAAAATATAGCGACAGATTACGAGAATGATTTTATTCCATGGTATAAACATATTCCTGGCTTTAGAACTGGGCAACCGTGGAAAATGATTGTCGCTGTACTTGGTTACATATTCTTGATAGTTGGTTTATTTAGCCCACCAACAGAGGGCGTTAAAATGTCTCATACAGTTAACTTTTTCAGTAACTTTTTTCTTATTGTTCCTGCTTTCGTTATCTTTACTAATCTCTGTGGTATTTGGTCCAAATTACCGCTACTTAAATCCTCCTCTCCTGGTACAAGAAAAGCGGGTATAGTCATTTATATTATTGTTTGTGTAACTATTTATGGTGTTTATAATGAAATTTTTTCTTAGTCCTATGCCCGTTGCATAGGACTTTTGTTATCTCCACATGGTCTAATAGAAACAGATAAAAGATGAAGGAGAGAAGAAAATGAAAAAATTGAAAAGCGTTTTATTATTAATGGGGATCATTACTTTCGCCCTAGCACTAACTGCATGTGGCGGGACAGACGATAAAGCAAGTACAGAGAAAACAGAAACAGCCAAAGCAGAAACAAAAAAGAAAACCGATCCCAATAAACTTGGAGATTATAAAGTAGAAATACTTAGCTCCGAAATAGTAAAAGATTTATCAGGAAGAGATGCGATTGCCATCAAAACAAAATTCACGAACAATAGTAAAGAAAATATTTCTTTCATGGTAGCTATAGATCAACAAGCATTCCAAAATAGCACTCAATTAGATACTGCGGTTGCAGCAGATGGTAGCTTAGGTGGCTCTGATAAAGATGTACAACCCGGAGGATCCTTAGAAGTAACAAGTACTTATACATTACAAGACGCACAAAATAAAGTAGACGTAGAGGCAAAAGAATTAATCAGTTTCAGCAAAAATTCTGTTAAAAAATCATTTGAATTAAAATAAAAAACTTCCGCAAACAGTCATTGTTTGCGGATTTTTCTATTTAAAAACCTAATCTATTCTCAATAC
Source organism: Listeria welshimeri serovar 6b str. SLCC5334 (assembly GCF_000060285.1). Taxonomy (GTDB): domain Bacteria; phylum Bacillota; class Bacilli; order Lactobacillales; family Listeriaceae; genus Listeria; species Listeria welshimeri. The sequence goes on along the minus strand of NC_008555.1, from coordinate 625,490 downwards.
GACTACGCAAAGAATCATTTTTATTAAATGAATCCCTAAGTTCTATCGCTTTTTTAGGATAATTGGTGATGATTCCATCTATATTTTTCCGTAAATACATTTGCATTAATTTTTCTTTATTTACTGTCCAAACGAACACCTTTTTGTTATTTTGCTTGGCTTGTGTAAGTATTCGTTTATTAATAGAAAAATCTTCTAAAACAATAAAATCAGCAGATGTTTTTGGTAAGTTCCCGATATTGAGCGCTAAAATAATGCCAGTTTCAAGCGAAGGGTCGGCATGTTCTATTTTCTCGATAACAGGCTGATTCAATGATTGGACTAGATACTTATCCGCTACTTTTTCTTTCTTTAATAATGTAATAAATTGTTCTACCATATCGCTTGATTCCCCTCCGTGCAGTTTCACCTCAACTAGTAAATCTATCTTATTCTTTTTTGCAGCATTGATAATTTCATCGAAAGAAGCTATATGAGATGAGTAGGCACCACTAGTTATCTTAGTTTGCTGTAACTCTTGTAATGTCATATCTGCTACTCGCTTAGAACTTCCAGCAAGTCTTCTCAGTGTCATGTCATGGAAAACAACAAATTGATGATCTTTGGTTTCTTGAATATCAATTTCGCTGTAATCGGCCCCAGCTTTTGCAGCAGACTCAATAGCTTCTACCGTATTCTCAACAGCATTCACTGTATCACCACGATGAGCAATTATTTTCGTGTTTGGTTCATACAAAGTTGCATTAACTGCATAAACATTAAAACTGCTAAAAATAATGAAAATGATTATTCCGCCAACAATAAATCGTTTTTTATGAGGGAACTGACTGCGTGAAACAGAAGTCGTTTGTGCCTCTATAGTAAAGGCATTTCTCACTAATAATTGCGCAATAATCCCTTGGAAAACCCCAGCAACAAAGAAACCTATCACTTGTAATATAGTTAAAGTAATGCCAGCTATAACCACCGCAATTCCCGGATTTATTTTTTCTATCAAGAGAAGAGGCAGCATTATAATCGTCGCGATAATAGATACTAAAAAGCCCATCACCACAATAAGTAAAATCCATTTTAGCAACATGAAAAACAAGCGTTTTTTCGGGTAATTCCAACTTTTCCGGATAGCTCCGTTTATTTTTATTGACTTATCTTCAATGAAATACGGCAGAGCGAACACAAGTCTAGCACTAATATAGAAAATAATCGCCATTGCAATAACATAAAGCCACGTCCCTGTCGACGTTTTCATTAATTCATCTGTAATAAAATGAGGCAAATAGAGATTTTCTGTTATCGTAATTGGTAAAGATAATCCAGCAATCGGTAAAAGCAAAAAGAAATATAACAAAAAATAAACCGCTTGATAACTAAGAAAATATTTTGCTTTTACATTGAGCCTCTGAATGATTTTGAAAACGGTATAGCTTTCTCCTCGCAATTGATAAATCGCCATCATTATAAAGAAACCCAGTTCATAATAAACAAACATTAGAATGAGTAAAGCTAAAATAAGCAGCATAATAACGGCAACAGGACTCGAAATAATCTCGCCTAGATTGGCATCTGTAATACCTGGCACTCCGATAACCCGGAGAATAAAGAAAAAGAAATAATAAATAAACGGCCCAATCACAAATGCCTGCAAAATTGTTAACAATAAGGTTACTTTAAGATAATCTGTCTTAAATTGATACATAACTTTTAAACTTTCTTTTAAATCACTCATTTACTTCTCCCTTTTTTGTTCGTTTTTCAAGGCTTTATTGTTTAACAAAGAAGTAAATTCAGGTATAATTAATTCATAAAGTTAACTATTTGAAAGAGGTGAATTTATGCATCCGATTGAACAATTGTTAGCAAATAAAAACATTTCTGCCACTGATATCGAATCAAATACTCGCTTAAAAGAAGGCTCTTTACAGAAACTTATCGACAAAGATGTTCGTACTTCTGATATTAGCCTACGTGTCCTTAGTCAAATGGCTTTATTCTTTAATACTGGAACTGATATTATCGCTAAACAGCTTAGTGATATAGAGGTATCTAATGATCTCGTCTTTCTAATTGAAGACTAAATAACCAAATACATCATTGTTACATCAAAATATCGACCATCCACTTGCATTAATGCTGGAATCTCACCAGCTTCGATAAACCCAAACTTTTTGTATAAATTAATTGCTCGTTTATTTTCTGAAATTGCCTCTAAATAAATAAGCTTTAAACGCTCACTATTTTTAGCATATTGTATTAATGCTTCCATATTAATGGATCCAATACCAAGACCCCAAAATTTCTCCCGTATTGAAATAGCTAATTCTGAAGTATGTAACTCACGCTTTTTTGTATGACCTATAAGCTGCGAAACACTCGCTAACTCCCCGTCTATAAAACATAGTAACATCACAGAACCTGAATTTTCTGCTCCTTCTTCTATATATTTTTCTTCTTCCGCTGCGCTAAATGCAAACTCACCTTGACCAAAAGATAAATAATCTGTCTCACCAGCCACTTCATTCAAATAAGAAATAATATCACTTGCATCCTCTTTCATAGCTTCTCTAATTGTCATTATTTGTCCATTTTTCAATTCTTTTGTTTCCATTCAGACACCACCTTTTTTTGCTATTATAGCCTATCCAATCTATTCCAGCAAACAACAAAAAAAGCTAGATGATAGCATCTAGCTTTCCGAAAAACTTATTTATTGAATGAAATGACTATTTTTCCAACCGCATGGTGCGTTTCACTTAACGCATGTGCATCGAAAACACCTTTTTCAGAGAACGGGAAAGTTGCGCCAACAATTGGTTTAACTGTTTTATCAGCAAGTAATTTCCCTAGTTCTTTCAGCTGCTCGCCGTTTGGTTGAAGCCATATTCCTGTCGCTGTAACGTTTTTCTCTTTTGCACGATCTTCATTTGAAATCCCAACGATACTAACTAAACGACCAGTTCCAGCTTTTAATACATCATAGCTATCAGTTTCGATTTCGCCGCCCATTGTATCAAAAACAACATCAATATCAGAAAGTACATCTTTAAAATTAACTTCTTTATAATCAATAACTTGATCTGCACCAAGCGATTTGAGTAATTCATGATTCTTCGCGCTAGCTGTTGTGATTACCTCTGCTCCAGCATGTTTGGCAAGTTGAATCGCCAGTGTTCCTACACCGCCAGCACCAGCATGAATTAAGACTTTTTCACCTTTTTGTAGATTTGCATGATCAAATAGTGCTTGCCATGCAGTTAGTCCTGCAAGAGGAATAGATGCTGCTTCATCAAAACTAATGCCTTCTGGAAGTGGTGCAAGCAAGTGGTCATCTACTGCTGTATATTCTGCATACGTACCAAAACGAGTCGTTTCAGGACGTGCAAATACTTCATCCCCAACTTTCCAATCTGTTACGCCTTCTCCAACTTCTGAAATAACGCCCGCTACATCCCAACCTAAAATAATTGGGAATTCCCAGTCCATCATTTGTTTTAGGTATCCTTCACGAAGTTTCCAATCAATCGGATTAATTGATGTTGCTGCCTCTTTTACAATTACTTGGTTTTTACCAGCTTTTGGCATTGCAACTTCTTTTTCTTTTAATTCTTCTTTTCCACCATAATTTTCAATTACAACTGCTTTCATTTTCACTTCTCCTCCATTTTCTCTACATTATTCATCATTTTTGTGACTGATTTTAGTAACGCACGAACTTCATCCTCTGAAAATGCCTCTAAAGCTTCTGTCTGGAATGTTTCTTTTTCTAGAAGTAAAGAAGCTAATTCCGCCTCGCCAGCTGTTGTTAAAAATAAGTACGTATAGCGTTTATTATCGTCTTGCTTTTTACGAATAATAAGCCCTTGATCTTCCATTCGCTTCAAATGACGGGTAATACTTGCCGAATCAATATAAAGTTTCTCTTTTAACCGATTTTGGCTTTGACCAGGTGTTTGCTTAATATGAAATAAAATCTCTACTTTCGTAAAACTCATATTGGTTTGTTGTTCAAAAACATGACTAATTTCCTTCGATAACAAATGCATCCGGTAAAGTAATTCTGACCGTTCTGTACATGGTTTCAGCGTTTTCACCTCCATAGTTGATACGTCAAATGATATATCAACTATTATACGCTTTCTTTTCTAAAGCACAAAACATCTGCTCAAATATTAGCGGCTAATTTTTTGTAAGCAATATACTTGCCGCTAACAATCAAAATAAGCTACACTTAATAGATAATTCGAAAAAAATGGAGGCAAAATGTAATGACAAATGTACTTTTCATCAAAGCAAATGGTTTACCTGCCGAACGCTCAGTCAGCGTGGCACTATATGAAATCTTCCTAACTGAATACAAAAAATCTCATCCAGATGATAATGTAACAGAACTAGATTTATTCGAGGCAGATTTACCTTATTATGATGTAACAATGATGAGCGGCTTACATAAACAAGCGGCTGGCGAAGAAGTAAGTAGTGAAGAAAAACGTTTAGCTGATATTGCCAATAGTTACTTAGATCAATTTTTAGCAGCAGATAAAATCGTAATGGCTTTCCCACTTTGGAACTTTAGTATTCCAGCTCAATTCTTAACTTATTTATTCTATTTAAACCAAGCTGGAAAAACATTCAAATATACGCCAAACGGTCCAGTTGGATTAGTATCTGACAAAAAAATCGCACTTCTAAATGCTCGTGGCGGTATTTACTCAGATGGTCCAATGCAAGGCTTTGAAATGTCTTTAAGTTATGTCAAAAATGTACTAGCTCACTTCGGTATCTCTGAGCCAGAAATGGTTATCGTCGAAGGCCACAATGCAAAACCAGATCAAGCAAAAGATATTATCTCTGCAGGCGCAAAAGAAGCCGTAGAATTAGCTAAAATATTTTAATTTAAAAGCGATTAATGAGTTGGTTTACTCATTAATCGCTATTTTTTTTTGCATTTTTAACATATTTGACACATTTTAGACTACTTGGTGGGGGAAAAGAGGACTTTTGAAAATATAGTAAATGCTAATATTGAATTATAAGATATGTAATATTTCAAGGAGGATGTTAAATGAAGAAAATTGGAATAAAAATTAGCATGTGCGCTCTTTTATTAGCTCCTTTTAGCCCGCAATTTGCAATGAATGTTTCTGCTCAAGAAAGCAGTCAGTTGCAATCTACTCAAGATATTGTCAATATTCCAGATACTGTTTTCAAAGGTTATTTAAATACTATTTTAGGTCAACCTAGCTCCCATGACATTACAGAAGCTCAAATGGATACGATTAAAAATATTAATATCAGTGATAGTAAATTAGTTGATTTAACTGGTATTGAGTATGCACACAACTTAGAAAGTGTATTATTATCCAACACTGGCGTCACCGATTATACATCACTTGAAACATTAACTAATTTAATTTATATAAATTTATCTGGGGATAACGTCACACCTGAGGCCCTTCCCAATTTTAATAATTTCCAAAAACTAACTAATTTAACTTTGAGTAATTCAAAATTAGATAATACTATATTCCCTAAAATAAACCATATTCCTAATTTGACCAATTTAAATTTAGATAAAAACTTTTCCATAACCGATATTAGTTCCTTACAATCATTGCCTAATTTGAATACTTTATTTGTTCAATTTTGTGGTATTCATGATTTTCAAGGTATTGAAGCATTTCCTAAACTAACTAATCTTGCTGCTTATGGTCAAAACATTGGTCGGACAGAATTAATCAATAGTTCTATTAAGAGCTCTGTATTAAACTATAATGAAACAGACCAAACATTTTTTGTCCCGTTTAGTCTAATGAAAGATAGATTAACCAATTTTAATGGAGATGTTATTCCTTTTACAACATCTACCAGCAGTTCTAAAACTTTTTTCACTTTAAATGAACAAAAAATCGATGGTAGTCGTTTAAAGATTGATGATAAAGGAATTACAGTTAGCGGTATCACAAGGGAATATTTTAATTCTATCACTAAAATGGAGTATAATTCTGCTTATGAAAGCCCAGCTGGTAGCTATGTAAGTCCTTCTAATATTCCTTCTTATTCTATTTCAAATGGGACATATGATCATTATTTTGATATCGATCATTCTTTAACTATTTCTAGTGATCCTACTATTAATTATCCTGAAAATACCGTTATCACTGAAGAACAATTTCTAAATGATATCCATGCGGAGACAGACGACGGAACTACGATTACTAGTAATTTTAAAAGTGTAGTTGATTTACAAAAACCTGGTGTTTATGAAGTGACATTAAATGCTGAAAACGAAGCTGGGATAAAAGCCGCTCCTAGACAAGTATCCATCACTATTTTGGAAAAACCTGTCATTACTGCGCTTAATTCTATTTCTTACAAAGAAGGAACAGTCTTAACAGAAGAACAATTTTTAAAAGACATTTCAGCTGCAACCGTTAGTCCAAGCGAAATAACGAGTGATTTTGAAGATGTTGTTAAGTTGGATGATTTAGGAACTTATGAAGTGACATTATATGCAACAAGTGAAGCTTTAGTCGAAGCGGATCCAGTAAAAGTTCAAGTAGAAATACAAGAAGAAGAAACTAACACCCCTTCACCAGATAAAGAATCATCCACCATTCCAGACAACCAAACAACAAAAGAAAATAAAAAATCCAACGTAAAAGAGAGTGCGCCAACTGATTCAGCAAAAATAGAAACCCCACAAAAAGAAACAATAAAAACACCTGAAACAAAAATAACAGAAAAAGAAGCGACCGCAACAAAAATAAATAGCAATAACAAAGAAAATAAAACGGTTGAAGTTCATACTAAAACGACAAAAAAAGAACTTCCTAAAACTGGAGATACGAATCAACCAACTAATGTATTAGTCGGTATCGCTTTAGCGGGATTAGCAATTATCTTTTTCCGCAATAGAAAACAACACTAAAAAGAAGTCGTGACTTAATATTCAAGTCACGACTTCTTTGTTTATTTAGTGGTAGTACCACGAAAAGCACCCATGCCACCCATTACATTCGTTACATCAAAACCTTCCGCAGCTAAAAATTGACTTGCTCGCTCAGAACGTCCACCTGCATAACAAATAATTGTATAAGCTTTCTTTTTATCAAGCGTTGCAAGCTTTTCTGGTAATTCATTAATCGGAATATTTATGGCATTTGGAATGTGACCTTCAATAAAGGCATCTGCGTCTCTTACATCTAGTATATTTTGCGTGGATTCTTTCAATTCTTGTTCTAAATCATTTGCAGTAATGGATTGATACATCTATTTTCACCTCTTCAAATTCTTCTTTATTTACCATACCGCCTTCTTGCTAGGCAAACAAATTTTATGCTCAAAAAAGACAATGTGGCTTTTTACACCACATTGTCTTTTTCAATTAAACGGCTTGAGCACCAGTAAATTGACTATTATATAAATCAGCATAGAAGCCTTTCGCCGCAAGCAGTTCTTGGTGAGTTCCTTGCTCAATCACACTACCATGATTCATCACAAGAATTAAATCCGCATCACGAATAGTTGAAAGTCTATGCGCAATAACAAAACTTGTGCGTCCTTCCATCAGATTTCCCATCGCAAGTTGAATATTTAATTCTGTCCGAGTATCGACACTTGAAGTCGCTTCATCTAAAATTAAAATGGATGGATCTGATAAAATCGCGCGAGCAATTGTTAGAAGTTGTTTTTGCCCTTGAGAAATATTAGAACCTTCTTCATTCAAGACAGTATCATAGCCGTTTGGAAGTCTCCGAATGAAATCATCCGCATAAGCTGCTTTTGCTGCTCCGATAACTTCCTCTTTCGTTGCTCCTTCTCGACCATAAGCGATATTATCTGCAATAGTTCCATTAAATAACCATGTATCTTGGAGTACCATACCGAATTTTGCGCGAACTTCCTCTTTAGTCATATCGCGTGTATCGATACCTTTCATCCGAATCTCTCCACCATCTACATCATAAAAACGCATTAGCAAGTTGATTATCGTTGTTTTACCAGCACCAGTAGGACCTACAATAGCCACCATCTGACCTTCTTCCACATGAATATTCAAATCCGTCATCAATGGTTTATCTGGTGTATAACCAAATTTCACATGGTCAAATACAATACTGTTTTCTTCGCCAGCAACTTGATTAACATTAGCTGGAATCTCGTCTTTTTCTTCTTCTTCATCCATCATTTCAAAAACACGTTCAGCCGAAGCAATAGTGGATTGGATGATATTAGCAATATTCGCGACACTGGAAATAGGTTGTGTAAATAGTTGGACATACTGTGTAAATGATTGAATATCCCCAACTTGAAGCGAACCATTCGTAACAAATATACCACCGGCCACACAGACACCTACATAGCCCAAGTTACCAACAAATTGCATTACAGGCATCATAATACCAGAAATGAATTGCGCTTTTTTAGCCGCTTTGAAATAATCTTCATTGACCTCGTCAAATTTTACTAATGTTTTCTTTTCTTGACCAAAAGCTTTAATAATTGTTTGACCACCATAAGTTTCTTCTACAGTATCATTTAAAATACCAAGATTACGTTGTTGTGCGCCAAAGTAACGTTGCGATCTACCCGCAATAATCGCGACTAAAATAATACTAATTGGGACAGTCACAAGTACTATTAATGTCATTTGCCAACTGATTGTCAGCATCATGATTAAAACACCGATCATTTGGACAATCGCTGTAATAGCCTGAGTTAATGACTGTTGCAGCGTATTCGCGATGTTATCCATGTCATTGACAGAACGACTAAGAATATCACCATTTGAGCGTGTATCATAATATTTCAGCGGAAGTCGAGCCATTTTTGCTTTTAAATCTTTACGCATGTCATAAACAGTACGTTGTGCAACACTCGACATCACATATTGTTGAATAAAACTAAATAAGGAACTTCCAAGATATAAGACTAAAACAATCATTAATATATTGAAAATCTTATCATTATTAATTCCCTCAGGACTCATAACACCTTTAAAAATTTCTGTCGTTGCCTTCCCAAGTTCTTTCGGACTAAAAATGTTAAAAATCGTAGACAAAATCGCAAAGATAAAGACAACAATAATCGCGACAGAACGAGGTTTCATATAGCCTAGAAGACGAAATAGTGTTTGTTTAAAGTTCTTTGGTTTGGCGGCTGTTTGCATTCTCATTCCACCACCTGGACCTGGACCACTCATGCGATTTCCTCCTCTGACAGCTGTGACCTCATAATTTCTTGATAAATCTGATTTGATTCTTTTAATTCTTCATGTGTTCCAATGCCGGCAACTTTCCCTTCATTAAGAACGATGATTTGGTCAGAATTCACAACAGACGTAATCCGCTGAGCTACGATAAGTGTCACGGCCTCAGTTGTTTCTGCCTTCAAAGCTTCACGCAGTTTCGCATCCGTCTTGAAATCTAGTGCTGAAAAACTATCATCAAATATATAAATTTCTGGTGTTCTAATTAAAGAACGCGCAATAGAAAGGCGTTGTTTTTGCCCACCGGAGAAGTTGTTACCACCTTGTTCTACCCGGCTATCTAAACCATTTGCAAGTTTAGATACAAAATTTTCTGCTTGGGCAGTTCGAAGTGCTTTCCAGATTTCTTCATCTGTTGCATCTTCTTTACCGTATCGCATATTAGAAGCAATAGTTCCAGTGAATAATACGGCTTTTTGAGGAACTAAACCGATTTTTTGACGTAAAATTGATTGGTCCATTTCACGCACATCAATACCATTAATTTTTACAACGCCACTTTCAACATCGTAGAAACGCGGAATCATATTAATTAAAGTTGATTTCCCAGCTCCAGTACTTCCAATGATGGCAATTGTTTCCCCTGCTTTCGCCTCAAAAGTGATATCTTCAATAACTGGTTTTTCAGCACCTTCATAACGGAAAGTAACATTTTCAAAAGAAAGTTTAGCTGGTGGTGTACTTGTTTTTGGATTTTCTGGATTTAGTATTTCTGCATTCATATCTAATACTTCATTAATACGTTCAGCGGAAGCTCCTGCACGTGGAATCATAATAAATACAGCAGAAAGCATCATAAAGGACATCATGATTTGCATCGCATATTGAATGAATGCCATCAAGTCCCCAACTTGCATATCACCATTTCCAATAAAAATCGAACCAATCCACACAATAGCGATGGATGTTAAGTTCATAAGTAACATCATTAACGGACTCATTAACGACAGCAAACGGTTGACTTTAATTGCCGTAGTAGCATAGTCAGCATTCGCTTCTTCAAATTTTTCAAGTTCATCGGCGTTACGATTAAACGAACGAACAACACGAATTCCAGTTAACCCTTCACGAATAACACGGTTTAGCTTATCCATTTTCTTTTGTAATGATTTAAACATTGGCATTGCTTTTCCACCTAATACAACTACTAATAGAAGTAAAAGTGGCAAAACAACCACAAAAATAAGGGATAATTTCGCGTCTCGGCCAACCGCCATAATTATACCGCCGAGTAACATGATTGGAGCCATCACCATTAAGCGCATCATCATATAAAGCACGTTTTGGATTTGAACAACATCATTTGTCGTTCTAGTAATTAAAGAAGAAGTTCCTACTTTATCAAACTCTTGTAAGGAAAAGTCCTCTACCTTTGTAAAAATTTTATCTCGTAAATCTTTCCCGAATCCCATTGAAATTCTCGATGCGAGATAAACCACAATCACTGATAAGATAACCGACGCAAATGATATGAGTAGCATCTGCATTCCTGTGCTCCAAATATAATCTGTATCGCCTTTTACAACCCCTTTGTCAATAATGTTAGACATTAAGGTTGGTAGATAAAGCTGTCCAATAACTTGCCCGAAAGTAAGGACTAATACGGCCGTAATGCTCAGCCAATAAGGTTTTAATCTTTTCATCAATTTCATCATATGCGGGTCATTCCTCCTTATTTTCGGATTTTTTGTTTAAGTAATCTGTGAGTTTTTCTAAAAGAGTAATCAGTTTTTTCATATCGTCTTCGCCTAAAAATCCTTGCATATCTTCAAAACTAGCTTGAAACTCATCGAACATTTTTTTTGATACACCTGCACCCATTTCTGTAAGTTCCACATACATGGAGCGTTTATCTTCTGGGTTTTGTACTCGTTTAATAAGTCCTTTTCCCTCCAAAGATTGTATCATTTGCGTGACGCTTGGTTTTGAAATCCTAAGCATATGACCAAGATCGGAAACACGAATTTTTGGCCCTTTACTTTTAAGCCCACGAGATAAAATAAAAATAAACCTTGTTTCAGATTTACTGTAACCTGGAATTTGGAAACTCTTTATTTCAGCATGCTTAAAATTCATGAAAGCCTTGATTACTGAGTGTCCCAAGTCTTGATTTTCCGAAGACATTTCTCCACTTCTTTCTGTTATTTGATTAGTTTACCTAACTAATTATATGATTTATTCCTTTTTTGTCAAGTAATATCTTGGAGTTATTTTGAAATTAATCTATACTTTTAACTTTAATTACCTTATAATGGCTTTAATTATGTTTAAAAAAGAAGGGAGGGAAATAATTGAATTCAGCACATAAAGTAGCGAGTATAAGCCTTTTCACGCTAGCTTGGCCGATTTTCTTAGAGCAATTTTTACGCCTGATGATTAGTTATATTGATGTTTTTATGTTGGGCCATTATTCAGATGATGCAGTGGCTGCGACAGGAGTTGCCAATCAAATTCTTGTAATTTCGATTATTATTTATGGCTTCATCAGTGTTGGTGTGCAAATCATCGTAGCTCAAATGATTGGAGCTAAAAAGCATAAAGAAATTGAGAATGTAATTACAAATGGTTTAGTGGTCGCTTTCTTAATTGGTATTGTTATGAGTATAATATTCATTTTCATGTCCAAAAACTTTCTTGCTTGGATGGGAATTGACCCTCATTTAGTACAAGTTGGTGCACCCTTTTTAGAAATTATTGGTGGCAGTTCCGTTGTTATCGCGATTCACGCTTCGATTTTGCCAATTCTTCGGGCACATGGTTATGTAAGGCAATCCATTCTTGTTCCTGTTACAATTAGCATTATTAACGTCGTTGGTAATTACTTATTCCTTTACGGTCCACTTGCTTATTTAGACTTTGGTGTGGCTGGGGTTGGAATTTCAACTGCTGTCGCCAATTTCGTCGGAATGGGTCTAGCAATTTGGATGTTAAAAAAATACATCGGTTACACATTCCATTTTAGAAAATTAGAACAAGTTTCCAAAAAGCTACTTTATTCGATTTTGCGCTTGGGTCTTCCCTCTGCCGGAGAAAATTTGTCTTATGCAGGATCTCAACTAGTTGTAACCGCAATTATAGCTATTTTAGGTACAGAAGCACTGACAACAAAGGTATATGCTTCTACCGTAAGTCAGTTTGTCGCTTTATTTGCTATTGCACTGGGGCAAGCATCCCAGATTATTATTGGTCGAGCTGTTGGTGCCAAAGAAATAGATAAAGCTTATAAACAAGGCTTACGTAGCTGGAAAATTGGTTTAGTTGTCGCCATTGTCGTTAGTGTTTCCATTTACTTGTTTGCGGAACCAATTATGCGACTTTTTACAACAAATACCGAAATCATTCAGATGACGAAAGAATTATTTTTACTATCGATTTTCCTTGAGCTTGGACGTGCAACCAATATTATTATCATTAGTAGTCTCAATTCTACTGGTGATGTCCGTTTTCCGTTCATATGCGGACTTATCGTTATGTGGATAGTTAGTTTGCCGTTTTCTTATGTCCTTGGAATTTCAGCTGGATTAGGTCTCGTTGGTGTTTGGATTGCTTATATTATCGATGAAGGCGTCCGAGCTGTTTTAATGTACCGCAGATGGCGCAGTAAAGTTTGGTCCTTAAAGTCCATTATTTGAAGAAACGTCTCTTTGATTTCTCGAAGGGGCGTTTTTGTATATGACAAAACTGTCATTTTCATTTTGATATCGTCACCTAATTCGATGGTTCCATTTCTCTTTCCCCGCTATAATAGACTTATAAACAAATGAGAGGATCGATGAGAAATGTTTGATAAAAAAATGATTAGCGCACTTAGTTATTTCAGTCTTTTCTTTGCTCCAATTATCATTCCTTCTATTTTTTGGTGTACAAATAAAGATAAAGAAGTAAGACACCATTTGAAATGGGCGTTACTGACACAAACCACATTTGTAGCTGGTCTTGTTGTAATAATTTTACTTTATAATAATGTTCCTTTTAGTACAAATAGTGCGGATACCACCCATTTTCTTGCTTTAGCTACCGTATTTATTATCGTGTTTCTAAATGTATCCATCGTTATTTTCAATTTAATTCAAGGGATTACTCGTATCGTAAAGCGGAGTGAAGATAACTGGGCTAGATGTTAATCTAACTTCCTAATTTATGCTATAATATAGCATAAGTTTAGGAGGTTTTTTTGATGCGTTTTATTATCGCTTATTTATCCATTTTTGTTTTAGGAATATTTTCTGCACTATTAATCGAAACTATCCTCTTTGAAAAAGTTACAGCTCAGCTTGGTTTTTCAGCAATACTTTTTGCCGCACCTGTAATTTTAGTTGCCTCTACACTAGGTGAATTATTTTACGGTTTTAGTAAAAAAGCTAGCTATTTAACGTTTGGAATATGGGGATTTGCTTATGGAGTGGTTGTAACAGTCATCATCCTTGGCATTATTCAAGTTTCCGGCATGTTCATTTCTGTTGGTATTTGTGTTCTTGCAGGAGTAATCATGGCAATATTAGCAATTATTTTCTTCTTTTTACGTGGTGGCAGACACACAAGTGGAAAAGCTGCTACCAAATAAAAAAATGTCTATCCTAATTGATTTTTCAACTAGAATAGACATTTTTTTATTCTTCTTCAAAAGCATGATGATTCAAATTAAAGCGTATTGTTTCTAATGGATACCCGTAAAAATCCTCTGTAAATTCTTCTACTTTAACAAATCCTTTTGCTACATAAAAATGAATGGCATTTTCATTTCCTTTTTCCACATTAACAAACATCGGTAATGGGACGTGAAATAAAGTCATTCCAACTTCTAATAACTCTGTGCCAATTCCCCGCTGAGTCACTTCTGGAAGTAAATAAAATGCCGCAAGTTCACTTTTCCCCTTCTCAAGTTCAATAAAATTCGCAAAACCAATAACCTTGTCTGCTTGCTCTACAACGGCAAAAGGGGTTGCAGAAATACGATTGTGTAGCGTTTCTACATTATAAAATCTTTCTAAAAAGTCATCTTGTACATCAATTGGAATTAAGTCATGATAAGTATGATGCCACGAAGTAATCGCTACTTGTTGGATAGCCTCGGCATCAGAATTCGTTGCTTTTCTAATATGAAAATCCATCACACATTCTCCTTCCACTTACATATATTGATGAAGCAGTTTATCAGACTTTACCCCTTTTTTACAAAAAAATGCGCTAATTAAATAATTAGCGCATAGAATTCTTTATTTTTCAATTGTAATATCACCTGAGCTTGATTTTACTGTTACACGATTTTCTGTGTTTGTATCGCTTGTAGGAACTTTGATACTACCAGAATTACTTTTCGTTTCATAGATTGCTTTAAAATCAGTAGGTAGTTTTAAATCGATTTCTCCTGAATTAGTATTCATTTGAATTTTTTTAACCGTTTCAACAACGGATGCTTCAATATCACCTGAGCTAGTATTCGCTGTTAAGTTATTTGTTACACCTTCTACCTCAATGGATCCCGAATTAGATTCGACATGCAGTTCCCCTTTTGAATGGGCAGAAATATCGCCTGAACTTGTAGTTAATATCGCTAATTCAGTTACCGCACCGTTTGTAAACTCTATTTCACCAGAACTTATCGCGATTTTAAGATTTTTCGCTTTTATACCATTAGCAGTTACATCACCTGAGCTACCATCCAACTCTAAATCACCAGTTAATTTTGTAATATTGGTTTCTCCGGAATTGGTTTCAAGTACTGTATTCGCTTTTGTGTTCGAAAGGTCGATATCCCCGGAGGATGTAGAAATTTTCGCAGTATCAGCTACTATTCGATTAACTTTTAACTCACCAGAGCTTGATGAAGTAACAAGTTTTTCTACTTTAAAATTCGAGATATTTAAATCCCCAGAATTTGTTTTAACTTGTAAAGCATTTAGCTTTGAGTCTTTTGTTAAATAAACTGTTAACTTCTGTTGACCATAGGCATATATCTTCCCAAAGTTAAACCAATTGTTTTCTTCTGGTACATTAATATCTATAGTTTTCCCATTGTCTGAAACTGGTTTTAATTTTTCGATTGCTTTTTTATCGTCTTTTGAATAATTACCTTTTAGTTCCACGTAATTTTTACCATTCGTACTTTCTTTCCACTCAACTAATGTATCGTGGTTTGAAGAGAAAGCAATTTTACTAATATCACCGTTTGCTAAATCCCACTCTTTTGTAAGTGATTCGCCTTTTTCAATCATGTCGCCTGATTTCATCGTCAGTGCCACACCAATAGCCCCAATAATAAATAACACTAATCCGGCGAAAAATAATTTACTACTTAAATGACGTTTACGCATTTTTTCCGCCCCCTTTTACTGCATATTTATGCCACTGGATAATTGCCATTGTCGTTTTGATTGTAAAACTAGATAGAATATTTACTACAAATAAAAGCATCAATCCTAGTCCAACAAGCCCAATGGACATAAACATTTGATACACTTCGATTTCTTCTCCAAATAAAAGTCCAACACCAAGCAAAATTGGTGAAAGAATGAATGCTCCAACTGTTGTCCATAGTGAAATAACTAGAGCCCACAAGGAGACCATAATTGGGATAATAAGGCAAATATCTAAGAAAAATAAGCCTACTCCAATTAAAATTTGTTTACTCATTGATCTATTTTCATTTTGGTTTTTCCTTGGAACATAATAATAATCTGTTTCAACATGTTCTTCACGAATGTCGCGTTCACTTAAAATATCTGCGGCAATTTCTTCTGGCTTACCTAGGTCAAATACGATTTGCTCTTCACTTTTCCCCGCTTCAATACCGTTTCTAAAATGCTCTTGATAGTCAGACAATAGTTCTCTTCGTTCTTTTGGATCAAGCAATTCTAGTCGCTGATTTAATTCATTTAGAAAATCTTGTTTATTCATTTACTGCTTCCCCTTCCGTTAAAAGCTTTGCAACACTATCTGTAAAATTATTCCATTCAGAGATTAGCTCATTCAAGTAAATTTCCCCTTTTACCGTCAGCTGATAGTATTTTCTTGATGGACCTTCATTTGATTCTACTAAATAAGTGGAGCAATACTCTTCTTTTACTAGTCTTCTAAGCACTGGATAAATAGCCCCTTCAGCTACCTCAATATATTTAGAAACTTGATTGGCTAATTCATAGCCATAGCAATCTTTCTTTTGAATTAAAAATAAACAGCAAAGTTCTAACACACCTTTTTTGAATTGTGGGTTAACTTCCATGCTAACTCCTCCATTCTGTCATATTGCACACTAGTATTAATACACCACTACTATATATTGTTCACTACCACTATAGTTTATCATACACTAGTGTTCATTGCAAGGTACTGAATTAAAAAAGTAGTATTGTTTTTTAAGTTGATAAATGTTAACCTATTTTAGTAATAAGTTTACATTGAGGAGAGGTATTTTTATGCGAGATCAGAAATTGAAATTTTTAGTCATTGATTCTTTGTTTGCCGTTATAATTGCTATACTTGCGCAAGTCGCCATTCCGCTAGGTCCTATTCCACTCACTGGTCAAACTTTCGCCATTGGCCTAGCTGCAACTATCCTTGGCGCTCGTCATGGTACAATTTCGGTATTAGTTTACATTGTTCTCGGTGCAGTCGGAATTCCTGTTTTTCAAGGAATGACAGCTGGAATTGGAATTATATTTGGTCCGACTGGCGGCTTTATTATCGGATTTATTTTTAATGCACTGCTTACGGGTTGGTTACTTCAAAAAACGAAATTCACTGTTCCTTATGCTATTGTAGCTAATATTTTAGGAGCAATTGTAACGCTTATATTTGGTGTATTATGGCTTAAAGTGAGTACTGGACTTGACTGGCCAACTGCCTTTTTAACTGGGATGGTTCCTTTTATTATTCCTGGTATTATTAAAGCTGTTTTTGCTGCTATTTTAGGTATATTAATTCGTGATCGATTAATCAAAGCAAAACTACTTAAAGCATATTAAGCCCCATTGATACACATTTTGAGTCATCTCCTATATAATGATAATGATTAACACTGAGAAAAGGGGACTCGGTATATGTCATTACTGAATGAGGAAAATAGTTTTTACAACGCAGATTTACTAGAACTGTTAAAAGATTCGAATGAAGCGGTTCTTCCATATAAAAGAATTCGATTTAGACGTAATCAAAAGATTTTAATTGAAGGTGAAGAAACTGCTTACTTCTACATCATAGAAGAAGGTGTAGTTGCAATGAGTAAAAATACGTGCAAAGAGGATAGCATTATTAGTTTCTTAGGAAAACGCGATTCGATTGGACCACTTACAATGCTCGGCGGTGCAAAATCACCAGTAAATTATACAACCATTAGTGAAGTAAGTATTTATCAATTTGAACGTAAATATGTTTTAGGTAAATTTCTGAGCTCACCTGATGTATTTTGGCACATGAATACCTTAATGCAAAATATGGTTGAACCAATTTTAGAACGAGAATCTTACGTTAATTTACCTTCAAGTGAAAAAGTTTTAGCTGGATTAATTGCATGTGGTGAACGATTTGGCAGGATTGAGTCGGATGGATCATGCTTAGTCCCATACTATTTCACACAAAAAATCTTAGGCAATTATTTAAATTTAGCTCGTGCTTATGTTGCGACAAATTTAAGAAAGCTAGAAGAAGAAGGTATTATCGCCTTATCACCTAAACCTTGGCGTATAATTGACTTCGAGAAACATAAACAGAACTTAACCAATACATACAAACCATATTTATAAATGGTCAAAAAAGAAGTGTATTTACTAAAAAAAATACACTTCTTTTTTTCGACACAATTTTGTAATATATTTACTAAATCGCTCAATATTTACTTCCTTATCCATACCAACTCCCTTATAATTAACTATGTAACATACAAAAAAAGGGAAATGAGGACATTGAATGAAAAACTTAAAAAAAGGATTAGTTGCAACACTGGCAATCGGGCTAGCTTTATCTATTAGTGCTCCCGTTTTTGCTACAGAAAACACTGAAAGCGAAGAAGTAAAAGATTCCACTGTCGAGTCTTCAACTGCAGTAGAAAAAGAGCAAACTAACGTTGTAGAAAAAGAGACAATTAAGGACGAAAAAGCAACAGAACCAAGTGAAACAATTAAAAAACCTTTAAAAGCAGCACCCAATGCTGTTACCGCAAAAACTGGCCTTTCATTTGAAATTGGCGCAAAACCTGCAGCAACTGATTTTGTAACAATTAATGATGATACAAACAAGCCTACTTTTGCTTTTAAAAACGGGGCTCCAACAACAGCTACTGCTGGTAATTATTCCACAGTAATTCTTGTTACTTTTGATGATGCAACATCTGTTGAAGTAACTGCTGATTATACAGTAAAAGCAGCTACTCCACTTGCAACTCTAAAAACAACTCCTGTAATTGCACAAGGTTCTAAACCAACACCAAGTCAATTTGCAACACCAGCTGCAGGTGTACAATTAAGTTTCAAAACTGGTGTGCCATCTACTACAACACCAGGATATTTTTCCACAACGATTGTAGCTACTAAAGATGGAAAAACAGAAGAATTAGTTGCACCATTCTATGTTATCGACCAAACTCCACCAGAAGTATCATTAATTGATGAAGATTCCGTCTTTACTAAAGGTGAAGTTCTAACACCAGAAGATTTTGTAATAGCTACTGATAACGCTGGTAAGGTTAAGCTTTCTTTCAAACCTGGTTATGAAGCTAGTACTGCTACAACTGGATATCATGAGACTGTGATTATTGCAAAAGATACAGCTGGTAATACTCAAGAAGTAACAGTTTCATACTTTGTAATCAATAATGTAGCAACACTTAAAACACCTGTACTTGATGAAAAAAATAGTACTGCTAAAGTTATCTACGGTAAAACATCTTCTAATGTAACAGTTGAAATGCTTAGTGAAAATGGTGATTTAATTGCAACAACTACATCTGACTCAAGCGGAAACTTTACATTAAAACTAAAAACTCCATTAAAACAAAATGATTTCTTTGTTTTATTCGCTTTTGATGATAATGGTAATTATAGTGATTATGGTGGTTATTCCTATATTGGACAAGATATGGAAATCGTTGAAACACCAACTGTAACTGCTAAAAAACCTGATATCAAAACAATTGTTAAAAATAGCAATAAAAATAACGTAAAAGTTAAAGACCCTAAAAAATCTGAAGGCACATTACCGAAAACAGGTGATGAAAGCTCTCTTCCACTAACTGCTATTGGTCTTCTTTTAGCTAGTGGTACTGTAATTGTACTTCGTAAAAAACAAGCATAACACAAAAAGAAGCTATCTAATTTGATTTAGATAGCTTCTTTTTTATTGGATTATAAAATCTCTTTAAACATTGCGATTGTTTCTTCTTTTGTAGGCATAAATGGATTTCCTGGAGCACAGGCATCTTTAAGTGAGTTATCTGCTAATTTATTTAAATCAACTTCTGTTACACCCAGTTCTGATAACTTTTCAGGAATACCTACTTCAATGGATAACTCCCGAATTTTTTTAATTGCATAATCCGCACATTCTTGATTGGATTTATTTGTCACATCCAACCCAATCGCTTTTGCAATTTTGCGGAATTTTTCTGGTACTCGCTTAGCATTTTCACGTTCTACAATTGGTAGAAGCATTGCATTACATACACCATGTGGCAAATCATACACTCCACCAAGTTGATGAGCCATCGCATGTACAAAACCAAGTCCCGCATTATTGAAAGCCATACCTCCTAAGAAAATCGCGTATACCATTTGTTCTCTTGCTTCGATATCGTGGCCATCTTTTACGGCACGAGGTAAATAATTGAAGATTAGCTCAACCGCTGCAACTGCTGTAGCATCGGTTACAGGATATGCACCTGGTGTTACTAATGCTTCAACAGCATGGGTTAGTGCATCCATACCAGTTGCTGCGGTTAATGCTGCCGGTTTGTCCACCATTAATTCTGGATCATTGACAGAAATTCGTGCAAGACTATTTTTATCAACACAAACCATTTTTACACCACGGTCTTCATCTGTAATGACATAATTAATCGTGATTTCAGCAGATGTCCCAGCTGTCGTATTAATTGCAACTACAGGCAATCCTTTTTTCTTAGATTGATGAACGCCTTCATAATCACGCATATCTCCACCATTTGTCGCTAAAATACTAATTCCACTAGCAGCATCTTGAGGCGAGCCACCACCAACAGAAATAATAAAATCACAATTCTCTTTTTTCAAAAATGCTAATCCTTGGTTGACGTTTTCGCATGTTGGATTTGGTTTTACATCATCAAAAATCGAAAATGCGACTCCCGCTTTTTTTAATGGCGCAATTACTTTATCCAAGATTGGGCTACTACTTAAAAACTTATCTGTTACTAAAAGTGCTTTTTTAAATCCTAATTCTTGAATATGTTCACCAATATCCGATATACAACCTCTACCCATTAAATTAACTGCTGGCACATAAAATACTTGTGTTGTCATTTTCTGTTCTCCTCCTATTTGCTCGTATTTTCACAAATCATAGCATTACTTTGAAAACGTTTTCTACTTCTTCATAATAACGACAATTCAAACATAAGTCAACACAAACAAAGCATTAAAATGTTGTTTTATCTTCTTTATACAAAAATGAGTCTGCTTTTCTTTACCAAAATTAAGTGGTTTTATGTTGGATTAAAGGCTATAATAAAAGAAAAATGGCAAAGGAGATGTTTAATATTTTAGCTTTTGAACGTAGAGAAAAAATTATGCATCACTTATACCGTGACAAAAAAGCATTCGTTTCTACTCTTGCTGAAGAATTTAAAGTGACGGAAGAAACAATCAGAAGAGATTTTGAAAAAATGGAAAAAGAAGGTATTGTTACACGTACTTATGGAGGGGCAACTCTGAACCTTCATACGAATGAAGACTTACCTTATCAAACAAGAAATGCTATTAATATAGAAGCTAAAAAGAATATCGCTTCAAAAATGAATGAATTACTTCATGATGGTGATACAATTATGGCTGATACAAGCTCTACTGTATTGGAATCCTTAAAAGAAATTCAACTTCAAAAGAGTAAAATAACATTAATTACTAATTCAATTATCGCTCTACAAGAGTTCTCCAATTCTTCTTTTACAATTATATCTACTGGTGGAGAATTACGCACGAAATCCATGTCACTTGTTGGCACCGTTTCTGCAAGTACAGTGGAACATTATAACGCCGATATTGCCCTTCTTAGTTGTAAGAGCCTTTCTATGACTCATGGTATCACGGATTCTAATGATCCAGAAGGTGATTTAAAGCGAAATATGGCAAAAAAAGCCACCAAGGTGATTCTTCTTGCTGACCATACTAAATTTGATAAAGTTGCTTTTGTAAAAATAATGAATTTCGACCAAATCAATTGTATTATTACTGATCAAAAACCCTCCAAAGAATGGCTAGAATTTTTAACCAGTAAATCAATTGAATTAATTTTTTAAAAAAGCGAAACCAGCCATCAACCGCTGATTTCGCTTTTTTTTCTTAATTATTTTTACCAATAAAGAAGAATGTTGCAATTGCTCCGATACCTTGAACAATAAAGAAAATTGCAACGATAAGTACTATTCCAATTGCTGATATAACTGGATTGAAGAGAGCGATAAATCCAACAATGATACCAATAATACCAACTGTTAGGATCCAACCCCAACCTTGTACATTATTTTGTTTGGCAGTAAACGCGCCAATTGTACGCATAATACCAGCAAACAGTACCCACATACCAAAAAGTAATACAAGTGTTAACGTTCCCTCAAATTCATTAAATAATAGCAAGAAACCTAGTAAGATGGATAAAATTCCGTCAGCTAGTACCCAACCAGAAACATTTTGTGATTTTCTGTCTGAGAAATAAGAGATTGTGTGGAAAATACCAGAAATCAGTAATAAGAATCCAATCATTAATGTCGAGGTTAATAGAGAAATCCCCGGATGGAATAAGAACCAAATTCCAAGTACAATCATTGCAATTCCTGCTAGTAAAACAAGAATTCGTGTAAAAGTCTTCATTTATTATTTCAACTCCCTTTTGTTTGTCCTAATTCAACCCCACTTTTGATGAAATATTATTAGTCTTAACTATAATAACCTAAAAAAAGAAAATTAAAACCCTTTTTGACTTACTTATTTCATTTAAAGGATTATTCGTCACAAAATTTTCATAATATATTTCACAATTTCATTCACATCGATAGTTGACAATTCTTTTCAACCAGCGTATTATATAACTTAATTTAATAGTATTTTCTTATCACGAAAGGTGGAGGGACTGGCCCTTTGAAGCCTTAGCAACCGGAAAATTTTCACGGTGCTAATTCCAGCAGTATATTCTGAAAGATAAGTCGGAAATCCAAGTTTAGGAAATTCTATCCTCTCTGGCGGCTTATATACTGCTAGGGAGGTTTTTTGATTGGATTTACTGATAAATACATATTAAAAGGAGTGGTTTTTATGAGCAATGAGTATCAATTTGAGACAATTCAAGTACATGGTGGACATACACCAGACGGCGATACGCATTCGAGAGCCGTACCGATTTATCAAACAACATCGTATACTTTTGATAGTCCTGAACATGCCGCAGCTTTATTTGGTTTACAAGAAACTGGAAATATTTATACACGTATTATGAATCCTACTACAGCTGTTTTAGAAGAACGATTAACTTTACTTGAGGGCGGTATTGGTGCCGTTGCAACTGCTTCTGGTATGGCCGCTATTACTTATTCTATTTTGAATATTGCGGGGTCAGGTGATCATATTGTTGCAGCCGCAACCCTTTATGGTGGAACCCACACTCTTTTTTCTCATACATTTAAAACATTTGGAATTGATGTTACCTTTGTTGACCCAAATGAACCTGAAAATTTTGAAAAAGCGATTAAAGAAAATACGAAAGCAGTATTCATTGAAACAATTGGAAATCCTGATATTAATATTGTGGATATTGAGAAAGTAGCGGATATTGCGCACGCATCCGATATCCCACTTATTATTGATAATACATTTGCGACCGCTTATTTAAATCGCCCATTTGATTTTGGTGCTGATATTGTCGTTTACTCGGCGACAAAATTTATTGGTGGTCATGGGGTTGCGATTGGCGGGGCGGTCATTGATTCTGGTAAATTTAATTGGGCAAATGGCAAATTTCCAAAGCTAGTTGTGCCGGATGATAGCTACAACGGTTTATCTTATACAAATGATGTTGGTGCGGCGGCTTATATTACCAAACTGCGTGTCTCGCTTCTTCGTGACACTGGTGCTGCCCTTTCCCCTTTCAATGCCTTCTTGCTTATCTTGGGTCTAGAAACATTATCCCTTCGTCTTACGCAACACGTGAAAAATGCCAAACAAGTAGCCAATTTCTTAAATGATCATCCAAAAGTAGCTTGGGTGAACTATCCAGCCTTAAAAGATAATAAATATTACGATTTAGCGCAAAAATATTTACCAAAAGGTCCAGGGTCAATTTTCACTTTTGGAGTAAAAGGTGGTTATGAGGCTGGAAAAAAAGTTATTGAGTCCGTCGAATTATTCTCGCATTTAGCGAATGTTGGTGATGCAAAATCGCTAATTATTCACCCTGCATCCACAACACATCAACAATTAAACGAAGAGCAACAATTAACAGCTGGAGTAAAACCAGAATCTATTCGCTTGTCTATCGGAATCGAAAATGCAGATGATATCATTCAAGATTTGACGAAAGCACTAGAGCAAATTTAGGAGGAAGTGAAGAGAATTGACCTTACAACAAAAAGAACTATTCCAAAAAAGTCCTCTTCTACTTGAAAATGGAGAAACATTGAGTCCTGTTTTAGTTGGTTATGAAACATATGGCAAACTTTCTGAGTCACGCGATAATTGTATTTTGTTAGAGCATGCGCTTACTGGGACGGCTCATGCAGCGAAACATTATGAAGATGATGCGCCTGGTTGGTGGGATGATTATATTGGACCGGGGAAAACGATTGATACAGATAAATATTTCCTTGTCTGTACGAATGTATTTGGCGGCTGTAGTGGTACGACTGGCCCTTCTTCTATTAACCCAAAAACAGGCGAGCCTTTTCGACTGCAATTTCCCGGTTTTTCGATTAAAGATATTATTAAGGTGCAGCGGGAACTTTTGGAACAACTTGGAGTTACTCGGATAGTTTCGGTGATTGGTGGATCGATGGGTGGTATGCAGGCGACAGAATGGGCAATTGATTATGCTGATATAACGGATAGCATTATCAATATTGCCTCCCCGCTTGCTGCTGGGCCAGATGCGATTGGATACAACTTGATTATGCGAATGGCGATTTTGAATGATCCTGATTTCAATGGTGGTAACTATATTGGTCAACCTGAGGGCGGGCTTGCAACTGCGAGAATGGTTGGAATGATGACTTATCGGACAAGTGAACTGTTTTCCAAGCGATTTGAACGTTTCACTGTCGCCGAATCTTCCCCAGCCGCTTTCTCAAAAGAGCATTTTCAAATTGAGTCTTATTTACAATACCAAGGAGATACTTTTGTAGAGCGATTTGATGCGAATAGTTATTTGTATTTAACGAAGGCGATTGATTTATTCGACGTGACTGCACCAACAAAGGATGATTTACCTGCTTTTGCGAAAATAAAAATTCCATATTTGCTCATTGGTATCACTACTGATCAGCTTTTCCGAATTCACGATTTACGACGTGGCTACGCGCTTTTAAAAGATTGGGATGTGCCAGTTACTTACCATGAAGTAGCCTCAGAATACGGTCATGATGCTTTTTTAGTAGAAAAAGAAGTACCGAAATTCGAACCGCTTATTCGTTCATTTTTAAGTAATTTGCCAGTTAAAAGCATATAAAAAAAGTTACCTCGAAAATATCCGAGGTAACTTTTTTATTAGTCTTTATAGATTGATTTCGTTCGATTAAGCCAAGCATAGCCGAGTCCGATGACAAGGCCACCACCTACAAAATTCCCAAGTAAAGCAAGTACTAAATTGACAGTTACATTTCCAACCGTCATGGCAGCAAGTGTTCCGCCAGAAGCGAAAAATGCTAATGAGAATGAAGAAAAGTTGGCGATAACGTGCTCAAATCCTAAGAATGCAAAGATGAAAATAATAAAAATCATCGCAATGACTTTACCAGCGTCATCTTTCATTCGGAGCGTACAAAGCACAGCGGTATTTACAACAATATTGGCGAAAATACCTTCTACAAAAATTTGTAATGGTTCTTTTTCTAATTTACCGCTAACTGCCGTAAACAAGAAATGATCAGCTGGCAGATTATGGAAAACAGAAGTAAGGGAAACTAAATACCCTGCAAGAATTCCTCCAAATAAATTACAAACAACACAAAGCATTAAAATTTGTAATGCTTTTCCAGGTTTAACAATTTTTTGGTAGACACCAGTTGTCATATACATCATGTTCGAAGTTCCAAGCTCAGCATTCATATAAATAATCATTACGAGCGACCAACTAAACATAAATGCATAAGTGATTTTACCAAGGCCTGGTGCGAAATGATCCACTTTATCACCAATCATCACAGCGACCGCAGTCCCTAGCGTTAAGAATAAACATGCTAACATTGCGCGCACAATATAACGAAGAACACTATTATTTACTAAATCAATTTTTTTGCGCGTACTATAATCAATTTTCTGCATTAATGGACTATTTTCAACATCCAAATTATTTCATCTCCAGACAAAAAATTTTCTTGTGAAATTCACAACTTGTTTATTGTAGCATGTTTTTAATTTGATGCAAATAGTTTTCAGAAAATAAAAATGAGTTAAGCGTTACCATCTTGAAAAAAGTTTCTATAAGTCTATTTTATGTTGTTTATTTCCCCTATTCACCCTTATTAAAACAAAAAGAGGACAGATTACTCTGTCCTCGATGAAATGATTTTATTTGTTGAACCAATGTTTTTTCGCGGAATCTTTTGCTTTTCCTTCTGTTTCTTGAGCGCTTTTAATTTCTTGCGCTACGATAGCTTCGTCCATACGTTGAACACGGCCGTGTAGTTCATCCATTGCAACATCATTTACATTCGCTAGTTCTTGCTCTGTAGCGATTAGAATAAGGCCTGTAGAACCTTCAGGAATTGTTTTTAGCGTTCTTTCAAATACAGTTAGTGCATTTTTCACTTCGCCAGCATCTTGCATAGAACCAACGATAGCACCAACCATCCAACCAATTAAAATACCGAATGGTCCGCCTAAAATACCAATTAGCATACCAATAAGGCTGTCTTTCATATTTTTATCGGCACCAGTAAAGTCAAGAAAATCTTGTGCAACAAGTTTGTTGCCTGGCTCATGTTTTACAACTGCCATTTGATAACCGATGATTTTGCGTTCTTCATGTAATCTTTTCATTTCAGAAAATGCTTGATAAGAAATACTTTCCTCATCAAAATTCATAATTAAGACTGTTTTTTCTTTTTTCATCTGTTATACCCCTTCCGCTTATCAAGTATTGTACTTAGGAATGTTTTATCATGCCTATTGCTTATTTTACTCGTTTTAGAAGGCAAATAGCAATTAATAACATTATTGAAATGTAAGTACTATTTTATAAACCTTTTTTTCCTAAAAACGGGAAAAATTTAGATGTTTTATTTGCATAAGCTTTAAAGTCTTCTCTATCTTGATATTTTTTTTCAAGTAAAGGAACTCCTGAAACAAACAATAGCAATAATGTGATTACTACAGGACTAATAATTAACCAAATATCTGTCATTTGCGTTAATGCAACTAAAAATACACCCCACCAACTAAGCGCTTCTCCAAAATAATTTGGATGTCTTGTAGCTGACCAAAAACCGGTTGTCAGTAATTTTCCTTTATTAGCTGGATTTTTTTTGAAGTTTTCGAGTTGACGATCGCCACCAACTTCAAAAATGAAACCAATAATCCAGAGAATAATTCCAAGGATTTGCCACCATGCAAAGTCTACACTTTCATTAGCAAAAGTATGTGTAATTGGTAAAGCAATAATAAACAATAATACCCCTTGTAATACAAATACATTTAAAAAGGCCTTTAAATTAACTAATGTGGTTCCCCATCGTTTGCGCATATTTACATAACGATAATCTTCAGGCTTATTCCAATTTCTACGAGCTAGATGCCAAAATAAACGTACACCCCACAAAGTGACTAAAATAAGAATGGTGATACTTTGGGCAGTGATACTAAACGTAGTTAAAAAACCTGTCCATGCAACCACGACGAATCCTCCGCCCCAAGCAATATCTACTAAGGAATACTTACCTTTCACTTTTGAAATAATAAACCAGAGTACAAAATAAACAAGTAAAGCAAGAGCTACTATCCAGTACATCATATTGTTTCCTCCTCTTTAATGCCAGCGACTGCGACACTTCCCAGTCCGGCGCTAATCGCAATTGCAGCCGAACTATCTACAAGATAGCTATTTCGACCTGTTTCTTTTTCAAGTTGCTTCTGCCAAAGTTTCGCATCATTTATAGAGCAAACATGTGTAACAGCAAGCTCTTTAAGTTGTAGTTTTGTTACTTTTTTAATTATTTTTTTCATACTTTGTTTTTGACTAAAAGATACACCTATTAATTTTCCGTTCCCAGATTCATCTAAGCTAACAATCGGATGTAAAGACAATTTTTGCGCTATCTTTCCTAAAACGCGCGGAATTCTACCGGATTGCACCATGGGCGACAAATCTGCCACTGCCACATAGATAAATGACGATTCAATCAATTGTTTTACCTTTTGCGTCACTTTTTCAAATGATTCACCAATTTCTATTAATTCTACTGCTTGCTTTACTAAAAGCCCTTCAGCAACAGAATTTAATCTTGAATCAATGACTTGTATCCATTTGGAAGATAAGTTACGTCCTTGTATTCGTTGTTTAACTAATTGATACGTTCCACTTAACTTAGATGCGACGGTGATAACTAGTACATGTTCATATTTATTTTCTAAAAATGAGAGTAGCGCATCCACTGACCGTATTGTTGGTTGGGCTGTACTCATTTTCCACTGTTGTTCTAGCTTTTCTTTCATCATTGCTGGTCCGACAGTTAATTTATCAAGAAAACTTTCTTCCCCTGCTAAAATGTTCATTGGCAACACATGCACTTGATGGTCCAGTAAAAATTTTTCTGGTAAATCAGCAATGGAATCTGTTACGATAGCAATTTTTGCGCGAGGTGCTTTTGTTACTTCATATTGAAGTTTCATATCATCTACTTTTTGATAAGTCATCACGCCATATGCAGATAATAAACGTAAAACTTCTTGAGGTTCATTTGTATGAATATGAATTTTAATTTGTTTTTCATTACCTGCAATCACTAGAGAATCACCTTTAGAAGCAAGAACTTCACGTAATGTTTGTTGTGAGATGGACGCTTGTTTGATGATAAATTCGGAACAATAGCGATATAGCGGTTCATTCGTTTCAAAATGGCTAGGTTGAATGATATCTTTCTTTTCCGAAAAACTTACAGGAATCGAAACAGCTTCACCACAATAAGCATTTGTTAAACCAGCAATAAAGTAATAAAAACCTTTAGCGCCCGAATCTACTAAGCGATTTTTCCGTAAAATAGGCATTTGAAATTCTGTATTAATTAACGCCTTCTCAGCCACTACTTGCGCATTTAACAACGATTGTGGAAAAGAACGCTCTTGCTCATATGACCCCGCAAGAGCCTCAGACCAAGCTTTCATCACTGACAAAATGGTACCTTCTTTCGGATCTAGTAAGGCGTCATATGCTTTATGGACCGCTTTTTGAAATGCTTGAACTAATCCTTCAAAAGTTGATTCCAAATGATGATAACTTTCTGCAACCGCAGTTAAGTATTGGGCAAAAATCATCCCAGAATTGCCTCGTGCTCCAATAAGTGCAGCATTTGCAACTTCCTCTAGTAATTCTTTTGTGGAGTATTCCTTTGGCGCAACATTATCAATAATCGCTTGCATTAAAGAAGCCAGATTACTACCAGTATCGCCATCTGCTACTGGAAAAACATTTATTCTATTAAGCTCGTCTTTTTTACTAATAACTTCTGCCGCTCCGTTTAGCATACTTTGTAAAAGACGTCTGCTCTCGGACTCCATCATTATGAACCTGCCCCCGAGAAGAAATGAAGATTAATAAAGTAAACAATGACAGAAGTTACAGTTGTTACTGCTGTTCCCCAAATCAAATCAATTACTGTCATCGTAATTGGCCAATCTTTTAATGTCGCTAAATTGGTTAAATCATACGTAGCATAGCAAACTAATCCAAATAATGCGCCAGCTAAAATCACATAACCTAAGCTACCTTTCTCTGTCCCAGGAAGTAAGACAAAAAAAGTAACTCCCACGACGTAAATTAGATAGAAAATTACTGCTGGAGCAATTCGAACATCTCCCATTAACTCCCCAATAAATTGTTGATACATTTTCTTAGAAGCTACGAGTAACCAAAAAAGGTCAAAAACCAAGAATACTAGCGCACTCGTTAAAAATAGCTTTAAAAATTGTGTCATTGTGAATCCCCCTTATCACTTGATAAGTGAATTTTAACATACCCAAGTTATTACTCCTAGAAGGTTGCTCAAACTCACTCTTATAAACTCTTCCACAAAAAATCAACCATCTAACTAAGTAAATGATTGACTCAATTATTTATATATTTCCCCTGAACTGCTCTTTGCTAAACTCATAACGCGAAATTGCTAATTTTCGGCGCTCTTTATGGTCAACAATTGGCAAAGGATAATCGTCTCCTAAAATTAAATTATGCTCTTTTTGCTGGCTTTCAGACATTTTTTCAGGTTGATGGATAAATTTATCAGGCAAATTCGATAGTTCTTCCACATATTTACGAATAAATTTCCCAGAAGGATCAAACTTTTCTGATTGTGTCGTTGGGTTAAAAATTCTAAAATAAGGTACTGCGTCTGTTCCGGTTGATGCAGCCCATTGCCAACCACTGATATTACTTGCTGGATCATAATCAATCAACATTTGTTGGAAATATTTCTCGCCATAACGCCAATCAATCAGTAAATCTTTAGTCAAAAAGGAAGCCGTAATCATTCTTAGCCTGTTATGCATCCAGCCCGTTTCTTTCAACTGACGCATAGCCGCATCTACGAGAGGATAACCCGTTTTACCTTCTTGCCATTGTTTGAAAAACTCGCGATTATTTTCCCACTCAATAAAACGATAATTTTCTTGAATTGGTTCGTTTTTTTGATTTGGGAAAGAAACATAAATCATGTTATAAAAGTCGCGCCAACATAACTCTTTTTCAAATATTGCTCGGCCTTCTGTGGGTTTTGTTTGTTGCAATGCTTGCCAAACGGTTCTAATCGAAATTTCACCCGTGCGTAAATAACGTGATAAATGACTAGTTTGATCCGAGTCTGGGATATCTCTCGCTTTGGCATATTCTGCTAAATCTCTCTTTATAAAATTTTTTAACCGAGTATTTGCTGCCTCTTCTCCTAACACTTTCAAATCTAGTTCAGGTAAATCTTGAATTAATTTTTCAAACTGTTCTTCGTCATGAGGAAATAACTCTTTTTTTATAATATTTTCTGGCGTTAAAACAGACTTAAATGGCGTTTCTTTTATTTCCTCACGCCATTTTTTATAATAAGGAGTGAAAATTTTATAGTATTCTGTGGATGTTTTTTTTACTTCTTCGGCTGAATGAAGATAGGCATCATGATAAGCATGAACAGTAATATTGTTATATTCAAAAAATGCGCGTGCTGCTTTATCTCTTTTTGCTCCGTATCCTGTTTCATCTTGATTGAAAAACACTTTATCCCATGCTGGAATCGCATCTTTCAGTCGTTTCAAAAGTTCAATTGGTTCGCCAAACATAATTTGTAAATGAGCATTTTTATCTATTTCTTTTTTAAAATTAGCCACGCTCGAAAAAAATGCTTGATGACTAGGACTTCCTGAAATAAATTGTTCTGGGTTAACTTGAAACAACAAAATTAAATCATTCTCTTTACTAGCATGATAGAGGGCTTTATTATCGTTTATTCGAAGATCTCTGCGAAACCACATTACTGAAGTCATTCTTTCCCACCTTTCGCGAATTACTTATGCTTATTATACGAAACGCTTAGCAATTTATAAAAGCAAAGGGCTTATAACACAAAAAAATCTGTTAACTTTTCGCTAACAGATTTTTTATGGAGCGTCGGTTAAAGTCCACTCAATTGTTGTTTCATAATTTTCATCGCTATAAGCTTCAGCTGCATCCGCTTCGATAAGTATACCTTGGTTTGTGTCCCATTCTACCGGAACAATCATATCTTGAGTAACTTGCGATTGAAAAACGGTTGTTGGTTCTGATGAAAGCACTCTTTTCTCGCCATTACTATCAATAAAGATAAGTCCATCTGACAAAATATGAGAAGGATTTGTCGTTGAAGTTAGTGGTGATTTAACAGTTACTGTTACACTGAAGCCATTATCTGCCCCTCTTGAATCAAGAATGGATAAATCAAAGTCTTCCTTTCGTTTAGCGATATTTTTTTGTTTATTTAGTTCTATTGTTTCAAAAGAAATCGTTTCTGGCACATGATTGAATTTTAGTTCTCCTGTTACTTGAATGGTAATTTCTTTTGTTACAGTTCCAATTTGGATAGTAGCTGTATAAGTTCCTGTTTCTTTTTTGAGCGTTGTGCTAGTTACTTTAATTTGAGTTGTTAAGTTTTCACCAGTTTCGGTATTATAAGCTTTTGCACCTGATTTATTTAAAATTAATTGTTGTAAATCTGTATCATTAAGATCTATGATGTCTTTTACATTTACAGCAAAATCTTCTGCTCGTAGCGCTATATCATTTTGTATTTCAGTCATATCATCTTTGATAAAAACCGGTACGCGGATGTCAGCGTAGTTATGTGCTTTGTCTTCTAAACGAACAATTGCTTCTGCTGGACCAAAAACATTTGTATCTGGTTCATTCAGAATAGTTATAGTGACTCCTTCACCCGCCGTTCCATCTGAGTGATCAGTAATGTTTGTAACTAATTTATATGCATCTGGGATTGAATCCCCTATATTTAATACTTGCGGGATAGCATCTCCCCGTGGAGGAGTCACGTCTTTTACATTTACAGAATCTAATATAATCCGTTTTTGATCTTGTGTAATCGTTGTGGCTAGATCAGTATAGGGTTTAATAAAACCGTCTGGGATAGCAATTCGATAAACACCAGTACCATCTGCTTGCCCATTTAAGAGCTTGTTTTCACCATTTTCTGTATACGTAATCGTAATAAAAGCATTTGGAGTCGCTGTCCCTGTAATTTCACTATCTGCATCTGTCACCGGATTAATCGTTCCCTCAAGACGCCCCATCGCAATCATACGCGCTGTATTTTGATTAAAATTAGTTGGAGTCATTCCTGCATTAGTAGCCAGAATCTTTGTCGTTGTTCCAGTATACGTTAAACTCCCAGTAACATTTTCTCCAGTTGGCAAACTAAAAATTTGTGCCGGTGCATCTGTCCGATCAAATGCTCCAGTTGTATCCCAGTAATTCACCAATTGCGCCTCTAAATTAAATGTATTCGCATAAGGCCAATAAAACATTGGTGTATTCGTATTCGTTGCAACTAAAAAACTTAGCGGATCTTGAACCTCTAACTTCGCAGTTCCATTATAAAATTGAATAACATAGCCAGTTCCACCTGTTTTATTCAAAATTAAACGAGCATTGGGACTGACGGTAATATCATCTGCGGACCAAAGAAGCGGATTTCCACCGGCTGTTTTTGTCATTGTCACATCTGCACCTTCAGCAATTTTAACTGCACCACCTGGGTTATCTCGAAAAATATTATTGTTAGATGTAATAGTTAGTTTTGCATTCTTTTTTACATCAATATCTATTGGTTTTACGCCTGAACGATAAAACATCCCTGTCCCATTAGAATTGACACTAACATCTGCCCCTTCTTCTACTGTAAAAGTGTTCACTTCAGAAGTCCCGCTACCAAACCAAAAAGTACTATTTGCATTAGGACTTGCATGGTCGATATTCAGCTTTCCAGACACATTCACACCTTTGATTTCGGCTACTTCATTTGGTGTTGCAGAACCAGTCACTACAGATGCAATCCTTACATCATTTGTCCCTTTAAAATTGGCTGTTCCATTCAAATTATAAATCATTTGCGGACCTTGATAACGGATATTTTCATAGTTTTGTACCACATTTTTTGCAGCGCCATAAACGGAAATCGTACCATAATAATTTTTTCCGATAATATTTAAATCTTTGAGTGTTGTTTCTTTTGCGCCAGTATTTGTATTTACAGTGATAACACTACTTTGCGCACCAGATGAGGCCATTGTTTCTGTTAATGTGTGAATGACACCTGTTGCAGGATCCTTCCCAGATAAGGTAAAAGTTTTCTTGGAATCTGGTATTATTATTCCTCCTGACAACTCAACATCCGCGCCTAAATAAACTGTATCAATTCCATTATTTTCGGAAATTGCTTGTTTTAATTCTGCAAAGTTGGTTACTACTGCTTCATTTGATTCTAAATTAACATTTCCAGTTTCTGCTTGGGCAACTATTTTAACACTTAGAAAAAGAGCTACCATGGTCAATATAAGTATTATTTTTTTAAAGGCCAATGTGCTAGCTCCTTTCTTTATTTTTCTTTGTTTTTTCTTCGTTTTCTAATGACTAAAATAATAATTAATACTATAAGGAAAGCTCCTGCAGCAATCGCCACATACAACCAACCGTTATTTTGTTTTAAATTTACTGCGTCTTTATTTAAATCTTGACCTTCTTTACCTATCGTGAATGCTTCATCCCATTCCCATGTCTCGACGCCATTCGTCGCAGTCATTTTTAAACGATATTTTCCTTCTTTTAGTGGTTTGTTTTTCCAATCAATACCAAAATTAAAATTTGAATTTGGAGCCACTATCATATCTGCTTTTTTCGTTTGGTAAAGCATTTTATCCGAATTTTGTTGATAAACTTTCGCATCAATGCTTAAATTTTTAATAATGACAGGTTGATCATTTTGTAATTTAGCAACTACTGTGGTGTGGTAATTAACGAGTGCTGGTTTGACACTTAATAAGTTCATATGCGGGGTAACTTGTTTGTCGGTTTCAGTTAATTGCATACCAACAATATAGGAATATTCATTTTTAAGAGAGATACCTTTTGTTTGTTTATTTTCTGTTGTATTTTTCTTTTTAAATTGCACAGCACCAAGTATCACGCCATCTACTGATTCACTTGGCATTTCAATCGTAACTTTTACTGTTTTTTTACCGTTAATTGGTATCGTTAGGTGTTTTTGATCGTCCGGTATTTTAGCAATGCTTGGTAAAGGATATTTGAGACTTTTGTCTTTTTTCGTCAAATCATTTTTAGTATAATCGATAACTCCCGTTTGGTTAGTTGACGCATAGTTAACTGATGCTTCAACTTGGATTTCTTCATTTGAGCTATTCATTACCTCAATTTCTACAGTTTGTTTTTGTTTAGGCTTCATTTTTAAATCAAAGTAAGTTTGTTTTTTATCCACTTGATTCGCGGGAATATTAGCTTGAACAGAAAAGCCTACGTCTCCTTCTGCCGCTTTTGCTTCTGTAATACCGCAGAAAATAACTAAAAAAGAAACCCCGAACAATACACTAAGAAAACTTTTTTTCAATTAAACCTTCCTTTCTTTAATAAAAATTTTGCGTTTAGAAATAAACTTTCTAAACGCAAATTTTTTAAACTCCAGGCGCGTCAGATAATGTCCATGTAATCGTTGCTTCATGGTCGCCAAGTGTTGCGCTTCCTGCTGGTATCGTCAATTTCACATTGTCGTTTAAGCTGGCAGTATCATTCGGATTAGCTCCAAACCAACGATTGATCCATGTTCCCATACCTTCCGATTCTTTAGCAGAAACTACATTTACAATAGAAGTTCCATCTGTTGGTAACTCTACTGTTTGAACAGCTTTAGGAGATGTTGCTGTTGTACTAGTTGAGGCTGTTTCACCGTTTTTAAATGATAGTTCGGCTCCTGAAAGAGATGCTGTTCCTTCTTCATTTTTGAATGCAGATGCAGTTGCAGTGACCTTCCAGCCAGCTCCTGTTCCTCGGCGGTCAGATACTTGAATAAACGGTTTTCTTGCTGTTGAGGAATAGCTTTCTTCCTTAGAAGATACTTCATGCTCTCCAAAATTAACAGAAGAGACATAATCCAGTGTCAGTGAACCAGTATTTCCAGTCCCAGGATTTGTTGGATTACTTGGATCTGTTGGCTCAATTGGTTTCGACGGATCTTCTGGATCAACTGGGTTTACAATTCCAGTACCTGCCTTGAATTTAATAGAAGCTTTTGAATCCCCCTCGGAAGTTACAGCAAAAGCTGATGGTGCAAAAAGTGTGACTGAACTTATGCTAATTAATCCTACTATTAAAGTTTTTTTGAAAATCATTTTCTTTCTCCTTTCATCATGCAATGTTTTTATATTATGATGAAAGAGAGTCGAATTCAATGTACAATTTATGAAAAATAGTAAAATTTATCACTTTAATAACTTTGCAACGTAATAATTATTACATAAAACAGCTCTGTTGCAATGATAAGATTGTAAAGAGAAATTTTGTGTCTTTTTTGTGAACTTTTTTATTCAACCCCATAATATACAAAAAAGCTCTATTCGATAGAAATGAATCATTTTCTATCGAATAGAGCTTAAATTAGTCATTCTTTTTCTTCTGGAGGGGTGACAACATACTCACTTTCAGGTTGTTCGCCGTATAAGCCAGAAACTCGTTTGAACCATATAAATACATGGGTAACAATAACTTTGAGCACCGCATATCCAGGAACTGCAAAGATAACTCCTAATACACCGAAAAGATTTCCAGCTACCAAAATAACAAATAAAATCGTGATTGGATGTACTTTGAGTGTTTTACCCATTACTTGTGGTGAAATAAATTTACCTTCTAGTAATTGCACCACACACCATACAATAATTAATTTAATTAATAACCATGGTGATGTTACAATCGCGATAATAATAGCTGGTGTAATTGCAATTGCAGGCCCTAAGTAAGGAACAATACTAGTACACGCTGCTATAATCGCAAGTGTTAATGCATATGGTAAGCCGATAATTAAATAACCAATAAATAGCAAAATACCTATACATAAACTAACGATAATTTGACCACGAATATAAGAACTAATTTGGTGGTTTGCTTCACCAAGTACTTGACGAGTATGTGCACGACCATTTACAGGTAACATTTTTAAAAGAAAGTCTGGCAATTTCTTCCCATCTTTTAATAAGTAGAATAATACAAGCGGGGTAGTTACAATTGCTAAAACTACTTCGGTTACAGTTCCAACAATATTACCAATACTTGAAATAGCGCTATTAACTACAGAAGTTCCTTTTGTCGAAATTGTTTTCATAATATCGCTCATATTCGTACTCAGTTTGTCTTTTAGTTGGTCAAAAAGGCTTGATCGACTAAATTCATTGAACCTTTGTGTGATTTGATCCCAGTAACCTGGGAACGATTTGAACAAGCTAACAATTTGATCTTTTACAGCTGGTATGACGAAACTAAATAGTAGAATAATTAAGCCAATAATTACTATATATAGCAAGGCAATTGCCCAGCCACGTTTCCACTTTTTCTTCTCTAACCAATCAATTATTGGATTAAATAAGTAATAAGAAATCCCTGCCAAGATAATTGGCGCAGCAACTGTTTTAAGAATGACCATTAGCGGATCAAAAATAAAGGATATCTTCGTTAAAACATAAATATCAAGTGCTACTAATAGAAAAATTAATAGACCTAACACAAACTTATTTTCAATAAAAAATTGCTTAAATTTTGTTAATGACCCTTTCACTGTCCCACCCTCTTTTTTTATTTATTTTTCTTTAGTTACTATTATATAGGTTAATACCCCAGTTCTCACTATTTTACCCATAAAATCGAAAAAAATCAGGCGCAAGTTGTAATCTTATCCTTGCACCAATCCATCTGGATCAAGTTCGAGCAACGCATGCGCGAAATAAAAATGATAATCAGCTTGGAATTTTTCAAATAATTGAGCTCCCTCTTTTTGATACATCACAAGGGGATCCTGCTGCCCATAAGCGCGTAAATGGATCCCTTCCCGTAGTTGTACCATTGCATCGAGGTGCATAACCCACATCTGGTCCATCAAGTTCAAATACACTTCTTTTTCAATGGCTGTTATAGTTTCAATTGGGAACTTATCACGTTCTTTTTTGTGCCAAGTAACAATTTTTTCTACTACTTCTGCTGGTTCCATTAAAGATACTTCATCAAAGGAAACAGGGAATTTTGTCCCGCCAAGCAATTCTTTTTGACGAGCATAATATTTCTCTAGTTTTTCTTGTTCAATATCTACTGGATGAATAAAGGCATATTCCGCAACTTCACGAAGAATTTTCTCAGAGGAAACGCCGAGTTTATTTCTCTCTAGTAGTAAATCACGTTCTTTATAGACCATCTTCCGTTGTAAATCAATTACTTCATCATAAGAAAGTAAATCTTTACGAATGTCGTAATTGGCACCTTCAAGCCGTTTTTGAGCGTTAACGACAACCGCATGAATTTTACTCGAATTAACAGGCTTTCCATCTCGTGGTGCTTTTCGTTTTAGTTTTACAGAGAGCTTTTCCCAGCTTTTACTTTCAAATTGTTCTAATAAATCATCCTCTAAAGAAATCATAAATTTACTAAAACCTGGATCTCCACGTCTACCTGAACGTCCCATCAACTGCAAATCAATACGACGGCTTTCATGGCGTTCAGTACCAATTACTGCAAGTCCACCAAGTTTATGAACATCCGGATCTAATTTAATATCCGTTCCACGACCTGCCATGTTTGTAGCCAAGGTAACCATGCCACGTTTACCAGCTTTTGCAATTATTTCTGCTTCCTGAGCATGATTTTTGGCATTTAAAACTTGATGTGGAATTCCTGCCGCATCAAGCAAGCCGCTAATCCATTCATTGCTCTTTATGGAGGAAGTTCCGATTAAAGTGGGTTGACCTTTTTCATAGCGCCATGATACTTCATAAACAATCGCTCGACCTTTTTCTTTTTTTGTATAAAAAATATCATCTGGCACATCTTCACGATTAATTCGTAAATTCGTTGGGATAACAACAACATCCATATTATAAATTTGACGAAATTCTTCTTCTTCTGTTTTGGCAGTTCCTGTCATCCCGGAAATCTTTTTATACATCCGGAAGTAGTTTTGGATAGTGATTGTCGCAAGCGTTCGTGACTCTTCTTTTACTTCGACCTCTTCTTTCGCTTCAATTGCTTGATGAAGTCCATCATTAAAACGGCGACCTGGAAGCGCGCGACCAGTATGCGGATCGATAATTAACACTTCATCATCCAGAACAACATAGTCTTTATCTTTGTGCATTAAAAAGTGTGCACGCATCAAAAGCATCGTAATTCGAAGTTCAGCTTGCCCTTCCGCAGAATAAAGTGACTCTACACCCCAAAATTTCTGTGCTTTTTCAATTCCTGCATCGTTTAACCAAACAAAACGTTTATGTTCTTCAATCTCATATTCATCTTTCAGCATAGTTTTCACAAGCTTATTCGCTGTTTGATAAAGAGATAAATCTTCTTCTTTCCGATCAGAAATAAGCAGAGGTGTTCTAGCTTCGTCAATTAAAATAGAATCCGCTTCATCAATCAAAACAAAATCCAGTCCG
This sequence comes from Listeria welshimeri serovar 6b str. SLCC5334, assembly GCF_000060285.1. Taxonomy (GTDB): domain Bacteria; phylum Bacillota; class Bacilli; order Lactobacillales; family Listeriaceae; genus Listeria; species Listeria welshimeri. Next base: position 586,391 of record NC_008555.1, on the reverse strand, counting down.
CTTTGTACTTTATCTTCTTTTTGGCGCACCATATTATCACGTAAATAATCAAATCCAAATTCAGAAGCAGTTCCATAAATGACATCTGCTGTGTAAATTGCTTTCTTTTGGTCTTTATCTAAATCAGATTCATTTAGTGCTACAGAAATCCCTAGATACTCTAAAACTTGACCAATTTCTTCGCGGTCCCGTCTTGCTAAATATTCATTTGCTGTTACAAGGTGGACACGGTTTCCGCGCATTACTTCAATAAACATCACAAATAAAGACATTAATGTTTTACCTTCACCGGTTTTCATTTCTGCCACTTTACCATCACCAAGAACAAGCGCACCAATTAATTGAACGACTACTGCATCTAGTCCGATAATTCGACTTGCAGCTTCTCTTGCTAATGCGAAAATATTAATTTTGTCTCGTTCGGACATTTCTTTTGTTTTGAACTTTTCACGCCAATAATTAGTTTGTTCGCGAAGTTCATCTTGATCCATATTTTTATATAAGCCTTCTTTTTTTACGATTTGGCGGGCAATTTCACGATATTGTTTTACAATTTTACGGTCATCAAAGTTTTGTTTCATTATATAACATCCTCCATACCTTCTATTATAGAATACCATAAAGTCATCTGGCAATTCATTTCAAGTGAGTAAAAGTGGAAAAACTACCTTTTTTTATATTACAAATGTATTAAATTTTTCTATTAACGAAAAACAATAGGTTTCCCATAGCGAAAGTTATTGCCTATTGTTCATTCTTTCCTTGCAACCCAAAGGACTCCCCGAGAGTACATCCCAAGGCCTAGGAATGGACGTTCGCTTTTTTATTATTACAAAAATGTTACAAATGGTTGGTATAGTCCTCTGGCTAAATATCCCCCACCTTTTCTAAGTTTGTTTTTTAGGTAAAAACTGGGTAAACTTAGTATTAATCACTATAAAATTAATTCTCAAATACTTAATGTTGTACTGGGATTTTCTGAAAAAAGAGAGGAGTTTTATGAATATGAAAAAAGCAACTATCGCGGCTACAGCCGGGATTGCGGTTACAGCATTTGCTGCACCAACTATCGCATCCGCAAGCACTGTAGTAGTTGAAGCTGGAGATACTCTTTGGGGTATTGCTCAAAGTAAAGGGACAACTGTTGACGCACTTAAAAAAGCAAACAATCTAACATCTGATAAAATCGTACCTGGTCAAAAATTACAAGTAACTGAGGTAGCTAGCGAAAAAACAGAGAAATCTGTTAGCGCTACTTGGTTAAATGTTCGTTCTGGTGCTGGAGTTGACAATAGTATTGTTACTTCCCTAAAAGGCGGTACAAAAGTAACTGTCGAAGCAGCTGAATCCAATGGCTGGAATAAAATTTCTTATGGCGAAGGAAAAACTGGTTATGTTAATGGCAAATACTTAGGTGATGCTGTGACAAGTGCTCCTGTTGCTAAACAAGAAGTAAAACAAGAAACGACAAAACAAACTGCACCTGCTGCAGAAACTAAAACAGAAGTGAAACAATCAACACCTGCCCCTACTGCTCCAAAAGCAGCGGAAACTAAAACAGCACCAGTAGTAGATACTAATGCTACTACTCATACTGTAAAAAGCGGTGACACAATTTGGGCGTTATCCGTTAAATACGGCGCTTCAGTTCAAGATTTAATGTCATGGAATAATTTATCTTCTTCTTCTATTTATGTAGGACAAAAAATTGCTGTTAAACAAAGCGCTGCTAAAACTGCTGCTCCAAAAGCAGAAGTGAAAACAGAAGCTCCAGCAGTTGAAAAAGAAACTTCTACTCCAGTGGTAAAAGAAAATACAAATACTACAGTGAAAAAAGAAGTAACTACACAAACACAAACAAACACTACTAAAGCGCCTGCTCAAGCTGCAAAACCAGCTCCGGCTCCAGCGCCTGCACCAACAGTTAACACAAATGCATCTACTTATACTGTAAAAAGTGGTGATTCTCTAAGTAAGATTGCTAACACATTTGGAACAAGCGTTTCCAAAATCAAAGCACTTAATAACTTAACTAGCGATAATCTACAAGTTGGAACTGTGTTAAAAGTGAAAGGTACTGTACCAACTACTAACACAAACAATAACAGTAATACAACTGCACCAACAACAAATACAAGCAACAACAATACTAGCTCTAATACAAGTACTCCTTCAAAAAACACAAACACAAATACTAACCAAGGTTCAAGCAACAGCGCAAGTGCAAGTGCTCTTATAGCTGAAGCTCAAAAACATCTTGGAAAAGCTTATTCATGGGGCGGAAACGGACCAACTACATTTGATTGTTCTGGTTTCACTTCTTATGTTTTTGCTAAATCTGGTATTTCTCTTCCTCGTACATCTGGCGCGCAATATGCTAGTACATCAAGAATCTCTGAATCTCAAGCAAAACCTGGTGATTTAGTATTCTTTGATTATGGTAGCGGAATTGCTCACGTTGGTATCTATGTAGGAAATGGTCAAATGATTAACGCACAAGACAATGGCGTTAAATACGATAATATCCACGGTTCAGGCTGGGGTAAATATCTAGTTGGCTTTGGTCGTGTATAATTAATAATTTAAATGAACCTGTGGAGCAGGAAGTTCGCTTCACAGGTTTTTTGATGGACATTTTATCTTAATGAAAGACGGTGCATGATGAATAATTCGATTAAAGTAAAGGTGTTTCCAAAATTCACAAAAGGATATAAAGAAGGTTATCCTCTCATTCTTAAAGAACGGATGGAAAAATGGCCTAAGGAAATCCAAGAAGGCGATATAGTAGATTTAATTGATACTAATGGTCATTTTATTGCTCGTGGTTATCATGGCAAACAAAATAAAGGAGACGGTTGGCTTTTTACGTGGGATAAAAAAGTAGAACTTGATGAAACTTTTTTCACCAATTTAATTACTGCCGCTATGGAAAAACGCCAATTCCTATTTGCTGATGAATCTACTAACGCTTTTCGAATTTTTAATGGGGAAGGCGATGGTTTTGGCGGATTTACTGCGGATTACTATGACGGATTTCTTGTCATTCAGTGGTATAGTGTCAGCGTCTATTCATTCCAGAAAATGATTCTTGAAATCTTCTTATCCTTACCAGAAATCAAAGGAATATACGAAAAAAGACGTTTTCAAGAAGACAAACAAGATGATTTCGTCGCTGGTAAAGAAGCAACATTCCCTCTTATTATTAAAGAAAATGGGATAAATTATGCAACTTACTTAGATGATGGTTGGATGACTGGTATTTTCCTTGATCAACGTGATGTCAGAAGACGAATTAGTGAAGACTATGCCGTTTCCAAAAATGTTCTCAATACTTTTTCTTACACTGGCGCTTTTTCTGTAGCAGCACTATTCGGTGGCGCTAGTAAAACAACAAGTGTGGATGTTGCTGGGCGTTCGTTAAGCAAAACAAAAGAGCAGCTAGAAGTAAATGGACTTGATCCTAGCGAGCAAGCTATTATTGTAGAAGATGTTTTTCATTATTTTAAATATGCAGCACGAAAACAATTAACATTTGATTTAGTTGTCGTTGATCCACCAAGCTTCGCGCGCACAAAAAAAGTAACCTTTCGTGCAGCGAAAGATTACCCAGCTATGCTTCGTGAAATTATTGATATTACTGCGCCAAACGGTACAATCATTGCTTCTACAAACTACGCAGGATTTGGGATGAAAGCTTTTAAAAAATTAATTGCAGAAGCTTTTCAAACAAGCGATCGTACGTATAAAATCGTTGAAACACATTCACTTCCTGCTGATTTTACAGTAAATAAAAACTTTCCTGAAGGGAATTATTTAAAAGTACTTTTTCTTACTTTAGATATTTAAAAAAAGTGTGTCAATTTGCTCTCGCTCATTGGCACACTTTTTTTATCAGCGGAAAAATCACTGCGCTATTTTTTTACAGGTTGATTTGGTAAAAAGCTTTCAAACCAATCATATAAGTCATCTTCTTCTGCTTCGTTTATATTATGTCCAATGAAATAGCTATGTTTTTCAACTTTGCAACCCATTTTTTCAAAGAATTTAGCAATTTCATCCGCTTCAGCTATTTGAATAACAGCATCTTCTAAACCATGGCCAATAAAGATTGGTTTATCTTTTAACATTAAATTGACAGGTCTTTCGGATAAATAATGCGGCATACGACCACTTAAGATTGCCGCTGCTTTGTACCGACCTCCGTAACTGTGCATAATGGAAGTAGTAAGTACGGCACCTTGATCAAAACCAGCTAGAAAAATTTGCTTTGCATCAATTGAATCATACTTCTTACACACATTATTGATAAATTCTGCTACTCGTAAGCTTGTATAATCAACCTCATGCGCATTTGGATCACCTTCCGTTACCATGTGATAGAACCCAAAACTTGGGCCATATTCCACATCTCCACGCATGGAAACAACAACAAATCGATCCATTAACAATTCTAAACGTCCAGCCATATCCAGCTCATCGCCGCCAAAGCCATGAAGTGCAAAAATTACTGGAAAAATTTTGCCTTCTTTTCTCCCAATTGGTTCATAAATATCGTAAGCGTACATTCTCATTATATCCACCAGCCCTTACTATAACAGTTTTTTTAATACTTCTGCTTCCTCATCAGTTAATGTAATACCTTTACCCATTTTTTCATGATCTTCTGACCAGTCGCGGATATCATATTTAGGTGGGCGTCCATTCCAGCTTATTTTGTTTAATTCTTTTCGCCAGCCACGCGCATTTTCGGATAAAACCCCAATTTCTTCGATGATTTCGTATTCAATATTTGCCAAAACAATCCTGATCCTTTCTGATTGATTCTTTATCTATCATACTAACAAATATTTACCCCAAATCCTATCTAAACAATCGTGAATTCAAAAAAAAGCCCTTCCTACTAGAATTTTTGTTTTGATTGCGTTACGATTGATAGGTAGTTATGGGGACGGAGGTGCTTAGTAGTGTCGAATGAAACAACAGATTACTTGCTCGAAACTTGCTTAATGGCAGGTAAAATAATGATGGAGAGCGGCGCTGAAATGTATCGTGTAGAAGATACAATGAACCGCATCGCAACCATCGCCAGTAATAAAAAAGGAATTAGTTTTGTTACGCCAACTGGGATTTTTATGTCTTTAGAAGGTGAGCGTAATGTGCAATTACAGCAAATCCCGACAAGAACGATTAATTTAGAAAAAGTATCGATGGTCAATGAATTTTCTAGAGATTTCGCCGAAAAGAGAATTTCCTTGAAAGAATTACATACAAAACTTGTTAATTTAGATAAAGATGTTCGTTACTTCCCTATTTGGTTGCAAATAATTGCAGCTTCACTTGTTAGTGGATCATTGATGGTCATTTTTGGTGGGGGCTGGTTTGATTTTATTCCAACTTGCATCATTGGAGCTATTGGCTTTATCATTTTTTATTATACGCAGATTTTTATGAAGGTGAAATTTTTGGCTGAATTTTTAGCTTCATTGAGTGTTGGACTTTTAGCTGTAATAACTATTTCCATTGGTTGGGGTATAAATTTAGACACAATGATTATTGGTGGCGTGATGCCGCTTGTTCCCGGTGTACCAATTACGAATGCGGTGCGGGATTTGATTGCTGGGCATTTGCTTAGTGGAATGGCACGCGGAACGGAAGCGCTACTTACTTCTTGTGCAATAGGAATTGGAATCGCGGTTGTGTTCCGCTTTTTCTTATAAAGGAGGCGCTAGTATGGATTTAATTTGGACAATTATGATTCAATTAGTGCTGAGTTATGTTGCGACTGTGACCTTTGCGATTATTACAAATGTGCCTAAAAGAGCGCTAAATGCTTGTGGTATTACTGGGACATTTGGTTGGATGGCGTATTGGACTTTAATGCAAATGGACTCTGGAACGGGCGCTTCTTCTCTAGCCGGAGCTTTTGTTGTTGCAGTACTTAGTCACTTTTTTGCCAAATATAAAAAAATGCCTATCACAATATTTAATGTTCCTGGAATTGTTCCGCTTGTTCCTGGTGGACTTGCCTATCAAGCTGTGCGAAATTTTGTGTTAGGTGACTATACAGAAGCAATTGGTTTTTCTGTTCAAGTAACAGTGGTTGCAGGCGCTATTGCAGCCGGCTTAATGCTATCTGAAGTGTTTAATCATAGTATCAGAGCTTTTCGGGGACGTAAAGAGCGGATTTAAAACATTCCATCATTTATATATAATAAAAAATACGTACCAAAATCTATTGAGAGATTTTGGGTACGTATTTTTTGTTGTGGTAAACTATTTTTTATTTAATCAAGGAGCTGGCCTATAGATATCATATGGTATAATTCTATAAGTGACTACTATATCCTTATCCTTTAAGGTTCCTTCCCGATTTTCAGGTATTGAAATTCCGTTATAGAATTTCATAATCCCTCTAGCAGTATCGTCTGCATCTGGAGCAATAAGATAATCAATAATATTCCCCTTGTCATCCATTATATTAAAATTCATTTCTTTAGGTAAAGAGTATGCATCGCCTTCTTTGCCTGGAATAACTATATCTGGTACCACCTGATTTTGATTATATATTTGTTGGTTGTAATCTAATTGCACTTTATATTGGTCTAAATTAGAATAAAAAGGAACAAAATCACCATCTTGATAGGTTGTTAAATCTGGTACCATAAATGGATTACCATCTTGGTCAACAAATTTAACTGTTATCTTCACATCAGCTAATGGATTTTTATTGTAAACATAGATTACTTGGATTTGATCGTTTGATAAAACGCCTGTTGCATTGGCTGGTAATTTAGTTGTATCAATCGTATAACCTTCAATCTGAAGTTTATTAAGATCTCCTGTTACATCGTAAGGATCTCCCACATTCCCGCTGATTATTTTTGGTTCATGGATTTGATTCCCATTTTCATCAAGGTATTTAATAGTTAGGTTTGCAGCAGGGACAGGCGTTTGAGTGTAAATATACGTTACAACTTGCGATTCTTTAGTAAATTCGCCAGTTGCGTTACCTTGTACTTCTTTAAAGTCATAGCCTGTAATACCTTTTTGAGCCGTTGTGTAGGTTGTTCCAACATCACCTTTTAATGTTTCAGTTGGTGCTAGAGAATTTCCTTGTTCATCTTGGTAATTTACAGTGACGGTTCCTTGTTCTACTGGTGTAACTGTTTTAGCGTAAATGTACGTTACAACTTGTGCTTTCGTTGTGAATTCGCCTGTTGTGTTACCTTGTACTTCTTTAAAGTCATAGCCTGTAATATTTTTTTGAACAGTTGTGTAGGTTTCTCCAATGTCACCTTTTAGTGTTTCAGTTGGCGCTACGGCGTTTCCTTGTTCATCTTGATAATTTACAGTGACGGTTCCTTGTTCTACTGGTGTAGGTGTTTGAGCGTAAATGTACGTTACAACTTGCGCTTTTGTTGTAAATTCGCCAGTTGCATCACCTTGTACTTCTTTAAAATCGTAACCTGTAATATCTTTTTGAACAGTTGTGTAGGTTTCTCCAATGTCACCTTTTAGTGTTTCAGTTGGTGCTAGAGAATTGCCTTGTTCATCTTGATAATTTACTGTGACAGTTCCTTGTTCCACTGGTACTGGATTTGGTAGTGGGGTTGGCTTTGTATCATTTTTACTTGTATGAATATAGCCCACATAAGTGTAACCTTCGATGTTTCCAGGTTTTTTCGTTTCTTTGGTGCCTTTTGCGACAGTCGTTGTTTCTTGTGGTTTTAAATTGCTTGTTTCTGCTGCTTGCGCAATAGAACCAATCATTAAGCTACCACCGCCAAATAGAATTAGGAATAATAAAAACTGTTTGGCATGTCTTTTTTTCAAAGTTAGTAGTCCAATACCGCTTCCTACTAAAACAAAACCGAGCATAATTAAATAAATATCTGGTCCTACATCACCGGTTTTTATTAATGCTTTTCCATTGTTGGATGCGTTCCCAGATGGGCTATTTTCATTAACTAAATAACCTTTATCCTTACTTCCTCCTGCTGAATTATTATCTGTATTAGCAGAATCTCCGGCAGTATTTTTTTTGTAAACGAATGAATAGTTCTCATAATCTTTGTTTAGGGTTTCGGTTGGATTCCCCTTAATAATGCTGTTTTTTTGTTCTTTCGTTAATGTATCAAAATCAACGTATTTGTATGTGATATTACTTGTATCACTCTCTGCAGCATATACTGGTGAATTTCCTAAAAGAAATCCGCCGAACGTTAATAATACTGCGAACAAAAACAAACCTAACTTTTTGTTCATATTCAATTTCCTCCTTGATGATTTTTCCATCTACATAAAACATAGACTTAAATTGCATTTACAATAGTTGATTATACTATGTGATTTTCTGAACTACAAAGCTTTCTGTGAAATAAAGTAATATTATGTGAACATTTTAGGTCAGAAAAGTTACTGATTTGTGAACATTAAATAACTGAAAAAGTGAACATTTTGTTAACATACAGTCTCTTTAAATTTCAGATTATTATAAAAGAAATATTAGTATTACATTGTTCATCATTCATTACACCAAAAACATTGATTTTTCCAGATAAAATGGTTATTAAATCTATTAAAAAAATACGCATCTAAAATCTACTGAGATTTTAGATACGTATTTTTTAATTCTGTTGCTTCTATAACTTTTTTATTACTTAATCACGGAGCCGGCATAATGATGGTATATGTTTCAATTTTATAAGTGACTACAATATCTTGATCCGTTAAGGTTCCTTCTCGATTATTAGGTATTGATGTGATGTTAGACCAATTAATAACCCCAGATGAACCTTCATCCTCATCTTGAGAAATAAGATATGGAACACTATTTCCTTTGTCATCAATTATATTGAAATTCATTTTTGCTGGTAAAGAGTACGTATCTCCTTCTTTTCCAGGGATAACAATATCGGGTACTACTTGGTTTTGATTATATGTTTGTCTGTTGTAATCTAATTGTACCTTATATTGATCTAGATTAGGATAAAGCGGCACAAATGCACCATCTTTTAATATGGAAAAATCCGGTACAGTAAATGGATTCCCTTGATAATCCACAAATTTAACTGTTATCTTCACATCAGCTAATGGATTTTTATTGTAAACATAGATTACTTGGATTGGTTCATTCGATAGTACGCCAGTTGCATTGGCTGGTAATTTAGTTGTATCAATCGTGTAACCTTCAATCTGAAGTTTATCAAGATCTCCTGTTACATCGTAAGGATCTCCCACATTCCCGCTGATTATTTTTGGTTCATGGATTTGATTTCCATTTTCATCAAGATATTCAATAGTTAGGTTCGCAGCAGGTACAGGTATTTGAGTGTAAACATACGTTACAACTTGCGATTCTTTAGTAAATTCGCCTGTTGTGTTACCTTGTACTTCTTTAAAGTCATAGCCTTCAACGTCTTTTTGAACAGTTGTGTAGGTTTCTCCAACATCACCTTTTAACGTTTCAGTTGGCGCTACGGTGTTTCCTTGTTCATCTTGGTAATTGACTGTGACGGTTCCTTGTTCTACTGGTGTAACTGTTTTAGCGTAAATATAGTTTACAACTTGCGCTTTTGTTGTAAATTCGCCAGTTGCGTTCCCTTGTACTTCTTTAAAGTCGTAACCTTCAACGTCTTTTTGTACCGTTTTGTAGGTTTTTCCAACCTCACCTTTTAGTGTTTCACTTGGCGCTACGGAGTTTCCTTGTTCATCTTGGTAATTCACTGTGACAGTTCCTTGTTCCACTGGTGGTGTTGGCGTCGTATCATTTTTACTTGTATGAATATAGCCCACATAAGTGTAACCTTCGATGTTTCCAGGTTTTTTCGTTTCTTTAGTGCCTTTTGTGACGGTCGTTGTTTCTTGTGGTTTTAAATTGCTGTTTTCCACCGCTTGAGCAATGGAACCAATCATTATGCTACCACCGCCGAATACGATTAGGAATAACAACAGTTGTTTGGCATGTCTTTTTTTCAAAGTTAGCAGTCCAATCCCGCCTCCCACTAAGACAAAACCAAGCATGATTAAATAAATATCTGGTCCCACATCACCGGTTTTTATTAAAGAATTTCCACTGGATGCGTTCCCAGAAGTACTATTTCCATCAACTGAATTTCCGTTACCATTACTTCCTCCTGCTGCATTATTATCTGTACTGGCAGAATCTCCAGAAGTATTTTTTTGGTAAACGAAGGAATAGTTCTCAAAATCGTTGTTGAGAGTCTCAGTTGGGTTCCCTTTGATGATACTATTTTTTTGTTCAGTCGTTAATGTATCGAAATCAACGTATTTGTAGGTGATACTACTTGTATCTCCTTCTGCGGCATATACTGGAGAATTTCCTAAAAGAAATCCGCCGAACGTTAGCAATACCGCGAACAAAAACAGACCTAATTTTTTGTTCATATTAGTTTTCCTCCTTCATAATTTTTCCATCTACTAAAATATGGACGCGCGTTGCTTTTCCAATAATAGATTTTATTATCTCCAAGCTTTTGTGAAAAAAGTAATATTATGTGAATATATTCGAGTCTAAAAATTTACTGTTATGTCAACATTTAGTCATCATAGCCCCCTTAAATTTTTTAGATAATAATTCACAGAAACATTACTATTTTATTCCACTTTTTGTCTTTAATTAAACCAAAAACATGAACTTTCTAACATAAAAAGACTATAAACAAAACGATTTCTCATTTTGCTTATAGTCTTTAGGACTTACTATTCTTTTATCGTCTCGCTATATTGACTGTTGTAAACACAAATTTATCATAACGGTGACGCGACTTCGAAAACTCAAAAGCGAGGCCATTATTCAAATAAACGGTTTGTTCCACTTCGACAACAGGATCGTCAGAAGCGCAGTCGAGGTACTGCTGGTCAAGTAATGTGGCTTTATCTGCACGAATTTGTTTATAGGAACTCGCAATCTTAAGTTTAAGTTCGTCTTGAATATAGGAGTATATCGAGCCTTCTAAGATTTGTTGATTAATTCCCGGAATCACACCAACTGGCATATACGTATGTTCTAACACGTAGGGTTCCTCTTTTACTAAACGCACGCGAAGAATATCATAAATCGGCGTTTCCAGTTCAATATGAAGACGTTCTGCAATTTCTTCTGTTGGAAAAATGACTTTAAACTCGATTACTTTACTAATAACTTTTTTTCCATCTAAAAGTTTTGTGAAACCATTTACTTCTTGATTGTGGATTTGCAAGCGATCCGCGTCCAGTGCCGATTTAATAATGAAAGTACCATGTCCACGTTTTCGGTAAAGTAAACCTTCAAGTACAAGTACTTCAAGCGCTTTTTTCATTGTCATTCGACTACAATCAAACTCTTTCGCCAAAGTTATCTCATCAGGAATAGGTTGATTAAGCGGATAGGCGTGATTCATAATTCTTTTGCGGATTTCTTCAGCAATAAAGCTATATTTTGTCTGGTTCTGAGCCACGGAAGTTCACCTCTTTACACATAATACTTTTATTTTATCATATTTAGTCTTCAAAACCATTGTTTTCTGAAAGTTCTTTGTACCAATGTCCGGATGCTTTTACTGTCCGTTTGAAATCATTGTCTAAATCAACTTCCACTAAGCCATAACGGTTTTTGTAAGCATTTGCCCAACTCCAGCAATCCATAAATGTCCAAAGATGGTAACCATGACAATTCGAACCTTCTTCAATTGCTTTATGCAACCATTTCAAATGACTCTTAATAAAATCAATTCGGTACGTATCTTCAATCATTCCATCCGCATTACGGTAACGACTTTCTCCTTCTACACCCATCCCGTTTTCAGAAATAAAGAATGGAATATTATCATAGTTGTCGCGCAGATTAATCGCAATATCATAAATCGCTCTTTCAAAAATTTCCCAACCACGATACGGATTCATTTTACGATATGGCATTTCATAATTATCAAAAAGATGTTCTGGCATAAATGGCGCATCTGGATGAGCTGCATATTCTTTTGCTTTCACACGGCGCGGTTGGTAGTAATTAACGCCAAGAATATCAATGATGTTATTTTTAATGATTGCTAAATCTTCTTCGGTATATTCAGGAAGCGCATCATGTTCACGGATAATTTCTACTAAATCAGCCGGGAATTCTCCTTTTGTTACTGGATCAAGGAAACTACGGTTGAAAATTAAATCAGCAATATGAGCTGCTTTTAGATCAGCAGGATTTTGGCTTCTAGGATAAGACGGTGTTAAGTTTAAGATAATTCCGATTTGGCCTTCTGGAATTTCAAGTGCGTGGAATTCCTTCACTGCAAGGGCATGCGCCAAAGTAGTATGATAAGCAACTTGTGTAGCACGTTTAAAATCAACGACATTCGGATAGTGCATATCGTATAAATAGCCAGCTTCAACAGGAACAATTGGCTCGTTGAAAGTAAACCAATGTTTCACACGATCACCAAATAATTCAAAACAAGTTTTTGCAAAAGTAGCATACGCATCCACTACTTCACGACTTTCAAAACCACCATTTTCTTGCATCGACATTGGCATATCAAAATGATATAAATTCATAAATGGTTCGACGTTATTTGCAAGCATTTCATCGATGACGCGGTTATAAAAATCAACGGCTTTGGGATTCACTTCACCAATACCATCTGGAATAAGGCGTGACCACTGAATCGAAGTACGGAAAGAATTGTGCCCTGTTTGTTTCATTAGAGCGATATCTTCTTTATATTGATAGTAAAAATTAGATGTATTTGTAGGTCCTACATCATTAAAGAAACGTCCTGGTTCAATGTCGTACCAATGATCCCAAATGCTTGGTTTTCTGCCATCTACATCCGCTGCACCTTCTGTTTGTGGGCCTGACGCAGCACTTCCCCACCAAAAATTCTCTGGAAATTTATAAGTCATTTTCATACCTCCAACTGTTATTTGATTTTATTATACCTTATTTTTTTAAAAGTATAAACTTATTTATTTAAAAGTTTGTTTTTTTTAATTTTATTCCTTTGATGTATTGCCAAAAATCCGCTAATCGTCTACAATAATAAAGTCGTATAAGTTCGGTAATATGGACCGTTCGTTTCTACCAGGCAACCGTAAAATGCCAGGCTACGAGCTATTGTAAATTTAATAGGGATTTTTTGGCTATTTTTATTTATTTTTCCCTTTTTTACCTATGCTCTTTCCGTTATGTGCGACAACATAAATAGGGAGGCTTTTTTTAATGGATAAATTTTTCAAACTACGCGAGAACAAGACGACTGTTCGAACAGAAATACTCGCGGGGCTAACGACTTTCTTGTCAATGGCTTATGTGCTTTTCGTCAACCCATCTATGCTTGCTACAACTGGAATGGAGTTAAAAGCCGTTTTTGTGGCAACCATTTTAGCTTCTGTTGTCGGTTCACTAGCAATGGGACTAATCGCTAATTACCCAATTGGACTTGCTCCTGGTATGGGTCTAAATGCATTTTTCGCTTATACGGTTTGTGCACAGTGGGGCATACCATGGCAAACTGCATTAGCTGGTGTGCTTGTTTCTGGATTAGTCTTCATTTGTTTAACTCTTTCGGGACTTCGAGAAAAAATCGTTAATGCTATTCCAACTGAACTAAAATTCGCCGTTGGTGCTGGAATTGGTTTTTTTATTGCCTTTTTAGGACTTAAAAATGCTGGAATTATCGTGCCAAATGATTCTACGATTGTAGCGCTTGGCAACTTGCATTCTGGACCAGTTTTACTTGCGGTTTTTGGGATTGTTGTGACAGTAGCTTATATGACAATTGGTTGGAAAGGCGCGATTTTCTTTGGAATGGCAACAACTGCTATTGCCGGAATGCTATTTGGCTTGATTGATGTGCCAACTCAAGTAGTTTCTTCTGTACCAAGTATGGCGCCAACGTTTGGACAAGCAATCATTCACTTGCCTGATATTTTTACACCACAAATGCTCATTGTAATATTGACATTTTTCTTCATTGATTTCTTTGATACTGCAGGGACACTTGTTGCAGTTGCAACACAAGCTGGTTTTGTAAAAGATAATAAAATCCCACGTGCTGGTCGTTCATTATTTTCTGACTCGCTCGCAACTGTTTTTGGTGCGATTTTCGGAACATCCACAACTACTTCTTATGTTGAATCTACTGCCGGAGTTGCGGTCGGTGGTCGGACTGGTTTGACTGCCGTTGTAGTTGCTATCTGTTTCTCCTTGTCATTATTCTTCTCGCCGCTTCTTGGCGTAATTACGAGTGCTGTTACAACTCCTGCACTTGTTATCGTTGGTATTTTAATGATTGGTAATGTCGCTCATATTGACTGGACTAAATTTGAAGTGGCTGTTCCATCGTTTTTCGTTATTTTGATGATGGTACTTACTTTTTCTATCGCAACTGGTATCGCAATTGGTTTCATTTTCTATCCAATAACAATGGTACTTAAAGGTCGCTATAAAGAAGTTCATCCAATTATGTATGTGATGATGTTGCTGTTTATATTGTACTTTATGTTTGTCGTTTAGACAGCAGAAAACCGGGGATTCCGCATCCTCGGTTTTTTATTTTAATCATAATAAACAATCATGTAATTTTTCCCTTTTTCTTCGTCGTATCCTTGGACAAAATCTGTTTCTTCTAGTTGTTCTAAGTCTTTCACGACAACGGAAATATTTTTGCCTAGTTTAATCGTTTTGCGGATTTTTTTTGATAATTTTTCGCGTTTTTCTTCATCTAACTGAAAAGTTTCTGGAAAACGGACATTATTTTCACGCTCAAACGTATCGATCATCGTGTTAAATTCGGTAATTTCTTCCGGTTTTTCAATCGTTGTACGAGCAAATTCAGCAATGTTCAACGTTTCTTCTCCAGCTAAATATTCCGTTGTCGCTTTAACAAAATTAGATTTATCAAGTAGTGACTCCTCCCGTTGCTTTATGTAATCTGTACAAACTTCTACAAATCCTTCTGTATAAAATTTCTCGTCTGTTATTTTATCAATGCTTAAAAATTTATCTTTCCAATAAACAGAATCACCACGGTTCAGCCGGTCCAAAATTAGGACTTTATTTCCCGTGTCATGATCTACATTAAAAATCAAACAACCTTTATCTAAATCTGTTCCGGTAATACCTTTATCATAACCAATTTGAAATTCTCTGCCGTTAAAATCATTTTTTAGAAAGACTTCTTTGTTTTCGACTTTGAAAATTCCTATACCATTCGTAAAATCTCCATCAACTACACAACCCTCAATAAAGAAAATCCATACATCACCACTTTTAATATTCGGGTGGGTTGTTTCGCTATATAAATGTTCTAGAATTTTCTTGGATTCATCCAAAAATTCCTCCTCTTGGAGAAACATGTTGCTAGCAAAAGTACGGACTTCATTAAAGTCCAAATCAGTTTCATGCGTAAACTTAAAATATTCATCTTTTGTAAATGGCTCTAAGAAAATAGAAGCTAGCGTTTGATTCATTTCTGAACCAATATCAGCGAGCACATTCGCCGAGACTTCTGTTCCCTCTTCTCTCGCTTTATTTCCAGCAAAATGGACCACGAGCTTCGTAATTTTCGCGTAAGAAAAATCTGGCATTCCTTTATCATCCTAACTTTTATAAAATAGGTATTTCCTGTATACTAAATTTATTATAAACAAATGGAGGTACGTCATGATTCCAGCAGATTTTGAAGTTCGCGTTTATACGGTCGTGCGCCAAATTCCGCGCGGCAAAGTAACAACATATGGTCAAATCGCCTATATGATTGGCTTTCCCAAAAATGCAAGACTCGTTGGTGCAACATTAAAACATTCAAAGCGCGACCAAATTACACCTTGTCATCGTGTTGTAAATGCAGCTGGTCGCCTCGTCCCGGGTTGGGAAGAACAACGCGAACTGCTTCTATTAGAAGGTATTACATTTAAAGAAAATGGACATGTCAAAATGAAAGATCATTTTTGGCAATAAGTGTTATAACCACGACCAATATCTTGAACACCATGCGAATCAGATCCATATACAAATGGAATCTTTAACTCACTAGCTAAAGTCACGATTTCTTTAGGTGGGTAAGTTTCTCCGCAAAGTGGCTTAAATAGGCCCGCCGTATTAAAATCAAGCTCATAATCGCGCTTTTTCACTAGAGCAAGAATCGCTTGAAATTCTTCCATTACTTCTTCTGAAAAATCAGGTGTACTTACTCCAAAAAACTGTTGAAACTTCTGACACAATGAAATATGTCCTATCCTCCGCGGTTTAAATAGACCTAAATCCGCTTCAATCGACTGTTTCACACCTTCCAAATAAGCAAGTTGCGCTTGTTCAAATCCACCATAAAATTGCACAATTCCTTCATTATAATCTTCCGCCGAAAAATCAATCGAACGAAATCCACCTTGCCCTTCTAAAAAATGTAAGGACAACACGCCATCATCAGTTTGTGGTCCATACTCATTTAAAAAATCTCGCGTAAAATCCTCATAACCAATCAAATAATCTACTTCCAATCCAATATGTATGAATAAATCGCTCGCATATTTTTTCTTTATATGGTTCATTTTTTTAAAATAATAAGGCAGATCACTCATTGCCATACTTGCGGTCGTTACGGCTTTGCTATCACCAGCAGTATTTTTCATAAACTCACTCGAAAGCGGTGCATGTTCAACAATAGAATACTCATCAAAATCAAGTTCAATCGCTTTTAAAACCATTTCCTCCACATCATCATGCGTACCATGTGGACAAAATTCGGTATGCGTGTGCCCGTCTCTTTTCATATTCAACCCTCTTTCCTTAAATGCGCTAAATGCTAGATTAATTATACCATATGGAATTATTTTTCTATTCATTATTTACAAAAATGCTTTAACGTGCTAATATGCTAATAAACTAAAATATCGTAAAGGAGCTCACCAGATGAACTTAAATAAGAACTTGCCAACTGGAACTCGAGATAAACTCTTTCGTGAAGCCCAAGCTGCATACAAAATTGAACAACAAGTGAATCATTATTTTGAGAAACGCGGATTTAAACGTATTGAAACACCTGTTATTGAATTTGAAGATGTCTTTTCCTCTGAACATCAAGCGGATGCAAAGTTATATCGTTTCTTTGATGAAAAAGGTCGATTGACGGTTCTTCGGCCAGATATGACACTTCCAATTGGTCGAGTCGTTAGTACAACTGGTGTCACGCTTCCTTTAAAACTTTCTTATAGCGGAAAAATCTTTCGTGCAAATGAAGACTTTGGTGGCGAACAAAACGAACAAACACAAGCCGGAATTGAACTTGTCGGCTATCCTTCGATTAAAGCAGAGATTGAATGTATTTTAAGTGGAATTGGGGTCTTAAATGCGTTAGAAATTCCGAATTTTCAAATTGAACTTGGACATGCAGCTATTTATAGACGTGTCATCCACCTTTTAAACCTTCCTGAAACTGCTGAAATCGATTTTCGACTATTGATTCAAAATAAAAGTTTAACTGGCATTCAACAATTTGTTGCCAATAATCCAAGCACACTCGATGATTTTATTTTAGCGTTACCCCGATTATTTGGACCTGCAAAGGCTATTTTAAAACAAGCAAAAAACTTAACAACAGATAAAGGAATTTTGACAGCACTGAGCGAAATGGAAACTATCGTAGAAGCTGTTTCTTACACAGCAGATATTAGTGTCGATTTAGGACTCGTGCAAGATTTTCATTATTATACAGGTATTATTTTCAGAGGATATGCTGACCTTGCTGCTGATAATTTTTTAAGTGGCGGTCGTTATGATCACTTACTAGAACAATTCACAAGCTTTTCCTCTCCAGCAGTTGGTTTAGCACTTAATCTCGACTCCCTCACAACATTACAAAACCGCGCTGGTATTATCAAAAAACAAGCTCCTACAATTCTTTTAATCCACTACGATCTAGATGCACTTCCACAAGCCGAAAAACTCATGCAAGAAACACCAAATAGCGAATTAAGTTTTTTTGATACATCCACAAACGCCATCTCTTTTGCCCAAAAATGGCACATTCCGACCGTTGTCCATGTTTCTAACCAAGGTATTCAGACTATTTTTCAAAAGGAGGCAGACTTATGAAGGCTTTGAAAATCGCCTTAACGAAAGGACGGCTAGAACGAGATGCGGTTGCTCTTTTGAAGAAAGCAGGGATTGATTGTTCTTCTATGTTGGATAAAAAACGCAAACTCATTTTCCATAGTAATTCTCAACCGGTTTCTTTTATTTTAGTAAAAGCTGTTGATGTGATGACTTATGTGAAGCATGGCGTTGCAGATATTGGCATAGTTGGCAAGGATGTTTTAATGGAAGCGTCCAAATCACATTATGAAATGCTTGACCTTGAGATTGGTAAATGTCAGTTTTGTTTGGCCTCGACACCTGATTTCGATCCAAGCAACTACCGTCGAAAAATCATCGCCACTAAATATCCAACCGTTGCTTCTAAATTTTTTCGTGAAAAAGGGGAAGATGTAGAAATCATCAAGATTGAAGGCTCCGTTGAAATTGCGCCTGTACTTGGACTTGCCGATGCTATCATCGATATCGTCGAGACTGGTTCTACTTTAAAAGAAAATGGCTTACTTATTTATGAAAAAATGTATCCTATCTCAGCCCGCCTAATTGTCAATAAAGCTTCCTTAAAACAAAATAAAACGCAAATTTTCCAACTAATCGACCAATTAGAACAAGCGATAAAGGAGGAGCGTACCAAATGAAACGTTTAACCGGAACAATAGACACGATATTAAAGGAACTCAAAAATGAAAACAACCTTAGTACTTCACTTCAAGTGGAAACCGAGGTAAAAGCAATCATCGACAAAGTAAAAACAATTGGTGACCAAGCTTTATTGGATTTCACCTCCCAGTTTGATAACGTACAGCTAAGCGAATTACGCGTCCCAAACTCTCTCCTCCAAGCAGCTACAGCAAAAGTCGAACCCGCCTTCCTTGATGCTCTTCAGCAAGCAAAAACAAACATTGAAAGTTTCCACAGCAAGCAAAAACAACATGCTTTCCTTGATAACGAAAAAGATGGCGTCATTCGCGGACAATTGATTCGCCCACTAGAAACTGTTGGAGTTTATGTTCCCGGTGGTACAGCTGCCTATCCATCCTCTGTTTTAATGAATGTATTGCCTGCCAAAATCGCTGGAGTAAAACGCATCGTCATGATTACACCTCCTGGAGATAATGGAGTTAATCCGTACGTTTTAGCGGCGGCAGAACTAGCTGGCGTGGATGAAATTTACCAAGTTGGGGGTGCTCACGGAATCGCGGCTCTTGCTTATGGAACAGAATCTATTCCTAAAGTAGATAAAATCGTTGGTCCTGGGAATATTTATGTTGCTACTGCTAAGCGCGAAGTTTTTGGCTCAGTCGATATCGATATGATTGCTGGTCCATCCGAAATCGTTGTGCTCGCAGATGAAACCGCCAATCCCGCTTTCATAGCTGCTGACTTACTCTCCCAAGCAGAGCACGACATTTTATCCCGTGCTATCTTAATCACAACAAGTGAAAAAATCGCCCGGCAAACACAAATTGAAATGGATAAACAGCTAGAAAAACTACCTCGAAAAGCAATTGCTCAGAAATCCATTGAAACGAATGGGCACATCATTGTCGTAAGCAGTAAGCAAGAAATGTTCGATATTATGAATGAAGTCGCTCCTGAACATCTAGAAGTACAACTTGAAAATCCTATGAACTATCTCTATCAAATTAAAAACGCTGGTTCTATTTTCTTAGGAAGCTATGCCTCAGAACCACTTGGCGACTATTTTGCTGGCCCGAACCACGTCTTACCAACAAGCGGAACCGCCAAATTCTTTTCTCCACTTGGCGTAGAAGATTTCACCAAACGTTCTTCTTTTATTTCTTACACAAAAGAAGCGCTTGCTAAAGAAAAAGATGCCATAGTGCTACTTGCTACTAAAGAAGGTCTGGATGCCCACGCTAAAGCCATTCAAATTCGTTTTGAGGAGGAAAATTAAATGAGAACAGCAACTAAAACCAGAGTGACCGCAGAAACATCAATTGAGCTTTCCATTAACCTAGATTCAGCAGCAGAATCAACAATTGCTACTGGAATTGGATTTTTGGATCATATGCTCACCTTATTTGCCAAACACAGCAGAATTAATTTAAACGTAAAAGCAGATGGCGATACGCGTGTCGATGCGCACCATACCGTGGAAGACGTTGGCATAACGCTTGGTATATGTTTAAAAGAAGCACTGGGTGATAAAGCGAGTATTAATCGCTATGGGTCGACTTATGTCCCTATGGACGAATCACTCGGATTTTGCGCGCTGGATTTAAGCGGTCGTTCCTACCTTGTATTTGACGCTGAATTAACAAATCCTAAACTCGGCGATTTTGACACAGAATTAGTAGAAGAATTTTTCCAAGCAGTTGCCTTTAACACAGGGATGAATCTCCACCTTCGCGTTCTTTATGGCAAAAATACACATCATAAAATCGAATCACTTTTCAAAGCATTTGGTCGTGCTCTTCGTGAAGCAATCACCATTAACCCAGAAATCAAAGGCGTAAATTCTACTAAAGGGGTCCTTTAAATGATTGTAATTATTGATTATGATACAGGAAACACGAAGAGCATCAGTAAAGCACTTGATTTCATTGGACTACAAAACAAAATTTCTAGTAATAAAACAGAAATTTTACAAGCTGATGGAGTTATTTTGCCAGGGGTTGGAGCTTACCCAGAAGCCATGCAAGAATTGATTCGACGTGGGCTTGATGTGACATTAAAAGAAATTGCAGTATTACGCAAACCAATTCTTGGCGTTTGTCTTGGTATGCAACTTTTGCTGGAATCGAGTAACGAGCATGTCTTTACTAGAGGGCTAGGGCTTATTCCTGGTTATGCTGAAAAACTACCCGACGAACCCAAATTTGTCATTCCACACATGGGCTGGAATCAATTAGAAAATAAGCGCATAACTCCTCTCACAAAAAAAGTGGATGGTGAATATGTTTATTATGTCCATTCCTATTACGCCAATTGCCCACCAGAATACATTATTGCAACTAGTGGCTATTCTGTTGAAATTCCTGGCATGATAAATAATGGTCATATATACGGCGCTCAGTTCCATCCTGAAAAAAGCGGACAAATCGGTCTTGAAATTTTAAAAGGATTTAAGGAGGTCATTCGTTCATGCAAATCTTCCCTGCAATAGATTTAAAAAATGGACAATGCGTCCGACTTTTTCAAGGCGATTTTTCAAAAAAAATGATTGTCAATGAAGATCCGATTGCCCAAGCAAAAGCATTTGCCACTGGTGGTGCAACTTATTTGCATATCGTTGACTTAGACGGCGCATTAGAAGGACGTCCTGTTAATCTAGAAATCATCCAAAAAATGAAAGAAGCTGCCACTGTTCCTGTTCAAGTTGGTGGAGGTATTCGAAGTTTGGCACAAGTAGATTATTATCTTGATTCTGGCATTGACCGTGTTATTATCGGTTCTGCTGCATTAACAAATCCAGATTTTTTACACGCCGCAGTTCAAAAATACGGACCAAAAATAGCCGTTGGAATTGATGCTAAAAATGGTTATGTCGCAACGAGTGGTTGGTTAGAAGTCAGTCAAGTAAACTATTTAGATTTAGCTAAACAAATGGAGAAAGTGGGTGTAGAAACAATTATATACACCGATATTAGCCGTGATGGCACGCTAACAGGTCCTAATTTAGAACAGATGGCTGCCTTACAAAAACATGTAAACATTCATTTAATAGCCTCTGGTGGCGTGAGTAGTCGCGCTGATTTAGAAGCTCTTTCCCAACTCGGTTTATACGGAGCAATTGCGGGAAAAGCGCTTTATAATGGTCATATTTCAATGTCAGATGTCACAGAGGTGGAAAATCATGCTTACTAAACGAATCATTCCCTGCCTTGATGTGACAGCTGGTCGCGTTGTAAAGGGGGTAAATTTTGTTTCCTTAACAGATGTGGGCGACCCTGTCGAAATCGCCAAAGCATATAATGAAGCTGGTGCAGATGAACTTGTTTTTCTTGATATCACAGCAACCGTCGAGCTGCGTCAAACAATGATTGATGTCGTCGAACGAACCGCCGAGCAAGTCTTCATTCCGCTTACAGTTGGTGGTGGTATTAGTAGCGTGGCCGATATGAAAGAACTTCTACAAGCTGGCGCCGACAAGATTTCGCTCAATTCCGCTGCAATTAAACGTCCAGAACTCATCCAAGAAGGTGCCAAAAAATTCGGCAATCAATGTATCGTTGTGGCCATTGATGCTAAATGGAACGGCACAAATTGGCATGTTTTCACAAGAGGTGGACGAGAGGACACTGGACTGGATGCCGTTAAGTGGGCTAAAAAAGCAGTTGGCCTCGGAGCTGGCGAAATCCTGCTAACAAGTATGGACGGCGATGGTACTAAAAACGGTTATGATATTCCACTCACAAAAGCCATTTCTGAAGCAGTCTCCGTCCCCGTCATCGCTTCAGGCGGCTGTGGCAATGCCAATCATATGGTGGAAGTTTTCGAACAAACAAGCGCAACCGCCGCACTCGCCGCAAGTATTTTCCATTACGGCGAACTTAGCATTACACATGTCAAAAATACCTTACTTGAAAAAGGAGTGAATATCCGTCCATGATAACTATTGATTTTTCTAAAGGCCTTGTCCCTACTATTATCCTAGATGACCACAATGGTGAAGTCCTAATGCTCGCCTATATGAGTGAAGAAAGTTACCAAAAAACAGTTGAAACAGGCTATACTTGGTTTTTTTCGCGCTCTAGAAATGAACTTTGGAACAAAGGCGCAACAAGTGGACATACTCAAAAAGTTAAACAAATTTGGACCGATTGCGATAACGACACTCTGCTCATTCGTGTAAATCAAACCGGCCCGGCCTGTCATACCGGCAAAAAAAGCTGCTTTTTCCATCTTATTAAGGAGGGCGATTAAATGCTAAATGATTTATATGAAGAAATCAAAAAGCGCAAAGAACAACCTAAAGAAGGTTCCTACACTAATTATCTCTTTGAAAAAGGACTAGATAAAATCCTCAAGAAAGTTGGCGAAGAAACGACCGAAGTAATTATTGCATCTAAAAACAATAACCAAGAATTAGTTAATGAAGTGGCTGATTTAACATATCATTTGCTTGTCCTCTTAGCAGAAAAAAATGTTTCTTTATCTAGTGTTCAAGCTGAATTAGAGCGCCGTGAAGGAAAACTAAGTACCACTCGTGATCGTAAAGAAATTGATGAGTTATAAAACATGACATTTTCGTAACCTTAAAGAATATTATTGTAAGAAGAAGCACAGGATTATTTAGGAGTTCTTTTATATACTTATTTATGAGGAGAGCTTTTATTTCCCAAAAGAAAGCAAAATAATGTTAAAGCATTCATTCTGTATCCGAATTCGTCTTATCCCTTGACGTTGCTTTAACATTATTCTCCCTAATACTCCCTTTAACCGCATCCCCCTGGTGCGGTTATATTTTTTTAAAATCCCTCACAAAGCAATGTTAGCTTTTTAAAATGACAAAAATCACTCAATTATCTAATCATTTCATCTTCAAAAAATGAGCAAACGCTCTCATTAACTTGATTTTAAAAAATTTCAGAAAAATTGGTTTTTATGCTTGAAAATATTCTCAACAATGTGTAAACTAACAACATAGGTAAGAAAAGTTGACCTAATTGGCACAAACAAGCGGATGTTTTATTCATTTATAACATCGTATGTATCTGTGTCTAGTTTTCTATTTTTCCTTATAGTCAAAATATTTAAACAAGGAGCGATTATAGTATGGCACAAACATCCACTATCCAAAATGACACTAAAGCAGCGGAAGAATATGCAGCTCGTGTGTTTGAAACAATTAAGCAGCGGAACCCTGGGGAAACCGAATTCCACCAAGCAGTAGAAGAATTCTTAAACTCTGTTATCCCTGCCTTGGCAAAAGAACCTAAGTATGAAGCAAATGGTATCTTAGAGCAGTTAACAGAACCCGAACGCCTTATCAGTTTCCGAGTTCCATGGGTGGATGATTCTGGCGCAGTAAATGTAAATCGCGGCTATCGC
This sequence comes from Listeria welshimeri serovar 6b str. SLCC5334, assembly GCF_000060285.1. Classification (GTDB taxonomy): domain Bacteria; phylum Bacillota; class Bacilli; order Lactobacillales; family Listeriaceae; genus Listeria; species Listeria welshimeri. The sequence continues at coordinate 562,285 of NC_008555.1, read as the reverse complement.
GTACAATTTAATAGCGCAATTGGGCCTTACAAAGGTGGCTTACGTTTTCACCCTTCCGTTACAGGTAGTATCGTAAAATTCCTTGGCTTTGAGCAAATCTTCAAAAATTCCTTAACTGGCTTACCAATCGGTGGCGGCAAAGGTGGCTCTGATTTTGATCCAAAAGGCAAATCAGACGCAGAAGTAATGCGTTTTTGTCAAAGTTTTATGACAGAATTACAAAAACATATCGGCCCAGATACAGATGTCCCAGCAGGTGATATCGGTGTTGGCGGACGTGAAATTGGATACTTATTCGGACAATACAAACGTCTTCGTGGCGCTTATGATGCAGGCACTTTAACTGGTAAAGGTCTATCTTACGGTGGTAGCTTGGCTCGTACAGAAGCAACTGGTTATGGACTTGTTTACTTCACCGTGGAAATGTTAGAAGCAGCCGGCGAAACTATCCGTGGCAAGAAAATTGTTGTCTCTGGTTCAGGTAATGTGGCCATTTATGCAATCGAAAAAGCACATGAACTTGGTGCAAAAGTAATCGTATGTAGTGACTCAGCAGGCTTTGTTTATGACAAAGAAGGTATAAAAGTAGAAACAGTTAAACAATTAAAAGAAGTAGAGCGCAAACGTATTAGTGAGTATGTAATCATTCATCCATCTGCTGAATATTATGCAGGCGGCGACGTATGGTCAGTGCCATGTGATATCGCATTACCTTGTGCTACTCAAAATGAAATAAACGCTGATCAAGCTCGTGCACTAGTAAAAAATGGCGTTATCGCTGTTGCCGAGGGTGCAAATATGCCATCTACACTTGAAGCAGTGGATATTTATCATGAAAATAAAGTACTATTTGGACCTGCAAAAGCCGCAAATGCTGGTGGAGTTGCAGTGTCAGCTCTTGAAATGGCTCAAAATAGCACACGAATGAGTTGGACTTTCCAAACCGTTGATGAACACTTGCAAAATATTATGAAAGATATTCATAAAAATTCAAGCAATGCTGCAAGTGAATACGGCGCATCTGGCAACCTCGTTATTGGTTCCAATATTGCCGGATTCCTAAAAGTAGCAGATACCATGATTGCACAAGGAATTATTTAAAAAAAGCTCTTCTTTCGCTGGAAAGAAGAGCTTTTATTTCATTAATTTTCGTAAAACAAACGAGAGTCCGAACCAAAGTAACACACTAATAAAGATAGCGACCATCCATCCAAAAGCATTATGTTCAAGCGGAAGTGGCATATTCATTCCAAAAAAACCAGTGATAATGGTAGGAACAGTAAGCAAAATAGATAAAGCCGTCAATATTTTCATCGTGTCATTTAAATTATTATTTAAGATATTATTATAAGTTCCCGATAATTGTTGCAATATTTGGGAGCTTAGTTCAGTCATTTCTACCAGTTGTCGCGCTTCTATTAAAGCATCTTCAAATTGTTCTTTCTCCACTTCATTCATCTCTCGGTAGATTAAATGTGTTTTCATTTGCTCTAATAAAGCCGCATTTTGCTTGGAAGCTGATAAAAAATAAACGATTCCAGTTTCTAAATCAGATAAAGATAGCAAGTTTTTTTTCGTAGTTTTAATTTTTAACTTATCATTAATTGTTTTTCGATCAACATCCATCTCTTCTACATATGGAAAAAACGAATCCATAACAAGATACAAACTACTAAATAAAAATTGCAAAATAGTTACCTCTGTATTTTCTTCCAAATAACGATTCATTTTTTTCACGATATACTGATTATTTTTGTTCGAAATAGTAAGTAACTGTGTATCTTTAATAATAAAAACCATTGGAATTGTTTCATAATGATTATCGATTTTTCTTTGGTCAGGTACATTAAAGACAACGACAAAAGTATTCGTTTTTTGATCATATTCAAAATGAGCCCGTTCATTTCTGTCTATAGAATAAGCAATTACTTCTTCGTCGATTTTATAAGTGGCATAAATTTCTTCTAGTTTCGTCGTTTTATCTGTATCAATATTGACCCAATTATACTTTTCATTTCCAAAAACTGTTTGAATGGACATTTATTTATCCTCTCTTTCTTTGATGACATAAAAAAAAGAGCCTATTTTCAGGACATCTCTAATTCTACATAATTATAGCACAGAACCTGGGAAATTCTGTGCTACAACTATATTTAAGGAGTGTTTATTCGTCTTAAGTGATTAAAAATATTTCTATGGGGGAAGTGATTTATTTTTAACCAACTTATTTCAAATAACAATCTCTATGGGATAACTACATTTTACATTACTTTTATTTCCAAGTCAATACTTTTGTTACAAAAACATTTCATTAAAGACTAAAAACAACTTAAGTTAGTGAAAAGTAACGAAAATGCAATAAACGCGATGTTTCTCTATCCTTTCTTCACTATGCTATAATTAATAAGGAAATATCTTATATAGGAGGAAAAGACATGTCAAATAATGAAGCAACTGCTTATATTGGTACATATACCAAAGCCGAAAGTCAAGGTATCTATCGCTTAGTAATCGACAAAACTACAGGCGAAATTAAAGAAAATAAATTAGCTGGAAAAATGGACAATCCCACATATCTAAAAATTTCTGATGATGAAAAATTCGTTTATTCCGTAGCAAAAGATGGTGATAAAGGTGGTGTCGCAGCCTTTTCAATTGAAGAGGACGGTTCACTTAAGTTCATTAATCAAGATGTACAAACTGGCAACCCGCCATGTTATGTAGACGCTTCCGAAGACGGTTCTATCGTCGTTTCAGCTAATTATCACTTAGGTACAATTGTTAGCTACCCAACAGAAAATGGCGCAATAAAATCTTCTGTTTCTACTATTCAACATACTGGTAAAAGCGTTCACGAACGTCAAGAAAAACCACATGCACACTTTGCTGGTTTCACACCAGACCAAAAATATGTTATCACATGTGATCTTGGAACAGACAAAGTAACTACTTATTCCGCTAATGCAGGAACACTTGAAAAAGTAACCGAATTAGATGTGAAAGCTGGAAGCGGCCCTCGTAACCTTGTTTTTCATCCAAATGCTAAATATGTGTATATCATGACAGAATTAACTTCCGAAGTTATTTTTGCTGAATATGATAAAACTACTGGCAAATTGAATGTTATCCAAACAATTGCTTCTCTTCCAGAAAGTTTTGACAAAGAAAATAAAGGAAGCGCAATCCATATTTCTCCAGATGGTCGTTTCTTATATGTTTCTAACCGTGGCCAAGATGCTATCGTTAGTTATGCCGTTGCAGAAAATGGCTCATTAACACTAGCAGCAACAACACCAGTTGAAGGCGTGGGTCCTCGTGATTTTGACCTTAATTACACTGGCGATATCTTAGTTGCAACAAACGAAAACAGCAATAACGTCACTGTTTTTGGTGTAAATAAAGAAACTGGCGCTCTTACTTTACTTCAAAAAGACGTAAAAGTTCCAGAACCAGTTTGCATTAAATTCGTAAAATAACAAAAAAAATCCAGAATGGCTTTTAGACCATTCTGGATTTTTTTATGCTAAAACTAATTTTCCGGCTTCAATGTAGCTCAAATCATTAACAGCTTCGATGGTCCATTTGCCATTTTCAAAACCAAGTCTTGTAACACTCGCATTAGCTAATTCAGGATTAATCATAGACTTATCAAAGAAAGAAATAATCGTATTAATCGCCATTCCATGAGAAACAACTAAAACATTCGCATTTTCTACATGATTTTCTTCACTAACTATTTCTAAAGCTTTTTTCAATCTAGCAACCATGGCATCCCAAGTTTCAGACATTCCAGTTTTATCCAATTTTTCAACTGTTTCAGAAATAATTTGATAACCATCATCGCCGAATTTTTCAAAAGCCTCTTCAAGTGAATGAAAACCTAAGTGCTCCATTACTTTCCCAAACATCACATCTTCATATTCCCCTTCAAATTTACCAAAACCAAATTCCCGAAAATCACTTAACTCATTGATTTCCAAATGTGGTTGTTTACTTTCGCGTATAATAATTCCAGCTGTTTCAATTGTCCGACCACGATCACTTGTATAAACCGCCTCAAAAGGAACTTCTCGTAATCCACGACCTAAAAATTCCGCCACTTCAATTCCTTCTTTTGTTAAAGGTGTATCTGACCAACCTTGCACACGACGAGATGTATTAAACATCGTCTTACCGTGTCTAACTAGGTACACATTCAGTTTTCCTGTTGCCACTCAAACTCCTCCTTGCGCTTTTTTTCCTGCTTCTACATAAAACATATTTCCTGGTTCTTCGATAGAATAAGCTCCATTTTCAAAAATCACTTTTGTCACACTAGCGTTTTCGATAATTCTTAAATTTTTACTTGGATCAATCATTTCAATAATTCGGTGAATAACCATACCGTGCGCAACGACTAAAACTTCTCCTCCGCCACGATTCTGCGTGTCTTGGAGAATTGTATCCAGCCCAGCAGCCAATCTTTTTTCAAAAATAGCCGAGTTTTCTGTCATTCCAGTTTCATCCATTTTGTGGACCGTATCAATCACGATATTAGAATTGTTCGCAGCAGTTTTATCGTAATAACTTTCAATTGATTCAAAACCATGTGCTTTCGCAACCATTTTTAAAACTGTTTGGTTATATTCCCCTTCAAATTTACCGAAACCAAATTCACGTATTTCAGGTAATTGTTCCAGTTTTAAATGATGGTTCTCGCTTTCTTTCATTACTATTCGTGCTGTTTCGATGGCCCGTCCGCGGTCACTTGCGTAAGCGGCTACAAAATTAGTGCCTTTTAAGCCATGACCTAAATCATGCGCAACAAGTGCTCCCTCTTCGGTGAGCGGCGAGTCAGCCCAGCCCTGTACCCGATCAAGTGTGTTTAAAATCGTCTTTCCATGTCTCGTTAAATAAATAACTACCCTACCTGATGATTCCATGTATACACTCCTTTAAATTATCACTTCTCCCTTTAATATTAGCAATCTTAGGAGTTAATGGCAAACTAATTAATTTAAAAGTAACTTTGAACATCCATTTAAAACTCCTGATTTTTTTAGATTTTGTCATGATTAGTATAAATATTTTTGGAAATAAAAATATGAACAAAAAACACTTCCTCCAAATATCGAGAAAGTGTTTTTTGCATTTATTTAATGAACGCCCTTCATGTATTTTTTCAAGAATGGCGCTAAAATGAATAATCCTATTGCGAAGGCTATGGCCACAAAGCCAGTTATTCCAAAATAAGCAATTTCTGTATCGGCGCTAAAGAACTGCGTTGCTTGTGCGTTAAACGCTTGTCCCATTGCGTCAGACAGGAACCAAAGACTCATTGTTTGAGATGCAAAAGCTTTTGGCGCTAATTTTGTAGTTGCTGATAAACCAACTGGCGAGATAAACATTTCACCAAAAATACAGATGAAGAAACTTAATACTAACCAAAGCGGGCTTACAAGTGTTGTTGTATTTCCATGAATAATTCCTGGGAACATCATAATAACAAAAGATAAACCAGCGAAAAATAATCCTAACGCGAATTTACGCGGTGTAGATGGTTGTCTATCTCCAAGTTTTGTCCAAATCCATGCAAAAACTGGTGAAAGAATAATAACAAATACAGGATTAAGTGATTGAAAATTAGCTGGATTTAATTGAAAACTACCAATGGATAAATCTGTTCTTTCAGCAGCAAAAATTGCTAACGTACTAGATCCTTGTTCTTCAATCATCCAAAATAGAACGGCAATTAAAAATAACGGTATGTATGCAGTTAATCTGGATTTTTCATCTGCTTCTGTTTTCTTACTAGTCATCATCATGATAAAGTAAGCAAGTGGAACGCCAACTCCCATAACAGTTACTGCAAGAATAATAGTATTAATAGTTAAACTACCAGTAATCATAGTTAAAATGGCGATTAAAATACCAATTCCCACAATAATCCCTGCAATTTTTAAAATAAGGCTAATAGTTTCGGATTTTTGAAGTGGATTGGGTACTTTTTTACCTGCTTCTTTTAAATAACGTTTTCCTGTAAGAACATAAACGATTAGCGCAACTGCCATACCAACGGCTGCCACACTAAAACCAGCATGGAAACTACCAGCTTTGTCAGAAACCGCGGAAACAATAAACGGCGCAATAAAAGCACCTAAATTAATCCCCATGTAAAAAATACTAAAACCAGCATCTCGACGATTATCTCCTACTGGATATAAATCGCCAACAACGTTAGATACATTTGGCTTAAGTAAACCAGTTCCTAAGATAATAAATGCCATTGAAACAAATAGAGCAGTTGCTCCACCATTAGGAAGCGCAAGGACAATATGCCCAACCATTATTAATACGCCACCATAAAAAATAGTCTGTCGTGGTCCAAGAACCCGGTCTGCAAACCAGCCGCCTATAACTCCTGACATAAAAACAAGTGATCCATATATAGACATAATTGCTGTCGCGGTAGCTTGGTCAAATCCTAGCCCACCTTTTGCAACAGAATCATACATATAATAGATAAGTATTGCTCGCATCCCGTAGTAAGAAAATCGCTCCCAAAATTCCGTGTTAAATAAGGTAGCGAGTCCACGCGGATGCCCAAAAAATGTTTTTTCCTTTGATGCATTCTCTGTACTCAAGAAAATTCGCCCTCTTTCATCTCTTTTCATATTAAATTAAGTAAATGCAGTTTATGCTAGTTACGAAAAGTTTCGTTTACCATTATAAAGCATTTTTATAAATTTGACGAGAGACTTCTAAAGTTTGATCACCGTGTTCCGAAATATTTGTTAAACCATGACGTTCTAGTTGGTCCACAAGTACATCTACTACTTCTTCACCAAGACCATAATCGCTAAATCTAGTCCCTGCACCTAAACTTTCAAAAAACTCACGTGTTTTCAGAATCGCTGCATCAATTTTTTCATCATCGTTACCGTCTGCAATACCCCACACTCGCTCAGCATATTGTACTAATTTATCATGTTTTTCATTACGACGAACATTTAATAGGGATGGAAGTACAATTGCTAACGTACGTGCATGATCAATTCCATAAAGTGCTGTAATTTCATGTCCTAAACCATGGCTTGCCCAGTCTTGCGGAACGCCTCTAGATAAGGTTCCATTAAGTGCATTGGTTGCAGACCACATGAAAGTAGCTCGTGTATTATAATCATGATTATCTTCATCAATAACATCTGGACCAATTTCAATTAATGTTTGTAGTAAGCTTTCGGCATAACGATCTTGTAGCAAAGCACCAACTGGATACGTCATATATTGTTCCATAACATGTACATATGCATCCATAATTCCGTTCGCTAATTGACGTTTTGGCAGAGTGTATGTGAGTTCCGGGTCAAGTAAAGAGAAAACTGGGAAAGTATACGCACTACCAAAGCCAAGTTTCGCTTTCTTTTCAACAAAAGTGATAACACCACCACTATTCATTTCAGAACCAGTTGCTGGGAGAGTTAAAACAGTTCCAAAAGGAAGCGCCTGTGTGATAGGACGTTTTTCACCAATTCCACTACCAAAAATGTCTATTGGATTCCCATCAAACAATGCACCTGCAGCAACAAATTTTGTACCATCAATAACAGAGCCGCCACCAATAGCAAGCAAAAAGTCATAGTTTTCTTCTTTCACTAATTTAATTGCTTTGATTAATGTTTCGTATGTAGGGTTCGCTTCAATTCCACCAAATTCGCCTACTTCTCGTGATTTAAGCACTTCTTTTACTTTATCTAAAGTACCAAAACGCTTAACACTACCGCCACCATAAAGTAACAAAACTTTTTTATCTTGAGGAATAACCTCATTTAATTCTTCTAAACGATTTTTACCAAAAATAATATGAGTAGGGTTATAATAATCAAAATTCAACATTTCTTTTTGCATTTTTAACGTCCTTCTTTCGGTTTATAAATTTACATAGCATAGTTAATAATACACTTTTTTTAGAAAATTTAAACCTATAGCCAAAAGTTTCCATTTATATAAGTAATTAATCGCATTTTTTCCGAATTATCGAGACAATGAATAGTGATTTTCTATACAAAAGTCCTACTTTACGTTAAAATAAAAAGGAAGAAGAATGGAGTGAATAACATGTTGATAAAAAACCTTTGTATCCCTAAAATAAATTTAACAACCGTTCCCGGCGATGCAACTTTACAAGAGGCTATCAATTTACTAGAAGAATCTGGTTATCGCTGTGTTCCCGTATTAGACGAAAAAGGCGAAAAATTCTTAGGTAATATTTATAAAATGCATATTTACAAGCATGCAGCAAATGGTGGGAGTTTAAGTGACCCTGTAATGAGCTTAATTAAAAATGCAACGAAACACATTAGTGTCAACGCATCTTTCTTTGAAGTCTTTTTTACCATTAAAGAACTACCTTATATTGCTGTTTTAAATGAACAAGGTCATTTCTATGGGATTTTAACGCATGGTAAATTACTTGGTTTGCTTCAAGATGGATGGAATGTCAAAACGACCAGTTATGTTCTTACTATAGCAACCGGAGAAGTAAAAGGCGCTTTAACAAAAATCACCAAAATAATTGACCGTTACTCAAGTATCTCAAGTTTAATTACACTAGATAATCAAACAGAAGACTTTATCCGCCGCGTGCTCGTTTCCTTACCAGTCGGTGTAACAGAAGATACTAAAAACGAAATTATTACTCACTTAGAACGAAAAGGTCTTCGTGTTGTAGAAACAGAAAAAATTCAAAAATAAAATAGAAACAGCTTGAGCTGAGGGAGAAGTCCTTTTTCAAGCTGTTTTTTTGTGCATCGTTAAATTGTTTACTGTTGTTTTATTAGTTCAATATAAATTATCATATATTTCATTCAAAATACTATTTTCTAAAGATCAAATCATTGCCTCTCTCCCTAACTTTGCATAAAACAAATTATATGATACTATTAGCATAAAACATTTGTGACGAAGTATAACTTTTGTTCCATTATTATGTAGAATGGAGGTAACAAAGATGAAATGGGAAGAAAAAAGAGACATGGTGAAGATTGCTACATGGTACTATCACTATGGTTGGACACAAGCACAAATTGCTAAAAAAATCGGGATATCCAGATCAATCATTTCTAAGACACTACAACGCGCAAAAGACTTAGGTATCGTGGAAATTTTTATTAAAGACGAAACTTACTACACGGTAGATTTAGAACAAAAATTAGAAGAAAAGTTCGGCTTAGAGGAAGCTATTGTCGTTGCAACACATGATATGTCTGAAGAAGAAGCGCTCAATTTCCTTGCTAAGGAAGCGGCTTATACTCTTAGTAAAAGAATTGCCAAAGTTAATACACTCGGAATTTCATGGGGAAAAACTATTCGAAAATTCGCCAATGAATTTCCTTATATCCCACATAAAGATTTAACTATTATTCCACTAATTGGCGGAATGGGATCAAGCGATATTGACCTTCACTCTAACCAAATTTGTTATGACCTAAAGAAAAAAATGCAGTGTCACAGCAAATATTTATACGCCCCGGCCCTAGTGGAAGATACTGAAATGAAGATTGATTTATCAAAAAACAAATACATTAACGAAGTGCTTGAAGAAGGAAAAACAGTAGATATGGCAATTGTTGGTGTATCAAGTCCATATAACCAAAGTACAATGGAAGAAATTGGTTACATCGTCCCTGAGAACATTGAAGAATTACGTTATAAAGATGTAGTTGGTGATATTAATTCACGCTTTTTCACAGTAGATGGTCAAGAAGCAAATACAGAAATTAATACGCACGTTATCGGTCTGAGTTTGGAAGAATTAAAGAAGATTCCTACCGTTGTGGCACTCGCAAATGGGTTACATAAAAAAGACGCGTTAGTTGCCGCTCTTGGCGCTGGATTGATAGATGTGATTGTGATTACCGATAGAATGGCCGAATACATTCTTCAAAAAAATGATTAGCAAGCAAATCTGCTTTCAAAAATACTAACTACCAAAAGCTCTCTCCCACAATGGAATGAGCTTTTTTTATTTTCTTAAAAACAAAAATTTTTAATATTCCATTGACGAAAAAATTTTAAAGTGTTATATTTAATTTGTGAAATACGACATTTGTCACCACCCGTGACAAATGTTACAACATCCGTTTATTAGAATAAAATAGCTTAATCCGGAGTTTTATTTTAATAAATGAAAACGATTACTAGGAGGAACTTAAAATGACTTTATACAGACAATTGCTTGCCCGTGAAAAAGAAAATAATCCTATTCGTGTTGGCGTTATCGGCGCTGGTCAAATGGGGTTCGGTATGATTTCACAAATCGCCGCTATTCCAGGTATGAGTGTAGTTGGCATTAGTGATATTCATGTGGAAGCTGCAAAAAAAGCAGCGGATGCCTATAATGCTTCCGCAACAAAAAAAGAAAAAATTCTATTATCAAATGACTTTAAAGAAATTATTCATTCTGACCTTGTAGAAGTGATTGTCGATGCTACTGGCGTTCCAGAAGTCGGTGCAAAAATTTCCCTAGAAACTTTACTTGCTAAAAAACAACTCGTTTTGCTAAATGTTGAAATTGATATTACTATCGGGCCGCTAATGAAGAAATTATATGATAGCGCTGGTCTTGTTTATACAGGTTCTGATGGGGATGAGCCAGCTGCGATAACTGAACTTTACGAATTTTCCAAATCCATGGGTATGGAAGTACTCGTTGCCGGAAAAGGAAAAAACAACAAACTTAAAATTAGCGCCAATCCTGATAGTTGCCAAGCCGAGGCTGACGGAAAAAATATGGCATCACACATGCTAGCAGCTTTCCAAGATGGTACAAAAACAATGGCAGAAATGAATTTGCTTTCTAACGCAATTGGTTATGTGCCAGATGTAGTTGGGATGCACGGTATCTCTGGCGATGTTGATTCCGTAATTAAAGACCTTGACTTAAAAGAACAAGGTGGTATTTTAAACAAATTTGGTGTTGTAGAATATGTAGACGGACTGGCACCAGGCGTTTTCGTTATCGTTAAAGGACAAAATGAAGGTGTGAGTCATGAACTTAGTTATTTAATGAAAAAAGGCGACCGGGATCACCATATCCTATACCGTCCTTACCACCTAGCAAGTCTTGAAACTCCGCTTACTATTGCCAAAGCCGTACTTAATCATGATCACGCTATTGTTCCAATGGGCGCGCCAGTTTCAGAGACTGTTGCAGTAGCTAAAAAAGATATAGCCGCTGGTGAAAGATTAGATGGTATTGGTGGCTTCTGTGTACGCGGAGTTCTCGAAACTCACTTAGATATGAAAACAAATGGTCATATTCCAATCGGTTTGATTAGTGGTGAAGTGGTAGCACGTAGAAATATTAAAAAAGGAACATTTATTACAGACGAAGATGTTTCTTTAGATGAATCAACTACTGTTTGGAAACTTAGAAAATTACAAGATGAAACATTTAATAATTAAAGTTAATTCGGTGGGAAGCCTAACCTCTTCCCACTCTTATAAGGAGGAAAAGTAAATGAATATTGTTCTGATTGCTTCCCTCATTTTTATTGCTCAGACATGTCTTGCTTTTTTTCAAGTAAGATACTATCAACATCATATGAATAAAGTTGCGAATAAATATGCTGGAAAAATGGGTTATCATCTTTATTCTGAAATGGAACGATTGAAGTTTCGAACGAGTGCTGTGGCTATTTTAGTTGTAAATGAAAACCAAGTAGTACATGAATGCCAAATCTTAACCGGAAAAACGATTTTTGCAAAATTTAAAACGTTTACTAACTACCATCATAAAGAATTATCCGACATATTAAGTGAACTAAGTAATAAAAATAAAAATACTATTCAAGAAAAAGCAATTCTAAAAACCGTAAACAGTTGTATGAAAGCGCTTTAAATAATTAAAAAGGAGTGTTTCCCAGTGAATTATATTGAATGGTTTGGAACAAACTTTATCGGTCTATTTGAGGCTGGTGGTAAACAGTTTGTAAGTTTTATGACGGGAATTGTCCCACTTTTAATTGTCCTTTTAACCTTTACTTACTCGATTATTGCCTTTATCGGGGAGGAGCGAGTCAACCGAGCGATCCAATTTTCTGCTAAAAACATGATTTTACGCTATACCTTAATGCCGATTTTATCTGTGCTGATGTTAACGAATCCAATGGCCTACACATTCGGACGTTTTGTTAAAGAACATCAAAAACCAGCTTTTTATGACTCTGTTGTTTCCTTTTTACACCCAGTTACAGGATTATTTCCCTATGCAAATGCAGGAGAACTATTTGTTTATTTAGGAATCGCAAATGGTGTTGTGGAAGCCGGTTATAGCATGTCAAGCCTTGCTGTACGTTACTTCTTGGCTGGTGTTGTTGTCATTTTAATGCGCGGCGTAATTACAGAAACTATTACGAAATTCTTAATGCGAAAAGAAAAAGTCTGAAATAGATAGGAGGCAAATAAAATGTATCAATCAATTCATGTGAACAAAGGTCAAGGTGGTTGGGGAACTGGGCTAAATCTTACTCCAAGTGAACCTAGAACAAAAGTAGTTTCAATTACTGGCGGCGGTATTCACCCTGTAGCCAAAAAAATTGCGGAATTATCAGGAGCAGAGGCTGTTGATGGTTTTAAACATTCGATTCCCGAAGAAGAAATGATGTGTGTGGTTATTGATTGCGGTGGTACTGCACGTATTGGTGTCTATCCGATGAAACGTATTCCAACAGTTGATGTTCTCCCTTCTTCTCCATCAGGCCCTCTCGCAAAGCATATTACAGAAGATATCTTTGTTTCTGGTGTGAAGCCTGAGGATATTGAAGTCCAAACAACAGAAACAGACCCAGGAAAACCTTTTGATAGAGAAAAATTCAAAGAAGATTATGCCAAAATTAAAGAAGATCAACAAGAAGCTAGTGAATTAAAGGAAGGTTATCTTGTAAAATTCTCTCGTGGTATTGGTAAAGCAATGGGTGTATTTTATCAAGCTGGTCGTGATTCGGTTGATATGCTCATTAAAAACATTATTCCTTTTATGGCTTTTATTAGTATGATTATCGGTATCATCAATTATACTGGGATTGGAAAAATAATTGCGAATACACTTTCGCCGCTTGCTGGTTCCATTTGGGGAATGCTTTTAATTGCTTTTATTTGTAGCTTGCCTTTCCTTTCACCTATTCTCGGTCCTGGAGCAGTTATCGCTCAAGTTATTGGTGTACTAATCGGCTCACAAATTGCTATTGGCGCTATCCCAGTAACATATGCGTTGCCAGCATTATTTGCCATTAATGCGCAAGCCGGTTGTGACTTCATTCCTGTTGGTCTTTCACTTGCAGAAGCTAAACCGAAAACCGTTCAATTTGGTGTCCCAGCGATTCTATATAGTCGTATGATTACAGGTGTTCTAGCTGTTGTTATCGCTTGGGTATTTAGCATTGGAATGTATTAATTTTAGGAGGAATTTATGATGAGTAAAAGTAATATTATCGAAATCGGACCACTTGTACCAGCTTTTGAAGAGGAAAAAATTGTTATTTTATTTGGCCCAACAGCCACCAATGAATTACGCGAAATCTCGGTTATTCATGAATTTCAAGAAACTCCAAATAATTCCTTACACAAAGGAAATAAATTACACATTGGAAATCAAGAATATATAATAGAAGAAGTTGGTTCGGAAGCCAATAAAAATCTCGAAGAATTAGGTCATATCTCTGTTTATTTCCGTTCTGGGCAAAATGAGGTTTTACCTGGCGCAATTGTTGTATCTCCGGAAGTATTTCCAACCCTAGCTGTTGGTGACAGTATCCAATTTTAAAAATAAATAGCTAGAATTTTATTTCATCTTGTCAATCCTCCCTCTTTTCGATATAATTACTTTTATAACGATAATGAAAATCATTTTCAATTAGGGAGGAAATACATCATGTTTCAAAAGAATAAATGGGCTGCTATTTTCATGACTTTACTTTTAGCAGTAGTTTTAACAGCTTGTGGCAGCTCTTCGGATAAAGACTCAAGCAAAGAAAAGGAAGACACAACAAAAACTGTCACTGACACAATGGACCGTAAAGTAAAAGTTCCAACTACGCCAAAAAAAATTGTAGCACTTCAAAACGTTAGTGAAATGGAAATTCTAGGCGTTAAACCTGTTGGCACAACGGATTATTACATCACTACATACCCTAAAGCAACAAAAGGGACAGAAAGTGTTGGTAATGACAAACCAAGTATCGAAAAAATCGCTAATTTAAAACCAGATTTAATTATTATTAGTGACTATCAAAAAGACCTTTTAGAGAATTTGGAAAAAGTGGCTCCTGTTTATATCACACATTTCGGTGATACTCCAGACAAACAGCTTTCTAATATCGCAAATCTCTTAAATAAAAAAGCAGAAAAAGAAAAATGGGATAAAGATTATGCTGCTAGTTCTAAAGAAGCAAAATCAACTTTAAAAGATGCTGGTGTGGAAAACGAAAAAGCAGCAGTTATCCAGTTCTATGGTAAAGAAATCTATGTCCATGATGCAAAAATATTCGACGGATTATACTCTGGAGCTGATTTTACACCTACAGATAAAGGAAAAGCGAATCATGAAACAAAAGCTATTTCGAGTGAAGCAGTTCCTGAATACGCTGCTGGAGCCGATCGTTTATTCATCTTAATGCCTGCTGATGGGAATGAAGATTCTGTAAACGAAATGCTTAAAGGCGTTTGGAAAGACATTCCAGCTGTTAAGAAAAATCAAGTATATAAAGTTGATAACACTAAATGGAGCGACTACAGTGCCGCTGCACAACTTTATCAACTAGAAGATACTGTAAAACAAATTACCGGTAAATAATAAATAAACCATTTATCATCCGTTATCCAAAGTATTCCTATCTGGGAAAACTTTGGATAACTTTTTTATATTTCACCTCTATTGCTCATGTTTTTTTCGAAAAATTCACAAAATATCTACATCTTTTCAATTTGAAATATGCTAATTTAATTGTGTTGCTTCTGCTGGCAACACTTTTTACATCCTAGTAACTTTACATTAAAAGAGGTGGATTTAAATGTTTCAAAGTAGTTTAACAACTGCACAAAAAAATGCGACACGTTTATCGGGAGCTGCACAGAAATTAAAAGAAAAACAAAACGGGCAAACAGACAATAGAACGACTTTACGGGGAAATCAAGAAGCACAAACAAATTTTAAACAAACACAAAATATTGTATCCAGTTATAGCCAAGCACTGGAAAAAACCATCGAAACCATTCATCAAGTGGCAAATGAATTTGAAGCAATGGATCAATCCTTATCTCAGAAAATCAACTTCTAGGAGGCTTTATACATGGATTTAATCGATGAATTAAATGGGAAAATACTACAAAATCGTTATCAGTTAGAAGAAATGGAAACAAAGGAACGCGCTTTTTTGCGATCAGAACAAGAAGTATACATGCTTCTGCAAGACAAAGATAATTTATACTATGAAATGCAAGAAACTTTTTCGAGCGGATCCCACTCTCCTACTTTGCAAAATCAACAGCTAGAACTTCAAAGAATTCAAAATCAACTAATGGAAGAAATGGATACTGAAAAATACCGCATTCGAAAGGAACGTATCCAATTAGAAAAACAAGAGGACGACCTTCTACTTGAACGAAAGCTAGCTTGGGAGAAGGTGGAGAATAAGTGAGTATAGATATGTTTCTAGATAGCGCTGACCAACAAGTTGATGCTATTAGCAGTCAATGCCGCACCTACATAACAGGACTGGAAGATGTAAAAACAGCCATTGCTCAATTTGCACTTGAAGATAGTTTACAAGGAAAAACTTATGATTCTGCAAAAAATTATCTTACTACCACCTTTATCCCACTTGCAAATGGTATTATTTTAATTTGTGAATCACTCGAAAAAGCAGCGAAAAGTTTTCCAAAATCTTACCGTAATGAGGTAGATGGCATTTCTTTACAAGAAGAAATATTGCGTAATCAAATCAATCGCTTAACAATTCTTGCCCAAAATATCGAAAACATCGAAAATGCTTTAAAAGCTACCCCTCTCTCCCCTCTTTTAAAGCATTTTTCAGAGACGCTGCAAAACTCTAAGCAAGAGGTTCAAAAACAATTAGTAAAATTACTGTCTTTTGACCCTGTATCTGGACAATTATTTATAGAAGTTGAAGGCTTAATAGATAATGTAGAACGTGGTTTAAAAGAAGTAAACAGCGGAAAATCTTTCAACGCTTCTACTGGAACATTTAGCACGATGGGCTTAAATATGGACTGGATAAAACCAATCAACCAACAATGGGAAATATACGCCAAGTCAAAGGAACAATTGGATACATTTGAGATTAAAGTAACCAAAACTCAGTATGGCACTTTTTACCAAGTCCTTCGCAATGGCCAAGTGGACGACGAATTAAGCAGTGCCTATCAAATGGCTGCCATAAAAAGTGACATAAAGACTTTATTACATCTAGGTGGCGAATTTGTTCTTGTAAATGATATTTACCGTTTAGTAAATGGGAAAGACTGGCTGAGTGGAGAGGAAGAAAATCGTGCAGAAGCAGCTGGTTGGCTAACATTATCAGCCCTCCCCGTCTCCAAACTAGCGCAAATCGCTAAAGAATTAAAAGCTGGAAATCGTGCCTTAAAAGGTGTAGCATTAAGCGAGAAAGACCTCGAAGCACTAAGCAAAGCTGGCGTGTTTAAAGATACTAGTGGAGTTGGGAAGAAGGCTAAGAAAGCTAGTGGAGGTAATATAAAATCTGATGATATAAAATTTGGAAGTTCTGTTAAATCTACAAAAAAAGTAAATAATCAGATGAAAAAACGTGGTTGGAGTGAAGAATCAGTAAAAAGTGTGGTTGACCATCCGCATACAACAAGAAAGAGTGTCAATAAAGCTACTGGGAATGATGCCACTGTATTTTATGACAAAGATGGTTCATATGTAATTATTGATGACAAAACAAAGGAAATTGTTCAAATCAGTGATAAGTTTGATAAAAACTGGGTGCCCGATGCAGGAATAGTCGATCCTTATAAACCTAAAGGAGGAAAATAATAAGTTGGAAGAACAAGAAATCATTGAAAAAGTAGAAATCTTACCAAATAATTTTAGTGAAAATGACAGTATTTATATATCACAAGAAAACATTAAAAATTTGGTTTTATTTTCAAAAGAAAATCAAACAGTTTTAGAATTGTTGATTACTCCTTTTCTAATTTGTGTAAATAGTGGGTTAAAATATGAGTTGCATTATTATGAAATTTCAACAGAAATTAGTAAAAATGATACAGAAATCATAGGTTTTCCTTTTGAAAATAAGCTACCAAAAGAAATTACAGATAATATTTCTCCTAAACTTTTTGTAAGAAGAGAAGATTATTCAGCTTTTGAGAATTTTTTAAGTCAGTATTTTAATGCAATGAATAACATGGAATTTGCAGATGATAAACAGGCTATAGGTATGATTGAACATGGCGCAACATTATTCTACGAAGTATTATAATTTTAGAATTTTAAGAGTGATATCTAAAGAGCTAGTATTGTCATTATATGGTCAGAGATAATGAATTCATTATTTTTGACCATTTTTGAAATATATCTTTAAAACTTTTTAGCAACAGAAAGGATAATAAATTTCGTACATAAAAAAGATAAACTTCCCCGCCCCAAGAAAGCTAGTGGAGTTAAGGAGAAAATAGAAATCCCTAAAGAAAGTTTAGAACATGCTAATTTAGGTGATTTTACTAGAAATCCTAAGACTGGTGCAATTTCAAGAATGAAAGGTGGGGGGCATGGACAAGATAATATTGATTTTTTGAGAAAAAATGACATAGAAGTGAATATCGAAAAAACATATCCAAATGGTGTTAGGGCTGGTAATGTACCTTCGCATAAAACACCTTCTAAACGTACTGGAACTGGTCAATCATGGTTTCCAGAAAACTGGACAGCAAAAGATATTGAGAGTGCTGGACAGCAAGTAGCAAGCCTTCCAGAATTTGTAAAAGCAAAAGATGGAGAAATTATATTTGGTGAGGTTAACAGAGTGAGAGTAGGAGTAATAAAAACAAATGGAAAGATTGGTACAATTTTTCCAGATGGTACTAAACAGCCTTAATTTTGTATATTTAGAAGGAGGAAAGTTTATGAGTATTTCAGATGAAATTCAAGAAAACTTAAAAAAAAGAAGAAGTATAAATCAAGATGATGATTTTGGACTAGAACGAAGCTGGGAAGAATTAACAAATATTTTATCAAAGAATGAGGATGAAACAATTAAGTACTTGATGAATTGTTCTAAAGATGATGTATTATTTATTAGTTCTGTTTTTGACTATGTTTCCGAAAATTTACAAAGTAAGAAGTTTATATCTTGTTTGAGGGAATTAGATAAAAAGTATCCTGATTTGAAATTAACATCTTTTATTGATGATGCGGAAGATTATATTAAAGATAATTAAAAAAATTAATTGACACTGGTGTGCAAAAAGAAGGAACTTGACGAAGTGTGAAAGGGACACATGTATATAAGCCAAAAAAAAGACTTTGGGCCTTTATTAATGAAGAAGGTAAAGGACGACCTATTTATGAAGTTATTTACAATGGAAAAAAATATAGAGTTGCAATAACTGTTGGTAAGAATGGTTTCATTGTTGGTGCCAATCCTGTTTCAATTAAATAAAGGGGTGTAAAATAATGAGTGAAGTAAGATTATTTTTGGATTATAAATGTTATCCTGTTTGGGTATACGACGAAGCGGGATTTTTGGAAGAAAATGATTTACCCGATGAATTAAAAAAAGATAAAGATTTAGATGAAAAGTTAACACATTTGCAAGATAAATATAATAATTTGTTTACAGATACTGAAATTGAATTTCGGTATAATGGCTTTAACGATGAGAATGAGAAAGAGAAATTCCTTCGAGAGTTTACAGAGATTCAAAAAGAATTAGAAAAAAAACTAAAAAATAAATATAAAGTTGTTAGTAAAATTTTAGTTTAATAATTTTATACAATAAAGAAAATCGGCAATCTCCCAATAGTGTTTGTCCACGCAAACATGTCAATAATATGATCTAAATAAAAAAGATGGTGTTGCAATTGTTAGCAAAGATGGTAAATTAGTTACTACATGGGGTAAAAAGATTATGACGAAGTAATGAAAAAGATAATAGAAGAATTGTATGGAAAGTAGAGAGCTATTATGTATAAAAAAGTTGAAAAAATAATAAATGATTTGGATTCAGTAGATTTGTTTCCCTTAGCTCCAAAAGATGAATATAGTCAAGAAATCAATAAAATAATTAGTATTGTCAAAGAAAACCCTAACATTGATATAAGTGGATTAGCTAAAGTGATAAGAAAAATTTTTATAGATTCGTTTGGAGAAAATTTATTATTTAAAAATAATGAAGAAGAAATAGCGAAAAAAATTTTAGCATTATAATTATTTTTAATATAAACTAGAATTTATCTAGCAATTGATTGGAAAATTGTTAACTATTTTTAAATATGACATACATAAAGACCGCCCCAAGAAAGCTAGTGGACATGGACAAGATAACATTAATTTTTTGAGAAAAAATGACATAGAAGTGAATATCGAAAAAACAAAGCCAATAGCAACGTTAGGATAGCCTAACGTTGCTATTGGCTTTGTTTGCCGTATTTCATATTTTTACTTATTGAGTAATTTGTAAATATGATTATTTACTTTCCCAAAGGAATGAATATTATTTTGGATATTAGAAAATAAAATAACGTACGTTTTACCGGTATGGCTCATGCTGTTAGACACGTTCCAACCACTTAGAACCCCGTGGCTATTATAACTTCCAGGATCTACATAAAAACCCATGCCATAACCAGATGTACTTCCTGGCGTAAACATTTTCTTTAAGCTAGCTTCTGAAATCAATTTTTTATCCATCAGCGCTTTATCGAATAAGTACATATCCTTGGTAGTCATACTTATATCTCCTGCTCCATATAATTGAGATAAGTCAGCTAATTTAGGATTTTTGTATGTACCATCTTTCTTTATCAAATAGCCTTTGGATTCATTTGTACCATTTTCAATATCTTTTTGATACGTTCCAGTATGCGTCATTTGTGCTGGTTCAAAAATATTTTTTTGCAAATAGTTAGACAAAGATTCCCCACTAATCATTTCAACAAGATAAGCTAAAACCATATAATTGGCATCTAAATAGTTCCATTTCCCAGGCTGTGATCTTTTAATCCCCTGACTTTCAATAGCTTCAATTAATTCTTTTGGCGAAACTGTCCCAGAAACTTTTGGTTTACCTACAATTCCAGAAGTATGATTTAAAAAGTTTTTTAGTAAAATTTGATTGCCATTAGGAAAATTAGGTAAGTATTTTGAAATTGGATCTTCTGTACTTATTTTACCTTTTTCTTCTAATTGTAAGATGGCAGTTGCTATTATCGCTTTTTGAGAAGAACCAATGTAGTAAAGTGTGTCTGGCGTATTTAGGGCTTTTGTTTCACGATTCGCATATAAATAGCCTTTTTGTAAAATGGTTTTTCCTTCACGAACAATTAGCACGGACCCACTAAAACCAATTTTCTTTAAATAATTATCGATTTCATAATTATTAATGATTGCTTGAGTTGGCTTTTCATTAGTCGTCTGTGGTTTTGTTGGTTTTTCAGTAGTACTTTCTTTAGGTGTTTGTTCTTCTGGTGCGGCCTCTGTATCTTCTGCTTTACTTTTGAACTCGACTATTATCCAACTTGTGGTAATAAATAGTACAAGTAAAGTACTCAACACGATAATTAGTTTCTTACGTCTTTTGTGTTTTTGTCTTTCGCGTCGATTCATTTCATCACTCCTGGTTTAGTCTAATTAGTAAATGACCTTCCCAAAAGAGAATACATCAGCTGAATTATCCCGAATTCCGCTTGATGTCTAACACTCCACATATATCGTAATTTATTCTCTTTCATAAATCAATGCGGAAATGTACCTATGTTTCAAAAAAAGTTTTAAGTGGTATAATAGTTATGGACAAATTGATTAAACGATCAATAAATTGCTATAAAGGAGACTAGATAAATATGGTACAAATAACTAAAGGTAAATTCGATGGTTTACAAAGACTCTCCAACGATAAAGGTGTTATTGCAGCACTTGCAATTGACCAACGTGGTTCACTTAAAAAAATGATTCAACAAGCAAAAGGAACAGAAAACAAAAAGGACGTTGAGGATTTCAAACAACTTGTTTCTGAAGAATTAACACCTTATGCTTCTGCGATTTTGCTTGATTTAGAATATGGTACTCCAGCAATCAAAGCTCGCCATGAAGGTAGCGGACTGTTAACTTCTTATGAAAAAACAGGCTATGATGCCACTACACCTGGTAAACTGCCTGATTTAATTGAAGACTTATCTGCACTTCGTATTAAAGAAAACGGCGGAGATGCAGTTAAAATCCTTGTTTATTATGATCCAGATGAACCCGCTGAAATCAATGAAATCAAATATGCCTTTTTAGAAAGAATTGGTGCGGAATGTCGTGCAGTGGATATTCCATTTTTCTTAGAACCAATCACTTATGATGCAAAAGTTACTGACTCTGGTTCTTTAGAATATGCTAAATTAAAACCAGCGAAAGTGAAAGCTTCTATTAAAGAATTCTCTAAACCTCGTTATGGTGTAGATGTACTTAAACTTGAAGTGCCAGTAAACTTTAAATATGTAGAAGGCTTTGCAGAAGGTGATGTAGCCTACACACAAGAAGAAACAGCTCGTCATTTTGAAGAGTGCTCTGACTTAAGCCCACTTCCTTTTATTTATCTAAGTGCTGGTGTTACTTCTGAAATGTTCCATAAAACAATTCAATTTGCTAACCAACATAATGTGCAGTATAGTGGTGTACTTTGTGGTCGTGCAACTTGGGCTGATGGAATCGAAGTTTATGGTAAACAAGGCGACGACGCTTTACGCGAATGGCTTCGTACACAAGGGAAAGAAAATATTACTTCTCTTGATAAATTACTTGACGAAGGTGCCGTTCCTTGGTGGACAAAATATGGTTCTTTCGAGGATGTTCACGTAGTAGAAAAACAATAGTATAAATAATAACAGCGACCAACTATATTGCTTAGTTGGTCGCTGTTTTTTGGATTAAAATTCATCTTGATTTAAATAATTATAGGCAAATTGAGCATATAGTTCTGCGCCATTTTTCATCGCACTTTCATCAATATTAAAACGGCCATGATGATGCGCCCATTCTGTATCTTTTGCTGGATTTCCTGAACCAACAAGCGCAAAACTACCGGAAGCTTCATCTTGGAAATAGCTAAAGTCTTCTCCACCAGTTGTTGGAGGTTCAAAATAAAGTGCGTCTTCACCAAAAGATTCAGTGATTGTTTTTTGAACAAGTAATGCGCTTTTTTCATCATTGATTACTGGTTGTGTTCCTTGTTTATATACCATTTCGGCTGTACCTCCGTAGATAGCGGCGGTTTTTTTAGCGTACTGCTCGATTGATTTTGCGACCTTAGCGCGAGTTGTGTTATTGAAACAGCGAAGCGTTCCTTCCAAATGGGCATTCTCAGCAATAACATTGAAGCGTGTGCCAACTTCCATTTTACCAATGGTAACTACGACAGGATCGAGTGGATTCGTTTCACGTGATACGATAGCCTGAAGATTCATAACAAATGAAGAAGCAATAATTGCTGCATCAATTGTGTCATGTGGCATTGCTCCGTGACCACCTTGACCTTTGAAATCGATTTCGATGATATCTGCAGAAGCGAACGACGAGCCAACTACGCAAGATATTTTGCCACTTGGGGTTTGGGACCAAATATGAATCCCAAACACGTGGTCCACACCCTCCATCGCTCCTTGGGCAACCATTTCTTTCGCACCCTCTGCATTTTCTTCAGAAGGTTGAAAAATGAAACGAACTGTTCCCGCTAGCTCGTCTTTTACTTCAACGAGTGCTTTTGCGGCGGTTAAAAGCATAGACATATGGGAATCATGTCCGCATGCATGCATTTTACCATCTTCTGTTGATTTATAAGAGAGGTCTTGGTTGAGCTCTTGGACTGGTAGTGCATCCATATCTGCACGCAAAGCAACTGTTTTTCCGGGTTTCCCACCTTCTAAATCGGCAATGAGTCCTGTTGGATTGGTCCTGCGATATGGAATGCCCAATTTGTCTAATTCTTTAGCGACTTGATCCGTTGTCCGAAATTCTTGCCATTGTAATTCTGGGTGCATATGCAAATCACGGCGGAAAGCAATCATCTCTTCTTCTTTATTTAAAATTGTTTGTTTTATTGTGTTATTCATTTGCGCTTTCCTCCGTCCATTTTTTCACAGTTTCCAGTACGACTTCTATTCCTTTTTGAAGTTGATCGTAATCGGTCCACTCTTCTGGTGCATGACTTATACCATTATGGCTAGGAACGAAAATTAATCCTACTTCTGTCATACCTGCAAAAATCATCGCATCATGACCAGCACCACTAACCATTGTTCGATATTTGAATCCAAGTTTATCGGCACTTTCGGTTAATGCTTGATGAATTTCTTTTGATAGATAGGTTGGTTTTTCGTACAGCATATCTTCTATTTCGCAAGTAATACCGTTTTTCTCAGCGGATTGGATAATTTTTTTTGTTTTTTCTAATGTATTTAGGACGTGAATTTCTTTTTTTGCGCGAATATCCACGGTAAAAACGACCTTATCGGGAATTACATTCGCGCCATTTGGATAAACATTTAACTTGCCGATTGTTAAAACTGTTCCGCCACCTTCTTGAATAGCGAGTTCTGGAAGTTCCTTAAGAATCTCCACAGCTGCGACTAGCGCATCTTTTCGGTCTAACATGGGGGTTGTTCCGGCATGACCAGCCTGACCTTTTATAGTTACCTTTATTTCGGTTAAACCGACAACAGTATCAACTAGCGCTACATCTTCGTTTGCACTCTCAAGTACAGGTCCTTGCTCAATGTGTAATTCGATGAAAGCTTTGACGGAATCTTTCGTACGAATGGCTGTATGTACTTTATTGGCATCAAAACCTAATCCCGCCATAGCTTCTGCAGCTGTAATGCCGTCCGCATCTTTCATTTCGTGTAGCATTTCTTTTGTGACTTTACCCGTAATCGTTCTCGAAGCAAGAAGTCCTGCTCCAAAACGAGCTCCCTCTTCTTCCACCATCGCGATGATTTCAAGCGGAAAATACGGCTTTATTTGTTGTTCATGAAAAACGCTAGCTACTTCAAGCCCAGTTATAACACCAGCAGGCCCATCAAAAGCCCCACCATTCGGGACAGAGTCAAAATGAGAGCCCACTATAACTGCTGGTAAATCTGGGTTTGCGCCTTCTAATCGTCCATAAATATTTCCAATGGCATCTTCTGAAACAGTAAGTCCCACTTTTGCCATTTCACTTTTCAAATAATTTCGTGCACCAAGGTCCTCTTTACTATATGTAAGTCGAGTTGTTCCCTGGTCTGGAGTTGCGGTATAAACATCTAATTGTTCAAGGTGATTTTTAATTCTTTCAAGATTTGTTTGCATTTAGCATTCCTCCCATTTTCTATTTTACAGGAAACCTACAAAAATGCCCGCTAAAACAACTGAAACGATTGTTACTGTGATAAAGCCCGCAACAAGCATGGGTGGCAGCATGTGACTAGTCAGCGCATCTCGCTCTTTTTGGTCGGTAGTAAGTGAATTAATAACTTCATTGGTAATAATGTAATCAGCCGGGAACCCGTATAAAGCAGTAAGCGAGACCGCAAATGCCAGCTCTTTACTCACACCAAGAATTTTCCCGACAATAAAGGAAAAAATGTACATTCCTATCACACCAATAACGATTGTTCCAAACATTGGCCACATCAAATCTAGCAGCATTTGTGGCGTAGCGTTTTTCAGCCCATCAAAGATAAATAACATTAGACCCATTATAGCAAAACCAAAACCATTAGCTTTTTGTAACGGTTGGCGCTCTAAGAATCCCACTGAAGTTGCAATAACACCAAACAATAAACAAAGTACGAATGGACTAATTGTTAAAATAGGATCAATTAAAACAGACAACCCATACGCTAAAAAACCAACTAATCCAAGGCGTAAAAATTTAAAATAACTAGTATTATATTTATCTGGAATTTTTCTAAACATGCGCGGTGTTTCGTGGTTATCTGCGCCATCAACTTGTGCGACTTCATTGGTTGGCTTCCATTCACCTGAACGATATTTAGCAAGCATACGTCCACCTTCTTTTTTCAACATGATGGATGTAAGTGGATAACCAGCAAAACCTTGCATAACATAAATTAATATTGCTAATACGGACAAACTGACTAGTCCAGCTGCTTTTGCGGCTTCTGACATAATTAGCGAAGAAACGACCCCACCAACAAGCGGCGGCGCAACGACCACGACAGTTTTAAAATCAAATAATAGTGTACCTATTGTAAATAGTAAAGCTAAAATCCCTAAAATCCCAGAAAGAGCTATTAAAATCGTTTTCCATTGGTTCATCAGTTCTCGAACCGACAGTAGCGTACCCATATTCGTAATAAGCAAATACATTAAAAGCGTTGCTACAATAGGTGGAATTCCTGCAATTTCTACTATATTGCTTGGGAAAAATGTCCAATATCCAAATAAGAATAAAATAGCACACACAAAAACGGATGGAACCCATGCTTTTGTTCGCGTGGCAACAACATCTCCAATAAATAAAATTAATACTACAATGACGAAAGCTAACATCTGTGACATACAAAAAACCCCTTTTTATTTTTTGACTTTTTTCAATTATGCTGTATTTTTAAAATATTACTACAAATAGAATAGTCAGTCAAATTAATTTTCGAATTCTGTGATAATTAAAATTTTCATAAAAAAAAGCAGCTCCAACGTTACGGGAGCTGCTTCATTTTTATTATTTAGCAAATTGTGGTAAAAACTCTTTGTGTGCTTCTAGCATTTCATCTAGAATCGTTTTAGCTAGGTCACCGCTTGGAACGAGTGGGTTTGAAGTAAAGGCTTGAAGTGCAGTCGCATAATCTCCTGTTACTGCTGCTTCGATTGTCAATTCTTCCATTGATTTCATCACTTGTAGTAAGCCGCGTTGTGCTGGTGGGAATTTACCAAAGTTGATTGGTTCTGCACCATGCGCACGAATAACACTTGTGATTTCTACAGCACTATCGTAAGGAACATCATCAATTGCACCGTTATTACGTGTAGATACTACCATTACAGTACCTTTGTTATTGTAAATGGAGTTGATGATTTCGCATGCTGCGTCACTATAATGGGCACCACCACGTTTAGATAATTCTTCTGGTTTATGGTCAAGATTTGGATCTTTATACAATTCGAACAAGCTATCTTCTAGTTTTTTCACGACTTCTCCGCGTGTTCCTTCGTTTTTGAATGATGCAAGTTCTTCTTCAAGCATTGCATCCGTCATGTAATAGTAACGATGATAAGGACAAGGAAGCATTTTTAGATGTTTTACTTGTTCGTATAAGAAACGCATATTTTTAATATTTTCAACGACTTTTCCAGGGTTTGCATTTGGACCATAAAGACCATCAATTACGTTTTCTGTTAATTCTGTACCATCTTTGTCAAACACGCGGTGCCAGTGCAAGTGATTAATTCCTGCAAATTTGAAGAACAAATCTTCTTCTGGTTTACCTAAAACGTCAGATGCACTTTTTACTGCTCCGATTGGCACGTTACAAAGGCCGATAACTTTATCCCAGTTTCCGTATCTAAGAACGGCTTCTGTTACCATTCCAGCTGGGTTTGTGAAGTTGATTAGCCACGCATCTGGACATAGTTCGCGCATATCTTCTACAATCCCAAGAATAACGGGAATCGTACGGAATGCTTTAAACATTCCACCAGCACCATTTGTTTCTTGACCGATAATGCCGTGGCTAAGTGGAATTCTTTCGTCTTTAATACGAGCGTCTAATAGTCCAACGCGGAATTGTGTTGTAACGAAATCTGCATCTTTTAAAGCTTCACGACGGTCAAGTGTTAAATGTACCTCGCAGTCAATGTTTGCTGCTTTCACCATGCGTTTTGCCATATTACCAACGATTTCTAATTTTTCACGACCAGCTTCAATATCTACTAGCCAAAGTTCTCTGATTGGAAGTTCATGATAGCGTTTAATAAATCCTTCAACAAGTTCTGGTGTGTAACTGGAACCCCCACCAATTGTAACGATTTTTACACCTTTTTTCATAATATACTTACCTCCTAGAATTTTAAAGCGTTTTCTTTTCTTCTCATTCATCATAATTCATGTAATGCATTACAGGTCAAGCACTTATTTTAAATTTATCTAAACTGGCTATTTGGCGGGCTTTTTTGGTATACTAATTACAGAGCTACGAGAAATCGAGGTGTTTTGTAATTGGCAAATATACAAGAAATCGCGAAACTAGCGGGTGTTTCATCGGCGACAGTTTCACGAGTAATTAATAAACGCGACTACGTGAGCGAAGAAACAAGAAAACGCGTCCAGACAATTATTGACAAGTTAGATTATGTTCCAAATATTAATGCCGTATCACTGAAAAAAGGAGCGACTAAGTTAATTGGCATTGTCATACCAAGTTTCACAGATTCGCTCAATGTATTTTTAAAAAGTTTTACAATGATGGCTCAAGAACATGGCTATAATGTCACTTTATTTATGACTAGAATTGATCCTGATAAAGAACTAGAAGCCTTAGAGATGCTACGACAAAAACAGATTGATGCGCTCGTGCTTGTAATTCGGTCGAATGATTGGAAAACCATTGAGCATTATACAAAATACGGTCCGATTGTCACTTGGCAACGTGTCGAAAGCGAAAAAATCCCTTCTGTGTTTATGAACCAATATGATGGCTACACACTTGCACTCGAACATTTATATGCAAAAGGTTACCGGAAATTTGTGAATGTTTACGGTAATATGACCGGGTTAAATACACAAAGTCGAATGCTTGCTTTTAAAGATTTTTGTGCACGTTATGAGCTTGATCCGCATGAATTTAGACAGTTTTATGGTCAAGGTAGTAGACAAGATGGGGAGAAAATTGCGCATTGGTATGGAGAAACTGAACATAAGCCAGATGCTTTTTTGACACCGAATGATTATTTTGCGGCGGGGCTGTTAACAGAGGCAAGACGTCTTCTTTACAATGTACCGGAAGATTTTGCGATTTGTGGGTTTGATAATATGGAAGTCGCACATTTACTTGATATTACTACAATTCACTATCCGGTAAATTTACAAGCGGAAAATGCTTTTACACTTATTATGAATCAATTATTTGGTAGTAACTTGCCACTTCTCGATTTAGATTTCCATTTAGTAGAACGAAAAACGACATAATAAAAGGTTTCCTCGCAAATTTGGAGGAAACCTTTTTTGTTAGTTTTTAAAAGAATGAATTGGTGCTGGGATTCGACCACCGCGGGCAATGAAGTCAGCGGAAGATTTATCATTTACTGGCATTACTGGTGCTGTGCCAAGTAAGCCACCAAATTCGACCATGTCCCCAACTTTGGTGCCGCTTGCTGGAATTACCCGGACTGCGGTTGTTTTGTTGTTAATTACGCCAATCGCGGCTTCATCCGCAATCATTGCTGCTAATGTTTCGGCAGTTGTGTCACCTGGAACGGCAATCATATCAAGACCAACCGAGCAAATTGCCGTCATTGCCTCTAATTTTTCAAGATTGAGCGCACCTTGTTGCACGGCTTCAATCATACCAGCGTCCTCAGAAACTGGAATAAATGCGCCGGATAAACCACCGACATGTCCGCAAGCCATGACGCCGCCTTTTTTCACTGCATCATTTAAAAGTGCGAGTGCCGCTGTAGTGCCATGCGTCCCGACCATTTCAAGCCCCATCTCTTCTAAAATGTGCGCGACCGAATCGCCAATCGCCGGGGTTGGCGCTAGTGATAAATCGACAATCCCAAAAGGAACACCTAGTTTTTCAGAAGCGACTTGACCAACGAGTTGACCCATTCTAGTGATTTTGAAAGCAGTTTGTTTGACTGTTTCAGCAACGATATCAAATGGTTCGCCTTTTACTTTTTCGATAGCACGTTTGACCACACCTGGTCCGCTGACGCCAACATTAATAACGCAGTCCGCTTCACCAACACCGTGGAATGCCCCGGCCATAAAAGGATTATCCTCGACAGCATTGGCAAATACAACGAGTTTCGCGCAACCTAGGCCTTGTGTATCGGCTGTTAAGTCCGCCGTTTCTTTAATCACTTCACCCATTTGACGAACCGCATCCATATTGATTCCTGTTCGAGTCGAGCCAACATTGACCGATGAACAAACACGCTCTGTTTGAGCCAAAGCTTGCGGAATCGAGCGAATCAATATTTCATCGCCTTTCGTGTAACCTTTTTGAACGAGTGCGGAATAACCACCGATAAAATTCACGCCAACTTCTTTTGCTGCTGCATCAAGTGTTTTAGCAAATTCTACATAATCCGTGTCAGCGCTAGAGCCAGCTATAATAGCAATCGGTGTGACAGAAATTCGTTTATTAATAATCGGAATACCAAACTCAGATTCAATCGCTTCACCAACAGCAACTAAATTACGCGCTTTGGTGACGATTTTTTGATAGATTTTCTTTCGAGCCACTTCGCCGTCGCCGTCCATACAATCTAGCAAAGAAATCCCCATCGTAATCGTCCGGATATCCAACTTCTCTTCTTCAATCATTCGTATCGTTTCTAAGATTTGATTTGTTTCCATACTAGCATCGCCCCCATCCTAAAGTTTGTGCATTGCGTTGAAAATTTCTTCCCGCTGAATATGTATTTTTACTTGGAGGTCTTCACCTTTTCCGGCTAATTCTGCTTTTACTTCATCAAATTCTTTTGTGATTTGGCTAATATCGCACATCATCATCATTGTAAAATAGCCATCCATAATCGTTTGGGATACATCCACAATATTGATATTCAGTTCAGCTAATTTATTACTAACACCTGCGACAATACCCACATTATCTTTTCCAATTACAGTAAGTACAGCTCTCACATTCAACACTCCTTTAGTTCGTTAATACGTTCCATTATAGCATAAAAAATCTAAATCTTGTGAAAAAGAAAGCAAAATTACTTCGCCTGCCAAGAAGTGCAGTATGACGCCATTGGCAAACTATTTTCGAGTGTAATCAATTTGCTTTGACTGAGTAAAAATGCTTTGAATTTTTCTGGCAAACCTAAATCGGCTTCTAATTCTTTTGTGATAAAATCTTTTACATAACTAATTTCCCATCGGCTATCTTGCATTTTTTCTGAGAAGATACTTGTTTCTGCACCTATTTTCCAGTTGTGCTTTTGGATAATTTCTTGCATATCCATTGGTGTGATGAACGTTCGAATGTTAGACTGCGTTTCTTGTTTGAATGCTTCGTAGGATGACTGGGTGAGTACCGCTAACATATGCGATGTTTGTTTCACATTGGTAATTCTCGTATCCCATTCCGCATAACAAACGCGTTTCGCCCACTTGCTTAATAATTCGAGCATTAGCGTAAGCTCACTTTTGGAACTAAAATACCACGAAGCATGCGATAATACTACTACATCAAAAGTATTTTCCGAAAAATTGACATCGCCCTTTAAAATATCCGTTCCTAGTTTAAAATCGATTTGTGCGCCAAGCTTGGATTTCTTCAAATAGTCTGTCGCATCTCCAATGGTAAACGGAGCACCATAAGTCCGCGGTGCGATATCAATACCTTGAACAAAGCCGCTAGCACCAACTGCATTCGCAAGTACAGCTGTTGTATCACCTTGCCCACAACCAATTTCCAGAACTTTATCGCCTTTGTTCACTTGCCAAAAATTGACTAGTTTGATGCGATGCTCTGTTTGGGTCCGCTGAATTTCTTTGTCTTTTTCATTTAACAACATACAATCCACTATTTCTTCTAAGTTCATCATACTCCCCCTGTCAAAATAAGTATAGTTACCTCCAATTATAGAAGGTAACTATACTTTTTACACGTCATATTCTAATTCTTTTGTTGCTAAATCGATGAAATCAAGTGGTGTCTTGACTTTATCGCTATCAAATTGACTCGTTCCAATGCGGAGTTCTAGCTTCACGCGATATTTTGCAGCAAAATCTTCCGTGTTCGCTTCCGCAATACGGCTTTTGATTCGGTCCGCAACTAATTTCCCGCCTGGTTCGTCGGTTAATAGCAAAAGTCCCCAAGTCGCATCCTCTTTATCTAGTAAGTAGAGGACATCACTCGTCCGAATACAAGATTCTAAAATAGATGAAATATCTTGTAACGCAAGGCGCATTTCGTCTTCACTTTGGAATCGTTTCAATTCGCGCCAGTGTCTTACTTTGATAACCATCAGTGATAATGGTAAATCATAACGGCGCGAAATGCTGGAAAATATTCGCTCATCATTTTGGAAAGAGACGATATTTTTAAGCAACGTTTCTTGATCAATCGTTCCCAAATACAGATTTTGCTGTTTGATTTTTGTATTTTCAGCTTGAAGTCTGGATGTGTTCCTTGTAAACATTGCGCTCGCTACTGTAAAAAGTGGCGTGATAATGAGCCAGAAGTAACTACCAACTCCATAGGCGATTTGGTTCGCGACAATTTCATAAATAATATAAGTCGCATAAATGAAAATGTAAAGGACATTTAAAATCAAACCAAGCGTTAAATTCGTAAAATAAGTGATAATCACAAGTAAAAAAGTGATATTTAATAATATAATGTTTCGCAAATATTCATCCGGCGTATTAATCATAAAGCCAATCGTGATAAAACAAAGCAAGATGAAAAATAAAAAACCGATATCCGCGAATAAGTTATTCGTTATTTTTTTCATTTTTATTTCTCCCTCACTTCCGGCTCCGGCGATATTTACGCAAGATTAGTAGGACAGCGACAACTAGTATCAAAGCAGTAAGAAGTGCAAATGCCCCGAACACAGTCACTTCTTTGTTGTTACTGATTTTTGATCCAAAGCTTTCTTCTTTTGTGTCTGCTGATTTTTTGAATTGGTAGGAATGGATTGTATTGTCATTATCGACGATTGCCCCATCTCCGTAAATTTTAGCCAAACTGGCTTTTGTTGCGATTAAATCAGAACCTAGCTCTGTTTGTTTCGCACCTGGCCCGGTGACTGCAAGAATTGGTACGCCATCTGAAGTAATCAACTGCACGCTACCGAGTTGTTTGCCATAATTTTTTTCAATTGAGATTTTTTCATTGGAAAGGAAGTACTCGCCTGTTTTGTTGTACTGGAAATATAGGTCGTCGTTGGCGTTTTTGATGGCTGGATTATTGTTCATTGTGCCCACTGCAATAACGTTCGAGCCTTCTTTTGGTTTATTCCAATTGCCTGCATGTACAGCAGTTAAATCTCCTCTATTACCATCATGAAAGCGACCCAACAGATTGAAAATATTAGCTAGCGAATCTGTATCTTCTGTTGTTAATTCGTCAGGAACGACAACGACTGTATTGTTAAAGTCCCCATCTGCAATGAACGGGTACGGATATTGTTCAAAAAGCAAATCCGTTTCTTCCCCAGTATTTAAATTGATTTTTGATTCTGGCGTGATATATGCCCATGGGATTTCAGAATCTGCAATAAAACCACAATAATTATTCGTTAAAACCAAATCAAAGGCAACTGTTACAGAAAAATCACCTTTTACATTTAAATCACTTGGAATTTGGAAAGTAACTTTATCATCGTTTGCTTTTTTAGCAGAAAGTTTCTGGCTACCAATTGGTTTTCCGTTCACTAAAATCGTTACTAATGAATGCTCGAAATCCAAGTTTTGCGCATATCTAAAATCAAGTGCTACTTCCGTTCCTGTGGTGGCGCTCCGATTGGCCGGCATGCTGATGAAATAATCTTGTGTGATATGACCAATTCCTTTTAATTTATCGCCAGTTGTAGTTAATTTTGTATTTTTATCAATGTTATGCGCTGGTGTATCGATTTTTTCATCTGTAGTAAGCCATTTCGAGTTTGTTCTGAGCTGGCTTAAGTAATTTTGGTTGGCGATTAACTTCCCAGCTTTTTTTAAGGCATCATTTGATTTAGAAGTAACCACGAGTGTATTCGTATTTCCGACTGTCACTACTTGGAAAAGTGCTTGTTTTTCTAATTTATTATCGTCTTTTATTTGTGATTTGAGATCATTCGGTAAATTGTCATAGCTCGAAAAAAGGACGAGATAGTTTTTACCGTCACGAGTTTTTGCTTCCTCGTATTGACCAAAAGCGATATTTTTATCTTCTAACGTATTCGCCGCAGAAAATCCAGAAAGCCCTTCAAGCGCGGCGCCAAGTTCAGCATCGCCGGCTTTGTTTGAGACAGCTACTGCGCCTTGTCCACTCTTCACAGTATCAATTCCAGTGAAGCGCTCGCCAAACTCGGCAATCGTTTTTTGGAAAGCCTTATCTGAATAAGATACGTTTACTGCGCTTGTTTTATCGAATTGTAGCCAGTTGGCAGGTGTATCGTCAATCGTACAACGACCATCTGGCAAATCTGTGTAGACAAAGCTTTCGATGGATAAAACATTTACTCCTTTTTTTAGCTTATCTTTTGGAATTTCGATTTCTATTTGTTTCGTTCCTTTGTCGGTTTTGTCTGGTTTAAAAGAATAAAACGCAACATCATTTATTTTAAGTGTCATGGTGGAAATTTCTTTTTCACTTAGTTGCGTAACGGTGTATACAAGCTTCACATTTGCGTTTGATACGTCCCAGTAATTTTCCACCGTAAAGTTTTGTTTCGTTGTTGTGAATTTTCCTTGGGCAGTTTTATCTGTTCCAAAAACTGTTTGATAGTTTTTATCTGCTGCGAAAACGTCTGGCCTATACAGAAATAGTACGGCGAAAACAAGCAGCCCCATTACAGCTAATTTTTTCATTAGGCACTCTCCTTTTTAGAAACGCTCGGTTTTATACCATTTTGTTTCTCTTTTTAGTACAGTATCTTTTAAGAAAA
Source organism: Listeria welshimeri serovar 6b str. SLCC5334 (assembly GCF_000060285.1). GTDB lineage: Bacteria > Bacillota > Bacilli > Lactobacillales > Listeriaceae > Listeria > Listeria welshimeri. The sequence continues at coordinate 528,222 of NC_008555.1, read as the reverse complement.
TAAAGAATCCATATGCGGCGACCACCATCCAAAGTTGGCAATAAGTCACATACATCAATAAAATAAATAACAAATTTGAAAAACTAATTTCCCCTTTTTCAGTGGTCAAAGTAATAAAGGTACCTGCGACAAAAAGTAAAATAGCTAGTAACCACAGCGCCCCGCTAAGACCAGCAAGCGTTGTATGTACAAGTCCAAGCGCATATAATACGAGTAAAATATCACTTACAATCAAGGAAGTTAAGAGTAAAAAGTAAATCGATAAAAAGTACAAAATATCAAATCGAACGCGTCTACCTTCTCGTTTGAAAAGTAGTGGTACGTTTTTCAAAATCACATAAATATTGCCTTTTGCCCATCTTGATCGTTGTTTGAACCAGACTGGCAATGTTTGTGGTTCTTGTTCCCATGTCACAGCCTTCGCTTGGAATTTGATTCGGTAACCCATCATATAAATCCGAAAACTAATCTCGGTATCTTCCGCGACAGCTTTCACATCCCAACCACCAATTTCTTCTAAGAGCGATCTTCTCACAATAAAATTGGTACCAGGAATTGTGCAGAGTTTGAAAAGTGCCCATCTGCCGGCTTGAGCCATCCACTGAAAGCTCAACGTTTCTATATTTATAAAGCGTGTTAACCAGCTAGCATCTCGATTTCGCGTTCTAAATTTACCAATAACTGCGCCAAGTTTTGCATCATTCGTAATCTCGCCAACAAGAATTCTTAGCGCCTGCCGTTCTGGCGTATTATCCGCATCATAAATCGCCACAAGTTCCCCGCGACTTTCAGCAAAACCAATATTAAGCGCGTTTGATTTCCCTTTTCCTCCCGTGATGTTATCCGTGTTAATAATTTTTAACAAGCGTGTCGGATTTTTCGCTTGAATGGCCGCTAAAAGCTCTGCGCTATTATCCGAGGAATTATCATTAATGACAATAATTTCGTAGCAATCTTTAGGATAATCAAAAGCAAGAAGTGACTCTACTGTCTTCACGATGACTTTTCCTTCATTATGAGCCGGCACCATGATGGAAACAAATGGTACTTCCGCTGGTATTTCAGGTACTTTACGCGCTTCATTTTTTAAATAATAGACGTATCCCGCAACGATTAATACGATATTAATGAGCAAAAGTCCCCAAATACATATCACTGCGAATAATGCTAAATAATCTGCAACAACCATTTATTTCACCTCATTTCATATATTTTTTCATATAAAGCCGGTATCCAAAGACAAATAAAATTCCAATAATCCCAAGCGAAAGCACAATAACTATCGTGAAAAAAGTGTTTTGATAACCGAAAAACCCTTCTAAACTCCCAGCTTGTTTTTGCATTTTATTTTTAGTAGTTTTGATATATTTTAAATCACCATCAAGTGTTACTGATTGATTATTAATATATAAAGAGCCCGCAGTCGATTCTAGCGTATCTTGGTTTGTTTTTACTCCGTGGTCTTTGAACCTGAAATCACTAATATTTTTGTTTGCTAGTTCATCTGCTGCCGCTTTTATTTCTTTCTCATTTTTAAAGAACGAATATGTGACAGCGATATCAACCGGAAAATCCTTTCCATCTGTTATAGTCATGTAAAAATCGCTCGCCACACTATAAGGAGATATTTCAAATGCGCTACCATTATTCTTTTTCGTTGTATGAATAATTTTTTGATTTGGCAGTAAAATTCCTGTATTAAAGGGAGCAAAACCTTCTAAACCATATACTTTATCAAAATTCCAATAAAGTTCCGCCGTAACCCCAAGTGCCGCCACATCATTTTCCGCAAAGAAGTGTAGTGATTTTTGTACGATTCCTTCAAGTTCTCCAGCCGGACTATCTCCGTAAGTGACAGCGGGAACATTCATCATAATAGTGCCGTTTTTCGCCTGAACATATCTTATAATCTCCGCATAATTTTTGGCCGCTTGAAAATCTTGATTATAAAAAATCGGCCCTGCGCTTACAATAAATGGTACCCCTTGTTCATAAAAAGTATCTGCTGTTTTTTTCAGCAAATCAAAATCGACAAATGGGTTTATATCCTTTATAAGGACGTATTGATTAGAAGAAGCTTTTATTTCGAATACTGCTTTTAGCAAATCCATTAAGGCAAATTCGCTCGTATTGTGCTCTTGAAATATTGGTGTATAAGCATAGTTCCCCTCTCGAACACCATAAACTGCTTCACCATTCTCAGCAGCATCTATTTTGCCAAAACCTTCTCCTTTATAAGTGGTAATGAGTTCTATTTCGTTCACTAGTTGTGGTTTTCCTGCTAGCCCTGATTCGGTTTGAATTGTAATGGATGAATCTGTAATAGCTTTCGTTTTCAATTGTAATTGATTAATCAAGAAAGCTGGTGGATTCGAGCCTATGTATGCAATTTTTGCCTTGTTTTCCGTTAATTTTTCCGCCCATTCCTTCGTTAAACCGTCCTTTTTATTTTGAAGGACGATAATTTCACTCGCTTGACTTAAATCCGGGTTTTCTTCCCAAGAATAAGTAGTCACTCGTTTACCTAAAGTATTTAACATTCGAAGTAACGAGTCCATATTCCCCTCATTATCCGTTCCTTTTGCCAAACTATCATAAAAAACGACCACATCATTATCTGCTTTTGCTGTAACAGGATGTTCATTAACTATAAAAAATACGAATGCAAGCAGAATACTTATAACGATTTTTTTACGCATTCTGCTCACCTCTTCTCTTCAAGTATCCTTCCAGCAATGAAGCCGCACCAATCAATATCGTCAAATCAAAACAAACATTGAATAAGAAATTATGCTTTGTTAAGTCCGCTTCTCCGTCTCCAACTATTGTCACCAAAATCACCGCGAATCCTGAACCAATCAATAAGACGACTAAATCAAATAAAAGCGTCCCTCGAATATTCTTCTCCCTGAACTGTTTAAACGCATTTATACCATAACTAATTAGAAAAACAAGCGCCCATAAAATTAAAAAGCTGAATTTCGCCGGAGCAAATTTTTCTTTTACATCACTATAAACAGAGAAAAAGTGTGTTTTCTCTTTAAAACGATAACCCGCATTTTTTTCAAAATTCCCCATCTCAAATGGTCTTATCGAAAAACTATTTTGCGCGGATAAATCAAGCATTTTCCCGAATTGTTTTGGATTTTCCAAATAATAGCTTAAAACCGTTACAAAATTATAATTAGGATAAAATTCCTTTTCCATTAGTTCAGAATCCAAATCTACCATTTTGTACTTTTGGTAAAAGTTGGTTCCTTTCAGTAAAGCGAATTCAGAATTCATTCCCATTTCCTCAAGTGATTTTTCTGGGTTTTCTGAATCAAGTAACACCCCGCGAGTCATTGTTTGATACTGATTTATTGTCACAAATTCACCAGGAATAAATGCGTACATCACCACTCCACTTAAGAAAATAACAAAAAAAGTAGCCGCAGCAGAAATACGAAATGCACGGTTTTTCCGAATAAAAAACACAAGTATTCCGCAAACCGCAATAACAACCGCAATCGGCGCATTTTGCTGTTTAGCAGTAATTAAAATGAGAGAGGCTACAAAAATCAAGCCTAACATCGCATAATCATTGTATTTATGCTGATATAAAAGTAAAAAACCTGCTGAAATATACAGCATCATAATCAAAATAAGTCCTTCACTGAAAAACGAGTTAAAATAAGCTGTATAAGCAGTGTCCGCAAAAATAAACACCGTTAACCCAGCAACAACATATCCCGACCAGCCTTTCATTTTTACCGTTAAACCTGCTACTAACAAATAAATAGCTGGCAAAAGAAGTGCCAGTTGTAATCCACCTAAAAAACGCACGTCAAAAACAGTACTCGACCAAAAAAGCTTATTTAAAAGAATCGCCATCTGAATAAAAATACTTTGTGACGAGTATATAGCGACTTGATTTTCATTAAAGTATTGATAAATCCCAAATTCTTTCACAAAATGCCCAAATTGCAACGCGTCATAATGCGCATTATTAACAAATAAACCATTACTTGAGAATATCCGAAAAAAGTCCCCATTGTCAGCCATACCAACATAAGGAGGTATAAAAAGAGCTATCATCGTTATAATAAAAACACAAATAACCGCAAATATTTGCGGTGTTAGATGATGCCATAGCCACGTACCAATGGATTTTAATTTCCCCGTCATGCTGCTATCCCCTTTTTATTCTCGCTAATTAAGTTCACAAATTAGACACATTTACACTTCATTATACGAGAATGTTGTAAGTTTTTCCATGGTTTTATTTATTTTATTACAATTAACTTTGACACTTCGTTCCTAAGTAACACTTTTCCACTAAAAGCGTTATAATAAACAAAAATAAACTTGACTACTACGTCGCGTCATACCTTATAGTGAAAACCAGAAGGAGGAATCATTTATGCAAACAAAAGAATTAGCTGAACTTACTAGTGTAAGTGTGCGCACGCTTCACCACTACGACAAAATCGGGCTACTCGTCCCGCAAAAAGACGAATGGAACGGTTATCGTATTTACTCCGAAAATGATGTCGACAAATTACAACAAATTCTTTTCTTTAAAGAACTTGATTTCCCTTTGAAAAAAATAAAACAAATTCTTGATGATCCTTCTTTTGATAAAAAGGTCGCTTTAACTTTACAACGTCATTTGTTAGTAGAGAAAAAGCAGAGAATCGAAGCCATGCTTAATACACTCGATCAAACCATCAAGAATCAAAAAGGAGAAATAACCATGACAAATGAAGAAAAATTTACCGGATTTGATTTTTCAAACAATCCCTATGAAGAAGAAGCACGAAAACTATGGGGAGATAAAGTAGTAGACAAAGCAAATGAACGTGTAAATAATATGAACGAACAAGAGCAACAAACGATAAAAGAAAGTTTTGAAGCAGAATTTCGTCATTTAGCATCCATTAGAACAGTCGCTCCTGAATCCGAAGTAGCTCAAGAAGCAATGAATCATTTCTTCCACTACTTAAATGACACACATGGAAATATTTATTCACTGGAAGCATTTGCTAGTTTAGGAGAAATGTACGTAGCAGATGAACGCTTCAAAAAGAATATCGATCAGTTTGGTGACGGCCTTGCTATATTTTTAAAATCAGCAATGGCAATTTATGCGAAAAACAATTAAAAAAGTCCGCGATTTCCATCTAAAGAAATCGCGGACTTTTCTGGTTATTGTTTTTCTAATGAAGGAAAGTAAGTCCATCGTTTAAATAATTGTAACTAACCTAATTTAGCAATGATTGTTCTATCTTAAAACGGGTAAATACTATAAGATTTCCATAATTACTATAATAGTGTAGAATAAGATTATTACTATGTTTTAAGGGAGGAACTTATGTTTAAACACGTCTTGCTTTCATTAAATGGGTATAAAGCATCCTATTTACGAAATGATGTTATTTCAGGTGTTGGTGTTGCTGCACTAACAATTCCTGTTGCGATGGGGTATGCACAAGTAGCAGGACTTCCACCTATATATGGATTATATGCATCCTTTTTGCCGGTTTTAGCATATATTATTTTTGCTAGTTCACCGCAATTAATCTTTGGGATTGATGCAACTGCAAGTGCAATTACAGGCTCCATCATACTTGGGACAGCTGGTCTTGCGGCAGGATCCAAAGAAGCTATCGCGCTCGCTCCAATCCTAGCATTCTTTTGTGCAATATTTTTAGTTCTCTTCTCCATATTGAAGTTAGGCCGTTTTGCCAAATACATATCGGCTCCAGTTCTTAGTGGATTCATTTCTGGGCTTAGTGTTTCCATCATTATGGGGCAAATACCTAAAATAATGGGATTAAAAGAAAGTGGAGATAGTTTTTTCTCCAGTCTAGGTATTATTTTTGGTCAGTTCTTTCAATCTAATTGGATTTCATTTGCCATGGGAGTTGTTACAGTTATTATTGTAATCACTTGTAAAAAAGTAATACCTAAAATACCCATGTCGCTAGTTGTATTAGTCTTAGGAACAATGGCTGCTTACTTTTTCAAACTAGATCAATATAATGTAGATATTGTCGGAAAAATCCCAGTTGGTTTTCCTTCTCTAGCACTTCCCGATTTTGGTGCAAGTTCATGGGCACTTGCTATCGGCGGAGGTTTAGTTTGCGCCATCGCTACTTTCGCAGGATCTCTTCTACCAAGTGAAAGTTTTGCGATGAGAAACAAATATACTATTGATGATAATCGTGAACTATTTGCTTATGGTATTTCTAATTTCGTTGCTGCATTTTCTGGATGTTCGCCAGCTAGTGCCAGTGTATCTAGAACTGCTGCTAACGAACAATTTCGTGGTAAAACACAAATGGTATCAATTGTTGCTGCATCTATTATCGCGTTGATCGTAGCTTTCCTAAGTGGTTTGCTTTATTATATGCCACAACCAGTTCTTTCCGGTATCGTATTTTCAGCACTTGTCGGAATAATTGATGTGGATATTCTAAAAGGGTTATTTAGAGTTTCCCGTCGTGAAGCAATTGTTTGGATCGTTGCTGCAATTGGAACACTTTTAGTTGGTGTTATTTTCGGGGTATTACTTGGAATTATTTTATCATTTATCAATGTTGTGAGTCGTTCGATGAAATCACCGGTTGCTGTATTAGGAGTTATTGATGGCCGCCATGGTTATTTTGATTTAAAACGCAAACCAGAAGCCAAGGCTATACCTAATGTAATCATTTATCGTTATAGCGCATCTCTTTTCTTTGGTAATTTTAATAAATTCGCAGATGGCCTAAAAGAAGCTATTCAAGATGATACGAAATTAGTTATTTTTGAATCTAGCGCTATTATTAACATTGATACAACAGCAACAGAATCAATGAAAGACTTGCTAAAATGGCTTGATGACAAGGGAATCGAATATTACTTCGCTGATTTAATCGACCATTTAAAAACAAGTTTTAGAAAACATGATCTTGGTTATATTATTGATGAAGGTTATACGAAGAAAACGGTAGAAGATGCCCTCGATGCTTATCATGCCAAACATAAATAACAAAACGCTTAGCCGGGTCAAAAACTCGACTAAGCGTTTTTTATTTTTACAAAAGAGCAAAAATTCGCGGACTAATTAACCGAACAAATGGGGAAACAATAAAGATTTGCAAAAATAATGCGACAAAATAATTGCGTAAAATAAGAACACCTAGATGGCTCCATTCACCTTGATTCACAATTAAACTAAGCGCCGACATAAGCACACACATAAATGTAACCATTAATAATTGCATCATAATAATCTTTTTAAATTTCGAAGCATCTTCACTTACTAAGAAAGACTGCAGTCGCGCCGCAATTTTCCCAACAATAAAAAAGTCTAATAAAAATCCGATAAAAAGAAACGGAACAAATGCTTTTAAAATAATTATAAAAGAATTCGCACCAATACCATTTTCAAGAAAAATATTATAAGAGCTCATACATAAAATCATTAAAGAACACATAATCAGTGTAAAAACGACCTTTTCCTTCTTATTACTGTACATAATTTCACCTCCAAAGAACTATCGTAGCAAATAAAAAAATTCTTCGTAAGTGACAATTTTGTTACAAAAAAAGTTTTGCTCGGAAATCCAAGCAAAACGGCTGTCTTACATCTTTTCTTTATCAATCTGCGTCCTTATTTCCCGGGCAATATTTTCAATCGTATAGAGCGCAGGTAATTGGGAGGTGATATTGGCTTCTTGATACATTTCCTTATTGATATAATAAGCGATATTCGCGTCAGAAAGTCTGGCAATAGTGGATTTAGCGCTGTTTGTAATAGAAATCACTTTACAGTTTTGCGCCTTCAATTGGTGAATATAGCGGATAATATCTTCATTTTCCCCTTCCACCGAAATCGCAATCATACAGATTTTATCCGATAATTTACTCGATAAATGGTAAAAAGGATGATTGAGCGGGTCTTCAATATGTAGCGCCAAAGTAAATAAAGATGAAAAATAAATCGCACCATATTCAGCAATGACACCTGATGAACCTACCCCGGCGAATAAAACAAGTTCCCGGTCCCGAAGAATATCTACCGCATTTTGAATTTGTGCTTTGAACTCCGGTTGAGCCGTCCGTTTCAGAAAATCAATATAAGTTGTTTCATCCGCCATATCAATTTGCGCCAACTTCTGCTCTTCCAAATAAAGCTGTAATTTCACACGAAACTCCGAAAAACCATTACAACCAAACTTTCGACAAAAGCGTAGAATGGTTGTTGTACTAACGTGTGCCTCGGTCGCCAAATCACGAATACGCATATATACCACTTTATCTAAATTCGCCACAATATAATTATAAATATCTAATTCCGTATCATTTAATTCCAAATTTTTATCCAAAAAAAGCATTTCCGCACCTCTTTTCACTTTATTTTATCATGTAACACCTCGTTACTCAAATGTGACAAGTTCCTACTTAGAAAATCCTTACCTAAAGCTCGCCAAATGCTAGCTATTTTTTCATAATATTCCTATACTATAACTGTGAGAAGAAAAGGTCACTAACAAAGAAGTAAGCCTTTTCAAAAAAATATCCTTGGAGGTATAAATAATGACTAAAGGTATTAAAATCGCAACTATTGGTGGCGGATCAAGTTATACACCCGAACTAATTGAAGGATTTATTAAACGTCAAGACGAATTACCAGTTCGTGAACTATGGTTAGTAGACGTAGAAGCTGGCCGTGAAAAATTAGAAATCGTTGGTAATTTAGCAAAACGTATGGTAAAAAAAGCGGGCGTTAACATGGAAGTACATTTAACACTCGACCGTGAAGAAGCTCTAAAAGACGCAGATTTCGTAACAACACAATTACGTGTTGGTTTACTAGATGCACGTGTAAAAGACGAACGAATTCCAAATTCATACGGCGTAGTTGGTCAAGAAACAAACGGACCAGGCGGCATGTTCAAAGGTCTTCGTACAATCCCAGTTATTTTAGATATTTGTAAAGATATGGAACGCCTTTGCCCAGATGCTTGGTTAATCAACTTTGCTAACCCAGCTGGAATGGTAACAGAAGCAGTTCTTCGTTATAGTAATCAAAAGAAAGTTGTCGGTTTATGCAACGGCCCTATTGGTATTGAACGTAATATCGCTGAAAATCTTGGCGTAGATGTATCTGAAATTTACGTAGAATTTGTTGGTTTAAACCACATGGTATTCGCGAAAACCGTATACCACAATGGCAAAGACGTAACAAAAGATGTTGTTTTCAAAATGACAGAAGATGAAGCTGGCTCAAGCTTGAAAAACATTAACGCAACTGGTTGGGACAAAACTTTCTTACGTACATTAAACATGATTCCAATCGACTACTTGCGCTACTACTGGCAAACAAAACAACAACTGGAAGACCAAGCTCGCGCATACGCAGAACATGGTACTCGTGCAGAAGTTGTTAAAAAAGTAGAAGCAGAACTTTTCGAGCTTTACAAACAAGAAGAACTTGCTGAAAAACCAAAACAATTAGAACAACGTGGCGGCGCTTATTATAGCGAAGCAGCATGTAACTTAATTAACTCTATCTACAACGACAAACGCGACATTCAAATCGTTAATACGCGCAACAATGGTGCCATCCTTGATATCGATCCTGATTCCGCAGTAGAAACAAACTGTGTTATCACTCGCCAAGGCCCAATTCCACTAGCAAGCGGACGCCTTCCAATCGCTATCAACGGCATCATCCAAGAAATCAAAACTTTCGAACGCCTAACAGCCGAAGCAGCAGTTACTGGGGATTACGACAAAGCACTCCTTGCAATGACAATCAACCCACTAACTCCAAGCGAATCTGTAGCCCGCGAAATGTTAGATGAATTATTAGAAGCGCATAAAGAGTATTTACCGAATTTCTTTAAATAAGTAAAGTGTAAATACAGATATTTTTAAGTAATATAGTTTTTTTAAAGGGGCACTTTTTGTTGCCTCTTTTTTATGTGTTTTTTCGCTTTATCTTTTAACTTCAACTTATCATTTCTAGCTTGGGAACAGCGTAAGCTAGAGGAATTAGCTGCTTTTTCAAAAGGAATTGGCTATACAAAAAATGACTTAGTAGAAAAAGGTATACCTTTAGTTCTTTACGGACGTCTATATACAAAATATGAAACAATCATTACTGAGGTTAATACTTTTACAAAAATGAAAGATAAATCAGTTGTCAGCAAAGGGAATGAGGTAGTAGTACCATCATCAGGTGAAACAGCGAAAGATATTTCAAGAGCATCGGTAATAGGAGCGGAGGGATTTATTTTAGGTGGAGATTTGAATATTATTCAACCTAAAAGAGAACTTAATTCAATTTTTTTAGCATTGACTATTTCAAATGGTGAACAACAAAAGGAAATAATAAAACGTGCTCAAGGAAAATCAGTTGTTCATTTATACAATACAGATTTAAAGCAAGTCAAATTATCTTATCCAATTTTTAATGAACAACAAAAAATAGGTGACTTTTTCAAACAACTCGATAATACTATCGCTCTTCATCAACGTAAGCTAGATGCTTTAAAGCTGATGAAGAAAGGGTTATTACAGCAAATGTTCGCTAATAATGAGGAAAAAGCTCCTAGGTTACGTTTTATTAATTTTGACGAAGAATGGGAGCAGCGTAAGTTAAATGAAATTGCAAATAGATATGATAATTTGAGGGTTCCTATAACTGCATCAGCTAGGATCTCCGGTACTACACCATATTACGGTGCGAATGGTATTCAAGATTATGTAGAAGGATTTACACATGATGGAGAATTTATTTTAGTAGCTGAAGATGGGGCAAATAACGTGAAAAATTATCCTGTGCAGCACGTAAATGGTAAAATTTGGGTGAATAATCATGCTCATGTATTACAGGCAAAAGAAAATAAACATGACAATAAATTTTTAATGAATGCTATTAAGATTATAAGGTTCGAACCATTTTTAGTAGGCGGAGGGAGAGCTAAATTAAATTCAGATGTTATGATGAAATTGATAGTTAAGTTTCCTTGTTATGAAGAACAAAAAAAAATAGGAACTTTCTTACAAAGATTGGAGAATGTTATTACTCTTCATAAAAACAAAATAAATAAACTCTCTTCTCTAAAAAAGACCTATTTACAAAATATGCTCATATAGTTCAAATCCCCCATCTGGTTTTAATAGATGGGGGATTTCTTATCACATTAACATTGATAAATGACGTATAATTTTATCATTATCTTGATTCTCCAATTCCTGAATAACATGAAGGTATGTTTCCTGAGTAGTAGTCATACTTGAATGCCCTAATCTATTCGCAACGCTTGCAATCGAAACTCCGGCAAATAAAAGTAAAGAAGCATGGGTATGTCGTAAACTATGGACAGTGATAGTTGGTATATTGGCGTTTTCACACAACACTTTTAAACGATTATTGATAGTAGAATTAAATACTCTACTTTTAACAAAAATTGGTTTATCTGGATCTTTCATTTTAATTAACTGGGAAAATTGCATTGCTAATTGCCAATCAATTTGAATTTTTCTATTGGAAGATTCGTTTTTTGTCGGCTGAAAAGAACCAGTAACCATTTTGTAATCCCAGGTTTTGTTAATAATAATTTTTTGCTTGGAAAAATCGAAGTCTGAAGGGGTTAGAGCTAATGCTTCTGAAAATCGAAGCCCAGTTTTAATGATTAATAGAATAAACCAATCCCAATTTATATCTTCTTTTAAATTTAATTCTTTTAATAATGCTTGAACTTCAAATTGATTTAAAAATTTTGCTTTTTTTAATCGAGGCGTTTTCCCTTTAATCACAATTTTCCTTGTGGGGTTTTGGCTGAGAACACCCTCGTCTACAGCATCTAAAATAGCGCCTTTCAAATGATGATGAAAATCCATAGTTGTTTGTTTCTCATGAGTAAGTGCATAATTATTTAGCAGTTGCTGATAAGTATAACGATCAAGATCCTTAATTCTTAAATCTGGCGCCAGTTCTTGGATTTTTTGTTCTGTTACATAGTATTTCTGTAAGGTAATTGAACGTATTGCTCCAACTTTATAAAGATTTACCCATTCTTTAAAATACTCATGAAATGTTTGTTCTTTTCTCTTTTTCGCTTTCATAAAAAACCTCCTAAGATAATAAATAGATGAGTTGATCACCTTTTATTATTATCTTAGGAGTTAGTTTAAGTGTAAATGTTTTAATTAAATGAACATAGTTTGCAAATAAGCTTTTTTTAACTTTTTTAGTCGTTCTATTTTGTTTTGATGAAATGTAGAAGTGTATTCTAATTTTCGTAATAAGTTAGTAATTTTTATTTGCTCTTCATTCGTTGGTATTTTAATCTTAATTTTAGATAAAGATGGGAATTTTAAATTCCATGTATCTGAAGTTAATCCTTGTGAGTTACGCTGAAAAGTTTGAATCATATCATTTTTTTTAAATATATAAGCTATAAACATTGCATTAATATTTTTTATTGGATAAATTACAGTATAAGCTGGGCTGAGTATTCCGTTATAAGATGAATACCCGCTCGCCCCTTGCCACATACGCATAGAGTTATATGCTATATCACCTTTTTTTACAACTTTATAATTAGATTTATCAAAACTAGAGTTGTCTTTTTTCTCTAATTTAGAAGCTTTAATTACTCCTGAATTAATAGTTACAGAAATTAGCTCTCCGTCCGCACTTCGTTCTGATCTTTCATTAAAAACATCTCCCAACTTACGCTGTTCCCATTTACCATCAAAATCAGCAAACCGTATCTTGGGGATATCCGCTTCGCTTTTGGGAAACATTTGCTGTAATAACCCTTTCTTCATCAGCTTTAAAGCCTCTAACTTACGTTGATGAAGAGCGATAGTATTATCGAGTTGTTTGAAGAAAGAGCCTATTTTTTGTTGTTCTTCTCTACTTGATGGTTTGTTAATTTTTTTCTCTAACAAGTCTGATTTAGTGATTCCTTTAATTGAAGTTCCTTGAATATTGTTTAATTCTCTTTGAAGCATCATATATATAGAATAAACTCCAAAATTAGAATCTACTTGTAAGTTAGAAAGAGACAAGAAATCCTGACTAGTTGTGTATTCAAAGGGCATAAATACTAGTTTTCCTACGCCTACTCGTGAAACAATTGCAATTGAATTAGCTGGAATAAATTTAGTCGCTGAACTTTTTATGGCTAATTCTGTAATATGTTTTTTAGGGATTATATTAAATAAATTACTTATTGACAAATCACTACTTTGTATCCAAGGGATTTCTCCGCTCCAATATTCAGGCACATTAGTTTTAGGAGTTCCTCCACCATAAGTGTGTATTGCATAATCTAAAACCTTACGCTGTTCCCAAGCTTCAGAAAAGCCTTTAAACCGGATTATTGGCACTCTTTTTTCTAAATTTTTCATCGAAATACCGCCTTAGTAGCTTCAATTATATCCTTTGTATCCGTAGTAACAGCTAACTCATCTAATAAACCAAGAAAATCAGTTTCAGCTTTTTTTATATCAGCATTTAATGCAACCATTTCATTACCAAGTGCAACCAAATCAATAGTTTCTTCTTCTTCAAAAGTATCCACATATCGAGGAATATTTAAATTATAATCATTTTCTTTTATTTCATCCAAAGTTGCTACATGAGAATATTTATTTATCTCTTTACGATTAATTACTGTATCAACAATTTTGTCTACATCTTCAGAACGTAAACTGTTTTGCTTTTTCGTTTTCTCAAATTCTTTACTCGCATCAATAAATAGAACATCCGACTCAATACGATTTTTTCTTAAAATAACAACACAAACTGGGATAGCGGCATTTAAGAATAATTTTTCAGGAAAACCAATTATCGCCTCAATCTGGTGCTTATCAATTAAAGCTTTTCGGATACGCCCCTCAGAAGCTCCGCGGAATAATACACCATGTGGTAAAATTATCGCCATGCGTCCATTATCTTCTAAGTGATACAAACAGTGTAATAAAAAGGCATAATCAGCTTTTGTCTTAGGCGAAACACCATATTCCCGCCATCTTGGATCATCTTCACGATCTTTATTATTCCAATGTGCTGAATAAGGAGGATTCGCCATTACCACATCAAACATTCGAGGAGTATCTTTTCCATCCACTACCCCATCTGGCCAGTCACTTTCAAGTGTATCCGCATGATTAATATTAATATCATTATATTCAATACCATGCATCATCAAATTCATTCTTGATAAGCGGTAAGGTGTTGCATCTTTTTCTTGACCATAATACTTAATTACCCCGCGTCTACCTGAGTTCTTCATATAACTTGCGGTTGTAAGTAATAGTGAACCAGAACCAACAGTAGGATCAAAAATAGAAAATTTTTCCATATCTTCTCGGCCAAAAGTTAAAATTCGAGCCATTACATTAGATATTTCTTTTGGTGTATAGTATTGTCCCATATCAGATGCTAGGACAGTAGCAAATTGTGCAACTAGATACTCATAAATATCTGAAACAGTATCATTACTACCAGATAAATCAAATTCAGGAGAGGATAGTAATTCAATCATAGAAATCATGACACTAGCCCTAGCTTGCGCATTAGCACCTAAATCCGCACTATCAAAGCGCATGCCATCAAAAATTCCTTCAAAATCATTTTTCGCTTCAAATGCAACTTGTTGATTAAAATGCGTAAATGTATCTGTCATCATTCCAATATTGAAACGGTCTGTATCAATTGCTTTTTTCCAGTCTACAAAGAATTCATTTGGTTGAATCGCATATCCAAGATTCTTTTTCATATAATTTAAGGCCTTTACGGAATCTTGAGAATAAACACTCTCCCATTTTTCCCCACGTAATACGCCATTTAGCCAATGTGTTGCTTTTTCAGATAAATATTTATAAAACAAAATTCCGAAGATATAGTCTTTATATGCAGTTAAACCAATTTGGCCGCGTGTTTGATTGAGCATTGCCCACATTTTTGCTTTTTGTTCAGTTGATAATGCCATTATGTTTTTTCCTTCTTTCTCTTATTATAAATAAAACTCATATTTGCTTATAGTGAATTGAAGAATGCCATTAGCTCTTCTTCAAAATCAGAGGCTTCAAAAAATCCGATATTTTCCTCTTCTTCAATCTCACGTACAATATCCGCTAGCTTTGGATTATCAATGAGCGTATGCCCTGGTAAGAATAAGTCGAAAGCTTCCACAATACGATTACCATTGACTTTTTGGTTAGCTGCCCAACGGCGAACTTTAAGCTCTCGATGTTCCGTGCGGTATTTCTTACGTGTTTCCTGAAGAGAATCGGTTGTAAAATGTTCTGTAATATTACCTGCTTCAATATCATCCACGATCCCATGGATTTCATGTTGGCTTTCTTCATCCATTGGTACAATGTGTTTTTCGATAGCATCTTTATTACTTTTATTTTTTTCGTCCATAAAGGTATTCAGAAACTCAACTAACATATCATAGTCAATTATCTCGTGATGATAAAATTCAATTCCAATTTTTATTTCAGTAAGGTCAGGACGTTCTTCAGGAGGTAATTTTTCCTTTGCATCATATAAACGAGCTTGTAAAGCACCAAATTCATCAATACTTGAAATGTTCAAACGAACCATTTTTCCAGTCGCTTCACCTTGTTCATTTAGTTCCTCAATCTCGCTCCCTAACTCGTAACCCTGTTGTACTAATTGCTGGATCTTGGTTTGAGTAGTTAAAGCAAGATTAACAAATTCTTTTAGATCATTTTGACCTCGTGGAACTTGACTAAAATCGTCGCCAGCAAGCTCTTTCAATCTTAAGACAGCTTCTTCTAGTTCGTTGATTTGATGGCTCTGGGGCTTTGCAAGAATATCGTCATTTTCTAAATCTTTAGGTAGCTGATTTTTTGTCTCTTCTTCTGCTTCTTGAAGAGTATCATTGCCACCTCTCGTATAAATACGTAGCGCATTTTCAACAAATTCGCGCATTTCATCACCTTGGCGATAAAAACGTACTTTCCCATGTGGTTTGCTGTTAAGGTCAAAAGTTCGATTTGTTCTAGAAATCGCCTGTATTAGCATTCCTTCTCTGAGCATTTTGTCCATGTAGATTACGTTGATGAACTTTGAATCAAAGCCCGTTAAAAGCTGATCTGAAACAATTACTAAATCTAATCTATCATCTTCTTTACCTTGATTATATGGTCTTTTACGTGCTAATCGCTTAGTTAAATCCAACATGTAAGCTCGAGCTGGATCCTTTGCGTCTAAAATGCTTGGAACATTGAATTTTTCAGTATAGTCTTTAATCGCAATTTTAAGCGCCTCATTTTGTTCCTTTGTGCCATGTTCATTAGATTCATCACGTGAAAATGTCATTGCTACATTTAAATGAGAACCTTTCGATTTGAAAATATTATAATAGTTTACAGCCGCTTGTTTACCTGACACTGCAAACATCGCTTGGAAAGCATTCTCTTCACGCTTACCTGCAATTAATGCCCCTCCAGATGTTTTCGTCCAGTTATCGAGGATATCTTTTACGACTTCTTGACGGTAGATATCACTTTGATATACTTCTTTTTCATAGTCTTTTTCAGAAAAGTCTTCTTGTGGATGTTCAACCACCCAATGCGGTTTGAAATAAGTTACATCAAAGCCTAAGACATTTCCATCACCAATAGCATCTTTAATGGTATATGTATGTAGTCGTTTGCCAAATATATCATGCGTTGAAATTTCTCGAGTTGTTTTGACATCATTTATTTCATCACTGTAAAAGTTCGGAGTGCCCGTGAACCCAAACCAAGTTGTCTTCTTGAGTGCCTTTTTGATTAACTTTACAGATTCTCCACTCGCGCTTCGGTGCGCCTCATCCATAATAATGACATTCCAGTCGTCATTTTCTAAACCTTTTTTAACAGCTTTTGTCAACCCTTGAACTGAAATCAATAAAATTTGCGAGGAGCCTTTTCTCTTTAATTCTCTCTTTAACTCTCTTCCATTAACCTTCTTAATGCGATTTTTAAAGTGAGCATATGCGAAACTTTTAAAATTTTCAAGTGTTTGGTCTATTAAGTCAATACGATCCACAATAAATAGTACATTTTTAATTCTAGGTGCAGATGCTAAAAGTTGTGCAACCTTAAAGGAAGTAACTGTCTTGCCTGATCCAGTTGTATGCCATATATACCCGCCCTCTTTTTGCACAAGTCCGCTTGCTTCCATTTCTTTCATGCGTTGTAAAATTTCCCTTGTTGCTTGAATTTGGTAGCTGCGCATTACCATTATGTTATCATTTGACGCATCCGGGATCATATTAACTGTAACTAAGCGGTGGAGAGCAGGGATACTCATTACTTGATGAATAAATTCAAATGCATCCGTAATATCTTTATTATTTTCGTCCCGCCAGCCAAACACAAAAGTTTTATTATATTGTTCAAATGCATTTGGACGAGCAAAATAATGTGCCGAATGTTGACTCATGATAACTTGAACTTGTACAAAAGCAAACAATCCTTTATACAGTCCGTCACCATGATAACCTTTGAGTTGTTCAAAAGCTCGCCACTGATTTTGCAAATGCTCATCTTTTTCTTCAATATGTACTACCGGAATTCCATTAATAAGTAAAGCTACATCAATTATACGTTTTGTTGTTAATCCTTCAGGTAGGTTATCAAATCTAACTTGATTGACAATTTCATATCGAGAGCGCCCGCCTGCTACATCATCTTCATAAAAAATTTCAACTTCCAAGCTTGAACCATCATCACGAGTAATAGGAATGGATCCCACTCCACCTGCACCCACTAATAATAATTGAGCATCATATGGTGTTCTAATACGTTGTAGTTCTTGAAGAATTAATCCAAACTCAATTTCTGACAATAGTACTCCATTGAGTTTATGAGCGTTAGTTTCATTTAAGATATCACGCCAATGCTCTTCAAGTTTATTAATACTAACATTGGATAAATCTTCCCGATAAGTCCATCCTTCAGTTTCAAGCTTTTTAATTAAAGCTGCTTCAAATTTTGCTTCTGCCACATAAATACGTCCTTTCGCAATTTTGTTATGAACTATTACTGTAATTTTCTCTATATCATACTTCATAGTTCCCATAAAAAATTTAGCTTATGCTGTTTTTCAGTGTAAGTATTGCATTTACACTTGTTATTATATCATGTATTAAAGTTATTGTTTTAAAATTATATTAATTCAGCTACTTAACTATATTTTATTACTCTTTTCTTCATAGACTTAAAATTTTTTGTTGAATAATAAAGAAAATGCTCTAAAAATCTAGAGCATTTTCTTTCCAAAGTTATATCCGCCAATCCGTCAAATTATTCTCCAAATAATCAATCCCAAACGCCAGAAGACCAATCCGATAATCTGTCGTAAACTTGCGTGATAACACAATTTTCGGCAAAGTCGCATACGGATAAACTTGCTTCAATTCCGCCGTCAGTTCCTCCGTATAATCCTTTTGTCCGAAGTAAAAATTCGTATATAACACAATCGTTTCCGGATCATAAAAACTCATCGTGAGAAGCACCATTTTTCGAATATGCGCTTTAATTTCATCCACCGAAAAATCAAAGTTATCCCAGTCCACCTGCAGCGGCATATGCTTAATCTCCCCAGCCAGACCGTTTCGTCCTTTCAAAATCTCGCCATTCATCAGAAGTCCCGCACCCGGTGGAAAACGCTCCGGATAATAAAGCCCCACAATATTCTCCTCTTCAACCGGTCGATTTTTATATCCTAAAATCGCTGCATTCGTATCCGTTTCGACCAACACCGGTAAATTAACTTCCGCTTCCACTGTTTCCCGCAAATGAACATTTAAAAGTAATGGAAAGTCCATCGCGCGCAGTCTACCGCCAATCTCAATACCCGGAACTCCCATAACAATACAAGAAATCTTAGGAAAAGCGCACACAAGATCTTTAATATTCCGTTTAAGCGCAGTAATATCTAAGTCCTCACCAGACATATCTTCTACAAATTCTGGCTCACCAAGCAAATTAAAAACCGAAAAAGAATACGTAATTTTCTTCCATTTCTCCTGCAAACTAACAACCAATACTAATTGATAATTAGGATTAATTTGATATGAAATCGCTCTTCTTCCGCCTGTCGCCACCGAATTATCTTGTTCTAAAATCTCTTCACTTTCTGTTAAATCCCGAATCAACTTATTGACAGTCACCACACTAAGCCCAGTCACATCAGCGATTTCCGCTTTCGTCATCGCACCTTGTTGCCGTAAAATTGACTTAATATTTTTCTTATTTAGTTCTTTTAAATCACGAGGAAGTGCCATCATCAATCGCTCCAATCGCAAAGTTATTAAACAAACTTTATAAACTATATTTAATATCATTTTAACCACTCAGAACCTATTTGTCAAAACAAAAAAGAACCTCTCATTACGAGAAGTTCTCTTCGCTTTATTATTTAGCTTTACGAATAAAGAGCGAACACAGAAGTCCGATACAAGCCATAATTAGTCCAAAGACGAAGGCATTTTGGATTCCTGCTGTCAGTGAAGCAACCATTTGCTCTGGTCCCATTCCTTGTGCCGTTTCCATATAAGCTTTTTGTCCAGCAGACATGATCGTAATCGCAACAGCTGTTCCAATCGCACCGGAAACTTGTTGCAATGTGTTCATAATCGCCGTGCCATCAGGATATAAATTTCGTGGTAATTGGTTTAACCCGTTCGTTTGTGCTGGCATCATGACCATCGAAATCCCAATCATTAACACGGAATGTAGCACGATAATTGTTAGTGCAGATGTGCCAACTTCTATTCTTGTTAAGAAAAATAGCGCCACAACTGCTACGATAAATCCTGGAATAACAAGTGCGCGTGGACCGTATGCATCAAACAAACGCCCAGTAAATGGTGACATTAAACCATTCAGCACCCCGCCTGGGAGTAGCACTAATCCCGCAGAAAATGCCGCGAGTGCTAAACTATTTTGCAAGTATAGCGGTAGTAAAATCATCGTCGACAGAATCATCATAAAACTGATAAATACTAAAATAAGTCCTAACGTGAACATTGGGTATTTAAATACTTTCAAGTCCATTAAAGGTTTTTCCATCGTTAGTTGGCGCCAAACAAAGAGTCCAAGTGCAATGCCACCACCAATGATAGAAACTAACACTGTCGCGCTTCCCCAGCCACTTTCTCCCGCACTACTAAAGGCAAATACAACTCCACCAAAACCTAGCGTCGAAAGAATAATCGATAAAATATCAATTTTCGGCTTCGTAACAACCGAAACATTTTGCATAAATTTCATTCCGAATAATAGTGCAATAATTAAGAATGGCAAGGAAATCCAGAAAATCCAGTTCCAAGTTAAGTTTTCTAAAATAAGTCCTGAAATCGTTGGACCAACTGCTGGCGCAAACATAATTACCAGACCAATCATTCCCATTGCTGAGCCACGTTTATGCTCTGGGAAAATCAGTAAAATTGTGTTAAACATTAACGGTAGTAATAGCGCCGTACCTACTGCTTGCACTACACGTCCAATCATTAACATCGCAAACGTTGGCGAAAGTGCCGCAATAAGCGTACCAGCAATCGAAAAACTCACTGCTGTAAAAAATAAACCTCGTGTCGTAAACCATTGTAAAAGTAATCCCGAAATCGGTACTAATATTCCAAGCGTTAGCAAATAGCCTGTCGTAAGCCACTGTACTGTCGCTGAACTAATATCAAACACCTGAATCAAATCACTAAGCGCCATGTTAAGAGCAGTTTCACTAAATAGTCCAATAAAACCTGCCATCAAAAACGAGGCAATAATCGGTATCGGACGAATCTTCTGCCCACCTGTTGCTTCTTGTTGCATATAATTTCCCCCTTTTCAGACTAAAATTTAGTAGTCTACGTTTGATATTACGGAGATTTCGCCAATAAGTCAACGTTTCAAGCTTTATTTTCATGAAAAATTTACAATTCATGCTATACTTCGAAGTAGAAAAGAGGGATTTAGATGACCATTTTAGCATTTATTTTAACTTTCATCGTTATGATAGAACATATTTATATTATGATTTTAGAAATGTTTTTCGCCAATACCAAACTCGCATCGAGGACGTTCGGTGTAGAGAAGGAACTACTTGCGAATAAGAAAGTCCAGACGCTGTTTGCGAATCAAGGGCTTTATAACGGCTTTCTTGCAGCAGGACTTGTGTGGGGATTGTTTTTCGCTGGAGCAGAGATGGCTGAAACTGTGCAGATTTTCTTTTTAAGTTGTGTGGTTGTGGCGGCGCTGTTTGGCGGCGCGACTTCTTCTAAGGGAATTTTGGTTAAACAGGGCTTGCCGGCGGTTTTGGCGTTGGTTGCGGTTTTGTTGGTTTAGAAGATTTTGGGAAAGGCTTGGATTTTGGTTCAGGTCTTTTTTATTTCTACAAATTTTTCTCCAAACCCAAACTTGTAAACGCTTTCTATTCATGCTAAAATCATCTTATAAACAAATATCCTTATTCAGGAATGTTACCTAATTTGGGCATAACCTAGATAAAACGAAAATTGGCTTTTGGGGCTGTTTTTTCGATTTATCTGGGTTTTTATTTTGCTAAAAAACATAAAAAAGGAGAAAAAGATGAAGAAAAATATTTGGAAATTAATGATGGTGTTTTGTGCATTACTTTTGATTGCGGGTTGTGGTAATGATACTTCTACGAGCAAAGCAGACAGCAAAGAGAAAGAAAAAGATGGCACAGTGACATTTTATGTAGTACGTCATGGTAAAACGATGTTAAACACAACTGATCGTGTACAAGGTTGGTCTGATGCGGTTCTTACTCCTGATGGGGAAAAAGTTGTAACAGCTGCTGGCAAAGGATTAAAAGATGTAGATTTTGGTGCAGCTTATAGCAGTGATAGCGGTCGTGCAATCCAAACAGCAAACCTAATTTTAAAGGAAAGTGATAAATCCGCTGACAAAAAGCTCCAAACAGATGAGCGTTTCCGTGAATTTAACTTTGGTTCATATGAAGGTGACTTAAACGAAAATATGTGGACTGATATCGCGAAAAGCCAAGGGAAAACATTGGAAGAATGGCAAAGTGCAGGACTTTCTCCTAAAGATTTTGCGAATAGTGTAGCCGCTCTTGATAAAAAACGTGTCAAAGAAGGAGAAAATTGGCCTGCTGAAGATTATGCAACTATTCAAGCTCGTCTAAAAGAAGGTTTGACGGACGTAGCGAAAAAAGAAAGCAAAAAAGGCGACTCTAATGTTCTTCTCGTTTCTCACGGACTTAGTATAGGCGCACTTCTTGATACTATCGAACCGGGATATAAACTTCCTTCAAAAGGTATCCAAAATGCTAGTGTCACAAAAATCACTTATAAAGATGGTAAATTCTCGATTGAGGATGTTAATGATATGAGCTATGTCGAAAATGGTTCAAAATAAAGTAAATGAACTAACTTTTCTATTTTAAACAACAAAAAAAGTAGCTACCTTCCTAAAAAGAAGATAGCTACTTTTTGATTATCTAGCTATTAATGTGTCACAAATCGCATGTGCCAAAATGTAAGAAGAAACGCTACCTAAAACTAATTTTTCCACACGGTTCATCCCGGTTGCTCCACAAATGATTAAATCTGCTTGAAACTCTGCTGGAATATCAGTGGAGAGTAATATTTTAGGATTTCCTTTCGCAACAAAAGTCTCTACTTGCTTCACACCCGCCAACCTTGCTTTTTCTGCATATTCATTAACGCTTGCTTTTAGCTCTAGTTCTGCTTTTTCTTCTAAACTACCATCATAAGAAACATTTGGAGAGAACGCACGCAAATCTACAATACTTGCGATACCGAGCACTCCGTCTAATTTAATTGCTAATTCTAGCCCTTTTTCAAAAGCTAATTTTGCCGGTTCTGAGCCGTCTATTGCAACAAGGATACGGTGATATTTTTCCATAACACAAACCTCCCATAAACTTTTCTTATAGTATCTTTTACCCTATAAAGAGAAATTTAGGCCTCATTATCATTAATTTTTGCTATTAAATTCACATAGTTTACGAATTACGTTTTCGTAAAAGCACCAGTGCCGTTAGACCAAACAATGTTCCTACAGCTACAACTGGTATAGCTCCTAATCCGCTATCCCCTGTTTTTGGAAGTGCTTTGTTTGTTTTGGTTTGCTTTGATTCCGTTTGATTTTTTTCGAATTGACTGACTGTTTTTTGAGTCGGCTGTTCTTTAGTTGTTAATGCACTTGATTTTTCTGTTTGATTTTCTTGCGGTGCCGCTTCAGAGTTCTCACCGAATACTTCTTCTTTTCCAGAATTCTCCGCTTTAGGTTTTTCTTCTGGAGTTGGTTTCGGCTTATCTTCTGGATCCGGTTTTGGTTTATCATCAGTATCTGGCTTAGTCGGGTTTTCCTCACTTGTTACTACTACAATAACAGTTACTGGATCGGCTTGTTGACCACGATTATTTGTTGCATTTAAAGTCACGGTATATTCGCCAGGTGTCGTTAAATCTACCACTTTATCAAAATCACTGGTAATCACGCCATTTCCTGTAACAGATGACTTAATTTCTGTTAAAAATTCATCTACTGATTTAGTAGTAGTGGCTTGTTTATAAGAAATTGTCGGATCTGCTGTGATAACTGGTTTTTCATGAACAACTACTTTTACTTTTATTGGATCCGCTTTTAGACCAGCACTATTTTCAGCATTTAAAGTTACGGTGTATTCGGCTGGTACGTCTAATTTAACTACTTGGTTAAAATCGCTTTGAACAGCCGTTCCATCGTCCGTTTTTGCTTGAACGTCTTTTAAAAATTGTTCTTCAGAAATGGCGTCATATTGATTGTAATCATAGTTTTCATCCGCTGTTAAATCTAACGTGTGACTAATATCGAAATACTGATCGTATGTTCCACTCGAAACAACGTAAGAATTCATATTTGGCGGAGTTGGATAGCTTCCAGTTGGGAAATCATAACGTGCATTATATTCGATTTCAGTTAGGTTATCAAATTCTTCTTTTGTTACGCCACTTACAGTAATACCTTCGTCAGTAATTGCAAGGCGCGAACTTGGTAATGCCACATCATTAAATCCTAAATACGTATTACTTGCAGAGTTGGATTTAGAAAAAGGTGCTACTGTCCCATCGAAACTAGTTAATGGCTTTGGCATCATCGAAAATGGCAAGAATAAGGTTTGATTCGCTTCATCAAAATCCAATTTTCCAGACTTCAATGTGATTCTCGGATTCTCTCTACCCGTGTTTTGTCCGAATGCAGCAAGTGCTTTTAAATTACCATTTTTGAAACTCTCAAAATCGTTTAATGGTCTAAAATCATCAATTCCATCAAATTGTAAGAAAAGCGTATTTAAAGCTGGCAATGAAGCAAGAGCTGAAATATCCGTAATTTTCATTGAATTTTGAGCATATAGATAAGTTAGGTTAGGTAATTTATTAAAACTATTGAAAACTTTATGACTAACATTTTTACTGCTAATACTTATACTTTTCAAGTTAACTAAAGCATGTAAATCAACAAACGTACTATCTGTTACATTGTCTCCACCAACCGTTAAGTAAGATAAAGATTCCACATTTTTAATTGGTGCTAGTGTTTGGATGCTCGTGTTATTAATACTAAGTGTTTCAAGGTTTGATGCTGCTTCTAGACCTGTTAAATCGCTATAATTCGCACCTGATAGTGTGATAGATTTAATAGTAGCCATTTGGTCTGTTGTAATAGGTGCATCACTCGCTTGTTTAAGTAATCCATTTAAATAGGTCTTTAAATTGGTATCAGGAATATTAACATTAGTAGATGTTTCTTCTGCTTGAGCTGAGATGGAAGGATATATCATTAGGAACATACACAGGGTTGCGAGAAATACTTTTAGAATTTTTTTCATATATAGTCTCCTTCGTAATTAATTTCTTTCCAAAGTATACCTTGGTAAAAAACATGCTTCAATACGTTTTGAACAGAAAAAACAACTTTTAGTCTTTTAACTTTTCTGATTATTCTGATATAATTAAAGACAAATGGCTTTAAAAAGGGAAAGAAAGCGATTTATTCATCATTTTTCTAAAAACAGAATTTTCAATTAACGTAACAAATTAGACATATATAGACATTTTATCGTTATTAAACTAGTTCAGAGATACTTAAAAGCACACTAAAAGCACCAAGGAAATAAAACTCGAATTCATTTATTGCGCAAAACTCATTCTTCAACTATTATTCCCTCTACTTATTTATGCTATACTGTTGATATTGATTGAAAAAGGGGTATTATTTTATGAACAATGAGCAAAGTATGAACCAACAAATCGCTTTATTTTACTTTGGTTATAAAGCTTTTACAGAAACAGCAGATTTAATTATTGCTAAACATTCATTAAAGAGATTGCATCATCGCATTCTGTTTTTTACTGCCCGGATGCCAGGTCTTACAATAAATGAACTTCTAACATTTTTAGAGATTTCTAAACAAGCTTTACATCAGCCACTTGCAGAATTAAAAGAGCGCCAACTACTCACGATTGAACAAGGTACACGTGATAAACGACAACGCTGTATTTTCTTAACAACTACTGGCAAAGAACTTGAAAACGAACTAGGTGCCGCCCAACGAAAACAAATGGCAGAAATTTTTGCTGAAACTGCTGATATCAATGGAAATTATTTTTCAGAAGTGATGGCAGGTTACGCAAAAAACCGACCTGGTGCAGCTTTAATAAAAGATTTTAAGGAGTGATTAATAATGAAACAACTTTTATTTATTCAAACTGGTTTTGGTGTTGATGTGCACGGACAAAATATAACTAAAGCTGCTGAACGTGCTGTTCGAAATGCGATTTTCACTAATTCAATGCCTGGGATAGAGGCACTTCTTCCAGATGGCGATTTACAAAATATGGTAGTAAACATTAAGCTAGCATTACCATGTGATGCCGATAAACTAGATGAAAATGCCATTCGTTCGATTATCCCATACGGTACTGTCACAATTGAAAAAATGGCCGGCGGAATGATGACAACTAGCGGAATTTTCTTAGAGGACAAAGAAGATAAGAACGATTTAATGTATATTGTGAATGCTTCTGTTGAAACTGGATATTAACAAAAACCATCTGATTTTTAGTCAGATGGTTTTTATTTTATTAAATAATTCAGAATCGCTTCCAGCATTTGTTTATTATTTTCAGGTACATCTATTTTTTGCATGATTTCTACCTTCTGCACATATTTACCTTGTGTGATAAACTCCTTATCAATTTGCAAAATCGTGTCAATTCCCGCCTTCTCCATTTCAAAATGGAATTGTAATCCGATGATATTTTCGCCATATAGAAAGCCTTGATTTAAACAACCCTCACTAGAAAATAACCGTATCGCATTCGCAGGTAAAGAAAATGTGTCTTGATGCCAATGAAAAACATTTAACGATTCTTTTAAAAAAGGTAATGCACTGGATGTTCGCTTGACTGGAAACCACCCGACTTCTTTTTCTTTATTTACTGTGATTTCACTTCCAAATGTGGCTGCGATTTGCTGGGCTCCAAGGCACACACCAAAAACAGGTTTATCTTGTTTGCTTAATCGTTTTATTAAGGCTCGTTCTTCTAGTAACCACGGGAATTCTGCTATATCATTTATTCCCATCGGTCCACCAAGAACAATTAAAAAATCCGAGTCATCTGGAACTTGAGTATTTTCTTCAAACAAATTATGTATTTTTAACTGATGTTGATTTATTTTCGCCCAATTCGCTATAAGTCCAGGTCCTTCATGCGGCACATGTTGCAACACATCAATAATCAATTTATCAGCTCCCGTCATTTTTTCCTATTATGCAGTAGTTCTATAGTTTTCGCAACTACAAAAAAACATCTGCTAAAAATCACAGATGCTTTGATTTACTCATTTATATTTCTCGAAAACTTGCTTTTTAATTTGTTGATACGTTTTTAATTCACCATCGATTCCGCCAAGAAAATCATATTTTTGAATTTCTCCAAGAAGATTGTACTCTTGAATAAAACCTTGTTTTTCTTTAAGAGTTTCACTAAATTTTCCATAACCCATACTGACAAGAGGTCTTACCTTATCCACTGCATCGCTTAGGAATAACGTGTAGGTTTTGTCCTCTTCCATTGCAATATAATTTTCGACAGCAGTGTACTTATTATTCGTTAAATGCCACGGCTCTGAAATATCTATTGTGTCCGCTTTCTTCAAATCGCCTTTATAAGCTTTTAAAATTTCTACCTCACTAGTTGTACTCCCGTTATCCCCAATATCTTTATTCTTTATAAATTTGACTTTAACAATATCCTTACTATTTGCCACTAGATCATCGAAGTCTTTAGGAATTTCGTAGTCCGCTTGAGTAGAAATATTTTTGGCAATTTTAGTATTCTTTGATACTTTTTGATTTTGTAATGAACAACTTGCTGATACTATTACCAGAAACAGCATCATGACTAGCATTTTTTTCATGTTGTTTTCTTCCTCCCTTTAAGTAAAATTTTTTTATGTTTTTTGAGGATTACTTCCTATCTTTGTGTTCTCTTTGAGTTTAGCATAAAACACCAGATTTTTGGTTAGAATTTGCTATTTTACACAAAAAAACAGCAACTTTACTCAGTTGCTGTTTTGAATTAATTATAGTTTGTCCTTAAAATAACGGATGTAATGAACGGTTTTCTTGTACGCCTTCAATTGCGCGACCTAGAATTCGACCGATGGAGATAGTAGTTAATTTATCGAATTGTTTTTCTTCTGGTAAATCAATGGAGTCGGATGTGATGACTTCTTTGATTCTTGAGTTTTGCAAGCGTTCAGTAGCGTTTCCAGCCATAACTGAATGGGTTGCGCAGGCTATAACTTCTAGCGCACCTTTTTCGAGTAAAATATCAGCTGAGGTCGTAGCGCGAACTCCGGTATCGATAATATCATCGACAACTATCGCAACTTTACCTTTGACATCGCCAATCACACTCATAATTTCATCTTCGTGTGGTCGTGGTTTACGGTTTAAAATGGCTATAGGAGCATTTAGTCTGTCAGCAATTCTACGCGCACGAACTACACCACTATGGTCAGGCGCAACTACTACAACATCCTCATTTCCATATTTTTCTATCAAATAATCACCAATAAGCGGAACTGCTGAAAGATGATCGATTGGAATATTGAAAAAGCCCTGAATCTGAGCTGCATGCAAATCAACTGTGATTAAACGATCAGCACCTGCACGTTGGATAAGATTTGCCATTAATTTGGCAGTTATAGGTTCTCTTGAGCGTGCTTTTCTGTCCTGACGAGCATAGCCATAATAAGGCATAATTATATTGATTGAGTGAACGGAAGCACGTTTTAAAGCATCTACCATAATTAAAAGTTCCATTAAGCGTTCATTGACGTTTGCGTTCATGGATTGCACTACATACGCATTCGTCCCGCGGATACTCTCCTCAATATTAACTTTTACTTCTCCGTCACTGAACTTCTGAAGCTCCACCTCACATAAAGGTATATCTAAATAATCTGCAATTTTTGTCGCAAGTGGTCTCTCACTCGTCACAGAAAAAAGTTTCATTTTGCCTGCCATTGCTATCTCCTTCCGCCGAACTAATTTCTTCTCCTTATTATTATATAGAACTGTCTAGGTGTTGTCTACTAGCTAAAATGTTTCACAAAACAAAAAAGGCTGAAAAAGCTAATTTCGCTCTTTCAACCTTCAATGACTTATATCAGCCTCTTAATTCGGCTTGGATTTCTTTTAGTTTTTTTGGAGTTACATCGTCTCCGAGTGGATCAATAATCGTTACATGATGTAAATTATCTTGCACTGTCCCTCTTATTTTTTTCAAGTATTCTTGACGAAGGGCAGCTTGTCTTTCTTTTTCAAAAGCAGTTAATCCTTCACTTTTTTGTTTTGCAGCAAGTTCATTAATATTTTTTAATAACAATTTCATGCTATCCCTCCTATCATTATCAAGTTACTTTTAATAAGTAACTAACCAAATTATAATATAAAGGTCAATAAAAGTCAAACTTCTTTTTCGAGAAGCTTTTCAGGATCACGTACCTTTATTTTTTTGCGTTCATAAATAAGATCCATTAGAGCTCCTGATCCAAGCAAGACGCCAATAATTATAAAAATAAATCCAATTAATTGCGGGACTTTGATTGATTCCCCTAGGAAAAGCAGTGCGCCAATAAGAGAAAATAATGGATTAAAATTCATAAAAATAGCTGAGCGTGAAGGTCCAATTTTCCCGACCGCAAAGTTATATACAAAATTGCCAAACGCCGTAGCAACGACTGCTGAAACAACAAACAAGAGCCATAACTTCCATGAATGAACCGCCACTAATTCTGACATGCCATTTGGCTCCATGAAGCGACTTAAAGCAAACAACATAACCGAGCCAAGGAATAGCATATATCCCGTCATTAACCCCGTATCCATCGATCCTGCGAGCTTTTTAATAATAATAAAACTAAATGCCTGAGAAGCCATCGCAATAAAAATAGCAATATCCCCAAGTGAAATCCCACTTATTCCGGTTCCATTAGAAAGAACGACCAAACTCACACCAAAAATCCCCGCTAAAAAACCAACCGCACGCCAAGCACCAATTCGTTCACGAAGAAAAATCACAGAAAAAATCGCAACAATAATTGGGGCAGAACCAAGTATAAGTCCCGCATTTGTACCCGTCGTCAGCCGAAGCCCGTTCGATAAGAAAAAATGATGAATAACAATATTAAAAATACTAGCAAGAAAAATTAACCCTAGCTCCCGTTTTGTAGGTAAGCGTAATTTTTTCGTGATAAATAAAATAATAATAACGGTAATTGCTGCAGTGAAAATCCGAAAAGATGTCATCGTAACAGTTGGAAAATAACTGACTAATACCTTCGTCATCGTTACATTAAATCCCCAACTGGCCATTACTGCAATTAATAAAAAATAAAGTCCCACTGGTGCTTTTTCATTCTGCAAAACAAACACTCCTTTTTTTATAAAAAAATACCCCTTAAATTACTTTAAGGGGCATTTCATAGCGTCATCTTCCGCAGCTTTCCACAAAGCTATAACGCGGAAAATGGGGCAGTGATACTTAAGTCACTGCTTGTAGGCTCATCGCATAGACCCAACTATAGCATGGATAATTTTTTCTGTAAAGACTTATTTTGTGAACTCTAACCAAATAGATGCAATGGCTTCATGTCCTGCTTCTGTAGGATGAACACCGTCTTCTGCCAAATATGTCGGCCCATGTTTAATTGCCAAAGCATTCATCAGGCCATCCAGAGGAATAAGTGTTGCACCAAATTCCGCCGCAAGTTCCCGCACAGCACCAATTTTTGGATCAAGGTCGCCGCGCCATTCTTTCCGATCTTCTGGATAAGGCAGCACAAAAGGCTCCATTAAAATCAGTTCTGCATTGGTTTCTTCTTTAATCCGGTTCAAAATCACACGATATACTTCTTTAAAAGCGGTCAGCGAAGTATCTTCCCATCTACTAAAGCTAAACCATGTATCATTTATACCAATCATAATCGTTACTACATCAGGCGCAAGAGAAATTGCATCTGCCTCGATACGGCGATGTAAATCCGCCACCCGGTTCGCACTAACACCACGATTTAAAATAGTGACGTCTTCCTGTCCAAGCTTATTTGCAATTAATTTCACATAACCATGCCCTAATTCATGGTCATTTTCAAAATCGCGCCCTGCATCTGTCACACTATCCCCTAAAAAAAGTAACTTCTTCATTCAGTTCCGTCTCCTTTAAATTTCTTGATTCTTCATTATAACAAAAAAACCTTAAACTTAGAGAATAAATCTAAATTTAAGGTTTTCAAAAGAGACTAAATTAAAATTGTTTATGCAATAAATCAAGCACATGGCGTAATTCATTGACATCAATTTGACCAGGGGCAGATGCTTTTTTCGCTGCTCCAAATGTCATTGCGGAACCAAATACTTCGCCAGCAAGACGACTAATTACGCCTGTTCCTGCCATCGACATAGTAATGATTGGTTGGTCCGCCTTTTCAGATACGGTATTCGTTGCATCGAGTAAAGTTAAAACGTCTGTAGCAGATTTTGGCATAACAGCGATTTTCGGCAAATCCGCGCCAAGAGCTTCCATGCGAGTTAAACGAGAAACGATTTCTTCTTTCGCAGGAGTTTTATCAAAATCATGGTTAGACATAACTACTTTTACATCATGTTTGTGGGCTGTTTCAATCAAGCGAAGAACATCCGCTTCTTCATTGAAAAGTTCCACATCAACTAAATCAATTTTGCCAGTTCTTGCTAGTGTTTCATTTAATTCAAAATAAAATTCGTCACTAACAGCTAGTTCGCCGCCTTCTTTTGCACTGCGGAAAGTGAATAAAATGGGTGTTTCTGGTAAAACTACGCGAATTTCGTCTAGCGCAGTTTCCACTTTTGCTAAATCTTTTACGTCCTCATAAAAATCAACGCGCCATTCTACAACGTCCAAATCAATTGTTTTTAGCATTTCTGCTTCTTCTTTAAGAGCGGCAACTGTTTTACCGACCATTGGTACACAAATTTTTGGCGCACCTTCACCAAACGTCACATTCTTAACAACTACTTTATTCATGTATAATTCTCCTCATTCGATATGATGTCTTAAGATTAGCGATAACCTTATTATATTGCAAGTTTTTAAAATAGGATTTCTTTAATGTAATCTACTGGCATTTCTTTGTGTGTCCAAATTTCGAAAGCTTTCGCACCTTGCCACAGCATCATGCCTAAGCCGTTAAGTGTTTGGCAGCCTTGTTCTTCCGCAATTTCAAGCAATCTTGTTTTGGTTGGTTTGTAGACAACATCTGAAACGATTAATTCTGGACGAAGCATATCCGCACTTGGTAAAAGTGTTTCTCCTTCGAAAGGTTTCATACCAACACCAGTTGCATTCGTGAAAATAACACTTTCAGCAATTTCTTTACGCAATTGTTCATGGTCTTCGATATCAAATAATTGTGCTTTACAATCTGTTTTGGAATTGATTTTTTCTACTGTTTTCTCTGCATTAGCGTAAAAATCATCTTTTCTATTGAAAATCGAGATTTCTTTCACACCATCAAGAGCTGCTTGGATGCAAATAGCTGTTGCCGCACCACCAGCGCCACAGATTGTCATTTTTTTGCCGATAATATCATGTCCTGCTTCTTTTAAAGCACGCATATAACCAGTTCCATCTGTAATGTGGCCAGTTAATACACCATCATCATTAACAACAGTATTTACTGCTCCAACAAGTTCAGCCGCTGGAGAAAGTTTATCTAAGTATTTATGGATATTCGTTTTGTTTGGCATAGAAACGTTCCAGCCACGTAAATTCATTGCGCGGAATCCTTGAACGACATCTTTTAATTCTTTGTCTCCAACTTCAAAAGCAAGGTATACATAATCAAGTCCCAGTTTTGCAAAAGCTTCGTTGTGCATTGTTGGTGATAAACTGTGTCTGATTGGAGTGGCAATTAACCCGATTAATTCTGTGTGTCCTGTAATTCTTTCCGTGATTTTGTTTGTCATAATAACATCGTTCCTTTCCAAATTAAGGTTTATTTGTGAAAATGTGAACTTATATAAAGAGCGAATGTGGCAAAGCGGAATCCGCTCTGCCAATTCGTATTACAAAGAGCCTATTTTTTCTAATGTAGTTAAAATATTTCTTCCTTCGCGAACGCCTTCCAAGATTTTTCTTGTCGCTACGCTATCGCCAATATTAACAATTTCAATTTGTTTTTCTTTTCCATATGCTGTCAGTTCTTCCATAAGTGGGCGTTCTGGTCGCATTCCTAGACAAACAAAGCCATAATCAAATGGAATCTCGGCGTCTACTCCGTCATGCTTCACTTTGAAATGATCAGCTGCTACTTCTGTTAGAGCTGTTTCTGTTTGCACATCCACATGGTTTTTCTCAATAATATCCATCATGGAAAGTCGCGTAATCATATCTAAGTCTTTTCCAAGGAGTGGCATCATTTCTACAATTGTAACATCTGAGCCACGTTCTGAGAAGTACTCGACAACATCAAGTCCAACTGCACCTCCGCCGATAACTGCTACTTTCTTGTTACTAAATTCGGTAAAGTCTTCCATATTCGAAATAAGTCCGAAAATCGAGTGAACTTTACTGCCTTCTTTGTCAATCACGTCAAGCAAACCTTTAATTGGTGGAAGTAATGGTTTGGAGCCTGTGGCATTTACTACCACATCAGGATTAAATGTATCAATAAGCGCAGTATCAGCTTTAGTGCCAGTAATAATTTTTAAATTGGTTAATTTTTCTGCTCGGTTCGCTAAATAATTAGGGAAGTCGGCAATTCTACTTTTGTCTGGAAGATTAGCAATCGCTCGCGCCAAGCCACCAGTTTGTTCATTTGCTTCAATTAGCGTTGTGTTACAGCCAACTTCTGCTGCCGTACAAGCTGCTTCAAGCCCTGCTGTTCCGCCGCCAATAACAACTACATTGGTAGGACGAGTTACTTTTGTTTCTTGGTATTTATCTTCATGAATAATATCTGGATTTACTGTACAACGAATTGGTTTAGACTTCGAAATCCGGTGATCCGCACAACCGATATTACAGGAAATACATTTTCTAAGCATTTCTTCTTGCCCAGATGCCACTTTGTTTACCCAGTTAGGCTCAGCAATTAAGCCACGTCCCATCGCAAGTAAATCAGCGTATCCTTCTGACAAAATCTTTTCCGCTGCTTTTGGACTGCGAATGTTTCCAGAAGTAATAGTTGGTTTGTTAAATTTATCTTTCACTGCTTTTGCAAGGTAGCTTCTCCAACCATCTTCCAAGTTCATTTGGTCAATTTGTAAATATAAATTATCATTAATTGCTGCTGATACATTCAAAATATCCGCTTCTTCTTGGCAATAATCTAAGAGTTCCAAAATATCTTCTAAATGGTTACCACCTTCTGTAAATTCATCTGCACTAAAACGCAGCACGATTGGGAAAAATGGACCAACTTCCTCGCGAACTTTTTCTAAGATTAATTTAACAATACGTGCGCGATTTTCTGGCGTTCCACCAAATTCATCTGTTCGTTTATTATAAAGAGGTGATAAAAATTGGCATAGCAAGTATGAGTGTCCACCATGGATTTCGACTGCATCAAAACCAGCTTGTTGGGCGCGTCTTGCTGCATCCCCGTATTTACTTACGATTTCATAAATTTCTTCTACTGTAAGCGGACGAGGAACTGCTCCACCTTTTTTAGACGGTATATCTGACGCAGAAACTGGTTGAAGTCCATTCAAACGCGCTGGATATGCAGATGCTCCGGCGTGATTAATTTGAATAGATACACAAGTTCCATGTTTATGCAGACGTTCTGTTAATTTGTAGAATCCAGGAATATATTGGTCATTATCAATTCTAAGTTGCGTAGTCCCGTTTGTACCATAAGGAAAATCTACACAAGCGTTTTCAATCGTTATCAGACCTGTTCCACCTTTTGCGCGTTGTTCGTAGTAATTCATATGTTCTTCTAAAAATTCGCCATTTAATCCAGCTAGGTTTGTCCCCATCGGCGGCATAATCACACGGTTTTTAATGGTCATTCGTTTTACTGTTAAAGGTTCAAAAATACTCGGATAATCTGTCATAATAAGCCTCCTGCGACTATAATCTCAGCTAATCTTTTGTTACATTATTCACGTTCAATAATGCACAAACTTATTCCTCTTTCATTATAAGACAGGACTAATCATTAATCTAATGTATATTTTTCTATTTATCCATAGATTTTTTCTATGCAATCGAATACAATAGAGATATCAAGGTATTTCGAGGAGGTTAACTAATGAATTTGCGTCAATTATACTATTTTAAAAAACTCGCTGAAAAAGAACATTATACGATTGCTGCTGCCGAATTATCCATTACCCAACCTAGTTTAAGCCACTCTATCGCAGAACTCGAACGCGAACTTGGGGTTTATTTATTCGAAAAACAGGGGCGCAATATCCGACTGACGAAATATGGTCGTTTCTATTTAACTTATGTAGAAAAATCTCTCGCCGAACTAGAAAAAGGAGAAAAGCTTTTACATGAATTAACCAGTCCTTCTCACGGAAACATTGATTTAGGCTTCATTTATACGATGGGTTCTCACACGGTTCCAGAACTCGTCCAAAATTTTACAAAAGATGAAAAACATAAAGATATCACTTTTTCCTTTTTCCAAGGTGCTACAAAATCAATTATTCCAGACTTAAAAAACGAAAAATTTGATCTAGCTATCTGTTCCTATGTTGAGAACGAACCCGATATTGAATTTTTACCATTAACCAAACAAGAGCTTGTTATTGTTGTAGCTGAAAACCATCCTCTCGCTAAATTTGATTCGATTAATTTAGAAGACACTGCAGATTATTCGTATATTTTCTTTTCTGATACAAGTGGCCTTAGACCGCTCATTGATTCTCTTTTTGCGGAAATAAATATTCAACCAAAAATCGGTTGTTATGTGGAAGAAGATACCGCAATGGTTGGTCTTGTAAGCGTTGATTATGGTATTTCTATCATGCCAAAAATTTCCTCACTCGCGCATTATAACGTCAAAGTTTTATCAATCAATAAACCAAAACACGACCGTTTTATCTATTTAGCAAGTTTAAAAAATCATTATATCTCGCCCGCATCTAAAGCTTTCAAAGATTTTGCTTTACGTTACGGTGAAAAACATTTCTTATAAAAAAAGAGCAAAATCCGCGTTTGCGATTTTGCTCTTTTTGCTATTAAAAATAAATACTTCCCGCTTCTGCATCGGCATTAAATCGGTATAATTCGCCTACTTTTTCTAAATACGGTAAATACTCCATATTGCTCATAAATTCATCTTCATCAGGTAATATACCCGGCTTTGTGCATCCACTCAAGGTTTGATAAAGTAATTCAGCTGAAAAAGTTTCTGGTAGAAAATCGCGAATCGCCGTTGTAAGTAAAAATTCTTCGGTAATTGCGTTAAATGCTTTTTTCAACATATCTAAGTGATCAAATGCTAATGGTAATTCTAATGCTTCCGTCATTGGAAAGAGACCAATTTCCGCTGCATCATCGCCAGCCGCACGTTTTTCCAAAGCTTCTGGTGGTACAATCGCATAAAAAGCACGCGAAATTATCCAACCACGAGGATCACGCCCAGGTTTGTCATATACTCCAAAAGGAATCAGCGGAATATTTGTCAAACTTGTTTCCTCTTCTAATTCACGTTCTGCTGTTTGTTCTGCAGACTCGCCTTCTTCAACAAATCCACCTGGAACTGCCCATTTTCCGCCTTCGATATTCGGTCTACCTTCTGCATTCGTCAGTCCTCGCTTAATCAATAGAATATGCAATGTTTGTTGCCCATTCCATTCTTTTACAGTAGTTAAAATCATATCACTTGTATAGCCATCAGGTGTACGAAATTCCTTCGCATTATAATTTTTTAGCGCATCTTCTTTTTTCACAAATTCTTCTGTCATAAACTATTCAGACTCCTTTTTGTGTAGTTAGGCTCTCCCCATTATAGTATCATAAAAAAAAGAATTTGTTCCAATTGCTGGAACAAATCCTCTTATTTTTCGATAATTGTACGACCTTTATAAGTGCCGTCTGGTGAGATGCGGTGTGACATGCGGTATTCGCCTGTTTCACTATCACGACTCAAACCTGGTGCTGTTAAGCCTTTATGCGTACGGCGCTTGTTTTTCTTCGCTTTGGACGTACGTCTAGCTGGAACTGCCATCTTGCTCGCCTCCTTATTTCTTACACTTGTATCATTGTAACGCTAATCACACGAAACATCAATCTTACAAATCCGCTAAATCCTTCACCCATTCATTCAAAGGTCGACGCGGTTTTGCATCAGGAACTTCCGCTAAGCTAGTTAGATGCAAGGTTCCAACAATTTTTTGTTCAGAAGGAATACCTAAATCGTCAGCAAATTTCGCATCAAAAATAAATCTATTCGACCGCCAAATCATGCCAATTCCCGCTTCCCAACCAAGCAGTTGGATATTTTGAATAAACGCACTAGTCGCTCCAATGGATTCGAAATCTTTTTTCCCATGACCGATAATGTTCGTCGTCACAATGAGTAAGTACGGCGGCGTAATAATTTTCTTCGCATAACCCGCTTTTAAATCTGCAACCTCATCTTCTGAGAAAGTAACCCCTTGTTCGCGCTCATTAAATGCAATAATTTTCTCAATATAACGCTCTTTTTCGGCAAGCGTGTGTAGTACATAAACATTCCATGGCTCTACTTTACTATGAAAAGGTGCAAAGGCTGCTTGCTCCAAAATAGTATTTACTGTTTCTCTTGAAATCGGCGCGTCGTTCGCTTTTTTAATGCTGCGACGTTCCATTATTGTTTTTTCAATCATTCTTCATTCCCCCTTAAATGATAAACGTTATCATTTAGAGAATTATAGCATGATTGGTTTGTGTGTTGCTAGTAAAGGGGCTTTTGGAGTTTAGCATATGTGGTTATTTTGTTCAGATGATTCTCTATAGACAAAAACCTGTTTTTTTATTCTATGGCTGATTCATAGTATATTTTTTCAAATAAAATCATTTATTTCCCGCTTTCTATCTCACCGTATTTCTTAGAAAAAAACTATAATTCAATATGATAATGAGAACATAATATCCAACCGTTTAACCCATATGAAGCTTGTAACTCATAATAATTTAATTTTTTCTCGTTTAAATACTTTAGTAGTTCGTCCTCACTTTCATAATCTAGTGGCCAAAAATAGTTTTTGCCTTCAGAAAGTAAAATTGACTTCTCACTTATAAAGTTGCTAACCTCTCCTTTTACTATATCTAAAATGATACTATTAGGCATTTGATGTTCAAAGCAGAAAGTTAAAAGCCCCTCAAATATG
Source organism: Listeria welshimeri serovar 6b str. SLCC5334 (assembly GCF_000060285.1). Classification (GTDB taxonomy): domain Bacteria; phylum Bacillota; class Bacilli; order Lactobacillales; family Listeriaceae; genus Listeria; species Listeria welshimeri. Next base: position 490,271 of record NC_008555.1, on the reverse strand, counting down.
ACTTTATACTTTCTGTTTTCTTCATCCTTAACAAACATGATTAATTGAGAATTCTCAAAATCTGCATGATAAGACAATATTTCGCTATCATGAACTGTATTTTTCATAATTAACACTCCTTATTTAGATGGCTTTCTTGGCGGTTTTCTATCCCAATCCCACTCATGTCTATGTGGAAATTCGTGAGTTCCATCGTCTGAATGGTTAAAATCTATATCTTCTTTAGCTCTGCCCTTTTCATCATAATATCTTCTTTGTTTTACACTTCCATCGGGATTTAACAAATCAGCCGAGGAATTGGACATAGCTTTTCCTGGAAGACTTTGTTTATTTTCCACGATGATATGTTTAGGCATTTTACTACCTTTTTTAACAATTTCTTCATAGTCAATTCTGCTAGTTTTCTTAACCCTTTCTATAACCGTTTTGTCGGTTTGTCTCAATTTTATCAATGTATTTTTCGATATTGTTAGCTTCTTCCCTCGATACCCTTTCGTTGCATAGCCAAAAACTAATGAGGTTAAAATCCCAAAACTCTGAGCCTTACTTATTTCCTGACCAGTTATCGGATCTTTATTTTGCTTCAGTGATTTTAGTGTGGCTTTTAACAACTCGCCTTCTTCCGTGGCTTGGTTACTTTCTTTTGGTAACTCGCCGTTAAAGTTCGCTGTATTATAAGCCTCTGTTGCTTTAATATCCACTTTACCATCTTTTGAAAGAATCCACATGCCGCCTTGTTTCACTTTTCTATAACTCGCAAAATCATAGGTTGTCGTATCAGTTGCACTCGCTTTTCCTAATGTTTTTCGCATTCGACTCACAGTGGCAAAATTCAATTTACTCAAATCATAGCTGCCCGTCTGACTATCAAACTGGATATTCGATTGCAGTTCACGGACAGTCTGCTGGATACCTTGCACTAGATCCGTCAAATGGTCGAAAAAAGCCCTATGACTTTGTTCAAAAGCCAAATATTTCTCTAAAATATTTTCCTGCTTATATGCGGTTGCTAACTGGTAACGATAAACTTGCATTTGGCCTTCTGTACTGCTGTTCATTCGTTGGTACAGTGCTTCTTTTTTACTTTCAATGCGGTCAATCATTTGGCCGAGTTCGTATAAACCATCTGCATCAATTTTAGCATTAGGAGAAGGGTCTACTTGGTCGTGAAAGTCCTGGATGTACCGCTTCATCCGTTCTTCACTCTCGTTCATTGCCTCGATTATCGTGTCACAGAGTGGAATGTACGTCATTTGAAAATAATTTTTTGATGATTCCACAGCCTTCCCTTTTAAACTACCATCTTCTATGTAGTTTGTCACGGTGGTTTTGATGCCTTGGATTATTTTTCTTCCTGTTTGGTTAGCTGCGCGTAGTTGGAATGCAAAATCTCGTATTTCTCCGATGTCGATTCGGCTCACTGGAACAACTCCTTTTGTATATCTTGTTGTTTACTTTCCAATTGGTAGATATTTTTTTGGTATGTATTTATTTTTTCTTGGCGTTTTTCCTCCTCAGCTTGAAAAGTTTGGCGCCATTTATTTTTCTCGTCTGCTTGGAGGTCTTCTAAATAGTAGCCGAAATTGCGAGCTTGATCGCCTTGCCAGACTTCTCGCATCAACTCCAAAGACTCGCGTTCTTCGTAACAAATCCGCTCAAAATCTTCTAGCCAAATCCGCTCATTTTGTTCACGTTTGAGCATATCTAAGGATAATTCAGCATCTGTTTGTTGTTTTTGAAGGCTTTGTAGTTGTTGTTTTAATTTCTCGTTGCTTGAATCCATCTTAAATCCATCCCTACTTTTTTGTTCTTAATATACCGCATAAGATATAAAAATTCAATAATTATTTGAAAATTCAAGCGCCACAAAAAAACAAGCCATCTACCTCGAAACGGCTTGTTCACTCACTTCTTATTTTTCAATAGTCACAGGATTTTGCACATGAACCACTTCGAAACGAGCAATTTCATTTCCTACGATGCCTTTGCGATCTTCTCTTTGTTCTCTTGTGTCTTTTGTTCTACCATGCGCTTTTTTGAAGGAATCACTTTTTACCCAATTGCGTTGCGCTTCTTCGCTTTCCCATTTACTTGTAACGACTACTTCTTCATAATCTTTGTCTTCTGGTTTACTGTGCCATAGTTCGAAGCCCAGAAATCCTTCTACTTCTGCGATATCTTTAGTTGGATGTCCGTCGCCATTTGCGCCTGTGAACTGACGAATCACGTGCTCTGCTGCGCCTTTTTCTACCTTAATCGTATTAGTTACAATAATCATTCTTAAATCCCCCTTGGATAATTGTATTGTATGTATAATAGGCTTGTTCCTTCCATTATATTGATAATGATTCTCATTGTCAATGTTGGAAAATGGGATTAGAGTAGGATTTAAAAAGAACAAATTTCACAATCCATGAAATTTGTTCTTTGGTTTGTTAATCTTTTTCAACCACTGGTATCCATACTTCAGAATAATAATCAGCAGCCGTTGTATCGCCTTCTGTGTAGACTTCTATTTCTGGGGCGTTTCCGTGCGTATAGTTGCTTGTTTGGAACCAATCGCTATAAATATATTCCCAGACTCTTTGAATGGAGCTTGGTAGTGGACCAACTGATTGGAAGATGGCCCATTTACTAGCTGGAATGGTTATTTTTTCCATGTCTTCTGGTGGAGTGAGTTCGGATTCAATCGCAATATAGTAATCCATTTTGTCGCCATTCATTTGGCAGATTCCTAAAATACCATCAATCGTCGCGAATTCAGCTAATTCGTTTACTCTTTCTGCATCGCCGTTTTCATTTGCTTCTTGCCAAAATTGGCTAATTTTTTCTTTTTGGGCATCATTTTCTACTGAAAAAGTTCTTTTTTTCCCGACAGCTGTAAAAGCATTTCGTTCGACAACCTCTACTTTCATGATTTTTGTCCTCCTTCAATTGCTTTAGATAACTTAAGTATAAACAAAAACTATCCAATCTCCAAATGGAAACCAGATAGTTTGAATGTTATTCTTCTAGTGCTGCTTGCTTTTGTTTCATTCGTTCACGCACGCCAACTCGTTTGATTTGTTTACTACGTAGTTGCCCACATGCAGCATCAATATCTGTTCCATGTTCACGGCGAATAACGCAATTTATACCATTTTTCTTAAGCGTGTCATAAAATGCAAGTACATCTTCTTTTGTACTACGTTCGTAATCAATATGTTCATCCACTGGGTTATAAGGAATCAAGTTAACATAAGCTAAATGACGATGTTCGCCCAGAAGTGCAGCAAGTTCGAGCGCTTCTTTTTTATGGTCGTTTACACCTTTTAACATAATATATTCAAAAGTAATTCGGCGGTTGGTTTTATTTACGTAATAATGAATCGCCTCCATCAATTTCTCGATAGAATAGGTTTTATTAATACGCATAATGCTCGTCCGTAGTTCATTGTTTGGCGCATGTAAGGAAATTGCTAGGTTCACTTGGAAATCCTCATTCGCGAAATCAATAATACGCGGTGCGAGTCCACTTGTAGAAACAGTGATATGACGTGCACCGATTGCCAAACCTTTATCATGATTAATCACGCGTAAGAAATCCATCACATTATCATAATTATCAAACGGTTCGCCGATTCCCATTACAACCACATGACTTACACGTTCTTCCAAATTACGTCCATCCAAATAATGCTGCACATTCATAATTTGTTCCACAATCTCACCAGCAGTTAAATCACGACTTTTTTTCAAAAGCCCACTTGCGCAAAAAGTACAGCCAATATTACAGCCAACTTGGGTCGTCACACAAACAGACAAGCCATATTCTTGCTTCATCATCACGGTTTCAATTAAATTCCCGTCACTCAGCTTGAATAAATATTTCGTCGTGCCATCTGTAGATTCTTGTACCACTTGTTCCTCTAAAGTGTTCATCACAAAATTCGCTGTCAATAGTTCAATTGTTTCTTTTGGTACGTTACTCATTTCTTCAAAAGTTTTAACACGTTTTCTATAAAGCCAGTCCCACACTTGTGTCGCGCGGAATTTCTTTTGGCCGTGTGCTTCTAGCCATTCTGTTAATTTTGTCCAGGTTAATCCATAAATGGAGCTCTTTTCCATTGTTCAGCCTCTTTTCAGGTCTTGTTTTCGTCTATAAAGATTATAGCTGTTTTATGGTTCACAAGCAATGCTATTTCGTAAATATCAGTCGTTTGTCCTGCTTGCCACAAAAAAAGTAGCTATTCTGTCACAAATAGCTACTTTCTCACTTTATCTAAACATGGTTTGAGTTGCTTTCGCTAACACTTTTGGATCACGATTATGTGGTGTTACCGGGCAGATTTTTTTGTCAATATCAAGCAACGTATACACGGCGATTCTAGCGGCGCGAACAGAATATTCTTCGGTGAAAACCATATCTTTTGGAATTTCCACAAATTGGCTAATCATCGCAAAGTTTGTACTACCTTCTGGAACAACGGCCGGACGATCGCTCATTGCTCGTGGTTCGAATTGCGCATCGATGTATGGCATATAGCACGGAATTACATTGATAATATCCGCTTTAATTTCTTCAAAATCGTCTTGCCAGTTCAAATGACACATTAATTCATATAAAATTTCTTCCCCAGTACATTCTTTCATCGGTTTTTTCACGAAATCACCCACACGGTCAGGATATAATCCGTAACCCCAGAAAATCGTAGTGTTTGCATCTTGCGCTTTAAAATGAGGTTGTGCGGCAACAACGGTACTCATTAACCAATTGGAATCTTTGAAAGTCATAAGCGCACCACTTCCTGGAATGTTTCCTGTGAAGCGTTCAATACGTTTCAATAATTTATCACCATGACAAGTAACGGTAAAACTTTGCCAATTTGTTTCTTCTTCATGACCGAAAAATGGCTCTGGATTTCCTAAATTTGGTTTCTTTTGCGCTACTTTATACCAAAGTTCCCCAGAAATTGGTTTTTCTTCTGGTTTTGGTGCTGGCGTATTCATATCGCCAAGTGTTGCGCTATCCGTCATACAAGCATTTGTCATAATCACGTCATCATCCGGGCCAAGTTCAATAGTTGATCCATCTGATAAATGAAGTGCTGTTGCTGTGATTCCCGGTGCATCTTTAAAATCAATATCTTCTACAGTTTGATTAATTGTAAAATCAACATGATGTTTATCTAAAAATGTTTTTAGCGGTAAAATTAAGCTTTCGTATTGGTTTAGCGGTGTTCTCGTTACACCTTCTAGCGTATCAATCCGGCTAAATTCTAACATCATCCGATTCATATAACGTCTAAATTCAAATAAACTACTCCATTTTTGGAAAGCAAAAGTGGTTTGCCACATATACCAAAAATTCGTTTCGAAAAAGTGTTTATCAAACCAATCACGAATTGTTAAATTATCAAGTTTTTCTTCCGGAGTAGCGAGCAGTTTCGTCATCAACATCCGGTCATTATTATTAAATCCCATCGAATGCGCATCAAGAATATTACGATCTTTATCAACTAATCTTGCTTGTGCATGAGTTGGATGTAAATGGTCAAAGTTCAAAATTTCTTCCGTTACACTAAAGTTCGGCATATCAAGCGACGGAATACTGCTAAATAAATCCCAGAAATTTTCGTAGGTTTCTTCATTTAACATCCGACCACCGCGGCATACAAAGCCATGTTCCACACTTCCGGCCCCATCATTACTTCCGCCTAAAATGTGCATACCTTCAATAATATGAATATTTTTCCCATCAAAATTGGCATCTCGAATCAAATAAGCCGCACCAGCCAAACTAGCAATCCCGCCACCAACAAAATACACTTGTTTATCGCCGTAATAACGCGCTTTAATTGCTTCATCCACTAAACGTTCTTTTTCAGCGTTCTTTTGCTCAGAAATTTTCTTTGCAGCAATACCTGTTCCAATTGCAGCCCCAGTTAGAGCGACTAGCGTACGTTTTTTATTTTTCATCACTATCTCCTCCAATTTCTTGATACAGATAGTATACCGTTTCTCGCTTTCTTTTAATCTGGGCAAAACAGCTATTATGTCTGTTTTTCAGACAAATTTGCAATATTGTCTAGTTTTCTCGGTACATACTGTTTGCCAAAAATTCCGTATCCTTCGCAAGTCGAAATAGCTGACTCGCAATCGTTTCCGGTGCCTCTTTAAAACCGCGCGTAATCCATTTAATCAGTACACCCGAGCATCCGTAAGAAAAGAATTCCGCATAAAACACCCGATCTGCCTCGTTCACCGCTCCATTCGTATCAATTTTCTCAAACAAATCCATAAACAACGAGTTCGTTAGTTTTGAAAAGCAAAAAGAAAGAATACTCGCATCAGCCGAAACCGTATTTTTATAGAAATCGGCATTTTCTTTAATTGATTCCAGCATTTTCAGCACATGTTTATCCCAATTTTCAAGCGTAATCCCATCCGCCAAACAATGGAAAAAATCATTTTCATAGGTCCAAGTAAGCAAATCGTATTTATCTGTAAAATGATAGTAAAAAGTTTGCCGATTAAGCCCACAAATATTCGTAATATCCGCAATACTAATTTTTTCAAACCTCTTATGCTGACAAAGCTCCATCAATCCACCAGCAATCGCTTTTTTGGTAATGAGTGAATCCGCCATGGCGTTCGCCTCGTTTCGTTTGTTTAGGTTAATTGTATATCAAGTAGATTAGGAATAGCTAGGGAAAACATGGAAAACATTTGTTCGCTACTATTTTTAGAGTTATAGATTAATTTTTACTATTTGTGATTATATTTTCATATAGTAATAAGATTGTTTTATTACTCCATCGCTTTAAAATTGCTTAGAAACTGAATTCCTTTATTTAATTCTTTCTCAATATCGTTCCATTGACTTGTTTCATCATCATACCAAGAATAGATAGTTTTAACTTTTCCATCAACCACAGAAACTACTTCAAATGAAACATAGCAATAAGGGGCACAAGTATGTTCTTCAACTACAATTTCTGCCATGTATTTGTCATTATTTAGGGAAAATATTTTGCTTAGATGTACCTTTTGTTGAAAAGTAATTTTTATCTGCCCAGTTAGCTGCGTCATTAGCAACTGAACTGTTTTTTAGATGATAAACTTTTACCCATTCTTTACCATCATATTCCTTCATCCGTTTTGCTGTAGTCCATTGTTTTGTCGTTTCACCTTTACCTGGAATATCTAATATATACTCATTACCATTCGCGATAGCTGCATGTCCTAATAATCCAGAAGATGACGTTCCGTTTGTAATCAGAATATCTCCTTTCTTAACAGTGTATCCCTTATATACACCTTTTACCATTGGTTTCTGTGGTACTTCTTCCCATTCTGCATCTACAACAGGAGGTTGACCATAGTTATTAATTTTTATCCATTCTTCATACGACATAGATTTATCGTATATACCATCTTTCAATCCATCTTGATAGACTTGTTCATACTGATTTTTATTCTCTTCTGTCCATGTTTCCAAACTTACATCCGCTTGTTTAATAATTCCTTCTGAAACTCCCTGATTATACAACGCTTCATAATCCGTTTTTTCTTGTGCTTGAGCACTCTCTGGAGATATCAAAATCCCACTTATAAGGAAAAGTGTTGTAATAATCCCAACTAACCATCTTTTCATTCCATTCCCTCTTTTAATGTAAAATTAATATGCTAACAATAAAACCATAACATAAATAACAAATGTATAACCAAAAATGTAATGAAATGCTTGATTCTTGTTATGAACGATAAATTAAGTCTTAAACTTTTGCTTTTTAAACACAAACTGAATGTTTCTAGCAAAACAATTCTGGAAGTAATCACATATTGTGTTATTATGCACAATTTTATACACTCTTTTATAATTTAATACTAAATATGCTGAAAAATACTCTTTATACGTTAATATTTCCATCAAATTCCTTCCTTTTTGAATATAAAAGTGCATGCAGTGTTATATTTATACATACTGTATCTAATGAAGTATTATTTTTAACTTAAATATCTTACATAACTCCGCGTTAAAAACGCAGTAAGTAAGATTCAAAACGAAGAAAGAAAAAGAGAAGACAAAAAATCGTCTTCTCTCTTAGAACGCCAATGATACGCGTCATTTATACCAATCTAACTCAATGGCATTGAGTTAGATTCGTGTTAGAAGATTTTTATGCTAGAAAATCTCATTCAAATGGTTCTGATTCTGAGGAAGAAAAGCACCTTATAAAATCAGAAATAGTATTTCTTCTGAAAATGATATTTTGATTTTTGAGATGTGGTAAAAAACCAAACTTTTCTACTTTTTTTACAAGTAAATTAATATCGTTAAACTGCTCAAAAAAAGGAATAGCATAATCATTGATGATGTTTGTGATTTCAAGAATCACACGTTCACGTTCTGTAAATGTAGCTATTTCATATCGAGGCCATTCATTTTTCATTTTAGTTAACCTTGCAAGTGATGTTGCAACTACCATTCCATCAACCGCTTCACCCTGATATTCATTTCGCCTCCATTGTGCTAAACGATCTGATTCTACACTAATATTTACTAAAAACGAAGTTGATCCATACTTTATGGAAGGTTGAAAAGATATTTTATAAGTAAACTGACTATCTTTCTTAATTATTGCATTATTGCTTTTTATATATTTAAACCCATGCTCTCTTAATGATTCGGCAATACGTTCACAAACATAAACGAATATATTTCTTGGTTTTTCATCTTTAGAAAATTCCTTCCTATCCAAAAGCTTAACTCCTTTCCGAATGCTTGTTAAAAGGTTACCTACATTTACATTATCCCCAATCTAACTCAATGTCATTGAGTTAGATTCATTTCAAGTAATTCATAAATCTATTTTGGAGTGACGAAAACTAATTTATCTTAACTTAGTTTCTTCAATTGTTCCAAAGTTCCCTCTTACTTATATTCTTTTACTCACTCCTTCGTTGTTCTTTTGAGATAATATCGAAGTTAGCTTCTGCATATTTGTCAAATAATTTTCTTTGTCTTCCATAGCTTGAAAAAACAATATTTGTGAATAAACAAAAGCTTGTATCATCCAGCCAATTTTCACAAAATCAATCTTGATAAAGTCTTCCCAAGGAATTTCTTCTTTTATCGTTTTATGCTTTTTAACTATTTTTACCTCAAGAACTGCTTTGCGAATATTAACACTTAAAGATAAGTGTGACTCCCCATTTCTAATTTTACGATTAATAGTTTGTGAGAACAAAACATATTTATTGTTTGTTATTTTATTAAACCTATCTATTTTCTGATATATTGTCTCCCTCCATATTTTATAGACATTATAATTATTTTGATTTGCTACTTCGGCCAATATATTTAATGTTGAAAAAATTTTCCCTATGAACTCTACACCTTTAGCATATGTATTAGTAACTTCCATCCCAAACTGCTTTTTTTCTGAGAATGAACTATTTGGCTTGATTAAAGGAGTCAGTTTATCTAGTTCAAACTTTTTCCTGCAATATTCAGTATATGATGACATATATTCTAATTCAGGATCTTCTTTAGTTCCTAACCAGAACATATTTAAAGCGTTAACAGTTGCTTCCTTACTAACCTTCATCGCTTCCATATATAGATCTAGATACATCATTATTAGTTCTGCTTCTTGTTCTTTACCAATTTGTTCTGATCCATTTAACCACAGCTCTAAAGACTCATTTATATATGATACAACAGTTAATGAGCCTCTTTGGGAAATAAGCTTAGCCAATCTTTCTGAATTAGCTCCTTCTTTCAGGTAAATATCTAACTCTTCTGCAATTTCTCTAAACTTCTCCAATACATCAACCCCAATCTTTTCTTTATTATACTTCATATTCTTTCTTTTTTCTGTAACAAACTAATGCTATAATAATTCTTACAAGCAATGTTTATGGTGGTGGCTAGCCTTCTTTTTACTAAGCGAGGTGATGCCTATGTGTTATATTTTTGTTAGGCTCTCTTAGAATGGATAGATAATGACCGTTTATGAAGCACTGTCTTTTGCACTATTATTAAACAGTCAAAATAACCACTCATGAACTTCGAACGGTTTGACCCGAACACCAAAAATTAGACCTTAAAATTTGATTTTTGGTGTTTTTTTATTCTCAAATTTTAGTGATGGTGCCTTTTCTTATAACAATTTCTTTCATTAGTACTCCCTCCTTTATCTTATAAGTTTATTGCGCAATTAGTTTTAAGGTTCTTATATCAAGTTCATACAACTAACCAATAAAAGAATAGCACGGATAAATAAACTGAAATATTTATATATCAAATTTGATTCTTAACAAGTTCATTTAAAGAGATAGTCACTAATTGATTCCTAACTTCTTATTAATGATTAAAAACCGTATTGATCCCCTCTTCGTTATAAAAAACAGGCTGGAAACAAAGTGAATTCTTACTTTACATTCAGCCTTAAATGCACATTACTCCACTATTTAATTACCTTAAACCAAATTCCCCACAATTTTCACGTGTAATCTTGTCGCATTACCTGGAGGATACGCCAATGGACTTTCTTCCACTACTTCAATCAAGTCAGTCACTGCACGGCTAAGGTGGCTGTTCTCTCGCCATTTGCTCAGCATCATACATAGCTTCTTTCCGCTCGATTTGATAATAGATATAGATTTGTTCATATATTTCGCTGATTTGTGAAATAGATACACCTATTGCGTTACGACTGGTCCGTTTTTGTCGCGGAAAATTTGTGCAACACCAGAGATTTCATCTGCAATAATCACGCTACCACCAACAACAAGAACTGGGTTTACTCTACCTGAGCTGGTTTTCATTTTATCATTCGCATCTTTGATTATTTTGACGATTTTTTATAAGCTTTCTCAGCAAAATTGGAATAGCTAGGGAAAACATGGAAAACATTTGTTCGCTAATATATAATTGAAAAAAGAGGTGAATATGATGAAAATGACAGACCCACTCTACGGAACATTTGAAATAGAACCTGTTTTGGTTGAATTAATTCAGAGTCCATTGGTTTCCCGGCTAGCACACGTACATCAAGGTGGCTCGAGTTATTTAGTAAATCCGCTTTGGGACCTTAGCCGGCTTGATCATTCGATTGGCGTGATGCTTTTTATTCGGAAATTCGGTGGTTCTTTGGAGGAACAAATTGCTGGCTTGCTGCACGACGTATCGCACACTGCTTTTTCGCATGTGGTTGATTATGCACTTGACTTTGAAGAGGAAGATTATCATGAGCAAATTTTTGAGGACTTCTTAAAAACTTCGACGATTCCCGCCATTTTAGAGAAGTATGGTTATTCTTTTGAAGGGATTTTTGATGATATTTCGAAGTGGAAAATTTTGGAGCAAGAAGCCCCGGAGCTTTGTGCTGACAGGATTGATTATACACTGCAAGATTTATATCGACATGGGAAAATTAGTTTGGCTGAGGTGGAAGAATTTTTACAGGCTTTAGTAATGGTAGATGGGCGGCTTTATTTGGCAAATGTCGCTCTTGCAGAATGGTTTGTTGAGCAATATTATTCGGAAGTGATTGATTATTTTTATGACCCGCTGAATGTTTATAGTTATGAGATTTTGGCTGAAGCAATGCGCATTGCGTTTCAACAGGAGGCGATTACGACCTCGGATCTTCGGTTGACTGATGCTGAATTATTGGCTAAATTGAATGCTAATTCGGATGCTCGGGAGAAAATCCAGTTGCTTGATAATGTTCGTTTGGAAGAAAATAAGGGGGACTTTACTTATCATCATAAGAAGAAAATGCGTTTGATTAATCCGTCTGTTTTGGTGGATGGGCGGCTTATTCCTGCTGATGAACTTTCAGAAAAAGTACGTGAAATGAATGCATGGGCAGCTAAGAAAAGTGAACATGGAGCCTACATAAAAGTAATCCAAAAAAAGTAAGCAGTACTCTCACTGCTTACTTTAGAGGCTTAAATTAATATAAGGAAATAGACGAAACCAGCTTAGACAATCCTGATTTCCCAGAGACTACTTTCGCTTCTTTTAAAGATGGTAGTTTCATTAAATCTGCTAATTTTACGCTCAAAGTTCGCCACCTCCAGTTATTTTAAGTGTAAACAACCTCAAAGAAAAAGTCCATGCCACCTTAAATCTTTTACATTCAAGGTTGATTATAGTAGCATTAAACCATAAACGAGCAATTCTGACCAAAAACATATGAAAAGAAACGGAGGCAAATTATGTCTACAGAGCCATCCATTAAAATAACAAAAATTATTGATGAAGTTGAAAAAGTTATCGTCGGTAAACGACATGTTGTTAAATTAAGCTTAACTGCTCTACTTGCGGGAGGTCATGTATTATTAGAAGACGTTCCTGGCGTTGGAAAAACAATGATGGTTCGCACACTTGCAAAAACTATCGGTGTTTCCTTTAAACGAATTCAATTTACACCAGATTTACTTCCGGCAGATGTAACTGGCGTGTCTATTTTCAACCCAGAGACACGTGAATTTGAATTTCGTCCAGGTCCAGTGATGGGAAATATTGTCCTTGCCGATGAAATTAACCGTACGGCGCCGCGAACTCAAGCTGCCTTGTTAGAAGGTATGGCCGAAAATAGCGTTACTGTTGATGGAATTACTCGCAAACTTGCTGATCCTTTTTTCGTCATGGCGACACAAAATCCGATTGAGTATGAAGGAACGTATGCACTGCCAGAAGCTCAATTAGATCGATTTTTACTTAAAATCAATATTGGTTATCCGACAGTTGAGGAAGAAATGCAGCTACTTACTTTAAAACAATATCAAGATCCGCTTGATCAAACGAAGCAAATGGTCACACTGGAAGAACTACTACACCTAAAAGATTTGGCAAAACAAGTCTTTATTGATGATGTTTTAAAAAATTATATTATTCGCTTAGTAGATGCAAGTCGTAAACACCCTTCTGTCGCGCTCGGAGTTAGTCCGCGTGGCTCACTAGCATTTATGCAAGCAGCTCAAGCTTTTGCTCTTATTGAAGGTCGAAATTATGTTATTCCAGATGATATTCAATATTTAGCACCTTATATTTTCACTCATCGTCTTATTTTGAAGTCTGAAGCTTATTATAATGAGGAAACAGCCGAATCCATTATTGCTTCCATTCTGAAAAACACGTCCGTTCCGGTAGAAAAGAGGTAGTTAAATGTTAAAAAAACGCCTCCTGTTAGCATTTCGGTGGATTATTATGCTAATTATTTATGCTGGACTTTGGGCTTATACGTTATTTCAAGGTGATACAGCTAGTTGGTTTTTAACTTATTTCTTTAGTTTTATTTTGTTGATTTTATTCTTGTCATCCATTTATCCATTAAAAGCATGGAAAGTACATCGTAATTTTGTTAAAAATACCTACCATGATGGTGATTTAGTCGATATGCACGTATCGTTTTCTCGAAAATCCCGTTATCCAGTGGGTTATTTGTTATTCCAACAAAAAATACCGGTTAGTTTTGGCCAAGTAAGCGCCCGCCAACAAGTTGTCTATCCACTTTTCAAAAAGAATTTTACTGTTAAGTTGACTGGTTTTATCGGCGTCCGTGGGATTCACTACTTTCCGCCGCTAGACTTAGAGACCAGTGATGCCTTTGGGATACTAGAACGAACGCGCCAAATGTCTTCCGAAAAACCACTCACGATTTATCCTACTTATTTTCCTGATGTATTAGAAAAAATCAGTGAAGTTTCTCCTGAAAATGAACGAAATGCTGCTTATTGGACTCTGAAGAAAAATAGTAATATTCACAGTTTGCGCGAATTTTCTTCTGGCGACCGCATTGCTTTAATTGACTGGAAATCTTCTGCTAAAAGTAACCAACTAATGACCCGAGAATTTGAAAATAGTGCCACATCACGATTATCAGTGATTTTTTACGGAGCAAATCATCCGAATTTCGAACTATCGCTCCGGGCTGCTTACTCTTTTATTCGTAAAATTTCGGAGGATAATGGCGAGATTCGAGTTACTATTCTCGGTGATCAAATACGTAAATTCGCTCCGGCTAAAGGAACAAATCATCTTCATGAAATTGCAAAAACCTTCGCTGAACTTGCTCCAGTCGAAAGTTTAGAACTACAAAACTCCCTTGATAGTAACTTGCATTCTGGAGAAAAAATTTTCCTTTTCACACCAGATATTGATGCAATGTTAATGCAAAAAGTGACACGTTTAACAGATAATAAGCAACTACAAATTATTACGATTCAATCTGATCATCCAACTGCTTCCGATGTGCCGGCAGTTTTCTTAAATCCTGCTAGTTTGTTAAGTAGATGGGAGCGTGAAAACAGATGAAAAGACGCCTTTCATTCCTATTATTGTTTATTCTTTCTGTTTTACTTATTTCTGAGTGGATTTATCCGTTTGCCGAGCTAACTGAACTAGCTACAGCGAATTGGATTATTCTCTTTATAACGATTTCACTTGCGAGTTTTTTCATTCATTTGAGGTTTTACTGGACTATTCCTCTCCATTTGGTAATGGTTTATGTGGTATCTGGAATTTATTATGCCAAAGACGGCGTTTTATCTTCCAGCTGGTTTAGTTCCTTTTTCCAAATTAGCTTTAATGGTTTTAGAGATATGGTTCAGTTCCGCCCGTCGGATATTTCAATGAACTTTATTCTAATTGTATTTTTAATTGCTTTATGGCTGTTATGTTATATTACCACTTATAGTATTTTGCGAAAGCAGCGAATTATGAGTGTGTTAGTGCTTACGGTGGCTTATCTAGCAGTAATTAATACTTTCACAGATTATAATAGTAATTGGGCGATTGTCCGGACAGTTTTAGAAGGATTTCTATTACTTCATCTGGCGCTTACAAGCCGGATTGCTGCACCAAATCGACTAAATATTGATTCTATGAAACGTAACGGAATCATTTATCATCTTTTGATTGTCGCAGTGCTTGCTGTATTTGTTTTTAGTTCGCTAATGTTACCTAAAAAAGCGCCTATTTGGCCTGATCCTGTGCCAACGATTAAAAACGCTCTTGGGATAAATACAACACGAACAGTTGGTTATAGTGAAGATGATACTAAGCTTGGTGGTTCGCTCAAAAAAGATAATGCGACTGTGTTCACTGCTCGAGCTGATAATGGACATTATTGGCGAATTGAGTCAAAACGTATTTATACAGGTACTGGTTGGGCGGATGAAAAATCATCTGAATTACAACAATTTTCTGCTGGCGAAGACTTTCCTGTGCAACTGACAGAAGAAACAACTGGCGACATGAAAACAGCCGAAATCAGTTTTCAAGCTTCAAGCGACTATGTGCCTTACCCATATGGAACTCAAACAATTAATAGTGCTGTCGACTCATTCAATGCCAACTTAACTACAGAAAAAATAACGCCAGAAAACACAATCAAAAATTACACCATTCAATTAAAAACACCCGTTTATGATATTGAAAAAATGCAATCAGCCGATTTCAGTTCACTTTCATCTGCCTTTGTTTCTAAATATACACAAACGCCTAGTGAGCTGCCAAACAGAGTGACAAAACTCGCCAATAAAATAACCAAGGATGCTGATTCCATTTATGATAAAACGAAAGCAATTGAGAGCTATTTAAGTTCATCTGGCAATTTTACTTATAGTACCGATGATGCCAAAGAAACGCCAAGTGGAGCCGATTATGTGGATCAATTTTTATTTGAAACCAAAATAGGCTATTGCGATAATTTCTCCACTTCGATGGTTGTTATGCTTCGTTCGCTTGGCATTCCGGCGAGATGGGCAAAAGGTTACACCCCCGCTGATGGCGAGAAAAAAGGCAATGACTCAAAAGCCACTTTTACAATTACAAATAATAATGCGCATTCTTGGCCAGAAGTATTTTTCCCAGGGACAGGTTGGGTTCCGTTTGAGCCAACCGCCACATTTTCAAATCCGGAAGACTTTAAAGAGCCAACGACAGAAACTGCCAACAAACCAGAAAATACCGATGACAGCACGAGCACTCCTGAAACACCTAACGAAACCGAAAAAACACCTGAACCAGATGCTGGAAGTAGTTCCACAGGCGAAACTCCTAAAAAAGAACAACCAAAAACTGACACAGCAAAAACAACTTTTGAAATTCCTTCGTGGGTTTGGTGGATTCCTGTAGGATTCATCGTATTAATTCTAGCTTTTGTAGTCTTGTTTAGACGTCAAATTCGTAGCTATTTACTCCTTCAATCGCTGAAAAAAAATTCGGATTTTAGTAAAATATATCTGAAACTACTTAAATTACTAGCTTCTTATGGATATGTGCGCCAACCGAGCGAAACGATGCGCCATTTTGCTAATAGAGTAGATTTGCATTTAAAAACAGCTGACTTCTCGAAGCTTACCAAAATTTATGAGGAATATATTTATAGCAGCAAATCGAGCGAACAAACTATCACTTCTCATGAAACAAAATTAATTCAACAAATTATCGCGTTTTTAAACAAATAAAATGATTATTGCATCAAAAAAGCGCTATCCTTCAAAAGATAGTGCTTTTCAGATTTGTATTTTCTATTGATTAAATAATCGCTTGGGTTTATGCTTATCCTAAAAAGCCCACAGAATATTCATAAAGCAGCTTAATTAAAAAAGAAAAAAGGATGAAAATTGATGTTAAAAACCAAACAGATTTCTGAATCATTAAGGCTGGGATTATTACTAGCTCTCGCAGGTGGATTTATGGATGCCTATTCTTATATTGAAAGAGGTGGCGTATTCGCAAATGCACAAACCGGGAATATTCTATTATTTGGAATTAACATCTCAGAAGGAAATTTGGCTACAGCCTTTCAATATTTCTGGCCTATTGTTTCTTTTACTATTGGTATTGCGCTTTCTGAATTTATTCATCGCCGAGCTATTAAACGTTTGCACTGGAGACAAATTTCCGTATTAATTGAAGTGTTCATTTTAATAGGTGTTGCTTTTATACCACTTGATCACAACCTCCTAGCCAATTCGCTAATATCATTTGTTTGCGGCATACAAGTCGAAAGCTTTCGTAAAATGCACGGCAGAGGTATTGCTACAACAATGTGTATCGGAAATTTAAGAAGTGCCACACAAAATCTCAGTGATTATTTTGAGTATAAAGAAAAAAAATACCTTCACAATAGTTTTTTATATTTTAGCGTTATTTTAAGTTTTATAATCGGGGCTATTGTAGGAAATTTCTTTATCCAATTATTCTCTCAACATGCTATTCTCGTTTGTGCTTTTTTACAATTAATTGCATTTTTGATGATGTTTATAGATAGAGAAAAAAAGCAATATAAAAAACTGTAAACAAAAATAATGTCTTTGTTTACAGTTTTATAGCGGCTAATTATAGTCGCTTTTTATTTTGCTTTTTCTTCATCTAATTTTTTGAATTCAAAGTTCTTCATCCACTTTTTGTTTTTGCGTATAGAGAAATAGCCAACAATGGATATAACAAAAGCACCCAGGAAATCAACAAAAAGATCTCCCATTGTATCTGCTACAGCCGCATGCCCTTGAAGCATTGTACCGTCTTCAAGCATTGTCTTTTGCATATTCATTCCAAAACTATCTGCCGCAAATTCATAAAATTCCCAGAAAACACCTAGAAAAACTGCAAAACTACAAGCAAATAACGCTACAAAAACAGGACTCATAGAAAGCGTCACTCTTTCATCATTATTCAGTAAGCTTACAATTGAAAAACCTAGGCCTCCAAGCATTGCCCCACTAAATGTATGTAAAATTGTATCCCAGTTAGGAATTAAATAATAAAAACTACGCACTTCGCCAAGATAAATTGCACAATATAAGAACACAATAAAAACAATATACATCGCGTTCGGAATAACGAATTTCATTTTTTTACTTATAATAGATGGTAAGAATAACACCACTACACCTAACACACACTGCATAAGCATAAGCGAGTAATCGCCTTTTGTTTGTTGTCCTTCTGGAACATTACCTGATGGCGCTGTTATTAAGTTAACGATAGCATAAACCATTGATATTACGAGCGTTACTAATACAAAAATTGCAAGAATCTGCGCCCAGTTCCATTTTCGTTTGTTTGTTCTCTTCTCCATGAAGCGTATCACCCCTTTTTCAAAATATGTATTAATTATAAGCTATATGCGACGAAAAAAGAAGTTTAAAATAAGTCTATCATATCTTTACTATTATTTTGTGACAATATTTCGTCTGAATTTGTCAGGAGAGAAGATGACAAGCTTTCCATTATAGAAGAACGTCTAATACATTCGATAAATCATTTTTTTAATCATAACTTTCATGTTCCAGTTAAGCTAGCTGCATTTTTTTCTGAAAAAAACACGGAAATCCATAGAAATGATTTCCGTGTTCTGCTTTATTTTAGAAAATCTTGTAATGCTTGTGCGTTGTCTGCCATATCATCTAAACGAAGGACGGATCCTGCACCTTCAATACGTTCGTTATGCCATTTTCCTTCAACTGGAATCGCAAATTTTTCCATTGTTTTTGTTTTTCCAAGTAGAAAATCTGCGCCAATGGACATTAGAGTGCCATTCGGGATATTTGTAGAAGAGTAACCTTGTAACTTCCCGATAACATCTGGAATTTTAGTAACATCTCCAACATCTAATGCTTGTTCTTTTAGTGCTTCTAACACTTGTTGTTGACGACGAATTCGGCCAAAGTCTCCTTCTGCATCTTTACGGAAGCGAGCATATTGTAATAGTGTTTTACCATCCATTACTTGCTCTCCTTTTTTAATGCTTACATCAATATTTTTTGACATATCTTTTTCTGCATTAATTTTGATTCCTTCTGGAGCAAGAGTATCAACAATTTTAGGGAATCCTTCAAAATTTGCAACGACATAATATTCTACATCGACACCAAAGTTTTCTTTAATTGTTTGACGAACAAGTTCTGGTCCTCCGTAAGAATATGCTGCATTGATTTTATTTTTACCATGTCCAGGAATATCTACATAAGTATCACGCATGATTGAAACTAGTTTTGGCGTATTTGTTTTCGTATTATAGTGGGCAATCATCAAACTATCTGAACGTCCTTGATCAGCCCCGCGAGAATCGCTACCAATAAGCAGTACATTAATCGCGTCACCATCTGCTTTAACTCCATTAAATTTGTACTCTTTTAATTTACTATCATTTTGTGCTTCTTTTAAGCTAGATTGATATTGGAAATAACCTATAACTGCAACTACACCAACTAAAATTAATAGGGCTACAAGAATTGTAACAAAGATTCTACCCTTACGTGCCTTTCTTTTTTGCGAATGTCTTGCCATTTTACACACCTCATTTATTGTAACTTACCTACATATTACAATAAAATGACAAAAAAAGAGAGTGATAATTCCATAAGATTTTTTAAAGATTGAAACCCCCCCTGTAAAATTAGATTTTTTAGAGGGGGTAAGTGTGTTATAAAGTACCACTGCTACTTGTACTATCATTTGAGCTAGAATCAGAACTATCATCAGAACTATTTGGGGTTTGACCAGGCTCACCAGAAGGCGGTGTTCCACTTGGAGCCCCGTCCCCACTAGGCCCTTGCATCGTTCCATTACTATTTGCTGGATTATTTTGGCTAACTGAATACAGCTGATAACTTAAAAAACTAATAATAATGACAGAAAGTACACTAACAATAATTGTGCTCCACTTCCATTTATTGTGGACACCTTTTCCCCGAATAATGACCTTCTTTTCTGGTTGTATCATCTCTTCCATAAAACATCATCCTTTCGTTACTACTACTTTACCAGGGAAATAAGAATAAATTATGACATCAATTAGAAAAAAATATGTCAATCAAATCTAAAGGTTTGTTTAATTTTTTCAACTTTTTGTAAAGTGTTTGGTATAATTAATTGAATAAAACATGAAATTAAGGGGTGTATTATGGCTAATTTGAATGGGAAAAAGAGGAATAATAAGAAGGCAATTATCATCGGAAGTATTGCTGTTGTTGTTATACTCATAGGTATTGCCATTTACTTTTTCATACAAAATCAACATAAAGATGAAAAAAACGCATTAGAATCTGCAGAAACTTTTACATCAAATATCGCTAAAGGAAAATACAATAAATTAGGAAACAACGTATCAAATGAATCTTTAAAAAAAGTAGAAATCACATCAAAAGAAATGGAAGCCAAGTATCAAGCGGTTTTTGATGGGATTGGTGCAAAAGATATAAAAGTCAACAAACTAAAATCTGTATACGATGACAAAGCAAATAAATTCAACTTAACTTATGAACTAGAAATGCGGACTACACTTGGAAAACTCGCTACTCAAAAATACAAAACAACCATTTCCAAACAAGGCGACGATTGGAAAATCGACTGGAAACCAGCTCTTATTTTCCCGGGAATGGTGAAGACTGATAAAGTCCGTATGACCGAAGATGATGCAGAACGTGGTCAAATAGTAGATAGAAATGGCAATCCACTTGCAACTACTGGTCAATTTGCCGAAGCGGGTATTGTTCCTTCGAAGCTTGGTCAAGGAGAAGAAAAAACAAAAAACATTGCAGATATTAGCAAAAAGCTAGATATTTCTACTGATTATATTAACAAACAACTCGATCAAAAATGGATAAAAGCGGATAGTTTTGTTCCTTTAGTTACTCTTGATAAAGATAAACTTCCAGAAGCCACTGGTCTTACGTATGCCCAAAAAGAAATGCGTACTTATCCATTAAATGAAGCTACCTCTCATTTAATAGGTTATGTGGGTGAAGTGAGTGCAGAAGACATCGAGAAAAATCCTAAACTTAGTGTAGGCGATGTCATTGGTAAAAATGGCTTAGAGCGTTATTACGACAAGCAACTTCGCGGTAAAAACGGTGGCGCAATCAAAATCATCAATGAACAAACAAAACAAGAAGACACTTTACAAAAAATCGATAAAAAAGACGGCGAAGAAATTAAATTAACTATTGATGCCAATGTACAGAAGAAAGCATTTGATAGTTTAGGTTCTGAAACAGGCTCCCTAACAATGATTAATCCGACAAACGGCGAACTGTTAGCATTAGTGAGTACGCCTTCCTATGATGCAAACCAAATGGTGCTTGGGATTACTTCCGAGGATTATGCCAAATACAATGATGATAAACGTTTACCTTTCTTAGCAAGATACGCAAATCGTTATGCACCAGGCTCTACTTTTAAAACAATTACAGCAACCATTGGACTAGATACGGGTATTACAAAACCTGACAAAATTCGCGAAATTTCCGGTTTGAAATGGCAAAAAGATGCTTCTTGGGGCAAATATTTTGTCACTCGTGTACATGATGTTCCAAAAGTAAATATGACGGATGCGCTCGTTCATTCAGACAACATTTACTTCGCACAAGAAGGACTTGAAATTGGCAAAGATAAGCTAACTGCTGGTTTGAAAAAATTCGATTTTGGTAAAGAATACAATTTACCTTTTACAATGGAACCTGCGCAAATTTCAAATGATGGGTTGAATTCAGAAATCTTGCTTGCTGATACTTCTTATGGCCAAGGCGAGCTACTGATGTCACCAATCCAACAAGCAATTGCTTACTCTGCTATCGCCAACGATGGAAAAATGCCTTATCCAAAATTAGATACAAAAGAAAAAGCTGGCAAAGAAACACAAGCAACCGAAGCTAATTCCGCTAATCAAGTGAAAGCTGCTCTAATCAAAACAGTCTCTGATCCAGCAGGCACAGCACACGGCTTACAGATTCAAGGACACAATATCGCCGCTAAAACAGGCACCGCTGAACTAAAAGAAAAACAAGGCGAAGACGGCCTTGAAAACGGCTTTGTTTATGCTTTCGATGCCGACAATCCAAATTACCTCATGGTAGGAATGATTGAAAACGTCAAAGGCCGTGGTGGCAGCGGACTAGTTATCGATAAACTAAAACCAGTTATTGAAAGTATGTATAAATGAAAAAAGAGCAACCTAGTTTTGGAACTAGGTTGCTCTTTCTTTTGAAAACTCTATTTCAATATATCCTCTATAGTTTCACAAAACACCTTTTAGGGAATTTATAAAAAACAATTTAAACTCTAGAAAGAAGGAAATTTGATGATGAAAATTACTAAATATCCCGCTGAACCATCTGATATAAAACATTACATTTCCGGAGAAAAAAAGAAAAATGATCATCATTTGCATACTGTACTCACTTTTGATAATCATTTAAATATGGCTGTTTTAAAAAAAGCTGTTATGCAATCTACTGAAAAACTTCCACTCCTTCTGTGCCATTTCAATGAAACAAAAAATGGAGCTTACTGGCAAGAGAGTGTTTTTTCAGCTGATGATCTCGTTTTTCTCGTAGAAACTACTGAACCAGATGCCGAAGTGAACCGTGCGCTTATTAGAAAATTATCTACAGAAAATGGCCCACAAATATGCTTTACTATAGTCCGTACAACAACAACTGATAGGCTGGTTGTCATTATGAATCATATGTTAGCTGATGGTGCTGGTTTCAAAGAATATCTCTATCTGTTGAGTGAAACTTATTCAAATTTATTAGAAAACCCAGCTTATCATGCCAATTTAAGCTTAGGTTCACGAAGTTTGAGCCAAATTTTCAAACAATTTTCGCATAAAGAAAAAAAGACGATTTTAACCAAAAAAGCGAAAAACAAAACGGTCCATAATCCCGTATTTCCACTTCAAGGAGACCCAGAAAATCCTAAAGTCATCTGGACTAAACTATCTAAAGCGAATTTCACACAGATTATCCAATATGCAAAGACCCAGGAAGCAACCGTAAATGATGTTTTTTTTGCAGCAATGGCTCAAACTGTCCATCAAACAACTTCAGAATCCGAACTGTCCATTGATTGTCCAATCGATCTCCGCAAATATTTACCCGAAAGAAAAAGTCTTGGAATCACTAATTTAACAGCTAACATCACTTGCGAAATTAATAAGAATGATGATTTGAGTTCTTTAGAAAGTACCCTTCAAGCTGTAAAAAAATCACTCGATCCGCAAAAAAACAGTTTAGCTCCCCTGCGGATTTATTATTTATTAGAATTGATTTTCAAGAAAAAAAGTTATTCTTTTGCGAAAAAAGCCTCAGAAAAATTGTATTCCATTCCAAAAACCAGCTTTACTAATATTGGAATTATTGAGGAAGATAAACTGCACTTTGAAGGTAGCACGCTTACAGATTGTTTTATTTGCGGTTCTTTAAAATATGCGCCATTTTTCCAAGTTGCTGCTACTACTTTTCGAGGCGAGTTAACATTAAGTACTAATTTACATGGCACAACTTCCGATCATGAGTGGCAACGATTATTTTTAGAAAAATTAATGCTTAATCTTCCAGCGAACAAATAAATAAGTGCAAAAAAACGCCTATCTTAAATTGCTAGATAGGCGTTTTTCTTCAAATAGTTTACTTATTTTTTTGAGTTACTTTTTTTCTTCTTAAGAACATCCAGCCTCCAACAAGTAACAACATAGCACCAATGAAAATTAACTCTGTATTCAAAGTATCTCCAGTTTTCGGCATATCTTTTGTTGATTTCGTTGTTTTTGAGCCTTTTGCTGGTTTGTTATTATTGTCGTTCTTACCTGGTGTCACTATAAACGATGAATCATCTTTTTTGACTGTTAATAGAATTGTTTTCTCTTCAACGTCTCCAGATGAATTTGTCGCTGTTACAGTAACTTTGTATTGCCCTGCTTTGTTCCAATTAACAATCTTACTTAAGTTAGTCGTGATTTTTACTACACTATTATTAGATGTAGCTTTAGCACCAATATCTTGAAGGAATTGTTTATCAGAAACTGTTTTTCCTTTAGGATAACTAATTTCTTTTTTAGCCACTGTCAAAGTAAGGTTACTTGTATCTACAACTTGCACGGTGCCTTTTAATTTACTTGATTCATTTTTATTGGCATCCATAGCAGTAAAGTAGACGGAATAAGTTCCTACTTTATTAAGATTTACTTCATTACTGTCTACTTGAATGTCTTTAGTAACATCTCCGTCAACAATATCAGTCGCTTCAACTCCAAAGAAAGTTACCCAGTTTGGTTCTTTGCTTTGTACTTCTAGTTTGTTTGTGGACTTAGTTGCTTTTAAGCTTGGTCCAGTTGTATCTTTAATTGTTAAAGTAACTGTTGTTTCAGCTGTATTTCCTGATTCATCTTTTGTAGTTACTTTAATAGAGTACTCACCTGGAACATTGCCTTTAATTGTTTGTTCTGGTGTATAAGTTACTTTTAATTTATTACCCGAAACATAATCTGTTGCTTCAATGTTAAATATAGATGCAAGTGATGGTAATTCGTTTACTGCTTCAATCGTTTTATTCTCAACATTGTTGAAAGTTGGTGCAATCTTATTATAGATGCTTACTTCTACTTTTACAGGTTCCGCGGTATTACCGTATTCATCTTCTGCATTTAAAGTAACTGTATATGTTCCAACTTTATTTAAATCTACTTCTTTAGCAAAATCGCTTGTAATTTTTACATCGCCATCTAATTCATCCGTAACTTCTGCATGAACATCACTTAAAAAGTTAGCTTCTGTTACTTCCGTTTTTCCTTGATAGCTTGTTTTTGGATCTGCAGTAATAACCGGTTTATCTTTACTTACTTCAACCGTTACTGTTTTTGTTGTTTTATTGCCTGCAGTATCTGTAGCACTGATAGTTACTTCATATTTACCTGGTTTATCTAAGTTTACTTTGTCGGTAAAGTCAGAGGTAATAATTAAATCAGCTGTATCATCATTGTTATCTGTTACATCTAAACGAGCATCTTGGAAGAATTCTGCTTCTGTTTTTGTTGTATTTACATGATAAGATACATTATCTGCTTTAATTACTGGTCCTACAGTATCTACTACATTAATCGTAATTGTTTGTGGAATAGCTTGATTTCCACTAGAATCTGCTAAATTCACTTGAACTTGATATTGTCCAGCTTTCACTTTAGAGATATTACTGAATACTTTACTAAAGTCACTAGTAAATACCATTGGCTTTTTATTTGGTTGTACTGGCTGACCTGGTGCTAAATCATAATTATCTCCACCAATAAGTCCTGCTGCTGTGTACAAACCTTGTTCAGTTAGTTTTCGCATATTTTCGATAGAATAAGTTAATGGATTGTTAGTCACAATGATTGTAGGTGCAATTGTATCTACTACACGTAGATTGACTGTTTGTGTCGCTTTATTACCACCTGAATCCGTTGCTGTAACAGTAACTGGATATGTTCCAAGTACATCCCATTTAACTTTACTATAATCAATTACTGGTGTGATACTACCATCATGCGTATCTGTTGCTGTTACTGTTAATTGTTTAATCCAATCAATATCTGCTTCTGTACTATTAACTTCTGCTGATGCATCTTGATTAACAGTTATTGTTGGAACTGAATAATCTACATCAAACGTTTTTTCATCAGTTGCAGTATTTCCAGCTTCATCTGTTGCTGTATTTTTAGCTGTATAAGTGCCTTCATCGTTTGGAACACGAATATCATTGCCAGTTCCAGAATAAACGACTGTGCCTTGACTATCTTCTAATGTCCATTCATTTGTTACTTCCGTAGCCACATCGCTTGATTCAATTGTAATTGCTTCTGGTGTAACTTCTTTATCCAATTTAATTTTAGTTGTTGGTTTTGTAGTTTCCGTAATATAAATCTCTGCTACTTCACCAACACCTGGAACGACACTATTTAACGTATATTCATTAGTAGTCATATTAAATAGAGGATTCTTAGATGAATATACAAAATTCGTTCCTGTTGGAGCAGTTACTTTTAATTTGAAATTAGCTGGGTTTTTAATAACTACATCACTGAATAAAAACTCACCTTTATTATTTGTTTTAATTGCAGATTGTACTTCTTTTCCATCTTGATCAAATAAAGCTATTTCATAATCTTGACCATAAGATGTGATTTTTGGATCTCCGTCTTTATTTACAAATACAACAGCGCCTTTAACAGGTGTGGACATATAAATAGGTATATGAATACCAACTAGATTTTTTGGATTTCCGTTAGCCAAATCATCAATCGTAAATTCTGTAGAGTTATTGACTGTTACCCAGCCAACCGAATCATCTTTTGAATCTTTGACGATTTTGTTTGGACCAGTAGTAATAAATTCTGCATTTTTATTTGGTAAATGAGCAGCTATTTTATATGTTCCATTACTCAAGCCATTAAAATCAAATAAACCTTTTTCTTTATCCGAAGAATCTGGGGAAGTATAAACAGTTTCCACTTTCTCAAATTCATTATCATTTTTCTTGTATAAATCTAATTTAACCGCATTTAAACCTAATTCATCCTCATCTTGCACTCCGTTTTTGTTAAGGTCGGAGAAGGAATTACCAGCAATGTTTAAATCGGTGGATGGACTTGTACTTTTTACTCCACCACGAGGAGGTTCTGATGCTAATTTACTTGTACCAGAGCTTGTTTCTTTATCAATTCGGTAAGCAATCGAATTATAAGCCATTTCGCCATTTCTTGGAGCATCTGTAGGAACTATCGCTTCAAAATTCAGCGTAATTTCGTCTCCTACTTTGAATTCTGTGTTTGGTAGCTTAATACGGAAACTTTTTACATCTGTCATATTGGTTGGAGCCAATACTTGCCAAGGATCGCCCGCAACATCTTCTCCATTTGTATCGAAACGTTCTGGTGTATTACTTGTTGAATATTCTAAAGTTGCTGAATCACTTTTCTCTCCATTAACGAGAACTTCGATTTCACTTGTTGGAATAACTGAAAATTTCGATCCACGCGGACCAGTTCCTAAAACATATTGATCGTCAATATGTGGAAGGATATCAATGATTTCTAAGTTATTCATTGTTCTTGTACCATTGTTTTCAAATGTTAAATTATAATCTACTTTTTTACCTGGAATGGTCGTAGCAGTACTTTTACTAACGTCAACGAAATCTTTATCTTGACTTCCTTTGATTTTCATTTTAGTTGCAACACTGTTAGATACACCTACATCAGCTACTTTTGTAGTAGATAAATATTTAGTAGATGTTACTCCTGGAAGTTTGGATTGTAATTCGCTAGATAATTCTTTTGTTTCAAGGCCTGAATTACCAGCTCCATTTAAATTCCAGCTAGAATCTGTCATTGAACCCATACCAAATTCTATTTTATTTGCGCCACTGTTTGTTTTGTTTAATTTGAAAACTAAATCGAGTGCTAACATTTCACAATTCTCTATGCCTGCTGCTAGTCCAGTATCTGGAGCTTCCCAGTAGAACAATGTCGAACCATCTGATAAAGTTTCTTGTCCCATAACATCTGCACTTGATTTAGGATAAACCGTATTCGTCCCATTAGAAGGAGCATACGTGTAATTTAATGTACTTCTATAAGGTTGTTGGATAAAGTTCCTCATAGTTTCTACATCTACACCTTTTGGTACTACAACAAAAATATACGGGTTCTCTAGTTTACTTGCGTAAGATCCTAAACGGACTGATTGTGCAATTTTGTCACCATTAAAGAAAATGGTACTTCCAAATCCTTTACCATAGATAGCTGCATTGGAAGATAAGAAAACATCGCCATTTATTTTAGCTGGATCGGCAGCTTTCTCTACTACTTGAACGTCTTTTTTATAACTACTTGTGGTTGTATCAATTGCTTTACTAGTTTTGTCAAAGTCTGTGTACGTGATTGACTCTGGTTGAAGCGTAAAGGATTCTCCTGCCTTCACACCAACATTTTGCATTCGAATGGTCCCATTTGCATAAGGTGGCATATCTCGATCATCAATAATGCCATCTCTTAATGTAATTCTTAGCTTTTCAATTCGATTTTCTGACTGATCAACCTTTGAAAAATCCCAACCATTATATGTTGCAGCAGCCATTGGTACCCATTCACCATTTTGATAATACTCTAATTTTTTCGTACTTGCCATAGAGTTATTATTCGGAGTGTAAGATAAAGCTTTAATCCCTTCTGGAATTGGCGCTACAATTTCTAAATCACTTATACCTGGTGTTGCAGAAGATATTTTCGGCATGAAGCCCCATTCTAAAATATCATTCTCGGCAATACTTGTTTTAGATACTTTACTATCAACTGCTATCGATGTAGTTGAATCAGTTACTTCGCTTTTGACCTTAATAGAAGTTACCAAAACATCTTCATCATATACATTTACTGTACCAGTATAAACTGTTCCAGCAACGGCATTTGCAGGTATTTTTGATGCCATTGATACTTGAATAGATTTGTAAATATTAGCATTAATCGGGCCTAATTCGACTACTTGTCTTTCTTCATCATCTACTAGGACATTCGACTTACCATTAACTGAACTAAGTTGCGCCCAGAAAGGTTCTCCAAATCTTATTACACTAGGAGCTGTTGTATTAATTGATAGCGCATCAGCACCATTTTCTTTTAAATACTCTAATTTTAAATTTTTGAAACTTTTATTTTGCGAACTTTTCTTCTGAATTTCAGGCCATGAGATGGAATATCCTCCTGGCTTATTTGAATATGCGATTTCTTGTTTATTAAAAGCCCAGCTATTATCACCTTCAGTAATTGGGACATACTCTTGATTAGTACTACTTCCCTCTAAATTAACTGTAGTAGTTTTTTCTTCTGGTACATACGTATCGCCAGCACTGTTCTCACCTGAGAGTGTAGCTTTTAGGTTCATAGCTACTCCTGGCGTCGCATCATAACCAGCTCTTACAACGATTGGAATATCAAACGGGGCACCACTAGAAATATTATCCACTAAATTAATAGTTAATTTTCCTGTAAGTGCACTATAATCTGTTGATTTGATATTTCTATTTGCTGCTGTATCTTTAGGGTAATTAACTAGATCAAGATTTGAATTATTAAAATCTATTACTAATTTACCGTTTTTTAATGTTGTTGACCCATCTAGGAAATTAATAGAATAGTTAAACGTTATTTGTTCTGTGTAATTAGCTAAGGTTGCTTTACTTGAATCAGCTTGAAGGAATAATTTATCTGAAATAGATGAACCAAGTAACTGTTTACTTGATTTCAAAGTTGTTTTTGGCTTTTCTTCATCTGTGTTTTTAACAACTAACTCCAATTCTGCTTGAACTTTGTCCCCTTCTTTTAATTCTAAATCGTAGGTTCCTACTTTAGAAGCAAGCAAATATAAAGTCATTTCTTCGCCTGTTCCTGTAATTGTTAGCTCATTTTTTTCTTTGTTATATTCAACTTCTTTACCTGTTTTTTTCTCATCTAAACTAATAGATTTTGGTAAAGATAATTTATATTCTTTGTCTTTAACAGCACCTTTAATAACAATCACATTATTATCTGTCTCATTATTATTCGATTTTTTTTCTAACTTAATAGCTTCTTGTTGACTCTCATCGGTTGTTGCATAGACAATACTATGGTTTGAGACAATCACAGTTTGCATTAAGATAGTAACTGACAAAATCCCTATAAAGATTTTTCTAATCAATTTATTTGTCCTCCCATTCTTATGTTGTAATTTCATTTCCTATTAATTATATCTAACCAGATTGTCATTAAATAGATGTCGTTTCACACAAAAACCGTGAAAAAAGTTGTAATGTGAACAATAAGTGAACAATGAAGCTCTTATAAGGGAATATACCTTGTTAATATTAAAACTAAAAACTATAACTTAGTAAAAAAAGTCTGAAATTTTATAAAATTTCAGACTTTTTTTACGCAAATACAATGATTTAAAAACCAAATAAACCCAACCCTTTAAAAGGATTGGATTTATTAAAAGTAATAATTAATTTTTCACTTCTTACTTATTCATCTTCTGTAGGCGGTGCTATTTCAATAGGATATCTATCCATACTGTAAGTAACCACTGTGTTATCGGCTGACAGAGTACCTTCAATATTATCTGGAACTAGTTCTATATTCTCCCAATTTATAATTCCGTAAGATGCTCCTTCTTCGTCTGGAGGTCCTATAACATAAGGAAGTACATTCCCTTTATCATCTACTATACTGAAAATCATTCTTTCAGGTAAAGAATATGAATCTCCTTCTTTTCCTTGAATAACAATATCTGGCACTGCTTCTCCTTGATTATATAGTTGATTATTATAATTTAATTGCATATGGTATTGATCTAAATTAGGATAAAGTGGCACTAAATCGCCGTTTTGAATCTTCGTTAAATCATCCAAAACAAACGGCCCACCAGTCAGTCTGTTGATAAACTTAATAGTCAGAGTAACATCTTTTACATTTTTAATGTAGATATATTTTACTTGAATTGGTTCATTAGACAGTACACCTTTTGCATTGGTTGGTAAGTTATTCGTATCTATCGTGTAACCTTCAATCTGAAGTTCGTCCATATCTCCTGTTACATCATAGGGGTCTCCAATATTACCACTGATTATTTTTGGTTCATGGATTTGATTGCCATTTTCATCAAGGTATTCAATGGTTAGATTTGCGGCAGGTATAGGTGTTTTGGTGTAAATGTATGTTACAACTTGCGCTTTTGTTGTAAATTCGCCAGTTGCGTTACCTTGTACTTCTTTAAAGTCGTAACCTTCAACGTCTTTTTGTACCGTTTTGTAGGTTTCTCCAACGTCACCTTTTAGTGTTTCACTTGGCGCTAAGGAATTTCCTTGTTCATCTTGGTAATTGACTGTGACAGTTCCTTGTTCTACTGGTGGTGTTGGCGCTGTGTCATTTTTACTTGTGTGGATATAGCCTACATAGGTGTAGCCTTCGATGTTTCCAGGTTTTTTCGTTTCTTTAGTGCCTTTTGTGACGGTCGTTGTTTCTTGTGGTTTTAAATTGCTGTTTTCCACTGCTTGAACGATAGGTCCTGCTAGTAAGCTGGCACCTGTGAACATGATAAGAAACAAAAGAAATTTATGTGCTTTTTTCTTTTTCAATGTTAGAAGAGTAATTCCTCCACCTAAAAGGACAAATCCTAAAATAATTAAATATATATTAGAACCTACATCCCCCGTTTTTAGTAAGTTTTGTCCGTTTGGAGTATTATTCGTAGAGCCAGTGTTTCCAGAATTATTATCTCCTGTGTTTACAGTCATTTGTGAATCATTTTTTTGATAGACAAATGAGTAATTTTCAAAATCATTTTTATTGATTTCATCTGGATTGCCTTTGATGATACTATTTTTTTGTGTAGTCGTTAATGTATTAAAATCAACATAGTTGTACGTAATCTTACTAGTGTTATTTTCAGCTGCATTTACTGTATTGCCCCCAAAAGCAAAACCTAAAAGCAGTAAGGTAGCTGTAAATAAACTAAGAATAAGTTTTTTGTTCATTTTAAATAACTTCCTCTCCCATTTGATTAATAATAATAAGTAGATTTAAAAATTCAGTATTTTATATCGAAGCGTTTTTTTATTCTATCATTTTAATTATAATGGATTTACTACTTTTAAACAAAAATTACAAACTTTTCACGAGCAAAAAAGAAGTAGAAAGCTTTGTTTAAAAAATCTACAAAGTTTCTACTTCTTTTCAGTTTTTGTTTACTCTTTAGCTAATCTTCTTTTGGTGTTCTTATTTGCTTTCAACTTTTGTTTTTCTTAGTAAGAATAAACCAAGAGTACTTACAAATAAACCAGTAAACAACATATCGTATGGGAATTCGTCCCCAGTTGAAGGAAGTTTTTTCACTTCTTTAGTTGTTGTTGATTTATTTCCAGTGTTTTGAGATTTAGATGGTTTTGTTGGGTTTGTTGGGTTTGTTGGTTTTGTTGGGTTTGTTGGGTTAATAACGATTGGGTCACTAACTTTTTCGTATACATAAGTTACTGTTTGTGGTGAATCTTTGTATACGCCTGCTTGGTTTGCAGGAGTTTTCGTTAATTTATAACCAGCGATTTCTTTTGCTTTTGTAACATATTTATCGCCAACTACACCTGTATAAATCTCTTTGTCGGAAAGTTTGTTTCCTTTTGTATCAACAAATTCAGCGGTCACTGTTCCACTTACAACTGATTTTGTGTTTGTTTTAATAACTTGATGTGCTGATAGTTGCGCAAAATCAATTTTCACTTTCACTGGAACCGTATCTAATTCATATCCTGCTGGTGCTTTTGTTTCGATTAATTGATAATCGCCAGGAACTAAATTAGTGATTTCAATTTTTCCGTTTTTATCCGTTGTTACGGTCTTCATAACTTTATCGTTTTTATCTACTAATTTGAATGTTGCATTCGCAAGTGGAGCTTTAGATTGGCCGTCCAACTTAGTTAATACAACAGATCCTGTAGACATTTTGTTTGTTTTAGATACTTGTAATGGTTCATCTTGGTTAAATGCGATAGTGAATTTAACTGGTTTTGCATCCAAGTCATATCCTTTTGGTGCTTTTGTTTCAACAAATTGATAATCGCCTGGCGCTAAGTCTTTCACAGTTACTTTTCCGTCTGCATTTGTTACAAGGTCGCCTTCTACTTTTGTACCTGCCGCGTTTTGGACTTCAAATTCTGCTCCGGATAAAGCAGCTTTTGTTACGCTATCTTCTTTTGTTAACGTTACGCTTCCTGTTTTAGCTACATTCTCTTTCGTTACATTTAGTGTTTCCGTTTGATTAAATGTAATCGTAAATGCTTTCGGCGTTCCGTCTAACTGATAACCTGTTGGTGCTTTTGTTTCTACGAATTGATAGTCGCCTGGTGCTAGGTCTTTCACGGTTACTTTTCCGTCTGCATCTGTTACAAGATTGTCTTTCACTTTTGTACCTGATGCGTTTTGAACTTCAAATTCTGCTCCGGATAAACCAGCTTTTGTTACGCTATCTTCTTTTGTTAATGTTACGCTTCCTGTTTTAGCTACATTTGCTTTTGTTACTTGTACAGCTTCTGATTGATTAAATGCAACAGTAAATTTAACTGGTGCTGCATCTAATTGATAGCCTGTTGGTGCTTTTGTTTCTACAAATTGATAGTCGCCTGGTGCTAAATCTTTCACGATTAATTTGCCGTCTGCATCTGTTACAAGATTGTCTTTCACTTTTGTACCTGATGCGTTTTGGACTTCAAATTCTGCTCCGGATAAACCAGCTTTTGTTACGCTATCTTCTTTTGTTAAACTTACGCTTCCTGTTTTAGCTACATTATCAATCGTTACTTTTAAAGCTTCTGATTGATTAAATGCAATTGTGAATGCTTTTGGTGCTGCATCTAACTGATAACCTGTTGGTGCTTTTGTTTCGACAAATTGGTAATCGCCTGGTGCTAAGTCGTTCACAGTTACTTTTCCGTCTGCATCTGTCACAAGCGTTCCACCTACTTTTGTACCTGTAGATGTTTGTAATTCAAACTCTGCTCCAGCTAATACGTCTTTTGTAACACTGTCTTCTTTTGTTAAAGTAACACTGCCTGTTTTAGCAACATTATCTTTTGTTACATTAGTTGCACCACTTTGATTAAAGACAATTGTGAATTTAACTGGTGTTGCATCCATTTGATAACCTGTTGGTGCTTTTGTTTCGACAAATTGATAATCGCCCGGAAGTAAATCATTAACTACTAATTTACCACTAGCATCTGTTACTAATTTGTCTTGTACTTTTGTTCCAGTTGATGTTTGTAGTTCGAATTCTGCTCCAGCTAATCCAGCTTTTGTTACACTATCTTCTTTTGTTAAAATAGCTCCGCCTGCTTTAGCTGTATTTTCTTTTGTTACATTTACTGCTGTTGCTTGGTTAAATGTAATCGTAAATGGTACTGGTGTTGCATTCAGATCATAACCAGTTGGTGCTTTCGTTTCTACCAATTGGTAATCCCCTGGTGCTAAGTCTTTCACTTCCAATTTACCACTTGTATTTGTTACTAGTTTATCTTGTAGTTTGGTTCCAGTAGCTGTTTGTAACTCAAATTCTGCTCCAGATAAAGCGGCTTTTGATACGCTATCTTCTTTCGTCAGAACAACGCTACCTGTTGTTTGTGTGTTTTCTTTTGTTACATTTACCGCTGTTGCTTGATTAAATGTAATCGTAAATGGTACTGGTGTTGCATTTAAGTCATAACCAGTTGGCGCTTTTGTTTCTACCAATTGGTAATCTCCTGGTGCTAAATCATTAATGACTAGTTTACCATTCGCTGCTGTTACTAATTTTTCTTGTACTTTTGTTCCTGAACCATTTTGAAGTTCAAATTCTGCTCCAGCTAAGGCAGCTTTTGTTTTGCTATCTTCTTTCGCAAGCACAACACTACCTGTTTTAGCTGTATTTTCTTTACTGATTTGTAAAGCTTCTGTTTGATTTAACACGATAGTAAATGTCAGTGGAGTGGAATCTACTTGATAACCTGTTGGTGCTTTTGTTTCCACAAACTGATACGTTCCTGGTGCTAAATCTGTTACTACTAATTTTCCATCTGCATCCGTTACTAAATTACTTGTAATTTTTGTTCCGATGGATGTTTGTAATTCAAACTCTGCTCCAGCTAGGGCAGCTTTTGTTGTGCTAGCTTCTTTTGTTAACACGACGCTACCTGTTTTGGCTGTGTTTTCTTTCACGACACTTGTAGCTCCACTTTGGTTGAATGCAATGGTGAAGGTTACAGGTGTTGCATCAAGTTCATAACCAACTGGTGCTTTTGTTTCCACAAATTGGTAATCGCCTGGTGCCAAATCATTTATTTCTATTTTACCATTTGCATCTGTTACTAATTTATCGCTTACTTTAGTTCCTGATGCATTTTGTAACTCGAATTCTGCTCCAGCTAGTCCAGCTTTAGAAGCACTATCTTGTTTAGTTAGTACGACACTTCCTGCTTTTGCTACGTTTTCTTTAGTAACTTTTACAGCGTCTGCTTGGTTAAACTCAATTGTAAATGCTACTGGTGTTGCATCGAGTTTGTATCCTGCTGGTGCTGCTGTTTCTACTAATTGGTAATTGCCTGGCGCTAAATCTTTTAATTCTAGTTTTCCGCTTGCATCGGTTACTAATTTATCATCTAACTTAGTTCCTGATGCGTTTTGCAGTTCAAATTCTGCTCCAGATAAAGCAGCTTTTGTTACGCTATCTTCTTTTGTCAGAATGACACTACCTGTTTTTTGTGTGTTATCTTTTGTTACGGTTGCTGCTACTGCTTGATTAAATGCAACGGTAAATGTTGCTGGTGTTGCGTCTAGCGCGTAACCTGTTGGTGCTTTTGTTTCGACAAATTGGTAATCTCCAGGTGCTAGATCTTTTACTTCTAATTTTCCATCAGCATCTGTTACTAATTTGTCTGCTACTTTTGTGCCTGTTGCTGTTTGTAGTTCAAATTCTGCTCCAGCTAGTTTGGCTTTTGTTGCGCTGTCTTCTTTTGTTAGCACAACGCTACCTGTTTTGGCTGTGTTGTCTTTGACTACATTTGTAGCTGCGGTTTGGTTAAATTCAATTGTAAATGCTACTGCTGTTGCATCTAACTGATAACCTGTTGGTGCTTTTGTTTCGACAAATTGGTAATCTCCAGGTGCTAGATCACTTACTTCAAGCACTCCGTTTGCATCTGTTACTAAGTTTTCTTGTAGTTTTGTTCCACTTGCATTTTGTAATTCAAATTCTGCTCCAGCTAATTTAGCTTTTGTTGCGCTATCTTCTTTTGTAAGAGTTACGCTACCTGCTTTAGCTGTGTTGTCTTTTGTTACTTTTAAAGCTGCTGATTGATTATTTGTAATAGTGAAAGCTAATGGAGTTGCATCTAACTGATAACCAGCTGGTGCTTTTGTTTCAATAAACTTATAATCTCCAGGTGTTAAATCTTTCACTTCGATTTTACCATTTGTGTCTGATACTAAGTTTTCCGCTACTTTTGTACCGGTGGATGTTTGCAACTCAAACTCTGCTCCTGATAAAGCGGCTTTTGTCACGCTATCCTCTTTAGTGAGAATGACACTACCTGATTTAGCTATGTTGTCTTTTGTTACATTCACAGCTGCTGTTTGGTTAAAGGCAATCGTAAATGTTACTGGTGTTGCGTCTAACTGATAACCTGTTGGAGCTGCTGTTTCTATTAATTGATAATCTCCAGGTGTTAGGTCTTTCACTTCTAATTTACCGTCTGTACCTGTTACTAGTTTATCTTGTACTTTTGTGCCAGCGGATGTTTGTAATTCAAATTCTGCTCCTGCTAATGCAGCTTTTGTTTTACTATCTTCTTTAGTTAACACTACGCTACCAGTTTTTTCTGTGTTTCCTTTAGTAATTGTAACTGGTGTTGTTTGGTTAAATCCGATTGTAAATGTTGCTGGTGTTGCATCTAG
The DNA here is from genome assembly GCF_000060285.1 of Listeria welshimeri serovar 6b str. SLCC5334. GTDB lineage: Bacteria > Bacillota > Bacilli > Lactobacillales > Listeriaceae > Listeria > Listeria welshimeri. Next base: position 453,990 of record NC_008555.1, on the reverse strand, counting down.
CTCGTAACCTGCTGGTGCTTTTGTTTCGATAAATTTGTAATCTCCTGGTGCTAAATTGCTTACTTCAATTCGACCATTCACATCGGATACTAAATTATCTTGTACTTTTGTACCTGTTGCTGTTTGTAATTCAAATTCCGCTCCAGCTAGAGTGGTTTTTGTTTTACTATCTTCTTTTGTTAAAACAACATTGCCTGTTTTTGCTGTATTTTGGATAGTTAGTGATGTAACAGAACCATCAGCACCTACAACAATTTCTTTTCCATCCTTATATTCATCACTAAGTGTATATCCTACTGGTGCCGCTGTTTCAACTAACTTATATCTTCCGGATTGAATGCTATCAAAAATAGCTTTACCTTCTGAGTTAGTAGTTACTTCTGGCCCAGCAGTTTCTCCATCAAGTGTATAAAGTTGGAATTTAGCGCCTGCTAGTTTTTTCGAACTATCATCTTTATCCACTTTTGTAATTTCTAGTGAACCAATTGTTGCAATCCCGGTTCCACTACCCATTGTGAATGTTGGAGATAAAATAGTTGTCTTGTTTCTATAGGATAACGCAAGCGTACCATAATCAGGTGATGCTACTGATGCTGTATTGCTAACTGCTCCTGAGAGTAAACTAATAGTACTATACTCTACTTTGATTGGCGCAGTAGCAGTATAATTTTTGAATTGTACATTGAAGTTATTGCCATCAAATGTAATATCATAATACTGCGGATCAATTGTGTCACCTGTTGTGCTATTTGTTACTCTAAAACTACTTTTTACAAGTTGTGCACCAGTTGTACCGATTTCCATTGTGTCCGTAATTAACGGATTTGAAACAGGTCTCTCTGGGGAAATACTCGTAAGTTCTGTAGTCCAGTTAATTTTATTAGCATAGGTTGTATCAATTACCCCTGTTTTTGTAAGTGCTCTGTTAATAACGCTCGCATAAGCTGAATAAGAATATGTTCTTTCGTTTGCTCCATTATCTGAGACTTTGGCTGCATTGTTCACATATTGTGTAAAATACCACTTATTGTCTGGTTTAGTACTATATTTCACAAAAACTTTTCCTGTACCTAAATTAGCAAATTCTAAATGTATTTTTTTAGCACTTGCATCGATAGCTGTTGGATAGTTACTATCTCCAGGCTTCGCAAGCACCCCTGTAGAACTCAAAGGTATACTTAAACTTGTCATTTCATTTGATGAAGCAACATTACGATATTGTAGTGATCCTTCTACATAAGTTACTCCTGTAGGCATATCATCATCGAAAATTAATTTTTGGCTATTAGTGGACTTAGCATTTAAAGATACAATCCAATCAATGTTTCCTGTATTTTGATTATAAGTACCATATTTAGCTCCATTATTCATTATCGAAGAATCTGGTGTTACAATAGCTGATGATTGATCACTGTAATAAACATCATCATCATAATAAGTAATAAGGGCTGTATTATTCAGTGTAGTCGCCACATCAGCTAAATCAATATTGGTCTCTATGGTGACTAATATTCGTTTATTGGTTGTTGCATAGTCACCAATCATTCTGATAACAAATCCTCTAGGCGAGTCAGTTCTTTCTATTGTATAATCTTTTCCTTCTTGTAATACAACACTATTAACATTATCTGTGTACGCTTCTACTGTATAACTTTCTAAGCTTTTGACACCTGGAGAAAATTCATCTGCAATCGTCATGTCTCTCATAGTAAGTCTGTCGGTATTTGCAGCAATTGTCCATGTCATCTTGTTATTAAAGTAATCAATGGAACCGCCACTTTTTTTGATTACATTTGGTTGGATAACCAAAGAAGCTATGGCTGCTTCTCCTTTTTGATCAGTGATTTCATTCTTGATTGTTCTAGATTTGAAATCTGTTACTTTTGTAGTGTAAGTAATTTGGTATGCTTTATTGGAGGTTCCCTTGTAAGTGGTATTAAAATCTCCATTCGCTGCATTTGCTGATGTATTCCAATCAGCAGAAGCATCGCCCCCAACTTTTGGCTGTAATGTGGATTGATTAAAAGTTACTTCATTTATTTTGAATGAGTTTGGTACATAAGATATACCATTATCATTCACAATATCCGTTAACACCGTGGATGGCGTTATTTCACTTTGATCATAGTTAAAGTTAATTACCCACTCGATTGTTTGTGTACCAGCATAATAAGTACCTTTTTTCTCCATATGCTTGTAATTATTCATTCGCACTTCAGCATTTCCAGACTTACTTGATAGTGTGACATCATCGCCAATTGTATAGGCAGTAGTGGTTAATAAACTAAGATTTGGTGAAGGTTTATTAATAGTCCGGTCATAAGATACTTCATAGCCTTTTCCAGCCAATCCACCCATTAGAGAAACTGTAATTCCAGTTGCTGTATAAGTTAATGTATAGTCTGTACCTTCCACTAATAACTTTTTCGTACCCATAAATGTTCCGCCAGCACTTACATCACTGGAATATACTTTTATCGTATTTCTGTCTATGGTTGATGAACCGTTTATTGCACTATCCGATAACCTAAGATCCCCTTTGGCATTATTTTCTTTTGTTAAGTTAAATAATGCATCCACAGTTGCTTTATCTGGATTAACATTACTTGGAGATGGTGTAACTGAAACAGTGGTTGCATCAGCGATTACTGGAATGATATCAATATTATAAACTGTATTCGCTCCTGCTGTATCAAACACAATACTTCTATCAGTGACATCTGTGTTTGTAAAAGTTTTTAATGCAGTGTTAATGCCTACATTATAATCCCCTTCTTGCACACCGTCTTTTAAGATTGTTATCGTTAATTCTCTTGTTTTTACATTGAATGCCCATGAAGCTTCTGTAGATGGTAAGAAATCTCCACTTAAATCTTTGGTACCGAAATCGAATTCATTTGGTAACACTGTAGTGAATGTGTCCCCAGCTTTATAGTTCTTTCCTTGGAATCCGAAATTCAGTTCCATGACTGCTGCAGCACCATTTTTTACACGTTGGTCTTCTGTAAATTCTTTTCCTGTTCCATCTTTTAGAGTTGCTTTTAGGAAAATATTATCAGTAATTGCTGCTTTTAAGTTATTACCTTTGACAGGTTGTTTTGTTGTGTCGTTATCTTTTGTTGTTGTGTCTTTGGAGGTTGAGTCTTTTGTTGTGTCTTCACCTGTTACTTCTGTTTCTTGCTTTTCTTTTGTAGATACAGATGTGACTACTTCTTCTTTATTAGTCAGTGTTACGTTATACACTTCTTCATCTAAAGTGTATCCTTCTGCTGCCGTTTTTTCTTTGACAGTGTATTCCCCTTCATTAAGAGAAGTAAGTACCCCAGTTCCATTTTCTGAAATTGAAAGATTTTTTGTTTCCCCTGTTTGTTTATCTTTCACTTCAAATGTAGAACCGTTAATTTTTGCTTTGGTTTCTTTGTCTTCCTTCACTACTTTGAGTGTTGCTTCGCCAGCTTTTTCATCTGAAATTGTTGCTAAAACTGGTGAAACGTTTTGGAAAACTAGTAAGCCAACTATTGTAGCAATAATTAACTTTTTGAATTTCGTAAAATTCTTCACTTTTTTGTCCTCCTTGATTTTTCTAGGTTGTTAATTTGGATTTTAGCTTGTGGAATTATCACCGTTTGCTATAAACTCCCTGCACACAGTAATGTTCTCCTTATAAATTTATCTAGTTAACGGATATCAGATAAATTTATAAGGAAAAGCTACGTTAACAACCAAGGTGTTGATTTAACATTAATTGCGCCTTTCTCTACTAGCTCATTTACAATCATTGAGGTTTTTGTAACTGAGCATTTTGCAAATCTTGCTAACATATATATTTTTAACCACTTCGGAAACATCGGATTTTTCACTGGATCTAGGTGATAACGGTTTACAATCTTTGCTAAAATAATTTCTACTCGTTCTTTCGGATAAGCTGAAATTAAAGTCCGCTCCCACTCTAAATCTCGTTCAAAATCCTCCGCTACCTGTAAAAAAAAGTGATGTAGCAACTGTTGTTGTTCCAATTTATCAAATAAGTCATCCTTACAAATAATACTGTAGGTAGTAGTTTCTAGTGCTGATAATAAAAGATCTTCTCTAGTCGTAAATATGATTTGTTGATCCGCAAAGAAACGTTCTATATTAGACTTTTTTTCCATGTTTTCCTGTAGTAGAAGTCCGTTTTTCATGATAATCACTTCTTCATGACTCATTTCGATTTCTTGCCCCATCTCTATAGTCTGAGGCACGAGTTCAAAGTTCTTTTTAAGCCATGAATCAATCAGTGAATCATCTTTGATAAATTGATGTAATTCTAAAAAAGTCACTTTCTGTACTTCCTTTCATCCAATTCTAATTTCTAATAGTCTAATTAATAATTTCTATTAATCATATTCAATGTCACGAAATAGAATTACTTTCTTTATGAACTTACGCCTTTGCTTTACTATTACTGGTTTAACATTTTCGCATAAATTCGTTGCCATAAAAACAACGAGATAATTGCTACCAAAAGGCTATAAACTACAAAGTAAATTCTTAACCCTGCCTGCTCTATTAATGGTAAGTCTGCTATTTGTGTAATGAAAAGATGCAGTGCGTTAATTGCAAAGTAACCTGCAAAATAAAGAGCAGTGATTAGGAGTAAACCGATAATACGTATAACTTCGATTTTCATTTTCTGAGGCACCCGTATTTTTTTCCAAAAAGAAAATAATTGAAATAACCAGCTACTCCAGAATATTAGTAATGTGAACGGAAAAGGAATCACAGCTATTTGAACTGTGAAAATACATATTAAGAAAGTGGCACTGATAATCACCAGAAACGATGTTGTTTCTGGATTAAGTTGATAACGATTAAGCCATGACTGATACCGGCGAATTCGCTCTAATGGCACGGCATCTTTGGATAAAAAATGACGAATACCAGCGAGAATTGCCAATACAGCTATAAAAAAGGCTAATAACAACGCAATAATTAATAATAAAGTATTAAAAAATTCATTTGTCATTAGTTCGCCTACTTTCTGTGTGCTTTCGCTTGTTGAGCCTTTCAAAAATACGCTCTGCTTGCTCGGCATCTGCTGAAGCAAATTGAGCCATAATATTTGCTTCATTTTGTACAAGATGCAAATAACCAAGTGCCACAAAGATTGGCTCTGAAGCTACTTTATCGAGAATGACAATTTCACTGTAGTCAAAAAAGCTTAAACAATCGATGTGCTCTTCTAATACAGTTTGTTGACCGTCTTTTGTATCGATGACAAATCCTTCTACTTCACCTTCAAAAAACTGGCCCATAGGTGAGACGATTTTAAGTTTCATTTTGTTCTCCTCCTATTTCAAGTCCTTGTAGGATCCAATAAATAGAAAGTCGCGTTCAGAACGGTCGTCATAAGTACCGTCTAAAATACGTTCGATACTTTCTAATAAATCTTCCATCTCAACAAATATTCCTTCTGTCCCTGTAAATTTCTCTGAAACGTAGAAAGGTTGTGAAAGGAAATTACGAATTTTTCTTGCACGGTGAACAAGGTTTTTATCATCATCACTTAGTTCAGCCATACCTAATACATTAATAATTTCCTGTAACTCTGTATAACGTTGTAAAACATATTTCACTTGCACAGCCAATTGATAATGACGCTCACCGACAAAGTTTGGATTAAGTGCCCGTGAGAACGATTGAAGCGGGTTGACTGCTGGGAAAATCCCAAGTGCAGCAATAGATCTTTCTAATACAATTGTTGAGTCTAAGTGACTAAACGTAGCAACCGCTGATGGATCATCAATATCATCCGCTGGTAAGAATACACATTGAATTGAAGTAATGGAACCATCTTTTGTAGACGCGATGCGGTCTTGGAAGTCTCCAACTTCTTTAGAGAGTGTCGATTGATACCCACCAGTAATTGGAATTTTACCTTGTAAAGAAGATACCTCGGAACCTGCTTGAATAAAGCGGAAGACATTATCAATAAATAATAAAACGTCTTTTTTCTCTTCATCTCGTAAATATTCTGCGATAGTTAAGCCGGTTAGCGCTACACGCATCCGTACTCCTGGAGATTCATTCATCTGACCAAGCACAACAGTAGTTTGAGATAAAACGCCACTTGCTTCTAACTCTTTGTATAGGCCGATTCCTTCTCTAACTCGCTCTCCAACACCTGTAAATACGGAGTTCCCGCCCATCATACTAATGTTATTAATTAACTCTTGCATTAAAACGGATTTCCCAACTCCGGCACCACCGAATAAACCAGTTTTCCCACCTTTTAAAATAGGACAAATTAAGTCGATTACTTTGATACCAGTGTATAAAATTTCTTTACTAGTATCTAAATCACGTAATAATGGTTGTTCACGGAAAATCGGCCATTTCACTTCAGCTTCTGGTTCTGGTTTGCCATCAATTGCTTTTCCGTATACATTTAGCATTCTACCTTGAACTGATTCTCCAACAGGTACTTCTATTGGGTGACCTAAATTCACCACTTCAGTTCCTCTGGCTAGACCACTAACTTCTCCAATTGCAATAGCAGAAACTGTATTAATACCAGTATGCTGAACAACCTCAGCTAGATAAGTCCCTTGATGCGTTTTATATTCAAGTGCATGGCTGATTTCAGGCAAATCACTCTCGTTAAATTCAATTTTTAAAACAAAACCACTAATACTAATAATGGTCCCTGTATGTTTTTTCATTTATTCTTCTTCCTTCCTGATCGTCTGTGCACCGCTGATGACATCTAGTAACTCGCTAGTTTTTTGTTGTAACGTTTGTTTTCTAGCATCAAATATCGCTTCTTCCAATTGCTTTTGAATATTATCTTTTGCTTGTTTCATTGCAATACGGCGCATACAATATTCACTCGCAACAGAGTAACGAAACATACTATAAAGTAATCCACAAAGATAATTTTCAAGTAATAATTGCTCCACTTGTTCATCATCATGTTCATAGTCAAGCACATAATCTACTTCAACTACCTCTGTACCGGATGCTTCTGGAATGTCTGGATAAATTTTTTCGCACATTGCTTCTGAATGGACCGCATTAAAGTATTTTGTGAAAATCACATATAATGCGTCGATTTCTTGAGCGTTAATTTGGTCAACAAAATCTGCAGTAACACCCATTGTCGTTTCTAAATCAATATTTTCAAGCGAAAACTGTAAATAAGATGTGATGTTTTGACCAAGTTTCGTTAAATAACGATGCCCTTGCTCACCAACGACCACCCAATTGATTTTCACTTGATCTCCTAATGTTGCAATTAACTGATCGATTTCTTCAAAAACCTCACTGTTATAAGCACCACAAAGACCTCGTTCAGATGTAATAGCAATAGCTGTAATATTTTTTTCTTCTTTTACTTGTTTATTACCGGTATACATGGTTTTTCTCACCCAGCGTAAACTTTTTAAGATTGTTTCATAATAGCTTACGGCTGCCTCAGCTTTTCCACGTAGCTCAGAAAGTTTTCCAAGTGTTGACAGTTCGGTGACATGGACAATTTTATAGGTTGAGTTCAGTGCTTTAATTGTTTTTCGAGCCTGGTTTATACTACTCAACTAAAAAGCCTCCCCACTTCCTGAATAATTTCTTCTAACATTTTTGTATGAGCATCACTCAACTCGCTAATATCTTTAATATCATTAGAAAATGCTATAAAGTCATTACGTGCGTGAGCTTTCTCTAAAAGTAAGCCTTTGAACGATTCAATCTTAGCTGGTGGAACTTTTGTAAGAAAACCATTTTGAAAGGCGTATAAAATAACAATCAAATCAGTTACTGATAACGGACTAAGGATTTTTTGTTTAAAGAGTTCTGTTAAAATCCGGCCATCTGTGACCATTTTCATGCTTCCTTCATCAAGCCCATTACCAAAATCAAGTAACTCTTTTAATTCTTCAAATTGCGAAAGAATCAACGTTAAGTTTTTACTTAATTTACGAATAATCGGGTGTTGAGCGTCGCCGCCGATTCTTGATACGGATACACCAACATCCACTGCCGGCTTTTGCCCACGGTTGAATAAGTCAGACTTCAAAAATAGTTGTCCATCAGTAATCGAAATAACATTGGTGGGAATATAGGCTGTTACATCATCTGATAATGTTTCAATCATCGGTAATGCTGTAATAGAACCTCCACCATGTTCAGGATTCATTTGAACTGCTCTTTCTAAAAGACTAGAGTGAATATAGAAACTATCTCCTGGATAAGCTTCTCTTCCTGGTGGTCTGTTAAATAGTAATGTGATTGCTCGGTAAGCATCCGCATGTTTTGTTAGATCATCAAAAATAATTAATACATCTTTGCCTTGTTCACGTAGTGCTTCCGCGACAGCCATTCCTGCATATGGAGTTAAATACTGAGCTGTTAAAGAATCGCTAGCTGCGGTTGCAACAACCGTAGAATATTTAAGGGCATCATGATTACGCAATGTTTCAATAACCTCTGCGATATAAGCTGCTTTTAAACCAATAGCCACATAAATACAATGTACGTTTTGATCATGTTGGTTAATAATTGTATCTACAGCAATTTGTGTTTTACCCGATTGACGGTTACCAAGAATTAATTGACGTTGTCCCCGACCAATAGGTGTAATGGAATCAATAACTGCTAGCCCTGTATTAAGTGGGCGAGTAACACTATCAATAGTCATAATTTCTGGTGTGACACGGAAAAGTGGAGAAGACGATGTTGGCTGTTCTTCACTTTCTTCATAAAGCATTTTTCCTGTTGTATCAATAATACGTCCTGCCATATCATCAAAAAGGTTTACTTCTATAAAATGATCTGTAACTGAAACATTCATACCTTCTAAAATATCGCTTGTTTTATCAATAAGGCCAATTCCAACAAATTCTTCGTTTAGTTCAAGAATTACGCCTCGGTGTCTTTCATCAATCAATACAGCTTGATGGAGCGCTGCATTTTCTAGTCCTGAGCAAAAAATAACACCATCGGAAATTTTTTCAACTCGGCCATGTTCTTTTAAATATTCCAAATCTACATGGGTTTCGTATTTATTCATATCAAATTGAATTGTTTTCAAGATTTCACTTCCGCTTCCATTTTTTCTGTTGTTCTCTTGATTAATTCCTGGTAGCTCATATCAATGGACTTTCTTCCGTAATTAATAATGACTCCGCCAATTAATTCCTTTTGTACTTGATATTCAATTTTGTAGCTCGCATGCGCTGGTTGCCAAAGTTCTTCAAAATGATTTGCCGACTCTTTGCTGGCTACTTTTACATAAATGAGCCCAGTGTAAAAATGAATATTATAAACTTCTAAATAGTTACGATAAAGACTACGCGTTTGACGGTAAGAATAATGAGTTATCATATAAAACAGAAATTGAACAAATTCAGGATCTAATTCATCTAAAGTCCCATCTTCTCGCATAACTTTAAGTTTTTGTTCGGGCGATAAATAACTACTTTGGAAAATTTGCTTCACAGCAAGTTTGCTTGAACGTTCATTGAATTTTTGGAATGAACTTGTAAATAGTTTCAATTGTTCTGGATTATACATATCGAACAAGCGTAATATCACTTTGTATGGAAGTGCCAAGCGGATTTTTTCTGCACGTACTAACGCATCAAATTCATGAATTGATTCGCTAAATAGTTGTTTTTCATCTTCTTCAGACTCAATAAAAACTTGCTGAAGGATTTCATTAACATAACTACTCAATGGTTTGAATGGTGCATGCGGAGTTGTTTCCATTTTTGGAATTTCCGTGATAGTTTGAATTTGTTCGTTTTGTACCATATGAAGTTGCTTTTCATACTCTCTATTTTGAGCAATCAACTGATCAATTTCTTCTAAAAACATTTCTTCTTTGTGTTCTGCTTCAATAACTAATTGTTGGTTTTTAAGTTCTTCTTGTGTTGTAGCAACTTTTTGTCGTTTCAATCGGCGCAAGAGACTCTCTTTTTCAAGAGATTTATCTTGGCCAATTTCGTAAAAAAAGCTGGTTAAAATATTTTCTAATTTTCGCATTGTAAAATATAACAAGTATAAGAAACCTACTGCAAAAATACCGTAAAGGACTATTGTTTGAATCATTTGCTCCATGCTCTCACCCATCATATAAACGGATTAACCCAAAGCAAGATGACTGCGATTGCCAGTGCAAAAAGCATCAATGCAACAATCATTAGAAGTCCCAAAAAGAGACCTCCCATGACTTCTTTTTTTGCATTTGGGTTTTTTCCGATAATTTCTGTTGCTCTACTAACTGCAATCCCTTGTCCAATTGCAGCTCCTAAAGTCGCAAGCCCAATTGCCAGTGCCGCGCCAATTACGCTACATGCAACTACTAAATCCATTATTATTTCCTACCTTCTGTATGAGTTTGTTTTTCTGTGAATGTCTGTGTTTCTTATTACTCTTGGTAAACATAAAGCTGTAATATACCATTAGCGTCATATACAGCAATACGATAATCAAAGCTTTCTTTAGCTAATTTCGAAATTGTTTCTGTATGCTTTATCTGACCATTTTCATCAGTTGCAATCTTTTGAGTTGTCCATGTGCTCCAGTTGTCTTCTGTACCAACAGCTCTTCTCTCAAACGCTAACTGATAAGTTTCACCAGTTTTACGCTGCATAGAAAATGTCATATCATAAGTAGCATTTTGAGGTGCTAAAACATCTTCTACTTTTGTAGTAATGCTATTGGTATTCTTTGTTTCTTGTCCTGCAACAGTATTTGAATCAACTTCTTCTGTTTGTTTCGCATTATCTTCTTCTGCTTGTTTTGTATTAGATTCTTCCGCTTGTTTCGTATTATTCTCTTCCGTTTGGAACGGTGTTAAATTAATAGTTAACGTAGCATTCTTGTTGTACTGGATATCTTGCTTCACTGGATACTCAAACGTTTTGCTTTCTTTTGTTTCATTGTTTGTAGTTTCCAGTACTAGTTTAGCTTCCATATTCAGTGATTCATCTTTTGTAACTGGTACTAAACGGATATTTCCTTTTTCTTGGTTGACAACTTGATAATCAACTTTTGTTTGATCATTTTCGTCTTTCAACTCAATTGTTGCTTGATTTAAAGTGTAATCAGCCGAGCTCCATTCATATTGAACTTGTAACACTTTATCAGCGGACTGACTTGCTTTTAGACTTTTTAGTACCGTAGCTTGCATGGTGTAATAATTCTCTGAACTGTTTAGCTCAATAGTTTCACCATTCTTCATATCAATCACTATTTGGAAATGATATGCCGTACTTGGGTCTAGCCCTGTCACATTGATTAGTTCTCCATTACCGTTTATAAGATTTGCGCTAGCATTCATATAGAAGGAATCACCATTCGCTTTTGTAACTTTAACTCTAGCTCGTTTCACATTATCGATTTGAGCATCTAGTGCTACATTAAGTTTCATTGTTGTACTTGTAACACTTTGCATTTGATAAATAGCTGAAACGCTTTGAGTTGTAAAGGAATCACTTTGTATTTTGACTTCTTGGATACCTTTATCTGTACCTAAATCATATTGATATGTGAATTCAAGATGATATTTACCATTAGGTGAAAGATCTGTTAATAATGCTTCTGTATCTACTGCTGAAACATATTGAGTATTAACTGTCTTACCTGTTTTTTCATCTACAGCACTGATTTTTGTTACACCAATTAAAGTATTATTTGGATCAGCATAACTGTAACTAACTTTAGTACTAGTAACATTTGGAGAAATATAACCTATTCTTAAAACAGGGATATTTCGTTCTAGTTTTTCATTTAACTCATCCAATTTACGTAATACTGCTTCGTAATCATCAATTTTATCTAAATCTTCTTGCGTAGCAGTTCCGTTTGTATTTCCTTTGGAGCCACTATTTTTGTTTCCTGAAGTATTATTTGTACCTGCTTCAGTAGAACCTTTGCCAACATTTAAATCATCACCATATTTTTTGGTTGCATTCAGTCCGCTAGATTTTTCTCCTGATGTTTTATTGCTATCATTTTCTGATTCGTTATCTTTACTTGCTACTTTATTATCTTTTGCATCGTTGGATTCATTTGACCCGTTTGCTTCTTTTGTTTCATTGTTCTTTTCAGCTTCTTTTTCAGCTAATTCTTTTTGTTTCTCTTCTTCTTTTTTCTTTTCTGCTTCTTTTTTGTCTTTTTGCTCGTCTTCTTTCACAACAAGTTTTTCGTTATCGGTCCCGCCAAAACTAGCTAGGTCGATTTTCCGATCACCAATTGTATAAATTTCGCTACTCGCATCAAGTACAGTATCGTCATTAATTTTTAAGGTCATGTGCCCTAAATAACGACTTTTTTTCTTGTTTTCGTAAATCGTTACACTACCAGTTTTGTCAATTAGTAGTAACGGTTTAGAAACTTCTTTAATTTTTTCTCCACCTAAATACAATGTTGCATCAGCATTTAAGAAATATTGTCGATTGGCTAGCTTAACGACACTTTTTTCGTTAATTTCCGATTTATTATACTGGTAAGTCGAGCCTTTTGATTCGTAGACTTTATTTTCTTTTAGCTTGCTGCTAACTCCATTTGTATCAATTACTGGCACGTTTTCTGTAAACATTAATGCCTTTTTGTCTAAATAGAGAATGGCACTTTTCATAATTTGATTTCGTGTATCTTCTTTATCGTTCTTTGCAATCAATTGATCATTATTCCAACTGCGATAAAGGGTGTTTCCTTTTTGAAATTGCAATGTTTCTTGTTCATTATTTAAAACAACACCATTATCAGGGAGGGAGACAAGATCAAATCTTGCCTCCTTATAAGAACCCCATAAGATTACAGCGATGATGATTAATGGAACAGCTGCAACGATTATGCCTATTTTCCATGTAGGTTTCATTTACTTGCCTCCAGTTCAATAATCCCGAAAGTTTCCCCTGATTTCTTGTCTTTAACTACTACTTTTGAATCTTGATAATCTTCATTAATTTTTACACCCTTATCTAAATCTTCTTTTTGGATGTCGAGCGTTTCTGTAAAGTCTTTGCCAAACCATGACTGAACTGTTTGCCAAGCTGTTAATTCTTTTGGCTCAACGGTAACTGTCATTTCTGTTTTAGCATCAGCAGTATTGTCACTCATTAATGTGAAATTATCCTTTTGGATAACAGCTTTTAGATTATTTTCATCATTATTACCTTGATAAAGTGCAACTGGTTCTTTGTCTTGATTATAGACAGTTAACGAGTAGTCACTAGTTGGCTCCATTGATAATGACACAGTCTCATCAATATCTTCTGCTGCAACTTTTTTCGTATCCATTACATCGCCAACTTCATCTTTTAATTCATAAGTGTAGTTGCCTTCTTGTTTAAGCTCTTCTTTTGTTACATCTAATTGAGCTTTTAGGGTATCATCTGTAGTTTGAACATTCTTGAATGATTTTAGCATTACAGAAACATTATCTTGGAGCGTAATAAAGTTGGATGTTTTTGTAAATGTTCTAATTTCATTTGTTGGTGTTCGATAAGTGATAATCATTTTACCTAAGAAGTTTTGTCCTTTTTTCATTCCTGAAATGTTAAAGCCTTGTGCTACAGTTGCTGGATAAGAGCTTGGTAATGTGATGTTTTTAGAATCAACTAATTCTTCATGCTCATTGTTGCCACCGTAATCGATTAATTCATACATTTCCAATTTAATATTTTCAATTGTTGTCGATCCAGGTCTAACTTCTTTAGCTTGTAATTTAAGTTCTTTAGCCGCTGCATCGAGTTGAATGGTTAATGAATTGGATGTAACATACTCGTCATCTGTGGTGAAGTTGAAATTAGTTCCCCATGGTCTTACTCCGCCACCATCAAGATTGTCATAACTTGTACTAATTGATAGTGTGTATCCTGTTGCTGGCTCCAAATCAGTAAATGTATTGATCCAGCTTACTGTAGTACCACCTGTAAATGTTCCTTTTTTCACTTCCGTGCCTGTTGCTGTGTTTTTTAGCACATATTGGAAGTTTTTGTTTGCGCCACCTGTTAGATAACTGTCTGGGTCATTATAAGAGAATTTCAATGTCGCATCTCTTGTAGAAACATTTTCTAATGTGATAGGTGCTGAAACAGATCTTGGTGGAGCGATATAAATTGATTTTGCATCACTCAAGAAACTTGGTGCTTTATCCAAACTTGTTTTCATATAAGCGGCAATAACATACGTTTTACCAGAAACATAATTTTGTTTTCCAGAACCGTTATATAAAGCAAAACTTGGTTGTTTAGATAAACTATTGAAAGTAGCATTTGGCGTTTTACTTCCTAGTTCTTGTTCAAGTGCAGCTAAATCGTTCAAATTAGAAGTAACTGTTGCGGCATCATATAAACGATACTCAATGTCTGTTAATACATTACTTTCATCAGTGAAATCAACAGCACTATAGATAGTTCGATAACCGGCAGCAGCGTTCCACGAATACTTGGTTGAATTCATTGTTGGTAAGCTTTTCTCTGTAGTAATCGTTTCTGTTTGATACACTTTATCTTTTTCGCCACTTCCGTCTAACAAGTCATATTTACCTTCTAATTTAACGACATAAGTTGTATCTGGTAAAAGGTCTACCACTGACATATCACGTGTTGGTAAACCATCAACTCTTACAGAATTAATGAGTTTTTCACCATCAGCGTCATAAACATTTACATACAATTCATTATCGTTTCCATCTTTGGTTGTTGTATGATCTTTATCTTCACCAACCACGTCTACTTTTACTCGTTTATCATAAACATTCATGTTCTCCATTGAAATATTAGGTATTTCTAGAGCTTTTGTAGTAAGTGCAGTTGAAACTTGGTCTACTTTTTCTTGCGTAGAATAAAGGTCAATTTTTGATCCATCAGCTTCTTCTGTAACAAGTCCTACAGCAAAGTTAATATATCGCCCGTTTAGTTGCGTTACATAACTACCATCTTCTTGTCGTACTAAATTAAAGGAATCTGCTGTTTCACTATTACTAATCATTATCCCATTACGATATGCAAGGTATTTACCTGTACGAATATTTTTAAATGTAACACCAGAAATGTTACCTTCTTCATCAGTTCCATCTTTAGTCATTTTGAAAATATCGGCACGGTTTACATTTGCATTAGTACCTGTTACACCGTTAGATGAACTAACAAATGAACTACCATTATTTATGGAAAGATAATATTGGCCACTTAAGTTTTGATTATCCATTTTGTTTTCTAGATAATTCATTTTCATATCAAGCGTAAGTTGATAAGAATTATTAAACCAGATATTACCAAATGGTAATTCGAGTGATTGAGCAGTGAATTGTTCATTACCAGATTTCAATGCAAAATAATCTGATTCTGTACTTGAAGAATCTCTCAAATCGTAACTTGTTTTCATTACAGTACTTTTTGCTACTGCATCTGGTTTTGGTGCAATTACCATGGAACGTCCAGATGAATCCATCGAAATTCCAGCATCTATTTTTGGTGTGCTTGTATTAATAGAAGCTAATTTTTTCGTCATGAACGTATCTGTTACTGGAGTACTGTCAATTGAAATAACGTATTTTCCAGTTGTTTCAATAGTTGTTCCACTATCTGAAACAGGCAATGTTACTGTATTTTTACCAGCATGAAGCTGTACAGTCCCGCCACTTGTGCTTGTTGCTTCAAGTGTGCCAGGTATTAGTGCCTCTTCTCCGTCGCTTACATAAATATTCATTTTTACTTCATCAGAAGAACGACTTAGAATTTCATACTCAACACTTGGTTTTTCTTTCTTAATCTGAATTGTATCTGAACTGATTTCAATATGATGATCTTCATAATTATCATTCCAAACTACATCTGCCTTAATGACATAATCGTAACCACGGCCTAATAATTTGTTAGTCAAATCGAAGTACACATATTTTTCAAAATCAGTTGCTGTTGAAACTTCTTGCATAACAAGCGGTGTATCTAAATCATCTGTTTTGTATATGCTATAAGTTATCGAGCTAACACCATTGTATTTATCAACCATTGGTGAATCAGTTGCTTCGATACCAGCTAAACCGCCTAGTTTTTTCTCTGTATCTTTATAATCTGTTAATACTTTATCTGTTACTGGTTCTTCTTTTCTAGTTTTGAAAACAAATTGCCCTTCAACTGGAACTGGATTCATTCCGCTGTCAAAGCCGTCTTCTACTTTTATTAAATATTCTTTATTAGTACTTAAATCATCGAAAAGATATTTCTTCCCATTTACACTCATTAATTCTTCAAAATCACCTTGAAGTGGAATTGTTTTAATTAATGTGTTTGTTTTCTTTTCATAAATATTTAAGTTAGCTTCATTTAACTTGATTGCTGCTTCTGAGAATTTCACAATAACTTCTGCTTTCTCAGTTGTGACAGAATCTAGTACGTAAGTTGCGTTTACTTTTGAAACTTCTGTCGTTTGGAAAACACCAGATTTCCCAATAATTTGATCTACCATAATCCCTGCGCCATCATCTAAATTATAGGAAGCAGTCATGACGACAACATAATATTCTTCACTTTCTAATCCATCAAATTCTAGTAAGTTGTTAATATCTGCTTTGTTCTTGATATCAACAGTAGCAACTGGGTTACCTGTATAAATCCCTTGTGCGTCAGACTTGTAAAGTTTAAATGTCGGATTCGTTAGATTGTCATAAAGAACTGTATTATCCGCATCGAATACCTCGTAATTAATGGATAATTTATCTTGCTCTGCTTCTTTTAACGAGAATTGTACGGTTGGTTTTGCTTTTTTCCCAACGATTACACTATTCGATGGTGGTGTAGCAAATGTAAAGTCAGATTGACCATTATTACCAGAAATATAAGCAACAAAGACATAATTACCATCACTCATATCTACTGTTCGTCCAACTTTAACAGCTGTTTTCTTTTGGCTCGCTTCTACAACTGAATAAGCATATTCCTTCGCTTTGTCACCATTTTCTTTATAATCGTCTTCTAAATATGCTACATAACGAATACTTGTAATGGAGTTATCTGCATCCACTAAATTATTAGGCGAAACAATAAATTCACCTTTTTCAGTGCTATAAGCAAGATTTAGTCCTTCAATAGTTGGTTTTGCTTTTAGTGTAGAAGAGATGAAATACCAGCCTTCATCTGTTACATCTTTACCATCAACAATTAATTTGTCCATTTCAATAATGTATTCTTTACTACTACTCAATGAATCAAAGTTCACTTCAATTTTTCCATTTTTAGTTAATTTATCCGCGTCTACTTTAACTTTTTGAGAAGTTGTTACATTACTATTGTTTTCTTTAACTGTTAGAACCAATTCATCAATATGACCATAAAGTTCAGTAGCAGTGATTTCTGCTTTAATATAATCTTCACCGCGTTCAGTTACTTTTGGTGTTAATACAACTGGTTTTGCTTTAACTGTTTGGCGGAAGAAAATAGTTTCTTGGCTTTTATCACTTGCTGATTTATAACTTCCTTGTACAACAACTTGATAAGTTTCACCGTATTTTAAGTTTTTAAACTCAAAATTTTGATTTTCTTCTTTTGATTGAAGCGCTACTTTTTTCACGATATTGTTATTGCTATCATAAAGAACAGCTTCTAAAGATTCTAGTCGTTTGGAAGTATCTGTTAATGTTAATTTGGCAGAAGCTGTTTGACCTTTAACACTTAGATCAACATCCACAATGGGAACTTGGAATGAATTCATACTTTCTGCTTCATTTAATTTCTTAATAATTTCATTTGCTTTATCAACATCTTCTTTACTCTGATTTCCATTTGAATTCTTATCATTTGAAGTTCCATCAGATTTGTTGCCATTACTTTCCTTATTACTTCCTGATCCTGTTCCATCACCTGAATTTGATCCGTTTCCAGTTTCTTTGTCAGATCCATTTGTAGATCCATTACCAGATGTTGTTCCAGTTTCATCTTTTTTGTTTGTTTTTGTATCACTATCTTTTGAATCTTTATTTTGATTTGATTCATTGTTTTTTTGTGCATTGTCTTTTGCTTCTTGTTCTTTCAGTTTTTCTGCTTCTTTCTCTTTTTCTTTCTCTGCTTCTTTCGCTTCTTTTTCTAACTCAGCTTTAGAAGGGCTCAAGTTCCTTTTTTGAGCAGTATCATCAATTTCAACTTTAATTGAACGGATATCGATATCTTTTTCTTTACCTGTTTTACTAATTAGCATTTCTTTTTGTAAATCGAAACGATATTGATTATTTTCCATTTCAATATAAGCATCGTCGCTTCCTAGTTCTTCTAACGTCTTATCTCCCATCAATTGAACTTTTCCATTTTTATCAATAGAAACAATAACATTTTTGGGTAATTTTTTATTTAAGCCATTTTTGTTCTTTAAATAAGAATTATCTAGAATAATATAACGTCCTTCAGCAAGTTTCACGACGGTACCTTTTGGTAATTGAGCAATTGTTTTGTCTTCATCGTTTTTTGCTTTGTACGTACCTTTATTTTCGATTACAGATGTTTTGGAAGGCATTTCGATTAAATCAGTTGCGCTTTTGATGGCAACGCTTTTTCCTAAGAATTGAATTTTTCCATCCTTTAGAAATAACACTCTTGCAAGGTTGATTGGTTTAACCTCTTTGCCGTCTGTAATTGTTTTTTCATTATTAATCCATGTGTCATTATATTTAGCCTCTGTTGAAAAGTTAACTACCTTCCCTTTTGGACTATACGTAAAACCTGATGTTTCAATAGCATAAGCATCGTCTCTCATTAGAAAAAAAGCTGATACAATTGCACTAACAGCAAGTAACGAGACTACCATTATAACTAAAATATTTTTCTTCAAGTTCTAATTCCACCTCTTTTTTTGTTTTGAATTGTGTGTGCTTGGAAAAGTACTTGATTTTGTTTTTTCAAGACTTGTACCATAAAAATTACTGCTTAACTTGCTAATTTCTCAAATTGTTTTTGAGATTTTTTATTCATAATATTCGAGTTTCATATTCCTTCCTAAGAGTTTCCAAGGAGTGGATTGGATATCTAGCATTCCTTTGTTTTGCAGTTCATGTACAATAGAAGATATTGTGGAAATAGAACAATTTGCTAATTTTGCTAAAATGTTCATCTGCAACCATACTGGAAAGGCAGTCATATCATTATTTGAAAAATTGTTTTCTAATAGAAAATTAAGTGTAGAAACAATTTTGTTTTTTGGATTCTCAGTTGCTAAAAATACTTGTCTTTTTAAATCTTGTTCGTTTTTTTCTGCGATTTGCAAGAAAAAATCAGATAATATTTGGTCTTCCTCTAGTTTCCTAAAGACTACATCTGCACTTATACAACAAATTTCTGATGTCTCGAAAGCTTTGAGTTGAATAGATTTTCTTGTTGGAAAAAACAAGCTTTTTTGAAAGAAACATCGCGCAATGCCACTCTTCTTCCCATCATTCTCTTCAAATAGCGCACCGCTTTTCACTAATAAAATATGTTTGCGATCCAATGTCACGCTTTCCCAAGTTTCTACTTTTCTAGATACATAAGAAAAATTATTAAGTAGATAAGCATATATAATGGCGTCTTTTTTCATGTACTCGTAGTATTCAATATATTTCATCTGCTTAATCATCCTTTCTAAAACTCTTCCACAAACTTAATTATCGTAGAAACGACGATAAATTTGTATGTGCATTTACAACGATTTTACGTGAATTTAGTATATACTCGTCATTTTTCCGTAACATTTTTCATCTTATAAATCATAAAATGCCAGTAAACCGTTGATATCACTTAGTTATGAAAATTGTCGAGCTTCCTAATCACCCTCTGAATTTATACCTTTCAGATAAGGAAAAAGGCTTAAAATTATACAATTCGCATACAAACCATTAAATATCTTTACTAAAATGCCGAAATAAGTATTATTATTGAATTTTAGCTCTAAATCTTCTATATAAAGGGAAAAAGTTCCTAAAAATCAACTTGACTCTCATACTTTCACTAGCTCAAATAGAATTAATCGTCAATGAAAATAGCTACTACATGATAAAAACCCCTATAATAAGGGGTTTTCATTATTGTTACTTTTAAAAATACAAATTTGCTTGTATTTGTGAAAACTTTGTGACTCTCATTTAATTTACATCACTATAATTGTTTCTAAAAAAGCATTCCAGGATTCTCCATACGTCTGATTCGCCTTTTCAATAATGGCTGTACCATATTCTTCCGTATCTTCATTTATATTAATGGGTGCTATATTTTTCGATAATAGCCATTCTATATAGTTCTCAAAATAGGAAGACTCCTCATCATTCGCATCTTTGAAGTAAATAATTAGCTCTCCATCATCAGGCTGCGTTCCCATTGGCTCTGCATCCACTGATAGTAATTGTAAAAATTCATTCAAATTACTACAAACAAGATCTAATTCACCTTCTGTACCAATAAAGACTATCGGATTGTTTTCAACTGGTTGATTTTCATCTACAATAAAATAATAATATTCTGCCCCAGTTCCATCTGCATTGGCCAAGTAAAGTAGTTTTTTTGAAATAGCTTCATAATCTTTACTGAAAAAGCCTAAAAAACTTTCAACATCTTCTTTTTTGTAATCCCAAATAATTACGCCCTTACTAAAAGGTGAATCTGCGTTGCCGCGAGTTGGCATTTTCCATGTCCAGCCTTTAGCTAATAGTTCTTTCCAAATCGCTGGAATTGTTTTATCACGATAAATTTCTTGTAAATTTTTATAAATATTATTAGCTTTAGCTGTTGGAATATCCTCAATAATTTCTTTTAAGTCTGCAATTACAACTTTATTCCCATGGATATCTACACCATATTTATTACCAGTTTTAAAATAATACGTATCACTGGGTTCGTGATGGATTAAGAAATCTGCGCGATGTGGATATTCACGAATAGCAGAAAATTGCGAATTGAAATCTGGCCTTTTATCTTGAATCTGATAATCAAATTCGTCAATGAACAACCATTCTACACTATCGTAAAAATACATTTTATCAAAAGCCATTTGTGGGAAAAAGCCACAAGAATATCGGGTTTCATTTGTTTTATGATTGGTTAATTTTTTGCGGTAACCAAAATAGCCTTTTTTCTTTTTCGCGATAATTCCTTGTAAACCAATCAAGTACATCTCATCGCCTATTAGTCCTTGCGCATAACCAGGAGCTATAAATCCAGCATGGTCAAACTTAAAATCTGTAACAGGTGTACCTTCTTCATTGATAAAGCCCCATAAACCATCTTTTTTCACAAAAGCTAAACCGTTCCAAAAGCAATATACTGCGCTCTCGTATAGCGGTTCAACAATCACAGTTCCTTCTGAGTTAATATAACCATATAAACCATTCTCAAATAAAAATCGTATTGGATCATATATGTCTATAATATCTCCAGGTTTTTCAATCGGACCAAGGATTCCGTCAGGGTCTCGCATTTGTACTTTACCATCAACATAAGTTGCGGTATATTCCGTACCTTTGCTATCAATATATCCCCAATCAAATAAATAGCTATTCTCTTTATAGTTTTGATAAAATTTGGCAATACCATTTTTAAATTCGGTTAAATGATGATACTTGGGCTTTGAAATCCAATTTCCATCTGTATCAATTAACCCGTAACAATTTACATATGTCCCGTATTCTTCACGCGGGATTTTGTCTAAAGAAACTGCCCGAATAACTTTTTCAGAAACAAGTACACGCTTCTTTCTACCATCAGTATAGTTATGATCAATTCGACCAAATTGAGGTACTATCAAAACACCATCTGGTCTTAAAAAACCATCCCGACGATCAATTCCAGACCGTCCTACATTATATTCTGCTGTCATTACTCGGTAGCCATCTGCTGTAATATCGCCAATTGCTTTATAATATGAGTTATTTAAGATTGTTCCTAGTTCATCAATAAAACATAGTACTAGATTCGTATAGGAATCTTTTTTATTATAGATCAAAGCGTTACCTGTTACTGGTTCTTCATGTTCACTCACATAACATTTTGATTCAATGAACTTTCTGTCAATCTCTCCAACAGCGTATCCATAGTCATAAGGTCTTAGTTCATGATAAACAAATGGGGTGATTTGTGTCCCATCTTCTTTAAAAATAGCCCATAATGACGTATCTTCTATAGTGCGTTCCAAAAAGAAAAAACCATTATTTCCATCTACACAAGTTTCATGAGGTATATTAGCTAATTTGTTCATTTCCATGAAGTCTCCCTTATTAAAGGATTTTTAAAACTATTTTTTAGTAAAACCTTGTGCTTCAAATTGTTCTACCGTGTCTTTATAGCTCACATTTTTTGGATCGGTTGTTCCGACTAGTAAAGAACCAACCGCATCTTTATCTGCTTTGTATAAATCAACAGACATATTGAGTTCCATGCCATCATCCGTAAATTTCGTTTCAAGCGATGTCCCTTTACCATCTTTATAACCTTTATACTGCGAAGTTACTTGTTCTTCTAGTTGTTTTTTCGTCGCGTCGTCTACTTTTACGCCTTCTTCTAAGCCAAGATAATCAAGTGGGTACACCATTTTTTGGTCTACTTTTCTTACATTATCACCTACATGTGAAAAAGTAGCTTCTAATTGGGCACCTTGTAAATCAGCCACATACGTATCTTTTTCCATTTTTTCATCACTCGCAGCTTGATCATTTCCACAAGCCGTTACTAAGAGTGCCATTAATAAAATCCCTACTAAACTTAACAATTTTTTCATGTTCTTATGAATCTCCTTTGTTTATTATTTTATTAGAGTAAAAAAAATTATTGACCAGTAGTCAACTCTCGCTCACCCTAATAGCTTTAACTTTTTTACTATACCATGTGAAAAAATGGCAAATTACTATAAATAAAACATTAAATAATGGATTTTTTTAGTATACAACTTAAAATCGTCACAATTTTGCCATAAAATGAGAGGTTATAGAAAAAGAGACGACAAATTTGTCGTCTCTTGAGAGTGGAGCAAGGTGAAATTAATGGCTTTATAATCGCCTTTTAAAAGTCCGGTACATTTCTTATATCCCTTTTATCTCATTTAAAAAGTTTTCGGCTTTCTCATCCTGTGTAATTTCAACAATTTGTTTAATCATACGGTTGAATTCTTTCGTATCCATATAAATAGCCTCTATTTCTTCAAAATAAAAGTTGTATTTTGAAGGATTAGAAAATATTTGTGTCGGTAAATTTTTTTAAATTGATAAGTTTTTTTATTCGCTTTTCAACTTCAGCTCCCGTTAAATTTTGCTTAAAATCTATCATCCTCATTCAGCCCTTCTAAAACTGCATCTGCTTTTTCTTTGATAGAAATTGGAATATCCCGTTTTAAAAGATTTTCGATATGTACTATGATATTTTCTTTATTTACTTGGTCGACACAGTTTTCTAAAATATCCAAGCTTCTAATCACCGTCAAATGATTATTGTCCTCTAGTAAATCAAGGAGACTTAACAGCATTTCATCTTGACCAAGAAAATAGAGCGCATAATAAATACCTACTTTTGCATAAGAATCCGTTTCTCTGTTTAACTGTTCTTGCAGTATCGCTTTCGCTTCAGCAGTTCCTACAAAACCGATTGATTCAGCAGCAAAGCAACGTATATTAGGGTCGTTATCGCCCAATGCCTTCTTTAAATACGGGAGACTTTCTACTTTAGCCAAATTCCCTAAAATTTCTATGGAGAACATTTGAACTAAATCATCGTCATCCGTTGTCCCTATGAGGGCTGCTTGAAAAACTGCTTCGCTATCAAAATAATATAAATACTCGTAGGCAAATATGCGAGTATTCTCATCGCCGTTATTTATGCTAGCTAGTAAGATGTTCTCCAATTCTAGTGGTGCCTCTTCAAGATTTAACTCACTTATCAAATTTTCTGCCTTCTCATAATCAAAAGGTTTTTGCTGGATAATAGTTTTAATTTCATTGAGAATTTTTTTCGTTTTTTTTAGCATATACTCATACCTCCAAATGGAATCTCAACGTTGCCTCCACCTGCGCACAATCTTCTTCAGAAAGCTTTCTTTTTCCACCTCTTCATCCGCCCTGCAATTTATAATATGTTTAAAATATCTCGAAAACTCCGAGTCATAGCTAAAATTATCTTCCCCATACTGAATAAGTTGCTCTTTGTTCGCTCTTTTCCATTTCAAATAATCTTTTTCAGGTATACCAAAAGAAGTCAAAAAGACGTCATCTGAGTTATTTATTGCTACATTACGAAGCATTTCCTGCCCTTTCTCCTCAAGTTCCAAATAATTATCATTTTCTTCAAAATAGATTGGATTAATTTCCATGCAATAACTTATTATCCAGTCGACCTCTGTAATATTTCCCAGCTCGCTAATGCCAAAATCATACATATATTTTAACTTATCGCCTTCCGTTTCATCATCTTCCACTTCATACATGTCAACCAACATATCCCATCTTATATAAAACGCTCGCACAAAATAACGAATATTCTTCTTATCAGACATCCAGGTATTATAACTGTAATCTAATACCTCTTGAACCTTTTCTTCTACTTCTAATCGATCTAATTCTTCCCACTCTAGATTTATCATAAGATCCTCTCGTTTCTATGAGTAATTGTTATGGAATATACAAAAAATCTTTTATTAATGTAAACACAAAAATTAGTAAACATAAAAAATACAATGAGCATAACGTATACAAAGTCTTTTTATTTTCATATAGTTTAAAATATAAAAAAGCAATGATGACTAACAATGTTATTGTAAAAACCACTATCACACTTAATAAAAATTCTAGCATGTCCGCATCCCCTCATTCATAGTGTAAAGAAAACAAACGTAGACAAGATAATACCACCTACTACTGTAAATAAGTAAGGCATAAACCTTATTAATTTATTTTTCTTCCCTTTATATTTATCGGAAAATATAAAACATAAGGTAGTTATAGCTAAAAATTCAAGCGAAATGAGAGTTTTTAAAATCGTCAACATATAAAGTACCTCCTTTTGTTACTTTTCTAGAAGAATTTGAATTTTTGGAGACTCAGCAAACAATCTATCTGTTTAATTTGATCAATCCGCTCTTTTTAAATCATATCAACCTTGTATAATATATCTTTTCTTTGCTTATGAGCTAGAACTAAACGATCATTGTCTATCCATTTTAAATTTCCTAGGTGTGCGGAAAATACAAACGGATTTGGTAAATCACTGAGGATAAATTCTTTTCTTATGATTTTCTGTTCCTTGTTAAAAATAATGATATATATGTCAGCTTTGTATAAGCCATGCTCAATATAAATTTGTGCTTTTTATTTTCTATTTGGGCTGGATTTTGATTTTTTATAGTAGTAATTATTTTGATAGTCTAATTCTTTTACCTTTTCATATGCCTCAATAAATCTAGCCTTATCTAAGCCCAAATTACGACACGCTTCTATAGCTCCTATGTGAAGCAGTTCTAAAATGATTTTTTTCTTTTCTGAGTCATTTTCATCATTAAACTTATTTAAATCAAACAACTTATTTTCAAAATAAACTCTATAAATGGCATAGAGGTGATGAGATTTATCGACTTTTTTTCCCGTTGGTATACAATTAATATCAATACAAGAAGTCTCTTTTGTCACCATTGGTTTAAATGCACCTGAATACATTTCTGAAATACAGTGACTTTGACTGTCAAATGACATAATTGGATTCTTTTCTTCATCATAATCAAATCCTACAGAAAAATAGTTTAATTTTTTCATATTTCATCTCCAAGAGTAAATTTTATGCCAAGGTACTAGAAAACAAAAGATATAGCGAACAAATATCCATTAGTATTAAAAAATTGTGTTTTCTTGATGCCCCTTTATTTGCTTAAAAACCTTTGCTTAGTAGCGTTAAAACAGCTATTCCTCTATAATTTAGAAAGCTGGACAATGTTGAATTCATTTTCACTTTCTAAAACTACTTCACTATATCCGGTACTTATTGCATATGCTTCATCATATACTTTTTTATCTATAATGATTTCTTCCGTAATTTCCATACTTTCATTTACCTTATAAATACGGTTCCGATAGCAAGCGTAAAAGTTATCTCCCACACTCACCAATCCGTCCACAGTATAATTTATTACGACTTTATTCCGAACTTTTTTAGATGTTAAATCATAGTCTAAAGTGAAGTCATCACCATTATCTTCATAACACAGTATCCGTATAGTTTTATTATTACAGCTAATCGATTCTACATCAATGAGCGTTTCTAAAATGGTGTCATCTAAGAGCCCTGTAATTTCTCCTGTAAATATATCTATTTTAATAAGTCCTAGTTCTGCTATAGGTAAATTCTCCTCACTCCCAAACATGCCTTCTTCTGAATAAATAATATAAGCTTCATCATTCACTAGAACAAAATCGATTGCACCTTCACCTAATTTGTATTTAAACGTCTCCCTTGTCATACATGAGATAAATAAATAATTATACGTGTCATCATTGCACAAAATACAAATCTTCTCATCCGACAATATGACTTTGTTAATTCTGAAATACCGATTGGAAATTCTTTCATCGTTTATTTCACATAAAATTTCTTCCCCAGAAAAAAGTTTCAAACAGTTTTTTTCTATTTGGAAATTAAGTACTTCTCCCCCAGTTTCTTTAAAAGCGTATATAGATTGCGCTTGTTTTTTTATTTTTAGCATTGATTATAGTCCCTCCGACCTCGAATTTCATAATTGAAATACACTATTAGGTCTTTTAATATGTCACTTTTCTTGTTTTCATTCACTTCCCTAAAATATTCCCATCTCTTTAAAAATCATACTATTTTAGCCGCATCCTTATCTTAAATTATGCTAAAAGTAATTCTTCAGAAAAACATCTACAAATTTTTCATTATAATTTTCCATCAAATTTTTTGTGCTTTTATCTATTTTTTCAATTGGGATCATTAAATACTCTACTAAGAACTTCTCTTTGGTGTATGGTGCTTTTGAAAAGTCGTTTAGAGAAATGTCACCACTATATACAGCTAAAATAGCTAAATGCTCTTCTAAATCAAAATAACTTATCCAATCCCCACTTATATCAAACATGCAACCTTGCTCTAAAAAAATAGTTAGCTTATTGTCGTCCCATAGTTGTCGAAAATTTATTTTGTTCATCCTCGCATTGATGTACATATATTCGTTAGCATAAATGTTATTATATTTGGGAAGCCATAGCACCTCATCACCATTAGCTTTTTTAGTAAAATCAAGTAAATACTGTACGTTTTCATCTAAGAAATCCCATAAATCAAAGACATAAACTTCATTTGGTTCAAGAAAGATTTGGTCTGGTATTTTAGCCTCCACATGAAACTTGTTCTGAATATTATTATAAAAATTTTTCAATTCTGCTACGTTAGATTTCTTTAACATTTGATATTCCACTAAATCCCCCCTACCATAAGTAAGCTATCGTCTACTGTTCTAATACTAAAAAATGGTTGTTATTGTCATCTCTATTGATAATTAGCTATCAGTTCTGCTAAAAATTTCTCCTCATCTTTTAGCCATGGACACCATTCTTCTCCTGGATTCGCCGCGAACAACTCTACTTCTTTCCAATTTTCAAGTGGATTTTTGATGGAAAGAGATTTTTTAATTGCCAAAATACTAATTTCACTCTCTTTATCACCAAAAATAAAACAGTCGGAATTAAAGTACCAGTATAAATAATCAAAATCCGTAAAATCCATTTTTTCTCTCTCTCTACACAATAAAATTTCACCATATTCCTTTTCCGTTATACCTGTACTTAATTCAGCATATGGAACATCTATTTGTTTTATCTTTTTAAAAATAAATTTTCTTATAGTTTCATAATAAGAATGTGGCGTAAACAACTTGACACTTTCTTGCTTAAGCAGTTGTCCAATTTTATTTAAGTCGTTTATGAAGTCATCCTCATAACAATGAAAGAAATAGGTAAAATAAAAATCATATAACTCCGGCTTTTTAAAAATTTGCTTTGGTAATACCGTCTTATAGTCAACTAAGTACCCAATCTCATTTCTCAAATTTTCATTATGATCCTCAATCAATCGAGATTTTGCTCCTGTTTCTTGTATAGTATCCAGTAATTCTGTATTAGTAATCTGTTGAAAAAGCCGCACCAAATCTATCCCTTTTGAAAATATACCTATCGCTCTAACATCGAGTATAGGGGCGATAATAGCCATGCCATCTTCTAATTCGATTTGTTTTCTACAATCTAATTCTATTTTTTGTTTAAATAAAAATAGCCTATTCAGATATGGACTATAATCACCTTCTATAAACAAACGAAACATTTCTCGTTTTAGTTGTTGCGATTCCCCATGCAAGAATACTTTTTTATATCCGCCTTTTTCGTCTCCTTGCAATTTTTCATAAGGACCATCCACATCATTCAAAAAATAAGCAGAAATCATATATTCGCCAAAAGCTTCGCAAATATCAACCACATCTTGCTCTAACAGTTTTCCCGGGTCTTTAAAATAGTAAATATATATTTGGTCCGCTCCATCGATTCCTATGTCACTTCCATACTCGAGTGCATCTTCGGCTCTGACAATCTCTATTTGTTCTCTATTCAACATATGGTTCACCTTCTTTTTTTAGATAGACAATCAGCTAAAGCATTCAATATTGATCACTGTTTTTTATAAAAATAAATCGCCTATCCGTATTGTAAAAAATACGCCCAGAGCAAACACTAAGCAAAACAAAACTTTACTCCATTTTTGCTTTTTCGATTCTAAATTAAGACAAATTACTAAACAGATAATTACTAGAAATATATACATTGTTAACAGCAATTGAATAATCTCCTCTCTATGTTGTAACTAGTTTTTATTTGTTTTTGATATTCCAGCGTGAAATACTTTTTTCTAAAATGTAGACTACCTTTTTCTCTTGGCTGAAATATGATTTTAAATTTTTTCAGCTTTAAGCTTTAAGCTATTATCCAGAACATAATAAGTCCTATAGAAGATAAAACTATGCCAAGCCATGCCCAAATATACGCAATTACTTCTTTGCTTGCCTTTCCTGCAATGTAAAAACATATACCGAATATTAATATGCTTAATATAAGACAACTTAAACCAATGAGAATATTCATTTCCTAGCTCCCCGCTGAATTTGTTGTGCTATATCATCTAAGAAAAATTTCTATAATTCTTTATTAATCCATTACTGAATCTCTTTTTAGTTATTTCGACAGAGCAATACTCCTCATCCTCATACCAACTAACATCCACATCGAGCTTTTTATCAATGGCTAATACGGCTATTTCTAAATATCCATTAGCTAAAGTAAAATTTGCTCAGATGGAAAAAATGGAGAAACACGTTTTTTTTGCCTTAATTTTTCATACCCCTTATCCTATTTCTCTGCCAAAACAGATGGTAATGGTGTATTCTTTTTCCCAAAAGCTTTTATCTATAATACTTCAATACACGAATTCCCCATTTTAAAACTGCTACATTATCTTTATCTTTTTCAATTTCTAACCGTTCAGAAAACGCTTGAATTACCTTTTCTTTTTCAAAATGTGCCCCTATATCTGTTAGTGTATTAATGGTTACAAATCGAGCTTCCTCATCTGTTGAATTCAGTAGTTCTATGAGCTTTTGTCTGTTATACTCCATGTCTGCATCTGTTTCACTTAATAAGTATAAGGTTAAATAGCCTCCAGATCTAACCACATCATTATTTTCGTTTTCTAAATGTTTTTCCACATTCTCTATCAATTCATAAGAACTCATATCCCCAATATTTAAAACTGCAAAATATCGAACCCAATGATCAGCATCGTTTAAATGTGCTAAAAGTAATGGTTCTGCTTGCTTCATTCTGTGATAGCCGAGATATTCAAAACATTTCATTTTAACCTCATTTGTATCATTTATATGAGCCATTACTAATTTCTTGATGCGCTTATGGGGATTCGTTAGTAAAGCATCTATCGAAGCGGCTCTGACTTTTTCACTATTCGATTTTGATGAAGCCACTAGAGCATTTTCGACTGTTTTTCCTTTTGCGTATTTGCCTAGTTTTGGTATAATTTTTAGCATTTGAGCTTCTTCGGTAGTATGTTTTAATTTTTTGAGTAATTGTTTTGCATCCAATGGTTTTCTCCTTAATTACGTTTTAGTAGTTCATTTGAAAAATTATGCGGACCTATTTTTTCATCTTTCTTAGTTGGTATAAATCGTATTAGATTTCGATCAAAAAAGCTATCAATAATTTACTAATTAAACAATCCCTTAATAGCATAGTACTCATATAATCCAAAAATCATAAAAACAATCAAAAAAACGGTCATTATATATGTATTTCTATATTTTTTAAGGGTATTATCTGAAAACACTTGGAAATAGATTAAAATTATTAGATTTGCTATTAACAGGAAGATTAAAACATCAGGCATATTTATTTTCTCCTTAAAATTTAATATAAAAAAAATGAACTTATAATAACTATTACAAACATACTTATACAAATAGTTTGAAGATAACCTTGAATTTTTTTATTTTTATTCATTTTTTCAATTAAATCAAATAACATAAATATATTTGCAAGCAGAATGAAACCTACACTAACCTCTATGATAGATCGAGACCCTGGTAACTCCCATAAATAATACACATTTACCATTACTACTAGCAAAAAGCATAAACTTAACTTAAAATATTTCCAAGATTTATTTTTTTTATTCATCTTATCTCCCTCCTACTTGTAATTCTTGCTCTCACATATGATCTGCTTCAGTAATGCCATAGTCTTCTTGATAGGAGAATAAATATTCGTCTTTTGTGATACATGATTGGTTTTTGTCTAACATTATTTTCTCCCTATTAATGATTATTTATTTTTAATGCTAATTCTTCCCTATAGACTTTCTTCAAAGTTTAGAAAGCTGTACAATGCTGAATTCATTTTCGCTTTATAAAACTACTTCACTATATCCGGTACTTAGTGAGGATGCCTCATCATATACTTTTTTATCTATAATGATTTCTTTCGTAATTTCCATACTTTCATTCACCTGATAAATATGATTCTGATATCTAGCGTAAAAACTATCTCCCGCGCTCAACAATCCATCCACAGTATAATTTATTATGACTTTATTCTGAACTTTTTTAGATGTTAAATCATAGTCTAAAGTGAAGTCATTATCATTTTCTTCATAACACAGTATCCGTATAGTTTTATTATTACAGCTCATTGTATGTACATCAATGAGTGTTTCTAATATGCAGTCATCCAAGAGCCCAGTAATTTCTCCTATAAATATATCTATTTTAATAAGCCCTAATTGTGCTATGGGTAAATTCTCCTCACTCCCAAACTTACCTTCTTCTGAATAAATAACATAAGCTGCATCATTTAAGACGAGAAAATCCGCCACACCTTCTCCCAATGTATATTTTAAATTTTTCCCCGTATATGAGATCAATAAATAATCGTAAACACCATCATGACAAAAAATACAAACTTTCTCATCAGATAATTTAACTTTTTTAATTTTGAAATACCGTTTGGAAATTATTTCATCATTTATTTCACATAAAATTTCTTCCCCAGAAAAAAGTTTCAAACAATCCTTTTCTATTTGGAAATTAAGCACTTCTCCTCCAGTTTCTTTAAAAGCATAAATAGATTGTGCTTGTTTTTTTATTTTTAGAATAGTGTCTACCTCCTTCTTAAATGGGACTTATTTTACCACTTGGATGGGCCTATTATAATGCTCTTGGATTACTGGCTTTATTCATACCTATCTCTCTTTTTCAGTTTTGAAAACAGCTTTTCTAAAATGCCTTTTTTTCGCATTTTTTCACCAAAATCCATTGTAACCATTTCCTTAAAATAATCTGAGAAAAGGGAGTCATAATTAAAGTTTGCTTGCAGGTAATTTGTCAGTTGTTCTCTGTTTTCACTTTTCCATTTCACAAGTTCTTTTCCGTTCTTTCCTCCAGCAGTATAATAAGAATCTTTTAAAAACACATCTTCTGGATTAGCTAATGAAGCTTCGTGGAGATATTTCTCTCCTTTTAAATGGACATCATCGTAACCCTCTTCCCCCATAAAACACTCGGGATTAAGTGAAAGGCAATAGCCCATAATCCATTTTACTTCTGGAATATCAAGTAGTTCCTGCTCCCCATAACTATACATATATCTTAATTTTTCATCTTGTTCTTCATAACTCTCAATATCAAAGTTATCAATTTGTAAGTACCACTTTAAGAAAAACGCTCTTACAAAAAAGCGAATATTCTTCGGATCTGAAATCCAAGCATCATAGCTGAATTTCAAAATTTGTTCAAGCTTCTCATCTACTTCTAACCGATCTAATTCTTCCCACTCTAAATTTATCATGACTCTCACTCCCGTTAAATACACATTCCTCTTCTCATTAAAACTATCTCCATTTTGGCGGATTCTGTATATTAGATACCTAGTATAATTACAATAACGTCTAACTCAATCGCTTTTACTAACCAAGCCTCTAACCTCTGAATCATGCTGATTAATGAGTTTATTATTTGTGTTTTTTCAATGCGTTTATTTTCTTTAAAACTATTTTTTATAACCTTATCTGCAATTCCTTCAAGGTCTATCTTTTTTAAACTACTTATTAAATTATCTACTTCCTCAAAACTAAAATAATTCTCCCCAAACATGCTGAAGTCCGCTTTACTTTTTTCAAAAACATCAAGTAAATATTCAAAAATATCGCTATTAATATAATACGAATCTTCATTCCAAAATTCTTTTTCGGCGGAACTGTATTTAAATTCTACATACATCGTGCCTTCTAATTGATTTTTTCTTAAAAACAAGTCATTATCTATGTTTTTCATAACTAATTTCCCGCCTCTAGTATCTTTTCATCATTTGAAAAACTGTACTAAATCTATTCCTTCGAAAATACTTTTCTCATCCCATTAATTGTTCCTTACAATTCATATCCCCAAAAGCTTCTTATGCTGTAAAGCGAACTCCAATGTCTATGTGTTGAAGCAAATTCTTGATATAAGGAACTACTTCCAAATACTCATACCTCGTTAGCAATTCTATGCAACTCATCTCTTAAAACATGCCTCAAATTCTACACTGCACCCTAATCGCATGGCTAGAATATCTTTTTTTATCCAGCATATTGTGAACATTTTTGGTTCAACCCGGTTTCTGATTTGGCTAATTTCTTAAAATCCGCATTTTTATTCATTATTTAAGATTATAACTGAGCTTCCATCATAATCCGACATAATCAAAAACTCATCTTTTTCAAGATGCAACTCAATTTTCCCTACTACCTTATTTCTTTTAAAAATAGTACCTTTTTGTGAATAGTGCAAGATATTGTCTATTTTATATCCAGAAATAATGTGCACAAGAAAGTTTGAATTGGCTAAAAGTCTAAAAACAAATAGAACTTCATCGAGATGCGCGTTATCTAATTGGATATCCTTAATTAATAACAGCTAATTTAAAATATTCATTTTCTTTTTCAATGACGTGTTTATCTTCTTAATAATTATTTTGGGTCCATTCCATCATTTATTATTATTCTTTTCTGTAAATTTTTTCTATCTTTGGAAAATAATTTTCAATAAATAAAACTCGCTATAACATAATAAATATATATTCCTAAAGCGACTATAGCTAATATTGCTGATAGGATAGATAAAATTGTAGACTTTCCTTTACGTTTACTCCATAAAACTAATAAAAGCTCGATGCACAAAATAATTACTTGCACTACCAAAATCACATAAATATATGAAGTCAGGGTTTCACTACTGCTTATGAAAATACCTGTTCCAACTATCATAATCCCCGCAAAAAGTATGCTTGCACCTACGATTTCCAAGATACCTTTAGTTTTTTCTGAGAGAAGCAGCGGAATGAAACAAATTGCAAATGTAATAAAATTTATTGATACATCGATAATAAATTCAATCATAATCGTTTCCTAATTCCCTCCTTTTATAGCGACAGTTTTTCAATAAAAAACAAAAGTCAAAACCACATAAGTTATATAAGTAAATAAATTAAATATCGTTAGGATTAATACACCTATACCTATAAAAACTTCCGATTTTCCGAATTTACTTAAATAATTCATGAATACATTTGCGAAAAGTATCACTATTTCAATTACTAATATAATGTACATATATGTGTGCAGTTCCTCTACACCAGAAAGAATTAACCCCGTTCCTACTATGGCCAATCCAGCTATTGATAAACTGCCAATCGCTTTTCCCATTAATTGCTCCTCTTTTTTAATTGCATTTCCACCAACTAAGAATCATACAAAAGCTATAATATTAATTAAAATATTTAAAATAAAATCCATTTTTCATTCAACTTTCTATATTGTTATTACGATTCTTTATTAATTTTTTAGTCTTAAATGCTCACTGAATAGTAGTTTTTTAAATATGCTTCTTTAAAATCTTCTGCTTCTGATTCATCTGCTGCATCTTTTTTAATAAAATAATCTACCACTTCATCTTTAGAAAGTCGAATCTCACTATTCATTTGCTCCATTTTATTAGAAAATCCAATGATGACTAAATGAGAACTACGATCAAACTTTATTAATATACTCCCATCTAGCAGGAATATTGTAGGGCTAATATCAACTAAATTAATGGGATTTCTTGATCCTTTTGTGAGGATGTTCTCGCTGAATACCCCATCCCATTCATCTACACTTTTTATTTTTATTTTTCCAAGTAATAGCCAACTTGTTAAAAACATTCCAAAAACATCTGAGTGAAAATATATATCTTTTTCTTTATCTAACAAAAGTACGGATAAAATTCGATTTCCTTCTTTCGTATTTTCAAATGCATCTAATGGGAAATATAAATAGTTATATTCTTTGTCAGGTACACAATACGGGAAGTCTAGTCCTGGAAAAGTTAAATCTTTATAGGCTTTATGTAACATATTTCGA
Organism: Listeria welshimeri serovar 6b str. SLCC5334; assembly: GCF_000060285.1. Classification (GTDB taxonomy): domain Bacteria; phylum Bacillota; class Bacilli; order Lactobacillales; family Listeriaceae; genus Listeria; species Listeria welshimeri. The sequence continues at coordinate 419,008 of NC_008555.1, read as the reverse complement.
AATTTAGCAATCCCTTTAACTTCAAAGTAATCAATAGATTGTTTTTGGTTTCCCACTTTATCCCTCCTGCATTTATATCAGTTCTAAATTCGATTTTTCCATTGACTACGCCATTAACTCACTTGAATCTGATAAAATGACTAATAATGGGAAAACGGATAACAATTTGGCTCTAATATTTTCTATCCTTGGTATTTCGCTAAGCACTAATTTATCTATCTGCTCAGAGATGTCGCAATCTTTTTCTACTAAAAAATACTGGTCATAGCTAGATCCCTCTTCAAATCGTTCTTCATCCTCTTTATAAAAATGAATATATGTCTTTCTAAATCTAGTTTGTTTCACAAGGACTGATTTATCAGCAGCTGCTTCGAAATTACGGGAAATATGAAATTGATATATATCAAATTGAAGAATTAGCCGCTTCATTATTTTTTCAATATCTTCATGAATTTCTTCTAAATATTTACCTTGATTATCATAAGCACCCGCAGTAGTTATACCTTTTAAATGAATCATTTATCTCTGTTTCCCCAATTCTTTTTTAGTTTGTTCGGTGGGATGGTGTATTCTTAATAACATAATGCTTTTTCTTCCTCTCACTTATACCGTCAATTTCCCAAGTATTTAGATACACATGAAAGTCATTATTTTTTGGATAAATTAATGTTGCATATGGGCTTTCAAGAGGTTCTATATTCCCAGGATTATGAAACATATCCACTTCTGCTTCTGTGTCAATAAAACTAAAATAATAAGGATAATATGAATAAATAGTTATTAAAATACTGATTAATTTATTTTCCAAACTTTTTGCTGAAAACATCTCAGGCAAGTAATCATACGATAGATCAAATAAAACCCCTTGATAGTTATGTTCCTCATAGAAACGTACGACAAATTCCCAATCATCTCTTATCTGCTTGCAATTAATATGAGTCACTTTTGAAAAACTATTATCTTTTTTCACTTCTTCCAAACTTTTAGTGCTAGATAAGTCGCTTTCCGGACTATAACAAACTATATTTTCAATTTCCACATTTGCTGTACTACTTATCAAATCAATATATTTTTTGACTAGGTTTTTATATGAACTTTGTTTATATACACATCCTGAAGATATGAAACTAGACATTCACACACCTCCTAAAAACTTTCTTCTCCTTCATTCTGAATTTCACAGCTCTGGTACTCTTGCTAGGATAAGCCTCAGTAGGTCTTCTAACTCTGAAATTTTATATATAAATGACTTTGACTTAAATTAATTTGGCAATTATTTGCCTCACATCGTCTACCGCTATAAAGCTAATTCTTCAACTAAAAATTTCAAGTCTTTTGCATAGAAATTTATTACTTCGCCTTCTAGAATCTGGTAAGTCATGATTGTATTTTGCACTAAAAAATATTCAATGTTTTCGCGTCTATTAAGGTCTGACACTCCGCTAAGTAATGCCTTTATATCTACTCCTTTAGTTACAATTATAAATTTGTTATATTCCATTATTCCAGGGTTTTCCCTCAGCGGCTCTGACTTAAAAATGTTTAGAAAACGCTTAGGCTTTAATGGGAATGCTAGATCACTTCGCTTCTTTCTATCTACTGTATATTCATATATATCATATTTATCAAATAGTGGATTTACCACCGTTCTTATTTCAGACATAATACTAAAATACTCTTGTTCTTTTTCATCATATGACTCCATAGTAGTCATACCTACACTGTATATCATGTTGTTCCTCCTCACGTTTGTTCACTGCATTTTGTAATAGACTTTCTAAAATTTTTATTCCTTAAATACCCAACCGAGGGACTAGCATTATACAATAAACTATAAGGGCTAGCAGGAAAATAATGATAGCAATACTGTTAAGGACAGTTTTATTGTTTTTCTTACGTCTCGTTTCATAGCCAATAATTAATAAAAGTAGAAAAACAAAATATATTATTATCACAAGTAACATATTATCCCCCGATCCTTCTTAAAAGTAGATAGTTATTCCCGTAACCGCAAATAAAGTTAATAATATTAATACTTGCATACACCTAGAAAAGAAGTTGTCTTTCTTAAAATCTATAATAACTATACACATTATAATTATGCCGATGAATTCCAAATCCATTATTAATTTCAAAATTGAATCCATTTCAATCTCCTAATTTGGTTATTTACTTCTCTTACTTTTATAATAAGCCCTCCTATAAAAGTGGAGGGCTTATTCTTAGTTTATTTTTTTAGTTTGTTCATCAAATCTTGTTCTACACTGCCGCCGAAACGCAGGGCTAGAATATCTTCTTTTTTTATCCAACAAGTTCCATCTAATCGACCTTCGTCATCCACTAAAGTAATTTCTAATCCTTCATATTCGTTTTCAGCGATCATTCCAATTGCTGGCGTCTCGTCTCCAATAATGTCAATAAAGATTATCTCTTTACTTTGGTATACATAATCAGCGGCAATTTCGAAAAGAGAATGCTTTTTGTTTGGTGCTTTCTCAAATAATCCTGCGCTGATTGGTTGATTAAGATGTTTTGCGAGTAGTTCGGCTGTTTTTAAATGCGCCGTGTCAATTTCTATTCGATACACTAATTCTAACGGGAGAACAACATGTCCCTCTTCGTAACCGTCCGAACGTCGCGAGCGGAACATAACATCACTCGCTGTAACTGCTTCAATGTAGCCCGCCTCGAAATATTCGTCTTCGCGTGACGCGTAGATGGCTACTAGTTTATTTGCTTCTTGGCATTTTAGTAATCTTTCGTACATGAATTTTGGGGACATTTTCTGTAACACACCAACTTATGTTTAGTGGAATGATTCTAAAAAAGTTACTGCTTCACTCCCCTTACCAAATAATGCTACTGCTGTCACATCGAAAACGGGTACGATGATAATTTGGTTATATTTTATTTGGATTTCTTTAGATATGTCCTGATTCTCTTCACTAGGTTGAAAAAGAAATAAACGGTTTAGCTGTGTTGAACTTGAACCATATAAAAACAACTGAATCAACCATTTCTTCATATTAAAACTAGTATTTTTTAAATCCAAACGAAAAAATCCATCTTCTAAATCTTCTAAATCTGGTCTATCATCTACTTCAAAATCATCGAGCAAATAAATTGTACGCATTTTATTCCCGAATTCTTTACAAATACTATCTATTTCGTTTTCTTCATCAAACTCATAAATATATATTGCATCACAATCTACAATTCCTATCTCAGTTGAACACTCTTTTATATAGTCTTCATCCATTTTTTTGAGCTTCATCGTCCTTATCACTTCCTTTTTTCCATATTTACAAGCATACCCATTCATCGCTTGGGTCCGAATCGTATACTGTAAATACGCCTTTCTCTAGTTTATATACGCGCCATCAAGTAATATTGTTCGATTTCCTTGTCATACGTACATCCAGCGTGAACATTTTTGGTTCTTCCTTAGGGTTTCATAATCACTTAATTTTTAGTAAAAAACACTTTATTAAACTCTTTTAAAAAATTCAAATTATCTTTTTCAAGCCAAACGGACCATTCTTGAAAATGTTTGGTAAATTCTTCTTTAGTCATTCTTTCTAAATGGAAAAATGCATCTTGTTTGGGAAAATCTTCCTCCAAAGCTAAAATAACGAAATTAAATTCATTAACAAAATATAGTCCCCAATTACTTACATTAGAAAACAAACAAGCTTCATTGAAGGATAAAAAGAAAGTGTTCTTTTTATCCTCAGATTCGTTTTCTAAAATATCAATTTGCTCTAAAATCTGTTTAGGCTCAAGCGAAGTAGGAATCTCGGCTATAGTATAGTTTGAATTTTTTTCAGTTGCGCTGGTAAAGAACAAGTTTTTCACTTTATTATTAGATGAAATTTGTAAAATCCATTCCCACCCTGTTTCTTCGTAAAAATAATCCATATCATAAACGAAAAAATTATAGAACTTAGTATTGAAAATATTTTCAGGTAGGGAATTATCTGAATTAAATACCTTAGCAAATTCGTTATTAAAATTAGCATAGGTCTTCTTTTTCAGCATTATTTTTTCCAATTAATTATCCCCTTTTCTTGAATCAGGATTTTCCGAAAATTATCTAGTTGTTTTTCATTTAGTACTTTTCCATCTTTAAAACCAAGAACTTCATCCTATTTCCAGTTATCAAATTAATTCTCACCAATATTTCAATGATCGAATTGCGTTTTTTAGTGTAGTTATATTTTCTTCATCTGATTCAATTTGCAGCCGAGCATAAAAAGCATTAATTATTGGCTCTCTTTTGAGATGATTTTTTAGATCTGCTAAATTATTAATCGTTACATATCGTGCTACTTCATCGGATGAATTTAGTAATTGGATTAGCTTTTGTTCATAATAATCCTTTTCAGCTTCCGTCTCACTTAATAAAACCAAGGTTAAGTAACATCCTGATTTCACCACGTCACTGGTTTCATTTTCTAAATGTTTTTCTACATCCTCTATTACGTCATAAGCCCCCATATCACCAAGATTTAAAATTGCAAAATACCGAACCCAACGATCAGCGTCATTTAAATGTGCTAAAAGAATAGGCTCTGCTTGCTTCATCCTGTGATAACCCATATACTCGAAACACTTTGTTTTAACCTCATTTGTATCAGTCATATGAGCCGTTACTAATTTCTTGATGTGTTTATGAGAGTTAGTTAGTAAAGCGTCTATCGCAGCAGCTCGAATTTTCTCACTACTTGATTCTGATAGACTTGCTAAAGCATTTTCGACCGTTTTTCCTTTTGCGTATTTGCCTAGTTTTGGTATAATTTTTAGCATTTGAGTTTCATTTGGAGTATTTTTTAATGTTTGGAGTAATTGTTTCGCATCCAATGAGTTTCTCCTTCGTTATGTTTTAGTAGTTCATTTGAAAAATCCAGCCAAGTCTATTTCTTTTGAAAATATCTCTATTGCCGTGATGTCAGAAACTGGTAGAAGCTCTAGCATTATTCCATCCTCTATTTCTATATCTTTTCTAGGCTTCCATTCCTTTTTTTATATAATAATAATTTATTTTCAGCTGGGGTAGTGTCTCCTTTTAAAAATAAGCAGAAAGCATATACTCATCAAAAATAGCACATATGTCTTGTAGTTCTTGCTCTGAAATATGTTCTGGACTTTTGAAAAAATAAATATAATTTTGTTCTGCTTCAGTTATGCTAGAGTCATCTTAATAGGAGGGTAAATATTCGTCTCATGTAATGCATGAGTGATTTTTGTCTAACATTATTTTCTTCATACCTATAAATCAATAATCCTGATTAGCTTTTTAAAGAATAAGCCCTCCCTGTATAAGTGAAAGGCTTATTCTCAATTTTTTAGTTTGTTCATCAAATCTTGTTCTATGTTAGCACCGAAACCAATAGAGAGGATATTTGTTTTTTTATCCAGCGTTTTCCGTCTAATTGACCTTCATATTCGTTTGGCAATGAGCCTAACCACTTGTAGTATTTCGTTTCAAATGATGTCCATACCGACCAGCTCTTCATTTTTGAATACACAATCTGATACGATTTCGAATAGAAATTTTTTGCTTGGTTGAGATGTTTGGCGAGCAGTTCTGCGATGTTCAAATAGGTTGTATCAATTTCTATTCGATACACTGTTCCTAATGAAAAAACATCCCCTCCCTCATAACCATCAGAACGCCTTGCGCTAAACATGATGTCGTTCGTAGTAATAGCTTCAATGTAACCAGCAAAAAAATCGTCTTTGCGTGATGAACAAGTGACTACTTATTTAGTTGCTTCTTGACATTTTGAAGCAGTATTTCACAAAAACATTTTGCATCCAAGTTTATTTTTCATTAACCGCTATGACATAATAATTACTCGATTTTAGAATTCCACCTATAAGCCCTTATTCAATAAATAAAGCTCGCTACGACGTAATAAATATATACCCCTAACGCACCTATAGCTAATATTGCTGATAGGATAGATAAAATTGGAGACTTTCCTTTACGTTTACTCCATAACACTAATATAAGCTCGATGCACAAAATAATTATTTGCACTACCAAAATCACATAAATATATGATTTCAGGGTATAACTATTGCTTATATAAATACCCGTTCCAACTATTATAAGCCCCGCAAAAAATATGCTTCCACCTATTTTTTCCAAGATACCTTTAGTTTTTTCTGAAAGATAAAACGGTATGACACAAATTGCAAATGTAATAAAATTTATTAATATATGGATAATAAATTGAACCATGATAACCTCCTATAACTTTTTTACTGCAATACAGTTATCTATGCCTCTGAATTGCATTTGACATACGAACTAATTTTGCTTTTGTAGAATTCATTCTAGCTTTCTGTAGACCCTTTAACCGTCTAACAGGGGTTTTCTTTAGATGCTTTACTGGTTTTGTTACAAACCTGCGAATGTGTCTTGTATATTGACCTATATTTTTCAACGGACGTTTCGTTTTAACAGCGCGTAAAACTGCCTTACCTTTAGATACAAATCCAAAAACTCTACCTGCACCTGTCCACATAAGACCATTACCAGCACCATATAAAGCTGCTTTCCCTGCGCCCTTCCAAGTTGATTTCTTACCTCTCAATTTATTTCCAATATAGTATCTTCCCGCTCCAACAACAGCTCCAATACCAGCAGCTGTTGCATACTGCCAAAATTTACCATCTGGATCAATTTTATTTACAGGATTATTTCCAACATAATTATACCCATTCATCGTCTGCGGGTCGTCTTCATCGCCTGGGTCTGGATCATATGCGGTAAACACGCCTTGCTCTGGTTCATAATAACGCGCCATCAAGTAATATTGTTTGATTTCCTTGTCATACGTATATCCCGCATAACCATAAGGATTGGCTTTGGCTTCTTCTGTAGAGGCAGTGTTTTTCAGCACATTGCCCCAAGCATCATACGCATATTCTGCGACAATCTTACCGGCTTCATCCGTGAGTGCAATCACGTCGCCATGCGCATTATAGTGATAATAGAGGGTTTTGCCATTCATCTTCATCGCTAAACGAACATTATCATCCGAATAAACATACTGACGAACTACTTTTCCATCACCATCAGTCTCATACAGAACATCAATACTATCGCCATCATAATGATAATTCGTCGTCACGCCATCGACTGTTTTCGACAAGCGGCGGTTATCATCATCGTACGTATAACTCGTAAATGGCTCGCTCGCACCTTTTTTCGTGATGCTGCTTAAACGGTCGCCGGTATCCCATGTATACGTGTACTTGCCATCGCTTGTACGGTTACCATTGGCGTCATACGTCAGCGCTTCTCCGTTCCACGAAACCAGTTGATTACCATCATTATAACTTGCGGCAATTGTTTTTGTCTCGCTTCCGCTGATTGCTACTTGTGTGCGGTTTCCGAAGCCATCGTATGTGTATGCTTTTACGGTGCCATCTGGTAGTGTTTCTTTAGTTAGTTGGTTGACTGCATCGTATTCGTAGGTTGTTTTCCCAGTTTGTTTGTTATCGATGCTTGTACGGTTGCTTGCTGCGTCATAGGTGTAGTTTTCGTCTAAAATTTGGGTGCCGCTTGCGCTACTAATAGCTGCGTTGGTGACTTTTTGGGTGCTATCGTAGGTGTAGTTGGCTGCGGTGCCGTTTCCTGCTGTGTAGACGTTGATGTTTCCAAATTCGTCAAACTCGAAATAGGCGTTTTTGCTTCCGTCATTTACGCGGGTATTCCGGTCTAAGTCGTTGTATGTGTAGCTTGTTTTTGCTGTGTAGTCGCCGTGGTTAATGGCTACTTCGCCGACTTTGTCTGTTTTTCCTTTGTTGTCTTTTGTTGGTTTGTCTTTGTAAGTGTAGCTTACGTCGCCACCTCGTTCGGCTACTTTGGTGATTCGGTTGGCATCGTCGTAGGTTTTGTCGGTTACGATGCTGTTAATTTCGTCGGTTACTTTTGTTTGGTTGCCGTTTGGATCGTATTGGAATTTAAAGGCTAGTTTATCATTCCATTTAATCCCGTCCATGCGGTCAGCGGAATCGTATGTGCTTTCGGTTACGCGACCATTTGGCATGATTGCTTTTGTTTCATTACCGGCTGCATCGTATTCGTACTTGATTGTGCGATTAAGTGCATCGGTAAATGCGGTAATTTTGTTATCTACATCATATTCATAGATATTTTTTTGCGTTTTGCCAGATGCAGTGACATTTTTTTCGGTGGTGTTGCCATTGTCATCGTACTTATAGGCTACAGATGTGCCATTCGCAAGTTCTGTATCTATAAGTGCATTGTCAGCATCATAGGTTAATATTTTTTTATTGCCTTTTTCGTCTGTTTCGGATGTAGTGTTGCCGTAAATATCGTAAGTGAAGCTGATTTTGCGGCCTTCTTCATCATAGCTAGCTGTTACATAGTTGCCGGAAGCGTCGTATTCATTTTTTGTTAATACTTCGCCTTCTATGACACGTACGTCATCAAACCAAGCTTTTCCGGTTAAACCGTTGCGGAACATGGTGTAAACTTTAACTGATTTGATTGGTTTGGTTGGTTTAATTACTACTGCGCTTCGGTTCCAGTCATTGGTTCCTAGCGGGAATTGTCCTTGTACGGAAGAAGTTGTGCCATCTTGATAGTTGATTGTTCCCCATATGGAGTAATCATTCGACATTGTTGTAACAGAACCGTTTGATTTGGCATCTTCTGATTTGGATAGTGCGGAAATCGTTAATGCTTTGGCTTCTTTTTGATTTACTGGCACATCCTGGGCAATGTGTGTGTAAGCTTCACTTGTTGCTTTTCGTTCAAAATAAACGGCACTATCTCCACTAAAGCTTTCATTATCTACTACTTTTGCTTGTGTAAGTGCGGTATTTCCTGAACGTGCCCAGCCAGTCGGAAGCGTTCCATTGTGCTCTTCAAAACTGCTGTTGACTACCGGGTTGTAACTGGAAGCAACACTGCCTTTTTCAAATTGAACATTGTCGTACCAAATGGTTCCTTTTCCTTTATGTGGAGCTGGTTGTTCGTTGTCCAAATAAAGCAATACTTGGCGCGTGTTTTTGGATGTTTTAAAGGTTAATTGGCGTTTTACCCAGTCGCCATTCTTTTGGATGGATGTCGCACGGTTGGATTGCCACACGCCGGCATCTGTAATGTCTTTTGCATTCGCATCTTGTAAACGGCCAATGAGAATTGCATCGGCGTTTGTCATTCCAGATGTTTTAATCCAGGCGCTAAATGTATAAGTCGTTTCTGGTTCTACATCCACACGTTGGGTAACAGATGAATAACCTTTTACGGTAGAATTTGCTTCACTTGTTAATTTAACTGAGCCACTCCCACCTAATGATCCCGGAGCTTTCTGTGTAGTGTCAAACGTCATACTTCCTTTTGCATCAGACTGAATCAATGTCCAGTTGGAGACGCCCGCCCCTTTTTCAAAGCCGCTATTTTGAAGTAAATTACCGCCTGAAGAAAGTTCACCGCTTCCTCGTACTGGATTACCATATGCGTCATATTGCGTTACAGAGGAAACTTGAGATTCTGTCGCAAGTGTTTCAGATACAGCATCTGCTCCGTCATATGCAACAGTCGTTTTGCGTCCCTCTGTGTCAGTTGCGCTTGTCACATCATTGTTATCATTATACGTGTATGATTCTGTTCCGTAAGCATCTGTCGCTTGCGTGATATTACCATCAGCATCGTAAGAATACGTTTCTTCTTGTCCCTTAGGATTCACTTCTTTTACTAGGTTGTTTGATTCATACGTGTAGGTCGTTGTCAGTTTGAGACCATCTGCATCCACGATTTCTTTCTTTGGATTTCCAGCATCATTGTATGAGTAAATGGTTTTCTTCTTTTTCTCATTTGTTAAAGTAATTTGCTGTCCTTCTTTGTCATAAGAAAGGGTTGTTTTTTTGCCGATTGGGTCGGTTATTTCTGTTAGTTTTTCTTCTTCATAAGCAAAAGTTGTTGCGTATGGTTTTTCTTCTGTATGTTTTGGATCATAAATCGATGTTAATAAGCCATCTGTATAGCCATAGCGATATATTTTCCCGCGAGCAGTGGATGAACTGATTAGCTCTTGTTTGTCATTATAAGTATAGCTTATTTTACGACTCTCTGGTCCGACAAGTTCTTTTACTAGCTCACCATCATACGCTAAAGTAACGGTACGTCCGGAAGCATCGCGCAAGCTTGTTAGTTTACCATCAGTATAGGTATAAGTTAATTCATTACCTTTTGTGTCTTTTTCAGATTTTAATCGTCCGTCAGCTAAAAAGCGTGTTTCTGACTTATCTTCTTCTATTTTTAAATAACCATCTGCATTTTTAGTGATTTCTGAATAAATGCCTGGTGGCGCTTCGTATTTATCGCCTTTTTTAGTGAAACGATGGATTTTCTTGTCCGATTCCACCCAAACGATATTACCATTTTCTTCTTCTACGAGTTTTTCTTCGAGCGTACTTGTCCAGCCTTTACCGAAAATGCCAGTTGCGTCATCTTGGCTATTAAACGTACGGTCGACATTAATGCTTGGACCACGGCCTTCTAAGTTGAAATCTGTTTCATGGAATAAAAAGTTTCCGTTTGTAGCGTTCACTTCGCCGCCACGAACTGGCACACTTGTCCAGTAATCTACCATTCCTAGTTGTTTATTGAGTGCTTCTGGAATAGATGGTGTGGCTGGTTCTGATTGCACGCTAGTTGCGTTATTTCCCGCTTTTTGATAAGCGACAACGCGGAACCAGTAGTTTGTGCGCTCTTTATAATTCCCGCCAGAATTGGTATATACTGAGGAAGGATCTTTTGCGAGTTCATCGCCTTTCCCGTCATGATGAAGAGCGAATTTCCCTTCAGCAATCTCTTCTTTAGTCGGCCAAATGCCTTTGTTCTGGGTTGTCCACTTTGTTTCTGCCCCGACATCATATTCTTCATATGATTTCCCGTTGAAAACAAGAACTTTGTAGCCATCTGCCATTGGACTCTTTTCCCAGTTAAGTTCCACATATCCAGTCTCTTTATGAGCTAAGTTAGAATACGCTTTCGCAGCAGGGGGTTGTGGTTTTTCGATTGGCATGTAAGCGAATACTAAATCAGAAACCGGACTTGCTCCGCCTGGATAAACGGCTTGTACTCTGAAAAGATAGCGCGTTAAATTACGTAAGCCAAAAGTGCTTCCAGCTTGATAGGCATTTTCATATTGTTCACGTGGATCAAGAGCGAATTCCACACCTTTACCGTCGTGGTGGAATTCAAAATCGCCATCAGCAATTTCAGCAGCGGTTGGGAATATTTTTTTACCTTTTGTGCTCCACGAGGTCGCTGTACTTCCTGTATTGAAATATTCATAATTATAACCGTTTGAAATAACGATATTATAGCTAGTTGCTCCAGGCACAGCTTTCCATGACAGGTCCATAAATCCTGTTCCAGTTCCAATACCATTTGAATTCGTCTTCACAGTAGGTTTTTCTGGTTGTGTATACGTATAATTCACTTCTAGATATGGATAGTTTTTATTATTTTCACTTGCTACTACTTTTTTCCAATAGTTTTGATCAATGTTAGTACCTAAACGGAAACCATTGTTCGCTCTGGTACCAGTTGCCCATGCTTGAACAGTATTCGTAACATCTAGGTTCGCCCACTCGCCTCGGCCTACATTAACGCTACCAAGTCGTGTTGCTGCTGGAGCATTATTCCAAGTAACTTGCCAAGGAGACCAGTTTGCGTTTGATTCGTAATACCATAAATCATTTTTTACAGTGGATGACATATGCCAAATATTATAGACTTTTAAAGTCGCTTTAGAAATAGTCGCTTTATTTAAAGTAGATGTATCCATTTTTAAATAGGCTGCGTTATTTCCTGTGGAGCTATCCCATTTACCGAGTTTTAAAGTGTAAGCATTTTGTCCAGAATCCCAAAGCTTACTTCCGATATTATTCTCTGTTGGTTTAGCGGAATTTATGTTAGCATTGTAAACTTCATCTAACCGGATAGATGGATCAATATAGACCGGATACTCACGTGCGGCATCATTTAACCATGCAGTATCTACTTTTAATTGTAATTCATATACTGTTTTTGTCAGTGGTTTAATTTCAAATGAAGCATTTTCAGATAATTCTGCTTCCCCTGTTTCAGCTCCAACATTAGAATCTGTCATTACTGGTTTCGGAAGCGTATACATTGTATCGCCTGTTTTATTTTTGAATAGCACATCGCCATTCTCTGCTAGCTTTACATCTAGTTTCGTTTCAATTTGATAAACATAAGTATCTACTTGATTAGGTTCATGTAATACTAAATCTTCTTTAACTGATTGTGGAAAAGTTAAATGTCTTAGATCTGTTTTAGAAAACACATCCTTATAAGTAACTTCATTTTCTTCATACGTAGCTGATTGGTCTGTCACTGCTTGTTCATTTTCGCCTGTACGAGCTCCTTTTAAGCGAAAAGTCACTTCTGCTCCAGCCTTTGTTAATTTCTGATATGCTCCGTCTTCCATTTTTTCTAAAAAGCCTAATTCTAATGGAGTTTGTTTTGGAACTATCATATCAGAATCTGATTCTTTCTCTACATTCGCATCAATGCGTTTTAAATCCCCATCAACTTCCATATTAATAGGATCCGCAAAGATTTGTTTTGTAAAACTCCCGTCGTGATTATCATAAACTATTTCATTTTCTGTTCGTTCTTCTTTAACTTCTGTTGGTGCTTGTTCTCCCGCTTTCTTTTCTGGTGCATCCACTACTGCCGAGGTCTCCTCTGCCATTGGTGCATAACCAGGTAGTAGTGAAAAGAATAACATAAATGCTATTAAGCTCACTAGTACTTTTTTTGCTTTTGCATGTAATTTCATGTATCAAGCTCTCCCTTTTTTAATGTAATTTCGTTTGATGTCTTGCTATGTTCTCTATTTTCTATCTCTCTGCTAACAACCTCACTGCCCTCTCTTTCTAAAAAAAGGACCAGTTTTAATTGAGATAAAACTGGTCCTTTTCCGAATATAACAAAATTATTATAGCACATTTATTCGCATTTTAAATTGCAAAATGTGAATTATTTACTTTTTATTTAAATTAATAATTTTTTTAATTATAATTATCGTTTAATAGTCAAGAAGTAATAAATTCCAGTCGCGCTGTATCAATACAAATATCTACAATATTGTCGCTTTCTATAAAGCATTTCCCGTCAGATGAAAATTCTTCTGGTGCAACCACATTAATTATCACTAAATCCTCTTCAATCGCTTCTATTGTTCCAATAATTAGCTCATCCCAGACAGTCATTATTTCCACTAATTTGTTGTTCTTTTTCGTCCACTCAAGAAAATTCAATAGTGTATCGCCTTTCTTACTTAATTCAGGTATTTGTTTCTGAGGTCGGTTTAAATTTTGATACGGTTTAAGATATTGAGTATCTTGTTGAACTTTAAAAATAGCTTCATTTGCCACGAGTGCAAATCCATCAAATCCCACTCTAGTATGGTATCTTTCCAGTATAATGAACGAATCAAAAATAGCTCTGATATATCCTACACGAAAATCATTTGTTTCTTGCTCGTCATCATATACTTCATAAAGACACTTTTGGTTTAATTGTTCTAATTGTTTACGGTTCATTGGTTATTCTCCTTTTTAAGCGTTTTCAATTTAAGATACCATGTTTAATCAGCTCCTGCAATGCCAAAAAACCTCGAATCGATAATAATCAATTCAAGGTTTTTCTACTTACCATGGTTGGCTGGTTGGTCCGACGGTGAATTCGTTTATGGTTACGTCTTCGGGTTGATCAATGGCGTATGCGACAATGCTTGCGATGCGGTCAGGGGTGATGCCATATTGTTTATATAAACTTGTCATCCCTTGTTCTGTTTCTTTATCTGTGATGGTTTCTAGTAACTCTGTATTGATGGCGGCTGGATAAATAGTTGCCGTGCGGATGTTGGTTCCTTCTTGGGCTGACTCCATTCGCAAAACTTCCATCAAATCACGAACAGCCCATTTTGTTGCACCATATACTGCTCCACCAGGATATGCTTTTAAGCCTGCCACAGAAGAAGTTGCGATGATATGTCCGGATTTTTGGGCGATGAAGGAAGGTAAGACGGCAGCAATACCATTTAAGACACCCTTAATATTAATATCAATCATTTGCTCCCATTCGTCTTCTTTTAAAGCGGATAATGGGGAGTTCGGCATGATTCCTGCATTTAAAAAGATGGCATCTATTTTTCCATATGTTTCAATGGCTAACTCTACTAATTTCTTATTATCTTCGCGTTTTGTCACATCCGTTTTCATAAAAATTGCTTCTCCGGAACTTGCTTTAATGGATTGAACGATTTTTTCAAGCTTTTCCACGCGACGAGCAGCAAGAACTAATTTCGCCCCTTTTTCAGCTAAAAGTAAGGCTGTTGCTTCACCAATTCCAGACGATGCTCCAGTGATAATGATTACTTTATTTTTGATAGTCATTTGTTATCTCTCCTTATTCCTCGATAATTTTACGGATTTGTTTGGCTGGATTTCCTGCGACAATAACGTTTGCTGGAACATCTTTTGTAACAGTAGAATCAGCAGCAACGATGGCATTTTCACCAATTGTCAAGCCTGATAATATCGTCGCATTCGCTCCAATCCAAGCATTTTCCTTCACACAAATCGGCGCTACTCGTAATCCACGTCTTTTTTTGGGACTAATTAAATGATTGACGGTCACAAGTCTTGCACCTGGACCAATTAAAACATTATCTTCAATAGTAATCCCGCCCAAATCTACGAAAGTAACATTTAAATTAATAAAAATATTTTTTCCAAAAGTAATGTGTTTCCCAAAATCACTGTAAAAAGGAAGCGAAACTTCGACGGTTGAATCCACCTGTTTACCGGTAATTTCACTTAAATATTTGATGACTTCTTTTTTGGAATGATAGTTGGTATTTAGTTCCATGATAAGTTGTTCATTATTTTGCTTTACTTGATGAATTTCGTCTAACAACAGGGACCCTTGCAGAATTTCTTTATCGATTAGCCTTTTTTGTAAATCTATCACGTGTTTCCCTCCCTCGAAAATCTTTTACTTCTTAATTATAGCGAGGGAAGTTATAATTGAATAATACTTATAAAGCATACCCAACTATTCTTTTTATCTATAGGAAAGGATGATTTTAATGGAGCTTCGTGTGTTGAATTATTTTTTAACTGTTGCACGTGAAAAAACGATTAGTAAAGCTGCAGAAGTGCTTCATCTTTCTCAACCGACACTTTCTAAACAATTGAAAGAATTAGAGGAAGAACTAGGAGTAACTTTATTTATTCGCGGAAATCGTTCCATTACGTTGACTGAGGATGGACTTTATTTAGCGAACCGGGGGAAAGAAATTTTATCATTAGTGGAATTAACCACCTCGAATTTACTGCAAAACGAAACAATTAGCGGAGAAATAACCATTGGGGCTGGAGAAACAAGAGGATTTGAATTTATCGGCAGCGTTCTTCATAAATTAAGAGAAAAACATCCAGAAATCACTTTTCAATTGCATAGCGGTAATGCTGATGACGTTCTAGAAAAAATTGAACGCGGGTTACTGGATTTTGGGTTGGTGATTAATCCAGTTGAAAAACTGCAATATGACTATTTACCACTTCCTTTAGAAGATATTTGGGGAATTTTAGTTAATATAACACATCCGTTAGCGAAAAAAGATGCTGTTACTCCGAGTTGTATTCAAGCGAATCCGATAGTCGTTTCTAACCAGTCTTTTATTGATAATCAACTAGCTGGTTGGCTTGGTGAGCATTTTGAACAATTGAATGTTATTGGGAGATATAATTTACTTTATAATGCCTCGCTTTTGGCTAAAGAAAATATTGCTAGTATTCTCTGTATTGATGGTATTATCAACACGGAAAATACGAATCTGAAGTTCGTTCCTTTCTCACCGCCGCTTACTGCTGGCATTAGTATTGTTTGGAAAAAGAATCAAACTTTTTCGAGTGCTTCTAAAGAATTTTTGCGGTTAATACAAAAAACTTGCTCAAAATAAAAGCTTTGAGCAAGTTTTCTTTTTATAAATCTAATCTTAGTGTGACAGCGCCATATGCTGGAATCGTGTTGTCTTGGTTTTCGACGGTTTCTTCGATAGCATTTACATAGTCAAATCGCATATTTGGTAATTCCAACTTTTGGGGTAGGTTGGTTGGGTTTTCTATACGAATGATGTATTTGTTTGCATGATAATATGATGGGTGACATGCTGAAACTAAATATTCTTTTGGTAAATTTAACATAGCTAATGTTTGTTTTGCGCCTAATTTTCGTTCCGTTTTCTGGATTTTGTTGTCTAAACGATGTAAAAAATGATTGAACGGCTGACGTTGATAGGACACGTTTGCTTGGTTGAAATCTTTTGTTCGTTCTGCGGTTTTTCGTTCATTGAAAGCTTGGTTATCTAGGTAAATGGCTAAAGTGAATGAATGTTTGCCAAGTAACTGGGCGCCCTCTGTTTCGATGAGTACATGACCTTTTTTTGTTGTGTCGCCTGATGCCCGGCCTGGTCGATATGCTAAGTCGGGTTTTCCAAGTTGACCTGTTGTTGCGAGAAGTGTCAGTGCTATATGTTGGTCCAATTGTTGATATTCTTTAATTCCACGTGTGAAAATTGTACAACTTTCCGTTTCACTAGTTAGCGTCACGTTTTGTTCAAGTGGTTCGATATCAATTGGCATTTCGCTGTAGGTTTCTTGCCAATTCTCCGGAACCTCTGGCATTCTTTTGATATAACCAAACGGAAGCGATGCAATATTGGAGTCCGTATGCACACCTGTATTGACTTTTAAGCGTAGTCGATGATTTTTAATTTGATTATCCACTTCAACCTTAACATCTAGTAATTCGCTACCTTTTTTCAGCTCCAAAATTAGTTTGATTTGTAGCCTGCCATTCCCTTCTTTCGTCAAACGATCAAGTGGAAAATTATTCTTTCCAGTCAAAATTAAACGTTCTACTTCACTTGATTTCTCAGTGCTTGCTTTGGAAAAAGAGAACAACTCTGCAATATCTCCTGCTAGCGGTGAATAATCGTACGTATCACCTGCATTTATATCATCCTCTATACTAATGAAGGAAGTTATGCGCTTACCATCTGGTTTTTCAAGAGAAATTTCTCCATCTTGGAAAGTGATTTTATAGGTTTCATTTTGGATAGTGGCATCGTTAGCAGCAAACATCGAATCCAGTTCGCGGTCGTTTTCTTCAAAAGCAATTACTCGGTAACCAAGACCTGGCAACTCGATTTTCACACGTACTTGAAGCACAAAATAACCCGGTTCTTCAATAAAACGGTTCCCGGCTGGCGTTTCTTCCAGCACATTTTCACGCGATGGAATAAATTCTTCTTTAACAATTGTCGCATTCTGAAACGCTGGAAAATGGATGTTTTTATGTTCAGTTACTATTTGAATTTCTTTAAATCCGTCAAAATCATGTAAATCCGTATTAAAAACTAAAATTTCATTTGCATTTAGTTCCAAATCATCCGCAATTTTCTTTACAATTGTGTTTTCGATACTATCACATAATTCATCCGCTTCTTTCATCCGATGTAAAATATCTTCAGCAACTGGATCAGAAACACAACCTGCCAAACTATCATGTGCTTGACCTTCTAGTAATTTTTTCCAGGTATGCATTAGTAAACGCTCGCTGATAGAAATTCCAGATGCTTTGGCAATAACAAGTAGTGGCTCGATACGCGTTAAGAGTTTTTGCTCCAAAGAAGCGCTGTTCAGCTTTATATTCATCCGGCTTGAGCCAATTGTTTTGTGCACACGCGCTAACACCGGACTTCTAAATTCACCACGATAGGTTTCTAAATCTGGCAACTCTTTTACATATTGAATAAAATCTTGATAGGTGCTAAGTTGATAATCATGGCGTCCCATCTTGTTGATTTCCGCCAATTTTTCGGCAAAATTGCTAATAATATTCAGCTGGTCATTTCCAGATGGAATTAAAACTTCTGCCGTTTTACTATATTTTTCAATAAAATCAATTGCTGGATCAAGGCGTCCATCCACATATGCAGCTGTTGGTTCAAGTAGCATCCCTGTGCCGTAACCTTGTGGCATATTGATAGCATAGATAGAAACATTCTCACCCAGCCCTTGCCATTTAAAATACGGAGATGTGACATGCTCTCCCAAATGTATCCCACGCCAGAAAATCACATTATCAAATCCAGCATGTTCAAGTAAAGTTGGCATTTGGGCATTAAAACCAAATGTATCCGGTAAATACCCAATTTTCATATAGTCGCCATATTTTTTACTATCAAAAATCCCAATCATCGCATTGCGCAAAATCGACTCACCATGCGCGAAGAAGGCATCTGTTTGCGTAAACCACGGTCCAATAAAAAGTTGTTCATCTGCAATTAGCTGCTTAATTTCTGCTAATTTATCCGGATGAAGCGCAACATAATCATCTAAAATCGACAATTGTCCATCCAGTACAAAGTTTGCTTCTGGATGCTTTTTTAATTCGTCAATCACTTCTGTAAAAAGTTGTTCACTTAGAACCAGTGCATCGGCAGAGGTGAAATACCACTCTCGGTCCCAATGCGTATGGTTCACAATATGTGCTTTAACCATAATTACCTCCGTTTTTTATGCTTCCCATTCCGCTTCGTCTATTTCATCATCGTAGCTAGAGCCTGCCATTTCCTCACCGGCACTTGCTTTCCGTAAAGCAACCGACATACCCGCAACGATTAATGTTCCAACTGCAATAGCTAAAATATAAACAGGCCAATTTTCTACTGTGAACCAGCCATAAAACCCACTGATTGGCGCTTGGTTAATCGCACCAAGTCCTACCGCAAGTGCCCCGCCGACAGCTGAACCAAGCACTGTAGCCGGAATAACTTTAAGTGGGGATTCCACCGCGAAAGGAATTGCCCCTTCACTAATCCCAACTAGTCCCATGATAAGCGAGGATTTCCCTGCTTCACGCATTTCTGCATTATATTTGCGTTTTGCGATTAAAGTAGCTAAACCAAGACCAAGTGGCGGAATAATAATCGCTACTTGCGCTGCTGTATTGGGTGCATAGATTCCGCTTGTTAAAAGTGCCATCGCCGTTGTTACAGCTGCTTTATTAACAGGTCCGCCTAAGTCAAAACCAACCATTGCGCCAATAATAGCAGCCATCAAAATTTGGTTCGATCCAGACATACCATTAAGCCAATTTTCAAGGGCAGTATTTAAATCTGCAAAAGGAATACCAACGACATAATTAATTATAAGAACTGTAATAAGTGTCCCAAAAACTGGAACTAAAAATACTGGTACGATAGAAGCCGCCGCTTTAGGCAATTTCACATATTTTTTAATTAAAAGACATGTGTAACCAGCGATTAGACCAGCTGCGAGAGCCCCGAGGAAACCGGCACCGATATCACGTGCCAGCAAACCACCAACAAGACCAGGTGCTAGTGCTAATTTGTCCGCAATGGAATACCCGATAAATGCGGCAATAACCGGGAACATCATTCCAAGCGCCAAGCCACCAAAACCATCTAAACTGTGTAGTAACGAAATGAAGCTATTCGCACTGTCTGCATATTTCGCGTCCCAAATATCTGTAATTCCGAAAAACGAACCGCCAACTCGAGCAATCGCCATAATTACGGCACCCGCGATAACGAGCGGAATCATATATGAAATACCTGTTAAAACATGTTTTTTTAGTTCACTCCCAATTTTCTTAAACATGGTTGCTCCTCCTTATTTTTCATCAATTAACGCAAGTGCTGCGTTGATTACTTTTTCCGCGTCTTTAATTGGTGCACTTACTGGAACTTCTAGTACTACTTTGCCATCAAAACGTTCTTTATTACGTACCTTTGTATCTACTGCGAAAATGACTACTTCGCCAATATTTACGTCTTTTTCTGTTAATTCATTTTCAATTCCTGTGGCACCTTGTGTTTCTACTTTAATAAGGTTACCCATTTTTTTCGCGCCTTTTTTAAGTGCTTGCGCTGCCATATAAGTATGCGCAACACCTGTCGCACATGCGGTTACTGCAATAATTTTACGTTTCATATCTCTACTACGCCTCCATTTAAAATTCGAATGACTTCTTCTTCGTCTCTTGTGTTTTTTAAACTTTCGACAATATCATCGTCCATTAGTTTCGTTGCAATTTCAGCAAGGATTTTCAAATGTCCGTTTGTTTTGTCGGAATCAGTAATTGCCAGTAAAAAAATCATGTTTACCGGTTCATCATCCAGTGATTCCCACTCAATCATTTCTTTCGTTCTTGCAAAAACAATGGCTGATTTTGTCACACTCTCACTTTTTCCGTGTGGGATAGCAATGTTATTACCTATTCCAGTTGTTGAATGCGCTTCTCGTTCCAAAACGGCTTGAATATATGTCGCTTTATCTGCTAAAATGCCATGTTTATTCAGTATTTCCGCCATTTCTTCCACTGCTGCTTCTTTGGTCGTTGCTTCTAAATCAAAAACAACTAATTCTTTTGTTAAAATATCTTTTACTTCCATTACATCCCATCCTTTAACAAATGCTCATAAATATCTGCGGCACTTTTTAGTTGTGTCAGCTTTTCAAGCCATTTTTTATTATCAATAAATTTATAAAACTGTTCATACATTGCGTCTAAATGAATGCCATTTTGTTCTGTCAGAGCGATAAAAAAGATTTTATCCACATCGACTAAGCCCCATTTCACTGGGTGTTTAAGTGTCGCGATAGCAATGCACGATTCATTAATAAGCGCTGGTTCTGCATGCGGTGTCGCCATTTCTTCAAAAGAAGTGAATGACAAGGCTTCTCTTTTCAGCGCACTTTCCACGATGCCGTGCTTAGCAATGCCTTGCTCCACCAACTTGCCACCAATTTCTGCAATTGCATCTTCCATTGTCGCAACATCCAACTTTGCAAAAATGGTTTTCGGTTGAATTAAGTCAACAAATGGCTGGCTTCGTTTCTTTTTCTTGCGTCTTGTTCGCTCGATTTGACTTTCGACTTGTTGTAAATCGGCTTTACTCATCATTGGACTGACTACAATACTTGGAATCTCTTCTAGTTCGAGATAGATTGTACTAATGACTAAATCCACATCGACTTCGGTCTCCATTAACGCCTGAACAGACAGTATTTTTTCAATCGTAATCATTGGAAAATATTTTTTAATTCTAGCTGCGAGTAATCTGGATGAACCAAGCCCAGTACTGCATACAAGCACAACTCGAATTTGGTCGGGGAAAGAGCGACTTCTTTCTTTATATGCTTCAAAATGTAACGCAATATACGCTGTTTCATCTTCATTTACTTGCACATCGTACTTCTGTTCAAATTTTGCTTTAAAGTAGAGCGCTTCTTCAAACGCTTGGGGAAAGTTTTGCTTAATTTTGCTGAGATAAGGATTTTTAAAATGCATACCGAGTTTTAAACGGTTAATAGCGGACTTCATATGTGTCGTTAGGTCGTCAAGCAAACCTTTATCGTAATCCCCTTCCGCTAAACATTTACTAACAAATTCAGCAACATCGTCTTCTTGTGGTTGATTACTAACAAGCAGTTCATCATGTTGTTGATTATAAGCAGCCGTTAAATGTAACTGGATATAACCAACTTCAAAGGCTGGAATTTTAATATTCAAACGTTCTTCTAACATATTGACGAGGATTTCCGTGTTACCACGCTGCGACTCAAACGCATCTTTCATTGGATCGCTTTCCACGTTTTCCACATATTCTCCTTCACGAATTCGCTCTACCGCAATCGCAAGGTGAATAACAATTGACTGAAAAGCATAATCCGTAAATGTAAAATCATGACGCTCGCTGAAAGCTTGCACAATTGCAATGATTTCTTTCAAGCCTTCTTCTGGAAAAATCCCAGTGACATCAGCTTGAATGGTATCGAAAGCTTGGAGCACTTTTTCGCCTTCCTGTTTTAAATACCAATTATTGCCCCAAAAATTAGTAATAAATTTCGATGTTAAAGCGCGCTTTTCTCGTTCACTAATAAGTAACTTCATACCTTTACTAGGTTTCTTGTACAAGGTAATGCCTTCTTTTTCCAGCATTTTCGTGACTTCCACCATATTTTTTTCAATCGTGCTTCGGCTAATATAAAGTTCATCTGCAAGTTGGTGAATCGTAATATAGTCGTCTGCTTTAAGCAATTTACTAAAAATGTAGATAACCCGCTCTTCTTTCGTTGCTGGAATTTGACTGACTTTGTTATCTAGGAATCTACTTACCTGAGCAAAAGCTTTATTATCGCCTTCAATGTAGACACCAATTTTTGGTTTACGTACGACGGTCATATCAAAATCCTTTAAGAAAATATCGATTTCTTTCAGTGAATTTGAGATGGTTTTTTCTGAAAGTCCGAGATGATTCGCGATGGTTCCAACACGTGTTTGACCTGTCTTCATTAGAAACTGAATGATATTTTTTTCGCGATTTGCAATCATTTTCGTTACCGCTTTCATTTTTGATTTTCCTTTCCCTACACTTATTCTATTACAAAGCCTCATCCCCAGAAAACTACGAAAATTACCGCATTGAATACCGTAATTTTGGGATATTGCTGTTCATTTTGGAGAATGGTAGATTTGAGTAGCACCACTAACCTAGAAAGGAAGCTTATTTATGTCTATTTATCTTATTGCGTTACTCCCTGTTCTCGGATGGGGATTTATGCCAATAATTGCGAACTTACGAAAGAGCACCCCTGAGGAACAATTACTAGGGACTTCGATTAGTGCGTTATTATTTGCTTTCATTTTATTCTGGATTTTATCACCAGAAATAACAGTTCTTTCTTTTATTGTGAGTTTTGTTTCAGGCATCTTTTGGAGTTTTGGGCAATTACTACAGTTTAAAGGGATTGCGGCTTCTAGTGTCGCGAAGGCAATGCCGATTTCAAACGGAACTCAGCTAGTTGGCGCAACGCTTTTCGCCGTTCTCGTATTCCAGGAATGGCAAACAGTTACGGCTGTAATCATTGGAGTTGTTGCAGTAATTTTAATCTTGATTGGAGTTGTAATGACCGGGTTTCAAAAACGCGGGAATCATATCACGGAGTCGGTTTCATTTCATGTCTACGGTATCGTTATTCTATCTTCCTTCTTTTTAACGCTTTACGTAGTGACAAACCAGCTTTTTGATGTCACTGGCTTTTCTATCATTTTACCACAAGCAATCGGGATGCTGACATGCGCCATTTGTATTAACTTAGCGAAAAAGACTGCTATTTCCCGGAAAAATGTTACATTCAACTTAATGACCGGATTGTCGTGGTCAATTGCCAATCTAGGCATGTTTTTAGCGACTGCTGTTCTTGGTGTTGCTACAAGCTTCTCGATTTCGCAAGCCTGTGTCATCGTCGCAACAATTGGCGGCATTCTCATTTTCAAACAGAAAAAAAGCCCACTGGAATGGACCTTTATCCTTTCTGGCATACTGCTAATTATGGTGGGCGTCGTATTTCTTAGTTTATTGAAATAGAAAAAGCCAAAGACCATATCAAGGTCTCTGGCTTTTTTCCATATAATCTTCTATAACTTGTAACACGCCCGCCTCCTTATTAGAAGGAGCAATATATTTTGCAGTAGCAAAGACTTCCGGACTACTTTCTTGCATTGCGTAACTATTCGGAGTTAATTGCAACATTTCGATATCATTATTCGCATCCCCAAAAGCGAGTAAATCATCTGGAGCCACTCGCCATTCATTCAATAGTTGCTGAATGGCGCTCCCTTTCGTCACACCCGGAATAATAATATCGATACTTCCGTGACCACTTGCGACAGCACGAATTTCTCCATTAAACGTTTGATTCAAATCTTCCACAATTTGCCCAGTCTTAGTCACTTCCACATCCAGCGCAAACTTAATAAATGTATCATCCGGAAGCACATCGAACGAATCCACTTCTTGTAATTCAAAATAATACTTTTTCGCAAATGTTTTAAAATTCGAATCCGCTGCTTTTAACAAATACGCACTCTTGACCCCACAAAGAATCACTTGCAAATCCTGATAATCTTGAATCAACGTCCGCAAAATCTTTTGAACTAATCCCTTCTCAAAACGATTCACACTCCGAAGTTCCCCTTGATGAAAAATAACTGCTCCATTTTCAGCAACGTAAAAAAGTTCCTCATCCTTCCCAGGAAAAAAAGATTTTAGCTGATAATATTGATTTCCGCTCGCAACAATAAATTTAATCTGCTGCTTCACTAATTCTGCATAAATTCTTTCAAATCTAGCACGATTATATTCACCATTCTCATCTAAAAAAGTCCCGTCCATATCTACAGAAATAGCTCTAATCAATTATTTAAGCTCCTTTTAAAGTTAATTTTATTCTATTATATCAGATTTTTTTCGTGTTACATTGCTACTCCTTGTTTGCTTATAAAATATGCTATACTAAACGAGCCCACAACATAAATAAACAAGACATGGAAGGGAGGGCGAACCTTTGACAAAAGGCAGATTGGAAGCTTTTAGCGATGGCGTTTTTGCTATTATAATCACTATCATTGTTTTAGGAATGACTTTACCTGATACATTTACAGCTGCAAGTACACAAGCTTTTTTATGGGAAATTTTTATATTTATAGAAGGCGGATTAATCATCGGACAATTTTGGTATTCTCATAGCAGACTATTCGATAAAGTAACAACTATTTCGGCTTCTGCTGTATTATTTAATATTCTATTTTTATTAATCCTATCACTTATTCCTCTATTTACAAGAGCTATTATGAAACATCCAGATATGACCGCACCAATTATTGGGTTTGTTATTACTATTTTGATTACTTCCGTGATTTTCCAACTACTACATCACGCGGCAAAAGGAAAAGATTACGGTATGGATAATTGGAAATTTCGAATTTCAAGCTTTATTTTTGTCATTTCACTTGGTATTATTAGCTTTTTTGCACCACAAATATCGACGGTTTTATTCATCATTTTTCCCGTAGCAGGTTGGATTATTCAACTCGCAAACCGGAACCATTAAAAAAATAAGCTAAGTCAGCAAAATTTTTCGTTGACTTAGCTTATTTATTTTGTTATGGTTATTTCAACAATAAGAAAGGAGCATAACTATGAGAAGCCTAGATGCAGTAGAGATACTGAGACGTGGCGAAACCATTGAGCGTTATAAAGAAGGCGGAAATTCGATGTTACCTTTGATTAAATCGATGCAACCTGTTCGTTTAGAACCAATTGGCACGAGAGAACTCAAAGTCGACGATATCGTATTTTGCAAAGTTCGCGGTAGCTTTTTTACACATAAAATCAGTAAAATCCGCGGTAAGCAATATCAAATTTCTAATAATCACAAACACGTGAATGGTTGGATTACACATAATAGTATTTATGGCATTGTCACCAAAATTTGGTAAATGCTAGGTAACATGCAACGAAAAAGTTGGATGTTTTTTATTTTGCTTAAAATTCGGGTGTTCTATACTTTTTTTCTAATAATATCAAGCATGATGGTGTAAATTAAACTGATTGCAATAAGAAAGATTGCTAGACTTGAAAGAGAAACTTGTTCTATTCCATTTAGATTCAACAAAACCAATATTATCGGAATTATCCCAGCAACTACTATAATAAAATAAAAGGAAAAAGTTTTGCGGATATTGATGTACCTTTCATCTTTTTCTAGCTTATCTTTCACATATTCTTCTTGAGCTTTATCTTTAGATAGTAAAAGAGTTCCTGTAGATCCAATCAAAATAGCTAAAACTACTACAATAACCGTCACCATATCTCCAAATAAATTCACTCCTTGAACAATCCTCATCAACATAAATGAATAAAGGCAAGCAACTATAATTGTTAGTACTCTTTTTACTTTGTATTGTCTCATGTTAGTTCTCCTCCAGTTTGAAAATCTCTTCAATTGTTAAATGAAAATATTGCGCCATCTTTAGGCTTAACTCCAGGCTTGGATTATATTTTCCTTTTTCAA
Organism: Listeria welshimeri serovar 6b str. SLCC5334; assembly: GCF_000060285.1. GTDB lineage: Bacteria > Bacillota > Bacilli > Lactobacillales > Listeriaceae > Listeria > Listeria welshimeri. The sequence goes on along the minus strand of NC_008555.1, from coordinate 392,968 downwards.
TAGCATGAATAGTTTGTCTCGAAACTTCTAAAGTTAAGGCTAAATCAGTCTGTGAAATACCTTTTTCTGTCCGTATTTCTTTCACTTTATTTATTACTTTCATGCACTCACCGCCATGTATAGATATCTTTACATTCATTATAAAATATATTATTAAAACTGTAAAGAAATCTTTACACAAAAAAAGTGATAGCCAAAATGATTGCTCATTTCAACTACCACTTTTTTTCATTTTACCATTCTGGAATCATTTGCATCGAAATATTGTTTACCAATTTTTAATTTTTCATTGTATAGTTCATTTACAGTTACAAATTGATAGCCTTGTTTTTTTAATAGTTTCAGCGTTTTATCTAGGCTATCTCCTGTTGTTGGGTGAATATCATGCATAAGTACAATTGCTCCATCCGATGCGTTCGCCATTACTTTCTTTGTAACTGCTTTTGGATTTTTAATTTTCCAATCTTCTGTGTCCACAGACCACTGCACGATTGGAATACCAATTTCTTCCGCAACCTCTTTATTTATTGCGCCATAAGGTGGACGCATCGTTGTCGGAAAATACCCAGTTTGATCAAAAACCACTTTTTGTGTTTTTAAAATTTGGTCATACACTTCTTTATTAGAAAGCTTCGTTAATTGCGGATGATCCCATGAATGACTTCCCACTTGATGCCCTTCATCAAGTTCTTGTTTCACCAAATCCGGATTTTCTAGTACTCGTGAACCAAGAACAAAGAATGTTGCCTTTGCGTTGTATCGTTTCAGTGTAGCGAGTACTTTTGGTGTAACTGTCTGGCTCGGGCCATCGTCAAAAGTAAGTGCAATTTTCTTACCTGATACTGCTTTTTGCGCTGATGGAATCTCTACACCAGCTGGTATATATTTTTTGTTTACATAGCTCGCAATATCAGCCAGTTTTAAATTTACTTTCTTTAATTTTGGATAACCTGGTACATTAATTGGTAAAATTAAATCTGTATCTGTTAACCCAAAATTAGTTTCCTCCCAATTAGTAATACCTTTAATTTCCCCAAGATTCCCAATATCTTTTAAAGGAATATCCCCTGATTTTATTAGTTCTTGTTCTACTGCGGTTTTAATGTTAAATTTCGTATCGTTGCTTTTTAGTAGAACCTCCCCAAGTGTCAGCAGATCCCCTGTTTCTGCATCTGTCACAATGTTTTGGCAAACGTCTTTTTTACTTTTAAGTGTTAATTTGGTTTGCCCTTCTTTTACATACTCATGTTGTTCAATTTTATAAGATACAACATTTTCTGCCAGTTTCTGCTTTTGAAAAGTATAAAAGATTATCCCTTCTTCATCCTTTTCATTATCAAGCTTCTTTCTTTCTAAATCAGCAGCTTTGTTAACTTCTTTCTGGACAGTAATGTTGTCTTTTTTCGTAGTAGTTTTAGGAATATAAGAAATAATTTCTACTCCATTCTCTTTCTTATCCAAACGGTGAAAGTCACTTCCACTTTGATCCTTCATTAGTCTGTCCATCTGCATTATTACCTTGTTGCGCGACTTTGAAAATTGGTATCGTTGAAATCCCTTCACACCAATAAAAACCACGGCAATAATGAGAATAGCGACTAGTGAAATTCTAATCCACCTTTTCTTCACATTATACACCTCACCTAAGAAAAACCTTCCCCAGTTTCTCTTATACACCAATTATACAGGAATATACACAAGATTCTAGTTTTTGTACTAAAACAGGAAGAAAGGACCAAAAATTGTAAAAAAAGACACGGATAAAGTGGGAGCTTTTTTCCGTGTCCAAAGTATAGTTACAGGATTACCCCTGAAAACTAGCATATTGTGAAATGTTTCACTATTAATTTTACCGCAAAAAAACGCAATCCGCAAATATTAGAGAACGTTTTTTAACATGTTTTTATCCTAATGCTACGTCTAAAACCATCATCACTGCAAAACCAGCCATAGTTGCCGCAGTTGCTAAATCTGTTGATCCTTCCACTTGTGATTCTGGAATTAATTCTTCCACTATTACAAAAATCATCGCTCCTGCAGCAAAAGCTAATGCAAAAGGCAATATTGGCGTGACAAAAACGACTAATACTGCTCCAATAACTGCAAAAACAGGTTCTACAACCGCAGATAATTGACCGTACCAAAAACTTTTCCGTCTAGAAAGTCCTTCTCCGCGCAAGGGAATGGAAACAGCTGCTCCTTCTGGAAAATTTTGAATACCAATACCTAAAGCCAGCACAATAGCAGTTATAAGTGTTTCTGTGTCTCCCGTTATTACTGCTCCAAATGCAACCCCAACAGCTGCTCCTTCTGGAATGTTATGAATAGTAATAGATAAAACTAATAAAATACTTTTTCGAAGGGAAGTTTTCGGCCCTTCTTTTGCTTGCTCAGGAAATCCAAAATGTAAATGGGGAATAATTCGGTCAATCACCCGTAAAAATATTCCCCCTAGTAAAAAACCAACTAAAGCAGGAACAAAAGAAAATTTCCCTAAATCCTTACTCATTTCTATCGCAGGTGCAAGAAGGGACCAAAAACTCGCAGCTAACATAACACCAGCAGCGAAACCAAGCATGATATTGCCCCATTTTTTATTTAAATTTTTAAAGAAAAATACAAGTGATGCGCCGGCTGCTGTACAAGCCCATGTGAAAATCCCGGCAAGAAGCGCTAGTAATACCGGGTTTAGTGAAGATAAGTAGTTTAACAATAGAGTTTCTCCCTTTTCTTATACCTTTATTTACTTGACCAACCTTGTTTGAAGCCTTCAATAAAAGACCGTGATTTATTTATACTCATTTTTACAGCCCAAACAGAACTATAAACGGAGATTTTAGCAGCAGTTCCAGCAACTTCTCCAGATTTACGAACAACTTTTTCTGTTTTAGCGCCAATTTCGGTACCGATTTCTTCAAGTGACTTTGTCATTATATGCACCTCCAAGAGTTTCTCCCCTTTCATGATAAAGCAATCAACTCGATTATTCAAGAGGGTTCAATTTTGCCATTTTTTATAGTATACTCCTTGTGAAAGTTTTAATGGAAGGGATGATTATTATCGAAAAAAATTTAAAAGAATTTGCTAAATTAGCTTTTTGTTTTATTCCTATTAGTTTTTTACTATCTTTCATTGGACCGTGCTTACATTATTTTAATAGGAGTACTTTATTTTTTTCGAGTACTATATGGATGAAATCTGTAACAATTTTTATGGTTTCTATGCTTTTTTGCGGCATTTTCTTTAGCGCGATAGCAGAACGTATAAAAAAATAGCTTTTCCCTTTTAATTTCTCTTGTGAAAAAAGTTACATTATGACTATAATAAAGTGATTGACAAAAAAAGGGAGAGGGAGATTAAAAATTATGACGGGACTAGGAACTTTGTTGTTTCTTGTAGGGATTGGTGTGTTGATTTTTGGACTTTTACGTTTTAGAAAGAGAAATTGGCCTAAAAAGAAGACACAAATTGTAATTATTAGCTCTATTTTAGCAATTATAATCGGTATTGGAATAATTCCAACTGCTGAAGAAGAGGCTTCGAATGAGAAGCCAAAACAGGAAGAAAAAACCAAAGAAGTTACTGTTACACCCATTTTAAAAACAGAAAATACATTTACCACAAATGATGATGGGATGATAGTAATAGAAGGAGAAACCAATCCTGGCGCGGAAGTAAGAGTTGTTTTCAGTAATATTCCAGATGTAGTAGGTACTGCTGACGACGATGGAGCATTTAGTTTTTCAGTTGATTCGTTGGATAAAGCCCAAGATGTCGTACTTTCTATTATGATTGATGGGAAAACAGAAGAACAAACACTTTCTTTAAAACTAAGCCCAGGTTATGAATCTAAACTTGCAGCGAAAGCCGAAGAAGAACGTTTAGCGGCGGAAAAAGCGGAAGAAGCACGCATTGAGCAAGAAAAGATTGCTGCAGAGGAAAAACGTGCAGCCGACGCCAAAGTTGCTGCTGAAAAAAAAGCAGAAGAAGCAAGAATAGCGCAAGAAAAAAAAGCTACTGAGAAAAGAGTAGCCGCTGAGAAAAAAGCTGCTGAAACAAAACGAGCAAACGAACAAAGAGCGGCTTCTGCTCCAAGCACAAGCAATGAACAAGGAGAAATGGTTTATATTACGGCTACCGGCAAAAGATATCATTATGATCAAAACTGTCGTGGCTTAAATAACTCTAATGGCGAAACAACTGTTACAATAGCTCAAGCGAAAGCACAAGGTTTAACACTATGTGGTTTTGAGTAAAATTTTTATTTTAAAAAAGTTTTGAATTTAATAATATATATGCTATAATTTCGTTGATGTTTAGAATTATTATCATTCATTTACATCATAATACACCTAGGAGGAAACAAAGCATGACACCACAGATTTTTACCTATGTAATTCTAATTGTATCGGTACTGTATGTAGTATACTCGATTTACCCTATCTTTAAAGCTAAGAAAAATAATCAAGAAATAGTTGTTAGGCCAATCCGTATAGTTGCAGCTGTAATAGTTATGATTTTAGCCATTTATGCTATTGCCACTGGTAACACATATGATAGTATTATTGATGCTATTAACACGAAGTATGGTCGTTAAATGAGTAAAAAACGCAAACTTTTATTAAAAGTAAATTCTATTTTTGTTGTAGTATACGGGCTTTTAATGTATGGTTATTATAGGAAAATGCTTTCAGATAAAGCTATGCCTGAAAGTTTCCAAACTGTTTTCTTAATAGGAACTGCTATTTCTCTCGTTTTAATGTTCTCTATCATTTTATTTAAAAAAACGTGTTTATTATGGCTTGTAACAGTTATTTGTTTTTTTATACTCGTACTTGTTTTAGTTGCTTCTTTCCAAAACGTTTGGCTTCTGCCGTTTTTTGATTCTTGTTTTGATTGGATAAAAGCTAATTCAACTATAGCGATATATGGAGCCATTGCTTTAAGTGGCGGCAGTCTTTATATATTAAGTAAAGCCAATATGCATTATAATGTATTTTCAGAAAAATAAACTATACGACTTAATAATGCCATCGAAAAAACCCAGCAATTTCTTAAATGAAATTACTGGGTTTTTTCTAATTTGGCACAATTAAATCTGAATCAGGGTCTTTGCTTGTTTTGCTTGTTGATTTAATTTCTACGAAGACTTTATGCGGTAAACAAACAATGGTGTCACCAGCTTTGGATTTCCAACCCATTTTGACGCCTACTTGGTCTGGGCTGTTATCTTCTTTGATACGAATTCTTTCGCCATCTACTTCCATCAAATTATATTGTGTGCCTTTTCCTTTAATAGTAAATTGTTCATTTCCTTTGTGGCCAGTCAGCGGAATTTCCCGAATAACTTCCCCGTCCTGCGAAATAATAGCTATCACATCATCGCCCGCATTCTTAGCTTCAGCGACAGAAAATAATATTAAAGGTAAAAACGAACCCAAAATCAATAACACAATAATAATAAAATCGAATGGGCGCACCATTTTCATATATTGACGCATTTACTCTCCTAACTAGCCATTATGATTAGCGTTAAAATCTAAACTAACCCCTGGCTCATCAAACGCAATTTCGGTTACTTCATAAGTTAAACGCTTGATATAATCAATTAATGGATTGGATAATCCTTCCACATCCACCACTTCTAAGTCTGAAAATTGACCAAAAAAATCTTTTAATTGTATAATACGGCTTATTCTACCATCAATTCGAAAATTTTCAAGAACTAATAAAAAAGGAATCGTTATTTTAAAAATTTTACCTTTTGCCATTAGCTCTACATTTCCATTGACTGGCTCGACTTCATGGACTTCTAATTCAATTTTGTTTTCAAACTGCTTGTCTTCTTCCAAAATTGTTTCAAAGTTGTATTTTTCTACGACGATTTTATTCGTTACGATATCCACAAACTTCACCTCATTATTAATATGTATTACCTGTATCTTACATGATTATTTAGTTGCTGACAAATCAATATTAACAAGTTATTTCGATACGATTTCCTTCTGGATCTAGCACAACACTTTCGTAATATCCATCCCCTGTTGTTCTCGTTTCTCCAGCAACTTTAAAACCATCTTTTCTTAGTTTTTCTGTTAGTTCGTCAACCATTTCTTTTGTACCAGTTGAAATAGCAATATGCGCCCATCCTAAATTTTCTCCAAGATTTTTCCCAGTTACATCTGTCCGACTCATAATCTCAAGTCTGGCTCCATTTTCAAATGATAAAAAATAAGATGTAAAACCTTTTGTCTTGTTTTCATATAAGTCATTGGCTGTTACACCAAAATATTTTACATAAAAGTCTTTCATTTTTTCCAAATCCGTCGTCCATAAAGCAATATGTTCAATTTTCATTAAAAATCCTCCTTCTTATAAGAAAATAGCTGCTGATATCCAGTATACCACTGCTGCCAAAAGTCCAGCTAGTGGCAAAGTGATAAACCATGTGACCACCATATTTTTCCCTGTGCGCCAATTGACTTCTTTTTTATGATTAGCAGTTCCAACACCCATAATAGAGCTATCAATTACTTGTGTTGTGCTGACCGGCAAATGAATCAGTGTGGCTGTCATAATTACTGAAAGTGAACTTAAATCTGAGGCAACACCTGTTACTGGTGTGATTTTCATGATTTTTGTGCCTACTGTTTTAATAATTCGATAACCACCGACAGATGATCCAATGGCCATTGAAGCCGCGCAACTTACTTGAACCCAAAAAGGAATTCCAGCTGATTCTTTTAAAAGCCCGCTAGCTACTAGAGCTAATGTGATAATCCCCATCGTCTTTTGTGCATCATTTGTTCCATGAGAATAAGCTTGCACTGCAGCTGTCCCGATTTGAATAAAGCGAAAACGACGGTTCATTTTCCCCAGTTTTTTATCATGAAAAAGTTTTTTAAACAGAGAATATATGAAGTAACCCACTGTAAAACCAATAATAGGCGAAATAATAAGTGCAATAATAATTACCGTAAAACCCGACCAGTTAAGTACGCTAAAACTGCCAGCTGACGCAATGGAAGCCCCGGCTATCGCACCAATCAGCGCATGCGAGGAACTACTTGGCATTCCAACAAGCCAAGTCATCAAATTCCAAATCACTGCTGCAATTAAGCCACATAACACAACAAATTCACCATTACCAAGTGAAAATGGATCGACAATACTTTTTGTAAGTGATTCTGCTACCCCTGTAAAAGATATAGCTCCTAAAAAATTCATGACTGCCGCAATCCCAATTGCTACTCGCGGTTTTAATGCCCTTGTTGAAATACTAGTAGCAACAGCATTGGCAATATCATGAAAACCATTAATAAAATCAAATGCTAACCCCATTATCACAATGATAACCGTGATTAATATAACCGTATCCATTTAGCAGTTCCCCTTGCCCAAATTTCTAGTTTTTATAGTCTATACCCTTTTTGCATTAATATAAAAAGAATCTGCCCCTATATTAGGTAGCAGATTCTTGTTGAAGTCATTAGATATCATCCCATGTATCTGTATCATAATCATAACTATCATCGTAATTATAGTTGTCATCATAGTTATAGCCGTCCATCATATTGTGCATTCCACCGCCACCACTTGCTACGGAAAAAATAATAATAATAAAAACAATAATTGCTATAAAAGTGTTTACTACAGCCACACCTAGACCACCAAACAGGAGACCAAGGTTTTTCTTCATTACTTCTCCTTTTGTACGGACTATAAGGTAAATAACTAAGATGATTAACACATTTACGAAAACCATTAGCAGACACCAGAGAATCGCATTCATTCCGCGTTGTTCTGCATCTTTATAAACCCAAATTGCTAAAAGAGCTTTTGCAGCCAGACCGAGCATTAAGGAAAAAATCATTAATATTGGAAAGAACATTACTACTAATCCCATTTTATCCCCTCGCCTTCTTTAAGATTTGTCTGATATTCTTTTTTTGTAACCGTTAAAATACCGGCAATCAAAAATAAAATTCCATGAATAGTGAACACTTGTAATCCTCCTAAAACAATAAAACACACACCGAATAGTTTTGTTTTAGGACCGTTATTTTTAATTTTAAAGGCTCCGATGAAACCAAAAATTGCTGAGGCTAAAGTAAAAAGTACGGCGATTATTGAAAAGAAAGTAAATATCCATAAAATAATGGCTTCTCCTCCTCCACCATAAGTCGTTGGCATATCCAACATGAGCATTGCATTAATACCAAAAACCAATGTATATAATGTCGCTCCAAAAAACGTTAAAATGCTAAAAGATGCACCAACAATAATTAAAATAAATTCTGCTTGTCTATTCATTAAATCCTCCATCTGTTTATTTATTATCTTTATAGTGTACCATGAAATCGACTTTCACCAAATGGAAAAGTAAAAATATTCACGAAAAATTCACGAAAAAAGCTACATCTTTAAAAAATAGATGCAGCCTTCATTTTTTCTTTAAAATATCCTTTGCTAAAGTAGTAAATTCACGAAAGTTAGTTAAATTGGCAAGTTTTTCTCCGTATTCTTCACGGACAAGTTCTACAAGCAACTCATATATATTGATAGCTTCCTCATAATCATGTTTACTTATACATAGTAAAAAAACAGCATGCACAGATTGTTTTTGGTCCCATTTAATCGGTTTATCTAAAATCCGAATAACTATTTTAGTTTCTTTTGCCATCAAACCAAGTGGATGAGGAATCGCTATTCCAGTTCCTAGAACCGTTGAACCTAGCTTTTCTCGTTCCAGTACAGAACCTAAGAAGTCTGTGCCAACTATATCATTTTTATACAAAGAGCTCACCATTTCTTTCAGAATAGCTGATTTACTAGTTAATTCACTTCTTGCAAAAAATTCAGCCGTAAAGAAGTTTGAAAGGAAACCTCGGTTAGAATCAGTTTGTTCTTGAATAATGGCTCCAAGCATTTTTAATTCTTCATTAGTTGGAATATTGCTGATTTTGATGACTGGCTTATTTTTTTCAGGAATTCTTACAGTAGACAGGATAATATCTTCTTCAATATGGATAAAACGGTTATATTCTTGAATCGAGACAACTTTTGTAATGTCCAAATTGCTCACAGCTGATTTCACTTTTGCTTCGACGATTCGCGCGGTTCCAAAGCCTGATCCACAAACAATTAAAGCTGATTTATGCCGGTAATAAGAAATTTGGTAATTTCGTTCAAGAGATGCTCCGATATGAAGGGCTAAATAGGCTAATTCATTTTGATTAATATCATAAGGGTAATCTTTTTTTAAGGATTCTACTGCATCTAGTGTGATTTCATATGCAAGTGGATAATAACGTTTAATATGTTCAGTCATTGGATTTTTAACTGTCATATGATATTTCACACGATATAACATCGAATGAATATGTGCAATCAAGTCCTTTTTGAGTTGTAAATCATCTTGTAAATGATAGGAATAGTGCGATTCAATTCGGTTAAGCATCCCTTCAATATAAGCATAATCATCAAATTCGCTAATTTCTTTATCTTCTACATTCAATATCCGCTTACTGGCGATTTGAAGAAGCAAATAATTTTTATCAGCAGATGAAATGGTTATTTCGAAAAGGGACTCTAAAATAGTAGCTAATTTATTGGCTATTACGATTTCTTCTTCACTGACATCCGTTAATTCAAACTGTTCTAATGAATGGCCTAGCTCAATTCGTTCCACAAGAATCATCATATGTAGTAAAAGGTTTTGAAGTGCTTCGTCAGTAAAGCGAATATTCGTTGCAAAGAAATAATCTGTCACAGCTGACATTAATTTTTGCAGTTTATCTTTTTGTTTATGCCATTCGAAAAATGTTTCTAAATACGATTCTGGCGCCTTTTTGGAAGCAATCAGTGCTGTTAAAGTGTAACGCATTTTTTCTTCTTCCCCAACGATTTTCACACCGCTACCAGGCTTAGAAACAAGCGTTAAATCATACGATGCAATGACTTTTCGAACTTGTTTCATATCGTTCGAAATAGTTGCTCGGCTAGCATAAATAGTATCTGCTAAATCTTCTAATTTAATATAATCCGCACTTGATAAAAGCAAGAAAATCTCGTATTTTACGCGTTCTTCTGGATTATCTAAATCAAAATAATCCGCATTTTTCGGTTTGTTCTTTTCATTTTGAAAAGCTTGAAAGGCAGCTGGGTCAAGGATTTCTATTTTGTACCCCGCGCCTCGAGTAAGCGTTATGGTCGCTCCGTGATTCTCTAGAAATTCAGTTAATTTCGCGATATCCGTTCGTATCGTTCGTTCTGAAATATGTAATTCTTGGCTGAGTTTCTGAGCTGATAAGTGGCTACCAGCATCAAGGAGCATGCCATATAATGTTTCCAAACGTTTATAAGCGAAGTATCCCATTTTAGCAGCTCCTTTTTACGGTAGTTATCCATTATTTTTCAAATAAATAAGTTTGGACTTTTGCATGTTTTAATGTGGTTTGTTTCTCATTTGATTTATTTTCGTCCAAGTGACATTCTTTGCCTTGGAAAATTTCTGGAATAGCAATTTCTTTTTGTAAGTATGGATTGAAAAAGCGGGTAATAAACGCCTCACTATCTTCAGCTTTTTTCACTGCACTAACAATCGCCCCATCTAACATTGGAAGTTTTAAGCTATAAGTTGCATCTAATGTTTTTTCTTCGTCGCGATAAACATAAATCAACCGGCCGTTAAGAAAATCAGACATTTGATAAACAGGTGGATTGGATAGGTATTCTTTTGCTTTTTTTGCTATATTCGCTTCGTCAAAAGAACTTTCGAATAAAGTGAGCGCGAATGTCGCATTTATTTCGCCAAGTAGTTGCGCATCAGGTGTCGCAACAATTGACTCACCGGAAGCACGACCAGGACGATACAGTAAATCTGTTTTACCCATATGGCTAAATGTACGGAATAAGGTTAGCGAAATCGTATCATAATTGTCACCAATGATTTCATATTCGCGCACGCCTTCTGTCATAACAGCAACCCCGTGCACTTCATCGTGTAAACTGACAAAACTCTGCATTGCTTCAATTGAAATTGGTGCTTCTTGCCATTCTTCCGCTTCCCATACATCCATTTCTGGAAGTCGAACAGGACGTTTAATTGGCGCGAATAATTGGTCGGCTGTCGAGAATTTGCTAGCAATTTCGGTGGCGAAAGTGACACATAAACGATGACTCAATACTTTGTTAGCGATTTGAACATCAAAGCGAATAAGTTCTTCGTTTTTTCGTAAAGAAATTATCGTTTTGATAGTCATTTCTTTTCTTTTTTCACGATTAGCACGTTCTTCTAAATTATACGGCACATTTAACTTGAAGGAAATAGTTAATGTTTGGTTGACGCTAGATACACTCGAATCCATACTATCTACTACCGCTTCTTTAGATGTAATTACTAGGTCTTTACGAGGCGGAGAATAGTTGTAGGAATCGCCATCGTCTCCATTTTCAACAAAAACCATTTGATCTGTATAAGTTCTATTCGCTTTTTTGTCATGAATAGTTAGTGAGTTGTTGTCCGCTAACTGGATTTCATAAAATTCATTTTCGATTTTTGAAGCCGTAGATTGTTTTGGTTCTTGCTCAGCAGTTTCTTTTTCCAAATTAAAGTAAACCGTGTCGTATCCAAGCGCTGGGAGGTTGTTTACTTCTACAAGCATCGTTGCTAAAAAGACTTTTTTGGGTAAATAAACGGCTTTACTTGGGTTGAGATCGATATGTTGGTTTAAGACATATTCTGTTAAGTCCGTTTGCTCCAAAATAGTATATGGAAGAGTGTTTCCTTGCGTATCTTCCATCGTGAAATTGTCATCTGGAATATAAGCAGACATTTTGATAACGCCACTTTTTTCGTATGGAAGTGGGTTGAAAATGGTAAATTGGAACGCTTGTTTTTGTTCGATTTTTTCACTAATAAGGCGCATGTTTAAATCGAGTAAATTGGTTGCTAAATCAGATGCCAATTTATACCGATGTTTGACGTCGCGATTAGTAGTATCACTATTACAGCCACCAATGCTATCGTGCGCAGCATTTTCAAACATTAACTTCCAAATTTCTGCGAGTTCGTTATGCGGATAGCGATTTCCAAGTGAATAGCTTACAGAAAGAACTGGCTCTAACACATTGCTCAAAAAGTTTTCAATTTCATTGTTTGCTTGTTTTAAATCAGCTCGTGTGGAAAAAATCGATTTATGCAAGCGACTATGTTTTCCTTCTGTCAATTCACCAGCAATTACCGGTAAATCCATCACATCTTGTTCTAAATCAGCGAAAAATGTTTCTGGTGAAGCAATTTGGTATTCACGCGTGCTATCTAATTCATTAAATTTCGCAACCAATTCTGGTAAATTTTTTCTAACTGGCGCTTGGTCTAACCCATTTGGAAAATAGACATTTGGCGTCAAAGCTTTCTTTTCTAAAGCACCAATTTGTTCATCCAAGTATTTTTTTAGTTCTGCTTCATTTTCTGGAATATTGGCTCCATAGTAGTAGCCGAACGGGATTTGTTCAGCCAGCATTTCTGTCCCGTCATCGCCACGCCAGATAAATTCCGTTTGTTTCAAGCGATTATCGGCAACTCCACGCCAAAATAGAAACTTCGAAATCCCAAATTCTTTATAAATTTGCGGCATATTTCCGCCTTGCCCGAATGCATCCGGGACATAACCTACAGCCATGCTATGCCCCATTTCATATGCAATCCTCGTCCCATATAGTAAGTTTCGAACAATCGACTCTTGTGAAATGACTAATTGGTCCGTTTGTGTATACCAAGGTCCTGTAATAAGTCGTTTATCAGTAATAAGTTTTTCTAATCTAGTTTTATCTTCCGGGCAGTAGCGCAAATAATCTTCTATTAAAGAACTTTGAGCATCCATTAAGTAAAAATGGTAATCTTCTTTCGCTTCTAAAGTTTCAATTACTTCTTTTAAATGCTTCACTAAATAGATTGTCGAACGGCTTGAAGTGAAATACCATTCTCTATCCCAATGTGAATGCGGAATTACATGTACTTTCGTTTTAGCCATTTTAATTAAATCCTCCAACTATTATTTAATCTCTATTTCGTCAAAACTAATATCAATATCATCCACTGCATCGTCTGCTGCAGCTGTTTCTTCTTCGGTGAAATTCACGAATAAGTTAGCACAAATTCCGATGATAAATGCGCCAACCAAACCACCAACTAAGTATGCCCAGCCGTTACCAATGGTGAAGAAACCATACATACCACCAATCGGCGGCATTTTCACATAAGCACCAAGTCCCATTGTTACAGCACTACCAATCGCGCAGGCAATGACATTTAGCGGAATTAATTTACCAGGACTACGTAGTGTGAATGGAATCGCACCCTCTGTGACCCCAATTAGCCCCATGATTAGCGCACCATTTCCAGCTTCTTTAAATGTAGTAGAATAATTCTTTTTGCGTAAAAGAGTGGCAATTCCGTAGCCAAGTGGCGGAATACAAATTGCGACATTAATCATGATGGAAGGTAGATAGATTCCGCTCATAAATAGCGCATTTCCAGCCATCCAAGCAGCTTTATTTACAGGTCCGCCAAGGTCAAATCCAATCATTGCTCCTAAAATAAGTGCTAGAATAATAACATTTGTGTCGTTTTTACACATTTCAGTTACCCAATCAAGTAACGTTTGGTTTAACCAGCCAAGCGGCCCACCGAGAATTAGCGACATCAGTATTCCTGTGGCACCAACTGTGATAAGTGGCAAAATAATAAGTGGCAATGAACTAGCAGCAGGTCCAGTGATTCGAACATGTTTTTTCACCCAGTTTGTTAACCAACCAGCGAAGAAACCAGCGACTACGGCACCTAAGAAACCAGCATTTGTACTAGTAGCCAGAACCCCACCAACAAAACCAGCAGCAAGCGCCGGTTTTCCAGCAATCGAATAAGCAATATATCCAGCAAGTACTAAATTAAGTAAGCCAATTGCAGCCCAACCTACATTCTGAAATAGATAAACGTAATGATAAAATCCGCTGGCATCAGCATAAGCATCTAGATTAGTTACTCCGCCAATAATCCCAATTAATTTTGCAACAGCTACAACAAGCGAGCCAGCAATAATGACTGGAAGTGCATACGATATTCCTGACATTAAGTGATCTTTTGCTTCGTTTAATTTCCCTTTCATGACTTAATTAGCCTCCTTTTGATTACGTGCTTCAATTGCTGCAACTACTTTACTTAACACCGCTTCCCCGTTTGCAACACATTGCCCAATTTTTACTCGAACAACTGGTTTTCCTTTGAAACGATCTTCTCCATCAATCACTTTATCTGCCGCAATAATGACAACATCTGCTGCGCTCACTTCAGCTGGTGTGATTTCGTCAATTGTGCCCATTGCTCCTTGTTGTTCAATTTTGACATCGTGTCCTAATTTCACTCCCGCTTTTTCTAATGCTTTTGCTGCCATTGGTGTGTGCGCGAGTCCTGCGATACATGACGTAACTCCTACAACTTTCATATCAATTCTCCTTCCAAATTATCTTTTAAGTAATTCATCAGTTCGTGTTCCGTTTGAATTGTTAAAATTTGTTCTTGAAACGCTTCTTCTAGTAAATTCACAGCCACACTTGATAAAATTTTCAGATGTTGCTGACTTGCCTCACTTGCTGGAACTAATATCGCAAAAATGGCTTGTGCTTGAAAACCTTCATTTGACTCCCAATCAATCGGGTCAACCAAACGAATAAAAAGTAGTTTTGCTTCCGATATCGCCTCTGTTTTCGCATGTGGAATTGCGATTAATTGTTGCACTGCTGTTGCGTACTCTTTTTCGCGGGCCCATAAATCTCGCTCTACTTGCGCTGAATTAGTTGTGATACCAATTTCAGCTGCCTTGTCTGCAATAAAAGCTAGCACTTCTGCTTTTGTGCTTAGATGCTGATTTAAAAATAATTGTTCTTCTGATACTATCATTTCGTCACCCCGTATTTTTTCAATGCCTTGCTTACAATTACATTCTAATGAAACCGATTACTTTTTTGAACATAAGGAATTTCCAGTTAAAGTGGAAAAAATTAATTTAAACAACAAAAAAGCTACAAACAAAGCCATTGCCGCTTCATTTATAGCTCTCACCATTCATTTATTTTTCGATATTCAATGCTTTTTGGTACTTGTTAAAAAGTGTGTCAAATGTTGCTTTATTAAAATCATAAACCTTTCCTTCTGCAGCGGCTTGAAGTTTTTTTAAGCAAATATGCCAACCAGAAATATCTCGTGGACTATGATCTGTAATAGTTGTAAGTATCTCTTTAAAAGTCAGCAGGGTTTTATTTTCAGGAAGTTCTTTTAGTTCAAAAGCGACTTCATCTTTATCCCATTCAAAAGCTAGTTTTTTGTTAGGTTCGAATGCTCGTATTGGCATTTTTATTTTTTCTTCGGAGGTCATGATGAATAGTAGATACCCGTTTGTTCCAAGTTTTCCTATTTCTAATTCGCTAAACCATTTTTCTAATCCTTCATTCGTAGTCAATAGCGCAAAAACTTCTGTAACTGGTGCATTTATATTTACTTTGAATTCAATTATACTAGTGCCATTATTCTGCTTCTGGATTGATTCGTTCACTTAAATCCCTCCTACCAATTTATTTTCATTTTCGCATAAATTGACTAATATCACAAAAGGTAGGTTTTTATTAATTTTTTACTATTACTCGTTCATAAAATTCTTCCAATTCTGCATAACTTAATTCTCTCAGTCTCTGTCGTTCTACATTAGTTACAAGGCTTACAATTTCAATTAAAACCCAAGTATCATCCAACTGTTCTTCTATCTCCATCAAAACGCCTCCTTAAGTTAATCTGCACGCAACGCATCTATCGGCATTTTTTTCGATGCTTTCTGCGCTGGAATTACACCAAACACTACTCCAATAAACATCGAAAAACTAACTGCAATAAGGATTGTCGATGCAGAAACTCGCATTTCAAAATTAGATACTGCTGTAACTAGTTGCGCTGTAAAAATACCTAATAAAATTCCAATAATTCCACCTAATAAACTAAGTACAATAGATTCAATTAGAAACTGCATTAAAATAGCCCGATTACCCGCCCCAATTGCTTTTCTAATGCCAATTTCTCGAGTTCGCTCTGAAACAGATACAAGCATAATGTTCATAATACCAATTCCGCCAACTAAGAGCGAAATTCCAGCTATTGCTCCTAACCCAAGCGTAAGCGTTTTTGTAATATTATCAAATGTATCTAATGCCTGTTGCTGGTTTACGACTGTGTATGCCTCCTTATCATTTGGAAAAAGTTGATTCATCTTCTCTTTTGTTTGTTCCACTGTAGTTGAAACTTGTTCAGTGGTTTGCGTTTGAATATAATACAAATCAATGGAATCAGACTTAAACAGCCTTACTGCAGAAGATATGGGAATAAATAATTTCTTATCTGCTGATCCAAATAAACTCTCTCCTTTTTCTTTTAAAACACCAATAACCACATACCTGGCTCCTGAAATTTGTACATATTTCCCTATAGGATTTTGGTTTTTAAAATAGCTCTTTGCAATCTCAGAACCAATCACCGTTACTTTTTGTGCATATTGAACATCTACCGACGAGCAAAATCGTCCTGATATAAGTTCTAGATTTTTTATACTAACATAATCTTCATTGATTCCTGTCACTTGTTTGGTGGCTGTTTTGTCACCAGTTCTCACTTCCATGTTTCGCATGACTTCTGGCGATCCAATCTCACTTTCCTTCAGAAGACTAGTGGCATCTTTATAAGTGAATTTTTCATTTGGATTGTCGGATTGAAAACTAATAGAAACTAAATTACTGCCCATGTCGCCTAATTGTGTCGATACATTTTTTGAAATAGCTTCACCAATCGACACAAGTAATATAACAGAAAAAACACCAATAATAATTCCTAACATGGTCAAAAAAGTTCTAAATTTAGCGGAAAGAAGTTGTTTTAATGCAAGTTTCACACTTTGAAATAGGCTCATAGATTATTCCATTCACGGAGTTTTCCGTCTTTTATTTCTATTATTCGTTCCGCTTGTTCAGCAATTGTTTTGTCATGTGTAATCATAATCAACGTATTTCCTTCTCTATGAATTTCCTTTAATAAACGCATTACTTCTTCACCTGTTTTAGAATCAAGTGCGCCTGTTGGTTCATCTGCCAGAATAATTTCTGGATTTCCTGCAATCGCTCTAGCTATCGCAACTCGTTGTTGCTGTCCGCCTGAAAGCTGTGCGGGTAAATGTTTTTGTTTCTCCAACAAACCGACACGTTCTAAACTTTTTAAGACAATTTTCTTTCGAGTTGGCTTACTTGTTCCTCGATAAATGAGTGGTAATTCCACATTTTCAAAAGCAGTAAGTCGCGGCATTAAATTGAATTGTTGAAAAATAAAACCTATTTTTTTATTTCTGATTTTAGAAATCTTTTTATCTGATATTCGCATTAAATTCATTTTGTTAAGATAGTATTCTCCTGAACTAGCTCGATCTAATATTCCTATAATATTCATTAATGTAGATTTTCCAGAACCAGATGGTCCAATAATCGCAATAAATTCACCTTTTGTAACTTGTAAAGATAAATTATCTAATGCTTTTATCGTATCTTCTCCCATTTGATACGTTTTTGAAATATTAAAAAGCTGTATCATGTTGCACTAACCTCCATCTAAGGAATAATCACTTGTTGTCCCTTTCTAAGACCTTTTACTACTTGAATAGATTTCGTATTATGTTTCCCTGTTTCAATCCATATTTTCTTTTTTTGCTTATTTTCATCAACAATAAATACATATTTTTTGTCTGCTTTATCTGTATAAACAGCTTCAATTGGGATGATTAAAGCGTTTTTTTCTAAAGCAACAAGTATATCTGCGTTAACGGACATATTTTCTTTTAAACTATTTTCTTTTTCTAAATTAATTGTGACGATATAGGATGTCACGGAGCCATTTATTACACCTTTTTCATTTATTTTTGCGACTGTCCCTTTGTAAATTTTATTATCTACAGCTTGAACATTCACATCTGTCGTTTGTTTTTCTTTTATTTGGTTGATTTCTAGCTCGTCAACCATCACTTGTACTACGAAATCTTTATAATCTGGCCATTCATTTGCTGTTTTTTTTACATGACCTTCCGCAGAAACATGGACTTGCAAATCTGTTTTTTTAGCCTCTACCGTTTTATAGGAAATTGTTTGAGGGGTCTTTTTTTCATTTTCTTTTATAAAATAATAGCCTACTGATGCAACTATGATAATCAGTATAATAATCACCCAGCTTATTTTTTTCAATAGTTAAAAACCTCTCTTTAAAAAGCAATTAGTATCATTGCATTCATAATGTGTTGAAAGCAATCTTTAAGTTGCTCATAATTCCATGATTTGAAAATAGCAATCATTTTCTTTAATTCATCTGTTATCCTATCACTTGCGGAAACGATGATTAATTTTACTTCTTTTGTTGCGTTATCATTCACTTCATTCCATAAATCTTGAATTACTCTATTAAAATAATCATTATTTAATTTCCCAATAAATGTGCATATAAAATCTTCAAAAGCATCGCGCATTAGTTCATATTCTCGATTTTTTTCATACTGTATTACTTTTTCTGCGATTTCAATAATGTCATCCACTACAATATAATCTTCCCGTAAGACTAATTTTTCTGTACTTTCATACATTAAAAGTTCAACTAACTTCATTCTTGAAAAAAATTCCGTGATCGTTATTTCTGTATTTTGGACAAAAGCTCCCCTATTATATTGGTGAACTAAAAAACCAGAATGACAAAGATTGATAATTGCCCGCCTAATTGGTGTCCTGCTCATATTTAATTCTTGTGATAGTTTTGCTTCTACCACCCGATACCCCGTTGGATACTCACCAGTTGTGATTTTATTCTTGATGTACTCAAAAGCAACATTTTCTAAACGATCACCTTTAGAAATTTTTGGCATGAATAATTCTCCTCTCTCTCTATAAAGCTAATTGAGCTTTAGAATGCCATTTTATCATCTAATTAATGAAAAGAGTACCTAACTTTAAGGTTGAAATACTCTTTTCATCAATGAAATATTATCTATTTGCTTTTTTACGATAAATGCTTACGCCGAATGCAGTCATGCCTAAACCTGCAAGAATAAGCCATACCATGGAACTGTCACCGGTTTTTGGAATTTTATTTTCTTTTAAATCTGCTTTTGTTGTATTTTTTGATGCTTTTTTAAGTTTTGTAGGTTCATTTTTAGGATCACTTGTAGTTTTATCTGATGGTGATTTTGGTGTGTTAGAACCAGATGGATTTTCCGGTGTTGTCAGCTCATTTGGATTTACAACTATTGGTTTTCCATCTTCTGTTACCGTTACTTTGATTGTAAGAGAAGCAGATAAATTACCTGAGTCTGTTACTGTATAAGTGACTTGATAAACACCTTTTTCTTTATTATTCACTGTATCTTTTGTTACTTTGATTTTCGCGGTTAGGTCCCCGTCTTCTTTATCGGTTGCTGTTACGTCTTTTAATACGTTAAACAGGTCGCCAACTTTGATTGTTTTGTCTTTTGCGTTAATAACCGGTGCTGTATTTGCTTTTTGATCTACTGGTGTTACAGTTACTTTAATACTTTTTGTTGTTGTAAGCTTGCTTGAATTTGTGACACTATAATCCACATCATATACACCACTTTTTGTTGTATCTACTGTGTTTTTTGTTACTTCAATGTCTTTGGTAATGTCGCCATCTTTTTTGTCTGTTGCTGTTACTTCATTTAACGGATTGAAAGCTTCATTTTGTTTCATCGTTTTATCAGTCGCAGTAATGACTGGTGCCTCTGCTGGATCAACTGGTGCAACTGGTGTTTCGTTGGTTACGGAAACATTTTTCCAAATAGGGGTATCGTCAGGAGTGCTTGGAAGAACGGAGCCTGGCCCTAAAAATACACCTATATCTGCTTTTGTATTTTCTTTTGCAGTAAATTGGAAGGTATGTGTAAATACTTTGTTTCCAGGATTCGCTACATCCCCGACATTATTTTGTGTACGAGTTACTAAACTACTATTAAGTTCCGCACCTGATGAGTTAGGTGTAAATAATCCTGCTCGGGCGCTTTGACCCGTAATAGTCGCTGTTGCACTTGTCATAACATTGGCATCATAAGATACTTTATATTTATATGTTTTACCTTTTTCAAGTTGTACATTTTCATAGCCAACAAAGTAAAAACCACTTTTTACATCTTTATAAGTCAAACTACTTTCTGAAGTATTTGCCGCTTTAGCAACAATACCTGGGATAAAATTAAAAACAACCATCGATAGAAGAGCAACTGTTGTTATTAACGCGATTATTTTTTTCATGGATTTAAAATCCTCCTCATATACTTCTTTAATTACAAAATAGGGTTAAGTTAGCCTTAACCCTATATTTCAGCTTATTTTAATTACTAATCAACCAAAAATTGCTTTAGTCAAGTTGTTCAATACTTCTGTAACATCTGGGAATCGGAATGCTCCAGAAAAGCTACCTAATAGTTGTAAAAAGAAACTCATGTATGTTTGCCTCCTTTATGCATTTATTCTTTCGTTATCAACCAAAAATTGCTTTAGTTAGGTTGTTCAACACTTCTGTAACATCTGGGAAATTTAATCCGCCGGAAAAAGTACCTAATAATTGTAAAAAGAAATTCATCTTTTCTTACCTCCTTTTTAACTTTATTTTTTAGTAATCAATTGAAAATTGCATTGATTAGGTTGTTTAGTACTCCTGTAACATCTGGGAAGTTTAATCCTCCTGAAAAGTTACCTAGTAATTGTAGAAAGAAGCTCATTGTTTTCACCTCGCTATAAATTGGATTGGAACTGTTATCCAAAGTTAATTATAGCTGATAAAATAGCCATTTAGAGCGCTTTCAATTCTTAAAAACATTGCCTCTTATATCGTATCCTAATAGCCAATCACATAACATGCAGATTGATAAAACTCGGGACAATTATCAGAAAAATGTTTATTTTTAGTTGTCAAGAGAGAGGCTTTTGTCACATTTCCGCTACATTTATACATTGATAACCCTCAAAAAAATGAAAATAGTTATATTTCCAGCTTGATTATTATATTTTTTCCAGCTACAAACATTTTTGTTTAAAAAATACAATCGGGAAAACAAAAAAGCACCTTAACAACTTTCTAAGGTACTTTTCGTTTAATTAAACATACATTATTCCACTTTTTAGTAATAAGCTGCCTCCAAGAATTAGTAGTATACCAACAGAAATTTGGTAATAATACAGCTTTTTACTACTTTCTACGCGACGATTGACGAAAATTAAAGTGGCTGTTTTTAGAATTAAGCCAATTCCTATTAAAATTGCTACTCGAAGAACTAGATCCATTATTTCCCATCCTTTCTGCCTACTACTCTTTTAGGATTTTAGATTAACTTGCATATCACTAACACCTTTTTCAAAATAGTCATTAATGACATCTCTAAGAAGATAAGGTGAATGTGGAATAGCGTCAATCGTATCCCCAGCGATATGTGTGGTTAATGTAATATTATCTAATGTTAAAAGTGGGCTATGGCTAGGGATTGGTTCTTCCCAAAACACGTCGATAGCTGCACCAGCAATTTGTTTAGCTTCTAAAGCATTAATTAACGCTGATTCATCTAATACCGCTGCCCTAGCTGTATTGATTAAATAGGCACTCGGTTTCATCATTCCGATTAATTCAGCATTAATCATATTCGTTGTTTCTTTCGTGACCCGCATATGAAGGGAAATAATATCAGCTTCTCGGAACACTTCATGAAGTCCTTTTAATTCAATGTCTAGCCCTTCATCCACTAATTTTTTAGGATCAATAAATGGGTCATATGCAATTACTTTAACTCCTAGACCATTCAGACGTTTCGCAACAAGCTTTCCTATATAGCCTAAGCCAATTAGTCCGACCGTGTGTTTTGCTAAAGTAGTTTTATACGCATCATTTGAGAATCCTTTATCCCAGCGACCATTTTTAATAGATAAATGCGCTCTGGCGATATTTCGAGTTTCAGCATACATAAGGGCTACCGTGAAGTCTGCCACTGGTTCCGCATTACGAATGACATGAATAACTGGTATTTTCCGTTCAGTTGCAGCTTCTACTGCTACATTTTCCATACCACCTCTTGACGCACCGATTAAGCGTAATTTTTTAGCAGATGCAATCATTTTTTTGGAAACGGGGGCAATGTGGACGAGCAAAATATCAGCGTCTACTAGCGCTTCGCATATACCTGCTGGAATTTCAACTGCTTCTGAGCCACCTTTTTCAATTGCTAGAATTTTTTCTTGAAAAGCTTCTTTAGACAAATCGGAATACCATTCGAATTTTTCTACTTGCACTTCCTCGTTTACATTTAACTCTTGAGCGGCTTTTTCTAAATCCGAGCTTGCCACTAGAGCATCTCCTACAACAACGATTTTCATCTTTTTTCACTCCAATTCCGTTCATTAAGTGGTTTCTGCTACTTGGTACTCTTCACCTAGTGCTTGGCGTTCTAAGTATTCGTGAATCCGTGGTTTGTTTTTTCTGACTAGAACGTATAGCACGAAATAAGCAACGATTGTAATTCCAATAAATATCGGATTTTGGGTCATAAAGATAAGGAATAGGCCGCCCATAAAGTGATTAGTCATCACTGCAAAACTACAAATCAACACAGCTCCCACTGGTAAAGCAACGCCAACATCTTTTGCCACATCTGTAAAAATCCCTGCTACTTGCGTAATCATATAAAGTCCACCTGTACACCAAACCGCACCAGAAATAAGGGATTTGAAAATATTCCCATTGGAAACGGCGATAATAACTTCAATCATGTATGGAATAGCGATTAAATCAACCATTGGAAGCACTTCATTTCCTGGTAAAACAACCGCAATAATAACCATAATCGGAATAAGCAAGATACCTGTAATTAATGTTGCAGACTCACCGTAACCGGCAGCATCATTAATAGCTAAATACCAAACACGTTGTTTGCTGCCTTTTTTCGCTGTTTTTTTCGATGCATCGGTAATTCCGGTAAAAGCAGAAGCAAAAATCCCAGCAATTTTAGGGAAAATAGCCATGATCGCAGCTGTTGCAATCGCTACTGCAGCAATTTCGCCCCAACCAACTAACGTATCTAGTCGTGTGAAGTTCCCAGCAAAACCTAAGATTGCTCCTAAAATTAAACCAAGTGTTGTCGGCTCTCCTAAAAAGCCAATTTTATCTTGAATTTGTTCTGGTTTTAAGTTAATTTTATTTGCTCCCAGTTTTGTTAACACCCAGTCCATCCCAATTGCCAGTGGCGCCGAACAAATGTGATGCGGTGCTGTAATAGTACAATTTGGATAACCATAATAGGTCGACCATCTTTTCGCAACGATTTCGGCAAAAACAAGCGTATATAAATTGGATAACACCATTAAAATAATCGCCAACCACATATTCCCTGTTGCAATATAGAGCATCGAACCCCAAAGCATGAACGAATAGTTATTCCATAAGTCTGCTGGCATAAATATATCTGTCCATTTTGTTAGAAATAGTACGACTTGAAGAAGTAAACCAAGCGCTAGGAAAATCATTCCCACTTGGGTAGAATACGCAACAACTGAGGTCGCTTGCCAACCCGTATCTAACACTGGTAAATTAATTCCTGTCGTATCAATCATCCGTTTTATAACCGGCGTTACGATTGGCACATATGCGCCGATTAACATGTTAAATCCAGTCAAGCCGATTCCAGCATTAATCCCTGATTGCACTGCTTTTTTCGGTTCTACTTTAAGGAAAAGCGCGATAATAATCAAAACGATAGGTACAACAACTGCTGCACCAAAAGCATCCATTACACCAGAAAGCATATCTAGCATAGTCAGCACCCCTTTTTCTATTTTTGTATTACAAATCTAGGCCGTTTGCTGTTTCCAAAAGTTCTTCAATAAAGCCTTCTTCATCCATACCAGTTAAAAATCCAACTGCATTAATCGTCGGAATATCATACTTTCCACGTAACGGACTTGTATGAACAATAATGTCCCAATTACCGGAAGAAAGTTCTTGTTCTACGCCGCCTGGGTTAACCTCAACCGTTGTCGCGCGAAATCCATTATCTGCTAAAACATCTTTTACTTTCCCAGCAATCATCGAACTAGTCACTGTTCCTGAACCACATACGGAAATAACTTTGATTTTCTTCATTTTACGCCCCCCGCTTCTTTCAAAATACCTGCTTTTGGCACTACATTGAATCGCTCTGCTAGTGCCACAAGTTCTTCATCTGTAATCGCTTGTTTAATTCCAGTTGGGAAATGAGCAATTTGCATATAAATTTTGGCTGCTTTTTCGACAGTTTCTACTAACCCAAAAGCATCATCCATTGTTGTCCCAGCACCCATAATCCCGTGATGCGCCCAAACTACAATACGTGAATCATTCATTTTGGCAGCACTTGCTTCACCTAATTCATTTGTTCCAGCAACCATCCAAGGAACAACTGCTACCCCATCCGGAAAGACTACTAAACATTCTGTAATCATTTGCCATAAAGTTCTTGTGAATTTAGCTTCATCTAAATCATGAACAAAAGTCATTGCTGAAACTGCTGTTGCATGCGTATGTAAAATTACGCGATGATCTGGATCTTGTGATAACCTCACAATGTGGCATTTCAAATGGGACGCTAATTCACTTGTTGGTCTACCACCATTTTCCAGTCCCCATAATAAATGATAAGACGCACCGTCACTGCTCACTTTTATAATACAAAGGTTATCAGCAGGATTTTTTTGGACATTCTTAAAATATTTTCCAGAACCAGATACTAAAAAGACATTTCCAGCAAGTGGTGACGCATCAAATCCGAGTGGTTCTGTCCACAAGTAACGATCTGTATCTAAATAATGTTTGATTTCAGAGGCTTCTAAAAGTTGACTAATATTTCCACCATTTTTTTCTGCCCAGCCATTACGCCATAAATTTTGCGTCATCTCACACATTTCTTTCATAAATGGAGCTTCATAAATACTATACATTTTCCTCTTCCTTTCTTAGTTTTGGATTGGGGTAAGTTTCAAATCGATTAATAATTCCGCCATTTTTTGAGGGCTACTTTCTTGCCAAAGAGCTTCAAGCAATGTGATGTTTTGGAAAATGCTCATCAACTGTTTTAGCATTTCCATTTGGCCATCAGGATCTTTTACAGCGAGTAAAAAAACTAATTTTGCTGCTACTTCTGTACTTGGATCCACCATCGACTGGAATATTACAGCATCTTTCAATGTAGCAATTCCTACCATCGAGTTTTCAACATGTTTAGAGTCAGTATGCGGAATCGCAATGCCAAAATCCCCTATTTGAAGGCCTGTCGGAAATACCTTTTCCCGCTCTAAAACAGCATCCACATAACTGTCTTTAACAAATCCTTTCGCACACATCTTACTTCCAACTAACTTAATAACCTCTTCATAATTAGAAGCGGTAAGCCCCGGAAATACTAACTCCTCATGCACCATTTTCATCTCATCACTTCCTTTCTATTTTTTATTTTGTTAAATTCTCTTTAAATATCTGACAAATCGCCGTCCCGCTAGTTGCGTTTTTTAATTTGTCTATCACTTGTTGATTGGAAGCAATTGTAAGTAGTTGAAACATCGCCGTCAAATGCTTCTTTTTATCCACCGGAGCCAGCACAACGAGCAGATGAATCTTTTTCCCATTAAAGATTAGTCCATCTTCCACTTTCAAAATGGAAAGGCCAAATTTATTTACACCGTCTTCCGGTCTTGCATGTGGCAGTAAAATATTGCCTTTTAGAACGATATATGGGGCTATTTCAGGGTAAAGAGACTTCATTGCATTTACATAAGTTTGATCAATGAAACCAGCTTCTAAAAGCGGTGCAGCTGTCAGTTCGATTGCCGTATGCCAATTTGGAACGCTCTTTACAACACGAGTCATATTTGAACTCATTAAATCTTCCAAACAATATTCAATCTCTTCTTTTTGAAAATCAGTTACTTTGTTACGATCTTTTTCTTGAAAAAAGCCATATAGTTCTTTTTTTAAGTTGGAACGATCTGTTACTTCGACGTGTTGCTCAATCCGCGCCAATAGTTGCTCTAAATCAAGTGACTCGGTAACCACATGAAATACTTCATTCATCACTCTTTGACGTAATCGCTGCTGTTCTTCAAAGCTCATATAATGGCTCATAATATAAAGTTTACAAGTCGTTTCAACTGGGGTCACCGAAAACACTACATCCACATTTGGCGCTGTTTTCTCAAACTCTCGAATGGACATCGTCTGCCAAAAATGAAATTCAGGAAACAATTTAGCTAATTGGCTTTCAATTAATTTAGAAATACTAACACCATTTGGGCAAATAACAATGGCACTGGGCTTTTTATGTTGCGTTATTTCACCAGTTTTAATTAAATGACCACCAATAAATAACGTGATAAAATAAATTTCTTCATCTGGAATTGTTTCCCCAATAAAGTTTTCAAGTGGCCAGATAGACTCCTTTACTAAAAAATGAAGCGCATTAAATTCTTCATGAATAACATCTGGAATCATAAAACTCATCGTTAAATGGTATTTGATTCGATAATAAGCGGGCTTCATATGAAGGGATAGTTTTTCAACCAATTCCACCCGATTTTTAAATTGAATCAATGCCTTTTCCTCCAAAATCGTCAACATAGCATCCAGTGCTCGATTCAATCGCGGCAACTGATTTTCTGTCAAAACAGATTGGTAAGAAACGTTACTTGTTAATAATTGTAAAGCCATGTAAAGTCGTTCTTCCTCCGCTAAATCAGCAACACCTTCCAACAAAATTTCTACTGCTTGATATTCATTGGTGTCAGATAACTCATTATAATTAATCTGAAAATAAGAACTAATCCCTTTACCCATTTCTATGCGCCTTAGCATACTAGCGAATACATAAGGTAAAATAAAAATCTTCTCATCGGTGAATTTCAACTCTAATTTCTTTTCAACTCGTTCAATTTTTTCATAAATTTGTTGAATTGTTTCTTTGGTAATAGAAGTGAATTTTCTTAAATAATTGTCCCCGTGAAACATTTGATGGACTTCCGCGATTAGTTCCATCATTTTGCGACGAATTTGCCATTCATCTCCAATTACTTGGTATCCATTTTGCCTTGTATACAAGATTTCTAAGTCTTCTTTTTTAAGTAGTTGTTGAAGCATTTTGATATCTCGCATAATGGTCGCTTTACTAAACTGGAGCGCCGAAGTGAAATGAGAGGTTGAAAGTGCGGTTTCGCTAGTTAAAATCATAAGAAGTAATAAATGAACACGCTCTTTTTCAGTTGGTAAATACTCCTTTTCTGCATCTGCTTCATCTTTTTTTGATAATAATAAAGTCACATTCGGATCCACTAAAAAATGACCTTGATTATTTTTTTGAATGCTCGAATAATTATTATCGAGTAACCATTCATTGATTTTCTTAAAGCTATAACTTACTTGCCGCCTGGTTAAGTGAAATTTTTCTCCCAGACGCTGATTCGATATACTTGGATTTTTCAAGACCTCCTGCAGTAAGGTCAAACTTCTCTCATCCATATACATCTTATCTCCCTCCCTCTCAGGTCTAAATTCAATATAACATAGATATTTCACATTTTGTATGCGTTTTCATATTCAAAAGTAGTCACCCAATTGAACACAATGATAGACATTGACGAAACAAAAGAAGAGAGCTAGACTTTTGCCTGACTCTCTCCAATATTATACTTCATAACAACATCTGTTACCTCCTCCAAAAACTGGACAAAGGCGTATAACGTGAGATAATAGAAAAAAAGATTTTTGTTAGGAGCGAAAAATTCACATGAAAAAAATAGGCTTTATAGGCGCAGGAAATATGGGTACTGCAATGATTCGAGGTTTAGCAACAGCTAATTTAGTAGAAAAAGAAGATATTATCGTCTGTGGTCGTCATATCGAGAAAATCCAACCACTCGAAACTGAATTTAATGGTCTTTTATTAACAACCAATCCAGAAAAACTCGTAGAACAAGCAGATATTATCATTTTATCGGTTAAACCTTATACCATTCCAGAAATTTTAACATCTGTAAAAGATAAACTCACTTCAGACAAAATCATTATTTCAGTAGCAGCTGGTGTCACTATTAATGATTTAGAAGAATTAACTTCTTCGACTGCTAAAATTGTTCGAGTAATGCCAAATACACCCGCACTCGTTGGCGAAGCAATGTCTTCTATTTCACCGAACGCTAATGTAACATCAGAAGAAACCCAGCAAATTTCTGCTATTTTTTCTAGTTTTGGGGAATCAGAAGTCGTGCCTGAAAGTTTAATGGACGCAGTTGTTGGAGTAAGCGGATCATCTCCAGCATACGTTTATATGTTTATCGAAGCACTTGCAGACGGCGCAGTATTAAATGGTATGCCTCGTGATAAAGCTTATAAATTTGCCGCACAAGCAGTTCTAGGTGCCGCAAAAATGGTTTTAGAAACAGGCGAACATCCAGGTAAACTAAAAGATATGGTTACCTCCCCTGGTGGAACTACAATCGAAGCAGTGAAATCACTGGAAGACAATGGCTTTCGTTCTGCTGTTTTGAGTGCTGTCCAAGCTGCAGCACAAAAAAATAGTTCTATGTAAGCATTAAAGATATTTAACGAAAAAATACTTTTCCTCTCCTTTAAGTGGAAAATCTTGAATTCTCCCAAGCTCAGTGAAACCACATTTTTTATAAAAACCTGGAGCTTGATAACTGAATGTTGTTAGAGAGATATGGTGGCAATAATTTGCTCTACCATATCTTTCTACTTCTTCCATTAAAGCCATTCCTACACCGCTTCCTTGCATACTTTGATCCACTGATAACAATGAAACGTACAATTCCCCGTAGTTAGTTTTAGCAGTGACGCCTCCAACTACTTTTCCTTCGCTATCTAAAGCAGCAAAACTAATATGTACAGTATCACTTGGCGGAATACGATAACCCAGTCTTTCTTTATGATCCAAAAGCCCTTCAATCACTTTTGGTTCTAGTTCTTCTAGTGGCATTTCTTTTATTCTGTATTCCATTTAACAATTCCTCCTTATTATTCAAATAAAAAAAGCATCACAATGAAGTGACGCTTTTTTAGATTATTTTAAGTTTGTTACACGACCGTATCCAGCAATATATTTTTTCCAATAGCCAGATTTGATTGTGTCGTATTTAACACCATTATTTTGCGCATTAAGCATTTTGCCATTTCCCACATAAATCCCAACATGGGCAATACCTCTGCCATAATTAAAGAAAATTAAGTCGCCGTTTTTTAATTCGCTAGCTTTAATCTTCTTAGCGGAAGCATATTGTTGTTTTGCTGTACGTGGAATAGATTTTTTAATTCCTTTTGAAAATACATACTGAGTATAACCTGAACAGTCAAAACAGCTCGGGCCAGTTGCACCGATTTTATAACGTTTACCAATGTGTTTCTTTGCTTCATTATTTAAAGAGGTAAAGCTTTGAGTTGTAGCAACAGGTGCCTTGTATGTAGTAAGACATTTGCCTGAAACATAACCTGTTTTACCTTTATAAGTTGTTTTATACCAATTATTTTTGGTTTTTGCTGTATAAGTAATGGTTGTTCCCTTTTTGTAAAGACCGATGATTTTCCCTTTTGTCGAATCCGATGTGCGAATATTTGCATCTGCTGTTGTGGTCATTTTGTATGTTGTAGCCGCTAACGCATTATTTGTTGGTAAAAATAGTACTGAAAAAGAAATCATTAAAGCTATTAACGCAAAAAAACTCTTTCTTCTCGTTGCTATTATTTTCAATCCACGCACCCCTTTTTTATATACAGATAGCATACCAAGTTAATGTTACAGTTGTAATACAGGTATTTTAAAACTTGACGTTATTGTGTAACAGTTATGACACAACACACAAAAAAAGACCCAAGATTGAGGTCTTGGGTCGCTTTTTTATAGATGATTCTTTCGCAGTGAAACTGGTTTATCAAGGATTTCTTTTGTAATCATAGCTTCTTGCAATCTACCACGTATTTTACGCGCTTTTTTATGATGTGTTTTCGAAGACTTGATTAAATTCTTCCCTTTGGCGACATCCGATTCACGACGAATTTCTTTTAACATTTTTTGTTGTGCTGCTTTTTGTTCAGCAATTACTTTATCTTGTTCTTTATTTTGTGTAAAAGTACCTTGGGATACTTTTCGTTTTTCTGGCTTTTTGGTTGTTTGCGTATGCTTTTGCTGTCTATTTACTCCTGCATTTTGAGGTTTATAGTTTGCACGCGACAACTGCCGTAACTGTGATGGTTCCTTCTCTGTATCATCGACATTTTTGCCAGCTTTACTTAGGAGATTTACGATAACACCAATTACACCAAGGAAAACTAAAATGCCTTCCCAGCCACTATTTAGAAAATCACTTAAATCCAATGAAAACACCTTCTTTCTTGCAAAAGATCAAGGTTTTATTTTTCGTCTTCATGTGCAATCGATTCACGCATAGCTGTATCTGATTGTACATTTTCCATTTTGTAGTAATCCATTACGCCTAGATTTCCTTCTTCTAATGCGCGAGAAAGAGCACGTGGCACTTCTGCTTCTGCGGCTACTACAGCCGCTCTGTTTTCTTGTTCTAGCGCAATCGCTTCTGCTTTACGTTTCGATGCAGCTGCTTGGGCAACTTCCATATCTGCGTTCGCTTTTTCGATGTCTAGTTTCGCTTTAATATTGTCACCAATACGCATTTCAGCGATATCAATGGATAAAATTGTATAAGCAGTTCCATCTCCAAGTCCTTGTTCTTGGACTTTTTTCGAAATACTGTTTGGATTTTCAAGTACATCGGTATGTTCTCTTGTTTCACCGACTGTAGATACTACTGCTTCACCAACACGGGCGATAACTGTATCTTCACCGGCACCACCGACAATACGTTCAATATTAGATTGTACAGTAATTTGAGTTATAACTTTAACTTCTACCCCATTTTGTGCCACACCTGTAAATTCAGGCGTACGGATAACTTTTGGTGTAACAGAAGTTTGTACTGCTTCAAGAACGTCACGTCCAGCAAGGTCAATTGCTGCTGCACGGCTGAAATCTAATTCAATATTTGCGCGGTGTGCGGCGATTAACGCATCTACTGTGTTATCAACGTCCCCACCTGCTAAATAGTGACTTTCAAGTTGGTTTACTTCTAGGTCTAGTCCTGCCTTCACAGCTTTAATTAACGGTTTTACTACGCGAGAAGGTACAACCCGACGTAATCTCATTCCGATTAAAGTTCCTAGTCCCACTGGCACACGTGCAGATAACGCACTAATCCATAACCCCACTGGTACTAAAGTAAAAAAGACGATTAAAAAGATGATAATCAATACTGCTATAATAATTGGTCCAATCATTGTCATTTTTCTCCCTCCTGTATATCTTCATTGACTAGTATATATCCAAAATCGATACCTACCGCAATTATTGGTTTTCCAACTTCCAAATAACCTGTTTTCAAGCGAGCTTCATAGACTTCCCCATCTATTCTGACACTACCTATTGGCTTCAGTGTCGTTGCTGCTACGCCCTTTTTGCCCACTACTTTATCTCGTAGCGCTTTCATTCTATCTATTTCTTTATCCTCTAAAACTCCTCGATGTACGAGTCCCCATGATTCTCCATAAACAAAGTCATCTTCTGTAAAATTGTGCTTCAACCTAGTCACCTTCTTTAGGAACTTTTTTACATTTTTTCTCCTATAACAACCATAACATGAATGAAACCTTATGTAAAAAGCTTTTATTAATAATTTTGTAAATTTTTTCACTTTTAATTTAAAAATTGTAATAGAAAGAAAATATGTTCAAAGTAAAATTATTTACTATTTAAATCCCAATCAATTGGAGTTCTCCCATTTTGTTTTAAGAACGCATTTGTCTCGGAAAATGGTTTACTGCCGAAAAAGCCACCTCTTGCAGCTAATGGAGATGGGTGAACACCTTTAATGAGTAGATGTTTTGGATTATCAATACCGCTCGTCGCTTTTATCGCGTGATTTCCCCATAAAATAAATACTAATGGTTTATCATAATTATTTAATTCTTCCAACACATGATTCGTAAATGTTGCCCAGCCTAATTTTTTATGACTACCAGCTTTGCCTTCTTCAACACTCCAACTTGTGTTCATCAAAAGCACACCTTGTTCCGCCCATTTAGCAAGATAGCCATGATCAGCTGGTTCTATTTCCAAATCAGTCTGTAATTCTTTATAAATATTTCGAAGGCTTGGTGGTATTTTCACACCTTTTTGAACGGAAAAACTTAACCCATGTGCCTGTCCTGCACCGTGGTATGGATCTTGACCAAGAATAACGACTTTAACTTTGTCATATGGACATAATCGGAAACACGAAAACATGTCTTCCTCTGTTGGATACACATTTCCTTTTGTTCTAGCTTCCGCGACTTCTTCCATTAATTTAATAAAATAAGGCTGCTTTGCTTCTTCTTTTAAAAATTCATCCCAATTTTTCATCATTTCATTCTCTCCCATCTTAGTAATAAATAATTCTGCCCTCTAATTATACTGTTCTATCTAAGCCACTGTCAAAAGTATGAAAAATTTGCGTTTCACATGGTATAATCTTGAAAAAGAGAATTAAATGAGGTGATGTGATGACAGAAAGAAAAGTATCTTGGTTGGAACTATTTTTTGATTTAATATTCGTTACTGCCGTTGCGTCAACAACACACCTTTTACTTAGCATTGATAATCATCCAGATAAAACAGCAGTCTATTTCGGTGAGTATTTATTAATGGTTACACCAATGTTTTGGGCTTGGGTTGGCCAGACTATGTTTTTCAATCGGTTTGGCGAAAAAATAAAATTACCCGAGCTTTATATGTTGCCACAAATGTTTTTCTTAATTTTAATGACAGCAAGTTTTGATTTAACTTTTTCAAATACTTATTACACTTTTTTAATTGGTTATTTAGGAATTCGAATAATCACTGTTATCCAGTATTTTGTCATTAGTAGACAATTAAGAGGAAATCCGCGAAAAGTGGCGATTTTGCTTGGAAGTGTCTTTCTACTCGGGGTGATTACCACAGCCACTTCGGTGTTTTTTGATGGATCTGTTCGTTATTTAGTCATGTATCTTGGAATTGCCATTGATATTGTTTTACCTTTGTTCTTATCTAAAACATTACAGAAAGTCCCGGTTGATTTCCCTCATTTAGCCGAACGATTTGGCTTATTTGTTATTATTACATTTGGTGAAAGTATTGTTGCCATTACGACAATTTTGGTTGGGCACACACTCGATCTATACACCATCGGCTATACGCTGCTTGGATTTTTAATCATTAGTACACTTTTCATCTCCTACTTCCACAGCTTTGAAAAAATTATCGATCATCATAAGAAAACCCATGGCCAGTACTTAATTTACGGTCATTTCTTTATCACTCTTTCTATCATGCTACTTGCCGCGAATTTGCATTTGTTGTTTGAAGGACATTTACAAAAAGACATCTTGCTTTTCATGCTCTTTGGCTCTGTAGCTGTATTTTTCATCTCAAAACAACTCGTGTTCGCCGCCCATAAGAAGGTCGAAGTAATATTTTACTTTTGGAAAGATATATTGCTATTACTGCTTCTAACAGGGTTCTTTTTTCTTAATTTGTATAGTGATTTACCGTTATTTGTTAGTTTTGTAAGTATTTGGATTTGTGCTTTGCTAGACCTGGGATTGCAATACCAAACTTCCAAACCAATTCGCGTTTAAACAAAAAAAGGTGGGCATATCGCTCACCTTTCCTCACTTATATCTTGATGCCTTGTATAATCAGTAAAAATAAACAGACCCATTAAAAAGCTAATTAAACATACAACTGGGCGAAAATAAAAACCAGAATAGCTTGGGGTAAATATGAGCCCAAATATGAGTCCAAAAAGCCATAAAACTAGTGCCATAAATATGAGAAAGTCATTTCGATAAGCACAGATAATAAGAATTCCTGCTAAAATCATCGCTAGCGACGTTAAATATCCTGAAGAAGATGCCAGATTCTCTGGTATCATAAAAAGGTTATTCTTCTTACTACCCGGGCTTAGTAATTCGGCAAGAGCACCTATAAAGCCCGCTTGGATTGACATAATTCCACAAAAAATCCGCATTTTACACCACTCTTTTAATAAAATACATATTAGCTCATTTATTATGGCATAAATAATTTGTATTTGCTACGCGACAAAGTAACTATAAATTACTTATACCCGCCAAAAACTAGTATAATTTGCTTTATCTTGAATATTAAACTCAATAATCTTTGTTAACAAACTAAAATCAACTGGCTTAGCCCATGTAATCCGGAAAATGCCCTTCGTATGACTATAACCTGCGTCTTTCAGTTCTGCCTCAAAACGTTCAATTCCAGCTGCTTCTGGGGAAACACTCATATGCTGTTTTGCAATTGAGAAGCCAATAATGAACGTGCCATTATTTGTAAACATTGGTGTATTCCATTTGATTTCTGGCTTTAGATTAGGAAATGTCTCGTTCACCCATGCCAAAACTTCTTCTGTTCGCGCACGGTGATCCGGATTCTCAATCTCAGCTAGATATTCTGCAAAAACTTCCATATTATTTCCTCCTAGAAAAACATAATCTTACAATTACTTTTATTATAATGAAAAACTGGCTTGATTGAAAGCCTGACTACTACTCCTAAAAGCAGATTTACCCTATTCCTTTTATTTACCCCCATACCACTCTTTCTTGGTAAAATTAGTTCTCGCCCGAAATTCTTCTGCGTATTGTTTTATCACTTTCCCACGAACAAAAAGATTTGCTTTAGACAGAAAAAATGTCGGGATTAGCGTGATTATTAATAATAGTGGGATTCCAAAAACAATTCCTATCATATCATCTACTACATTACTCGTAGCGCCCACGTTTTCTCCTGTTAAATTCAATATCCAAAACTTATTCATTCTATAAAATTGCATACTCAGCAACGCAATAACAACTGAAAACCCAGAAATCTTTAACGTAATGGTTAATACTTTAGAAGTTTTGTAATTCTGGTTGAAAATATTATTGATTGCTTCTAAAACCATATTTTCTTCAACCTTTTTATAAAGGTACAAGAAAACTAGAATTGTAATGAAAAATACCGAAAAATTAATAATATAATTTCCCTTCGTCATTCCAAGACCTACAGCGAAATAAGAAATATAGGCCAGTTTAGCTATTGAATAAGAATAGATTTTATACCCATAATTCCTTAAAAACGGCGGATATGTCTTGAAAAAATGATAGCTCATCCAAATAATAATAAGTAATTCTGCTATTATCACGATACTATTCGCAAAAATGAATCTACCTCCCGTAAGATCTATTGCAAAGATACATACCATTAAGAATGGGAAAGATACTCCTAAAAGCAGGATAATTATTTTTTTCAGCTCAATGGAGAAATTTTGGTCTTTATCACCTTTCATAACTTCATAGATATCTTTTAATTTGAGGGTTTTTTTTGCATCTTCCAAGGAAATAGAAGATAAAAACTCATTTTCTTTTTTCATTTCTCCTCCTAATTAGTTATTTCAGTGTAAAATCTAGCCTTAAAACTTAATTTCTTCTATATATAAATTATAGCATTAGTAACGCTACTATTTTGTGAGCGTTTTGTGAATCTCTTTGTGAAAATATATCCAACTATCATTATTTTAAGGATATATTTTGACTTTACTTTTAAAAATTCATAAAAAAATCCCCCTTTCTTATGGAAGGAGGATTGGTATATTACTTACTAACAACTGGAATGTAAAGCGTAAAATCTACTTCTCTAAGATCCTCTAAATTAAATGATCCGGCAATGCCAACTGTGTCGCTTTGACTAACTTCGCCGTAGGATGCGCCGATGAAACCATCTAGTGCTGGGCGATCTGTTTCGCTTGTGACAAATTTCGCGTATTTTCCTTCTGGGATGTCAAAAGTAGTGTCCCCGCTTTCACTGTTAACACTGGCAACGATGTAATATTGCAAACCATCAAGACTTGCATTAATGCCCACGTAGTCTTTTTCGTTTGTTGCAAAATTAGTGTATGCTGCTGCTTTAATCTCACTCATTGGACCAAAGCCTTTTTGTGGATCGAATTCGGGGATTTCTACTTTATTCCCAGTAAATGTTTCTTTTTTTAATTCAACAATTTCAAATGCCATACTATTTCCCTCCAAAAAGTTATTTAACTTTGATATGATGTAACTATAACATGAGAATGATGACAACTATCTGTCATCATTCCAAAAACAAAGGAGAAAAAATGAAAATCGAGCGACTTATAGGAATTATAATGTTACTTTTGCAACGAGAGCTAGTTAGTGCTTCTGAAATGGCTACTATGTTCGAGGTTTCGAAGCGTACAATCTTTCGTGATATTGACACACTGATGATGGCAAACATCCCGATTTACACTATTGCTGGAACAAAAGGTGGAATCGGTATTATGCCCACTTATAAAGTCGATAAAAAACTTCTCACAGCAGAGGATTTAACTGCAATTATCGCTAGTTTAGATGGGATGGAACAATTACTTTCCTCCGCCGAAACCAAGAAAACACTTCAGAAAATGAAGAATATGCTCGATCATTCAAGCGAACCTCCTAAAAGCTCGATTTCGCTTGATTTCTCCAATTTATCTATGAAAAAAGAGTTAAATGCCAAAGTCGAAAGTCTGTATTTAGCAATTAAAAAGCATCATCTTGTAGAACTCAGCTACATTGACCGAACTGGGAAGCAAACTATACGTAGGACTGAGCCATACCACCTCCTGTTTCGAAATCGTTCTTGGTATTTGCAAGGTTACAACTTAGAACGCAATGATTTCCGGACGTTTAAAATGTCGCGCATTGTGGAATTAAAAACGCTGGAAGAAACTTTTGAAGCGCGTCCTTTTGTAGTAAAACCATTTGGTGGTATCACCAACACAAAACCAATGTTTTTAATGCACGAAGTCACTTTGATGGTTGATAAAATTGCTCGCGAACAAATTGTTGAACGTTTTGATACAATTGAAATCACACAGCAAGATGAAGATCATTTTTTAGCAAAAGTGTCGCTTCCTGACCATGAAGCTGGATATCGCTTTTTACTCCAACTTGGAACGCATGTAACCATTCAAAACCGCGATGACTTTTATGATAATTTTGTGGAATACTTAAAAGAAATCCAAGAAAAATATATCTAAAAATGGCTCTGCTAAATAATTAGCAGAGCCATTTGATGTTAATCTTTATATTTATAATCCAAATCTTGATACGCTGTTTGGTACGCGCCACCATCAGCTACTTCTGAATGATAAAGTGCTTTTAAAGCGAAAGTTTTTTCTAAATCCATTTCTTTCATTAGCTTTTGAAGGCGTTCTTGCAAATCTACGCTATCTTTAACAAGCTCTTTCATTTGTGATTTTACATATTTCATAATAATTCCGCTCCTTTTCACACATTATAACACTTTCTTATCCGATAAAAAAGGAGTGTGACTATAAGCCACACTCCACTAAACTATTTTAACCGATTAATTCAATTGCACGGTCAAGCACTGCTGCTCCGTTTACACGGCCGTAGTCTAACATATTAATTACTTCTACAGGAATTTTACCGTCAACTACTTTTTCTGTATTTCCTTTTAAATAACCAACTTGTGGTCCAAGCAAAATAACATCTGCTTTTTCCCAGTTTTCGTGTAATTCCGCGTCAGACACAGCCCAGATATTTGCTTCAATACCTTGTTCAGCGCCTGCTGCTTTCATTTTTTCTACTAAAAAGCTTGTGGACATACCAGCATTACATACTAATAAAATATTTTTCATTGATTAAACATCCTTTCTTATTTTGCGTCTGATTTTTGAGCTGAAGCAAAAGCAACTTTTTCATCCATACGTAGGAATGGCAGATAAATAAATACTGTCACAACAATGATAATTATTTGTAAAACGGATGCGCGCCAATCTCCACCAGTTGCTAGGAAACCTGAGATAATCGGTGGTGTCGTCCATGGGGTTTGTACTACTACATGATTGATCCAACCTGCTGCTGTCGCAAAATACGCTGTTGTTAACGAGAAAATCGGCGCTAATACGAACGGGATAATAAGTAACGGGTTGAACACAATTGGTAGACCAAAAATAATTGGTTCACTAATGTTAAATAGTGACGGTGCTGCGGATAATTTCGAGATATCCTTGTAATCTTTACGTTTTCCAAAGATGAAAATGGCAATTAGTAGGCCAATTGTGTTTCCTGAACCACCCATAACTGCAAATGTATCTTTGAAAGCCATGTTGATAATATGCGGAATTTCTTGATGATTAGCATAAGCTACCATATTTTCTTGCATATTTTGTAATAAAAATGGATCTAGTAATGGACCAGAAATAACTGCTTGGTGAATCCCTAAACCGAAGAATAAGTTAGCTATAGATGTAATTAGTAAGAATCCTGGAAGACTTGTCGTTACATAGCTAAGTGGTTTTGTGATAATTGTTGTAACAAGCGTGTTAAAGTCCATGCTGAAAATTTGATTGACTGCAAAAGAAACAATCGAGAAAATAATAACCGTAATCATAATCGGAATTAACACGTTAAATGATTTGATAACTGCCGGTGGAATATTTCCTGTTAAATTGATTTGCATACGTTTGTTTTTCGATAATTTAATGAATAAATCTGTTGCGATTAAGCCAACAATAATACCAACGAACATACCTGATGCACCAGTATAACTAACTGGAATAACGTTTGGCACTTCGATTGATTTAGATGCACCTTCTGGAAGGAATGTCATCGCAATTGGCGTAACAACGATAAATGATGATAAAGCTACAAGAATTGGAGCAATGACATTTTTATAACCACGGTTCAAACATAAATGATACGAAATCGCCACAGTAACTAAAAGCGTAATAACACTGAGCGTACCATTTCCAATTGAAATACCGATTTCTTGCCAAGTTTTAAGTGTATCTGGGTTAACAATTTTGCCCATAAAGCCAGTCGGTTCTAAAATAACATAGTTAATTAATGTGACAAAACCAGCTAAAATCATAAACGGCATAATACTCGCAAAAGCATCACGTAATGAGCGCAAATGAATCTGTCCACCAAGACGCTGTGCTACATTAATAAATCCATTAACAATCGACTTCTTTTTCGATTCAGCCATTAGTTGTTTTCCTCCCTTTTCGTACCAACTAGTTTGCTTGTTTCATATTCAAAACCATTCATGTCGCTCATTTTTTTGTAAAATTCGCCACTTTTCTTCATCGTACGTTTGCCAGTTTCGACATCAAGCGAAACGAGTCCGTAACGGTTTTTATAGGCATTAATCCAAGACCAGCAATCAATAAATGTCCATAAGTGATACCCTTTAATATCGCAACCTTCTGCAATTGCTTGATGTACATATGCCAGATGATCTTTGACAAATTGAATACGATAATCATCTTGAATTTGGCCTTCCTCATTCAAGAAACGCTCTTCATTTGCTACACCCATTCCATTTTCAGAAATAAATGATTCGATGTTGCCGTAATTATCGCGAATATCAATACATAAATCATAAATTCCGCGTTCATAAATTTCCCAACCGCGATAAATATTCATTCGTTTACCAGGCATATTATGCGGTTCAAAAAACCAATCTGGTAAAAATGGACTTTTTTCATTAATAGCCGTTAAACGAGCTTTTACCCGTCTTGGTTCATAATAGTTCAAACCAAGGATTTGCGCCGTATTTTCTTTAATAATTGTCAAATCTTCTTCGGTGTATTCCGGCATTTGATCGTATTCACGCATAATTTCTACTAATTTTTCTGGGAAAGTTCCTTTAACCATTGGATCTAAGAAACTTCTCGTATAAAAAGCATCACATATTTCTGCAGCTTCTAAATCGTATTCATTTTGGCTACGTGGATATGTTGGACTAAGGTTTAAAATAACACCGATTTTAGATGATAAGTTTAATTTTTTGAAAGCTTTAATAGCTAAAGCATGTGCCAAAATAGTGTTAAAACCAGCTTGCGCACCTCGTTTAAAGTCGATTTGATTTGGATAATGGAAATCTTCTAAATAGCCGCCAAGAATTGGTCCAAGTGGTTCATTAAATGTAAACCAGTGATAAACTAAATCGCCGAATTCTTTAAAACATGTATCTGCAAAATGAACGTAGGCATCAACAACTGCTCTTGACTCCCAGCCACCAGCATCTTGAAGTGCAACAGGCATATCGAAATGATATAAATTCGCAAATGGTTTGATACCGTTTTCATTCATCTCAGTAAGTAAATCACGATAAAACGCAATAGCTTTCTGGTTCACTTCCCCGACACCATCATTTGGAAACATTCTTGCCCATGAAATCGAAATACGGAATGAATTTTGTCCTGTTTTCTTCATCCACTGTACATCTTCTTTATACCGATTAAAATGATCTGTTGTAATTTCTGAACCTACACCTTCATAAAAGCGATTCGGTTCTGTTTCAAACCAATGCTCCCAAACGGTTTTTGCCTTACCAGTGTCGCCGCGACCTTCTGCT
The DNA here is from genome assembly GCF_000060285.1 of Listeria welshimeri serovar 6b str. SLCC5334. Taxonomy (GTDB): domain Bacteria; phylum Bacillota; class Bacilli; order Lactobacillales; family Listeriaceae; genus Listeria; species Listeria welshimeri. The sequence goes on along the minus strand of NC_008555.1, from coordinate 352,262 downwards.
TGTTCAGCAGACCACGCAGAGCCCCACCAAAAATCCTTTGGAAACGTTAATAATTCTTTCATTTTTTATGGCCTCCTTTTTGTCAAAACAAATATAGCATACATTTATTTAAAAAACAATACTTTTATTAAAAGATATATACTTTTGTTTATAGGGATACCTTTTTGCATAGGTATATGATATACTATGCTTATTACATCAGTAAAGGAGCCTATAAAATGACGGGAATGGCTAAATACATGGAAATATACACAGATATCCGTGATAAAATCAACCAAAATAAATACGAAATTAACGAGAAACTACCTGATGGGGATAGTATGGCTCGCGTTTATGATTGCAGTAAGCTCACTGTCAAAAAAGCACTTGATATGCTCGTCCAAGAAGGTATGATTATTAGACGACGCGGCGCTGGTACTTTCGTTAAATCGCACTCTACTAATGGTGGCGAATTTGCTTTAGGTCCCATGTCTGGGCTTGTAAAAACCTTTGGCAAAGACAATATCAAATCTAAGGTAATTTTATTCTCTATTGAAAAACCATCTAAAGAAGTCGCTGAAAAATTAGAAATGCAAGATGACTACATTTATCGAATTATTCGGATGAGAGAAGTTGGTCATAAAGCCTATTCCATTGAACATACATATATGCCACTTGCGATTATTCCAGGTTTGGAACCACGTCATTTAGAAGATTCTATTTATAATTACATTCGGGATGATTTGAAATTAAAAATGCAAAGCGCCCATGTCTGGGTGCGCGGGGATAAATCTAATCAAGAGGATAGCAAGTTGTTAGATTTAGAAGAACCTACATTTATGATGGAAATTGAAAAATTGGCCCATTTGGAAGACGGTCGAGTGTTTGAATATTCGATTACACGCCATACGTATGAATCATTTGTGTTTGAAACGGTTTTTGTGCAGAATTAATAAAAAAGAGGCCGGGAAATTTAGAGAACTTTGAGCACTCCGTATACCCCGGTCACTTTTAATCTTTAAAAACAACTTTCAGCAACATCAATATCATGCGTTATTTCTAGTTTGAGGAATTGCTTATTCAGTCTTCTCAAACTATCAATAAATTTTTGACTTATCAAGTTGGCAGAAACATCTTCAAAGATTTCCCTTATCCAATATAAAACGTCCTCATTGCAATCTTCTAAATATTTTATTTTGGTACCCTCATCATTCATATTTTTTTAAGTGTAATGCGCGCCGCCAAAGTTAGCTCAAGAAATCTAACTTTGGCGGCGTATTTTTATTGGCTAAACAGAATGATGCATTTCTATGGGATGTTAAAACAAGAAATGGATTCCGGTGCCATTTATATCAGTTTCGAACAATTGGACCAAGCAATAAATGAATAGATATATTGTTAAAATCCACCATCGAATCAAAACACATTTGGTTGTAGGCATATTCAATTTAGTGGACGAAATACTCAAAGATTCTAATATTCGAAAAACCACAGTATCATTTTTAATCCTTTCCAGATGTCCACTTTTCATATTTTCATAATCTTGTTTTGTCCCTAGCATTAGTGCATTGACCCCGTTATCAATGCGATCCAGTACATAATAAGTCTTTCCATTAACTCTATGCTTTGTCTTGTTAAATGAACTTATATCGTAGACTTCCTGAGATAGCAACCACGCATCTTGCTCGTTACTCATGAATGTATTCAACTCTGACTTTACTCAAATATATGTGATATAATATTTCATACAAAATAAGGATGGAGAAAGCAATGAAGAAAAAATTTTTAACAAGCTTATTTTTACTTTTAGTACTAAGTACCTTTTTAGTTGCTTGCGGAAAGGATGACGGGGAAATGAGTGACCAAGAAAAAGCTGAAAAATTTGCTGAAGAAATGAAACCCAAAATGGAAGAAAGAATACACGCCGAAGACTATAATAACTTCGTGAAAACTATAAAGTTTGAAAAGAATGTAGAAATTAGTCCAATGGGTGGTATTTTTGTTCATGCAACTATTAATGATAAATATGATGTGAGCTTTACGCTAAATTATAACGATAAAAATGATGTTGCTACCTATTCTTTTGACGATGAACTAGCAAAAAAAATGGGAAATTTTGACAAAGACAAACCAGCCCCATTACCTAACGAAAAGAATACCTCGCAAAACACTTCATCAGAACTTAAAATAATTTTGAGCAAATATAAGCTAAATCTCTAGAGAAAAAAGCATACTCCAACTTTCAGCATGCTTTTTGAAATCATGATTGTATTCGCTTCTGACTTTATATGTATGTGATATAATAATCATACAAAATAAGGATGGAGAATGTAATGAAAACAAGAACCTTAACAGTTTTATTTTTACTTTTATCATTGAGTATCTTTTTAGTTGCTTGCGGAAAAGATGACGGGAAAATGAGTAACCAAGAAAAAGCTGAAAAATTTGCTAAAGAATTGCAACCTAAAATGGAAGAAAGGATACGCGCTGAAGACTATAATAAATTTGTAGAAAGTATCCATTTCAACCAAGCAGAAATAGATCCTCTCGGAGGTGTTGTTGTTGATGGCTATATCAATAACAACTCTAATTACGATTTCACTTTTTTCTTGAACTATAATGACCCTAACGATGTCAGTTCATATGGGTTTGGTGATGATCTTTCAATAAAAATGGGGGATTTTGACAAAGACAAGCCAGCGCCACTATCTAGTGAAAAGAAGACTTCACAAAGCCCTTCTTCAGATTTTAAAACGATTTTGAGCAAATACAAGCTAAATCTTTAAAGGAAAAAGCATGCCCCAACTTTCAGCATGCTTTTTTAAGCATTCTTTGCATAGCACCACTATCTTAGTCCATTCCAAGTGTCATTTTGTTATACAAGTCATTAATTGAACGTACAATCCAATTTTTTTCACATGAACACGGTCTTAGAATCTCGATTGTTTCATATTTTTTCTCGATCTCGAATTGTCATTCTAGATTTTTTTAGCGGTCGAAACGCTTGCATACCCCTAAATTCTTTTTTAACATCCAAATTAGTTTAGCTTATATTATAAAAAAGCATGCCCTTTCTATCTCGAAAACCCGCGCTCTTTCGCTGAAACTAAAAAAGTCTAGAATTTTTGATTTCTAGACTCCTTTAGCAATATTCTTCTGTCATTAAAAACTTATATAAATGACTATCAAAAAGTCTATTTTAGATATGACTTTTTTAGATTTTCTTAACAAATTCTGATTTTAATTTCATTGGGCCAAAGCCATCGATTTTACAGTCAATGTCGTGGTCACCATCAACTAAACGAATATTTTTTACTTTTGTTCCCATTTTAATTGGGTTTGAAGCGCCTTTTACTTTTAAGTCTTTGATGACTGTAACTGAATCGCCATCTGTTAAGACGTTGCCATTTGAGTCTTTGAACACTTTTTCTTCGGTCGCCTCTTCTGCTACAGCGCTCCACTCATGCCCACATTCTGGACAAATTAATAGGCCGCGATCTTCATAGGCATATTCTGAGTTACATTCTGGGCAATTTGGTAATTTTGACATTTTATCAATTCCTCCGATTGTTGTAATAGTTGGATGTTAATCTTCTAATTCGACGTTATGATATACTTTTTGCACGTCTTCTAAGTCTTCTAAAGCATCAATTAGTCTCTCGAATTTTTCTAAATCTTCGCCTGATAATTGAATATCATTTTGAGGAATCATTTCGATTTCTGCAACTGTAAATTCTTCAATTCCAGCTGCTTTCAATCCTTCTTGTACTTTATGAAAATCTTCTGGTTCTGCATAAATAATTGCTTGTCCATCTTCATCTAAAATATCACGAACGTCAATATCTGCTTCCATTAAAAGTTCTAACAGCTCATCCGCGTCTTTTCCTTCGACACCAAAAATCGCTGTATTATCAAACATATAAGCAACCGAACCACTCACACCCATATTCCCGCCATTTTTGCTATAAGCTGCGCGAACATCGGAAGCAGTACGATTCACATTATTTGTAAGTGCATCTACAATAATCATCGAGCCGCTCGGACCAAATCCTTCATAACGTAATTCAGAATAAGTTTCATCGCCAGTACCTTTCGCTTTTTCAATTGCACGGTCAATAATATGTTTCGGTACATTGTATGTTTTTGCACGTTCAATAACGAAACGTAATTTTTGGTTAGAATGTGGATCTGGGTCGCCTGATTTAGCCGCTACATATATTTCAATTCCAAATTTCGCATAGATACGACTATTTGTTTTATCTTTTGACGCTTTTTTCTCTTTAATATTTGCCCATTTACGGCCCATATTACCACTCGCTTTCTAATTGGAGTTTTCTCGTGTCTCTGTACTATTATAAGTGTAGAAAACGAATTTGTTAAGTGAAAATTTAGCTATATTCGTTAAAAATGAATACTTGTGGCGTTTTTAAGTTCAAAAACCTGATTTAAAAAGAAATAAGGAATGAATTCACCGGCATTTTTTAATACTTCTAACTCTTCCTTCGTAACAAAACGAGCATCAGCTACTTCTTCTTCTTGTAATGTTAAATCGCTTAATTCCAAATCTTGCGTAATAAACCAATAATCGTCAAATCCTGCTTCGAAATGATAACTGAATTTTGCGCGGGTTTTACTCAAATCAATCGTTATTCCTAGTTCTTCTTGCACTTCTCTTTCAGCAGCTTGTAGGCTTGTTTCGCCTTTTAACGCAGAACCAGCCGCTGAAAGGTCCCAATAATTCGGCCAACCTTCTTTATCTTTTTGGCGCTTTTGAATTAAAAGTTGCCCTTTTTCGTTAAAAATACATATATGAACAACCAAATGAAGCTCCCCGGGCGCTAGTTTTTCACCGCGGATATGTGTTTTTCCAGTTAGTTCACGATTTTCATTTAGTAAATCCCATTCTTCCACTAAAATCGGCTCCTTCTAATCATTGTCTTATTTTATTATACAAAAAAGTGTAAGGCTTTCGAATTTTTTAGGATGATAAATTTGAATAGCCTATGTTGATGATATAAACTAAGCTCTCATAACCAACATGAAACAAGAATAAACTAAATAATAAGCTAGTCAAACAAAAGTTGATAATTATTTTAGTGATTAAAAATCTTTTTTACTAGTATAAAATTTCTGCATGTTTTCATTTCGATAGTCTAACCAAAACCGCTTTCGTTCAAATAAGTGTATACAAATAATACTTAAAAATAATATAATTACAAAACTTATCCAGTATGATACAAACTCTGGTTTTACTACATTTCTTGATTGAGTATACGAAAAATCATTCACATTCATATAGTACTTCGCAATTGGTTTATCTAGTAAAATTTCATCATCTGAATTTATTAAATCCTTATATAAGGATGAACTTTTTTTAAAAGATTTTAATTTACCTAGAACATAAGTTTTTGTTTCATCTTCATATTCATCCTCATAAATTTTATCAAAATTTTTCAAAATAACTTGTTCTGAACCAAAATCTAATGAAAAATAGTTGTTTTCCCCGTCTGAATAAACTTCGCTAACAGTCTTTTCATCTATTGGAAAAGCTGCTTTATTGTTAAAAAAAGATTTATCTTCCAACTCTTTTGGGTTCTCAAATGCTCGATATATGCCTTTTAGTCCACTTAATGCTTTATAATCTTTATACTCTTCTTTTGCAACCATAGGGCTAAAAAAGTTGGCAATAATACACCCTAAAAATAATAGTTTTAATATATTCATTTTTCTATTTGATACATGTATTCGCTCATAAGCAATTAAGGAGTAAAAGCTTAATTCTGTCCAAATTTCATTTATTTTTTTCTTATTTTTACTTGTTTTTTTCTCTTCTTTTAGTTTTAACTTCAAACAATAAGTTATCTTCGCACGAATGTTTTTTTCACTTGTGTCATAAGCGTTTATTAAATAATTATAAGCTACTTGATAATCTTTTAAATCAAAGTAAATAGACCCTATCAACTCATTTTTATCAATATGAAAAAGAAGCCTCTCACCTTCATTATTTAGCTGAATGCTTGAAAAATAAGTATCTTGTTTTGCATAATTTAAATCATCTAAGTTTAATTCATGCCCTAGTTGCTTATTAAGGTATAACCGAAATAGTCTAGCAGTTGCATGTTGGGGGTTTATTTCAAGAAAAGCATTTATTTTACGAAGAATCAAAGCTTGATTATTATTACCAATACCACTTACTATTTCCATTAATTCTAAATCTGGATTTCCGCCTAATATAGTTTTTATTCGTTTAATATGACTTTGTACTCCAAGTCGTTCAGAACAATTATAGGCAATATATCTTGTTCTAATAAACAGATTACAATTTTCCTCTGACAACGTTTCTAATCCTTCAAAAGAAAATGGGGGCAAGTGTTTTAAATGATATAATTTAAAACTTAATTCATCGTCTGGTTTTTCGATTATTAAATTATCTAAATCATAAAATTCAAAAGCTACTTCGATTACCTCTTTAGGAACAAAGAGTCCTCGTTTGGTAAGAAAATTCGCTATGAAAATTCGATTCTCTATATAACTATCAAGATTAGTCATATAATCATCTTTAAACAATTCACGCCACTTATCTCCATCTATTCGTTTATTAAAATCGTTATATATTTCTAAAACTTTTTCAGAAAAGGTTCTATTTAACTTGCTTTCTCTAGTTTCTAGAGAAGGCTGCTCACTTTTATCATAATAGAGTAATGTCTCATACTCCAAACTAAAATCTTGTCCTTTTAAGGCTAAATCAAATGCTTCCTTTAATTTTTGAAATGCTACTGGGTCATCATCCGGGTGTGTATGTTTTAACGCTTTTGCGTAAGCTCGTTTGATTTCTCGTTTATTTGTTGTCTTCTCTATCTGTAAAATCTCCCAAATGTTCAATCCCAGCTCACTTCCTCAATTTGTGCTAACTCTTCTTTCAAGTTTTCACTAGCTTTCGAAATTATACTCTCATTTTGAGAAGCAATTGCATCATTAAACGCTTGAATTAACTGTTCTATATACTGTCTCTTATCTCCTAAAGCCATTTGATATAATCTATCAGCTCTTGCTAATAAAAGTCTATTTTCAGCACGATCTCGCGGATGTACTTTGAGGTATTTTAGTTTCTCTAATCGATCTTTTAGTTCTTTTTCTGAAAGGTCACCAGGACTATTTTGAATAATCAACTGTTTTTCTTCACCTGTAGCGGGTATTTTTACAATGACTTCAAGAATTCCGTTTTTATCATAAGTAAACCGAATGTCAATTGGGAAACCTGCTTTTGAGTTAGGAGGCATTTCTATTGTTAAATTACCAAGTTTTAAGTTATCTTTTACCATTCTACTCTCACCTTGATAAATACCCACTTCAATATACGATTGCAGATCAGAAACGGTTTGATATCTTTCAATACGACTTATCGGAATTGTAGAATTACGTTCAATTATTGGTGAAAATATGCCATCCTCAAATTCATTGGCATTAATTATGCGTACTATTTCTGTACCAAGAGTATGAGCACAAACATCGGTTAATACAAATTCATCCAGTGCTTCGTGACGTTCTTTTAATGCCGCTTGAACCGCTGCACCAAGACCCACCGTTTCATCTGGGTTGATATGCATGAACGGAATTTTCCCAAGAAATTTGCTTACAAAGCTTTTGATAATAGGCATTTTCGTAGCTCCACCAATAAGTACTATTTGTTCAATATCAACTGGTTTTAATTGAGCATCTTTTAGGGATTGAATAATTGGGTTACGTAATTTTAAAATTAAAGATTGACAAATTTTTTCAAATTCTTTTTCTGTAAGGGAATAATTTATTTCTTTTACTACTATTTTACCAATACTATTCTGACAAACTGCTTTTTTAGCATCTTCAGCTTGTTTATAAAGCGAGGCATAATCTTCAATAGATAAATTGTCTTTTTTTAAATTTGATTTACTTAAAAAATCTTCAATAATAACAGTTGTAAAATCTTCCCCACCTAAATAATTATTTCCTCCAATTGCAATTACTTGCATTACACCGTCAAACATTTCCAAAATTGAGACATCAAAAGTTCCTCCACCAATGTCAATTACCATCAATGTAGTGTCATTTTGTTGATGAATTCCATAAGCAATCGCAGCTGCAGTTGGCTCACTAATTAGCCTTTCTACTTTCAAACCAGCTAAGAAGGCCGCATCAATCGTCGCTTTTCGCTGAGAATTATTAAAATATGCTGGAACACTAATCACTGCTTCTGTACAAGTTTCTCCAAGAAAGTTTTCCGCATCTGCTTTTAATGACTTTAAAACAAAACTTGATAAATCTGTAGCAGAAAATTTTTGCTCACCTAAGTAATAACATTTTTCCGTCCCCATAAATCTCTTAAAAACTGCTGCTGTTTTATCCGGATGTGATGTAAGACGTTCTCTAGCAATTTTCCCAATTAATAGCTCATCATTCTCATCAATTCCTACCACCGATGGAGTTAAAACATCTCCAAAAACGTTTGGTATTAGTACTGCCTTATCCTCTTTCCAATAAGCCACTAAACTATTAGATGTACCTAAGTCTATTCCCAATGTTGTCATTTTGTTTCCTCCCGTTGTGTATATCATATTATTTCTATAAATTATACTGATTCTGTTTTTCTAAAATAAGTATAGCAAGAAACTGGTTAAAAGTAAGGAGAGTTTTAAAAATTCATTGAATTGTCACAAAATAAACTTTTTAGTCGAGCCTAAACAATAAGATATTTATGTGACTTGTCGTTAGCTAAAAAAATAAAAGCAAGAATCATTATATAACAACATTTTGCAAAATGAGATATACTTGATTCTTGCCTGTTCTCTATTTAATAATCAATCGTAATATGAGTTTTTCCACTCCAACTTTATATAAATGTGATTTTATGATTTACCAAATATTTATTATTTTGTGTTACATTAAGAGATACACCACAAAAGGGAGGTACAACATGTTCAAAATTTTTAGTTTCGTTTCATTAATACTTAGTATGCTAAGTTTTATGGGCTTACAAGTTTTAAATGTTATTCAAAAAAATGTCATATTATTATCACTATTAGATAGCGAAGAATTTAATGACATTCACTTTTTCGGGAGTTTATTAGTAGTCCCTGTTTTACTTTTAGTACTTGCGATTATTTTTGCCTATTTAAGTACAAAATCTAATATAAACAAGTAATCTGATGGGCTTTAAACTGTTCTTCTACTGTAGTGTCCAGTTTGAAGTCTGTAATAAGATAATCAATATCATGGCATGCTAGGCTTTGATGCATAAATTTGTGTCCAACTTTTTCTTCTGTAACAAGTAAAACGAGCGAACTTGATTGGCGCCTGAAAGCTTGTTTGATGAGCGCTTCACCTTCATGAGTTTCTGTTGCACCTTTGTCATAATCAATCCCTCGGCAAGAAACAAAGGCAATATCTGCATTATAAGTAAGGGCATCATTGTATGCTTTTGCACCATTCACCGTATATCGCTTCGTTAAAATGGAACCTCCTAAAATACTAACTCTTGCATTAGTAAACTCTGACAGCATTGAAGCCGTCATGACCCCATTAGTAATAATTTGTAAACCGTCAAATTTACTTAAAACGTCTATTAAATGCAGCGATGTGGAACTCGAGTCTAAGAAAATCACCATATCATCACGAATAAGTGATTTAGCAATGTCTGCAATTCTTATTTTGCTTGTTTCATTACTTCGCTCGTTCATTTTCATTAAATAAGGCAAATCGATTTTTTTATTATCGATAATCATTGCGCCGCCTCTTGTTCGTCTTACAAGTCCTTCTTTTTCTAATTCTACTAAGTCCCGTTTAACAGTGGCTTCGCTGTAATTGACAAGCTCCACTAAATCAATAATCCGCATAAATTGTTCCACTTTTAGTCGATTAACGATTTTTAGTTGCCGTTCCTTCGCTGCACTTAACATATTCTTCCACTCCTTAAAAGGGCAAAAGCACTATAACTCGCGCTTCTACCCTTCATATTAGTATTTATCTGCTTGACCAGTAGTATTTAAAATGTGTAATTTATGTCTTACAACTTCTTTTACTTTTTCATTTGCTGATGGATACACTTGATTTGGTTCATACATCGCAGGATTGTCCACTAAAACACGGCGAACTTCTTCAAAAAACACACTTTTCAGATCTGAACTAAGGTTAACTTTCCTAACACCATACTGTACAGATTCGCTCACTTCTTTGTCCGGATTTCCCGAACCACCATGAAGTACAAAAGGAATATCTAAACGCTTATTTAACTCTTTTAAAAGTGGCATATTCAGTTCTGGTTTTTTATCTTTAGGATACAAGCCATGTGCCGTTCCAATGGCTACTGCTAACGTATCAATACCAGTTCTACTTACAAAATCTTCGGCTTGATCCGGATCAGTGTAAATAATGGTGTCCGCCCCGCCTTCCGCTGATCCATTATTTCCAATTGTTCCAAGTTCTGCTTCCACAGAAACACCAACTTTATGAGCTAATTCAACTACTTGCTTAGTCAACGCCACGTTCTCTTCATAACTGGCTCTTGAAGCGTCAATCATGACAGAAGTATAGCCATTTCTAATTGCCCGCATCACATCTTTAATTGTTCCACCGTGATCCATATGAATAACGACCGGCACCTTACTTCTATGTGCATATTCTCTTACTGTTGCAACAAAGTTATCACCGAGATACTCTATTTCATCTGGATGAATTTCTAGAATTACAGGAGCATTATTTGCCTCCACCTCTTCCATTATCGCCTTTAACATATCAAAACTACAGATATTAAATGCTGGTACCGCAAATTGATGTTCTTTTCCTACTGCTAAAAGATCTTTCATTGTATATAACATTATATCATCTCCTCTTTATTTTTTCGCTTGTTTAATGGGGTTTTCAATAGTCCGACAGAAATTGCCGTCACGACTGTACCTGCTGCAATTGCTAGTAAATAGATAAATAGATGGTTAATAACATTCGGGATGAACATTACCCAAATCCCACCATGAGGCGCCATAGAAGTAACTCCTGCTCCCATCGAAATTGCGGCCGCTGTTGCAGAACCTAACATCAAGCTTGGAATAACTCGAAGTGGATCGGCAACTGCGAAAGGAATCGCTCCTTCTGTGATATAGGATGCACCTAATACCCAACAAGAATTACCAGCTGTTCTTTCTTCTTTTGTAAATTTGTTTTTAAATAATAAAGTGGCAAGTGCGAGTCCAAGTGGCGGAACCATTCCAGCTGCCATACAAGCTGCAATTGGCGCTGTTACACCAGCTGACATCAAGCCAATGGAAAAGGTTGAAATAGATTTATTAATAGGCCCACCCATATCTGCTGCCATCATGACACCGATTAGTAGTCCAAAAACTACGCCTGATGTTTCACCAAGACCGTTTAACCAACCTGTGAGTGCATTTAATACCCATGCAATTGGTGTATCAATTATAAACACCATCGCCAACCCAACAATCGTAATCCCTAAAAGAGGTACAACAATTAACTGATAAATCGAAGCAAGTGATTTCGTTACATTTACTTTATTAGCAAAGAAATGTGCTACGTAACCAGCCAAAATACCGCCAATCATCCCACCAAGAAATCCTGACCCACCAACAGTCGCCAGCGTCCCTGCAACAAGTCCTGGAGCAAATCCTGCTCGACCAGCCACAGAAACCGCTATTCCGGCCGCAAGTGCTGGGACCATTAAACCAAAAGCAGTATCTCCACCTATTTTAGAAAATGCAGCTGCTAACGCGTTATAGGAATCTGAATCAGGATTAGAAGCATCAATCCCAAAAGCAAAGCTAATAGCAATTAGAATCCCACCAGCTATTACAAACGGCAACATGTAGTTAACACCGTTCATAAAATGATTATACAAACTCGCTTTTGATGGTTGTTCAGAACTGACATCTGCACTTTTTGCTTCCAAACTGATTAATCCTTTGCCTGAAATAGTTTCATCGATAACAACATCAGCCTCTTTAATCGCTCTAGAAGTAGATACTTTTTTAATTTTCTTTCCAGCGAATCTGGAAGTATCTATTTCTTTATCCACTGCTAAAATGACATAATCAGCAGTAGCGATGTCTTCTTTCGTTAAAACATTTTCTACCTTTGCTCCTTGAGTCTCGATTTTCACTTCGTAACCAAGAGCTTCCGCCGTTATTGTTAATTTTTCGGCAGACATATACGTATGAGCAATACCAGTGGGACAAGCAGTAACACCAACTATTTTCATGTGAAACGCCTCCTTAGTTCGATAAAATTGTTATAATTTCATTTTTGTTTTTGGAATTTTTTAATTTTTCGCGAAACTTTTCGTCCATTAACTTTCTGGATAGTTCACTTAATATTTGAAGATGAACGTCTGTTGCTTTTTTTGGAACGCCAATCAGAAAACTACATTCAATTGGTGAATCATCTAATCCAAAATAATCATTTATAATATCAGAATGAACAAAAACAATCAATGGTTCTTTTACATATTTACTTTTTGCATGAGGAATGCCAAAACCTGCTTCAATTCCTGTGGAAGTTTCTTCTTCTCGCTTATATAAGTCGCGGATAAATTTTTTCGTATTAGTTATTGAACCCTCTTTAACTAGCACTTCCGCCACTTTTTCAAATAATAATTCCTTGGTCTGAATACGATTATCAAAAATAATTCGGTCTTCATTAATTAAATTGGATATCTTCATAATTCACATCCTCTCCCAACAAAGTAAGCGCTTCACTTGTTTGATTACACTATATCACGATGAACTAATTCATTCAATATTATGGGCTAATTATGCAAAAAGTTCATTTTTTAGATTGTTTTGGATATTTTTTTGAACGAAAACGGTCATTTTAATTCAGAAAAGCGTCCGCAAGATTGCTCTCACGGACACTTTTCTTTATTTACAAGCTTCAACGCCTTTTTCTAAAATTTGCATTTGCAATAATGTCTCTTCATCAGTAACTTGTTTTGGTTTTCCATTAATTATTGCTTCATACAAATCATCATAAACCCGACCATAATCGCCCACTTCAGAGATGACTTTTTCTTCATGCCAAACTCCAGCGTCATCCACATACGTAAGCGTTCCGTAGTGTTCTGGCAAATCAATACCAAAGTTTTTATTGTTTGGCATATAAAATAGTTTTAATTGTTCTTCTTGACGGTCTTTCGTTTCTTTTGTAAACATTCCTTTTTTGCCATATAGGACAAAGCTTGGACGAGCCTTTATCCGAAAATAACTGGATTTTACAGAGACTTTTGTTACGCCATAGTACAAATCAAGGTCGAAGTAATCATTCATTCTCCCTTCGCCGAGCAATTGACGCACATCATAATGAATATTATCCGGTTTTCCGAAGTAAGACAATACTTGATCAATTGTGTGACAACCATGACCATATAAATAGCTATCATAAAATTTAAATTCATGAACGGATTCTGGGATTTCTGGACGGAAATAGTCATAATGCATTTCCACTTCCAATAAATCTCCTAATTTCCCACTTTCAATTACTTTTTGAGCTGTGAGGAAATCGGAATCAAAACGACGATTTTGGTAGCATTGGACTAGCAAATCACGCTCTTTAGCAAGCTCGAAAATTTCTTTAGCTTCATCATAAGTCATCATAAACGGTTTTTCAACGAGCACATTTTTTCCATTTTCTAAAACCATTTTTGCATATTCAAAATGAGAACTTTGTGTCGTGGAGATTGTAATTAACTTTATTTCTGGGTCTTTTAATAGTTCATCTAAATCCGTCGTATAGTGTACACCTTCCACTTTATCCCATGTAGCAGTTTTTGGATTTCGATTATAAATTGTCTTCACTTCGATATTATCTCGCTCTAAAATAAAAGGTAAATGATATCTATTCGTACTTTTACCATTTCCAATAAAACCCATTTTTAACATTAAACTTCCTCCTTCATAAACTTAGCAAAGACTATGCTGTACTTCCCCATAGTACTACACTAGCGCTCTATTTAGCCAATAAAAAAACTTACTAAAACGTTTAGCATAAGCGTCTTAGCAAGTTTTTATTAATCACATTACTAATGGTTAAGAAAGTGTTATTGCGCTTTTACAAATTCAGCTGATTTATCGCCAGCTTGACGTCCGAAAATAATGATTTCAGCGACAGAGTTCCCACCAATACGATTTTCCCCGTGCAAGCCACCAGTTACTTCTCCCGCAGCAAATAGGCCTGTGATTGGTTTTCCGTCCTTATCCAAGACTTCTGTATTTGTATTGATTTTTACGCCGCCCATTGTGTAATGAATTCCTGGACCAATTTTGATTGCGTAATATGGCGCTTTAGATAAATCATTATCCATGGCTGTTGTTCTACCATATGCTTCATCTTTTTTGTTTTTCACGCTTGTATTCCAAGTATCTATTGTTTTCGTTAGTTCTTCTTTTGGAACATTGATTTTGCTAGCTAATTCATCAATAGTTTTGCCTTCTTCCACAAAGCCCATTTCGTCATATTGCGCGATAGCTTTGACACGATCTTTTACACCTGCATCAAAAACTAGGTATGCGGATTTTTCTGGTAATTTGTTGATGGAAGCCGTAACGTTATCTCGCGTGTCTAATTCATTTCCAAAACGTTTACCATCTTGAGAAACTAAAATTGCACCTTCGCCTCGGACAGCTTCACCAATAAGGTAAGATTTCTCTTGTTGAACAGTTGGGTGCACTTGTATTTGGTCCATATCGACAGTTGTTCCACCAAGTTTTTCGATCATTTTAATACCGTCACCAGTACTTCCTTCTTGGTTGGTTGTTACATATCCTTTTAAATCTGGACGTTCTTTTTCAATCATATCTTTATTAGCTCCGTAGCCGCCAGTTGTTACAACTACAGCATCTGAACTAATTGTTTTTTCATCTTTGTTGTTTAATTTTACTTTAACACCTGTTACTTTTCCGTCTTTTTGGGTAATTTCTTTTACATCTGCATTAACGAATACTGGTATTTTTTCTTCTTGTACATTTTTTAGTAAACCGTCTACTAAGTATTTACCGACTGCTGAGCCATCTTCAGGACGATGTGTACGTTTTTCACTCATTCCGCCTGTAATAGTTAGGTTGTTTAATTTAATATCCATCGAATCCAACCAGTCAATTGCGCTTGCGGAATTGTCTACGAAGAAACGAAGCATTTCTTTATCGTTTGTTCCGTGACCACCTTTTAATGTTTCTTCATAAAACTTGTCATTGCTATCATTAATTCCTTGTTCTTTTTGGAATTTAGTTTCTGATGCGTTCATACCCGAAGATGCTTTCATCGTGTTTCCACCTGCTAGCGGCATTTTTTCAAGTATTACTGGGTTCAATCCTTTCGCTTTTGCTTCTAATGCTGCTGACATTCCCGCGCCACCTGCACCGATAATAACGATATCATATGTATCTTTTAATTTAGATGGATCTGTGTAGCTTGTTTTTGACGCTCCTGATGTTACTTCTGTTTTGTCTTTTTCTTTGTCTTTTGTTTTCGCTGCATCACTTTTACTTGTGTCATTACTTCCACAGCCCGCAAAAATTAATACAAGTGATAGTAGCATGATGAACATTGTAGCTAACCTTTTTTTCATTTGTGTACCTCCACTTTTTTTGAAATTTTTTCTTCCAGCCAAAAGTTTGTGATTATATTAACATATTATAGCACTAATTCCGGTATCTTTATAGGGCGTCTGAAGCATTTCTCAAAGAAAGAAAAGAACCAATTTACTGACTTCTTTAAATTGCGGTAAATATTTTGATACGCCCCTCCTCAATATTTCGACAAAGTGCTATAATAACAACATCAAATGTTAAAGGAGCCTCGCCATATGACAATAAAAAAGTACGAACCTCTTAATCTCTATACCAATTTTAAAAAATCTGCAGAACGCTATCCAGAAATGCCTATTTATTTCGACGAAGAGCTTGTTACTTTTCCCGAACTAGGTTTACATACAACATACAAAAAATGCGAAGAAGCTATAATCAACAAAGCAGCTCATCTACATAAATTCGGTGTACGCAAAGAAGAAAAAGTAATTGTTTATAAATCTGCCAAATTTGATTCCTATATTTTAGCAGTTGCAATTTCATACATTGGAGCTGTGCCAATTATGGTCTCGCCTCACCTGCCTGCATCCACAATTGATATTTTCGTTAATCGTCTTGACCAACCTTGGTTACTTTTTGATTCAGAAACTTATGACAAAAGTCATCAATTAAACAATTTACCAGACGACAGATTGATCAATGCTGAACAATTATTCAAAGCTCCTCTTAGCGGCTATACATGCGCGCAAGAAGAGCTCCCTAAAGACATGATTGCATACATGACACACACTTCCGGAACAACAGGTGTGCCAAAATTAATTGCGCACTCTGCTAATTCGATGGGCTGGAGAACAAAATATCAAAGACGTATTCTGAATTTTATCAAGCCAAGAGGTCTTGTTGCTTTCCATATCTCTCCTGTTCATTCTCGTTTTAATATTGGTGTATCTTCTTTAATGTCACTTGGTTTCCCACTACTGCCAATTGCCAATCCATCCAAAACGAATATTGAAAAGGTATTACGTGAATATAAACCTTATGTGCTTGAAACGCATCCAAATCATTTTGTTCAATGGGCATCACTTGCTCGCGACAAGCCAGAAGTCTTCCAAAGCATCAGATTTTATCATTCTACTTTTGATGCAATAAATAAAGAAACAATGGCCGTTTTCCTTCGTACTTCTGAATATAAGAAACCACTTTTCTTACAAATTTATGGCCAAAGTGAATGCGGTCCAATGATTTTACGCGGTCATACTTTACAATCAATTAAAACTTTAAACGCTCGGGATATGGGAATCGGTGTCCCTGGTTTAACGGAAGTTCGCATTGTTGATCAAGAAGGAAATCCTGTCGCACCTGGAGTTAGCGGTAATATTCAGATGCTTTCAAAAGGTCGCGCCCTTACTTATTACAAAGAAGATGCTCGTTTTGAGGAAAATGTTTATGGGCCATGGTGGGATAGTGGTGACTATGGAATGAAAGACGAACAAGGGCGTTTATTTTTACAAGATCGGCAAGTTGATTTAGTAGCAACAATTGATAGTACTCTTGCTATTGAA
The DNA here is from genome assembly GCF_000060285.1 of Listeria welshimeri serovar 6b str. SLCC5334. Taxonomy (GTDB): domain Bacteria; phylum Bacillota; class Bacilli; order Lactobacillales; family Listeriaceae; genus Listeria; species Listeria welshimeri. Next base: position 335,158 of record NC_008555.1, on the reverse strand, counting down.
GATAAATTGCTCGATACGCTTACCTTTTTAGATGAGGTAGTGATTATTCGAGGCAAGAACGGCAGCCCCCAACCAATTATCGCAGTGCATAACGACGAGGAAATGAACTGGGATGCCTGGTGGAAAGCTGTGTCTGATTTACCACATATGAACGAACCCATTGTGATGAAATATGATGAAATTCCTCGTACCGCAACAATGAAAGTCCAACGTTTGCAAATGGAACGGGAATTAAAAAAATAAGCAAAAAAATAAGCCATCTATCAACATAGACGGCTTGTTTTTTTATTCATTTAATCTATTCTTTCAAAATCTGCTAACTGCCAGTTTCCGTCAAAGGCTGCTTTTGATGGGCCATAAATCCGGAAATAAACGAACCAATCATGTCCTGGAACAGTTTGAATCCAAGGTAGTGAAGAATCTTTTGGCGCATTCGGACCAAAGTATAGCGTAACATTTCCATCTGCATCTGGTTCAAAATCTTGTTTCAGTGAACTTATTACAGGTATTTTTCCATCGCAAACAATTTCAGAACGAGTATCAAGATCATATCCTGTAACGGACCAATAAAGATTTGCAGGTACTGGAGTTGGTACTTTTAGTGTATATGATTTTTCTCCGTCTAAGAAATTACCGTCTTTATCTCGAATACCTAACCAATAGATTGAACCGCTACCTTCACGGCGCATAAACATTTTCGGAGTTTCCAATGTTGCTTGATAAAACCAGCGTTCACGTACAGCAAGTGATAAATGGTTTTCTAAATAGTAACCACTGTCACCACCATAAACAACCCATTCCCATTTTTTACCATCCCAGACAATTCTTTCTGGAACATCACTTGCAAATGCGTTAATGGTCATTTGTTCATCCGCTGCAACTGCTGCTTCTGTTAATAATTGTTTTAGTTCATCATTTGGTTCGAAAGCTTTCTCTTTTTCAATACCTAATTCTGCCAATAAGCCATACATTTGATAATATTCTTTATCAAGAGCATCTAAATCTAGGGCTTTTTTCAATTCTTCCCAATAAGAAAATTTCCCATCTACAAAGTAAGGGGTTGCAGCTGCTTTTTTATGAGAAAAATCTTGGAATGTATTTGCTTCCGGCGCATTTTTTTCTTTTAGTGGATAAATTTTTACCTTTTTTAATAAATCAAATGCTTCTTTTGTACCTGTTCCTTTGACTACTGCACGTAAACAAATCAAGAAGCGATTGCTGGCAAGTCTGCGAACGATATAACCTTCTGGCACTTCGCCTGTATAATCTGGTGATACAAATAAATATTTAGCACCTTTACCTTGTTCTTCACCGGTTAATCCAATATCCGTAACATATTTAAAGTTAGCATCATCTATTACTCCCATGATTGGTCCTGGAACTAATTCTAAAACTACAGGTCCCTCAGTTACATCTCCATATCCTAAGCCGTATGGTGTATCTGAATTTTGAGTAAGGGCATTGATATCTGGTGTTGTTAATTGAATTAGAAAACCTTTATTTGCATGTGCACCTAAACTTTCGAGTGCTTCAAAATTTGAAATCATTGAAACTGTTGGATAGAAAAACTTATACGCTTCAATCGCTTTACTACGTTTTGCTTCTTTTCTAATTTCAACTATTTTTTCTGTTGTAGGTAATTTCTTCATAAAATCACATTCCCTTCAGTAGTATGAGTAAATTATAGCATTTTATTGATTCAACGTCTTTTATTAGGACTAGAAAATCAAATTATCCTTTTTTTAAACAAAAAAAAGAACAGACTCTCTATATAGTATCACTTAAAAGTAAGCTTTTTATTCCAACTTTTAAGTATGACTATATTAGACTGTTCTTGCCATTATCTTTTCTTAAAGACGTTTTTTTCTACCAAATACTAGTGATAGAGCCATAATTATCATTCCCATTAAAGAAAACCAGAAATTTTGACTATCGCCTATAATAGGTAAAAATGAACTTGTTTGTGTCGATACTTTTTTATTCTCTGCGATTTTATTACTTTTTACTTCCTCATAATCACTGTCATCTTTAGTATTTTCTTGTGATTTGCTTGAATCAGCATTTAAATTAATAGATTTAACTGCTTTTTTATTATTTTCAATTGGTTCTTCGACAACATCACTTGAAATCGTTTCTAATATTTCAGGATTTTTTATGAGGGTCGTTGATTCAGCAGATATTTCCTGTACTTGTTTGGAAGCTACCATTTTCTTAGTTGGAGTTTCCGTGTCTTTTTCTGGTACTTCTACTTCTTCGGCTGGAGTTTCGGTTTCTTCTTCTGGCACTTCTACTTCTTCGGCTGGAGTTTCGATTTCTTCTTCTGGTACCTCTACTTCTTCTGCCGGAGTTTCGGTTTCTTCTTCTGGTACTTCCACTTCTTCAGATGGAGTTTCCGTATCTTCTTCTGGTACTTCCACTTCTTCTGCAGGGGTTTCTGTATCTTCTTCTGGCACTTCTACTTCTTCTGCCGGAGTTTCGGTTCCTTCTTCTGGTACTTCCACTTCTTCTGCCGGAGTTTCGGTTCCTTCTTCTGGTACTTCCACTTCTTCTGCCGGAGTTTCGGTTCCTTCTTCTGGTACTTCCACTTCTTCTGCCGGAGTTTCGGTTTCTTCTTCTGGTACTTCCACTTCTTCTGCCGGAGTTTCGGTTTCTTCTTCTGGTACCTCTACTTCTTCTGCCGGAGTTTCGGTTTCTTCTTCTGGTACCTCTACTTCTTCTGCCGGAGTTTCCGTATCTTCTTCTGGTACTTCCACTTCTTCTGCCGGAGTTTCGGTTCCTTCTTCTGGTACTTCCACTTCTTCTGCCGGAGTTTCGGTTCCTTCTTCTGGAACCACCACTTCACTTGTATCTTTATCGAAACGAGCATATAAAGTTAAATCTTTTTCAGGCATTTTGTCTGTTGAAAAATCCCATTCGTTTCCTTCTTCATCAAACCAACCTATAAAAGTATAACCTTCTTTTGTTGGAGTGGGCGGTTCTTCTATTAATGTACTAATTTCTTTTGTATCATTTATTTGTACACCATCCACATCGAATATTGCTGTGTGATATATAGTTTCGTGAATAGGTTGAGTCACTGTTCCACTAAATTCAGTCGATATTTTACTTCCAGCTGTCACAGTTTGACTAAAACTATAAGTTACTTCATTTGTTAACTCTGGTAAAGACCAATTCAAGCTGTTATTGCTGTAAGTACCGTTATTACTAATATTGGTAGGCGCAATGGAAGCTCCTTTGGTATCTTTAATAGTGTTTGGTAAAACTAGATTATTCTGGAATGCTACTGATTGTTTTGTTACTTGTTGATTTTTCACTTCTAGTATATCTAAAGTTGTTAGGTTGGCAATAGCACTTAAATCACTCAATTTATTACCATTTAAATAAAGGTATTTTAAAGCTGTTAAATTTGAAAGTGAACTAATATCTTCTACTTGGTTATTTTTTAAACCAATCAAATATACTTTACTTAAATTTTTCAAGCTGCTAACATCACTAACATTATTATCTGATAATGTTAAATAGGTTAACTTAGTTGCGTTAGCCAGAGGAGTTAAATCGCTCACCTGATTCCCATCTAAACTTAAATAGCTCAGTTCATTTAAATACTGCATTCCTTCAATTGACTTAATAGGTTCTTTCCCATAACCTTGGATATTTACATAAGTTACTTTGTTTAAGTCACTTTGCGTAACCGTACTACCTACACTTGGCTTGGCTGTTGTTGATCGTATTTTTTCTGCTAAAACCGGATCAGGGAAAAGTTGATTGATGGGAGTACTTTCGTTAAGAGTAGCTGCATGAACTTCCATTTCTGGCCCTAATCCAATCCATAAACTAATTCCCATTATCATTATTATAAATAAGTATTTAAATAATTTTTGAGGTTGTTTCACACGAAGTCTCCTTTCTTTTTGATTCATGTTTATCTTACATAAGTTATACTAACACACAAATAAACGGTGTATTGGGCTATAATAACCCTCCCTAAAATATAACTTTCTAAGCAAACAAACCGCTTTTATATCAACAATGTAAAGGTTCACAAATTTATTTTCTAGTGCAATAAACGACATTATTTTCGTCTTTTTTGTGAACAAACTTGGTAAATCTCGAAAAATACAGGAGTTTATTCCTTACAAATCAAATATAAATATGTTTTTAATTCATATAGAACAAACTAAATTAGCATTTTTCACTTAAAACTGCGAATAAAAAAACTCTTTGAAGCAGCGAGCGCCCAAAGAGTTTATTTTCTATTTTATTCTGCAATTTTGACCGGAAGTCCCGCATCTTGGAATTTTTTATATAAACTTCTATTTATTTTACTGTCGGTAATGAGTAAATCGATATTTTCTGCTGCGGTGATACTTGCAGTGGAGATTACGCCCATTTTTGTATGGTCTAGGAGTGCAATCAGTTTATTAGTTCGTTTGGCAAGAAGTCTTTTTAGTTCTGTTTCATAAATGTTGAAATCCGTTAAGCCTTCTTCCATAGTGAAACCTTTTGCTGACATAAAACATAAGTCCGCATGAATATTTTCAATTAAATTAGCGCCAAGAATCCCTTCAAGGGTAAAAGAATTCGTCGTTACAATCCCTCCAGTTAAAATTACGCTAATATTCGGATTGTCCTTTAGTTCAATCGCTGTATAAAGGCCACTCGTAATGACAGTCAGTTTAGAAAAACCATGTAATTCTTTTGCGAGTGCAAGGGCTGTTGAACTGGCATCAAGGATAATTGTTTGATTGTTTTTAACCAAAGTCGCTGCTTCTTTTGCAATCATTTCTTTTTCTTCAATATTGCGGATAATCCGATCATTAAAATTAGTAAATTTTTCTTCGCTTTTTAAAAGTACCGCACCCCCGTGTACTTTTTTAATCATCCCGCTCTCTTCTAATGAAGATAAATCATTTCGGATGGTGCTAATCGAGACATCCAAGATACGACTTAATTCTGGTACAGTTATTTTGCTATTTTGGTCTAGTAGATGAATTATTTTGTTTTGTCTTTCAAATGGAAACATCTGCTCGCCCTCCTTTTATCTATCAATAATTTCTTTATGTATATACATATTAACCAAAAAAATAACAAAACACAAATATATTTTATAAAACACAACAAAAGATAACACTTTACAATAAAAAACAAGTATGTTAGGATTTAAATAGCAACTAAACACAATTAAAAACAGAAAGGAGCAACCAAATGATAAGTATTGTTTTAGTATCTCACAGTCAAAAAATCACTGAGGGCCTCCAAGAAATGATTGTTGAAATGGTTGGAGATACAGTACATATTATTTCTTCTGGCGGAACTGGCGACGGGCGTCTTGGCACAAACGCAGTCATGATAGCCGATAATATCGCAACCTGCACTAATTCTGAACATATTTATATTTTTTGCGATATTGGAAGCGCTATCTTAAGCGCAGAAACTGCACTCGAATTATTAGAAACTGAACTTCTAGAAAAAACAACAATAATTGATGCCCCATTAGTTGAAGGCGCATTTACTGCTGCTGTTCAATCTCTCGTTAATCCATCCAAAGAAGCTATCTTACAAGAACTCACAAACGTGCATTAAAAACGTAATAAAACGCAACGTAATAACTGGGAACTATGTAAATTTATTTTTACATGACAATACTATTTTCGAAAGGAGTTTATTATGAAATTCTTTAGAGGAATGATTGGTTTTTGTATCGCAGGTATGATTGTTATGAGTGTTTGGACTCCACTTGCCGCTAATTATGGTATTTTTGGAGGTTATCTGGCAGCTTTCATTATTATCGGACCAATGTGGTTTATGAATCACTATGTTGGTTTAATCGAGAATGATGAAGACGCAGCGTTTGTTGATATGGCTGTTGGAATTGGGATTTGCGGAATTATGCGTGATGTCTTTATGCAAGGTGGTAGCGATTTAGTAAGTTCGCTTCCAACCATTGGACTTGTTGCGATTGGAGCAGTTTTAGCTGGAATCGTGGCAGCCGCAATTGAAAAAGATATGGCAAGAAAACAAGAAGCAAAGCAAGAAAAAACAGAACCTGGCATGAATATTCAAGAAGAAGAGCGTTTAAACAAAAATCAATTAGTCTAAAAAGGAGTGTCAATAATGAGCATTGGTATTGCATTAGCAACAATTGCAGGTGGCTTTTTATTCCCTTTTACTATTCGAATGATGTGGGGGAAAATGGTTGATGAATGGGGCGCTATCGGAGGTTGGATGGCAGCAGCCTTTATCGTTGGTACAGTTTGGACAATTAATCATGGTATTCCAAAGTCAATGATTTATCAATCTGGAACAGTTTGGGTAGATATGGCAGTTGCAGCAGGTATTGGTGTATTCACTGCTTCCCTTTTAACGGGCGGTAAATTTTCTAAATCGGTAGTCAATTTGGCAGCGGCTGTTGTTGGCGGCGTGCTTGGCGGATTTTTACTATCACTTTTCTTATAAAAATATGAAGGAGGAAGAAAAATGAGACGTTTAGTGAATGATGGATATGAAGCAGTAGAAGAAATGTTAGCTGGCTATGTTGCGGCACAAGGAAAATACGTAGATTTTGCAGAAAATGACAAGCGAGTAATCGTAAGTAAACAAATGAGTAAAGAACCTCGTGTGCGAATTATTGTTGGTGGCGGTTCTGGTCATGAGCCACTTTTCCTCGGTTATGTTGGAAAAGATTTTGCAGATGCGGCTGTTGTCGGAAATATCAATACCTCCCCTTCTCCAGAGCCTTGTTATAACGCCGTAAAAGCGGTTGATAGTGGAAAAGGTTGTCTATATATGTATGGAAATTATGCTGGCGATGTGATGAATTTTGATATGGGTGCTGAAATGGCAGCAGATGATGGTATTCGTGTAGAAACAGTGCTTGTAACAGATGATATTTATTCCGCTGAAAATGTAGAAGATCGTCGTGGTGTGGCTGGCGACTTAATCGTATTTAAAGCAGCGGCATCAGCAGCGGCAAAAGGTCTTGACTTGGATGCGGTAAAACAGGCTGCAGAAAAAGCTAATGCTAATACGTTTTCGATGGGAGTGGCGCTCTCTTCTTCTACTCTTCCTGTGACTGGTAAAGCTATTTTCGAAATGAAAGAAGGCGAAATGGAAGTTGGTATGGGAATCCACGGTGAACCTGGAATCAAACGGACTTCCATCGAACCAGCCGATAAAGTAGTTGACCAAATCATGGGCTATCTTATAGAAGAAATGAAATTAACTGCTGGTGAAGAAGTACATGTATTAATAAACGGGCTTGGCGGTTTACCAGTGATGGACCAATATATTTGTTATCGCCGAGTGGATGAAATTTTGAAAGAAAAAGGAGTGCACATCCATAGTCCACTTGTTGGGAACTATGCGACTTCAATGGATATGATTGGTATGTCGATTACACTGGTTCGTTTAGACGATGAACTGAAAGATCTCTTAGATACACCTTGTGATACACCATATTTCAAAGTGGACTAAACTACTACTGGAGGAATAAAAATGAGCGAATTAGTTATGGATAGCGCTTTTTTCGGGCACGTTTTACGGGACATGGGAGCGCTAATTGAAAATGAACGTGATTACTTAACCGGACTAGACTCAGATATTGGAGACGGCGACCACGGAATCAACCTCAGCATTGGTTTTCGTGAAGTGAATAAACAATTAGACGAATTACTAGACGTTTCCCCTGATATTGCAACATTACTTAAAAAATCCGGAATGATTCTTCTTGGAAAAGTTGGCGGCGCATCTGGCCCGCTTTACGGTAGTTTCTTTATGAAATGTGGTGCCGATGTTCCAGGGAAAACAGAAGTTAACTTCGACGAGCTTTGCGGCATGATTATAAATGGGGCAGCTGCAGTTCAGCATCGCGGTAAAGCCGAACTTGGCGATAAAACGATGATGGATGCTTTCTTACCTGGCGTGGAAGTACTTCAAAATCGAGATGCGAATGCGGATCCAATTGACACTTTTTCTGCATTTGTAGATGCTATGCATGCTGGCGCTCAGTCCACAATTCCACTTATTGCTAAGAAAGGTCGTGCACTAAGACTTGGCGAACGAGCAATTGGGCATCTTGATCCTGGCTCCGAATCGTCTTGGATGCTAATGAATGTCATTTTAGAAAATTTAAAAAAGGCGGTCTGATTTATGCGTAAACCCTTAGTTGGAATTAATATGAAAAATTACATTAATACGCGGGCTGGAACATCGGAATGGTTAGAAGCAACTATTCCTCTCCTTGAAAATTTTACTGATGTGGATACGTTTATCTTTCCATCTATGGGAACACTCGAAACGACTGCCAGCCTTTTAGCGGGTACATCATTTGGTTTTGGACCACAAAATATGGCGCCGGAGAAATCCGGCCCGCTAACTGGTGAATTTTCAGTGGAATCAATCATTGACCTGAAAGCAAACTATGTCGAAATTGGCCACGCGGAACGCAAGAACCTTTTTCATGAGAAAAGCAGTGAAATAGCCAAAAAAATTAAACTCGCACTGGACGAAAAAATCACTCCAGTTGTGTGTGTAGGTGAAAGTGTTCGCGCGAATAACACAGATGAATTAAAAATGGCGCTAAACAAACAAATAGAAGCACTGTTTGAAGCAATTAATGTAGCACAGTGGGAAAATGTTGTTCTGGCTTATGAACCAGAATGGGCAATTGGCAAGTCCTCTTCCGCTGACACCAATTATATCGAAAGCGCTCATCAAGCTTTGCGCGAAATTATCCGCGAACTTGGCGGCGATGAAACGCTTGTAAGGATTATTTATGGCGGTTCGGTCAGCAAAGAAAATGCCGCAGAAATTGTTCATCAAAAAAATGTCGATGGTTTATTCGTCGGAAGATTTGGCCATAAACCGCAAAATTTTGCCGACATTGTCTCTATTGTTAGCAAAACGAAAGGATGAGTTAGTATGAAAATCGCAATTGGTTGTGACGAAATGGGTTACGAACTAAAACAAACCCTTATCACACGTTTAAAGGAGAAAAATATCGCGTTTACTGATTTCGGTAGTTTTGAAGATGAAAAAGTACTTTATCCGAGCATTGCCGAAAAAGTAGCGTTAGAAGTTAAAAATAACGATTACGACCGGGGAATTCTCATTTGCGGTACAGGGATTGGAATGGCCATTACAGCAAACAAAATTCACGGCATTCGCGCAGCACAAATTCATGATTCTTATTCAGCAGAACGCGCAAGAAAAAGTAACGATGCGCATATTATGACCATGGGCGCACTTGTAATCGGTCCATCCCTTGCAGTTTCGCTACTTGACACTTGGCTTGATAGTGACTTTTCAGGTGGACGTTCCCAAGCAAAAGTAGATTTAATGGAAGAAATAGACCAAAAAAATAGATAAAAAAATTTATTGGAGGTAATGAAAATGACTTTTAAAGGTTTTGATAAAGATTTTAATATTACAGATAAAGTAGCAGTTGTAACTGGAGCGGCAAGCGGGATTGGTAAAGCAATGGCGGAACTTTTTTCTGAAAAAGGCGCGTATGTTGTCTTACTTGATATTAAAGAAGATGTAAAAGATGTCGCAGCAAAAATTAACCCATCAAGAACGCTTGCTCTTCAAGTCGATATCACTAAGAAAGAAAACATCGAAAAAGTCGTTGCCGAAATTAAAAAAGTCTATCCAAAAATCGATATTTTGGCCAATTCAGCTGGTGTCGCACTTCTTGAAAAAGCAGAAGACTTGCCAGAAGAATACTGGGATAAAACAATGGAACTTAACTTAAAAGGTTCGTTCCTAATGGCGCAAATTATCGGTCGCGAAATGATTGCAACTGGCGGCGGAAAAATCGTTAATATGGCCTCTCAAGCTTCGGTTATTGCACTTGATAAACACGTTGCCTACTGCGCTAGTAAAGCAGCAATTGTTTCAATGACCCAAGTGCTAGCAATGGAATGGGCGCCTTACAATATTAATGTTAATGCGATTTCCCCAACCGTTATCCTAACCGAACTCGGCAAAAAAGCTTGGGCCGGTCAAGTCGGCGAAGACATGAAAAAATTAATCCCAGCTGGTCGATTTGGTTATCCAGAAGAAGTTGCCGCTTGCGCCCTCTTTTTAGTAAGTGATGCAGCGAGCCTTATTACTGGTGAAAACCTCATTATCGACGGTGGTTATACGATTAAATAAAGTATTCAGCTTTAAAGTTCAGCTGAGAGAATGGAGCGAGTAAATAATGAAATTTTTCTTGGACACAGCAAGCGTATCGGAAATAAAACGAATTAGCGAACTTGGTTTAGTAGATGGTGTCACAACCAACCCAACCATCATCGCAAAAGAAGGTAGACCATTTGAAGAAGTCATCAAAGAAATTTGTTCTATCGTAGACGGCCCAGTTAGCGCAGAAGTTATCGGCCTCGAAGCAGATAAAATGGTAGAAGAAGCTCGAACTCTAGCAAAATGGGCGCCAAATGTAGTAGTTAAAATCCCAATGACGGAAGAAGGTTTAAAAGCGGTCCATACCCTCACAGCTGAAGGAATTAAAACAAATGTGACTCTTATTTTCACTGTTTCTCAAGGATTAATGGCTGCAAAAGCTGGCGCAACTTATATTAGTCCATTTTTAGGAAGACTTGATGATATTGGAACAGACGGCATCATTTTAATTAAAAACTTAAAGAAAGTGCTTGATAATTATGGTCTTAAAGCAGAAATCATTTCAGCAAGTATCCGCCATATCGGGCATTTAGAGGAAGCTGCTGAAGCTGGCGCACACATCGCGACTATTCCTGGAAGTCTTTTCCCAAAACTTTGGTCTCATCCTTTGACTGATAAAGGTATTGAAGGATTTTTAAAAGATTGGGAAGCGTTCAGTCAGAAAGAAGGCAATTAATATGAGCAGAATTGATGAACAAATGGTCAACTCGATTCGCGTGTTATCAATGGATATGATTGAAAAAGCGAACTCCGGACATCCCGGTTTACCAATGGGAGCCGCACCTATGGCGTTTTCACTTTGGAAAAATCATTTAAAATTCAATCCAGAACATCCCACTTGGTTTAACCGCGATCGCTTCGTATTATCAGCTGGGCACGGTTCAGCAATGCTTTATAGTTTACTACATCTGTTTGGCTATGATTTACCAATGAGTGAGCTGAAAAACTTCCGTCAAACGGGTAGTAAAACGCCCGGTCATCCTGAATTTGGTCATACGGTTGGTGTGGATGCAACAACCGGACCACTTGGTCAAGGTTTCGCAATGGGAGTTGGGATGGCAATGGCTGAGGCTCACCTTGGCGCTAAATTTAACCAACCTGAATTCCCGGTGGTCGACCATAACACCTATGTGCTATGCGGAGACGGCTGTTTGATGGAAGGTATTTCCTATGAAGCCGCGTCCCTTGCTGGCCATTTAAAACTTGGAAAATTAGTTGTTTTATATGATTCAAACGATATTTCACTGGATGGTGATTTAAATGAGTCATTTTCAGAAGACATCGAACTCAGATTCCGCGCTGCTGGTTGGCAAACGCTACGTGTGGACGACGGGAATGACTTGGATGCACTAGATGCAGCCATCCATCTTGCAAAAACGGAAAAATCCCGCCCTACTTTAATCGAAGTGAAAACGGTCATCGGTTACGGTAGTCCCGGAAAAGCTGGAAAATCGGCGGCACACGGCTCCCCACTTGGCGAAAAAGAATTGAAACTAGCAAAAGAATCTTACGACTGGCAAATGCCACCTTTTGAATTGCCAAAAACCGTCGAAAATCAGAAAGAATTTTATCATTCTAAAGGTCGCGCTAGTGAAAGTAGCTGGCTCCGGACATTTAATGCTTACAAACAAAAATATCCAGAGCTCGCTGAAAGCTTACAACAATTAATGGACGATAATTTAACACCTGACTGGGACAAGGACCTACCTGTCTTTGGTGAAAAAGACGATAAACCAGTTGCAACTCGTGAAGTATCAGGAACTGTCCTTCAAGAATTGGAGAAAAAACTACCAAACTTATTTGGTGGCGCAGCTGATTTAGCTTCCTCCAATAAAACCAATTTAAAAGCTAGTGAAAGATTTGCTCCTGGTAACTATGCTGCTAAAAACATCTCGTTCGGCGTCCGCGAATTTGCGATGGGAGCAGCAGTCAACGGGATGACGCTTCACGGCGGGGTCCAAGCATTCGGTGCAACCTTCTTCGTTTTCTCAGACTATCTGCGTTCTGCGATTCGTTCAGCAGCTTTAATGGGCATTCCATCCACATTCATTATGACCCATGATTCCATCGCGGTCGGTGAAGATGGTCCAACGCACGAACCAATCGAGCATCTCGCATCTTTCCGCGCTATGCCTGGACTTCATGTAATCCGACCAGCTGACGGTAACGAAACTGTCGAAGCTTACCGCTACGCCTTTACTCAAAAAGAACAACCAACTATGCTAGTGCTCAGCCGTCAAAATCTACCAATTTTACCAAAAAGCGCTGAAAAAGCGAAAACCGGTCTATCAAAGGGTGCCTACATCTTAGCTGATTCCCCGCTAGAGAAGCTCGACATCATCTTACTTGCTTCTGGATCTGAAGTACACCTAATGATAGAAGTCAGAGATAACCTTGCTAAAAAAGGCTTTGGCGCACGTGTAGTTAGCATGCCAAGTTTTGATTTATTCGACAAACAAAATTCCGATTACAAAGAAACCATTTTACCAAAAGCAGTGAAAAAACGCTTCGCCGCCGAAATGGGCGCATCATACGGCTGGCATAAATACCTCGGGGACGCAGGTGAAATCCTCGCGATTGACTCGTTCGGTATGTCTGGTCCTGGAGACGAACTAGCAGAACAATTTGGGTTTACTGTGAAAAATTTGACCGAGCTTGCTTTAAAACAATTGTAAATATAGCTCATAAAAATGAAAAACATCTAGTTTTGTGTAATTTATACAAAACTAGATGTTTTATTTTAAATATCCTAATGCGTTCTTCTTACACAAAAAAGTTATTATATATCAGATAAATAAATAAGGAGTTGCTTCACTCAATTAATTCAATTTCCGAATCGAAGTATTGCTCGATAAAATGCACTTTTCCCTTCATTTCTTCCACACTAAAATGCTCTGTTGGAGGAGCTACTATCCACTTCTCTTCCACATCATCCTTCCGAGTAATTATCGCAATCAGCTCGCCTTCAAAGGTTTCAAGTGGTTCAGATATTTCTCGTGATAAAATATAAACATCTTGCTCTTCCCCATCACCACCAATAACGCCTTCCACAAATCCATAATTCAGCGGATAAACATTACCGAATTTATCAGTGTATCCAATTGGTCGATCAACAGTTACTTTTAATTTTAGTTTTTTCATTCAACACACCTCTTTCTCTCAACATCTAATAAATAACTTTAGCATAATTATTTTATCACAATAATCTATATTTCTATCACTTGTCATCGTTAATTAAAATCCCCCTAGTAGTTTTTCTCCAAACATGTTATAATTTATTGCAAATGCAACAAAAAGGAGTTTCTAATGAAAGATATTTTAAGAAATATAGGCGTTATCGCACGAGCGCTTGATTCTATAAGTAATATAGAATTTAAAGAATTAAATCTGTCCAAAGGCCAATTTGTTTATTTAGTGAGGATTTGCGAGCACCCTGGAATCATCCAAGAAAAATTAGTAGATATGCTAAAAATTGATAGAGCAACAGCTTCCAGAGCCATTAAGAATCTAGAAAAAAATGAATTAATAACGAAGCAGCAAGACAATAACAATAAAAAAAACAAATTGCTATTTCCGACAAAAAAAGGACTGGAATTATATCCCTTAATCATCCGAGAAAATGAATATTCAAATTCTGTAGCCTTAAAAGGATTTTCTGAATCAGAAATTAATATTCTTTCTGAAGCATTAGATAAAGTTAAAGACAACATTGCAGATGACTGGTTATATGTAAAAAAAGGTAATAAAAGAAACTATTGACTATTGGAGGAAGTTTGATGATTCGACTATGCACACTAACTGATTTAAAACCGCTTTTAGAAATAAGTTATAAGACATTTGATGAAACCTTTAGAGCGCAAAATAAGCCAGAAAACATGGAGAAATATTTAAACACAACTTTTACGACAGAACGATTGCAGAGTGAGTTGGAGAATCCGCATTCCTATTTTTATTTCATTTATTACCAAGAATCAATTGCTGGGTATTTAAAATTAAATACAAGAAATGCTCAAACAGAAGAAATCACAGGCAACACTATCGAAATTGAGCGTATATATTTATTAAAATCATTTCAAAAAAATGGACTAGGCAAAGAACTCTTTCAACACGCTCTCAAGGTTGCAAAAGAAGTCAAAGCAGAAAAAATATGGTTAGGAGTTTGGGAAAAGAATATTAATGCTATGCAATTCTATGAAAAAATGGGATTTGTTCAAGACGGGAAACATGCTTTTTATATGGGAGATGACCAGCAAACAGATATTATTATGATAAAGAATATAAAAAATTAGGCTGTTTGATTTCCAGGAAACAAACAGCCTAATCTAAAGTTTTTTATTCGGTTCTTAATTGAACTGTTTTTAAAACGCTTTGCTAATAACACTTAGACCAATGAATAAGAACAAGACAGCCATAATTACTGAATTGTTTTGAATAAGCCAATTACGTGTACTATCTAGCACTTTGTTTAGTCGTTTACCAGCTAGTAAGAATGCAATTGTTGGAATATAAATCGAACAACAAGCAATAATTCCAAATATAATTGTCGCTGTAATTTCTTGTCCGCCAGCTAAATTAAGTGCCCCTACACTAACTCCCGCTGTAAGTGAAAGTAACATGTTTTTAGGATTCACAGCAGATAATAGAAATGCAAAAATCATTGCGCCACCTGGTTTAATATTGCTCATTTTTTCAAACCATTTTGGTGTTGCAGCTTTCTCACCGTTCTTTGGTCTTTTTGAAAAGTCGTGTACTCCAAGTAAAATAAGTAATACCCCTAGTACAATCAGAATAATCTTAACTAACATTGATTGATCTCCTGATGAACTTACTGCTGAACTCATCAAAAATAACCCAATTAAGAAAATAGCAATATTACCAACAATCCACCCGATAGTATAAAAAATACTGTTAATGCGCGCCTTGTTGCTAAGTAAAATCAATATAAGTCCTACAATTGGAAATGGGCTAATTAAAATCCCCACTGCTGGTGATAATATAGCTGAAAATGCTGCTCCCATGATGCGCCTCCTCTTTAAATGTTTTTAAATCAAATAAAGCATACCATAGTTACTTTTAATAATCTAATTTCTATTAACAATAGTAAAAAAATTAACAAAATACTTCCTATACAGCCGATTTTCTACACTTACAAATCATTGACGAACCTGCTTATTTTTGATATATTTTAATTATAAATCGGAATGTTACCGACGAAAGCCGGGCATAACCAAATATTTTTCTAAGTACAATGTTTTTTTGCATTTATTTAGAAAAGTATTTGGTTTTTTTCATAGATACTTTAAAATGTAGAAAAGGAGTTTTTAACATGCATACAAATACAGGATTTCCAGCCGACTTTTTATGGGGTGGAGCTGCTGCTGCAAACCAATTCGAAGGCGCTTACAACGTCGATGGAAAAGGACTTTCCGTTCAGGATGTTACTCCAAAAGGCGGATTCGGTCACATTACTGACGGTCCAACACCAGATAACTTAAAACTAGAAGGAATCGACTTTTATCACCGTTACAAAGATGATGTGAAACTTTTTGCCGAAATGGGCTTCAAGGTTTTCCGCACTTCTATCGCTTGGTCTCGTATTTTCCCAAATGGTGATGAAACTGAACCAAACGAAGCAGGACTACAATTTTACGATGATTTATTCGATGAACTTCTAGCACATAACATTGAACCACTGATTACATTATCTCATTATGAAACGCCACTTCACCTATCTAAAACATACGATGGCTGGGTCAACAGAAAAATGATTGGCTTCTATGAAAACTATGTCCGTACCGTATTTAATCGTTACAAAGGCAAAGTAAAATATTGGCTAACATTTAATGAAATCAACTCGATTTTACATGCTCCATTCATGAGCGGCGGTATTTCTACAAGCCCAGATAAATTATCACAAAAAGACTTATATCAAGCTGTCCATCATGAACTTGTAGCGAGCGCGCTAGCTACAAAAATCGGTCATGAAATCATGCCAGAAGCTCAAATCGGTTGTATGGTTCTGGCAATGCCAACTTATCCGCTTACTTCTCATCCAGATGATATTATCGCTGTTATGGAATCAGAGCGTAAAAACTATTTCTTCTCTGACGTCCATGTCCGTGGAACTTACCCTGGCTACATGAAACGCTATTTTAAAGAAAACAACATCGAATTAGATGTAACGGAAGAAGACTTAGAAATTCTTAAAAACACAGTAGATTTCATTTCATTCAGTTATTACATGAGCACAACCGAAACAGCTGACGAATCAAAACGTGAAGCTGGCGCAGGAAACATTCTAGGCGGCGTACAAAACCCTTACCTAGAAGCATCCGAATGGGGCTGGCAAATCGATCCACAAGGATTACGCGTTGTCCTAAACGATTTCTGGGATAGATACCAAACACCACTTTTCATCGTAGAAAATGGTCTTGGTGCTATTGATCAACTTGAACAAGATGAAAACGGCAACTACACAGTGAACGATGACTACCGCATTAACTATTTAAGCGCTCATTTATCTCAAGTAAAAGAAGCGATTAAAGACGGCGTTGAGCTGATGGGTTACACTTCTTGGGGTTGTATCGACCTTGTTAGTGCTTCCACTGCTGAAATGAAAAAACGTTACGGCTTTATTTATGTCGATCGCAACAATGACGGCACAGGTTCGCTAAATCGTTATAAAAAGAAAAGTTTTGATTGGTACAAGAACGTAATTGCTACCAATGGTGAAGATTTATAAAAATGAGAAACCCAGGTTTGCCCTTTTAGAGAGGGTAACCTGGGTTTTTGATTAATTTAGTTTCATTTTGCTAATGGTTCTAATTGATTTTCGGCAAAACTATACAATACTTTAGTTAATTAGAGTTTGATGAATATTTTTGTTTTAGCTTAAATAATTCATCACTTGAAACAACGTGAACATCATCTTTTAATGCTTCTTTATTCTTGTCTCTACTGAGAATATTACATCCAAATTTCTTTCCAATATCTTCTATAAAACTACAAAACTTATCAAACTCAATATTATCCATATAAAATTCATCTTCAAATCTCATTGTATTCTGATATTGTCGCCTTACATCCAAAGGTGCTTCTGGTGAAAAATCATTAAGAGTAAATATACAATGGTCTGTTTGTGTAATCCACCCTGCGCCTACCTCAGCTATCGCGCCCCACGAGGTCCTCATATTTTTACTAGTAACATAAATAACATATATTTTTTCCATAGAAATACTATCCACAAAAAAATCTCTCAGATAACCATATATACTCATCTTAGCCGGAATTCTCGCTTCTTCATCTTCACAGTTACTGTATAGAATAGAATCTTTTGAAAATCCATTGCTAAGAAGCGTTTTATATATAAGATCTGCTAATTCTTTATCAGCTTTTGTATGGCTAATCAAGACCTTTCTTTTATTAAAATCAATTGTTGATTTTAATCCTAAAGAATTCATATGCTTATTTACCTGAGTATTTACAATATTTTCGACTTTATTCTTATTTATTGGACTTATTTTAGAAAGTTCACTAGTCATTTCTTGTGTTACTTCACGTTTGAAATCCAGACTTTTTTCTTTTAATTCTTCTTCTTTCTTCTTTTGTCGCTTTATTTCTTTCTCTTTCTTTCCAGCTTTCAAAAGGTCAGAATAAAAAGATCTATCTGTCAAAATGTTAGGTAAAAGTTCATTTTTAACGTATTCTAAAACTTTTCGATATCTCTCATCATCACTTTTATACCCTTGTCTATTACTTAAAGCCATATCTGGAAGATTAGTTTCCTCAAATAGATCAATATGAAGTTGACCAGCGATATATACCTCTTGTAATTTATTTTTCCCTACAATTGGTAAAATATTAAATATCCCAAGTTTTGAATTAGCATAAAGTGAAATGAAATTATCAGAAAATTCTTGCATGTTTTTTTTCATTTCTCTGGTGGTTTTGTATGCCCCTACCCATCCCTTAATTTCTAAAGTATAATCTTGTTCCTCGTTATCTTTATTGAGCATATTAAGTATAATTTTTTTAGATTCTTTATTTTTCAATAAACTATTTTTCTGTTCCTTGAAATCGCAATTATAGAATTCATTCATCTTCTTATAATCTTCACCTAAAGTAGTTAAAACAGCCATTTTCCTGACTAAAGCGCTCTGTGATTCTTCCAAAATTTCATGTTTATCTCCTCTAATAAGATGAATTCTAAATGTTTCATCTACAAGCGGAAATATTTTCAAGAGATTGTTCGCCATTGTACTTAAATGAACAGGTAATTTATATGTAGGATTTGTCATCTCAATTGCGGTTCCATGATTTTTAATTTTAATAAAGTTAATGGTATCTTCATTAATTGCTTCTAATTTTTTATTGATAACCTTTCTTGATAATACAAATCCAGATTTTTCACCATCTTTTATTGTCTTAATATTCACATTCTCCGAGACTGATAGGGAGGCAAGTTTCCCCACACCCTTTCTCCCCATTTTTCGACGATTATTTACTTTTGTATATGAATTTACTACGTTCGTTCTACTTTCTTTAGCGACACTCAAAAAATTTTTAACATCCTTATTCTCATAAGACATTCCGCTACCATCATCTTCAACAATAAGTTTGTTTTCTTCATCTATTCTATCTATTACATATACATTTTTAGCATCTGCATCATAAGCATTAGCTATTAATTCCCCTAAAATGTAATAGATATTCGTATACAAATGGGGGCCTAATAATTCTAATATTCTTGGATCAATATCCAGATTGTATTCTTTTTCACTCATCTCTAGCACTCTCCTTATGATAATAATTTATTATTTTCTAGATGTGTTTTTATACTTTCCCCGATAACCTCTCCCAATTTAACAGGTACAGCATTTCCTATTTGAACAGCTAGTTTAACAAAAGATGCTTGCTCAATTTTTTCTACAAACTGATAATCTTTAGGAAAAGTTTGTAGAATCGCTCCTTCTCTCAAACTCAAAGCCCTATCTTGTTCAGGATGTCCAAATCTACCATTCCCATATCCCACAAATTGAGTAGTAATAGTTGACGATGGCTTGTCCCATTCCAATCGACCGTATACTGATTTATAACTTTCACCACTTTTTCGTTTATAACAGTTAGGCAAAAGCTCTTCATCCCAATCTTTCCAAGTTCCTCCCGGAAAAGAACTCTTAATTCTTTTTATATTCAAGTCAGATAATTTTCTTGCCCTATGAAGAAAATCCTCATTATCTGTTTCACCTGCCTTAATTGGCTTCAATCTTGAAATTGCTTCCCTCACCGTTGGATAATTATCTTTCGTTCTTGTTGGCTCTAATAAACTAATCTCACCTATTTTAGATGCTAACAATAAAAGTCTTTTTCTTTTTTGAGGAACACCATATTCTGGAGCATAAACGATTTTCCAATCAACAAAATAATTATTACTTTTTAATAAAGTAATAAATTTTTCAAAAACCGGGTCATTTCTAAGTTGTGGAACATTTTCCATTGATACGATTTCCGGCTGTACTAATTCAACTTGTTTTCCAAAATAATCTAATAAATCCATTTTTTGTTTTCTTGTTTCACTTTCTTTATACCTATGACTATATGCAGAAAACGGTTGGCACGGAGCACATCCCATTAAAAGTCTTATATCCGTATTTTCAGGATATAATGCTGATATTTCATTATCGGAGATATCTTTTATATCTTTATGAATAAATCTTGCCTTATTATTATACTCATATGAATACTGACATTCTTTAGCAATATCATAACCCGCAATAACATTGATCCCCGTTTTCTGAACTCCACAAGTTAGGCCACCTACACCACAAAACAGATCAACCGCATTGACTATCATTGAAGCCCCTCCTATCTTTCTATTTTTAAATAATACTTTTAAAACAAAGAAAACTGTAGAAAATTATCCATCTCATATTCACTCTTCTCGTCTTAGTTTTTGTTCTTCTTCCTATCAAGTAAATAATCAACACTAACATCAAAATAATCAGCAATCTTAATCAAGGCGGTTGCAGTCCATTCTATTTTCCCTGTTTCATATTGAGAATACGTATTTTGAGACACATTTAATAATTTAGCCATTTGTTGTTGTGTGATGTCATTATCTTCTCTAATTGAACGAATATTTCTATATTTCATCTTTATCACCTATATTAATTATAAATATCTTTATTGCAGATAACCTTTTTCATCTGTAATAAAGATATTTTAATGAAATAACAAGTGGAAAACAATTTAATTTTCAGAAGAAAGTTAATAATTAACATTTGTTGAGAATTCATCTATAGTTTTTGTCTTTTAAAATTCTCATATTAGATTAGCGATAACCAACTGATAATCATCCGCCCGAGTAATCGCTGAGATAACTGATACGCCGTCAGCACCTGCCGCAAGTACTTCCGCTATATTTGCTTCATTAATCCCGCCAATACCAACGATTGGGAGCTTAATCCCTGCACGACGAATCTCTTTTAAAATCTCTGTACCGCTTTCTGGCTCCGCATCTGCTTTGGAAATCGTTGGAAAAATTGGTCCTACACCAATATAATCCACCGCACCAAGTCGTTCTGCCTCCTCCGCTTCACTAACTGAATGAACGGAAAGCCCAATTTTCATTTTTCCGGCGCAACTCGTGATAACTTGGTGGATTTCCTCGTCGTTTTGGCCGACATGGATGCCGTCCGCGCCGATTTCGAGGGCTAGGACGACATCATCGTTAATAATGAATGGCACTTGATATTTTGCGCATAATTTTTGGCATTCTAACGCCATTTCTTTTCTTTCGGAGGCAGTTTGGAGTGAGCCTGCTCCTTTTTCACGGTATTGGAAGCAAGTGATTCCGCCTTTCAGTGCTTCTTCTAACACACTTGGCAACGTTCCGCGCACAATGTCTTGCGTTCCAGCGATAAAATATACAGCTAATTCTTCTTTCACTTACCTTCCTCCATTCTATAAGCAAAATGGTTGGTTGGACCATGACCGTGACCAATTCCAAGCGGATATTTAATTGCACTCGTGATAAACTCTTTCGCAACTATCACGCTATTTAAAAGGGAATTCCCTTTCGCAAGCTCAGCCGCAATACATGCCGAAAAAGTACAACCAGTTCCGTGCGTATGTAGCGTATCAAAACGCTCACTTGTAAGCCATTTCGTCGTTTTGCCATCATAGTAAAAATCAGCCGCCTCACTCATTTCGCTATGTCCTCCTTTAATAACTACCGCTTTTATTCCCAAATCACAAATTTTCTTAGCAGCCTGTTCAATTTCCGCCTTGGTTGTGATTTTTTCTCCAAGAATTTCTTCGGCTTCTGGAATATTTGGCGTAATAATCGTACCAAGCGGCAAAAGCTCCTCTTTCAAAACTCGTATAGCCTCGTTTTCAAGCAAAGCTGTGCCGCCCTTCGCAATCATCACCGGATCAATAACCAAATTGGGAAAATCGTACAAACGTATATTCCGCGCCACTTCCCGAATAATTTCTGCATCTGCCAGCATACCAGTTTTCACAGCACTCACTTGGAAATCCTCAGCAATCGCGGTGCACTGTTTGCAAATGATATCTATTGGGATTTTATGCACTGCTTTTACACCTAATGTATTTTGTGCTGTAATTGCGGTGATAACAGACATTCCAAAGGTTCTGCGCTCTTGAAATGTCTTAATATCTGCTTGGATTCCCGCGCCGCCACCTGAATCTGAACCAGCTATCGTTAACACTTGTTTGAAAATCATTTGTGTTCACCACTTTCTAGGATTTTGGCTTTAGCACGCGTTTTTTCGACCGACCAACTAGCCAGCGCATCCAAAAATAATGGTCGAAAAGAGCCTGGGAGTTTTCTTTCTAACTCCATTTCCGCATATTCAGAAGCCACTGCATAACTCACGCACGCTTCAACACTAGCACGAAAAACATCATCCTGAACTGCGATAAAACTACCACAAACCGCACTTAGCAAACAACCAGAACCAGTAATTCTTGGCAGAAGCGCGCTACCATTCGCCACTTTTGCAAAGCGAGTTCCGTCTGAAATCACATCCACTTCACCACTAATAATCACAACCGTGTTCCATTCCTTTGCTACTTTTTCAGCGATAGCGAGCACATCCGCCGAACCTACACCCGCATCCACGCCTTTCGCTTCCCATGCTTCTCCAGCAATCGCCGCAAGCTCTCCTGCATTTCCGCGAATCGCCGCAAACTGAATTTCTGCCAACAATTCCTGCACCACTTTACGTCGATATGAAGTTGCGCCAACACCGACCGGGTCTAGAACAACCTGCGTCTCCGCAAAATTTGCCGCACGTCCAGCAATTTTCATCGCTTCCACCAACTCGCCGTCCAGCATACCAATATTAATCACGAGCACATCCGCCATTTTCGCCAGTTCGTCCATTTCTTGTTTCGCAGAGGCCATAATTGGTGATGCTCCAATCGCCAGCAATCCGTTTGCCGAGTCATTTGCAACCACGATGTTTGTAATATTATGTACCAACGGCCCTCTTTCTTGCACCTTTTCCAACGTCATAAAATCAAACATAATTCACACTCCCACGCCAATTTTGTTTTTTATAAGCCATATCAAAAAACGCCCATTCCATTTCCACACTGATGTGAAAAGCCTGCTTCATGAGAGCAAGTTCCCGCGCATCCGCCATACTCGCCGCCTGTTCCACCAATCGCTTCTGCTTCAACACCACTTGTTGATAATTTTCATCCACATAACTATCCAGTAACTCTTGATAAAATGGCTCCGAACTCCGCGCCGTTTCGTACATTTTCCCCATATCCGCATAAAGCGCATAACACGGCAAAAGCGCCGCAATTGTCACCCCAAAACTACCAAAATCCGCCATCCGGTAAAGATGAGAAGTATAATGATAAGCAGTTGGCGCTGGTTTTCGCTCGGAAAAATCACGCTCCGTTAGCCCAACCCGTGGATAAAACTGTTCGCGCATCAACAATTCCGACTGCCGAAGCCTCTCCCGCACTTGCCTCATCTCAGCAGCAAGTTCCTCCGTCCCCGCTTGCACTACACTTTTCTCAATCACCTTCTCAAAATGCGATAAATAATAATCATCTTGAAGCAAATAATAATAAAACGCCTCCTTCTCAAGCGTCCCATCCGCCAAACTCTGAACAAATGGATGACACAACGTTTCTTGCCATAAATCTCCTACTTCTTCTTGAAAACCATGTACAAACACTCAAACTCCTCCTTTTTAAACAATAAAAAAAGCGCCCACTGTCTCTTAGCATAAGCAAAGAAACAGCAGCCGCGATAAATTTTCCGGTTACTTTCACATTCACTTCCCTACGCTTGCACTAACAAACAGGTTCAAAGGGTCAGAAAGCATTACCTTCCTATCTCAGCCAGAATCGGCCCCCCCAGTTTTTCTTATTAAGTTGTGTTTATCATAGCATAGAGATTTAATGTTGTAAATCATCAAATGAAATGAGCTCAAACTCATTTTCGCTAAGCCAATCCCGCACCCGCACGTCACAAATCGTCGCAAGTTCCCGGCACCGCATCAACGTGTAAGAAGAATTATCCAGCACAAATTGATCCAAAAAACCGACATCAAAATGCATCTCTGCAATTTCGTCTGGCGCTAATTTTAGCAAGCCAAAATCATCATTAAGGAAGTTCTCAACCGAAACGCCGCCGCTTGTGTAGGGAAGTGCGCCCGACTCCAGCAGTTTAGTGATTGGTAAATAACCTTCCTGATCTGGCCATTTTTTATCACCGCTGTATTTTAAAGTCGTGTGAATCCCAAACTCGCGCGCGATATCAAAGAAAACTTGGTCAACCGTTTCATCACCGATTGAGTGGCAGTCGATGTGTTTTGGGTAGTGATCAGTTAGCTCTTTGAACCGTTCCATTTGAGCAATCGTTTCCGTACGCACATCTTCGTATTGAAATTTGATTTCTGGGTTGGCGCGATAATATTTGGAACGATGGAATTCCCCATTTTCGTCGACGAGTGACGGGATTTCCGCCGGATCCGCGCACGGTTTTCCAAGTAAGAAGTTTGTGTGCTGACCGATGAATAAGTCAGGGTGCTCTTTTGCGAGAGCGATTGCGTGTTCGGCAGTTTCCAGGTTCGGCATGAGTAAGGTGGATGTGGTAATGCCGGTTTTGTAGCTTTCGATGATGCCGTGGTTGATGGCTTTGGATAGACCGAAATCGTCTGCGTCGATGATTAGTTTTGGCATGGGGAGCCTACCTCTAATTGTTTAAACACAACATCCAAAACCTCCACAGGTATCTCCGCATACGCATCCCCAATCGAAACCTCAAACGCACAAACATCCGCCGATTTCTCTTGCAAATAACCCGAAATCCCCACACCAGTTTCATCCTGAATCTTCGTCAAAATCGTCCCAACCTCATCAGCCGACTTCTCAAAGTAAACATGAAACATATTAGAAACCGGTACTTCCGGCACAGTCTTCACGCCCGAACACGAATTAAATCGCTCAGCCAATCCTTTTGCCGCCTCAAAATACTCCGCCATCTTCCCAATCCGTTTTTCAAAATAATAATCCGCGGACAAAATATACGGGTACAGGCTAATCAAATCACCACCATATCGACGTTTCCAGATTTTTGCCTCTTGCACAAAATCATCAGACCCAGCCAAAATCGCCCCAGCAATCCCGCCAATTCCTTTATAAAACGACACATATACACTATCAAATAAAGCGCAAATTTCTTCCGCAGACTTCTGATAAAAAGGTGTAATTTCCCATAACCTCGCTCCGTCCAGATGCAATGAAATACCCTGTTCATGACAATACTCCGAAATCTCCTCAAGCTCTTCAAAAGAAGGAAGTTGCCCACCAATTTCTCGTTGCGGCAGTTCAATAAGCACACTAGCAACTGGCTCGCGAAGATCTTTAATATCATCAATCGTCACAAGTCGATTCGCCGTTCCAAGTAATATTGGCGTGATTTGCTGCAATTCTTTTAGCCCGTCTTGCTCATGAATCTCCAAATGCGAAAGTGGATGATATGCCACGAGTTGATTCTCTTTCCGGTCAGCCCAAATTCTTAACGCGATTTGTTGAGCCATAGTCCCACTCGGAAAAAATACCGCAGATTGTTTACCAAGAATTTTCGCGATTTTCGTTTCAAAATCTTCAATAATTGGGCCGCTTCCGTATATATCGCTTTCTAGGTTATTATCTATATTTTGAAGCGCTTCTGTAAGAACACCAATATTCCGCGTACCGTTTCCGCCTAGTTTATAAGGTGTTTTTTGGTAGCTGGTTTTTAGCGTGTTTGTCATTTAGATTCACTCCTTTTACGATCAAATTTTTTGTGTTATCTAACCCCTATACCTCATCCTTTTTCTGATTCGTAACACCATACGGAATATGTGCAGATGGAAATGATTCTCCTACTGATTCAATATGACATTCTTGGTCATCAAAGAAGATATGCGGTTTAAATACATCAAGAACAGTTCTCTTATCAATCCCACCTAAAAAGAAAGCTTCATCTACTCTCAAATCCCATCTTCGTAAAGATTTAATTGCACGTTCATGTGCAGGTGCATTTCTCGCAGTACAAATTGCTATTCTTATGATGGGATTATAGGATGAATCTTCGTCCGCCTTCTTTAGTTCTTTCTTTTGAATTTCAGCAAGCTGATTGAAAAATTCAAACAAAGGACCTTCTCCCATTTTATCATCTGCATGTTCTTTTTCATATTCTTGATACCTCTCCAATCCACCATTATTCTGATATACAGATTCAGATTCATCGTCTGCAATAACACCATCAAAGTCAAATGCTATTCTTAACTCTTCGTCCCCGTCATCCTCATATTTCTTATTAGCAACATATCCAGCTGGACATTTATAACTTATCGCTTCCTTTACATCATCAATATTACCAGACAAAAAAAGAGAAGCATTTAAAGGATCTATGTATTTAAATGGATTTTCGCCTGCCGTAAAAATTGCTCTAGAAATATCTAACCCATATGTAGCTATAGAATTAAATACCCTTAAACCTGTATCTGGATCATTTCTAGATAATAATATCACTTCAATTAAATGATCGTCCGCTGTATTTAAACTTAATAACCTCTTTATAAGCGAAAAAGCTACCCCTTTTTCAAGCGGAGTTTTTTCATTCTCTCTTTGGTACATTCTGTAAGCACTCTCATGTTGTTCTCTAAAGACTTTGTCAGAATCTGTTAAGTCAAACAATGCACTTGATGCTACTGCAATTACTAGTTTATCTTTTAAATTAAATGCCATTTTATTTCTCTCCTTCTGCATTTTGTATAAGAGTACTTTTTAAAAGCGCGCGAATTTTATCTTCTTCTCCACTACCATTTGTTGATAATGCCTCAAACTTAATTCCCAAAGTATTGATAATATCTTTTTTACAACTATCTTTTAACTTCTGACGATCATACTTATGAAATTTATGCCCATCTACCTCGATTGCAGCAATCGGCTCTTTGTCCATTTTGTTAAAAAAGATAAAATCTAAACTAGCTCCATTTGTAACATACTTTTTTTGCTCATCGCTTAAAATCGATAAATCTTTTGCTAGTAAACGAATTTCGTATTCTGGTTGATAAGATAAATGCTTGAATTCTGGCTCTTTTAGAATTTCATCAATCAACAGTCTTGTTAAGTTTTCAGAATTATACTTAGAATGTTTTTTCTTTATTTTTGATAATTTCTTTTCTAGTTCTGCTGAAAATTCTTGTTGTAATAAATCAAAAATTGAACGTACTTTGCTCTGATAAACTATACTATGTTCTCCATAATATTTTATATATCGGATTAAAGCTGCAATATCTTTATCGTTGTTCATAAATACTTCCTCAGAGGTATTTAAAACCAATATTTTTTTTGCTCGAGAAACTGCCACATTTAATAAACAAGAACTATCCACAAAGCCAAGTCGGTTTACTCCTTTTTGATCTAGTACTGTCGAAAAAATAATAGCATCACATTCTCGCCCTTGGAATTTATGCACTGTATCAACAATCGCTTGTTCATACTTAGCTTGCACCTGTTCTTCTGCTATGTCCACTTGCCTACGATAAGGAGAAACAAATCCAAGTGACTCAATCCCCATTATTTCTGGAACTTTTTCCGTAAATTCTTTGCTTAGAAAAGTGTCTATTTCCCTCTGGTTAAAGATTTTAGCATCTTGGTCAAATTTCATATGGTTACCTTCACTAGTTTTTATTCTCACGAGAGGGTTTTTGATACCTTTATTTTCAGTCATAATAACTAACTCGTCATTATAGTATTGCTTATTGCAAAAATTTATAATCATCGGATGGCATCTGTAATGTTCTCTTAGCATAGTACTAGGCAGTTTTTCTCCATATACTTCTATTAAAGACGTTAACAAATTGTTTTCGAAGTAATCATATTCAGCTGGGATTGTTGAAAGCTCATTTATTTTTTTCTTGTCAATTTGTATTGACGGTAATTGTTTATCATCCCCAACAATAATAATATTTTTTGCTTTAGCTAGCGAGAAAATGCCTGGTACTAAACTTGCCATAGATGATTCATCCACAACAACATAATCAAAAGTTTGCTCATTAGAGATACACTCCATAATTGAATCACATGTACTCAATATTACCGGAAAACTTGCACTGAACTTTTCAAATTCATTTTTATGACTGTCTGTAGAAAACTCTCTTTCATTCTTAGCTTGATATCGAATACATAAATTATGTTTAAAAATCTGTTTTGAGCATAGTTCAATCTCTTTTATTGTGCTTTCATACTGGTTTTTTGCTAAAAAAGATTCACTTCTATTTATTTCATTTTTTATAGCCTCAATTTTATCACTATAATATTCTTCTCTATTCTTATTTATAACTTCCATCCTACCTAATGCTGATTTAACTCCATTCATATGATAAATTCCATATTTAAAAAAGTACTTAAATCTATAAAAAAGATGTGGTATTTCAGGATTATACGTCATCAAATCAATAATGAATTTTTGCTTTTTTACAAGATTAAAATCTATTGATGACATTTTTTTGATTTTTACTTTAGAATTATCAACTAACGAAAACTCGTTTTGATAATCTTTAAAATATTTTTGCTCTAACTCCCATTCTCTTAGCTTATGTTTGAGAGTAGCTATTTTATTTTTTTCTTTTAATAACTCAACTATCTTTTTTTGTTTTTGAACTAAATCTTGTTCTAATTTTAATAATTGCTCTTCTTGTATAAACCAACTTTTTATTTCTTTAGGTATCTCACTAATTTTCAGATAAAAATTCTTCCTATTATTCGAATTACCTAATTGTGCAGCAATAAATTTAAAACCTTCTTTTTCTAATTTTTCATAAACATTAGTAGTAGCTTTGTTATTTGGGGACACTACAGCAATATTTTTTTGATTTTTAACTGCATTTGCAATAATATTTAAGATTGTTTGTGTTTTTCCAGTTCCCGGCGGCCCTTGAATAACACTTATTTGATAAGAAAAAGAGTTCTTAACCGCCTGCATTTGACTATAATTCAATCCAAAAGGAAAAATTAATTGTTTTACTTCTTCTCGTTGTTCATTTGTTTTATTTAAATAAGAGTATAGCGCACTGCCTTTATTCATACCTTCTAATTTTTCCATTTGTTGTTTATAGAAATAAGATTTCTTACCTTTGTTTTGGCCCAAATCACTCTCTAAATCTTTATGTTTGGCAATATTTGTAAAATAGTCCATCGTTTTTCTAATCTCGCTTGTTAATTCCACCTTGCTTTTAATTAAAATATCCTCTTTATTATAAAGATACTCTGTCTTAGAACCTTTATATAATACATAATATCGCTCTCCTGTATTGAAAACTTTTTCAATATTATTTTTTAATTCATCTTTTATATACACCATTTTATTATATATATATATTTCTTTTTTATTCATTAATTAAAGACCTAGTGAACAATGCCCTAGACCTTGCACCCCCGTTTTGTGAATTATTTTAAATTTTCAGTATTATTTATATAAAAAAACTTGTTTTCTGTATAACTTTCTTTACTATTTATCATTTATAAAACAGTTTCATTCAATCTTCAATAATAATTTATTAACCAAAATATGAACTTTTTTCACAAAAATATTTAAATATAATTTTAAATATCCATAATAGACTCCATCGCTTGCGTCCTCTCTCCAAAATATTCATCTCGCCAATTAATCCGTACCTTCTTATCAGTCGAAATCTGAATACTTCTCGCCAAATGTGAAAGAGTTTTTACTTCAACTGCCTCCCCATAAAAATCCAATAATACTGGCACTTGATCACCAAAATCATCTTTATCCACCAAAATCGCAACCCCGCCAGCTTCATCTTGGTATACTCGTACATCTAAACTAGATATTATTTCCCATCCGTGTACTGTTTTTTTCATCATTTCGTTTCTCCTCCCATAATCAACTAACTCAATCCGGTACAATCAAACTCGTCAACCCAGCAATGTCCACGTCGTACTTATCCGTAATTAATGTGACTTGATTTAGTTCAAAGGCTTTAACTGCGGAAGACTTGTGGATTTTTGAGCTGTCGCATAGTAAGAATGCTTTTTGTGAGGCTTGTAAGATTTCTTTTTTCTTGTTGGCTTCTACTAAGTTTGGTGTGCTTACACCTCTTGCCAAATCAATTCCATTTGCACCTAAAAAGGCTTTTTCGAAATTGAAAAGTTTAATGTTGCTGTCTGTTAAAGGACCATTAATAGATGAGATAAAAGGACTGTACCTTCCACCTAAAATAGTTATTTCTGCCTTAATTTCTGTGGAAATGTTAAATATACTTGTATTCGTTGTGAAAATACTAATTTTTTTATTTAAAATTTTATTTAATAAAGCTGTACAAGTAGAACCAGAATCCAAATAAATAACGTCGCCTTCATTGATTTCTTTAGCAGCTAAACTGGCAATAATCTCTTTTTCTTCTGTTTGAAGGACACTTTTAGTTGAAATTGGCAATTCGCTAGTACTAGAGGAAATTTTAACGGCTCCTCCTGTAAGCATATTCACTTTTCCAAGCCTTTCCAGTTCTTTTAAATCTCTTCTTAATGTTGATATAGATGTATTTGGAATGATTTTTTGAAGATCTTCAATTTTTATAACCTCTTCTGACCCTAAAAATTCCATGATTTTTTCTTGTCTTTTATACGGAATCATAAATACCTCCAAATAATTTAACTCATTCATAAATGTCATCCTATTTTAAATTCATTTACATTTTATCATTTATTTTCAAACTTAGTCAAACTAGCAAAAAAATACTCCTAGAATTTCTAAGAGTATTTTTTATTAATTATTTAATTGTACCTATTTCTTGATTTACTTTCATAAGGCCTTCTGTAATCGCTAATGGTTTTTCTTTTAAATTTGTGAAAATAACAATAACATCCGTATCTTTTCCATTTGATTCTAAAAAAGGAAAATCAACTTCTACAATTTCTGTTTCTTTGGTGACTTTTGTTCCTTCTTTTACTTTTAGATTAAAGCCCTTCCCATCCAATTCCACTGTATCAATCCCAATATGGATTAAAACCTCTAAATTACTCGCTGTTTTAATAGAAATAGCATGTTTTGTAGGGAAAATGGAAGTAATGGTTCCTTCAACTGGAGCAAAAATACTACTTTCATTTGGCTCTAATACAAAACCATCACCTAAAGCTTTAGTTGAAAAAAGTTCATCATGTACTTTATCAATAGATTTTATTAATCCATTTCCGGGAGAATAAATAATTGTCTTTTTCTTAAAAAAATTCAAGTTAATTCCTTCTTTCCTACGCTAATCTCTCATCCCTACTAGTAAAGGAATATGCTAATATCGCTGAAACCATCATCGAAATGAGTAACCCAATAATTGCTTGAATGAAATTGTTTGGATTATCACCAACAAATGCTGGTAATGTTATCACACTACCGAATACAAATGAATTGGCTACAACCTGCATTAAGCCAAGGTAAGCACCACCAGCTGCTCCGCCGATTATTTGAGCTAAAAATAGCTTTTTATTTTTCACTAATAGCCCAAATAAAGTTGCCTCAATAATTGCAGAGAGAGCTATTGTGATGAAGCCTGTCATTGCAAAACTACGTAATTGTGAGTTTTTTGCTTTTAAATAAACACCAATTGTTGTTCCCATAACAGCAAAGTTACAAGCAAAAGTAAACGGTACTATGTAATCAAATCCATGCATTGAAATATTATTAATCATGATTGGATTTACTGCCCAGTGAATGCCTAGGCTAACAAGTACACTCCATCCGCCACCAACAATTATTCCTGTTAAAATACCACTTCTTTCAATTAACCAGTTAACTCCATTTGCTACTAATTCTCCACTATACACACCAAGTGGTCCAATAATGATTACGGTTAATGGAACCATAATTGCCAACGAAACAAGTGGGATAATTACTAATTTAAGATTTTCCGGGACCTTTTTATCAAGGAATTTGTATAGATAAGAAAACGCCCAAATAGATAAGATGATTGGAACTACTGTCGAATTATAGTTCATTAAAACAACTGGCATACCGAAAAATTCCGTCGTCGCACCATTGCCTGCGTTACCAATTAATGCAATGAAATCCGGATGAATTAAGGCTGCTCCAATTAGAGCTGAAATGTATGGACTTGCTCCAAAGCGTCTTGCTGATGTAAAAGCTAGTAACACTGGTAAGAAATAAAACACGCTCATAGATGTGACAAAGAGAATAGAATATGTTCCACTATCTTCACTAATCCAACCTAACTGCACACATAAAATTAATAAGCCGCGTAATATACCAGATCCAGCAAGTGCTGGTAGTAAGGGTGCAAAGATTGCAGAAACAGAAGAGAAAATTTTACTAATGATACTTTCTGAAGAATCTGTGTTTTTTTCTTCAAAATTAGAGTTGCTAGTCCCTTTTACTAAATTCTCAAATTCATCATAAAGCTTTGGTACTTCTGTGCCAATAAGCAGTTGATATTGACCTGCTTTATTCACTACATTAATAACACCATTAATGCCTTTAACTGCCTCATCATCAGCTTTTGATGTATCTTTTAAAGTAAGTCTTAATCTTGTAGCACAATGCGTCATATTAGCCACGTTTTCCGCTCCGCCAATATGTTCGAGAATTTCTTTTGCCATTAATTTATAGTCCATTCTGTACACATCCTTTTTTAAAAGTAAGTTATTAGTTGGAGCTAGT
This sequence comes from Listeria welshimeri serovar 6b str. SLCC5334, assembly GCF_000060285.1. GTDB lineage: Bacteria > Bacillota > Bacilli > Lactobacillales > Listeriaceae > Listeria > Listeria welshimeri. The sequence continues at coordinate 302,745 of NC_008555.1, read as the reverse complement.
TAAAAATTGAAGCATTAATTTATTAGCCTCAACAGCATCATTTTTATCAATAATTGTTTGAATATAAGCTAAACCAACGTTATCAATCATGGCATTTAATGCTGTAATCATTCGAATATTTTGTTCACATTCTTTAGCCGCGTGCTCAATGATTGGGAATGTATCAAAGTAAATAACGCCATCATAGTTATGTTTTTTTACATAGTATAGAAATTCTAATGTTTTAAAAGGAGTTGCTGAACCTATCATTAATCCATCATCATTCAAACCATATCCATCATTCAAATGCACACCGTATAGTTTCCCTTGGCTTCCAAAAATATCTGCTCCGAAAGCTGGATTCTCATGCTTCATTAACATATGACAATAATCTAACGTTACACCTACATTGTCTCGATTAATGTCATTTAACATCATGCCCGTCAGTCCCATACTATCAATAAAAGCATATGCTCTAGGCTGAAATGGTTTATATTCAATACTGATTTTTAAATCTGGTGCATAATCTGCAATTTCTGTGAAAGCATTTCTTAATTGTTCCCAAACTTTTTTGTAATTAATTTGAAAACTGTAGTCAAAACCATCAAATCCAAGCCAAATGGTTACTACTTTCCCGCCAGCCTCACGACAATAATCAGCAGCGTCTTTGCATAGTTTTAAAGCATTGGCAGAAATTTTCGGGTCAGAATTCCCTAATTCTCCATTAATAAATTCACTTCTAAATCTTAAAGCTACTCCGTTCAATTTCAAGTCATTTTCTTGGATTAACGCTTTCATTTCAGGTGCTTTAAATTTTTCAATATGCTCTGGATAGTTCAAGTCAATGTAGCCTAAACCTAACTTCTTAAATTCTCCAAAAACATTTTTTAAATCATTATCATAAACTGATAAAAACGAATTGATTCTTGTAGCTAACTTCATTTAATTCCCTCCATATTTTATAAGTTGAAATAAGCATATCACAGAAATCAATCGCTTACAATCATATTTTTTCATTTTATTTCAATTTATTTCATATATTTTCATTTAAATTCGCCAAAAAAGCCCTATATTTCTTGAATTAGCCAGTAAAAAAAATACAATACTCAAGCAAAAATTAATTTCCACTTCCAAAGTGGCAAATATTAATTTCACCTCCCTCACATTTCCAGATATAGTAAAGACAAATCACAAAGGAGGTCTTTAAGTGGCAGATAACAATGAACTAACGACAGAACTCGATTCCATGGCAATCATCTTACACGCCGGGAATGCAAAAAGTTGCGCTTTTGAGGCGCTGAAAGAAGTGAAAGAGCGAAATACAGAAGCATTCACGCGAAAAATTACTGAAGCAAAAGAAGAAATTAAATTGGCGCACCGAGCGCACGCGGAGCTTTTACGAAAATTATCTTCGGAAAACCGGATGAAAGAGGTGGATTTACTACTTGTTCATGCAGAAGGTCACTTATCTTCTACGGACATTGCTGTAGATATGATTCGGGAACTAGGAGAAATTTATCAATGGAAATGGAGTTTATCTAATGAATAATAACTTTTTATGGGGTGGAGCGACGGCCTCTTATCAATGTGAAGGTGCTTGGAATGTGGATGATAAGGCGGAATCCATGTGGGATTATTATTTGCATGAAGCAGGCCTTGAGAATGGTGATGTGGCAAGTGACCACTACCATCGCTACGAGGAAGACATTCGAATGATGAAAGAAGGCGGACAAAATTCTTATCGTTTTTCCTTATCTTGGCCGCGAATTATTAAAAATAGGCAAGGTGACATCAACTTAAAAGGGATTGAATTTTACCAAAACTTGCTAGATACGTGTAAAAAATATGATATTGAGCCTTTTGTGACACTTTATCATTGGGATTTACCGCAATATTGGGAAGAAACTGGTGGTTGGTTGGATCACGACGTTTGTGCCGCATTCGAGCATTATGCCAAAGTTTGTTACGACCATTTTGGCGATAAAATCACGAATTGGACTACTTTTAATGAGCCTAAGTGGTTTGTTGCTAACGGATATAAAATCGGCAACTATCCGCCCGGTTATCAAGATACGCAAAAAACGATGATCGCGGCTTATAATGTGATGTACGCGAGCGCTCTGGGCGTGAAAGCTTTTAAAGAAGGCGGCTATCCTGGGCAAATCGGTATCGTCCACAGCTACACGCCGGTTAATGGTGTCGACGAAAGTATCGAAACGAAAATTGCGATGCGCTACGCTGATAACTATTGCAACAACTGGATTCTTGACACAGCCGCACTTGGCAAATTCCCGGTCGACCTCATTGCTGAACTAGCAAAATCGCACGACATCAGCTTTATGAAAACAGCCGAACTACAAACAATTAAACAAAACACCGTCGACTTCATCGGTTTAAATTACTATTCGCGCACGCTCGTAAAACCTTACACAGGCGGCGAAACCCAGCTACAATTTAACCACAGCGGTAAAAAAGGCGAAAGTAAAGTTCTTATAAAAAACTGGTTCGAACAAGTGAAAGATCCTGCCAACGAAACAACCGAATGGGATACAGAAATTTATCCAAAAGGCTTACAAGATGGCTTAATCGAGGCTTACGAACGCTATCAATTACCACTTTATGTGACAGAAAATGGCATTGGTGTTCGCGAAGATGTTTCGGTTTCGCAAGTAGATGATGCCTACCGAATCGCTTTTATGAATGACCATATTAACGCTATTTTTAACGCCATCGATGCTGGTTGTGACGTTCGCGGCTACTACGCTTGGTCCCCGTTCGACCTATACTCTTGGAAAAATGGTGTCGAAAAGCGTTACGGACTTGTTGCAGTTGATTTCGAAAACAACCAAATCAGAAAACCAAAAGCATCTTACTACTGGTTCAAAGAAATGATTGAAAGTCAGGGAAAACTCATCAAACGGAGAGAATTTTAAAAAAAGGAGCAGGAAAATGAAAAATATCATGTTAGTTTGTAATGCTGGTATGTCTACAGGAATGCTAGCGAAAAAAATTGAAGCCGCTTCTGGCAACACATTAAACGTCACTGCTTATAGTGAATCTGAGTATACCGATTATTTGGACGGTGTTGACCTCGTTCTTATCGGCCCACAAATCCGTTTCCTTATGCCACAAATAAAACAGGCCGTCAGCGTCCCGGTCCATGCCATTTCACCAGTAAAATACGGTATCATGGACGGCAAAGGGGTTTACGAAGACATTCAGAAATTAATAGGAGGATAAAAACATGCGATTTAATACCATTAGCGAAAAAATGGATCAATATATTTCCCCGCTGGCTAACAAACTTAGCCAGCAACGCCATTTGAAAGCAACCAGAGATGCATTTATGTCCATGCTGCCAATTACATTATTTGGTTCCATTCCGATTATTTTGAAAGCGGCTCCAGTAACAGATGATACCAAAAATGGGTTCCTGCTTGGCTGGGCTAACTTCGCTGAAAAATATGATTTAATCCTAAACTGGATTAGCGGAATCACACTTGGCGCCATGTCGTTGTATATTTGCGTCGGTATCACGTATTATTTATGCAAACATTATCACGAAGATTTCTTACGCCCACTCATGTTTTCTATCGCTGGTTTCTTTATGCTCGTACTTAATCCAATCAAAATGGGTTGGGACGGCAAAGAAGTAGACATTAGTTTCCTTGATGGACGCGGAATATTACTTTCGATTTTCGTCGCCATCGTTACCGTAGAAGGTTATCACTGGATGCGCAAGAAAAACGTTGGCAGAATAACCATGCCCGATAGCGTCCCAGCCTCACTATCCGAAACATTCGCAGCTCTCGTTCCTGGTATTATTTTAATGACCTTTTTCTCGATTATCTTTATCATTTTCAACCTCCTAGACACAACTGCCATCCAATTCTTATATGAAAAAATGGCGCCGAGCTTCAAAGCGGCCGATAGCTTACCATTCACGATTCTAAGTATTTTCCTAGTTCACTTATTCTGGTTCTTCGGTGTGCACGATGCCGCACTTGCTGGAATTCTTGGCCCGATTCGTGATGGGAACCTTTCTATCAACGCCGCTGAAAAAATGGCTGGCCAAGATTTGACGAATATTTTCACGACACCATTCTGGACGTATTTCGTTATCATCGGTGGTTCTGGTTCCGTTCTCGCACTTGCCTTTTTAATGATGCGTTCCAAGTCCAAACAACTAAGTACCGTCGGGAAAGTCGGCTTCTTACCTTCCATATTCGGAATTTCTGAGCCGTTAATTTTCGGAACACCACTTATGCTGAATCCGATTTTCTTCTTCCCGTTCATTTTCACATCCGTATTCAATGGTGTCATCACGTATCTTTGTATGTATTTCGGGATTGTCGGAAAAACGTTCGCCGTCTTCTCTTGGCAAATGCCTGCACCAATTGGAGCATTTCTATCCACCATGGACTGGCGAGCCATCGTTCTCGTATTCATTCTGATTTTCTTAAACGGTCTGATGTACTACCCATTCTTGAAAGTTTATGAAAAAAATCTCGTTGCTTTAGAAAAAGAAGCCGAAGAAGAAAACATCGCTGCTAATTAATAGCCACTTAAATAGAGATTGGGACAAAAAAACTCGTCTCTTTCTCTATTTGGTGTTGTATAATAACAATAGGTTAAGGGAGAATTAGGGGGGGATATAATGACCATTTCAGAAAGGCAACGTTCCTTGTTAGAAAAGCTTAACGACAGCCAAAAGACAGTAACAGCAAAAGCACTTTCAGAAATGTTAGGCGTTTCTTCCAAAACAATTCGAAATGATATTATTCAAATTAACCAGTCATTTAATGCGACCATCATTGCATCAAAAGCTGGAAAAGGCTATTTTTTAATACCAAATGAGCAACTTTCACAAATTAATTTAACTAAAAACAACGAAAATCTGCATTTTGAGTTATTGCGCTATATTATCGAACACGAAAAAACGAATTTCTATGATTTAGCCGATCAATTTTTTATTAGTGAATCAACATTATCTCGCATTATTAAAGAACTTAACACCGTCATCGCTGAAAAAGATGAATCACTATGTATCATTCGGAAAAATAATGAACTATTAACCGAGGGAGGCGAAGAAGAAAAACGCCGGATTTTCAACCTGTTCCTCAACCAAGAAATCGAAAACCATCAATTAAGTCTAGATAAATACGCAGATTACTTCGATTACTGTAATTTAAAACAACTTTCGACACTTATTGTTACATACCATAAAAAGAATGCGTTTTTTATGAATGACTTCTCGACAATTTCGTTCATTCTTCATATAGCTGTTTTGCTTGAACGGATTAATATGGGCAGTTATATTCAAAGAACAGCTTTAACCGAGCAAGATAAAACTAGCCTCGAAATGGCGGGACAGCTATCTGAAATGTTAGAAGAAGAACTACAAATCAATATTCCAACACAAGAACTAAGCTATATCGCCCGGCTATATTCCGGTAAATTAGTGACAACTTCAACCATTGATTCAAAGGTTTTTGGTAGCGTTGTTGCTCGGCTCCTAGAAGAAGTTGACCAAAACTTCCATATTGACTTTTCTGCTGACGAAAAAATAGCGACCTATTTAGTGGCACACATATCAGCCCTTTACAAAAGAGCCAATCATAAACAATATTTAACCAATCCACTCACCGAAGAATTAAAAAATAAGTTTCCATTTATTTACAATGTTAGTGTTTACGCTTCAGCCTTTATCCAAAAAGAGCTCGCAATCACTTTTCCAGATGACGAAATTGCTTATATCGCGCTACACTTTTTATCTGCTTCGGAAACCATCAATCATGGAAAAAAAAGAAAGATTCTCTTAGTTTCCCCGTATGGCGCCGGTAGCCAACGTTTAGTTCATAATCAACTGAAAAAAATAGTCGATTTTTCAATTGATTTACTTGTTTCTCCATCTATTTTTGACTTAAAGCAATTCACTCTAGACAAAGAAATTCATCTAATTCTAACCACCGAGCCATTAAATTTAACAACAGATATTCCAGTCTATCACTATGATTTACTTCTAACAGAAAGCGATTTACAGAAAATTAAGCACATTTTAGAAACTAAGCCAAAAACCGAATCAATTTCCAGAAAGTTTTTCAAAAAAGAACTGTTCTTTCCAAAACAAAACTTCAAATCAAAAGAAGACACCATTACCTTTCTTTGCAATCAATTAACTGCATTCGATTACTGCGACTCCGATTACGTATCAAAAGTGTTTGAACGCGAGCAATTATCGAGCACATGTTATGGCAACTACTACGCAATTCCACATGCCATCCAGCGAAGCGCGAAAAAAAATGCTGTTGCCGTTTGCGCACTTGATAAGCCGATTGACTGGGGTGGCAACCGCGTCAAACTCGTCCTCCTACTCACAATGAAAGAAGAACGCGACAACTCGTTTGAAGAACTATTCGGCCAATTAGTAACGATTCTAAATGAACGCAGCTTCGTAAAAAAACTAGCCAAACAAGAAGATTTCCAGCAATTCATCGAACTCTGCGAACAAAAAACCCTAGATTCCTGAAAATCTAGGGTTTTCTATATCCTCTTCTAATCTGGTCAACTCCAAAAACAACCATGGGCAAGTAATTAAAAAAGAAACTAATCCGCTGACAAAAGCCAATTTTATCTAAAACTGGTAAGTAATTCACAGCAGGAATCCGCGCAAGTCCATAAATGCCCGCAGATAGCAAACTGACAATCAACAATACAAGATACAGATTACTTAGTGTTTTCTCAGCTTTTTTCCTGTATAAGATAACCAAAAATAATGGAAAAATTAAAAATCCCGCGTAACCAAGCCCCGAGCCAATATTGTGAACCCAAGTGGAAAATGTCCAACTCGACTGCTCCGTATCAATACTAAACAATCCTGTGAAAATACAATCACCAATTCCATACAAACCAATCGCAGAAACGAGCAAAATTGCCAAAGTTCGCGATTGCTTAATAGCGCTCTGATAAATCGCCGGTAACGAAAGCACAAACAGTACGCCCGACACCACCGACCAAACCAAAAATGCCCCTCGAACCGGACTAGCCACATCCCCAAACACACTCATAACCCGTGTCATTTGGTTTAATCCAGGATAAAATATTCCGAGTATATAAGGCGTTAGAAAGTCACTTAAAACCGCCAGTATTAAAAAGTAAAAACCATATTTTTTTAGAAATTTCATTTTGAATTCTCCTTTGATAAAAAAGTTCTATTTATGATAAGGCTCTCCCCGAACAATCCGAAATGCCCGGTAAACCTGCTCCACCAGCACCAATCTCATCAACTGATGTGGTAACGTTAACCGACCAAACGAAATCTGCTCATCACTCCGCTTCAACACCGACTCACTAAGCCCCAGCGATCCACCAATCACAAACGCCACCTTACTTTTACCATACGTCGCCAGCTTATCCAAATCCGCTGCAAACTCCTCACTCGACTTCATTTTCCCATCAATAGCTAGTGCAATCACATGGGTGTCATCTGGAATCTTTGCTAAAATCCGCACACCTTCTTTATCTTTCACTTGCTTCATTTCCGCATCACTTAACACTTCTGGTGCTTTTTCATCCGGAACTTCAACAATCGTCACTTTTGCATATGCAGTAAGTCGTTTTAAATACTCGGCAATTCCTTGAACTAAATATTTTTCTTTTAGTTTGCCCACCGTTATAATTTGGATATTCATATACGTCACCCTTATCTTTATTGATACATTTATCATACATCAAAGAACACATCCAACACTACCAAAATCTATAATTCTAAATAAAAAAACACTATCCTCGTTAAAGAATAGTGTTTTAAAATCATTTCATTTTATTAATAACTTGAATCAGCCAATCTTCTCGTCCGATTGTCTGGTTTTCATCGGTTGCAATAACATCCAAATAATTCTCTGTATTCGTTACAATAACCGGGGTGACTGTTTCATATCCAGCTTTCTTTATTTCTGCGATATCAAATGTCAATAATAGATCCCCAGTTTTAACTTGATCTCCTTGTTTCACTTGAGGGTGGAAATGAGCCCCATTTAAATTGACTGTATCAATTCCGACGTGGATAAGCAATTCTACCCCTTCGTCTGATCGCAAGCCAATCGCGTGACCCGTTTTAAAGAATGTAGCGATTTCACCAGTAAAAGGGGCATAAATTTCTCCCACAGTTGGATTTATAGCCATCCCTTTTCCCATAATTTCTTCTGCAAATGTCTTATCTGGTACATCTTTGAGAGCAACTGTTGTTCCCACTACAGGGCTTAAAATGGTTGTATGTTCTATTGATGAAGCTTTATTTTGCTTTTTCTTCGTTGTAGTGCCCACAGTTGGACCATCTTCAAATTTCATCAGGAATGTTAAAACAATCGTAATAGTGATTGTAATTATCAGCCCAATAATAAGATAAATAAATTTTGGTCCCATGAATACTGGCAAACTCATTATTCCTGGTAAAACAAATGCGTTACCTGTAACTCCAAGGCCTGTTACAAAAGCACCACCAACACCTGAACCAATTAAAGCTGCGATAAATGGTTTTTTCAGTTTTAAGTTAACACCGTACATCGCTGGTTCAGTAATTCCTAAAAATCCAGCAATTGTTGATGATCCCGCGATTGCTTTTAAATCTTTGTTTTTTGTTTTTAAAAATACTGCTAATGCCGCTGCTGCTTGTCCCATGTTTGCCATTAAGAATACTGGTAGTAAGTAGTCATGGCCTAATACAGCGATATTTTGAATCGCAATTGGCATTAAACCATAGTGCATTCCAACCATAACTAGTAACGGTCTTGTAGCTCCAAGAAGTCCACCAGCTATAATCCCACCATGTGCAAATAACCATGTCACTCCTTCTGCAATCCAAATACCTAAGTAAGAGCCTAGTGGTCCAATAACAATTAATTGAACTGGAATTATAATTAATAATACAACAGTCGGTGTAAATACAATACCTAAAGAATCTGGCATCCAGCTATCTACCCAACGATAAACATAACTTAAAATCCAAACTGCTAAAATAATCGGAATAACGGTTGAACTATAATTAATAAAAGGAACAGGAACTCCAAACAAGTCTAAGCCAGTTGGACCACCATTTGCAATAGCTTTTGCTCCTTCTACAATAATTGGGTACATCATTCCCCCAGCTACAGCCACTGCAATAAATTCATTCGTTTTGAAAATCCGAGCTGCTGAAACTGCTAAGAAAAACGGTAAAAAGTAAAATACACAATCTGATACAATTTGAAGCATCGTTACTACACTACTAGTTTGTTCAACCAAGCCAAGTGCAGTTACTAACCCTAAAAGACCTTTAAGCATCCCCGCACCAGCAATCGCAGGAATTATTGGCGAGAATATAGTAGAAATCACTTCAAAAAAACGACCTATGAGATTGCCTTTTTTCTTATCTTGCTCAATTTCCGAACTATCTCCTTGCTTAAAATCTCCAAGCTTTATTAATTCTTTGTATACTTTAGAAACTTTATTACCAATAACTACTTGAAATTGTCCACTTTGAATTTGAACATTTATAACGCCTGGTAATGCTTCAATTTTTTCTACATCCGCCAGATCTATCTTCTTCAAGTGAAATCTTAGTCTTGTGAAACAATGCATGACTTCTGTGACGTTCTCTTCCCCACCAACAAGAGCGAGTATCTCTTTTGCTAATTCTTGATTATTCATTGTTCTCCTCCAGTTCATTTGTAATAAAAAAGACCCAAATAAAAGATATAACTACTTAAAATTAAGTGTCGCTATCTTTTATTTAGGTCACGCCTGCCGAACAGTAACGATCCTACAATAAATTATTTTGTTTTTTCTCTAGTAGTAACCCTGTGGATGTGCAGTGTGAGGTATAGCACCTCATCATGATTAACAATCCAACCCATTGTTTCTTCGAGTAATTTCTTGACTTTTAAAGCACACTCAAAGGCTTTTGGATATTTACTTTTTACTACATCATAAAGAATGGCTTCCTCTACTATGTCTGATTCTTTTTTCATTTGCCTTAAAATGAAATAACGCAAATGTGTCATTAAGCGTGCATAATTTAATGAATCTTCATCTACTTGAATAAGATAATGATAATTAATAATATCTAAAATTTTTGCAACCAAAGTTGTCATTTCAAAAGCTTGGTTAACTTCTGCTGTACCAATCCTAGCATTAACAAAATGCATGGCGATTGGAACCACTTCTTCTTTAGGTAGTTCAATATTTTCTTTGTCTTTCATCCATTTGATTACTGATTCTGCAAAGGCAACTTCTTCTGGATACATATGACGAATTTCCCATTTTAAAGGATACTCGATTTGAATTCCTTCTTTTACACGTGTTATTGCAAAATTAATATGGTCGGCAAGTGGAATGAGTAAATTATCTGTAATATGTGGTCCGAGTACTTTTTTGCCGCTTTTCAACAAATGAGCACACATTTGAATAACCTCTAAAGGAACTTCCTCAAAAAAAGCATCCAATTTCCCTTCTGTTGCCTCATCATTCAATACAAATGTTTTTTCTACATTCGCTAAATCAACCGGGTCGCCTGGAAACTTTTGAAAACCAATACCTTTTCCCATCAAAATTTTTTCTTCTGTAGGATTTTCAATGACTAAAACAACATTATTATTAAAAACTTTTTTTATTATCATCTTTTATTCCTCTTCAATAGTTTAGTTTATATCTAGGAAAGTTAAGTTATGACAGGGTTTCTCCATTTGAAGTGATGACTTTTTGATACCAGTAAAAACTTTTCTTTTTAATTCTTCGCATATCTTTTAAATCAAAGTTTTCCCGGTTTATATATACAAATCCATATCGTTTATCGATGCCGTTTCGACCACTAACTATATCCATAAAGCTCCATGAACAGTAACCAAGTACAGTGACACCATCATTAATTGCGAGTTTCGTTTGTTTTATATGTTCTCTTAAATACGAAATTCGGTAATCATCATTTACAACATCTCCCGCCTCTAGTTTATCATATGCGCCCATTCCATTTTCCGTAATTATTAATGGTAAATGGTAACGTTCATGCAATTCCCTTAATGTTAAACGTAAGCCCAGTGGGTCGATTTCCCAGCCCCAATCCGTAGCAGTAAGTTCGTTATTTTTTATTACTTGGAAAACGCCTGCCTCAGCTTCTGGGAGTAGTGATTCTTTTTGATAACCAAGTGGAAATTCTTCTGATACCGGAAATGCTTTAACTGTTTCTGAAAAATAATAGTTCACACCAATCATTGTAGGTGGGTTTTCTTTCATCAACTGCATATCCCCGTCTTCTATTTTTGGAGCAAAGTCTCGGTCAAGCAAATATTGCCACAAAGGAGCGCGGTACTCCCCATTACAATGTAAATCAAGTAAATAATTATGCTTCACTAACATCGCATCTTGACTTGCTAATACATCATCCGGATTAGAACTAGCTGGATGAATCATTGAGAAGGAAACTGCTGGCCCAATTTTGCCTTTTAGTCCAAGCTTATGGAATGTTTTAATTGTTTCTGCAGTTGCTACACACATATGGTGGTTCGCTTGATATCCAAGTTTTAACTGCTCATACTTATTTTCTCCAGTAAGACCTAGACGACTTGGAATGCGCACGACATGATCTTGTTCGTTAATCGTCAACCAATATTTAACACGATCACCATATGTTTGGAATAAAAATTCTGCATATGCACGGTAATCTTCCACACTTTTGCGCGACATCCAGCCACCGTATTCTTCCACTAAACTTTGTGGATAATCAAAGTGATAAATAGTAACAAGAGGTTCAATTCCATATTTACAAAGTTCATCAATTAAATCATTGTAAAAATCAACGCCCTTTTGGTTGATATCGCCACGCCCACTAGGGAAAATTCGTGTCCATGCAATAGAAAATCGATACACTTTAAGACCTAATTCGGCCATTAATGCTACGTCTTCCTTCATTCGATGATAATGATCTACCGCAACTGTAAAATCCGTTATTTTTGGATTCTTTTTCATAACATCAATAACTGATAATCCTTTTCCATCTTCCTGCCAAGCACCTTCCACTTGAAAAGAAGACGTTGATGCTCCCCATAAAAAATCTGTAGGAAAAGCCTTGTTTTTTCTAAATTCCATATGTAACTGCCTCCTAGTATCTTTTTACACAAAAAATGACCCGAAATTAGACAAAAGCTCACGAAATTTCTTTCGATAAGTTTCTATCTTATTCCGGGTCATGCCTGATCGAATCAGTAACAATCCTTTAATTAATCATTATGATACAAGATAAAGCGCTTTCTGTCAATGATGTTTTTTCTAGGCGGATATAACTATCTTTTTCTTATTACTTTTACCCAGCTTTATTGCAAATAATAATTACTACTAAAAAATACTCCACAAGTTATCCCACTCTTATACACAAGTTATCCACAAAAACTATCCACATATCCACAGTGCCATTCCCTATTTTGTGTCCGAACATATATTCCATACAATATATATGATATAGAATTTTCACTATCCACAGGTTATCCACAGGCTAAACTGTCCTTTTAATATCTTGAAGTCATTCTTCAAAAAAACAGGTCATCCCTTCTCCTACAACTGTTCCCGCGTTCCAACTCACATGCGTAAAGCTATTTTCCTTGTCAGATATTCGAGTTGTCAAAACGGAAATTGTGGATAAATGGCTTTCTATCCACATTTTTCCTTTTTGTCCTATATTTTCGCAAAAAATATGTTTTTTCCAAAAATAAATCTGTGTTTATTGAGTAAATTATCAAAATTGTTCTTTTCCACAAGATATTCACTGCTTACACACAGGTTATCCACAGAAGTTATCCACATATCCACAAATCACTTCTATATTTAGTAGCAGAATTCCTGTTCTCTACCATATCTATATCCGAAAAAAATTAATATCCACAAGTTTTCCACAGAAAAAAAGTCACTCTCTTTTTATAAGAGAATGACTTTTCATTATCATGTAGTTATTTTTGCTGCTTCTAATTTAATATCTGTCGTTTTTTCTTTCCCATCACGATAGTATTTCACTTTGACTTTATCGCCAATTTTCACATCATTACCATATAAAATTTTGCGTAATGTCATAGAATTCGTTACTTTTTCACCATTTAGTTCAACAATCACATCATATTGTTTTAATCCTGCTTTAGCTGCAGCAGAACCTGATACTACTTGTTGTACCATTGCGCCGTAATCTACACTATCTGGTAATTTCAAGATATTTTTTTGTTGTGTTTCAGGAATTGTGTCAACGTCACGTAAGGAAACACCTAGAGATGGACGTTCAACTTCACCCTTAGTTTCTAGTTGTTCAATGATTGGTTCTACGGTATTACTTGGAATTGCAAAGCTAATACCCTCTACATTTTCCATTGAAATTTTCATTGAGTTAATACCAATTACTTGGCCTTCAATATTAATTAAAGCTCCACCACTATTACCTGGGTTGATTGCTGCGTCTGTTTGGATAACATCAGCTTCCCAGTCTTCTGTTCCGTCGCCATTTGTATCAACTGGGACTGCACGGTTTAAACCGGAAATAATACCTTGTGTTACAGAACCGGAAAATTCAGTTCCAAGTGGGCTACCAATTGCAATTGCTGGTTCACCAAGTTTTAATGCATCAGAATCGCCAAATGTAGCAACGGTGCTGACATTCTTATCATCAATTTCTAGAACAGCTAAATCGTTCCATTCGTCTGTTCCAAGTAATTTCGCTTCTGATTTTTTACCACTTGAAAAAGTGACTTCTAATTTATTTGCATCGGCAACAACGTGATTATTTGTTACTATATATGCTTTTCCATTAGCTTTTTTGTAAATAACACCGGATCCTGATGATGCTTCTTGTTCAGAACCAGTGGAGCCATCAAGTGAAGAAGATGATTGGTAATTTAGTACACTGACTACCGCATCTTGTACTTTATTTACTGCTTTAGTTACATCTGATGTTGTATTTACAGAAACTTTTTCTACTTTGCTAGCTTTATTATTTGTGTTAGTAGTTGTATCAGCGTTATCACCACTATCCCATGCTACAAAGAAAATGATTAGCCCGCCGATAATAACACCAATAAGTGCAGTTAAAAAGTAGCCAATAAAGTGTTTGCCTCGCTTCGGTGGTTCTCCGTTCCCGTTACCACTTCCGCCATTATTCACTCTATTTGGAGGAATTGCTCCGCCACCAGTTACACCCGTGCGTCTTGGTCCTGGAGCTGGTCTTGTTGCCTCTGGTTCTTTGTTACTTGCTTCTTCAAAAAATGCATTAGTAGAACTTGCCTCAGCAGCTTCCTCCGTTGCTCCGGCAAATTTCTCTCCTTCTGGAGTCACGCCTTCTACTATAGGAGATTCTTGGACAGGTTGCGAGCTCTCAGGGGTATGTAAAGTTTCCTCGACCTCTCTTTTTGGCGTGCTCTCATTCTCGCTGTTTTCATTTAAATCTTTTTCTTTCTCGTCCATGTCTTCCTTCCTCTCTGCAAAATTCGCATTTATATACTTCCATAGTAAACTTTAAATATGAAAAAACGATGAAAAAGCTTTAAAAAAATGGTGAAACTTAAATCGTAAAGATGGATGTTGCGTTGTCAGGGTCTGTATCAAAAATTTCTAGTTTACCGCCAACATCAATTCCTTCTGAAATAAGTGTTTGTGTTACGCTCATTCTCGCTAATTCTTTCATATTATTGTCTTTACTAAGATGACCTAAATAAATTCGTTTCGTTTGATCCGTAATTACTTCGCTCATAGCTATTGCGGCATCTTCATTGCTCACATGTCCCTCGTCGCCTAAAATTCTGCGTTTTACGTTCCAAGGATAGCGTCCCATTCGAAGCATTTCTACATCATGATTACTTTCAAAAAGATAGGCATCCGCACCAGCAATATGCCCTTTCATACGATCACTCACATAACCAGTATCAGTAATCATTACAAATTTTTTATTCCCGTTATGGAATATGTAAAACATTGGCTCAATCGCGTCATGAGAAACACCAAAGGACTCTACTTGCATACTTCCAAAAGATTTCACTGTTTCCATATCGAATTGAAACTTCTGATCAGAAGAAACTTCACCAATCATATTGTCCATTGCTTTCCACGTTTTTGCATTCGCATATATAGGGAGTTTGTATTTTCGAGCAAGAACTCCTAAACCTTTAATATGATCCGAATGCTCGTGCGTAATTAAAATCGCGTCTAAATCATTCATATTACGACCAACTTGTGCAAACAGACCTTCCATCTTTTTGCCACTTAAACCGCAGTCTACAAGGATTTTTTGATCCCCGGTTTCGATAAGTGTAGCGTTTCCCGAACTCCCACTAGCTAATATACTAAATCGGATTTGATCCGTATCTTTTTCAGTTAGAATTTTATTTGCGAACATTTTTTATCCCCCTAAAGGCTTATATATCTTCTATTGTAACGCTAATCTGGCAAAATTGCATGTGCCATCGTTTGAAAAAGCCAACCTAATTTTGTTTCAATTAGGTTGGCCCATGTCCTACTTTGTTTTTTGACGGCTAGATAATTCTGCGCCTTGCTCTGTTGTTGTTTTGTTCTCTGATTGATTAATTACTTGCTCATCTTTGGCGTTAACTAAAACATAGTTTATTTTTCCAGAATGCTTCACTTCAAAGCACCATACGGGAAAATAAACATTTCCTGATGGTAGTTGCACGGTTGTATAGTAGCCAAATGTTGCGGAAACCACATCACTATCTTGTTTTAATTCGCCATGTTGATACACTGCTTCTAAAGCGTCCGTTGCTGACATTAAGTTCGTTTTTTCTTTTAAATCATCTTGTTTGGACATCCAAGTTTGTTCATAAGACACCACTCTATCATCTTCATCCAAATAAAATGTGATTTGACCTGCTTCATCAAATAAAACCATATTATTATTAATTAGCTGGTTAAATGTTAATGTTTGCGCTTCTTTATCGTAATCCCAAAATTCATAAGACTCTCCTCGATAAACTTCTGTTTCCAAGAATTTCTGGAATTCTGGATTATTACCTTTTTTCCCAGCTTTAACCGGACTTTGCAATACGGAAAAAATTTGTTTGTTGTTATCTTTTAACGTAAGGGATTGTCCAGTTAAATCACTTACATCTTTTGGAGTGAATGCTGCTCTTTCTGTCGTGAAAATAGCTCCACTAGTTGGTTTAGAAGATAATTCTGGATGAGTTATATTATCAGCTTTTAAACGTTCTTCTAGTGTTTCATTCCCAAGTGTATCAGGATCATCTGATAGTTGTTTCGTAAAGAAAATAACAGTTAAAAATATATTTAATATGAGGAGTGTTAAAATAAAAATCAGTTGTGTTTTACGCCAATCCATTTTTATTGACCCTCCTTTTTCGTTTCTGGTTGGAAGATAAACCATTTATCGTGATATTTATATAGCCACGTTGGTTCTAGGGTCACGATTCGGTTCATTCCTGATGACTCACTTCTCGTCATATGGTAGCCAGGAACTATGTCTTCTATTTCTTCTGCTTTCACATTTGGATTAGCCGAAAGTTGTTTATAAACCGAATAGGAAGATGGCAATGTGACTTCTTTTTTCTCACCTGGCACATCTGTATCTAGGCGGAAAAATGGGCGCATATATTTGTATACAGCTTCAAGACCTTCTGTAACAGAAATATCTGCCATTCCATTTTCATTGTAGACTTGTAAATTATCAATAAACAAACTGAAATTGGTTGTCGCACTTTCACCAGTATAACCTGTGAAATAGTACGAACCGTCTCCGGTCCAGCCAGCATGATCATTAATAAAATTGAAGCTATCTTGAATAAGTCCAGCTCTTTTTGCGCTACTAAGATCTTCTGGATTCGTTCGTTCTTGAGATGGATTCACATATTCTAACACTTTATTATCTGTATCCATTTCAATAACACTAGAACCATCTGTATACGTATTTCCTTCGCTTTTAACAGTACCAGAATCTTGGAATAAAGCCGATGTAAATAAGTTTATTTCTAGAGAGTCGATAATATATTTTTTGCGGTTCAGTTTTGTTTCCTCTGAACTTAAGAACATATTGCGTTTATTTAAGATTAATTTATTATTCTGTGTTAATTTATTTTGATTCTTTTTAATGATTTTTTCAATTTTGTCTATATCTTTATTTTGCAACGAACTTTGGTAAATATTTTCCTGATCATCATTCGCAAAATATACTGAATGCAGCCCAGTATCGGTATTGTTAATATCCAAGACAATTCGGTTAAAGAAAGCTGATTCTATTCCGTCTCCTTCTACTTGAAAAATTTGTGAAAAAATCGAAAATGGAATATTATTTGGAAAAACGATTTCGATAGTACCGTTTTTATGAACTACTTTCTCGTATTCCTCACTATTTTTTTTATTAGCTAGGACTACTTCTGAGAAACTGAATGCTTTGCCTTGAGCCATTATTTCATTTAATAAACTTTCATTTAAACTTTGGTAATTATTTCCGTTTGAATTGACAACTAGTTTATACGGCTTGAAAACCTGAGAAGTGGTCATCGTTTTATCAATGGTGGTTTTTTCTACTTCCTTCACATTAATGGCTTCGTAATCGGGTTGTCCTTTCCAAATAAAGTAGCTTAAGACGATGCTGAGTATAACTAAAATTGTTAATAAAAATGAACGAAATCCTGTTTTTTTCATCATTCCCAATCATCCTCCGGTAAGTCACTATATGGCAGGGTGAATTTAATAACTGTACCTTTGGACTTGTTACGTTCTGCCCAAATTCGACCGCCATGCGCTTCGATGACTTCTCGAGCTATAGCCAGTCCTAACCCTGTTCCTCCCATTTCCCGCGAACGAGCTTTATCTACGCGGAAGAATCGGTCGAATACATTTGCTAAATCTTCTTCTGGTACACCTAAACCTTCATCAGCGATACTAATTTCAATTTCATCTTCAAACTTCTTCAAATAAAACGAAATTCTTCCCCCATCTGGTGAATATTTATTCGCATTAGATATGATATTATCTAGCACTTGCATCACTTTATCTTCATCAATTTCAATAATAACTGGCTCTTTTGGAATATGCCGTTTGAACATAATCGTTTCTTTTTTCATCATTTCAAACCGATCGATAATATGGTTAAAGAAGTCCGTGAAATTCACGAAACTTTTTTCTAAGTGTTCTCTACCGCCGTCCATTCTAGAGAGTTTAAGCAAATCATTGACAAGGCGAATCATTCGTTCTGTTTCATTTTGTGTTACTTCAAGGAAGCGTGGTGCAATTTCTTTATCTTCCCAAGCTCCGTCGCTTAGTGCTTCCAAATAGCTGTGCATACTTGTAAGTGGGGTTCTTAATTCATGCGATACGTTGGATACAAAATCGCGGCGTTCTTGATCCACTTTTTCTTGATCTGTAATATCATGTAAAACTGCGATAACACCATTATTGAAGCCAGTTTCACGTTGAATAACGGAAAAATTGGCACGAAGAATATAAGGCTTATCAAGCGTGCTGCGGTCCATCGTTAGCGACCCGTCAACTTCCATTAAATCTTCAAATTGGTAGCTATCTCCAATATCCAACACATCAATGATAGAACGTCCATTTGCGCTTTCGTGTTTAACTCGTAGCATTTTTTCTGCTGGAGTATTAATTAGAATAACTTTTCCACGCCGGTCTGTAGCGATTACGCCGTCGGTCATATAGGCTAATACGGAGGAAAGTTTGCGCCTTTCCCCTTCTGTCATGGCTTGTGCTTCCTGAACACGTTTCGTTAGCGTATTAAAGGAATCAGCAAGTTCCCCAATTTCATCTACACCGTAAACTTTAACTTTGCGGCTGTAATTCCCGCGAGCCATTGCATAAGCTTGGCGTTTCATTTCGACAATTGGTTTCGTAATTGTTCTTGATAGTAAAATACCTAGAATTGCAGTAATAACCATCGCAATCAAAGTTCCTGTGATGAAAATATTCGTGATATCGTCCACTTGTTTATAAACACTTTCAATATCAGCGACAAGATAAATAGCCCCTATCACTTCGCCTTTATTTTTGATAGAGGATACGTTAACCCAAACACGGTTATTTTTATTTGATTCGTCTTTATAAATTTTATCTTCGGAAGTTGTTCCAAGAGATAACGTTCGTTTAACAAGCGGATCGTTGCTCTTTTGTCCAACGATACCTTGATTGTTTAAATTAGATGTGCCAAGAATTTTACCTTTTTCATCTACTATTCTTACTTCTATTAAATTACTACTTGCACGCGAAAAATCGACTAAAAGTTCTCGGATATCATTTTGTAATTTCACTGAGTTATCGCTATTTTTAATGATTTCTTCTCTGGCATTATAATCTAGCAGCGTTATGCTGTTTGTAATAGAATTCTGGAAATTCTTCTCTAATTGTCCTTCAAGCTCACGCACAAAATACGCACCGATTACTTGCATCGCTACAATAATTAATAGCAAATACATAATAACTAACTTAAATTGTACAGACTGAAAAAATCTCATTTTATGCATAAGTCTTTCTACTCCTATTCGGGGTCATATATTGAGATTAGTATACCATATGTTCCAGTAAGAGATATGGTTTTTCTTATTATTTGGGCCCATTTATTTATAGAACAAAATATAGTATAAGCGGATATACCTAAAAAAATGGCCTCCAAAGTTTTCACCTTAGCGACCATTTTTTATTATTTATTCTTGTTCTGGATTGCGTAAATAATACCCGACTCCGCGTCTTGTTACTAACCACGCTGGATGACTTGGATTATCTTCAATTTTTTCACGTAAACGGCGAACTGTAACATCCACAGTACGTACATCACCAAAGTAGTCATAGCCCCAAACTGTTTGGAGTAAATGCTCCCTTGTCATTACTTGTCCCATATGTTTCGCTAAATAGTGGAGTAACTCGAATTCACGATGCGTTAGTTCGATTGTTTCGCCGCGTTTAGATGCAACATAAGCATCTGGATGAATAATCAATGAACCAATTTCTAGTTCACTGTTTTCTTCTTCCTCTGCTGCATTTGAGCTTACTTGGCTATGACGGCGCAAGTTGGCTTTCACACGAGCGATTAGTTCGCGATTACTAAACGGTTTTGTAACATAATCATCGGCACCAAGTTCTAGCCCGATAACTTTGTCAATTTCGGAATCCTTTGCTGTTACCATAATTATTGGCATATCATATTTTTTACGCACTTCACGACATACCTCGATGCCATCGCGACCTGGAAGCATGATATCCAGTAAAATCAAGTCTGGCTGAACTTCTTCTACAAGTTCTAACGCTTCATCGCCATCGTAAGCGCAATATACATCAAAGCCTTCTTTATTTAGATTAAACTTAACTATATCCGCAATCGGTTTTTCGTCATCTACTACAAGAATTTTCTTTTCTGCCATTTTTTTACAGTCCTCTCATTCCTGGATTTCGCCGGCTTTAACCGGGACAGATATTTTTTATTTAATGCATAAAAATCCCACTGAACACTTTAAATTCCGGCCTGTCTTCATAAAACAACATGCTAAGAATAGACTTACTAATCAATTATAACACATACAAGTAATTATCTGAATTATTACAAGCTATTTCCTTTTAAAATAACCTATTTGCTTAGTTTTGTGGCACTTTATCAAATAAATGAAGTTTAGAAATTCGCGTTACAGCTTCTTCTAATCGTTCCTCATCCATTAAAAGGCCTACCCTCACATAACCTTCCCCAAATTTGCCAAAGCCACTTCCGTCAGCGACCGCCACACTTACTTCATTCAATAAATAATCTGCAAACTCGCTACTAGTAAACTGCTCAGGCACGGGCATCCAGGCGAAGAAGGAACCAGCTGGTGCAACTGTTTTCCAGCCAATTTTATCACAAGCCGAGATAAAAGCATTTCTGCGACTTTCATAACGAGCATTTAATTCTGTCACGCATGTTTGATTACCAATGAGCGCTTCGATTGCAGCATCTTGAATTCCAGGAAAAAGACTTACATACATATGATCTTGAAGAAGGTTTATTGCTTCAACCACTTCTTTATTTCCAACGGCAAAACCTACACGCCATCCTGCCATATTATAGGTTTTAGAAAGTGTGTATAATTCAATACCTACTTCTTTTGCACCAGGTGTTTCTAAAAAACTAATCGGTTTCTTACCATCAAATCCAATACCACCATAAGCAAAATCGTGCGCAATTGTTACATTATTTTCTTTGGCAAAAGCAACCGTTTCTTCAAAAAAGTCAGCTGTTGCAACTGCACCAGTTGGGTTATTCGGATAATTTAAATACATTAATTCCGCTTTTTCAGCAATTTCTGGTGGAATTTTAGAGAAATCTGGTAAAAAGTTATTTTCATCAATAAGTGGCATTGTTTCAAATTGAACCTCGCCTAAGACAGCGCCCGACAAATAATCTGGATAACCCGGGTCTGGTAAAAGCATCACATCACCTGGATCCATTAAACACATCGGCAGTTCCACTAGGCCCGTTTTAGTACCAAATAAAATCGCTACTTCTGTATCTGGATCAATAGTCACATTATATTCGCGCGCATAAAAATCAGCTGCAGCTTGTTTTAGCTCCCTTTTTCCACGAAACAAGGAATATTTGTGGTTCATAGGGTTTTCTGAAGCGGTTTTCATTGCTTGAACGATATGTTTGGGTGTTGGCTGGTCTGGGTTTCCTTGACCTAAGTTAATCACGTCATGCCCTTCTGCCACCTTTTTTCCAACTTTTTCTACAAGGCTAGAGAAAAACTGATCTGGTAAATTTTGTAAGCGTTTGGAAATTTTCATTTTACACCCGTCCTTTACAAGTTTCATTGATTAAAATAGTAAAGTTTTCTGAAGTATTTGTCCAGTATGATTTTTTTTAAACTTAAAAAAGCATTGACAAATTTAGGTAAAATGCGTATATTTTTAACTAACAGGTTTTTCTAAAATATTTTCTCTTATCGAGAGCGGCAGAGGGACTGGCCCGATGAAGCCCGGCAACCTAACTTTATTTAAGCGTAAAGTGAAGGTGCTAATTCCAGCAAAATGGTGTATTCCGTTTTGGTAGATGAGAGGAGCTGGATATGTTCGACTTTCCACTTCTCTATTCTAAATAGAGAAGTTTTTTTATTGCTTTCATGAATAAATCTGGATAAATAATCAACATACTAGGGAGGAAAAAAAGATGAGAAAATTAACAAAAGGGTTAGGAATTTTACTTGCATCAAGCCTTATTTTAGGGTTAGCAGCATGTGGAGGCGGAAGTGATGATAAAGCCTTAAGTACAAAAGAAATTACTATTGGAACAACAGCAGGACCTCACCAACAAATCGCTGAAGAAGTTCAAAAATTAGCGAAAAAAGACGGACTTGAAATTAAAATCAAAACATTTGATGATTATAATACACCAAATACAGCTTTAAACGACGGTGACCTTGATGCGAATAACTACCAAACAATCCCGTTCTTAGAGCAACAAAAGAAAGATAAAGGCTACAAATTAGATGTTGCTTTTAAAACAGTAGCTTTCCCAATGGGTGTTTACTCCAACGATATTAAAGACTTAAAAAACCTGAAAAAAGGCGACAAAATTGCCGTTCCAAACGATCCAAGTAACGAATATCGTGGCTTAAAACTTTTTGAAGATGCAGGCATTATTAAACTAAAAGATGGCGTGGAAGAAAAAGCGACGAAAAAAGACGTTGCCGAAAATCCGCTTGACCTTGAAATTGTTGAACTTGAAGCTTCTCAAATCCCTGCACAATTAGATGAAGTTGCAGCGGCAGCTATCAATACTAACTTCGCAATGGGTGCTGGACTTTCTATTAATAAAGACGCAATTTACCACGAACCAACAAAAGACAATCCATATCCAAATGTATTTGTTGTTCGCAGCGAAAATAAAGATGATGAAGTCGTTAAAACATTAGAAAAATATTACCATTCTGATGATGTAAAAGCATTTATTGAAAAAGAATTTAATGGGTCTGTAGTACCTGCATTCTAGGGAGTTGTTTTATTTTGATCGAATTACATCAAGTTTCAAAATCATTTAATGTAAATGGAAAAACCGTAGAAGCCGTGAAAAATGTTTCTATTACAGTCGAAAAAGGAGAAATTTTCGGTGTCGTTGGTTATAGTGGCGCCGGAAAAAGTACGCTCGTTCGTTGCATCAACTTACTTGAACGTCCAGACGCTGGTCAAGTTTTGATTGATGGGAAGAATTTATCTACCCTATCAAGCAAAGAACTTCGTGTGGCTCGTCGGAAAATCGGGATGATTTTTCAAGGGTATAATTTACTTAAAACCGCAACTGTTTATGATAACATTGCCAAACCGTTAAAATTAGAAGGCGTCCCAAAAGACGAAATTGAGACACGTGTGAATAAGTACTTGTCAATTGTTGGCTTAGAGGATAAACGAAACAACTATCCAAGCCAACTTTCTGGCGGTCAAAAACAACGTGTCGCAATTGCTCGTGCTCTTGCACATGAACCAGAAATTCTACTTAGCGATGAAGCAACAAGTGCCTTGGACCCTGAGACAACCGAAGCAATTTTACAGTTGTTACTTAAAATTAACGCTGAGCTTGGGATTACGATTTTCTTAATTACACATGAACTTGATGTCATTCAACGTATTTGCGACCGGGTTGCTGTAATGGAAAATGGGCATTTAGTGGAGCAAGGTACTGTTCTTGATATTTTCACTAAAGCAAAACACGCGACAACAAAACGTTTTGTCGGGTCGGAAGCTAGTTTCGATATCCCACAAGATTTACTTGAAAAATATGTTGCAACTGGAAAATTGGTTTCCTTGCATTTTATTGGGGACGAAGCAGATGAACCTGCACTCGCTCTTGTATCACGCAAATTTGATGTTCTTCCAAGCATTTTGGCTGGCGGCATTGATCATTTAAAAAACGGCACCCTTGGAAAACTGCTCGTTCATTTAAAAGGGAATGAAGAGGAATATAGCAAAGCCATCGCTTATTTGAAAGAATCTGGAGTCGTTGTTGAGGAGGTCGAGTTACTATGAGTTTGTTTTTTGAAGAATGGGGACCGATACTTTGGCAAGGATTTCTAGAAACACTGACGATGACTGGGATTACGCTTGTTATTTCACTTGCAATTGGTTTACCTCTTGGTGTGTTTTTAACTTTAACGCGTAAAGGTGGTCAATCTGAAAATCCAGTTGTCTACAGTATTTTAAACTGGGTAATTAATATTTTACGTTCATTGCCATTTATTATTTTGTTATTCTTAATGATTCCGGTCACACGTTTTGTTGTTGGGACTACTATTGGGATTCAAGGTGTTATTATGCCACTTGTTGTATTTACGGCACCTTATATTGCTCGTTTGATGGAATCTGCCCTCTTGGAAGTAGACCGTGGAGTTATCGAAGCTTACCAAGCAATGGGAATTTCCACACCAAAAATTATTTGGAGCGTTGTCATTCGTGAGGCGCGTTCTGGTATCGTTCTCGGTTTAACTATCGCGACAATCGGTCTAATCGGCGCAACCGCAATGGCTGGACTTGTTGGTGCAGGCGGGCTTGGGACAATTGCTTATCAATATGGTTTCCAACGATTTGAACCGACTGTGATGTATACAACCATTATTATTTTAATTATTATGGTTCAAGCATTACAATCGTTTGGAAATTTCTTATCTAGACGTTTAAAAAAAGATTAATTCACTACTCAGAGCTTGGTGCGAAGTATTCCAGTATGGACTCGCCACCAAGCTTATGTTATTTTTAAAAGAAAAAGGGAGCGAAGAACATGTGGAAGTTGGCATTATGTCAAACCGATGTAGTTTTTAAATATCCTGATGCAAACTATGCACGGATTGAAAAAGCTATTGTCGAAGCTGCAAAAAATGGGGCAGATATAGCTGTTTTACCGGAAATGTGGAATACAGGTTATGCTTTAAATGAGTTAGCTGGAGTTGCTGATTTAAATGGGGAAAGAACAAAAGAATTTTTAGCCAGTTTGTCCGAAAAACATCAAATTGCTATTGTGGGCGGTTCGGTTGCTATTTCAGAAGGAAGCAAATATTCTAATACGATGTATGCTTTTGACAAATACGGTGGCCTACTTTCTTCATATAAAAAGGTTCACTTATTTCAGCTGATGAATGAGCATTTATATTTAGATGCAGGAAATGATACAAACCTTTTCCGCCTAGATGGAGTGTCTTGTGCAGGTTTTATTTGTTATGATATTAGATTCCCAGAATGGATTCGTAAACATACTTCAGAAGGTTCAGAGGTACTATTTATTTCCGCACAGTGGCCAGCTGAACGAATCACACAGTGGGAACAGCTTCTTATCGCACGTGCAATTGAAAACCAAGCTTTTGTTGTTGCTGTCAACCGTGTGGGAGATGATCCTAACAATCATTTTAACGGACATTCACTTGTAATTGATCCACTTGGAAATATAGTTGCTCATGGTGGTGAAGAAGAAGGAAATATTTATGCGGAAATCGACTTAAGTTTAGTTACCGAAACTAGAGGCATTATTCCAGTTTTTACTGATAGACGTCCTGAACTATATTAACCTTAATCCATGTTCTCTGATATAATTGAATTGGTGATATTTTTGTTAACATTATTTTTAAGTTAACTAAAGAAGTGAAGGTGTTTTTAAGCATGGATACAATATTTAGTTATCAAGAGTTCGTCCGGCTTTCGCATGAGGGCAATATCAAATTCGAAAAAATAAAAGTCCCGAAGAACACGGAACTAATTAGTCTTTCTTCTGACAGAGATAATTATGTATATTTAATCATTGAAGGCTTTGTTTCCATCTCAATGACCCCAACCTCAAAAAGCATTTATACCATACTTGGAAAAGGTTCTTTTGTAAATTATTACAGCTTGTTTCAAAGAAATGTATATAACTTTGATTTTAAAACAATTTCGTCTTGTCTTATATACAAATATTCCTTTAAAGATTTAGAGTATTTTCTATCCATGTTTCCTGAAAACTTTGGTTTCCAATTCTTTATAATGAAAGATTTAGCGCGCCATTCTTTTTTTAAGAGTCTTTTTAGTGAATACAGTTCTGTTAATAAATTAGAACTTTCTTTTGCTAATATCGCAAAGCTACATGGAATTCCATTTGAAAAAAACCGTGTTATTTTACCTAAAGAAATGCGCACTAGTGTTATAGCAGCATATAGCAACCTTTCTAAAAGTAGTTTTTATAAACAATTGATGCAACTGAAAGAAGAAGGAAAAATTCAAAAACATGATAATCGCTGGGTTGTTAATAATAAAGATTTGTATGATTATACGAAAAATAGGTTACTTGATGTTTAATAAAAATCCGCTCTTTTCGAAGGGCGGATTTTTGTTTATAGCTTATTTTTTCTTAATGAAAATAAAGAAGCCCCCTATCACAAGAGGACTTCTTTTCACAATTGATATAATACTACTTCTTTTGTGGCAAGTGATTTTTGTACGTCGATAATTCGTTGATTGCTGGAACCGCGGAATGCTAGGTTTGAATCGAATAGTTTTTGTTCAAAGCGCCCGTCTACAAGGACATCTATTAAGGATAAAAGTTCGAGTTTGTCGGTTGTTTCTTGCATCATTTCATCCCAAGTGTAGCCTGTCCATGACCAAATATCTTTTGTGTCACCATATGTCGCGCGGATTCGTTTCACGACAGATAAGCAAGTAGCGGTGTTTAAAAATGGTTCTCCACCAAGTAACGTTAGGCCTTGGACGCTCTCATGTCCGATGTCTTTTAGGATATCGTCTTCTAATTCTTTTGTGTAAGGTTTGCCATATTTAAATGACTGCGCAGCCTTGTTGTAGCAGCCCTCGCAGTGGAAAGGACATCCAGATACATATAAACTGCACCGAACGCCCTCCCCGTCAACAAAATTAAATGCTTTATAGTCAGCGATATACCCTCTGGATAATTCATTCGACTTCCATTCACACGGTTTTGGGTTATTCACCTAAATCCTCCATATGTTTCACACGATTGCTAATTTCTACATGACGTCCATGAACCATCGGACGTTTCATTGGATTCCCTAAGTAACCACAAGTACGTTTAACTACGTCTGCTTTTTCAGGGTCTGTATTCCCACAACTTGGACACTTAAAGCCTTCTTCTGTTGGCACAAATTCCCCTTCAAAATCACATTCGTAACATTTATCAATCGGTGTATTTGTACCAAGATAAGCTACGCGATCATAAGAGTAATCCCATACAGCTTCCAGCGCTTTCGTGTTGTGAACCATTTTTGGATACTCACAATAATGAATGAATCCGCCAGAGCAAAATTCTGGATAGTCTTTTTCAAAATCAATTTTCTCAAATGGAGTGATTTTTTTACGAACATCATAGTGGAAAGAGTTTTGATAATAGTCTTTATCCGTGATGTCTTTAATGACGCCATATTTTTCTTTATCTAAACGGTTGAAACGATCTGTTAAGCTTTCACTTGGTGTGGAATATACACTGAACCAATAGCCATATTTTTCTTTCCAGTCATCCGCATACGTTTTTAATTCTTTTACAATATCAAGGGTGAAGTTTTTTGCTTCTGCATCGCCTTCCCATTCGCCACCATAAAACACAGTTGCCGCTTCATATAGACCAATATAGCCGATAGAAATCGTGGAGCGTTCTTTAT
Organism: Listeria welshimeri serovar 6b str. SLCC5334; assembly: GCF_000060285.1. Classification (GTDB taxonomy): domain Bacteria; phylum Bacillota; class Bacilli; order Lactobacillales; family Listeriaceae; genus Listeria; species Listeria welshimeri. Next base: position 275,113 of record NC_008555.1, on the reverse strand, counting down.
TGAAAAGTTGGTCGACATTTTCGCCATCTTGTAGTCGTTTGCCAAAAGCACCGTATTTATATAAAATTGGCGCATTTTCTGGGCGTGCTTGACGTACACGATTTAAACGGAAAAGTAGTGCATCTTTGACGGTTTTCATACGTTCATGGAAAATTTCCCAGAAACGATCTTTGTTACCACCACTTTGAATAGCAATACGTGGAATATTTAGCGTTACGACTCCAAGATTGTTTCTTCCCGCGTTCACATGCTCTCCGTTCTCATTTTTCCAAGCCGGTAAAAAGGAACGACAGCCCATTGGCACTTTGAAATCACCTGTTAAACGAACCAGTGAATCATAGTTGAGTACATCTGGATACATCCGTTTAGAGGAGCATTCTAGCGCCAGTTGTTTAATATCATAGTTTGAATCTGCCGCATTTAAGTTAGTGCCACGACGAATCGAAAATACTAATTTCGGGAAAATCGCTGTATGTTTATCTTTTCCAACCCCGCCAATCCGAACTTTTAGGATTGCTTTTTGAATTTCACGAGCGAACCAATCTTGCCCAAGACCGAAGCCCAGTGTTACGAATGGTGTTTGTCCATTACTTGTATATAAAGTATTGATTTCGTATTCTAAGCTTTGCATGGCATCATAAATATCTTTACGTGTTTTCTCCGCTGCATAGCCTTCTTGTTTCTCTGGAACGACCCATTCTACTGCGTCTTTTTTGTGTTTTTCAAAGTTCAGGCGCGCATAAACGGATAATACTTCATCAATTCGGTCAACTGAACAGCCGCCATACTGCGAACTTGCTACGTTTGCGATTATTTGAGCAATTTGCGCTGTAGCTGTTTGGATGGATTTTGGACTTTCTACATTAGCGTTTCCAATCGTAAATCCTTTTTTCAGCATGCCTTCAATATCAATTAAGCAACAGTTAGTCATTGCATGGTATGGGCTGTAGTCTAAATCGTGAAAATGAATTTCTCCTTTTAAATGAGCGTTCGATACGTGTTTTGGTAGCATGTATTTTAATGCGTAACTTTTTGCTACGGCTCCTGCTGTCAAATCGCGTTGGGTGTTAAAGACTGTTGCGTCTTTGTTGGCATTTTCGTTGACTACTGTTTTATCTTTTTGTAATAATTTTTCTACGCTTTTGTGCATATCTGTGATGTTTTCACGCTCATGGTCCCGGTCATGGCGGTACTCTATGTAAGCCCTCGCTACATCAGGATACGTCGATTTCATTAAGGTGTTTTCGACGCAATGCTGGATTTCATCGATGGTCATATCTGTCTTGTTAGGTAATTCACTTACAACCTCAAGCAAAATCTCTTCTAAGAAAGTTTCATCCTCTAAATCAATTGCTTTCATAGATGCTTCGACAGCATTACGGATTTTAATTAAATCGAAGTTCGCTTTGCGGCCGTCCCTTTTTATCACCATTTGTTCATTAAGTTGTTCCACGTACATGATAATCCCCCACTAACTATATATTGTGTCTGCTTTAATAATATAACACAATATGAAGTTTTTTTGTAATGATATCTGAGGTTTTTTCTGAATTGGGACTAAAGAATTAATTGTCATGAAAAATACTTCACATAAAAGGTCTTTTGTCACTTTACTTCTATTTATTTTTTTGGTAATTAGGCATGTTGCCCAACAGATGATTTTTTTCTTTGTGCAAATTGCCATAGTTTTTGTAAAGCGTTTTCATATACAATGAACACAAGTTAAAAAATAGAAAGAGGCGAACGAATTGGCACAATTATCACTTGAACATATTTATAAAATATACGATAACAAAGTAACTGCGGTATCTGATTTTAATTTAGAAATCGATGACAAAGAATTCATCGTTTTTGTAGGACCATCTGGTTGTGGTAAATCTACAACTTTACGTATGATTGCTGGACTAGAAGAAATTTCTAAAGGTGAACTTTCTATTGACGGCAAGGTAATGAATAATGTTGCGCCAAAAGACCGTGATATCGCAATGGTATTCCAAAACTACGCATTATATCCACATATGACTGTATATGATAATATGGCATTCGGTTTAAAACTTCGTAAAATGCCTAAAGATGATATTAAAAAACGCGTGGAGCATGCAGCAAATATTCTTGGCTTAACTGAATACTTAAAACGTAAACCAAGTGCACTTTCAGGTGGTCAACGTCAACGTGTTGCATTAGGTCGTGCGATTGTCCGTGACGCAAAAGTCTTTCTAATGGATGAACCACTTTCTAACTTGGATGCAAAATTACGTGTTCAAATGCGTGCGGAAATTACCAAATTGCATCAACAACTAGATACTACAATGATTTACGTAACCCATGACCAAACAGAAGCAATGACAATGGCTACTCGTATTGTCATCATGAAAGATGGCGTTATCCAACAAGTTGGTTCTCCAAAACAAGTGTATGACCATCCTGTGAATATGTTTGTAGCTGGCTTTATTGGTAGTCCCGCAATGAACTTCTTCAAAGGTCGTTTAGATGGATCAAACTTTATTGGTGATGATTTCACTATCGCTGTTCCAGAAGGCAAATTGAAACTGCTTAAAGACAAAGGCTTTGACGGTAAAGATATCGTTTTCGGTATCCGTCCTGAAGACATTCACGATGAACCAATTGTTATCGAAGCAAATCCTGGTTATACGTTCAAAGCAACGACAATTGTTGCTGAACTTACTGGTGCTGAATTTATGCTTCATAGCCGTGTTGGTACACATGAATTCGTAGCACGTGTTGATGCTCGCTCGGAACATCAACCAAACGAAGTACTAACTTTAGCTTTCGAAATGGCTAAATCTCACTTCTTTGATCCAGAAACTGAAGATAACTTAACTGATTAATATACTTGAAAAACCGCCAAATTTGGCGGTTTTTTCTTATTTCCCCAAAATTCATAATCCCTCTGCTCTCTTCTTAAAAAGATCATTCTAAGCTAGCAAAGAAAGCGTAAAAATTCCCTTTAAAATATTGAATTATAATAACTATTCCATTCGTACATGGTATACTTATGCTATAAACTAAAAAGGATGATTTTATTTGAATAAAAAATATTTAATTTGCTCTGATATTGATGGCACTTTACTGCACCAAGATCAAACTGTATCTGAAAAAACGCGCGATTTAATTCAAAAGTTAGAAAATGACGGTCATATTTTTTCTATTTCCACTGGACGTATGTATCGTTCTGCTCGCGAAGTCGGCCACAAAGTGAGTCAATCTGGCCATGTGATTGCTTCTAATGGTTCCTACGCTGCCATTCGCGATGAAGAAATCCTAAAAACCACATTAGAAGAACACGCTATTCGTGATACTTATGCTATTATGCGCGAATTTAATTTGCCACTTTTCTTCTTCTCTACCAATTCTCTTTTTTATACAAAAGAGCCGCCCGCTTTTTTTCAAAACTTAGCGGATAAAAGTCGTCTTGACACTGGGCACAATAGTTTTTCGCTTGTTTCTATTAATGATAAAGATGCTTTTGATGAAAATATGCACCAATTTTTAAATGCGATTGTTGTTGCTGAAGAAGATGCTTCACAGCTAACCGATGTTCGTAATGCTTTAAATGAAGCAAGTGGAATCCGAGTTCTTTCCTCGCATCACAACAATTTAGAAATTTTACCAGCTAATTCGGATAAAAAAACAGCCGTGGAAATACTTAGCAAACACTACAATATTCCGCGTGAAAGAATTATTACATTTGGTGATGGTGAAAATGATATCGGCATGCTACAATATGCTGGTACAGGAGTTGCTATGGCTAATGCTAGCGATAATGTTAAAGCCGCAGCAAATCATATTACAGACACGAATGAAGCAGACGGGGTGTACAAGTTTCTAAAGGAATTCATTTCATAAGAGAAGAGGAAAAGGGATGAAAAAAGGGTTTTTAAAGGTGTTTTTAGTTTTTGCATTAGTGACAGGATTATCAGTTCCTAACGCTATTCAAGCAGAAGCAGCAACACCAACCATCAAAGTACATTTCATCGATGTAGGTCAGGGAGATGCGATTTACATCAAAGCACCAAGTGGCGAAGATATTCTAATCGATGCTGGCAATAAAGGAAAAGGGAAAACCGTTGTTAACTATTTAAAGAAAATGAAAGTAAAAGACATTGAAATTATGATTGCTTCTCATTCTGACGCAGATAATATCGGCGGATTACCAGAAGTTATGAACAGCATTAAAGTCAAAAGTCTTTATGCTCCTCAAAATAGTAATACAACAGCTGCGTATAAAAACTTTGTAAATACAGCCAAAAAGAAAAAATTAACTATTATAAATGCAAAAGCAGGCGTAAAACTTCCAATAAAAGGTGTTACAGCTCAATTTGTTGGTCCTGTGAAAACTTATGGGAAAACAGATCGAAACAATTGGAGCGCAGTGCTTCAAGTTACTTATAAGAAAAACACTTTCCTATTCACAGGTGATGCACAAACAAAAGCCGAAAATGATATGATAAAAGCGAAGAAAAAACTTAGAGCTGACGTTTTAAAAGTAAGCACACAAGGTTCTAAAGCAGCTACTAGCAAGGCTTTTGTCAATGTTGTAAAACCTAAATATGCCATTATAAGTGTTGGTAAAAACGGCTACGGCCACCCTACCTCACAAACAGTAAATACATTAACTAAAGCAAAAGCCAAAGTATACCGAACAGACAGAAACAAAACAGTTGTTGTAACTGGCAATGGATCTTCTTATTCAATCGGTAGATAATAAAAAAAGCCAAAGATGAGAGCGAAAACTCTTTCTTTGGCTTTTTTAATATGTTAATAACTATTAATATTTATATATCTTCTTCTTTTTTTAAGGTCCATTCGTAATTAACGGGGTTTTTGTGTGTTATTTTGCTGATATTCTTCCACTTAGCATCACTATAGGATTCAGCAGCTGAATCAAGCAACCATTTATCAAGCTTAGTATCATATACAAAAACAAGCTCTCGAACTCCAGCAAGTTGAAGTTCTACTGGAAAACTATTTTCTTCTATAGTTTGGACGTTACCTTCCATATTAATATCTGCCTCTACCGTTGCTTCCCAAGCATCTACATTCTTTTCAATTTCAATGCTATCATTATTAACTTGTAGTTCATAATATTTTAGATTAGTTTTGGCTAAATATGGTAAAAGCAAGTTCGTTTGCAAAAGAGCCGATTCTCTGTAGTTATCAGTTACATTGATAAGCTTTGTATTATCAAGCCCCCCTCCCCAATATTGAGCAAACTCAGTCATACATCCATCAATATTTTTACTGAAAGTTGATTGAAACGATTTGTCTTTAGATAAGACATCCCCAACTTGTAGATCTAAATTGGAATCTTTTTTCACAAGCTGTTCGTTCTCGAAGTGTACTATCGGTATGTCTATAGAGCTAGTTAAGGAAACAGCAACATCGTAAACACCAGGCATAAGCGGACCATACTTATCTGCTTTTTTCACATAAGGTATTTCTTTTTTATTTGTAGAAAGTGATGTTTTGTCTGCATCCGTAGTCACTGTAAAGTATAACGGCTTAATGCTCAAAGCATAATGAGGAAAGAAAACCATATCTTTTCCATCCTTTACAAATGTATAAGGAAACTCAATTGAATAGCTATTTTCTTCTCCTTCAGTTTCCCTTTTTAATGTTTTTAAAAATTGTGCTTTATCTGCCGGATTATTATTTAAATAATTAATAAATGCCTGGCTACCAGTTTTATCTATTTTAAAAGAATCATCATTTGTTGTTAAGAGTGTCTTCATTTCTTCTGCATTATTATTTTCAAGTGCATGCTTAAAATTGCTATAATAGTCTGATTTAGAATGGGTTAACATTCCCCAAATGAAAAAGACACAAATCAATATAAATACTATTCCGCCAATGACTAACCATTTTTTATGTTTCACAACTTAATCTCCTATCTGAAAACCAGTTCTCAAATAATAGATTTTGAACTATTGCTTGAGAACTGGCTACTTATTACTATTAAATATCTCCAATAAAAGCTGAGATTACATATTTATTATCATCTAGGCTTAAGTCTACATTCCATTTACCATCTTTCTTTTCAAGATATAGTAAAAGATCTTCTGACTCACCTTTCAACTTCGATTTTTCCAGAATTTCTTTATATTTAGAGTACGCATATTTTTCTGCACCCTCATAGTCCTCCGAAGAATCCATATACTTCTCTTCATATTCATAAAATAGTTCTTCTATAGCATAATCAGATAATGCTTCTTCTATATCAATACTTACAACCGCTTGATCATCAAATTGAGCATATAGATCTTTATCGAACTTAGCTCGCTTGCCTTGTACTAAGGTAAAACTATCAAAACTTTTTTTATAATCTTCATCTTTGAGATCTAATTCTGAGAATAACATATCTTCATTTTCTTTTTGATATTCCTCAAGTATTTCTTTTTTAGTTTCATCTTTATTATTACCAACTAGCTTGTCATAATCTTCATTTTCTTTTCCTAAAAACTGAACATCTATAAATGCAGTTGCAGCTTTTTGGCTTTCATCAAATACTTTTGTTGAATCTGCATATTTAGATAAATCTAAGTCTAATTCAATATCTTCATCTTCTGCTGAATCACCATAAGATTCTTGGGAATATACTAACTTATAATCTTTTTTTGGATCAATATTAAAAAAGATTGTTCCTGTTACATTTTTACCTGCACTTAATCGTTCAGTTTCAAAAGTATTAATATCTCTATTGTATACATCTTCTGCTTTTATTTTTTCACCATTATCTTCTTCATAAAGCTCAAATGCATAAGAATCAACAACTATTTTTTCTTTACCAGTATTGCTCACATTTATTGTTAACGCGAGTGTACTTGAATCGTCTTTAGTTACTTCAGGAATTACTGAATATTCTCCCGATTTTACTTCTACTTTTACCGAATCATTCGAAGCTTTTGGTTCTACTTTTACTTTCTTTTTATCCGAATCAGATGTCCCTGTTCCTCCACATCCTACTAATAAAGCTAAACAAAATATGGTTAATAATGTGACTAATTTTTTCATTCTGTCTTCCTCCCTGTTGTAAACTCCCTTATAAATGATTAACTTCTCCATTTTGAATCCATCTTTTCTCTTAGCTAAAACTTTCTATTAATCCCCCTCAATAAGTTTTAACTTCCATCTCCTTATATTTTTCCATTCATATTCGATTGCTAGTTTTTAACTACTTTTATTATGTCATTTTCCAGCAAATCACAAATATTATAACATAGGAAATAAGACAAGGTAGTCAATAGTAGCAATTAAAGCAAAAGAAATATGGCAATTTTTTGAATTCTTTAATTTCTTCACATTCCTTATAAAAAAAGCCAAATAAACAACAAAACAGCAATTCCTTTTTTAAGGAATTACTGTTTTAATTTATACAACTATATCTTTTTCACTTAATATCTAACACAAAAATCGCAACCTGTTGTTTTTTCTCGCCGTATGTTGCTTCTTTAGTTTCTTGTTTCGTATAACCTAAATGTTCAAAAAATCCGCGACCTTTTTCATTTTCTTCTAAAACGGCTATAGCTAAAGAATCTGCACCACCGTCATTTGCCCATTCCTTAATAGTTTGATGAAGCACTTTTCCAAGACCGTTGTTGCGAGCATCTGGAGTTAAAAGAAGCAAACCAATAAACCAACGACCTTTTCTTGGATAATCCGAAACAATATCCACTAAGCCGATTGGTTTTTCATGTTCATCCAACACAGCCAGCACGAATTTATCGAATCTTGTTTTCCCGTCTGGAATTTCTGTAATAATTTTTAACGCATCATTTTTCGATGCAGGCTTATCTTGTTCAATTAAATAATAATCTTCTGATGCCATGCAAACTGCCTCTGCAAGTTCCACATCTTTTTCATTTAAAAATTTCACATGATAATTACGTTTCATTATTTCACTCTTTTCTTTTATCAAGTTTCCAAATCAATCATGCCATAAATTCCCAGTTGTTTCAATAGATAGCCGCAAATCCGTCTTAATTTATGCTATACTAGAATGAGTTTATGATGGAAAAGGAGCTAGTATATTGTATAAATTAATTGCGATTGATATTGATGGAACACTGCTAACAGATGATCATAAGGTTACAGATGAAGTAAAAGAAGCCATTCGCCAAGCCAAAATAAAAGGTGTAAAAGTCGTGCTTTGTACAGGACGACCTCTTGTTGGGGTAGAAAATTATTTAACTGACCTTGAATTACGCGAGGAAGGCGATTATGTGATTAGCTTTAATGGTGCGTTTGTTCAAGATACGTATACGAAAGAAGTTATTTCTCACTTAACGCTTGGCATAGATGATTTAAAAGAAATTTACCAAGTGAGCTTAGATAGTAATTTGCACATGCATTTCTTTGATGACAAAGCACTTTACACACCAAACCGAGAAATCGGAAAATATACAATTGTAGAAGCATATCTCACTGGTAGCCAATTGATTTTTAAAGAAATCGAAAACGTGCCAGAAGATTTTATTATGTCGAAAGCAATGTTTATTGAAGAAGCACCAGAACTTGAGGCTGGTATTGCAAAAATGCCGGAATCATTCAAAGAAAAATATCATTTAGTTCGTAGCACGCCATTTTATTTAGAAATTCTGAATCGTGATGCTAGTAAAGGTAACGCAGTAAAAGAATTATCTGAAAAACTTGGCATTAAGCAAAGTGAAGTCATCTGTATTGGCGACCAAGAAAATGACGTAACGATGCTTGAATTTGCGGGACTTGGTATTGCAATGGGCAATGCGCCGGATCATATCAAAGAATTAGCTGACTATACAACTGCATCAAATAATGATAGTGGTGTCGCAAAAGCTATCCAAAAATTCGTGCTCGATAAATAAATCAAAAACGCAGATTCCTTTTCGAATCTGCGTTTTTTAACTATCTTTTTAAAAGAATATACTTTAAAATAAAGAAGTAATGTGTTTTATGAGTTAAGTACTGAGGAGGGTTTTAAATGGAACACAAAAAACGAACAAGTTTTCCGGAAGATTTCTTATGGGGATCGGCTTCAGCGGCGTACCAAATTGAAGGAGCGTGGGATGCAGACGGCAAGGGCCCATCGGTTTGGGATGAGTATGTCAGAATTCCGGGCACCACTTACAAAGGAACAAACGGTGATGTAGCGGTAGACCATTATCATCGCTATAAAGAAGATGTTAAATTGATGGCAGATGCTGGTCTTAAGGCCTATCGTTTTTCCATTGCTTGGTCGCGTATCTTCCCTCAAGGAAAAGGGGAAGTAAATGAGGCTGGACTTAAATTTTATGATGATTTAATTGATGAACTTCTAAAATATAACATTGAACCACTTGTCACGATTTATCACTGGGATATTCCTCAAGCGCTTTTCGACGAATACGGTGGTTGGGAATCACGGGAAGTCATTCAAGATTTTACAAACTATGCCATCACCTTATTTAAACGCTACGGTGATCGAGTGAAATACTGGGTGTCTTTAAACGAACAAAATATCTTTGTTGGGATGGGTTATGGTCAAGCCCTTCACCCGCCGAAAGTTTCTGATTCAAAACGGATGTATGCTGTAAACCATATCGCCAACTTAGCAAACGCTAGTGTTATCAAAGCTTTCCACGAAATCGTTCCTGATGGAAAAATTGGACCAAGTTTTGCTTACACACCACATTATCCAATCGATACAGATCCAAAAAACGTTCAAGCTGCAGACGATGCGGAAGAATTAAATAGTTACTTCTGGATGGATGTTTATGCGTATGGACGTTATCCAAGTGCGGTTTGGAAATATCTTGAAGAACAAAATATTGCGCCTACAATTGAAGATGGTGATATGGAATTACTACGTGCTGGCACACCTGATTTTATGGGACTGAATTACTATCAATCCGCAACAGTTGCTTATAATCCACTTGATGGGGTTGGTATGAGTAATGAAATGAATACGACAGGTAAGAAAGGCACATCAAAAGAGACTGGCGTTCCAGGCATTTATAAGAAAGTTGTTAATCCTTTTGTAAAAACAACCAACTGGGACTGGACAATTGACCCGAAAGGTTTACAAATTGCTTTACGTCGCATTAACAGCCGCTATCAACTCCCTATTTTAATTACAGAAAATGGTTTAGGGGAATTTGATAAATTGGTGGACGGAGAAGTAAACGATGACTACCGTATCGACTATCTGAGTGCCCACGCAACAGCTATTCGCGATGCAATCAGTGATGGGGTTGATATGTTAGGATACTGTACTTGGAGCTTCACCGATCTTCTAAGCTGGTTAAATGGCTATCAAAAACGTTATGGTTTTGTTTATGTTGATCGTGATGTAGAAGATGATGCCCCAATGACACGGATTCCGAAGAAAAGTTATTACTGGTATAAAAAAGTAATTGAAACAAATGGAGAAGAATTATAAAAAAATGGGAAACTAACCACCCATGAATATGAGACAAAATTAAAGAAGCATCTGCTGTCGAATTCGAGTAAAACGAATTTAATAGCAGATGCTTTTTGAATGCGACAATAGTCATGTATCCAGCAGAAAAATAAAAGGTACTTGCGTAAAAACAAATACCTTTCATTTTTAATACACTCATCTTCTAATCTATAATCGACCATTTTGTATCCACCAAGAAGATATAAGAGTAATGTTCACATCATACCATGAGAAATGACCAATACATTTCCACATTTTAAAAGAGAAAAAATGGGCGTTTTTTGCTTTATAGCTTGGCTAGACTCATTGAAAGTAGTTTAGTTGACTTGTAAATTTCACGATAAATCGTGTACATTTTTTCGTATGCACGCACATTTTGTTCGTTTGGTATATAAATTTTATCGCTATAGTTGACGAAAAGCGCCGCACAATCATTTAAATTTGAAAAATAGTTTAATCCTGTAGCCGCAATCATTGCTGCACCAACACCCGGCCCTTGTTCATTCGTCAACGTTCGTACATTTCGATTATAAATGTCTGCCTGTATTTGAAGCCATAAAGGGTTTCTGGCCCCGCCGCCAACTGCAATGATCTCCGCCGCATCACGTCCTGCTATTTTTAAAAGCTCAAAAGTATCTCGCAAAGAAAACGTAATACCTTCTAAAACGGCTCGCATAAAGTGACTTCGCGTATGTCTGCTATCAATACCAATAAAAGAGCCACGAATTTCGCTATCTGTATATGGCGTCCGCTCGCCGTTTATATACGGGGTAAAAAGTAACCCCTCCGCGCCAACTGGAATACGGCTCGCACTAGAAAAAAGCTCGTCAAAACTTTCTTCTGGTGCAAATTCCCGTTTAAACCAATTCAAGCTATTGCCCGCCGAAAGCGTGACACCCATGGAATAAAAAGCCTCTTCCTCTATATGGTTAAAGAAATGTAGTGGTGCTGCGTCGGCTTCCAAAAAGTTTGATTCGAAATTTAAGAAGACGCCACTCGTTCCAATACTTGAAAGAGCAAGACCTGGTCGAGTAATTCCTGCCCCAATTGCGGCTACTGCATTATCTGCCCCGCCCATAAACACTTTGACGTCCGTTTTAATCCCAATCTTTTGCGCCGCTTCAACCGTTACTACTCCAATACACGTCGTGGATGAAACAAGTTTTGGAAGTGCCTTTTTAGGAATTTGGAACGTGTCTAAAATTTCATCTGAATAAACTTTCTTTGTGACATTCAAAAGTAGCGTTCCTGCTGCATCCGAGTAATCGGTACATAACTCTCCTGTTAAAATATAAGCTAAATAATCTTTTGGCAAACAAAAATGCGCCGCCTGTCGCCAAGTTTCTGGTTCATTTTGCATAATCCAAACTAATTTTGGAAGCGTAAAGCCTTCTAAAACTGGATTTCGCGTAATCATCTGAATATCCGGCATTGTCTCTCGAATAAATTGACATGCTTTCGTTGTGCGCACATCATTCCATAAAATTGCAGGACGGATCACTTTCATCTCGCTATCCATTACGACTAAACTGTGCATTTGACCTGAAAAGCTAATTCCAGCAAGTTTTTCTTTTAAATCTGGGACTTTTTGGTGTAGCACCTCAAAAACCACATGTAACGCTTTAACCCACTCAGCCGGATTTTGCTCGCTATATCCTTTTTTTTCACTAATTAATGGATAATCACTTGATGCCTCGGCTATCCATTCGCCTATTTCAGTCATCAACACTGCTTTTAGTGCGCTTGTTCCTAAATCTAACCCTAACACATAAGCCATTTTTTTCTCCTTTATACTAAATAATCGTTCAAGCGTGACTTCACATATTCGATATGGCTAGATTCGTTTTGGATAGAATCATGTGCTAACGCATATTCAGTTAGCGATTTAAAATCCTCCTGATTATCTAAAATGCGTGCACCAATTCCCTTCTTAAAACTTCTATACCGTTCTTCTTTTATTTTATCAAAAAAGTGATCTTCTGTTAGTTTTGCCGCTGCCTTTAAGCCTCTTGCATATGTGTCCATGCCAGCAATATGCGCCAGTAACAAGTCTTCCATTTCAAAAGATGTACGTCTAACTTTGGCATCAAAATTAATTCCACCTGGTGCGATACCGCCATTTTGAAGAATTTCATACATAGTAAGCGTTGTATCGTAAATATTTGTTGGAAATTCATCTGTATCCCAGCCTAGAAGCAGGTCCCCTTGGTTGGCATCAATGGACCCTAGTGCATTATAAGTTCTAGCCACATTTAATTCATGTTCAAATGTGTGTCCAGCAAGTGTAGCGTGATTCGCTTCTAAATTTAGTTTAAAATCATTTTCAAGACCGTATTTTTGTAAAAAAGCCATCGTTGTAGCGGCATCAAAATCGTATTGATGTTTTGTTGGTTCTTTTGGCTTCGGCTCAATTAGAAACTGCACCTCGTGTTCAATTTCGTTTGCGTAACGAATCGCCATTTTATACATTCGTGCCATATTCGCTTGTTCAAACTCCATGTCTGTATTAAGGAGGGATTCATAACCTTCTCTTCCACCCCAAAAAACATAATTTTTCCCACCTAATTTTTTACTAATATCGAGTCCCTTTTTAATTTGAGCAGCTGAAAATGCGTATACATCTGCATTATTTGTCGAAGCAGCACCATTTAAAAAGCGTGGATGTGTAAAAAGGTTCGCCGTATTCCATAACAATTTAATCCCCGTTTGTTTCATTTTGTCTTGAATTAAATCCGTTATTTCATCCAAATTACGCATAAACTCTTGCAAAGAATTTCCTTCTGGCGCAATATCCACGTCATGAAAGCAAAAATATTCCACGCCAAGCTTCTCTAAAATTTCAAAAAACATCTCTACACGATTTCGCGCAAGCTCCATTTCTGTTTTGCCAGAAACATCGCGAACATTCGTCGCAGCACCAAACGGGTCAGATCCATCTTGAGTCATGGTATGCCAATAAGCAACTGCAAAGCGCAAATGTTCCTTCATCGATTTCCCTAAAACTACTTCTTCCGGATTGTAATGTCTAAAGGCGAACCGATTTCCTGACTGTACACCTTCATAATTTATTTTTTCAATTTGTTTAAAATATGTCATAATACTCTCCTTTATTTTTCATTTTCCCGAAACGTACGATTTCGTTCTTCTAACTCTACTAAATATTGTTTTTCTTGTTTATCTGCACGATAGAAAAATAGAGCAATCGCTGCAATTACAAAGCCAATAATCGGAATCCAAACGAAATTAAATTCAATAGCACGAAGCGACTCGGCAGTTTGAGTCTTGTTTGCTTGATAACCGCCCATAGCCAAAATTCCAGCCGTCATCGCACCACCGATACCCATACCAAATTTCGCCCCAAAACTAGAAGCAGAAGTTAGTAGTCCTTGAGCGCGTACTCCGTTTTTCCATTCACCGTAATCTACTGTGTCGGCTAACATAACAGACAATAATCCAGAGATAAAGCCAGTTCCAAACGCATTGATGACAACGCCAAAAATAATAATGGAAATGCTCAAGTTATGCGCCCCAATGCCCATAATAATTTGACCAATAATCGCAAGCACTAAGCCCATGACCATTGTATTTCTTTTACCCATACGATTCGCTACTGCTGGTGTAAAGAGCAGAGTGAGAAGTGATCCAAATGCAAGAGCCATAATAATCGGCACTAAATCTTCCCGGCCAAGATTATACTTAAAGAAATAAACCGTCGTTTGATTTTTCATTGTCATGGCCATCCAATAGATAAAGTTCATTAAAATCATAATCATCCAAGGCCAGTTACGTTTCATTGCTTTTACGCTATCCTTCACTCGCACCACTTTTTGAACATTTGTGATACGCTCTTTGGTATTTACGAAAGTATTTAAAAGTAGAACAACCGCTACTATTGAGAAAAGTAAAATGGTTAAGAAAAATCCTTTTTGCTGATCCCCTGAACCTAAAAGTGCCACAATTGGCAAGGTGAAAACGGTCACGATGATTTGGCCTATCGTGCCACCAAATTGCCGAATGGTGCCTAGTACAGTCCGTTCTTTTGGATTATTCGTTAAACTAGGTAAAATAGAGGTTATTGGTAAATTTACACATGAATAGAAAATTCCAACTAAAATATATGTCACATAAGCCCAAACAATTTTTCCGCCGTCCGTTAAATCAGGGGTTGTAAAAGTTAAGACACACATTAAGCCAAACGGAATGGAAAACCATAAGAAAAACGGCCTACTTTTTCCCCATTTTGTATGTGTACGGTCAATAAAAATCCCAATAATTGGTCCGTCAAAGGCATCAATCACACGTGCGACTAAAAATAGTGTCCCAACCGCCGCCGCACTTATGCCATAAACATCAGTATAAAAAAACATTAAATATGTTCCGATAACTTGAAATGCTAAATTACATGCTGTGTCACTTAAGCCATAACTAATTCTTTCTTTCCAAGGAACCATTGCTTTTAACGGCGCCGCTTCTTTTATACGTTCTGTTGCTTCCATTTTATTACCCTCACTTTTTTAAGTTTTATTGTAAACGAAGATTTTTTGTCCCCTCAAAACGCTCGATCTCATCTGAGACTTGCTTATGCCATACAACCGAATAATTTTCTATATTTTCTACTTCTAAAGAGACTTTTTCCCCTTCTTTACTCACTTTAATATAAGCCACTTTTTCTCCTGTTTTGGAATAAATATCCTTCGCAACAGAAATATCTTCGCCAAGAAAACCATATACATGAATTTCAGGATTTGCCGCATAATCGTATTCAGCATGCTCGTCTTCCGTCCCCATCACAATGACGCTATTTTCTTTAGCTAGGAGCGGAAATGACATATAATCGTGAATTTCGCTATACCATTTTTCTCCTTCATAAGTTTTTTCTGTTAGAATGTTCGTCCATTTTCCTTCTGGTAAGTAAAATTCGCCTCTACCGACAGGATTAAAAATAGGTGCCACAAGAAGAGAATCACCAAGCATATATTGTCTATCAAGTGATCCAGCCGTTAAATCTTCTGGGAAACTCATCACCATCGGACGCATCATTGGAACGCCCGTTTGATGAGCAGATACAGCATGTGCATATAAATACGGCATCAAGCGCAATTTTAGTTTGGTGAATTTGCGCGTTACTTCTGTCGCTTCATCATCAAACACCCATGGAACACGGTATTCTACATTGCCGTGGTAACGACTATGGGAGGATAAAAGTCCAAATTGGGTCCATCTTTTATAGATATCTGGTGTCGCACCTTCTTCAAACCCGCCAATATCATGACTCCAAAAACTAAAACCAGATAACATAAAGGATAAACCACCACGCAGTGATTCTGCCATGGACTCATAGGTTGATAGACAATCGCCGCCCCAATGAACTGGGAATTTTTGACTTCCCGCCGTAGCTGCTCTTGCAAAAACAACCGCTTCTCCAGGCTTTTTACGTTCTAAAAGTTCATAAACTGCCTCGTTATACTGATAAGCATAATAATTGTGCATTTTCTCTGGATCAGAACCGTCAAAATAAATTACATCTGTTGGAATTCGCTCACCAAAATCCGTTTTAAATGCATCAACACCCATATCCATTAGCGCTTCAAGTTTTGATAAATACCAAGCCTTAGCATCCGGATTTGTAAAATCAACAACCGCTTGTCCACCCTGCCACAAATCCCATTGCCATACAGATCCATCATGTCGTTTAATAAAGTAACCGTTTTCTTTTCCCTCTAAAAATAAAGGCGATTTTTGTGCAATATACGGGTTTATCCAAACACATATTTTCAAGCCTTTTTCCTTCAAACGTTTTAACATCGCTTCAGGATTCGGGAAAACGCGTTTATCCCATTCAAAATTACACCATTCAAAATCTTTCATCCAAAAACAATCAAAATGGAAAACTTCAAGCGGAATATCGCGCTCTCCCATTCCATCAATGAAGCGATTGACCGTTTCCTCATCGTAATCCGTACAAAACGAGGTGCTTAGCCATAAACCAAACGACCAAGCTGGCGGTAAGGCCGGTTTTCCCATAATATCAGTATATTTTTGTATAATGTTAGCCATCGTCGGACCATAAATAATGTAATACTCTAATGTTTCGCCCGCCACACTAAATTGATTTTTTGAAACATGTTCTGTACCGATTTCAAAAGACACACGCTCCGGATGGTTGACAAAAACACCATAACCTTTATTGCTAATGAAAAAAGGAACATTTTTGTATGACTGGTCACTACTTGTTCCCCCGTCCTTATTCCAAATATCAACCGTCTGTCCGTTTTTGACAAAATTGGTAAATCGTTCACCTAAACCATAAATATTTTCCCCAACAGAAAGGTTCAGACGTTCCCGCATAAATGCTCCTTCATTAGACTCAACATATCCTGCACCGCCTATATCAGATGAAGTAAGTAATCTATCATCTCCAAAAAATGAAATTTGATATTCCTTTTTATGAAGTTCAGCTTTTAAGTTACCTGACTGAATAATAATTTTCTCTTCTTCGTCTGTCGTTTGTAACGCCACTTTATTTTTTGTAACCGGAAATTCAGGTCCCTTCTTTTTTTCACCATCATGATGAGTTAAGGTAATTTTTAAAATATCTTTTTGAGGTGCTTCAATGCTTGTTGTTATCATCCCTAAATTTAACGTATCGCCTCTAGTAACGATTTTTTTAAATGGTGCAAAAACCTCGATTGAATCCGCTTTCATTTTGTAATCAAAAATTTCTTTTGGTGTATGGATTGTGTAACCTTCTTTAACGAGCCAAATACCATCTGTAAATTTCATGATTCTTCCTCCCATTCATTAAGATTTGCAAAAGTTTTATTTTTAGTTTGTTAGTATAATAAACTAACTAACAATAATATAAAGGAATACGGTTTCTTTTGTCAAGTATTTTTGCTAAACTAATAAGAGAAAGCGAGGGAAACATATGTTTACTAATCGTACAGTAATTCGAGAATCAAACGAACGAATCGTTTTAAATACAATTGCGCAAAAAGGACCACACTCACGTGCTCTACTTTCAGATACTATTGGGTTAAATAAAGCGACCATTTCTGATATCGTTAAAAAATTAATAGCGCAAAAATTAATAAATGAAGTTGGCATTGGTGAAAGTACAAACCTGGGCGGACGAAAACCCATTATGCTTGAACTTAATGCAAAAGCTGGTTTTTCTGTAAGTGTTGATATTGGCTATAATTACATTGATGTTATGGCACAACGCCTAGACGGCACCGCCTATAAGCGCGAACTATTTCCCTTTATCGTAATCAAGAGAGAAACAATTATCCAAGAAATCTCAGATATACTTGATGTATTCCTCTCAAGCCTACCGAAGTCACCTTTTGGCATTGTTGGTATTTTAATTGCCATTCATGGTGTTGTTTTGGACAATCAAATTCAATTTACGCCGGCCTATGATTTAGCAGGTTTGGATTTTTCAAGTGCATTGCATGAACAATTTGCCTGCCCGGTTTATTTGGAAAATGAAGCCAATCTTTTAGCAGTTTCTGACCATACAAAAGAAGAAAGCTATGCAAACCTCGTGAGCATCAGTATTCATTCAGGAATTGGTAGTGGTGTTATTTTAAACAACGAGCTTTATACTGGAATTAATGGCTATGCTGGAGAAATTGGACATATGCAAATTGTGACTGAGAATGGTCGACCTTGTCCATGCGGCGCTTCTGGCTGCCTTGAATGCTACGCTTCCGAAAAAAACATTTTAGATACCTATCAAACGCGCACCGGAAATAAAAATGCGCTTGTTACTGATTTATGTCGTGCTTTTACAGAAAAAGAAGAGGAAGCGATGGCAGTGATTAATGATATGGTTCGCTATTTAGCTACTGGCATCCAAAATTTAACCGCACTCTATAACCCAGAAATTATTTTTATTAACAGTGAGATTTCACGCCTCATCCCAGATTTCACAAAACAAATCGAATCAAGGCTAACCTCCTTTACATCAAAAAATATCGCCATAAAAGAATCTCATCTAGGCGAAGAAGCTATTTTATATGGGGCAGGATATCTTATTATCCAACGTTTTTTAGCCTCCTAAAAAAGATAAGGAAACTTTTATCGTTTCCTTATCTTTTTAATTTATTTCATATTTCCACCAAAAGAAACACAATTTCCCCCTCCAGTTTATACAAAGCTGGTAGCTGCTTTCGTCTTTATCACAACACCCTGATTTCAGCTTTTGCTGGTATAAAAAAATGATTGAAACAAATGGAGTAGAATTATAAATGTTAACTAAATACCAACATCAGCTAGATAGAATCCAAAATCACCATTTTAAAAAGAAAAGATATTTAGACCAATACATTGAAGAATGTGAATGAATAAAAAGCTTAATTCGTTTTCAGAACTAAGCTTTTTTACTGTCTTCTTCCCGTTTCAACAGCGAATTTGCCATCACTTGGAAACAGAGAATTAAAATCATAAATACGATTAATGGTGGTAAAATTATCCAGAATTGGTGGTTAGCAAAAACGAATTTGGCATTTGCGATTAAGCCAGATAATTCGGGGATAACTGGGTTAAGCATACCGTCATCAGCGCCCATGATTGCCCCACCAATGAAAATCCCAAAGATAGCTAAGTGCACGAACATCTGCAATGTCTGAATGAGTTGCTCAATCCAGATTAAAATTAATTTTGACCAGATTTGCGGATTGATATGCTTCGATAAAATCCAGCGTGCGTTGCCACCAAAAACCAGCGCACTCAGAACGAATTCTTTTTTCAATACTTGGGAAATTTCACTGCTAATTCGATTAATTGTAATTGGTAAAACGATGACAACCATGATTAACACTTGAAAACTAATCCGAGTAAATAAGCTGGTTTCGAAAACACCTGTGTAGCTAATGAATTCATTGACCATGATAATGAATACAAGTAGCGAAAGTGGTAAATAATGCATCCCGTCAGCTATGCTTTGAACAAAATTCCGGGTTCGCGGCTTACTGAAAAACGCAAGCGGCACTGCCAAAATGTAGCCAATAACAACACGAAGCGTGGCGATGATGACGGCGATAAGTAGCGTGTATTTGATGCCGACTAGTAGTTGGTCGAGAATGGAGTTGCCGGCTTGGTCGGTGCCTAACCATACTTGTGCGTTTGGCTTGAATGGCGCCATATCGGTTACTCTTCCGGTCGCATCACTAATGAATTTAAGCGAATTGATTTTGTCTCCCATGAGTCCGTAAATGAGGCTTGCGATTAGTAAGATGCTAAGCGTTACCAGCGGAATGCTGAAGGATGGGCGTTTTAGGAGCTGCCCGGTCGTTACTACAATGTTTTGCCATTTGCTTTTAAGATCTACTTTTTCCGTAAAAGTACGCTCAAAACTATTCCAGTGTAACGGAATTCTGGTAACATTTGCGCTTTCTGTGTTTTTCCCGTGGCTAATCCATAGGTCAATTAGTGCGTAAAAGAAGTAAAATGGAGTGAAAACAAGCACTAATACTAGGAAAATATTTAATGGACTAAATCCTGCTAGCAAATAATAAAGCACGCCTTCGATGCCAAATAAAAATTCTACAACGAGATAGGCGCTTAATATAAACCAAACGATGGTTTTTGATTGGTAAAATAGGCTTTGCATCATATTGGGTGTAGCGTGACGCATTAATATAGCTCTATCGGTTAAACCTTTCCCTCGCGCTAATTGAACATAATCAGCCTGCCATTCATTTTCCATGAGGAGCATCATCATTTTGTAAAAGAGTACGATTGGTATGATTGATAAGCAAACGATTGGAGCAGCATAAATTTGCTCGCCGTTTAAACTGTAAAAATTCAATGTAAATACTCCGGTTTGTTGGTATATATAAACAACAGCCATTTGAATAAGAAAAACAAAAGAAAAATCTGGAAATGCTTGAAGTATTGATAGGAATCCGCTTAATCCACGGCGCAACCACTTTGGTCCACGAAATGTTGCTATAACTAATATGTATGCGATGATTAAAGATATAAGCAAGCTCGCGATAATTATTTTCATCGAGTAAAAATAGGGGCCTGTAATAAAATCACGCAAAGATATATGAAAAACTTCTGCACTTCCTTGGTAACTAATTTCCCATTTGGTCGGATGTAAAATCGCAGTAAAAATAGACTTGAGGGCTTCCAAATAAGTGCTTGATGACCACGATGTTACTTTACTAAATATTGCGGGAACACAACTGATTAAAATAATTCCTAAAATTCCTAAAAGATAATGTAGAAAAATTTTGACAATTCTTTTCATATGTATTATTTCTCCCTTTTTCTAGCTCTCTCTTATAAATCTAGGACATACCCCAAATGAGATATGCCCAAGATATTACTTATTTTAAGTCTAAATGACCAGTTTCATTTAATTGTTTAAGAGAGAATTCGCCGTTTTGGTATTCTACGATGCTAATACTTGTGTTCAAAATTCTTGGGGCTTCTTTGCGATGATCTTCAATGGTTCCACCTTGCAGCAAGTATAATAATAAAGTAAGCGACATTCCGTGAGAAACTACAAGAATATTCCCACTTGGATTTTCAGCGATGATTTTTTCGACACCTTGAAGTAGTCGTTCTGCAAGCTCATAATAAGTCTCGCCACCATTAACTTCTGCTTTGTAGGTTTCTGGACTATGAAGAATTTTTGCTCGTTCTTCGGGATGTTTTTCGTCAATTTCCGTTACAGTAATACCTTCCCACGTTCCAAAGCTCATCTCTTTTAGCTCTTCCAGTGGTTGAACTTCGATTTCGCGGTTGCCAAGAATATAAGCTGCTGTATCTTTCGTGCGCTTACTTGTACTTGTATAAACTGCGTCAATCTTCGTATCCTTCAACACTTCACCGACTGCTTTAGCGCCATCAATACCTTCTGCAACTAAAGGAGAATCTCCCCAGCCTTGCATTTGTCCAGTCATATTCCATTCTGTTTTACCGTGCCTTACAAAATAAATCGTACGTAAACCTTCTGCCAAAATTCTGCCTCCTAATTACACATTCTTCTAAAATTGTATCATGAATAGGCATATTTTCAAGGTTTTCTTATTTATTTATCTGTATCAAGTGGTTTTAAATGCGCTAAAATATCTTCACGGCGGTTTTCTAAGTGTGGTGGTAAATCAACATAAGTGCCATGTTCTTTTGAAAAATCTGTTTGGAAACCCGGTTCGTCCGTTGCAAGTTCGATTAAAATACCATTACTTTCGCGGAAATAAAGGGAATGAAAATAAAATCGATCCACATAACCTGAATTTTTGTAGCCAAGGTCTTGTATCATTTCTGTCCAGCCGATTAAATCACTATCTGTTGGAACGCGGAAAGCTACATGATGAATTCCACCTGCACCTAGATTTCCCTGGTCTAAATCTGGTCGCGATTCCACATGCACTTCACCACCAAGTCCCACTTCTCCCGTTTTAAAAACAGTGAGCAATTTATCATTTTCCTCATACGCACCAACTCGTTCAAATCCTAATACTTTGGTCAAAAGATTGTCTGTTTTTTCTTTTTTGAATACAGAGAAGCGTACCGGACCGAGACCACGAATCGCATATTCTACAGGAACCGGACTGTCTTTCCACGCGGAAACGTCTGTTACTTGAGTACTTGTTTCATCAGAAATCAAATTAATTGGCAAGCCATCTGTATCTTTTAAACGAATAATTTTGCGTCCAAATTGTTCGATTGCTTTACTATGAAAAATCCGATGTTCATCAAGTCTTTTATCCCAATAATTTAAGGCTTCATCACTTGGCACACGTAAGCTAATCTCAGAAATCGCATTGCGGGATGGATGGTTTTTAGCCATATTTGGAACTTCAAAAAAAGTTAATGCTGTCCCTGGAGAACCAATTTCATCTCCGTAGTATAAATGGTAGGTATATGGATCATCTTGGTTGACCGATTTTTTGACTAGTCGCAGTCCCATTATTTTTGTATAGAAGTCAAAGTTAGCTCGTGCATTCGCTGTAAAAATAGATACGTGATGAATTCCTGATAATTTCATAAATAATCACTCTCCTAGTTTTTTTAATAGCTTAAGTAGTTCTTTTTGTTCGTCTCTTGTTAATTTATCAAATTGAGATTGTTGAAAAGCTTCTTGTTTTGGTACATTTTCGCGGTAACACGCTTGGCCTTTATCTGTGAGTGCAATATGTTTTTCGCGTCCTGTCTTTGTTCGCGTTATATAACCTAATTGCTCTAATTTCGCGAGGAGTTGGGTAACATTTCCCTTTGTCACAACTAATTTTTCGGCAAGTTGTTGTTGTGTAATTTCGTTGTCCAAACCTATTTGGGCAATGCAGTCAAATTGTGCTGTTGAAAGCCCCGCTGCTCGTAAGTTTTGATTGGTCAACTTTATATTACGATTATAAAACCGACTAAATCGAAACCAAAGTAAAACTCCTAACCGTTCTTCTTTTCTTACCATTGTTGTCGCCTCCTCTTATAATTTTAGTTTAGTACTAAACTGTTTAAAAAGCAAGTATTTTCACTTATTGAAACTAATAAAAAACCAATTTGACACAAAATCAAATTGGTTTTTTATAATTAACTTAAATATTCTACTGCAATTTTTTTATATACATCTACCATTTCTAAATAATTATCTATGGAGACATTTTCATTTATTTGATGTGGCGTTTCATTCCCTGGGCCGAAGATAATTACTGGGAACTTATGTTTAGCTTTAGTAAACTCGGCTGCATCTGTTGTTCCAGAAATTCCAAGTAACGGTATCTCTTCCTTGATAATACCTTTCGCAACATCACGCGCAACATGAACTAATCTTGAATTTCTGTCACTAAATACAGGTTGTTTATCGTAATCAAATATTAACTCTAGCTGTACATGTTCTTTTTTATTTAATTCATTTACAATATCAACAATTCGCCGTTTCAAAGTTTCGTTATCTACTTCTGGAATAGAACGGATATTACCTTGTAGTTCTGCTTTTTCTGGGATACTATTGACTTGGTTTCCACCACTTATTACTGTGACATTATGGATAAAATCACCTAGTATTTCATTTGTAGTGTGGATGGAAGCAACATATTTTTCTATTTCATTATAAAATAGCATCAAATTATCAATTGCATTCACACCATATTCTGGCATCGAACTATGCGCATTTTTACCAGTAGATTTAACGGTATAATTAATCGAACCTTTATGCGCATATACAATTCGGTGTCCACTTGGTTCCCCAATAATTAAACCATCTAAGTCATCTGCATAACCTTTTTGAGTTAGTTGTTCTGCTCCAAGTTCGCCAACTTCTTCACCAACTGTAGCTAATAATCTAATTTTCCCATTTAGTTTTTGCTTTTCTTCTTGCAGCTCAATCATTGCAATGACCATCGCTGCTAAACCTGACTTCATATCCGTGGCACCACGGCCGTATATTTTCCCTTCCTGCTCCGTTGCTTCAAAAGGAGGAAACTTCCATTTTGACACATCTCCTGCATCAACCACATCCATATGCCCTGAAAAAGCCAAAACTTGCTCATCGCTAGAACCTATTTCACTAACAAGACTTGCCCTGTCTTCATCATACAGCACTTTCTCAGATTCAATCCCATATTCAGCTAACAACTTCTGTAAATAATTCGCAACCTGTTCTTCATGCCCATTAGTCGAATCAATATTTACCATGTCCTTTAAAATTTGAATCTTTTTTTGTTGATCCATATTTTACGCCTTCTTTCTATATCATTCATCATATATTTTCCCTAATTTTTTTTGAGGAAACAAAGAAAGAAGTGTAATAAAGGCTCACAAATTTATTGCTGGCTTTTTTTACGTCTTTTATAAATTTTCTGTAGCTCTTCAAACATAAGAAAGCCATCTGTTTGTAAGTAAGGAATTGGCAGCAATGAATTTATCCCAATAAATATGCTGAAAATTTTTATGAATATAAAATTATAGCCCAACAATATACCCATTGTTAAATTCACAATAGCTGGCATTAGTAAAATAAGCGCTTGTTTAACTATACCCCAATTCTTATCTTCTTCAAATGACACCGAACAATTGATAACAATGGGCGAAATAGCCACTTTTTTTATGTGAAGGAAAATAAAGTTGCCAATTATCACTTTATCTATTTTCCCTCTGAAAAGAACCACAAAGAATATGTGCGTCAGTTCGTGCAATACAAGCACTATAATCCAACTCTTATAAATTTCTAAAATCATTCTTTTTATCCCGGTAGCTCATGAATAGCAATGTTAGCATAAAAATGATTAACGAAATTACTAAAGTTGGCAGTAGCATAATCATCCCAATACTATGTCCAATAATAAGTTGATTTACTAATAGACATGCTGGTATACATATTAAAAAATCGAATAACATTATCAAATAAATAAACCCCTTGTTCACCCTAGGTCTAAAATTCAAATTGGACATATCATTTAAAAATCCATTAATTAAACTAAATGATTTTCTTCCAAAGATGAGAATTAATCCAGCCACAATAAGAGAAAACACTACTGATAAAGGAATGATTTTTTTCAAGTTTTCTTTATAGAAAGATAGTTGTAACTCACCATATATATAATTAGAACTATATTGATAACTAGGTCCATGTTTTTTTAAATAACTTAATAGTTCATGTTGGTCTTTATCAGCTAGCTTCATAGAAATAATATAGAAATTAGGATTGTCATATCCTTGCTTTTCCAAATTTGTCAATATACTATTAAGCTTCTCAGCAGATTTATCCGTAACTTCCACCGCACCATATTTTTGTGCTTGTTTTGAGTAAGAGATTGCAGCTACAGGTGAGTTAACAATACCTACAATCTTATAATAATCTCCTTCAAATTTCACTTTCTTTCCTATAAACGATTCTTCACTTGAATCATCTTGGAAAAACTTTTTTAAATTACCATAAGATAATGCAATTTCCTTTGCACCATCTTTTGGAAAACGTCCTTTGATTAAATGAATTTTAGTCACAGGGAATGCATTAATATAACTAGGTGAATTGGTTATTATTTCCGGAAGCCCAAGAACTTCGAACTTGGAATCATCTAAAGTAAGTCCATTTATATAATTTTCATCTACAACATAAATTTGCTCAACATATTTTTTTTCTTGCAGTTTTATTAATTCATTTGTAGTGAGATGATTAGGTTTTTGGAATTCATCTTCAATTTCATTATCAGTCATTTCAATATTAAAATATCTAGAATAATTCTCCGCAACATCCAACATTTCAAAATTATAATCACTTGCTAATTCCTCATCCATTGGAACTGAGCGAGCAATAATAGTAGAGACGATAATAGTTAATAAGATAGACAAAACTATAATCAAAGCCAACATCAAAAAATTAAATTTTGATTTTAATAAGTAGGTGATAATTCTCCGATTCGCTACTACATTCTTTTCCCTTATCGGTATGTCCTTATTCTTTAATGGAATTAAAGGTGAAACTTCAATTTCTAGTTTATTTATAAGAATAGTTTTCTCAAATAAGTTTCCAAGGCGTGCATCATGGCTCACTAAATAAATTATTTTCGTTTTAGATAGTTCGCTTAAGATGTTGGCCAACGTCTCCGAAGAACCATTATCTAGGTTATTAGTAGGCTCATCGAAAACTAGTATGGGGGCATCTAAAGATAATGTTCTAACTAACTCTACTTTAACAAACTCGCCGCCACTTAATGATTGAATATCTTTGTCTAAGCAATAACTATCAATTGAGAACGCCTCACAATACTTTTCTACCAACTGAGGGTTTGTTTTTGGAAAATGCAAATATTTCTCTACTGTTGTTTTATATTTCCAGTTTTTTTGTGAAAAATAAGCTACATCTTTTGCTTTTGTTGTATTATCTTTTAATTCATTTTCAATAAAAGTTGTTTTTCCACTTCCGTTAACTCCGCCAATAGTATATATTCCTGGTTCTTTGATAGAAAAAATACTAAATTTATTTATTTTAGTCATATAATTGCCTTTCTGATGTTGTATTTAATGGTTGAAGGGGTAATGATATACACAAGTGCGTAGAATAAAGTTGTCACGCCTATAATTGTTATGTTAATTAACGAATGAACAAAAATCCACATTATTATCATATAAATAAACGTAGTAATGATTGAAAAAATTTTGAATTTTGTTGTTAGGTATGCTTTTTTTCTATGTTCAAGTAACTCTTTCTTATTGTAACCGTAATAAGCCAAAGTACTATAACTATTCTTGTAATTAGCCTCATACATGAATAGTAAAATTAGGAGCAATAATAATAGCAAACTAATAATAAGTAATACTTTTTTTATTAAATTCATTGTATTACTATATTGATTAATCTCTGCATTTAATAACTCAGGCTCATATCCTTTAATAAACATTTTTTTAGCGTATAATTTGTTATCTGCTACAAAGTCATAAAATGAAGCTTTTTCTTTTAATTTAACACGAGCTTCTGTAATCAAAACATCACTTTGATTGATTTTTGCTAAAATTTTCGAATATAAAGCAGGATTAAAATCTACTTCTATCTGATTTGGTTCCAAAGTATCACTAGTACGAATCTTATAACCCCAAGACTCTATTTGGGTTATTTTCTCTTGTGTTAAAACTATATTGTCTGCTAAATAAAAAGACGGATTCTCGCTATTTTTATAGTAATTTTCATCGTCACTAATAAGTTCTACATTTTCTTTAAGTTTTAAGTTTTGTTGTAAATATTCCATCGTTAATGCTTGAATATTCATAAATTCTTTTGTTTCCGGATTATAAAACTCCAAAAATATTAAGTCTTGGTAAGTATCTTTTTTCAAATTAATCGCTTCTTCATAATACTCATCTTCATTAATACGTTTTTCTACATCAAAATATTTTGCTTTATTCCATTTCGTTGCTGATTGTATAAGCATTGTATTAATGGCTTCAATATTGTCATAGGAAGAAGCATTAGCACTATAAAGAGTTGCGAGCTGATATGTCCCTTTTTTACTTGTTGGCTTTGTTTCTTCATTATTTGCTGCTAATAAGCTAACTAAAAAAATAAAAAAAATCGTCATGCATAACAGATAAAAGATATACAAGAAATACGTTTTTCTAGGTTTTATTTTAATAGTTCGTTCATTTACCCCTTCTTGTTTAAAGTGAATATCATCAACATATTTTTTTTCATTTGTATCATATATTTTACTTTTTGTAACTTCTAATTTTTTGTCATATTTAATAAAGCGATCATCATGTGTGATTAGGAGAACTATTTTGTTCTTAGCTGCTTGATAGATTATTTCTTTTGCTTTATCAAAAACATCCATATCTAAATCATTAGATGGCTCATCTAATATCAATACTTCCTGATTTGACAAAACTACTCTCAAAAGATTAATTAGCCTTTTTTCACCACCGCTTAAAAATTTACTTTTTTTGGTTAATAAATATTCTAATTGCTTTTCTTTCAAGAAATTAATAGCTCGTTCATCCGAAATCTCATTCATAGTAATATTCGTCAACACAGTTTCATGCTCTAATATTTGATTATCATCTTGTTTCATCATACAACAAATATTTCTATTAGATGCTAGTATTTTTTTTGCTAATGTCGTTTTTCCAGCCCCGTTTACGCCAACAATTATGTATATTCCGTTTTTAGTTATATCCAAATTAATTTATCCTTTTATTTTCTAGATGAATAAAGAGCCTATGATGTAACTACATTACAAATAAATCTACAATTAATTGAGATTTCACATTTTTATTATTTCTTTTTTCTAACTTATACGAATATTTTTCTTTCCCCATTGCATAATGCCCGTAGTATTCTCCATAATATGTGTTATTCTTTGACGTATAACCATTACTATACATCAACTTATATGCTTGATTATCTTTTTTAGAATAAATGCTATATTTTGTCTTGGGTGTTCCTAATGTTTGGTTTACACCATATTTGACACTGCCCTTTGTCCAGTGTCTTTTTGTAGCAATTGCGCACACAGATTGATTTTTTTGAAATGCGCTTTTCCACTGATAACTAGAATCTACTCCCCGTACATAATATCTCTGTTGTATTACTGATACAGATACTCCAACTATAGAAACAATTAAGCTAGCAACAGCTAAAATAATTAACCCTTCCACACTTTTTTTCATATTGTTCGCTCTTCATTCATCTGAAAAATTATATCATAGGAGATTGTGAACTTCAATACAATATAGGTAAATTTAATCATTATTTTTAGAATTTTTTGCTATTTTTTGGTATTTTCAAACTTTATTATCCGTAAATGATATATAATCCACTTTTAGATTCGCAAAAAAAACAGCCCCACCTAAGTGGGACTGCGATTTTTCTATTAGTCTAAATCTTCACCATTTGTTTCAATTACTTTTTTATACCAGAAGAAGGAATCTTTGCGAGAACGTTCTAGTGTTCCTTTGCCCCAGTCATCTTGGTCTACGTAGATGAAGCCGTAGCGTTTAGACATTTCGCTTGTGGAGGCACTTACTAGGTCGATTGGGCCCCAGCTTGTGTAGCCAATTAGGTCTACGCCATCAGCAATTGCTTCTTTCATTTGTTCGATGTGTTTGCGCAAGTATTCAATTCGGTAATCATCATGGATTTTGCCATCTTCTTCCACTTTATCATATGCACCTAAACCATTTTCTACAATGAAAAGTGGTAATTCATAACGACTATACAAATCGTTTAATGTCCAGCGTAAACCTTTAGGATCAATTTGCCAACCCCAATCAGATGATTCAAGGTATTCATTTTTCACGCCGCCCATTAAGTTCCCAGCAGAGCGGTCGCCTTCTGGACTAGCTGTTGCGGACAAGGACATGTAATAACTGAATGAGATGAAATCAACGGTATGTGCTTTTAGAATTTCATCATCGCCAATTTCTTTTACGATTTGAATGTCGTTCTCTTGGAAGAAACGGTTCATGAAGCTTGGATATTCTCCGCGAGCGTGAACATCTGTGAAGAATAGGTTTTGTTGATTTTCATATTGCGCTTTTAAGATGTCATCAGGATTATTCGTCGCAGGATATGTTGCCATACGAGCTAACATACAACCGACTTGTGCGCCTGGAATAATTTCATGAGCTAATTTTGTCGCAAGTGCACTAGCTACAAATTGGTGATGAGCCGCTTGGTAAGAAACTTCCAGCGGGTTTTTCGCATCCTCTAAAAGCACCCCGCCACCAGTGTATGCGCTAAGTGAAATAACATTGATTTCGTTAAAAGTTAACCAATATTTTACTTTATTTTTATAACGTTTAAAAACTGTTTCTGCATAATTCGTGAAAAATCCGATAACACGACGATCAGCCCAACCGTTATATTTTAAAGTAAGGTTTAAAGGCGTTTCATAGTGAGAAAGTGTCACAAGTGGCTCGATGTCATATTTTAATAATTCATCAAACACTTTATCATAAAATTCAAGGCCTTTTTCATTTGGCTCTTTGTCATCACCATTCGGGAAAATTCGCGCCCAGTTTAATGATAGACGGAAAGTTTTAAAGCCCATTTCGGCAAATAAGGCAATGTCTTCTTTATAATGATGATAAAAATCAACGCCTTCACGTTTAGGGAATCTTGCATCTACTTTCCCTGCGATAATTGCCTCGATTTCAGCTTTAGATACATCTAATGCGTGGTCTTGTGTGCGTTCTTCTTTCGGAATGAATTTTACCATATCTGCTGTGGAAAGGCCTTTACCATCTAAATCGTAAGCGCCTTCAACTTGGTTTGCAGCAGTTGCTCCACCCCATAAAAATCCTTTTGGAAATTGTTTTTTCACTTCAGTCATTTCTTTCGCCCCTTCCGGCTAATTTCTTCTACTTTTCAAGTTTAATCTATGTAATGCATTACAGGTCAAGAAGAAATTTTGTTTAATAATAAAAGAGCTTCGGGAACATCTGCTAAGTCCCAAACTGGTATAACAAATGGCGGAGCGACAAGAGGCAAACGCTCTTCTTGAAGACAGACTTCTGGATTTTGCAACCAAATAGCATGGATACCCGCACGGTTCGCTCCAATAATATCACTTTCGAATGTGTTTCCGACCATTACCGCTGCTGTTTTATCAATATTAAGCTCATTTAAGGTAAAGTCAAAAATAGTTTTATCTGGCTTTTCCATTTTTCCTGGTTGTAGTTCAGAATTGGATGCGTAAATGAAGTCAAAATAATCAATAATGCCAAAATTTGTTAGCACGCGTTTAATCACTTCTGTGTCACTTGTTGCAGTATTGCTCAGAATGGCTTGTTTGAATCCGAGTTGCTTTACTTTCTCAAGTGTTTCTATAGCATCTTTACGAAGCACTACTTCCGGATAAGTATCAAGAGGGTGATGGTCGTATCTTGAGTTTGGCACAGTATTTAATGTTTCGCCCATATCCCAAATAACATGTGTAATCAAATCACTTCACTCCTTTTTTAAAAGTATAACAAAAAAAGCCAAGTGTACGCGAATGGTACACTTGGCTTAAAAAATTAAATATTTGTGATTTCGTCAGTTACTTCAGCTGTTTCTTTAATAACTTCGGATTTCAGTTTGCGGTAACGACCAATACCTGTACCAGCTGGAACAAGTTTACCTAGGATAACATTTTCTTTAAGTCCTAGAAGTTCGTCACGTTTTCCTTTGATTGCAGCATCTGTCAAGACACGAGTTGTTTCTTGGAATGATGCAGCAGACAAGAAGGAATCAGTTTCAAGGGAAGCTTTTGTAATCCCTAGAAGAACTGGACGACCTGTTGCTGGTTGGCTACCACTTAAGATAGCCTCACGGTTGGCTTCTGTAAACGTATGAATATCCATTAATGTACCTGGCAAGATGTTTGTATCACCAGTATCCATTACGCGGATTTTACGTAACATTTGACGAACCATAACTTCAACGTGTTTATCGCCAATTTCTACCCCTTGCATACGGTAAACTTTTTGTACTTCAGCAAGTAGATATTCTTGAACGGATAAAACGTCACGAACACGGATCAAGGCTTTAGGATCAACAGAACCTTCTGTCAGAGCTTCCCCACGTTCAACAATTGTTCCTTCTTCTACGCGCAGGCGAGCAGTGTAAGGAATGTTGTAAGAACGGCGGTCATCTGTACCTTGGATAGTGATTTCTTGTTGACGATCACGACCTTCTTCGATAGAAACTACTTCACCACCAACTTCAGTGATGATAGCTTGCCCTTTCGGATTACGTGCTTCAAAGATTTCTTGAATACGTGGAAGACCTTGCGTGATATCGTCTCCGGCAACCCCACCTGTATGGAATGTACGCATAGTAAGCTGAGTTCCTGGTTCCCCGATAGATTGGGCAGCGATGATACCAACTGCTTCTCCAACTTCGACTTCTGTACCAGTTGCCAAGTTTTTACCATAACA
Source organism: Listeria welshimeri serovar 6b str. SLCC5334 (assembly GCF_000060285.1). Taxonomy (GTDB): domain Bacteria; phylum Bacillota; class Bacilli; order Lactobacillales; family Listeriaceae; genus Listeria; species Listeria welshimeri. The sequence goes on along the minus strand of NC_008555.1, from coordinate 243,306 downwards.
TTTTTTACATACACCATGTTTAGTATTACATGTGAAGGCAGAACGAATAGTTACTTCTTCAATTCCAGCTTCAACGATTTGAGTTGCAATTGCTTCTGTAATTAAGTCATTTTCACGAGCAATAACTTCTTTTGTTTCTGGGTGACGAATAGTTTTACGAGAATAACGACCTTCTAGACGTTCTTCAAGTGGTTCAATGATTTCAGTACCTTCACGAATGGCTTTAATTGTAAGACCGCGGTCAGTGCCACAATCGTCTTCACGAATGATAACATCTTGAGCCACGTCAACAAGACGACGAGTAAGGTAACCAGAATCGGCAGTTTTAAGGGCTGTATCAGTAAGACCTTTACGCGCACCATGGGTAGAAATGAAATACTCTAAGACCGTTAAACCTTCACGGAAGTTAGATGTAATCGGCAATTCTACGATACGTCCGGATGGGTCAGCCATCAGTCCACGCATACCTGCAAGCTGTGTAAAGTTGGAAATATTACCACGAGCTCCGGAATCTTGCATCATGAAGATTGGGTTTAAGCGATCTAAACTCAAGATCAGTTTGCCTTGGATTTCGTCTTTAGCAGCATTCCATACAGCGATAACGCGTTCGTATCTTTCATCATCTGTAATCAAACCACGACGGAATGATTTAGTGATTTTTTCAACAGTATCATGTGCTTTTTCAAGAATTTCATGTTTTTCTTCAAGTGTTAAGATATCCGCAATACCTACTGTCATGCCGGCCTTAGTCGAAATCTTGAAGCCAAGATCTTTCATACGGTCAAGCATTTTAGAAGTTTCAGTAATATGGAATTTCTTGAAGACTTCCGCGATAATGTTACCAAGGATTTTCTTCTTGAATGGATCAATTAGTTCTTGTGCCGCAATATGAGCACGAACATCTGTTGTTGTATCAACGAAATATTTCGATGGTGTTTCGATTTCTAAGTTGAATTTCGTTGGTTCATTAATATAAGGGAACGATTTAGGTAAAATTGTATTGAAAATAAGTTTACCAACAGTCGTAATTAATAATTGATTGCGTTGTTCATCAGTGAAACGTTCATTTGGAATCGAACCAGCAAATACAGCAATACGTGAATGTAAGTGTACATAACCGTTTTGATATGCAAGTTGCGCTTCATTGATATCTTTGAAGATAGTACCTTCACCAACAGCATTTTCACGTTCTAAAGTAAGGTAGTAGTTACCTAGCACCATATCTTGGGAAGGTGTTACAACTGGTTTACCATCTTTAGGGTTCAAAATGTTTTGAGCTGCAAGCATTAGAATACGAGCTTCTGCTTGTGCTTCTGCGGATAAAGGAACGTGAACCGCCATTTGGTCACCATCAAAGTCAGCGTTGTAAGCTGTACATACAAGAGGGTGAAGACGAATTGCGCGACCTTCAACTAGAGTTGGCTCAAATGCTTGAATACCAAGTCTGTGAAGAGTAGGTGCCCGGTTAAGTAATACCGGATGTTCACGGATAACTTCTTCTAATACGTCCCAAATTTCTGGTGACATACGTTCGATTTTACGTTTAGCACTCTTAATGTTGTGCGCTAAGCCGCGTCCAACTAGTTCTTTCATTACAAATGGTTTGAATAATTCAAGTGCCATTTCTTTTGGAAGACCACATTGGTACATTTTTAGGTTAGGTCCAACTACGATAACGGAACGACCAGAATAATCGACACGTTTACCTAGTAAGTTTTGACGGAAACGACCTTGTTTCCCTTTAAGCATATGAGAAAGGGATTTAAGCGGACGATTACCTGGACCAGTTACTGGACGACCACGACGACCGTTGTCAATTAATGCATCAACAGCTTCTTGTAGCATCCGTTTTTCATTTTGCACGATAATGTTTGGCGCACCTAAATCAAGTAGGCGTTTCAAACGGTTGTTCCGGTTGATTACCCGACGATATAAGTCATTCAAATCACTTGTTGCAAAACGGCCACCTTCAAGTTGTACCATTGGACGAATTTCTGGTGGGATAACTGGTAATACGTCAAGCACCATCCAGCTTGGATTGTTTCCTGAGTTACGGAAAGCTTCCATAACTTCTAAACGACGAATTGCACGAGTACGACGTTGACCTTGTGCAGATTTTAGTTCTTCTTTTAAATCATTTGTTTCTTTTTCTAAGTCGATATCGGATAGAATTTTTTTAATTGCTTCTGCTCCCATACCAGCGGAGAAACCTTTACCATATTTTTCGCGATAAACGCGGTATTCACGTTCAGATAAAAGTTGTTTCTTTTCAAGTGGAGTATCGCCTGGTTCTGTAACCACATATGATGCAAAGTAGATAATTTCTTCTAATGCACGTGGTGACATATCCATAACAAGACCCATACGGCTTGGAATTCCTTTGAAGTACCAGATGTGGGATACAGGAGCTGCGAGTTCAATATGGCCCATACGTTCACGGCGCACTTTTGATTTCGTTACTTCTACTCCACAACGGTCACAAACTACGCCTTTATAGCGCACACGTTTGTATTTACCACAAGAACATTCCCAGTCTTTCATTGGTCCAAAAATTCTTTCACAGAATAAGCCGTCACGTTCTGGTTTCAGCGTTCTGTAGTTGATGGTTTCAGGTTTTTTTACTTCACCATGAGACCATGAACGAATTTTATCTGGAGATGCCAGACCGATTTTCATATACTCAAAATTATTAACATCTAACAAGTGCCCAACCTCCTAAATTAGTTTGGAGCATTCGCTTTTTAGGAAGTGCTTAGGAATACCCGCACACTTCCGCGACTTTTAGGAAAAGTCTTAGCGATCGCTTAATTTTATATTTTGCAAAAAACAAATCATTGTTTCTTATTGTTTTGGAGTCTCAATTATCGAACCGAATTACTCAGTCTTTTCAGCAGCTGCATTTTCCGGTTGTACGATATTGAAGGCATCATTTTGATTAGTAAAGTCGTCATCATCCATGTCACGCATCTCGATTTCTTCTTCGTCTGCAGATAGCATTTTAACATCCATTCCAAGACTTTGAAGTTCTTTGATGAGTACTTTGAAGGATTCTGGCACACCAGGTTCTGGAACGCTTTCGCCTTTAACAATCGCTTCGTAAGTTTTCACACGACCAACCACGTCATCAGATTTAATCGTTAGGATTTCTTGAAGGGTATATGCAGCACCATAAGCTTCCAGTGCCCATACTTCCATCTCACCAAAACGTTGTCCACCAAATTGTGCTTTACCACCAAGCGGTTGTTGTGTTACTAGAGAGTAAGGTCCAGTTGAACGAGCATGTAGTTTATCATCAACCATGTGGGCAAGTTTGATCATGTACATTACACCAACAGAGATACGGTTATCAAATGCTTCACCAGAACGTCCGTCATAAAGAACTGTTTTCGCATCGCGGGCCATACCGGCTTCTTCCACAGTGCTCCAAACATCTTCTTCATTCGCACCATCAAATACTGGTGTTGCAACATGAATTCCTAAAGCACGAGCAGCCATACCTAAATGAAGCTCAAGTACTTGTCCGATATTCATACGAGATGGTACCCCAAGTGGGTTAAGCATGATATCAACAGGAGTTCCGTCTGGCATAAATGGCATATCTTCTTCTGGTAAAATACGAGAGATAACCCCTTTGTTACCATGACGTCCGGCCATTTTATCGCCTTCGTGAATTTTACGTTTTTGTACAATATAAACACGTACTAATTGGTTTACACCAGGTGGTAGTTCGTCTCCCGCTTCACGTGTAAAGATTTTCACGTCAAGCACGATTCCGCCGCCGCCATGAGGTACACGTAATGAAGTATCACGAACTTCACGTGCTTTTTCACCAAAGATAGCGTGTAATAAACGTTCTTCTGCAGTTAATTCAGTAACTCCTTTTGGTGTTACTTTACCAACTAGAAGGTCGTTATCTTTTACTTCAGCACCAACACGGATAATTCCACGTTCGTCAAGGTCGCGTAAAGCATCTTCCCCAACATTTGGAATATCACGAGTCATTTCTTCAGGTCCAAGTTTTGTATCGCGAGCTTCCGATTCAAATTCTTCAATATGAATCGAAGTATAAACGTCATCTTTTACAAGACGTTCACTCATGATGATCGCATCCTCGTAGTTATAGCCATCCCAAGTCATGAATGCAACAAGTACGTTACGACCAAGTGCAAGTTCACCGGAATCCATAGATGGACCATTCCCAAGGATTTCTCCTTTAACAACGCGGTCACCTTCTGCTACGTTTGGACGTTGGTTATAACAAGTACCTTGGTTAGAACGAACGAATTTACGTAGAGTATATTTATCGATTCCACCAGTTACTTCTTTGCCATCAACTAAAGATACACGACGAACCCAGATTTCGCGGGCTTCAACGTGTTCTACAATACCGTCATGTTTGGCAGTTACAGCAGCACCAGAGTCTTTTGCAGATACGTGTTCCATACCTGTTCCAACAAATGGAGCTTCTGGGTGCATAAGAGGAACTGCTTGACGTTGCATGTTCGCTCCCATTAGCGCACGGTTACTATCATCGTTTTCAAGGAACGGAATACACGCTGTCGCAACAGATACAACCTGTTTAGGCGATACATCCATGTAGTCAATACGTTCTTTTTCTACCGCTAAGTTTTCTGAACGGAAACGAGCCATAACTTCTTCTTCTGTAAAAGTACCTTGTTCGTCTAATTTCGAGTTCGCTTGCGCTACTACGTAATTATCCTCTTCATCCGCAGTTAGATAATCAATTTTATCTGTCACACGGTTTGTTTCAGGATCAACGCGGCGGTAAGGTGTTTCGATAAAGCCGAATTTATTTACTTTTGCAAAGGAAGAAAGGGAGTTAATCAAACCAATGTTTGGTCCCTCTGGCGTTTCAATCGGACACATACGGCCATAGTGAGAGTAATGCACGTCACGTACTTCATAACCAGCACGTTCACGCGTCAAACCACCAGGTCCAAGCGCTGAAAGACGACGTTTATGCGTAAGTTCGCCAAGTGGATTTGTTTGATCCATGAACTGAGATAACTGCGAGCTACCGAAGAATTCTTTGATAGAAGCAACTACAGGGCGAATATTAATTAATTGTTGTGGTGTAATTGTAGTCATATCTTGAATAGACATACGCTCACGAACCACACGTTCCATACGGGATAAACCGATACGGAATTGGTTTTGTAAAAGTTCACCAACAGAACGAAGACGACGATTACCTAGGTGATCGATGTCATCTGTATCGCCAACACCATGTAGCAAGTTAAAGAAATAGCTAATGGATGAAATGATATCAGAAGGCGTGATGTGTTTTACGTTTTCTTCAATATAAGCATTACCAATGATGTTGATTTCTTTTTCTTCATCATTTGGCGCGTAGATTTTAATAGATTGAACGAGTACGCTATCTTCCATCACTCCATCAGTTGGACGAAGCGTGCGGAAACCTACACCGTTTTCTAAATTAGGAATAATTTGATCTAAATTACGACGATCCAAAATGTCACCTTTAGAAGCAATAATTTCACCAGTTTCTGGATCTACTAAAGTTTCTGCTAAAGTTTGGTTGAATAGACGGTTTTTTAGATGTAATTTTTTATTGATTTTATAACGTCCAACGCTTGCAAGATCATAACGTTTTGGATCAAAGAAACGAGAAACGAGTAAGCTTCTAGCGTTATCAACTGTTGGCGGTTCACCTGGACGCAATCTTTCATAAATTTCTAGAAGTGCTTTTTCAGCGTTGTCAGTGTTGTCTTTTTCGAGTGTGTTACGCAGATAGTCATTGTCACCGATTAAATCAATAATTTCTTGATCGGAACCAAAGCCTAGTGCACGAAGTAAAACAGTTACTGGTAATTTACGTGTACGGTCGATACGAACATGTACAACATCTTTAGCATCTGTTTCATACTCAAGCCAAGCCCCGCGGTTAGGGATGACAGTAGAACCAAAGCCTTTTTTACCATTTTTGTCTAGTTTTCCATTGAAGTAAACACCTGGAGAACGAACTAATTGGGAAACGATAACACGTTCTGCCCCATTAATAATGAACGTACCCATTTCAGTCATTAGTGGGAAATCACCCATAAATACTTCTTGGTCCTTCACTTCGCCGGTTTCTTTGTTGATTAGGCGCAACTTCACGCGCAGTGGAGCCGCATAGTTTGCATCACGGTTCTTAGATTCTTCTACCGAATATTTCGGCTCTCCAAGATCGTAATCAATGAATTCTAAAGATAAATTACCCGCAAAATCCTCAATTGGCGAAATATCGCGGAACATCTCACGTAGTCCTTCATCTAAGAACCACTGGTAAGAAGCTGTTTGAATCTCAATTAAGTTTGGTAATTCAAGTACTTCACTGATTCGCGCAAAACTTCTACGCGTACGATGCCGTCCATATTTTACATCATGTCCTGAATGTCCTGACAAACTATTCACCCCTCAAATTAATTAAAAAATTTATAAGCACACTTGTTAATTATGGCTGCGAAAACAATGGAACCTTCCGTATCCGAGGTTTAAGACGCTGGCAGTTTTTTTGCTACGTGCAAAATATACTGGCTTAAACACCGTTCATCAAAATTTTCCTTCTTGTTTCTAATCTTGGCTTGCAAACACGCATCCAAGAAGCATTTCCATAGTTAACTTAAGTGGAACTTTCGTACGAAAAATATTCTATTTAGACAAAAAGAAAGCGGATTTCATATTGCTGAAACTCCCTAGAAAATAATTTTCCTTAAAAGTGTCAGTACAAGACGGAAAAATTCGATTCCGTTTTGTATTTTTGAAAGCCACATCTATGTCTTCTATTTTGCCAAAATCGCTTGCAAATGCTTTATTTTCAACAGCATTTCAACTTAATAATAAACACACAAAAATAGTCCTGATTCTTTTGGCATTATATAATAATACAATAATCAGGCGCCGTTGTCAATAGAAAATACAAACAAACACGAACGAGAGACCTCATTCGTGTCTATTTATAATTAAATGGCAATATTTCTTTCGTTTTCGGTAATTTGGAATGATTTAGTCATTAAATTCGCTGTTAAGATTGCTACTATTTTTCCGGTTTTATTTTTGCGAATAATTACTATTTCATTTGAATTTGGTGTTTGCACTTCTATGCTACCCTCTAAATCAAATGCTTCAGAATTATTTCTAAATCGAAGTAGCTTACTTAATGCTTTAACAACTGGTCTTTCTACTTCCTTGGCAATTTCATCTACTGTGTAATAATGGCGATTGATATTACGTCCTTCTTTCGTTTTTTCCAAAAGTTCAATATCATTTTTACCCGCTAGTAATCCAACATAGTATATTTGTGGAATTCCTGGTGCAAAACATTGAATCGCTCTCGCCAACAAATAACTTTTATCATCATCGCCTAAAGCACTATAATACGTACTATTAATTTGATAAATATCCAAGTTGTTATATTTCTCGGAGGAATATACTTTTTTGACATTGGCTCCTATTTTGTATAATTCTTTTGATGTATAATCAAGTTCTTCGTCTGTTAATAGGTCTCTGGCATCCACAACTCCAATGCCATCATGTGTATCTAATGTAGTAAATTGCTTCATAGGACTCATTTTCAACCAGTTCGCTAAACGATTCGCATGTCCGCTATATAATGAATAAAGCATAACCATTGGTAGCGCAAAATCATAAATATAATAATTATGGTTCGCAATTTTCATTTGAATTGAATAATGCTCATGAATTTCTGGTAATAATTCCATATTATACTTCTTAGCTTCTGCTTTCACTTCATCCAGCAAATTCCAAATTTCAGGTTCAACAAAAAAATCATTGGTCTCTAATTTTTTAATAGCATAAGCAAAAGCATCTAGACGTAAGATGGAACAACCGTGCGACGCCATATTTTGTATTGTTTGGCGAATGAATTCCTTTGTAACTTCTGCTGTAACATCTAAATCAATTTGTTCTTCACCAAATGTATTCCAGACTAACTCTGTTTCTCCATCAGCAAACTCAACTTCTTGGAAAGGCGCTTTATCTTTTCGCTTATAGATTAAGTCTAAGTCTTTTTCACTTGGTCTGCCTGGTGGAAAAAACTCATTTACCCGAATAAACATATCTCTATATTTTGAGTTATCATGCGCTTTTTTAAAATCTTGAAAAAAGTGAGATTTTCGAGAAATGTGATTAATCATAAAATCAAACATTAAATAATATTTTTCACCTAGTTTTTCGACCATTTCCCAAGATCCTAACTTACTATCTACAATGGTATAATCAGTTGGCGCGAACCCTCGATCTCCAGTAGATGGAAAGAATGGTAATAAGTGAATCCCACCCACAACATCTTCAAAATAAGTTTCCATCATTTGATAAAGTTCTTCCATATTTCGACCCAGACTATCAGAATAAGTAATTAACATCGCTTTATTTTTAATTTGCAATCACTCTACCTCCAAAATTTTTGAAAAAACGGCGCCTGTATAAGCGGGTAAAATAAATTTATTTTCCACAATTTTTGGCAACTCCACATTGGCAATTATCTGTTCATAACAGCCTTCTGTGAATAATTGATCTTCAGCATCCGAAAAATTCACAACTATTAAGAGCTCTTTGTCATCTATTATCCGTTTGTAGGCAATAACTGTATCACTTGATTCCACTGGTACTAATTCACCATAAATTGTTACTTCTTTATATTTACTAAAATCACTTCTTAAATAGATTAATTTCTTGTAAAAATTTAATACAGATGTTTCATCCATTTGTTCCTGCTCAACATTAATTTCATGATAATTAGGATTGGTTTTCAACCAAATCTCATCCGCATTTGAGAAGCCAGCATTCTTTTGATTAGTCCACTGCATTGGCGTTCTCGAATTATCTCTACTACGACGGTACATCCATTCAAGTGCCTCGTCAGGACTCATTCCAGAAAGAAGAGCACGACGATATTGATCATGTGTGGCAATATCATTATAATCGGTTATACTATCCATTCGAATATTACTCATACCAATCTCTTGACCTTGGTATATGAAAGGAGTTCCGTGTAACATCATAAATAAAACGGCTAACATTTTTTTACTACGGTCATCTTGATATTCTTGTGGTAAATACTTATTTATCGAACGTGGTTGATCATGGTTCTCTAAATACTTGGCACCCCAACCATTTCGCTGTGTTATCAATTCATTAATCATTATTTTGTCTTTCAATTCTTTTACAGTCCATTTCGACTGCTTAAACCATTCTCCGGTTTCAGGCGTATCAATATCTGTATAACTAAAATCAAAGACCATACGAAAATGACCATTTTCGCCTATATATTCAGAGAGTCTTTCTTCTGGTACATCTGCTTCAGCCACAGTAAACGCATTGTGTTTTTTAAATGTAAGCTCATCAATTTCATTTAGCCACTCCTCAATCCCAGGCTGATTTAAAATCCAATGACCAATGAATACTAACCCATCTTCTCCGTTCGCTGGGAAAACACCATATTCAATTCTTTTCTTCAAATTTAAAATAGCATCAATTCTAAATCCACCTAAACCTTTTTCAAGCCACCAATTAATCATTTGGATACATTCATTACGAACCGCAATATTTTCCCAATTTAAATCAGGCTGTTTTTTAGAAAAAGCATGTAGATAAAACATGTTACTCTCACTAGGCACAGGTTCCCATGCAGAGCCACCAAAATAAGAACGCCAATTATTAGGTGGATTCCCATTTATACCTTCTCGAAAAATATAATAATCACGGTATTTACTTTTTGGATTAGCCAATGCTTTTTGAAACCATTCATGTTCATCGGACGTATGGTTAACCACCAAATCCATTAATATTTTTATTCCTAATTCGCCAGCTTTTTCAATTAATTCATCCATATCGTCCATTGTTCCGAACATTGGATCAATCTGATAATAATCAGAAATATCATAGCCACCATCATCCATAGGCGATTTATAGACCGGACAAAGCCAAACCACATTTATTCCTAAATCTGCTAAATAAGGAAGCCGTTCAATAATCCCTCTAATATCTCCAATGCCATCACCATTGGAATCTTGAAAACTACGTGGATAGATTTGATAAACGACCGATTCTTTCCACCATTCTTTTGCTTCTGTTAATTTCATTATTGATTTATCTCCTATCCTTTAACAGCACCACTGGTAATGCCTTCAACATAATATTTTTGTAAATAAATAAACAGTATTGTAATTGGCACTGCAATCAATATACAGCCAGCCGCAAATGTCGTATACATCGTATTAGCTGTTGTTTGATTCAACATAGAATATAAACCTATGGAAACTGTATATTTAGGTACATTATCTCCCATAATCACTTTTGCAAAAATAAAATCCATCCATGGTAACATAAACGCCATTAAAGCCGTGTAAACAATAATTGGCTTAGACATCGGTAACGTTATTTTTGTAAAAATACTTAACTTGGTCGCGCCATCCATCATTGCCGATTCGTCCAAAGATTTTGGTATCGTATCAAAAAAGCCTTTAGCAATATAAAAAGTTAATGCCGCTGTAGATGAATAAATTAAGACAAGCGCCGTTAGAGATTGTGTTAATCCAAATGCTTTCAAAATATAGTAAACAGCTATCATACTCATAAAAGCAGGAAACATATTTAAAACGAGTGCCGTTTTTAACATAGTCTTTTTAAATCTAAACCGAAGTCTAGATAACACATAAGCCATTGAAACTGTTATAAAAGTGCTTAACAAACAAGAACAAACCGCAACAATCATTGTATTCTTCACCCATAACATAAAAGGGAAATTTTCATGATTTTCAAATAGATATGCAAAGTGATCTAGTGTATACTCTTTCGGAAAGAAATACGAAACAAACTGTCCACTTTCCGCTCTAAAAGCCGTTAAAACAATCCAGATTATTGGAAAAATCCAAATACCTCCAAGTACTACCAACAACAAGTTAGGCCATATCGTAGCTTTTTTCATATTATTTGCTCCCTTCTTTATAAGAATTTGTACGTGTATAAGCAAACAATGAGAATGCCGCACTAAGAACGAATGTGATAATCCCAATAACAGAAGCTAAATTATAATCAGCAGCTTCTACTGTTAATTTATAAAGCCACGTTACAAGCAAATCCGTATCTCCAGCACCGTAGAAATTACTATTTGAAGGCCCTCCACCAGTTAAGAGATATATCACATTAAAATTATTGATGTTACCAATAAATTGCTGAATCAAACTTGGTAACATAACCGTTAATATTTGAGGGAACGTTATATACCTGAATAAATGAAAACTATTTCCCCCATCCATCCGCGCAGCTTCCAGTTGATCTTTCGGCAAGTTCATTAAAATCCCTGTGGCAATTAACATAGTCACTGGAATTCCAATCCACATATTAACGAATATGACAGATATTTTTGCAAGTAAGGCATCTGTCAAAAATGGTATTGGCTCAGCGATAATTCCCGCATTCATTAAAATAGTATTCAGCGGCCCAGCAGCATGTAACAAGTTTTGCATTACTAACAACGATACAAAAGGAGGCACAGCCATTGTTATAACAAAAATAGTTCGCCAAAACTTCTTGAATTTGACTCCCTTATGGTTAATAAGCAGTGCAAGCAACACACCAAAAAAGAAACAAGTAGCAGTTGCTAAAAGTGCCCAAATCAGCGTCCAACCAAGTACAGGGAAAAATGTACTTGAAATGTCGCCATTTAATACATTTTTAAAATTAACTAATCCTACCCATCCAAACAAATTTCTTGGTGGTAAGTGCTCATGATCATAATTTGTAAAAGCCAATGAAATCATGTAAATAAGTGGCATTATCGTAAAAACTATGACGCCAATGATTGGTATCGTTAATAGCGTTACATGAAATTTATTATCTAATAAACTCTTTAAATCTTCCTTAAAAGTTGGTATTTTTTTATTTTCCTGTTGAAATTTTTCCACTTGATTAGCACTTCTAATATTAGCAAGATACAAGAAAACAAATAGAACACATATAACAATTGTCATAATTCCATATATCAGCATTAGCATGGAATTATCACCTGGCGTCCGAACCATAATCCCTAAGTTATCATCATAATTCCACGATTGATTCACTGTCCCAAGAGTCGTCATACCTTGGATTAAACTAACACCATAAAACACAAGGAAAAACAAGAAAGCAAGTTCGCTAAAAAGAAATAAGAGTCCTTTCGCAATTTGCTTATGGGCCAAATTACCAGCCCCCATAATTACATAAGATAATCTCGTAGAAACAGAACCATTCTTAAAAATATTAAAATAATTCTTCTTAACCATCATATACTTAACCTACTTTCTTATTTCGCTGGTGTAATATCTTTGACTAATTTATCAAGTGCATCTGGATAATCCGCTTCCTTGATTTTACCTTTATATGTATCTACTAAAAGCGGATTCATATGTTGCCAAAAAACATTCATTTCAGGTATTTTCGGCATTAAAACGGAATGATTTTCAGATGTCATCGCAATTACTGCTTTTGCCACATCATTTTTTTCTACTGTAGAACTATTTCTTGCTTTCAAATTACTTGGGATTTTACCTAATTCTTCAAATGCCTTTACTTGCACATTCGCACTGGTGATATAATCAGCTAACTCCATAGCTTCTAATGGTGATTTAGTAAATGCGTTGATACAATATATTCCGCTACCTTGGAAAGCCATCATATTAACCTCTCCATTTCCAAAATCAGCCGTTGGATATACTGCGACCCCCATATTTTCTCCTAATACTTCTCGTATTGCAGCCTCATTCCAAACACCACTTAAAACAGCATTTATTTTACCTGATCTAAGCGCACTAATTTCATCTGCATTGACAGCAACTACATTGGAATTATCTTTTAACTTACCAATCCAATTCAATACTTGGACACCTTCTGGGGAATTAAAGGTTGTTCCATAAGGGTCTTCCCCATCTTTTCCGTAAAGATATGTCCCATTCGCTATAAACCAAGGAGTTTCACGATAATCTGCGCCACTCTCCGCAAGATTTATTCCTAATTTCCCTTTAGATGTTATTCCGGAAAAAGTTTTAATATCTTCTTCTGAAAAAACTCGCTTATCGTAATACATAAACATTGCTTCTGCCGTTACAGGAAAACCGTACATCTTATTTTGATATGTAGCAGCTTGAACGGAAGTTGTCGTATTATCTTTCTTAATTCCATCGGTATACTTTGTTAATTGGTAAACAGCACCCGACTCTACCATTTGTCCTAGACGATCATTTGGCGTTATAAATACATCTGCCGCCGCTTCCGGGTCTTTCTGAACATATTCTTGCGCTCGCCCAGATTCAGATTCAATCACTGTAATGTCATAATTCTTATCAGGATGCTCTTTTTTAAAATCTTCTACCACTTTTCTATAAAAATCACCTTGATTTAAATCGACCCATACTTTTAAAGAAACATTTTTTTCGTTTACTTTTATATCTGGTTTGTATTCTTTTTCTACACCACAACTAGTTAATAAACTTAAACCGATAATAATACTGATGGACAAAAGTAATTTCTTCATACTCGAACATTCTCCTTATCTTCATTTAAAATGACAACCGGTTGTCATTTTAGTTTAAGCGGTTTCATATATCGTAAAAATAATACCAATTATCAAGCAAAATGTCAACCGTTTTCATAAAGACTATAAGAGAAACTTTATTTGGTAGTTTCCCTTATAATTAATTTTGTTTCGAAGTTTGGTGCAATTGGTATGTTTGTTCCTTGTAAATTAGCTAATAAAACTTGCGCCGAAAATTCCCCAAGTTCTTTTATTGGCTGTTCAATCGTAGTTAATGCTGGATTTAACACCTTAGCGATTGGCTGATTATCAAAACCTATAATTCCTAAGTCTTCTGGTACTGAAATCCCATATTTTTTTGCGGCATATAAAATTCCAGCCGCAACTGTATCTCCATTTGAAAAAAAGGCATCCGGAATCGTAGTTTTATCTTCTAAAATTTTAGTAAGTAATTTTTCCCCATCTTCAATTGTTAATAACCTTTCAAAATATAATGATTCATCAAAAGAAAGACCATTTTCTATTACAGCTTGTATAAATCCTTTAAAACGATTATCATTTTTATTTTTTATACCACCTGTGCAATAGGCAAGACGCTTATAACCACATTCAATTAGATAATTCGTTGCTTGATAAGCCGCTTTCGTTTCATCAATGTTAATAATTGCTAAATTTTCATTTCCTAAGTAACGATTACAAAGAACGATTTTGCCACTTTCAACAAGAGCTTTAATTTCTTCTGTATCATTCTCTAAGTTGGCCATAATCAAACCGTCTAGTTGTTTCTTTTGCAACATTTCAATGAATTGCAATTCTTTGGCAGGATTTTCTAAAGTCTGCAACATGACAACTTGAAAACCTTCGCGAGATAAATAACGTTCAATTGCATCTACAAGATACGCAAAAAAAGGATTGGTAATAAAAGAAATAACAACACCAATCATCTTAGTTCCTTGCCCTCGAAATTGTTGAGCAATGTTATTAGGATAATAATTCAATTCTTTCATCGCAGCAAAGATTTTCTTTTTTGTCTTATCCGAAACATTTGGATTACCATTGATTGCTCGAGAAATAGTAGTTATTGAATAACCCGTTTTTTCTGCTACATCTCCAATTTTCGTCACTTTACTCATATATATCTCCCTAATATTCCAAAATCACAAATACTTCTTTATTATATCAGATTACAGAAAAAGTTAGAACTTATTTCCTTACCCAATTGCGTTCTCATGCAAAGAAGAAGCGGCATTGCACAATATCTGCCACTTCTTCTCGGTTATGCTTTAAAGTTGTATAAAGGTTTGATTATTTCTTGAATTTCCATTGTGTCTTCAACATCAGCAAGTAATTGTCGGGCAGATTTGTATGCTTTTGGCGCTTCATCAATTGTTTTTTTAGAAACGGAAGTAGTCCAGACATCTTTCATTGCCTTCTGATAACTTTCTAGACTGATCTGCGCTTTAGCATTAGAACGACTTAACATTCTTCCTGCCCCATGCGGCGCCGAGTAATTCCAATCTGGATTACCTTTCCCAGTTGCTAGAATACTCCCATCACGCATATTCAGCGGCACAATAATTTGTTCACCTAACTGAGCTGAAGTAGCACCTTTTCTAAGCATATGATTATTAATATCGATATAATTATGAACACAATCAAACGATGAAATAACCGCTTTGTCCCACTTCATCGCTTTTAAAATTATTTGCGCCATCACATAACGATTGCGAGCTGCAAATCTTTGTGCAATTTCCATATCATTCAAATAATGTTCTAAATCCGAACCAGTTACATAAGATAAATCATAATCTAGCTTTACTAATTCACGATCACTCATAAAATCATTAACCATTTTTAAGCTTCCTGTTTTTTTCGCTTTAGTTGCAGCCACTTTTAATTCTTTACGCAAACCATCTAATTTTTTATAAGCGACTTCTTGATGATATTCCGCGATTTCCTTCCCAAGCACCCGGCTTCCACTATGAATTACAAGATAAATTCCATCTGACCCTTGATTCACCTCAATAAAATGGTTCCCGCCACCGAGCGTCCCTATACTCCTAGATGCCCAGCCGCGATGAATTGGAGCAATGACGCCATCCAAATCAAAATCATCAATAGCTTTGTCATGCGTCCTACTTCCTGATGGAACACGTTCACGAATAACTTTATCCAATTTATCAAAACTCATTTTTAATTTACCAGGTTTTAGTTTTACTACATATAGACCGCAGCCAATATCTACTCCAACTAAATTAGGAACAATTTTATCTTGAATCGTCATCGTTGTTCCAATCACGCAGCCTTTACCACCATGAGTATCAGGCATGATTCGAATCTTGCTGTCCTTCACAAACGGCTGACTACAAAGAGTAATAATTTGTCCAATCGTATTGTCATCAATATTGTCTGTATAAACTGTTGCTTCGTTATATTTTCCTTTTAATGTTAGCATTTCTATTCCTCATTTTCTGTTTAATAGAGAAATGAAAATCCTCACTTCTCTTCCTAGCTGTTTAAATTACTCAGTTTTCCCTCTGTCATTTGACTCACTTCTTTCTTCTGTTTTTAAGTATAAAAAAAGTCCCTCAATCAAGAAAGATTGAAGGACCTAACTTTTAACGAACGTAACCTTGAAAAGACGCGGAATTATTATGCGCGAACGTTAAAGAAAAACCTATTATCTTCATTCTTGATTGGTTGTTTTTTTCGAGTATTTTTCTCATTCTAAGCATATCCCTCAGTCCTTTCTTAGTAAAATGTATTTCTATACTAGCACATTCCCAAAGTTCACACAACTTAATTCTTAATACTTCTAAAAATAAAGTAACCTTTATCCTTTGTTACCGTCTCTACATTTCCAAAAACTTCTTCCATTTTCTTTTCCGCAGATGGACCACCTTGTTTTTTTTGAATAACAATCCAAAGTTCCCCGTTTTTTCGTAAATGAGCAAATGCCCCTTCCAAAATAGCATGAACCACCTTTTTACCAGCACGGATTGGCGGATTACTAATAATCGCCTGGTAATCTGTAGCTGTTACGTTATCATACACGGAGCTTTCATATATATGTGTGTTCGAGATTTTATTTAGCTCTGCATTTTCTTTTGCAAGTTCAAGCGCTCGTAAATTGACATCCACCATTTCAATCTGGCTCTCAGGAAATTCTTTGGCAACTGTTAACCCCATCGGCCCATAACCACAACCAACATCCAAGATTTTCCCTGATTTCTCTTCTAATTCAAACGCCTCAATTAATAATTTCGAACCAAAATCAACGGTATTTTTTGAAAACACACCATTATCGCTTGTAAAATTCATATTAAATCCTTTTAATAGCACTTGCCATGTTTTTCGGTTGTGCTTTATTGTTTCATCATTTGTGTAGTAATGATTATTCGTCAAATGCCGCACCTTCCTTTCACATCTCTAGTTATTTTAGCATAAAACCTTACTGCAAAATAGCTATAATTAAGATAAAAGGAATTAAAAAATAGAATCTCTAGCCAAAGAAATTCTATTTCCTATTTTTAAAACTATTTTTTAGTAAAACCTTGTGCTTCAAATTGTTCTACCGTGTCTTTATAGCTCACATTTTTTGGATCGGTTGTTCCGACTAGTAAAGAACCAACCGCATCTTTATCTGCTTTGTATAAATCAACAGACATATTGAGTTCCATGCCATCATCCGTAAATTTCGTTTCAAGCGATGTCCCTTTACCATCTTTATAACCTTTATACTGCGAAGTTACTTGTTCTTCTAGTTGTTTTTTCGTCGCGTCGTCTACTTTTACGCCTTCTTCTAAGCCAAGATAATCAAGTGGGTACACCATTTTTTGGTCTACTTTTCTTACATTATCACCTACATGTGAAAAAGTAGCTTCTAATTTGGCACCTTGTAAATCAGCCACATACGTATCTTTTTCCATTTTTTCATCACTCGCAGCTTGATCATTTCCACAAGCCGTTACTAAGAGTGCCATTAATAAAATCCCTACTAAACTTAATAATTTTTTCATGTTTTTTGTAAACTCCCTTTTTGTTAATCTTTTAGTTGATATTTATTCATTAAACTCGTTGAATCCTTTTTCATTTTGATATAGGATTCACATGCACTGCTATACCAACTTGTATCTAATCCTTCTTGCCCATTTAAATAACTGACCATATAATCATCCCAATTATCAAAATGCGCCTCTGTATCTTCCTGCAATTGTTTCAAGAAACTCCATGCTTGTTCTTCTGTGAGCAAGTTTAAAGAAAAACAAACACGTACAATATAACCTAATCTGTCAATATCAAAAGCGCCATAAGTTTTTACTTTGCTGGCAGCATCTATTAAGTCACTTCCATCAAAATCATACTTTTTAGCTGCTTTAGTTAACTCTTTAATAACCTCTCTAGTTGTATCCGGAGTAACTTCCTCGTAAAAATCATTTGCTTTAATCCAACTTGATATAACTTCTACAGCGGACTGAGAGTCAGTAATCCCAAACATTGGAAGCCAATATTTCATCGTTTTACCTTCACTTTTTTTCGGATAAAAGAGTTTCAGCATTTTGTGCGAACCATCTAATTTTGTTGTAATTCCATGTTTACATTCCGTACTAGGTGCACCTATGCAAAGCAATTTTTCTTTATCGGGTGAAAAAGTATTAAAATCATTGTACTCACTTGGTATAACAGCTTGTTTTCGACCGAACATGTAATTCCCCCACCTTTTTTAGTATTATTTATGCATTTTAATTCTACATTTTGTAGGCTTAAAAGTCAATATCTTACACAAAAAAACTTCCCTCAATTAACGAGAGAAGTTATTTGTATTTTTATCTTTCTTAATTATAATGGATTTGTTCTTTTCTTTAGTGAATATTTCTGTTTGAAACAAACTAAATATTAGACCTACACTACAT
This sequence comes from Listeria welshimeri serovar 6b str. SLCC5334, assembly GCF_000060285.1. Taxonomy (GTDB): domain Bacteria; phylum Bacillota; class Bacilli; order Lactobacillales; family Listeriaceae; genus Listeria; species Listeria welshimeri. The sequence goes on along the minus strand of NC_008555.1, from coordinate 224,838 downwards.
AGTGCTATCAGAAAAATAGGTAAAATTGTGTTATTATTTTTTGCTTCCTTTTGATAATTTGCAATGAATGTAAGCCTTTCTTTTAACTTTTTAGTATTTTCGTGAAGTGAAACGGCTACGGATGATTCTTTATAGTTTCCTGATTTTGCAAGCGAAGAGAGTAATGTATCTCCATAACCCAAATATTTCTCTTTTGGCAGGGTAGCTAAAACCGCTTCGTCACAAGCTAATTCACGATCAATTTGGATTTGTTTATTCATAAGATACACCAGAGGATTGAACCAATAGATACAAACGAAAAATTGAGCAATCCAGACATAATACATGTCTTTTCGTTTACAATGTATTAACTCGTGTCTAAGAATATATTGAAGTTCCTCTTCAGAAAAAGATTTATCAGGTAACACTATAACATTTCGCTTGAATCCTAAGAAAATAGGTGAAGAAATTAGTGGATTAATCATCAGTTCAACTGATTTTTTAATATTTAATTCATCTATAATCTCCCCTAATTGATCAAGTTGCTCCAAATTATTTACTTTTTGTGCGCCTGAAAAAACATATTTTTTAAAATTTCGATAAGAAGCGATTCTGTAAATAAAAATAAGTAAAAATATTACCAACCAAATTACCCATAAATAATCGAGTAATGTCATCCAAAAAGCAACTTTAGCATCTCTTTCTACAAAAATACCATTGTTATCAAATACAACTGAAGTAGCTCCTTCTAAACCGGTTCCTTTTCCCCACATAAATTCATTATTTTTTGTTGGCGTAAAGAAAATAAATGAAAAAGGTATTGTTAAAAAGAGAAAAACAACAAGCCATAAATAATAGATTTTTTTCTTACTTAAATAGCGATTAAATGCTTTTCCAAATATCCATATACATGGTATTAACACTAGTGAAGTGAGGGCCATGGATAAGACCATCTTAAGCAGTTCATTCATTAGGTGACTTCATCCTTTTCCAAAATTGTTGTAAATCATCAAGTTCATCCGAAGAAATTAAGTCATTCTGTACTAAATTCGTGATTAATCCTTTTACATCCCCCTCATAAATCTCTTCTAAAAATGTTTCTGTTTGCAGTTCCAAATATTCATTTTCACTAACAAGTGCATAATATTCATTTTTACGTCCAATTTTTTTAACTCGAAGTAAATTTTTTTCAACTAAGCGTGCTAAAAAAGTAAGAATGGTGTTTTTCTTCCATAATACTTCTTTTTCACTAAGTTTCATGGCAACATCTGAATACTGAACAGCTCTGCCGTATTCCCAAATTATTTTCATGATTTCTAGTTCAGATTTCGATATAGCTTTAATTGACATGTATAAACCTCCAGAAAACTAACTAACTCACTTACTAATACTAGCATGTAACGGCAATAAAAAAAAGCCTTCTAAAGGATTATTTCCGACTTCATTCCTTTAAAAATGCTTATTTAATGATCTTTATATTTTAATAAATAAAGACCTTAGATAGCTAGTATCTAAGGTCTTAACAAAATTACTTAACTTCTACGTTAGCGCCAACTTCTTCAAGTTTAGCTTTGATTTCTTCAGCTTCTTCTTTAGCAACGCCTTCTTTAAGAGCTTTAGGAGCGTTGTCAACTAATTCTTTAGCTTCTTTTAAGCCAAGACCAGTGATTTCACGTACCACTTTGATAACTTTGATTTTAGAATCTCCAGCAGAAGATAATTCTACAGTGAATTCAGTTTGCTCAGCAGCACCGCCACCAGCAGCAGCTACAGCTACAGGAGCAGCAGCAGTTACGCCAAATTCTTCTTCGATTGCTTTTACTAAATCGTTAAGTTCTAATACAGATGCTTCTTTTACGGAAGCAATGATTTCTTCAATGTTTAAAGCCATTTTGAAATTCCTCCAATTAATATAATTTTTTCGGATTTAACCGAGATTTGTTTGTAGGGTTCCCCCTGGGTAAAACAGATTATGCTTCTTGTCCTTCTTTTTGGTCAGCAACAGCTTTAGTAGCGATAGCAAGACCGCGAACTGGAGCTTGAAGTACGTTGCAAAGCATAGATAGCAATCCTTCGCGTGATGGAAGTGTTGCAAGTGCTTTAATTTCTTCAAGAGAAGCAACTTTACCTTCAATAACACCGGCTTTGATTTCTAGTGCTTCATGATCTTTAGCGAAATCGTTAAGGATTTTCGCAGGCGCAACTACGTCTTCATTACTGAATGCGATTGCGTTAGGACCAGTTAGAGCTCCTTCTAAACCTTCGTAACCGTTAGCTTCAACAGCACGGCGAGTTAGTGAGTTTTTGTAGACTTTAAATTCAATACCAGCATCACGCAATTGTTTACGTAATTCAGTGATTTCGCCAACGTTTAAGCCGCGGTAATCAACAATTACTGTAGACGCACTAGCTGATAATTTTGTTTTAATTTCTTCTACTGCACTTTGTTTAGCTTCAAGAACTTTACTCATTTTTCCACCTCCGTCCAACAATTAAATCTAATTAAACAGATACAAGTTCTGTTTGATCAGCAACAAAAAACCTCTGACACCGTAGACGCCAGAGGTTTTTGTGGAATGCACACGAATGTACACTTCAAAAGAAATCCCTCGGGTGGCAAATTTAAGCGGTAAACGCACCAACTGTCTACGGTAAGGATATTTGATTGTTTCAACTAGCCTATCTTATCAAAAGAAAAGAGGCTGGTCAAGTTAAATTTTATAAGCTAGCTGGGTCAACTTTGATTCCAGGTCCGAAAGTAGTTGTTACGGAAAGATTTTTCACGTAAGTACCTTTCGCAGCAGCAGGTTTTGCTTTTTGAAGAACGTCGTTTACAGTACGGAAGTTTTCTACTAGTTTAGCAGCATCAAAAGATACTTTACCGATTGCAGCGTGGACATTACCAGCTTTATCAACACGGTATTCTACTTTACCAGCTTTAATTTCGTTAACTGCTTTAGTTACGTCCATTGTTACTGTACCAGTTTTAGGGTTTGGCATTAAACCTTTTGGTCCAAGGACACGGCCTAATTTACCAACTTCACCCATCATGTCAGGTGTAGCAACGATAACGTCAAATTCAAACCAACCTTGGTTGATTTTTTCAACGAATTCAGATTCACCAACGTAATCAGCTCCAGCAGCCTCAGCTTCTTTTGCTTTTTCACCTTTTGCGAATACTAATACGCGTTGAGTTTTACCAGTACCGTTTGGTAGTACAACAGCACCACGGATTTGTTGATCTGCTTTTTTAGGGTCAACGCCAAGACGGAATGCTACTTCAACAGTTGCATCGAATTTAGCGAAGTCAATTTTTTTAGCAAGTTCTACTGCTTCTTCTGCAGTGTAAACTTTGTTTGCATCAATTTGTTTTAAAGCATCTTGATACTTTTTGCCTTTCTTAGCCATTTCTTTTCCTCCTTAATTGTCAAATTGTGAAACACACGATTAATCTTGGATAGTGATACCCATAGAACGTGCAGTACCTTCAACCATTAGCATTGCAGATTCAACATTTGCAGCGTTAAGGTCTGGCATTTTTGTTTCAGCAATTTCCTGTACTTGAGCGCGAGTTACAGATGCAACTTTTGTTTTGTTTGGTTCACCGGATCCTTTTTCCACTTTAGCTGCTTTTTTAAGTAATACAGCTGCTGGTGGAGTTTTAGTGATGAACGTAAACGAACGGTCTTCAAATACAGTGATCACAACAGGAATAATAAGACCAGCTTGATCGGCTGTGCGAGCATTAAACTCTTTACAGAATCCCATGATGTTTACGCCAGCTTGACCTAATGCAGGTCCAACTGGAGGTGCAGGATTTGCTTTACCTGCTGGAATTTGAAGTTTAACTTCTTTAATCACTTTTTTTGCCACGAGACATACCTCCTTAAGTCCGTGATGTGGTTGACTGGGGCTGATATTTCCCCTCCCACGTTAAAAAATACGTCAAAAACGTACTTATATATGATACCATCTTAAACATTCTGTTGCAAGACTTTTTTAAGATTCTATTTTAAATTGCATGGACTCTTTATCGAAATATACATTTTGATTTTTACGCCATAAGTTCAAATATGTTGTGTAGCCTTGCGCAGCCTTATCTATCCAGGCTGGATTAACTTTTTGTAGCAATTGCAATGTTTTTTCAAAAGCGATTTTACGGGTGTCCGTTTCGAGGATGTTGTCATCACGTTCTATATTATCTTTTCGGTGGCGAAGTTCAAATTCCATTCCCATATACCAACAAATATGAAGAAAAACCTCGTATTTAAATTCTTCCAAATCTTTTGTTTTGAATTCACTGTTACGCAAGCCGCGTTCATAACCGTATAACATATATCCATCTTGTTCGTTATAGTCCATGCAAAGTTCACCGCTGCCTGGGCCATTACGTAAAAACAATGGAAAATCGAGTTCTAAAAAGCCCGCTTCTCGTTTAAAATCAAAATATATCTGCTTAGCTTTGTCCATTTTGTCGCCTCCTTACCAAAAACAACCTCCACAAATAATGTAGAGGTTGCAAGTTTTAAAGTTTTTCGATTTGGTTGAAATCAACTTCAACTGGAGTTTCACGTCCGAACATGTTAACCATGACTTTCGCTTTACCTTTGTCGTTGTCCATTTCGTCCACTTTACCAGAGAAATCAGCGAATGGTCCTTCTTTGACCATAACTGTTTCACCAATTTCAAAGTCAGCTTCGGCACGTTTTTCAACCATACCCATGCTTTTCAGAATACGCTCTGCTTCTTCTGGAAGTAATGGTGTTGGTTTTGATCCTGAGCCTGATGAACCAACAAACCCAGTAACACCTGGAGTATTACGTACAACATACCAAGAATCATCTGTCATGACGATTTCCACTAAAACATAACCAGGGAATACTTTACGTTTAATTGTTTTTGTTTTACCATTTTTTACTTCTGTTTCTTCTTCTTCCGGTACGATAACGCGGAAAATTTTATCTGACATGCCCATTGATTCTACACGTTTTTCTAAGTTTGCTTTGACTTTATTTTCATAACCGGAGTAAGTATGAACAACATACCAATTCTTTTCCATTGTTTAGTTGGCAGCAGCCTATTTTGCCGCCATCCTCCTTTTAGTATAATCCAAAATAAAAAACCCGAAAGTTGTACGGGTTTTGTCTCAAGTAATAGTATATCATTATCTTTGTAAAATTCCTAGCACTACATGATAAGTTTAATAATTTGTTCAATACCGAAATCAATTAACATAAAGAATAAAGCAAATAAAATTACTGTAATAACTACTGTTACTGTGTATGTTAAAAGCTCTTTTCTAGTTGGCCATGTAACCTTATGCATTTCGGATGAAACATTCCGAAAGAATCTTGCTATTGCAGACATACCAAAACCTCCATATCGTCTATTTTGTTTCTCGATGTAATGTATGTTTATTGCAGTGTCGACAGAATTTCTTCACTTCTAAGCGAGTTTCTTTCTGCGTCCCGCTAACATTGACTGTATAGTTTCTTGAACCACACTCAGAACAAGCGAGGGATGTTTTCTTCTTCATAAATTATCTCAACTCCGCAATCATTAAATATGCCATGCCAAAAAATAGGCACATTTCATCCATATAAATATAACACTTGGCTCTTGGCTAGTCAATTATTTTTTTATTCGAACTGCTTCATCATTTTCTTTTTCACTCGTTGCAAAGCATTATCAATTGCCTTCTCTTTTTTATTAAAGAAAAGAGCCATTTCTTGATAACTTTTACCTTCTAAATATTGTTTTAACACTTCTTTTTCAAATTCGCTTGTGACTTCCTCTAGCTGACGTGCTACATGTGTTAAATCTTCATTTTTGATTAAAAAGTCTTCAGGCGTTTCAGCTTCTTTTTCGGATATAACATCTAATAAAGTCCAGTCTACATCATCCTCAGCCATTGGTGTATCTAATGAAACTGAATTATTTAATGGAATGTTTTTTTGTCTGGACGCGCGTTTCACCGCCGAAAGAAGTTGCCTATTTATACACATTTCTGCAAAAGACCGAAAAGAAGCTTCTTTTGTTTGATCATAATCACGAATTGCTTTAAAAAGACCAATCATTGCTTCTTGGATTAAGTCATCTCGCTCTGCACCTTGTAAAAAATATTGAGTAGATTTCCAATAAATCACTGACTGATACTTACTGAAAAAATACTCTAACGCTTCGGTATCACCGCTTCTAGCTAGTTCAAGCATCGCCATTTCTTCTTGATTTACTGAATTATTCACTAGACTAATCGGCTCCTTTTCGACAGGATTTCTGCTTTAGTTGCTTTATTATACATAGTCAAAAACTTACCGTCAATCCCTTAATCCTCGCCTCTTCTCCACTTTTCAAGCTGAGAAATAATATCAGAATCTAGATTAAGGTTTGATTTTGGCATTTTCTCCTGAATTCGTTTAATTTTCTTCTCAATTTGTTTACTCATTTCTTGAATTTCAAAAAGTAATTCTCGAGAAGAAATCCGAAGCGCACCTTGCCCAAAAATAGCCCATTGCTCCGTATAATCGGATGTCGCTACAATAATTTGGGTTCGCGCGTTTTTCCATTCAATTGCCTTTTGCTCAATATATTCATCCGCCGTTTCATCTTCATGTGTAAAAACCACTTCCACTTGATGTTTTTTACTTTTTCGTTTCACACCACGAACAAACTGCGCATCAAAAACGACAACAACCCGATAACCGGTGTAACTTTGATACTCCGCCATCCATTCAATCAATTTATCTCTCGCCGCTTCCAAATCACGATCTTTTAAGAAACTAAGTTCTGGCCAAGCCCCAATCACATTATACCCGTCAACAAGCAGAATTTGTTCCATCTTTATTTCTCCAGTGGGAAACGTTTCCGATAAACTTCATATAGTAACAAACTGGCTGCAACAGAAGCATTAAGCGATGTAACTTTTCCACGCATTGGTAAATGAACTAGGAAATCACATTTTTCTCTAACTAAGCGGCTCATACCGAACCCTTCACTACCAATAACAATAGCAAGTGGCATATCTACATCCATTGTCCGGTAATCGCTGCTTCCTTTAGCATCTGTTCCAAAAATCCATAATCCGCGTTTTTGCAACTCTTCCATCGTCCGCACCATATTCGTCACACGAACTACTGGAACATACTCCATCGCCCCAGTACTAGCTTTTGCTACAGTTTGCGTTAATCCTACAGCGCGACGTTTCGGGATAATAATTCCATGAGCACCAACAGAATCTGCTGTACGCATTATGGATCCTAAGTTATGTGGATCTTCTAGCTCATCTAGAATAATGAAAAACGGCATTTCATCTTTTGCTTCGGCAGCCGCAAATAAATCATCAAGTTCAGCATACTGATAAGCTGCCACTTGCGCTGCAACACCTTGATGTGCGCCACTCACTACTTTTTCAATCTTTTGCTTTGGCACAAATTGGACTTGGATTTTGCGTTCTTTAGCCAGCGTTAATACTTGTTTTAACACGCCTTTTTGCGAACCTTCTTGTACGTATATTTTATGGATATCTCTTTCGGATCGTAACACTTCAAGGACGGGATTTCTTCCACCAATCCATTCTTGCTCATTTTCTTGTTCCATTAATTGTTTTCCACTCCTTTTTCAACTATTTCTAGTGCCTTTTCCATCCATTCTTGAAGACGTCTCATGTCACCTGCTAAATAAAGATAACCAAGAACCGCTTCAAAAGAAGTAGACATGCTATATGTTCCAGGATCAGTATTTTTAGGCACGGTATATGATTTAGCATTTCGACCACGCTTGGCGATTCGATCTTCTTCCTCTGTTAAAAAGCCTTCCGCAATCATCACTTTAAGCGCCATAGCTTGTCCTTTTGCAGATACAAATTTTGTTGCTGTTTTATGCAGTTGATTCGGTTTCGTCTTGCCAGCAGCAAGTAAATATTCACGGATAAATTTCTCATACACCGCATCTCCCATATAAGCAAGCGCGAGGCCGTTAAGTTGTTTGTATTCCTTCACTTCTGCCATTATTTACCCCCGTCTAAACCGCGTGCCTTGCGCAGTGTCTTCCAAAATAATATTTTTTTCTTTTAAAATATCTCGAATTTCATCCGCTCTTGCAAAATTACGTTCATTTCTCGCTTGCAGGCGTTCTTCAATTAATGCTTCTACTTCACTATCATCTAACGAATCGGTTTGCGTATTTTCTAATTTCAAACCTAATACTTCAGCGAACAAACGCATCATACTTAAAAATTCACGCAAAACATTAATAGAAACTGTCTCTTTTGCAAGGTAAATATTAGCGCGTTTTGCAAGTTCATGGAAAGTAGTAATCGCGTTTGCTGTATTAAAATCGTCATCCATATCATCTTCAAAAGCTTGTTTTAATTCTGTCAGTTGTTCTAACCATTCATCTTCGTGTGCTTCCTCTACATATTCACCGTCATCTGTTTGAATACGGTGATCAATGTTTTGGTATGCAATCATTAGTCGTTCCAAACCATTTTTTGCATCCTCTAAAATAGCATCATTTAACGTAATTGGTTTACGGTAATGTACGGATAGCATGAAGAAACGAATCACATTTGGATCGTTATCTTTCAACACATCATGAAGTGTAATAAAATTCCCAAGTGATTTGGACATTTTTTCTCCATCAATATTTAAAAAAGCATTGTGCATCCAGTAATTTGCAAAAGTTTTCCCAGTCGCCGCTTCAGATTGAGCAATTTCATCCTCATGGTGAGGGAAAACTAAGTCTTGGCCTCCCGCATGAATATCAATGGTATCTCCAAGATATTTTTTCGCAAGCGCTGAACATTCGATATGCCAACCCGGCCGACCATTACCAAACGGACTCTCCCAGAAAATTTCATCTGGCTTAGCAGCTTTCCATAGTGTGAAATCAAGCTCATCTTGTTTGCGTTCATTATATTCAACTCGCGCCCCGTGTTGTAGTTCCGATAATTCTTGACCAGACAGTTTACCGTAATCTTTGAATTTTTTTGTTCGGAAATAGACATCACCAGCTGACTCATATGCATAGCCTTTTTCGATTAGCGTACTTATCAATTGAATGATTTCATCCATATTTTCCGTGACACGCGGATTCACGCTAGCTTTTGCCACATTCAGCTGATCAACATCATCAAAGTAAGCACCAATAAAGCGATCCGCCACTTCTGGAACCGTCAATTTTAGTTCATTTGCCGCACGAATTAATTTATCATCCACATCCGTAAAATTAGACACAAATTTCACATCATAACCACGATACGTGAAATAACGTCGAACTGTATCAAAAACAATGATTGGTCGCGCATTTCCGATATGAATGTAATTATAAACAGTTGGCCCACAAACATACATCTTTACTTCGCCATCTTTGAGCGGTTTAAAAGGTTCCTTCTCTCTTGTTAACGTATTAAATATTTGTATCGACAATCAGACCTACTCCTTTTCTTTTAAAAGTTTTTCTACTATATTTTCTAATTCTGCAATTCGTAATGTTAGCTCGTCCATTTTAGGAACCGCGTGGCCTACTGTTCGACCGTTTAGCCGAACAACCTTCGCTGGAATACCAACAACGGTTGCTCCTGGGGGTACATCTTTTAAAACGACTGCTCCTGCGCCAATACGAGCCGCTGCACCAATTTCGACAGGTCCAAGTACTTTTGCTCCTGCTGAAACAAGTGCCCCATCACCGACAGTTGGGTGGCGTTTCCCGCAATCTTTCCCAGTTCCACCAAGCGTAACTCCGTGAAAAATAGTTACATCGTTGCCAATTTCCGCGGTTTCTCCAATCACTATACCTGCACCATGATCAATAAAAAGCCTTCTACCAATTGTTGCGCCTGGATGAATCTCTATATTAGTCAAGAAACGAGCTGTCTGCGATAATACTTTTCCAAACAAAACCATTTTATGGCGATAAAAAAAGTTCGCCACACGATGCCACCAAAGTGCATGTAATCCCGGATTCGTTAAAAAAGCATCAAAAAAAGTCTTCGTCGCAGGGTCATTCTTTATAATTGTTGCAATATCTTCTTTTAAGCGAGTTGGCATTTTGTTGCCTCCTTATTCAAGTTCGTACATTTTCTATTGGACCTACGCCAACAAAAAAAGCCCCTCCGATACAGAGACGCTTTGCGCGGTTCCACTCTGACTTGAGCATTGCTAATTTTAGCACATACTCCAACTCTAGGGGTGGGGGTAACGACCCACATTTCGTCTGATGATACTCAATTTCCCACCAGAATTCAGGGAGGCATTTCAGGAGTGTTCAACTAAGTCGCTTCCAGCCACGGCGACTCTCTCTATAAGTTTAGAATTCCGTACTTCTTCCCATCGGCACTTTTTCCATATATTTAGTTCTATTATAACAGCAATAAAATTCGTTGCAACTGAAATATATCAAAATAAAAAAGCACCCCGCAAATTGCCGAGATGCTTCCATTCAAAATTAATTATTTTTCAACCATGTATCCATACGATTAAGCACTTTTTCACGACCAAGAACTTCGATTGCAAGCGGCAATTCAGGACCATGCATTTCGCCAGTAGTCACAATCCGAATTGGCATAAATAATCCTTTGCCTTTTACTCCCGTTTCTTTTTGGACACGCTTGATTGCCGCTTTTACTTCCGCAGCTTCAAGAACTTCTAGTGCTTCTAACTCTTTTTTGAAGGCCGAAATAACAGTTGGGACTGTATCTTCCGCAAGAACAGCTTTTTCTTCTTCATCAAAAGTAATCGCCTCTGCATCCGCAAAGAACATCTCAGAAAGTGGCACAATCTCTGCACCATAACTCATTTGTTCATGATAAAGTGAAACTAATTTGTGCACCCAGTCAAGTTCCGCTTGATCTAAATCAGCAGACACAACCCCCGCTTTTTGTAAATGTGGTAAGGAAAGCTCCACTACATCATTTAGCGGTAATTTTTTCACATATTGGTTATTTACCCAAGTCAATTTGACATTATCAAATAATGCTGGTGATTTAGATAAACGTTTTGGATCAAACATCTTAATAAATTCTTCTTTGGAGAAAATTTCTTCTTCCCCTTCAGGAGACCAACCAAGCATCGCAATGAAGTTAAATAATGCTTCTGGTAAATATCCTAAATCACGATATTGTTCGATAAATTGAATAATCGAACCGTCACGCTTACTTAGTTTTCGTCTACTTTCATTCACAATGAGCGTCATATGACCGAAAGTTGGTGGCTCCCAACCAAAAGCATTGTATATCAAAATTTGTTTTGGTGTATTTGAAATATGATCATCACCGCGAAGAACATGCGAAATTTCCATTAAATGATCATCCACAGCTACAGCAAAGTTGTACGTTGGGATTCCGTCTTTTTTCGCAATAACAAAATCACCAATACCATTTGATTCAAAAGAAACATCATCTTTAACCATATCGTTAAAAGTAATTGTTTCATTAGCTGGTACTTTGAAACGAATGCTTGGTTTAAAACCTTGCGCTTCTTTTTCAGCTTGTTGTTCTTTTGTTAAATGACGGCATTTACCACTATAACGAGGCATTTCATTATTAGCTTTTTGTTTTTCACGTTCTGCTTCTAATTCTTCTTCCGTGCAATAACATTTGTAAGCCAAGCCTTCGTCCAATAATTGTTGAATAAGCGGTTCGTAAATAGATTGGCGTTCAGATTGACGATAAGGACCATATTTTCCAGGAACATCAACACCTTCATCCCAATCCATACCTAGCCATTTCAAATTTTTCATTTGACTTTCTTCGCCATCAGCTACGTTACGTTTCGCATCCGTATCCTCAATCCGAATAATAAAGTCTCCATCATTATGTCTTGCAAATAAATAGTTAAATAAGGCAGTACGTGCATTTCCAATATGCAAAAAACCAGTTGGACTCGGCGCATAACGCACACGTACTCGTTTTGTTTCACTCACAATTATTCACTCCTTTAATAATTTTCCCCAAGTTCTCCTAAAATCGCCTTAGCAAGCGGCATATCTTCTGGAGTCGTTAATTTAATATTATAATAGCTTCCTTGAACAGTAGCAACCGGCCAAGGAATTCGCTCTACTAAACTTGCTTCGTCTGTTCCTAAAAACTGCTCTTCTTTTGCAAGCTGGTGTGCTTTTTGTAAAATATGCAGTTCAAAAGCTTGCGGAGTTTGAATCTGCCAAAGGTTTTCGCGATCTACCGTCTCTTGAACAAGATTATCAATAACCCGTTTCACGGTATCTTTCACTTTTACAGCACATATAGCAGCTTTATTTTCTTTCACACCGCTTAGTAACCGATCAATGATATCTATCGTTACAAATGGTCTAGCTCCATCATGAACTAAAACTACGGACTCATTGCCACATCTTCCAAGTCCGGCCGCCACACTATCTTGACGTTCTTTTCCGCCCTTAACAATTTCTATGCGGTTTTTTGCGACATGTAACTGCTGCATTAATTTTTCTACATGTTTTCGTTCTGTTTCTTGGCATACAACTATCACTTTTGAACAACGGTTATCGGCTAGAAAAGGACGTAAAGCATGAATGAAAATAGGTTCTCCAACTAGATCTAGCCACATTTTATTTTTTTGCGCATTCATTCGTTTACCTTGTCCTGCCGCTAAAAAAATCAGCTCATAATTCATGCCCTTTTACTCCTTTTATTCAGGATGGTTTAGCAAAAATCATTCTTCCTGCTGATGTTTGAAGCACACTAGTTACCTCGACTTGAATGGTCTCATTAATAAATTTGCGCCCATCTTCTACAACAATCATTGTGCCATCATCTAAATATGCAACACCTTGATTATGTTCTTTACCATCTTTCACCATAAGAACAGTCATTTTTTCACCAGGTAAAACAACCGGTTTTACCGCATTAGCTAAATCATTAATGTTTAAAACTGGTACATTTTGGAACTCACATACTTTGTTTAAATTGTAATCATTTGTTACGACAATCCCGCCCATTACTTTAGCAAGTTTTACCAGTTTACTATCAACTTCTGGTGTATCCTCAAAATCACCTTCATACATTTCCACTTGAATAGAGTCTTCTTTTTGAATCCGATTTAATATATCTAATCCGCGTCGACCTCTTGTTCGTTTAAGCGTGTCTGATGAGTCCGCGATATGCTGAAGTTCAGCCAGCACAAATAATGGAATGACAACCGTTCCATCTAAAAATCCAGTAGCTAAAATATCTGCAATACGACCATCAATAATAACACTCGTATCCAAAATTTTATAGGTTTTCTTAGATTTCTCCTCGGTTTGTTCTTCTTCTGCGGTTTTCTTCTTCGCATTTCTATTGTTGACAAAATTCCCAAATTCACTTCGACGACTGATCCCAATACGGAACCCTAAATAACCCAGCACTAGTGTTAAAATAACTGGTACTACTGAATTTAAAAGCGGAATATTTGTTTGACTTAAAGCATTGCTCGCAAAAAACGCAATTACTAATCCAACAAATAAACCTAGCCCTCCGTAAATAAGAGTTCCAATAGCAATTTTAGCTAATTTTTCCTCTAACCAATTAAGTGCGGCTTCTACATATTTCACCGCCCAAAAAGTAATAAGATAAAATATAAGTGCACCAATCAGAGCATCGGTATAAGGATTATTAATTAGCAGAATGTGTCCAATTCCCAGCTTCACCCAAAGTGCTGGTAGTGAAAAGACTCCCGTTGTCCCACCAAGAATTAAAAAACACACTCGAATTACCCATGTAAGCATTTAGTTTCCCCCTTTCCATTCTTGTATTCATATATATAATCGCACTATTACCAACTATACATATAGCACTATTTTACACTATTAAAAGACTATACCGCAAATAGTACTCATGGAATCATTAAAGTATTTATTTTCAATCTGGTAAAGCCTTCTTCAATGCTTCTCCAATCGTTTCCACACCAACCACTTGCACGTCTTTTGGTATTTTCCAAGTACCTTCATTATTTTTTGGAATAAAAATTCGTTTAAAGCCAAGTTTTGCGGCTTCTTGTACACGTTGCTCAATTCTTGCCACACGTCTAATTTCTCCTGTTAAACCAAGCTCACCAATAAAACAATCCGTACTCCTCGTCGGCTTATCACGATAACTGGAAGCTACGCTAACAGCAACTGCTAAATCAACTGCCGGTTCGTCTAACTTAACCCCACCAGCCGCTTTCAAATATGCATCTTGGTTTTGTAACATGAGTCCTACTCTTTTTTCTAAAACAGCCATAATCAATGATACCTTGTTATAATCAATCCCGGTGGCCATTCTTTTCGCATTTCCAAACATAGTTGGCGATACAAGTGCTTGAATTTCTACTAACACTGGTCGCGTTCCTTCCATTGAAGCTACAACGGTTGAACCCGAAGCTCCTTCTAAACGCTCCTCTAAGAAAACCTCCGATGGATTGGCAACTTCTACAAGACCAATATCACGCATTTCAAAAATCCCCATTTCATTTGTTGAGCCAAAACGGTTTTTCACTGCGCGTAAAATTCGGTATGCATGATGACGCTCTCCTTCAAAATAAAGCACTGTATCTACCATATGCTCAAGTAAACGAGGACCTGCAATTGCACCTTCCTTCGTCACATGACCAACAATAAAAATAGCGATATTTTGCATTTTAGCAATTCGCATTAAAGCTGCTGTACATTCTCTAACTTGCGACACGCTTCCCGCAGCGCTCGTTACATCTGGATGATAAACTGTTTGAATAGAATCAATTACTACAAAATCAGGCTTTACAAAATCAATTGTTTCTTGAACCGCTTCTAAATTTGTTTCTGCATAAACATACAAATTATCACCTGAAACTTGTAAACGTTCTGCTCGAAGTTTTGTTTGCTTAATTGATTCTTCCCCAGAAATATAGAGAACTTTTTTATTAGTAAGTGTAAGTTGTGCTGACACTTGAAGTAAAAGCGTTGATTTACCAATACCTGGATCTCCACCAACAAGAACCATGGAACCAGGAACCACACCGCCACCCAAAACTCTATTTAATTCAGGCATATTTGTCTCTACTCTTGCCTCTTCTTCACTCGCAATTTGAGTAATCGGTGTTGCTTTTGATGGTTCTCCTGTATGATTAAAAGCTGAGCGCGATTTTTTCGATGGTTCTAATGCTTCCACCATCTGATTCCACTCGTTGCAATTCGGACATTTACCCATCCATTTTGGCGATTCATATCCACATGCCTGACATACAAATTTGGTCGTCCTTTTTGCCTTAGCCATTTCTACATCCCTCCATACATATGTTTCATTTTACCACAGATCATCTGTTCGCGTTAAGCCTTTTCGCCAAATTCGTTTTTTCAGCGCTAATCTAGTATTTTAAGACTTATCCATAGAAAAACCTCCCTTAAAAATTATTAAGGAAGGTTCATTATTTATTTAGATTTCACTTTTTTGGGAGCCGCTTTCTTTTTAGGCGTAGCTTTTTTTCTAACTTCTAATTTTCCTTCTTTTACTCCAATTTCTACGTTGTCGCCTACTTTTATGTTTCCACGAAGTAACTCTTCAGAAAGCATATCTTCTACTTCTTTTTGAATAGCTCGTTTCAAAGGACGCGCCCCGTATTCAGGATCATAGCCATCTTTAGCAATCTTAGCTTTCGCACCTTCAGTCAATTTCACATGGATATCACGTTCAGCAAGACGTTTTGTTAATTGAGAAGTAAGAAGCGTAACAATTTGTTTCAATTCTTTTTCTTGTAGGGAATGGAATACAATTGTTTCGTCAATCCGGTTGATAAATTCCGGTCGGAAAGCTTGTTTTAAATCTTGTAAAACGCGATGTTCCATTGCCTTATGATCTTTAAGCGGATCAATCACGTTAAAGCCCATTGATTTATCTTGTTTCATTTCTTGAGCACCGATATTAGAAGTCATGATAATAACTGTATTTCTAAAATCAACCACACGACCTTTAGAATCAGTTAAACGACCATCATCAAGCACTTGTAGCAACATATTAAATACATCTGGATGTGCTTTTTCAATTTCATCAAGCAGCACTACAGAATATGGTTTTTGACGAACTTTTTCTGTCAATTGGCCGCCTTCTTCATAACCAACATAACCAGGAGGCGCTCCAACTAAACGAGCAGTTGAGAATTTTTCCATGTATTCGGACATATCAATCCGAATCATCGAATCCTCATCCCCAAACATAGACTCAGCAAGCGCGCGCGCAAGTTCCGTTTTACCAACACCTGTAGGACCTAAGAAAATAAAGGAACCAATTGGACGTTTTGGATCTTTAAGCCCAGCACGAGCTCGTCGTACTGCTAGAGATACCGCTTTAACGGCTGCATCTTGTCCAATAACACGTTCATGTAAAAGTTTTTCCATATTAAGAAGTTTATTTGTTTCTGTTTCTGCAAGTTTTGCAACTGGGATACCAGTCCAACTTGCAACTACTTCCGCAACAATATCTTCCGTTACTTCGCTATGATCAAGTCCTTGCTTTTCTTGCCAATTAGCTTTAGTTTCTTCTAATGATTTTTTGAGTTTATGTTCTTTATCTCGCAATGCCGCTGCTTTTTCAAACTCTTGTCCTTGCACAGCCGCATCTTTTTCTTTTTTCAAATCTGTTAAATTGTTCTCCATTTCTTTTACATTTTTTGGTGTTGTAAAAGATTTCAAACGAACTTTTGAACCAGATTCATCAATAACATCAATTGCTTTATCAGGTAAGAAACGGTCTGAAATATAGCGGTCTGATAAACGAACTGCAGCTTCTAGCGCTTCATCCGTAATCGCAACCCGGTGATGCGCTTCATAACGATCACGCAAACCATGTAAAATTTGAATCGATTCTTCCACAGTTGGTTCGTCTACTTTAATAGGTTGGAAACGTCTTTCAAGTGCAGCGTCTTTTTCAATGTATTTACGGTATTCATCGAGTGTTGTTGCACCAATACATTGTAATTCACCACGAGCTAGAGGTGGTTTTAAGATATTCGAAGCATCAATTGCACCTTCCGCTCCACCAGCGCCAATTAAAGTATGGAGTTCATCAATAAATAGAATTACATTCCCAGCTTGACGAATTTCATCCATTACTTTTTTCAAACGGTCTTCAAATTCACCACGATATTTTGTACCAGCAACAACAGTACCCATATCAAGTGTCATTACACGTTTTCCTCGCAAGGTCTCAGGCACTTCATTGCGAACAATTTGTTGCGCTAAGCCTTCTGCAATTGCTGTTTTACCAACACCTGGTTCCCCAATAAGAACTGGATTGTTTTTCGTCCGGCGACTAAGCACCTCAATCACACGTTGAATTTCTTTAGAGCGACCAATTACCGGGTCCAAATTATCTTCCCGAGCAATAACCGTTAAATCTCGAGCCAAACTATCCAAAGTCGGTGTTGCTTGTGTATTTGTTTGTCGGCCAGCACCAGTTGCATCTCCGCCACCTAGAAGCTGTAAAACTTGCTGACGCGCTTTATTCAAGCTAATACCAAGGTTGCTTAAAACTCGAGCCGCAACTCCTTCACCTTCGCGAATAAGCCCAAGTAAAATATGTTCTGTACCAACATAAGTATGCCCTAATTTTCGAGCCTCATCCATAGATAGTTCAATTACTTTTTTTGCTCGCGGTGTATATTGAATGGTTGTCACAGCTTTTTCCCCATGACCAATTAATCCTTCCACCTCTTGTTGCACTTTTTCAGAACTAATTCCCAGTTCATAAAGAGCTTTCGCCGCAATTCCTTCGCCTTCTCTAACTAGACCTAATAGGATGTGTTCCGTCCCTAAATTACTATGATTCAAACGCATCGCCTCTTCTTGTGACAACGCGAGTACTTTCTGAGCTCTTTGCGTAAATCGTCCAAACATCAT
This sequence comes from Listeria welshimeri serovar 6b str. SLCC5334, assembly GCF_000060285.1. Taxonomy (GTDB): domain Bacteria; phylum Bacillota; class Bacilli; order Lactobacillales; family Listeriaceae; genus Listeria; species Listeria welshimeri. The sequence continues at coordinate 207,015 of NC_008555.1, read as the reverse complement.
TGTTGTTTCCTCCTTATCGTAAGCCTCATTATTTATCGCCCAAAATCTCGCGAATCACTTTGGCCCTTATTACTTTCTCTTCTAATTCATCCATATCTCGTCCTGCTTCTTTTCTCAAAAAAGCTGGTTGCGAGAATAGTACCAATTCATTCATTTTTTGGCGAGAAATATGCTCGAAAAAGCCTAATTCTACACCAAGTCTAATATCAGAAATAGCATCTGCTGCTTCCTGCATAGAAATAATACGACAATTCATCAATAAACCATAGGATCTAAAAACTCTATCTTCCAACGCAATATGAAACTTTTGCTTCAATGTAGTTCTTGCCACACGTTCTTGCATAATGATTTGTTCCATTACTTGCGTTAAATCTTCAACAATTTCAGTTTCAGTTTTACCTAGAGTTACTTGATTTGAAACCTGAAAAATACTACTTGCGGGCATGCTACCTTCCCCGTATATACCTCTTACCACAAAACCCAGGCTCCTAATCGCTTCTATGACACTTTTTATTCTTTTCGTTGTAACAAGCCCAGGTAGATGCACCATCACAGAAGCACGCAATCCTGTCCCAATATTCGTCACACAACTTGTTAAATACCCAAACTGTTTATCAAAAGCATAGGTCAACTTTTCTTCCACATGCCCATCAATTTGGAGAGCCGCTTCCAATGCATCGAACAACCTCAACCCCGGCGTCATACACTGTATTCGCAAATGATCTTCTTCATTTAACATAATACTAACATTTTCTTCTTCATTTAAAAGAACAGCTCCGTATTTACTTTTTTTCATCATATACGGGCTAATTAAATGCTTCTCCACCAAAAGTGCCTTCTGCAATACAGAAATCTGATTCATTTTAAATAAAGTAAAATTCTCGTCAAAAACCTCTGCAATATTATCTACAATTGCTTCTTTTTGTTCATAAATGGGAAAACGCTCATCTTTTAAATTTCTAGCAAGTCGAATACGTGAACTTAGGACCACATCATCGTCATCACCAGAATTTACTAACCAAGAACTAAGCCGAGGTTCAAATACATTCATTTTGAATCACCTCCAGCTTTTAAAGCTCTTATTTCATCACGAATGACTGCAGCTTCCTCAAATTCTTCATTTTTAATTAATTGTTCTAACTTATCTTGAAGATGAATTATTTCATCCTCAACACTTTCAGCACGTTCAATTTCTGCTGGAACTTTTCCAACATGCTTTGTATAACCATTTTGTACGCGACCGATAATCGGAACCAATCGCTCCTCAAAAGCTGAATAACACTCTGAGCAACCAACTCGATTAGTCTGTAAAAACTCTTCAAAAGTTAAATTACAATTTTTGCACACAACTGATTTTTGTGCAGATTCTTCTTTTTGTAATAATGTCAAAAAATCTAGAGCAACCTCACTAAAAGTGTCCATTGCTTTAACAAGATCCTTTTCCGAAGCAAGTGCCTCCTCAGTAGCACAATTCTCACACAAATATAATGATTCCACTTTCCCAGCTTCATTTAATTGTTGAAGCGCAATATCCGCCTTATTTTTCCCACACTTTTGACAAATCATAGCTATCACACCCTAATCATATTTCAAAGCAACTAACATTGCTTCCAGTATCCTACTACGCAAAATATCTCTATCTGGCAAAGGTAAAATCAAAACTTCACGATCAAGTGCAGCAACCATCAGCCTTGCTTCTTTCTTTGTTATAACCTCTTCTTCAAGCAACCTTAATATAACATCTTCAGAAAAAGATTGAGAAACCTTTTTATCATGAACCATTGATATAATAGCTTCAAGTAATTGAAGTTTATCATTCATTTTCACTTTGATAATCCGAATATATCCGCCACCACCACGTTTACTTTCAACAATATATCCACGTTCCATAGTAAATCTAGTATTGATTACATAATTAATTTGAGAAGGTACACATTCAAACTTATCCGCGATTTCACTTCTTTTAATTTCAACAGCTTCACTAGACTCCAACACTTGCTTTAAATAAGCTTCTATAATATCAGAAATATTTTTCATTATAAGGAATCTCCTTTCTGTATTTTCCAAATCACTGACTTTGACTATTTTTGACTTTAATTATACTAGATATACACACCTATTAGCAATTTATTTATCTTTTTATAACAAAAAAAGCCCTAAAAAATTAGGACTTTTCAAATTGCCCGGCAGCGACCTACTCTCGCAGGGGGAAACCCCCAACTACCATTGGCGCAGAGAAGCTTAACTACCGTGTTCGGGATGGGAACGGGTGTGACCTTCTCGCCATAACTACCAGACAATATACAGTTGTTGAAAGATTGCTCTCTCAAAACTAGAGAAGAAAGGGTTCAGTTAGGTAACTTCGTTTCATTTTTTGGTTAAGTCCTCGATCGATTAGTATTTGTCCGCTCCATGTATCGCTACACTTCCACTCCAAACCTATCTACCTGATCATCTTTCAGGGATCTTACTTTCCGAAGAAATGGGAAATCTCATCTTGAGGGGGGCTTCACGCTTAGATGCTTTCAGCGTTTATCCCTGCCACACATAGCTACCCAGCGATGCTCCTGGCGGAACAACTGGTACACCAGCGGTGTGTCCATCCCGGTCCTCTCGTACTAAGGACAGCTCCTCTCAAATTTCCTGCGCCCGCGACGGATAGGGACCGAACTGTCTCACGACGTTCTGAACCCAGCTCGCGTGCCGCTTTAATGGGCGAACAGCCCAACCCTTGGGACCGACTACAGCCCCAGGATGCGACGAGCCGACATCGAGGTGCCAAACCTCCCCGTCGATGTGGACTCTTGGGGGAGATAAGCCTGTTATCCCCGGGGTAGCTTTTATCCGTTGAGCGATGGCCCTTCCATGCGGAACCACCGGATCACTAAGCCCGACTTTCGTCCCTGCTCGACTTGTCAGTCTCGCAGTCAAGCTCCCTTGTGCCTTTACACTCTGCGAATGATTTCCATCCATTCTGAGGGAACCTTTGGGCGCCTCCGTTACTCTTTAGGAGGCGACCGCCCCAGTCAAACTGCCCACCTGACACTGTCTCCCCACGCGCTAAGCGTGGCGGGTTAGAATGGTCATACAGCCAGGGTAGTATCCCACCATTGCCTCCTCGTATGCTAGCGCACACGTCTCTTCGGCTCCTACCTATCCTGTACAAGCGGTACAAACATTCCATATCAGGTTGCAGTAAAGCTCCACGGGGTCTTTCCGTCCTGTCGCGGGTAACCTGCATCTTCACAGGTACTATAATTTCACCGAGTCTCTCGTTGAGACAGTGCCCAGATCGTTGCGCCTTTCGTGCGGGTCGGAACTTACCCGACAAGGAATTTCGCTACCTTAGGACCGTTATAGTTACGGCCGCCGTTTACTGGGGCTTCAATTCGTACCTTCGCCGAAGCTAAGCACTCCTCTTAACCTTCCAGCACCGGGCAGGCGTCAGCCCCTATACGTCACCTTACGGTTTTGCAGAGACCTGTGTTTTTGCTAAACAGTCGCCTGGGCCTATTCACTGCGGCTCTCTCGGGCTTGCACCCTAATAGAGCACCCCTTCTCCCGAAGTTACGGGGTCATTTTGCCGAGTTCCTTAACGAGAGTTCTCTCGCTCACCTTAGGATTCTCTCCTCATCTACCTGTGTCGGTTTGCGGTACGGGCAGTACTACTCTTCCTAGAGGCTTTTCTTGACAGCGTGAAATCAGGAACTTCCGTACTTTATTTCCTTCCCCATCACAGCTCATGCTTCGCGAGAAGCGGATTTGCCTACTTCTCACACTCACTGCTTGGACGCACATTTCCATTCGTGCGATTCCCTATCCTTCTGTGTCACCCCATCGGTTAAACAATTAGCACTGGTACAGGAATCTCTACCTGTTGTCCATCGCCTACGCCTATCGGCCTCGGCTTAGGTCCCGACTAACCCTGAGCGGACGAGCCTTCCTCAGGAAACCTTAGATATTCGGTGGAAGGGATTCTCACCCTTCTTTCGCTACTCATACCGGCATTCTCACTTCTAAGCGCTCCACCAGTCCTTCCGGTCTGACTTCACCGCCCTTAGAACGCTCTCCTACCACGAACCTCCAAAGAGGTTCATCCACAGTTTCGGTAATATGTTTAGCCCCGGTACATTTTCGGCGCGGGGTCACTCGACCAGTGAGCTATTACGCACTCTTTCAATGGTGGCTGCTTCTAAGCCAACATCCTGGTTGTCTAAGCAACCCCACATCCTTTTCCACTTAACATATATTTGGGGACCTTAACTGGTGGTCTGGGCTGTTTCCCTTTCGACTACGGATCTTATCACTCGCAGTCTGACTCCCGAGTATAAGTACATGGCATTCGGAGTTTATCTGAATTCGGTAACCCGAGAAGGGCCCCTAGTCCAAACAGTGCTCTACCTCCATGACTCTTTACCTCGAGGCTAGCCCTAAAGCTATTTCGGAGAGAACCAGCTATCTCCAAGTTCGATTGGAATTTCTCCGCTACCCACACCTCATCCCCGCACTTTTCAACGTGCGTGGGTTCGGACCTCCAGTAAGTATTACCTTACCTTCATCCTGGACATGGGTAGATCACCTGGTTTCGGGTCTACGACCTGTTACTTATGCGCCCTATTCAGACTCGCTTTCGCTACGGCTCCGCTTTTTCCGCTTAACCTTGCAACAAATCGTAACTCGCCGGTTCATTCTACAAAAGGCACGCTATCACCCATTAACGGGCTCTAACTACTTGTAGGCACACGGTTTCAGGAACTGTTTCACTCCCCTTCCGGGGTGCTTTTCACCTTTCCCTCACGGTACTGGTTCACTATCGGTCACTAGGGAGTATTTAGCCTTGGGAGATGGTCCTCCCGGATTCCGACGGAATTTCACGTGTTCCGCCGTACTCAGGATCCACTCTGGAGGGAAAGCTATTTCAACTACCGGGCTGTTACCGTCTTTGGCGGGCCTTTCCAGACCGCTTCATTTATAACTTTCTTTTGTAACTCCGTATAGAGTGTCCTACAACCCCAAGAAGCAAGCTTCTTGGTTTGGGCTCTTTCCGTTTCGCTCGCCGCTACTCAGGAAATCGATTTTTCTTTCTCTTCCTCCAGGTACTTAGATGTTTCAGTTCCCTGGGTCTGCCTTCCTCACGCTATGTATTCACGTAAAGATACTATCCGACTAAAGATAGTGGGTTCCCCCATTCGGAAATCTCTGGATCAACGCTTACGTACAGCTCCCCAAAGCATATCGGTGTTAGTCCCGTCCTTCTTCGGCTCCTAGTGCCAAGGCATCCACCGTGCGCCCTTTCTAACTTAACCAATTTACTTCAACGAAGTAAAGGTTGTTTTTCTAATCGTTGGTATCAGCGATGATACTTCCAATTAGATGAAAGATTCACTTTCAGATGATTCTCGGTTACTTGTGTCATAAATAATTACTTATCTATGCTAACTTTACTAACTTTCTTATCTAGTTTTCAAAGAACAAACATACAGAGAAGTAGTAACCTCTCAAAACTGAACAAACAGAGAAGAACGAAAACACACAGGTTTCCTTTTCCTTAGAAAGGAGGTGATCCAGCCGCACCTTCCGATACGGCTACCTTGTTACGACTTCACCCCAATTATCTGTCCCACCTTCGGCGGCTGGCTCCATAAAGGTTACCCTACCGACTTCGGGTGTTACAAACTCTCGTGGTGTGACGGGCGGTGTGTACAAGGCCCGGGAACGTATTCACCGTGGCATGCTGATCCACGATTACTAGCGATTCCGGCTTCATGTAGGCGAGTTGCAGCCTACAATCCGAACTGAGAATGGTTTTATGGGATTGGCTCCACCTCGCGGCTTCGCGACCCTTTGTACCATCCATTGTAGCACGTGTGTAGCCCAGGTCATAAGGGGCATGATGATTTGACGTCATCCCCACCTTCCTCCGGCTTGCACCGGCAGTCACTTTAGAGTGCCCAACTAAATGCTGGCAACTAAAATTAAGGGTTGCGCTCGTTGCGGGACTTAACCCAACATCTCACGACACGAGCTGACGACAACCATGCACCACCTGTCACTTTGTCCCCGAAGGGAAAGCTCTGTCTCCAGAGTGGTCAAAGGATGTCAAGACCTGGTAAGGTTCTTCGCGTTGCTTCGAATTAAACCACATGCTCCACCGCTTGTGCGGGCCCCCGTCAATTCCTTTGAGTTTCAACCTTGCGGTCGTACTCCCCAGGCGGAGTGCTTAATGCGTTAGCTGCAGCACTAAGGGGCGGAAACCCCCTAACACTTAGCACTCATCGTTTACGGCGTGGACTACCAGGGTATCTAATCCTGTTTGCTCCCCACGCTTTCGCGCCTCAGCGTCAGTTACAGACCAGAGAGTCGCCTTCGCCACTGGTGTTCCTCCACATATCTACGCATTTCACCGCTACACGTGGAATTCCACTCTCCTCTTCTGCACTCCAGTCTTCCAGTTTCCAATGACCCTCCCCGGTTAAGCCGGGGGCTTTCACATCAGACTTAAAAGACCGCCTGCGCGCGCTTTACGCCCAATAAATCCGGACAACGCTTGCCACCTACGTATTACCGCGGCTGCTGGCACGTAGTTAGCCGTGGCTTTCTGGTTAGATACCGTCAAGGGACAAGCAGTTACTCTTATCCTTGTTCTTCTCTAACAACAGTACTTTACGATCCGAAAACCTTCTTCATACACGCGGCGTTGCTCCGTCAGACTTTCGTCCATTGCGGAAGATTCCCTACTGCTGCCTCCCGTAGGAGTCTGGGCCGTGTCTCAGTCCCAGTGTGGCCGATCACCCTCTCAGGTCGGCTATGCATCGTTGCCTTGGTAGGCCATTACCCTACCAACTAGCTAATGCACCGCGGGCCCATCTGTAAGCGATAGCCGAAACCATCTTTCAAAGCCGTGGCATGCGCCACCACTTATTATTCGGTATTAGCCCCGGTTTCCCGGAGTTATCCCCAACTTACAGGCAGGTTGCCCACGTGTTACTCACCCGTCCGCCACTAACTTTGGAAGAGCAAGCTCTTCCTCCGTTCGTTCGACTTGCATGTATTAGGCACGCCGCCAGCGTTCGTCCTGAGCCAGGATCAAACTCTCTTTAAAATATAAATTGAATTTGAATACTTATTCAACACCGTGAATAAGATTCCTTGCGTCAAATTGACTTCGCTAGCAATTAAATTACTAGTTTGTTTTTGTTGAAAACAGCTTTCTGTTTTCTGCCCTGCGATTACCAGTGAGACTTTACGTCTCATTGCTTTTCGTCTTCTTCTTTGTTCAGTTTTCAAAGGTCATTTTTCTTTCGTTGCCGTGTTTAGCAGCAACTCTTATATCTTACTCTATTTTTTTGATAATGTCAATACATTTTCAAAAAAATAATTGGTGGAGCCTAGCGGGATCGAACCGCTGACCTCCTGCGTGCAAAGCAGGCGCTCTCCCAGCTGAGCTAAGGCCCCATTATAAAAGATGAAACAATCGGGAAGACAGGATTCGAACCTGCGACCCCTTGGTCCCAAACCAAGTGCTCTACCAAGCTGAGCTACTTCCCGTTTAATAAAGTGCGCCCAAGAGGAGTCGAACCTCTAACCGCTTGATTCGTAGTCAAGTACTCTATCCAGTTGAGCTATGGGCGCATATAAAAATAATGCCGAGGACCGGAATCGAACCGGTACGGATATCACTATCCGCAGGATTTTAAGTCCTGTGCGTCTGCCAGTTCCGCCACCCCGGCATATTGGAACTTTTGAAAACAAGCGGAAGACGGGGTTCGAACCCGCGACCCCCACCTTGGCAAGGTGATGTTCTACCACTGAACTACTTCCGCATATTTTATAATAAGTGCGGGTGAAGGGACTTGAACCCCCACGCCTCGCGGCGCCAGATCCTAAATCTGGTGCGTCTGCCAATTCCGCCACACCCGCAAAAGTGAGCCGTGCTGGGTTCGAACCAGCGACCCTCTGATTAAAAGTCAGATGCTCTACCAACTGAGCTAACGGCTCTCTACAATAAAAATATGTATTATTATAAAGTTAATATTAATGGTGCCGGCTGCAAGAGTCGAACTCGCGACCTACTGATTACAAATCAGTTGCTCTACCAACTGAGCTAAGCCGGCATAAAAAATGGAGGTTAACGGGATCGAACCGCTGACCCTCTGCTTGTAAGGCAGATGCTCTCCCAGCTGAGCTAAACCTCCAGAAATACTGCCCGGCAGCGACCTACTCTCGCAGGGGGAAACCCCCAACTACCATTGGCGCAGAGAAGCTTAACTACCGTGTTCGGGATGGGAACGGGTGTGACCTTCTCGCCATAACTACCAGACAATATACAGTTGTTGAAAGATTGCTCTCTCAAAACTAGAGAAGAAAGGGTTCAGTTAGGTAACTTCGTTTCATTTTTTGGTTAAGTCCTCGATCGATTAGTATTTGTCCGCTCCATGTATCGCTACACTTCCACTCCAAACCTATCTACCTGATCATCTTTCAGGGATCTTACTTTCCGAAGAAATGGGAAATCTCATCTTGAGGGGGGCTTCACGCTTAGATGCTTTCAGCGTTTATCCCTGCCACACATAGCTACCCAGCGATGCTCCTGGCGGAACAACTGGTACACCAGCGGTGTGTCCATCCCGGTCCTCTCGTACTAAGGACAGCTCCTCTCAAATTTCCTGCGCCCGCGACGGATAGGGACCGAACTGTCTCACGACGTTCTGAACCCAGCTCGCGTGCCGCTTTAATGGGCGAACAGCCCAACCCTTGGGACCGACTACAGCCCCAGGATGCGACGAGCCGACATCGAGGTGCCAAACCTCCCCGTCGATGTGGACTCTTGGGGGAGATAAGCCTGTTATCCCCGGGGTAGCTTTTATCCGTTGAGCGATGGCCCTTCCATGCGGAACCACCGGATCACTAAGCCCGACTTTCGTCCCTGCTCGACTTGTCAGTCTCGCAGTCAAGCTCCCTTGTGCCTTTACACTCTGCGAATGATTTCCATCCATTCTGAGGGAACCTTTGGGCGCCTCCGTTACTCTTTAGGAGGCGACCGCCCCAGTCAAACTGCCCACCTGACACTGTCTCCCCACGCGCTAAGCGTGGCGGGTTAGAATGGTCATACAGCCAGGGTAGTATCCCACCATTGCCTCCTCGTATGCTAGCGCACACGTCTCTTCGGCTCCTACCTATCCTGTACAAGCGGTACAAACATTCCATATCAGGTTGCAGTAAAGCTCCACGGGGTCTTTCCGTCCTGTCGCGGGTAACCTGCATCTTCACAGGTACTATAATTTCACCGAGTCTCTCGTTGAGACAGTGCCCAGATCGTTGCGCCTTTCGTGCGGGTCGGAACTTACCCGACAAGGAATTTCGCTACCTTAGGACCGTTATAGTTACGGCCGCCGTTTACTGGGGCTTCAATTCGTACCTTCGCCGAAGCTAAGCACTCCTCTTAACCTTCCAGCACCGGGCAGGCGTCAGCCCCTATACGTCACCTTACGGTTTTGCAGAGACCTGTGTTTTTGCTAAACAGTCGCCTGGGCCTATTCACTGCGGCTCTCTCGGGCTTGCACCCTAATAGAGCACCCCTTCTCCCGAAGTTACGGGGTCATTTTGCCGAGTTCCTTAACGAGAGTTCTCTCGCTCACCTTAGGATTCTCTCCTCATCTACCTGTGTCGGTTTGCGGTACGGGCAGTACTACTCTTCCTAGAGGCTTTTCTTGACAGCGTGAAATCAGGAACTTCCGTACTTTATTTCCTTCCCCATCACAGCTCATGCTTCGCGAGAAGCGGATTTGCCTACTTCTCACACTCACTGCTTGGACGCACATTTCCATTCGTGCGATTCCCTATCCTTCTGTGTCACCCCATCGGTTAAACAATTAGCACTGGTACAGGAATCTCTACCTGTTGTCCATCGCCTACGCCTATCGGCCTCGGCTTAGGTCCCGACTAACCCTGAGCGGACGAGCCTTCCTCAGGAAACCTTAGATATTCGGTGGAAGGGATTCTCACCCTTCTTTCGCTACTCATACCGGCATTCTCACTTCTAAGCGCTCCACCAGTCCTTCCGGTCTGACTTCACCGCCCTTAGAACGCTCTCCTACCACGAACCTCCAAAGAGGTTCATCCACAGTTTCGGTAATATGTTTAGCCCCGGTACATTTTCGGCGCGGGGTCACTCGACCAGTGAGCTATTACGCACTCTTTCAATGGTGGCTGCTTCTAAGCCAACATCCTGGTTGTCTAAGCAACCCCACATCCTTTTCCACTTAACATATATTTGGGGACCTTAACTGGTGGTCTGGGCTGTTTCCCTTTCGACTACGGATCTTATCACTCGCAGTCTGACTCCCGAGTATAAGTACATGGCATTCGGAGTTTATCTGAATTCGGTAACCCGAGAAGGGCCCCTAGTCCAAACAGTGCTCTACCTCCATGACTCTTTACCTCGAGGCTAGCCCTAAAGCTATTTCGGAGAGAACCAGCTATCTCCAAGTTCGATTGGAATTTCTCCGCTACCCACACCTCATCCCCGCACTTTTCAACGTGCGTGGGTTCGGACCTCCAGTAAGTATTACCTTACCTTCATCCTGGACATGGGTAGATCACCTGGTTTCGGGTCTACGACCTGTTACTTATGCGCCCTATTCAGACTCGCTTTCGCTACGGCTCCGCTTTTTCCGCTTAACCTTGCAACAAATCGTAACTCGCCGGTTCATTCTACAAAAGGCACGCTATCACCCATTAACGGGCTCTAACTACTTGTAGGCACACGGTTTCAGGAACTGTTTCACTCCCCTTCCGGGGTGCTTTTCACCTTTCCCTCACGGTACTGGTTCACTATCGGTCACTAGGGAGTATTTAGCCTTGGGAGATGGTCCTCCCGGATTCCGACGGAATTTCACGTGTTCCGCCGTACTCAGGATCCACTCTGGAGGGAAAGCTATTTCAACTACCGGGCTGTTACCGTCTTTGGCGGGCCTTTCCAGACCGCTTCATTTATAACTTTCTTTTGTAACTCCGTATAGAGTGTCCTACAACCCCAAGAAGCAAGCTTCTTGGTTTGGGCTCTTTCCGTTTCGCTCGCCGCTACTCAGGAAATCGATTTTTCTTTCTCTTCCTCCAGGTACTTAGATGTTTCAGTTCCCTGGGTCTGCCTTCCTCACGCTATGTATTCACGTAAAGATACTATCCGACTAAAGATAGTGGGTTCCCCCATTCGGAAATCTCTGGATCAACGCTTACGTACAGCTCCCCAAAGCATATCGGTGTTAGTCCCGTCCTTCTTCGGCTCCTAGTGCCAAGGCATCCACCGTGCGCCCTTTCTAACTTAACCAATTTACTTCAACGAAGTAAAGGTTGTTTTTCTAATCGTTGGTATCAGCGATGATACTTCCAATTAGATGAAAGATTCACTTTCAGATGATTCTCGGTTACTTGTGTCATAAATAATTACTTATCTATGCTAACTTTACTAACTTTCTTATCTAGTTTTCAAAGAACAAACATACAGAGAAGTAGTAACCTCTCAAAACTGAACAAACAGAGAAGAACGAAAACACACAGGTTTCCTTTTCCTTAGAAAGGAGGTGATCCAGCCGCACCTTCCGATACGGCTACCTTGTTACGACTTCACCCCAATTATCTGTCCCACCTTCGGCGGCTGGCTCCATAAAGGTTACCCTACCGACTTCGGGTGTTACAAACTCTCGTGGTGTGACGGGCGGTGTGTACAAGGCCCGGGAACGTATTCACCGTGGCATGCTGATCCACGATTACTAGCGATTCCGGCTTCATGTAGGCGAGTTGCAGCCTACAATCCGAACTGAGAATGGTTTTATGGGATTGGCTCCACCTCGCGGCTTCGCGACCCTTTGTACCATCCATTGTAGCACGTGTGTAGCCCAGGTCATAAGGGGCATGATGATTTGACGTCATCCCCACCTTCCTCCGGCTTGCACCGGCAGTCACTTTAGAGTGCCCAACTAAATGCTGGCAACTAAAATTAAGGGTTGCGCTCGTTGCGGGACTTAACCCAACATCTCACGACACGAGCTGACGACAACCATGCACCACCTGTCACTTTGTCCCCGAAGGGAAAGCTCTGTCTCCAGAGTGGTCAAAGGATGTCAAGACCTGGTAAGGTTCTTCGCGTTGCTTCGAATTAAACCACATGCTCCACCGCTTGTGCGGGCCCCCGTCAATTCCTTTGAGTTTCAACCTTGCGGTCGTACTCCCCAGGCGGAGTGCTTAATGCGTTAGCTGCAGCACTAAGGGGCGGAAACCCCCTAACACTTAGCACTCATCGTTTACGGCGTGGACTACCAGGGTATCTAATCCTGTTTGCTCCCCACGCTTTCGCGCCTCAGCGTCAGTTACAGACCAGAGAGTCGCCTTCGCCACTGGTGTTCCTCCACATATCTACGCATTTCACCGCTACACGTGGAATTCCACTCTCCTCTTCTGCACTCCAGTCTTCCAGTTTCCAATGACCCTCCCCGGTTAAGCCGGGGGCTTTCACATCAGACTTAAAAGACCGCCTGCGCGCGCTTTACGCCCAATAAATCCGGACAACGCTTGCCACCTACGTATTACCGCGGCTGCTGGCACGTAGTTAGCCGTGGCTTTCTGGTTAGATACCGTCAAGGGACAAGCAGTTACTCTTATCCTTGTTCTTCTCTAACAACAGTACTTTACGATCCGAAAACCTTCTTCATACACGCGGCGTTGCTCCGTCAGACTTTCGTCCATTGCGGAAGATTCCCTACTGCTGCCTCCCGTAGGAGTCTGGGCCGTGTCTCAGTCCCAGTGTGGCCGATCACCCTCTCAGGTCGGCTATGCATCGTTGCCTTGGTAGGCCATTACCCTACCAACTAGCTAATGCACCGCGGGCCCATCTGTAAGCGATAGCCGAAACCATCTTTCAAAGCCGTGGCATGCGCCACCACTTATTATTCGGTATTAGCCCCGGTTTCCCGGAGTTATCCCCAACTTACAGGCAGGTTGCCCACGTGTTACTCACCCGTCCGCCACTAACTTTGGAAGAGCAAGCTCTTCCTCCGTTCGTTCGACTTGCATGTATTAGGCACGCCGCCAGCGTTCGTCCTGAGCCAGGATCAAACTCTCTTTAAAATATAAATTGAATTTGAATACTTATTCAACACCGTGAATAAGATTCCTTGCGTCAAATTGACTTCGCTAGCAATTAAATTACTAGTTTGTTTTTGTTGAAAACAGCTTTCTGTTTTCTGCCCTGCGATTACCAGTGAGACTTTACGTCTCATTGCTTTTCGTCTTCTTCTTTGTTCAGTTTTCAAAGGTCATTTTTCTTTCGTTGCCGTGTTTAGCAGCAACTCTTATATCTTACTCTATCCAATTGTTAAAGTCAAGATGTTTTTTCAAAAAAATTTAATTTCCTAAAGAACATTTTGTCTTTGTTTAACTGGAACGTTTATAAATATATCATGTTTTTATTGGTATTGCAAGCATATTTTAAGAAAAAGTTTCTCTTTGGCAAATTTGTTTTTTTCTAAAAAAATAGCAAAATCCAGAACTGTAAAAAACAGCTCTGGATTGATTGTTAGTCACGGTGTTTCATGGTTGGGAATAATAGGATATCACGGATAGACGGCGCATCTGTTAATAACATTACTAGACGGTCTACACCTATACCTAATCCACCTGTTGGAGGCAGACCATATTCTAAAGCTTCAAGGAAATCCGCATCCATTCCGTGCGCTTCATCATTTCCTTGTTCACGTTCTTTCATTTGCGCTTCAAAACGTTCTCTTTGATCAATTGGGTCATTTAACTCTGAGAATGCATTAGCGTGTTCACGGCCAACAATGAATAATTCAAACCGGTCAGTAAATCGCTCATCCTCTTTGTTTTTCTTCGCTAGAGGAGAAATTTCTACTGGGTGACCATACACAAATGTAGGTTGAATAAGTTTTTCTTCTACGTATGTTTCGAAAAACTCGTTAAGAATGTGACCATAAGTCATGTGTTCAGTTATAGCAACATCGTGTTTCTTAGCAAGTTCGCGCGCTTCTTCATCGGAAGTCACATTCCAGAAGTCTACACCTACGTATTCTTTAACAACATCTGCCATGTGAACGCGGCGCCAATTCGGAGTCAAATCTACTTTGTATTCGCCATATGTTATTTCTGTTGTTCCATTTACTTGTTTACAAACAGTTGATACTAAACCTTCTACTAAATCCATAACATCTTCATAGTCTTCGTAAGCCGCATATGATTCTAACATTGTAAATTCAGGGTTATGTCGCGTGGACGTTCCTTCATTACGGAAGACACGACCAATCTCATATACCTTATCCATCCCGCCAACGATTAGACGTTTCAAATGTAGTTCCAATGCGATTCGTAAGTATAGTTCCATATCAAGTGCATTATGGTGCGTTATAAATGGTTTTGCTGCAGCGCCACCAGCAATTGTATGGAGCACTGGAGTTTCTACTTCTAAGAAACCTTGGCTGTCCATGTAATCACGTGTATATTTCAAAATTTTACTACGCATAACAAAACGATTTTGACTTTCTTCATTTGTAATTAAGTCTAAATAGCGTTGGCGGTAGCGCTGTTCTACGTCTTTTAAGCCATGATATTTATCAGGAAGCGGGCGTAATGATTTTGAAAGTAAAGTAAAATCAGTCGCTTTTACTGATAATTCTCCTGTATTAGTACGGAAAATAGTTCCCTTTATGCCAATAATGTCTCCTAAATCAGCTAATTTGAAAATCGCATATGCATCTTCCCCAATAGCGTCTTTACGAATATAGATTTGTAATTGATGGAAACGGTCTTGAATATGCGTGAAACCTACTTTACCTTTTACACGCTTCGTCATAATACGACCTGCTACAGAAACTTCGATAGCAGCTTCCTCAAGTTCTTCTTTTGATTTATCAGCGAATTTTGTTTCAATTTCTTCTGGGCTGATGGAACGGATAAATTTTTCACCAAAAGGATCTATGCCTTCTTCACGCAATGTGTCCACTTTTTCCCGACGGACGATGAGTTGGTCATTTAGTTCTTCATGATTCTCGTTACTCATACAGGTACACTCCTATTCTATTCATTTCTACAGATGTTTCCATTATACGCTTTTTTAGTCGTATTTTTCTAGTGTAAATTTAAAAATTGCCCCGAAATCTCGAGGCAACAATAATTAATCTTGTTTAGCTAATGCTTTTTCTTCATATTGAAGTACGAATTCATTTAAAATTGCTTCCATTTCTGATTGCTTTGTCGCTTGGTTAGCGGCCACTTTGGCACGAGTACTTCCACGAGCTCCTTTTAGATAGTATGCTGCGTGTTGTCTGAATTCTCGAACTGCAATGTTTTCGCCTTTTAATTCAACTAGACGGTTCAAATGAAGCATAGCCGTTTGCATTTTTTCACGTGGTTCTGGTTCAGGTAGAAGTTCTCCTGTTTCTAAAAATTTCACAGTACGGTAAATCATCCAAGGGTTTCCAAGAGCAGCACGACCAATCATAACGCCATCTGCACCTGTATGTTCTAAGATTCTTTTTGCATCTTCGGGTGTTTTCACATCCCCATTTGCCATGAATGGAATTTTTAGTTCGCGTTTAACATCTCTTAACACGTCCCAGTTTGCACTGCCTTCGTACATTTGAACACGTGTACGACCGTGCATAGCAACAGCTGAAGCTCCTGCACGTTCAGCTGCAAGTGCGTTTTCAATAGCGAAAACATGCTCTTCATCCCAACCAATACGCATTTTTACTGTTACCGGTTTATCAACAGCATCTACTACAGCAGATACCATGTCATACACTTTATTTGGGTCAAGTAACCACTTCGCTCCAGCTTCACATTTGATAATTTTATTTACCGGGCACCCCATATTAATGTCAATAATATCCGCAGTTGTATTTTCAGCTACAAATTTTGCGGCTTCTACAAGCGTTTCTTTCTCACCACCGAAAATCTGTAAGCTCAGTGGTTTTTCTTTTTCATCAATATATAGCATATCAAGCGTTTTAGCATTACGGTATGCAATTCCTTTGTCACTAATCATTTCACAGCAAACAAGGCCTGCGCCAAATTCTTTGACTGTTAAACGAAATGCGGAATTGGATATACCGGCCATTGGTGCCACAACTACTTGATTCTTAATTTCAACATTACCTATTTTAAACATTATTGGTAAACCCCTTCCTCTTAAATTGCGCTAGTGATATGTTATCATAATCAGTTTTTTCTGCAAGTGCCAATTTTACCACTTCACTTGATTTTTTATTTTTCGAACGACTTGTTCTTCCAAAATAGCTTCATTATCCACAAAACGGCTTTTTTCTGGTGAAATTTCTAATAAAGGAATCATTACAAAAGCACGTTCTTTCATATAAGGATGTGGGATTTTTAGCTTTTCTGTATCGATTTTAACATCCTCATATAATAAAATATCAATATCAATCAAGCGCGGTCCCCATTTAAACAATCGAACTCGCCCCAATTCAAGTTCGAGAGCTAAACAAAAATCTAGTAATTCCACTGGCGCAAAATCGGTTTCAATTTCTGCTACGATGTTTAAAAACGCTGCTTGATCCTCATAACCAACTGCATCCGTTTCATAAACACTAGAAACTTTAGTGATTTTATTTTTATCAGAATCAGCTATTCCTTTTAGCGCATTGTTTAAATTATCTAAGCGTTCACCGATGTTTGTGCCAATTGATAAAAACGCTTTAGCCATTTATATCACTTCTCTTACGTTTGATTTCAACCGCAACTGATTCATAGTGACCAGGGATCGGAGGATTTGGTTTAATAAGTTTTACAGTTATTTCTTCCAAAAGCGGATAATCTGTCAACACTTTTGTTGCGATTTTTTCAGCAAGTGCTTCAATTAATTTAAATGGAACTCCTTCTACTATTTTTTTCACTGTTTCATAGACATCAGCATAACTTACTGTATCATCCACACTATCTGACATTCCTGCTTTTTTTGTAGAAAGTCCGAGCACTAGTGATACTTTAAATGTTTGTCCTAATTTTGTTTCTTCTGCTAAAACTCCGTGGTATCCATAAAACGCTAACTCATTTAAATAAATTTTATCCAACCAAAGCACCTCTTTATAATTTTGTAATATCTAATTTACCTGTAATCGCATCTGTCATTCGAACCATACGAGCTACCGGGAGCACATCATGTACCCGAGTAATTGTACAGCCCTTGGCAAATCCGTAAACTGTCGTTGCTCCAGTTCCTTCCATTCTATCTTCTGGAGTAGTTCCAAGGACAAGTCCAATAGTTGATTTTCGACTCGTTCCAAGTAAAACCTCATAACCAAGCGCAACAATCTCATCAATGCGTCTTAACACTTCTAAATTCTGAGCGGGCGTTTTAACAAAGCCAAAACCTGGATCAAGAATGATATGTTCATCCGGTACTGATGCCGCTTTAGCAATCGCCACACTCTCTAGCAAATCTTTTTTAACATCTTCTAGAAAATTTGTATATTGCGTATTTTCACGGTTATGCATTAAACAGATTGGTACATTGTATTTTGCAGCAACTTCTGCAATTTTTGGTTCTTTTTTCGCACCCCATTGATCATTTATCATATCAGCTCCCGCTAAAATCGCTTGTTCAGCTACTTCTGCGCGCCAAGAATCAACAGAAATCCATATATTGGGCAGTTTTTCTCTAATAGATTTAATAACTGGAATAATCCGGGCAAGTTCTTCTTGAGGGCTTACTTCTGAAAATCCAGGACGGGTAGAGATTCCACCAACATCAATAATCCCAGCCCCATCCTTAGCCATTTGTAAGGCTTGCTCTACGGCTTTTTCCACTTGCATATATTTCCCACCATCCGAAAAAGAATCTGGTGTAACGTTTAATATTCCCATGACCATACCTAGGTGATCCCTTTTCCACTTCTTCAAGTACAAACACCTCTTTCCGAGATTTATTATAGCAGAATTCAGTGATTTTAGCGCACAAAAAAACCGATGCGGAAAAGGGAGTAAACCGCATCGGTCAAAAAAGGGAGTTGGGATTTTCATTCTAATAGGGGGAGGAAGAATGAAAATGTTTTGCTTGTTGTTAGCTTATGACTATATATTAACCAAGTTTTCAGTGGATTCGCTGTGATATTTGTTAGAGTTTCATGAGATTTTTCGGTTTTTCTTTTCATTTTTTGCATTAAAAAACCAGTGTGGAAAAAGGGAGTAAACCACACTGGTCAAAAAGGGAGTTTGGGATTTTCATTCTAAAAAGGGGAAAGAATGAAAATGTTTTGCTTGTTGTTAGCTTATGACTATATATTAACCAAGTTTTCGGTGGATTCGCTGTGATATTTGTTAGAGTTTCATGAGATTTTCCGGTTTTTCTTTTCATTTTTCGCACAAAAAAACCAGTGTGGAAAAAGGGAGTAAACCACACTGGTCAAAAAGGGAGTTTGGGATTTTCATTCTAAAAAGGGGAAAGAATGAAAATGTTTTGCTTGTTGTTAGCTTATAACTATATATTAACCAAGTTTTCGGTGGATTCGCTGTGATATTTGTTAGAGTTTCATGAGATTTTTCGGTTTTTCTTTTCATTTTTTGCATTAAAAAACCAGTGTGGAAAAAGGGAGTAAACCACACTGGTCAAAAAGGGAGTTTGGGATTTTCATTCTAAAAGGGGAAAGAATGAAAATGTTTTGCTTGTTGTTAGCTTATGACTATATATTAACCAACAAAAGAAAATTTCCTCTGTGCGTTTGATTAGAAAATAGTAAGAAATACATTTATTTCTTTTCATAAAAAAAGAACCTAGAAAAACTAGGTCCTCGATTTACTAATCTTCAAAATTGTAAAGCGGTGTGCTTAAATAGCGTTCGCCGTTACTCGCGACAATAGCTAATACTTTTTTGCCAGCACCAAGTTCTTTGGCAAGATCTAGAGCCGCTTTAATAGTCGCACCGGAAGAAATACCTACTAAAATTCCTTCTTTTTTCGCTACTTCACGTGCGGTTTCTAATGCATCTTCACTCGAAATTTTCAAAATTCCATCATAAACTTTTGTATCTAATGTATCTGGTATAAAGCCAGCACCGATACCTTGGATTTTATGAGGGGACGGAGATCCTCCACTTAATACTGGAGATTCTTCTGGCTCAAGTGCATATATTTTAACATCAGGATAATTCTTTTTAAGTACATGTCCTACACCAGTTACTGTTCCGCCTGTTCCTACTCCTGCGATAAAAGCGTCTAAGCCATCTTTACCGAAAGCTTCAACGATTTCCGGACCAGTTGTTTCTTCGTGGACTGCCGGATTCGCTGGGTTGTGGAACTGTTGTGGAACAAAATAATTATTTTCTTTTGCAAGTTCCTCTGCTTTAGCAATTGCGCCTTTCATGCCATCTGGACCAGGAGTTAATACTAATTTTGCACCGTAAGCTTGAAGAAGTTTTCGACGTTCTAAGCTCATTGTTTCTGGCATAACAAAAATTGCTTGATAACCTTTTGCCGCCGCTACCATTGCTAGACCAATACCTGTATTACCACTAGTTGGTTCAATGATTGTGTCACCAGGTTTTAATGCACCAGATTTTTCAGCACTTTCGATCATTGCATTAGCAATTCTATCTTTTACGCTTCCACCTGGATTTTGGAATTCTAATTTCACATATACATCTGCGCTACCCGCTTCTGGTAAACGATTAAGTTTCACAATAGGTGTCTTTCCAATTAAATCAGTGATTGAATTTGCAATTGTCATTATTAAAGCACTCCTATCTTTTTTAGGTCTTTCATATAGTTTAATTAATTCCGACCTGTTTTGTCAAGTTTAACCACTTTTAAAAAAAGGAGCACCCAGTTAGGCACTCCTTCGTTATTATTTCGCTTCTTCATATAGTTTTTCTAATTCTTCTTCTGAGAAATCGTAGGTATTACGGCAAAAATGGCATTCTGCTTCTGCACCGTGATCTTCTTCTATCATAGAACGAATCTCATCTTTTCCAAGTGAAATAATCGCACTACCAAAACGTTCTTTAGAGCAGTTACATTCGAAAGACACAGGGATTTTTTCTAAGATTTGTAGTTTATCTTCGCCACCCGCTAATTTAGCTAAAATGGACTCCGGTGTTTCGCCAGCTTCAATCATTCTTGAAACTGTTGGTAAGGCTGTAAGATTTTTCTCGATTTCATCAATGATTTCATCTGTCGCACCAGGAAGTAATTGAAGCATAAAACCGCCTGCTGCCTCAATCGTATCATCTGGATTAACGAGGACTCCAACACCAACTGATGAATTGACTTGTTCAGATGTTGCTAGGTAATAAGTGAAGTCTTCACCAATTTCCCCAGAAACTATCGGGGTTTGACCAGTAAAATTTTCGCCAAAGCCTAAATCTTTTACTACAGAAAGCATACCAGATGTACCTACACCACGGCGGACGTCTAGTTTTCCAGCCTCATTTAGCTCACTGAAATGAACGTGCGGATTAGTTACAAATCCTCTAATTTGGCCTTGCGCATTACTATCCGCCACGATAGGACCAATTGGGCCATCACCTTCAATTTTCACAGTGATTTTTTGGTCTTCTTTTTGCATGGCACCTAGGAAAAGAGTTCCTGTCATTGTTCTGCCAAGTGCAGCGGATGACACGGACCATGTATCATGTCTTCTTTGCGCTTCTTTGATTGTTTCGGTTGTTACTGCTGCATATACTCGCGCCATGCCATCATAGGCTAGCGCTTTAATTAAATAATCACTCATTATATAAATCTCCTTTTATTTTTCTGTAGTTGGTTTATTTCTTCTATATAAAAGCTCTAGACCTTTTAATGTTAAAAATGGATCTAAAATATCTACCGCAGAAGATTTTTCGGTTATCATCCGAGCGAGACCGCCTGTCGCAACTACTACAGGATTGGAATTAGATTGCTTTTTCATTTCTGCAATAATCCCTTCGCACTGTCCAACAAAACCGTAAAAAATACCAGCTTGCATGGATGATACGGTAGACTTCCCAATAATTTGGTTGGATTCAGCAATATCTACACGAGGTAATTTGGCAGCACGATTATATAGTGCTTCTGTTGAAATCATGATACCTGGGGCAATTGCACCACCTTGATATGCTCCGAGTTCATCGATATAGCAAAAAGTAGTTGCAGTCCCAAAATCCACTACAATTATCGGTGTCCCATATTCTTCAGATGCAGCTACAGCATTTACGATTCGATCAGATCCAATTTCACGCGGATTATCAACTTTTACATTTAAACCGGTTTTTATTCCTGGACCAACGATTAATGGCCGAATATTAAAATAGCGCACACACATCGTTTCCATTGCGTGCATAATTGGTGGAACGACGGACGAAATGATAATTCCTTGAATATCAGAAGGAGTTAAATTTGCATACGAAAAAAAGTTCAGGACTGTCATCCCTAATTCATCAGATGTGCGGTGACGATCTGTTGTCATGCGCCAATGTTTTAGAAGCTTTTGTTTTTCATAAACTCCGACAGTACAGTTAGTATTTCCAACATCAATTACAAGTATCATAGATTTTCATACCGTCCTTTAGAAGATTTTTCTAACGTATCATAACATGTTTCACTTGAAAATCCGAATAATATAGCTTCAAAAAAGAGACTGGGAAGCCCAGCCTCTTTAATCTTATTCGTCTTTTTTATCGTTTGGAGTTTGCTCGATATCTGGAGCATCTTCCGAAGTTACTTCTTTTGGTTCATTTTGTGTTTCTTTGATTTGTTCTTCTTCTTTTAAATCTTCTTTTTCTTCTTCAAAAGATTTACCTACTACTTCTTCCTCTTTTTCGGAAGGATATTCTGCTTCTACGTCAATCGTATCGATATCTGGAGGCATTACACCATCATCAAATAGGGAACGAATTTGGCGAGCATCTAATGTTTCTACTTTTAGTAATGTTTCCGCGATAAGTTTGTGTTGTTCTTGGTGCTCAGTAATAATTGTTTTAGCGCGGTCATAACAGTAACGGATTAAACTTTGAACTTCTGTATCAATTTCGTAGGCGATTTTATCGGAATAACCTTTGTCGCTACCAAAATCGCGGCCCATAAATACTTGACCATTACCAGAAGTGAATTGAAGTGGTCCGATTTTGTCACTCATGCCCCATTCTGTTACCATGCGGCGAGCAAGTTCTGTTGCACGTTCAAAGTCATTACTTGCACCAGTCGTTACTTCACCAAAAGTAACTTCTTCCGCTACACGTCCACCAAGTAAACCAGTAATACGGTCCATTAACTCAGCTTTCGTCATTAGGAAGCGATCTTCTTTAGGCAACATTACAGCATAACCACCAGCTTGTCCACGAGGAACGATGGTAACTTTATGCACAACTTCCGCTTCATCAAGTACCATTCCGACGATTACGTGACCACCTTCATGATAAGCAACTGTACGACGTTCTTTTTCAGAGATAACTCGATTTTTCTTAGCTGGACCAGCAATTACGCGGTCACTAGCTTCATCAAGGTCACTCATGTCTATTTCTTTTTTATCGGAACGGGCTGCAACAAGTGCGGCTTCATTCAGTAAGTTTTCTAAATCGGCACCAGAGAATCCCGGTGTACGTTGAGCGATTGCTTTTAAATCAACACTTTTAGCAAGTGGTTTGTTACGAGCATGGACACGAAGTACTGCTTCACGGCCTTTTACGTCTGGGCGGTCAACCATAATTTGACGGTCAAAACGACCTGGACGAAGAAGCGCTGGGTCAAGTACATCTGCACGGTTAGTTGCTGCAATGATGATAATTCCTTCATTACCGCCAAAACCATCCATTTCTACTAGTAATTGGTTTAGGGTTTGTTCACGTTCATCATGACCGCCGCCCATACCAGCTCCACGTTGACGACCAACTGCGTCAATTTCATCAATGAAAATGATACATGGTGCATTTTTCTTCGCATTTTCGAATAAGTCACGGACACGGCTTGCACCGACACCGACAAACATTTCTACAAAGTCTGAACCTGAGATAGAGAAGAATGGCACGCCTGCTTCACCAGCAACTGCTCGAGCTAGCAAGGTTTTACCAGTACCCGGAGGCCCTACTAAAAGAACACCTTTAGGAATACGAGCGCCTAGTTCCGCAAATTTACGCGGATCTTTTAAGAATTCTACTACTTCAACAAGTTCTTGTTTTTCCTCGTCCGCTCCAGCTACATCAGTGAAACGAACTTTCTTCTTATCGTCGTTGTAAAGTTTAGCTTTGCTTTTGCCGAAGCTCATTACTTTACCACCGCCACCACCTTGAGACTGGCTCATTAGGAAGAAGAAGAGGATGAAGATAATTACAAAAGGTACAATAGAAGTTAGGAATGTAACCCAACCGCTGTTTTGTTTAGCAGGTACTACTGTTGTTTTCACATCTTCACTTTTGAGTGTTTTTTGTAAATCATCCAGTGAAGTATCGCTATTTAAAGCATAAGTTGTAAAAGCAGTGCTGCTTGTTTTGCTTTGTCCAAGACCGGTTTTTTTATCGTCGGAACTTTTATCACTTGATTTGAATTCCCCATTGATTGTATAAACACTGCGGTCTGGCTGTATTTCTACGGATTTAACTTTACCATCTTCTAATTTACTCACAAATTCTGAATAGCTAATATCTTTGGCTGCCTCTTTATTTGAGTTAAATGAAGCAACAATCCCGATAATAACAAGGAATATTATGACATAAAATATCGCATTTCTAAAAAACCTGTTCATTCCTTACCTCCTCCCACGTAAGAGCTTGGATTCTTACTTTCTCTGGACTTTTACCCCTTTAAAAGTTGTTTT
Organism: Listeria welshimeri serovar 6b str. SLCC5334; assembly: GCF_000060285.1. Taxonomy (GTDB): domain Bacteria; phylum Bacillota; class Bacilli; order Lactobacillales; family Listeriaceae; genus Listeria; species Listeria welshimeri. The sequence goes on along the minus strand of NC_008555.1, from coordinate 183,203 downwards.
TGACTAATAGCAGATTTAGAAACAATTTTTCTTCCCCTGATTATTAAAAACATATCCGTTTTGCATCTTCTCTCACGAAGTTATTCTATTATTAATTTAGATTTTTTAATATTTATTGATACTATTTTCACCTTCGAAAACTAAGACTAATGATAGCATACCGAATCTAGATTGCCCACTATTTTGCATGTTTGGCTGCAATTTTTTTCTTTTTGTTTTCGAAAAGGGTAACTATTAGTTTTTAAGAAAAAATAGTTCTGATTGTTAATTAATTTTACTCACTATAAATTTCTGGTTTTAAAACACCAATATATGGTAGGTTTCGGTAACGTTCAGCGTAGTCTAAACCATAACCTACGACAAACTCATTAGGTACAACAAATCCCACATAATCAGCTTCAATAGCTACATTTCTTCCTGCTGGTTTATCAAGCAAAGTAACTAATTTAACAGATTTTGCTTTGCGGTATTTGATTAGGTCTACTAAATAACTAAGTGTACGACCACTATCAATGATATCTTCAATTACAAGCACATCACGACCTTCTACTGAAGCATTAAGGTCTTTGATAATTTTTACTTCCCCTGAGGATACTGTACCATTTCCGTAACTGGAAACATCCATGAAGTCCATTTCTAAGTATGTATCTACTCTTTTAAGTAAATCCGTCATAAAAGGTGTTGCTCCTTTTAATACGCCCACTACTAATGGGTTACGTCCTTCATATTCCGTTGTCAACTCACGACCGAGTTCACGAATTTTCTCTTGTAATTCGTCCTCCGATATCAGTACTTTCTGAATATCATTATGCATGCTCTCGTTTCCTCCTATATTTCGAGTGTACCTAATAATGTATTGCTTTTTGCTACGACTAAATTCTCGGTCATAGGCAGATTTTTTCACACCAGGAACCCAAAGAATCTTCCCAGTATAATCTGTTATTACGGGTAAATTGTCGCGTTCTTGCCTTGGTATTTTGGCATCGATGAAAATATCTTTTAGTTTTTTACTACCTACTTGCCCTTTCATCGTCATTCTATCTCCGTTCACACGGTTTCGAACGATTAATGGAAGAGTGATATCTTCTGCATCCAGCAGCATTCCATTTAATCCATTAGTTTGAACAACAGAACTTTTTAATTTCAAACGGATGCTTGTTTTATCGTCTAATTCAATGCGGTCATTTATTTCTAATTGATGATAAAACTCAGACGGAGCATGTCTTTCTCCAAATTGGAAATGGAGTTCGTTGTACGACCTGATAGCAGTGAGTTTTTTTGGTAAATCAATAGAACTTGATGGATTTTCGCTTTGAATCATCTGGATAATCTGATATATGTGATTAACCGTAATAATACGGGTATCGTCATTGTACAGATATCTCAATAGTAAATGAATTGCGCGACGTTGTAAAGGATTCGCTTCATTTTTAAAACTACTAAGTAAAAGTGTTGTCTGTTTGCCGTTTTGGATAAGATTTTTCTTTAATACATCGTTCGCTAGCTCTTCCAAAAACAGAAAATCCTCACTCGTTTCTTCGGAAAATCTGTTGAAATGATCATATACTGCCGGATTTTCTTTGGATAAAAATGGTAAAAGTTGTGTACGATAGCGATTTCTAGTATATTCTTGGCTAACATTTGATTCATCAATTTCGTAAGGTAAATCATGTTTACTCGCGTATTGAATGATTTCTGCTTTTGTAATTGGTAGGAAGGGACGAATCGCATAACCTTTTGTGACTTTGCGTTTTGGTTGGATTCCTGACCATCCGATACTGGAGCTACCTCGAACTAATCGCATCAGGATTGTTTCAATTTGATCATCCGCATGATGCGCTAGTACAAGTTTATTTATATCGTTCTCCGTCATTACTTTTTCAAAAAATTTATATCTAACAATGCGAGCTGTTTCTTCTATCCCTTTTTGTATTGTCTCCGCATGTTTCTTTATATCTACTGCCTCCACAAAAAAAGGAATATGGTGTTCTTCGCAAAAAGTCTGAACGACCAATTGTTCTTTTTCTGCACCTTCTCGTAAACAGTGGTTTAGATGAGCTACTGAGATGGATTCTTTTGGCACCAATTTAGATGACCATAAAAAATGCAACAACGCGAAAGAATCCGGCCCGCCAGAAACTGCCACAAGCAATTTATCATCGGATCGGATTAAGTCATGTTTCTCGATATATTTGTGTGTTCGCTTTACAATGTCTTCCATTCAAGAAACCCTTCCTTCGAAATTCGACTCTCACATTTTATCAAAAAGTGCACCGTATTAATGATCCAATACGGTGCATCCTTCTATACTTTAAAATAATTTTTAGCGTATTAGCCGCGCTTTGCTCCTCGGCCACCACGTTTAGATTCTGTTTGGCGTTTGATAGTAGTTAGTCTTTCATCACTATCTTTCAAGAATTTAGACATTATATCTTCAAAGCTCTCAGCTGGTTTCACATAATTCCCAGCAGGTTTTTTGTTGTATTTTGGTTTACGATCATAACTTTTTTCTGGGCGGTCCGGACGATCTACTGCTTTACGAATGGACAGACCAATTTTACCATCATCACCAATATTCATTACTTTGACAGTAACTTCATCCCCTACAGTTAAGATGTCATTAATGTCCTTAACATAGTTATCTGCTACTTCACTAATATGGACTAACCCTGTTTTGCCACCTTCTAGCTCCACAAATGCTCCAAAATTAGTAATCCCAGTAACTTTCCCTTGTAACTTGTTGCCTACTTCGATCGACATAAAAAAATGCGTCCTCCTTAAAATATCACTCTATTGCTTAATTATAGCTATAATAAAAAGAGTGTCAATCAGTCAAACTCGCAAACTCCAAAAATATCCAACACTATTTTCCCTTTGATTTACCATGGAGAATGACGGCTCAACTTCGACTTACTCTTTTTGTTTCGAATTTTCTTCAGGAATATTAAAAATAATTTCTCCATCCTTGGATAAATAATATTCACTTCTGGCTAACTTGGCTATGTAATCATCATTATGAAGCTTCTTGATTTGATCATTTAGCGCTTCTTCTTCATCCTTCATTGCAACCATTTTCTTATCAACTTGTACTTGTTTTTCTTTTTTCTCATTGAGAGATAGCACTTGTTTTGTGTAAGTGATGGTTAGAAGTCCACCGACCACCACAAAAATAATAGCCATAAAAGCAAGTCTTCGGAACAGGGCGATACGGCGACGATTACGAGTTTTTTTCAATGTTGCAGTATCTTTAATGTAACGATTTTCTATTCTCGCTACTTTTGATTCGGCTTTTTTCATACATCGTCCCTCCCATGTTCTTATTTGCTCTTGTTTGTGAAATTCGGTAGAGAAAAAAACGCTTCTTGCTTAAAATGATATCAATAAATCAAGCATTTGTCTATTGGAATCCGCAATTTTTATAATATTTTTCTTGACTTTTTTGTCAAAAATTGTTTGTGTTTTATTAAGCGTAATAAAAAAACGTTTGAAATCGGCTAAGGTGCGCGATTTCAAACGTTTTTCTTTATCTGCTTTCATCCGTTCGTTCTTCTTTTAAAATTGTGTACATTTCTGTTGCTTGTTCTTTTTTTGCATTTTCTTCTAGACGTTCTATTTTTGCAGTAACTATTTTTGGACCGAATCGAATCACAAGTTCATCACCGGATTTTACATTTGTTCCTGGTTTCGCAGTTACGCCGTTGACAGCAATGCGGCCTTTTTCTGCTACTTCTTTTGCTACTGTACGTCTTTTAATCAATCTAGAAACTTTTAAATATTTATCTAAACGCATAGTTGTTGCCATTTTAATCACCTACTTTATAATATTTATTTCCGTGCAACCATTTTACTAAGGGCAAGTAATTTGGAACCGAACGGAAGAAAAACGAAATCTTTTGGACCAATTAGTTTGTATCTTAAAGCAAATACTAGGAAAACTGCACCACCGACGACTGCACTTGTTATAGCCTGAAATGCACTTCCGAGTCTAGTATCAAATGGCGCTAACCATTCAAATAAACACGGAACAACTGCCATTAAAGCTAAAGCTGCAATTAATCGTAGTATCATTGATTTTTCTACAAATGGAACGCGAATAGTTTGTTTAAGCGAAATATAACAGATGATACAGATAATAAACAACCCAATACATGTCGAAATGGAGGCTCCAATAGTCGCAAATTGCGGAATAAGAATGCTACCTATAATCCATTTTACAATAAGACCGATTCCAACACCAACAGCTGGAACGATTATTTTTCCAAAACCTTGTAAAATACTGCTTAACATCACAATTAACGAGCTAAGGAAAACTGCTGGCATAAATAGTTGCAATACCAATGTTCCATCTGGCGTCTGAAATAACATTTGATTCAACGGCCGCATAATAACAATTAGCCCCACTGTTTCCGCACCCGATAAAATTAAAGTAATTTTAATTGCTAACAAAATGGAACGTTTGAGTTCTTTTTGTTGATTTTGAACTCTTGCCGCTGTAATCATTGGAACTAAAGCAAGAGCAAGCCCTGTTGAGAGCACAAGTCCTAATTGTAGAATTGGTTGCCCACGGTCATATATTCCTTTGAGTGACTTCGCAATAAAATCAGGGATGCCTGAATCACTCATTAAGCGGTAAACTTGGAAAGAGTCCACTAATTGAAATAAAATCAACATTGAACTAACTACACAAATGGCCACACTTTGTCGTAAAAAGATCCGACCAATGCCCACCTTTTCTTCCTTATTAGCAAATACAGCAGGTTGTAAACCACCACCAACTGCCACTTTTTTATTATAAAAGTGTCGTAAAATGAAGATTCCAGAAACGCCACCAAAAAAAGCGCCACTCATGGCCATTGAACCTGCATCATACAAATCAAGTCCCATATGAAGAGCGAGACCTGCGCCAATTAAAATGATACCCACACGAATAATTTGTTCCACGGTTTGAGAAATTGCCGTTGGTATCATATCGCCATTCCCTTGAAAATAACCACGCATAAAGGCAAGATTGGGCATAAGTAAAAACACAAAACTAATTACACGTATTAGTTCAGAAAGCGCTGGATCTCCCATCATAGTTGCAATTAAACCTGCAAACAAGAATAAGAATATAAATAAAGCAACACTCACTATTCGGAGCATTCTAAGTACTGCACGCATAATTATTTGTTGTCGTCTTAAATCGCCTTCTGCCTCTGCTAGCATTTTAGAAATCACAACAGGAAATCCACCAAGCGCAAGCGTCATTGCAATTCCGTAAATCGGATATACTTGTTGAAAAATATAAAAGCCAACATCTCCCACCATGTTTTGGAAAGGAACTCGGTAAACTGCACTAAGTATTTTAGAGATAAGCGAGGCAGCGGTTAGCCAAGCTGCTCCTTTCATTAGTCGCTTCATGGAACGTTCTGACATTCCGCCACCTCCTTTCTTGTTTCATAACTGATTAATTTTCGGAAGATACTTTTTCTTTCATCGCTCCTCGAAGTTTTTCAGTCAGACTTTTAACTTGATATAACCATTCTTTTAAAGGTTTGTTTTGGACATTTATCGTGATTTTCAATTGTGTACCTTCCATACCTACACCAACCATACGACCAAATTCGCCAATGATTTGCATTACGACATCTCCGCGAATTCCCGCAGTCCCACTTTCTGAAAATAGCATTGTGATTTTGTTTTGTTCTTGTTTGACTGATTCAATGCCTACTTCTAAAGCATGGACTTTAAGTTCCGTCATTGTAAACAGATATTCTACCTCTTCTGGATACTCCCCAAAACGGTCAATCATATCGCTTTGTAAATCTTCTAGATCATTTAACGATTCGATGTTCCGGAAACGTTTATACATTTCGATTTTTTGACGACCATCTGTAATATAATATTCCGGAATATAAGCATCTGCTTGAATGTCGATTTCGACTGGAACAATTTGTTTTTGTTCTTCTTTTGGTTTTTTTGCTTCGATAGCTTCTTTTAGCATTTGTGAATACAAATCAAACCCAACAGAATCGATGAAACCATGTTGTTGTGCGCCAAGGATATTTCCAGCGCCACGAATTGATAAATCACGCATTGCTATTTTAAAACCAGAGCCAAGTTCCGTGAATTCTTTAATGGCTGATAAGCGCTTTTCAGCTTCTTCACGCAAAATTTTATCTTTTTGATACATAAAGTAAGCATAGGCAATTCTGTTCCAACGTCCGACTCGTCCGCGCAGTTGATAGAGTTGTGAAAGTCCCATCCGGTCTGCATCTTGAACAAAGAGCGTGTTCACATTAGGAATATCTACTCCGGTTTCAATAATCGTTGTTGTCACAAGCACATCAAATTCCCCTTCAAGGAAACTCAAAATGACAGACTCTAACTCTGATTCACCCATTTGACCATGAGCAGTTGCTACTCGAGCATCTGGGACCATTGCAGAAATTTCATCTGCTTTTTGCGTAATGGATTCGACTCGGTTATACAGATAATAAACTTGTCCATCACGTGCCAATTCACGTTCAATAGCTTCACGAACTAAAACATTATTTTGTTCCGCTACATATGTTTGTACAGGGAAACGGTTTGCTGGCGGCGTTTCGATAACAGAAAGGTCTCGAACTCCAAGCATGGACATGTGTAACGTCCTCGGAATCGGCGTTGCAGTAAGCGTTAATACATCTATTTTTGAACGCATTTGCTTGATTTTCTCTTTATGTGTTACACCAAATCGTTGTTCCTCATCCACAACAAGCAAGCCTAAATCTTGATACTCAACATCTTTTGATAATAGACGATGCGTACCTACCACAATATCAACGGTACCATTTTTCATTCCTTTTAATGTTTCTGTTTGTTGTTTTTTTGTACGGAAACGGCTTAAAAGACCAATTTCGATTGGGAAGCCTTGGAAACGCTCTTTCATTGTTTCAAAATGCTGTTGCGCTAAAATAGTTGTCGGCACTAAAAAGGCAACTTGCTTACCATCCATTATTGCTTTAAAAGCGGCTCTAAGGGCGACTTCTGTTTTTCCATAACCAACATCTCCAACTAACAGACGGTCCATTGGGCGCGGTCGTTCCATATCTTTTTTGATTTCTGAAATGGAACGTAATTGGTCTTCAGTTTCTTGATAAGGAAACGCTTCTTCAAATTCGCGTTGCATTTCATCATCTGCGCTAAACGCATAACCTTTTTCAGCCTCGCGCTCAGCATATAACTTGATTAAATCATCGGCAATATCTTGGACCGAAGCCTGTACTTTCTTCTTGACACGCTTCCATTCAGCCCCGCCAAGTTTGTTTAATCTTGGTGTTTTACCTTCAGCACCAACATATTTTTGAACCAAATCAAGTTGATCAACCGGGATGAAAAGTTTATCCTCACCTTGATAAACAAGTAACAAATAATCTTTATGCACACCATTTATATCTAATGTTTCCATACCAACGTAGCGAGCGATACCATGATTAACATGAACCACATAGTCGCCTACCTTTAACTCAGAATAACTTTGGATTCGCTCCGCATTCGAAAGCTTTTGGCGTTTTTTCACCTTTTTAATTTTTTTATTAAAAAGTTCTGTTTCACTAATAATAGCTACTTTTGCAAGCGGTAGTTCAAAACCATTTTGGAATGTACCGATGACAAATTGAACCATCCCGTATTTTGGGACGTCAGATTCTTTTTTCAAAATAGTACTTTCCATATCGTAATCCGCTAATGTTTGTTGCATTTTTTCTGCTCGCTCTAAGTTTGGAGCTAAGATAACTACTGCATAATTATTTTTATGCCAGCTTTCTAATTCAGTTTTTAAGACATTCATTTGGCCATGGAATTGCTGCATTTGTTTATAGACGATATTGGTTGTTTTTGAAACACGCATACCAGCCATTTGTTTTTGAAAAAGCGTTAAGTATATTTTAGGAGAATGATTTTCATCTAATAGTTTTTTGAAAGAATGGCTTACTTGCACATCGCGGACCGTTTCCATTCGACTTAAAGTTTCCGTCTGCCACTCTGCTTCTTCCCGTTCCAAGCTTTCTTCGGTTTCCAAAATCCGCGCAAATTCATCTAACAAAATAGCAGTATTTTTTGGTAAATAATCAAAAAGGGAGGCTGGATCAGGATAAGCCAAACCAATATATTTAAAAAACATGTCTGGTTTTGTGCCAGAACGCAACTTTTCCAAATCTTCTTCAAGATTTTCAACGAGCGCTTGTTTATCTTCATTTTCTTTTAATTCATTCAACGTTAACATCATTTTCTTTTCTAAACGCTGGACGATATCTGGGTAGTAGCTTTGATCTATTATAATTTCCGTTGCGGGAAGTAATCGGAATTCTTCTACACGAGTTGTTGACCGCTGTGTTTCCACATCAAAAAAACGAAGGGAATCTACTTCGGTATCAAAAAGTTCTATTCTAATAGGAAATTCTTCTGTAATTGGATAAATATCAATAATACCACCACGAACACTGAATTCTCCTGGAGTATTGACCATTCCACTCATCGTATAACCCATCGTTACTAATTTTTGGCGTAAAACATCTGGATCAATTTCTTCGCCTTCTACAATAGATATATTAAAATGTTTCCAAAGCGATACTGGTGGAAGCATTTTCCTAAGCCCAGCAACTGGAACAATTACAATTCCCGGTTTTCCAGAAAGCAAAAAATCAAGTGCCTCAACACGTTGACCACGCAACTCTGGACTAGAAATACTAAGCTCTGATGAAATTAATTCATCAGCTGGATATAAAAATAAACGATCGACATCCATCAATGAAAGTAAATCATCATATAATTTTTGCGCATGATAAAGGTTATGCGTCACGAAGACAACTGGTCTTTTAGATGCTCCCTCCACCACGCTTGCAAATAACGCACGTGAAGAACCTGTAAGCCCAGTAACAAGTTGAGACTTTTCTTTCTCATCAAGCGCATTTAAAACCGCCCGAATATCTTTTTGTTCATATATTAATTGTTGTAATCCTTTCAAGGGAAAACAGCTCCTTTTTGTCAGAAAATTCATTCTACGCAATGCAAGATAAAATCACACGCTAGAAGAAAGACCGAAATACGTGACAAAAGTATTGCCACGCCTTATCTAAGTCTATTTTATTAATTATATTTATTCATTACTTCAACGAAAGGTACTTGAGCAAAGTCTTCGATAGCATCTGCACTTTTTTGAATTGCTGCTATAATATCAGGTTGTTCTGCTTTAGGAAAATCACCTAAAACATAATTGATAACTTCTCCTTTTAAAGGGCGACTGACCCCTACACGGATACGGTTAAATTCTTGAGTTTTAATGTGCTGAATGATTGATTTCATTCCATTATGACCGCCAGCGCTACCTTTTTGTCGTAACCTTATTTTCCCTACTGGTAAGTCTAAATCATCATATACAATTAGAACATCTTCTACCTGGATATTGTAGTAATCCATTAAAGGGCGAATACATTCACCAGAAGCGTTCATAAAAGTTAGCGGTTTAACCAAGATCATTTTTTCGCCACCAACGTTTATTTCACTCACCATACCATTAAATTTTGATTTTTTCCAAGGGGTCTGATGGCGAAAACTCAATTCATCAACTACCATAAAACCGACATTATGCCGAGTACGTTCGTATTTTTTGCCCGGATTTCCGAGTCCTGCGATTAATTTCATAAAAGCTTCTCCTTACATGAACTAAACCACTTCACGAATGAACTGGTTTTTGTTTCAATGTTTTTTTGATTATAACATGGATTTCACTTGGTTGAAAGTTTTCCAACTATGCCTTGTATTCCGCAATTTTATTTTCAATTATTTGCCATGCTTTTTCATTTCCTTGTTGAAAATCAGTAGTTTTCCAATTTTTAGGAGTTTTTTCTATGTATTTTTGAAAACCAAACTTTTGATAAAGATAAATTGCTTGGTAGCTACCTGTTTGCGATGTTAAATATACAAAATCATTTTTATTTAAGCTAAGGATTTTAGTTAATAATGCTTTTGCAATACCTTTTCCGCCGTGCGAATCTAGTACAGCAACCCAGTGAATACGGCTTTCCATTTCACCAAAAGTGTCACCATCCCATAACATTGCCGTTCCTATAATTTCCCCGTCCGGAGATTGCACGAAGACACAACGCTCGGCTAATTTTTCTTTTTTATTTCCAAATTCCGTATTAAAACGTGTTCGAATGCTTTCCAAAGATGGAACTTGGCCAGTCTCTAATTGAAGTCTGCACCAGTCTTCCTCAAGTCCATCTGCATAAAAACGAAAAGAATATCCTTCTGGTAAAGCATATTCCGGATAATGTGTAGCATCATGATTTACCATTATAACAGAAATATGTGGTACTGATTTATCTAACATGAAACCGCCTCCCTCTTAAAACATTATAACAAAAAAATTGGGAGATATCGCAAATAAATGCGTATCTCCCAATTTGATTTATAAAAATTATTCTACTGGTTCTTCATCTTTACCATGAACCGCTTCTGGTTCTGGCGCTTCCGTAGTCGTTGGTTCTTCTTCAGCACGTGGAGCAGAAACAGTAACTACTGTCTCTTCTTCTTCAGCTTGCACGACATAGTCTTTGTTATTAGGAAGATCGTTTGTTGTTAAAACGTCACCGATTTCTAATGAAGAAATGTCTAATTCGATTGTTTCTGGTAATTTTTCTGGTGTTGCTGAAACTTTTACATCATGGATAATTTGTTGTAATACACCGCCAGCTTTAACTCCTGGTGCATCTCCAACTAATACCACGCGAACATCGGTCTCAACTTCTTCATTCATATCAACTGCTAATAAATCCACATGTACTAATACATCTTTTAACGGATCCACTTGATATTCATGTAATAAAACGTTTAATTTTTTACCGTCCACAGTAACTGAGAATACGGCGTTTCGACCATTATCACGAACTGCTTTGATTAATTCCAAAGAATCAACGGAAACCGGAACATTTTCCGATTTATAACCATAAATAATTCCAGGTACTTTTCCTTCACTACGCAATTTCGTTACTTCTGAATGTTGCGTTGTTTCTCTTTTCTGGACCTCTAATGTTGTTGCCATAAAAAATCACTCCACTCATTCAATTTTGGTACACTTCTATTATATCTACCCTTTAGAAAAATAGCAAAACAAAGCAAACGCCTTATTTTGCTTTATAAGGTTTATATTTTCAAATAAAAGGTAAACAGAAAATAGCATCGTGCTCCTAATGTGGACGCTTTCAAACTGTACTATAGCGTTTTCACAAATTTATTATAACAACTTTTTAAAATTTAGGACGTTCAATGCTTCACAAATGAAAAATACGTGTTATACTGTACTAGTAAATAGATTTTTTATAGGAGGAATTCGAAATGAAAGATCATCAAAAAATTATTTTAGTTGGCGACGGAGCAGTTGGCTCTAGTTATGCATTTGCTTGTGTGAACTTAAGCATCGGACAAGAATTCGGCATTATTGACATAGATAAAGACAGAACAATCGGAGACGCAATGGACTTGAGTCATGCTGTTCCATTTTCCACACCAAAGAAAATCTACTCAGCAAACTATAGTGATTGCCACGATGCAGACCTTGTTGTTGTAACTGCTGGAACTGCGCAAAAACCTGGCGAAACTCGCTTAGACCTAGTAAACCGTAATATTAAAATCATGAAAGGCATTGTAGATGAAGTTATGGCAAGCGGATTTGACGGTATTTTCCTTATCGCGTCTAACCCAGTCGACATCTTAACTTATGCTACATGGAAATTCTCAGGGCTTCCAAAAGAACGCGTTATCGGTTCCGGAACTAGCCTTGATACCGCTCGTTTCCGCATGTCAATTGCAGACTATTTAAAAGTAGATGCGCGTAATGTTCATGGTTATATCCTTGGCGAACATGGAGATACAGAATTCCCAGCTTGGAGTCATACAACAGTCGGTGGTCTTCCAATCACTGAGTGGATTAACGAAGATGAACAAGGTGCAATGGAAACCATATTCGTAAGTGTACGTGACGCAGCTTATGAAATCATCAACAAAAAAGGCGCTACTTTTTACGGAGTGGCCGCAGCTCTAGCTCGTATCACTAAAGCTATTCTCAATAACGAAAATGCGATTTTACCACTTTCCGTTTATTTAGATGGACATTATGGTATGAATGATATTTACATCGGCGCTCCAGCAGTAGTTAACCGTCAAGGCGTTCGTCACATTGTCGAAATGAACTTGAACGACAAAGAAAAAGAACAAATGAAAAACTCAGCAGATACGCTTAAAAAAGTACTTGACGATGCAATGAAACAAATTGACTAATATTCTTCATTCAAAAAAGCATGCGATTTTGCATGCTTTTTTGTTATACTTAAATTATTCGAGAGGAGATAATTTATGATTACTTTTGACCAACTCAATACCGAACTTCAATCCTTAGAAAACCAAAATACAATCAAAATTTTCCGGAATCATGGTTGCCCAGAATCGTTAGAACTTTATGGCTTGAAAATCGGCGACCTGAAGAAAATTATTCGTCGTGAAAAGCTGAATAAAAACCACAAACTCGCAGTGGAACTCATAGAATCAAATAATAGCGACTTAATTTACCTTGGGCTACTTGCAATTGATCCAAACAAAGTAACTTCCGAGCAAATCAAAAAATGGAATATCGCCTTTCGAGAAACTTGGACAATGTTAACTTCCGGTCTTTCATCTCTTGTTAGTAAAAGAGAGGACGCACTCCTTTTTGCTAAAGAATGGATTAAAAGCGATTATGACTTAACTAAATCCATGGGCTGGCAGATTTTTAGCGAACACATTCCAGATTTAGATCAGGCGGAGGATTTACTCCTACTCATAAAAGAAACGCTACAATCAGAAACAAACAGAACGCGTTACTCTATGAACGGGTTTATTATTGCATGCGGCATTTACAAGGACGATTTATATGATAATGCTGTAGAAGTGGCTAAATCAGTCGGGAAAGTTCATGTGAATTTAGGTAAAACGGCATGCAAAGTTCCTGACGCTGTGTCCTATATCGAAAAAGCAAAAAACCGGAAATAATTGCATATATTCTTTGACTAGAAAAACTACTAAAGGGTATGATAAAAGAAAACTGGAGGGATAAATATATGATAGTAACAACCTCACCAAATATTGAAGGAAAACAAATTATCGAGTACAAAAAAATTGTTTTCGGAGAAGTAATTACTGGCGTTAACTTTATGAAAGATATTGGGGCGGGACTTAGAAACTTTTTTGGTGGTCGTTCCCAAGGTTACGAAGACGAACTCATCAATGCACGTGAAGAAGCAATTAGAGAAATGGAATCGCGCGCTAAAGATATTGGCGCAAATGCTGTTATAGGCGTAGACATCGATTATGAAGTACTCGGCGCAGATAACGGTATGTTAATGGTTACAGCATCTGGGACAGCAGTTGTAATCGAAGTTCAAGATTATTAGATAAAAAAAGTATCCAACTTGGTGTTGGATACTTTTTTAAACTCCATTTTGATTATCCTCTTTAGATTTCCGAATAGATCGTTCTATCTGGCTATCTATATATAAATATTGCCCTTTGCGAAGAGTTTCCTCGTAAATATCTATAAAAGGCAGACCTCTTTTTCTGGCAAAAGCAATTTCTGCTTCAATATCATAAGCCACTTTTTTAAAATGCACATCAACAACGCCCGTTTCATCAATATCAATCAATGCGTATTGAGCGAGATTATCCTTCTTACGAGAGTTTTTCCCACCAGGCAACCCTACTGAACCAGGATTAATAATCAACTGATCATCTTCCGTTCTTCTTAAAGATTGCCTATGTACATGCCCATTTATCGCAACACTTGCTTCCGTTTGCATAAACATCTCATCAAAATACATTTGCTCTTGCGTAGGATAAATTGGAAAACTTACGGAATTCGGCATAGCATGAAAAACATCTATTTTCGTGTCAAAAATTTGAATAGAAACTTTTTTGGGCAAAGTTGCTAAATAGCGGAATTTTTCTTCCCCCAAAAAAAGATAATCATATTCAACTAATTGTTTTATCATTTGCCTTTTTATGGAATGATCGAATGATTTTCCGTCCAAAAAGTCCTTGTATACTTGTTCATGGTTTCCCAGCACAAAAGTAAGCGGACTTAGTTCTTCTAAAAGAGCCAAACAAATATCTGTCCCAGGTCCTTTTAACGCAATATCTCCTACAGTAATGTATTTATCCGCTTTTTCATTAGCAGCATCTTGAAGCACTGCTTTTAATGCTTCAACGTTACCATGGACATCTGATATAATTGCAATTCTTACCCTCTCCATAAAACCATCACCTAATCTCATCATCATAATATCATCTATGCCCATATTTTAAACTATTATCATCAATTAAGCCACATCATTAAAAATCCCTGTCGAATAATAGTTCAACAGGGATTTTATCGTATATTTAAGCATTGCTATTTTTAAACACTTATTCAAATAACGAACTTACAGATGCATTCTCATGAACACGCACAATTGCTTCACCTAGAAGTGGCGCTACAGAAAGTTGTTCCATTTTATCAATCCATTTTTCTTCTGGAAGAGCAATGGAATTTGTAACGATTAATTTCTCAATTGGCGAATCTTCAATACGTTTCATCGCAGGACCAGATAAAACTGGGTGCGAACAACAAGCGTATACTTTTGTCGCTCCAGCTTCACGTAATGCTTTTGCAGCAAGTGTGATTGTTCCAGCTGTATCAATAATATCATCAATAATAATACAAACTTTACCTTCTACATTACCGACAATATTCATTACTTCCGCTACATTAGGGCGTGGACGGCGTTTATCAATAATTGCAATTGGCGCTTTCAAACGATCAGCCATTTTGCGCGCACGTGTAACTCCACCATGGTCAGGTGAAACTACTACTAAATCGTCACCTAAATGACGCTCACTGAAATAGTTACTTAAAAGACGCACTGCATTCAAGTGGTCAATTGGAATATCAAAGAAACCTTGGATTTGCGGAGCATGCATATCAAGTGTAATCATTCTAGTTGCACCCGCTGTCTCGATTAAGTTTGCTACTAATTTTGCAGTAATTGGTTCACGGCTTCTTGCTTTACGGTCTTGGCGTGCATAGCCATAGTAAGGCATAACAATATTAATTGTTGCTGCGGAAGCGCGTTTCAACGCATCAATCATGATCAAAAGTTCCATTAAATTCTGGTTTACAGGATTACTCGTTGATTGAATAACATATACATGACAACCACGGATACTTTCTTCAATGTTAATTTGGATTTCTCCATCACTAAAATGAGTAACGCTTGATTTCCCTAACTCAATACCTACTTCTTTCGCAATCTCTTCAGCTAGTTCACGATTAGAATTTAGCGAGAAAATCTTCAACTTTGGATCAAAATACTCGTTTGACATAATCAGCCTCCACTATTTTTTATTAAAATTTTAAACTTTCCAATTGGAAATTATTTACCGTGATTTAGACGCTTCGCATAGTCCATCTTGTTCTCTTGTTTCGCGCGAGCAATTCCTAGCGCATCTTCTGGAACATCTTTTGTAATGGTTGAACCAGCTGCTATGAAAGCACGGTCTCCCACTTTGACAGGTGCAATTAGATTTGAATTACAACCTACAAAAACGTCATCTCCAATAATGGTTTTCGCCTTGTTTTTGCCGTCGTAATTAACAGCAATACTTCCGCAACCAACATTGACATTCTTACCAATTTCCGCATCTCCCATATAAATGAAATGTGGTAATTTAGTTCCTTCACCAACAATCGCTTTTTTTGTTTCGACGTAATTTCCGATTTTCACATGATTATGAATATCAGATTCAGGTCTTAGATGAGCATATGGCCCGATTTGAACGTCATCTCCAACTTTACTTTCAAAAATGGAGGAATTTCTGACATGAACTCGTTCACCAATAACGCTGTTGGCAATTTCTGAACCACTTGAAATCACACAGTCATCACCAATCACAGTATTTCCGCGAAGCATAACTCCCGGTTCAATTACTGTATCCTGACCAATTTTTACATCTATATCAATATACGTATTTTCTGGATTAACAAGCGTTACTCCATTCCGCATATGATTATCATTGATTCGACGTTGCATTAATTTAGAAGCTTCAGCTAGAGCAATTCTATCGTTAACCCCAAGAGATTCCTCGAAAGATTCCATTCTATATGCTGCTACAACTTCATCCAAATCTTTTAAAATTTTAATAACATCTGGCAAGTAATATTCTCCTTGAACATTATCATTAGAGACATTTTCTAATGCTTCAAAAAGCGCTTTGTTATCAAAGCAATATGTACCAGTGTTGATTTCTGAAATGCGTTGCTCTTTTTCTGTTGCATCTTTATGTTCTACAATTTTTTCTACAATACCAAGGTCATCTCGAATAATTCGGCCATAACCTGTAGGGTCTTCAATAACTGTTGTAAGGATTGTTGCTTTTGCGCGTTTTTCATGGTGATATTTTAGCAAAGCTTCCATTGTGCTAGCTTCGATTAAAGGTGTATCTCCACAAACAACTAACGTCACACCGTCTTTTCCAGCAAGTTCTGGTTTCGCTTGAAGTACCGCATGAGCTGTTCCTAATTGCTCTTCTTGCTTCACAAACTCACTTTTACCAGCTAAATGCTCTTGTACTTTCTCAGCTCCATGACCTACAATTGTAACCACTTTATCAACATCAAGCGTTGAAATTTGGTCTACTACATGTTCGACCATTGGTTTTCCACAAACCGGGTGCAACACTTTGTAAAGTTTCGACTTCATCCGTGTGCCTTGACCAGCAGCAAGCACTACAGCATATCGTTTTGACATTATATAGGACCTCCAATATTCACTATTCATCCACTATGAATGATAACGTAAAATCCGCTTTTTTTCAAGAATACGACCAAATAAAAACTCCCACCCTTATTTTTAGGGTAAAGAGTATATTTAATGTTTTATTTGTTTGAAAATTCCGAAAGATATAGCGTGATTATTTATTGCTGTATTAAAAGAAGATTCTAAGTTCGGGTTACAAGAAAGTTTATTCAAGTATGTCTGTTTTTGTAACATCATTTAAAATTCTCCTCCTCATTTACATTCTGCTTTTAATTATACCATAGCCAAAATAGAAGACCAAGGCTATTTAAGGTTTTTTTGCTATTTTTGCCACACAAAAAGGGCCAGCACTAGGCTAGCCCTTGAAAATTTAAAATTATTCAGCAGAAACGGATTCAGATTCTTCTTCTGTTACTGCAGTTGCTTCTTCTTCACCAACGCGCTCGTATTCAGCTAATACTACTTCTTGAATTTTTGCACGAGTATCGGAATTAATTGGGTGAGCGATGTCACGGAATTCTCCATCAACACCACGTTTACTTGGCATAGCTACGAATAAACCGTTATTCCCATCAATAACGCGAATATCATGAACTACAAATTCCTCATCTAAAGTGATTGAAGCGATTGCTCTCATTCTTCCATCAGTTTCTACACGACGTAATCTCACATCTGTTACTTGCATTATTAGTCACTCCTTATCCCATTTGCCTCTTTCAAAAAGAATCTGCTTCTCCCAGCTAAAATTCCAGGTGTTTATCCCCCAGCTGTTCTCAACAACGTTCTCTCTAACCGAGGATTTTTTTAGTTTTCTTCTACAACACTTTCGTTTGCGGAAGTTTCTTCATTTGCAACCGGTTCTTCTGCTACTTCATAAGCAGCTAAAACGGCTTCTTGAATTTTTGCACGGGTGCCTGAGTTAATTGGATGTGCGATATCTCTAAACTCACCATCCGGCGTACGTTTACTTGGCATAGCTACGAACAAACCCTCGTTGCCATCGATGACACGAATGTCGTGAATAACAAACTCACCATCAATCGTAATTGAAGAAATAGCTTTCATTCTCCCATCTGTCTCAACACGTCGTAATCTCACATCTGTAATCTCCATTATCTTCACCACCTTAATCTAGTTGCGCTGCTTGTAACTAATGCTCACATGCAACATAAGTACACACACTCGAGAAAAATTCCCCCATAGAAATAATTACTTTTTATGCAAGCAATATTTAACGTAAAATTCTTCCCTATGAACATAATAATAAAAAAAACTAAATTTGACAACTTTGTGAATTGTAAACTAAAAAAAATAGTTTTTTTCTTAAAATCATTGACATTTTAAAATTGTTCTTGTTAACTTTTGTTTTGTATACAATATTCTTTGTTTGCGTCAAAAAAACCTCTAAACCATTGCTAGCACAGTAACGCAATGTAATTATCATACTATTTCGCACGCCAGAATGCCAGTAAAAGGGTGCTAATTTTGTTCTTTTCTCAAAATTATTGTATACAATAAAGCGCAAATTTAACCAATTCTAGAGTTTATATTTTTACATTTTAGCTTCTCTAAAATCCACTTTAGATAAACAGTCAATAAATACTGTATACCCGAAAAACAGCATTCTAACGCATTATTTAAAGACTTTTTTCATCTTTTTAGGCGTTTAATTTAAAAAATAATCTTTTGTAAGCGTTTAATTATGACAAAAACATTAAATATAGATGACAAGACATCTTTTTTAGTATTTCCGTTTAGAAAAAAAGAAATCCAGAGAACAAAATTCTGGATTTCTTTTTAGTTATTCTGACCTCAAAGCATCAATTGGTCTTAATTTCGATGCCTTATTAGCAGGTGCGATACCAAATATCACTCCAATACATAAGGAGAAGACAAAGGAAAAGATAATTGTTCCCGCGGTTATTCCTGATGATATACCCGCAACAGAGCCAAAGATAAGCGCTCCTGAGACTCCAATAATTATTCCAATCAGTCCCCCGCATACACTAATAACGATAGATTCTATTAGGAATTGCAGTAAAATAGCACGTTTTTTAGCTCCAAGCGCTTTTCTGATACCAATTTCTCTCGTTCTTTCACTGACAGAAACTAACATAATATTCATAATTCCAATACCACCTACTACAAGCGAAATGGCAGCAATTGCACCAAGCGCAGTTGTTAAGGTTGTACTGATTGTATTAAACGCATTGAGGATTTCTTGTTGATTAATAACTTGATATGATGGTCCCATTTGCGCCGAGGAAGCAGCTTTCTCTTTTTGCTCTTTCTCGTCACCAAATTTTATAGCAAGGCGGGATTCCAACGTATTAACCACGAAATCAACATCCTCAGCAGATTTTGTTTCAACATAAATAGTTCGTACATTTGTATCTTTTAGTAGTCTTTGAGCAGAAGAAATCGGAATGAAGATTTGATCATCACTTGATCCCATCATCGAAGCACCTTTTTCTTTTAAAACACCTACTACTTTGTATGGCATGCCGTTTAATCTAATTGTTTCGCCAATGGGGTTACCGAAGCCAAACAAATCACTAGCTACCGTAGAGCCGATTACAGCTACCTTCTGACCATATTCCGTATCAATTGGTAGCAAGAAGCGGCCATCCTTCATTTCGAGGCTACGGGCTGCTTTATACTGGTCGTTCGTTCCTATAACTTTATTGCTGGAGTTTTTATAATCAAATGTAGCATTCACTTGTCCTGAAAGTTCTGGTGAAACGCTTTTAACACCATCAATATTTTGATATTTCATTACTTCATCATACGTATATTTATCATTTGGATTCACAGAACTATTTACTACTGTGATTAAATTGGATCCTAAGTCACCCATTTGCTCATCAACTTCTTTGGTTACACCATTTCCGAGCGAAACTAAAAGAATAACGGATGCGACACCGATAATAATACCAAGCATCGTTAGAAAAGATCTCAGTTTACTAGCTTTTAATTGTTTCCATGCCATTTTCATACTTTGGAGAACATTCATGCTTTTGTCGCCTCCTCATGGAATAATTTACCATCTTGAATTCGAATGCTTCTTGTTCCATAAGAGGCAATTGTCGGATCATGTGTAATCATAACAATTGTATTTCCTGCTCGATTCAACTCTTGTAAGATTCCCATTACTTCCTTACCTGTTTTGGAATCAAGGGCTCCCGTTGGCTCATCTGCTAAAAGAATTTGCGGATTACCAGCAAGGGCACGCGCGATTGCTACACGTTGTTGTTGTCCACCAGATAGCTGAGTTGGTAAATTTCTACGCTTTTCAATCAGACCAACTTTTTCCAAGCATTCAAGAGCAGCTTTTTCGCGTGCAGAAACACTCAGTCCAGCGTAAATTAATGGCAACTCTATATTTTCAAAAGCAGATAATTTAGGAAGCAAATTAAACTGCTGAAAAATAAAGCCGATTTTCTTATTTCTGATTTCGGATAATTTATTGTCGCTTAGTTTAAACACATCTACATCATCAAGGTGATAACTACCTTCATCTGGAACATCCAAACAACCAATCATATTCATTAAAGTTGATTTACCGGAACCGGACGGACCAACGATGGATAGGAACTCCCCTTTTTCAACGGTAAAAGTAACATCGTCTAATGCTTTAAAAGTTTCTCCGCCTAGCGTATAAGTTTTTGTTAAATTTTTCATGTCAATTAGCGGTTTTGGCATGTTTATCCCTCCTTCATACAATTTATTTAATTCGTATCTACAAAAAACTTAGCTAGGAGCACCTGGAAGCGTGGAAGTTTCTTGTGTAGGAAGGATTACTTTTTGGTCTTTCTTAACGCCTTTAGTGATTTCGATATTATCTTCATTATGAAGACCAGTTTCTACAAATTTCTTCACTTTTTTCGTTTTACCATTTTCTTTTTCTTCCGGAACTAATACATAATATTTGTCGTCACTGTCTTTTTGAACAGCTTCAATCGGCACATATAATGCGTCTTTTTTCTCTTTCACTAAAATAGAAGCATCAGCAGTCATACCGGCTTTTAAATCATCTGTTTTATCGATAGAAATGATTACGGAAAAACTAGATACACCGTTTTGTACTTGGCCTTGTTCTGCAATTTCTTTTACTTTTCCTTTGTAAGTTTTGTCTGGAAGTGCTGTTACTGTAATTTTTACTTCTTGGTCCTTCTTAATATTTGGAATATCAAGTTCGTCCATTTGTGCTACTAGTTGAAGTTTGTCATAATCTGGAACTTGCGTATTTTCTGGTGAAATAGCCCCTGTTCCTGTAGCATTGATTTTCATATCTCCTTGTTTCACTTTGGCTGTAACTAATTTCTCTTCTGTTACAGAGCCATTATTTTTTGACAGTAAGAAAACCGCACCAACGGCCACTACTGCGAGAATAACGATAACTATTAACCATTTAACCCATTTTTTCATGAATGTTCTCCTTCTGCTCCTAGTGTTTAGAAGCCCTGTATTTTATGTAACAATGATAGGTTCCATTCTACCATAAAAGTTAAGTGAGTGAAGTACATCGGAAGGCTGATTTGTTTTTTATAACCTTCTACACAAAAGAAAGAGCCTTAGAAAGCTCTCCTAAGGCCCATCAAATCAACTATTAAAATAATTCCCGTCAACTACTTCAATTTGTTTTTCTTTCATATTGACGTTTTTAATTTTTACAAGTGAAACATAATCGTCAACTAGACGTTCTTCCGCGTATTCAGATTCAACTAGAACGCCAATGCCAACCAAGTGAGCATTGAACTCTTCTAATAAATTCTTCATACCATTTATTGTTCCGCCAGCTTTCATAAAATCATCAACAATAACAACATTGGATCCCTCTGCTAAGCTGCGTTTGGATAACTCCATTTTTTCAATTCGTTTGGATGAACCAGAAACATAATTAATGCTTACTGTGGAACCTTCTGTAACCTTACTGTCACGGCGAACAATAACAAACGGAACACTTAAATGTTCAGCGACCGCTTGCGCAATAGGAATACCTTTTGTTGCAACAGTCATAATTGCATCTATTTTTTGGTTGTTAAATTTAGTTGCTAAAATTTTGCCAATTGCTTTAAGCGTGACCGGTTCCCCGAGCAAATCAGAAAGGTATAAATATCCTCCCGGAAGTAATCGGTTAGGTTCTGCAATTCGGTTACATAATGTATGCACAAAATCTAGCACATCATCATTTCCCGCTATGGAAATATATTGCACACCACCAGCAGCACCTGGAACAGTTTCAAGCGTACCAATTCCTCTGTCCTCGAATGTTTTCTTTATGATAACCAAATCTTCACTAATAGAAGATTTAGCTGAGCCATATCGTTCAGCAAACATCGTAAGCGGCACTAACTTTCGCGGATGCGATAAAAGAAACTGCGTCATATCAATTAATCGTTCACTACGACGAATCTTCATAATCTCTCTCCCTTTGATAAAATTCCGTATATTAAAAAGCTATTTCACGTATTTTGTCCGTATTTTCTCTATTATAAAACGTTTTCTATCAAAATGACAACATTTATTCTTTTAACATATTAAAAAACCTGCCAAATAAAGTTCTTTTGACAGGTCAATATTCTTATAAATCGCGGAAACTAATCACTTCTACTTCTTGTTGACCTAAATAAGCTTGTAACTCTCTTGAAGTTAAAATGGAAACTTCTTTGATACGTGGCTCTACATAGCTAGAAATTTCACGTAATGTTTCATCTATGAAAGCTGGATGTGTCATTACTTCCACTACATCATTTGTTCCAATATGCGCTTGCACTATTTTTTTAATCGTTTCAAAAGATACGCCATCTGCATAAAAAGCTGTTTCAAATAAATCAGGTGTTTTAATAGCACCAAAATCAGACACATCTGCATGACGTCTAATGGATACTCCATATTTTTCAGCTAATTTGTGTTGTATAGGGTAGATTAATGGCTCGATAGAATGATGTGTATCAAAGTGGGAAATAGTGAGTCCGGCCCCCAAAATCTTCTTGATTTGCGCGGTTAATTCACGTTCTACTTCTCCCATATCCACATCCGCTAAACCGTTTTCTAGCGCTGTGTAGTTTTTACGGAAACGTCCGTCATCATCAGTTAATGTTTCTAGTCCTTGAAGAAGTGGGGAACCAAATGTTAAAGTCAAATGCGCACCAATATCCAGTCCAGGATTTTCTTTTGCCACTTCTACAGCTAAATCAAACGCTGGGCTATTTGCAAGAAGTGTAGTTGATTTTACGACGCCTTTTTTGTACGATTCTAAAATACCATAAACTGCTCCTGGGCTAATTCCAAAATCATCTGCATTAAAAATAATTTTCATTTGTTTGACCCCTCTCATCCATTAATTAATAGTTTCGTTTTCACTTTCGCTCCACGGTCTAACCATATAGACTTCCTCACAAAAGCCTCGCAAGCCGTTATAGACACGTTTTGCTCTTGAATACTGTTTGATGAGCGCAAATACTGTTGGGCCGCTACCACTCATTAACGCTGCCTCAGCACCAAATGCCATCATCCGATCTTTAATTCGTTTCACTTGTGGATTTTTTTCTAAAGTCACAGATTCCAAAACATTTCCGGTTGAAGCAAAAATCCCATCTAAGTCGCCAATTTTGATGGATTCTATCATTTTCTTTGTATTAGGATGTTCAACATTTTCTACTTGTAATTCTTTATAAATAGTAGGTGTAGAAACACTAATACTCGGTTTAGCTAATACAATCCAGCAACCCGGAATATTAGGTAAAGCTGTAATTTTTTCTCCGCGTCCGGTAGCAAGAGCCGTTCCTCCATATACACAAAAAGCAATATCAGAACCAATTTCTGAGCTTATTTCTGCTAATTCTTCTATCGAAAGTCCAAGTTCCCAAATTATGTTTAAACCTTTCAGCGCCGCGGCCGCATCCGAACTACCACCAGCAAGTCCCGCGGAAACTGGAATGTGTTTATCAATTATAATGCGTACACCCATTTTTACGTTAAAACGTTTTTTCAAAAGAAGAGCCGCTTGGTAAATTAAATTACGACGATCTTCTGGGATAAAATGCGCTTTTACATCTAGCACAATCTTATCCTCGTCTAAGCGTTCTAAGCTTAATCTGTCAGCAAGGTCTATTGTTGTCATCACCATTTCCACTTCATGATAGCCGTCTTCACGTTTGTACAGCGCGTCAAGTGAAAGATTAATTTTAGCTGGTGCTGTTATGCTTATTTTCATTTTCTCGGCCTCCGCGTTCAAAATCTCTTTTTCTATTCTATCATATGAAAGAAGAAATATGTAGCAGGCGGTCCAAAACTGGGTTATGTAAAGCAAAAACCGAACCATACTATACGGTTCGGCTACTTCAGCTTATTATAAAGCTAATTCTTTATTATCATCTGTAAATACAAGTTCTACTGCGTCTGTTAAGATATCCGTGTAACTATAGGATACTCTTTCAAAGTTGTTTTCATCTTGATCAAGCTCCACAATGAAAACGGATGGATATGTTTCAGCTAGGATACCGCAACGTTCAATCGTTTTCTTACGACCACCGTTTGCTTTCAATGTCAATGCTTTACCTAATCTAGAATCTAAATTCGTCTTAATGCTTGCAATGGTTTTTGGCATTTATTTTCCACCTCACTAATACTTATTATACCATAGATGAGGTTCGAAATCAATAACCAAATATTTTAACAGTTAGAAGGGCTAACTGTCAACTAAGAAAGCGCTCTTTTTGAAAAAAATTATTTTTCTTCTAAAAAATCAGCTAGAAAATTACTTAATTTAGCGAATTCAGGTATATCCAATGTTTCTCCACGACGGATTAAGTCTATACCAATTGCATTTAAACCTTCTACTAACTCATCTTTACGCGGTTTCAAAGCCGGGAACTTCGAAGCTAAATTGTTCCATAATGTTTTTCTTCGTTGAGCAAAAGAAGCTCTTGTCACTTCAAAGAAAAATTCTTCATCGTTTACTTTAGCAAGCGGTTCTTTTCGACGTTTTAAATGGATGACTGCGGAATCAACATTAGGTTGCGGCATAAAAACTGTTTTAGGCACGATAAAAGCTAATTCGGCTTCCATATAGAACTGAATAGCAATAGTTAAACTACCATAACTTTTCGTGCTTGGAACTGCGCTAATCCGGTCAGCCACTTCTTTTTGAAGCATAAAAGTCATGGAATCTGCTGGGATATTATCATGAAGTAGTTTTAAAATGATTGGCGTGGTTACGTAATATGGCAGGTTCGCAACGATTTTAAGCGGCAATTCTGATTTAGAGAATTGTTGCGTGATTACTTCTTCTACATCTGCTTTCAAAACATCTCCATGAACTACTTGAATATTATTATAAGCACTTAACGTGTCATCCAAAATCGGTAATAAACGTTGGTCAATTTCAAACGCAACTACTTCATTGGCTGTTTTTGCTAATTGTTCTGTTAATGCGCCAATCCCAGGGCCAATTTCAATTACATTTGTTTCTTTTGAAATTCCAGCTGTATCAGTGATTCGTGTCAAAATATTACTATCAATCAAAAAGTTTTGACCGAGACTTTTTTTAAATAAGAAACCATATTTTTTTAAGATTTCTGTTGTTTTTCCGGGAGTTGCGATATCTTTACTCATTCTCTTCCTCCTGCATAATCTTTTGGCACGCAGCCACTAACTGTTCTTCACTAATGGCAAATGACTCTAGTCTTGTTTGTAATTGTTTTCCATTTGTGTAACCGATTTTAAGTGCGTTGCCTAGTTTTTCACGACGATCTTTCGCCCCTGCTCCGCCAAGAAGGCCAAGGCGCATAAGTATATCTTTTGAGATAAATTGTTTTTCTACAGGTGTACTGCTAATATGAAAATTCGTTAATGCTTCTCGAATATTTGCGCTACTCGCATGTTCTACACCAAGACCTCGACCTGCTTTTGGAAGTGCATCTTGACGATTAATAAATGCGTGCTTACATCCTGGAACTGCTGAGTCAATTTGTTTTCTGATTTTTTCGCCTGGAAAATCTGGATCAGTAAAAATAATAACCCCACGAATTTCCTGCGCATGTCTAATTTTTTCGATAGTTTCTTGTGAAAGTGCCGAACCATTCGTTTCAATTGTATCTGCAATGACCGAACGATTAATTGCAGTTGTATCGTCACGACCTTCCACAACAATGAACTCATGTATTATAGGCTTTTCGCTCAAAGTGACTACATCCTTTTTTATAAAATAAGTAAATACATCATACCACATTTTGGGCAAAGAAAAAACGAGGCCCTATGAGTCAGCCTCGTTTTTATACGATTTTAGTTTAACACTTTTACAGTAACTGTTCTTCTACCCCAAGAATAGCAAGAACTTTCATTGGAGAAATATACGTCAACGATATTTCCTTTAATAGCGCCGCCTGTATCTCCAGCGATTGCTTCTCCGTAACCTTCAACCCAAACACGAGAACCAAGTGGAATAATACTTGGATCAACAGCAACTACTTTCATACCAGGATTAGCACTTAAGTTAATTCCAGTAGCTGTAACTCCACCACCTGAATATGCAGTAGATTCCATCGTAAATGTTTTTCCATTAGATGGAGCTTTTGATGATGATTTGTGTGAAGAAGTGTTCGTTGTTGTTACTTTTTTAGCAGGTTTTGCATTTGCGATTTTAGATACGACAGCTTTTTCTTTCGTACCGCGAACAACTACTTTATCTGTTTTTGCAGAAGTGATATTTTCTTTAATGATATCGCGTTTTTTCTCTTTACCATTTTCAAATGTTACTTTATATTCAATAACTTTTTCACCAGTTTTACCTTCGCGAACGACTTTTTCAGTTCCTTGATTAAGGCTGTCGTCTTCTTTGTAAACTGTGTTGAATTTGATTTGCTCTTTTTTCTTATCTGCTTTTGAATCAACATATGTAACTTGTACGGTCATTTTTTCCTTTAAGTTACTGTCTTTAGCAGGTGAAACTCGGTCATCTTTATCAAGTTTGATGTTTTTCTCACTTAGTAAATCACCAACTTGAGTTTTTGTTGTCCATACTGTATCTTTTTTTGCTCCGTTTTGTAAGGAAAGTTGGATGGCACGATTAATATCGATTTCAAGTCCATCTTTTAATTTATCATCTAAGGACACGCTTAGCACATCATGCGGACGAGTTGTAATATTTTCGTCTTTAAGCAAATCTGCTACGTTTGATTTTGTACTCCAAACATTTTTTTCAGTGCCATTATCATTTATTGTAATTTGACGTGCTGGAAGATATTTGATTTCCATACCGTCTTTAATTTCTGCATTTTTCCCTGGCGCAACTTCATCGTGTGCACTTACTTTAATTCCTGCTTCATCTAATGCTTCAGAAACTGTTTTAGCATGTGTTCTTGATTCTGTTTTTTCACCAGCGTTTACTATAGTGATATCGTTTTTAGTTCCTTCGAAAACGAAATAAAAAACCAATGCTACTACAATAACAAATCCTGCAATCATGATTGGTAATTTCCATTTTGATGATTGGGCTACGTTACTGCTGTTTTCCATGGTCATGTATTTCTCCCCTTTCTACTTCGCTAGTGATTATATACAGGGGACTAAAGAACTGTCAATTTTTCAGGCAGATTGTTCACATTTGCGCAATCTCAACTTGCAAACGTTGCTATTAAGCCATTTATAAATGTGAATTGACCTTAAAGTGTCAAATGTAACAGAAATGTGTCATTTTTCTACGACTCTGGACTTAGGCATAAAATAAGGGTTTTGACCTAAACTGTCTTTTTTATCTGCACGAAGCTTAAGATTGGGTTACAGACTCGCCCTTATGTTACAGTTTTATTACAATCACTTTTGGATTTTAAATAATTTTTTTGCGTTAGCTGTTGTGTGCGTGGCGATTTCGCTATATTTCATTTCTTTGAGTTCTGCAATTTTTTCGGCAACTAACTTGACGTATGCTGGTTCATTTCTTTTTCCACGATTTGGAGTTGGAGCTAAATAAGGAGCGTCTGTTTCAATCAACATTCGGTCAATTGGTATAGCTTGAGCCGCAATTTTTGGCAGTTTTGCATTTTTGAAAGTGACTGTTCCTCCAAAGGAAATGTAAAAATTCATTGCTAGGCACGCTTCCATCACTTCGACAGTTTCACCAAAGCAGTGCATTATTCCTCCTACTTCTTCCGCATGCTCTTCTTGCAAAATACGAACAACATCTTCTGTTGCCTCACGGTTATGAATGACTATCGGTAAATTCACTTCTTTAGCTAAACGGATTTGTTTTCTAAAAACCTCGAATTGCGTTTCTTTTGGTGAAGTGTCCCAATGATAATCCAAGCCCATTTCGCCCAAAGCAACTACTTTTGGATGTGTAAGAGCTAAATCGCGCAACCATTCTAAATCTTCGTCTGTGAAGGTGATAGCATCTGTAGGGTGCCAGCCGACGATTAGTGAGATAAAATCATATTTATCAGCTAATAGAAGCGCCCGATCAATTGTCTCTTTATTAAAACCTACGACGGCCATATGTGTCACATCGTTTTCCTGCGCGCGTTTTATCACTTCTTCTATATCATCATCAAAAGCCTCGTCATTGAGGTGAACATGCGTATCAAATAGCAAAGTAATTCCTCCTAATAAAATCATTTCCTTCTATTATACTATAATTTTCCATCTAAACAAAAATGACAAATTATAGACGAGACATATAATGATTTTGTTCTTAGCTTCATTTAATTACTTCTATATAAATATAATGAGCCCACATTCAAGTGAATTAGGGCTCATTTCCTTATTATTTTACTTTTGCGCCATTCGGAAGTGTATTACTTGCTTCAATGACGCTTAGTTTGCCATCTTTTTCTCCTGAGAGAATCATACCTTCGCTCATTAATCCGCGAAGTTTCACAGGTTTTAAGTTAGAAACGACGATAACTTTTTTGCCGATTAAGTCTTCAGGTTCATAGAATTCTGCAATACCTGATAGCACTTGGCGTAGTTTGCCTTCACCTAGGTCTAATTGGAAACAAAGAAGTTTGTCCGCTTTTTTCACTTTTTCTACTTGTTTTACTTCTGCAACACGAAGATCGATTTTGTCGAAATCTTCAATGCCGATTTGCGGTGTTTCAAGTGCTACGACTTCCGCAACTTCTTCAGCTGGAGCAGGGGCAGAACCTTTCATTTCATCTTGAATATACGTAACTTCAACTTCCGCATCCAGTCTTGGGAAAATTGGCGTACCTTTTTTCACCACTGTTGTACCGGCTGGGATTTCTCCATAACCATAAATGCTATCCCATTTTTTTAAGTTTTCTTCTTGAAGTCCTAGTTGTAAGAAGATTTCGCCTGGTGTTCTTGTTAGGAATGGTTGTAATAGTACCGCGATAATACGCAAGTTTTCTGCTAAATGTGTCATGACGCTCGCTAGTTCCGTGCGTTTATCTTCTTCCTTGGCAAGTGTCCATGGAGCTGTTTCATCGATATATTTGTTTGTCCGAGAAATGAGCGACCAAAGCTGGTTTAATGCTACAGAAAACTGCATATGTTCCATGCTTTTCTCATATTCTTCTACCACATTATTTTTGAAATCTACTAAAGTTTGATCGAAATCTGTTACATTTCCTTGATATGCTGGAATTTCTCCATCAAAGTATTTGTTAATCATTGCTACTGTTCGATTAAGTAGATTACCTAGATCATTAGCCAAGTCATAGTTTACACGGTCAACAAAGTCTTCTGGCGTAAATAAACCATCTGAACCAAAAGGAACTTCGCGCAATAAGTAGTAACGAAGCGCATCTAAGCCATAGCGCTCAATCAACATATAAGGATCTACCACATTCCCTTTAGATTTCGACATTTTACCATCTTTCATTAAAATCCAACCATGGCCAAATACCATTTTCGGAAGAGGCAAGTCAAGCGCCATTAACATAATTGGCCAATAAATTGTATGGAAACGAACAATTTCTTTCCCAACAATCTGTACATCCGCTGGCCAGTATTTTTGGAATTTCGTATCATTATCCGTGTTATATCCTAGCGCAGTAATATAGTTTGAAAGTGCATCAATCCACACATATACAACGTGTTTAGGATTTCCAGGAACTTTAATACCCCAATCAAAAGTTGTTCTAGATACTGCTAAATCCTCTAAGCCTGGTTTAATGAAATTATTAATCATTTCATTTTTTCTTGATTCTGGTAGGATAAATTCTGGATGGGAATTATAATATTCTACTAAACGATCTGCGTATTTGCTCATACGGAAAAAGTAAGATTCTTCTTTAACAAGCTCGACTTCATTGCCGCTTGGAGCTTTCCCGCCAATTACTTTGCCATTTTCGTCCTTATACACTTCTTCTAACTGAGTTTCTGTAAAATATTCTTCATCAGAAACAGAGTACCAACCTTCATATTCACCTAAGTAGATATCGCCTTGTGCTAAAAGTTGTTCAAAGATTTTTTCTACGGATGTTTTATGACGGTCTTGTGTTGTACGAATAAAATCTGTATTAGAAATTTCTAGTTTTTTCCAAAGTTCTTGGAAACCTTCTGCAATTTCATCCACGTATTCTTGTTCAGAAATTCCACGTTCTTTTGCTTTTGCTTGGATTTTCTGACCATGTTCATCTGTTCCAGTTAAGTAAAACACATCATATCCTTTTAAGCGTTTGTAACGAGCCATCGCGTCCCCCGCAACTGTCGTATAGGCATGTCCGATATGCGCTTTTCCGCTTGGATAATAGATTGGTGTTGTAATATAAAACGTATTTTTCTCTTCAGGCAACACAATTCCCTCCTTAAAAATAAAACAATTAGTATCATTATATCATTTTTCGCGCTAAACGAAATAATTAATTAAGCACCTTTTGCCACACCAATTAAAATTCCCCCAAGAACGACTAAAATGACACCTACAATAACGTAAAGCATTTCTTTTCTTGTTTTCTTTTCTTTCAATAATACGATGCCGCCAATTGTTGAGATAACGACGCCTAGTTGCGAAAGGGAAAATCCAGTAGCCACTCCGACAAGTTGATTCGCGTGTACCATCGCAACATTTCCCGCTGCCCAAATAATCCCCGGAATCATAAGTAAAAGTGTCCGCTTAGTAAAACGTTTTTCTGTTCCACCGCTATGCGTCATGAGAAGCGCGCTTAACACCATACCAATAGCTTGCGGTAAAATCGCGTTAATTCCATCAATTTTAAAACCTTGGATAAGGACGACTAACCCCACATAACCACAAGCAGAAATAAATAAGGTGATTAAACCTTGCTTTAACGCACTAGCTCCATCTTCTTGTTTTTCAGCATAAGATGTCAAGAAAATCCCACCCACAATAAGGGCTAAAGCGATAAAACCTAAAATGATGCGTAATGTTGTATCCCATTCATGAAATAGAATTACACCACATAGCGTTGTTCCGACTAATTGCATTCCGGTTGAAATGGGCATGGCTTTTGAAACCCCGATAATTTTGAAGGCTCTCAGTTGAAACATCTGACCCACAGTCCATAAGCACCCTGTTATAAAACTAATTCCGACCGTTTTAAAGGTATAAACTGGATCAGTAAAGAAGAAAACGATTACCGCAAAAGCAAGCGCTCCGAGCGTCATCCCCATGGTTTGTTGTCTTGTTGAACCGCCAAATTTTGTAATAATTAGCGGAACTGTTCCCCAGAGTAATGCAGGAATTAGCGCAATTAAAATGTTCAAATCGTTTTCCTCCTTATTCGCCTTTTAATTTAGTTTTCAATGATTTCATTATAGCGGAAATAATAAGAAGATGATAGAGGTTTTCAGAGCAAACTGCGCCCGTTTACAAGCATTCTGATTAATTACGGCCTCCATCTTCTTATTTTCATTCAGATTCCCATTCTAAAATTTAAACAGAAAAAAGCTAAGTATGCGTATACCTTGAATAAGAGTATCTGCATACTTAGCTAAATTTACTGATTAATTTATTGTACTTCAAGTGGTGGTAAAAATACTTTACCATCCAACACTTCTTGTTCTGGAACGTATAATCGGAAATTTAATGAGAAGTCTTGTCCCGCTTTACTTGGTAGCCAATTCTCTTCAGCTACCTCTGCTGGTTTTTCAGCGGCAATATATAGCTCTAAGCTCCCATCTTCACTTAGTTTTGCTCCTGAATGATCATTGATGCAAAACTTGTTTAATTTATTCGGGATAACATGATAGTCTGGAACGCTGTATAATGTAACTGACCAAAAAGCATTTACAAGTTTTGTTGGAAGTTGGTCTGCAGGAAAGTGAATTTTATATACTTTATCTCCATTTAACAACTCATCATCCGTACCTTTTTGACCAATGAAATATAAAGCTTCTTGAATCGCATTTGCCCAAATGCCACCATAATTAATGATGCCTCGCGCTAAAATATCATTTCCGAAGGCTCCAGCTACATAAGTAACTGACCAACCACCTTTTTGTGTCCCAAATCCTTTTGCACCTTTAGTAAAATACGGAATGGCTTCTTTAATAATCAGATTTTTCACTTCCGCTTTTTGTTCATCACCAAGCTCTATATAAGCTGCAACTTTTCTTGCTTTATCTTGAAATTCTGTCGCTTTTGGCATTTTATCAGGGTATGTTGCTAATACTTCCTCTAAGTTAGAATAAATTTCTTCTAACAAAAAGTCTGCATTTGTGAAATGTGGTATAGATAATGGTTCTTTAATTTGTATGTTTTTTGAAGCATCGATTTTGAATGCTTTTTGAAGTGCAACCGCGCCTGCCGGATCATCTTTTTGTTCTACACGAAGGAGCAATTTTACTTTTTCAGAAGGTAATTCGATTTTCACTGCATCATTTGGAACAGATGGGTTAGTGCCTTTTTTTATGAAAGCAAATTTCCCATAAGGATGTTCTGGATAATTACGTTCATTAATATTCGTTACTACTTCTCCCCAACCATCTAAAATTTGAACAGTATAATAACGATTTTTAATTTCTGGCACCTCTAAAATTACCGCGTTGTCATCATCTACAGCTATCCATGTTTCGGAATAAACAACATCAAAATTCGGATTGACAAAATTGGCATCTGCTGGCGATACATCATTGTGTTTAAGTGTGTTATACGGAATTTTATCTTCCTTGATGTCATAATTTTCTTGTCGTAAAACGAGATAGCGCGATAATAAATAAACATAAGATTCTTTTATCATTTCTGCATTTACTTCTAATTTCGCATTCATACTCAATATAACCACCTTTAATTTAGATTAAAATAAGTATAGCACGTCCTTAATTGAAAACTTAACTCTTAGCAATTCCAATCATTGTTCCACCAATAATAACTAAAATGACTCCAATAATAACGAGAACAAGTTCTTTCTTGGTCTTTTTCTCTCCTAAGAAAAGTATTCCCCCAATGGTTGAAATGACAACACCCATTTGTGAAAGAGAAAATCCAGTTGCAATCCCAACTAATTTATTAGAGAATAATAGTGCTAAATTACCTGTAGCCCACATAATACCCGGAATCATATTTAACCAAGTTTGTTTTGTAAAACGCTTTTCTTCGGATTTAATGGAAAATAGTAATCCTGCTATAACCATCCCAATCGCTTGTGGCAAAATCGCATCCCAACCACTAATATCAAACCAGCGCGTAATAACGACATAACCAACATAACCAACGGAAGAAATAAGTAAAGTAATAATTCCTTTTTTCATATTTTGTCCGGAATTTTCGTCTTTATTTTGTTGGTAACTTGTTAAAAATATACCTATAATAATAAGTGCTAACGCCGAAAAACCTAGTACTAATTTAGATGTTGTACCCCACTCATGAAATGCAAAAACACCAAAAAGAGATGTACCTACTAATTGCATCCCGGTTGAAAGTGGCATTGTTTTGGATACGCCAACTTGAGTAAAGGCACGAAATTGATTCATTTGCCCTAAACTCCAAAAAGCCCCTGAAATAAAACTAGCAATAATAATCGTTGCCGTATATTCTGGATTTGTAAAAAAGAAAACGCCTAACGCAAAAACTAACGCCCCTAAAGTTGTTCCAATAATTTGTTGCTTTGGTTTTCCGCCGATTTTGGATACAACTAGTGGCATAATCCCCCACATAACTGCTGGAATTAATGCTATAACTATGTTCATTTTTTTATTCCCCCTAATTCTTATACTTATGGTCTATACCCTTTTCACCCGAAATCATTCCTATTCTAGTCATTATCTGTTAAAATGAATTAAAATTATCAAGAAGGTGAGAAAATGAAATCAACTGGAATGGTAAGAAAAATCGACGAACTTGGTCGCGTGGTTATCCCAATCGAAATCCGACGAACGATGAATTTAAACGTAAAAGATCCCTTAGAAATTTTTACAGATGAAGATGCAATTGTGTTAAAAAAATATTCAGCTGGTTTGGTTTGTGATATTACTGGAGAGTTTTCTGTTGATAATAAAAAATTCGTTGATGGCAAACTAACGCTTAGTAAAGAAGGCGCCGCAGAGTTGATGGAAGAAATTAAAAGGCGCTTTGGCGATACGTTATAAAAAATCATGCAAGAGGTCTGAAAAAGAACCTCGCGCATGATTTTATTTTATTTCATGATAAGCGGCATAAACTTCGCGTTTTGGTAGATTTCTAGCTTTCATAACCGTTTTTATCGCGTCTTTAGAGCTAACATTTTCTTGCTCCATCACAGTAGTGACATGTGTTTTAATATCCATTTCTTGCCACCAGAGAAGTTCTTCTGCTACAGGTGGATTTGCATTTCCTTCAATAATAATACAAAATTCTCCGCGTACTTCTTCGTCTGTCGCCCAGTTAAGCGCATCTTCTACGGTCCCCCGCAAAAATTCTTCAAATCGTTTGGTAAGTTCACGACATAAAACTATTTTCCGATCATTTCCAGTGATTTTAATGATTGCTTTTAATGTTTCTTTTAGACGATGTGGCGATTCATACAAAATCCAAGTTTCCTCACGTGCCGCTAATTTTTCGATTTCTTGGGTACGTTCTTTATTTTGTCTTGGGAGAAATCCATAAAAATAAAACGGCTGTGGTGCTAAACCAGATGCGATTAAGGCGGTTAAAGCAGCATTTGCTCCAGGTAATGGAATCACTGGAATACTAGCATTTAGCGCCCTTTGGACAAGTTCATAACCCGGATCAGAAATAGAAGGCATCCCCGCATCACTAACTAGTGCAACCACTTCCCCGTCTAGCATACGCTGAATGATATTATCCTCTTTATTTTCTTTTGTGAACTGATGATAACTTGTCATTCGAGTAGTAATTTCAAAATGATTTAAAAGTTTTACTGTATTTCGCGTATCTTCAGCAGCAATAATATCGGCTTCTTTTAACATACGAATCGCCCGAAATGTCATATCTTCTAAATTTCCTATTGGTGTTGGAACTAAGTACAGTGCTCCTCGAACGTCTCCGCTGAAACTTTTTTGACTCTTTATCATTCTGAATCCTCCTCCCGCTCGATTAAATAGCTGTCTTTATTTTTACGTGATAGTTTTTTGAATGCAGCTTCTGCCTTCGTGGCCTCACTTCTCGTTTCAAATTTTTCAAAATGAATGACTTTTACTGGACGTCGAGTTTTAGTGTATTTGCACCTAATGCCAGCATTGTGTTCGGCTTCTCGGCGTGTCACATCAGTCGTATAGCCACCATAATAAGAATTGTCGTTACATTTTAGTACATAAAAGAAATGTTCATTCGCTTTCGCCATATAAAATCTCCTTAATTACTGGTGTATATTCGCCTAACTCGTCATAAACAATAACAGGCGGCACATACTTAACACCTGGCTTGCCGTCTTTGATTCCTTCTACCAGAACCGTGTTCGCTTCTCGGTCGATTCGTGGGTGAACAAGCTGGATACGTTTCGGTTCTAAGCGGTATTTTCTCATTAAATCGATAATATCCAATAAGCGCTCTGGCCGATGGACAAAATTTGCTTTGCCTCCTTGTTTTAAAAGGCTAGCCGCAACTCGAATAGTATCTTCTAGCGTACACATAATTTCATGACGGGCGATGCGATAATGTTCATTTTCGTTTTTCAAGCTTGTAGCTGGAGTCGCGAAATACGGCGGATTACACGTAACTATGTCTGCTCGCTCCTTTGGAATCAAATCGGTAATCTTATTTAAATCATATTCCATTATTTCAATTTGGTCTTCCAGTTGATTATAGGCAACACTTCTTTTGGCCATATCAGCAAGACGTTCTTGAATTTCAACCCCAACAATCTGCGCTTCTGTTCGTGTACTAAGTAGTAAAGGAATAATACCATTTCCACTACACAAATCAATTATTTTACCTTTACGGATTGGTAAATAACTAAATTTCGCCAGGAGAACTGCATCTATGGAGAAAGAAAATACCGATGGACTTTGAATAATTCGCAAATTTTCTGCTAGTAAGTAATCGAGTCTTTCATCGCCTATTAATTTGAGTTTTTCCAAATAATTCACCTTTTCTAGCAAAAAGCCCTTCTCTTAAATCGAGAAAGGCCCGTCATGTTATTTTTTGTTAAGCAAGGATAGGCAAAATAAACAATCTTCATCATTGCCACGCGGGCTGCCGAAATGTACATTGCAAACATGAAATCCTTCCTTGTAAAGTTGGACAAGATTATCATAACCTTCCCCGAGTTCAATCATTTGTTGCATTGCCTCTTTGCGATTTGGCGCCATTACACCATGAACCGCCTCTTCTTCGGCCACTGGTTCAAGAGTTCCTTCATCTGTTAAAGAAAGTCTACGCCGCAAATGCTCATTCTCAAGGTTTAACCGATTATTTTCTTCCAACATTTCACCTAAGTTTGTCTTTAGATCTCCAAGTTGCTGATACAATTCGCCAATTTGCTCCTCCATATTACTGACTGAGTCAAAAATAGCTTTTTTATCCAATTTTTTCACCTCAAGACTTTGCCGGTTGTTTTAGAAATTCGTTATATGGACGTAATTCATCCAATTCATATTCTATAACCGTCTCTTCTTCGGGCAAACTTACTTGTAAGATTCTAGACAGCAAGTTGATTCCCGAAACACGTGCTTCTGCGCCTTCTGGAGTTTTTACTTTTACACCAACATCTGGCATTTCACGTTTTGCTTGTTCATATTCATCATTTTCGTATTTCAAACAACACATTAAACGTCCACATAAGCCAGAAATCTTCGTTGGGTTAAGGGACAAGTTTTGGTCTTTAGCCATTTTGATAGAAACGGGTTCGAAGTCACCTAGGAACGTGGAGCAGCAAAGCATACGACCACATGGACCAATCCCACCAAGCAATTTCGCTTCATCACGAACACCGATTTGACGAAGTTCGATACGAGTACGAAATACAGAAGCTAAATCTTTCACGAGCTCACGAAAATCCACACGACCCTCTGCAGTAAAGTAAAAAATGATTTTATTCCGGTCAAATGTGTAATCTACGTCTACTAAACTCATTTCAAGTTCGCGCTCACGGATTTTTTCATCACAGAGTAAAAAGGCTTTCTGACAAGAATCGCCATTTTCTGCAACACATTTATAATCTGCTTCTGTTGCGACACGAAGTACTTTCTTAAGTGGTAAAACGACATCTTCTTCATCCACATAGCGTGGTTCAATGACTGTTTTTCCAAATTCAATTCCTTGTGCATTTTCAACAATAACACCTTGGTTCTCTGTGATTTCAAGATCTCCCGGTGAGAAATAATATATTTTACCAACGTCTTTAAAACGGACGCCTACAATTTTAAGCATAGCGATTACCTCCCTTGGATTTCCAGAACTAACTGCTCCATTAGAAGTTGCGTGTTCATATTGGAATCCAGTTTTGATTTCGCAGCGAGAATCTTCTCGATTTCCCCTGTGGTTTCGGACAATGACTTACGTAGCGCATCTTGTCCAAGTATTTCTTTTTGCGCAGTACAAATTGGTTCGTAGTTCTCATCAAGTGTAAGGTGTAACCTATCGCGGTATAACAGTAACAATAATTCGAGTCCAAGCGCCATCTTATCTTTTTCTTTAAAAAGTGGCATCCATGATTCTTGAATGATAATTAACGGGCTGGTGCCTTGATGGTGCATCCCTTCATACAACTTGATTACTACATTTCTTGCCTCACTAAACCAATCATCTTCTTCAAAAGCCTTAGCTTGCTCTATACTACCAGTAATACTAGCATAAATCCGCGCTTTTTGTTCGGAGATACCTGCTGCTGTAAGTTGTGATAACAAACTATCAAAAGTGAGTGATTTGAATGTGACTGGTTGTAATCTTGATTGAATTGTTGGCAAGATTTGGCCAGGATTGGTTGTTAAAAATAATAATAACAAACCGCCCTCTGGTTCTTCTATAAATTTCAGCAGACTATTGGCTGATTGAACAGTCATTTTTTCTGCATCATAAATGATAACTACTTTTTGATCTGATTCCATTCCGCGTTTACTTAATTCTTGCTTAAGCGCGCGAACCTGATCAATCTTGATACTAGCTCCATCTGGCTCTAGCAAATGAACATCCGGATGATTATGACTCGCTATCCTCATGCAATTGGCACACTTACCACATGCAAGTTCGGTTTCAGTACGCTCTAAACAAAAAAGACTCTGCGCTAACCAAAGTGCGGTGCGTTTTTTTCCTGTACCACTTGATCCTTCTAATAAATAGCCGTGAGATAATCGATTTTCGCGGACACTTTTTGAAAAAATCTTCATGACCACTGGTTGCATCACTGTAAGTTCATCCTGTAATCCCACAAAAAACTTCCTTTCTATCCATATTGTAATATTATAACATGACAAGGCTTAAATAGCTTCGGAATTTTAACAAAAAAATAACGATGAATTTGTTATACTATGTTACAATTTCAATAAATTAGCTCTTTTTCAAATATTTAAATGGACAGCATAGCATTTTGAGCATAGAATAAAAGAAAAGTAGTTATGATACTTAGACTTGAAGGGGTTGTCTGGTATGAATGAATCGAATGGAAGTATGGAGCTTTATTTAAGAGCTCACACCGAAGAAATTATTAACAACTGGCTTTCAAAAATTTATGAAAATGAAAAAGCGTATACTAGTTTTGTTTATTCTCCGCGTTACAAAGATGAGTTACGTGCTGATAGTGAGCAAACAGCAGACCTAATTATTTCTTATTTTACTGGTAAAAATGCTTTCTTTGAGAAGCTAGATAAGTGGCTTGATAATATGTACGCGCGTCGTATGGAAAACGAAGTCCCTCTACCAGAAGTAATTACTACGCTTGATAAACTTCGCCGCGAATTTGTGACAGCTGTTTCTGATTTTTGTATTGAAAATGACGAAGTGTCTAAATACGACTTTTTTTCTAGTATGGCTATGGTTAATCACGGATTTGACCGGATTAATGAGGCATTTTCAGCGATGTATTACAACGATATTGTGAAACACATGGAACAACAACATCTTTTAATTGAAGAAATCAGTACGCCTGTTATTTCGATTACTGACAAATTGGCGATACTTCCTTTAATGGGACGAGTTGACCGTGAAAGAGCTGAAAAACTTTCTGAAATTACCGCAAGTAAGTGTGTGAAATTTGGAGTCGAACAGCTTTGTATTGATTTATCTGGTATAACTTATTTTGATGATGCACTTGGTGAAATGCTTAATAATTTAGTAACTGTGCTTAGACTTCTTGGCGTTGAAGCTTTCATTTCCGGCATCCAGCCAAAGATGGCACAACAAATCAATCGCGTTGACTTAAATCTATCCATCCAAGCCTATCACTCTTTAAAGGCTGTATTACAAGATCAAACTCGAACCATATAAAAAGGTTTGTTTTGAAGGAGGAAAGCGTATGGTCTCACCTTTCGATTATGTTGAATATACAAACATGCTAAAAAATTATGATATTTCTTTTAAAGAAAAGACTTATCAAGCTGGTGATTTGATTACAATAGTGCATTCCACAGAAACAAATAACATCTTTCTTATTAAAGAAGGTTTTGTATCGGCTTATTTTGGTGACGATTCCACTGAAATATATACCATTCTCGCCAAAAATAATTTTTTCTGTTATTTTCCACATTCAGAAAATTTTCCAAAAGATTTACATTTCTACGCTTTAACAGATGTAACTGTATATATTATAGATAACAAAGAATTTACTTTTTCTTTGTCGGCCTTTCCAGAAAATTTTGGTTTTCACTATTTATTTTCACGAGATGTCTCTAAACATGCTTTTTATCGTTCTATTTTATATATGGTACCAAAGCAAAATCGCTTGTTATTCGCTTTGAAAACTTTTGTTATCTTATTTGATCTCGAAGCCAAAGAGGGTAAATTCGTATTTCCAAAAGAATTAAACTCTAAAATTTTAAAAAGTTATACAAATCTTTCTAAAAAGGTTTTTTACACGCAATTAAATACCTTATATGCGGATGGAATCGTATTTAAAAAAGATAAACATTTTGAAATAGATGCGGAATCATTGGATGAACTAGAATTTTTAACATAAAAAATGGAACAGTAAACGATAAATCGTCTGCTGTTCCATTTTTTTATTGTTTTCTTCTAAAAATGAGCAAGCCTCCTGTAGAAATCGCTACTAATAATAAACCTAATCCATTGATAAGCGGTGAATCTCCTGTTTTTGGTAATGTTTGTGAATGATTACTTGAACTGACAATTGTATCTGGTTTTTTCGGATTATTTGGCGCTTTTGGAATAGTCTGCTCATCAGGAATGTTTGGTGTTTCTGGTGTTTCTGGTTTCTTAGTGTTCTCTTTAGTTACAAGCAGACCTATTTGCTTATTATCAATCTCGATTTCGAATTTTACAGGTGTTGTATCTAAAATATAGCCTGCTGGTGATTTTGTTTCAACGAATTGATAGTTCCCAGGCAATAAATCATCCACATACAGCATGCCATCTTCATTCGTTTTTAAGTTAGTTCTTAAAGTCTCACCATTCTCATCTTGTAATTCAAATTCGGCTCCTGCAAGTTTTTCTTTTGTTTCACTGTCAATTTTCACAAGTGCTACAGAGCCTTTTATTGATGTATTTTCTTTTGAAACGGTCACCTTTTGGTGCGTTTCATCAATTGTAAAGAGAATAGGTGTAGCATCAAGAATATAATTTGCGGGTGCTTTTGTTTCTACAAATTTATAATCACCGAATGCTAAATTGTCTACTGTTAAAACTCCATCTGCATTTGTTTTTAGCCCCGTTTGAAGTGTATTTCCTGTTTCATCTTGCAGTTCAAACTCTGCGCCCTCAAGTGTTGCGCCTGTTTCTTTATCCGATTTCACAAGTGATACAGAGCCTTTCATCGGGGCATTTTCTTTGGATACAAATAGAGATTGATGTTCATTGTCAATGGTAAATTCGACTGGCTTTGTATCTAATATATAACCTGCTGGCGCTTTTGTTTCAATTAGTTTGTATGTATCATATTTCAAACTAGAAATAGTGAGTTTTCCGTACGTACCAGTTTTTATTCCTTCTTGTATTGTTGTTCCAGCTGAATTTACTAATTTAAATTCGGCTCCTTCCAAAGGATTTTTTTGATCAGAATTGTCTGTTTTGGTTAGTTCTACTGATCCGTTAGTACCTTCTCCACCACCGCTACCTCCAGAAGTTGGTGTGTTTACTTCAATTTGTTGTGACTGGTAATTATCCCCAGTTAATTCACCTTTATTTGTATAACTTGGCGATGCTCCATTATCTGTCGAATTTGTATAATAAGAAACCTTTACAGAATCTGTTAAATGGCCTAAATTTATTTTAAAACCATTAGCAGTTTGGATAATGTCTGATGATGGAACAGCTACTCCTGGCGTAAAATTATCATTTGGATCAAATTCTCCATGAAATGCTTTGATAGAATTAAAATCAATCACTTGATTTGGCCCAACGAAATCCTCATAAACGGCATTTTGGATGTCTACTTTTGCATAGTTAAGTCGAACAACCCACTGTATAACGGAGGGATCTTTTGCATTAGCCCAACCATATTTATAGAGCGTTTCATCTGGACTAATTTGATTTTCACTACCAACATCTACCGTAATTGTATCAACCTTACCATTTACAGGAAAATCAAGAGGTACTTTTTCATTTCCATCTACAAGCGATTTATCCCAGTTACTCCAAAAATCAAGATATCCACTAATATCGGAATTTTTTTCTACAAAATCGGTAAATGTAATCACAACTTTCCCAGTAGATTTCGTTGCCACTACATTCCCTACTGTATTACCATTATGATCTTTTAAATCAAAATTCAAATCTGTTACTATTTTCAGTTCTTGTGGTAATACAAATTGCATTGTATCGCCTTCCTTAACACTAGTTGAATTGGGAATTGCCCAAGTATAGTGAATCTGAATACTGTCATAATAGCCAAATTCTGTTTTCGGATTACCATCTCCATCTAATAGCTCAACTGATTGCAAAAAATCAGATCCATAATCAGTTGCTGCTTTAACAAAGTTTGTCTGAAATATAACGTTTACAAGTAAAATGACACTGAGAAAAGCTAATCCAACTTTTTTCAGACTGTTTTTCATTTTGGTACGTTCTTTCATAATAAAAATCATCCTTTTCAAGTTAGTTTCAACAATAATAGTTTCTTCCTAATTTATTGTGAGTATACAATAATTTAATAAAATTTGTATTACTTTTCAGAAGAAAATCTTGCTTTTGTGAACATTTTGTGACATTTAGTCCTATTTCCCGACCTAGTTTCCTTGGATTTGAGCAATCCATTTTATAATAGCCATATTTTTGAGAACAAAAAACAGCCAAAATGTTCTTTGTAGAGACAAAGAATATTTGGCTGTGATTTTATTTTATGAAAAAGCGCATTTCATAGCAAGTTCAGTCATTGCAACCATTGCTTGATACGCTTCAAAGATGTCTTCTGCTTCAAACATGACAGTAGTTTCATCAATGATTTTTGTTTTTGGAACTAATGCTGCCCATTCTGCTTGACCATAATTACAGAACTCAATTTTCAGAACAGGATTTTCTGGTGGTATAAGAGGTGCAGCTTTCTTATCTTTCAGAGCAATCTTTACTTTTTCGCGAATAATTTTTTCAGCTTTTGCTTTAGAAAACGCAATCGCGGAGGAACGTGAAACTGCTTCTTTCACTATAGCTGTCTCGATTCCAGGTATTAGCTCTTTTGCTTCACTAGCGATAAAATCATCACCCGCAACAAGAATTACAGGAACACCGAAAGCACCAGCAACGTAGGCATTCAAGCCAAATTCTCCTATCGCAATATCATTAATATAAAAATTTCGCACTCCCGAAGTCATTGAATGGCTCATCACTCCAGGCTTTCCAGCACGTGAATGATAACCTATAAAAACCGCCGCTTCCGCACTCTCATCTAAACCTTGCACCATCGAAAATGGCTTTACATCACCTGTGATAAGTCTTGCTTCTTCATGTAATTCTTCTAGCAAAATATTATTCATTTTTGAATGACTATCATTAACTAAAATATCATCGTAACCTGCTTTAAGCGCTTCTTCCACTACCCAATTTGTTTCTTCTGTCATGATTTTTTGTCCTCTAGTATAATTTCGCATACTAGAATCAACAAAAGTATCATCTGGAAGACCATTTATCCCTTCCATATCTACTGAAATCCAAAGTTTCATTTCACTCTCTCCTTCTACTCTACGTAAGCACCTTTATAGGAAAAGCTTGTCCCAAAGTTATGATGAACAATTCCTTTTACTGTATCTTTTTTCAAATTACATACTGCCGTTTGATATAGCGGAATCATAGCAGCATCTGTTTCGATAAGAAGTTTTTCTGCATCAATGAAAGTCTCCCAGCGTTTTTCTGG
Source organism: Listeria welshimeri serovar 6b str. SLCC5334 (assembly GCF_000060285.1). Classification (GTDB taxonomy): domain Bacteria; phylum Bacillota; class Bacilli; order Lactobacillales; family Listeriaceae; genus Listeria; species Listeria welshimeri. The sequence goes on along the minus strand of NC_008555.1, from coordinate 139,540 downwards.
TTGAGTTGTTAATGTTGTTGATGTTGCATTAATCATTTTATCGTAGTCGGCGCTTGAATAACCACTAGCGTTGTATGTGTTGCCAGTTGTGTAATTACCTAAGAACGTTAGTGGATCTTGGAAATCCGGCCCCCAGTTTGACAGAACGATTTCATATTTTTGTTCTCGTGTTAATTGCAATAAGTTCTTTTTAGGAACCGTTTTTAAGTTTACTTTTAGCCCTGGCAAAGCCGATTCTAGTTGACTTTGTAGATATTCGCCAACTTTTTTACTTGATTCTAAATCAGAGTTTAGTAGTTCTACTGTAACTTCACCTCCACCAAGTTCTTGTTTTGCTTTGTCAAAGTAGCTTTTTGCCTCCGTTTTGTCTTGTTTCATGTAGTCGCCACTTTCTTTACGGAAATCTTCGCCCGTTTCAGGATTGGTGACAAATTTTTCTGGGACATAGCCATAAATCGCTTTAGATCCATCTGCTAAAATTTTCTTTGTAAGCGATTCTTTGTCTACCGCTAGAGAAAGAGCTTTTCGTAAGTTTTCATTAGCAAGTGGCGTTTTCTTACCGTCGAGTTCTTGGTTTAGTTTTAGATGCGTTACATAAGCATCTAGTTCAGAATGGTAATCTTTATCGTTGCTTTTTTGGGAAGCATAATCACCGGAAAGTGTTGCTACATCAAGTTTTCCAGTATCATATAGATTTACCGCTGTGTTAGGTGCTTTTACTACGCTTACTTCGATTTTATCGGATTTCACATTCTTTTTATCCCAGTACTCAGGATTTTTTTCTAAAGTCCAAGCTTTTTCAGTGTTGGTCCAACCTTTCATGACAAAAGGACCGTTGTAAATCATATTTTCACTGCTTTGCGCATATTTTTCTCCTTGCTCTTTCACGTAATCTTCATTTTGAGGATAGAATGAGTTGAAAGCTAGCAGGGATGTAAAATATGGAACTGGTTGTTCTAACTGAATTTCAATCGTATAATCGTCAAGCGCTTTTATTCCTAATTCGTCTACACTTTTCTTGCCGTTAATTACATCCGTTCCATTCTTAACTGTACCATCAAGTAAAAATGAATATTGCGCGGCAGTATCGGGATTTGCTAATTTTTTCCAAGCAAAAATGAAGTCATTTGCAGTAACTTTTGTGCCGTTTGACCATTTAGCATCATCTCGCAATTTAATCGTATATGTTTTTTGATCCTCGCTCAAGGTTGGCATGTCTTTTGCAATAGCTGGAACTGCTTGATCTTTGTCATTCAAAGTGTATAAGCCTTCAAACACTTGGCCTTGTTCGGTAAAACTCGGAACATCTTGAGATAAAGTAGAATCCATAGAAGAAACTTCGGCGTTTTCCATAATTTTTAATGTCTTTTTGCCTTGTGATTTGCTTGCTTCGTCTTTATTTCCTCCACATGCCATTAAAAAGGTTGATATCGATAGTATCATGATACATATTAACGCTACTCTTTTTTTCATTTTGTTTCCCCCTTATTATTTGGTATTTATCATTTCAGAAAATAATTCTTTCCCTATTATCTGCATCCAAGCCGTCGCATTTGCTTCTAGCCCAGTATTATATGTAAGTGTAGCAGCGAATCTAGTATTTCCCTTATATTCAAAAAAGGCGACATCATGCTGAATATCTTTTAGTTCACCTGTTTTATTTAACATTTGAAGCCCAGGAATTCCGGCTTCTTCTAAAGTCCCGGCTATGTTCGAGCGAAATTGTTGGTTATATAAGGGACGTCTGATAGTTTCTTTTAAATCTGGATATAGTTCGCCTAGTTCTATGATTTTTCGCAAAATATTTACAGCTGCTTTAGCACTAATTTTGTTTTGCTTAGTCGTCGTGAAGTCCATCATTTTTCGTTCGAGCTGTATTCCGTCATTCCAATGATTTTCACTTATCCAAGATTGCAGTTTCTGCATGGTTGCTAGCTCGATTAGTTGATTAGTAGCTGTATTATCAGAAATAGCAATCATTAAATGAAGCAACTCTTCTAGCGTCCACGTGCTTTTTTGAGGTAGAATTTTTATAATTCCCGCACCTGCTACTATTTTTTCGGTTGGAATCTGCATTTTGGTTTGTAAGTCTAGCTCGTTCTTGGCAATTTTTTCGAAAAAGTATAAATATATTGGTAGTTTGATAACGCTTGCCGCTGTGAAAAGTTGGTTTTCATTTTCAGCAAAAAGGACTTTGTTTTCATCTGTAATATACAGCGCTTTTGTATCAATCGTGTTGAAATCTTGGTTAATTTTTTGATAATTGGTCAGTTTCACCCACCCCTTTAGCGATGCCTTGAAGTAACACAAAGTTCTGGTTCGTATTTACTGCCAGCAATTTTAGTTAAAATCACTTTGGAACCTGGAGTCTGTGAATGAATCATTTCGTCATTTCCGATGTAAATGCCAACATGATGAACTTCTCCTTTACCTTCTTCATATGCGAAAAATAGCAAATCACCTGGCTCTGCATTCTTATAATCAATTTTTTCACCTGCGAAAGATTGTTCAGTGGCATCACGCCCAATATATTTTCCACAAGTTCGGTAAAGTGTGAAAGCAAATCCGGAACAATCAAAACCAGCACTACTAATTCCTGCCCAAACGTATGGTAAATCAAGGAATTGCATCGCCATTTGTACAACATCCACACCAATATTATCGCGAGTTTTATGCTGTAATTCTACTTGGCTTTTTAAAATCGTGGCTGGACCATGGGGTGTTACAATCTCATAAAGTCCATCCGCTTCAGAAATTTTTGTAAAAAGTGTTCCAAATGACACAGTTCTTTTATCACCGTTTTCATATGTGATTTGAGTTTTTGGTATAATTACAGCAATTTTCTCATTGGTATCTTCTATTTCATCTGTGTCTGCGAGGTCTTTTAACAACATCCACCCTGGATAACCACGTTCATCCAGAAAGCTATGCTGGGAGGGAACAACTACTTTTGCCCAGTCGCCTTCTACTTTATCAACTATCACTGAATCGTTATATAGTAAATCGGAGTCAACAAGGCTATCATCATATAATTTCATAGCGTCTTGTTGGCTAACTTGAACCAAATCATCATTTTTTCTGGCCTCTAAAATATTGGCTAATACAGGATTCATCTCGTTTTTTCTCCAAAGAAACGCATTACTTTGACTAACTAGTTTTTTCATTTTAACCCTTCTTTCTTTAATAAGCAGGAATTCCAATCCCATCTTCTTCTGTTAAAAGTACTTGCCCACGACCAATTTCAAGGCCGATGTCGGTTAAATTTTTGCCATGTAGATTCCACATAAACGGTACATCTAAATCATAAAACTTCACTTGCTTAGATGCCGCTGCGAAATGAGCTGCTGCTGATAAACTTGCATATCCTTCAATCATCGTCCCAATCATACAGTCAACATTATGGCTACTTGCTAACTCATGTATCGCACGCGCTTCTCTAATTCCAGAGCTTTTCATCAATTTAATATTAAGTAAGTTACAGCATTTTTCATCTAAAAGTCGCTTAGCATCGTGAATTCCAAATAAACTCTCATCTGCCATGATAGGGATATTGGTATTTGCAGTCACTTTTGTCATTCCAGAGAAATCCCAACTTTTAACCGGTTGCTCAATAAAATCAATCGGAATGTCATGCCATTCATTTAGAATTTGAATCGCTTCATCTGCGGTCCACCCTTGATTTGCATCGATTCTAAAAGGAATTTTACCTCCTAATGCTTCGTTCATTTGTCTGATTTTTGCTACTTCTATTTCTACAGGATCAAGACCAAGTTTAACTTTAAGCGACTGAAAGCCTTCTGATACCTTGATTTCTGCGTCTCGAACCATTTCTTCTGGTGTCCCGATGCTAATAGTATAATCTGTTTCTAGTTTTGTAGTTCCCCCACCAAGAAATTCATACAATGGTTTTGAGTGGGCTTTTGCCAGAGCATCGTGTAAAGCAATATCAATGGCGGCTTTTGGACTTGAATTATGAACTAAAAGCGATTTCATCTCATCTAAAATGGTAAGTTCTTCATCTAGCTCACGCCCAATTAAAAAAGGGCTAAAAATATCATTTATCGCACTTGTAATACTCACTTCTGTATCCCCTGTAATTACATGAGTTGGGGCAGCTTCTCCAATACCAACAATCCCGTTATCAAAATGAATATACACTCGCACAACATTCACATGATTAACTACTCTAAGTGCTGTTTTAAAAGTCGCTTTTAGTTGAATTGGCAAGCTATGGGTTTTAATTTTTGTGATTTTCAAGCAATTTCACTCCTTTAACGTAAAAATGTCAAACTATTCTTACAACAATAGCAAAACAGTACACATTTGGCAAGATTGGCTAGGGATTATATCTCCCATCAGTTGTTTAATTTTTTGGCGCTTTATAAAAAAAGCTTTCATAGGGTGTAACTTTAATGTCTTTCTATTTTCGCTCATTAAATAAAGCGCTGTCAATCTTTTTCCATCCAAAGAAAGCTTACATTGAATGTTTTTCTATTTAACGATTTAGAACTAGCATTTGAATTGCATTAGCTACGCCATCTTCATTATTGGTAGTTGTCGTGTAGTTGGCAATTTCTTTAATATGTTCTGTCGCATTACCCATCGCAACACCCATACCTGCATATTCTATCATTGTCGTATCATTTTCTTGGTCGCCAATACTCATTACTTCGCTCTGTTTCACACCAAGCTTACTCGCTAAACTTGCAAGTGCAGATCCCTTGTTTACACCTTTTTGCAAAAACTCTAAATTATACGGTACACTTCGAACCACATAAAACTTTTCTTTGATTGTATCAGGTAGTTTCTTAATAACATCTGTGATTTTTTCAGGCGAATCTAACAACATTATTTTAGAAACATGGATAGAATCAGGAGCTTCCTCTACTGGTAAATGATAAAGCGGTGTTTGTAATAATAATGAATCTTGACAAGTAATTTCTGTGATTTTCCGACTTGGCACATACATGTTTTTCCCATCAAAATAAGTTACGTTCACGTTCTCCGCATGACAAAACGCATAAATTTCTTCTAATTCTGCTTTATTTAAAGTAATATCTGCTAATGTTTTTTCGGAAGCAGTTTCTAATACAACCGCCCCATTAAATGTAATCGCGTAATCCCCTGCCTCTAATAAATCTAATTCAATTAAGCTTTTTTTAATTCCGGCAAGGGGACGTCCTGTGCATAATACTACCTTTACCCCTTTTTCTTTAGCTGCTTTAATAGAATCACGCACTGCTGGTGTAATTTTATGCGCGTCGTTTAATAACGTTCCATCAATATCTATCGCAATAATTTTATACATAATTTCCTCCCAAAATGACTAATTACTTTCATTCTACTAGAAAATCAGCTATTCTGCCAAAATTCACTTACTTCATGGGAGATTTCATGGATATTTTTCACTGTTTTTGCATGATTCCAGTGAGCCGGAAACAAAGCTCTATATCGTTCAGCGGAAAAACGTTCTTCTATTAATAATACAACTCCGCGATCTGCTTCCCCTCGAATAACACGCCCGACAGCTTGGAGTACTTTATTCATTCCCGGTATTTGGTAAGCATAATCAAATCCACGACCAATAGATTTGTTATAATAATCTTTAATTAAATCTGATTCATAGTTAAGCTGTGCGAGTCCTACCCCTACAATAGCCGCTCCAACTAGGCGATCACCTCTTAGATCAACGCCTTCAGAAAAAACGCCTCCTAAAACACAAAAGCCGACCAATGTTTCTTCATTATCTGCTTGGAACATCTCTAAAAAATGCTCTCGCCGCTCTTCATCCATTGATGTTTCTTGTTTTTGCACCTGAACTTCTGGATACTTTTCTCTAAATAATTCATATACATTCTGTAAATACAAAAATGATGGGAAGAAAAATAAATAATTACCTTTTTTTCCAGAAATCAATGCAAATAGTGCATCTACAACTGATTCTAAGCTATTTTCTCGCATTTGGTATTTCGTGCTTATAAAATCTGCCACAAGTAAATGCATATTATTTTGCTTAAAAGGGGAAGAAAAAATCATACGGCTTGTATCTTTCTCACCGCCAAGTACATTCGTATAATAATCTATCGGTCTAAGGGTAGCCGAAAAAAGAACCGAGCTGTCTCCTAGTTTCAATTTTTCTGATAGAAGGAATGCTGGATCGAGACATAACTGTTTTATTTCTAAATCTCCATGGCTTCGTGTCACTTGTGTAACATAGCGTTCATCATAACATTCTGCAATTGCTACATATCGTAAGCTTTCAAAATAAAGTTCTAGCACATCAGCTTGTGATTCTGACTGATTATTTTGAGGTAGCCATTCTTTTGCCACAAATGTGAACTTTAATATCGCCTCATTCCAATCAACCAACTTTTCTTTATTCACATAAACGGTTTTTCCTAATTCTGTTAGTTTTTTGTTGAGTGAAATCATTTCTCTGTTCATCGCATTTATTGCATTTAATAAACGTTTATTTAATTTTTTGTCCAGTCCACGTTTCACCTGCATTATCAGTGATTTCCGCAAGGTAGCAGAAAACATAGAGCGCGCACGATCCACTAAATTATGCACTTCATCTACTAAAAATGTGTATTTCCCCGGACCTTCCGCAAAAAAACGTTTCAGATAGATTACTGGATCAAATAAATAATTATAATCACAAATAATCGCATCACAAAAAAGTGCCACATCGAGCGATAATTCAAAAGGACAAAGCGTATGTTTTCGGGCATATGTTTCTACAACTGGACGAGTTATTGCTTCCTCAGATTGCAACATATCAAACAATGCTTCATTCAAACGATCATAATAACCACGCGCAAACTGACAATGGTCTGGCTCACATTTCCGCTCATCTAAAAAACAAATTTTATCTTTAGCTGTGATTGTTACACTTCTTGCAGCTAACCCTTTTCGTCGCATCTCTATAAGTGCATCTTCCGCAACCTGCCTCGTAATTGTTTTGGCTGTAAAATAAAAAATCTTGTCAATCTTTCCAGTGCCCATTGCTTTCATTGCTGGAAATAAGGTCGACATGGTTTTACCAATCCCAGTTGGCGCCTCGCAAAACAAACTTTCCCCCGACATAGCCGTCCGGTAAACCGCAATTGCCAGTTCTCTTTGTCCACGTCTGTAACTTTTATATGGAAAAGATAGTTCTTGAATGGTTTTATTTCGCTTCATTTCCCAAGCCGCCGACATTTTCGCCCAAACGGCATATTTGGAAAGTAAATCATCCACAAAAAGCGCCATTTCGGAGCGAGTCATCACACGTTGAAATTGTTTTATCTCTTCATCCACCACTTGGTAATAGGTCAATTGAAGAGTGACCTTATCAAGTTTGGCAGTTTCAGCTAGAATAAATCCATAACAAATAAGTTGCGCCCAGTGGAGCGGTCGGAAATCTTCCGTAATTTCTTCCATTGGTGTTTCAGTCGTTTTAATTTCATCTATAATTTCTCCCTTGATAATTCCATCTGCTCGACCTTCCAGTAAAAAAGCTATATTATCTACTACTCGCTCTAATTTTAAACTTACTTCGGCTTGATATTCATCTCCAGCTGATTTTTGGAGTAGTTGATGGATTTTCGTTCCTTCTAAAGCACGATTTGAACTAGCCATGCGATTATCTATACTTCCACTTCTAAGGACAAATTCCACTAAACGTCGAACCGAAATCCGCATATTTCTCATCAACAATCCTCCTCTATAATCCATTTGAATTATAGCACAGAACTGATGTTCGTTGTAGTATGAAAACTTATCCTGCGAAAATCACCCATTTATACAAAAATATATGATTTTAAACTTTCACATTTTGGAAACATTTATACTTAAAAAACTACTCTTTTAAATACTTTGGTGTTTGTGTTTTCTGATACAATTATTATTACTAGATAGGAAGGATTGGAGTAATCATCATGCCTAAAACATTATATAGTTATCAAGAATTCATTCGACTTACCCATGAAGGAAAAATATCCTACGAAAAAATAGAAGTTAAAAAAAATACTTATTTACTATCAAAACAAGCCGAAGTAGATGATTTTATTTTTCTTGTAGCAGAGGGTTATATTTCCTTATTTTCAAATGACATTAATGCAAATACAAAAATCTACTCTATTCAAGGTAAAGGAACATTTTTAAACTACTTCACTTTACTTGATCAAAGCGTCAATCGTTTCAGTTTCAAAACTTTATCTAAATGCACCTTATATAAATATTCTAAGTTAGACATTGAATATTTCCTCTCTATGTTTCCTGAGAACTTTGGTTTTCAATTTTTCATTATGAAAAACCAGACTACCCATATCTACTTTAAAAGTTTAATGGCAAATAGTCCGGCTTCTGACAAGCTTATGCTTACATTTTTTCATATGGGGCTTCTACATGGTACACCTATTAATGACGACAAAGTAATTCTTCCACAAGAAATTAAAACAAGTCATTTACTCTCCTATAGCAATCTTTCAAAAAGTTGTTTTTACAAAGATTTGCATCACTTAAAAATCACTAACCAAATTGAAAAACAAGATAAAACTTGGATTATCTACAACAAAGAATTGAATGCTAAAATTCGAAATGGCCAAGTATCTATTTAAAAAATCATTTTCGTACTATTTTTAAAATGAAAGTTGAAATAATGAAAAGTATAATAAACATTAAAGTAATCGTTGCGCCAGGAGGAGTTCCGAGCTGATAGGAAGATACTAATCCGGAAAACATTCCAACTAACCCAATTAAAATCGCACTAATAACACACATCAAAAATCCTTTCGAAACACGCATCCCAATTGCCGCCGGTAGTATAATAAGTGCTGACACCAGAAGCGCCCCTGCTATTGGCATTATCACAGCAATAGCGATACCAGTAACTACACTAAATAAAAGGGAAATCAAACGTACGGGAACTCCTTCTGCAACCGCAACATCTTCACTAAATGTAAGTACAAACATGAACCGCTTAAACACAAGAAACAGTACTATGATAGCAATACCTAAAATCACTAACAACTGAACTTGCGCCTTGCTTATTGTCACAATAGAACCAAATAAATATTGCTGCACACTCGTTGTAATTCCACCTTGATCTAAACTCATCAAAACTAGCGCTACAGCAAGCCCGCCAGCCATAAGTATCGCAATCGATAACTCCGAATAAGTTGCATAAACTCCGCGTAAATACTCAATCCCAAGCGCCGCAATCACTACTATAATTAAAGTTGTCACACTGGGATTCACATTTAAAACCAGTCCTAAAGCAACACCCGCAAGCGATACATGCGAAAGCGTATCCGCCATCAGTGACTGTCTTCGTATAATTAAGAAAACCCCTAAAAGAGGTGCAATAATAGCAATAATCATTGAGGCTTGGAAGGCTCTTTGCATAAATCCATAGAGAAACATTTCCATGATACATCCTCCTTTCTAACAAGGCGAATGTGTTTATCAACATAAGCTTCCATTTCTTCACTATCATGCGTTACCATTAAAATCGCTTTATTATGGACCTGCGCTTCATGCTTTAATAAATCATAAAAACGGATTTTACTTTGTTTATCCATTGCGGTTTGTGGTTCATCCAAGATTAAAATATCAGGATCCGTGGCGAACATTCGAGCTAGACAAATCCGCTGTTTTTGACCGCCAGATAGCTCGCCAATGCGTTTATGACGGTAATCCCACATTTCTACAGATTTCAATGCTTTTTCGACGTGGGCATGATCTTTTTTAGTGAGCCGTTTGAACCACTTACCATTTGGAAAACGACCAGACCTCACTAATTCTATAACTGTACTTGGAAAACCGGCGTTAAACGAAGCTATTTGCTGTGGTACATAACCTATCAAAAGTCGCCCGCCATCTGCATTCTTTTTAGTAAAAGTAACTGAACCTTTACCTGGTTGTAAAATGCCCAGAATAATACGGAGCAGTGTTGATTTAGCTGCTCCGTTTTCTCCTGTTAATATAATGAATTCTCCTGCACTCACCTGAAAAGAAATGTTTTCAAGTACTGGCTCGGATTCATATTTAAAACCAACATTGGCTATATCAATGTATTTCATTTAATCGCTTCCTTATTTAATTGTTTTTTGTAAGGCTTTTAGATTTTGTCCCATATAAGCAATGTAATCCATACCTTTTTTCTGTTCTTTGTCAGTAATTCCTTCAATTGGACTTAACACTTCTAATTTTGCGCCAGTTTCATTAGCAAGCGTTTCCGCTACTTTAGGGGAAGCTACTTCTTCAAAATAAATAGTACTGATGTTGTTGTCTTTCACGTATTTTTGTAATTCTGCTAAACGTGCAGGGCTTGGTTCTTGGTCAGGTGAAAGTCCGGCTATTGCTACTTGGTGAAGATTATATTCTTTTGCTAAATACTGAAATGCGGCATGTTGGGTTACAAAATCGCGTTGTTTCGCTCCTTCAAAAGCTGTTTTAAATTTGCCATCAAGGGCTTTTAGTTTGTCATTGTAATTTGCTGCATTCTTTTCATATGTATCTGCATTTGTTTTATCCGCTTTAGTTAAACCATTCTGGATATTGGTTACTTCTTGTTGGGCAAGAACTGGACTTAGCCATACGTGTGGATCATGTTCGTGATGGTGCGCTTCTTCATGATCATGATCGTGCCCTTCTTCTTCGTGGTCATGATGTTCTTCTTCTTCGGTTCCTTCTACAAGCTGAATTCCTTTACTAGCATCAATCACGGTCAATTTTTTTGAGTCTAAGCTTTTAAGCACGCTTGGCACCCATGTTTCCATGTCTTCACTGTTATAAACAAATACATCTGCTGCTTCGATTTTGGCAATATCTTTTGCACTTGGTTCGTAATCATGCGGCTCTGTTCCAGCATCAATCAACATTTCAATAGAAGCCTTGTCTCCCGCCACATTCTTGGTAAAATCATACATAGGATAAAAAGTGGTCACTATTTTAAGCTTGTCCTTATCCCCACTTACTTTATCGCTACTAGCACCACATCCCGCCAAAACTAAAGCGAATGTTAACACTGCTACAACTATAAACGACCATTTCTTCATATTATCTCTCCTTTTTCGTAATGATTACGATTTAAAACTTAAAACTATAGTATGTACATTTCGATTACGCATCGCAAAACGTAATCATTCTTATTTGCACAAAATATCTTATCATGGGATTTTTGGAACGTCAAGCTGTTTTTTCCAAATCTATTAATTTGACTTATCTTATCGGAATACTTATAATAACGATAAATACACGGATAGAAGGGGAGAAAATCATGCATTTTTTAAAGAAAACATTGCCTATTTTTGCCATTTTGACAGTACTTTTACTTACAGCTTGCGGAAATGACAATGAAAAGTCTACTGCTAAAACTTCCCCGGACAAAATTAAATTTCTTGAAACCAGTGAATTACTGACTTTAAATACGACAGCTGAGGAAGACTTTGCTAGCTTCACCGCACAAAACCAAGTCTTCGAGGGATTATACACACTTGATCAAAAAGATAACTTTGTTCCTGGGGTTGCTGATGGAATGCCAGAAATCAGCGCTGACCAAACGAAATATAAGATTAAATTAAAGAAAAATGCGAAATGGTCTGATGGTTCTCAAGTAACTGCAGATGATTTCGTCTATGCGTGGCGCCGTGCCGTTGATCCAAAAACCGCACCAGGATACTCTGCTCTATTCAAAGATTCCATCAAAAACGCAACCGAAATCAATGAAGGAAAATTACCTGTAACCGACCTCGGTGTTGTTGCAACGGACCCAACAACCCTCGAAATCACACTTAAAAAACCAGTTCCATACTTCATTTCACTGCTTTCTTTTGAAACTTTTTTCCCACAAAAAGAAAGTTATGTGAAAAAACAAGGTGACAAATATGGTACGGATAGTGCGCATACTTTGTACAATGGACCTTTTGTTATGAAGGATTGGGGCGGAAATATTACGAACAAATGGACTTATGCGAAAAACGACCAATATTGGGATAAAGATAATGTCAAAGTAAACGAAATTGATGTCCAAGTTGCGAAAGATATTAATGCTGGCGTGAACCTTTATAATACAAATGAGGCTGACCGCGTGCCACTTTCAGGTGATTTCGCTAAACAATACAAAGATAAAAAAGACTTCCAAACCGAAAAAGATGCGCTTATAAGTTATCTGCGTATGAACCAAAAACGTGACGGTAAAACGACTCCACTGGCGAATAACTCTTTACGCCATGCGCTTAATTTAGCCGTTGATAAAAAACAATTAACGGATCGTATTCTTGGTGATGGTTCATTCCCAGCGAACGGCCTTCTACCAAAAGATTTCGTCCAAAACCCAACAACGGGCGCTGATTTCCGCACAGATAGCGGCGACCATTTAGTCTATAACAAAGAAGAAGCTTTAAAATATTGGAAACAAGCACAAAAAGAACTTGGCACTAACAAAGTCACTATCGAACTGCTTGGCGATGACCAAGAAACAACGAAAACCATTTTCGCTTATTTGAAAGCGCAATTTGAAGATAATTTGCCAGGTGTTACGATTAAAGTGAAAAATATGCCTTCTAAGAGTGCGACTCAGCTAACTTCTGATGGTAATTACGATTTATCACTAGCCGCTTGGATGCCTGACTTCAAGGATCCATGGACATATAGCAGTCTATTCTTATCTGATTACTTTAATAATCATATGAGCTATAATAGTCCTGCTTATGATAAACTCGTAAAATCAACTGATACAACACTTGCTACTAAGCCAGAAGAACGGTGGAATGCATTTGTATCTTCTGAGAAAGTCTTGCTTGATGATGACGCGGCGATTTTACCACTATACCAACATCAAACAGCAGTCCTGCAACGTACAGATATCTCAGGTGTACAAAAACACGCTTTTGGTTCGCCTTATAGTTACAAGTTTATTCAGGTGGAGAAGTAATTCGCCAGTTTGAAAAAAGCCAGCAATTTTTAAAATTACTGGCTTTTTTGTTGTATAAAGTTATTAAATCCTTCAAAAACTGTGATGAATAACCAGAGGTTTGCCCTCTTCAGCTTTCGTAATTAAATTAACTAAATTTATTTTATAAAATATTAAATGTTCTCTTTTGCTCATCAGTCATTCTCCATTTTAGATAGTTATCTAGGATGGTAAGATTTTTGTATACTGAATCTTTATCAAAATATATAGATAAATCTTCCCCATTCTCAATAAGAGAGTAAAGAGCAGTATTTTTACCAATTGACACATCAATATTAAAAACTCCGCCTTTTTCAACATCAGTCAAACTAAGTTGAATCCAATAACTTCTATAAATTAGACAATCAATAAAAAATTCTTGTGCGTCTTCCTCTGTTTCTACTTGAAAACTAGAAACAGAGGAAGAGAAATATTCTTCTACTAATTTAATTACATTCTTGATATTTTCCATTTTGTTATTTGTAAGCATGCTAGTAAACCTCTTCAATACACATCTTATAAATCAGCCACTTTATCTTTAAACTTCATATATCTGGATATAAAGTCTTCTCTTTCAAATTCAAAATCCCATAAAGGTTCCTTAATTTGAATGTCTATATAAGGTATTAATTTTTGCAAATCCTCTTTGTAAGCTACCAATTTATCGGCTGATATTCCTGCTAACTGTTCTAAAAGTTGTCCATCCCACATTTCTCCAGTTAATGGGTCTATTTTAATAAACTCAATTGCTTTTTCAATGGCTAAATCCTCTAGTTCTTGTTGCAGAAGCATCGTATATACATCCTTTTCCGTAATTTCGTCTTTAGTTTTATTAAACAATGATTTTAGCCACTTATTGTATTTTTCGTTATCAATAGAAAAAGAGTCATCTATATGATAGATATCCTTTATTTTTTGATCCAATTTTGTATACCTCCATAATCATCAAATAGGTGTTCTATTTTATTTATTTGCAAATTAACTTCTTTTAATTTACTTTCCAAATAAACTCTTACTTTCTTATCTAAATTAGGATTTGTTAAAGAATTTTCAATACTCTTCGTAGAATTATTAAGCGATTGGTAGGTGTTAAGCATTTCATCTAAATGATTCCAATTTTTTCCAGGTTGTCCTTTTTTGGTACAGGATTACCTTCCAAATCTCTCTTAGTTACACTAAAATCTCCATCTGTTAAATGATTTTGTATATTGTTATCAATTCTTTTAATACTCTTCTTTTGAGCTGGTGTTAACAATGATTCAATATACTTTATTTTCTTAGCTGCCTTTATTTTATCTAATATATTCTTAGGAATCTTAATCTTCTTCCCTTTATAACCTCCAACAGTATAACGGAAAACAAGACCACTTATAATACCAAACCCTTGCGCTTTACTTATCTCTTGTCCAGTAACCGGGTCTATGCCTTCTTTCACCGATTGAATTACCGCCTGCAACAACTCGGCTTCTTCCTGTGCTTCATTGCTTTCATGCGGTAATTCTCCGTTAAGCACAGCGGCATTGTACGCGTTCGTTGCTTCTACGTCTACTATACCATTTTTCATAGCACCCGCGGCCACGATATGCAGAATGAATGGAATGAGTTAACTTTAAATGTCAAAAAGTATTGAATAAAACAGAGGGAACCTTTAGAATATATAAAGGTTCCCTCTGTTTTATTAAGAACACTCTATAAAAATCTCGTTATCTAAGTTATCTTTTAATAGCTTAATTAGTTTCATCATAACCTCTTGTGTCACATTGTCCAATATTTTTATATCGATTGTTTCAAATTGTTCCAAGGCTTTTTTATTATCTGGAATCACCCATGGGCTTTCATCATGCCAACCTTCATATAAATGATAATAATATGCTAAAGAAACCCATCTACCATCAACTGGACTAAGTTCATTCATAATACTATCAAAGTAGCCTTCCCACATTTCTATACCTGTTTTTTCACCATTTATATAAGTATAAAAGTCAATTTCTGGATATCCTTCGAAACCTGTATAATAATTTTTCAACATCAAGTTAATTCCGCTTTAATTGCAATTAATTCTGTATCATTAATATAAAAAGTAAGTTTTTCAGAAATAATTTCTTTATCGTATTTATACATATTACTGAAATATAGTATAAAATAATCACCATGGTTAAAAACTCTTACTTTTGGAATAAAAGGTTTGTTCTCAACAGTATCAGTATCAATCATCGGAAATCCATTTTGTACTACAGTATTTTTTTCTTCCCATAAGGTGATTAAATTATCTGTTTGCGCAGGGAAAATGCACTCTATCTCCCCGATTACCCCTTCATCATTCAACCACATCATAACGTTACTTCCTAATCTGTAGGTGTAGAAATCGTCATTCATTTTTTCAGTTACAATATCAAAATTTTTAATTTCATCTATAAAAGAAATTTCACTTTTTATTGTTTGTGGTAATATTTTTTTTATTTTCAAAATTATACTCCTTACTATTTAAATTTTTGAGGCCATATTCCAACAACTGTATTTGTTTCAGGGTTAACAAATACAGACGTTCCAGTTTTTTCATTTACATATTTTACGCTTCCAGGTTCTGATGGCACTGGTTTATTACTTAGTGCTTCAATGATATCATCAGGCATAATATCTTTTCTACCAGATTTGAAAAGTGAATTATAAGCATGTTGATTGAACTTTGTTCCATCAGGGAAACCGTTTTTTAAAATTTCATCAAATTGAGTTCTTCTTAATGCTCTTAGATAAGGTTTACCATTGGCACTATATATTACTTTTTGAGTGCCGTTTTTGTTTCTAATTTTCCATAAATCGTGATTAGAAATACTGATTTTCTTTCCTTTATAGATACCAGCAGTATAGGTAAATACTAGTCCACTCAAAATAGATATAACGTGTGCGCTACTTATATCTACTCCAGTAATAGGGTCTTTTTTGTTTTTCAGTGATTCTAGCACTGCCTTTAATTGTTCCGCATCTTGTTCTGGGGCATTCCCATCATGTGGTAATTCCCCGTTTAGCACAGCGGCATTATACGCGTTCGTTGCTTCTACATCTACTATACCATTTTTCATTAACACCCACATTTGACCACGGTACGTTTTTTGATATTCGTCAAAATTGAATGTTGTTTGGTTATCTTTT
The DNA here is from genome assembly GCF_000060285.1 of Listeria welshimeri serovar 6b str. SLCC5334. Classification (GTDB taxonomy): domain Bacteria; phylum Bacillota; class Bacilli; order Lactobacillales; family Listeriaceae; genus Listeria; species Listeria welshimeri. The sequence goes on along the minus strand of NC_008555.1, from coordinate 123,453 downwards.
AGCGCTTTTCCTAAGGCGTTTTGCATCCGAGTTACCGTGGTGAAATTCAGTTTGCTCATATCATAGGTGCCCGTTTTACTGTTAAATTGAATGTTCGACTGGAGTTCGCGAATAGTCTGTTGAATTCCTTGGACTAAATCGGTTAAATTATCAAAAAAGCCGCTATGACTCTGTTCAAAAGCCAAGTATTTTTCTAAGATATTTTCTTGTTTGTAGGCAATACTCAGCTGGGAACGATAGCTCTGCATTTGCCCCTCTGTTCCAGTATTCATTCGCTGTGCTAGTGCTTCTTTTTTCGCTTCGATGAGATCAATCATTTTCCCGAGTTCGTATAAACCGTCCGCATCAATTCTCGCATCAGCTGAACCATCCACTTGGGCGTGAAAATCGGCTATATATTTCGCTAATCGTTCTTCGCTTTCGTTCATTGCTTCGATTATCGCATCACATAATGGGAAATAGGTCATTTGGTAGTAATTTTTCGATGCATCAACTGCTTTTCCTTTTAAACTGCTGTCTTCGGTATAATTTTTCACAGCGGTTTTGATATCTTTAATGCTTTTTCTTCCGGCTTCATTAGCTGTATGTAGTTGGTGCGCAAAGGTTTGTATTTCTCCGATGTCAATTCGGCTCACTGTAACAACTCCTTTTGTAAGTCTTGTTGTTGAGTTTCTAATTGGTAGATGTTTTTTTGGCAAGCGATGATGTTTTTTTGGTGTTCTTCTTGGTTCGCTTGGATTATTTTATGCCACTTCTGTTTTTCTTTTTCCTGTAGATCTGCCAAATAATAGCCGAAACTTCTTGATTCTGCGCCTTGCCAAACTTCGCGTAAAAGTTCCAGCGACTCCCGTTCTTCTTGATGGACACGTGCAAAATCTTCCGCTAACCACTCTTGTTCATTTTGTTGTCGTTGTAAATCTTGTAAAAAATCTTCGGCCGCGGATTGTTGTTTTTTCAGCAATTGCAGTTGTGACTCCACTTGCTGGCTCTTTGCATCCATTTATTTACCCCCTAATCCCATGCTCCCTTTAAGCTCTTGGTCTTTGCGAGTATATGATGCGCCTAATTCTTTCAATCTTTTGGCATCCGTTCCTACCACACCTTGAAAATTGTCCACCGCGTCTACCAAGTCATACAATGCTGTCCGAAAATGGTTGATGGAATTGGCTTGACTGTATGCCATATTGCCACCTTTCATTGGTAAATATTCGTCTGATTTGACTTTAGATTCTAACTTTGTCGAATGTTTTTTCAAGGTTGCTTCTTTAACTTTAATTTCACTCATTTCTGCGCCTCATCTCTGTCTATAATAATGAAACCTTATCCTTTAATTATAGCACCGGGAACGCCCTCTTTTTGTGAGCGTTTTATGAACAAAAATTGGCTTCATGAGCTAGATGAAGTGAATAAGTTGGCTTCTGATGGAATATTTTGCGCAAAAAAACACTTTGACGGAGAAAGTCAAAGTGTTTTGTATTAGTATCTGCGAGATAGGCCTTTTCTTAGTACATCGCCAAGGACATTAAATGAAAGAATGGTCATCAAAATTAATAGTCCTGGGAAAAGTGCCAAGTATGTTGCTTCACCGACGTAGCCTTGCGCATTGTTCAGCATGCTACCCCATGAAGCGTTAGGTTGTTGAACTCCGAGTCCAAGGAAACTTAGTGCCGACTCGGTTAAAATGGCTGTAGCGACGTTTAATGAAGCTGCAACGACGATAGATGGCATCGCATTTGGAATGATGTGTTTGAACATTATGTGGAAAAATCCACCACCAGATGATTTGGAATACAAAATGAATTCACGTTCTTTTAACGTCAGTGTTTCTGCTCGGACTATCCGCGCTACTTCCATCCATGAAAGCAATCCAATGATGATAATAATGTTCGAAATCCCCGGTTTTAAGTACGCATTTAAAATCATTAGTAAGAAAAATGAAGGAATCGACATGAAAATATCTAGAAAACGCATCACCATATTATCAATAAAACCACCAAAATAACCACTAACAGTACCAGCTAGTGTACCAACGACAACGGCAATCATCATCGCAAATACCCCAACAAGTAGTGAAACTCGGCCACCATACAAAACGCGCGTCAAGTAATCTCGACCATGGTCATCCGTTCCAAACCAGTGCGCCAAATTGGGCGGCATTAATTTGTCCTGAACCGAGAGTGCATTAGGATCATAAGGGGAAAGGAACGCAAAAATACAAGCAACTGTAATAAGTATCAGCACACTCGTCGCAAAAACAGCACGTCGGTCAGCGAGCATAAAACGCCAAAAACTCCGCTCTCTCGTCGCATGAACTACTTCTGCATCCCGCTCGAAATCTTGCATTGTTTTTTTTGAAAAATCTAATCGCATCATGAATTCCTCACCCCATTTCCCTAATCCGTGGATCGACAATCATATAAGCTAAATCGGCTAGCAAGTTGCCGATAATTAATAATAGCGCTGAAAAAAGCGTAATTGCCATAATAACCGGATAATCTAATTGGAAAATCGCATTAATTCCTAGCGAACCCATTCCCGGCCATGAAAAAATACTTTCGGTAATAAAAGCACCTGTAATGACTTGCGGAAGTGACATTCCAAGTAGTGTAATAACTGGTAACAAGGAATTTTTCAATACATGATGCCCCATGATTTGTACTTTGGATAATCCTTTTGCATAGCCGAATAAAACATATTCTTCTTTTAATTGGTTAATAGTATTTGAACGAACGTAGCGATAATACGCAGCGCACCCTTGGAAAGTCAAGGTTATAACTGGTAAAATCGCATGTTCCGCCATGTCCCAAAAAGAATCGACCCCAATCGTTCGCATTCCAAGACTTGGAAGCCAACCTAGCTGAATCGAAAACACATCAATTAAAATCATCCCAAACCAAAAAATCGGAATGGAAATACCTATATAAGAAATCCCGTTTAATACTTTGTCGATCCAAGTATTTTCATAATTCGCTGCAACTAAACCAAGCGGAATGGATAATAACAATGTTAGCACAAGCGAAGTTCCAACCAAACCAAGCGTTGCAGGAATTCTCTCCAAAATTTGTTGTAAAACAGGTTGACTATTTATAATCGAATAACCAAGATTACCTTGGAGCAAATTTCCAAGCCAAATAAAGTATTGTACATAGATTGGTTGATCAAGTCCCAAACTCTGTCTAATCCGCTCTACATCATCTGGATTCATATCAGGAGTAACAAAAGAATTCACAGGATCCCCAGGTGCTAGTTTTATAAGTGCAAACGAAATAATCGAGATAATAAATAGCATCGGAATAATTTGTAATACGCGTTTTATGATTGTTTTTAGCATAATTTATCTCCTATCTAAAACACTAAAAATGACAAGTAAAAACCTGAACCTGCCAAAAACAAGCATGGCAGGCCAGATTTTTTACGAATGATTTTTATTTATTATTCCGTTAAATATAGTTTAGAAAGATCACGGAACATTGTTACTGGTTGTGGTGTTGCAGCTTTTTGTCCACCATAACGGCTATCAAGAGCGAGCACTGCATTATCATAAGAAATTGGATAGATTACAGCGTCATCCGCAATGGTGTTTTGAATTTTTTCATAGACTTCTTGACGTTCTTTATCGTCAGCAGTTACAGCTCCTTTTTCCCAAAGCGCATCTAAATCTTTGTTGTGATAGTTAGAGTAGTTGTAAGGTGCATCGCTCAAGTATAAAGATTTATACGCATCAGGATCGTTTCCCATGATATAACCATTTAAGGCGATAGAGTAATCTGCGTTTTTGCGGTCAAGCGTGATGTTGCTAAGCGCGTTTGGATCTGTCGGTTTTAAGTCAAGAGTCACGCCGATTTCTTTGTATTGTTGTTGTAAGTATAGCGCGATACTTTCTTGAGATTTACTATTGTTTAGGTAGTAAACAGTTAATTTTTGACTTGTATCAAAACCACTTTCTTTTACTAATTTCTTCGCTTTTGCAATATCTTGGTCGTATGTTTCTACTTTATCAGTGAAGTATTTCGTGTTTTCTGTTAAGAAAGAGGAAGCTGGTTTTGCATATTCATCTGAACCATACGCTGCATCAATGATTTCTTCACGATCAAGCGCATAAGAAAGGGCTTGGCGAAGTTCTTTTGATTTAAGAGCTGGTTGGTTTTCGTTGAAGGTTGCATAGCTTAAACGATTTTCAGGGTAAGTGATAATATTTACCGCGCTCGCTTTTTCAACTTTTTTTCTATCAGAAGGTTGAATGGATTTTAAATTGATTTCTCCATTTTGAAGTGCTAAATTAGCCGCATTTTGATCTTTTGTGATTCGGAAAGTAACTTTATCTAATTTAGGTTTTCCATCAAAATAATCATTGAATCTTTCTAAGGAAACGTATTCTCCTGTTTTGTATTCAACAAATTTATAAGGACCTGAACCAATTGGTTTTTTGTTTTTATCACTTTTCTCGATATTTTCTACGCCATCAAAAATGTGTTTTGGAATTGGGAAGAAAGTTTTAATTGTATTTTCAAAGGCTGGAGCAACTGTTGGCAACGTGAATTTTACTGTTGTATCGTCTACTGCTTCTACTTTTACAGGTTTATCATCAAAAACAAAGTTCCCGCGATTCGGACTGTTTTGTTTTGTATCTAAAATAGAATTTACAGTAAATACTACATCGTCTGCAGTCAAAGGTTTGCCGTCGTGCCAAGTTAGACCATCTTTTAGTTTTACAGTGTAAGTTAAGTTGTCATCTGAAATATCTAAGCTTTTTGCAAGTGCTGGTTTGCCATCAACTTCCCAAAATAGCGGTGCATATACAGCTTGTTGAATTGTTAATGTTACACGGTCTGAAGAATAATTCGGATTGATTACTTCCGGATCCCCTGTAACGCCAATAATAAGAGAGCCGCCGTCTTTCGCTTTGCCTGAACCATTTGCTTTGTCCGAACTAGAACCTGAACCTCCGCAAGCAGTTAACACCAAGGCAAAGACCGAGATAACCGCTACTAATAAAAATTTCTTCATCTAACAAAAACTCCCCTCTTTTAGCGCTTAAAAATAACGCTTCTTCTGTTTTTTGGTCAGAATCGAAGCGCCTTATTGAAAGCTGCTACTTATCTGCCAGAATATTACTTCTGATTGGAATTAGCATAGAACTTGCGCTCCGCTGCTGGGTTTCACTGGGCCAATTCCCTCCACCACTCTTGATAAGAAAACGTAATACTATTATTCCTATAAGTTTACTGTGAATTAAAGATACACTGAAACGAAGGAGATGTCAAGAAGAGAAAACTGAAATGCCAAAATTATTTTTATAAAAAATAGACTAGGTTTAAAACCTAGTCTACACCTTTTATTTTGCGGCTTGCACTTCTTGATATTCAGGCTTCTTAGAAAACTCCGATTTGGCAAATGGGCAAAGCGGGATAATTTTCTTCCCTTCAGATTTTGCTTTTTCAACAGCGCGCTTTACTAATTCTTGGGCTATACCCTGACCTCGAGCAGAATCATCTACACCAGTGTGGTCAATAATAAACATATCTTCCCCAGTTGGAACAAAGGTCACCTCGCCTATCTCCACACCTTCATCATTAACTACATAAATTCTATTTTCACCGTTTTTATATTCCATTAGATATCCTCCTATTTTTCTATATATTGAAGCGCCCCACTTGGACAAGTATGAATTACTCGCTTTGCCTCTTCTGTTGTCACGTTATCAGGCACAATCCACGGTTTTCTATCCAAATTAAAAAGTTCTGCATTACCTTTCACACAATTACCCGAATGCACACAAACATTTGTATTAAAATAAACATCCACATCCGTCCCACGATACTTGCGGTAACCTTGTTCTAAAAGCTTTTCTTCATCCATCTGATTACCTCCTTTGTCAAAGTTATTCTGCTTTTAGTATATTCCACTTTTTGCGTAAATGAAAACGTAACGAACATGGTCAAAAAAGTATTTCAATCATTGACTTTCATGCCAGTTATTGAAATAATAAAGATATTTTATAAGTGTATTAAAAATAGAAGAAGGAGTGGAAATAATGGCATTTTATTTTGAAGAACCATCCCGCACATTTAGTGAATTTTTACTTGTTCCAGGATACTCGTCTGCTGATTGTGTCCCAACAAACGTTAGCTTAAAAACACCGATTGTAAAATTTAAAAAAGGTGAAGAATCAGCTATCACAATGAATATTCCGCTAGTTTCCGCAATTATGCAAGCTGTTTCTGACGATAACATGGGAATCGCGCTTGCTACTGAGGGCGGCGTATCATTTATTTTCGGCTCACAATCCATTGAAAGTGAAGCTGCTATGGTTTCACGAGTGAAAAATCATAAAGCCGGCTTTGTTATTAGTGATTCCAACATCAGCCCAGACAAAACTCTTCAAGATATCCTTGACTTAAAAGAAAAAACTGGTCATTCTACAGTTGCAGTTACAGAAGATGGCACAGCGCACGGAAAATTACTAGGAATCGTAACAAGTCGCGACTACCGAGTAACGCGGATGAGCCCAGACGAAAAAGTTGCTGATTTCATGACTCCTTTTGAAAAGTTAGTTACTGCTAATAAATCGACTACTTTAAAAGAAGCTAATAATATTATTTGGGACCATAAATTAAATGCCTTACCACTTGTAGATGAAAATGAACATCTCGTTCATATGGTCTTCCGCAAAGACTATGACTCTAATAAAGAAAACAAATTAGAACTCCTTGATTCCTCCAAACGTTATGTGGTTGGGGCAGGAATTAACACTCGCGACTACGAAGAACGTGTTCCCGCTCTTGTAGAAGCCGGCGCAGATATTTTGTGTATTGATTCATCTGAAGGCTACTCAGAATGGCAAAAACGAACGCTTGACTATATTCGTGCTGAGTACGGCGATACTGTCAAAGTTGGCGCAGGAAACGTTGTTGATCGTGATGGTTTCCGTTATCTTGCAGACGCTGGAGCTGATTTTGTCAAAGTTGGTGTTGGTGGCGGTTCAATCTGTATCACTCGTGAACAAAAAGGTATTGGTCGTGGTCAGGCAACTGCACTAATTGATGTTGCTAAAGCTCGTGATGAATACTTTGAAGAAACTGGTATTTATATTCCGATTTGTTCTGATGGTGGAATTGTTTATGACTACCATATGACTCTAGCTCTAGCAATGGGTGCTGACTTTATTATGCTTGGTCGTTACTTCTCTCGTTTTGATGAAAGCCCAACGAACAAAGTGAATTTAAATGGCACATATATGAAAGAATATTGGGGTGAAGGAGCTAACCGCGCCCGTAACTGGCAACGTTATGACCTTGGTGGCGATAAGAAATTATCTTTTGAAGAAGGTGTAGACTCTTATGTCCCTTATGCTGGTTCCTTGAAAGATAATGTCGCAATCAGCCTTAGCAAAGTCCGTTCAACGATGTGTAATTGTGGTGCTTTAAATATCCCTGAACTACAACAAAAAGCAAAAATAACTCTCGTTTCATCTACTTCTATCGTAGAGGGCGGCGCACATGATGTTGTTGTAAAAGATGCTTCAAATAATTTAATTAAATAAAAATAAAATTGGTTGGTGTGAATTTGGTAAATTGCCATTCTCACACCAACCAATTTTCTATTCAGACGATGGAATATTTTTGTTTGATTTCTTCCATTGGTAGCGGCCGACTAAAATAAAAGCCTTGAAAGTAGTCCACTTTCATTTCTCGTAATTTTTTCACTTGTTCAATGTCTTCTACGCCTTCCGTGACCACTTTCCCACCTAAATCATGGCATAAGTTAACAATTGCTTGAATAATTATTTGTTGTCGACGATCTGTTTTTAAAAGCGCAATAAACGACATATCTGTTTTGACAATATCAATTGGCAAACTGCGCAAATAGGCAAGCGAACTATAACCTTTTCCAAAATCATCCATGCTCACCTTGACACCAAGATTTTTGATTTTTCTTAAGTTTTTGTCTGCAACAGCAAGTTCCGTAATCTCGCCTCGCTCAATAATTTCTATTTCTAAGCATTCCGGATACTTTAAATGTTCTTTCACATAATCATACAAAGAAGCCATATAATTACTGCTTACTACATAATGTGCTGGAATATTAATCGAAATAGAAAAACGCCCACCCAACTGATTAAGCTGTTCTATCGCCGTTTCAGCAACAAAATCTTGCATTTCCCGAGTTGCATTTAAAAGGGCAACATCCTCAAAGAAATCCATTGGGGCCAGAACTGCTGTCGCTGTTTTCAACCTGATTAAGCCTTCAAAACCAATGACTTTATTTGTTTTAGCATCTACTTTTGGTTGATAATATAGTAAATAACTATTTCTCCTAATCGCATCCCAAATTTCCGTGCTCGAGATATCCATCCTATCCCTCCTTTTCTATAGTTTACCCTTTTTTCAAACGAAATAAAAATATAGCCAAATATTATCATTACATTTACACAAAATCCATATTTCCTATTGCTACGGAGATTCCACTTTGCTACAATTATAGCTAGGCACCTTTGAGTTAGCGCTTACAAATTGCCACTGGCGAAAAAAGGGAGAGTGTGAAAGTGAACAAATTTTTTAAGAAAACTACACATGTTTTACTCGTAGCAGGGCTCACAATCGGACTTACTGCACCATTCACCGGGACAACAACACAAGCAGCAGCAGATACGGTTCCCATTCAGATTTTGGGGATAAATGATTTCCATGGAGCGCTTGAAACAGCCTCCAAAGATGCATCCGGCTCACCAATTGGAGGAGCAGATTACTTAGCTACTAACTTGGACAACGCCACTAACTCATTTTTGCAAGCAAATCCTGAGGCTAGTGCGGACAATGCCATTCGAGTTCAAGCTGGTGATATGGTCGGCGCAAGCCCAGCAGTATCTGGTTTACTTCAGGATGAGCCAACCATGAAAGTTCTCCAAAAAATGAATTTCGAAGTCGGCACTTTAGGAAACCATGAATTTGATGAAGGTTTGCCTGAATACAAACGCATTTTGGACGGCGTTTCTACAAGTAAATTCGGACCAATCGTAGAAGCTTATCCACGCGTTAAAAGTGACATGAAAATCGTCGCAGCTAATGTGGTCAACAAAGGTACAAACAAAGTTGCAGAAGGCTTTTCACCTTATTATGTAAAAGAAATTGATGGTGTTAAAGTTGGCTTTATTGGTATCGTTACAACAGAAATTCCTAATTTAGTTCTTGCAAATCATATTAAAGACTACGATTTCCTTGATGAAGCAGAAACTATCGTAAAATACTCTGCTGAACTCAGAGGTCAAGGTGTTAACGCAATCGTTGTTTTATCACACGTTCCAGCCCTTTCCACTGGGAACCCAAACACTGGAACTAAACAAGATGTAGCTGGAGAAGCTGCTAATATGATGACAAAAGCAAATGAACTAGACCCCAATAACTCAGTCGATTTAGTTCTTGCAGGACATAATCACCAATACACAAATGGACTAGTTGGAAAAACTCGGATTGTTCAAAGTTACAACAATGGCAAAGCTTTTTCAGACGTAACTGGCGAACTTGATAAAACAACCGGTGATTTCGTTACTCCACCTGATGCTAAAATTACATACAATACGAGAAACGTCACACCAAATGCAGATATTACGGCCGTAACTGAAGATGCAAAAAGTCGCATTGAAGGAGTTATTAACGAAACTATCGGCCTTGCAAATAAAGATGTCATTTCTCGTGACACAAACTTAGACAATAAAGCAATTGATGATAAAGAATCCGAGCTTGGTAATATGATTACAGATGCGCAACGTTATATGGCAAATAAAGCTGGCGCCGATGTCGACTTTGCTATGACAAATAATGGCGGAATTCGTGCTGACCTTACTACTCGCCTTGCAAATGGTCAAAATGAAATCACATGGGGCGCGGCTCAAGCTGTTCAACCATTTGGTAACATTCTTCAAGTGGTGGAAATGACTGGTGCGGATATTCTTGAAGCATTAAACCAACAATATTTAAGCAACCAAACTTATTTCCTTCAAATTTCTGGATTAAAATACACTTTCACAGATACAGATGACTTAGATCATGCGTACAAAGTGGCAAGCGTTACAACTGAAGATGGCACTCCTTTAAAAGCGGACCAAAAATACAAAGTCGTAATTAATGACTTCCTATTTGGCGGTGGAGACGGATTCTCTGCTTTCAAAAAAGCTAACTTAGTAACTGCAATTGACCCAGATACAGAAACATTCATCAATTACATCAAAGACCAAAAAGCTGCCGGCAAAGTCATTACGGCTCAAAAAGAAGGACGTAAAGTCTACAAATCCAAAGCTGAAATCGACAAAGAAACCGAAGATGCAGCAATCAAAGCAATTAAAGACGCAACAAAAATTAACAAACTAGCTGAAAAAGAAAAAGCATTAACCGGAACTACTTTACCATTTGCTACAGTTGCTGTTCAAAAAGCTGATACTACTGCCAAAATGGCTCGTGCCGCTGATCCAACTGCAACTGCTGATACAAATGGCAAATTTTCCGTAGATGTATCTTCTTTAGACCTTAAAGAAGGCGACCAAATCACAACAACTATTACAGACTCTAACGGATACAGCACTACTTTCCAAACAACAGTTCAAGCAGCCGCAACTACTCCACCAGATAACGGCAATGGCGGAACGGATAATGGTAATGGTGGGACAGATAATGGTAATGGAAATAATGGTGGAACGGATAACGGTAATGGAAATAATGGTGGAACGGATAACGGTAATGGTAATGCAGGCAATGGATCTGGGACAACAGGCGGAACAACGACAACTGAAAAGCCAGCCACTACTACACCAAACACTACTCCTAGTGGAAATACCAATACAACCTTACCAACAACAGGTGATACAGCAGGACTTGCAACAGTATTCGGTCTTATTTTAACAACTACAGCTCTTTATACTTTACGTAAAAAGGGTTGATTAAAAAGGAGCGACCAAATTGGTCGCTCTTTTTATCTCTTTCCAATATTCACTTCTGTTTTTAGAACCCAACTTCCTGGTACACCTTTTTTCGTAGTTAAATTAAGCGTTTTGTCTGTTTCTTTATAAACAAAAACCTTCGTTCCTGCTTCCAAATAACCTTTGATATTGTTGCCAGAAATAGCATCGTCGCTAGTCAAATATTTTCCTGCACGATATTTTGTAACCATAGCTCCAAAAATCTCCTGAACGCCTGCAACAATACCTGAACAATAATCATTTTTATAGGATTGTTTTTCAAGAATAGCCGCGTCTGTACTATCACAAAAACCAGCCTCAAGTAAAATTGCATCCATTGCCGTTTCTCTTAAAACAGCAAAATTAGCTTTCTTTATTCCTCGGTCGTTCATTCCATGTTTAGTAATTTTAGAGATAACATTTTTGTGGATAATTTTTTGTATTTCAACTGTTTTCGCGGGAGTAGACGTATAAATATAGTCTTCATAACCTTTTCCCCCACCAGCATTAAAGTGAATCGAAATAAATAAATCCGCTTTGAAACTATTTGCTTTTTTAGCACGATCACTTAATTCATAAAAAGTATCATTTGTTCGTGTCATACCAACTTCAAAACCAGCTTTCATCAATTCATTTTGAATTTGTTTCGCTACAGTCAGCACCCAATCTTTTTCGACAAGCCCGTTTCCAACTGCGCCAGAATCTTTCCCACCATGACCTGCATCAATCCATATTTTTGTCATGCTTTTCCTCCTCATCTCCTGCTTTTGCATCAAAAATTAAAATTAAATTTTTCAATATTTCCGGGACTTTCATCCCCATTCGAACAAAATTTTCCAAAATAGAAATCAACTCATTCGCCAAATAGAAAAAGATAACTGCATCCCGCGTTGTATTATGCGTTCCGAGAATCAAATCTATTTGATGCGCAATAGCTACTAAAATTAAGATAGCAATTTTTTTCGCGATTCCTTTGAAACCCATTTTGCTGCTAAGTTCCCCTAGATACCCTGATGCAAGTAGCCCAGAGATATAGTCAGCTATAATAAAGCACACCAGCACTTTTACCAATAAATCCACATCCCCAAACAAGTATCCAAACACCGCGCCAAAAACTGTTATTCCAAGTTTTAGAAAAAAGTCCATATAACGCCTCCTTTCAATTTTTTCACCAAAATCCACGTCATTTCCTAACCAAAATCCCCATAATTGAGGCCAGTTCAAGCACAGCTCTTTTTTTAATTCTTTTAAACTGGGCTATTTCATATGGTAAATCCATCATTATTGCAACATCTTGTTTGCGTTCTATATAGCACTCAAGCAAAATTTTCCGATATAATCCATCCATTTGATTTAGTTTTTCAGTGTATTTTTGAACTAACCAGCGAGCTTCTGCGATAACTTCTTTATTGTGTCTAGCAGCAAATGCGACCGACCCAAATTGGCATTCCTCTAAAAATCCATTCATTGTAAGACACGGCTTTTGCGATAATCCTGCAATCACTCGAAAACGCTGAAAATCAGTAAAAAATCGTTTTACTTCATGCACTGTCTTGATATAATTGATATCTTTATTTTCTGGTAAAACTAAAACTTGCATTTGATCACTCCTTAATTATGGGATTCATTAATTACAAAAGCCTCATACTGGCATTCAATAGCCGAAGCTGGCAAAGAGCCAATTTCTTCTTCTGACTTATCTAGATGAAAAGCTAAAACCTCAATCATCTCCCGTTGAACTGACTGCCGCTTTTTTCTATTTAATCCCTTTTTACGTTTCCAATCAGCAAGTGATGACCTTGAAACTCCAATTAATTTGCTAATTTGTACATCTGATTTTGTCTTTTTATATTCTCTGTATTCGCTAGGTGTTAATATAAGTAATTTTTGTTCTGCCGTTAAAAGCCCTTTTTCTCTATCTCCAAGTGCTTCAAAATACTCCAACTCTTCTATTAAACGCTTCCGAATAAATCTATTTTCTTCTTGTTCAAGTTGAAAAATCAGTTGGATTTGCTTTTCTTTTAAAAGTTGTCTATCCATCCATTCCCACTTCCATCTCATAATTTTATAAGGTTACTTTTGTCACCAAAATGGTGCTTATGATGCGAAATGAAACCTCATTTATTTTCTAGCTCTACAATTATTATAGCACCATTTTGGTTACCAGTAAACTTTATAATACAAATTTGTTCAAAAAAGTTCCAATTTGGTGCTAAAAATGCTATACTTTAGCCATAAACATATGGAGGACAATTATTATGGAGTTAAATAAATTTGTAGGAAATAAAATAAAACAATATCGCGAGGAACGAGGTCTAAATCAAGAAGCATTGGCAGAAAAGCTTCATACTACTCGTCAAACAATTAGCCGCTATGAGAATGGCGACCGTAAAGCAAATCAAGATGTTTTATTTGAACTTGCAAAAATATTCAACAAAAGATTAGATGACTTTTTTCCCGAAAGAAATTTACCACCTGTTGACGAACGCTTGGTGACAATTGCCGCTCATATTGATGATGATGTAACAGAGGAAGAAATGCGAGATATTTTAGCTTATATAGAGATGAAGAAAAAACTCCATCGCGGGATGTGATTTGATTGTACGAAAAATTGGTCAATAAATACCAAGACGAGGTAACTATTAGAGAAGAGAAAATGCCTTATAAATTACCTGGCCTTTATTTAAATGGAATGATTTTTATAAGCAAGGATCGATCTTCTATAGAAAAAGGTTGTATTTTAGTTGAAGAACTCATGCATTATAAATACACTGTAGGAAATATTACAAAACAAGAAACTATTTCAGATAAGAAACAAGAACTTTTTGCCCGCCGAAAAGGATATGAAGAATTAATTCCATTAGATGATATAATTACCTGTTTTTATCTCGGTTTAAGGGAATATTTTGAGGTTGCTGAGTTTTTAGAAGTTACCGAAGAGTTTTTACGACATACCGTTTCTCATTATGCTGAAAAATACGGCCCAATGTATGATTGCGGGGATTATCTAATCAATTTTGGCAACTCTATCGATGTGTATAAAAAATTTTAAATGGACACTCTGAAAATCCAGAGTGTCCTTTTTCAATTGATTTCCCCAGTTTGTTCGTAGTAGTTTGCTGCATCTACTGCGTTTGAAATTACGCCTACACTTGATGCTCGGATATAATTTACATTGGCTAATTGCTGTAATTCTTCTTTAGTGGCAACGATGGAAATTCCGATAACCAACTTTTCTCCTTTATCGGATTTAGTTTTTAAAACCTTATAAACGCTTTTACCAGAACCATATACTGTACCATCTTGTGAAATACTTCCATTAGAATAGAAAGTAAAGTTGCTCAACTTCATTTGTTTGATATAATCTTGTTCGTCTTCTATTGGATTTGTCCAGAATTTATTCTCTAAATTAGTATTGGGATTATCATAACCATATAATTGTTCATTAAGGGGTGAAGGCATGTCATCAATAGAAAGATCATAACCATCTAACCAAAAGAACGTTGGTTTTAAATTATTGGGTAACATTTTTTCCACTTCTAGAGAGGAATAAGCTTTATCAAAAGAGATAGCCATCTCTAAATAGGTGTTTTTAGGAAATTCGCTTAATTTTTTCAAATCTTGTTTCATAGAAGAATATTTTTTCAAAGGATGGTAATAATCAGCTAATCTATTTCCAGTTGTTAAATCATTAATACCAACTTTATATTTCTCCCCGTCTTTTTCTTTCTCTTCTAAATTAATTTCTATTGTAGGATAGCCTGAGCCTATACCATCTGAATCTAAACTCATAGTTGCTGTAGTAAACGGAATAAATCTATCTTTTAATAATTTGAAATTCACCTCTGATATCTCCACTTTACGATTATTATCACTTATTTCTGTAGATGTCTGAAGAATGGTATTCGGATATTTATAGAATTCATTGATAGTTGTTACGAAAGCTACATGATTTTCTGCTTGTTTTCTTGCTTTATCCGAAGCTACTTTGTTAGAAATATATAAATAACCAAGTACCCCAGCAAGAATAAGTAATACAATCCCGATAATGATTACTGATGTTTTAGAAATGCTACGACGCTTTACTTTTTTTACTTCTTTGCTCATTTTTTCTATATCAAACAAGTCTTCTAATTCATCATTTGGTTCCTTACTCATTAAAATCCCCCCAGATTTTCTTAAAGGCACTTCTAGCTCTTGATAAATAGGTCTTCACGTTAGATGGAGTTGTATCCAAATACTCTGCAATTTCCTGATAACTCATGCCGATATCATATTTCATCATTAATAATTTTTGATGATTTTCATTTAGATTTTTCATCGTGTTTATGATTTCTGTGCTTTGTTCTTGCTGTATTAATAAATTATCCGTCAATTCTCCGGAATGGATTAGGTGGCTAAAGTCTTCTGTAATGATTTCTCTTTTGTGTTTTCGGTAATACTGATAGAATTCATTCGTTACGATTTTAAAGATAAAGGCTTTTTGTTTTTCAAGAGGGATTTCTTTCTCGTAACGCCAAGCTTTAATAATAGCATCTTGCGCAAGGTCTTTTGCTACTTCGGCCCTAACTCCCTGTCTTATTAAATAAACGTACATCTGCTTTGTAACTTGTATGATTTGTTCATCCGAAAGTAACAATTATCCCCCTCCTTAAATATACAATGCACAAAGCCGCAAAAAGTATACACTATTTTAAAATTTGTATTATGGCGAAAAAGTGTCTAAAATATTACTAAAATGTGTCTATTGTTTGAATTTTGCACATAAATTGGTTAAAATCGGTATCTTTTTAGTTCATTTCGAAGTAAAGTTACATAACAACCAATATTTATTAGTATAGGAGTTGAGATTATGTTTTATGATACTGATTTTTCAGATATTATTTCAAGTGACTTCTCAAGTAAACTCCCTTTTAAAAAAGGAGATATATTTCACTCTTTTGGAGAGCATTCAAGCAAAACGCCTCAAGTTGGTGTCATTTTGTCCGGAACAGCTATTTTAGAAGGACCTACGCTTGAAGGACGCTGGATGATAAATGCTTTGATTTCTGAAAAGACCATATTTGGAATAGAAGGATTACTAGAAACTAATACTACTTCCAAAATCATGGAATATCGAGTGAGAGCTTTGAATAATGGGCAAGTTTTACTTATTGATCGGGAGTTTTTCCTTAATTATTTATATGCAAACCCTCAATTTTTCCACATGGTGCTTGATAACGTTATTGTTAGGTACTTATTTACTGCTAAAAACTATAAATACATTAATCAGCCGCCATTAATAAAAGTAACGCGGATTTTAGTAGAAATCATTGAGATTCTTCGTCTTCAGCAATTGGACGGACCCATTGAGCTTCCAAACTATATAACACAAACTTTCTTAGCAGACTACTGTCGCTCTAGTCGTGCACGAATTACAGAAGCACTTGAAACCATTCGTGCAAGTGGACTACTTCTTTCAAAAAAACCGATTATTATAAGTTCTTATGAAAAATTAGTGGCACAAGTAGAAAGCTTTCATACTGGGAATGGCTTATTAACTAAGTAACCTTGAAAAATGGAAACACCGTGATTTTCTAATATCGCCATGGTTTCTTTTGTTTCAATACCTTCAACAACAAAATCAAGATTGTTTTTTTGAGAAAAATTCGCCCATGCTTTAATAAACAAAAGTAAATCTTCTAAATTAATATCTTTGAAATGAAGCAAAGAGAATTTAATTTCTGTGATATATGGAAGGTAGCTCATTACTCGTTCTAAGCTATTCAGCCCACAACCCACGTCATCCATTGCAATATGATAACCCAGTCCATGGATTACTTTAATTTTATTTAGAATAAAGGCATCTTTGTCATTGGCATTCAAATGTCTTTTATGGGCCGGAACATCAAAAATGTCTTCGGTTATTTCTATAGTTATTCGATGACTTTCACTTCGTAATTTATCAAGTAAATGAACAGTTTCCATATAAAAAAGTTGTTGGGGTGCTATGTTAATCGCAAATCGATCATTGGGATATTTATTTAAGACCTCAAAAAAAGCATGACAAAACCACTCTGTAAATACATAGTATAAGTTTTCATCTGCAAGCACAGCCTCTAGCTCCGACAAAGGAAATCTAGGAACTTCACTATCATCGCGCAAAAGCACTTCATATTCGACAATATTACCTTGAAGAACATCTAACTTTGGTTGAATAAAAAGTTGGAATTTCACGAATCCTATCATCCCTTCCTGTTTCTATTCTCTATTCTAATACATTTTTACTACTAACCGCAAAATTTAGTCCAATAAAAAACAGGCATTCCGAAAAATGCCTGCAAAAATGTTATTTAAATACTTCTTTCATCATTTGAACTATTTCATCTGCTACATCTTCTGCTTGAGGAAAAATGCCGTATTTATCTATAAAAGCGTGACACATCCCTTGGTAGACAATCGCTTTCGTTTTTACACCACTTGTTCGTAACTCTTTTGCAAAAATATCCGCAAAAGCTCTTAGGGCATCAAACTCCGCACTAGCTATCAACGTTGGTGGATAAATACTTTTATCTGCCGCTGATAATGGAGAATAGATTGGTGAAGCGGGATTTTCATCTCTCACATAGACAGTTCGTAATAATTCAACGGAGCTATTCATTCCAATTATTCCTGGTGCAACAAGTGGAATTGTGTCATCAGATGCGCTAAATTTGGAAATATCCCATTGGTATTTTTCATTATCTTCATCTATCAAAGTTAATGCTGGATATAATAATGCTTGGAATCCAACGTAATTGGTCTTCGCCTCTCTATCCATATAACTAACCGCTGCTGCTAAAGTTCCGCCTGCACTATCTCCAGAAACACCTATTTTTGAAGCAACCACACCAAGCTCAGCACTATTTTCCGCTACCCACTCAAGTACTCGGAAACAATCTTTTGGCGCTGCGGGGGCTGGAAATTCTGGCGCCAAGTGATAGTCCACATTAATAACGACAGCAGGTAATTTTTCTGCGATTCCTTTACAAAAGTTCTCTACTACAGTTGGAGTTCCACCAACAAAGCCACCACCATGATAAAAAATCAATGCTGGTACTAATTTCGTCGTCTCTTCCTGACGATAAATCCGAACTGGGATATCGCCGTAATTACCTTGAACTATTTTATGATCGGTCGTTACTCCATTAGATAAATCGATATTATCGCTACCCATAGTTGCTCTCATTTGAAGAGCAGCTGCAGTTGCCACTTCTAAATTTGAAAAATCTGGCATTTTGATTTCTTGTGGCATTTTTTCAATCGTAGCATTTGTTCCTTCCAGTTCTTTTTCACGGTCTTTTAACAAAAATGGATCCAAATCCCCTCGAGATGTATCCGCTGCCATTTTGAAAATAACTTCTGTTCCTTCTTCTTGTTCTATGTTGCTATTTGATTTTAAATAGTTTAAAGCTTGTTTATAATTCATGATTATTTTCCTTCTTTCTAAATTTACTCATTTTATACTTCAACTCGATTTGCGCCAATTTTCTGATGGTGGGAATCCATAATATTTTTTGAAAAGTTTACTAAAATAATAAGCATCATTATATCCAACCATATTGGCCGCCTGCTTCACCGTAATGTTTTTATTTTTGAGTAACTCTTCTGCACGCGAAAGACGAATTTTGATTAAATAATTAATGGGTGACTCTCCGGTTTCTTCTTTGAATACTTTAGAAATATAAGCAGGACTAATGTACATTGTTTGTGAAAGAGTGGAAAGCGATACATCTTCTGTATGATGTTTCTCCATATAATGAATAATTTCGTTCACAAGCAACTGTTTTTGTTGTTCATCTGTAGACAATTTGACGCCGTTATTTTCCAATTGTTCAGGAGTCGCCTCTCGCAATACATGGATAATAAGTTGCATGACAAAAGCTTTCAAAATCAAGTCATAGCCAGGTTTTTCTGCATCTTTTTCTTCAATAATCTGTTTGGAAATTGATAAAATGGCAGAATCTTCTTCTTTTTTTCGTAAAAAAGCTTTTTTGAATGGAAAAGTGTTTCGCGAGTATCCTTCAAGCGTAAAGTTACGAAAACCAATATGGAGTTGAGCATTTGTCATGCCCGGTTCGGTAATATCGTAATGTTTTACCCCAGGATTAAAAATAAGCATATCGCCTTTTTCTAATTCAACTCGTTCTCCTTCAATATCATAAATAACTTTACCATCATAAATAATCGAGATTTCTAGAAAGTCATGATGGTGGTTGTCACCGATGCGCACCTCGTTTGTATAGCAATTAGCTACATATAAAATTTGAGGATTGAATGTTGTGGTATTTATTTTTAGCATCTTCTCACCTCCTATTTGTAACGCTTACAATTATCCTTTAATTATATAACATTGTCCATGCTTCCAGCGAATATAAACCATTCTTTTTCGAAATTAGGGGTGTAAACTAAATGAATATATGAAAGTTAAAGGATGTGAAAAAATGGAAAGTATGAAATGGATTTGGCAGTATGTACGAAAATATCGTCTGCTTATGGTTGGTGCATTTATTTTAATTTTTATTGCTTCTGGTATTAGTATTATTTATCCATTATTAGGCGGGAAAGTGATTGACGATGTTGTTTATCAAAATAAATCGAATTTACTTATTCCACTACTCTTAATTATGATTATTTCAACTGTTATTCGGACTATTTGTCGTTATTCTTATCAGATTATGTGCGAACGAATTGGACAAAATTCACTTTTCAAAATTAGAGAGGACCTTTATAAGAAATTGCAGTCCCTTGATTTTGACTTTTTCAATAATACGCGTGTTGGGGATATTATGGCGCGGATGACTGGTGATACAGATGCGATTCGTCATTTTGTTTCATGGGTATCTTATAATATTTTAGAAAATGTGTTTTTGTTTAATTTTGCGATTATTATTATGGCTACAATTGACTGGAAATTAACGCTTGCACTAGTTATTATCACACCGCTCATTGCTATTTTAACAATAAAAATGTCGAGTAAAGCACAGCCAGTTTTTTATGAAATCCGAGAAAGCTTTTCGCGGCTTAACTCAATGGTAGAAGAGAACATTAGTGGGAATCGCGTTGTAAAAGCATTTGCGCGCGAAGATTTTGAAATGGAAAAATTCCACGAGCATAATGAAGACTTCAAAAAACGGAACTTAGATTCTGCTGATGTTTCTAGAGCCTATTTGCCCGTGCTTGATTCGCTCGCTGGAATACTTGTTGTTATCACGCTTATTTTCGGTGGTTATTTAGTGATAAAAGGACAAATGACACTTGGAGATTTAGTTGCTTTTAATGGGTTTCTTTGGATGTTGAATGGCCCAATGCGAATGAGTGGTTGGCTTATTAACGATGTTCAACGTTTTATTGCTTCTTCCTTTAAAATTCAAGATATGATGGCGACTGATGGCAAAATCCCTATCCATGCGGAAAAATCAGTACCAGCGCTTCAAGGTCATGTTGAGTTTAAAAATGTTAGCTTTCATTTTGAAGATGATCCAAATACCGATGTACTCAAAAATATTTCATTGAAAGCTTCTCCGGGTCAGACAATTGCTATTTTAGGCGAAACTGGCGCTGGAAAATCGACCTTAGTCAACTTGATTTGTCGATTTTATGATCCAACTTCTGGGGAGATTTTAATTGATGGGGTCGACGCGAGAAAATGGCATGTGCGAGAACTTAGAAATCATATCGCTACAGTAATGCAAGATATTTTCTTGTTTTCCGATACGATTGAAGGAAATATAGCATTCGGCGCACCGGATGCGACGATGGAAGATGTTAGGAAAATGGCGCGAATTGCTGACGCGGACCACTTCATTGAAACAATGCCCGAAAGTTACGATACTATTGTTGGCGAACGTGGTGTTGGACTTTCTGGTGGTCAAAAGCAGCGCATATCTCTAGCTCGCGCGCTTTTAAAAAATCCATCTATTTTGATTTTGGATGATACTACTTCTGCTGTTGACATGGAAACCGAAGTGAAAATCCAAGGAGAATTAAAGAAGATTACTGAAAATACAACTACTTTTATTATCGCGCACCGTATTTCTTCTGTTAAAGAAGCTGATGAAATTTTAATTTTAAATCAGGGCGAAATTATTGAACGCGGTACACATGCTAGTTTGCTCGCGAAAAAAGGTTATTATTTTGATATTTACAATAAACAACTGGGAACGGAGGCGAATGTGAATGGCTAGAAATAAATTTGATATTGATGAAGACTTGGAAACAGCATTTAGCGCCGCACATTTAAAACGTATTCTTGTTTACGTAAAACCTTATCAAAAATCCATCTATATCACACTGTTTGTTATCTTACTCGCAAATGTGGCAACGATGATTGGCCCGTATTTAACCAAAGTTGTGATTGATGACACGATTCCAAATAAAAACATGACACAACTATTTTGGATTGCGATTATTTTTATTATTTCTGTTGTTGTGACTGGACTTTGTATGCGATACCGCATTAGATCCATTACGTTAATTGGGCAAGATATTTTAAAAGATATGCGTACTGCCATTTTTAGTCATTTGCAGAAACTTCCTTTTTCTTATTTTGATAGTCGACCACATGGGAAAATCTTGATTCGGGTTGTTAATTACATCAATATGCTGAGTGATTTACTTTCTAATGGGCTTATTAATTTGATTTCTGATATTTTAAGTGTGATTGTGACGCTTGGCTTTATGCTCATGATTGACCCAGTTTTAACGCTGTATAGTTTAGCGCTTATTCCTGTTCTTTTTGTGATAGTGATGGTGATTAAAACAGCGCAGCGGAAAGCGTACCAGGTTCTTAGTAATAAACAATCCAATATGAATGCGTATATCCACGAAAGTATTGCAGGAATAAAAGTGACACAAAGTTTTTCACGGGAAAAAGAAAATTTTGAGATTTTCACTGAGGTTAGTAATGAATATCGTCGTTCTTGGATGAAAGCAATAAAAATTCAATTCTTACTTTGGCCTGGTGTGCAAAACATTGCCGTAATGACAACTTGCTTGATTTATTTTGTTGGAATTAAAGGTTACGGAGTGGATGTTTCAACTGGGACACTTATCGCTTTCATTGGTTACGTTGGGAATTTTTGGAATCCTGTAATTAATATTGGTAACTTTTATAATTCCCTTATTACCGCAACTACTTATTTAGAGCGGATTTTCGAAACAATGGATGTCGAGCCAGATATTAAAGACGTTCCGAATGCGAAAAAGATGCCACCAATCGTTGGAGATGTGGACTTTAAAGATGTTTATTTCCGTTATGAGGAAGGCGTTGACATTCTAAAAGGGATTAATTTTCATGTGGATGCGGGTGAGTCGATTGCGCTTGTTGGACCGACTGGCGCTGGAAAAACGACTATAATTAATTTGCTCAGCCGTTTTTACAATATTAATTCTGGAGAAATTTTAGTGGATGGAAAAAATGTCGAAGAAGTCACGCTTAGATCGCTTAGGTCACAAATGGGCGTCATGCTCCAAGATACCTTTATATTCTCCGGAACGATTATCGAAAATATTCGTTACGGAAAGCTAGATGCCACGGAAGAAGAAATTATTGCAGCAGCCAAAGTCGTTCGCGCTCATGATTTCATTTCCGGATTAAAAGATGGTTATTATACCGAAGTCAAAGAGCGGGGTAGCACTCTTTCAGCTGGTCAACGGCAACTGATTTCTTTTGCCCGTGCACTTCTGGCTAATCCAAAAATCTTGATTCTTGATGAGGCGACTTCGAGCATTGATACACAAACTGAAATCTTACTCCAAGAAGGGCTAGAACGGTTGCTTGAAGGACGTACTTCTTTCATTATCGCTCATCGTCTTTCAACAATTAAAAATAGTTCCCGCATCTTTTATATTGATAATGGTCGAATTCAAGAGGCAGGCAGTCACGAGGAACTGATGGCACAACATGGCTATTACTATAATTTATATCAATCACAGTTTGATATGTTGCAAGCTTTATAGAATAAAACATTGGTATATAAATAAAATCTTCCAAACAAAGAAACAGGAATCCCTGTATAGAACCATTCTATGAGATGGTGTATACAAGATTCCTGTTTTTTTAGTTGTTTATAAACGAGTTGAATTTCTCCGTCAACACGAGAACCAAACTTCCTAAAAACTTAATTTTATCTATTATTTGTAGTTGGCTTCAAATAATTATAGAATTAACAATAAATAGAAGATTACTAGACTGGAGAGATGTAGATGTTTAAAAGACCTAATTATCTCAAGCAACTTATTCAATACAAGGATTCCGATTTTATAAAAGTTATTACAGGGGTGCGTCGTTCTGGAAGTCAGTCTTATTAATGCTTTATAAAGAGTACTTATTACAAGAAGGGATACATGAAAATCATATTATATACATGAATTTCGAAAGTTTTGAGTATAGAACAATAACAACAGAAGAAAAATTCCGTCAAAAATTAGACGAATTGCTGCCTAGAGATGATAAAAAGGTTTATTTACTATTTGATGAAATCCAAATGGTCACAGGTTTGCAGCGCATTGTTAACGGTATTCGTGTGAGCTTCAATAGTGACATTATCATCACAGGGTCAAACGCTAATATGCTTTCCGGTGAAATAGCTACGCTTCTAAGTGGTCGTTACATCGAAATCCCCATTTATCCATTTTCATTTTCTGAGTTTTTACATGTAAAAGGTATTGAATCTGATTCTCGAAAAGTAGACAACGCTTACGATGAATACGAAAAATACGGGGGATTTCCGAGTGTTGTTATTGCCGAAGAATCTATCAAAGATACTATCTTATCCGGAATTTTTGATACTATTGTTTTAAATGATGTTCTATTAAGAGCAAGGGTAAAGGATGCTACCGCTTTAAAATTCATTATTCGATTTTCAGCAGATAATGTTGGCCAATTAGTAAATGCTTCGAAAATTGTAAACACGTTAAAAATGTGAGGGCGTTGACACAACTGTCCATACTGTAAATCGTTATTTGGATTTACTAGAGAGCGGTTATTTATTTTACAGAGCGAGACAATATGATATTCGTGGGCGAGAATATCTGAGAACTAACGGAAAATATTTTATAATAGATACAGGTTTAAGACGAAATGCTGTTGGCAGAAAAAATGGAAATTATAGTAATCGCTTAGAGAATATCGTTTATGTAGAATTACTACGTAGAGGCTATACAGTAGATATTGGTAAACTTAATGGTACAGAAATAGATTTTGTTGCTAGAAAGCTAGACGAAACATTATATATCCAAGTAGCTTATGAATTACCAAATAACACACATGAAACAGATAATCTTTTAAATATTAAGGATAATAATAAAAAAATCGTTATTACTAGTAGATATTATGAAACAACTCAAATAGATGGAATTCCTATTATTTATATTGTTGACTGGTTATTATCTGATAAATAATGTAGCGAGTTTTTATTACTTGCTACTTATTTAATAAATTCATCTAATAATTTCTGTAATGCCTCTAATTCTGCACAAATCCATGAATTGTATAACTGATTTCAAGTGCCTCATGCCAGTGTCTAGGCACCGCAATCGCATCTGGCATATTATGAATTATATATTTTACAGGCATCTTTGCATCTATTTCAATAATTTCATATGTAAATTCCATTTGCAGTTCTCCTTTAATTGAACTGCAAGAAAAAATTATACAATGCTCCGTATAAGTTCGCATCATTTTGGAAACGACAAGTAACGATTTTCGGTTGGGCTGCATGGAACGGATTCGCAGATTTAATAGCTTGAACAGCTGAATTGAGTCGCTCGACAACAATCGGTTGCGCACTAATTCCACCACCAATCGCCACAATTTCGGGATCAATCAAGTATTGGATATTTAAAATTTGTGAAGCTAAACCAAAAATATAATCATCGAATATTTGGCTTGCGACCTCATCACCTTGGTTAATAAGTTCAAAAACACGTTCGCCGTCTTTTTTATTAATCAAATTTTTTTCAGTAGCAATTCTCTTAATTAACTCAACCGCAGACCCCGTCCGTCCAAAAAAGTTTCCCCGCAGTTTCTGAGTATCAAAAGTTGTCTCCATATAACTCACCTCTCCAGCCATCAAATGAAAACCAGATTGCAATTTGCCGTCGATAATAATTCCACCACCAACGCCACTTCCTAGGGTTAAAATAGCCGCACTTTGTACATCTTTCGCCACACCTAACCAAAGTTCTGCAAGGGCAGCACTTTTGGCATCATTTTGTATAACAACAGGCACATGACATTCGCGTGCAAGCATTTCAGCAAGATTTTTTTCATGCATAAATAATAACGAACCACCATGATAAATAACGCCTTTTTCAGAATCGACAACTCCTGGACAGCTTACAGCAATACCTTTCACTTTTTGTTGAAAAGGTTTAAATTTTTCTACCATTTGCGCCACTAATTCATCAGCACTTTTAGCTGTTGTAGGGAATTTATCTTTCATTTTTATAGCACCATTATTTTCCATCAAAGCAAATTTAATAAAAGTTCCGCCAATATCGTATACAAAATACATTTGCCTACTCCCTTTCAAGTCTCTTTTATTCATTGTAATACGCAAGTTGTCATTTTGTCCTCTATTTAGCGACTATTTTCCCTTCAAATTATAACCTCAAAAAAACAGAGACCCATTTCGGATCTCTGTTATCCCATTATTTGTTAATTAACCAGTAACCAAGGACCCCACTCTTCAGCTCCTGGTTCATTTCCTTGAGTCCACCACTGTGCTTCATATGTTTTCCCTTTGTACGAAACCCTATCTCCCTTATTGTAGGTTTTTGCAGTGTCCCATGCTGGCGTTGCTGGTGGTGTTGCCACGTCAAGCGTTGTAACAGTTAAGGCAGAGCTTGCCGCCGAGAAATTTCCCACCGCATCATAAGCTTTTACTGTATATGTGTACGCTGTTTTTGCAGTTAAACCACTATCTGTAAAAGTAGTTCCCGAAACCGAACCAACCTCTGTCCCATTTCGATACACTTTATATCCTGCCACCGCTTTATTGTCTGTAGAAGCCGTCCATGTTAACGTAGCAGCTTTATCAGTTACATTAGAAGATGCAAGTGCTTTTGGTACTGTTGGTGCTTCTGTGTCACTTGGATCTGGTACAACACTTCCACCACCAAAAATAGTTTGTTTCCCAAATTCGACACTTGATTTTACCATCCGCTGTGTTAAATCAATTTTAGAAATATTGTTTACATCCACACTAGATGCACTCGATTTCAAACGGAATGTATAGGATGCGCCTTGCGGAATTTGCTGAGCATCATATACAGAAGCTAAATCAACTATTGTATTGCCACCTGAAGTAGTAACCGTACCTGCTTTAAAGTCTCCAGCAGTTAATGTTTCGCCCGCTTTGACAGGAATATAAAACTTCGGTAATTTTACTGTTTCAAAAGATAGCTCTGTTGATTTCAATACTTCATTGGTTTCATCCGCTTTTTCATTATTGGTAATCGTAATTTCGTAACCAACCCCATTTTCGCTATAAGGTTTAACCGTTGCTACCACATTTAAATTTGCATACGTAATTGTGTTTTGCGGGATAGCGCTTGTGCCAAATAATCCTGATTTAATCGCTTTTGTAAGTTCATCACGCTTAGTCGAAGTCGTTGTTTTGTCCTGCGACTGCATCCATGAAATCATTCCACCAAGATTGTTATCTTTTACATATTGTGCCTTATAGCCAATGGAACGCGTATTATCATATGTGTAAAACTCCCCAGTTTCCTTACTATAAAGATACGGCGCTTTGGCAGTGTCATCCCAATACTCTTTCAACGTTGGGGTTTTAGCTTTTAAGGCATCGATACTTCTGTACGCCCAAACACCACCAGCACGGCCCCCATCACCAGTTTTAATTGGATTTTCGTTATTTGCCCCATAAGTAAGCGAGCCATCCGCATCTTTATTCGTTTTCTCAGCAGCTTGGAAAAGTCCTGGCAATGCCGTATCCGTTCCAGCAGCTACTTTATTCCAGCCCCGAGTATAAAATGCTGCCCCCACAACAATTTTATTCGAAACTGCTCCCTTGTCTTTTAAGTATTTTACGGTTTGGTCAACAGAAAAACCGCTGTCATAATTCGGATCTTTCGGATTGCCGTAAAGCGCTGTATGATGCGCACTATTCGGTGTCCAAGCACCATTTAAGTCATACGTCATCACATTCGCAAAATCAACTACTTTAAACAGATTCGCTACATCAATCCCATTTTCTAAAGTAGATTTAGCAGCTGGTAAAGCAACCGACAGTTCGTATTTCTTTTTAATTTCCACACCTTGTTTATCCAAAGCAGTTCTTAAATCTTGTAAAAGCGTAATAAAGTTTTGTTTATCCGCAGGTTTTGCATTTGGCGTGCCTTCATCGTTTTTATTATCAACAAGATCAGCATCCCGCACCGAAGCAGGATATTCCCAGTCCAAATCAACAAAATCCATATTGGTATACTTCACAAATTTCATCACATTTTTCACAAAATTAGCTCGTTTTGTTGGATCTGCTGCAACCGTAGAGAAATCTCCCGACTTAGACCAGCCTCCAACAGAAACCCCTATTTTCAAATTCGGATTTTGAGCGCGCAAATCTTGAATCGCATTCAAAACTCCAGCATTCGCTCCGCCCCATTGAACTCCCTCTTGTCCAACAGGCGCTCCAACAGCAGCATCTTTATCAGTAAAAACTAAATCTCCATTACTATTAAAATCCAGGAAAGCAAAATTCAAGTGTGTTAATTGATCAGCTGGAATATCTTTCGGATAAAAATTCCCTTCTCCTCCCCAAATCGACCAATCACCATAATACATCACATTTCGATACTGTGGCACATTTTCAGCCGCTTTCGCCCGTTTTGGCGCTGTACCAATCGAAACAACCACTAACGATAAAACTAACAACACAACAGAAGTAATACTAAAAAGCTTTTTCATCTTTTTATTCATCTCTTCACCCCGATTTTTGATTTATAAACCTCATTCCGGTAGTTCTCGTTTGTCTCTATACCCCTAATAGTGTGGTTGCCAGAATGTTACTTTTCTCTAAGTTCCTCCTTCCAACGAAAGATTCATTCTGAGCAATTGTATAACATGCAATTATCATGCCAAAAGAAAGCGTTATCATTATGCGGTTTAGGCGCTATTTTTAAACTACACACATAGAATTTCCATTTACACAGATAAAAAAATAGTACGAGCACTTGGCTCATACTATCTACTTTTATTTTATTCGTCAGACTTCACAATTTGAAACCAATTATTCCTGCCATAGATAAGCGCGCCAATTCCACCTATAAATCCGATAATCGAAAGTATATAAACATTTAAGATTGCGCCAATGCACACACAGATTATCATAATAATAAACAATATCATCATATTTGCATTAATTTTAATGAAAAATTCGCCACTCTCTTCTATTTTTTCTTTCTGGCTCTGAAAACCAAATTGAGTAGCTTTTACTTCCATTTTATCAGCTTTAAAAGTATGTGATTTTCCACTACCCAAATTGATGCTTTCCTCTCCATCTACAATAAGTTTTACAGGAACAGTCGCTCCCATCAATCCCGTTTTGCGTGTTATTTTGATAGTCATAAGTTGTCTTCCTCCTCAGTTTCTGTATATTCAGCTATCATAGTAGATTATACGTGATAAAATGGCTTTAAACAAAGGTTTTAAGGAAATTAATTTTATTTTGTGAATAATTTATCAATACAGCTACCATTTCGCTTTTTTTCTTACAAATAAAAATAGTATGAACACTTAGTCCATACTATCAATTACTTATTTTTTTGTTATCACAAATTCAAACCAATGCTTTCGTCCATAAAAGATTGATGCCAAACAAAGTACCAAACCAATAATCGTAGAAACCACATTAGTCATTACTAAACCCCAAAAAATAAACGGAAGCATTGAATAATTTAATATTAGTGCCTTACGATTAATCCGCACAACGACATCATTACTGTTCTCCAGAATTGTTTCCTTACTTCCAAAAAACCAATCATTTGCTCGAACCTTTGTTTTCTCTATTTTAGGCATAAAAAAGTGTGATTGGTGATTGTTTAACTTCACAACCTCTTCATTATTAATCTTAATGTTCACTGGAGTAATCCCGCCGCCAATACCTGTTTTTCGAGTTATTTTGATTGTCATAGTTGCTTCTCCTCCTTGGCTCTATGTTACCTTAATTATACCAAGAAATAAAAAAAGAACAAGGAAATATAAGCTATTTCCTTGCCTCCATTTTTTAAGCGAAAGTTGTTACGTCCGTAATTGGCAAACGGTAAGATTGATATCCGGAACTCTTAGCTTTTCCGATGGATACAATCATTATTGGAACATAGCGTTCGGGGTCCATACCAAAAGCTTCTGTAACTTCTGTGCGTTCAAAACCACCAATTGGATTTGTATCATAACCATGGGCACGAGCGACTAGCATTAATTGCATTGCAACAATCCCACCATCAATTAACACCACTCGTTCTGCTTCTGAACGAGGGATTGTTTCAAAATACTGGCTTAATTTTGCCATTTGTTGCTCTTTTACTTCGGCAGGCATCAAACCACGTTCTACTGATTCCCCGTATATTTTTTCCCCGTTTTCAAAGTTTTGTAAGTCTCCGAAAATCAAAATCATCGCGGAAGAAGATTCGTTTTGACGTGTATTAAAGCGAACTAGCGAGCTTAATTTTTCTTTGCCTGCATCACTTTCCACTACAACAAAACGCCATGGTTGCATGTTTACAGAAGAAGGAGCAGTTACCGCATCCTCCAAAATGGCACTCATTTCTTCTTGGCTAATTTTTACCGTTTCATCATATTCTCGAATCGAACGGCGGTTTTTCATTAAGTCTTCAAAATCATTATTTAAGTATGTCATATTATTTTCCTCCTTATCGCGCAAGTGGCGTTAAAACTGCTATTTCAAGTGGTTTAGCAACAAAATTGACAGCGACTTTCTGGAAATCCTTAAAATGCTCGCTTTCATTATGTTGTTGAACGGCTTCCATATCAGCCCATTTTTCTAACATATAAAAAACTGTTTCATTTTCTGTAGATTGTACTAATTCATAACCATGATTTCCTGCTTCTTTTTGTGACGCAGCAATAACTTCTTTCACCGCTTGTAAAAAAGCTTCCGTTTGCTCTTTTTTTATCGTCATTTTGGCTTCAATATGCAACATTTCTCCACAACTTCTTTCAGGTTTTTATAGTTCGATTAATTTCGAACTAACATAATATAACATAACAGCAAGTTTCGCGCAATTAAAATGTAAGTTATGATATGATATTTATATGAAAAAGTTAAATGAGCTATCAAAATCAGATTTATTATTAATTTTCCAAGCCCTAAGCGACCCAATTCGTCTTGATATTTTTCTATGCCTCCTTAAAAAGAAAGAGAAGCGCTTCTCTGGGACGACTTACAATATTTCCAAGTCCACCATGTCACATCACATTAAATTGCTTAAAGAAGCCCAATTGATAAATGTAAGAAAGGAAGGAACAACCCATATTTATTCTGTTAATGAAGAACTAGTTAAGGAAATCGGCTATTTCTTTGATACATGTAAAAACGACAATTAATATTATAAATCTTCACCCTAAAAATTGTTAACTAAGATAATAGTTTGTTATACTCTAGTTATTAAGTTACTTAAGGACGTGATTTTTTAGTGAAAAAAATACTTATTAGGTCCGGTATGCGGCCTACAAATATTTATACACCTGAAGACATTTACTTAAAAGATCGAACTGGATTTAACAATGGTAATCTTGCTTATCAATACAGTATATATCGAGCTTTATGGAACGACGATGTAGAAATTCATGCAGATGGATTATCATCTAACCCTAATTTAGCAGAAAAGATTAATGAAAATTATGATGTCTATGTTATACCGTTAGCAGATGCTTTCCGAGATGACTTTAGGCCCGCACTCCGCAACTACACAGCACTCATTCGCAAATTGAAAATTCCAGTTATAGTGACCGGGGTTGGTTTGAGAGCAAATTATGAACCGCAGCTAGATGAAGGCTTTGCTTTTGATGAAGATGTCACCAATTTTGTTAAGGCAGTCTTAGAAAAATCTACCCAGATTGGGGTTCGCGGACAAATTACTGCAGATTACTTAAAAAAACTTGGCTTTAACGAGGGTATCGACTACAGAGTAATTGGTTGTCCTTCTCTTTATACTTTCGGACGAGAAATAAAAATAAGAGATCTTCACCTAACAGAGCAATCCCCTATTGCTATCAATGCATCTCCTACCTCTTCAGAAATTGCTATTCAATTCTTAAACAATCTAATTCCTACATACAAAAATTACAACTTCATTCCTCAACATCTAGATGAATTCCACTTAATGTTTGCGGGTGGCCCAGATATTATTAGTAATATGGAAGGTTATCCTACAAATATCGAACATAAATACTATCAAGAAGGTCGTGTAAAATATTTTACGAACATGCCGAATTGGTATGAATATATGAGAAATATTGATTTTAGCATTGGTTCTCGTTTACACGGGAACGTCATTCCTACTTTAGTCGGGACACCAAATATATCTTTTGTACAAGATGCTAGAATGCGCGAACTCGCTTCTTATCACGCGCTTACCCATGTCACCATAGATGACTTAAAGGATATTAGCGATATTCAAGAATTACTAAACAGAGTGAACCTAAAATCCGCCGAAAAAGTGCAAGCGCGCAATTTTGATAACTATATCGATTTTTTAGATATAAATGGCCTCGAGCATATTTTCAAACATGATAAAAACAGAAAAGTTGCTCCTATGGATGAACTTATCCAAGCTATTGATTTCCCAACAAGCCCCGATCCCATCACGAAATTAAACTCTTCAGAAATGTTAAACCGAATCAAAACCTCGGCTAATCTTTTAAAAGAAAGACATGATTTTAGCACAAAATACCGTGTCAATCTTGTAAATAATCAACTAAAAGATTTAAAAAAAACAACCTCAGAACAAAACAAACAAAACCAACTAAAAATAAGCGAATTCCAACAACAGAACAATCATCTGAAAAATGACCTTAAAGAAACCAAACAAAAATTACAACTTACAATCAATAAAAATCATGAAATGAATGATAAAATTAAGTACTATCAAGGAACACTAAACCGAAAATCCATAAAACTAACTTTAAAAGTCGCAAATTCACTAGCAATGGCTAAACATAAAATCACTAAAAAATAATTTATGAAAAAAGCCACCTGATTTCTCGGGAGGCTTTTTCACTTATTTCCTTAATATTTTCTCCATCTTTTTCCCCTTAGCAAGTTCATCAATTAATTTATCTAGATAACGTATTTGTTGCATAAGTTTATCTTCAATTTCTTCCACTCGGTAGCCGCAAATCACTCCGGTAATGAGTGACGCATTAGGATTCATTTTTGGAGCTTGTTCGAAAAATGTTTCAAAATCAATTTCTTTATCTATGACTTGTTGTAAGGAATCTTCATTATAACCTGTTAACCAGAAAATAATTTCGTCTACTTCTTCTTTTATGCGCCCTTTTTTCTCCACTTTTTGGATGTACAGAGGGTATACACTAGCGAAAGACATTGTGTAAATTCTTGGTTTTTTCATGTTGCTGTTCCTCCTTCATTTACTTGCGATTTCACTTTCTATTGTATCAAATTGCATCGTTTGTTCAATTATTATGTATGAAAAAAGCTCCAACAGACAGACATCCATTGAAACTTTTCGGTATAAATCGACTTATTTATTTTTGTTTTTCTTCTTGCTAAAAATCGACCGAAACGAGCGCTTCATAACATCAAAGAAACTTAGCGAACTCACCATATTAGCTGGGTCGACATAAACTCTTATCTTACGTAAAACATCTTTAGGCTTTTTAGAAGCAAATGTATAGGTACCGTTGCGCTTTGTTTTGATGGCATAGCGAGGAATCCACTTGCCTTTTAGCATAACTGATACTATAACTTGATCTACTTCTTCCCAAGGAATTTGGACGAATTTACGCACATCACGTGAGTTGAAAAATTCAAAACCTTTATCGCCAATCATAATTTTACCGTAATCTGTAAGTCCAGTATACGCAGTGGCATCTATTGTTAAGTCTACCTTTGTATTAATCGATTGAACCAACTGTATTCGCTCCATTTCTTTTCGCTTGTTTTGTTTATTATACCGTATTCGGTTATCTGTGTCATATATCTAAACGAAAAGAGACTAGGTGAATTTTGCCCCAGCCTCTTTTCGATCAGCTTATTTTACAGAAGCCCGATTAAGTGACCACCAATACCAACTACGAATAGACCTAGAATGATGATAATTGGGCTGATTTTTTTCTTAAGTAACCACATACATAAGAATGTAAGAGCTACTGCTGCAAGTCCTGGGATTAAGTTATCCAAGTTATTTTGCAAAGTTGTTACTTTAATTTCAGAAAGAGCTAATCCTGCTTGTTGTTGTTCTAAAGCAGTTTTAATTCCTTGAGCGCCTTGTGGAAGATGACTCCAATCAATATAAGCACCTTCATCTAATTTAACTTTCGAGACAATCGGAGCAAACTGGATATTTACCCATCTCTGCACCAAGGCGGCGAGGACGAACATCCCGAGTATCGAGGCACCTTTTGTAATGTCTTGTAATAATCCACCAGAAAGGTCATCAGTGATTTTAGAACCAGCTTTATAGCCGAATTCTTGTGTATACCACATGAAGCCCCAACGAATTACGTTCCAAGCAACAAAGAATAAGATAGGTCCAAGAATGTTTCCACTCAAGGCAAGAGAAGCACCTAATGCTCCTAACATTGGACGAATTGTAAACCAGAATACTGGATCACCAACACCAGCAAGAGGTCCCATCATACCAACTTTAACCCCTTGAATTGCTACATCATCAACTTCTGCACCATTTGCACGTTCTTCTTCAAGCGCAAGCGTTACCCCAAGAATTGGAGATGCAATATATGGATGTGTATTAAAGAATTCTAAATGACGTTTTAGCGCCGCAGAACGATCTTCTTTACTTTTATATAATTTTTTAATAGCGGGAATCATAGAGAATGCCCAGCCACCATTTTGCATACGTTCGTAGTTCCATGAACCTTGAATGAACGTAGAGCGCCATGCTACACGTAGACGGTCTCTTTTTGTTAATTCGATTTTTTCTGCCATTCTATTCTCCTCCTTTTTTTATTAATAGTCGTTTAATATATCGCCAAGTGGATCGCGTGAGTTTCCGCCTCCACCGCCGTTTGAGTTACCTCCACCCATTTTAGAAAGGTTAAGGTAAATAAGAGCAAGTGCAACACCTAGAGCACCAATTGCGATAAGTGTTAATTGAGAAATTGCAGCTACTACGAAACCGATTACGAAGAACGGCCATACTTCTTTAGTAGCCATCATGTTAATAACAAGTGCATAACCAACGGCAACTACCATTCCTCCACCGATAGCCATACCATCTGTTAACCAAGCTGGCATTGCTTCTAAGAAAGATTGAACGCTGTCTGCTGGAATGAATAAAAGTGCTGCTGCTGGAATTGCGATACGAATACCTTGCATACAAATTGCTGAAATATGTAACCACTCTACGCTGCGTATATTCCCTTTTTCAGCGGCTCTGTCCATCAAGTGAACAATTGGAACTGCCAATGTACGAACGATCATTGTTAAGAAAAGACCTGCTACTGCAAGTGGAATTGCAATTGCGATTGCGGACGGAATACCTGCTACCCCTTGTCCACCTAAAACTAATATAATTGCTGAAGCTACTGAGGCAAGCGCGGCATCTGGTGCTACGGCTGCTCCGATGTTTGCCCATCCAAGTGCGATCATTTGTAGTGTTCCGCCAAGGATGATACATGCTGTTAAGTTACCTGTTACAAGACCAATTAATGTACATGCGATTAATGGCTGATGGAACTGAAATTCATCTAAAATTCCTTCAATACCTGCTAAAAATGCAATAAGTACTACTAAAATTATTGATATGACAGACATAATAAACCTCCTATTTTAATTTTTTATTGTGTCTTTAATTCATTTTTTGCTTTTTTGATGATGTCATCCATGTTTGCGCTTGAATCATTAGGGACTTTACGCACATCGAATTTAACGCCTTTTTCTTTTAATTTTTCAAAGGTTGCAACATCATCTTTCCCCATGGAAAGTACTTTACTAACAACAACTTTACCAACTGAGTGAGCCATGGAACCAACGTTTACTTTTTCGATTTCTACGCCACCTTCAATTGCGCGTAAAACATCTTGAGGATTTTCAAATAATAAAAGTGCTTTTGTATTGCCGAAACGTGGATCTTTTGAAATCTCAATCATTTTTTGGACTGGGATAACATTAGCTTTTACTCCTGGTGGTGCAGCTTGTTCGATTAATTTTTTACGAAGATCGTCTTTTGCAACTGCATCTGAAACGACGATAATTCTTGTTGGGTGTGTTGCTTTTGTCCATGCAGTGGCTACTTGACCATGTAATAGACGAGAATCAACACGAGTTAGAACGAATTCAATTTTGCCATCACCAACTGCAGCGATTTCTGCTTGTGGTTGTTCAGTAGCTGTTACTTGCGGTTGTAGTTCTTCCGGTTTAACGCGGACACCTTCTTGAGCTGGCGCAAGAATATTTGCTGCGATTTCGTGCGCGCTTTCCATTGTAAAACGTGATGAGAAAGCTTCAATCAGCATTGGCAAGTTAAGTCCTGCTACGATTGCCCACTTATCTTTATGTAGTTCATAAAGACCGTTTGCTTGATTGAATGGTGTGCCTCCCCAAAGATCCACTAAGAATAAAACTTCATCTTGGCTGTCAAAGGACGCTATTGCAGCTTCCATCTTGGCTTTGATGTCTTCTGGACCTTCGCTTGGCATCAAAGTGATTGCTTTAACGTTTTCTTGCTCGCCGAAAATCATTGTTCCGGACTGCAAAATACCTTCAGCAAATTCACCGTGAGTTGCGAGGATAATTCCTACCATCTTTTTCCCTCCTAATATAATTCATTTATTTTGCTACCCGCTTATTATAATGCAAGTTCTGTGCCAATTTATATGTATTGTCCTTAAAACCCTTTCATATCAACGTTTAAAAAAACAATATTAATTCCAAAATAGCTAGTGTATCGTCGGTTGATACAGATAGCCCATCTAATATAACTAGTGTATTTAAAAATATCCAATAAATTTATTTTTAAACGACAACAACGTAAAAAAAACTACTTAAATTTATTTTTAAGTAGTTTTTTTACACTATTTATAACTTCATATGTGAAAATGTTTTTTATTAGCATAGTTTCTAAATTCACTAGGCACACGAAATTTGCGAATTCTCAACCAATTGCCATGGAGTTGTTTTGACATTAATAACTCCTTTTTGCGCTAATTCATTTACTACAATAGAAGTTGTTGATACAGAACATTTTGCTAATCTTGCGAGCACATATATTTTTAACCATTTTGGAAATGTTGGGTTGGTCACTGAATCTAACTGATGTCGATCAATAATTTTTGTTAAAATTAATTCTATTCGTTCTTCTGAATTTGCTGACATCAATTTTCTTTCTTGTTCTAAATCTTGCTCAAAATCTTCTGCTATTTGCAATAGAAAATGTGGCAATAATTTTTGACTATCTAATTCATCAAGCAAATCTTTTTTATCAACTATTCTATAAGTCGTATCTTCTAGTGCAGTTAACGATAGATTTCCTTCTGTATTAAAAATGATTCTTTGGTCTTCGAAAATACGGTGAATAATGGTTTTGCTTTCAATACTTTCTTGTGCCAATAATCCTTTTTCCATAATAATTACTTGTTCGTTATTCATAACTAGCTCCATACCCACTTCTAATTTATGTTGAGTGAGACAGAAGTTGTTTAAAATCCATGAATAAATCAATAAATCTTGTTTGATAAATTGATGG
Source organism: Listeria welshimeri serovar 6b str. SLCC5334 (assembly GCF_000060285.1). Classification (GTDB taxonomy): domain Bacteria; phylum Bacillota; class Bacilli; order Lactobacillales; family Listeriaceae; genus Listeria; species Listeria welshimeri. The sequence goes on along the minus strand of NC_008555.1, from coordinate 86,549 downwards.
AGCTCTAAAAAAGTCATTTCCTTACTTCCCTTCATCCAATTTTGTTATATCAATAGGTTGATTAAGAATTTAACTTAAGTATAGAACTTGATTATGAAAATATAATGAAAATTTCCTATAAAAGTACTAATTTAACATTATTATCAACTTATAACCATTACATTTAAGTTCTATATGATTTTTTCTTGTGTGATTTTCTGTTTACAAAGAAGATAGGATATGTCACAAGTGCAACATATCCTATCCATTCTTCATTTATTTTGCTTAATTAATCATGTTTCTTTTTTCTTTTTGTAGTTAACCACAGTAACACACCTAATCCTATTAAGCCAATACCTAACCAGATTACCCATGGATTACTTTGATCTCCAGTTTTTGGGATAGGTTTTGCATCGTTGTATGTTGCTGTATGTTGTTTGTTGCTAGAAATCTTAATGTTACCATCTTTATCGTTATTGTTACCACCATTTGAAGGGTTATTAGGCGTTACTTTTTGATCAACTACTTTAATAGTTGCTGTTACTGATAATTGTTCTTTACCAGCATCAGAGGTCCCTTCGTTCGGATCAATTGTATATTTCACTTTGTATGTGCCTGCTTTTTCAGTATTAACAGTGCCACTTACTTTTACTTTTGAGAATGGAATAGATTGGCCATCCCTTGATGTTGCACGAACAAAATTATCTTTAGCTTCCCATTTTTCACCAGTTGTAATAGTGCTGTCTTGTACAATAATTTCAGCATTATTTTTGAGAACTGTGATATGAGCTACAGCTTTTACGCCGTCATAAAGATAACTTACTTCATAAGTGCCTGGTGTTTTGCTGTCAACCGTTCCACTTACAGTAACATCCGCAAATGAAACTTTATCTCCTTTTTTATCTGTTGCGCCATCGAAGTTATCTTTAGCATTCCATTCTTCACCCGCGTAAATTGTGCTGTCATGTGCATTCACTGAAGTTTCTCTTGTTTTGACAGTTACTTGAATGGTTGTGGACACACCTTCATAACTATATGTCACAGTGTATTCGCCTGGTGTATTTGGATCAACTTCTGGAGACTCTTTTACCGTAATATCTTTAAATGATACTGGATTTCCAGCTTTATCTACAGCTTTATCAAAGTTGTCTTCTGCAGTCCATTCATCACCTGTATAAATGATAGAATCGTGTGCAATTACTGCTGTTTTCGGATTTTCAACTTTAACTTGAACAGTAGTAGAAACATTATCGTACGTATAAGTGATTGGATATGTTCCTGCTTTGCTTGTGTCCACTGTTCCGGTTACTTGAACATCCGCAAACGCAACTGGATTACCATCTTTATCACGAGCACTGTCAAAATTATCTTCTGCAGTCCATGCTTCATCTAAATAAACAACGGAATCATGCGCATTTACTGCTGTTTTAACTTCTTTTACAGTAAGGGTAATTGTTTTAGAAGCTCCATCATAACTATAAGTGACTTTGTATGCTCCTGGTTTATTTGTATCCACAGTTGGATTTTCAGTTACTTTTACATCTTCAAATTGAACAGGATTACCATCTTTGTCTACTGCATTATCAAAATTATCTTCTGCAGTCCAATTATCACCTGCATAAATAGAAGAATCGTGCGCATTGATACCTTCTTTATTTTCTTTCACAGTAACTGTAATAGTAGTGGAAGCCCCTTGATAATAGTAAGTGACAGGATAAGTTCCAGGTTGTTTTGTATCAACAGTTCCTGTAACAGTAACGTCTGCTAATTCTACTGGATTACCATCTTTATCCATTGCACTATCAAAGTTATCTGCTGGTGTCCAGCTATCAGTTGTGTAGATAGTGGAATCATGGGCGTTCACAGCTGTCATAATTGCTTTTACCATGACATTAACAGTTGTGGAAACTCCATTATATGTGTAAGTTATTGGATAGGTTCCTACTGTGTTAGTATCTACGGTACCTGTAACTTGCACATCTTTAAAGTCTACAGAATTACCTTCTTTGTCTAAAGCACTATCAAAGTTATCTTCTGCTGTCCAACTATCTCCTACATAAATAGTGGAGTCATGGGCATTAACGGTAGTCAAATCTTCTGCTACTGTTACTTGAATCGTAACTTCTGCCTCTTTGCCATCTTTAGTTACTTTATAAGTTAACGGATAGGTTCCGCCAGTTTTGGAACTATTTTGAATAGCACTTAATTGGGTTGAATCCACTTGCACTGTAACAGCTTGCGCACTTGAATTCACGCCATTTTTAACTTCTTCAAAAGCAGCTGTTTTAGCTAAATCAAGTGCTTCTGCTTCCGTCAGTTTTTGAGCATCTTTAAATTCTAGTGAGAAATCTGTCGCACCTAGAGTGAACTGGTTTTCCTGTACTACTTTACCATCTGCTGTTTTCACATAAACTGGTGCAGTAGAAGTTTTTTTAGTGCCAAATATATCTTGAATTTCAACGTTTAGATCTGTTGCTGCTAATGTTTTACCATTTGTTGAGCCACCGACAATTGCGCCAGAACCATCACTTAGTGTTTGTACAGTAGCAATGCCAGTATTTGCAGTTGACCATTTGTAGCCATCTGTTGCTGCTTGAATATTTTGGAAGAATTCTGGTTCAATTGTGTTTTCTGCCGCTTCTCCACTAGTAGATGCTACTTTTGGTAAAGTTACTTCTAAGCTATTTCCTGTTTGAACAAGTTTGCTGTCTAAGTTCACTTTTAAATCTTGTTCTGGGGAGTAAGCAAAGTAACCTGCATTGATGTTTTGAGCAGAAGGCTGTGCTGGATCAATATTCTTAACCCAACCTTTGTCTGTTCCAGTATTTGGTGGATTACTATCTATTGCGCTTTCTGCACCTACATTTTGTAATGTAAATTGATACCCATCTTTGTCAGGGAATTTAACAGCATAATTTCCATAATCAACGCCTAAAGTATAATCAAATTTGTATTTTCCTTTAGCGTCTGTTTTTGTAGTGACATTTTCTCCATTATTTTTAGCAGGCTCATAGGTTGAAGTTGAATTATTCCATTTGTATAGTGCCACTGTTTCATTAGCTAATGGTTTATCACCTTCTGATTCTTCATATAAACCATTCACATTTTTATCATCAAATAATACACCAGCTAGTTCTACAATAACTAGTTCTGCACCTACTCGTGTACCAGATAGAGATCCAGAGTAAGTATTAGTTATAACACGATAATAGGGATTATAAACATCGCGTTCACTAATTTTATTACCAGTTGTCGCAGAGTCAAAAGTTTCATCTACTCTTAATGGAATCTTAAATGATTGTGTTTCTCCAGAAGCAATTTGGGTTTTAACTTTAATTCTAACCATATTGACATCTTCATAATTTGAAAGAGAATCTTGGTAAATACTAGTGGAATCATAATTGTCCGCATTCGCTTCTGTTGTATAACTAACATCAAATTGTGCCTGTTGTAAATCTGTCATTTGAACAGCATCATTTAATTTCATATCCCATTTAAATGCTTCTGGTTGGAATTTCGATCCAAAATTTTGTCCTGTTTTTGGAATCGGAATATAGAGCTCAAAAGTTCTAGCACTATCGTTAGAAGTATTAGTAATCTTCACCGTATAATCAGCATCTGTGCCTGGCGTGAAGTAAGAAACGGTACTATCATCACCTTCAACATAAGGTGATTTCTCCCCTTCACCAGCGATATTCAAGAATGTTTCTACCGTTACTGTGTCTTGTTTTGGAACACTTAAAGCACTAGCGTTAGTAGAAAGTAAGTTCTCTATATCCTTGCCGTTTTTATTAACATCCAGTCCAACATCCGAGAATTTATTGGAAGCTAATGTGGACGTCACATCTGGCCCGCCCCACGCTAACATTTCTTGAATATCCGTATGAATGCTTTTATTTAAAGTAACATCAAACGAAGTATCATAACTAATGTTTAAATATTGCGTTTTATACGGATATCCGATAAACTCGCCTACTAAAACATCAGTCGTTTTTAATACGTAAACTTTGTCTCCATTGTTAGCAGTTTCTTGTTTAATAGTAAAATCAACGTCTTTTCCGTCCTGATCTGTTAGTTTTATTGAAGTTGGTTGTACTCTTGTGCCATCTATTTGACGCAGGTATATTTCAGGATTACTAAGGACTGTTCTTGTTCCATATGGATAATCAAACAAACGCAATGTTGCTCTAGTAGTAATTTTATCACCTGCACGAGCCGTTTTTGTTTGCACTCCATTTTCATTATAAAAATTAGCAGTACCATTTGCAGCGGAAGTTATGATGTTTGCAACTGTATATGTGGAAACTCCACTAACTTTTGTATTTTCTTCATCTGCTGCATCCCAAATACTTGCATTAAATTTAACTGATTTAATACCGGGTTTCACAATCCCGTATGAGGCAGTAGATGATGAACGGAAATAACCAGATTCTTCTACATTAATAAAGCCAACAGAGAAATCACCAACATTTGCTTTTACTTCTGTAAAATACTCACCCTTTGCAAGTCCTACTGCGCTTGCTTGAAGTTGAGCCATCTTGTTACCATTAGTCTTCGGAAGTGTTCCACTATACGTTCGATAATTTGCATCTAAATTTGTTTTATATTGGATATCTGTTACTTTATTGCCTGTAATAGTACCATCAAAAGGTAAATTAACAGTATAAGCTTGCCAGTTATCATCAAATTTAATGTTATAAACTTGATTTGTTTTAACCCCAGCAGTGGCTTGATTACCGACTAGAATACTCCCTGCCCATGTTTCATTGTCGGGATTTATATTTCTACCATTAGTTGTTAACGTCATTTTATTCTCAGTGGACTCTACAACATTACAAGTATCTATAGCAGCAAGTGTAGTCAAATCAGTTGCAATATTAGTTAACGCATCTGATTCAAATACTTTGTCATCATATGTTGTCATAACCGCATGAGGTACTTTTGAAGCTGAATACGTACCTTCTGGCGTTCCTTTTGGTATTTTATATTTTATAGCGTACACCGTGTCAGGTACACCGTTATAGTACATTTGTTTAAAATCAATAACTACTTTATTTTCCTCTGGATAATGAGTAATTGTTCGCTTATCGTTACTAGTGATTTGGTTTCCACTTTGGTTAACAATTCCCACATATTCCATACCTTCTGGATAATAAAGCGTAGTGGTAACGTTTTTGGGAACAAAAATTTTCGCTCCACGAGCATCTTCTTGATTCAAACCGTTTATTACTGAATAGAATTTTGTATAGTTATACGAAGCCACCTCATCTGTACTAGGTAAAACTTCTGGTAAAACTTTTTGCGTATAATAGTTACGGAACATTGTTTGGATGCTATCTTGTTCCGCATATCCAACCACTTTTTTACCTTCAGCATGAACACTTTGTTCTGCGGTTGCGACTGGTGTTGTTCCTTCGCCCATGAAAGTTTCTACTTTAATAGGATCTTTTATATCTGTCGGTCCATAATACTTAGCTCCATCCACACGAACAGAAAAAGTAAAAGTAGCTCTTTCAGTTCCTGGATTTAAATTATAACTTACCGTTCCGTGAGTACCATTATTATATGTGGTTTCTTTGTTAGGAACAGTTACAGAGGTAATTGCACTTCCTAATGGATCTCCTGAACTTAAAGTGCTTAATATACCAGCATCAACAGTTTTTGGCGCTTGATAGTTTGATGGGACTGGAACAGTAACAAAACGCATACCATCTGGCAAAGTGAAATTCATTTTCTTGCCATTTACAGTATTATCGTTAAATATTGTTGTAACAGTAACATCTTTAATAGCTCCATTAGCCCAAGCTGTCTTATCATAATCTGGTATGCTCAGAGTTACAGTGGGGTTTTCTGCTTTCAAATTTTTCAATGTGCTTTTAGCAGTTTTATCTTCTGGATTAGTTGTTTCTTGTGTTGGAGATTCTTTCTCCGCCTGTGTCGCTTCTGTTTCAGTAGAAATACCACTAACTTCATAAGATGCAGTGAAAGTTTGTGTTTCTTTATCTGAATTAACCTCTTTATAAGTGATTAGAAAATCTATCGAACCGTTTTTTTCAGCAGTATATTCCGCTTCTTGCCCTTTTACTATTTTTCCATCAGGTGTTTCAATCGTTAAAATTTCGATTTGATCATCTTTTGGTTCCGTCTTGATTTTGAGATTTGCTTTCTTTTTATCACTAGAAAGATCTTTTTGAACCTCATAAGAAATCATCTCATTATCCGTTTCTGCAGCAAGTGCCGTAAAAGATGCAAGGTTCAATTGACTTAATACTATTATTGTAGTTAAAAATAAAAGTAAAGAACGTTTAATCACAGTTGTTTTTATCATATAAGTTTCCTCTCCTTTTCTTATTTTTAATTTTCATAATCGAATATTTTTTGTTAAAGTTTAATACCTCTGCAAACAGAAAGGTAATTTACATAAATTTTTTTCAATAGAGTTAACAAACCCAACCACTTATGATATTTAAAATAGTGTTAACTCAAATTAAAATAATTTAATTAATTGCACATCCTTTCTAAATTACAATACCCATTAATTATCTTAGAAAACAAGCTGAAATCGAATGCTAAATTACAACTGATTTACGTGATTTTTATATAAAAAAGTCATTTTTTCGTAACATTTACTACAATTTTTTATTGCAAAACGCTAAAACCGTTGATACAACTTACTTATCCCTCAATCACTTGAAGCCTTAAATTGATTAGAATACGCAGTTTTTTTATGTTTTAATGTCATTTAATTATTTAAAAAAAGAAAACAAGTAGATTGTTTCTAATTTTGGCTAATTAATGACTTATAATTAATTTTTTTATTTATTTTGTTCATAATTTTGTTAGATATTTTTTAACGGGATAGAAAAAACGCTTAAATCGAAATTAAGCGTTTTTGTTTAGATATATTTTAGGGAATTGTTTGTTAATTCGCGTAGGAAGATAAGAAACGTATGTGATTGACGTTTTTCAATGGGTTGTGAGGATTTAGAAACCACGACCCATTGATTATTATTAGAGAGCCTCTATCGACTCATTCACAACAAAAACTCTATTTTTATGTTCAATAAATCTATTACTTATAAATAAGACTTTTTTTGTATCATGAAAAAACTAATGTATTTCAAGCAATTCCAATTTCTTTTTTCATAGCATTAATTAACTTTTGTGTAGCTATTATGATTGAATTCTCAAACGGACTATTCGGAATATATACAATGAATCCAGAAATAAAACCAATATCTATAATATTTTTAAAATTAACATGGCACTTCTTAAATGTGTACTTGAAAAAAGATATAAAACCGCTTTATCTGCACTATTAAAATGATTGTGGTAGTCCATATATTTTTATGTGTGTATTTCATCATGTGAACCTAATCAAGCTTATTACCCTTTTATTCTTAACTATACTGAAGAAAAAACATCTGTCCAACAGATTGTATATAGATGCACAATACTTAAATAAATGATAAAATTATTCTTAACAACATTCAGAATACCTAGAGGTGTTAACAATAGAAAAAGAAATTAAAGACATTTACATTAAAATATTGAATAATTTAGGGCAGGAAATGTTAAGAAAATATAAATTTAAAATTATTTCTATTTTAATTCTTTATATTTTTTTAGTGTTTGCCTTCGCTATATTTATAGAACCTAGATCTGATAATTACTTTGTTTCTTTTTCTATATTTATATTAATTTTTTTGTTTATATTCCTATTAGCCTATAAATTACAATTAAAAACCATACACTCATTAGGGTTCGAAAAAAAGAGAGATTATATAATTTATGAGTTAAGAAATGATCTTGTTCAAAGAGAGCTTTTTCATAGTACTCTATTGAATCAAATCATTTCATCACTAGATAGTAAAACAACAATAAAATATAGCCCTGCTTTATTAATATCCTTCTTATTCTTTTTGTTCAATCCACTTTGGAATTATTTTTTAATTAGTCAAATCGAAGAAAGAATAAATCTATCAAAAATAATTTTATCTATGCTTATCCCTACTGTTGTTATTTTCATTATAACTTTCCCTTTAGCAATATTTCCATACCTACTAAGGTCAACAAACAAAAGTTTGCTTCCTTTTTTAAATGAATTACTTTATGAGTCAATTTATAAAGAACTAAACAAAAATGATTACGTTTATACAAGTATCTCAACAAATACTAAAAAAAGAAAAAGTCTATGATTATCGTTTCTTATAATAACTTAAATGTAGGAGATTGGTTCAGAATCAATATAAGTCATTATTCTTGTATCTTCATTTCTAAACTAAAAACATTTATACACATGTTTTGAAAGATACACCTATGGATGCAGCTAAGGCTTTTGAGGAGCTTTTTTAAGATTCAATATTCATATCGTTGTTTAAAGTAATTGCCCAATTAACTCACAATAATTTCACCAAATACTCTTTTTCTAAAATATTAAAAACTTTACTTCTTAAAGCTAATTAGAGAGATACCTGTCTCAGCTTTAATCTTACTCATCAATTTATTGCATTCAAATATTGAATCATCCAATAATTTAATAGGAAATGGTATATCGTTCATATTCTTACCAGTGTATGCCGAAGCAATACTAGCAAGATTATTATTATTAAAAAAAGTTTCTATACTTGCAATCAAATCTGTCGAAAAGAAAATGGAATTGTCATTAATCAAGTTGTACAAAGAATTCAATTTTTCCAAAGGAGCGAAGTTTTGTATATCTTCAGATTTCTTAAACTCATTACCCTCTTCAGTAAATAGACCGATATAATTTTTAAATTCTAAAACATTTTTATATAACTCTAGATGAGCCATCTTCCAATCCTCAGTCATTTCTCCACGAGCCTTTATTTGCAATGCGAAAAATTGTTTTTTTCTTTCAACAAAAAAAGCAATCCATGCACCTATAAAACTCACTATTGCACTTGTAACAATACTAATAAAAACAGTTTGCAAGAATTCCCACACTCCAATTCATTTTTATGAAAGTTAACCTTTATTTACTACTACCCTACTCATATGACATTATTATATATCTAGACTCTTTAAAAAGATATGACTACTATCCAATGTAGCAATTTTAAATAATCATATTTTGACTATTAAGGATTGTATAGATCTTGCTAGCATGATAATTCTGATGTGAAATTTGGACTGTTACTAATGGCAATAAAAAGTAAAATCTAGAGTTCCTTATCTTCAAACAAATACATATGCTTTATCTTATATTTTTTAAATTCTTGTTTGTTAAGAATAACATGTTTATTTGTGAATAAAATTTCTTTTTTTTGTATATTCAATTCCTGATTTGAATCCATTGAAACAAGAAAAACTAAATCATCTTCAATTAAATTTAATTTAAATAACCTGCCATTTAAAATATAATATGCATTGTATTTAAATTTAATTAAAAGAGCAACCGAATAAATAATTATAAAAACTATAAAATAGAGTAAAAAAATAAAATACACATTTTTTTCTACATTACTGCTAACACTATTATATTCACTAGCATAAAATAATATTCCTAAAAATGATAATAAATAAATTATTAATTTACTCAATCTAAGTTTACTTTTATTTTCCGCGGTAATAAACACTTCCATTTTTGGAGTGACGCTTATTACTAAGGTATAAACTTGAATAATTGTATAGCTAATACCTAATATTGTTGCACTCAATATCAATATATTTTCAATTGAATCGCCCATATCATTCTCCTTGTGTATCTATATTTAAGTTTTTTTTATCTTCTATTGTTTATCATTTTTAGTATATCCTCATTTCTTTTACGAAAGTACAATTTTAATTATACTTATTGAAATACGCAACAATTATGTTTTGCACAAAATCATTAATTGTATCATCGCTAATATCCTTTAGAAATAAATCATAAACTTCTTGATTTTAGTATTTAGATAGAAGTTTACATATAGTTAAAAAATATTCTGGTTCTATATCCTGCTTATTTTGAAAATACTGAGCTAATAATTTGGCAGAGTTATCAGTTATTTTGTTTTCAATCGCTTCAACAAATACAATTTTTTCACCCCTTGGATATTCTTCTAATGTAATTAATTCAACTAGTTCCTCTTTGTTTTTCTATACGAAGTCTACTAATAGCCATAGATTAAACTATAATAGGGGGGATTTTCTTAGGATAAATCCGTATAGTATGTGCTATTACTATCACGGCTATGCGGTTTCTCTGCTTTAAACTTATTTTAGTCAACAGAACTATATCCCGTGAAGCTGTTCCGCTGTATTTTGATGCAATGACTTGTTGCTAGTTTTTGCGAACGCAAAACTATAATCTGTTTTGTTGAAATTTATGTAATCGACTAGCTCTAAATTATTGCTATTTATCTTTATATTTTAGTAGCAGAGCCATTTAGTTCCGTATTTCTAAATAGTGTTAACTCTTATTCGCTTGATAGATACCTAACTTCGTTTAAAGTATTAATGCAAATAGCCTCTTTAATACCAATAAAGGTATGACAAAAGCATAACAATCTTTTAAATCGTTAAAATAACTTCTATTTCTATCTGCCCCAAAATATAAAAACCGATGAACACCTACTAAAATTCCACAAACAAAAAACCGCTTAAACGCTTTGTTTAGGCGGTTTTCAAATATGGGTTGTGAGGGTTTCGAACCCACGACCCGCTGATTAAGAGTCAGCTGCTCTACCAACTGAGCTAACAACCCGTTGCTCTATTCTACCAGAAATATTATACCATTATTTGGTAGAAAAAAACAGCCATAGCTTCTTGCTATGGCTATATTTATTAGTCTTAATAAACAGAATGGATTGGGCTGTTTCCTGCTAAAACTGCTTCCACATTTGAAATAGCCATGCGCCCCATTTCTGCGCGGGTTTCGACGGTTGCGTTACCAATATGCGGTGTTAAAACAACATTATCTAATTTGCCTAACTCGGGACCAATTTTAGGTTCAAACTCAAATACATCAAGCGCAGCACCCGCGATAATACCTGTTTTCAGCGCATTAATAAGTGCAACTTCTTCTACAACAGGTCCTCTAGCAGCATTAATCAAAAATGCACTCGACTTCATCGTTTTTAGTGTTGTTTCGTTCAACAGATGCTTCAAGCTCGGATTGTATGCGGCGTGAATAGTCACAACATCGCTACGTTTCAATAATTCTTCTTGACTCACGAACTCGGCATTCCATTCTTTCGCCGCTTCTTTCGGATGGTGTCCGGAATATATGATTTTCATTCCAAATGCGGCTGCACGTTTTGCCACGGATTGACCAATTCTTCCTAAACCAATAATTCCCAATGTTTTACCCCTTAGTTCTGTACCTAAAAAGAACGTTGGCGCCCAGCCTTTAAATTGCTCTGGTGTTTCACGACACAAACGGTCACCTTCTGAAATTCTCCGAGCCACCGCCAAAATTAGTCCAAGCGTCAGTTCTGCCGTCGCTTCAGTTGATACATCTGGCGTATTTGTTACTGCAATCCCGAGTTTCTGCGCTTTTTTTACATCAATATTATCAAAACCGGCGCCGATATTTGCTACAATTTTAAGATTTTTTGCTGATTCCAATACTTTTGCAGTAATTGGTGAAGAGAGCGGACAAATAATTGCATCCACTTCCGTTACACTTTTTATTAACTCCTCTTCTGTAATGTTTTCTTGACTGGTATAAGCCTTAACGTCCCATTTATCAAGAGCTTTCATCGTTTCCGGTAGTAATTTCCCTGCTACAAATACGCTCGCTTTCATCTCGTTCACTCCTCAAATACCATTTTCATCTTACATTTATTGTAATCCGTTTTTTATGAAAGGTAAACGATTTTCCGCTTCTTTTCCAGTCAAAATACGTTATAATGAAAACGGAAGCGAGGTCGGAAAAATGAAAAAAATTACTGCTCCGCGGATTCCTGATGGGGATTTGACGGTTTATCCGAATGATACATATTTTATTGAAGATGTTGGTGAAGTGAGTGAGAAAATCTTTAGAAAAACAACAATGACTGGAGAAATTTTTGAACATTTTCATTTAGAAACGATTCTTTTTGATGGATGTATTTTTGATTCTGTTTCTCTTGTGAGTGCGAATTTAACCGATATTGTGTTTAAAAATTGTGATTTGTCGAATTTAGACTTGATGGGCGCAATTATTCATCGTGTACGCTTTGAAAATTGCAAATTAATTGGTGTTAATTTCAGCGATGCTACACTGAGAAATTGTGTTTTTGTTGATTGTTATGCTGATTATGTCGCCTTTCGCTATGCTAATTTAAAGTGGGTGGCGTTTGAAATGGGCGCGTATACGAATAGTGATTTTAGTGGCGCCCAGCTGGTTGACACGTATTTAGAACGACTTGACCTGAACAAGGCGCAGTTTTTGAATTGTGCTTTAAATGGAATAGATCTTAGTTCTTGTACTTTTGAGTCAATCACTGCGATGCCTCAAGATTTGAAAGGTGTGAGCATTGATTTTTCTCATGCTCCTGCTTTAATGCCATTATTTGGAATACGAGTGAAATAATTGAAAAAAGATGGTTCCAAGTTACTTCGGAGCCATCTTTTCTATTATTACGATACTTTTTCATCACTTACAGTAAATTTATTATCCAAATACTCTTCGGCTAATCTTGTTTTATTTCCTGTATTTGGATTAACATAAGTATTATAATATTTCTCAAATTCGTCCTCTGTCATATATCGACAAGAAACCTTTAATTCTGCTGTGGCATCATTCGCATATTCTATTGAATTTACTGCAAAATTTCCCCATTTATTAAAACCTCGAGCTAATTCCTTCTCACTTTGTACTTGTAAAAGTAAGTTACAATAGGTAGAGAGACGGGCCTTTTGCGTTTTATTTTCTATTGTTTCTTTCTTGATATACGATTCAATTCTATTTATTTCTTGCGTTAATTCAGTCGGTTTTGCCAGTAATCCATTGATATGCACCATCATCAGATCTAATTTTCCATTCTTATCTTTAAATAACTCGCCATTTTCCACCAATAAGTCTGTATTATTTTCTGGCGTTTCTTCTGCAAAAATATAATCCCAATCTTTAGTAGAAACTTTCTCGCTATTTTTAAGGTAATAATCATATAACATCACAAAATTTTTATTTTCTGGAGTTTCCAGTGTATTAACCGTAGCCGCTTTTTCTTTCCATCTATCTAAAATGCTCTTTGTTTCTTTTGTAGATATCACTCTAACCGTTTCCTCATCTTGCAAATTCATTTGGTTGGTCATTACTGTACAAGTCATCTCGAATTTCGTAGCTGCCGCAATAACCTTCTCCTTATTTAAATCCCCCGTCAAAACTTCATCATTCAAATAAAAAGTAGTGCTTGCCTCTTGGGAACACCCACTAAGAACTAATAGTGCAAAGACGCTTAGTAATCCCATTTTTATCTTTTTCATGTTGTCATTTCCTCCATCATAATCATATTCTAGTATTTGAGTTGCTTTCAAATATTCTTGTTGTCCCGTTCCCTCCGACTCAATGATTTACCCGTACAAATTGCGAATTTGAACAGATAGTAATGCCATCTTCATTTTTTATTCATTGTGAATAAGGTAACGTCTTAAGATTATATCATAGTTTCACAATATAAAATGTGACAGATCAGCGAATAATCTGCCCCCAAAACACTGTTATAAATTGTTTTATGGAATGCGGAATTTCTCTAAACGAGAGGTTTTTCACAATGTTTATGATAAATGAGGGGTTTTTAAAGTTTTTTCGGGGTGGTTTAGATGGGGTTTTGATTTGTTTTTATGTTTGCTGTTATAGCGTGTGCTTCCTGATTTGTTGTATTCGCCTTCTTTAACTTTATACACCGTTTCATTAACATATAGTTTTCAATTTTTTCAGGTGTTTATATACCCATTTCTCAATTAAATCAGTATCAGGTGTTTTTAAATTTGTTGTCATCTTTGATTAACTCCTTCTCATTTAACTGATATTTCTGCCTCTATATTCTCTCCATCTGGAAGCCCTACCCTGTTTATTATAAGGTTCTTATATATTACAAATGGATAGTTTCCTTTTGGTAATCCTAATTCTTGCTGGAAATCTTTTGCTAAATTATCTACCACTTCTTGTTTAGGTAATTTATCTTCTTTTGAGAAGAATTTCATTACTATGGTTAAATTTCCGCTGGTAGGATCATCTTTTGTGAATAGAATTCGTAATTCCTCTGCTGAAATTTGAGGGTTTTCTATATACGCATTATATACACTAGAGTACTCTCGATATGATAGTGCAATAAAATAGTGATTTCCTTGATTTCCATAGGGAGATGATTTTACTAACGCTTCATCCGTCATTCCTACCAAATCATATTTTTTGGCTAATTTTCCTGCAACATCATTTAATTGTTTAAATTCTGCCTCATATGCCTTCGCATACAAGCCACCTAATACAGCTTGCTCAATTTCGCCTTCCTCTTCTTTAGGAAACCCTACTTCATCCTTGTTTAAAATAAATCCCACCGTAACAGATGTTGTAAATTGAATTGGTTCATTGCATTTTACGATAACAACTGCCGCATTGCGCGCAGGCACTACATTAGTAACTTCTACGACTGTTTTATATTTTCTTTTCATGTAATCTATCGCTACTTGTTTAATCTCTTTCTCATGCTGTTTCACTCGTTCTGCCGATTTATTCCCGTCCACAAATGAATATCCTTGCCCCACATAATCCTGCACAGGCGTCGTGACTTCTTGCGCTTTTTCTTGTTCGGTTTTCTCGTTTAAATTGAAACATCCTCCTAATAATAATAAACTCGCCAATAAACCAATGATTTTTTTCTTCATCTCTTCTCCTGTTTGCTTTTGTATTTTATTCTTTTTGGTATCTTAAACTTTTCTGCACTTCCTTCTAATAGTAGATACAGTTCTTGAGGAGCTATCTTATGTTTTTAGTTTTTCTCGCATAAACTAATTTCCCTTTTATTTAATAATTTCTTCTACATCTATATTTTCACCATCAGGTAAACCTACTCGATTAACAATAAAATTTTTGTATACTGTAACCATATAGTTTCCCTTAGGTAGTCCTTCTTCTTGTTTAAGTCTCTCTGCTAAGTTATCTGCTATCTCTTGATCAGGGAGTTTATCTTCTTTAGAGTAAAATTCCATTGGGATTGATAAAATATTCCCTTCTGGATCATCTTTCGCAAATAATAGTTTTAATTCATCTGCGGCAATTCTTTGATTTTCTATATATGCTTGGTAAACACTTGGAAAACTTAATGATGATGCTGAAATAAAGTAGTGGTTACTTGTATATCCTGAAGATGATGTTTTTTCAATTGCTTCGTCTCTCAATCCCAATAAGTCATTTTCTTTAGCTGATTTCTCAGTGAACTTATCTAAATTACGGAATTCTGTTTCGTAAGCTTTTTCATATAAACCACTGACAATCGCTTGCTCCACTTCACCCTCATTACTCCTCGCAGACCATTCACCCTTTTTATTAATCGATTCTCCCATTATGACGGAGGTGTAAAATTGAATAGGCTCTTCGCACTCTATCATTACAACGGCTGCATTTCTAGCTGGCACTACATTGTTCACTTTCACATCTGTCTTATATGTGGTTTTCATGTAGTTAATCGCTTCTTGCTTGATTTTTTCTTCATCTCTCTTTACTAGTTCTTCTGACTTGTCACCGTCCACAAACGAAAACCCTTGCCCCACATAATCCTGTACTGGCGTGGTTCCTTCTTGTGCTTTTTCTTGCTCAGTTTTCTCGTTTAAATTGAAACATCCTCCTAATAATAATAAACTTGCCAATAAACCAATGACTTTTTTCTTCATCTCTTCTCCTGTTTACTTTTGTATTTTATTCTTTTTGGAATCTTAAACTTTTCTGCATTTCCTTCTAATAGTAGACACAGTTCTTAGGGAGCTATCTGATGTTTTTAGTTTTTCTCGCATAAACTAATTTCCCTTTTATTTAATAATTTCTTCTACATCTATATTTTCACCATCTGGCAATCCTACCCGATTAACAATAAAATTCTTATAAACTGTAACTGCATATATCCCACTTGGGATGCCTTCTTCTTGTTGAATTTTTTTCGCTAAATAGTCTGCTACTTCTTGTTTAGGCAATTTATCCTTTTCAGAGTAAAACTCCATTGGTATTGACATCTTTTTACTCGTAGAATCATCTTTAGCAAACAGTATCTTTAATTCCTCTACTGAAATATATTGATTTTCTAGGTAAGCTTTATAAACACTTGGATAATCCGAGGCGAAAATTGAAATAAAATAATGATTGCTCGTGTACCCTTCTGAGGCCGTTTTATCAATCGCTTCCTCTCTCATGCCCAATAAATCATTTTCTTTTGCTATTTTTTCAGCAAAGGCATCCAAATGCTGGAATTCCGCTTCATAAGCCTTTGCATATAAACCACCAACAATCGCTTTCTCTACTTCACCTTCATCACTTCTCGCTAGCCATTCGCCGTCTTTATTAATCACTTTTCCTACTATGACTGAGGTGTGAAATTGAATAGGCTCTTCGCACTCTACCATTACAACGGCTGCATTGCGCGCTGGGACTACATTATTTACTTTCACATCTGTTTTATATGTGTTTTTCACGTAGTTTATCGCTTCTTGCTTGATTTTTTCCTCATCTCTCTTTACTAGTTCTTCTGACTTGTCCCCGTCCACAAACGAAAACCCTTGCCCCACATAATCCTGCACAGGCGTCGTGCCTTCTTGCGCTTTTTCTTGTTCAGTTTTCTCGTTTAAATTGAAACATCCAGATAGTAAAAGTAACATTGCCGACAAACTTAGGATGATTTTTTTCATTTTTCGCTCCTGTCTACTAGTGTAGTTATAAGATTCTTATATAAGAAAAGTAGTTTAAGATTAGCCTTTCTTGTTCTGCAAAATAATCATTCTTTCATTTTCGAATTGGTTATTTCCCACTTAAAATCATAGTCTTGCACAGTCATTTTAGATGTGATATTCTCTGTGTCTGGTATTGTAATTTTAAATGGAATTGCATGATTGGGCTTTAAAAAACCAAATTGTTCTTCTGGTAGAGTTATCGTATCTCCATCATATATCTTCACTTTCGTAGCCTTATTTGTAATTGTAAATTTCATTTCAATGTCCGAACCTTCTTGATCAGAACGATTTACAAGCGCTGCCATAAAAGCATATTTTGTTGGTGCATCACCTGCAATCTCAATAAAGTCAACAACACTTAAACCTACTTCTCCCTGCTTGGTTGTATCTGTTTCGTTTATAAATTTTTTTAGAGCCTTTAAAGCTTTTTCATCCCCCTCTAATACTTCGCCCTCACTATTTTGTAAAACAGGTGGAATACTCAACTCTATATCGTTTTGATTTGTTTTTGGAATTTCTGGTTCCTTATCAGAAGTTTGCTCCGCTCCTCCACACCCTGATAAAATTGTTATAATCATGATTAATAGTAGTATATTAATAAATCTTTTTTTCACCACAACATACCTCCTTTTAAAATCTTAGTCTTTCATCAATGACATCATACGTTTTTGCAGAAAATCCTGCTCCGATTATACCTGTATCAAGTTTAAATGATACACCATCAGCCATTGTTATTTTTGCCTCTACTCCTGCTGTTAATATGGTAAATTTCATTTCAATATCCGAGCCAAGCGATTTACTATATCTTCTTAAGTCTTCTTCCGTTTCTCTAAAACCATTTTATAGACTATATTTTTAACTTATGCTACTAATCATTTGAGTTCCGCGTCCGTAACGTCCCATTCGAATGTGTAATCTTTGGGGGTTATTTCTTTTGTGATCCCCTCTTCATCTGGAATTGCTACTTTAAAAGGTATCGCCTCATTTGGTTTCACTATGCCATAGTCTTCTTTAGAGAGAAACACTCGTTCATTATTATAAATTACCTTTTGGGTCAGTTTATTAGTAATCGTAAAATACATTTCAACATTTGATAGTTCTTTATTCGAACGATTTTCTAAAACTTGAAAAAAGGCATACTTTGAAGGTTTTCCCCCATTAATACCCACTATTTCAACTACATTCATCCCTAACTCACCTTTTGCAGTAGTACTCTTTTCTGTTATGAATTTTTGGGCATCTTCTATTGCTTTTTTATCTCCGTCTTGTATTACTCCGTCTTTTTTAAGTATGGGTGGCGTTTTTACTTGTACAGTGTTTTTTTTGATACTTTCTTTTTCTTCAATTTCTACCTTTCCATCTTTTTGCCCACAGCCCACTAGAACTATCATTACTACCAAAAGCATTGATAATAAACCTTTATAATTCATATTACTACTCCTCTATTTAAAATCTTAGTCTCTCATCAATAACATCATACGTTTTTGCAGAAAATCCTGCTCCTAGTATATACTCATTAACATATTCTTTATATCCATTTACAGAGCTACCTTTCCAATCATTTTTACTCCCCTTTCGAAATCCGCTTAAAGTATTCCGCCGTATTTTGTTTAGTTTCCTCTTCTGTTGGCGCTTTCCATCTAATTTCATCTCTTCTTTTCTCATTACTTAAACTAATCAAAAACAAAATCCCACCTAAAACACTCATCATTGAAATAAAAAATGGAATTTGAATGATATATAAATGATTTGAAGCTGCCTCTGGTAAAACTAACAATATCCCGCCAATTACAAACCAAACCACTGTAATTATTTTTTTCTTGCTCACCAATCCTATTATTCCTGTAACAATTAATATAATTCCTAAAAATACAATCCACGCCACCACATTATCCATATCTCTTGTTATACCGTCATTAATAGATTTACCAAACAAAATAGCCAGTAATGCCCCTTCCAAGATGGTAATTATTCCTCCTAAAATCCGCACACTTATTCCTCCTCATCTTCTGTTGTTAAATTGGTATATGTTAGTTCTGACTTAACTTCATATTCTGTGTTTTCAACATCTTAACTTTATTCTTAATGACTTTAGAATCTTTCAGAAACAATTTTAACGATTGTAGCTATTCGATAAAAATAAAATCTTCTACAGTCATTCCTTTGATTTAAGTGAATCAAGGAAGGATGGTAATTTCTTTTTACTTACTTTATTTAAATAGACTTTTCCTTCTTCTGACTCTTTTTGAGGATGGCTGAAATCTTTGGATGTAATGAAATAGTAGTCACCGTTTTTCATTAATACTCCCTGATAAATATCTTCGGTATCAGTTCGAATGACTTGTTTCTCATGTAGACTATAAAAACCCTCATTAGCATATAAATACATATCCTTATATTTTTCTTGACCATATTCTAACTTCTCTAATCCGGTTTTTGTTAGTTGGTATATACCTTGTTCAGGTTGAACATAATTATAAATAAATAGTTCATTTAACTCTCTTTGGAGGACAAACTTTACAGAACTGCCCCATTTTTCAGGAACAACCTTTCTCATTTCCCCTTCGATATTCCACGCATGGAGCAGTTTTAAATCCTGCGAAATAACATAGACTTTATTACTTTTATAGGAATAAACATAGATCTTATCCTCAAAAACAGCCATACTTTCTACAGAAAGGTTCTTTTCTTTCGTAATCGCTGTTAACGTACCTTCTTTGTTGATTTTCCCCTGCTTATCCCAGCAAGTGAGTGTGTATATTCCATTAGTTTCCTCAAAAAACATAATGACATTTTCACCATTAGTAAAGGTTCCCGTTCCTATATAATCGCCTTTTTCTTGTTTCATCTTTGGGGAGATTGGAATATATTTTTCTGTGCTTTCAATAATGCCTACTTGCTTGTTAAAATTAAATACAGATAGCTCTCCAGAGGGATTAGAATTATATGAGAAGGGAGTTAAATCAACTATAGAGTCTTCCAAGTTGGTTAATTCTAATAAGGTGCTTTTCTCCGATAGCAAATTTGAGCCGATTTTTCTAAACTCAACCTGTCCCTTCAAATCATTATCTGGAAATGTAACTTCTGGAATTAAATAAAGACTATCTTTAAATAATTGTAACTTGTCGCCTTCCTCTATCTCTACTGTTTCTCCGTACTGGAAAGATTTAGTCCTATACACTTTGAAGTCCTCCGAAGCACATCCGACAACTATGCAACTACATATAATTAATAAAAAGATTACTTTTTTCATACTAGATTCACCTCTGTTTTGTTCATAGTTGAACTTATTTGCGTATTTTTATCACCTTAAAATACTTTTGAAATTTGTTGTCGTTCTATTTTAAAATAATTTTATGATCCTTGTAAGTTTCGCTCTATTCTTCATTTTGTCTTTTTGAAACTGATTTCTGCTTTTTTGGAACTATCGTATTTTAGATCTTCATAATACCAAAAATAGCAGTCATCTCCATCTAATACTATAGGAATCACTTTTGTGGGGTGTTTTCCATTAATGGTTAGCTTAGGTGCATTTTTATTGTAAGAGGTCCCCCATTGAAGCTGGCTAGTTTCTGGGTAGAGATTGAAGATTTGATAGGTATTGTACAAATTTAAACATGTCTGAATTTCATACTCACCATCTCTAATTTCATAATTATTTTTAGCAAAAAATCCAGAAATCTGGGTCGCGTTTGTTGGTGTTGAATATTTCTTTTTACTTCCTTCTTTTTTAACTTTGAATTTATAAACGACCAATGAATCTTCATGATTATCGGTCTCTCTTACATTTCCAATGAAAAATAAAATTGCATTTGTTTCATTTTCTAGTAAAAGTACTTTTTCTTTGATTACTTTTTTATTAAGATTAGGGCTATCCTTAGCATCACTATCTTTAGCAAAAGTATTGTTTTTCACCGCATCTTCTATCGTATCGTAATATGAGAGTTCTATCTCTTGCTCTTCTTCGGAATCATCATTCGTGATAGTTTGTTTGGTTATTGTGCCGTTATCTCCTGTTTTGGTCGTTTGCGATTTGGTGAGGGTCGCTGTATTTTCATGGTTATGACTAGTTTTCCTATCACTTACCACTGAGTACATAAGCAGATATGCAGTAATCATTAGTAGCAGTATTAACCAGAGTCTTTTTGTTCGGGTCAGTTTCATTTTTTTAGCTCCTTACAATGATGTTTTAGAAAAGAAAGTATAATAACTTAATTTTTAGTTAGCGTTTAGTCAACTTAGGAGGC
The DNA here is from genome assembly GCF_000060285.1 of Listeria welshimeri serovar 6b str. SLCC5334. Taxonomy (GTDB): domain Bacteria; phylum Bacillota; class Bacilli; order Lactobacillales; family Listeriaceae; genus Listeria; species Listeria welshimeri. The sequence goes on along the minus strand of NC_008555.1, from coordinate 65,454 downwards.
GCAATCAGGGTTCTTTCCTATCCCACTCAGCAAACTAAGCACTAAGGTTGCTAAACCAGAAACCAAGGCATCATCCGCTACTCTAATTACTGTTAAATCATCTAATGCCTGCAATACCCCTCCCGCTACAATTGATATCAAAACAAGTAAGATTCCACTCCTCTTAGCTATTTTTTTATCCAAAGGAAATAATCTGAGAAACCTTCCGTTCTCTCAGATTATTTTTTCATCTTAGCTTTGAGCTTCATTTTGTCTTTTTAAAACTGATTTCTGCTTTTTTGGAACTATCGTATTTCAAGTCTTCATAATACCAAAAATAGCAGTCATCTCCGTCCATTTTTATAGGAATCACTTTTGTAGGTCTGTCTCCGTTAATGGTTAAATTAGGAGCGCTTTTATTGTACGACATCCCCCATTGAAGCTGGCTAGTTTCTGGATAGAGGTTGAAACTTTGATAGGCATTGTATAAGTTTAAACAAGTTCGAATCTCGTATTTACTCCCTCCACGTCTATAGATTCTTTTTTCACTTTCCGCTGGTATTTGCGTTGCGTTTGTTGGTGTAGAGTATTTGGTTTGGTTTCCCTCTTTTTTGACTTTGAATTTATAGACAACTAAAGCATCACTATCATCCTTATTTTCAATGAAATTTCCAATAAAAAATAATAGCGCATCTGTATCGCTCTCCAAGAAAAGCACCTTTTCTTTAATTTCTTTTTTATTAGTGTACGAAACCTCTTCACCTTCTTCTATGGCAAAATTACTGCCCTTCACCGCATCTTCTATAGTATTGTAATAAGAACGTTCTACCTCTTGCTCTGCTTCGGAATCATCATTCGTGATAGTTTGTTTGGTTATTGTTCCGTTATCTCCAGTTTTGGTCGTTTGCGATTTGGTGATAGTCGCTGTATTTTCATGGTTATGACTGGTTTCCCTATCACTTACCACTGAGTACATAAGCAAATATGCAGTAATCATTAGTAGCAGTATTAACCAGAGTCTTTTTGTTCGAGTCAGTTTCATTTTTTTAGCTCCTCGTATGTTGATTCACTCTAATTATGTTTTTAGAAGCCGTTATTTTATACACCAATACTATCCAATTTATATTATCTTTATACATTTCATGGAAAGGTTTTGTTCCCTCTATATTTTTAATGAAAAGGAATATATCTTATTTTAGCAATACTTGGCTTCTTATTTGTCAATCTACTTTTAGCCCTTCATTTACTGCTGTCTTCTGAAGCCAATATTTGTTTTTCATAATCATAATACCTGCAACTAAATATAAAACACCCACTAATGAAAAAACACTGATAACTCCCAAGATAATTAAGATAACACCCCAGCCTTTTTTAGGGTTACTACTGAGGAAACGTCGACAAACAAAGCCTATTAGTCCAATCACGCAAGGAATTGCTCCAAAAATCCCCCATAACCAGTACCCACTCATACTAACCCGCGCAATATCCCAATAATTCACTGTGAAATTATTACCATTTATATCAAATTCAAGGGGTATATAATTCCCAATCACCCATATTCCAAGCCCCATTAACATAAAACCAATCGCACCAATAATAATCAATATTTTTTCTGTTTTAAAATAATTCATCGTTTTAAATACCTACCTTTTTAAAGTATTCTTCATTAACTGCATTGATTTTGAGAATAGTTGCCACCACCGATAATAAAAAGACTATAAACCCAACCGGTATCAAGAAGAAACGCCAACTATAAAGAAAATGTGCGTATCCAGTTAAGCCGGAAAACCACTGATTGATGTAAGAATATATAAATACAGTTGCACCCACAACTATTAAAACTAGGGTACTGATCACAAAATACATCAACCCTTTTTGTGATTTATGTACAGCTAACTTAGAATTATTAATTTTCAAAGTAGCTTTCACTTGAAAAACAACCGTAATCACCATGATAAATAAGTATATGGTCCCTACTCCTAGAACTCCTGTATAAAAAATAGCTATATTCACAAAAAAGTTGAGTAACAGAACAATCCAATATTTCTCTAGTAAAAAAGTCATTTCAATCCCCGTTCATTCAAATATTTTTCATTTAGAAAAGCTGACATTGTATTTGGCTTTACTTTGTCTTTTACAACGCGCCACATACACCATCTCAACCCAATCGCAAAGGGAATAGTTAGCACACATACATAAAAAATCGATGCAATTGTATATAATTTCACTAACTTTTCATCATATGCAGTTTCTACAAATTTTTGAATTTCTTTTCGATCTTTCCATAACCACTTCACATTAATCATCCAGCTGATTAAACAACAGGATAAAGGGAGGCCGAGTATTGTTAAACCAAAAAGTATCGGTGAATTTACAAGACGTTCTAACTGTTCAGTAAAAAAGATCATCGAGATACATATACATGGCACCAATATAAACGCGGTTATATAGGGTGATAGTTCCCATAGTAATCTTGATGTAATATGTTGTGCCAGTTGTTTCTTTACAGTATCATTCATACTCTGCACCTCTAGTTGTTTTATTTATGATTTACTTGAACTTGCTTTAGTTCTCTTTTTAAATCACTATTTTCGTAAAGAAATTCTCCTTTTGCCCGATTTTAAAGTAGCCTAAGAGATTACTATTTATCTTAGGCTACTTAACCTCTTTAAATCTGTACAAAATTAAAGTCTTAAAATTCTTCTGAAATTTATTGGAAAGGTTTTATTCTTTTTGACGAGTGTCATCTCTTTTTTCTCTATTATTGACAAAATAGAATTTAGCCATCCTTACACGAAATTTCTATTAAAACATTCGTTTCTATTACCAGTCCCATTATTCCCGTAATACTTAATGAAGCATTCAGGTATAATTCTCGCAACAATACCCGTCCATCCTAAACGAAATATGATTTTTTCATTTCTAATAACTGTTTCTATTTTGGTAAAGGTTAAATCTTCTACAGTCATTCCTTTGATTTAAGTGAATCAAGAAAGGATGGTAATTTCTTTTTACTTACTTTATTTAAATAGGCTTTTCCTTCTTCTGGCTCTTTTTGAGGATGGCTCAAATCTTTGGATGTAGTGAAATAGTAGTCACCGTCTGCCGTTAGTACTTTTTGATAGACTTCATTACTATCGATTGGAATAATTTGTTTTTCATATAAGCTATTAAACCTTCCATTAGCGCACAAATACATATCCTTATATTTTTCTTGACCATATTCTAACTTCTTTAACCCGTTTTTTGAAATTTTGTATATACCTTGTTCAGGTTGAACATAATTATAAATAAATAGTTCATTTAACTCTCTTTGGATAGCGAACCCTACAGAACTGCCCCATTTTTCTGGAACAACCTTTCTCATTTCCCCTTCGATATTCCACGCATGAAGCAGTTTTAAATCCTGCGAAATAACATAGACTTTATTACTTTTATAGGAATAAACATAAAGTTTATCCTCAAAAACGGCCATATTTTCTACAGAAAGGTTCTTTTCTTTCGTAATTGCTGTTAACGTGGCTTCTTTGTTGATTTTTTTCTGCTTATCCCAACGAGTGAGTGTGTATATTCTATTAGTTTCCTCAAAAAACATAATGACATTTTCACCATTAGTAAAGGTTCCCGTTCCTATATAATCGCCTTTTTCTTGTTTCATCTTTGGGGAGATTGGAATATATTTTTCTGGGCTTTCAATAATGCCTACTTGATTGTTAGAATTAAATACAGTTAGCTCTCCAGAAGGATTAGAACCGCTTGAAAAAGACCGTAGACGCACTATAGGATATTCCAAGTTGGTTAATTCTAATAAGGTACTTTTTTTCGATAGTAGGTTTGGGGCGATTTTTCTAAACTCAACCTGTCCCTTCAAATCATTGTCTGGGAATGTAACTTCTGGAATTAAATAAAGACTATCTTTAAATAATTGTAACTTGTCGCCTTCCTCTATCTCTACTATTTCTCCGTACTGGAAAGATTTAGTCCTATACACTTTGAAGTCCTCCGAAGCACATCCGACAACTATGCAACTGCATAGGAGCAATAAAAGGATTAATCTTTTCATAATGGTTTCATCTCCCTTCTGTAATATATTTAGAATTGACAGATCCAAAATCTATTTCTTGGAATTTTTTATATAAATCTATATAGTTTAGTTTTCCATCTTTTGGAAAACTATTTCCCCCTTTCCCGTCTTCACTTTTTCCACTAGAAACTTCCTCCCATCTAGACAAAATATCTTTAGTTTCTTGTGTTGGTTGTATTTTAATCCTCACTATATACTCTGCCAGCGGTTTTAGTTTCTTCTTTTTTCTTCTCTCTTTACTTACACTAGTAAAAAATAATATTCTAACATCTTCCACTGAAATACTACAGTTACCTTTTTCCGATTACCAGCCTCTTTATTCCTATAATACTTGATAAGCCCAACTGAAAAGCATAATTCATTTGACTATAACATTTATATAACTTTCTGTGATTATAATTATTCTGCTGAAAGTTCTTTTTATTATCATTTCCGGAAATACAATTTAAATTTCCTCACTCATCATACGGATCAATTCCTACATAAACATCTACATAAGGCACATTTTCCACAGTATTAAGTACATTAATAATGGGCGTAATAATTTCTTTTCTATTATTTTCTACATATTCTATCATTTCCTCAAAAGCAACTGGTAGCCGCTTCTCCAAATCCATAATAACTCTTGTATGCAATGCATTTTTGATTAAAAAGTATGATTGAAATGTGACTCCTTCTATCTTACTAATAGTTGGTTTATCAACTTCTGCCAAAATTTCTATTTCATAGGATTTTGCATTAATTGGCGATTCTATAGCAACTAAAACTTTTCCAATAATTTTTAATTCACTTTTTTCTAAATCCTCACGAAAAGATTCTAAAAAAATAAATAAATCTTTTGGATCTACAATATAGTGTTTTCCAACTACATTACTTAATGCTAATTCTTTACCCTGAACTATCATTTCTGTACCTCATTTCTCAAAGGTGCATAAAAATCAAATATTACATCATTGTATACATCTAAAAATATACAATAGAGTTCAGATTCTATTTCAAATTGATTTTCTTTTGCATATTTAATAATCTCTTCCTGCATACACTGCAAATTCACATCAGCAATATTTCTAGTTTTAAGAGCAAACTCTACCTTTATTGATTCACATCCAAATAAATCTTGGTCCGTTTCTATCTCAACTTGCTCGTTTATTGGTAAATAATATTTAAACTCTCTATATTGATTCTCTCCGGGTACTTCCTTAATAGAGAAGAAAATAGGGCCAGTTTGATAAATATCATTTATAATCGCAATTTTTTCTAAATCTTCAAATGGTAAAAACCAATTCTCCGTCTTTTCCGTCCTTTTATATGTCAAACAATAATCAAATTGGAAACCACTTTGTTCTACTTTCATTTTTTTCCTCCTTATGAGTATAAATTTAATTACTGAAAATCTTAAATAAAAACGCTATTAGAAGTTACTAATTACAAATTTGCCATAGACCGATTTTACTAATACTACATTCTGCACATATTTATACCATTCCTTTATACATTAACTATTTTGATGATATTTCTATTCTTCTATGTGAAACTCCTTAAATTTAAATTTACAATATGCAGTAAAAAGTTGTTCCGGAAATATGACAATTCCCAGAGAACTCAATGCAATGCCTACAATTTCTATAGAAATAATCATTATATCTTCCATTATTCCTCCAACAATTTGTGAGGATAATATAAAAACAAAAAATGCTCCTATTAGTATGTAAGATCCTTTACTTAATTTCAATCCTAAATTACTACGTTTTTTTTGAAGTTCAGAATCTTTTCTATAGTCTCCATTTCTTAATTTTTTTCTAAAATAAAAACAGAAAAAAATAAAAGCTAAAATCCATAATACAAATAAAAACACATATGAGGCAACCAGAGTCTGGGCTGTTAAACTAACCATGTTTTGAATAGCATAAATCAAGTTAGAATAAAAGTATCTTATAACCATAAATACTAAAAACTGAAAACAACAAATATATAATAGGTATTGAAGGTTTTGAAATCTTATAGTCATTTTTTTGGGATACAAAATAATATAACAAAGCAAGGCCACTAGGACTAACGGCATATCTACTTTAGTTGTATCTAAATTTCCCGGGAGCCTATTCATAAAGTCACCTTGTAGCCAAGTCACAAATAGAAGCAATAAGAAAATCAACTTTATATTATGTCTAATTTGCATTGGCCTATATCTTAAACCCATTGTAAATTCTATAGCATATATCTGTTCTAAGTTCTTTTTCACATCACACTCTCCTTAAATATTTTTCATTTTTTTCTATCATAGTCTAACTTCTTTATTGAAAAGTGTTATTTTTATCAAGTTTTTGGGTTTTTAAAATAGAAAATCCTCAATACTTCACTGAACTAATAGACTTGTTTTATTTTGCTTCTACCCAAAACCAATCTTCTAAATGTTGCATATTTTCGTTAACACTATTTTTCCAAGTATCTTTTGTACCACTTAAACTCAGAACCGTATCCAACACTACTCCAACTCCTATTCCACCTATTGTACCTGGAAGTCCAAAAGAACTCCCCGCTTGTCCAAGTACTGCTGTTAAACCTCCTGAAACCCCCAAATCAACAGTTGAATTTACTGTAATCCTTCTCACATCAGTATATCCTTGGAAACCATCTGCTAATTCACTATTGATATTAGATGCAACTGTCATTGCCGCACCAAAAGCTCCTAGCCCTTTCGCTAATTTTCCCGCCTTAGACAAATTTTTATATCCCCCTGTATAAGGCTCCTTCATACTTGCACTAAATCCTTTTAGCATCTCAGCCTTACTATGGGTCATTCCTCGCAAAAGAGGGAATTCCTCCATAAATGCAGCTCCATATTTAGTATACTTATTTGTTTTACTACCATCATAAAGTTTTACAATTGATTTACTTCTAGCTGAAGCATTCATTTTCACATTCAATTTTTGCAATTGATCTTTGGTCCCATATATTGTATATACTAGTTTGCCTCGAACCATCCTACTTTGAACTGTGAGGCCTTTATTCATTGCCAATACCGCTAATTCTTTAGAAGAAATAGCCATAGAAAGTGTGTCTCCTCCTAATCCTAAAAAATCTAACATTTTCCCATTAATTAACTCTTTATCCACACCATCTTGTCCATAAATATCACCCGGGCTATAAATAATCAAACCTTTATCATTATTATGATAGCTCGCCTCGCTTATTAATATAGATTCTATCTGTTTGAAGATTTTTTTTACTTCATTTATCCCACCACGTTTGCGTTCATCATAATTATCTAGGTGAGTATTTAGTAAATTAATGTTTTGAATGAAATTATCCTTACTTGCCTTTATAGCAGTTTTTGAGGGTACTGCATTAGGTACTAAATCATTCAACCTATTAACAGTTTTGTTAATATCTTCATGTATAATCTTAAATTCAGAATAATTTTTTTCAATTTTTTTCTTTAATTCTTTTATATAAATTTGGTCAATTTTTGTTGTAGGAGCACTATCTACATCTTGTTGAAACCTATCAATATCTTCAACAACCATTTCTCTCACTTGAGTCAATGCTGTGATTAATAAAATCATAACAGTGCCATGAACCTCATTCAAATAAGCTTTCGCAGTTTGTGCTGTTTTACCTTGAAAAGATTCCAAAGCCCCTATTTCATCTATGTTTTCTAATAAAGAATATAATCGTATTATTTCTTCATTACTACCTTCATTAAAGTCGTTAGAAGCATTCTGGATTTCGTCAAAATCAATTTTTTTCCCCATCTTTTTTCACCCCTAGATTCTTTTTTATACTATATAAATTTTTACTAGCTATTCCATTTCCAATTTCTTTATCTAATTGTTCCATTGACTCTACAGTTTTATCAACCAGTCCTAATGCTTCGTTCAATGACTGTTCAGAATATCTCACTAATCGAAATAACTCAGCAATTATAGTTTTGTAAGTGTCATCATCGCTATTGCTTTTAAACGGGTTTATATTTGTTTTATCTACTTTCATTGCTATAGGAGAGGCGCTAGTACTTAGAATTCCTTTTCCTTTTGAAACTGTTTGGTTTACAATACCTCTATTAACTTTTATCTCACTCATCACTAGTCACCTTTTCCTTCTTAATTTCCTGTTTCAAATAAGATTTTGTAGCTGATTTTACATTTAAACTTGAAGAAATACTGTCTTGTTGTTGATACAATCTGTTAATTTCATTGGTATAGCTTTCAAATATATCACTTACTTTTACTTGATACGTTTTCATAGCTGTCTTTAATGATTCTTCTAAGATATTTTCATTGTCTTTTTTCGTTCTACCTTCCCAAAGACTACTATCTATTCTTATTTTCGAAAGCGAAGTATTTATACCTGTTATTTCCTCTAAATAAAATTGCATCTCCGCAGCCGCAATTCTTAACCTCTCCGCTTTATCAGATATCACATTTAAATCTGCTTTCAAAGAAGTGATATCATTAACTACACTATTATATTCTTTAGTTAAAGTGCTTAAATCTGACAAAGTAATGCCTCCTCTATCTTTTTAATTTGGTAATTTGATTTTTTGTCTAGTATTATCAATATAAAAATATGTTTCAAATTTCTCTAATGGCTGTTCATTAGTTATATAGTTTCCTTTGAAAATTCCTTGTTCTGAATTTTTCATAGCCACTAGACCTGTTCTAATAGTTGTTTTCACAAATTTCTCAATAGGATTAAGTCCATATTCTATAGAAGTTTGTATCCCTGAAACAATGAAAAAGATATTTAAGTTCGGTCCGTTCTCTACAAACTCTTTCATTTGCTCAATTGTTATTGATGTATGTTGAATAAACTCCGCTAAATCTGAAATTAATACAATCCATCCTTCCGTATCTTTTAACAAAGCCTTACTATCCAAATCTTTTCTTGTTGCATATTCCTCTGCCATCATAGAAGTGAATTTTTCATATTCTTCCAATTTGCTAACATACCCATTCGCTAATGCAGAAACTTCTTTTAATGGTTGTGAAATTTTATCTAAAATCAACAATTGGTATGAATTTTTAACGTATTGTACAGATTTAACAATAGACTGTTGTACTAAATTTAACTTAATATTACTATCGCTTATTATTAATAAATTTTGTTTTAATTTAAAATCCAGACCTACTGCCTCGATATTCTCGTATTCTAAGCCTAACGGTAAAATTTGATTTTGTATATTATCTCTTGTATTTTTCCGTCCCACAAAGTCAGAAATGCTTAGAACTTCTGGCATAACAGGGATAGAATCCGGACATTCACCATTCCAACTCTCTTTCATTACAGCTATTTCCTCTGTCAAATTACTAATTTGTTCAACAATCTCTTCGCCTTTAGTGGGTAATGTTGTTTGGAAAATTGCTTGTGAACCGATTTTAATCATACCTCTGCCATATAATTCTTCCAAAATTAAATCTGTACGACCAACTATAGAAGTAACCTCACTTTTATCAATTAGATATAATGCAATTTGTAGCTTGATACTTGACATGACTTGCATACGTATCGAACTTTGTTTTGAGGCACTCGTAACCAAATAGATTCCTAACGCAGCTCCTTCACGTGACATTTGAATCATTGTTTTATCAAACTCATCTCCGAATCCAGCTTCTCTAAGAGCATCATAATTATCAAGACACACCAAGATATTCGCCACATTTTTCCTACTTGCTTGACTATATTGTTCAATATTAGCAACGCGATATTCACTTAATAATTTTTTACGAGCTTTTATTTCAAGTGTAACTATTTTTACAAATTTCTGCACCTTCTCAACTTCATCCACCATCATGGTATCCGCTACATGAGGTAAATCAATAAGCGGCAACAACCCATTCGTCCCAAAATCCAACAAATAAACATGCAATTGCTCAGGGTTATGTTGGCGTGCTAAATCCATTACTAGACTTTGCAAGAAGGTGGATTTCCCAAACCCAGGGCTTGAGAATACAGCCACATGTCCATCTTTCGTTAAATCAAGTGTTAATGGTTCTTGCGCCTGTAACTCCGGCTGATCCAGTAACCCAATCGTCGCGCGCAGTGGTTTCTTCGGTTCTTTCCACGCTTCTTCAAAATTGACTGGATGTAAGTCTTGGGCAAAGATTCGCTCAGGTAGCGGCGGCAACCAAGGTCTCGGCAGCGCCTCAATCCCAGACGCCTCCGTATACGCATGAATATGATCAATCACCGCATCCAACTCACTCGGTAATTTCGTCAAATCATCTTTCTTATCTAAGCCGCTCAAATCCTCGGTCAAAATATCATACTGACCCAAGTCATTAATCGCATAAATCGTCGTATCAATATAATCTGTGCTCTCCTTATCAGGCACGTAATCCGCGCCACTCCAAGCACTCTGGAACAGTTCGTAAATCTCGTTATTACCAACTTGCAAGTACGAACGACCCGGTAGTGTGATTTCTGCTGCATCTGGTGTCTTTAAAATTTCATTCGAATCGCTGGCATTTTGTACTTTTAGCGCCAATTTAAATTTGGAGTTGGACCAGATTTGGTCATCCACGACACCACTTGGTTTTTGGGTGGCTAAAATCAAATGGATACCAAGAGAACGTCCAATACGCGCGGTTGAAACGAGTTCTTTCATAAACTCCGGTTGTTCCGATTTCAATTCCGCAAACTCATCCGAAATCAGGAATAAATGCGGCATTGGTTCGGTCGCTTTTCCTTGTTTATATAGTTTTTGGTATTGGTTGATATGGTTCACGTCATGCTCTCCAAATAACCGCTGCCTTTTCTGCAATTCAGCTTTAATGGATGCAAGTGCACGCATCGATTGCGCGCCGTCCAAGTTGGTGATTGTGCCGAGTAAATGTGGCATATTTTTAAATAAGTTCGCCATTCCTCCACCTTTATAGTCAATTAGCAAGAATGCGACTTCATATGGGTGGAAATTGACACCAAGAGAAATAATGTAAGACTGAATGATTTCTGATTTACCAGAACCAGTTGTTCCGGCTACCAAACCATGCGGCCCGTGTGCTTTTTCATGTAAATTCAGTTGAACAATGTCGTCTTTCCCGCGCAAGCCAAGTGGCACAGCAAGACTCTTATAAGTTTCATTTTTCGCCCAGCGGCTTGCAATGTTTAACTCTTCCACGCGCTCCACACCGTACATTTCAAGGAAAGTAACGGATTCTGGGATTGAGTTTTTCAAGTTTTGAAGATGATTTAATGGCGCAAGAGCGCGGCTGATTACTTCTTTGTCGAAATCTACTGGCAAATGATCTGGTATAAATGCTCGGTTCACAAGATCGCCTTGTTCTAAAATAATGTTCCCGCTCTTCGCATCACGAATATCCACGACAGTCTTGACGTGTTCCGGCAAGCTCTCCATTACATCCTGCACAAATACTAAAGAAACACCTAGTTCGCTTGGATCTTCATTGAAGAATTCCATCACGGTGTGGTCAAGTACTAATTTTTCATCAGTAATTAAAACCACATAATGTGGCGTAAAATATAATTTTTCCTGTTTGCTCGCCTGTTCAGTAAGCGCTTGTTTACGTTCTTTTAAAATTTGATAGAGCGAATTTAACACTTGGTCACGCGAACGTTCATGATACACAAAGCCTCGCACATTTACATCACGCATATTCGCATGCGGTAACCAGCGCATCCAATCCCACTCAGTTTTTTCTTCTTCTGGAAAAATCGTAATAAATTGCAAATCATAATAACTATGAAAAAGGGACGTCTGCATTACTAACATTTGTAATTGTTCTAAAACTAGATGGCGTGGTCCGATGTAGCCGACTGGACCATGCATCAAGTCTGTCGCAACAGGAACGCCGCTTATGGATAAATATTGTCCTTTGATTTTTACAGCTTCATCAATAAGTTCATCTTTGTCTTGACTGAATTCTTCTTGTTGAAATTCGACGGAAAAACTACTAGATTCGTCGCCACGGCCAACTCGGAAAGTCAGAAAATCATGGTGGAACATCGTTTTTTCATAAATACGCGAATCTACTCGTAGCGCCATTTTTTCTAATTCTGTCACATCTGGATAATGATAAGTTAAGGCGTGACGTTGTTTCTCGCTTGTTTCATGTAATTCTTTTGTTTTTCGTTTTAAATATAAATCATAACTTTCGATTCTTTGTTTAGAGTCGATTTTGTATTTTTTACGAGATTTCACGTAATTAATAACTGCCATTGTGATTGTTACTGCTGACATCGCAATGGTCATGATGATATACAGTCCACGAGGTTGGAAAATAGAAATCATTACAGTAATCGCAACCATAATAAGCGGTGGTAAAATAATTTTGATTAAGCCATCTGTTGGTTTTGAAGGCTTACTTGAAGGTTTAGCCATGCTAATTTTTTCTTCTGGCGCACGATAAATAATCCGCGGAGAACGGTGGTAATCCGGGTAGTCATCACCAAATGAATTATCCGCAGCAAATAAAGGTGCTAATTTGCTCGTCACCCGATTTTTCACTGCTAGTACACTAATGTCTTCTTTTCCGATTGTAATCGTCACACCGTCCGTATAGAGCTGATCACCTGGCTCTAGCGTGCAGTCAGTTGTTACTAAAGAAAAGTTATGGTAGATTTCACCATGTAAAACTTGTAATTTAAACAGACTTTCCTTCGCATCACGCAAAAGTAAAAAATCTGATTTTGTTTCATCAATCGTGACATCGTTCTCAGTCCCTGCACCAAAAGCTACTGAAATATTCGTTACAACATCATATACTTGTGTATGCAAATCTTGGCAAAGATAAAATGCTAACTTATCTACATTTACAGCTTGGTTTACTTGGAGCGCCGTTGTTCCAGCATTCCAAGTGTTTTCGTCGTATTTAACTTCAATTGACTCTACCAGTTCCGGATAAGTAATTTCATGTTCGATTGTATTACCGATTGTCACGACTTTTTCAGGGGACAAATGGTGTTTATGACATTGCTGCCCGTTACTAACAATTAATAAAGCATCTCTATTCATGGTCATTCTCCCTTATTTTGCTTCTGTATTTGTTGACTCATCTGTTTCTTTTGTTTGTTCATTTATTTTGTCATCATATGCTTTTAAGCTATCTTCTAACGTTTTTAGTTTTTCTACTTTTTCTTCACCACTAAGTTTGGTGTCGCTTTGAACTTGTTCAATTTGTTTTGTTAAACTATACATTGCAAGTGTCGGGTCATCTAAAAGTTTAGCAATATCAAGCGATTCACTGAATTCTCCGCGACCATTATAAATCCAATAAAGTAAGTTTTTAGGGTCCGATTTCAAACTAATCGTATTCATAATATTTTCTTTCTTTTTATCACTCATTTTTTCGCCGTTTACATAGGAGTATGCTAGTTCATATTGAACAGATTGCGGCATTTTTTCAGGGTCCACTTTTTCTAGTCCGGTGATTACTTTATCGTAGTCGGTCTTAAGAAACTGTTCGTTCGCAGTTAATAAATCGTCTTGAAGCGGCACTTTGACAAAAGCAAAATAGCTCACTGGAATCGCAAGTAAAATGGCTACAATGATAAATCCAACTGCAAGACCACGAAATGCCCCGTATTTTTTCTTAGGAACGCGAGCCATATTCTTTTGCATAGATTTATTTTCTTTTATATACGCTTCTTCTAAAACCGCAGCAACTTCTTGTACCGTTTTTGCATCTAAAATGTTTTTTTCGAATTGAGTTCCTCTTGCACTAGAAAGGGAGCCATTATATAAATTTTCAAAAGTGAATTTTTTAGAAAACATGGCAATAGCGAAACATTGGTATTGCTTTAAGAACGTTTCTTCAGTCAGTTCATATGGAGGTAATATATTTTTAATTCCACGATGAACAATTCTAGGCACTAAATTGATATCAAAAATCAAATTATCAGGATGCAAGAAAAAAGTATAGCGCGTATTTAATAGTTCACTTAAATCTGCTATATTCCGCAAAGCACGCAGTTTATCTTCCCGTTCCATCTTGCGAATTTGTTCAAATCCATATGTATGTTTATCAATCTCATATGAAATCATGTAAGAATCGCTATCACTTGAAATTGTTGCCGGCACAAAATGAGTCGCGGGTTTCTCTAATAGTTCTAATTGAGCTAACTCTTTCGCATGGGTTTTTGATTTAGGAAAAGTGATACTCCACGCTAAATCCTCATACGTAAAATCATAAGCAGTTCCGTCCATATCTGTTGTCTTATTCATCGTTTTCATTCTCCTTTTTTTCTATAAAATTTCTAAAATATCGCCATCAGCAATTTGAAAATTAGTTAATTTATCATCGTCGCTTAACAAAATTGCTTTATTCGTAGTTTTTATCGTACATTTGGACAAATCTTTATATTCAATTTTGAGCGTTTCTGCCAAATTGATAATCAAAGCTTTAATTGGTTGATGTACTGGAATGCGCAGATCGTATTTATCTGCGCCCCAGTTTGTAAAATCAACAGTCACATTCATATGTGTATTTTTAGCCATTTCAATTCCTCACTTCTATTCAAAAACATTGCGTGCTGCTGCATAAATCCCACCTGCTAATGCCAGGAGTGTTCCAGCGATTGCTCCGCCAACTGTTTTTTGCTTTGTATTTTTAGTTTCATCTTCCGTATTCGTTGTCATAGCAGCCTTATTACTCGTTGTTTCATATTTTCCAGAAAAAAGTTTTTCTTTTGTTGTTTTCACTGTTTCTCCGGAAGTGGGCTCTTCTTCAAAAAGAGCATTTTTAATACGGTCATATTCAGCTTTCTCTGTTTCTTTTTGTTTAGATACTTTTTTATCCCATTCATCTGTAAAAAGTGGGATACCGTTTTTATCAAGTTCGGTTTCTTCCATTTTTTCAAGCTCTTTCTTCTTCTCTTCATCTGTTTTTTGAAGTCGATCGGTTTTAATATCCATTTTTCCGCTGTTTTCTAAATAACTATCCGATTCGGCCGCAAGTACACTAGGAGAAAAAGCAAAGCAAACTAATAGCAATAATGCTGCCATTTTAAATTTCATCCGAATGCTCCTCCTCTTGTTCTTCATTTTTAGAACGGTGCCAAACAAACAGGTTGAGTGCAGTAAATAACACTGTTGCACCAATTAAGCTATAAACAATAATAATGTAATTTTGCTGTACACTTAAAATCCCGTTTAATAGCTGTTCCATGTATTGCAGTGGCGAGAATGTTCTAAATGTCGCAAAAATCGACTCATTATCAATATTAAGCCCGACTGCATCTGTTAAAAATAGGTACAAACTTAAAATGAGCAGGATAATCGACATACCAATCATATTGAGTTGACGCAATAAGTAAGAAAAAGCAGTTACTAACGCCATCATAATTAGTACACAAATACCAATCCAGAGGAACATGCCAATTTGCCCTACTTCAAATATAAATCCAGAAACCGCACCAATAACAAGTCCTTCAATTATCGCTACACAAATTGTTAAGAATGTAATCGGGATGTTTTTAAAGACTAATGACATTTCTTTCTCAAATGCATTTAATTGTTTCCGTTTTTTCTCTTGATGCGAAATGACATAACTAGTAAAAATCGCAAGGATAGTACAAATTAAAATCATAAAGTATGGCATCGATTTATCACCCGCCACAATCGTTCCCGCATTCATCTTATCTACCGGATTACTCAAGAAACTATAGAGATTTTCATTTTGTCGATCACCAATTCGGCTATTTTTCATTACTTTGGCAAAATTCTTTTGGAAAGTCTGATCATCCTTCAATTTTTCTTCTAAGTCAGCTGATAAATTAGAAGCCTCTTTAACTAGAGTTTTTCCGCTTTTTTGGATGTTTTTTGCTTCTTTATCAATTGCATCAAAGGTGTCATAAACCACTTCAGCTGATTTCAAATTACCTCCTGACGTGCCGGCTAACGACTCGCTTTCCGCTAATAGGCCTGCAAATTCAGAACTCAACTGGAGCGCCATTGAAGCCTCTTCGCCAGATTTTTCTACTACTACATCATTTTCTTCCAACAAACCTTGACTTGCTTCTCTCCATGATTCAAGGTTTTTAAGCGTCAGCGCCAAATTAGTATTTAAATTAATTGCTTCTTGTGTCGTTTCATTTAATCTATTTGTCACATCTTCTGACCTTGAACTTGCTTCTGCCATCAAAGATTTATAATCAGCAATTTTTTGTTCGAATGCTTTAATTTTTTTCGTATAATCCGCTACAAATCGATCCGTTGTAAGATTTACAAAACTCCCTATGATATCTTCTTTATTAAAAATATAATAATAGGAGGATGTTTTTGCCGTATTTTCTAATGTAACTTCATAATTACTAAAATCAGGCATTTGTCCCGAATCGCTCGCATCTATTCCGTAATACAAATCAAATAATACTTGTAATTTATAGTAGTCTTTTACAGTATTCGTGATTGCCTTAACAGAACTTCTTGTTTCGCTTAAATAAGTTGGCTCCATTACATTAATTGGTAAAATTTCTTTCCTTACTAAAACAGGATCTTCGGTTGGCGTTTGGTCTGGGTTGTCTGTATCAGGATTCCCTGTGTCAGGATCAGTTGGAATAATAGGCAAGTCACCAGATTCTGTCGTTTGTTTTTCATATTGTTGTAAAGTAGCATTCCAGTTCACAGCCCCCGTTAAAGGAACATCCGCCCCATCATTCAACTTCGCCGTCCCTGTGATTTTTATTTCTACAGGAGTCGCTGAAGCTGGCAAAGTAAGTTTTAAACCATTTTCATCAAATGGCTCTTTCTGAACTAATTCTGTTTGCCCTTCCACATTAATCGTACAAACTACATTTTCAAAATGGAATTTCTTATCTAAAGTAAGGAAAACCTCTGAGTTATATTCACTTGCTGGTAAGGTATATGAAGTGCTTTCAAGCGCCATACCCGCTGTTTTCAACTTATTAATGGTGTCCCTTTTTAATGTATCGGTTGGTAATGTTTTTTCTTCATTGGTAAATCTAAAATCATCCCCAAATGCACTCCGATGATCCTCATAATATTCCTTGGACAGCGTAACAATATTTTTATACAAATCTTCGTCAAGTCCAATTGCTGACAGTTGTTGCGCATTATAAGTCGGTAAAGCCTTAATTTCTTTCACAAGCGCTTTATCAAAACCCGCATTAATATCTTCACCGGTTAAATCTTTCAAGCCAATTTCATTTAATTTATCCGAATACTCATTTTTTTGTAAAATTCGCAGCAAATCATTATACACAGCTGTTCGAAAGTCATTATTTAACGTCCCCGTAATCTCAGCATCTAGTGCTTCAATTTGCGCGTTTGTATCCGCAATATATTTCTGTAGGCCTTGCGTTTGTGATAATAAGGAATTATTCCCTTCTGAAATTTGAAATTCTGAAGTCATTTTCTTGTTAGCTTGTTCTAAAGCAGTAGTTTGCTCCCTAATATCATCCGCCGAAAGCGTTCCATCAAATGTCTGTAAGTCTTTTGTGAATTTCGCTTCAAATGGCGCATTTGTTTCTTGTGTTTTTGTAAAAGTGTCCATATTCTTCATGTGTTCGGTGTTTTCTTTTTTAGAGATATTTAAGCTTTTTTCAAAGTCTTTCATAATCTCTTGAAACCCTTGAAAACTCTCTTTTGAATTTCCTGTGTAATCTTGGACGGTTTTAAATTGTTCTGTATAACTTGATAATGGATTATTAATATCTTTATTGTATATTTTGTCGTATTCTTTCTCTTCTTCAACTAACGTACCAATATTATCTTGAGCTTCTTGTAAAGTTGTTAAAATGCTCGCAAAATAAACATCAATAATACGTGTATTGAAGTCTTCTAATACAGAAGCCGCTGTTTTCTCCGCCTCCGCTTTCAAATCGCTATTTCCTACATCATTTACTTTATAGCTGATTGTTACTTTTTCCGGCGCATCTGATGTCATTGATAATGCTTTTTTAGAGAAGTCACTCGGAATAACAATCATCATATTATATACATCTCGTTTTAAACCGCTCTCTGCAACCCCACGGCTTACAACGTACCATTCATGTGCATCGTCTTTCTCTATACTTTTTACAAATTGATTCCCGAACTCTACTCGCTTTCCTTGGAATGTGTCGCCTTGATCCTCATTCACAAGCGCGATAGTCATTTTATGTGCTTTTTCATTACTATTTTTAGTATCTTTATTTGCCTCTTGATTTAAAGCTAGATAAGTAATACCCGCTGATAAAAAAATCGCCAAGACTAAAAAGAGTAAAATACTCCATTTTACCTTCTTCATTCATGTCCACTCCCGCTGTGTCTTTTTTTATATAAATACCTTTTTAGGCATATGTTTTCTATTTTAGAAAAAGCCATGCAAAAAACTGCATGGCTTTTCGTAAAGCATCCAACGATATTTGTATGTATGCTCCACTTTTGTTGATTTTAGAATCCGAAATTTTGAGAAAGTTGTTGATCGTGTTCTTCTACTGCGTTTGCTGTCTTCTCAAGTTGAGCGTTGATTTGATCCATTAAGTTCGCAAATTCAGTTACTTTTGGTCTTAATTGCTCAAATTGCTCATCAAAACGAGCAAAAGCTTGACCTTCCCATTCGCTACGAAGCTGTTCTTGTAACTGGCTTAAACGGCTTAAAATATCTTCAATATCTCTACCACTCTGACCATAAGTTTTAGCGCGATCGCGTAACTCTGCCGGACTCATTCTAATTTGACCTGACATTCACTTCATCTCCTCTTATTATCTATTGTGAATAAGATATCACCTTAAAATTATATCACGAATTCACAAAATAAAATGTGACAGAAAAGCGAATAATATATAGCAGATACAACGATTTTAGTCGTTTTTTGGAAGGGATATTTTTATAAAAAGAGGTATTTTTCACAAACAGGGTGGTTAATGATAATTTTTTAAAGTTTAAATAGAAATAAAGTTGTCTTTTGCGTAATTCTTATCTTTATCCTCATAAGATAAACTGCCATTATTTAATCAAAATGTTTCACGTGAAACAAAAAAAGCTTCTTGAGAAAAATACCTCAAGAAGCTTTAAACCTTATTATTAAGCTAAACGCCACACACTTTTAACCACATGTGTTTGAGCGCGGTCAGGACCAACAGAGAACATAGAAACTTGTACACCTGTAAGTTGCGCAATACGTTCCATATAGTGACGACAATTTACTGGAAGATCATCTAATGATTTAACTTCTGTAATGTCTTCTGTCCAACCTGGTAATTCTTCATAGACTGGTTCGCAACGAGCTAAGTCTTTCAAGCTTGCTGGGAATTCAGTAATTGTTTTTCCATCTAACTTATATGCTACACAGATTTTAAGTGTTTCAATTCCTGTCAAAACATCGAGTAGTGTTAATGATAAATCAGTTAAGCCACTAACACGACGAGCATGACGGACAACAACACTATCAAACCAACCTACACGACGCGGACGACCAGTAGTTGTACCATATTCACGACCAACTTCACGAATATTGTCACCAATAGAATCAAATAATTCTGTTGGGAAAGGACCGTCGCCAACACGAGTTGTATAAGCTTTTGCCACACCAACAACATGATTGATTTTTGATGGACCAACTCCACTACCAATAGTTACACCACCAGCAATTGGGTTACTTGAAGTTACAAATGGATATGTCCCTTGATCAATATCAAGCATAACACCTTGCGCACCTTCAAATAATACACGTTTGCCATCATCAAGTGCATCATTCAACACAACCGATGTATCACAAACATAATCTTTAAATTGTTGACCATAACCATAATACTCTTCTAAAATATCTTCTAATTTAAAGCCTTCTAGTTCATAAAAACGTTCAAGTAAACGGTTTTTTTCTCCCAGATTATGCTCTAATTTTTCTTTAAATGTTTCTTTATCTAATAAATCAATAATACGAATACCGACACGAGCCGCTTTATCCATATATGCTGGGCCGATACCTTTTTTCGTTGTACCGATTTTATTTGCGCCTTTACGTTCTTCATCAGCTTCATCGATACGAATGTGATACGGCAGAATAATGTGTGCGCGGTTAGAAATACGCAAATTAGAAGTATCCACGCCTTTGTCATGAAGATATTTTAATTCCTCCACTAAAGCCTTTGGATCTACAACCATACCATTACCAATAACACTGATTTTTTCTTTGTAAAAGATACCGGATGGAATTAAATGCAATTTGTACGTTTCGCCATCAAACTTAATTGTATGACCTGCATTGTTCCCACCTTGATATCTAGCAATCGCTTCTGCATTCTCGGAAAGAAAATCCGTAATCTTCCCTTTTCCTTCATCGCCCCACTGTGTTCCTACTACAACAACTGAAGACATTTAAACACCTCATTTAATTGGTCTTTGATAGCTATGATTTTTTTCATAACCTCTTCATTTTCCATTATATATTGTACCGTTTGCCGTCAAAATAGTCAATGGATTTACGAACATTGATTTGTAAGGTAATTTTATCGTTCGCGTTTTTAATCATTTTTATAGAGTTTCCACGACTGTTTTTCATTATACGATACCTTTTTACATAAAACAAAAAACCTTGTGAACTCTAAATCAAATTAGAAATTCACAAGGTTTCCTCATTAAGCCATTGCGTCGTCGTAACGCACTTCTAAATTCACAAACTTATTATATTCTTTTACAAAGGCCAGTTTCACATCGCCAACCGGACCATTACGTTGTTTCGCAATAATAATCTCAATTGTACCATCGTTTTCGCCTTCTCGATCATAGTAATCTTCTCGGTATAAAAAGGCTACAATATCCGCATCTTGCTCAATAGAACCAGATTCACGGATATCTGACATCATCGGTCGCTTATCTTGACGCTGCTCTACACTACGAGATAACTGCGAAAGCGCAATTACTGGTACTTCAAGTTCCCGCGCCAAAGCTTTTAATGACCTAGAAATTTCAGAAACCTCTTGTTGCCGGTTCTCACCACCGCGACCGCTCCCTGCAATCAGTTGCAAGTAATCAATCACGATCATACCAAGACCAGTTTCTTGTTTTAAACGACGACATTTCGAACGAATCTCATTCACCCGAACACCCGGCGTATCATCAATATAAATCCCAGAATTAGAAAGTGTTCCCATAGCAATTGTCAGCTTTTGCCAATCATCGCTTGTTAAAGCACCTGTCCGTAAATTCTGCGCATTAATATTTCCTTCCGCACAAAGCATACGCATTACGAGTTGTTCCGCGCCCATTTCCAAACTGAAAATAGCTACATTCTCATCGGTTTTCGTCGCTACGTTCTGTGCGATATTTAAGGCAAATGCGGTTTTACCAACAGAAGGACGAGCCGCAACAATAATTAAATCATTCCGTTGAAAGCCAGCTGTCATTTTGTCCAGCTCGTTAAATCCAGTTGGAATCCCTGTAATATCACCTTTACGATTATGCAAAATCTCAATATCGTCATATGTTTTAACAAGAACATCTTTAATATTCTTAAACGCACCGACATTTTTACGTTGCGAAACTTCCAAGATACTCTTTTCCGCTTCGTCCATAAGCATATCGAGCTCATCCTCGCGCGAATAGCCATCTGTTGCAATCTGGGTAGCAGTTCTAATTAAACGCCTTAAAAGCGCCTTGTCCTCGATAATATGAGCATAGTATTCTAAGTTAGCTGCAGTCGGCACAGCACCAGATAATTCCGTCAAATAAGGCAAACCGCCCGCATCTTCTAAATTACCCTTAGCAGCAAGCGCCTCATACACAGTTAAAACATCGACAGCTTTCCCGTGGTCATTCAAATCAAGCATCGTTTCAAAAATGATTTGATGACCAGTCCGATAAAAATCATCCGGCATTAAAATTTCAGAAGCAGTAATCAGCGCATTCGGCTCAAGAAATATCGCGCCCAGTACAGCTTGTTCGGCTTCAATATTTTGTGGTGGTGTTCTGTCCTGAAAATTATTATCCACTGTCTTACGCTCCCTTAAGAAAAATTATTCTTCACTAACATGTACATCAAGTGTTGCCGTTACTTCGTGGTGCAATTTCACAGGCACTTTCGTATGTCCTAAAGCTCGGATTGCTTCTGGAAGGTCCATTTTACGTTTATCTATTTTAATACCGTGTGTTTTTTCAAGCGTTTGAGCAATTTGTTTAGATGTAATAGAACCAAACAATCTGCCGCCTTCACCAGACTTCGCTTTTAATTCCACTGTTAATTTTTCCATTTTTTCTTTCAAAGCTTTTGCTTCTGCTAATTCTTCGGCAGCTAATTTATCTTCTTTTTTCTTTTGAGCTGAAAGAGTACTTAAAGCTGCATTGCTAGCCTCAACCGCGTAACCATTTTTAATTAAAAAATTGTTTGCATAACCATCTGCAACATTTTTTGTTTCCCCTTTTTTACCTTTACCTTTTACGTCTTTCAAGAAAATAACTTTCATAATTATGTTTCTCCCTTCCAATACGCATCAATGGCGCTAATTAATTGTTTTTTTGCTTCTGCAATTGTAACATCTTTAAGCTGTGTGGCTGCATTCGATAAATGACCTCCACCGCCTAGTTTTTCCATAATGACTTGCACATTGATTTGTCCAAGCGACCTTGCGCTAATTCCGATTAATTTATCTGGACGAAGCGTGATAACAAAGGACGCCTGTACACCTTCCATAGAAAGCATCGTATCTGCTGCCTGCGCTGCAATGACCGTTCCAAATTCCTCGTCTTCCTGTCCAGCAGCAATCGCCATACCATCATGATAAATTTCAAGCGACTCCACTAAACGACTTCGCTGTGTAAAAGTAGTAATATCTTCTTTCAAAAATTGCTGTACTAAAATCGTATCCGCCCCAAGCGAACGTAGATAACTTGCTGCATCAAACGTTCTCGACCCAGTCCGTAATGTAAAGTTTTTAGTATCAACGACAATCCCGGAAAGAAGTGCCGTTGCTTCAATTTTCCCAACTTGTTCTAAATCAGGTTGGTACTCAAATAGCTCCGTAATCAGTTCGGCCGTAGAGGACGCATACGGTTCAATATAAACTAGAACCGGATTACCAACAAATTCCTCTGAACGACGGTGATGATCGACAACAACGACATTTGTAGCCGAATCGAGCAGTTCCTTATTAATAACCATTGAAGGTTTGTGTGTATCAACAACAACAAGCAAACTCTTCTCTGTGATATTTTCGAGTGCAACTTGTGGAGTCACAATATTTTTAATCACATTAGGGTATTCTTCAATTTCATTCATTAATCGTTTCACATCTGGACTCATTTTGCCAGGTTCAACGACCACATAAGCATTTCGATCGTTCATCTCTGCAATTCGCATAACTCCAAGACTAGAACCAATTACGTCCATATCCGGATAGCGATGCCCCATAACAAAAACTTGATCACTCTGTGTGATTAGCTCTTGCAAAGCTTGCGAAATAACACGCGCACGCACACGAGTCCTTTTTTCCATTGGATTCGTTTTTCCACCATAAAATCTTACTTTTCCTTCAGGTTGCTTAATTACGACCTGATCTCCACCACGCCCTAAAGCAAGGTCCAAACTAGACTGAGCCAAATCAGCAAGCGCAATCAAGTCCTCTTCTTTATAACCAATTCCGATACTAAGCGTCAGCGGAATATTTTGCTTTGAAGTCCGCTCGCGAATTCGATCCAAAATTTGAAACTTCTCTTCTTCCAACCTTTTCAACATCTCTTCTGTTAAAAAAGCCATAAAACGATCTGTCGAAATCCGTTTCAAATAAATTCTATGTTCACGTGCCCAGTTAGTAAGCATTGATGTCACCAAATTATTTAGTGCACTACGGCGTCTATCATCCATACCTTGCGCCCATTCATCGTAATTATCTAAGAAAATAACTGCAAAAACTGATTTGTTCGCTTGATATTTCTTATTTAGTTCATAATACTCTGTCCGGTCGTATAGATACAAAATGCGCTCCTTACGCTTCACAATCGTATCAAAACGATGTTCACGCCAAGCAATCGACATAATTCCTTTTTCATCATTTCCAGTAATTACATCCAGAAATTCAGGACCTACCTCTTCTAAAGATTCACCAATTAGTTCTGTTTTATCAAAGTATTTAGACATGAACGGATTAACCCATTCGATTCTATAATGTTCATCATACAGCAATATTCCCATCGGCATTTCAACAAGCGCTTCTTCCTCACTACGCTTAATCCGATATGTTAAATTAGAAACATATAATTGAACATCCTCATTTAGACGATGTTCAAAGTAAAACATCGCTACAGTAAGAATAATCCCACCAACAACAACTAGCGCCGATAACCACCACGAAAAAAAGAACGTGATTACGCTCAATATAATTGTCGCTGCAATCAGACCGTATAATGGATATTTAAGCATTCGTTTTTGAAAATAGCCTGACATTTCATCCAGCTCCCCATTTTTTTACATACCTTTTGTCTGAATTTGAGTATCTATATCATAACATAAACTTAACTAACAATTCACCACTATTATTTTACCTATAATTCCGCGTTTCTTCAAATCCAAACTAACTTTTGTACAAAAAAAGCGACCCAAAAGGCCACTTTTATAAACTTAAACTTTTAATTAATTTCGACGAAGCATAACAATTCTCACCATTAGACATTTTTACAACACCTTTTGCCGTATCTAACTCATGAATATTTTTCTTATTTACAATATATGAGCGGTGACATCTATAAAACGATTCATCCAACATTTTTTCAATACTTTTTAGCTTACCATAAAATTCTACTTGTCGATTTTTGCCATGTAAAATTACTTTATGGATAGTTGGCGCTGTCTCAAAAAACAAAATATCATCCAGAAGTTCATGAATAATCTTCTTATCTGAAACTTTAAACGTAAAGTATTTCTGCATATCTTGATCATTTGAAATTCGTTCCTCTGCTTGCTTCATACAAGCTAAAACTCGTTCATGCAACATATCAATATCGTCCTTGATAATGTAATCAAGCGCTTCCACCTTGTACGTAAAAGTCATATAACTTAGTTCTGCATGTGTTGTAATGAAAATAATAAACCCACGTGGATCAAATTTTCGAATTTCTTGAGCTAATTCAAAACCATTCATGTCCGGCTGCCCCAAATCAATATCTAAAAAATATAATCCCATACCTTGATGTCTAGGCATTCGTGACACTAACTCAAATGGATCTCCCGTCGAAAGCTCTAACTTCATATCAAAATGTTCGACCATTATATAGTCTTCAATATATTTTGTTAACCTTTCTCGCTGCATTTTGTTATCTTCACAAATAAAAACCGGTAGCATAAATTCATCCCCATTCTTCTACATAATTTCTAGTTCTTGAATAACTTCTCTATTAGTCACTTTTGTATCTAAGGCAACATGCGAATATTTCTTCATAATCTCCCGTAAACTAGCAAGACCTAAACCACGACCTTCTCCTTTTGTAGAGAAACCTTCTTCAAATATTTTATAAATGGGCGGCATATTTACTGGTAAACTATTCGCAAACACAATAATAATGCTATCGCCTTTTTTCACGAACGCGATTCGAATAACTGGATTTTCACATGTTAAGGCCGCTTCAACAGCATTATCTAGCAAAATCCCAACAACTTTACACAAATCAATGCTATCCATGGAAATCTTATCAATAGGTTCGACAACTTCCAATATCGCATCAATCTTCAACTCTTGAGCTCGTATTAACTTAACAGCCAACAAACCTTTTAGTTCAATCACATGAATATTTTGAAGCAGTGAAATCTTGTAGTTATTCGATTCAATTGTTTTATTTATAGGTACAATATTATTTTCAAAGTAATACTTCAAACCCGGCATGTCATTATTATCGATATATCCCACAAGTGTTGACAAGATATTCACATAATCATGACGAAAAACTCTCATTTCTCTATGCAGGGACTCTAATGTAGTAACATAATCCTGTAACTGTTCTAGTTGTTCCTTCTGATTCTGTACTTTAAGTTCATTGGTTGCAGTATTAATAACAACCGTCACGATTACTATTAATAAAATAGTATAACCTGTAAAAATAAGTGTGTTGATTTTCAAAACTGAACCATCAAAACCAGCAATGGATCCAGCATAAATATTCATATAAAAAGCTAAAACCGTCAGAGCAACAATAGAAAAAATAATATAAGCATATTTTCTATGTTCAACAAATCTAGCTATATTTACTTTTTCGATCAATTTTCTTAGAATAAATGAGAGCACTAATAAATTCGTCAACATACCCGCACAATAAATAAGTGTAGGTAGTAATTCATCAAATATTTCATCGTATTTAAAATTCAAACCCGGTACTAAAATAAAACCTACTATAGAATCACTAATAGTAAGCAAAATAATAACCACAAGTGTAATAGAACCTGAAACTATTACATTCTTGTTCTTCCAATACAAAGCACCTACAAAAATTGCCAACACAAAAATCATCGACCAGTATTGAACTAATGTAAATAAAGGGATTGGTTACTATAGCAATTGCTATAGTAACCAATCCCTCTTTAATTGAAAAAACTTTGTTTGTTAAAATCTGGATCGCTATAAAAATACCCGTTATCTGTATAAATGCCATCAAAATACTAAACATATTAATCCTCCACTGTCTAAAATATCTATGTTTAAATATGTAAGTTTGCCTTCTTTTTATTTTAGCATGAATTTTGATGTTATACAGATTTTAATTTATTTATTTTCATTTTTTTCTTGCATTTTTACAAATGGACTTTTTGGTTCGTATACAAACATGAAGCAAGCTTTACTCATAGAAGAATCCGCAACTTTCATGGATTTTTCTTCTAGTTTTCTAGAAAGGAATTTACCAACTGATTTATTCATATTTTTCATAATTCCTATACCTCCTTTTTAATAGTTTGTAACTAAGTGGATTGATACTTATCACCTGAAACAAAGATCCTACCATGATTAATGTTTTCATCTCTGCGAATGGTATTAGTAACGCAATTCCCGTTAAAATTAACGTTCCTATCATCGCTTTTCTTTTTAGTGTTTTCCGGTGTTTTTCACCGATTAAAGGCAAACTCTCTGTGTCTGCCGGAGCGAATAAAAACATGTTGAGTAGTATAAATGCGAATGTGCCTAAAACAATCCAATTATTAGAGGGAATATTTTGGAAAACAAATGGCGCAAGTACAAACATTGCTAAGCTGATTAATGTACAATTCAATGTTTTGGTTGCATGTAATCCAAATGAATACCTTCTAAGCCATAAATATGACATATGCACTGTCACTGTTTGCAGTAATAACCCTGTTGCTAAGGAAATACCGTATACGATAGCAAACTTCATGACATTAATTAAAATTATTTCCAGCCCATATTTTACTTTCAAATAACCTTCTTCGTCATCTTTCCAGCGATCCTTCGAAATCAAAACATCTGCCATTCTTTCTGATAAAGGTACTTTTACGGTAAAATTACTCAACTAATTCACCTCCACTAATATTTTACAACGAATTTAGCTGTAATAACCAAAAATGTAATGAAATGTCCGTTTCTTGTCATGAACGACTAAAAAAGGGTAAAATTGACGTTTTTTTGGATACAGTTCAGAATTTTCAAACGTGTAAAAAGAACTTATAAGTAGTCTTAATTACCTATATTAATGCTCTATTTTAGTAATATTATTTATAAAAAAAGCAACCTGTGAAAGAATAATCACAGGTTGCTTTTTCGTTTAATTAATCATCTTGTTCTGTTTGTAGTACTTCTAAAGTTTTAGCATTTAGTTTGATATCGTATTTGTTATTATCTTGTTTTACAGTTACTTCATAATAAGTTGTATCTAATTCTCTTTCAATATTCCAACTTGTCACATCACCAGCTTGAGAACTGATAGCTTTATCCATTGCTTCTTTTGGTGTTTTAATTCCATCTAAGTTAAGCTTTTCGTTTTCTTTTTCAACTCCACCAGCATCTTCTTGGTCAAGTTTATCTGTTTCATCACTCATTTGTTCTTTTGTTTCAGCATTGAATTTCATTTCATATTCATTATCATTTGAAATGCCATCAACTGTATATACATATTTCCCAAGATTTTTTTCTAATTCAACACCAGAGATGTCTGCATCACTATGTTTGTCTTTGAATGCACTTACTGCATCCTCATAACTCATATCAAAATTTTTGTTTTGTAAGCTATCTGTGGAACTATTGTTACTGCTACTCTTACTACTTGTTGTTTCTTTGCTGCCATTATTTGAAGAAGTATCTTTATCATCATCGCCAAAACTACAAGCTGATAAAGCTCCTACTAATAATACTGTCACCCCGACTGCTGCTAATTTTTTATACATATTTGTTTCCCCCTGTGCAATTTTTACTTCTATTTAACATTAACATGAACCTCTAGCACAAACGTCCACCTTAAGACCTATGTTTTATTGTCCTAAGGTCTATTTTTCATAAAAAAACAGCCTAGAAATGAATTCTAGACTGTTAAAAATAATTTATTTTTCTTCAGCAACAAATGGTAATAATGCCATTTGGCGTGAGCGTTTGATAGCAACAGTAAGTTTACGTTGATATTTAGCGCTTGTTCCAGTTACACGACGAGGTAAAATTTTACCACGTTCGGAAACGAATTTTTTAAGAAGTTCTACATCTTTATAGTCGATATGCGTAATACCATTGGAAGTAAAGTAACATACTTTTTTCCGACGGCGTCCGCCTCTGCGTCCTCCAGCCATTGAAAATTCCTCCTATCTTAAAGTTCAAACCGCTAAAATGAAATTAGAATGGCAAATCGTCATCTGAAATGTCGATTGGCTTACCATCACTAGCGAAAGGATCATTGTTAGTGGATTGATAATTTTGATTTTGAGATTGTTGCTGGTCCTGTCCGAATCCACCGTTATTTGTAGGTGCTTGCCCGGAGTTACTTCCACCATTATTATAATTATTATTGTTTCCGCCTTGATAGTTATTTCCGCCGCCGCCATTAGAATTACGCGGTTCAAGGAATTGAACACTCTCAGCTACAATTTCTGTCACATAAACTCGTTTACCATCGTTACCCTCGTAATTACGAGTTTGAACGCGGCCATCAACCCCTGCCATGCTTCCTTTCTTAAGGAAATTAGCAACGTTTTCTGCTGGTTTACGCCAAACAACACAATTAATAAAGTCAGCTTCTCGCTCTCCCTGTTGGTTAGTGAACGTACGATTTACAGCTAATGTAAAAGTCGCAACAGCCACGCCAGCCGGAGTGTAACGTAATTCAGGATCTTTTGTTAAGCGTCCTACAAGTACTACACGATTCATCATGCAAAACCAACCTCCTCTCGTTTAGTAAATCAAGGTCCGAGCCTTGAATAAATTCTTATGCTTCTTCTTTAATTACCATGTGACGAACGATATCATCAGAAATTTTTGCTAAACGGTCAAATTCGTTGATAGAATCTGCTTTATCAGCATTCAATTTCACGATGTGGTAAAAACCATCACGATAGTCATTGATTTCGTATGCTAAGCGACGTTTACCCCATTCTTTTGATTCGATGATCTCCGCGCCATTTTCAGTTAAGATTCCGTCAAAGCGTTCAACAACAGCTTTTTTCTCATCTTCTTCAATATTAGGGCGAATAATGTACATAATTTCGTACTTTCTAGCCATCTACTCTACACCTCCTTGTGGTCTTAAGCGGCTCTGATAAGGTATGTAATCACACCATATCCCTGAAATTCAGACTGCCTTTAGCAAGCCTTAAAATCAAGAGCGAGCAAGGAATAATTTATAATTACTCACAATAAAATATTATATCATAGCACATACTAACCAGCAAGATATTTCTTGAAATTTTCTGTTGTGAAAACACTATAACACAACTGAAAAACACCTACAATACTTTTTGAGAAAGTCGTTTTTTGAGGCTGTATTCCCGTTTTTAAGGGCTTATTATAGATTTTCTCGAACTAGTGGCATTGTCATACATCTTGGACCACCCCGGCCTCTAGAAAGCTCCGAACTAATTACTTCATGGACTTTAATACCAGCTCTTCTTAAAAGGTCATTAGATACTTGATTTCGATCATATGTAATTACTTCTCCTGGCGCAATAGCGAGCGTATTAGCACCATCATTCCATTGTTCTCTAGCTGATACAATGACATCTTCTCCTCCACACGGAATAAATTCGACTTCTGGCACTTCTAAAACTTCCGCAATTACACGCCTAAAATCTCTGCGTGGAGTAATTTCTAAACCATTTTTGCCTTTTTCTAAAATATAAACATTTAATTCACCTTGTTGATTTTGAATTGCCGGATGAATAGTGAACTGCGCATCACTTACCATTGTAAAAACAGTATCTAAATGCATAAATGATCTTGTTTCTGGAATTTCGACTGCGAGAACTTTCTTGATTTTAGGAGCCCGAGCAAACAAGCTTTCCGCAAGACGCTCCACTGCACGAGCATCAGTACGTTCAGATACTCCTACAATAACAGTTTCTTCATTTAGAACTAGTTCATCCCCACCTTCTAAGGAAAAAGGTTCTTCTCGCCCTGACCATATCGGAACCTCTTGATTACTAAAACGAGGATGATGTTTTAAAATCAGTTCAATAAATATAGATTCGCGTCTTCTAGCTGGTTGGAACATTTTGTTAATTGTCACTCCACTCCCAATAACTGCTGCCGGATCTCGCGTAAAATAGAGATTAGGTAGCGGATCTAAGAAAAACGGATATTGTTCACTCATCATTTCATTTAAATGCTTCTTTTTGCGTTCTGGAATTTCAGATTTTTTCAATCCAGCCATGAGTTTTCTAATCATTTCTTCTTCATTAAAGGACATCAAATAATCACGTACATAAAGTGCGCTCTCATCCATTTGATTAGATTCATTAATCATTTTCGTTAAAAAAGTTTCTTTATTTCCAGCTTTTCGTAATGCTTCAGCAGCTAATTTTTCTAAGTAGAGGACCTCGATATTTGAATCTTGCATTCTCTTTACAAAAAAGTCATGTTCCTTCTGCATCATTTTCAAATAAGGTATATCGTCGAATAACAAGGATTCTAAATACTCTGGCGTAATATTTTCCAGTTCAGAACCTGGTCTTTTTACAAGAACTGTCTGGAGTTTGCCAATTTCTGATGTAATGTTTAATGCTTTTTCCATTTTCATCACCTCTTCCTAAATAGTTACCCCAAAAACTCATTAGTTATGCGGGCTATTTCCCGGGAAATAAAAAAAGCACAGAAATTATTCTGCGCTTTTCTTGTCCATTTTACTTTTAATGAATGACACAACCATTGGAATGACAGATACTACAATAATACCGATAACCACTAATGAGAAGTTGTCTTTCACGATTGGGAAATTCCCGAAGAAGTATCCAGCAAGTGTACATAACAGCACCCAAACAGTTGCTCCTAAAATATTATAATTCAAGAAATAGCGGTAATTCATTCGGCTTGCTCCAGCTACAAATGGTGCGAAGGTACGGATGAACGGCATAAATCTAGCAATAAAAATAGTTTTTCCACCATGCTTATTAAAGAATGCCTCTGCTTTTTCCATTTTTTCTTTATTTATTAGTTTTCCAAACCAACTATCTTCTGGTATGGATGTTCCAATCTTTTTACCGATATGGTAGTTCACGGTGTCACCTATAACTGCTGCTAACCACAAGGTAATGATTAGCGGAACAATATGTAGAATGGAACCATCTAATACTGATAAAGCACCCGCCGCAAAAAGTAATGAATCTCCTGGTAAAAACGGAAATACTACCAATCCAGTTTCTATAAAAACAATCAAAAACAAAATGATGTATGTCCAAATTCCAAAATTATTTATAATCTCCACTAAATGTTGGTCAATGTGCAAAATAAAATCAATGATGTAGGTAATAAAATCCACCAGGCACTCACTTCCTCTTCTTTTTTTAAAAGTCAAAGTTCATTTTACCACAAGTTCGTCATCCATGTATCCGACTTGTGACTTATTTATCAATTTTTAATGATTAATAACCTTTTATTCAACAAAAAAATACTGTCCAATGAAGTGACCAAAAATCAGACTTTGGTAATCACTACACTAGACAGTAATTTTATTCTTCTACTGAAGCAGCTTCTTCATAATTGATTAGTGCAATTAATCCGCCAACAGCTAGTAAAACGATTGGCAGTAAAAACATGATAGAAATCGACATAGTACAACCAATTGCAGCTGCAACCATCATTGCTCCACCAAGACGCGGTTTATGTGAAACAATAAATGATCCCGCAAGTCCCACACCTGAAAGCACAAGCGAACCAATCGTTAACATATAGAAGAAAAATGATTCCTCTTCTAAAGCTTGTGAAATATCAGGAATAACAAGAACCATCAAACTAAATCCAATACCCATTGCAGCCCCTAAAAATCCAAGCAATCCTTCAACTTTCATGATAAAAACTCCTTTTTTATACGCATTTTCTTTTATGTTATCATTTTAACAAAAAATTGAATAGTTTTCAGCTTGAAAATCAATAAAAATAAAAAAAGACCGACAATCAAGTCGGTCCAAAAAGGGAGTTTAGGATTTTAAGGAATTCTACAATTAGCAAAAAGGGAGTAAAACTAATTGTGTTCCTTGCTTACAAGTTCTATATTAAAGGTTAATTATGAATATTTCGCAATAAAAATATTAAAAATTTGTTAATGTTTCACGTGAAACATTTATTTTTTCGCCGATTGGAAATGGTTTTGCATCTAATCCATGTCCGATTTCTCTAGTTCTAAAAACAGGCAATTTATATTTTAAACCAATATGATAATATAAGTCGCCTATTCTGTCGTATTCACCGTTTTTCTCTGCCTCTGAATGTTCTCCCACAATGATACCTAAGCACTTCGAAAACAAGCCTAATTGTTCTATTTGCGCTATATAAGAAGCTATTTTAGTTTCTCTTCCTCCCAAACTTTCTAACAATATTATTTTATTTGTTACGTCTGGCATGAATTCTGTTCCGGCCAGCTTCAAAAAGCAACGGATATTTCCACCAACTACTTCACCGCTACTCGATTCAAATTCAGTAAGGGACTTTCCATTAATCAATAGACGATTTTCAAAAAATATTTTTCTGAATTGCGCCATTTGGATTTCACTCGCTTCCCCCACCAAATGTCGCAATAAATAGTTATATCCTGATTGTTTCGTCTTCGTATAAATAGCATTTAATATCACCGTTAAGTCGCTATAACCAATGAAAGGCTTGGCTACTCTTTGAATAAGTTCAAAGTCAAGATAAGGTAGCACCTGATTAGCTGCATCTCCACCCGAAATATCAAAAATCATTTTCACATCCGGATTTTGAAACAGCTTCATTAGTTCTGACGCTCGTTCTTTAGGGCTACCACTAAAAGGTGAATCTTCTGTTCGAAAAATAGTTTTAGCTAAGATCACTTGCAATCCAAATTCAACTTCTAAAACACGTTTAAGCCTTTCAATTACTGGCTTATCCTCTCTTTTTCTCCCATCAGAACAACAAATAATTCCAATAAGGTCATCTTTTACTAACATTTACTCACCGCCCATTTTTTCTCAGTATAACATAAAAACAGCTTGAGCAAATTTTGCCCAAGCTGCTTATTAATAAGTCTTAAATTACTAATGTGATTAAACGTTCTTCTAGTTTTGCTTCTTTTGCATCTGTAATCATTACGTCTAAATATTGATTGGAGTTTGTTACTACTACTGGTGTTGTAACATCATAACCAGCTGCTTTAATGCCTTCAATATCAAATTCAGTTAGTAATTGACCTTTTGTAATCGTATCACCTTGTTTAACGTGTGCTGTGAAGAATTTACCTTCTAGTTGAACTGTGTCCATACCAATGTGAATTAGTACTTCTGCACCGTCATTTGTTGTAATACCAATTGCATGCCCAGTTGGGAAGATTGTTGTTACAGTTCCTGCTGCTGGAGCTACAACACGTCCGACAGAAGGAATGATTGCTACACCTTTTCCAAGTGCACCGGATGAAAATGCTTCGTCTTTTACATCTGCTAAAGTTACGATTTCGCCAACTACTGGAGCTGGAATTGTTTCACGTTCGATTAAAGTTTCGCCTTCTACTGTGTTAGATTCTTCTACTACTGCTTCAGCTGGGTCTTTGAATCCAACTACATAAGTTAAGATGAAACCAAGGATGAAGCTGATAACGATAGCGATTACTACCCACCAGAATGCGCCTGTAATACCTTCACCTGGTTTGAAGAAGTTAGGAAGACCGAAGATTCCAAGCCCACCCATGATATATGTTTGCGACCCTGCAAAACCAATGATTCCGCCACCAATACCACCAGCGATACAGCTCATGATA
The DNA here is from genome assembly GCF_000060285.1 of Listeria welshimeri serovar 6b str. SLCC5334. GTDB lineage: Bacteria > Bacillota > Bacilli > Lactobacillales > Listeriaceae > Listeria > Listeria welshimeri. The sequence continues at coordinate 31,101 of NC_008555.1, read as the reverse complement.
AATGGTTTTTTCAGTGGTAAAGTAACCCCGTAAATCGCTGGCTCAGTTACACCAAAGATACCCGAAATAAATGCTGGGATACTAAGAGCTTTGATTTTTGTATTTCTAGTTTTAAAGAATACTGCTAATACTGCACCGATTTGTGCAAATGATGCACCGAAAGTCATTGCTAAAATTGGATCATGGTGAAGAGAAGCTAAGTTGTTGATTGCCACTGGTACTAGACCCCAGTGAAGTCCAAAGATAACGAATACTTGCCAGAAACCACCTAGGATTAAACCAGCGATTACAGGACTTAAGTTATAAACCCAAATTGTTCCTGCTCCTAGTAATTGACCAGCCCATGTAGCGATTGGGCCAATTAAAAGGAAAGTAATTGGAACGACTACTAACAAAGTACAGAATGGAACTACGAAAGTTTTAATTACATCTGGAATAATTTTCTTGAAGCCTTTTTCTACTTTTGAACCAAAATATGTTGCTAAGATAATCGGAATAACAGAAGATGCATAATTCATCAAGATAACTGGAATTCCTAAGAATGTGATATGAATTGGAGATTCAAATACGGTTCCTGCGAAAAGCGTGAAAATTGGTTTACCTGCAGAAATACCTGCAAGTGTAGGATAGACTAAGGCTGCCCCTATTGCCATTCCGATAAATACGTTCCCACCAAATTTTTTCATTGCTGTGTAACCTAGGAAAATCGGGAAGAAGTAGAATAAACAATCCCCAATTGCATAAAGGAGTATATAAGTCCCTGATGTTTCTGTAAGCCAGCCAAATGCTAAGAACATTGCTGCGAAACCTTTAATCATACCTGTTGCTGCTAATACGCCTAAAACTGGTGTAAATACACCGGAAATCATATCAATAAAACGGTTGAAGATATTACCTGTTGCTGGTGCGCTGCTTCCTTCGTCACCTTCTGCTGAAATACCGCCAACTTCTAGTACTGCTTTAAATACGTCTGGTACGTGGTTACCAATAACTACTTGGTATTGACCTCCACTTTTAATTACAGAGATAACTCCGTCAAGCTTTTCAATCTCTTTTGTGTTCGCAATATTCTCATCTTTCAGTTTAAACCGAAGTCTGGTAATACAATGGAACACACTGTTGATATTTTCTTTACCGCCGACATTTTTCAAGATGTCTTTTGCTAACTGTTCATATTTCATTTTGACGACTTCCTTCCTCTTTTTGGTTTTTTGGGCAAAAAGAAAAACCTAAGCTCATTCGAGGACTCCACGTATACACGTGTCCTACAAATCAGCTTAGGTTTTGCCCAATAAATTGGTAACAATCCTTTGTGATGAGATAAATATATCATATAAAGAAAACGGTTGCAAGCCTTTTTTAAAAATTTTTTTATTAGGGGAGTTTTAATGCTCCCCAAACAAGTCTGTACCATGTATTTCAGTCGCTCCAGTTTCTTTTATAATCCATTCTAAATTATGAGATTTAATCCCTCCACCTGGCAAAATAATGATACGATCGGCTGCATAATCAATATATTTTCGCCAATTCATAAATATTTCTTTGGGAAGTTTGGTCCCGTCTCCACCATGCGTCAGAATTCGTGTAATACCTTGTGTTGCCAACCAGTCTATTGCTTGTAATTTCTCTGTTTCTATTAACTCATCAAATGCCATATGAAATGTCACTTCGACACCTGTTGCAGCTTTCATTGATTGTTTTATAGCTGGTTTATCGAGCTGCTTTGAATTCGTAATACAACCAAAAACAACTCCATCAATCCCTACTTTCTTATACATTAAAATATCCTCACACATCATTGCAATCTCCTCTTTTGTGTAAGTAAAATCGCCTTTTCGAGGACGAACCATTGCCATAACACGCACATTTTTTTGATGACAAAAGTGCACTACATATTTCGCAACCCCATAACTAACAGAAGTCCCACCTTCCGCCAGATTGTCACAAAGCTCAATTCGATTAGCCCCAGCTAAAATAACTTTCGCTAAATTAGTAGTGTTTTCAATACATGCTTCTTTTAATACCATCATCTAACCTCCAAAAAGCGCGAAAATAAATATTATTTTCGCGCCCATTTTTATTATAAGTGGAAAATCCGGTCAGCAAACTTATCTTCAATCGCAAAATTATATTCGTAGCCGCCATCAATATTGGCACTGCGATAAACTGGTGGTGTGTATCCTTTTTCTAGCATCAGTTCTACTGCTTCATAGATGGTTTGTTGTAGAAGCAAAACAGCTGAGAAGGAAGATGTTCCGCAAACTTTTCCCTCTAAACCATCTAATTCGAGTGCCGCATCTCCTTGAACCGAGCGATTATCTAGAATGACATCCGCAAATTCATATAACAATTTTCCAGAAGAATGTCTGGATGCTGCTGTTTGAGAGGCATCAAGCGCCGTTACAACAATCAATTTACAGCCTTGCGCTTTAATCCATTCTGCAAGCTCGATTCCCATCGGATTTCGACCTGAATTAGATATAAGAAAGAATACATCATTTGGTTTTGCTTGTAATCTATGAGTTAACAAGGAACCAACGCCCTCAATAGATTCATAGTATCCTCCCGCGGGATCCATAATAACTTTTGACGGAATAAGCCCTCCCGCTCTTCCACATACTTCAATTGCTGCTGCATAAGAATGCCCACTACCAAATGCTTGAATGATCCCGTCGTTCATAATGCTCTCTGCTACTAGTTGCGCTGCTTCGTGAATATTTTCCACTTGTGTTCTTTCAAGTTCCTCTGTTAATTCACGTGCTTTGTCAAAAAATGTTAAACCCATTTTGTCTATTCCTCCAATTTTTATATTTTAACCTAGAATTTTTAGGTTGAATAAAATAATCGCAATAACCATTACTAATAAAATCGCCTTCGTAGATGTCATTTTTTTATGGCCTAAAAGTGCATAAATGAGTGCCACGAGTAAAACTGGAACGAGAGAAGGCATAATTTGATCGAGCATGTCTTGCATTTTAAGTTCTACTTTCCCTGATTTATAAACGAAAGGAACAGTTGCTTTAATTACAGTTGGAATGAGCGCTCCTACAACTGTGACCCCGAGCAAAATAGCTGCATCGGTTAACGCATTAAGTCTGTCTGCAAATTCAGTTACTAATTTCGCACCTTGCTTATAACCGAGTGGAAGTAGCGTAAATCTAGCTCCCACAACTAAAATGTTAACTAATACCCAGATAACAACACCCGTCACATTGCCTTGAAGACCCATATATGCTGCAATCGATCCGAAAATCGTCGGTAAGATAACGCCAAAAATTGTATCACCAACACCAGCAAACGGTCCCATTAGCCCTGTTTTCAAACCAGTTACAACTTCTTTTGAAGCTTTCTTTTCTCGTTCTTCAATAGCCATATCCATTCCTAAAATCAAACCACCGACCATAGGGTTCGTGTTAAAAAATTGATTGTGCATGTTCATCATGTCTTTTAAGTCATCATCTGTTTTATAAAGTTTCCGAAGCGTTGGCAAAATACTATAAAGGTAACCAGTTGACATCATTCGCTCATAGTTCCAACAGATTTGGCTGGCAAACAACCAACGAAAGTTTGCTGCTATTAAATCGCGTCTCTTAAGGACTTTTTCAAAATCCTGTTCAGTCTTCGTATTCGCCATCTTCGTTCTCCTCCCCAACTAGCGCTGCGCCATTTAGTCCCACAGCCACTTGGTTTTTGAAATTTTGTTTGAAGTAAATGATTGCTAAAGCTACACCAATTAGCGCCACGCCTAGCATTGGTACTTTTAGATAAGCTGCTGCTACGAAACCAATAATTAAGTATGCGACGAATTTATTTGTTGGCAAGTAACGAAGAAGAATCGCGATACCCACTACTGGAAGGATTCCGCCAGCTACACGAAGTCCGCCCATTAGCCATTCTGGAATTTCATTTAGAATAAAATCAACTACTCCTTGTCCGAAAGTCAACATGATAAATACTGGTACTGCACGTGATAAAGCCCATGGTAATGCTCCATACCAAATATTTCTTTTTACCGCAGAAATGTTGCCCGAAGCAATGTTAGAATCAATTCGATGTAAGAAAAATGTATTGGTAAATCTAGCTAAAATATCTAATTGAACCATTAAAAGTCCTACTGGAATTGCAAGCCCAATCGCAAATTCCGCATCTTGCCCTGACAAAACAGCAAATACTGTTCCTACAATTGCCCCGGTTGTAAAGTCAGGGATTGACGCCCCGCCATATGTACCAACACCTAGAACCATCAGTTGTAACGTTGCCCCAATAGCAAGACCAAGTACCATGTCGCCCATTATAATTCCAGCGAGTGTTCCTGTTATTACAGGGAAATTAAGTCCTATTACTAAAGTTAAAGCATCAAGAATGGTACAAGCTGCAAGTATAACCAACAATATAATCTGCCAAACTGCTAAATCCATTATAGTTCTCCCTTCTTATTACTTATTTTTTAATAAACTTGCAAATTCAATAGCATCTTCACTAGGAACCATTTGAGCTGTGATTTTAATTCCTTTTTTGGATAAATAATCAAAATCTTCCAAATTTTCATCTGTTACACTAACAGATTTTTTGATTTGGCGGCTCCCTGCTTTTGTTGACATGTTTCCTACATTAATTTGAGGAAGTTCTACACCAGCATCCACTAAACCACGAAGCGCATGGGGTGACTTTACAATTAAGAAAACTTGTTGACCAACGTATTTATCATTATTGATATTGTTCGCTGCCCCTTTTACTGTAAGGATACTTAGTTTAACGCCAGCTGGTACTGCGGTTTTGAGTGCCATTTTTTCCATATCATTTTTTACAACGGCATCGTCAACAATCATAATTCGCGTTGCCTTTATGGTATTAGTCCACATTGTTGCTACTTGTCCATGAATTAGTCTTTCATCAACACGTACATGTTTAATTCCGTTACTTCCCATTAGTCCTCTTCCTCTCCATCATCGCTTACTGTCGAATTATTTGCTTTCAATTCCACAAATTGAATATTTTCTTGTGCGCCAATAATCGCTCCTTCTAAGCTTTCTCCCAGACTAAGCGGGATAATTAATCCTAGTGATAAACCTGATACTATCTTTATTTCAGGATATTTTGCACGAAACATTTGCGCTGCATTACAAGGTGTCCCACCCACAATATCTACTATGATAACGGTTTCATTTTCAGGTGAATAAACAGCATTGTAGCTCTCTAATACATCCGTCACCCCCATGTCTTCGGTAAAAGTAACTGCTGCGATATTCGTTGTTTGGCCGGTAATCATCTGGCAGCTATTTTTTACTTCCTGCGCGTACCGGCCATGTGCTGCGATAATATAATTCAAGTAATGATCTCCTTTCTATTGTTTTTTCTTTTCAATTTCAATAGAGTAAAAATTATGTCGTAAATAGCTTTCAATATATTCATAGGGCTTTCCCTCTGGTACATAAGTGATTCTTTCAATGTGATAAAGTGGTAATTCTGTGTCGATTTCAAGTAATTTAAAATTATTCTTGTCTTTTACTGGAAATTCAACTTGAATGCGCTCTTTCATCGCCTCATGCAGAATATTTATACCATAAAGCTCTTTAATTACTTCCGATAAAGAATTAAACTTTTCCAGATTCGTTAAATCGACGTTAATTAAATTGGATTTTGCCATATAGTTGTTTTGAACTGTCCAAGGTACGTCATCTATAAGACGAATCCGCTGAAAATGAACAATCATGTTTTCAGGTGGGATTTGCAGATTTTTAGCAATTCGCTCATCTTGAATTTCGTTAATAGCCAAAACTTTCGTATGCTCATTAGTAATTTTTGTTTTTCGATTAAATTTACCGTTAGGCACTGTTGTATATTCATTAAAAATAACTTCCTCATTGATAATGGATTTACTAACGTAAGTACCTTTTCCTTGATAACGCGCTAAAATCCCTGCTCTTACAAGTTCATGTAAAGCGCGAACAACTGTTGTATTACTAACATTATATTTCTTTTTAAGTTCATCTTCGGAATAAATTTTTTCTCCTGGCTTGAAAGTTCCATTATTGATTAATCGCTTGATATCACTGATTATAATCGCATATTTTGGTTCTGACATCGTTAGTTCCCCCTAAAGCATCCCGCGTGTTAACACGTTAAGTTTTAGGTTAATGGTACCATGATACATTTTTGATTGCAAACTTGAATTCGCTTGCTAATACTGAACTTTTACTATAATAACCGGTTAACACGTTAAGTTCATTTTCATAGTACCATGGCTATTATATTTATGCAAGCGTTTTCTTTTCGTTTTTTGAAAATAGGGTATAAATAAGTAATCTGTATTAAAGGGGGATATAATGGGAGATTTTTTTAGCAAATGGGGGAAAATGCTACTTGTCTTGGGGCTTGTTTTAAGTATTTTTAGTGTTTCTACAACTGGTCAGGCGGCGGCAAAGGAAACTGTGATTAATAAGCAGATGGTGACAACAGCCAGCCTTAATGTTCGTACAACAAATGCCACATCCGGGAAAGTGATCGGTTGGCTCAAGAATAAAACAAAATTTAAAGCCATTGCAAAAACGTCTAACAACTGGTATAGAATCAGTTTTAAAGGAAAAAAAGGCTACGTATCTGGGAAATATGTAAAAGCAGCTGGTGCCTCAACGCCCGCACCCAAACCATCAACTCCAAAGATTATTCAAATGAATGTACCTTTAATTGTGCAACGTCCGCAACTTCCAACCGGATGCGAAATTACAAATGTAGCCATGATGCTGCGTTATGCAGGTAAAAACGTAGACAAAGTGAAGTTAGCAAAAGAAATGAAACGTCATAAATCTAATCCAAATTATGGATTTGTAGGTAATCCTTTTTCTAAGAGTGGTTGGACAATTTATCCACCCGCTTTAGTCAACCAAGTAAAGAAATATGCTGGCAGCGCGAAAAACATGACCGGAACGAATTTAACAGGTATTAAAAATCAACTGAACAAAAAACGTCCAGTTGTAGCTTGGGTCAGTAATTTCCAAGGATTTTCTGTCCATGCAATCACTATCACTGGTTATGATAAAAATAATTTTTACTATAATGATAGCTGGTCTGGCCAAAAAAACGCTCGAATTTCACAGAGTTATTTTAATACTTGTTGGAGCAAACAAGCAAAACGCGCAATTTCATATTAATGGAAAAGCAGAAGTCTTATGTATGCCATTTTTTGGATGGTGTTACACAATGATTTCTGCTTTTTATTTTATGTATTGTTTTTAATTATCTAATTTGATGGAGTTTTGGCAGTCATAAATTAAAATTTCATTTCGAATTATCTGGTTACTCCGATAATGAACCATCCATTCTTTTAAAGCTTTACCAGTTTTAGACTCAAATGAACACTCCATTTGGGCTACGATATCAGCATAATCGGCAAGTAAATCTACCCATATTTGTTCAATTCTTACTAACTCTTGTTTACCCTCATCTATTATTTTCGTTACTTTTTTAGGAACCTCCGCTTGTAAATGTTGTTTTTGCATTTGCTTTTCTAACGCTCTCTGTGCCGCGATAATATCTGCTCTATCTTGATTGCTTAGTTTGGCATCTTTATTATCCAATTCAGCTTGTAATCGTTGTTGTTCAGCTTTTGCATAGTAATCGTAATTTTCGATTTTCTGTGTTGTTGGTGAACTCCCGTACATTTTTTACCATCCTTTGCTGTTTTCTTTTATCCAGTTGCCTAATTCTTTATCTTTATTATTAAAAGCTAGCGCTGCACTAATTACTTCTTCTTTAAATCCATTTAGTTTTTGAATTGTTTTTCTATTTTCATCATAAAACTCTTCAAATTTATCTGTATTATGAAACCTATATACACCGTCTTTGTATTTTCTTGAAACCTCAGTAAGTACATCATCTACATCCCAGTTTGTTAATTCACTGTACTTTCCACCTTCCCATGTTTCTTCATCTAGCTGAGATCTCAGGCGCTGTGACTGTATTTTTTCCCACTCTTCATAGTCTTGCATAAAATTTTCAATCTGACGCATTTTTGCAAAAACATCATCCAAACGCTCGATTTGATTAATAATTTCGTCTGGTTTAACAAGTAATTCAGCCGCACCATCTACCCCAAAACAACCAATAAAAGTAGACTGCATATGTCCACCAATTCCAAATTTGTCTATATTATTTTCACTTGAATTACGTTTCATTAAGTATTGTCTATAAAAAACTTCCGCATTTGGTGGTAACATTCCAACGACATCGTCTGAATGATAATAATCTTTAATTAAATCCCAATACTCCCCATTTAAAGCCTTTTTTTGCTCTTTGTCCGTTAATTTATTAAAAGCTCTCGCGGCAGCAAATGTTACTGCTGGTTTTAGGTGCTTAACAGCTTCATACTGCGCTAATCCACCGCCTAAACTATGTCCTGTAAAACTATAGTCCTGCGTCTTAAATTTTCCAAGCGTATCATTAACGAATTTGTCATATACTTTAAATTGGCCTTCTTTATCATCTTCCTTTACAACCAGACCTAAGTTTTCTTTCCAATCATTTAATTCTTCAGATCCTCGCGATACAAAAACAATATGAGTATATTTTTTTAATTTCCCGTTATTGTAATCTTTATAATCCTTCAATGGCACCACTGCAATAGCTTGCAGACCGTTTTCTTTGTTTACTGAGTTGATTGTGATCCACTCTTCATCATTTGCTAAGGGTAACACACTTCCTATTTTTAGATATTTATTTGAGTATACTGCATCTGCTAAATAAAAATTTGTGTTATCTTTCACTTTCATAACATCTCTCCCTATTCTGTGTTATTATTTTTATGAGGTGAAGAAAATGAAAAAAAAAATCATTTTGATTTTTTTAACTATTATTATAATACTAGTTTGTATTGGAGGCTACCTTATTATGCAAAATCATGAAAAACAAAAAGCAAAACAACAATTCTTATCAGAAGAATCTCCTCGAATTGAAAAGTATTTAAAATATAATTACAAAAATATAGACAATGTTACTTTTACAAACGTATCTGTCACTGGTATGGGTACTCCTTATATAGAAGGCTATGTAAATGGAGATAAGGATTTATATATAACTGCATCTATTTATGGTAAACATTTTGAAGAAAATGTGGGTATGCCTATAGAAATGTATGAATGGGCTAAATACCCTACAGATAAGTCTGTTTCTGAAATCGAAAAAGAAGAAACTTCCCATAAATAATATTACTTAAAACCCCCACCTTCATCGCCGAAAGTGGGGGTTTGTTAGTTATTAATCGATATCTTTACCGTTTGTTTCAATTACTTTTTTGTACCAGTCGAATGATTTTTTCTTCGAGCGGTTTAGTGTTCCGTTGCCTTTGTTGTCGCGGTCAACGTAGATGAAGCCATAACGTTTTTTCATTTCACCAGAGCCAGCGCTGACAAGGTCGATGCAGCCCCATGGTGTGTAACCAAGAAGTTCCACGCCGTCCTCGATTGCTTCACCCATTTCGCGAACGTGTTCACGCATGTAATCGATTCTGTAATCATCATTAATAGCGCCATCTTCTTCCACTGTATCTACTGCACCTAATCCATTTTCTACAATGAAAAGTGGTTTTTGATAACGGTCATAAATTGTATTCATAGTGATACGAAGACCTAGTGGATCAATTTGCCAACCCCATTCGCTTGCTTTTAGATATGGGTTTTTTAGTGTTGCAAAAACATTGCCTTCTGTTTCTTTGCTTTTCTCTGGATCTGCGCTTGTTAGACGAGAAGAATAGTAACTGAATGCCACATAATCAACTGTGTGATCGCGTAATGCGTCTAAGTCGCCATCTTCCATTTTGATGTTAATGTTGTGTTCTTTGAAGAAGCGTTTAGTGTAGCTTGGATAGTAACCACGCGCTTGAACGTCAATGAAGAAATAGCCTTCACGGTCCGCTTGAATGGATTTCCAAACATCTTGTGGATTACATGTCATTGGGTATGTGTTCCCAGCTGCAAGCATACAACCTATTTGGTTTTCCGGGTTGATTTCATGACCAAGTTTTGTTGCTAAAGCAGATGCAACTAATTGGTGATGTGCCGCTTGGTATTTGACTTCTTCTGGGTTTTCTTCATTCGTAACGTCCATGCCGCCACCAAAGAATGGAATATGAAGAATCATGTTAATTTCGTTAAATGTCATCCAATATTTTACTTTATCTTTATAACGTGTGAAAATAGCTTCACAGAAATTCAAGTAAAAGTCGATACATTTGCGGTTTTTCCAACCACCATATTTTTTGAAAACTTCTAGTGGAGTATCGAAATGATTGATTGTAACTACTGGCTCGATACCATATTTATGACACTCATCAAAAACTGCGTCATAAAATGCTAATCCTTTTTCATTTGGTGTAGTTTCGTCACCATTTGGGAAAATACGTGGCCAGCTGATGGACATACGGAAACATTTGAATCCCATATCCGCCATTAATTTAATGTCTTCTTTATAACGATGATAAAAATCAATTGATTCATGACTTGGGTAAAAACCATAATCAGTGGAAAGCGCTTTCGTTGGATTGAAAAGTGCGTCCCAACGTCCGTCCTCTACTGTTGGTACTATATCTACTAGTGAAAGTCCTTTACCGTCTTCAAGATAAGCGCCTTCACATTGGTTTGCAGCAACTGCTCCGCCCCATAAAAAGCCTTTAGGAAATTTTGATTCTGTCATTTTGTGTAACTCCTCTCACGAATATAATTTACTTCTTAACTATAGAATATGTAATGCATTACATAGCAAGCAATAATTTTAGAAATTTTTTATTTCGTCTTCTAAACCCTTTAAAAATGCAAAAAACGAGCATAGAAAATTAATTCTATACTCGCTCCTTTTTATAACAAATGATTCATATGACCAATTTCCATTACCCAATAAGAACCAATAACTACGACAATCGCAATAAATGCTGCGAATAAAATGTTACCAATTTGAATTTTGCCATCGCGGCCTTCCGTCATATGCATGAACATTAGAAGTTGTAGGGCTGCCTGAATGAACGCAAAGATGAAAATAATAACTACCTTAACATTTGTTGTAAGCGTTGAATAAAGAGCTACCCAAACTGCTAGAAGCGTCAAAATAACTGATAACGCGAAACCAACAATATGTTTCCAAGGAATGCCACCTTCAGCATGTGCTGCATTTGATTTATTATTTTGTGTCATATTAGTTCACCATCCCTAGCAAATAGACACCGGTGAAAATGAAAATCCACACAACATCAAGGAAATGCCAGTATAAACTGGAAATAAATACTTTTGATGCTGTTTTTGGTGTCAAACCATGCATTTTAATTTGAATCAGAATAAAACTAATCCAGAAAATCCCGACCGTAACGTGAAGTCCATGTGTCCCTAGTAAAACGAAGAATGCCGACCAGTAAGAACCGACTTGCATTGTAACGCCTTCTGTCACATAGTGTGCAAATTCATATAACTCAAAGCCAACAAATCCCGCACCAAGAATGAGTGTAATAATCGAGTAAATCGTCAACATTTTCACATTGCCTTTACGCATCTCACCAATTGCTAGACCACACGTAAAACTACTTGTTAATAGTAAAAATGTCATTATAAGGACAAGCCAAAGTTCAAACATTTCTGCTGGCGGATGACCCGCATTCGAGCCAGCCTTTCTCATAACAAAGTAAGTAGCAAAAAGAGTAGCAAACAATGCGATTTCGGCGCCAAGGAAAATCCAGAAACCAAGAATATTTAATCGACCTTGTTCTGACCTATATTCTATTGGCAGATTTTTATTTGCTTCTACAGATTCCATGGGTTCCCCTCCTTCACACCAGTCGCAAGTTCGCGCGCATTATGTTCTTCTGTTTCTTTAATTTCATCCACTTCAACGTGGTAGCCATCATTGTTTTGGAATGAACGATAAATCATACATCCTAAAATACCAACGAGACCAATAATTCCTAACCAGTACCAGTAAAAGACTAATCCGAAACCTGCAATGAAGAAGAAAACGGACATTACAAAACCGACCATTGTATTACTTGGCATATGAATTGGTTTATAATTCTTGTCATTCACATATGAATCGCCTTTTTGTTTTCTATTCCAGAAATCATCCAAGTCGTTCCATTCTGGTAAAACAGCAAAGTTATATTTTGGAGGAACTGCAGAACTTGTAGCCCATTCAAGCGTACGAGCATCCCACGGGTCACCAGTAACTTCACGTTTAGAGTGTTTATGGCTGTAATAGATGTTATAGCAAAGTACTAAGAATGCTACACCCATCAAGAATCCGCCCACTGTGGAGATAAAGTTAAGCGTTGTCCAACCATCACCTTGAACATAAGTATAAATACGACGAGGCATACCATCTAGTCCTAGGAAATATTGCGGGAAGAAACAAACGTTAAATCCAACAACAAAAATCCAGAAGAACCATTTACCAATTTTTTCATTTAGTCTGTAACCGACCATTTTTGGATACCAGTATGTAAGCCCGGCAAAGCAGGAGAATACAGTCCCAGCAATTAATACGTAGTGGAAATGAGATACTAAGAAATACGTATTATGATATTGATAATCGGCTGCAGCCATCGCAAGCATAACCCCAGTTACCCCACCAACAACAAAGTTAGGGATAAAGGCAAGCGACCAAAGCATTGGTGTTGTAAAGGTTATTCGCCCTTTATACATCGTAAAGAGCCAGTTGAATATCTTAATCCCGGTCGGTATCGCAATCATCATCGTTGTAATGGAGAAGAAGGAGTTAACAAGCGCCCCTGATCCCATTGTAAAGAAGTGATGGACCCAAACAAGGAAACTTAGTAAAGAAATAACTGCCATCGCGGCAACCATCGCCGGATAACCAAATAATTTTTTCCTGGAGAACGTAGAAATAATCTCTGAGAAAATACCGAAAGCTGGCAAAATAACAATATAAACTTCCGGATGTCCCCAAACCCAGAACAAGTTAGCCCACATCATTGGGAGCCCGCCATTCGTGAGTGTGAAGAATGCTGTCCCAAACAGTCGGTCAAATGACATTAGTGCAAGTGCCACTGTTAAAACTGGGAAAGCGAAAATGATGATTAAGCTTGTAATTAATGAAGACCAAGTAAACATTGGCATTTTCATTAACGTCATACCTTTTGTACGCATTCGTAAAATCGTAACGAAAAAGTTAATCCCCGTCATCAGCGTACCAATACCAGCGATTTGAACACCTAGAAGATAGAAGTTAATTCCATATCCAGCGCTAAAATCTGTCGCAAGTGGCGCATAGTTTGTCCAACCAGCATCTGGTGAACCACCAATTACGAATGATAAGTTAAATAACATCGCACCCATAAAGAATGTCCAAAAACTTAAGTTGTTTAAAAATGGAAATGCTACATCACGTGCACCAATTTGAAGTGGCACTGCAATGTTCATAAGTCCAATAATAAACGGCATTGCCATAAATAAAATCATAATAGTTCCGTGTGTAGAAAATACTTCATTGTAATGCTGTGCGTCCAAAAATTTCATATCCGGTAAAGCTAGCTGGGTACGCATCATTAGCGCATCCACACCACCACGGAAAAACATTAAGACAGCAGCAAGCAAGTACATAATACCAATTTTTTTATGATCAACGGAAGAAATCCACTCTTTCATGAGCCACTTCCATTTTTTTGTATAAGTTAGTAACGCAACAACACCAATACTTACAAGTACGATAGATATCTGCGCACCTAAAATCATCGGGTCGCCAGTTACGATAAACTCATTCAATTTCATGTCTTATGTCCCCCCCTTTAGTTCCCTGCGTCATCCGATTCTTTTTTATTGAATTCATTTGTTTGGATGTCTTCTTCCATTTTCTTCATTTCGTCCTCACGATGTTTATCCTCGTGGTAACCTTCACCGTTTTTAATAATTTGCGGCTTCATATCATGACGCTCAAATTGCGGATTAGTTACTGTCACAGGACGAACCGGTAGCATTGGCTCATCAGAAATGGTTGATTTAGTGTTTGGATTATGTGGATTTGTCATCTCATAACCAAAACGTTTGTAAGCATAGAAAACATACTCTGGATCAGCTGCCACATCAACAAATGCTAAATGCGTACCAGAATAAGTTTTTTTCTTAGAACTTCCAGGAATTAGAAGACGGTCATAAGTGTCTTGCGTAATAACTGGCGAATTTGCTTTCGTTTCTTTTGCCCATTTTTTGAAATCTTTTTCAGATTGAGCTACTACATCAAAACGTTGATCCGCAAAACCTTCACCGTTGAAGTTCGCGTTACGCCCTTTGTATGTACCAACTTCATCTGCTTGTAAATATAAATTCATCGTCATTCCTGACATCGCATATTTTTGCCCACCTAATTGTGGTACCCAAAAACTCGTCATTGTATCTGCAGAAGTTAATTTGAATAATACAGGACGGTCAGTTGGAATATTTACATAGTTAACCGTCTCAATAGACTCATCTGGATAACTAAAAATCCATTTCCAGTCTGCACTTGTTGCATAAATAATAATTGGATCTTTGTGCGAAGTCACTTTTGGCGCTTCTTCCCCTGCATAAATTGTTTTTACAGTTGGAATAGCTAGAGCGATAACGATAGCCACTGGAATCATTGTCCAAAGAATTTCCAGTTTTCTACTACCATGCATATCTGGCTCATAGTTTGAAATGTCTTTCCGTTCGCGGTATTTAACCAACATAATCGTAAACAATACAAAAATCGTCAAAACAATAACCAGCATAAATATAATCGAATAAATAATTAAGTCCGACTGACCTTTTGCAACTGGCCCTTTTGGATTAAGTACTGTCAAGTCACCACAACCACTTATAAGGCCGGTAACCCCAAGTAGTGCCGTGAGTAGCAAAGATTTAAGTACCTTTGACACCCGAATCCCCTCTTTTCCTTTTGATGTTTTCTAATGTGTATTTTTGCGCAAAAATACCATTACCGGAGTGCTGAAAGAAGCTTGTTAGAACTCCTATGTAATTGAAAAAATGCTTTTTCTATGCGATTCTTTTAAAAAGCTCACAAACTTTTTTAAAATTGATTAGCATTTTTAGAATCACTATGTTCATACTCTAACTCATTATATCTGATTTGAAACCTTAGTTCAAAAACCTGATATATTAAATATTTCACAAACTTTCGTTCTGTTGACTATTCCCTTGATTGTGAAATTTAAAACAAAAAAAGCAACAAACAATTTATCTTAGTTTGCTGCTTAAATTTTATTCAGTAATTTGCACTCTCCCTGTATGGAAAGGTAAATGCTTAATACCAAGGGTTTCCCATTCATTAACTAGTTTTTCGGCTAGTTCCTTTGTTTTTGAGAAAGCTATACCACAATCTCCACCGCCAGAACCAGAAGATTTTCCTGCTCCACCAAAGTTTTCAGCTGAGTCAGCTAGTTCTTTTAATAAGCTAGTTTCAATATTTACACCAGCTTTTGTTCCAAGTTCTTGAAGGATGCGACGATTTTCTTTAATTGATGAATAAAGCAGTTCCTCATCTTTCGTATGGAAAGCTTGAATTATTTGCTTCATTATCTCATTATTTCTAGTTAAGAAATGTTGGTAATTCTTGCTATCTTCTTGTTTAAACGCATGAATTTGCGAAACAAGTTTTCCAGTACTAACAGGTGTACCCGTCCATCCAACAGAAAAAGTCGGGACTGGTTCTTCTAATGTTTCGATTTGAAGCATTGGCCATGGCTCTTTCATAAACCATTCGAGTGATTTATAAGCTAAACGATGCTTCACCCATTCTTGATCAAATGTAGTGTAAGCAATCCAGCCACCGTACATACAAGAAGCAATATCCCCACAAGAACCATTCCCTTGTACTACTAAATGCGAAAGTGCAGCTAATTTGAATTTTTTTAACATAGATATTTCAGGATAAAATTTAGTCATTAGCGCGTTGATTACAGCTACTGTTGCTGCTGCGCTCGAACCTAGTCCATATTTAGCTCCAGATTGGTCGATTAATTCTGTTTCAATAACCATTTTCACCGGAGTTAGCTCGATGCCTTCTGATTTTAAGAAAGTTGTCGCAATATTAATTGCTTCAGCTGTAAACGTCCAATGTTCCCCGTCCGGTTTGAGTTCTCCGCCAACCGGCCATGAAACTGGATTTTCATAGTGAGGAATCCATAATTCATTACGATCACTATCTTCGAGTGTCAACGTTATATAACGATTAACAGCTGTTAAAATGGCTGTATGACCGGATTCTACAACTGCGTATTCACCAGCAACATATAATTTTCCGGGTATTTTAACCTGTAGTTTATTTTTCATCTGATATAACACTCGCTTCCTTACCAGCGTGGCAAATTAGAACATTTTTAGCCAAACCTGACAACTTCTCTGCTACGATATTTTCATTTTCGCGCTCACAAATCACTTTAACATTCGGACCTGCATCCATTGTAAAATAGGCTGGTATGCCATTTTCGCGTAGTTCTCTAACAGCGTCCATTATTTCGAGTGACTGAGGTTGAAAATACGTAAAAGGAGGTTCTGCACCAAGTGTTGTCGCATGCATTTTCATTCCATTTCGTTCTGTAATTTCACCAACTTTGATAAAATCTTCGTTTAAAATTGCTTTTTTCATTTCTTCTAAATCAGTTTCAGCAGCAGATACCCATTTTTCAAAAAACGGAGATGTTTCTACGGTTAAACGCATTCCATCACGACTGGAAACTTTCTTTTCTTTGTCAGAAACGACTGCAACTACTAATGACATTTTATCGCATAATTTATTGGTAAAAGGAATTGCAAATGAATCATTGCCATCTGGTTGTTGCCCTTTTTCCCAAATAACAAAATCACCAAAAACCGAACGAGAAGCAGACCCAGAACCAAAACGCGCTAGTCTGGAAATATATTCTTTTGTATCATCCCTACCGGCAGCACTGGATCCTGCAAGTGCAAGGGCCGCAAACGCCGAAGCTGATGAAGCAAGTCCAGCAGCAGTCGGAACGTGGTTTTCAGAAGTTATTATTGCCTTTGATGTAATACCAAATTCTTCTCGCATTTTATCTATAAAACGAGCTACTTTTGCATCCGTTTTTTGTTCACCATTTAAAATAAATGTATCTTGGGCTGAGTTTTTGTCCCATTCTACCGTTGTTTTTGTATAAAATTTATCTACCGTAAAGGATAAACTACTGTTTGCAGGTAGAATCAAGTGTTCATCGCGTTTTCCCCAGTATTTAATTAGCGCCACATTCGTGTGTGCGATGGCTGTCGCTCTCATAACTACCTTCTCCAATCGTAAAAATCCATTCTTGTGCAGCTCCAGCATTATGAAGCGCCTTCGTTATTTGTTCAGCGATTTCTTGATTTTTTGCTACAGCGATAATACATCCACCTCTACCGCCACCTGTAAGTTTCGCCCCATCTGCACCACTATTTCTAGCTACTTTAATTAATTTTTCTAAACTACTATCACTAACTGTCAAAGTTTCCAAATAAGACTGAGCTCTATTCATTGCAGCACCAATCTTCACGGTATCTGCATCGCCTTCTAAATGGTGCTTTATTTCCCGGGAAATATCCCCTAGTTGTTGAATTATTTTTCCGATTTCAGCTTGATTTTCTTTATATAAAACTTGGACATCCTTAACGGCATCCCTGGTTTCACTTGGCACCCCAGTATCTGCTACTACGAACGTAATTTTTTTAGGAAAGTGCATGATTTCTAATTTCCGGTCTCGTTCATACCAAACTGGCTTTTCACTCACGACCGTAATAGCATCAACACCACTAGCATTACCATGAGCAATTTTTTCTGCATCATTAACTATTGCTAATAATTTTTTTGAGTCTAATTTTTGATTGAAATATTTATATAGGCCACGCGCAATACTAGTCGCTACTGCAGCACTTGAACCTAATCCTCGTCCAATTGGAACGCCTGAAGTTACATGAATAGATACACATTCACCTTTGCCAATTTCATTTAAAACATCAATAACTAATGCTTTGATTCCTGCTAAGAAATCTGGCATATCTTCTAAATCACCTGTAAAAAATGCTGAAGAAAATCTGGTTTTTGTAGAAGTTTCTACATTTGTTGTTACTACTGCTTGTGTAAATGGGACTGAAATCGCCGGTTCTCCGTATACAACTGCATGTTCTCCGCATAATATCATTTTAGCTGTCCCAATGCCTGTAGCCAATGCACGCCAATCCTTTCTCCATCAAAATAATACAAACTTTAATACTTCATGATACCATAATTTTTTCACTAAAACCTTATTATAGAACTTTTTTTGACCCAAAACAATGACTGGCGCAACTTTTCCTGCGCCAATCACCATTTAAATATCCATTTCTCGATATTGATGTTGGAAAATACACATTCGAATTGCATCATGATATGTTCCATCAACAAAGAATTCATCAATTAACTCGCCTTCACGAATAAATCCTACTTTTTCATAGACATGAATTGCCTTTTCATTTACTTTATCAACTACTAAATATAGTTTATGCAAATTTAACACGTGAAAAGCATATTTCATCGCGAGTTTTGTGGCAGAAACAGCATAACCATGTCCCTGAAACTTAGGATCAATAATAATTTGAAATTCCGCTCTTCGGTGAATATAATCAATTTCCATTAACTCGACTAATCCAACCATTTGTCCATCTAATTCTAAAATAAAACGGCGTTCTGATTGGTCGTGAATGTGTTTATCATATAGCTCCTGAAGCTCGACGAACGCCTCATATGGCTCTTCAAACCAATAAGACATTATTTTCGCATCATTATTTAACCGGTGAACAAATTTCAAATCTTCTCGCTCAAGCGGTCTAAGTTTTAAATCTCCACTCATTTTTCCACTCCTAAATTATAAAATTGGCGATAGTAAACTAGAAAGAACTTCTTTTACGCGCGTAAGTAATGGTTTGTTTTCCATATCTTTCATCGTAAATAGTCGACTATCTTCAAAATCTTTCTTAAAATCACGTTTTAAATGATGCATAGCCTCGCTTTCATCATATAAGAATACCATTAATTCATGATTCAACCTAAAACTACGTACGTCAAAATTAGCTGTTCCAATAGCTGCACGTGTTCCATCCACTAACATTGCCTTTGCATGAACAAAAGAGTCATCGGCATAAGCATACATTTGCGCACCTGCTTCAATCATTGTTTTCACATAAGCATTACTTCCATGGAATGAAATCCCGCGATCGCCTTTTCCTGGAATAATTACCCGTACATCCACGCCACTCATTGCAACCCGGCGAATAACCGCAAGTGACTCCTCATCAGGAACAAAGTAGGGTGATACAATCCAAACTGATTCTTTGGCGGAATCAATCAAATCAAGCATTGAATCCCGAACCCATTTTTCTTTATCATAAGGTCCGCCATATATTACTTGCGCCCATTCTTCGCCCATATCAACTGGGGAAAAATATTGCTTTAATCCAGAGTCACTAATAAATTTATCCGCAGCTCCAGCTTGATTTTCCATGTAAATCCAATCATTTAGAAAAGATTCTTGAAGTTCAATTACAGCTTGTCCAGTGATTTTAATATGTGTATCTCGCCAAACTCGAAAATCCGGTGTATTAGAACGATATTCTTCTCCAATGTTCAACCCGCCTGTAAAGCCAATTTGCCCATCAATCACAACAATTTTGCGATGATTTCTTAAGTTGGCAGTTCTTACAATCCATGGTGAAGTTATTGGATCAAACGCATGAATACTAACTCCTGCTTCTTTTAGAGGCGCTAAAAATGATTTACTCAGTTTACTTGAACCAAGCCCATCGAACATAAACCTTACTTCCACACCAGATTTCGCTTTTTCCACCAAAATATCACGAATCTCTGTGGAAATCGCATCAGTTTTGAAAATATAGTATTGAATATGGATGTGGTTTTCCGCTTTTCTAAGCGCGTCTAGGAGTACAGGAAAAGTTTCCTCACCGTTTGTTAGTATTTCGATTTTATTTCCTTTAATTGGCTCTATAGAAGTTAAATGAGCAATTCGTTTAGAAAGTCTTGGTAATTTTTCATTGGTGTTGTTTGGAATTGCATGAATCGCATTAATTAATTTCGCTTTTTCCATTACTTGAGCCGTGCTGAATTTTCTAGTTGCTGGATTTCTACCAAATACAAAGTAACTAATCGTCCCAAGTACAGGTAAAATGAAAATAACTGCCATCCAGGCGACTTTTGAGCTCGTATTCCGTTGATCAAACAGGAGTAAACGAATTGCAATAATAATCCCGCATAATTGAATAATTATACTTGTTAGTAAGAAAAGTAACGTTGCATAATTAATTAAAACGAATTCCACTAATAATAAAACTACTGCTATAAACAGAAATTGAATCAGTTTGCGCATTTTTTTCAACTCTTCCCTTTTTTAGACCTATTAAGGATATTATACATAAATTATATTCAAAAAGCGCTTTTTTATACTAAGAAAAAGCTGGAAAATCATTCTAATTCGTAAATTAGAAAGTTTTCCAGCTTTAGTTTATTCTTCGATATCGCTTCCAGGAGCATCTTCAAAACTTTCATCAGGAACTTGCGTGATTAAAGTTTCGTCAATTTCTTCCTCAAGCTCCACTTCATCTTCTTCTTTTGGAACTTTTGCAACAGTAGCTACTTTTTCATTTTCATCTAGACGGATTAATTTAACACCCATTGCGCTACGGCCTGTTTGTGATACTGTATCAATTTCAAAACGAATCAAGACACCACTCACAGTCATTAACATTAAGTCTTCTTCGCCAGTAACAGTTTTCATTGCTACTAAGTTACCATTTTTCTCGGTAATTGTAACGGTTTTGACTCCCATACCACCACGATTACGAAGCGGATACTGGGCAGCTGGTGTTTGTTTCCCGTAACCTTTTTCAGTTACAATGAGTACTTTTTCGTTATCTTCTAGTACTTCCATACCGATAACTTCATCGCCTTCACGAAGTCTAATACCACGAACTCCGGCAGCTGTACGACCCATTACACGAATATTAGCTTCTGGGAAATAGATAGATTGTCCATGTTTCGTTGCGATAATCATGTTTTTGCTTCCATCTGTCATTTGAACAGAAATTAGTTCATCGTTTTCACGGAGTTCTACAGCACGAAGACCACTTTGACGAATTTTTGCAAATTGAGAAAGGGTTGTACGTTTCACGACACCATGTTTCGTTGTGAAGAATAGGTAGCTATCATCTGTGAATTCGGATAGGTTTATCACAGCATTCACTTGTTCTTGGCTTTCGATTCCAAGTAAGTTGATGATTGGAATACCTTTCGCTGTACGACCGTATTCAGGTACTTCATATCCTTTAGAACGGTAAACTTTACCAGTGTTAGTGAAGAATAGTAACGTATCATGTGTGCTAGTTGCAACTAGGTGTTCTACGAAGTCATCTTCATGAGTAGACATTCCTTGAATACCACGACCACCACGACGTTGACTACGATAAGTTGATAATGGTAAACGTTTAATGTAACCACGTTTAGTTAACGTAATCGCTACTTCTTCTTCTGGAATTAGGTCTTCATCTTCAAGGCTTACTAAATCACCAGCCAAGATTTCTGTACGACGTTTATCCGCATATTTAACTTTGATTTCTTCTAATTCTTCACGAATAATTTCAAGAATACGTTCATCATCTGCTAAAATAGCTTTTAAATCATTAATTAATGCCACTAAGTTTTGGTATTCTTCTTCAATTTTTTCGCGTTCTAAACCTGTTAAACGTTGCAAACGCATGTCTAAAATAGCTTGCGCTTGTTTATCAGAAAGGTTGAATTGAGTCATTAAGCCTTCTTTGGCTACATCAGAAGTTTTTGATCCACGAATTAATTTAATAATCGCGTCAATGTTATCTAGCGCAATTCGTAAACCTTCTAAAATATGAGCACGTGCTTCTGCTTTACGAAGCTCAAATTCTGTACGGCGACGAATAACTACTTTTTGATGTTCTAAATAATAATAAAGAATTTCTTTTAAATTAAGTACTTTTGGATGATTGTCGACTAATGCGAGCATATTTATTCCAAAAGTGGTTTGAAGTGCTGTCATTTTGAATAGATTATTCACAATTACACTTGCACTAATATCACGACGAACTTCAATAACAATGCGCATTCCTGAACGGTCAGACTCATCATTTAGGGAAGTAATTCCGTCAATTTTTTTCTCACGTGCTAGTTCGGCAATTCGTTCTACTAGGCGTGCTTTATTTACTTGATAAGGAATTTCGGTAATAACGATTGTTTCTTTACCATTTTTCTTTTCTTCAATATCCACACGTCCACGAACAGTAATTGAACCACGACCACTTTCATAAGCGCGTCGAATTCCGCTACGTCCCATAATCATACCAGCAGTAGGGAAGTCGGGTCCTGGAATGTACTCCATTAAATCACGAATACTAATCTCTGGATCATGACTAAGCGCCAATACACCATCAATTACTTCACCAAGATGATGAGTTGGTATATTCGTAGCCATACCAACTGCAATCCCTGATGAACCATTGACAAGCAAGTTAGGGAACCGCGCTGGTAAAATAACTGGCTCACGCTCAGAACCATCATAGTTATCAGCATAATCAATTGTATCTTTGTTAATATCGCGAAGTAGTTCCATTGAAATTTTTGACATACGTGCTTCTGTATAACGCATCGCAGCCGCCATATCCCCATCCACTGAACCAAAGTTACCATGTCCATCTACTAGCATGTTACGGTAACTAAAATCTTGCGCCATCCGAACCATTGTAAAATAAACCGCTGTATCGCCGTGAGGGTGGTATTTACCAATAACTTCCCCAACAATACGTGCTGATTTCTTATACGCTTTATCAGAAGTCATACCGAGGTCATTCATTGCATATAAAATACGACGATGAACTGGTTTTAATCCGTCACGAACATCTGGTAGAGCACGGGCAACAATTACACTCATCGCATAGTCTAAAAATGAAGTCCGCATTTCTTTATTTAAGTTTATCTCTGTTATTCGTTGATTTGGTGTTTCTGCCATTGTTAGAGAAACCTCCCTTTCAAAAGTAAGGCTGAATCTAGTTCAAACCTTTTAAAAACAATTAATGACCCAATTATTACCCGGGAAATATTTATTAAACATCCAAGTTTTTAACGTATTGTGCGTTTTCTTCAATGAATTTACGACGAGGTTCCACACGGTCACCCATCAACATTTCAAAAGTTTCATCAGCATCAATAGCGTCTTTGATATTCACTTGAAGTAGTGTACGGTGTTCTGGATTCATTGTTGTATCCCATAGTTGTTCTGGATTCATTTCTCCAAGACCTTTATATCGTTGAATGCTGTATTTAGTGTCTTTATCAAGGCTTGCTAGATAATCTTCTAATTGTCCATCACTATATACGTACTCAATTTGCTTACCGTGCTTAATTTGATAAAGCGGTGGTTGCGCAATATAAATATAACCTGCATCAAGCAGAGGACGCATATAACGATAAAATAGCGTAAGAAGTAGCGTACGAATATGTGCACCATCTACGTCGGCATCAGTCATGATAATAAGTTTGTGGTAACGAGATTTAGAAACGTCGAAATCTCCACCAAAACCAGTACCCATAGCTGTAAAAATAGTTCGGATTTCTTCGTTAGCTAAAATACGATCCAACCGTGCTTTTTCCACGTTCAAAATTTTCCCACGAATCGGTAAAATCGCTTGGAATAAACGGTCCCGACCTTGTTTAGCTGAACCACCAGCTGAGTCACCCTCAACGATGTAAAGTTCGCTGATTTCAGGGTTACGTGAAGAACAGTCTGCTAGCTTACCTGGTAAACTAGAAATTTCTAGACCACTGCTTTTACGAGCAACTTCACGCGCGCGCTTAGCAGCCAGACGTGCACGAGAAGCCACCACGCCTTTCTCAACGATTTTTTTAGCAACATCTGGGTTTTCCATCATAAATTTATTTAAAGCCTCAGAAAACAGCTTATCCGTGATAGAACGAGCTTCTGAATTTCCAAGTTTTGTTTTTGTTTGTCCTTCAAACTGCGGATCCGGATGTTTGATAGAAATAATTGCGGTTAAACCTTCACGAACATCTTCACCAGAAAGGTTGTCATCACTATCTTTAAACACTTTATTACGACGCGCATAGTCATTAATAACACGTGTTAAAGCTGTTTTAAAACCAGATTCGTGAGTCCCGCCTTCATACGTATGAATATTATTCGCAAATGAAATGATATTGCTTGAAAATCCAGTGTTGTACTGCATGGAAATCTCGACCATAATATCATCGCGTTCACCTTCCAAATAAATTGGTGGCTCATGGATAACATCTTTGGCTTTATTTAAATGCTCCACGTAAGAACGAATTCCGCCTTCATAGTGGAAATCTTTACGAACTTTGTGTTCTTCGCGTTTGTCTTCAATAGAAATTGTTAAGCCACGATTCAAGAAAGCAAGTTCGCGCGTACGAGTACGAAGCGTATCAAAATCAAATTCTGTTGTTTCAGTGAAAATTTGTGGATCTGGCGTAAAATGAACGATGGTTCCACGATAATCTGTTTCCCCTTGTACTTCCATATCCATCACTACATCACCACGTTCAAAACGTTGGTAATACTTTTGTCCTTCACGGTGAACATATACTTCAAGAGATGTTGAAAGAGCATTAACTACTGATGCACCAACTCCATGAAGTCCACCTGATACTTTATATCCGCCGCCGCCAAATTTACCACCAGCATGTAGAACAGTAAAAATAACTTCTACTGTTGGACGACCGATTTTTTCGTTAATCCCAGTTGGAATTCCACGTCCGTTATCGCGAACAGTTATGCTATTATCAGCTTCAATTGTAATTTCAATTTCTGTACAAAAACCAGCAAGAGCTTCATCAATTGCGTTATCAACGATTTCCCATACAAGGTGATGAAGTCCACGTTGACTAGTTGAACCAATGTACATACCAGGTCTTTTTCTTACAGCTTCTAGGCCTTCTAGTACTTGTATTTGATCTTCGTTATAATCTGAAGCACTTTCATGTACATTTGTAATATTTTCTTCTGACATTAATTATTCCACCGCACTTTCTTTTTCATCAAATTATATTAACCTAGATTAGGATTTTTTTACTGTACCTTTTTCTACATAAAATGTCGTTGCTTGTTTGAGCGTGTCATGATCAATCCCGCTCGTGCTTGTTGTCGTTACAAAGGTTTGTACTTTTCCTTCAATAGCTCCAAGCAAATGCGATTGACGGTAATCATCTAGTTCACTAAGTACATCATCAAGAAGTAGAACTGGATATTCTCCAGTTTCTTCATGGATTAGGTCAATTTCTGCTAATTTTACAGAAAGTGCCGTTGTCCGCTGTTGACCTTGTGAACCAAAATCTTGCACATTTTGCCCATTAATATAAAACAGAGAATCATCCCGATGTGGCCCAACAAGTGTGACACCACGGTCGATTTCTCTTTGTTTGATTGATTCCATTTTTTGAAGTAAATCCGCTTTCCACGTGTCGGGATCGTCCCCATTCAGTGTAACGGAAGCTTTATACTCGATTTTAAGTGTTTCTAATCCTCGAGAAATTTGGTGATGAATTGGCGCTGCATATGCTTCTAATTTTTGAATAAAATCAGCGCGCCTTTTCGTCAAATTAATAGCGACATCTGCGAATTGCTCTGTCAAAATATCGAGCAACATCGGATCTACTTTACGTTTCATTTGTAGCATCTTCAAGTATTGGTTCCGTTGTTGTAAAATCCGCTGATATTCACTTAAATTATGCAAATAAATCGGCTGCATTTGTCCAATTTCCATATTCAAAAATCGGCGTCTAATTCCTGGAGCACCTTTAACAAGCGATAAATCTTCTGGTGCAAAAATAACCACATTTAAGTTACCAACATATTGGCTCAGTTTCTTTTGTTCCAGATGGTTAACCTTAGCTCGCTTGCCTTTTTGGGTGATAGCAAGCTCTAAAGGGACTGTTTGCCCGCGCTTTACTACTCGCCCTTCCATTTTGGCTTCTTCTTTTTCCCACATAATAAAATCTTTATCATTGGTTGTCCGATGTGATTTTGCAAGAGCAAGCATAAGTACAGCTTCCAAAAGATTAGTTTTACCTTGTGCATTTTCTCCAAGAAAAACATTCACAGACGGGGAAAATTCTAGTTCTAAGTTTTCATAATTGCGGAAATTTCTTAAAACAATGCTTTCTAAATGCATCTGCTATTACCCTTGCTCAATTTTTACTTTTCCAACGCCAGGAACTAAGATTACATCGCCATTACGAAGCTTTTTCCCCCGGCGATTATCTTGCTCTCCGTTGATGTAAATCGTATTTTCACTAAGGTACGCTTTTGCCATTCCGCCAGTCGAAACTACATCAATCATTTGTAAAAGTTGACCAAGCGTTACGAACTCACTATTTATCTTTACTGTTTCAGCCAAAAATTTCACGCCCAATCTTTTTTTATCACTACCTTCTATTTTACTAAAGTTTTGCCAATAATACAAAGAATATTTTCATATATTCGTTTTTCAGCTTTTTTAAGCAAAACTAATGGGGGGATATTATTTATTAAAAAAAATAAAATATGAGCTTCTGTGGCGTTTTTTTGTTAAAACTGTTATTTTCGCCTGATAACTGCTTTTTTTTGCCAAGTTCCAGATTTATATCGCCAAACTCCTAGCATCGTCGCAGTAATCCATGCAACAGGTGTCGCCCACCACAGTCCAACATAACCAATGTAAAGAGATAAAACAAATCCAATTACAAGCCGTGAAACCAATTCGAAAATGCCCATTGCTAAAGGAACCATCGCATCTCCCGTACCACGTAATGTTTCCCGCACGACAAACAAAATACCAACTACAACATAAAATAACGACACAATAAGTAAATAACTCACGCCAATATTAATAACTTCCGTCTCACTAGAGTCTACAAATAATAATAAAAATTGACGCGCAAAAAGTTGAACTAAAATCGTAATTCCAATACTGATAACAGTAACTACTTTAATTCCTGACCAAAAACCTTCGCGAACGCGGTCCAATTTTCCTGCACCAATATTTTGACCAGCAAACATGGAAGATGCAGCTCCAAAGGCAATTCCAGGTTGATATGTAAGTGAATCAATTCGACTAGCTGCAGTATACGCCGCAACAACGGACGAACCAAAACCATTAATTAAACTTTGAAGCGCCATATTTCCGATAGAAATAAATGATCCTTGTAACCCTGAAGGAAGTCCAATTCGCACCATTTCCTTAAGTAAAGGGGTAGATAACTTAAATCTGGAACGCTCTATTTTCATAAAAGGTACATGCCGATAAGCATAATAAATAACGGCTATTGCTGCCCCAGCTTGTGATAAAACTGTTGCAATCGCAGCTCCACGAACGCCCATACCCATATAAACGACAAATAAAAAATCAAGCGCAATATTAAGTAACGAAGATAAAATCAAAAAAATCAGTGGAGTGATGGAATTTCCAAGGGCCCGCAAAATCGCTGCCATCCCGTTATACAAACTCATTGGTAAAATTCCAATAAAAAGAGTAGTCAAAAAAATAGTTGAATCATCTAAAATATTAGCTGGTGTTCTAAGTAAAATAAGTAAGGGCTTCGCAAGTAACACTCCTGCAACTGTCAAAATAATCGCCGAAAAAACCACCGCATAGGTTGCTGTAGCGATAACATCTTTTAAACGATCATAATCTTTAAAACCAAAATACTGAGCTACTACGACAGAAATACCGCTCATAAGTCCAATAATCAAAGAAATCATAAAAAAATTGACTGAATTTGTCGCACCAACAGCTGCAAGCGCGTCTACACTTACAAATTTTCCAACAATAACCGCATCAATCATCGTATAAAACTGCTGAAACAAGTTTCCAATTAACATCGGCATCGCAAATAAAAAGATTAATTTTGTTGGATTACCTGTTGTCATATCTTTCATCATGTTAAAATTACCCCCGTTTGCATAAATATACATTTTTTCTAAAAAACTGTACTATAACAAAAAAAGAATCCGCCTTGAAACCAAGACGGATGTGCTTTTTTGCAAGATTAGTAAGTTCTAACCGGCGTGATTAATTGTAAAATTTCATTTGGATTCGTAGCATCTTTTGGTCGAAGCACGAATGGTCTCATTGTACCTGAGAAGGAGATTTGAATATCATCACCTTCAAATGCACGCAATGCATCCATCATGTATTTACCGTTGAAGGAGATTTTAATTTCTTCACCAGTAAAACTTTGACTAAAGACGTTTTCTGAAACATTCCCAACTTCAGGAGAGTTAGAGGATACTTCAACTTGTCCATTTTCAAGTGTCATTAATTTGATAACGTTATTACGATTTTCACGAGCAAGTAGGGAAGCACGATCAATCGCTTGTAAAAATGCTCTTGAATTAATAACTAGTTCTGATTTAGTGTCGGTTGGAATTAAACGCGACGTATCAGGATAACTACCTTCTAGTAAACGAGAATAGAATAATAAATCTTTTAATTTAAATAGTATTTGGTTATTTGCGAGTGTCATTTCAATAGATTCACTTGCATCATCTAAAATTTTGTTTAGTTCAGCTAAGCTTTTTCCTGGAATAACAATGTTATATTCTTCATCAATGTCTGTTTCCAGTGGAATTTCACGTAAAGCTAGACGATGACTATCTGTTGCAACTGCACTCAGTTTATTTTCTTTAATAATCCAGTTAACACCAGTAAGAACTGGGCGAACTTCAATTGCAGAAACAGCAAAAACAGTTTGTCTAATGATATTTTTAAGGACATTAATTGGAATTTTAATATTTTTACCATCTGTAACTTCTGGTAATTTAGGATATTCCATTGGATCTAAACCATTTAGCGTAAAGGATGCTTGGCCAGAACTAATATTAGTTTGATAATTTGTTGTTACTTCAATTTCTACATTTTCTTCAGGTAAACGACGAACGATATCGCCGAAGTACTTGGATTGAAGAACAATACCTCCAAAACTTTCCACTTCTACAATTACTTCATCATTTTCAATTAATGGTATAAATGCTTCGATGGAAATATCTGAATCACTACCAGTTAGTGTTACACCTTCATCATTTACGACTATTTTTATTCCCGTTAAAATTGGAATCGTTGTTCTTGCAGAGATGGCACGAGTAACTTCATTGACTGCTTGGACAAGACGATCACGCTCAATAACAAATTTCATGAGTATCCCCCATTTTTTTATATTTTGTAAAACCTCAAAAACCTTTAATTAATTAATAAAAAATCGTAGTAATAGTAATAGGCGCTGTGGATTTGTGGATAAGTAGGTTCTAAGCTATACGTCATAAAGTTTTCCACATGTTGATAACTTGTGGGTAAGTATGTTTCAGTTATCCACATTGTACACAGGTCTATTAAAACATATTTTGTGATTTTCTTAAATTTTTTTCAATTTCAGCAAGGTCATTTTTCAACACTTGATCGGTTTTTAGTAGTTGCGATATTTTTTCATGTGCATGGATGACGGTGGTATGATCTCGTCCACCAAATTCATCACCGATTTTAGGTAATGAAGCATCTGTAAGTTCTCTTGAAAGATACATAGCGATTTGGCGAGGAAATGCAATACTTTTCGTCCGTTTTTTTGCTTTAAAATCTTCCAAACGAACGTGGAAATATTCGCCCACTGTTTCTTGAATACCACTAATTGTAATAACTTGTGATTTAGAAGAGGGGATAATATCTTTTAGTGCTTCTGCCGCAAGACCAGCTGTTATATCTTTATTAACAAGTGAAGAATAAGCAACTACCCGAATGAGTGCGCCTTCTAACTCGCGAATATTCGAATCAATTTGGTTTGCAATATAAAGCATGACTTCATTTGGAATATCTAATCCGTCTGCTTTTGCTTTTTTACGTAAAATAGCAATCCGTGTTTCTAAGTCTGGTGGCGTAATATCAGTAATTAAGCCCCATTCAAAGCGGGATCTAAGCCGATCTTCCAGTGTAGGAATTTCTTTTGGTGGTCGGTCACTAGAAATAATAATTTGTTTTTGTTCATCATAAAGTGTATTAAATGTATGGAAAAATTCCTCTTGTGTTCCTTCTTTACCGGCTAAAAATTGGATATCATCAATAAGTAAGACATCGACATTCCGGTATTTTGTACGGAATTCTTCGGTTTTATTATCTCGAATGGAGCTAATAAACTCATTAGTGAATTTTTCGCTGGAAAGGTACATTACTTTGGCATTATCTTTATGTTGCTGAACATAGTGGCCAACTGCATGCATTAAATGTGTTTTACCAAGCCCAACTCCGCCGTAAATGAAGAGCGGATTATATGCTTTTGCTGGAGCTTCGGCTACTGCAAGTGATGCTGCGTGGGCGAATCTGTTCCCTGAACCAATGACAAATGTATCGAAAACATAACGCGGATTAAGCATATGTTTGCCAATTTCAATACCATCTTCATCTAACGCTGGATTTGGTTTAATCACCGTATATTCAAAGTTTTCTTCCTGCTCGCCATCAATAAAGCGGACATCAAATAAGCGACCAGTTATTTCTTGCAAAATGTTAGCGATAAATTGCGTGTAACTCTTCTCTAACCAATCGCGAACAAAATTATTGGGCGCTGAAATAATAAACGTATTACCTTCTAATGAATGAGCGGTTGTTGATTTCATCCATGTATCGTAACTAGGTTTACTCATATTTTTTTTAACGATTTGCAGAGTTTCCTGCCAGATGTCTTCAATTGATTGCACTAGTAACCCCCCTTTTTTAAGTAATGTAAATGGATGCTATAAGTTATCCACAGATAGAAAAAGCCATGGATAAGGTTATCCAAACACTGTTAAAAAATTATCCACAAAGTGAAAACGGATTGTGGATAACTTTATTTTTCCCCAGCTATATTTCTATTCGACAGGAATTATAATATCAGAAAATCACTCTGATAGCAAGGACTTACAAAATCTATCCACAAAACTGTCCAGATGTGAAAAACGGTTGTCCACAGCCAGTTAACTTGTGTATAACTTGTGTGTAAAGAAAACTGTAACGAAATTGTTAGAATTAATTA